>NZ_CP193626.1:4800000-8011267 GCF_052936305.1 Saccharothrix isguenensis
TCCGGCGCGCCGGCCGCGACAACAAGGAACACCCACCCGTGGAGACCGGCGTCCCCCTACGGTGGCGTCACCGAACAGGCCATCGGACTGTTCGCCCGCGGCCGACGTGCGCCAGGCCGACCGGGAGGTGCACGTCATCGCAGACCGGAACGCCGTGCACCGCAGCAAGGCCGTCCGCTCCTGGCTCGATGCCAACGCCGACCTCAAGCGCAACGTCAACGCCTCCCGCGCCCACAGCGCCAACCGGCTCGCCCACGAGATCCGACGCTCCCGCACCGCCGCCGGCACCAGCCGCACATCGTCCGCGGCCACTTCCGCACCCCGCACGTCCGCTACGCCGCCATGTAGGCAACCGACCGCTTTCGGCTCAACAGCAGTCAGCTCTCTTGTCCCGGACCGCCGCTGCGGTCGGGGGGAGCGAGGGGGGCGGCGCCGTAGCGGCGTTGGCGGCGGCCGTACTCGGTGATGGCCCGCCACAGGTCACGTCGGTCGACGTCGGGCCAGTGGTCGGGGGTGAAGTACAGCTCGGCGTAGGCGGCGTGCCAGGGCAGGAAGTTGGAGGTGCGTTGCTCGTCGCCGGTGCGCCACAGCAGGTCGACATCCGGCATGTCGGGGTGGGGCAGGTGACGGGCGAAGTCGTCCGGGCCGATGAGGTCGGGGTCGACGTCACCGTCCCGGACGGCCTGGGCGAGTGCGGCGGCGGTGCGGGCGATCTCGTCGCGGCCGCCGTAGTCGAGGCAGATGGTGAGAGTCAGCCCGGTGCGGTCGCGGGTGCGGTGCTCTTCGCGCCTGATGGCGTCGACGAGGTCCCCGGGCAGCCTGTCCGGGCGGCCCAACCAGCGCTGGCGCACGTCCAGGCCGTGCAGGGGGCCCTCGTCCAGTTCACGTCGGACCCCTTCGAAGATCGTGGCGACTTCCTCGGTGCCGCGTCCCCAGTTCTCGGTGGAGAACGCGTAGAGGGTCAGGTGGCGCAGGCCGATTTCCAGGGCGCCGTACACCACGTCGTGAGCGGCGGCGGCGCCGGCGCGGTGACCTTCCTGACGGGGCAGGCCGAGCTGCTGCGCCCAGCGGCCGTTGCCGTCCATGATGACCGCCACGTGGTTGGGCATCTTGTCGGTGGCGATGCGCGGGGGTCGGGCGCCGTCGCGATGCGGCGGCGGGGGCCGGAGCGCGGTGTCGTCGGACGCCGGGCCCGGCTCGCTCACCTTCACCGCCGCGGGGAGCCGGACTCCCGGCGCGGTCAGGGGGCTCAGGCCCCACACCAGGGCCGAGCGCAGGCGGGCGGGGAGCAGCACGCGGGCGCGGGCGATGACGGACGCGCGCGGGGCACGCGCGAGCAGGGTGGGGCCGGCCGCGTCGATGGCGTCGAGTTGCAGGCGCATCAGCACGGCCGCCGTGTCGAGCACGGTGGCGGGGCCGGGGTGCATTCCCCTGGTCAAAGCGGGCCTGGTCAGCCATCGGCGGGCCAGGGCGGTCAGGTCGGCGACCAGGGCCGCCACGGCCGGGCTCCAGCGGCCCCCGATCAGGTCCTCCTCCGCACCGGGGAAGGGCTCCATGGCGTCCTGCGGCAGGAGCAGGTGGCCTTGGGCCAGGTCGGTGCCCAGGTCGGTGAGGAGGTCGGTGAGCTGGGCGCCGTCGACGAAGTGCCGGTAGTCGGCCTGCCGGTCCAACCGCAGCGTCATCGGCGCCCCGGCCTGGTCGAACAGCTGTCGCACCTGGTCGACCCAGGGCACCACTTCCCGGTTGCACCAGGCCCGCCACTGGGCCCAGTTGGTGAAGCGCAGACCGTGGGCGTCGTCCCGCGTCGTGGCCATCGCGCCTTGCAGGCCGGACAGGTCCAGGCGCCACCGCGCCGCCGCGTCCACCAGGGCGTGTCGGACCGGATCGGTGCTCGTGCCCACCGACAGGTCGTGCTCCAGGGCCTTGGTCCACGCCTCGACGTCGGCCGCGCGCCGGGCCGGCTCGACGCCTGGCCGGTCGGCCAGGTCGTCCAAGGCGTTGGCTGCCGCCCACAGGGCCCAGCACGCCGGGCGCAGCGCGGCCGGCATGAGCTGGACGAGGGCGTGGACGGCGGGGTCGTGCGCTCGTGTGGTGCGGCGACACAGCCGGTATGCCGCCTGGACGAGGGGGTCCTCGCCCATCGGCGCACGGCCTGTGGCTCGGGCCCGCCGCGTGGGCACGGGCGCGTGGAGGGGTGTGGGATCGGGCTGGGGGCGTGTGCGCATCTGGGGACCGGGACCTCAGGGTGCTGTCGTGTCGGACGCCGACGCCGACGCCGAGGGGGCGGGGGGTCGGCGGGGCGGGGCGAGGGAGGAGTCGCTTCCCGGCTCGGGCGCGGGAGCCCGTGCGATGGCGGGCAGGGTGCTGCGGGTGCCGCGACGGAAGCCCACCAGGGCGATCAGGGCCGCCACCGCGAACCAGGTGAGCTGGATGGCCAGGTAGGCCGGCACCGGGCTGGTGGAGAACCCGGCCGCCGTGCTGGCCTGCATGGCACCGTAAGAGGGCAGGAAGCGCACGATCGGGTTGTCGGCCCCGGAACTCACGATCGGGTTCTGGAGCGCGAGGTCGATGATGCTGGTCATCACGATGGCGAACATCCCCTCGACCTCCCGGCGCAGCACCGAGCCGAAGCCGACGCCCAGGGCGCCGTAGGTGAGCCCGGCGCAGAACAGCGCGGCGGCGAGCAGCAGCGGCTGCCGTGGTGTCCACGCCAGGCAGGTGACCGCGGTGGCGTAGGCGGCGACCGCCGCCGAGACCAGGGCCAGCGCGGTGACCTTCGCCAGCACCAGGTGGGTGCGGGGATAGCCGGCCATCGCCAGTCGGCGGTCGAAGCGGCTGCCGGAGAACGTGGCGGCGAACATCATGAAACCGGTGATCAGGGTGACCGCGTTGAGCGCGCCGCTGATCTCCGTCAGTTCGTTCCCCCGCGGCGCCAGGGTCTCCCCCGTGGCGCGCAGCCGCAGGGACGCGGGGGTGTCGGGCATCGCCAGGTAGGCCAGGGTCGTCCACAGGGGGATGAACAGGACCACGAGGAGCAGGGCGAACCGGTTGCGGCCGTGCTCGATCAGCGCGAACCGGGTGGCCGTGGCGAACCAGCTTAAGTGGGCCCTCACGCGGACACCGCCTCGTCGCGGCGGAGCACGCCGTCGTCGAGGCGCCACAACTCGTCCAGCCGCTCGGTGTCGTAGGCGAGGTGGGATACCACCAGCACCGAACGCCCCGCATCGCGCAACCGCGCGGCGAGATCCCAGAACCGCTGGTAGGTGTCCCAGTCGAAGCCCTGATAGGGCTCGTCCAGCAGGAGCACCCGCGGGTTGTGCATGAGAGCCAGCGTCACGTTCAGCTTCTGCCGCGTCCCACCGCTGAGCACGCCGACGCGTTCGTCGACGTACCCGGTGAAGTCCAGCACAGCCATGATCTCTTCGGCATACCGCAGATCGGTCAGGCAATAAGCTTTCCGGAAGAACTCCAGGTGCTGCCGCACGGTCAGCGCGTCATTGAGGACTGCCTGCTGTGGGCAGTACCCGAATGGACCAGCGTGACGGACTGTGCCGCGAGTGGGCCGCAACTCACCGGACAGGATCTTCAGCAGAGTCGATTTACCCGCACCGTTCTCCCCGACGACCCCGCACAGCGTGCCCGGACGAAGCCGCAGGTCGACGCCCCGTAAGACGACACGCCGGCGATAGGCGTGACGCACACCTCTGACCTCCACGCTTACTTCCCCCATGCATCCGGATCAACCGTAATCGGATCGTCCAACGATCATGACGCGGAGAAGGTACGAGCCTTCACTCCGATGGTCTAGTAGCGTGTCGCTGCTTAGTTATGGTGCTTGTGGCCGAGATGCTGTCGTCCGGCAGGACCTTCTCCCTGCCGGATAAGGACTGTTGAGATGGTGTCCCAGATGAAGCGGCCGGTCAGGTTGTCGGCGCGGGATCGTGAAGCGTTGATCCGGCTGACCACTACCGGTGTGCATCCGGCGTCGTCGATCAGGCGGGCCCAGGTGCTGCTGGAACTGGATGTCTCGGTGGGCGAGCCGGATCCGAAGGAGGTGATCGCGGCCCGGCTCGGGGTGTCGGGCGAGATGCTGCGGCTGGTCGCCAAGCGGTTCGCCGAGACCGGCGGCAATGCGCCGGCCACGGTGTCGCGGAAGAAGCGGGATCTTCCGCCGGTGCCATCCCCCCGTAACCGGAAAGGTCGAGGTCCGACTGATCGCCCTGGCGTGCTCGCAACCGCCGGCCGGACACCCCGATGGTCGTTGCGATTGCTGGAGAAACACGTCGAACTCACCGAGGGCATCCCGAACCTGGACCACTCCACCATCGGCCGGGTCTTACGCATGGAGGACGTGCTCGCGGTCTACGCCCGGCCGCACGACCCCGCCCGTCCGGTCGTGTGCATGGACGAAAAACCTTCCAGCTCCTCGACCACGTCCGCGAACCGCTCCCCGCCCGGCCGGGCCGAGACGCCCGCGAGGACGGCGAATACGTCCGGTGCGGCACCTGCTCGATCTTCGTGTGGACAGAGCCGCTGCAAAGGTGGCGCCGTGTGCATGCCCTGGACCGGCGAACCAAGATCGACTGGGCCGGGCAGGCCAAGGAACTCCTGACCTTGGACTATCCCGACGCCGAGACCGTGGTGCTGGTCATGGACAACCTCAACACCCACGGCATCGCCTCGCTCTACGAGGCCTTTACGCCCGACGAGGCCTTCGCCCTCGCCCAGCGCCTGGAAATCCACCACACCCCCGAACACGGATCCTGGCTCGACATCGTCGAGATCGAACTGTTCGCACTGTTCGCACTGTCAAGGCAATGCCTCGACCGCCTCATCAGCGACCACGGCACCCTCAACGCCGAACTCGCCGCCTGGCAACATGTCATCAACGCCGAACAACGCCAGGTCCGCTGGCAGTTCACCACCGCCGACGCACGCGTCAAGCTCCGTCATCCATATCCCAGAGTTAGCCGCGACAATCTACTAGCAGTTGCGGGTCATGACGTTGGTGACGGCTGGTAGAGCCTGAGACGAGGGACGGGTCTTTCGGCGGCAGGATGAGAAGTGCGACCAACACATCCGCCGAGCAGAAAGACCCGTCCGTGCTCCACCGTAACGCCCCGCTGTCCGTCTAAGGCCGCCACCGCCTCGTCCAACGCTGCCGCACCCGCCCCATCGCCCACGTCGCGGCCGAGATGGGCATCTCACGTCAGTGCGCCTCGAAATGGGTCAACCGCTATCGCCGCTTCGGCGAGGCCGGCCTGGCCGACCGCCCCAGCGCTCCGCACCGGCAGCCCACCGCCACCCCGGCCGAGGTCGTGGTCCGCGTCGAGCGGCTGCGCCGGGCCTCGTCGGCGGTGAGCCGGCCTTCGGCGACCAGCTCGGTCACCTGCGCGGTCGACCGGGCGCAGGAAGCGCAGGGCGATGTCGGGGTGCGCGACCTTGGCGATCAGGCGGTTGCCCGGGACGACCGCGCCGGAGCGGTCTTCGGTGATGCCGGACAGCCGGTAGTGCAGCAGCTCCTTGCTGATCATGTTCCCTGGCCGCGGCGCGGGCGGCGGGGTTGTTGCCCGAATATCAGGAGTGCCTGCAGTCGGAGCCGGTACCCGTACTACGACCCGATCTCCACGCTCGGCGAAACCGGCCGCCAGTGGTGGGCATCGCAACTCTGAGCCCGACCGCCACCGGAAGCCCTGGGCTCAGAGGAAACCTCAAAGCATCGCACCCGGTGGCGGGTGAGGCAGCGGATGAACTCGACCATGCCCCGCTCGTCGCGGCCGTCGTGGATGAAGTTGACGGCGAAGGGCAGGCCGGGGATCTCCCGGGCCTCCGGGTGCCAGAACTGCGCGCTGGGATGTTGAGCTGCGGTGATCGAGCACCTCGGACTGTGGTACTTACTCGTTCCCGAACTGTCGAGGCCGCGTGACCCGGCAGCAGGCACTCCGGCAGGCTGTCGTCGGAGTTGCGCCGTGCTCGTCGCAGGGCAGCATCGACAAAGCCGTGATCGTGGGTGTGGCCGGGAGTTCATGCACCTCGTTGGAGCGCGACGTCCTGCTGACGTTCTGTCGCGCCGGGCTACTCGCTCCCAGTGACCTCATCACCCCGACGACCTATGGTCGGCATGCGCGGCGTCGTTCTGGTTACCGAGGTGTCGAGGGAAGCTCGAAGTGATGGCCTGATCCTGCCGGGTGCGCTGAGCGCGGTCCGCACCCGGCAGGTCGGAGTCAGACGGGGATCGGCCCGAAGATCCAGTTTCCCTTGGCGTTCTCCTCCGTGCTACGGAAGAACTGCTCGTTGGCGGCGTGCAGTTCCGCGCGGTCGAGCGAGCCGTTGCCGTCGAGGTCGAGCTTGTCGAAAGCGGCGTTGCCCGCGTCCTCGGACAGGCGGAAGGCGCTGGCCGCCATGCGGACGTACTCCGTCCTGGTGATCCGGCCGTCGCCGTCGACGTCCATCAGGTCGTAGAAGGCGTCGGCGACCGGTGCGATGTGGGTCCGGTAGCCCTCCTCGGACGCGGTCACGAACCGGTCCATGCCCGAGGAGTACTCCGCGACGTCGACGCGATCGTCCCCGTCGGTGTCCATCGGGAGCGTGACGGCCTCCCACAACCGGTTGTAGCGGTCCCGGACGAGTTCGCTCTCGGACGAGCCCGGCGCGTACCCGAATGCGGTGACGAGCCGGTCTGCGGAAGCCGTGTAGTCCATCCTGTCGATGGTTCCGTCGTCATCCAGGTCCAGCAGTGCGAAGAGGTGCGCGAGTTTCCGCTGGAGTAGTTCGTTGAGCATGGGATGCGGCTCTCTCTCCGAAGGAGATTACTCTGGCGGTGTGAACGCTACTGTCTACGATGCGAGCATGGGAAGGTCATCCCATGGCTAATCACGTGGTGGACGGAGCCAATGGGTTCGTGACCTCCCATCTCATCGGCGCGCTCCTCTCTCGCGGTGACACGGTGTTCGCTTTGGCGCGCGCCAGCGAGGAAGTCGTCAGGAGGAAAGTCTCCGACGCTCTGGCCACGCTGCACCTGAACCCCGCCATGGCCGAGAAAGTGCAGGTCACAGCGTTCTCGCTGGCCGAGCCCGAGCTGGGGGTGTCGGCGTCTGACGCGTTCGTCGGACCTTGCACTTATTGGCACAGTGCCGCCTTGATCACCTTCTTCCCGCGTCGCGAGGCCGAGTTGCGCGCCGTCAACGTGGTCGGATCGGCCAACGTCGCGGCCATGTTCGCCAGGCATGCGAAACCCGGTTCCCGGTATGTCCATGTCAGCACGGCCTATCAACACGGAACTACTCAGAGTAGAGCGTTGGAGCGATGGCCCGAATATGGCCACCCGTCCGAGTTCAGGAATGACTATGAGCACTCGAAGAGGGTGGCCGAAGTCGAACTTTCCCAGACCGGATTAGCGCAGAAGGGTGACGTGCTCGTCGCCCGATTGGGTGTCATGGTCGGCCACTCCGGAACCGGTCGGGCGTTGTCCGACCTCGGCATCTACGACTTCCTGAGAGTGATCGCGCTGTTCGCCAGACGCACTCCCGGCGAACGCGTCCGCTTCGTCTGCCATCCGAGGGCGGCTCTGCACCTGACACCGGTCGACGGCACCGTGGACCGACTGCTGGCGCTGGCGAGCGGTGCGCTCGACCGGCCGGTGCGGCATCTCGTGCCCCCGGTCGCGGTGCCGGTGACCGATCTGTTCGCGGCGATCTCCACGCACCTGCCCATCGAACTGGTCGCCGTCACCGCCGCGGACGTCGAAGCCGAGCCCTTCGGCAGGTTCGAAGCGATCGTCAACATGCGGTGCAAGTTCACCTCCCCCTACTTCCGGTACGAGTACGAGTTCGAGTCCCACGCGGACGCCGAGCCCCCACCCGTCACACCCCGGATCCTCGACCTGCTCATCTCCTGGTACATCCGCGAGGGGCTCCCCGAATGACGGACTTCGTGACCCGCTTCCGCACCCGTCCGCGCTCCGACCGGAAGGTCACCTACCTCACCGACGGGCGTCCGGCGGTCGAACTGACCCACCTCGAACTCGACCGGAAGGCCAAGGCAGTGGCGCACTGGCTGACCGGATCCGGGATGGCGGGCGAACCCGTGCTGCTGCTCTACCCCGCCGGACTGGACTTCCTCATCGCGTTCCTCGGCTGCCTCTACGCACGTGCCGTCGCGGTGCCCGCACCCCTGCCCCTGTCGGGAGCCTCCCGAGTCGACCGGGTGGACCGCCTCATCGAGGACTCGGGTGCACGGCTGGTGCTCACCGACGAGGCACACGTGGCCGCGCTGGGCAGCCTGTCGGCGCGCACCTTCGACGGGACCGCCGACACCGGCTGCTGGGAGCCGCCGGAGGTGGACGCCGACACCGTCGCCTACCTCCAGTACACCTCCGGGTCGACCAGCCGACCGCGCGGCGTCGAGATCACCCACGGCAGCCTGACGCACAACCTGGAGCTGTTCGCGAAGATCAGCGGCGAGGTCCCCGTCCGACGGATCGGCGGCTGGCTGCCGCACCACCACGACATGGGACTCGTCGGGCTCCAACTGCAGGCGCTGCACGCGGAAGCCGACCTGGTCCTGCTCTCCCCGGAGGCGGTGGTCGCCCGTCCGATCCGCTGGCTGCGCGCGATCAGCGACTACCGGGTCGACTGGACCGTGGCCCCCGACTTCGGCTACGCGTGGGCGACCCGCCGGGTCCGCGACGAGGAGCTCGACGGACTCGACCTGTCCTGCCTGACGATGGCGGTCAGCGGAGCCGAGCCGATCCGGATCGCCACGCTGGACGCGTTCGCCGACCGGTTCGCGCCGGTCGGGTTCCGGCGCACCGCACTGAACCCGGGATACGGGCTCGCCGAATCCACCCTGGTGGTGACCTGCACGTCACGGGGTTCCGGACCGACCGTCCGCTCGTTCACCACGGCGTCGCTGGCAGCCGGCGAGGTCGTACTGACCTCGGACGTCGACGGCGTGCCGCTGGTCGGGTGCGGCGAGCCCGGTGACATGGAGGTGCGCATCGTCGACCCGGCCACGGGCGTCGAGGTGGGCGACGGCACGATCGGTGAGATCCGGGTGGCCGGGCCCAGTCTGGCCGCGGGCTACCACGGCGACCCCGTCGCGACGCGCGCCACCTTCACCACAGACTCGGCCGGACGGTGGCTGCGGACAGGCGACCTGGGATTCCTCCTCGACGGAGAGCTGTACGTCACCGGGCGGCTGAAGGAACTCATCATCGTCCGCGGCCGGAACCTGTACCCGCAGGACATCGAGTTCTCGGCGCGGGAGGCACACCCGGACGCGGGCAGGGGCGCGGCCTTCGGCGTACGGGATGCCGATTCGGGGGAACACGTCGTGCTGGTGCAGGAGATGCGCCGTGCCTCGCAGGGTGACCCCGGCAAGTTCGCCGACGACGTGCTCGACGCCGTGACCGAGCAGTTCGGCGTGTCCGTCAGCATAGTGGTCGTGCGGTCGAACGCGATCCGCCACACCACCAGCGGCAAGGTGCGCCGAGGGCACATGCGCGATCTGTTCCTCCACGGTGGACTACCGGCGCTGCACAGCGTGCTGTCCCCGGCGGTCGCCGCCGTCGTCGCGGTCTCGGAGGGAACCCATGTCTGACGAGGCGTTGAGGGCCTGGCTCATCGACACCGTGGCGGGATACCTGGGGTTGCCGGCGTCGCAGGTCGGCACCAAGGTGGCACTGCGGTCGCTCGGCCTCGACTCCGTGCACGCCATGGGGCTGTGCGTCGACATCGAAGAACACTGGGGAATCCTCGTCGAACCCACGCTGGCATGGGACTTCCCGACCATCGACACCATCGCGGCGCACCTCGCCGGGCAGATCGACAGAACCTGAGCCGTGCGGCTGGGCGTGGCCGGCCACGCCCAGCCGCACCTGTGCTGCTCGAAAATTCGTCGTCGCTGCTAGAGCGAGGGCGTCAACGTTTCGTAGGTGCGTTCGAACGGACGCGTCGTTCCTGGACAGTAGGCAACTTCATCGGACGATCCGCAGCCCCACAGTCTTGAGGATCGTCCCACCGCGCCGAAAACGTCGGCTCGCAGGAGGCCTCCGGTGTAACAGGCGTCCTCCAGATATGCCTGGGCCTGGGTCGGTTGTGTGAACCCGGATCCGTACGACCCGGATCCGTACGACGCGGATCCAGGCTGGAACGGCTGCGGGCTGGCGGAGTTCTCGACATTGATGACGCCGAGGTCGAGCGCGCTCATGGTGTTGGCGGCGTCGATGGCGGCTTGGACGCCGGCGGTGATGGTTGTGGTGAGAGCTTGGCGTGTGGCGGGGGTGAGTGCGTTGGCGAGCACTCGTTCGGCGTGGTCGTCCGGTACCGGGACCGGTTGCGGCACGGCGGAGCCGCCCGTGTAGTAGCCCGATCCGGGTTCGTGGCCGGATAGGGACGAGCCGGGTGGGGAGGTCGGCGGAGGGCTGTAGCCGGAGCCGGGTTTGACGCCGTCGGGGTAGTTGGCCCGACCGTACGAAGGCGACGGGTTGGGCTTGGGATTGAGGTTGATCTTTGGTTGGTGGAAGGCGGCGGTGGTGCCGCCCAGCGGAATGGCGAACCCGGCGCTGGTGGCCCCGCCTGCCAGGGCCAGGTACGCGAACGCGCCGAAGCAGACACCTGCCGCAGGGGCCCGCTGGTCCTGCGGGCAGGAGGACGGCGCAGGCGGCAGCGGTGTGGCCTGTCAGGTCTGTGTGGGTGAGGGGATTGGCGGCCGCGTAGGCGTGGCGGTTGGCGTTGAGCAGGTCGGTGGGTCGAGGGCGGCGGTGTCGCGGCTGGCGAAGGTGCCGGTGCCGGGTTGGTACCAGCGGGCGCCCATGTTGACGTTGCCCGTGGCGGGGTCGGTCCACTGGTGTTGGTAGCCGAGACCGGGCTGGGTGCCCGCGGACGCCTGGACCGCGCCGAAGGGACTGTAGGTGCGGGATCCGGTGACCTCGCCGGTGGCGGGTTGACGGCGGCGACGAGGTCGGTGTGCAGGTCGGTGACGGCGGTCGCGGTGGTGGCGCCCTGCTTGACGCCGAGCGGGGTCCCTCCGGGCGTATGGGTGTGAAGGTCGGTGCCTGCGGAGATGATCGTCTGGCCGGTGCCCTGGTAGGCCAGGGAGTTGTTGCCGGTGCCGATGGGGCGTCCGAAGGCGTCGTAGGTGTTGGTGGTGGCACCGTCGGTGACGAGCTCGTCGTAGGCGTTGAACGCCAGGTTCACCGTGGTGCCGCCGGTGGTGCGCGAGGCCAGGGTGCCGCGGGTTGCCGTAACCAGCTGACAAGCCCAAGACCTCGAAGCGCTCATGGACACGGCTGCCATCCGCCGCGGCATCGACCAGCACGGCATGATGACCGACTATGCCGCTCCGACTGGCCTACCTGGGCATTACCAACGCCTTCGCGCTGCTGCGACTGCTGCACTGAGCGACCGGGACAAGGATACGGAGATCTTGGCGCTGCGGTGCCACTGGCACCGGGCACAAGGCCGGGCAGTCTTCCGCGCGCGAGCAGGGGTGGTCCGGGCTACGAACCCAGGTCTGAAGGTCGGTGCGTGAAATGGGATGCTCCGTGAGCACCGTCATGGCACACTCCATCCGTTGTTCACAGGAGGGGTGAGGATTGAAGCTGGGTGAGGCGCTCGCGTTGCGCGCCGACGTCGCGCGACGGGTCGAGCAGTTGCGTGCGCGAGTGGCCGGCAACGCGCGCTATCAGGAAGGCGAGATGCCCGCCGAAGACGCTGAGAGCCTGCTGGCGCAGGCGTTGGAGGCGTGTGACGAACTGGAGTCGTTGGTCCGTCGGATCAACCGCACCAATGCCTCGACGCCTCTGCGCGGCGGCACGATCACCGATGCCTTGGCCCGCCGCGACGCGCTACGCCTACGCCACGGCCTCGTCACCGCCGCCGCCGACGCCGCCACGGGACGCAACCAGCACGGCATGGCCCGCCAACTCCGCTCCGAACTGCTGTACGTCTCCGCCCTGCCAGTGGCCGCGCTGCGCGCGGACGCCGACCGGCTGGCGCGGGACATCCGTGAGATCGACATCGACATCCAGCAGGCGAACTGGCAGGTGGACGTTCTGGACTGAGCACGGCAGGAGCGGGTAGTCGCCCGGGAGGCGAGCGCACACCGCGGGTCGGCGGTTCATCCGGCCCACCTCCTCCGGCGCGCGGAGGGCAGCGCGCGGGGTTCGATTCCCCGGATCACAACGCAGCCCAGGACACCTCACAGGTGACCGTGCACGCCGAACACCGCACAACCACGCGCTGATCCCGGACGACGAGGGTGGGTAAGGGGTTTCCTGTCGCCATGGGCTCGACGTGCACACCGCACGTCGAGCCCATTTCGTCCCGCTCGTGCGCTCGTACCCTCAGGGTTTCTGTCACATGTAGAACAAAAAGTCTGCACTAGAATGAATGACTTCGACCGCAGGAGCATTTTGTCGGACTTGCCGTTGCCGTTCATCGGCAGCGCGTTCAGAACGTTGATCTTCTCGGACACGTGGATTGGGGACAGCACCTCGGCGATTCGCGCACGGATATCGCCCACTTCGACCACCGCATCCGAATCACATTCGATTGCCGCGTGGATGTGCTCGCTGCCGTCCTCGTCTCGCACGCCGTAGACGGCGGCGTGCCGGACACCCGGGTGGGACAGGATTTCCGCCTCGACGACGATCGGATGGACTTTCACGCCGTCGACCTTGATGACGTCGGCCACCCGACCCAAAAGGGTCAGATATCCCCGCTCGTCGAGGAAACCGATGTCCCCGGTGCGGTACCAGCCGTCTTGGAGGACTTGTGCGGTCAATGCCGGGCTGCCGTTGTAGCTGTCCATCATCTGCGGCGAGCGGACGCGCACCTCAACGATCTCCCCGACCGCCAGCTGCGCACCCGAGTCCGAGTTGCAGACCATGACCTGCACCTCGGGGAAGGGCCGTCCGACAGTGGCCGAGAGCTACGGATCACCGTGCTCCGAAGGTGTCAGGTTCGTGATCCGGCCGCACTCACTCGCGGCATACCCCTGCCACAGCACAGGGCCGAAAATCCGATAGCCCTGTGCGATCCTGGCGGGTTGCCGCAGGGCTTCCTCCGTAGACGATCCGCTTCAGCGAGGACAAGCCCGCAGCTTCCACCGCGACATTGTCGCGGATTCCCCGCTCGTGTAGGTGGTCGATGAGCTGGAACACGTGGTTCGTCGCCATGAACGTCCACGAGATCTCCTTCTCCCCGAGACAGCGTGCACGAAGTTCTCGGCATCGAAGTTCTCCTGGAGATGGAGTGCTCCGCCCAAGGCGAAGACCGCGTCCACCATCGGGGCAACGCCATGGCTCAGCGGTGTCGACACCAGAATCGACGCACAGTCGGCTTCCTGACCGAGTCCCATCCACGCACGCACGGTGGCTTCCCATGCGCGGGGCTCACTGGCACTTACCCGACGCTTCACCGGGCATCGTTTATTCGTCACCCACATGGACTTCGGGCGACCTCAGCTAACGCCGATGGGCCACGACACCGACCTTAAAGGCGTCTTGAGACCTCAAGCTTCTACCGAGTGGACATTGACCCGGACAGTGGCCAGTAAATCACGAGGTTCGCCGGTTCAGGTGGACAGTCCTCAAGAGTTGTGCCATGCTGGCCTAACAGGGGTGAGAACCTCGAAATTTTGACGCGACAAAATGCGGGCCCGTAGTTAGGCGCCTAAACGGCGACCGGGTCAAACGGGGGGCAAGATGGCAGAGGAAGTGGCAGTTGCAGTTGCATCCGAAAAATCGCGAGCATTCGGCGCCACTATTATACCCGATATGCGTAACAGGCGAGCTTCTCCGCGGGTGGAACGATGCCCGTTGCACACTGATGCAGCGGTGCCGACCGGAACCCATGACACCTGTGGAGTTCCACAACTCTGCACCTGAGCGCTGAGCTGCAGTGATCGCGCACCATGAGCCGTAGATGCAGGATTGCGAGGCGTGGCGCTACGACTGCTGTACCTGATCTTCGTCCGGCTCGTTGGCTGGCTGGTCCTGCTCGGCCGGTCATCAGCGGCCAAGGACTTGGAGCTGCTGGTGCTGCGGTACGAAGTCGCCGTACTGCGCCGCACCAACCCCCGCCCGCGGCTGGAGTGGGCCGATCGCGCGGTGCTCGCCGCGCTGGTGCGCCGACTCCCCCGGCTGCTGTACGAGCACCGTTTGGTGACACCGGGCACCCTCCTGCGATGGCACCGGCGCCTGGTCGCGAAAAGTGGACCTACCCCCACCGCACCGGCAGACCGCCGGTCAACGACACCGTCGTGGCGTTGATCGAACGAATGGCGCGGGAGAACAGCGGCTGGGGCTACCGCAGGATCCAAGGTGAGCTGCCCAAGCTCGGCCACCGGGTAGGCGCTGCAACGGTTCGCCGCGTGCTCAAGCGCCTGCGGGTACCGCCCGCGCCCCAGCGCGACACCGACACCTCCTGGCGAGGGTTCCTCCGCGCGCAGGCCGCGAGCATGTTGGCCTGCGACTTCTTCCACGTCGACTGCGCCGTCACCCTCAAGCGCGTGTACGTGTTCTTCGTGATGGAAGTCACCACCCGCTACGTCCACATCCTCGGCGCCACCACCAACCCCGATGGTCCTTGGACTACCCAGCAGGCCCGCAACCTGCTGATGGACCTGGCCGATCGGGCCGACGACTTCCGGTTCCTCCTCCGGGACCGGGCCGGCCAGTTCACCACCTCATTCGACGCCGTCCTCGCCGGCGCCAGCATCAAGGTCGTGAAGATCCCACCACGGTGACCACGAGCCAACGCTCACGCCGAACGGTTCGTCGGCACCGTCAGACGCGAAGTCACCGATCGCCTGCTCATCATCAACGAACACCACCTCAGAACAGTGCTGCAGCACTACGCGTCCCACTACAACCACCGCCGACCACACCAAGCCCTGCAACTCGCCCCACCACAACCAGACCACCCGACCGCAAAGCCGGGCTACACGTCGATACGCCGCCGACCAGTCCTCGGCGGCCTCATCAACGAGTACGAACCCACAGCCGCCTAACCGCAGGTCAGGCGATGCGGCCGACTTTTGGAACCCCACAGGCGGAGACAACGAAACCGCTGGTCAGGACAGCACGGGAGCGGCTTCCGTGATGAGCGGAGCCAGCGCGTCGCGCAGCCGGTCCCGGACGTCGCCGATCACCGGGCCCGGCCGCCACGACGCGATCCAGAAAGGATGGCAGTCGTCTTCGGTCCAGTAGACGTTGTCCTCCAGATCGGCCAGCGATGCGCACACCACGCGCGCCACCGGGAACCACGTCTCATAATCCGCGCCGAACCGCTCGACGACTTCCGGTGCGCGCAGTCGGATCTTGTCGTGGTCGTCGAGGCCGTGGTCGGGCAGGTCCAACCCCAGAGAACGGATCGTGCCGCACCCGACGTTGACCGGCAGGGGGAACCCGCACACCTCGACGCCGTGCTCCCCCATCCGCAGGAACGCCCGGTCGTTGGACAGGAATGCGCTGCCCCCGGCGAGGTGGCGGAACAGCTCCGTGGTCTTGCCGACGCCGGAGCTGCCGACCACCAGGGTCGACACGCCGTCGTCCAGCCACGCCGCACAGTGCACCTGGACGGACGGGACCGCCCGGGCGCGGCACAGCAGCCAGTCCTCCAGGACGTCGGCGAGCAACATGGGCGGCAAAAGGCCTTCAGCGCTCAACGACACGTGCCCGTCGGCCGCCAGCACCACGGCGTCGCCTGCCGGACCGGTGGCGCGGTAGACCTCGCGGCCCTCGCCGTCCACGCACACGTCGATGTCGCGGTGCTGCTCGCCCGCGTGGAACGGGCTGGCGTCGAGGAAGAACTTCCGCGCCGACGACCCGCCCCGGTGCCGGGGCCGCTGCTCCACCAACTCGACCGGCACGGTGACGTACCGGCGCTCGACCAGCAGTTCGGGCTCCTCCCCCGGACCCGCCGGCGAGACACTGCCCGCGAACGTGTCGTGGACCTCGGCCAGTTCGGCGTCGGGGAAGCCGCGCAGCTCGACCACCCGACCCCACAGCCTCGATCGGGCCATGCCCGCATCGGTCATCGTCCTCATCGGTAGAACTCCTCAAGCCGGTCGAGGACCCGCCGCAGGACAGCGCGTTGCCGCCGGATGCGTTCGGGTCTGATGAACTCGTTGGGTTGGTGGTTGCGGTTGTCGGTATCGGCGCCGGGGACGACCAGGAGGTGCCGCACCCCCAGCGGCCCGCGGGCGCCTAGCCGGTTGGAGAACGCGGCACGGCCCGCGACCACGAGCCCGGGCAGCTCGACCCGTTCCTCGCCCTCGACGGGCTCCATCCACTGACGCAGCTCGGTCGGCCACCCGTCGAGCAGCTCCCGCACCTGCGCAGTCTCCGCGGTGCCGAACCGCAGGTCGAACCGCAAATCCACGCGTTGCAGGCTCAACGACCGCTCGGTGGCGGGCGCCGACAACCCGGTCACCGTGACATGCAGTCCCCGACGCTGGGCGTCGTCCAGGAACGACCGCACCAAGGCGACGACGTCGCCGCCGCCCCGCGCGGGGTGCTGCGGGGCACGTCCGGTGTTCAGCCGCACCACGCCGTCGGCCTGCCCGCTGTAGCCGGTGTAGGCGTCCACGCCTTCGGGGGACGCTCCGTCGCAGACCACCAGCGCCCGCGGCGCATGCGCGGCGACGAACTCACCCGCCGCCGCCGTGCCGTCGTGCTCCTCGCTCGTGTCGATCAGCACGAAGTGCCTGTCCGGGTCCGTCACCAGCAGTGCGTTCAGCAGCTGCGCCTTGGAATCCGACGAGCCGAGCCCGAACCACGAGCCGTCCTGCTCGGTCAGCGTGAACGGGTCGGTCAGCCAGTCCTCGCCTGGTCGGGGCGGCTTGGTGTCCACGTGCCCGTACAGCCAGATCGGCGACATCGGATCACCCCGGCCGAGGAGCTCTTCACCGATGCGGCGGCAACCCCAAGCGGCCAACTCCTCCGCACAGGCCGCCAATCGGGGCTCGTCCAGAGGACTCACGGTGTCGAGCGCCACGAGCCGAGCCAGTCGGGTGAACTCCACGTCGGTCACAACCGCACCCGCGGGTGCACGTGGGCGGCCAGCCCGCCGGGAGCCTCCACGACGACCGGTTGGGCCTGCACGCCCTGGTGGTAGGCCTGGTTGCGAACCTGGAAGCACGCGTGCCAGCGACCGGTCCGCACGTCCTCGTCCACGCCCGCGAACGCGAGCTCGGGGACGCCGCCGAGCAGCACCGCCTCGTCCGGTCCGACGAGCAGGTCCGCGTACCACTCGGGGTCGGTGCGCAGCGCCATACCCAGCACCTCCGCCACCGTCCCGGTGAACCTGACGCGCAACCGCCGGTCGTCGCGCGCCACCTGCGGCCCGAGCGGATCGCTCATGCGTACCGGCGCGTCGGTGAACACCACCGAACTGCTGCGCCGGCCCGGGCCTGAGACGTCACGGCGGTACCCGAGCTTCACCGCGACCGGGCGCAGACCGAGGTCCAGCTTGAGCTGCTGGCTGGCCGGGTCGTCGCACGTGCAGCTCACGTAGGTGGGCAGTCCGGTCGCCCGGGACCAGCGGTAGCGCTCCTGCTCCAACCGTCGACCGAGACCGCTGCCCCGGTGATCCCGGTGGACCAGGAGGTTGGCCAGGTACACCAAGTGCGCGCCGACGCGCGCAGAGGCGTAGCCGACCGCCGAACCGCCGTCGAGCGCGACGACCCCCAAGCGGTCGGCCCGAGCCAGGTCCTCCAGGTAGTGGTAGCGGTGGTAGGAGGTGACGAACAGCCGCTGCACCAGGTCCAGCAGCTCCCGGGGCAGCGGCCGGCCGGGTGGGAAGGTGCTCAACTCCACCGCCGTACCACCGCGCCCAGCTCACTCATCCCCGTGACTACAGGTCCAGCGTGGTCGGCCGGCTGCCCCACCCCCACACCGCGGATGCCGAGGTCCACCGCCGCCGCGACGTTGCGCGGCCGGTCGTCGGCGAACAGCACGGCGACCGCCGGGACGCCCACGGCGGCCAGCAGGTGCTCGTAGGCACGCCGATCGGGCTTGCGCACGCCGATGTCGCCGCTGATCACCCAGGTGTCGATCCACCGGTCGAGGCCGAACCTGCGGCGCAGTAGCAGCGACCACTCGCTGACGTCGTTGCTCAGGCACGCCACCCTGAAGCCCGCCGCCACCAGTTCGTCCAACAGCTCCGGCACGCCGTCGGACAGCTCGTGCAGCCCGCAGTACTCGGTGTCCGACGCCGTCGCCGGGACACCGAGCCTGCGCCACAGCTCGGCGGAGTCGAACTCACCCGAGCTGCAAAGCCGGTAGGCGGCTTCGATCTCCTCATCGCTCAACGCGCAACCGCGCTCCCGGACGTACGGGGCCAGCAGGTCGGCGACGTCGTCGGCGTGCCGGTAGAGCACTCCCATCGCGTCCAACGCAACCACGCGGCCGGTCACGCGTAACGATCCTGTTCGAAGAACATGCCGTACTTCATGCCGAGCGCGTCCAACTGCCCGCGGACGGCCGGCGAGTAGAACATGACGCTCAGCTCGTCGCCGAAGAAGTAACCCAGTTCCGTCGGCCGGATCGCGTCGTCGGTCACCGTGAACAGACCCAGCCGCTCGGCCTTCGCGATCTCGGGACCGAACACGTCCAACGGGTCGCGGCCGAACTTCTCGACGAACTCCGTCCGCGAGATGCCCTGGCTGGTGTGCACGCCGAGCACCATGCTCTTGCGCATCGTGCCGTCCAGGTCCAGTGTCTCCCCCACCCACGTCGGGTGCTTGCGGTCGCGCACCGCGGCACCCCACTCGCCCAGCGACTTGGTGTTCCAGTAGAAGGTGGAGTTCAGAAACCCATAGGAACCGCAGCCCGCGCTGAGCAGCTGAGTCTGGCTGACGCCGCGCTTGCGCTCGGTCTGCTGCTGGATCTTCTGCTGGGCGATCGCGTACTTGTGGCTCTGCACCCGCATGTAGTCGCCGTCGCCCATGACCAGGCCGTGGGCCAACTGCATGTGCAGTCCGTCCTCGTAGGATGGGTACAGGTCCTGCTCCAGCTTGGAGATCCGCTTCATCGGGTGCTGCCGCAGCCGGTAGACGCTCACCGACTCCAACCGCCACGAGCAGATCTCGCGCATGGTCTGCACCCACGAAGCCAGCGACTGGCCGGGCAGCGCGTAGATCAGGTCGACGTTGACGTTGTCGAACCCCGCGGTCCGGATGTTGTCCAGTGCCCGACGCGTCATGTCCGCGCCGTGCCTGCGTGCCATGATCTTCAGGACCCGGTCGTCCAGGCTCTCGACACCGAGGTTGACCCGCGTGACGCCGTTGTCCATCAGGACGCGCAGCTTGTCGAGGTTGTCGTGGACGGTCTCCGGCGCGCACTCGAAGGTGACCTCCATGCCGTCGTCGGTGCGCAGCGTGTGGAGGTAGTCCATGATCTTCTTGATCTGCCGCGGTTCAAGGATCGACGGCGTGCCGCCACCGAAGTGCACGGTGGAGATGTGCGCGTTCGGGTTGTACCGCTCCAGCTTGTCGGCGATCTCCCAGATCAAGAGGTCGATGTACTCGTCCTTGAGCACCTCGGAGTTGCCGTTGTCGACGACCTTGGCGAAGTAGCAGTACGAGCAGATCCCGCTGCAGTAGGGGATGTGCAGGTACATGTTCAACGAATCGCTCTTGGGTTCCAGGGGCGAGGCGTCGAACATCTCGTCCGACCGGATGGACTTCAGGGTCCGCACCGGCGGGTAGCTGTAGATGAAGCAGTAGTCGCCGTTCTTGTCGAAACCGTCGGAGGCCAACCCGGTCCAGTCGATCTCGCGATAAGCAGCGTCGATCCGTTCCTCGGTCTCCGCGTCGAGCACCATGTTGTCGTTGTCCTGCTTGATCTGCCTGCGTAACTCGGCGGCCGGCACGAATGCCACGACGTCATCCCCCCTGCGGATAGTTCACGAGGTACTGCGCTAGTCCGTGCACCTGCCCGAGCCGCCCGCTCCACGCAGCGACAGCGCGTAGTTCCTCTGCCTCTTCAGCGCGATGTCCTTCCAGTCCGACCTGACCTCGTAACCACCGATCAGGGCTTTGTACGCGTCGGTGGGCGCGGGTACCCAGAAGAACGAGAACTCGTCCTGCAGGTACCGGAGGGCCTCATCGCGCCGGTCGTACCGGCTGATCACGTCGAGCAGGAAGAACGGATCGGTGCCCGCGAATCCGATGCCCAACGAGGCGCAGTGCTCGGACACGCGCTTGACCCGCCTGACCACGGCGTCCGCGTCCGGTTCGCCCCCGTCGGCGTTGCGGTACTTCCACCACCCCGAGTCGAAGCCGGCGAGTTCGATGCCGAACGCACCGGGATCACGCGCGATCGGCGTCTCGGGCGGCAGGTAGAACGGGTTGATCCGGACCGAGTGGATGTTCGCCGCGTTGCGGTCGAGGAACCGGATCGTCTCGTCTATGTCGGATTCCTCCTCGCCGGGGAAACCGATCAGGAAGTTCACGTGGTTCCAGATGTCGACGTCGGCGGCCGCGTGCAGCGTGCGCTCCATCGTCGGCACGTGGTAGTCCTTGCGCATCAGGTCCAAGAGCCGTTGGGAGCCGGACTCCACGCCGTAGCGGGCGAGCCTGCCGCCGACCGCCCGCATCCGGGCGAGGTCGTCGGTTTCCAGCCGATCCGCGCGCACGTAGGTGAACCAGTCGGAGCCGACGCAGCCCGCCTCCTCCATCGCGTCGAGGAACCGCAGCATGTACTTGCGGGACGGGTTGAGCTCGTTGGTCATGAAGTTCAACTGGCGCACGCCCTGCCCGATCAGGCCCTCGAAGGAGGTGACCGCGGTCTGCGGCGGGGTCAGCACCGCCCGGCTGCCGGTGGCGACCCGGCAGAACGCGCAGCGGAAGTTGCACTGCTTGTCCCACACGTACAGGTGCGCACGGCGGACCGGCTGTGAGTCCCGGTACGTCGCCGCGCCGAAGAGTTCGTAGCGGTCCCACCGCACCCATGAGTAATCCGGCTGCGGCGGAAGGCTCTTGGCGGCCACCACCGGCCCGGCAACCGGGCCGCGGGGCGTGGCGGTCACGCCGTTGGGGATCCGGTCAGGCGACGCGCCCCGGGCAAATGCCTCGACCGCGTCCCACCCGTCGCCGACCACCACCGTCACCACGCCGAACGGCAGCAGCGCGGTCAGCACCTCGTTGGCGGAGGCGGGGGTGAAGAACTGGCCGCCGAAGACGACGCGGCAGCCGTTCGAGAGCGCCACCCTGGCGAGCAGCAACGCCGAGGCGACCTGCTCGTAGCCCATCACCGAAATCGCGACGTCGTGGTCGGCGCTGCCGTCGATGGCCCGCCACAGCTTCGCGCCGTACTCCGCTACCTCGTCGTCGAGCGCTTCGCGCAGCACGGTGTCGCTGTCCAGACCAGACTCGTACAGCAGGCAACTCTCCCCGAGGACGCGCTCCCACGCCAATTCCATCTCCAGGTCGTACGCCGTGGCGTCGAGCCCGGCGTGACCGAGTTGGGCCGCGAGCACGGCTATCCCGACGGGCGGGTAAGGCACGATGCGACGCGCCGACGGTGCGTAGACAAGACGCATTTTCCCCCCTGGTCGAAGACAGAACAAAGTGCGACCAGCGCCCACACGCCCACTGATCGAATGATCCGATATTCCACCCCGGCGACAAAGTCGGCGCCACGCAGAACCCCCAGGTCGAACCCACCCCCGGGTTCGACCCAAACGGCATCACGATCGAGGTCCCGTAAACAACCACGATCGAGTTCACCTAAACGCAGGGTAACCCAAGATCCCCAAGTCGCCAAGCAGAAGCCCACATCATGGGACCCCGATCAAGCGGCGTGCTGGTCATGCGGATTCACCACTTGCGATAATCACTCGATCAGACCATAGACTTCCGCCTGCCGAGCATGGGTAGCCTGCCAAGCCGAAGCCGTGGCGGAGAGCGCCCAGGGGGATGAGGCTGGGGATCGTTACGTTTACGCGCGGATTCGCGCATGCGCACACAACGGCACGACCTCGGGGCAATTATGTCGGAATCCGGCAGGGTGGCGGAACTGTCCGCAATGGACGTGCGCCGAGTGCAGATCTGTGACGTCACCTTGCGCGATGGCGGGTACCTGAACGAGCATTCCTGGTCTTTGTCCGACGCGATCGAGCTGGTGCGAGCGTCGGTGAGTGCCGGTATCGACCACGTCGAGGTGGGCTACCTGTCGGCCGACGCCGACGACGAGGACGCGAAGGCCCGACCCGCCGCCTACTGCCCTCCCGACTACCTGCGCCGCTGCTCGCCGAGGTGCCGACGGCAGCATGTTCTCAGAGGCGGTGTCCTCGCTCATCCGGGACGTCCGCGCCGTTTCTGCCGCGGAACGGCTGTGCAGACCGCAATCGACGCGATGGAGGCGGCTGATCGCGCGGCGGAGGAAGCTCGGGCGGCGGCCGAAATGGCAGGCAGGGCAGCCTTGGACGTGCGCGCTGTGACGGCGCCGCACGTGATGTGAAGGACGTACTCGACGCCCCGCACTGTCCGGCTTCGTGCCGAGGTATTCGGCAGAGCGGCGCAATCGGCGGCCTTCTCCTCCGACTACGCGGTCGCCAAGATCATGGAGGTCAAACGGAGCATCGTCACAAGGTGCGCACCGGGACTCCAGCCGGGCTCGGCGTTCATCGGCGGCGCGTCGACCGCTCTCGCTCCTCCGCAGTTCGAAGACCTTTTCGAGGTCGTGCGAGTGCCGTCGGACGACGAGGAGATCGTCAACTGACGATCGCACGTACGACAGGGGCCACGTCGGGGTCAGGCGACTACCGCCGCACGGTGGCGGATGGCGGTGTGGAGTTCGGTGGCCAGGGCGGACAGGGGTAGGTGTGGGTCCGCCGCGGCGCGGTAGGCCACTACGCTCAGTGCCAGGGGGAAGCCCGCGCAGCGGGACAGGAGGTCTTCCACTGCTTCCGGTTCCGCCAGCAGTCGGGTTCGGCCCAGTCTGGTGGTCAGGATTTCACGGGCTTCCAGCCGGGTCAGGCGGTCCACCGGGAGCGCGTGACCGCCGTGCCGGGTGAACAGCTCGATCAGCCCGTCCCGGCTCGTCACCACCACCATGCACGTCGGACTGCCCGGCAGAAGCGCCGCGACCTGGTCGGCGCTGCGCACGTTGTCCGCCACCACCAGCAACCGCTTGTCCGCCACCAGGCTCCGGTACAACCCGATCCGGGCCTGCGGGTCCGGCGGGATCGCGCCGGGCGCGACGCCGAGCGCGTCCAGGAACCCCCGCACCGCCACGTCCGGGCTCATCCGCCTGCCGCCACGTCCGAAGTCGACGTACAGCTGGCCGTCCGGGAACCGGTCCGCATTGTGGTGCGCCCAGTGCAGCGCTAGCCACGTCTTGCCCATGCCGGCCGCACCCGTGATCGCCGTGATCCCCACCGTGCGACGAACGCCGTGCAGCGCGCTCGCGTCGAGAGCGGCGAGCTCCGCGCACCGGCCGGTGAAGTGTGGCGGCGCGGGCGGCAGCTGGCGTGGCACCGGTGTCGTCGCCTCGACGGTCGTCGGCGGCGGCGCGGGCTCGGACAGGCTGGGGTCGGCGTCGAGGATACGCAGGTGCAGGTGCTGGAGCGGCGCGCCGGGATCGGCGCCCAGGTTCTCCACCAGCCGAACGCGGAACTGCCGGTAGTGCTCCAACGCGTCAGCGGGCCGTCCGGCGCGGTGCAGGGCCAGCATGTACTGCCGCGCCACGCGTTCGTCCACGGGATTCGCGGCGGCACGGGCGAACAACTCCGGCACCAGGTCCTCGCCGTGGCCCAGCCGCAGCAGCGCGTCGGCGAGGTCGCTCTCGGCGTTCACCCGGTCCTGGTGTAGCCGGTCCCGCTCGGCCAGCGCCCAGTCACCGCCCAGCCCCGTGAACGCCTCACCGCGCCACAACCGCGACGCCTCGTGCAGCAGCTCCACCGCCTCCGCGTCCTCCACCCCTCGCGCACGGGCGCAGAGGCCGCGGAACACGTGCAGGTCCACGTCCGCCGGGGCGACGTTGAGCAGGTACCCGCCGGACCGCCGAACGATGTCGATCCCGTCCACGTCCGCGAGCACCCGGCGCAACCGGGACAGGTACGTCAGGAGCGTGGCCCGCACCCGCAACGGCGGCCCGTTGCCCCAGATCCGCTCGATCATCCGGTCGGTGGACACCACGCGTCCGACGTCGACCGCCAACGCCGCGAGCACGCACCGCTGACGCGCCGATCCGAGATCCACCGCGCGACCGTCGACCGATAGCGACACTTCCCCCAGTAAGCGCAAGTCCACCGAACTCCACCCCCAGGTTTCGGATGCTACCTCCGCCCCAGCGTGATTACGCTGTCAAGGGCGGCGCACTCAGCGGAACGGACGCAGGGATTCACACCATTGGCACAACCGTTGCGCCAGAAGGGCCACAAGAACGTCACCGAGCGCGGCCGGGGATTGGTCTTACCAGGTCAGTGTCGGTACCGGGACGGACGAGACCGCATAGTCGCGCATGATCACCTCGTGACCACACAGGCCCCCGTTCGTGATTCCCGACAGCAGTCCGGAAGCAATTACGGAAATCCACAGTGAAATCCCGGCGTCCCCGAAAAATTCTTCACACCGCGTCCTCGACGAGCCCCAGCCTGGCGAACTCCTCGCCCGCCCCCGGCCGGCCCAGCACGCCGAGCGCGTGGAAGTACCGGACCGTCTGCTGCGCCGTCGTCCGGGAGAACTCGCGCACCACCTCGTCCGGGTACACCTCGGCGACGACCTGCTCTGCCTCGTCCGCGCTGAGCCCGTACCCGCGCACCTCCGCACGCACCGCGTCGAAGTCCGGCCGCAGGAACGCGTCGATCAGCGACGGCGCGACCCGCGCGGTGAAGTCGCGCGCCCGCTCGTCCAACTGGCCCCACATGATCCGGAGGAACGCGGCGAAATACGCGTGGTGCCTACCCTCGTCCACGGCGTGGTCCCGGATGACCTCGCGGACGGCGGGCACCACGGCCTCGTCCACCGGCACGTCGGCCAGCGTCGCCGAGATCAACGTCTCCGACACGATCACGAACACCAGCTCGACCAACGGTCGGAACTCCGGCGGCGACGCCTCCTGGATCTCCCGCAGCCGGCGCAGGAAGAACGGCTCGGCGGGCAGCACCGGCGCCACCCCCGACAGGTCCCGCGCCTGCCGGGCCAGGTCGGCCGAGAACAGCGCGTGGTACGCCTCGTCGCAGTAGATCTTGAGCGCGTCGAACCTCATCTCCTCCGGCAGCTCCACGCCGACCGAGCCGTGCGCGATGCCCGCGACGGTCCGGTTCACCACCAGGTATTCGAGCTTCGCGGTGAAGTCGAGGTAGCGGTACAGGTGCTGCACCAGCACCTCCCGGAACACACCGGGCGGCAACCGCCGCACCAGCGGGTGACGGGCGACCGGCACCATGTCCGGGGAGAAGAAATGCCGCGCCTCGTCGCCCTCGCCCAGCACCCGCCGCGGCGCGACGCGGACGCTCGACCGCTCGTGCCAGGAGCCGAACGGACTGCGGTACTCGTCGCCTTCCACCGCAGGCGGCTTCGGCGCGAGCAGCGTGCGCGGGCAGAACGACACCGCGGCGCACCCGACGAACATCCCAGCCGTACCGCACATCCCAGCTTCCCCTTTTCGTCAGGTCCCGTCGGTCAGAACAGCCGCAGCCGCCCGGTCCGCCGCGCGCGGTGCTCGCCGACGCGCAGCACCACGGCCGCCAGCAGGATCAGCACCGCGCTCAATGCCCCGAGCCCCGCCAGGTGCGGCGCGAGTTCGCCGAGCCCGTCGGCGTCCAGCAACGCGCCGCGCACCACGATCAGACTCCCCGTCAACGGCAGCAGCGACGCGATCGCGCCGACCCACGTCGGCAGGGCGAAGACCGGCAGCCGCACCCCGCTAGCGAACGCCATCGGCTCGCTGAACAGAATGAACAGGAACGCCGAATCGCGCGAGAAGATCAACAGCGAGTTGAGCAGCGCGCCCCACGCCACCGCCGGGAGCAGCAAAGCCAGGAACACCACCAGGAACATCGCCGGGTGCGCGACCCGGACCACGTCGAACGCGGTCAGCATGGCGGCGGTGAAGCAGGTGAACACCCACGTGTTCTGCACCAGCGCGCCCGCGCCGTTCGCGATCACCAGCACCAGCCGGTTCGCGGGCGACAGGAACAGCAGTTCCATCGTGCCGGTCTGCCGTTCGAACGAGAAGTGCCACGCGGACTGCACCTGGGCGAAGAAGAACGTGAACCCCAGCGCGCCGGTGGCCAGGAACGCGAACAGCTGGTGCTCGTCGGCGGCGGCGGGCCACCGCTCGGCCGCCGCGGCCGTCATCACCGGCCGCACCGTGTAGAAGGCGCCGGCCAGTTCCAGCGCCGGCCACAGCAGCATCGAGAAGAACACCAGCTTGCTGCCGCCGAGCCGCCGTCGCTGCTTGAGCGCCTCCGCCCGGAGGATGCCGAGCACGGCCATCAGACCACCACCGGTTCCGGTGCGCCGCCCGCCAGCGCGATGATCGCGTCCTCCAGCGACGGCTCACCCAGTTCCAGCCCGGTCACCGCACCACCCGCCGCGACGATCGCCGTCACCAGCGGTCCGGCGACGTCGTCCGGGTGGCCGAGGCTGACCACCACGCCGCCTTCCTCGTCCGGCTCGCACGTCGCGGTGACGCCCAGCCGGTCCGCGAACTCGGCGACGGCCGCCGCCAGCGAGGTGCAGTGCCGGGCAACGGTGACGCGCACCGTCCGGTTGCCGCCGGTCGCCGCGGTGAGCTGGGCGGGGGTGCCCTCAGCCAGGTGACGTCCGCCGGCGATGACGTAGACGTTCGCGCACAGTTCCTCCACCTCGGTGAGGTAGTGCGAGGTCAGCAGCACGCCCTTGCCCTGTGCCGCCAGGGATGCGACGACCCGGCGCAGGTCACGGGCGACGGGCGCGTCCAACCCGAGCGTGGGCTCGTCGAGCAGCAGGTAGGCGGGATCGTTGACCAGTCCCCGGGCGATCGACAGCCGCTGCGTCATGCCCCGCGAGTACCGCTCCACGACGGTGTCGCCCGCGTCGGTCAGGCCCACCAGGTCCAGCAGTTCGTCGACCCGCCGGTGCAGCACCTTCGTCGGGACGCCGTAGAGCAGGCCGAAGTAGCGCAGGTTCTCCCGGCCGGTCATCCGGGCATACACCATCCGCTCGCCGCCCGCGATGAGGTTGATCCGCCGCCGCACGTCGCGGGCCTGCGTCACGACGTCGAGGCCGTCGACCGCGACAGTGCCGGACGTGGGCCGCAGCAACGTCGCCAGCACCTTGATCGTGGTGGTCTTGCCCGCTCCGTTGAGGCCGAGCAGCCCGGTCACCGAGCCGGGTGGGACGGTGAGCGTGAGGCCGTCGACCGCGACGTGCTCCCGGCTGCGCCCGAACAGCCGGTCGCGGACCGGGAAGCTCTTGCGCAGGGATCGGGTGACGATGCCGTCCATGATTCAGAACGCCCTTTCGATGGCTCGTCGTTCGGCACGCGGCAGCAGCACCGCGCCCAGCACCAGGCACACCGCGCTGATCGCGAGGCTCGTGCCGAGCGGCCCCGCCAGGTCGGCGAATGCCGTGCGGCCGGCGAGCACCGCGCGCACGCCGTCGAGCGCCTGCGTGACGGGGACCAGTTCACCCAGCCACCGCACCGCCGCGGGCAGGTAGTCGCGGGGGAAGGAGAACCCGCCCAGCAGGGCCAGCGCCGCGAACAGCGTGTTCTGCGTGATGTGCGCCTCCCCCGCGAACAGCATCACGCCGCCCACCAGCACCGACAGGGCGAACACGGCCACCGCGAACACCACGCCGGCCAGGACCATCAGCACCGCGTCCACCGACGGGAACCGCACGCCCAGCCACAGCGCCACCGCACCCACCGCGGCCGACTCCACCAGCGTGCTGAGCGCGGAGAACCCGGCGCAGCCGATGAGGTAGGGCCAACGGCGGGCGGGGGTGACGACCAGGGCGGTGAGCGTGCCCTCGCGTTCCTCCCCGATCAACGCCTTGGCGACCCACAGGATCAGCCTGACGGCGAACGTGTACGCGATCGCGCCGACCGCCACGTACCCGACGTAGTCCGCCGACCCCGCCTTCGCCGCGAACCCGGCCTCGACCCGGCCGCCGCCGATCGCGTGGAACGCCAGGTACGCCAAAGCCACCGTCAACCCGCCGGTGACGACGGTCGAGGTGAAGTACGTCCACGGGTAGGCCCGCGCGGTCACCTTCCACGAGCGCTGGAACGTCGCCGCGGCCACTGCCATCGCCGCCACCTCAGCGCACGTCGAGCGCCCGCGCCCGGACGAGTTCGGCGATCAGCTCGGCGGTGTCCGCGAGCGCGACGTCCAACTCCACGTCGTACTCGGCCGCGAGGCGTTCCCCGATCTCCCGCACCGTGCGCGTGTCGTCCACCTGCTGGTAGACGAACGCCGCCGTGTCCTCCAGCTCGAACGCCTGCTCCCCGGCCGCCACCAGCACTTTGCCCTTGAACTTGCGCACCCGGACGTCCATCCGGTTGCACGGCACCGCGTCCGCACTCGGCTGTTCCATGTCACACATCCACTTCACGCGTGATCCGCTTGCACTCCGACACCACTCGCCGCACCCAGACGCCCACGTCCGTCGGGTCGAGGCCGCGCATGGTCTCCAGCTCCCAGTACAGGTCGTACGGCAGCACGTCGGGCTTGGCGGCCCGCATGCGGCGGGCCCGCCACTTCTCCCCCGAGCCGAACTCGCCGAGCGACGCCAGCAGGGCCTCCACCGTGAACCCGAACGCCATGCGCGCCGACAGCACGGCGCTGTCCAGGTCACCGGCCGCCAGCTGGCCCAGCGCGTCCTCGGCCCGCGAGTCCGCGAGGTCCAGCTCGCTGGCCACCAGGACGGCGCGCAACGCGGAGTCCCAGACCTCGGCCCGCCGTCGCTCCGTCCACTCCGGACCGAAGACGGTGACCCCGTGGCAGATCCGTTCGAGGAGCAGCACTTCGTCCTTGACGAGCCGGTACGGCGGCAGCCGGCCGTCCTCCAGGGCGTCCCACCCGACCTTGGCGAGGATCTGGTCGACCTGGGTGTCCACCCAGTACTTGGCCTCCCACCGCCGCCCGCCCGCCCGGAACGCCTCGACGGCCACTGCCTCCGGCGTGACCGGCACCGAGATCGACTGGCCGGTCGGGCCGGTCCACGGGGTGGCGGACACGACGTACAGGTCGACGTCGCTGGTCTCGTTGTCCCAACCGCGGGCCATCGAGCCGCCGACGAACACCACGAGGCAGTCCTCGGGCAGCAGTCCGTGCGACTCCAGTTCGCCGACGGCGTCCGCGAACACCGGCGTCTGCCGGTCGGTGGAGGTCATGCGACTGTCCTTTCAGGAACGGCCCGTTGCAGCTGCAACAGGAACGCCGGCAGGTTGTTGAGCAGGTGCCCGAGCAGCGCGGGCCACAGCGACCCGGACCAGACCGTGATGGCGAGGAAGCCGACCGCCGCGGCGACCTCGACCAGGAACGCCCGCGACGTAGCACGGCCGTTCGCGCCCGGCTGCACGCGGTGGCGTGCGACGAAAGCGACCGCGCCGATCATCGCCAGCGGCAGCGCCGCGCCGGCCGACGCCACCAGGACGACGCCCCGGAACACTGCCTCCTCACCGGGCGGACCGGCCAGCGAGCACACCGCGCGCGACACACCGTGCGGGCGCGGGGTCGGTCCGAGCAGGAACGCCAGGCTGCCGTCGAGCAGTCCCCTCACGTCGAGCCCGCCCAGCAGGACCAGGACCACGCCGAACGCCGCGCCGACCGGGTACCACCACAGGTCTGCGCCCGCGAACAGCTCCGGGGCGCCCGCCACCGCCAGCAGGACGACCGCACCGACCGGGACGAGCAGACCCGCAGCCGACTCCGCGACGAAACCGGCGGGGGCGCGCTCGTCGCGCGGCAGGCTCCAGGGTAGGCACAGCAGGATCGTCTCCACGGCCAGCAGCACGCCGATCGCCCGCGCCACACCGGGAACCGGGCTCCATTCGACCTGCCACTGCGCCACCGCGAACGCGAGGACGCACGTCGCGGCCAGCAACCGGTCCGGCGGCACCCGGCACGCGGTCCGGTCGAACGTCGGCCTCGTCATCCGTCGACCTCGCCCCCGACTTCGACCAGGCCGAACTCCACCGCGTCACCCAGCGACGACGTCAGGGCGGACCACTGCGCGCCCGCGGCGTCCGCGACCTGCCCGGCCGTCCGCGGCTCGTCCGCCTCGGCGAGCGCGGTCAGGAACCGGGCCCAGTCGGGGCTCTCCTCGGCGTCCACGACGTACTCGACGGCTCCGTCGACCAGGACGTACCAGACGTCCGGCTCGGTCGGGCCGTGCAGCAGCAGGACCTCGTCCACGAGCCGGACGACGGCGTCCCGCGACACCTCTGGGCGGCACAGCGTGACCCGTTCGATCGACTCGGCCTCGGCGTCCCAGTCGGTCACCTCGATCGCGACCGGCGGCGTGGTGGCCCGGCCGATCGACGGCGGCGAGGGCGGCGCGGCGGCGAACTGCTCCAGCAGGCCCAGGTTGAGGATGTGCAGGAGGAACTCGACGTGCCCCGAGGAAGGGTCCTGCTCCAGGCTCGCCGCCAGCGCGCGGGCGTTGTCGTGGTCGATGAACTCCTTCGCCCGGGGACCGGACAGCGCCTCCTCCAGCAGTGCGCCGTCGTCGGCGTTCACCATCCGGGCGAACGTCCGGTAGGTGTAGGCGACGCCGTCGCCGTAGAAGAACGGGATCTTCGGCCGGTCGACGACCTCGTCCGGCAGCACGCCGCGCATCGCCCGGCGGAGTATGTTCTTGTTCCACAGCAGCGGTTCACGCAACCGGTCGGGGATACCCGCGACCAGTTCGACCAAGCGGTGGTCCAGGAACGGCACCCGCGACTCGATCCCGTTGCCGGCCGCGGTGCGGTCCTCGTGCCAGCAGTTGTACTGGAGCACGTCGCGGTACTTCCAGGCGAAGAACCGGGCGTGGGGGTCGCCCCGTTCCGCGCCCACCCACAGCACGTCCTCGCGCAGCAGCGGGAACTCCGAGTGCTCCCACCACGGTGCCAGGTGCGGGTTCGCGGCCTGCGCGGGACGCCGGGCCATGCTCCGCAGGCCGGCCACGTAGTCCTGCCAGTCGCCGCCGTTCGCGACGGTCACCGAGTAGCCGCCGTTGAACTCGTCGCTGCCCGCCCCGAGCAGCATGGCCTTCACCGACGGGTGCGCGAGCCGCACGTACCGGTACATCTCGTGCTTGTAGTAGATCTCCGGTCCGCACACCGGCGATTCGAGCAGCCACACCAGCCGCTTCCACTCCTCCGCGGTGGGCGTCGCGGCGGTGTCGTGGACCACCTGGTGGTTGGGCAGGCCCAGCATCGCGGCGATGCGGTGGCCGTGCTCGGCGTCACCGTTGGCCAGCGTGCTGCCGTTGAGGGCGGTGAACGTGCGCAGCGGCGTGTCGTGGCCGGTCAGCGCCGCCACCGACGCCGAGTCGATGCCGCCGCTGAGGAACAGGCCGATCTCGACGTCGGCCATGCCGCAGTCGTCCACGGCCGAGGTCAGCAGCTCGCGGTAGGCGTCGACGAACTCCGCCTCGGACAGGTCCAGGCCGCCGGAGAAGTCCGGCAGGCTCCAGTAGCGGTGGGTCGACGTGCGGCCGTCGCGCAGGTCGAGGGTGACGATCGTCGCGGCTTCCACGAGTTCGACGTCCCGGAACCAGGTGTTGACCGGGGCGGTCGCGAAGGCGGGCTGCTTGGTGAGCGCCTGGTCGGTGATCGCGGCCTGCCAGTCCAGCTCACGGGGGCAGTCCTGGTCGCAGAACAGGGCCTTCATCTCGGAGCCGAAGACGACGCGTTCACGGTTAAGGTGGTAGAAAAGCGGCTTCACACCGAAGCGGTCGCGGCCGAACAGCAGCTTGTTCTCGCGCCGGTCCCACAGCACGAAGGCGAACATGCCGCGCACGTCATCGAGGAAGCGCAGGCCGTCGCGGCGGTAGAGCCCGAGCAGGACCTCGCAGTCCGACCCGGTCCGCGGCCGTTCGTCGGCCGGCAGCGTCGCGGCCAGCTCGCGGTGGTTGTAGACCTCGCCGTTGGCGATGAGGACGAGTGAGCCGTCCCGGCTGTGCAGCGGCTGCCCGCCGCCCACCACGTCGACCAGCGAGAGCCGCGTGAACGCCAGGCCGACCGGGCCCGAGCGCAGCACCTCGACGTCGTCAGGGCCGCGATGGGCCACCGCCTGGGACATCCGGCGCAGCAAGCCGTCCGCCCCGGCGTCCAGCGCAGTCCCGTCGACACGCGCAATACCTGCAAGACCGCACATTGGGTCGCCCTCTCCCAGAGTTACCGTGACCAAGAGACCGCCCCGAGCGGGGTGCCACCTCGGGTGCGGTGACACCCCGGATCACTCGGGTCAGGGCGTGAGACCGAGGATCACACCGAAGGTGACCTTCTTGGCGACCGGCTTGCGGTACTTCTTCACGACTGCTCACCTCCTCCCCAGGGTGGTCGGGTGCACTGCCGGATCGATTCCGCGGAACGCACCGGCGGTGCGGGGCCATTCTGTCCACGGACGTGGGACGAAAAACTTGCACGGCTGTGGAATCCGCTGGCAGACGCGCTGCACAGCACCCTGCGATGATCACCGAGACACCGCGTCGGAGGATGTTCAGCTTGACTCTGTCGGTGATCTTGATCGCTGCTGTGTCAGCGGGCGGCTCGCCAGGAACGCAGGCGCGGGATGTCCTGCTGATCGAGGTAGTCCTGGAAGGCCGTCGGTGGTCTTGGGGGCGCGCTTGTGCCGGGAGATTGACGGCTGAGGCGTTCGATGTTGACCGCTATGGCGGTGAGTACATGCTGTAGGCGGGTTTTGCTCTGTCCTCGGTAGCGGCAGCGGCGCATGCAATGACCGTGCCAGGTTCAGACGGTCGTAGCATCTGATCTTGGTGTTCGATGGGAAAGGATTGCCCACCGTGCGTCGGATGTTGACCTTGGTCGATCGGGAGGAGATCTCCCGTGGAGTGGCCGAGTCGTTGCGCTACAAGGAGATCGCTGCCCGGATCGGCCGTGATGCCTCGATCGTGTCCCGCGAGGTGAACCGTCACGGCGGCAGGGACGGCTATCGGGCGGTCACCGCCGACGGGGCCGCGGGGACGGCCCGGTCGAGGCCGAAGCCACTCGCGGTGGACCGGAACCCGGTTCTGAGACGGGTGGTCAGACTGCTACGGGCGGGCTGGTCACCGGCGTCGATCGCGGGCCGGTTGGCAGACCCCGCTGGTCGCGTACCGAGAGCACCAGATCGATGAGGAAGCCCGCGGTCAGGCCGGCCGTTGGGCCGAAGCGAACAAGATACGTACCTATGCGGCGGAGGTTCGCCGACGGGCGGAGGAGCACTCTGTCGAAGGTCGTGTCCAGACGCTCGAGTGGGTCGAGCGGATCGAGGCGGTCGCGGACGCGTTGGATCCGTTCCGTACGACGCGTCCCGCCTCGTGCCCTACCCGAACCGACGGACAGCGACCTGCGAGCATTCATGACGTGACGACCGCTAATGGCCCCAGCGTCGTGGAGCGCGTACGTACCGGACGGGTATCTCCGACGGCTTCAGCGGGCGGTCGACTACCGGACGGTAGTTGGCGGGCGTGATGCGTTCTTCCTCGTGTACTCGCTCGATGACGTCGGCGAAGATGCTGTGGCCTTTGCCCTTGAGCTGGTCCACGAGGCGGGCGACGAGCACGTCCAGACGCTGTACCTCTGCTTCGGCCGCGGCAAGCCGTTCCTGCATGGTCACCGCACGATGGCCGCACCAGCCGCGAAGAAGTTCGTGCCGAGGGCGGCCGTGTTCGAGGTACCAGCGGTACTCCCACTCGGGATCCGACCCTCGTTTGGTCTTCTCCCGGTACTCGCTCTCGTTTTTGATCACCCAGTCCAGCACCGGCATTGGGTTCACACGGCAGGCGAACTCGGCAATCAGAAGCGTGCCCTCGGCGGACCTGCCTCAGCGCCTCCAGCCGCAGGTCGTCCGGGCGTTGGGCGTCCGCATGGAGGAGACCTTCAGAGGGCTTTTGAACCCCCAAAAGTGGACTTCAGCCCATCTCGGGCACCGCCACGGTGCCGCATAACCCAAGTCTATGCAACAACTTCCGCCCACTGTCCAGGTGGGCCACAGCCCACCTCCGATGCGACGCGAATATCCCGCCCATGCAAGCGGGCCAACTTCCGGATATTCCAGGAAAACTGACGCGGATCCTTTTTGGACTGTGATCAGTTCTCGCGTCGCGGCTACGGGCCAGCGAAGAAGCATGGTCTCAGTCTGACTCGCAACCGATCGCGGCGTTGACGGTGTGCCGGACGATGACTGAGGAGTGTGATCTTTCAGGTCGTTCAACAGCGCACGGGTGTTGTCCGCGGTAGGGTTGGTGATCGAGGTCTGGCGCAACGACCCTGCCGAGGCCATGCATGCCTCGCGGCGTGGCCCGAGCGATGCCGCGATGTTCGCCGAGTCCAGGACGCTCTACGACCACGCGGCCGTTGCCTTGACCGCAGCAGAGCAGAAGTTCGGACCTCTGGACTTCGAACAGCAGCTGCTGGAGCGCGATCGTCTGGGGCGGGTACCGGTGGTCGGATGCTGCGGGATGTTGGCAGAGGCTCCCTTGCGTCAAGGCCCGCACGAATGCTTTGTGCGGGCTGTCCGGGCATGTGTGCGTCAGTGATCCGCTCGAGGTGTACCTGGTCAATCGGGCGCTGAGGCCGGGCAGGATCGCAAAGGTATGCCCAGGTGGTCGGTGATCGTGGAGCGCATCGGGGTCTTGCGCCGACCCCGAGCACTCGGCGTGGAGGGGTGGACGGCCGTGGTGCGGAGGCGCTCCCGGCCAAGTCGTCCACGACGACGCCGGACAACCGACTCACCGCCGCGCTGCTCGCCCGTCCGGCCGACCTGCCGGTGGAGATGGTCGACCCGGCCCGGCTGGCGGATAGCCCCTCGACCGTCTGGCGGAATCCCGCACACGGCGGGCGTCGATCCTGCGCCGGGTTTCGTGGGCGAGCCGATCGAGGTTGTGGGCGCGGTCGGCATTGACCTCGCGTTTCAGGTCGGCGCCCCGCAGTTCGTCAGGGTTGCTTGATGTTCGCTGGCGCGGCGGAGGCGAACACGTCGACCGGAGTGCCCTGGTTCCGACCGACCTGTAACAGCGCCGCATTCACCGCGATACTCTTCCCGACCACGGCGAAGGAGATTGCTGCGTGAGCGTGCTCGGAGCGATCGTGGTCAAGCTCGGCGAGGTCGTCGTCAAGAGCGCTTGCGAGGCGGTAACCGGGAACAAGCTGGCCGGTGAGATGTCCGGCGCGGTGAGCGCGGTCCTGGGACAGCGGGGCGTTGACGGCCTGGCTCACCGAAAGGCCCGCCGGCAGTTGGAGGAGCGCGCGGACAAGCTCGCGGAGAAGGTACTGGAACTCTACGGGCACGAGTTCCGCGGCCTGACCGAGGACCAGCGCGCCGTTGTGGTCGAGGCCGTGAAGGAGACTTTTGAGAACGCACCGCCCGGTTCGGGTCTGGTACTCGACGCCGACTTTGCGCCGCCTGCCGTCGAGCGCGCGGTTCGGGCGGCCACCGCCGACTACCACCGGAGCTTGGCCTTCGGGACCGACGAGAGCGCGCTCTACGACCTGCTTCTCCGCGAAGCATGCACCGACCTGGTGGAGATTGTCCGCACGTTACCGTCGCTGGCCTCGGTCGCGGCCCCTGAGATCCTCGCCCGGTTGACGACGATCGAGAAGCAGATCCGGATAGCCCCGCGCCGCGCGCTGGCCGACGCGGACGACGAGCGCGATGCCGCCTTCTCCGAGATCTACCGGCGGTATGTGACACGTGTATGGGACAACGTCGACCTGACCAGCGAGCATCTGAGCGCGACCAGCCGTCGGTACCCTCTCGAACGCGCGTACCTCAGCCTGCCCGCACTGATCTACGGCGCGGGTGCGGCAGGCGACACTCGGATCGAACAGGCGATCGCCGACCGGTCCCGCGTGGTGCTCCGCGCCGAGTGCGGTAGCGGCAAGACCACCTACTTACACCGGTTTTTCACCCAGGTGGCACGACGTAGCCTGCCCGCCCCGGCCAGGGTTCCGGCAAAGTCGTTTGTGCTGTTCAGGTGTTGATTCCGAGTAGTTGTAGTGGTCGTGCCGGGTTGCGGGACATGGTTCGCAACCCGGCGGCGATGTTGGTGTGGCCGGTGTGTCGTAGGGCGTTGATGGCGAGGTTGCGCAGGGAGGCCATCGCCCTGGGGGCGTTTCCGGTGCGGACGCGGGAGGCGTCCTCGCCGTAGGTGACGTCGCGGACCCAGTGCAGCCGGTTCTCGATCCGCCAGTGGCCCCGCAGCAGGTCGGCGATGCGGGCGGGGTGGGCGTGTTCGCCGGTCAGGCTGCTGACCCCGAGCGCGGCGAAGGCGCCGCGCCGGCCGGTGGCGTGGCAGGTCCGGTAGCGCTCGACGAGGAACGCGGTGGCGGCGTGGGGGAAGTCGACGTCGCCGAAGCCGTGCTTTCCGAGCGGGGCGACCCGGACGGTGCGCAGTTCGGTGCGGCCGTGTCCTCGGTCGGCGAAGACCAGGCAGGGCATGTCGTTCCAGGGCAGTGAATCGAGTTGGGTGTAGACCCTCGGCCAGCCGGTCTTGACGGTGAACACGTAGTGCGCCCCGCGGGCGTGCAGGTAGCGGGCGTGGTCGCGCTGGGTGTGCAGCGCGTCGGCGGTCACCACCACCCCCGCCAGGTCGACGGTGTCGAGCAGCGGCGCGAACCCGGCCAACTCACCGCCGGCCGGGACCCGCCGCTGACCGGCCACGATCCCGTCGTCATGACGTAACGCCGCCAGCAGGTGCACCCCGCTGCCGCCGGCCCGACCGAACGTTCCGGCCACCGACTTGCCGTCCACCGCCACCGCCGACAACGCCTCGCCCGCGTCCCGACCGGAGATCCGCGAGGCCGACCAGGCACCGATCGCCGCGTCCAACGCGTCGCCGTCCACCAACGACAACACCCGTCGTACCGTGGATTCCCCCGGCGCGACGAACCGGTCGCACCACGGGACGAACCGGACCCCGAGCCGTTCCAACAACCGCTGCGGCGCGTCCACGGCCCATTCCCCGATCGCCGCGAACGACCGCGCACCCGCCGCCACCGCCGCCGCGGCCACCGACAGGATCGAGGTCAACGAATGCCGCACACCCCGACGCCTGCGCGGGTCCGGCACCCGGTCCAGAAAGACCCGCAGGTCGGCGACCTGCCCGGCCGGCACCGAGGCCAACCGATCGACGACACCGGGCATCGGGCAGGATGACAAGGCGGGCACGGCACTCCCCAGATCATGCGACTTAGACACTCACATGATCACTCCGGAGCGCCGTGCCCGCCCACATTCAGAGCCTGAACAGCACAAACGACTTTGCCGGAACCCTGGGATGCGTCCCGGTCCCTGTCGCCATGCCACCTAGACTGCTTACCAAACTGATGCCCAACGTGGCGATGGCGGCACCTTCGAGGCACTGGGTCAGTATTGCGATGAAAAGTCGGTCTTTCTCGGCGAGCGGAATCAACTTGCGCATGGTCAACCCTGTCGTGAAGGTGGTGACCATGATCTCGTGGAAGCCGAAAAGGTCTGCAGTCGCTTCCTCCCTCTGGGACTGGTTCGAGAAGCCGTAATCGTTAGCTGGCCAGTGCTGATCTACTCGCTCTTGGGCTATTTCGGCGGTTTCACCGCTGCCGACATGTCCTAACAATATGTGGCTCAATTCGTGTGCCACCACGAACGCTTCGGACGCCATTTTTCGTCGAGGTCTCTCCCGACGGTCCGGGCGACTCCCCTGTGCCGCCTCTCCCCCGATCCGGAGCAGATGGTGTTCCACATCGGCAACAAGAATCGCCCCGGCTTCCGGCAGCACCCACCTCACCATCGTCACGCCGTTCTACGTCAACCACCACGGGCAGCTGCCGCACTCGGATGGACGGCACCGGTGTGGTGCGTCGCTCCGGCATCGGTTGACGACGAAGTCGGCGCGGGCGCGTCAACTCGGCGGACAGTCGCCCTTGGCCGGGGTCATTCCTCCGCTTTCGCGAAGTAGACCATCCGGTGCCCCCGACCCGGCCAGTCCTGGTCGACCGGACCGACATGGACCTGCTGCTCGATGATCGGCGGCTGCGCGTTCGGGAACGCGTAGTGCTGCGCCTCCAGTTCAAAGAGCACATCCTGCAGGTCCTCCACCATCTGCTCGTCCAGCACAGCGACGGCGAAGTGTACTCGGACAACACTTTCTGAAACCTCTGCCGCTACGCCGAGCAGGTTCTTCGACACGTTGACCAGTAATGCCTGCACGAGGAAAATTACGGTCAGGTTCTCGCGTTCGACGCTGCTGTTCATCAGTTGATCGCCTGTGGGTTGATCGGAACTACACCGGGATGCTTTGTACCCTTGATCAGGAAGACTCCCGGCCCGACTTCCCCACCTACTGCGCGAAGTCCTCGACGGCCACCTCCCCACCACCCCGCTCCTCCTCACCGGCTGACGGCCCACGGGGTGACCGACCTACGACCGTCGGGACCAGGGCTCAGGTCCGGGTCCGGGTTCGTCACCGAGCCGGAGGGAGGTCAGGAACGCAACAGCGGCCCGGTGCGCCGGTCCGTCCGGTGGCACGACCTCCAACAGCGCAACGAGTGCGAGCAGACGATCCTTGTCCACAGCCTCGAAGTACCGGATCAGGTAGGTGTCCCAGCGGCTGTCCACCCGCAGCAGCACACCACCCCCGTAGAGCGCGTCGACCAGCATCGGCTTGCCGTCGTGCTCCTCGACGCGCCAGACCGGCAAGGGCGCCACCAGACGCCGGAACCGGTCTACCACCCGCTCGTACTCGCGCCGCTCCACGCGACCACCCCTCGATCACCGACAACCGCTGCACCTCACAAGCAGCACGCCGCGGTCGGGGAAGAACCGCTCCAACGATCATCGCACGAGTGTTCGATTCCACGTCAAGACGAATCACACCACCGCGACCACCGAGTCCACGGCCGACCTGTCAGCGGCCGGGGTGGTGGACGTCCGTCGGGCCGAGGTCGTCCCGGAGACCGCGCCAGGACGGGTGGCGGAGCCGGTGATCGGTGGTCCAATGGCGGAACTCGACCTCGCCGACCAGCACCGGCTCGACCCACCGCGCGTCACGGGCGAACTCGCGCGGGACCGGCGTCCCGAACGGGCTGGTGGAGCGCCGAAGCCGCTCCAGCCGCCGCTGCATGTCGACCAAGGCTTTGCCGGTGAAGCCGGTGCCGACGTGTCCGACGTAGGCCAAGCCGGTCTCGTCGTACGCACCCAGCAACAGCGACCCGACCGTGCCCGAGCGCCGCCCCTGACCCGGCTTCCACCCACCGACGACAACCTCGTGGGACCGACGCAGAGGCGTCTTGATCCATGCTGGAGACCGTCGGCCCGACTCGTAGCGGGAGGCAGCGCGTTTGCTGACGATGCCTTCGAGACCGTGCTGCTCGGCGACGTGAAGGATCGTCGCGGGATCGGTGTCGGGGAAGCTCGGCGGGACCTGGACCGGGTGATCACCGGGCAGCTGCAGCGCGGTGAGCATCGCCCGCCGCTCGCGATACGGCAGGTGCTGTGTCGATCGGCCATCGAGGACCAGGAGATCGAACACGTAGTAGGCGACCGGTGCGACGCGCAACGCCAGGGCACCGACGGTGCTGCGAGTGCGTCGCTGCAGGAGCCCGAAGTCGGGGCGCTGGTCGGGACCGAGGGCGACGATCTCGCCGTCGAGCACCACAGTGCGCCCGTGCAGCAATTCCGGCAGGATCCGCAGCTCCGGGAACCGGTCGATCAACTCCACCTGGTTGCGGCTGAGCACGCGCACCCGGCCCCCCTGGCAATACGCCACGCCGCGGTAGCCGTCCCACTTGAACTCGACCGCCCACCCAGGGCCTGTAGGCGGTTCGCCGGGGGTGGCGAGCATCGGGGCGATGATCGGCTGGTCAGCCGGAACAGCGGCAGCGCGTCCCACCCCGACCACCTCCAGCACCGACAGGTATTCATCGTCACCGGGAATCGCGAGAGGCGCGAGCGCAGGCAGGCAGGTGACAACAGTGCGTTACGTCCGGAACCATGGTGGGGACTCGTCAACAAGATCAAGCTGCACGAGCGTCAGCCCTACGGACGGGCAAGCTTAACCCTGCTGCGCAAGCGAATCCTGGTCAACCAGTAGCAATATTCGTGGCATCTCGCCTACTCAGCTCGGATCGTTGATCACGCAACTAGCGACAGAACCGAACGATTGACAGACTCAACTTCCGGCACCGCACAGGTGTCGGTGCGGATGGCGTCAAGGCCGGTCTGGAAGTAGGCGAGCCAGCGTTTCTTGCGTCCGGTCTTGTCCAGCGAGGCATCGCGGGGAGACACGTAGACGCCGAGGACGTGAAGGTGGCCGTGGTCGGTGTCAGTGACGACGCCAGTCGCTCTGACTGGAAGGTAGTCGAGGTGGTCGGCAAGAGGGTCTGGGCGGGTAGCTGATTTGCTGACGGTCGTGACGCCGAGTTTGCCGTCGGCGTGGTGAAGCGGGACCAGTTCAAACCCGGGCATGGCCGCCAATCCGAACACCGGCAGGGACAGGGGGTCCGTGTGGATGGTGTCGCGTCGAACGGTTTGCCGGGTCCGACTTCAGCGAGTGGTTAACGACCGAGGCGTATGTCGGGCCTGTCGCCCCGTCAGATCGCCGCACCGTCGACGGGCCGCCACCAGGATGCGCGACCGGTCCGGTCACGCCTTCTTCCGGCGGACTGGCCCGGACAGCGTGGCCTGCGAATGACAGCACGTACCCTCGCACAAGCGGCGGCACCCGAGGGTGCCGCCGCTTTCGTGTCCCGGCGTCCGCGCCGCCTCCACACGACCCGTGTTCCGGCAGGCTGGGGACCGCCCCGGCACGCGGTTCACAGGCGCTAGTAGCAGATGTACTTATTGCACTCCCTCGTCCAACCCTCCGCGATCGCCACCCCACCGCTGTACACGGTTCCCTTCGCGACGAACGTGACTCGGGAACTGGGCGCGAGGATCTGCGGAGTCACGCACCACGTCTGGCCCGGAGCCACGTGGCCGTTCCCGCCGGGGCTGTCGCAGTTCCACTGGCCGGCAGGTTCCCCGTCGAGGTAGCGGTACAGCCAGGCGTTCGCAGTCCGCCCGGTCGGAAGGGGACCGTAGTTGATGTACATGGCGAAGTAAGAATCGCCGTTGCGGCACAGCTGCACTGCGCCTAGCTGGGACCCCGAGTTGGTCGTGACGTGGTTCGCGCTGACAACCGTGTGGCCGTTGCAGTTCGCGACCTGCGCGGTTGTCCCGGCCGTCGCCGGGGCCGCCGCAAGCGTGCCGAGCACCGAAGCGGCTGCCACGGCGAGCGTGAGCGTACGTACTGCGCGAATGCGAGTTCCGATCATGATTTTTCCCTCTCGGTGTGGCTCTTGTCGAGCCCGATCGTGGAGGTTCGGCCGTGTGAATCGCTTGCAGGTTCTCTGCACGGCCGTGCGCAAGCTGCTGTTCAAGATCACTGAACCGATTTCGCACTGTTGGGGAGCGGCCGGGTGAACCAAGCCGACGCCCGCGAACCCAAGATTGCGGGTCCGGAGATCCCCGACGGCAGGTCACGCAACGTGGTGCGAGCCGCCGTGGGGCTGACGTTTCGATCCGTTCGTGGTAATCACTCATGGGGTTCCAGGTGGCGGGTGCGTGAACCGCTATGCCTGTTGTGCCGGGGGAGGCCGCGAACGGGGGTGGTGGCTGTGCGGGCTGTGGTGCTGCGTCTGCTGGGAGAGGTGGGCGCCGAGGTCGGTGGGCGTCCGGTGGACTTGGGGACGCCGAGGCAGCGGTGCGTGCTGGCGGCGTTGGCGGTCGACGCGGGCCGCGTGGTGCTGGTGGACCGACTGGCGGAGCGCGTCTGGGGGTCTGATGTGGCGCCGCGGGCGCGGGCGACGCTGCACGGCTACATCTCGCGGTTGCGGCGCGCGTTGGCCTGCGCGGACGGCGTGTCCATCGTGCGCCGGTCGGGCGGCTACGTCTTGATCATCGACGCTCCCGAGCCGGTTGTGGACCTGCACCGATTCCGCGACCTGCGTACCCGTGCCCGCGACGATGGCGCCCCTGTGGCACCGATGTTGACCGAAGCGTTGGAGCTGTGGCGGGGGGAGGCGCTGACCGGTGTGGACGGCGAGTGGGTGCAGGCCGAACGCGAGCGGCTCGGGCAGGAACGGCTGGCCGCGCAACACGACCTGACCGACGCCTTGCTGCGCACCGGAGCAGACGGAGAACTGGTGGCATCGCTGGCCGCGAGGACCGCACAGCACCCGCTGGACGAGCGGGTCGCGGCCCAGTACGTGCTGGCCCTGCACCGGGCCGGACGCACCTACGACGCTTTGGAACACTACCTACAGGTCCGCACGCGGTTGATCGAAGAGTTGGGCATTGAACCCGGCGCCGCCCTCCAGGACGCCCACCGGCAGGTACTGACAGCCGACGTCGCCCCCGCCGGAACGCCCTCGGGTACGACAGCAAGACCGGTAGCGCCCCGCCAGTTGCACGCCGCTCCGACGTCGTTCGTCGGCCGTCATGACCAGCTACGCCGCCTGGACGAACTCCTGGACGCCGTGAGTCCGAGCGGCACGATGGTGATCTCGGCCATCACGGGGGCGGGCGGCTTCGGCAAGACCTGGCTGGCCCTGCGGTGGGCGCACCGCCACCTCGACCGGTTCACCGATGGTCAACTCTTCGTGGACCTGCACGGCTTCGGCCCGCGCGGCGCGCCGACTGCGCCGGATGCGGCGCTCCTGGGTTTCCTCGCCGCCCTGGGCGTCGAGCCATCGTCGATCCCTCCCGACGTGCAAGCCCGCTCCGCGCTGTTCCGCAGCCTGACCGCGAACAAGCGCATGCTCGTGGTGCTGGACAACGCCGCCGACACCGACCATGTGGTCCCGCTTCTGCCCGGAGGCGAGGGGTGCGCGGTCGTCGTGACCAGCCGCAACCGGCTGGCGGGCCTGGTCACCGGCCATGGTGCCCATCGGCTGTCCGTGGACGCGCTGTCCGACGGCGAGGCACGCGACCTGTTGGCCGCCCGGCTCGGCGCGGCCAACGTCGACGCCCAAGGCGGGGCGGTCGACGAGCTGATCGGCCTGTGCGGCGGGGTTCCGCTGGCCTTGAGCGTGGTCGCCGCCCGCTCGCAGGTGCAGCTGTCCGTCGCGGTCGCCGAGCTGCGGGAGTCAGGGCCGGCCGCGCTGGACGACGACCCGTCGGCCAGCCTGCCGGCCGTGTTGTCCTGGTCGCTCCGCGCCCTCACCTCGGAGCAGGCCACCGCGTTCGCGCTGCTGGCCATCGCACCCGGTCCGGACATCGACCTGCCCGCCGCCGCCAACCTGACCGGTCTGCCACCCGCCGCCGCCCGATCGGTGCTGCGGGCACTGACACAGGCGTCGCTGCTCGACCGCGACACGCGCGGCCGGTACCGGATGCACGACCTGGTCCGCGCCTGGGCCACCGACACCGCACGGGAACTGCGCGAGGACGTGCGGGACGCGGCGATGCGACGCGTGATCGACTTCTACACCCACACCGCTCACACCGCGGACGTGCTGCTGGACGTGCACCGCGGGCCCGTCGGGCCGGCTCCTCCCGCCCCGGGCGTGCACACCCATCCGCTGCCCGACGCCGCGTCGGCAACGGCCTGGTTCGACTCCGAACGCGCCTGCCTTCTCGCCGCCCAGCGCGCCGCGATCCTCCTGCATCACCACCGCGCCGTGTGGTGGTTGGCCCTGTCCTCGGAGACCTTCTACCACCGACGCGGCCACCGCCACGATCGCCTCACCATGTGGCGGGCCGCCGCACATGCCGCCGCACACCTGCCCAACCCCGTCGCCCGCATCCTCGCCCACCGAAAACTGGGCCGCGTCTGCGCTGATGTCGGACTGCACGAGGAGGCGACCGAGCACCTGCTTCACGCCATCAACCACGCCGAAGAACATCACAGTCCCTACGAGCAGGCCCATGCCCACCAGACTTTCGCCAGGATCCTGGGGCGGTGCCACCCCCGCAAGGCCCTGCACCACGCCACCCGGGCACTGCACCTCTTCCTCAACCTCGACGTCTCGCTGTGCCAAGCCCACGCATACAACGCGGTGGGCTGGTACACCGCGCAACTGGGCCGCCACGACACCGCCCGCAGCCACTTTCGCACCGCCCTCGCCCTGCATAGACAGCACCACAACCCCACCGGGGAAGCGAACACCCTCGACAGCCTGGGCTACGTCGAGCACAACACCGGCAACCACCACCTGGCCATCCGCCACTACCGACAAGCCCTCACCCTGCGCCGCAGCCTCGACAACACCTACGACTCCGCCAGCACCCTCGAACACCTCGGCCCACCCCACACAGCCCTGGGCCAACACGACCAAGCCCGCAGCGCGTGGCGGGAAGCGCTCGAGCTGTACCGCCACCAGGGACGCGACCAGGACGTCGAACGACTACAACGGCAACTCTTGGAAATGCACTCGACATCGCCCCAGCTTCGCGCCCGGCGGTGAATGGCGATCACCCCGAGACGCAGTGGCTCGGTCGCGTGGAGAACGAGGACCGACTGCTCACCCAACTCGCCAGCCTCGCCACACAGGGTGCCATCTCCGTGGCTGCCACGTACAAGTACCGGAACGAGGGTGTCGCGGTGCTCGCGGCGGGCCGTCCGTCCCCGCACGGGTCGCTACCGGCGGCGAAGGCGGCCCGCCCCGTGCCTGCCGATAGTACATCCATGCAGGTGAGAGCGCGGTTGGGACAAGGCACGCAGCGCGTGGGCGCCAGGCGCTCGGCGAGCACGGCCAGGGCGGCGTCCAGACGTTTCTGGCTCCTGCTCAACCGCAGCCGCTACGCCATCACCCACCACACCGTCATCGGCTACAACACCCTGTCCGAACTTCTGCCCCACCCCGACCGCGACACCCGCGCCGAGCAGGCGGAGGCCATGCTGCTGCACCTGGTCGACGAGCACGGCAACCCCACCTTCGACCACCCCGGCGCACCGCCCTACACCCCACTGCACCTGGCCTGCCTGCGTCTGGCCGCCGCCACCCGGACCGATCCCCACGGCATCACCGACGACCAGGTCCGAACCACCCACCGCATCCTCGTCGACCACGCCCCCGCCTCCATCACCGCCCACGGTCTCGACCAGTACCCCGGCACCGACACACCCGCCTACCGCAACGCCTACGCCACCGGCATGCTCGTCGAACTCACCTGGCTCACCGTCCACTTCAGCGGCCTGCTCAACGTCTGGTTCACCGTCCTGCACACCTTCGACGAAGCCACCGTCACCGACGACGACATCGGCTCCATCACCGTCTACAACACCACCGTCCCCACCAGCATCCGCCGCCGCAACAACGCCCTCCTCGGCCCCACCGGCTGGGGCGACCAACCACCCAACGCGACCCGACCACAGGCGGCCACATCGTCCATCGAAGCCCTGGCACCATGACCTTCCCAGTCCGTCGCACCGCCCTTTTGGGGCACGCGGCTGGGTCAACGGAATGTCGGACCGGCCGCCTGACCCGTTTCCGGGGTGTACGTCGGGCGGTTCGCCGCTGCGACGCGATCCGCGTCGGCTACCACATTCGAGAGGAGCGCCCGCCAGCCAGGTGATCGCACAACCGCATCACCTGGTCGGAGACCGTGCGCACTACGGCAGTCGGATGGCGCCGCCCCCACGGATCGAGAAACACCTCAACGAGGCCAACGGGCAACGGCCCCTTATTCATCTTCATGACCTCGGACAACCGACGTCTCTCGATCGAGACCACACCGGTGCCAGAGACTTTCAGGATCACCTGGTGTCGCGCGCCGTCCGGGTCCTCTGCAGCCCAGTGCCGGGCGGCGTCGCTTCTGGTAAACCCGCCCTCCCCGCCAGACGGTCTAGCAGTACGACTAGATCGACAGCCGGCTGCCCACACCGACTGCGCAGGGCGTGCTTGTCAATCGAGGATGGGGCGCCGCCGCGGGAACGGCCGGCCTTAACGGCGTGTCATCCATGCGGGGCTGCGCCTCACCCTTGTCCGAGCATCGGGCGATCCGTTACAGCGTTGCGGGAACGAGCGGAAAGGGTCTTTACCGAGACCGGCGATCGTTGGTCCCCGCCCGACCTTCCCGACTACGTAGAACCTGATCGGCCACACAGCTCCTTCAGCGGATTGATCACGTATTCCTCCTCGTGGCGACCCGAGTTCCTGCCTCTCGACGCCACATCGCCCGTCGACACCCTGTCCAATTGAATGCGGCAGCGCGTGAGGCCGATCGTGAGGAAGCTGATCGAGTACGAGTGCAGTCGGCCCGGGAACGACAACCACGACGTAGTCGAGTGTCGGCACCGAGATCCGGTGCAACCAGGTCACCCGCGGCGCCGTGCTGACCATGGACGGTGAAATGATGCCCGCTGAATTCAGCGGAGAGATGACATTCCAGGTCGTCGACAACGAGAGCCGGCGGTTCGAGTACGTCAACCTCAAGATCATGGAACTCCGATGGGAAGTCCGCCTGCCCGACACCCACGCGGGCAAGTCTGTTTCGATCGTCATCGAGCAGCACGAGGCCGATGACGACACACCGAGTTGGCTGCGAATCAACGATAGGTTCGCGTCCAAGTACGAGAACGGGTTGGTCTTCTTCCCACCATGACCGTCCACCGTTCCGACGACACTGAGCCGCAGGTGCTGACCAGTTGGGATCCCGGCAAGTTGGTCTCCACCCTGACCGAGTTCCCGCCTCGCGGTGCCGGCTACACGCTGGAGGATGCCGTGTATTTCGCGCTGCCGGACGACCCGGACACCATCGTGGTCTCCATCGACGACTCCCGCTTAGGATGGGTGCCGCCTGAACCGCCGTGCGACCCTGGACGACGCCGCGCACGGGTCTACGGGCGGGCGCCGCGTCTTCCACCGGCCCTACCGCAGATAGCCGAACCGGCGCAGCTGGGGCTGCGCTCTCGGGCACGGCGGCGGCGAGGGCACGGCGGTAGAAGCCGAATGAGAAGTCCATCAACGCCGACAGCACCAGCCCGTTGGCGGCGAGGCCGACGAACGCCAAGGCCACCAGCAGCGCGACGGGTGCCAAGCCTGCGCCCGCGGCCAGCAGCGTGCCCGCGATGTAGAGCGGCGCCAGCGCCGCCGACTCCTGCTGCGCCTGCTCCACCGCCGTGACGACCTGCGACCGGACCTCCTCCACCAGGAGGCGAACGGGTCGCGCGAGTCGAGCTGCCGCCAGGCGATCTGGGTCTGGTCGACGGCCGCACGGACAATGCGCTGCTGGGCCCGGTAGTAATCGGCATCGGCAGGTGGTGGGGCGGTGCATGGCGGCTGTGGCGGAGCACCCGCGCCGCGTCAGTCACGACGACGGCCGCGGTGGCGGCCACACATGCAGGTGGCGATCGTTGACCACGTGCAGCGGTTCGCCGGGACGAACGGGACGCCCACATCGCCCGTCGCTCGCCTCGCGGAACAGGTGCCTGCGACAGGATGAACGCGCCCACTGCGGGTGCACGGTTGTCATGACGGCCCCGTTCGGTCGACCTCGCGCACCCATTGACGCATGCCGGGATGGACTGAGGTTTTCACGAGGTGAAAAATTGCTATTCCATGCAACGGAAGATTTTAAGCATGACCCTTATTTCGAAGAGTGGAATCTCCGACTTTTCGGTCAATGAAATGTTGGCATCGCGAGTCGGATCGGGTTAAAGTCCGTTCGTTGATCCACTGAGACGCTGTTCGGGGGGATTATGAGGGCGGAGGAGTTCGGATCTCGACCGCCGTCGCGACCGAAGGTCGAGCGGGTGTCGATGCTGACGAAGTGGTGATCCGGGCACTTACCCTGCCCGCGGTCCTGCCCGGTCAAGTGCGCACTCGCTCCCGAAAACTCGACGTCGGAGATTTGCAGGCACGACTGGGCAATGTCGATCTGCATTTCGCTTTCTCTTTCGTGGACGATCGGGGAAGACTTCGCAATTAACAGATATTTACCCACTTGCGCTGGACGTCCGGCCTGCGACTGAGGGGAATGCTGGGGCAAAACTATGTATTACTTCGGCCGGACCGGTCAGGCGATCTGGCCATTGACCAGCGCAGTCGCCTCCTACTGCCCGCCAACCTCCTTCATTACTGCGGTATCGGGGAAGAGCGGCAGGTGCTTCTGGTCGCGGCGTTCGAGCACGAGATACTTGTCGTGCATCCGGTGTGCAACATGACGGATATGGTCCGCACGTTTCACGCGAACCAGTTCGAGCGCGCCGTGTACGGAGGTGTGGCCCGTGGCGGGCATTGACGACCTGGAAATGGCGCGTTCCTTCCTTGAACGACTCGGAGTGTCGCCGACCGACCTGACCCGGAGCGAGAAGCGTAAATCTGTCCCGACTTTCGGTGAATTCGTGCCGATCGTTGCTGGCGTGGTACCCATGGGGAGTCGGAAAGTCTACACTCCGTACTGGCTGAAGCTGACGGCCCAATGGGGCGATGCTCGCATCGACGAGAAGAAGCCGACCGACATCAACTGGTTCATCGAACACGCGAAGAGGACCGCGATAGTTCGACGTTCCAGTCGGGGTGGACACAGTGCTGCCGAGCACGCTTTCCACGCGCTGCGATGTGTTCACAAGTATGCGGTCTGGAACAGGCTGATCGATGCGCGTGAGGATCCCACTGAGCAGGTCGCCAGGCCGAAGCGGCTGAAGTCCAACAGGCATGCGCTCGACAACGCTCTGGTCAGCGAGATCATCGAGGTCGCGTCCACCACGGGCAACGACCCGGCTCTCGACGCGCTGCTGATCCGCCTCCACCTGGAGACCGCTGCCCGTCGCGGCGGTGCCCTGCGCCTGCGACTGCGTGACCTCGACCGCGAGCAGTGTCTGGTCCGGTTGCATGAGAAGGGTGATGTCAGCAGGTGGCAGCCGGTGTCGCCGACGTTGATGAAGCACCTGCTGCTCATGGCGCACAACCGCGGTGCACGCGACGAAGACAGTCCGGTGCTTCGCTCTCGTGCCGGCACGCCTTTGACCAAGCGGCGGTACGACCATCTGTGGCGGCGTCTCGGCGAGCACATCGACAGCGTCAGGACCTTGGGGGTGTCGACACACTGGCTGCGCCATACCACGCTGACCTGGGTGGAGCGAAGCTTCGGATATGCGGTGGCGCGAGCCTATGCCGGGCACAGTGCGGCGACGGCCAACCGCTTCAGCGTCACCGCCACCTACGTGCGCGCCACCATCAACGAGGTGGCGGAGGCACTGTCGGCACTCACGGGTGAGCCGCATCCGCTGGCGCCGCCGGCCGAGGTCGAGGGCGAGGCGAAGCCGCCTGCTGCGGACTGAGGTCGCGGTCGAGGTGGGCGCCGGGTCCGGAACGTGCGCTGGCTGCGGGTGTGCGCTTGCGGGACTGATCGGAGGTTTGCTCATATCCCGTGCGAGACCGCAGTTTTGCGGTGTACGGTCTCGTGGGCACAGCGAGTGATCATATCCTGTCTGTGGGGAGTCCTGCCTGGTAGGGCTTCGACGGGAGGCGATCCGGCCTCGTGTCCACCGATCCAGGGCGGCGCTGTCGGGGCACCGCCTGTACGACTTTGCCCGGGGGAACGAACATGGTGATAGGCCCTGAGGACAACGGGGCAATAGGGGCGACACCTGTCCAGGAGCAGGTTCCCGTCGACTTCGCGCTCGGCACAGCGCTCACGGACATGACCACCTTCATCGGGCGCGGCGCCCTGCTCCAGGCAACGACCGAGTTGCTCGGCACGATGCGCCTGGTGACGCTGACGGGAGTGGGTGGTGTCGGGAAGACACGGCTGTTGGAACGCCTGGCCGGCGACCTTGCCGCGAACTTCGACGAGGTCGTGCTTGTTCCGTTGACGGGACTGCGGGCCACGGAGGACCGGCTGGCGTCCACGATCGCCGAGGCGCTGGGCCTGCCGAACAACTCCCCCACCCCGGCGGCGGCACGGTTGATCGACTATCTGTCGACGCGGGGCAAGGTGCTGCTCGCGCTCGACAACTGCGAGCACCTGGTGGGAAGCGAGCCGGGAGCGGGGCAGGTGCCGCGGTTGCTGCGGCACCTGCTGGCGGGCGTGCCCCGCCTGCGGGTGGTGGCCACCAGCAGGGAGAACCTCGGCGTCCAAGGCGAACACATTGTGGCCGTGCCCCCTCTACCGGTGGCGAACAACGATCTCGCCTGTGTCGGGGAATGCTCCTGCTGTGTGCCGGAGGCGGTGCAGCTGCTGGTGGACCGTGCTAGGGCGGTCGGGGTGGAGATCCGGGCGTCGGACTATCCCGTAGCGGTCGAACTGTGCGAGGCGCTGGACGGCATCCCGCTGAACATCGAGTTGGCCGCGGTCCAGCTGGAGACCATGACGCTGCACGAGATGTTGGCGCAGCGTCGGGCGTTGTTGGACACCCTGGTCGGCGGGGGCGCGCGGCAGGAACAGCACCGGTCCGTGCGCGCCACGCTGGATTGGTCCTACGGATTGCTGGCCGAGCCACTGCGGCGGATGTGGGCACTGCTGTCGGTGTTCGCCGGCGGATTCGACCTGGACGCGGCAGCCGCGGTGTGCGAGAGCCGCGGCATCGATCGCGCCGAGGTGCGGTCGCTGCTGACCCGTCTCAAGCGCAAGTCCTTGCTGGTGGTCGACAGAAGCGGGGCACGTGCGCGGTTCCGTCTCCTGGAGACCATTCGCCTCTACGGTGAGGAGCTGGTCGAGGCGTCCGGGGAGTTGGCGGAGCTGCGCCGCGCTCACGCCGCCTACTTCCTGTCGCTGACCGAGCGGGCTGGAGAGCAGTGGCTGGGGCCTGACGAAGTGGCGTGGATGCAGCGTATCCGGACTGAGCTGTTCAACATCGTCGCTGCGCAGGAGTACTTCCTCGCGACGGGGCAGACGCGGTCGGCGGTGCGGTTGTCGGTGGATTGCGGACGCAGTTGCGCCCTGGTTTTCGGGGGACGGATCAACGACGGCCGCGACATGATGGCCGCGGCCCTGGACGAATCCCCCGATACACCGACGATCGACCTGGTCAGCGGTCTGTCGCTGGCGGCGTGGTTCGCGTCCATCCAGGGCAATCAGGTCGACGCGCTGCGGATGCTGGAACAGGCCGAGGAAGGCGCACGGGCGTTGGGGTGTCAGGACACGTTTCCCCCGTTGCTGTATGCGCGGGCGACCCGGCTGTGGTTGGTCGAGCAGGATCCTGAAGTCGCGCTGGAGGCAGTGGAGCTGTATCGGCGGGTCGAGCAGGCGTTCCTGGACGCGGGCAGCGAGGCCGACGCCCTCAGATCGTTGATGTTCGGGGCCATGGCCGCAGCGTTCATCGCGGATCGCGACACGGCGTTCGCGTGGTGTCGACGCATGCACGCCACCGCCGAGAAGGCTGGGGCGCAGTGGTCGATTTCGTGGGGGTTGTGGAATCTGTCGCTGGCCGAGTTGCTGCACGGCGATTGCGGCGAGGCGTTGACGTTGGCTCAACGCGCCCTGGGCATCCAGGACGAGATCGGTGACACCTGGGGGCCGGCATGGACGAAGTGGTTGTTGTTCCTGATCGCCGTCGAGCTGGGAGACTACGAGCGCGGCGCGCAGCTGATGGGTGCAGGCAACGCCGCTCGGAAGCTGACCAACGCTTCGATCCTCGGTCTGTTGCCGTGGCTGCGGGTGCAGCAGCGGGCCGAGGGCAAGGCGCGCAACGAACTGGGCGATGAAGAGTTCGACATCAACTTCGCGTTGGGTGAGCGTCTGGCCTCTGGCGCGGTGATGACGCTGGCCTTCGAGCTGCGTGCGCGGTCGAGCGCGGAGGTCGACCGCCCGGCAGGGTTGTCCGCGAAGGAGTTCCTGGTCGCGTCGTTGGTGGCCAGGGACATGAGCAACCGGGAGATCGGCGAGGCGGAGGGACTGTCGCACCGCACGGTGGAGGTCCACGTCTCGAACATCATCCGCAAGCTTGGCACCGCGCATCCGGACCGCGGCGTGAGGCGCCGCCACCACGTCCGTGACTGGTTCTTGAGCCTGTCGGCGGACGAGGTCGCCGCCGGTCTGGCCGCTACATGACCGTCGGGTGGTGGCACGGTCATGACCGTGCCACCACCCGACGGCTGGTTCTAGATTTGAGACCGGCGCGGGTTGATCAGCAGTTCCTCGATGCCAGCCATGATGGCGCTGCGCTGCGCTGGAATCAGATCGGGATCGACTGCGAGACTGGCGTCGGGGAGCTTGTCGATCAGCTGCTGTAGTGCGATCTCGGTTTCCATGCGCCCCAAGGGCGCTCCGAGGCAGTGGTGCATGCCGTAGCCGAAGGACAGGTGCTTGCGGGCGTCGCTGCGCTCGATGTCCAGCGTGGCCGGGTCGTTGAACACCTTGGGGTCGCGGTTGGCGCTCATCAAGGACACCAAGACGATCTCCCCCGCCGGGATCTCGACGCCGCTGTAGAGCACCGGTGCCGTGGTGACCCGGTGGGTGGCCATGCGAACCGGTGAGTCGAACCGCCAGACCTCCTCGATCGCCTGGTGGATCTTGTGTGGATTCTTGGCGAGGTGACGCCACAGAGCGGGATCGGCCAGTAGCCACCGCACGGCCTTGGCGATGGCGTTGGTCGAGGTTTCGTGGCCGGCGACGACGATCAGGAAGGCGGTTCCCATCAGTTCGTCGTCGTCGAGGCGGTCGCCGGCTGAGCCTTGGGTCAGAGCGGAGAGCAGATCGTCGCCTGGGCGCTTGCGCTTGGACCGGATCAGGTCGGCGAAGTAGGCCGACATCGCCCGTGAGGACGGGAGCAGGAGCTCGGGGACATCGCCCATCAACGCCGCGGTCCAGTCCCTCAACGCCTCGTGATCCTGAGCCGGCACACCCATCAGTTCACAGATCACCGTAAGCGGCAACGGAAAGGCGAACCTGCGGATCAGGTCGAACGGTTCGTCGATGGGAAGCTCGTCGATCAGCGTTCGGGTCAACTCCAGCACTCTGGGGCGGAGTTGCTCGATGCGCGTGCGGGTGAACCCGTCCGCCAGCAGACGACGCAGGCGCCCATGGGCCGGCTCGTCCTGGAACAGCAGGTGCGGCCGGAACATCCCGCTCAATTCCGTCGGCAGTCCTGCGGCGTGCAGGTGCCGTTCCATGACCGGGCGGATGAGGGCGGCGTCCTTGCTCAGGTCGCGGTCGGTCAGGGCGCGTCGCGCGTCGGCGTAGCGGCTGATCACCCACACCGGCAGGTACCCGCCCACCTCGGCGCGGTGTACGGGCTCGGTCGCCCGGACCGCGTCCCCCACCTCCAGTGCCTGCTGCCAGTAGTCCTCCCCGAAGAGACGGACGTGCGTCGTGTCGGTCTGCATTGCCAGTCCCCCGGTGTCGTGAAGTTCCGCGCCCGCGCGCGGAGGCTCGAATCTCGTCATTTAGGGTAAGTATCGATAGGTCGGCAGGGATGCGCTATTAGTGGAACCACTTAGCGTTTCGCTGGAGCACTTAGAGGGACCACTTAGTGACGCCCGGAAGGCCACGTAGCTTCGCCGTCAACCACGTAGAAGCAGTCTCGCGCACGTACTGCTTTTACTTTTCCCGGACGGCGGGACAACCGGCCGACCGGCTTTCACATGTGAATGCAAGGTCGTAGGCCGCACTGCCTCGTGGCAGGATTTCACACGCTGTCGCCGGAAGGCCGCTCCGTGCGTCCACAGGTTCTATAGAGACGGCCGGGAGCTGCTGTTACGTGGACGCAGGGCTGTCACCTACGGGTTGGTTGAACCCAAAAGTACGTACCTAAGTAGTTAGCACTGCCACTCCGGAGAATGCGACCTGAGAGTCCGTTCACGTTGACATGGAGTATTGATGACATATGCTTTCGCCTGTTGATAGGCAGGGTGACGCCTCCGGTGTTGCGCCTGAACTGTGGCATCGGATGGGTGCCGGCGGGATCGCGACGGCGTGGCTATGCGAGGAGTGGCGTGGGTGACACCGCGCAGGTCCGGCAGTCGAGAGGTTGCATTGACTATCCGGCCGCGGTGCCACGCATGTCTGTTCGAAGGGCGGGGGTGTGCGTCGGTGATCGTGCTCCGGCAAGGCCGTGTGGTCGTGATTCCGCCGGTGCGTGCTGGATGCCGGGCACGCGTGGTGCGGGTGCTGACGGCGATGCGGAAGCCGTCGTCACCATCTCGTGCCCGTCATCCGGCAGGCCGGGACGCCGGGGGTGTCCCGAGGTGAGGTCCGGCGCGCTGCGAACGGCGCGTCATGCCTATCCAGACCGTAACGGGCGGTGATCACCGAAGGGTTGGTCGCGTGCAGGACGAGGGAGGGAACACGTGTCGTTCACCAGTGAGGGGCGCAGCAGGGACTGGCGGTCTGACCGTGCACAACGGGAACCACAAGCGGACGAGGAAGTGGTGTCGGAGAGCGAGGGAGCGGATGACGCGGTCGGGGACGGCGGCCGGGGGTCGGTGCTGGAGCGGGCGTTCCAGGTGTTGGAGCAGGTCGCCAGCGGCGCGCGGCCGTTGAACCTGACCGAGATGAGCCGCGCTGCGCGGCTTCCGTTGCCCACCACCTATCGGCTGGCGAAGACCCTGGTGCAGTTGGGGGCTCTGGAGAAGGAGTCCGGTCGGTACACCCTCGGCCCCGTGTGGTCGGAGTGGTCGGAGGCGACAGGGCCGGACCACGCATGCACCTCGAACTGACGGGCGGCGCTTCCTGCCCGCACCCTGAGCATCGGAGCCGTTTCGCGATCGTTCAGCCGTCCGACCACTTTGCCGGCAGGGCTGCGGTCGTACCCCGAGCCGGATTGTGGAGGCGTGCGGGGAGAGTTGGTGGTGAGCCTGCGGACCGGTCGGCGAAGGAACGCTTCCGGCGCATCACGGAGGCGGTGGTGCGAGCCGGGCTGGTCGGGGGTGACAGCGGAGCGGTCAGGTCGCTTCGGACCAACGTGGACGCCAGCGAGTTGGACGATGTTCTGGTGTGGATGATCGAGGCGGCGGTCGCGTGCCTGCCTGACCCGGGTGAGCCGTCGACTGCGGCGCTGTTCACACGCTGCGGGCACTGTGGTGGTGTGCTGAAGGGCTTCGACCGGAGCGACTCGGGCTTGGGCTTGGCGGGGCAGGCGGTCGAAGCGGCACTCGCCGACGATCACGCGCTGGTGCGCGGGTCGGTCGAGGGGCTGCTGGACGTGACCGATACCGACAGCCGCAACGAGGGGTTGGTGTGGCTGCTGCGCGTCGTCGCGTGGTGCTTCGGCGAGGTGTTGCACACGATGGACAACGTCTCGACCGGCTCACAGCATGGTGAGGTGTGGTAACGAACCACGCGGGGTGGTCCGATAGCGTTCGTGTGAGACAGGACGAAGACCCCGGCACGGCGACCGCGATGCAGCTGCGGACGCTGGCCGGGGTCTTCGCCGTGATCGGCGCGACGGACGTGCTGTTGGCGTTGTTCGCGATGGAGCTGTGGCCGGTCGCGCTGGCGGTCGCGGCCGGACTGTTCGCAGGGTTGCTGTGGCGCCGTGCCGGACCTGCGTCCGTCTCGGGTGGTGCTCGTCGTCGCCGTGGACCGGCTAAGCCGCAGGCCGGGAACCGTGATCGACCACGTCGGGTCGACGGGTGCCGTTCAGCGTTGCAGCACGACCGTTCCGGCGGCGACCGACGACAGCGGTCCGCGTAGGCCGTCGGGTGTCGGCACGCACCCTTGACCGTCCGACTGCCCGAGCGGGGAGACCTGGGACAGGGCGGGCATCACGAGGGTGCCGAGCATGCCGGTGCAGATCCGTTCGTTGTTGATCAGCAGTGGCTGCCAGATCCTGGCCAGCCAGCCGCCGTCGATGGTCGCGGGAGTGATGGCCATGAACGTGCGCGGCCGGACGGTCGGGACCGATGTCGGATCCGGTGGGCCGCTGTCGGTGGTGACGCGGCTCAACCGGGCCAGCATGGTCGCGCTACCGGTGGTGTGATCGATGTCGACGCGGTGCGCCGACTGCGACAGGACCACGGTCTGGTCCAGGTACAGCCAACCGGTCGGCGCGATGCCGCCGTCGAGAGGCCGAGTGGGCAGCAGGACCCGGGCCCAGCCCGGCTGACGCTGCACGACCGGAACCCAGGTCGGGGTGAAGACCTGCCTGACCGGCAGGCGTGCGAAGGGCTGCCCACCGGGAGCGTCGTAGACGGCCGTCGTTGCGGTCGGGTGCAACACCTCGGGGCCTGGGTCGGAGGCGGGGTCCGGGTCTGCGGGCGCGTGCGGTAGGGACTGTCCGACCACGGCGAGTGGAAGCTGGTCCAGCTGGTCCTCGGCGAGGGGGCGTGGAGCGATCGCCGCGGGGTCCGGAGTGGGCGTGGTGGTGCTGGGTGTGGCCGCCTCGGTCGACGTGGTGTCGACCATGACCGTCGTGGTGGCGGTGACTACTGGGCGCGCCGTGGCCGTGTTGTCGTCATGGCCGCGTAGCAGCAGCACCAGGGCGACCAGCACGACGAGACCGGCGGCGAGCAGCATCGACGGACTGCGTAGAGCGGTGAGCATCCGCAAACGTGCCGGCGTCAGGGGGCGCATGGGCTGGGTGGTCTCGGTCGCCGTGTCCGGCTCCTGTCCGGGGACGTCGACGGTGACGTCGCCGGACAGGGCGTGGACACGGACCTGCGGTCGGGTCACGGGGCGGTCGCCGCGATCTTGTTGGCGACGGTGCGGGCGATGGAGCAGGTGTCGATGTCCGGGAACCGCCCGTTGGTCAAACTGACGCCGCCCACGCCGTTGGTGAGTTGGATGATCGCGGTGCACATGGCATTGCCCTTGCGGTCCTTGCCGGGCTTGAGCACACCCTGTTTGCCGCCGTAGGTGGTCGCCGAGGAGCCTGTGTGGTCGGCGGGGTTGGCCGAGATCTGGCCGGGGCGTGCCCAGACGATGAGTGCGAGGAAGTCCCGGCCGGTGTTGCTGGTGGCGTTGCCCTGTTCGTCGACGGTGGCTTCGACGGTGTCGCCGTTGTCGTAGCGGCAGGCGATCGCGAAGGCGTCGTTGTCGCGCGGTGGGCGCAGCGATGGCTTGGCGTCGGTTGTGGTCGGGCGTACCTCGGTGGGGAAAGCGGCCCAGCCGATGGAGCAGGGGTCGTAGGGGGCGCCGACGCTCGCGGCGTCGACGCGCTGATCGAGGTCGCCGAGGGTGATGGGTGCGTCGGGCCGGTCCGACCCCGACGGTGTCGCCGAGCCTGGGGTGGGAGTCGTGTCCGCGGTCGATGATCCTGCGGTGTCTGATGTGGCACCGGCCGGGGTGGCGGTTCCAGGGACGGTGGTGGTGCAGGAGGTCAACGTCATCGCTGCTGATGCGGCGGTGGCGAGGGCCAGTGCCGCGATGGTGCCGGTGCGCATGGTGGTCTCCGTGTCGGTGGAAGGGTCATCGCGGGTAGAGCGCGCCGAGCAGCGCGCCGGCGAGGTGGTCGCGGAACCCGATGCGGTTGCGGTCGACCGGGGTGTTGGAAGGTCGGCCGCGTGGCGGGTGCAGCTCCAGGTGGATCAGTAGCACGCCGGGCTTCTCTGCGTCTCCATGTGGGGCCAGGGTGATCTGTTCCCCGTCGCGTCCGACGCCGTCGGAGTCGGCGGCCAATCCGGTGGTCATCGCCGGTACTCCGGCTATCTGCACCTGGTGGGTGAGCGCGGCGATGCCCGGATCGGACTGGAACCGGGTCAGGTACTCGCGCAGGGGCGAGGCTCCGAACAGTCCGAGTTTGATCGCGACCTGGTTGTCGTCCGACCACAGTTCGCACCAGGAGGAGTCGTTGATGTAGCGGTAGAAGCCCTCGCCCAGCCACTGTTGCCAGGTCTGGTCGGGCAGCGCGCTGCACAGCATCTGCGAGCTGGCGGCCTCGTCCGCGGCCCACGCTTGGAACAGTTGCTCGCCCTTGGCCGGTTCGGTGCGCTGGAACTCGGCGCAGCTGTCCGGGTCGGGCGCACGGCTGCACACGGCCTGTTGAGGGCTGTCCGGGGTCGGTTGCGTGTGGGGGCGCGCGGTGCCGCCGATGGTGGTGGTGCAGGCCGACAGCGCCATGGCCGCCGCCAGGAGCACGGTGCCGAGCGGGCGGGGGCGGGTCACGGCTTGCCCACCGCGTTCAGGATCTTCTCGACCAGTGCTCGGGACTGCTGTTCGCAGTCAGGGGTGTCGACCTGGACGACTTGGACCGCGGGTAGCGCGTCGTCGTCCTGGTCATTCTCGACGATCGTGGTGTCCTGATCCCAGACCGCCACGGTGCGGCACTGCCCGGCGCGGGTACCCGTCACCGCCTTGTACCCGGCGATGTCCACGGCCCGGTACTCGTCGGGCGAGATCGTCAGGTTGCGTGCGGGGTCCTCGTCGACGCCGAACACGACGGTGATCTCACCGGCCCCGGCTTTGCTCTTGGGGTTCACCGTGCCGCCGGCGCCGGGGATGATGCTGCACTCGTAGACCTCGTGCGGCTGGATCTCCGCGTCCGCGCCCAGGTCGTCGACCACGGCGGTGAGCGCCTGGCAGGGGTCGCGCAGCGCCAGCGGCAGGGCGGGCTGGGTGCGGTCCGAACCGTGGCGCGGCAGGTCGCGCCACCGGTCCGCGAGCTGCCCGACGTAGTCGCGGGCGAAGTCGCACACCGGTCGCACGACGTTGTCGCGGTCGTCGGGGTGGACATCGAGCACGACCGCGTAGGTGTCGTCCAGGGGGCGGGCCAGTTCGCAGGAGGGTTGAGGTGCGCCCTCCTCCTTGACGTAGAACTCGACGCCGCCGATCTGCTCGGGCGCGGCCTCGCGCCGCAGCGCGGCGTCGTACTCCTGCGCCACCCGCAGGTACATCGTCCACGTGGAGTCGAACTCCGACTTGTGCAGCCGCAGGGTGCAGGTGTTGAAGCCGTCGTCGCTGGGCATCAGCTCGTCGCCGGTGCTGCCTTCCCCGGACGCCTTCTCGGCCGCCGCCGGGTCGTGCAGTGCGCAGGCATCGATATCCCGGTAGCGGGCGTAGGCCTCTGCCGCCGGGCGCAGGTCCTCTGGGATGGCCGGGTGGACCTCCGCCCGCGCGGAGGGGTTCGGGTCGTGCGTCGAGGTGGACGTCGACTGGTCGGATGGTGAACCGGTGCACGCCACTGCCGCGAGCGCCACAGCGCACAGCAGCAGGACGGCCCGAACAGGGCCGCGCAACATGGATCTCCCTACAGGTGAGTGAAGGCGCGCCGAGAGGTCAGCGCTTGAGGTTGTGGGCGAGGTCGACGACCGATACGCCGTCGAGGGTTTGGGTCGCGGGTGTTCGCGAGTCGTCCCGCATGACGTCGTTGCTCGCTGCGGGCCGAAGGGGCTGCGTGACCAACTCCCGCTGGGAATCGCCTGAGGAACACGCTTGACCGCTGGCTCGGGATGCCTGTCCGTCCTGTGAGGACTCCCCGGGCGCGGTGAAGCGCCCGGTCCGGCGCAGCAGGATCGCGATGACCGGTCCGAGCAGACCCGCCAACAGCACAGAGCCCAGACCCACGGTTCCGTTGGTCACCGCGGCGACTGGTCCCAGGGCCAGCCAGCCCGCCAGCAGGCAGGCGACGTCCGCGACGACCCGGATCACCGCCGGACGCAGCCACGGCCGGCGGCAGTGCAGCTCCAGCATCAGGCCGTCACGCGGAAGTGCACCCATCCCGGCACCCAGGTACAGGGCGATACCCAGTGCAAACAGCACGCCGCCGAGCGGCAACAACGCCAGGCGCCACACCAGGGCGAAATCCGGCAGCAGCGCCAAGGCCACGTCGCACACGACCGCCGGGACCGTCGCGGCGACGACCGTCCCCACACCCGGGCGCACCCGCAGCGGCAGGTAGGCCAGCAGCAGAACCGCCTGCACGGCGAGGAAAGCGCCGCCCATCGTCCACCCGGTGTGCCTGCTGATCGCCGCGTGTAGGACGTCCAGCGGCAGTAGGCCGAGCCGGGCACGCACCAGCAGCGCGATGCCCAACCCCATTGCGACCGTTCCCGCCACCAGGCGGACGAACCGCGCTCCCCTCGCCGTGATCCGACGATCGGCGCCGGTCATGCCCGCACCTGTCCGGCCTTGCCTCGCCGCGCAACCGTGGTTGGTGACGTGACCGCACATCGAACGGTCGGACCCACGGAACTCGACATCGCATTACGCATGGCTGTCCCCTTCTGATTTCATTGGGCGAAACATCGACTAGCAAGGGGGACGCCGGTCGCGCGCTGAGCACCATAGCCGACTCCAAGTGCTCCGGGGAATATTTTCATCAGTTGAAAAGTGTCCTCGCGACGCGCCTGGCGGAAGTTTTCATTTGGCGAAACCGGCACTTTTCATACATTGAAAGGATTTCACCCGAAGAAATGACAGGCCACGCCCAGATGTGTACATCAGTGCAGGTCAGAAGGCTATTTCGTCTTGTTTCAACTTTTCTCGTGACGTGATGCGGGAGTTGTGTCATTGTTCTACCGGCAACGCGGTCACCTGTTGCGGTGAACCTGACGGATGCGGACATGGTCAATGGCCTGTCGCGATGACGCGGAACGCGTCTGCATGTGTCGGGCTTGTTCGCGCTCGACGGGTTAATCGCTCGTGGACTGCCAGGGGGACGGCCGTCGCACGGAGTCAGGTCAACGGTTGTACGCGCCCTGCTGACGGGTGGATATCAGGGGGAACAAGGTGGAGACACGTCGTGCACGATGGCGGCACACCGTGGAAGGGCAGCTGCTGGTGCTGCTGGGACACCGGGCGGATCCGGTGCCGCAGACGATCAGCGACCGGCTGGTCGGGACCGGGACGCTCCAGGTCCTGACCGCCGATGCCGCCGGCGACCTGCTGCTGCTGGAAGCGACGCTGAGGCGGGAGTCGGCTGAGGCGCTGGAACGGATCGACGACGCGCAGCGGCGCATCACGACGATCCGGTCCGCGACGAAGCCCGACGTCGGCGCGCTGGAGCGGGCGGTGGACGAGCACACCGAGGCCGTGCGGGAACTGGAGAACGCGCGTGCCTTGGCCGAGGATCTCCGCGACTTCGTGATCGGGCTGGACCCGCCGTCGGGTCCGCTGCGGGCGGCGGCCGACGGCTGGCGCCTGTCACCGGACGTGCCCGCCCAGGTGGTGGCCTTCGACGACGAGACCACGTTCCTGACCATCGACCCCCGGCGGGCGACTGCCACGGGCCTGGGTGTCTTCGCGTTGGACGGTGTCGAGGAGTGGGGGTGGGCCTGGCGTCGCGACGGTGATGACGATGATCTGTCCTCCGCTCTGCAACCGGATCGCTGCGGTCAGTGGGTGCTGGGCTATCTGCCGGCGACGCAGGAGATCTACGCGGTCCTGCGCGGGGCGGGCGTGCCGACGCGGATCTGGCTGCTGGGAAGGGACTTCGCCCGCGACACCGCGCACGCGGTGCTCGACGAGTTGGCACCTCGGATGGCGCATCCGAACTCGTTGATCGCGGCTGCCGGGACGGTCCACGCGGCGTCGCTGTGGCGGACGCGGGAGCCGACGGTGCCGCTGACGGACTCGATGTTCTGGGACGTGGGAGTCCCGGCCGACGAAGGCGACCTGCGATGAAGCGCCACCGACGGAGGTCCGCCGTGCTGGGAATGTCGAGTGTCCTGGTTGCGACGGTGGCCTGCGCGACCACGCAGCCGGAAGACGTCGTCGTCTCGGATTCGGCGGATGCGGAGCGCCGCGATCCGCAGGTGAGTACCGCGGTGGTGATCCCGCCGCCGCAGGCGCGCGGATCGGTGGTCAGCGTCGTCGGCAGCGTCGAGTGGACCGGCCGCCAACCCGGTTGCGTCGTGCTGGAGTTGCCCAGCGGGCAACGCTTCCAACTCACGGGCACGGCCGCAGACGACGGCGAACGGCAGGCCCGAGCCGGCCAACGCCCGTCACGGCAGGAGATCGAGGCCACCGGGCACATCCCGCCCGTGGGCGCGACGTCCTGCGGCCCGGTGCGGGCGTTCTGGGCGGAGCGCCTGGCTCCAACCGGACGCTGACCCCTGGGCGGCAACAACTACGTAGACCGCGGAGTGCCGGTTCGCGCTCACCAAGCGCCCCGCTCCGTGACAACCACAGACCACCGGCCCCGACCGCGGGCCGGAGCCTCACCGCCGGATGGCGGGCGGGCACCAGACTGCCGGTCACTCCCGACCGGCGGGGTGTGCCGCGCCGCCGCTCAGACCCAAATCCCCCCTGGGGGCGCGGCGAGCGGCGCGGCACACCTTCCCCACCGGAAGCAAAGGAAACCGATGACACGCACGTTCATCCTGCGCCTGCTCGGCGTGTTCGGCCTCGCGCTCGGGCTGTCGCTGGCCGTCACCGCGGGAAGCGCCTCTGCACAGATCGCCATGGGCGGCCCGTACGGGCCCACCTCGGCCGGCAGTTCGGCGTCCCAGATCCAGGCGCACCCGGGCACCCCCGGTTCGCAGATCCAGGCGGAGGCTGGTGTGACCCTGCCCGGATCGCAGATTCAGGGCAAGCTCGCGGCTCCGGCGCGTGCCCAGGCGGGTGCCGAAGGTGTGACGGCACAGGCCAACTGCGGCTGGTACGCACCCAACCGCTACGCCTACTACAACCACTGCGGGCCGGGCAGGATCTCGATCAACGTCGAGTTTTGGTGGGGTGCCGGTTCGACCCGCTCGATCTGCGTCAGCTCCGGCCTGACCAATCTGTCCGATCATCGGGCGCTTCAGGGTGGACTGATCACCTACGCCTACTACAACGGCCGCGGTTGCTGACAACTCCACCTGTGAAGCGTCTGCCGCGCGAAGCCAGGTGCACCGCCGCTGTCGGGGGCGTCCGGCGCACCAACTCTCTTCCATCCCAACTGTCCACTTAGTCCAACCATGACAGAGGAGGTGACCATCGTGCGCCACGGCAGGACGAACGACCCCGGAAACGTGGTCCCACGACGAGCCCGAGGAGTCGTCCTCGGCGGGCTCGCGCCGGCCGTCCTGACCGTGGCCGCACTCGTTCTCACGGCCACCGAGGACCGGGGGCACGGTCAGACTGTCCCCGGTCACTCGGCCGGTCGAGATGCGGAACCGGCCGCCGACGCGGCGGCCGGTCACGCGGCATCACCGCAGCCCCGGCCGGTATCCGAGGAGCAGTTGGCCGTGCTGCCGCAGGCGGAGGTGTTCACCGAGGTGCCCGACGCGCCGCGCGACCCGGCACCCGAGCAGGTACCCGACGGCACGGTCGCGCATCCCACGCGCACCGTGGCGGCGTACGCGACACCGGGTGGCGACCCGGTCGCCGCGGTGCCCAGCACCCAGCCCATCGGCATCGAACCGGCGCGTGCCCAGGTCGATACCTGGCTGCCGGTCCTGGAGCGACGAACGGACTGGGTCATGGTCGCTCTGCCGTCGAGGCCCAACAACAGCGTGGCCTGGCTGCACCTGGGGTCTGACATCACGCTCGCCGCGACGCCGTACCTGGTCACGGTCGACCGGGCGGACTACTCGCTGACGTTGCACCAGTACGGTCGCGAGATCGACCGGTGGACGGTGGGCATCGGCGCCGCGAACTCGGTCACGCCCCAGGGACGGACGTTCGTGATCGCCACGATCCGCGACCCCGCCGCGACATACACACCGGTGCTCCTGGCGCTGGGTGCGCACTCCGACACCTACACCACCTACGGCGGAGGGCCCGGAACCATCGGCGTGCACGGCTGGCCGGATCCGGCCGTCTTCGGCGTCGCCAGCTCCGACGGCTGTATCCGGGTCCCTGCCGACGCACTGCACACCCTGACCACATCACACGGCGGAAGCCCCATTCCTGCGGGCACCACCGTGTTGATCAAGTAGCCGGCAGGACGCCGGCGTTGGCCTGAAACCGTTCATCTACAAGGAGATCCATGACCACGAGGTCTGCCCGCATCACGTTGGCCGGGATGGCCGCCGGTGCGCTCATCGCAGGTACCGCCACCCTGTTGACCACGACCGGCGCATCGGCCCAGGCGGCAGGGATCAGCGTCCCGCCATCCACGACGACGACCAAGCCCACGACGACCGTCAATCCGACGACGACCACGCCGCCGAAGCCCACGACCACAACGTCCAAGCCCGCAACGTCCGAGCCGACGCCGACCACAACGACCTCCCGCGCGACGGAAACCCCGTCGTCGTCGGCGCCGAATCCCACCAGTCCTCGGGCCGGATCGACGACGACCAGCGTGGTCGTCGTCCCGGCACCCGCACCATCGGTCGTCGTCGCCCGGCACCCGGTCACCGGGTGAACCGAGTGGCCGGCCCTCAGCGCGCGGCCCGCCCTCTCTTCCCAGGAGGGCGGGCCGCGTCCCCACCCCCGCCGATCTTCAGGCAGGAGGAACACCGTGTCCCTCGTCGACATCGACACGCGCGTCAGCACCGGCCACAACGCCACCACGTTCACCGCCAGTGTCGGCATCGAGAGATCGGCCGCTGACGTTCCCGACACCGGCGATGGAAATCAGGATCACGAGCTGGAAGACCGGGCAGTGCGGCTCAAGCGCCTGATCAACACAGCGCCCACCTACACCGCGGCCTTGTCCTGGTGGACCGGCTTTGCCGTGCGCAGGACAGCGCGCGTGCCCGACACGCGCCGTGAGGTGAACCCGCTGGAGGCCAAGCTGCTCGATGTCCCGCCCGGCACTCGCGTCACCGTGCGAGACGGCTTTCTGGTGCCCGCCATGGGTGATCCAGCGGTTCGCCTGGCCGCGGTGACGGCGCTGGTGTACGAGCCGGCGCTGCGCCTGGACATCGACGGGCAAGCGGTGCTGCGACACGGCAGCGTCCCACTGGGGGAACTGCTCGGTGCGGCGGTACACCGTGCCACCCAGTTCACCGTCCGTATCGACGGTCCCGCACACGCCGAGGCCCCGGCGCTGTACTCGCAGGCACGTCTGCTCGTGGCGGGACGTCCGGTCGCGATGGTCACCGAGACGACCTACTGGTGGCCACTGCTGCGGCGGACACCCGCCACGGTGCCGCAGTACGTGGAGGCTGCCCCGTGGACGGCGCGGCCGTGACCATCCTCCACCGGAGCTGAGCATGATGCGCCTCCCCCACCTGGTGGCAGCGCCGCTGTTGGCCGCCGATCGTCGCAGCGTCGAGGCGATGCTGGACCGGTGCTCCGATCGCACCGTGCTGGACCGGTGCGGCGGAGGTTCCCCGGACGCCGTCCGCCTCTACCTGCGGTCGCTGGCCAACCGGTCTCGGCAGACCACCGTGGCCGGGTGGCACGGTCATCGGCTCGTCGGGGTGGCCACCGCAGTGCACGATGACGACGGCAGCGAGCTGGCGATCCTGGTCGAAGACGCCTGGCAGCGTCGCGGAGTCGGTACGGCGCTGATGAGCCGGCTGCTGGCCGACACCGCGGGGCGTTCGGTATTACGCGCGCAGGTAGCCGTCACCAACACCGCAGCTCTTGCCCTGCTACGTCGCGTCACCCCGACGGCGCGGCTCGGCGCGCCCGACGCGGGCGTGATCGAGGTCGAGTTCACCCACGCCCCCCATGACCGCATGAGGAGCACGTCGTGGCAGTCGACCGGTCCAGGTTCACGCCCGAACGCATGATCACCCAGAACGCCTACCTCCGCCCGCACGGGATCTTCACCTTCTCCATCCCGGCGCTGGCGGGCAGGTTCGACGACGGAACCCCTTACGTCACATGCCCGGCAGCCGGTGTCTGTGCGGCCGTGTGCTACGCCCGCACGGGCACGTTCCGCTTCCCGAAGGTGCTGGCCAAACACCAACGCAACCTTCTGCGGATCAAGCAGGATCTTCCACAGTGGAAGGACGACATGCTCGCGGAACTCGCCGCGCCGCGCCTGCGCGGAGGCAAGTACCTCAGGATCCACGACGCTGGCGACTTCTTCTCCGACCCCTACCTGGTGGCCTGGCTGGACATCGCCCGCACCACGCCCGACGTGACGTTCTACTCGTATACCAAGGAAGTAGCCCGGTTCAAGAAGTTGGTGGAGCCGGACCCACCTGCGAACTGGCTGTGGGTCTACTCCTACGGTGGGAAGGAGGACCACCTCATCGAACCGGGCGACCGGGTCGCGGACGTCTTCCCCAACGAGGAAGCCATCACCGCCGCAGGCCACCACTCCAACGCCGCATCGGACCTGTTGGCGGTGCTCGGGCCCTCACCGGTCGGCATGACGCAGAACAACCACCCGCACTTGCGACGCCGCATCGGTGAACGCACCTTCCGGGAGTGGCAGGCGCAGAAGTCGGCACCCCGACTGGGCCCTGGACGACTGGGGTCTCGATCCCACCGGCCACGCGGCGCGCAGCAGGGGCGGCCGACCCACCCGGAACTCGATTCGACAGCGGAGCACGGCGATGACCGGTGACCCGCCTGGGACGGCCCGACCCGCCTCCGCAGCCGCGACTCGTGGTTGCGACTCCTACCTGGAGCGCTGCCTGCGCGTGCTGGAGGCCATCGCTCCCCAACCCGCACCGCTGACACTGGCCCGGATCAGCGAACTCGGCGGCCTTCCGCTGAGCACGGTCCACCGTCTTGTCCGCGCCCTGGAGGACTGCGGCGCCGTGGAACGGGTAGGTCGCCGATACCGCATCGGCGGGCGACTGGTTGCGATCACCGCTCACACCACATCCGAGCGGCCCGACCGAAAGAACTGACCGGCCGCCGCGCGAGTACTTCGACGACTTCGCTTCGACACGCTCATAGTGGACGGGGTGTGCGGGAACCGGCTACCGGTTCCCGCACACCCCGTTTTTTCGACACATGGAATGTGTCACAAGTGCGAGCGGCAGATTATCCGTCTACGCCCCCACGGCTCGACGGGTAATCAACCACCCGCATCCCGACAGTACGCATAACCGACTGCGCACTGACTCCATCATGGCACGTCATGCGGCTTCCGCGCATCGCATCGGATTAGAGTCGGATGGTTTTCATTCAGTGACAGCGCTTTTCCCGATCTACGGGAAAAACTCTTTCCGCGAACAGGCGGCGAGTTATGGTGCCTGTATCGCGCCGCGCATCCGAGATTGTGACGAAGTAGCGCCGCGGTGTTCACAGGGGGTTTCATGTTCGTTTTCATCACGAGACTGTCGGCCGTCCGGGGGTCGGATCATGGCCGGTGATCTGCTGTGGCGGTTGATGGCCGGGAAGAATCACCGCGCTGTCCGCGACCGCTGGAACGCGCGACGCGCCGGGAAGGTCACTCGGGCAGACGGCACGGCGTTCGCCGCCGGCGACAAGCCAGGACGCGCGGCCATCGGAGGAATGGCACCGCCGGTGGACGCTCGACACCGGCCGCCCGCATGGACTGCCTCGGTGCACGGCCACCCCGCACCACCTGGGCCCGTGCCGGCGCCCGGTGCCGCACCGCAGTGGGCGCCACCGGCCCCGACGCCTCCGACCGAGGCCGCGCCGGTACGCCGTTCAGCCTCGCCGCGACAGACCGCCTTCGACGTGGTCGACGGTGTCCGAGAACCGTGGTGGACGCGAGCGCGCCGACTGGCGCTGCTGACCGCGATCACGGTCCTGACCGTCCTGGGCGCGGTCGATGTGACCGTCACGGTGGCGGGGTTGTTGCGCCCGTCGACGTCGACCTCGACACCGGGCGTCGCCGATGAGGTTCTCGACGGGGTCGCCGAGGGTGTGGCGGTGGACTACCTGTCCTGGGATGCCCGGGAACGAGAGCGCCGAGAGCAGGTGCTGCGGCGGTGGGCGTCGCCGGGGCGCGAAGTCGACGGATGGGACGGCCAAGGCCGTCAGTCCGCCGACAGCGCCGCCGTGCTCGGCCGCGTGCGACAGGGCAACGACCAAGCCGTGGTGACCGTGCGAGTTCGGGTCGTGCCCTACGCGCCGGCCGAGGACCGGGGATCGTCGGAACAGCCCCCGACGCAACCGCCCTCCGAGGAGTCGGGGTCTTCGTCGCCCACCGCCGGCTCCGGTATCCCGGCCGCGGAACCGGCACCGGCGGACCTTCCGGGTTGGCGGGCCTATCCGGCGCGTTGGCTGGTCGTCGCGGTGCCTCTGGCGGAGCACGACGGCCGCCTGGTGTTGACCGCGTCTCCGGCCCTGATCGGCGAGCCCGGCACCGCGGTCCCTGAATCCGTACCGCCAGGCCAGACGGTGTCCGACGACCGGTTCACCCGTGACACCCGCACGGCCGTGGAGAGCTTCATGGACGCCTTCGCCACCGGCGACCTGGACTTCGTCCGGGCTCCGCGAGCAAGGATCGCCTCCCTTCAGGGCGCGGCGACGCTCGTCGAGCTGCGGCAGTGGCGTGGCATGCAGGCATCGCCGGGCGCACCGCCCGACCAGCGTGTGGGTGTGGCGACGGCGGTGTGGCGCGTGGCGGAGAACGCCGGGCAGTTGATCTGCACCTACCGCTTGAGCCTGCACCGCCAGGACGACCGCTGGCTGTTGGCGGGCATCGACATCGACACCGGGAAAGCACCGTGATGAACACCGCGATGACCATCGTGAGCGCGCTGGAACTGGCGCAGACGCAACCGTTGCAGCAGGTGAACCTCGACGGCATCAAGCAGGCGATCTTCACGTTGCTGGGTGTGCTGCTGATGATCGTGCTGGGCGTTCGGGCCTTCTGGTCCTACATGGAGGACAAGCCGGGCAGGATGATGGCGCAGATCCTGGGTGCCATGGCGTGCGGGGTGTTCATCTTCTTCCCGGACACCGCCGAGAACATCCTCAAGGGAATCATCCAGTCCGTGGTCGGCGGTACGACATGAGGCTGCCCACTGACACCGTCCACCTGAAACTCCAGACCCGCCAGTACGAGCTGTTCGGCCGTTCCCTGGGACGTGGTATGGAGCGGCGGATCCTGCTGATCGGGGCGGTCAGCGTCGCGCTGTGGTGGGTGGTGCTGCTAGTGCTGGGCATGCCGATCCTGCACCGTCTGTCACCACTGGTGTTCCTGGTGCCGCCCGTGGTGTTCGTGCTCTACGGCACGCGACGCGACGACACCGGCCGGATGATGCTCGCCGCCTGGAGGGACTGGGCTCAGTTCCGAATGCCGTCCCGCAGGGTGCCTATCGGCAACCCACTGCTGGACATTGCCGGCCACCGGTCCCATCCGATCCGACTGCACATCACCACCCGCCTCGTCACCTCGGAACCCAAGTCCGGAAAGGATGGTGGCGCAGCATGACGCGCAAGACACGACATGCGGCACGCCGGATCACCGACCCACCCGCCGCGCCACTGCTGATCCTGGACGGCATCGAGGTCACCGACGACGCGGTGTGGACCTGGGCGCAGATCCCCGACGGCTCCACCGAACTGATGGAGGACGGCGAGCTGGAGGCCGCGACCTGGGCCACGGCCGCCGCGATGCACACGCTGCTACCGGTCGACGCCGAGTACCACCTCAAGATCATGTGGACGCGGTACTCCGACGAGGACTACCGCGAAAGCTGGAAGTCCACGTCCGGAGTCCGTGCGCCGGGTGCGGAGTACTACATCGAGCTGGGTGCACACCGCATCGCCCGCAACAGCGACGTGGGGCACTTCCGTCGCCGGATCGTGCTGCTCGGGGTCCGCTGGCCCACCCGCGACACCGCCTCGCCGTGGGAACGCCGCCGACAGGCGGTCTCCGCCCAGCTGCGCTCCCGGGCCGGGATGCTGCGCGACGCCCACGAGCGCGTCGAGGAACTGCGGCCCACTGTGCGGCGCTGGTTCGGCCAGGTGCGCGACAGCCCTCTTCTCGGTGTCCCGGCGTCGGCCGCGACGATCGCGTGGGCCTATGCCCGTGAGCTTCGCCGCACCGCCGACCTCGCCCCGGTCGACGACGGCGAGCTGTCCGGCGCGCGGCTGCTGTCGCTGATGCACGGCGAGGTCGTCCCCAGCCCTGACGGCGGCTACGTGACCACCAGGGACGCGGTCAGCGGCGCCACGCGGCACGTGGCGGTGCTGGTGCCCGCGGTCAACGGCTTCCCGGCCGACGAGCTGGAGATCCCCGGCGGGGAGTGGCTGGCGTTGTTGACCGAGTTGACCGACGTGGAGGCGTCGGTGCGCGGGGTCAACCACGGCCGCACCGGATCGCTGGCGCTGCTGCGCACCGGCCGCAAGTGGACCAGGTCGCAGTCGCTGGAGGCCGGTGAGGCGGGCACCGCCCCGCCGGAGGAGATCGACGAGGCCGAGCTCGCGCTCGCCGAACGCGACCGGGAGGTGCGGCGGCGCGTCGACGTGCTGGCGACGTCGCATCCGCGGTGGGTGGTGCATGCCGAGACCGTCGAGGAGTTGACCGACCGCATCGAGGCGCTGCGCCGCCGCTACACCGGCATCGTGGCCCTGGAGCCGGCGCCCAACATCCAGGACCTGCTGTGGAAGGAGCTGCTTCCGGGTGACCGGGTGAGGGTGCCGGAGTTCGGGCAGGTGCAGCCGATGCGCACGCTGGCCGGCTCGTGGTTTCACGGCGGCTCGGCGGTCGGCGACACCAGCGGTCCCTACATCGGCGGCAACCTCGGCGCGACGCCCGGACCGGTGCGGCTGCACCTGGTCTCGCGCACCGCCGACGACCGGCGGATGCCCACGACGATGTCGTTCACCGGCCGCTCCGGCTCCGGTAAGTCGACAGCGGTGATGTTGACGGTGCTCGCCGCGTTGGCCGAGGGTGCCTGGTGCCTGCTGGCCGACCCCAAGGGCGACCTGGCCGGCATCGTGGAGGTCGCCGACCGCGTCCTGGGTGTTCCGGTGCAGGTCGTCGACGTCACCGCGGCGGAGGCGGCCGGGTCGATGGACCCGATGCGGTGGGCGCCCACTGCCGACGAGGCCCGTGCCCTGACCCTGGACGCCCTGTTGGGCGTGCTCAGCGGGGAGGACCGGCGAGGCACCGAGGCGGTGTTGGAGTCCGCGATCGACCGGGTCTTGGCCCGCCCTCGTGAGCTGTGGTCGGCCACCGCCGTGGTCGGCGAACTTGTCGCCACCCCCGGCGACACGCCGGCCGCGCAAGCTGCACGGACGCTGGGCGAGACGCTGTCGGTGCGCTCTCGCCAGTCCGACGTGCGCGCTGTGCTGGGCACCCCGGCGGCCGGTGCCGCGCCGATGCTGTCCGGCCGCGGTCTGGTCTACCTGCGTCTGGACGGCCTGGGCTTGCCGCAGCCCGGCAGCGTGGCGGAGCAGTGGACGGTGTCCCAGCGCTGCGCCATGACCACCTTCCGGACCTCCACGGCGTACGCGCTGATGCAGTCGCGCCACGTGCGGGAGCTGATCAAGCTGGTCGCGTTGACCGAGTTGCACCGCATCACCGCCTACCCGGAAGGCCGTTCGCTGGTGCAGTGGCTGGCCCGCACAGGCCGTGCGCTCAAGACGTACCTGCTGTTGGACTCCCAGTCCGCGGTCGAGATGGCCGCCATCGAGGGCTTGGTCGAGCAGTTGGTGATGTCGGCGGCGTTCGAGGCGCTGGGGCAGGAGGAACAGCGCGCGCAGGCGGTGCTGCTGCACAGGCCCGACGCGGGTCCGCGACTGCGCCAGGCGCAGGGCATGTTGGGGCCGGGCGAGTGCGTGATGCGCGATCGGCGCAACCGGCTCGGGCTGGTGGCTTTCGACCGGCTGACCGAGTGGATCGCCGACACCTTGTCCACCGACGCGGCGGAGGACTCGGCCGACCTCTACGCCTACGACGCCGAACAGATCGAGAGCGATTCCCCGGATGCCCGCGTGGTTGCGGCGCCGGCTGACGCCGCGGAGTCCGACAAGGCGGCTGCGGAAGACGCGGTCGGCGAACACCAGCGAGCCGATCACCGCGAGCGTGCCCGGTGATCGCCACCTCACCGCTGCGACCGTCAACTGCCCAGCGCCGTGCGGGTCTGATCGCGTCGGTGGTGTCCGCGGCGGCCTTGGCGAGCTTGACCATCATCGCCGTGTCGTGGCCCGAACCGACGCCCTCGGCAGACGCGGTGCCACTGGATCTCAGTGATCCGGCATCGGTCGCACTGGCCTTCGTGCAACGCGAGCAGGCGCTGGATCCGGACGCGTGTCGGCTCGCGACACCACGGTGGCGTGCCCGGCTCGGCCGCGAGGCGCGCTGTCTACCTACCGATCACCGGCCGCGACCGGAGGTCCGGGTACTCGGGGAGAGCAGGTCTGCCGAGTCCGCGGTCGCGGTGGTCGAAGTCCGTGCCCACGACGTACCCCGGCAGGTCACGGTCGGATTGGCTCTGGTCGACGACCAGTGGTTGGTCGACTCGGTGGCATCTGCGCCCGTGGAGGAGCCATGAGGGACCACGTCCTCACCCCGCTGGCCGACTTCGTGCGCCACACGGGCGGGCAGGCGCTGCTGGTGGCGAGGCTGGTGCGTGGACGCGTCCCGCGACCGCTGCGGTGGCTGTGGGACCGGCCCGAGCGGATGATGACCCTGGCCTGGTTGGTGGGGCTGCTCGTCGCCGGTCACGCGCGCAGCGCGGTGGCCGACGATGTGATCACCGGTCCGGATCTGGCCGGCGGTAGCCCGAAGACGCTGTTCGAGACGTACTCGTTCTACGACTACGCCATCACGGTCAAACCGGATGATTCGGCGTCGGGCTGGCTGGATCTCGCGCTGCCGGTGTACCAGATCATCGGCGTGATCACGCTGCTGCTGATGTGGCTCGTGCTCGGCGTGTTGGAGGGCGCGCTGACGCTGCTGGAGTGGCTGCTCAATCTCACCCTCTATGCCGAGTCCAGCAACAAGATCGACCAGGCGGTGAACTCGGTCGCCTACCACGTGTTCTGGCCACTGATCACGGCCACCGTCGCGATCGGCGCGGTCATGACCTACGCTCGATGGCGCGGCGAGGGCCGAGGCTTCGCCACCGACCTGGGCTGGGTCATCGCCACCGCCGCGACGGCGATGCTCTTCGCCTCGGGCCCGTCCACCGTGATGACCACCGTGGACGGAGCGCGGCAGCAGATCGCCGACGGCGTCATCGCCGGATCGACCCAGTTCGTCACCACGACAAACAATCCCACCGGATTCCCCACCACGGCGATCGCCGACGGCAGCCCACACGCGGGCACCCGCCGACTAGTCGACAGCATGTGGTCCAACTTCGGCGCCACCCCCTGGTGCCTTGCGCACTTCGGTTCCCTGGACGTGTGCGCCAAGGCCGGTCACCACGCGCTCGCGAACGACGACACGTGGAAGCGGTGGATGGAGATCCTCGACGACCAAGGCGCGGTCGAGGAGTTCGGCCCCTACGGCGACTACATCCGCGGACAGGACCCGGCACGACTGGGCATCGTGCTGCTGCTCGCACTGTTGGTGATTCCCCTGGCGTTGCTGTTGGTGCGCTTGATCGTGGCCGGACTCAACGCATCGGTGGGACTGCTGCTTGCTTTGGTGGCGGGACTGGTGTTCCTCACGTTGTGGCCGATACCCGGCTGGCCTCGTGCGGCCGGCACGCGCTACGTGATCTACACCTTCGGCCGCAGCCTGCAAGCTCTGACCATCACCACGACGGTGGCCGGCGTGACCGTCACCTCCACCGTCATCAGCGGCCTCGCCGGTCAGCACGGGTTCTTCATCGTCACGGTGCTCAACATCGCCCTGATGACGTCGGCGGTGCAGATGCAGTCCTGGGTGGACTCACTGACCGGCGGCGAAGGAGCCCACACGATGGGTGTCGGCTCAGCGTTGATCGCACGGTCGGTAACGCGAACGGCGTTCAAGGCGTTCGGTGGCGTCGCCCGCGTAGCCGCCGGCGCGGCACGGGTGGCCGGTGGAGCGGCGGTCGGCGGGGTCGGGTTGGCCGTCGCCGCGACACGCATCGCGGGCAACCAGCTCAGATCGTCGGCGACCAAGGCGGCGGACATCGATCGCGGACCGGTGCAGGCAACCGCGACCCGCATCACCCCGTCCACGGACGTGCAGCCCTACGCACCGGGCCCAGATGGACGTCGAGCACGCCCGCACGGGACCGGTGCGACAATCGCCATCACATCCGGACCTGCTCTGGCAGTAAGGGAAAAACCTGTCTCGCGTCCCGATCCCGAGGCACGCAGGGGTGCGACGTTCGACGCCGAACAGGCCACCGCGGTCGGCCCGCGACGTTGGATCGCACCGCCCGGCGGAACCGGCACCACGCAAGCAGCCGGTGACACCCGTCGGGTGTGGGTCGTTCCGCCCGGCGGGCGGGGACTCGCACCACCTGACAAGACCCCGCCGCCCCCGGCACGCAACCGCCGTGGCGTCCATCGGATCACCACGGCCCGAACACGACCCGCGCGACGCGTAACGCGCTCGCCGGATCAGGGCGACGCGAATCCGATACCGCCGAAACGGCCGCGTCGCACACCCAGACAGCGGCGTGGTGACACCACCGAGTCAGGCTGATCAGCGAAGGGACGAGCACCGGTGACACGCTTCGACGCCCAACACGACGACCCCCAGCCGTACAAGGTCGCGAACCCTGCGGCCGAACAGCCCGATGGCGATGCCGACCGTCCAGCGCGAGTCGCACACAAGGTGAGCCGCGCGCTCTGGGGACGTGACCTGCTCGGTCCCCGGCCCGGATGGTGGCCGTGGGGCCCGAAAGCCCGAGCCCGCGCACACCGACGTCGCGAACTGCGCGAGCTCGGCGCACAGCGCCGCGCCAACCTGCACCACCAGTTCACCCAGGACCACGACCAGGACGGTGGCGACGTCCGAACGCCGTGGCGGCCCGTACCGATCCGCCGCAACATCGCCGCCATCACCGGCGTGATCACCGTGATCGCCGCAGTGGCGGGCCTTGCCTGGTCGGCCGACGAGCCAGGCAGTGCGGGCAGCGCGCCGGGACAACCCGGCGAACCATCGTCGACACCCGCCGAGGCCGCGTCCGCCACCTCGCCGCAGACGACGGTCCAGCCCTCGGACGTCACATCGTCGTCTCTGCCGGAACAACCGCCCATCCCGCCCTCCGGGGTCGCACCGACAATCGCCCAGCCCCGGACCGCGACGGATCCATCGACGATCGTCGTGGTCGCCGCTCCACAAGGGTCACCGACACGTCAGGAACTGGCCGGTCCGGAGAGCGCGGCACGTGCGTGGCTGGCCCGCTGGTGCCCCTTCACCACCACCGGGGAACAGCTCGGTGACGCCGAAAGCCGAGCCCGACCGGCGATGACCGCCGAAGCGTGGTCGCTGTTCGACCCTGCCGACGACGACCGTGCCGTGCGCAGTTGGGAACAGGCCACCGCCGCCGGGGAGTCCGCGACGTGCTCCGCACCCGTCGCCCAGATCGTGCCCAGCGCGCCCCGCGCCCCGGAGCGGGTCGTGGTGCGGGTGACCGCCGATCGGGTGGTCACCACCGCCGCGGGCACCCGGTACGTCGAGCCGGTCGCCTCCACCCGGGTCATGCTGCGGCAGGGCGACGGCACCTGGCGGGTCGACCTGGCCGCCGTGGGCGGCTGAACCGATGGTCAAAGGCATCCTCGGCGGCGCAGCCGCCCTGTTCAGCGTGCTGCTGCTGGTCGCGCTGCTCAGCACCGGCGCCCAGGAGGCGACAGCGGCCCCACCGCGTGGCGGCTGCACAGTCATCACCCCACCCGCTGACCAACCGGACGAGCAGGCAACCGCTCCCGGTGGGCAGGTGCAGGCCACCCTGAACGCCGACCAGATGGCGGTCGCACGCACCGTCGTCGCCGTCGGCAAAGGACTCGGCATCACCCGGCGCGGCACCGCGATCGCCCTGGCCACGGCCATGCAGGAATCCACCCTGAACCCCACCGCGACCAACGGACGCAGCCTCGGGCTGTACCAACAGCAGGGCGAGCTGTACGCAGGCGTCAACCGCACCGACCCAGCCGACACCTCCCGCGCGTTCTACGAACAGCTGCTGGTACGCGTCCCGAACTACAACGACCCCACCGTCGCACTCGCCGACGCGGCGCAGACCGTGCAGGCATCCGGCGCCGGAGCCACCTGGTACGCCCGATGGGACCGGTGGGCCACCGCGCTGGCCGCCCAGCTCCACGACGGCACCCCTGCCCAAGGCGACACCAGCGGCATCGTGTGCGCACCGGGCGGCGGCTCGGGACCGATCCGCATCATGGTCAGCGGCACCACCATCACCCTGCCCGCCGAAGCCGGGATCCTCGGCACGCTCACCATGCCCAACGAACGAGTCACCACGATCGTGGCCTCGGCGCTGAGCTACCTGGGCACCCGCTACTCCTGGGGCGGCGGCAATGCCAACGGTCCCACCGTGGGCATCCGTGACGGCGGCGTCGCCGACGCACACGGCGACTTCGAGAACGTCGGCTTCGACTGCTCCGGCCTGATGGTCTACGCCTTCGCCCAAGTCGGCATCACCCTGCCGAGGGTCTCCCAGGACCAGCAGCAGGTCGGCCGCTCCCTGCCCTGGGAGCAGGCCCAACCCGGCGACATGCTGTTCTGGGGACGCCCGGCCACCCACGTAGCGCTCTACCTGGGCACGCTCAACGGCGTCCACTACATGGTCGAGGCACCCAGCAGCGGCGACGTCGTCAAGGTCAGCCTCGTGCGCACCCGCGTCGCGGGGTTCGACTCGTCGGTGGTGCGCGCATGGTGATCCCGGGAAGGCGCCGCACGACGCTGGAGCAACGTCGACGGCGCGCGGCGGGTCTGCTGCTCGCCCTGGCCGGCGCGGTCGCGGCCGTGTGGTTGGCCGCAGGGCTGCTCGCCTTGGTCGACGGGCAGGGTTGGCGCCCGCCCCGGCTCGAACTGCACTCGTCTACCGGCGGTGACGGCGGACTTCTCGGCCTGCCGACCTACCGGCCCCCGTCCTCAAACGCCAGCCCCGACCCGACCGCGACGTCGACAACGAGCATCCCGGCTCCGGACCCGACCGCGGCGCCGGACGAGAACGGATCGCGAGGGCCGGTGGCCATCCGGTGGCCGGTTCGCCCGTTGTGGGCTTTCACGGCCGCCCTGCCGCTGTGGGCGGCGTGGCTCGCGTTCGTGGTCGCACCCGTGGCCGGGTACCGCCGCGAAGGGCTCGCCAGCACCCGCGAGGTGCGGCGCACGCTCGGTCGGCGACAGGCACGCCGCAAAGGCCGTGTCACCTGGCCGCGAAGCCGATGGTGGACCCGCCTGACCATGCCCACCGCCGCGTTCGGCTACCGACTGGGCCGGCCACTGCGCCCGTGGGCACCGTGGGTGCCGCTGTGGGCGCACTTCGAACACAACATCCGCATCCTCGGCCGCACCGGCTGGGGCAAGACGCTGCGCCTGCTGATCCCGATCATCCGCGACCTGCCCGGCGCGGCACTGGTGCTCAGCATCGAACCCGCGGTGTTCACCCACACCGTGCTGGCCCGCCGCCACCGCCCCGCACGCCCGATGCGGGCACCGCTGCGATGGCTGCCGCGCCACCGTCGGATGCGCGAGTACCCGGTCGCAGCAGCGGACTTCTCCGACCCGGCCCACCGGTTCACCGCCGGATTTCCGCAGGTGCGGTGGAACCCGATCGACGGTTGTGCGGACTTCGCCGTGGCTACCCGACGCGCCCACGCCCTGGTCGCCGGCTCCGACACCGCGGGTACCCAACGACGGGGCAGCGATGACGACGTGTTCTTCCGCAACTCCGCCAGCGAGGTCCTGGCCGCCTGGCTTTATGCGGCGGCGCTGGGCGGCTACGGCCTCGATGAGATCACCCAGTGGCTGTCCGACACCCAGCACACGACCCCACGCCGGGTACTGGCCGAGCACCCGCACGCCGACCGCACTGCCCTGCTCGCGCTGACCACCCACCTGAGCACCCGATCCGACCGCACCACCTCCGGTGTCGAGCGCTATCTCGCGCTCACCATCAACGCGTTGATCAGCAGCGAAGGCCGCGCGTTCTGCGATGTCGATTCCGACCAGTCGTTCGACATGGCCGGGTTCGTCCGCGAGGGCGGCACCGTCTACGTCCTGGCCGACCCCGACCGCGTCCACCGGGTACGCCCGCTGCTGTCGTTGTTCACCGCAGAGATGTTCATCGCCGCCCGCACGGCGGCACTCGGCCATCCTGGGGGCAGGCTGCCCGTGCCGTTCGTCGCGGTCCTTGACGAGTTGCGGCACAGCGTCGTGGTGCCCAACCTGCCCTACGTCGGCAACACCATGCGCAAACACGGCATCCACTACCTCTACTCGGTGCAGAGCAGCAGCCAGGAAGACGAACTCTACGGCGCCCAAGCCGACGGCCTGCGCGCCTCGGCCAGTGTCACCGTCGTCGGCGGACTGGACATGACCGTCGCCCCCGAACTGACCACCCGAGCGGGCAACGCAGCCCTCGTCGAGCGGGCCCGCGAACGGGGCGGCGACCAGGTCACCCGCGTGGACAGCCTCCCGGTCTCCGAGCAGCAGCGCCTGGCCGACGGCCGCGCCGTCGTCGCCCCACGCGGCAGTGGCCTGTTCATCGCCTCCGCACCCTCGATCCACCAACGCCGCCAGCTGCTCCGCCGCATCCACCGCGAGGTCGGCACCGTCGACGCGATCGTGCGCGAAGCACGCAGCCGTGAACACAGCCGCGCTCGAGCAGCCATGGATGCAGCCGACGCACGAGCCACCTTCAACGAACCCGGAGGCACGCAGTGGTGACCGGTCACCCGACGGATCCCGCCTCGACAACCCTCGAACCGTCTGCCGAGCGGGACGTGGCGGTGTTGCTGGCGCTGCTGGACGACGAACCCGCTGCGGTGCGACGCACTCCGTGGACGTGGGCCGCCCTGTCTCACGAGGAGGCCGCAGCGCTGCGACGGACCGTGCGGCGGTGGGTGGCCGACTACAACCTGGTGCACGCGGTGTCCAGTCGCGAACTCATACCCGACTGCTGGCCACAGCACCCCGGCCTCGCCCACGACCTCGCCGTGATGGTGTGGGTCTACTACGACAGCCACCACGACCGCCGAACCACACCGCTGATGGCAGGCGACTATCACCTGCGCCACTTACCCGGATTCCGCTCTCGGCTCGATCGCTGGCTGGGCAGCGACCCGACCAGCTGCCGCGCGGGCGAGCACCCCGCCTCCTGGCGCGCGAGTCCCGGTGACGCGCTTCGGCCAAGTGACCGGCTTCGGGCGGTGGACCCTGGCGAGCCGAACGAGGCGTTGCACTTCTCGTTCGGCTTCACTGTGAGCGGCACACCGTCAAACACCGTGTTTCGTGTGCAGACCGGTCATTGACCCCACGGTCGAAGCGGTGTCCATGTGCACCTCACCGCCCAGTTGCCTGCGGGGCGAGTGCCCGCCGGAAGTCTTCGGTGTCCACCTCGGTGACGATGTCCCTGCTCTCGGGCGGGCTATTCCGAGGCACCGTGCGCACGCTCGGGCAGTCCTCGGATGTGCTCCCGGCAAGTCGCGACGAGGCGACCTTTCGCCCGGTGCGGGCTTCGAAGACGTCGAGCCGGTAGAGGCCTTGGTAGAGCCGGTCAACCACAGTGCGGTACGAGCATTCGCTCAGCGGGATACGTGAAGCGAAGCCGATGGCACTGGCGCAGGCGACCAGCTGCACCGCGGTGAGGTCCTCAGGGTCGGTGTCCAGCCGCGATCCCGGTGGAAAGGAAGCTTCCGCGTCGAAGAGAAATCCGCCGCCGTAGTCCAGGAAGGCTGCGGTCGGGTGCGTTTCGCCGGAGTGGGAGGCCGCCCGGCGGTGTCCGCCGCCACCGTTGACGCAGGTGGCCGCGAAGTCGGATGTCTCCAGCGGCAGGCCCAGCACGGCGTAGGTGCCCACCGGCCACCCAAACGCGATCAAGAGCACAGCCACCACGCCGTAGGACGCCAACCCCACCAGCCGGCGCCGCGACCAGCGGCGGCCAGGCGCCAACCGCCGCTGCACGTCGCGCAGATCGCTGATCGAGCACGTGCCAGCCAGGTCGAGCGCGCGGATCCGTTCACGCTGGTCGTAGGTGATCGCGATGGGCTCCTCGCGGCGGGAGAAGATCAGCAGGCCGTGCTCGGCCACTGCGTACCAGCGCCGGCCCGTGCCTGGCACCGGCCCGAAATGGACGTACAGCGTCACCAGGCCGATCATCGCGACGGCGAGGAACAGGGGCAGCGGCCAGAGCCGTGCATCGGAGGCGGCCATGATCCCGGCGACGATCGGCGCGACCAGCGTGCCCACTCCCGCCAGACCGGCGGCGAGAGATGCCGATGCGTGCTCCCGGTGCACCCGAATGACCCGGCCGAGCCCGTGCTCGGCCGCCGTCGCCTCGATCTCCGCACGACGCATCGGGACATCATGCCGCAACACCTCGTCAAGGCGCATGATGTCTAGTGCCGCATCAGGCAACGTTCGCCCTGTTGACGACTGCGCGTAGGTGTTCGTCCTGGGCGTGTTTGTTTCGCCAGATGATGTAGCGGCGGATCATGCTGCCCTGCTCTTTGTGGCTGGGGTGGTCGGTGCCGTCGAGGGTGAAGTAGCGCAGGGCCGTGAACTGGGCCTCGATGCGGTTGAGCCACGACGAGTTGGTCGGGGTGTAGGCGATCTCGACGTTGTTGGCCTCGGCCCACTCGCCCACGCGCCGGTCGACCCTGGTGGTCAGGTGCGGGGCGTAGTTGTCGCACACGATCGCCAGGCGGACCGTCGGCGGGTGCAGCGTGCGCAGGTAGCGGCAGAACTCCAGGAACTTCGTCCGGTTCTTGGTTTTCTTGATGTGGCCGTAGAGCTTGTCCGCGGCCAGGTCGTAGGCGGCGAACAGGTGCCGGACCCCGTGCGGGCGGGTGTAGGTCGCCCGCCGCCGTGGTCTGGGCCCGCGGTCGGGGTCCTTGTGCCTGCCGCCGCGTTCGGTCCACTGCCGGCCGGGATGGGGCTGGAGGTTGAGCGGCCCGAACTCGTCCAGGCAGAACACCACCTCCGGTTCGCCCGCCTCGGGGACGACCTCGCCGTCGGCGATCGCATACAGGTGTTCCACCCGTGCCTTCTTCGCCTCGTAGTCCGGGTCGCGGGAGGTCTTCCAGGTCTTCACGCGTTGAAAGGTGACGCCTTCCTCGCGGAGCAGGATGCGCAGGCCCTCGTGGCTGATGTCGTCGACCACCCCCTCGGCGACCAGGAAGTCGGCCAGTTTGGCCAGGCTCCAGGTCGAGAACGGCAGGCCGTGCTCGACCGGCCCGGACTTGGCGATCTTCTTGATCTCGCGGCGCTCGGGCAGCGTGAACGTCTTCGGCCGGCCGCCCTTGTACTTCGGATACAGCGAGTCGAAACCGTCGGTGTTGAAGTTGTGGATCACGTCCCGGACCCGGTCCGCGCTGGTGAACGTCACATCGGCGATCCTCGCCACCGGCATGCCCTGCGCGGACAACAGCACCATCTGCGCCCGCCGCCAGGTCACCACCGACCCGGTACCCCGGCGGACGATCCGTAGCAGGCGCCTGCCCTCGCCGTCATCGATCTCGCGGACACGTACCCGATCTGCCACTCACCCAGCCTGACGGACACGCACCGCCCGGAACAGGACCCGAGCGGCGTGTCAGGTCAGGGCGAACGTTGCCTGATGCGGCACTAGATGGTGTGTATCGGAGGGCTGACCGGTAGTCGATCGTGCCCGTAGATGGGCCGGTCCGGTCTCGTACGAGCAGCGGAAGATGGTTGCGGCCGTCTACCCACCGCGTTCAGCCGGGCGTTATCCATGGAGGAAGGCCGGAAGTTGCGATGGCAACTGGCCATCGACCGCGGGTAGTGAGACGTCATTGATCGTTTCCTTCGATTGATTGCGCGGTGATCGGGCAGCCTGGCGGCGTCACCGGCTGCCGGGCTGCGGTTCGATGTGATTGCCGACCTGGGGTGGCTCGATGTCGTCGACGTGGGGTTGGTGCTCTGCGGTCCGCTCCGGTGCCCGGTCGTGTGTGGTCACCAGCTCGGTGTGGCGTTGTTGCCGCTCTCGCTCCCGGACTTCCTGGGGTCGTCCGGCACGCAGTTCGACTTCGTCGCGCAGGCCGTCGATGCGCCTGCTGAGGTTGTGGTGTTCGGCGGCGAGGTGTTCGGCGCGGTCCTGAGCTGTAGTGAGCGCGTCGAGGTCTCGCTGGTGGGCTCTGGGCCGCGCGTGCTCATAGTCCTTCTCCGCCGCGTTGGCTCGGGTGAGGGTGTGGCGGCGCTGGTCGGGTGGGCCGGTGTGTTCATGCAGCCGGGCGGCTTGGGCGGCGAGTTCGCGAGCGTGCGTGTGTGCCTGTTCCTCCAGTTCGGCGTGGTGTTTGACCTGGTCGGCTAGTTCGGTGCGGCGGGTGCGGGCCAGCGGGCCGAGGGCGTCGAGGGTGTGCTGGGTGCGGGTGCGGTCGGCCGCTGCGTTCTCGGCGCGTTGCAGTGCGGCGTGCCAGCGGGTTTCGAGGTCGTCGGCTTGTCGGACCAGGTCGGCTTGCTCGCGTAGCCGGTGGAGGTGTTCGTCCAGCGCCCGCACGGCGGGACCGGCTTCGGCGTTGACCTGGATCCGCAGCTCTTCGGCGTTGCGGCGGGCTTCGCTGACGGCTCGGTCGAGGGCTGCGAGGCGCTGCTGCTCGACGGCGAGGAGACGCCGCAACTGCCCGTCGTCGTGACGGTCGTGTTCGCGCTGCGCCCAGTGCTGCGCCCTGCGCGTTTCGGGCTGTCGAGTTTCCGGCTGGCGGGCGGAAGCACCCGCAGTGGTCTCGGCAGGTTCGGTCTGCTGCTGTGCGGCGCGCTGGAAGGCGGCGGTGGCCAACGCCGAGGGGTTCTTGACCCTCCTGCCGCTGACCTCTGTGGGTGAGATGTGGCGCAGCGCGGCGTGCACGTCGGCGCCGGCTTCGGTGGCTTGCTCGATCCGCTGCGCCAGTGCGCCGAACGCGTGCCCGCCGGCGACGAGGTCGACGACCTCGGGGTGGTCGGGCCAGGCCTGATGCAGGTGTTCGAGGGCGATGCGTCGGCGGTGGCGTTCCGCGGCTGCCCGGTCGCTGCCCCGCTGCGCCTTGTCGGTCTCCCACTGGTGGGCGCTGGCGGTGCGTTTGATGAAGTAGGCGGTCAGGCGGGCCGGGTCCTCGACGTTGGCGTGGCCGACCTTGGCCAGTGGGACGCGTGCCAGCAGGGTGCGGGTGTCCAGTCCGCCGACCGCCTGGCGGTCGAGTTGGCGCACGACGGCGTCGAACGTGGAGCTGGTGATGACCGCTTCGGCCAGTTCGGGGCGTGCGGTCCAGGTCTCGCGCACCAGGTCGGCGACCTGGTCGCGCATGAGTTGCCACTGGTGTCGGCGTTCGGCCTGCTCGTGTGCGGCGTCGATGCGGCCGTCGGCGAGGCGTTCGGCGGCGTCGCGCACGGCCCACGCGGTGAACGCCGCGGGGTCGGTGACAGCGTCGGAGGCGACGGTCCGCAGCGGTACCTGGGCCAGCACCTCGCGCACGTCGAGTGCCGAGTTCTCGACCTCGGCCAGGTGTCGGGCCACGGTGGTGAACGCGGTGGCGGAGATGAGGCGCTCTACCAGATCGGGCTCGTGGCGCCACACCTCGCGTAGCAGCGCTGCCGCGCGGTCACGCGATTGCTGGTCCCGCTGTGCGCGTTCGGCGCGTGCCTGCTTGGCTTCGGCGCTGTGCTCGGCGCGCTCCTCACGGCGGCGGACGGCTTCGCGTTTGGCTGCTTCGGCGTCGCGGGCGTGCTGCTGGCGGGTCTGGGCGTCGGTGAGGTCGCGGAACTCGGCGAGCCCGAGTTGGACGACGACGGGGAGGTCGTCGGGTGAGGTTTCGGTGGTGCGGGCGCGTCGGGCGAGCTTCTCGACGGCGCGTTCCATTCGTTCCGCGCGGGTGCGCGGTTCGGGCCGGTTGGTGGCTTCGTGTTCGGTGTCGAGTGCGTCGAGTGGGGCGAAGAGGTGGACGGCGTTGCGGTGGCGGCTGGTGGCGACGTGGGCTGCGGGGTTGTCGGCTCCGGCGGCGTGGAACAGCACCGTGCCGCCGGACCATTCGCCGTCGGGGCCGCGCCACTGATCTCCGACCGTCAGCCCTTCGGACTTGTGCACGGTCATGGCGTAGCCGAGCGAGACACCGCCGCGGGCGATGTACTCCGGGGTGAGTCTGCCCAGGCGGGTGGTGCGTCCGTCGGCTGTGTCCTCCTGCCATTCGGCGGTGAGGGTGCCGTCGTCGGCGATGGCGGTGACGACGGCGCGGTAGCCGTTGAGAACGTCGGTGTCGGCCAGCGTGCGGCGCTGTACGGCGTTGATGCGCATCAGCACGTGGTCGCCGATGTGGAAGCGGATCTCGCCGCCGCGTCGCAGCGCATAGGTGTGGCCGGGGCCGAGTTCACCGTCGGCCAGGCGCAGGGCCTGGGCGCCGTGGTTGAGCCGGTCGACCATATCGCGGGTGGCGCTGAGCATGACCAGGCCGCGGATCTCGGTGTGCGGATCGGGTGCTCCGGTGCGCATCCGCGCCCAGCTGGCGAGCATGGCGGCGGTCGCTTCGGAGGTGGTGTCGGTGGCCACCAGTCGGTTGTTGAGCATCCAGATCGCGAGGGCTTCGCTGTAGCGGCCCTCGCGCCACAGCGCGATGGCTTCGCGTTCGTCCTCGTCGCGCTGACGCCGGTTGTCGACCAGTTCCAGTCCGTCGACCAGGCGGTGGACGTGCCCGAACAACGAGCCCGCGCCGACGCCGCGCAGCTGGAGCTTGTCGCCGACCTCGATGACACGGGTGCCGGTCTGGGCTGCTCGCTGATAGAGCCGGGCGCGGTCGCGGTCGTCGGTGAGGTTGGCTTCGTCGACCACGAGCACATCGATGCCGGTGAGTGCGGTGCTGCCGGGATCTTCGACGTTGGCCAGCAGTGAGCTGAGGGTGCGGGAGGGGATGCCGGATTCGGCTTGGAGGTTGCGGGCGGCGACGGCGGCGCTGGCCGCGCCCTGCACGACGTGGCCGGCTGCTTCCAGGATGGCGCGTAGGGCGCGTAGAAGAGTGGTCTTGCCGGTGCCGGGGGCACCGTTGATGGTGTCGATCATGCGGCCGTCGGTGGCCAGACGCGTCACGGCGGCACGCTGCTCGTCGGAGAGCGGGTAGCCCTGTCCGGCTTCGACGGTGTCGAGTGCCATCTGCACCAGGTCCGGGTCGGTGACGCGGGCTGGTGACTGGTCGGGGTGGCTGGCCTTCGCGGCGCGCAGGATGATCTTCTCGGCTTCGACGACGTCGGTGGTGGTGAACTGCTCGGCGTTGGCCATGTGCTGCGCGGCCAGGGACCGCTTCTCGCCCACCCCATGCACCAGTTCCGCTCCCTGGGGCAGTCGGACGAAGTCCAGGTGCGCCAGGACGCGGTCGGTCATGGCCTCGATCGCCTCGGGCGATTCGTAGCCGCCGGGCATCGCGTCAGCGACGTGGCGCAGTGCGTCGGCGCGGGTGAAGCGTCGGCTGTGCGAGGTCAGGCCGGCAGCGGGGTCGAGCAGTTGGTGCGCGATGTTCTCGGCGGTGACGACCGGTTCGGGTTCGGGTTCGGGTTGTTCGCCGTCTTCGGGCAGGTGTCCGCCGGCGAGGACGCGTCGGAGCTGTTCGGCCGGGTCGCGTCCGGCGGCCAGTTCCTGGCCTTGCCAGATGTCCCGGAGGGTGGCGTCGGGTGCGTCGGTGTAGTCGCCGTGGGCTCGCCCTGGTGTGGGTTTGGGGCGGCGGGTCAGGCGTGCGGCGAGGTCCTGCTGGACGCGGGTCGCGGTGTGCGGGTCGTGTCCCAACTGGGTGAGCAGGGAGCGGATGTCGGTGTTGCGTTTGCTGAACTGTCGCAGCGTGTCGTCGGGGATGCCGGCGATTTCCCAGCGTCCGGTGCGTTGGCTGCGGCGGTAGCGCACGCCGAAGCGGGTGGTCATCTGGTGGCGGATCAGTGCGTGCACCATGTGCTGCACGACCGGGGCGTGGCGGATGAGGTCGCGGCCTCCGGCGGCGATGGTGCTCCACTTGCCGTCCTCGATGCCGCGGGTCATGTTGGCCAGGGTGAGGTGGACGTGCCAGTGCGGATCGCCCACGGATGTGTCCTTGGTGGGGCGTGCGGTGCGTTCGATCATCGCCCAGCCGAGGAAACCGGAGCCTGCGACGGTGGCGGCGGTGTGGCCTTGGCCGTGTTTGCCGCGCATGCCGTAGGCGGTGCGCGCTTCGAGCCAGTCGAAGGTGCGCAGCACCTGCTGGAGGTACATCGGCTCTGCCTGTGCGGCCAACTCGGGGGTGGCGATGGCCAGGAACACCGAGTCGCTCTTGGGGATGTCCACGGTGAGGTCGTAGGCGGCGTTGCCGGTGACCACTCGGCGCGGTACCCGTTTGGTGCGCGGCTTGCCGGTACGGCCGGTGGTCTGCATGACGGTGAACAGGTTCGCCGTCGCCCGCTTGAAGGCACCGGGTTGCCACACCTCGTCCGGTGTCAACCCTACGGTGTCGAGGAGGAGACCGGCGTGGTCGGCGCGCAGGCGCGCGGTCTCTCCGTCGGCCCGCCACACCCGCTCAGCGGTGGCGAACATGTCGCGCAACTTCCGGTCCGTGAGTACGTCCGACACCGGTACCCCTGCTTGGATGGCGATGCCGTGCACGGCGCGTACCAGCGGCGAGATGGGCAGCTTCGCGTCCTCCGGGACGGCTTTTTTCGGCTCCACGAGTACTTCGCCGGTGTGCGGATGATGCCCGGTCGCAAGTGCGCGTGCCTGAGGGAACTGGTCGCGGGTCAGCGGACTCAGCGGTGTGATGCCGACCTCTCGCAGCCCTTGTCCGACCCACAACAGGCCCGGAGGAGCGCCTTGCGGGTGTGTCGAGAGTGGTCGTTCGCGGTCGGAGCCGCTGCACGAGCCGTGCAATCCGAGGCGGTAGTCGATCTCCACGGGGTTGAACCCGATTGGCTTGACGTAGGCCACGCGACTACCTCCCCACGCGCTGCTCGGCGACGGGAAGCGCGTCCTGTCGCCTGTTGGGATCTTGGCGTGGGGGCAGAGATGGCCACACGGGGCGTGTCAGCTCGATGTGGAGACCTCGTGGATACCATAGTGCAAGATTGTTGATCTTGCTGTGGTTTGTTCGCTGTGGACGGTGGGATGCCGACTTTTCGTTGGGCGAAAAGGTATCCGATGGACATACGCGGCCGGACGTCCCAGGACGCGTCACAGCGGGTCTGTGCCGCTGTGACGCGTGCTGTTTGTGCTGGAGTCGGGCGGAAGCGGCGTTTACGGTGGTGGTGCTCCCAGGGGGAACGTGCGGAGCGGAGGTCGGGATCATGGCTGTGTCGGCGAAGGACATCGCTCGGCAGGTAGCGGAGGAGGACAGGCGGCGGGCGCGGCTGCGCACGACGGCGATCCGGGATGTCGCGCGAGCGGCCGAGACTGCCGAGGATGTGGAGCGCGGTAGTGACGAGCGGATCGCGGGACTGCGGAAGCGGCACCGTGAGCGGGTCGCGGTGTTGCGGGAGCAGCTTGGGCAGGACATCGAGGTGGAGCGGGCGAAGAAGCAGACGGCCCGGGTGGGTTTGGCGCAGACGGTGGTGGCGGCGCTGGAGGTGTTCGACGAGGCCGAGTTGGCGCGCTATACCGGGATGTCGGATCAGATGGTCGCGTCGTTGGTGCGCGTGGGACGCTCGGCGTCGACCGGAGGTGAGCCGGATGGGCCCGAGGAGGTCACCGACGACGCGGCCCGTGTCGGTGAGGACGTCACCGACACGGGTGTCGATGGTGAACCGGACGTACTGGGTGGTTCCGGTGATGACGTGTCGAGCGGCGTGGTGCTGCCGGATGGTGGCGGTGATGCCCCTGCGGTGGGTGGGGGGCATCGTTTGGGTGCGGGAGGTGTGGGGGTTGGCGGGGGTGAGTACCCGCCGCAGGCGGGTTCGATGTCGCCGTGAGGCGGTCGGGGGTGGGTGGGTGGGGCCGGCTTTGATGGGGTGGCCGGCTTGATGCCGGCCACCCCGGTTACGCGCCGAGCGCCGGCGGACGGGGTCGGCCCGTCCGCCGGCGGGGTGAGGGTTAGGCGGCTTCCTGTTCGGTGTGGTGCTGCTGGGTGGTCTGCTGCTCCAACCGTCGGCAGTCCAGGCACAGGCCCTGTCGTACTTGCTTCACGTCTCCGCACGTCCCGCACGAACCGCCGTCCGCCGTGGGCGCATTCTTCGGCTCCGGTGCGGTCTGCGATTCCGGCTGCGGCTCGGCTTCGGACTGGGGTTCCTGGTCGGGCTGCGGCTGGGGTTCGGGGGTGTCCTCGGTGGCGGCGTCGGCGCAGGTGCGGGAGCAGTAGCGTGGGTCATGCGGCGCGGTGCGCTCGTCGTGCTCGTTGGGCACGGCAAGGGGGTTGGGGCTGTTGTTGAGGTTGGCGTCACAGTGGGCGCAGCAGGGCACGCCTTCAATGACCGTGACGGCGGAGTGCCGCTGCTGGTAGGTCGTCGCCCATTGCTCGATGGTGGTGGCGGTGAGGCGGCGACCTTGCCGCATGGCGCGTCGCCACTCGGTGCGCACGGCGGGCATTCCGTTCTGTGCGGCGTGGTAGTCGCATCGGGCGTGGATGGCGTCGGTGTAGGTGTGACCTGCGGGCAGCTCGGGGATGCCGGGACGGTCCAGCGAGCGGCACTCGGTGCACAGTCCGTCGTCACCGTGGCCAGCCTTCACTCGGTCGGTGTAGACGTCGACAATCGCGCGTTCCCCTGCGCACCACACGCATGGGCGGGTGCGCAGGTCGGTGACGGCGGCGCGGTCGTAGTCCAGTTCGTAGGCGATCGGCCGCTCTGCGCGGGCGGGGGCGTCGTCTACCCCGGCGCGGGTCTGGCTGTACTCGGTCACGGTGCGCGGTTCGGCCTGGGCGCGGACGCGGTCGCGCTGTTGGGGCACGGTGCGGCGGGCGTTGTCGTCGTAGCGGGTGCTGCTGTTGCGGGGTGCCTGGTAGTTGCTGCGACCGTAGCGGGGCGCGTCGGCGGTGTCGGTGTCCGGGCGGTAGAGGCCGGGGTCCTGGTCTGGGACGCACGCGGCGATGACGGCGCGGTCCTCGGGGCTGGTGGTGCGCTGCCAGGCGTTGCGCAGCTTCGCAACGGCGATGCCGTAGGGGTAGCTGCTCAGCGTGGCGGCGCACTTGCCCATCAGGGCCAACGTCTGCGGGTCAACGTTGTTGACCACGGTGCGAACGCGACGCTTGGCGGCGGTCAGATCACCGGCCCTGACCAGCGAAGCGACATCGGCAAGGGCCGTGGGAACAGAAACATGCTGCGACATGAGTAACCTCAAAATTCGGATCTACACGTCCGCCAGGTTTGGTCTTCCCGGCGCTTCCTGCGGTTTTTATCCTAGTTTGAAATCTTGTGCTTCGCAACCAGAAGGGGGACTCGTTCACTCTTGTTGTCGAAGTGTTACCGCGTCCCACAGGTCTTTGACCTGCGGTTTTGCGTTTTCGAAAACGCAAGGTGTGCGCCATTGTCGAGCACCCCCATAATGGTGGCTAACCCTTTTTCTCCCACCCCCTCGCGTAGTGCCGGTTTCGTGTCGCACAGACCGGGTCAAGGTGGGTCCCGGAATAATTGTTCGGAGCTTGCGGAGAAGAATTATTCCGGGTGCCTTGATGCGGTCTGTGCGACATGACAGCCTCAGGGCACGAGGGGGTGCTCGTGACGCGCGCCCCGGAAGTAAGGTTCACTTGGCTGCGTACGCAAATGGGAGGCGGCAGAACGCCTGTTCAGGGCCTCTGCGCGGCGCACCGGTGCTCTATGACGTCAGGGCTGCGGTGATGATCCGCTGAGTCGCTAGACTGGAGCAGCGCATCGGGATAGGGCCCTTCGGAGCCTGCACGGTCTCGGTGCGTTGTGTCCCCGCATTTTTGGTCGAGCCACTGCCTGTGGTGGTGGTAAGCCTTCGGGCTTGTGCGGGCGACGCGGGGCGTGCCTGGCTTCGGCCAGGCACGCCCTCAACGTTTCCCGAACTTCTTCGGCTCTGCACCTGCCCGCTGTGGCTTCCTTGTGAGCGACGCGACTGTCGATGGCAGTTATTGCAGCACCAGGTCCCTGTGTTCGCCGATGCGTCGTCGGGCGTGGTGCTCAGGGCACGGCGGTTTACTCGCCAGCGTCGGCTTCGTCGGCTGTACTCGTCGTCTCGATCAGGTCGACCACGGCTTGGACTGCTGTGCGCTGCAGCCAGTCGAGGAACGTCTCCGGTAGGCCGGTGCTGGTGTTCGTGGTTTCGTCGCGTCCCAGGAGCAGGCATGGCCCGGAGATGAGCGGTCCTCCCGCGGTGAGCAGCCGTTGGACGAAGGCGCGGTCGTCGTCGGTGGCGGTGTAGTTGCCGGAGGCGATGTCGGCGAGCAGGTCGTCGAGCAGGATGTCTGCGATCCGGTTGGGCGGGTGATTTTCCCGGCTGCGGTCCCCGACCCAGAAGTCGAGGCCGCGCACAACGTGGATGCGGTCGGCGAAGGGGTCGCCAACCAAGCCGATCGGCAGCAGGGCGAGTTCATCTCGGTCGTCGGGCAGGGTGAGGAAGTAGACCTGAGAGTCGTCGCAGAACATGCCGAGCCGGGTGTGCGGCCAGGGCTTCGACATGAAGCCGGCGCCGTCCGAGGCGGGTCCTTCGATGGCTGAACCGTGTGTGGGGACGACGGTGAGCAGTTGCTGGATCTGGGCTGTCAACTCCGGGATGGAGGTGGAGTTGTCCATGAGGTGGTCTCCCTTCGGTGTTGTTGGATGCTGAGTGAGGTGGGCCGGGCATAGGGGCCTGGGCTGTCGAAGGAGTCGAGGCGCTGTCGTGCGAGGTGGTCCTCCGGTTTGAACGGCTGGGTCGAACTGGGCGGCTGTTGACGCCGGGGTAAGGGGTGGGCGCGTCTGGCGTCGGGCGGGTGGTGTCTATGTGGCGTCCAGGCCGCAGCCGGGGCAGAGCAGGAAGACGCCTGCAGCGAGATCCGACTCGGTGGAGCCGACCGGGCGGCTGTGGCGGTCGAGCCACACGCCGGTCGGCGAGGTCCAGGTGCAGACCTTGGGGTGCTCGGCGGGCCAGATTCGGTCGGGCATCTGCACGACCCGCCGGTCCGGGTGGACGTACTCGCGGGAGAGGCCGTGGAAGTCCGCGGGCTGGTTGCTCAGCACGACGGCTGTGGTGTCGTGCGCTGGTGTGGCCGGAGTGAGGGAACGGGTCATGCTGCTGTGCCTGCCGGGGTGTGCTGTGGGCTGCGGGTGTTACCGGTTCGTGGGTCGGTCCCAGACGTGGACGGTGTGGCCGGTCTTGAGCGGTTTGTCCTGTGGGCCTCGGATCTGTGGGTTGATCCATACGAGGCGGCGCAGGGATCGGTCGGGGCCGTGGGCTTGGTTGCGCCAGTGGCCGCGGACCAGCCAGCGCACGGTGTACTGGCGTTCACCGGTGCCGCTGGGGTGGTTGCCGGTGGGCTTGTCGCGGTGGCGGCGGTGCACGTGCACGATGCGGACCTCGGAGGTGCGCACGCCCTCGCGGGCCTCTCGACGCTGGAGGCGCCGGTTGGGGGTGATCTGCTCGGTCTGGCTGATGCCGGGTTGGGTCATCAGCAGCCAGGCGGCGTAGAGCACTTTCATCCACGGTGCGACGGCTTGGCCGAGCAGGAGCGTGCTCAGTTCGCCGATGAGGTCGAGGTCGGCGATGGTGTGGTCGTGGTGCAGGGTGATCTCGTTGTCCCACAGCCACTCGGGTGTGGCTTTGAGCGCGGTGTCGAGTTCGGCGCGCTTGGGTGGTCGGCCGAGGAGTCGGGTCAGGCAGTGGTGGACGTAGTCGAGGTCGTGGACGCTGTAGAAGGTCACCCCGGTGGCGTCGGGCACGCCCGGTAGTGGTCCCCAGGAGGCGGCGGCGATGTCGATGCGTCTGTCCCCCAGCGCGTCGCCGAGGTAGGAGCCGATGGGTTCGGCGAAGACGATGAACCCCTGCTCGGCGGGCTGGTGGGTCTCGTCGACACGCAGGTCCTCGGGCAGCGTGTCGGCGGCGGCAATGGCGACTTGGGTCATTTCCGGGGAAACCCAGTACAGGGCGGCCTCGGCGAGGCGCTCGCGTTCGCCGTCGAGGATGAGCTGCGCGGCCTGCTCGGGGTGCGGTGAGCGGACCAGGTCGAGTGAGAAGCGCCCTTGTTTGACCATCGTGGTGTGAAAGGCCAGCGCTTGTGGCTGGGCGAAGGTTTCGCGCAGGTACAGCCGCACAGCGGGCAGGTCGTGGGGCGGGGGTGGGGTGTAGGTGCTTTCCCAGATGCCGGTGTCGGGGTTGAAGGGCATGTCGGTATGGCTCCCGGAAGGCGAGGAGTGATTGAAGTGGTGCGCGACGAGCCGGGGGTGCGCGCAAGCACCGCGGGCCCCGGCTGAAGCCGGGGCCCGCGGTGGGGTGTTACGGGAGTGGTCTGTGGGCAGGGCGCCGTCGCGGCCGTCGTACTCGGGGTCGGCTACTGCTCCCCTGTCGGTATCCGGCGGTCATGCCGTCGAGTTGCTTGGCTCCGGCGCAGGAGGCAAGTTCTCTGATGAGAACCGGGGTTCCGGTATGCGGCATCGATCGACGTGTCGAGCAGGCTGTGGCTGGCCGAGTGCGTTGGAGTGCCGGGATCAGTCCCGCGTGTCGGTCGACTGCGGATCGTTTCCCGGCACGGGGCACTGGGCGGGGTGCAGTGGCGTGGTGCCGTGCCGCCGCTCGTTGAGCTGCCTCGGTTCCGGGATGCGACGCCACCCGATGCGTTGGCAGGCGTAGAAGCGGCCGTCGACCGCGACGACGTCGCCGATGGACAGCGACCGGTTGCCCCGATGGCGGTAACGCACGGCGTGCGGGCCGGGCCGGCCGAACTCGGGGTCGTGGCCGACGTTGCACAGGTGGAAGGCCGACTCGGCCAGGTCCACGTCGCGACTGCGGGCGCTCGGCGGCTCGCGGTAGGTGAGGACTTCGACGACCGGCTGTCCCTGGTAGCCCACCAGCAGTGCGCGATCGTGCAGGTTGTGGAAGACCCGGATACCCACGGGGCGTCGTGCCCAGCGCAGCAGCGTGTGCCTGCACCGGTCGAAGGCTTCAGCGAGGTGCTGTCGGGTCGGTCGGATGTTCATCGTGTCGCACCCTCTTGCGGGTCGGGGGTGGCCCGCGGTTGCGGGGTGCGTCCGCCGGAACAGGGGCAGCGGGTGGGGCGGCGTTGTGTGCCGCCCCACCCACTGCCCCTGTACGGTGCGGCGCCCCGCAACTACGGGGCACCCCGAGGCTGCGTATGCGGCTTTCCGACGCGGGACCGAGTTCGAGGCCCAGCAGAAGCCCTTCTTCCGACGGAGCAGGGAGCATGAGGGCCAGCGAGGATCGGTTGATCTGCGTGGTCGGCTACGTCTCAGGCGGACCTGTCACCGCTGGTTGTTCGACGCGGTCAGAAGACGCAGGCCCTCTCGTTTCCGAGGTCCATGTCGTTTACGTCAGAGCGTCGACATGCGGGGCCTTACGAACGAAGCAGCACTGATGACATCAGACCCTACGGAACATCAGGGTGATATTCGAGACCGCAACGAACCGAATGAAAATGCTGGCTCCAACCTGTAACGTTGCAGCTCAGGAAGTGTCTTCCCCGCGCGAGCGGGGGTGGTCCGCTGCACCCGGTCGTGCAGCTGATCGCGGGCGTGTCTTCCCCGCGCGAGCGGGGGTGGTCCGGCTCCGATTTCCGTGGGCCCCATCAGGCACCCGTCTTCCCCGCGCGAGCGGGGGTGGTCCGTCGTCCGCGATGCGGAGTAGGAGCGGCGGAACGTCTTCCCCGCGCGAGCGGGGGTGGTCCGTGGTGGGAGGGGGACGGCTACGCGGCGAGCAAGTCTTCCCCGCGCGAGCGGGGGTGGTCCCAGCTGGGTGATGCCCTCGAAGTCGCTCCGGCCGTCTTCCCCGCGCGAGCGGGGGTGGTCCTTGAGCAAGTGTCGTCAGTCCTTTCGGGACTACGTCTTCCCCGCGCGAGCGGGGGTGGTCCTCCGAGGGGCTTGGAACAGGCCCCCGGACCGACCGTCTTCCCCGCGCGAGCGGGGGTGGTCCCCGGCGCTTGTCGACGACGAACGCGGGCAGCGTGTCTTCCCCGCGCGAGCGGGGGTGGTCCGACGTCAACGCGCGTGGCTTTCTGCTCCGCGAAGTCTTCCCCGCGCGAGCGGGGGTGGTCCGGGCCTCATCGGCCTGCGCGACGTGCTCTCGGCGTCTTCCCCGCGCGAGCGGGGGTGGTCCCAGGTCGTCTCCGGCGAGGTCGCCGACCAGTCGGTCTTCCCCGCGCGAGCGGGGGTGGTCCGCGCAGGTTGCCGTTGTCGATCGAGGCGGTGACGTCTTCCCCGCGCGAGCGGGGGTGGTCCCATCGAACTGCTGTGTGGCGAGAACACCGAGAAGTCTTCCCCGCGCGAGCGGGGGTGGTCCGCGACCTCGTCGGGCTTCTGGTCGGCCATCCAGTCTTCCCCGCGCGAGCGGGGGTGGTCCGCCAAGCATGCACCCGGTGGTCGGTCGGTGATCGTCTTCCCCGCGCGAGCGGGGGTGGTCCGTAGGACCACCACTCGCCCGCCCCGATCCGCATGTCTTCCCCGCGCGAGCGGGGGTGGTCCCGTCACCACGACGTTGCTCGATTCCAGCCACGGGTCTTCCCCGCGCGAGCGGGGGTGGTCCGCTTGGGCCGCTCTGGTCACGGCCTCGTCGGTGGTCTTCCCCGCGCGAGCGGGGGTGGTCCGTCCCCGGTCTACCCCACGACGAGGCCCGGCGTGTCTTCCCCGCGCGAGCGGGGGTGGTCCTGCGGCGTCCGCAGCCTCCTTGCCGACCGACCGGTCTTCCCCGCGCGAGCGGGGGTGGTCCTCGTCAAGACCTGTCGGCACCGTGTCGGCGAACCGTCTTCCCCGCGCGAGCGGGGGTGGTCCCAGGGCCAGGCCGGCACCGATGGCGAGCAGCCCGTCTTCCCCGCGTGCGCGGGGGTGGTCCCAGTTCCCGGAACTCCTCGTTGGTCACCCGACGGTCTTCCCCGCGCGAGCGGGGGTGGTCCGCTTTCGGCTTCCCGGACTCCCATTCCGTCCGGGTCTTCCCCGCGCGAGCGGGGGTGGTCCGTCGCCCGGAGCCATCCGGATCAGCCGGTCCGCGTCTTCCCCGCGCGAGCGGGGTGGTCCCAGCAGATCCGGCGCAGCTACTCCCGCCTTACCGTCATCCCCGCCCATTGCGATAGTGAGCACCCAACTATGCAAGCACGACTCAGATCAGCAGCGCGCTGTTCAGGTCGCGCACCGCCGGTCGTGCCTTCCATGGTTTCAGGGTTGCTGCGACCTCACTGATTGTGCGCAGCGTGCGTTGCGAGTCGGTGGCCTTCGCCGCATGAGTTGAAGTCAACGCGATGGCGGCTGCTTCATCGGGTTCACCGCTGCGGGCGAGGGTGAGCGCCCAGCGTGCTTGGTGAAGGGCGGCGTTGCGCTTGGGGAGCTTGGTGCCGGTCAGGATGCGGGCGTACAGGTCGGAGGCTCGTCTGGGGGAGCCTGCCTCGACGAGGCAGTTGGCGGTGCGCAGTCGCAGGGTGTGGGTGGTGAAGTAGACGCCGAGGGCATCCTGACGGTGCTCGTCGCCAGCCTGGTCGAAGGTCTGTTCGGCTTGGTCGAGTTTGCGTTCGACTGCGTGAAGGGGCTCTCCGGTCATGGCCATGCCGAGTGCTTGCTGTTGGAGCACCTCGGCGCGGACTTTGGGGGGAAGTGCGTAGGGGCCGTCGGCTGCGGCCGAGGCAAGGGTGGCGACACGGGCAGCGTCGCGGCCGTCGTAGGCCATCTGCGATTTTTTCAGCAGCAGGTAGCCCTGCATGGCGGGGTCGCCTGCTTCCTGTGCCCATTCCATGCCGCGGTCGAGCCAGGCGTAGCCGACGGACGGCTGGTGCAGTTCGCGGTACAACCAGCCGCACAGTTCCGCGCCGCGCGCGCCAACCGCCAGCAGTTCCCGGCGGATGGATGGGTTTGCGTCCCGGGCGGCGACGTCGATGGCGTTCATGATGCCGAGGACTGCCGGCAACGTCTCGCGGGCACCGACGACGCGATCCTGTGCCATCGCGTCGTCGATTCGGCGGCTGAAGTGTTTGATCACCTCGCCGTCGAGGCAACGGCGGGCATCGGCCAACGCGCTGGCGATGTGGTCGGTCTGGTCGAGGTCGACCGGCGGCAAGGCCGCGACGGCAAGCCCGCGGGTCAACATCGAACGACGGCTCAGAGGGCTCATGGCATCCCCATTCGGAGGCACAACCACGTCCAGTCCCATTCCGAGAAGCGCACGTCGGTCGAGCGGCAGGAGTACCGGCATCCCCTCAACCAGCACCGGAAGCAGTAGTACATCCTGCTGCTGGACTTCCTGACGTTCGACCGCCTGCGTACCAGGCACGGACTCCCCGGGCTGCGCGTCGGGCATCTGGAACCAGAGTAGGTACTGCGGGATGTGAAGCAGTTGCGCCCAGCGGGTGAGTTTGGTGAGGTCGTTGACGGGTTCGCCGTTCTCGATCCTGCTCAGCCGGGTGGGGGACAGGCCGATCCAGACTGCGGCGGTGTCCTGTCGGATGGGCTGTCCGTGGTGGGGGTGTTTGCGGTAGGCGCGGATGACGGCACTGATGTCACGCGCGGCGAGGGCGGTCTGCAGGTCGGGGTGGTTCCAGAACTCGGCGGGTACCTCGGGCGGCTCGGTGGGGTGGCGGTTCCCGGCCCGGGTACAGGCACCACAACGGGAGGTGCGGTTGTCACGGGCCAACCGAGTACCACAACCACAACGACGCACCACATCACTCTCCCCCACCGCGACCGCCTCCCTCCACCATCGACCACACCGGTCAACCCGACCACGCTACCGACGACCCAACACAACGACACTTGCGATTTCCGCAGACCAACCCACAGTCCCTGACACCGACCACCCGATAGTCGGATCGACAGGAACAAGCCACCGACGTAGCACCCGCCACCACGGACACAACCATCCCTGCCCTCTACGACCTCATCGACCACCACATGCCCACGCCCCGACGACGCCATGGAACCCGCAACACCCCATCACCGATATCCGACACCGAGACCAACCGAATAAAAACACGCACCTCGACCTGTAAAATCGCTGGTCATGAAGTGACTTCCCCGCGCGAGCGGGGGTGGTCCCGCCTTCAGGAACTCGGCCTCGTGCGCATGGTCGACTTCCCCGCGCGAGCGGGGGTGGTCCCCGGCACCGGTCTGGTTGGGCAGGTAGGCCGGGAGACTTCCCCGCGCGAGCGGGGGTGGTCCGTTGACTTATCTAAGGGGGTGGGTGTGGGCGACGACTTCCCAGCGCGAGCGGGGGTGGTCCGTGTCGGATGCACGAGGCGCACAGGACTTCGTGGACTCCCCGCGCGAGCGGGGGTGGTCCCGGCTGGTCGAGGTATTGGGCTTTGGCGCGCACGTCTTCCCCGCGCGAGCGGGGATGGTCCCCCGATCCCCGGGTTGTTCTGCGTCCAGGTCTCGTCTTCCCCGCGCGAGCGGGGAAGACGAGACGCCGTGGAGCCTGACCTCCTCCAGCAGGTCTTCCCCGCGCGAGCGGGGGTGGTCCGCAGATCGGCCGCCCTCACGACAACGCCTACGGCGTCTTCCCCGCGCGAACGGGGGTAATCCGCCTGCTGGCCGTTGATCGGGCTGGTGACGCCGGGTCTTCCCCGCGCGAGAGCAGGGGTGGCCCGGAACCCCGGCCAGCACAGGCCGCACTACCGGGGTCTTCCCCGCGCGAGCGGGGTAGTCCGGTGTCGGCGGCCAGAGAAAGGGCTCTGTTTCTGGTTGCGTGATCAACAAGACGGTCCCGAGGACACGGCGCAAGGGTCTTCTGGGATCATGACCGGTGTGCGTTGATCAAGGCATTGGCGCTCTCTTGCCGCACTTGGCGGAGGTCATCGTCGAGCGGTCAAGCCGGTTGGCGCGCGAGCGTGGTGATCTGGGCGCGGCCTCAAGCACCCGACGCGGTGTGTCCGGGGTGTGGTCTACGGTCGAGCAGGGTGCACAGCCGCTACGACCGCAGACTGGCTGACGCCGCGATCACCGGGCGGCCCGTCGTGCTGCGATTACGCGTGTGCTGCTACTTCTGCACCGGCATCGACTGTCAGGTGCGGACATTCGCCGAGCAGGTCGAGGGCCTGACCGCGAAACACGCCCGCAGGACGGGGTTGGCGCGCCGGATGCTGGAGCGGATAGGCATGGCGCTGGCCGGCCGCGCAGGATCACGACTCGCCACCCTGCTCGGGCTGCCCGCGGCTCACAACACGTTGCTGCGCCGCGGCCACGTCTACGGGACGGTGCTGGTCGACATCGAGTTCGGCCGCCCGGTGGACGTGCTGCCCGACCGCACCGCCGCGCCGGTGGCCACCTGGCTGCGCGCCCGCCCCGGCACCACGATCGTCTGCCGGGACCGGGCCAGCGCCCTACGCCGAGGCGGCCCGCGACGCGGTGCAGGTCGCCGACCGGTTTCATCTCTGGCGCAACCTGTGCGACGCGGTGGAGAAGATCGCCGCCACCCACCGCGACTGTCTGCGACCAGCCGAACGCGCAGCACACGACGACCCCACCGATCCCGAACCCGCCGACTTCGACTCGGCGGCGCCTACCGAAGCGGCCGCGCCCGGTGCGCGCATCCGGCCGCCCCGCCCCACCCGTCCCCGACTGCCCGAGCGTCCGACAGGCCACCGGCTGGATCGTCCGCAAGCCCATCAACCTGGACCACGAGGAACGGCACCAACTCGACCGGGTCCTGGCCCGCTGCCCCGAACTGGACTCCGCCTACAGCTGGGTCCGCGCCTTCGCCGCCATGATGGACGCCCGCCACGGCGACAGCCTGCACGACTGGATCGAGCAGACCGAGGCCACCGGTCTCGCACCCTTGAGCAGCTTCACACGGGGCCGCGGAGCGCAACCAACATCGACGAGCATTTCGGGCCCTTGTCCTGCGCACGCCTTCCAACCTGGATGGATAGGGTTATCGGCAGGCACAGCGTGCCGCCGTCCGGGTCGCAGCTGAGCTTGTGCTCCTGGACGCGCGATCCGACCGGGTCGTACACCGAGATGGTGAGGTCGGTGGCCGCCGCGGCCGCGGCGGCGGGCATGGTGCCGAGGGTGACAGTCAACGGGGGAAGCACGCCGAGGATCGATCTGACGGTGGGCATGTTCGTGTCCTCCAGCTGGTTGCGTTGATCAAGCAGGACGAAAACGGGCGGACGGTCACTGGTGTGCCGGACCAGTGAACCGAACGTCCACAGTGGTCAGAGGACATTGCCTGCGATCACGATCCTGGCGTGCCGGGGGCCGATCGGTCGCACCCTGGGCTCCAGTGGTCGGTTGATGCGGCCACTACGGTCAGGACGCCGGCTGCGGTGGACGTGAGCAGCTGAACGATCCATGCGCGCTGCTCGTGTCAACCTGCCAGCAGTGCGGTGATCAGGCTCTGGGGCGCGTGACCAGGTCGTCCGGAACCATCGTGATCCCGATACGCTTCACAGTCCCCGATCTCCATGGCCGATTCTGGAGGTGCTGTGTCGCGAAGTTTGGTCCGTACGGCGATCGTCTTGGTCGTCTGCGTCGGTATCGCCATGCTCGTGATCGTGTTCACGGATCCGGGAACGTCTGCGGTCCGGACCGACGTCGACGGGCCTGTCGGTGTCAGGGTCTGTCCTAACGGGGCCACGTCGGAAGAGTGTGGGCCGCGGCCGGAGTCGAGGCGACCTGTGGCTCCGGCCGTCATCATCACACTCGCCGTCGCTCTGGGTCTGACCGTTTCGGCCGTGTGGACCTTTTGGGAGCGTCGTCGGCACTGACCTGTGCGGTACACCCACGCGGCGGTCATGCGGGCCAGATCTGCACCAGCCATCGCTCGACGCCTTCGGCGAAGCTCGCTTCTCCGGCCGCCCGGATCTCCGCCTGGCCCGTGACGTACGCCCGCACCCGGTAAGTACCGGGTGCGGGCAGCGTCAGCGTGTGATCGCCTTGCGCGGCGGTGATCGACCACAGCAGCAGTTCCGTGCTGTCGGCCTCGAACCGGTCCTCGGCCATGGCGTCCCATTGTCCTTCGGCGGCACCCGGCTCGGCGGCCCACAGCTCGATCCGGACTGCGGGACTGTGGTCGTTCTCGGCGCTGTGGAACAACACTCCGCCACGACCTCCGGCCAGAAGCCATTCTCCTGCTGTCGGCGGTTGGATTGTGGCGGCCGAGTTCAAGCGCGCCATGTCCTGCAACAGGAACTGGCTGTACTCGACATCGATCGTGTCGTCGATGGCGGTCAAGCGCGATGCTTCGGTCATACGTCCATGCTAGGGCATGATGATGACGTAGAATGGGTCGCCGTCGAGTAGGCGGTCGGTGGTCATCCATCCCCCGTAGTAGCGACCGGCCGCTTCATTGTGGGTGGCCACGACCGGGCGTACGGCGTAGTTCCATACCGACGCCGGGTCCACCCGTGAAGAGTTCTCGTAGGTGGTCGCGAATGGGTATTCATCGCATTGCATCTTCTCGCCATTGCTGCCCTGTGTGTACTTGCTCCCGAAGTAGGTGATGCAAGACCGCTTGATCTTGCGGCGGGACGCCTTGATTGATTTCGTGGTATCGTAGGCTTTATAAAGTCGATGCAACTCGCTTTCCCCGTATTTGCCGGGAACCTGCTTGCCGGAGATCGCCGGCTCGACGTTCGGCCCGCCATTCTGCGCGTCTCGGATGAAGCTTGCCGACTTGCCCATGTCTTCGTCGGTGGCACTCATCTGCAACGACGAGATGGCGTGGTAGAAGACGCATTGTCCGTTGGTGGCTACGTAGCTCGCCGAGTCGCACCGGAAGAACTCGTTCTTCAGGTTGACGGTGTCCGGTGGGAATCCCTGCGCCAGTGCGGTGGCCGTGAACAGGTAGCTGAAGTAGCCGCGCAGTTCGTCCCGGTATTTGTCAGAGGACGGCACCGCCGTCGTGGCGGTCTTGACGGTCAGACCGAACGGCGAGCCGTTCAACCTGGTTTCCCAATCCGTCAAGGTATAACCGACCGCTAGATCCGGGTTGTCGACCTGTGCTCCGCAGGTGCTGGTTCGCGAAGGGTCGGCATTAAGGCATTGGAACGTACTCTGGTCACCGCCCTCGGGTCTTCCCCGCGCGAGCGGGGGTGGTCCGACCCGGCGGTACAGCGAGGATCCGTCCTACCTGTCTTCCCCGCGCGAGCGGGGGTGGTCCGTCGGTCCGGACCTGCACGTCACCGCGCAGCGCGTCTTCCCCGCGCGAGCGGGGGTGGTCCGGCGGTCGGCGGCGACATCAAGGCGGGCGAACTGTCTTCCCCGCGCGAGCGGGGGTAGTCCCATGTTCACGACCGCGCGGCCGTGGTCGGTGATGTCTTCCCCGCGCGAGCGGGGGTGGTCCCGCGAACGCCGTGATCGACTGCCCGGCCTGCGCGTCTTCCCCGCGCGAGCGGGGGTGGTCCCTGGGCCAGCCACGTCACCAACGTGACCCGCGAGTCTTCCCCGCGCGAGCGGGGGTAGTCCCCGTACGGGCGGTATTGATTCGCCCTCGGTTGGGTCTTCCCCGCGCGAGCGGGGGTGGTCCCTTCAAGATCGACCAGGCCAGCACCTTCAGCGGGTCTTCCCCGCGCGAGCGGGGGTGGTCCCGCGCGGGCCATCTTGCCCGGGTCCACACGGGTGTCTTCCCCGCGCGAGCGGGGGTGGTCCGGCGTCGTCGTCGAGGTCGTACGCGTAGCCCTGCGTCTTCCCCGCGCGAGCGGGGGTGCTCCCCTGGCCGGTCAATTTTTCTCCCTGGATCTATACCTTGCCGATGGTCAGCCGATGGTCTGCCACTGGACAGCGGCGGGACGCTGCCCAGTGGTCAGATAGTCGATCATTGCCGCTTCTACGTCGGCTACCGGGATTTCCGCATTCGGTGGAAACTCGCTGTCGGCCGTGACGAAGTAGTACACGACGGGCTCGGCATTGCTCGGAGTAGCGCTTTTGCTGTAGCAACCCCTGGCCGGGCTGTCCTCACCTGCGTAGCGCAACACACCCCGGTCACCGTTGATCCCGACCATCAACTCCGAAGCCCAAGGATCGTCGGCAGGAACGACTGTCACGAGCAGAGCGCTACCCGGCGGGTACTTGGCACGCACGGCGACGAACAGGTCACGCACCTGGTCGACTGTGCCGAGGACCAGCGGATCGGACGTGTGCTGCTTTTCGTAGTAGGCGTTCAACGCTTGCGCCACGGTGGGGTAGCCCCTCCTCTGTAGGTCTTGCTGAAACCATCCGGTCCGTACACGGTCAGTGTGTCCCCGTCGCGCAGAAGCGCGGGCACCACCTCATCACAGGTGAAAGGCCATCCTCGCAGGGCCGGTTGTTGATCACCAACGTTGCTGACCGGACGTGATGGTTCCGCATGTACGCGGCGAGCTTGGTCTCCACATGGGATGCAATGTTGGGCAATCCGCGCCGTAAACCCAGTTCCGGGAACGCCTTTTCACACTCCTCCAGAAGTTCGCCGTAGCCGCTTACCAAGGTACGTTCCTCACCCTCAGCAGTCGTCCACTGCCCATGTGTCTTCTGACCGGTTCCGGGCACCACCGGCGGAGGTAGCCCACGCCGTAGTTCCTCGATCCGTTCCGGTGGGATTACCGGCGGTTTACTTGACTTGGCCGGAAGAGCCTGGGATTGGGGCTGCGCCGTAGGTGGTTGCGCTGGGTGCTGTGCGGGCCGTTGAGAGCCTGAGGCGAGGGCGCTCTCGGCCGCCAGGTGGGCAGCATAGCTCTCGGCGTCTTTCACAGCCTCGTTCAACAGTGGCCACAGGTAGCTCTTACATGCATCCACCACCCTCGTGAATATGGCCAGCACCTGTGCCCTGTCCGCTTCGAGGCGGTGCGCACCTTCCAACGCGCGAGCCAACACGTCATGTGCCTCTTGGGCCAGGTCTTCCGCTTGTTCCAACGCCGTGCGCGCCTGTGCGGCCTTCCCGCATGCGGCCCGGACTCCTGAGGCCACGTCCCCGAGTGACACCACCTCTGCCCCCTCTCCCCTCGTCAGCGTGGCACAGGAGTACGACAGTGAGCCTGGGTCGGTCGACATGACGGGAGGTCGTACCGGGCCGGTCGCCTTCGACGCCGCCCTGGTTGAGGTACCGGATTAACTGGTTGGCGCCGCCGCCGCAGGGAGCTACCGGGGCGTATCAACCACCGCCTTGCACGCTGGGCGCGCCCGTCCTTTCCGGCACTGGGGTGAACCGGATGAAAACGGGGCGAGAACGGATACAGTGCCTGGTCAGGAAGTGTTCTCCCCGCGCACGCGGGGGTGGTCCCCCACTGGTCACCGGGTCGTGCGACCCGCCGATGTCTTCTCCGCGCGAGCGGGGTGGTCCCGTCACCCCACCGGTCGGGATACTGCCGGTCAGGTCTTCCCCGCGCGAGCAGGGGTGGTCCCGCGGGGGTCAGCCGGGCCGGTTACCGCACGCCGTCTTCCCCGCGCGAGCGGGGGTGGTCCGTTCGTGAGCTGCTCAGCCATGGTGTTTCCCCTGTCTTCCCGCGCGAGTGGGGGTGGTACCAGACGCAGCACGAGTTCCGGGTGCAGCCGGTCGTCTTCCCCTTGCAGGGCCGTCGCAGCGTCGACGTCCAGGTCGAGCACGACCCGAGCGAGTGCGACGTCGCCGTAGGAGCGTTTCTTCTCGGGTGCGGCAGCGTAGGTCGCGAGCAGGTCGTGCGTCCCGGCCCTGCAGTAGGTCCTTTTGGGGCCGGGAAGGTGAAGATGCCGCCGAAGGCGCTGACCTCGTCGTGCTGGTCGGTCAGTCACACCACCGGTACATAAATTGACGGCGGTGCGCGCCCGTCCTTGACCACGCGTTTCCTGACTTCTTCAGCTTCCGCGACTGATTTACAGAGTCCCGCCCGAACCACGCCTGACCAGCGCTTACAGCTCCCGGCACAGCTACTTCGGCACATCCTCGGCACAGGAAGCCGCGGAACCTCACCCGCAGCAGGCCGTCCAGCCCGACTGGCATGCCTTCGGAACACAGCCACGTCGACGGACGATGATCCGGTTATGCCCGATGACCGCCCAACTTCCGCGCCGCTCCCCCATCCCGCACCCGGTCAGCAGTCCACCAACCATCCGCCCGTGCCACTGCCGACACCATCAACGTCACGCACGCCGCTGGAGCCGATGCCACGCAGGGTGATCGCGACCGTGGCGGCTCTGATCGCCACAGCGACGATCGGCTTGGTAGTGGTGCTGTGGTGGGCAGGAACTGCGGGACTATCCGGTGCGGAGTTGGTGAACGCGCGGTTCAACGCATTGCGCACCGGGTTGAGCATCGGAGTAGGCGGAGGGGGAATCTTCGCGCTGTATCTGGCGTGGCGACGCCAACACGCCACCGAGATCGGGCTGGTGCAGAAGGAACGAGACCAAGCCGACGTCGCCCGCGCCTACGAGCTGCAACGCGAGACCGCCGAGCACACCCGTCAACACGCCGAACGCGTCGCAGCCACAACTGAACGCGACGCCGAAGCGCGCCGGATCACCGACCTGTACGCGAAGTCGGTGGAGCAGCTCGGATCGGATAAGGCCCCGGTCCGTCATGGCGGCCTGTACGCACTGGAACGCCTCGCGCAGGACCACCCCGATAACCCTGCCTTACGCCAGACCGTGGTCAACGTGCTCTGTGCCTACCTCCGCGCTCCCTTCGAACTCCCCGGCGACCCGCCCGACGCTGGCGCTGACCAGGCCGCCCGCGACGAGCACCGCGAACGGATCCAGGAACGCGAGGTCCGGCTAACCGCCCAAGGCATCCTTGCGGCCCACCTGAACCCAGGAAAGGATGCTGACCGCCCCGCGACAACCTTCTGGGCCGCCACCGACATTGACCTCACCGCCGCACTTCTCATTGACTGGGACATCAGCGACTGCCTGCTACGCAACGCGACGTTTCGTCGAGCAACTTTAACCGGAGAAACCCGGTTCAGTAACACTAGGTTCACCGGGGATGCTTGGTTCAACGAAGCCAGATTCACTAACGACGCCATATTCGAGGAAGCGACGTTTGCGGGATACGCCCGGTTCAACGGAGCCTTATTCAGCCACTACGTCACATTCGACGCAGTCGCTTTCATTGAGGACGCCTGGTTCAGCGGATCAACCTTCGACGAGGACGTGCGGTTCAGTGGAGCTGCATTCACCCGGAGCGCTCGGTTTGATAGAGTGACATTCATGGAGGACGCCAGGTTTAACAAAGCAACGTTCACTCAGAAGGCCTGGTTCAGCGAAGTGACGTTCGCAGGGAGCGCCCGGTTCGACAAAGCTACGTTCGTCGATGACGCCATATTCGACGAAGCAACATTTGTCAGGCATCCTCGTTTTGACGGAGCAACATGCCGCCACTCGTCAAAAACATCGTTTACTTTCTCGTCATGGCCCGTCGGATGGGGCCCATCATCCGACCACACAACTATCGAAGGTCGCGAAGGCACTTGGCACCGCCTGCTGAAGGCTGCAACCGGACCCGACCACTCCGACAACTCCAGCTCCGAACCCGCTAGCGACTGATCCCCAGTCTCCTCCCGATGACGGCATCCGACTCGGGAGGGTGATGCGATCACAGGCGTTGGGCTCATGAGCTCGGGGCTGCAGTCGGCCCTCGGGTGCAGCTCTCCCCTGTCGGCGTTGGCCCCCAGGCAGACTTGGACCGCCATGCTCCGGTGCAACAGATGCCGATCGGCAACGACGTGCACCTTCCGACCCGACTGACGGCCCCACAGTCGAGAAACGCCGTATACACGGCAGCGATAAACCGCTCGGTGAACACGGTGAACCACAATGCGCCGCGTGAGGCGACTGCCGACATGACGTTGACCCGCAGTCATTCCCGGCGGTGGCCAGCATGCGGTAATTAGTCCAGGTGGTTACGTCGTAGCCACCGTGGGCGTAGACAAACGCGTCGTACTCCGCAGGCGTGATGCGGCGAAGTCGGCGTGGTCGGCAGCCGGGGGTCAGGTTACTTCAGTTCGATCCTTACTGGTCACTTCTTCAAATTTGCTGACGATCGCCTTCCAGTGGAAACTGGCGAGACCGTCGGATGTTCGGGTGATCACATCGTTCGGGTTCATCATCGTTACGCAGGCATCGGCCAAGGTCTTGATGCTTGTCTGGTACGCGGGGTGGCTGCGGAGAAGTTCTTTGACGCATGGCACCACGAGCGTTGGTATGTCGGCAGCCAGGAGTTCGTTGAGTAGACCCAGGGCGAGGTTGTCGCTGATGCCGTGCGCCCACTTGTTGATGGTGTTGAAGGTCGCGGGTGCGACGAGGGCGGCATCGGCTCGGGGTAGTGGGTCCTGCCGCCCGGGCCGGCCTGCTTCGGTTCTGATCGGTGTCCCCGTGTGAGTGGCAGCATCGTCAAGTTCCATCCACGATGCCGCTGTGGGGGTGGCGATAAGGCATACCTGCCAACCGGCGGAGCGGAGGAGGTCGATCAGGCGTGCGATGCCGAGCACCGGTGGCGCGGCCGTGACGATCAGGTAGACCGTGCGAGGGAGGCTGTTCATGCCAGAACGCCGATCCGCTGGGCCAGGCCGCGCAGTCCGGGTGTCTTGCTGCGCTGTTCGCGTGTCATGAGTTCGCCTACGAGCGTTCGTCCGGTCCGTTCGCTGCGGAGGAGTTGCGGGGCGACACGTTCGACTTCCAGCAGGTGGATGACCGCCAGTGGATCATGCCCGAGTTGGGTGTGCGCCCAGGCGTTGTCGAGGTGGAAGCGTCCTTGTCGACCGTGTAGCCCGGCGGGCAGGGTTGTGACGTCGACCTGGTCGGCTTGGGCGAGCAGCATGCTCGGGTCACCGGCCGATGCGGCTGTGGATACCCGGTGGATGCGGACGTTGGTCGGTCCGAAGGCGGTGAAGCCGATGTTGCCGTCGCGTCCGAGCGCGGCTGCGAGCTTCTCGGCGTGGTCGAGGCGATGTCGGGTCTCGCACTGGTCGCCTTTTCGGGCGGCGATGACGGCGCCGATGAGTGCCATCATGCCTCGCCACGTGATGCTGTGAGGGTCGCTTCCGTGAAGGGCGTCGATGCTGGCGGAAGCGTGCTGCTCGGCTTCGTCGGCAGCGTCCAGCCGAAGTAGGGCGCAGGTCAGTTGATAGTCGGCGGAGGCCCGCCCGAAGCGGTCGTCGGCGTTCTCACCGGCGGTTCGGGCCTGCTCGGCGGCCTCGTAGGCGGCGATGCCGTCGCCGATCTTCGTGGCGAGTTTGGCGGCCACGACCGCTGCCTGGCAGTGCAGGCTCAGCGCTTGGTGCCGGTCGTCGCCGGTGCTGTCGTTCACCATCGCGGCGACCGTCTGCAGAACTGCGGGCAGTGCCCGACCGACTTCGTCGTAGCGGGCCGCCTGGTAGTCGCGGTGCAACCTGTCCACCAAGGCAGCCGCATAGCGCGGAGCACCGGGGCCCGACGTCACGGCCGCACTCGCGACCACGGGCGCGACAGCGGCCGGGAACTCAGGAGCGTAATGGCCGGGGACACGAAACCAGAGTAGGTGCTGCGGGATGCGGAGCAGTTGCGCCCAGCGCACGAGTTTGGCGAGGTCGTTGACAGGTTCGCCGTTCTCGATCCGGCTCAGTCGTGTGGGTGACAGGCCGATCCACGCCGCAACGGTCTCTTGCAGGATGGGCCGCGGGTGATGGGGGTGCTTGCGGTAGGCGCGGATGGCGGCACCGATGTCGCGTGCGGCCAAGGCGCGGCGCAGTTCGGGGTGGTTCCAGAAGTCGGCGGGTAGCTCGGGCGGTTCGGTCCGGTGGCGGTGCCCTGCCCGGGTGCAGGCACCACAACGGGAGGTGCGGTTGTCCCGGGCCAGCCGAGTACCACAGGCACAGTGACGCACCGCATCGCTCTCCCCCACGGCGACCTCCTCCCTCCATCACCGGTCACCCGGTCACGCTACCGACGACCCGACACATCGACACTTGCGTTTTCCGCAGATCAACCCACAATCTGACACCGATCACCCGACGAAGGGATCGACTGAAACGGGTCATCGGCATAGCGCCCGCCACTACGGATACAACGAACCACCCCAGCCCTACAACCTCGTCGACCACGACATGCTCGCGCGCGCCCCAACGACGCCATAGAACCTGCATCACCCAATCACCGATATCCGACACCGGGACGAACCGAATAAAAACACGCACCTCGGCCAGTAAAGTCGCTGGTCATGCAGTGTCTTCCCCGCGCGAGCGGGGGTGGTCCCGCCTTGATGTCCAGCGGCACGTTCGGCGCGTCGTCTTCCCCGCGCGAGCGGGGGTGGTCCGGAGACGGCCAGCGCCGACGACCGTGCCAGGGCGTCTTCCCCGCGCGAGCGGGGGTGGTCCCGCAGCGTAACCAAAACAAGATCCACCGTCAGGGTCTTCCCCGCGCGAGCGGGGGTGGTCCCCAGACCGCCGCGCCACCACCGGCCAGCACACCGTCTTCCCCGCGCGAGCGGGGGTGGTCCCTCGCGGATCTCGGTCGCGCCGGCGATCGTGGCGTCTTCCCCGCGCGAGCGGGGGTGGTCCGTTCGGCGGGGTGCTCCCCCGCCGGTTCGAGCAGTCTTCCCCGCGCGAGCGGGGGTGGTCCGGCGCGTCGTTCGACCTGGACCGCGAGCTGTTCGTCTTCCCCGCGCGAGCGGGGGTGGTCCGGAGCTGGCGGAGCGCCTGGCGGCGATCGACCGGTCTTCCCCGCGCGAGCGGGGGTGGTCCGGCCGCGAAGTGGGGCATTCCGCTGGTCAAGCTGTCTTCCCCGCGCGAGCGGGGGTGGTCCGCGGTGCGGGGCCGCGAGGTCGACGGCGTGCAGGTCTTCCCCGCGCGAGCGGGGGTGGTCCCACGGCGGCCACCATCCGCGCGGCGGGCGGCAAGTCTTCCCCGCGCGAGCGGGGGTGGTCCTAACCAGGTCGATCCACGCCTGCTCCGAGTCGGTCTTCCCCGCGCGAGCGGGGGTGGTCCGTACGAGGCGTTCATCCGGGCGATGCTCGCCGTGTCTTCCCCGCGCGAGCGGGGGTGGTCCGTCCACAAGTACCTAACTACCTGGAGAGATGGTCTTCCCCGCGCGAGCGGGGGTGGTCCGAGGTGGAGGTGCACCCGTCCACCCTGATGGTGGTCTTCCCCGCGCGAGCGGGGGTGGTCCGCCGGCGACGGCGGGCCATGCCCGGCGCGGTCGTGTTCCCCGGCGCGAGCGGACCTCGGCTGAAACGTCACAATCGCCTTGATCCACCCGACCGTGTGACTACCGGCGACACCAAGCCCACATGCTCAGCCGACCTGGCTGGAAGACCGACCGTCCCCTACCCCGTCACCAGGAACGACGGTGATCCACCGGGGCCGCCGCTTGCCGTAGTCAACGCCATCCCGGATGGTGCGCCGCACCTCGCGGGCCGTGTAGCCGTCCACGCCGACATGCCGAGTCGAGGCGTCCAGCAGCACGTGCCAGGCCTCCCGCTCGTCCAACTCGCCGGCACCGACCAACCGCCCGAGTGTCCACGCGGCCTTGAACAAGGTGTCATGCCGGACACCGGTCCGGGCCGCCGCCACCTCGTGCACCTCACCCTCCACGATCGCTCGGACGTAGGCGCTCGCACGACGCCGTGACAGTCGCATCGGCGGTGCCGGATCAACCGGAGAAGGAGGCGTCAACGCCTCGGTGAGCCAGGCAGGCAAATCAGCAACCGGAGCCCTGCGAATCACCCGATAGACGCCCTCGGCACGGCTCGAACCGGCACCGACGACATAGCCGCCATGGCCTCGGGTATCGACGCGCCACCCCAACCTCGCCGCCGTGTTGCGCAGCTCAACCCCTTGTGGTGCGAGGAAATACAGATGACGACCACGAGGCGTAGCCACCGTGTACGTGTCGACCGGCACCTGTTCGCCGACCCCGGCCGCGAGCATCGCGAGCACATCCAGCCCATGCCGAGCCCCGGCGAATCGCTCAGGTGGGGCGTCCCCTCGCGCGCCATCCAGGTCGACCACCACCAAGCCGGACCTGCCGACCGCGATGCCGACGTTCCTTCGCGGATCACCCGCCCACCACCGGAGGATCCGGCCGCTATCGGTCGTGGCCCGCGACTCCCAGTCACGAACCACCGGCGTCTTGCCACCCGGCACCACCGGGAACACGTGCCACCCGCGTCGGGCAGCGGCCAAGGCCGCATCAACGAGCCGGTGCGGGCTCACCACGGCACCCGATCCGGCCTGGGCGCAGCTGTCTCCGCTCGTTGATCCACACCCCCGGACAGCACTGATCCAACGAGCCGGATCGCCCACCGACGACCCTCGTCGACGACAGTGCCGAGACGGCTGGAACGCCCGTTGATAAGGGACGGGGTCCGGACGGTGAAGGTGTGAGCCGGGTGGGGCTGGCCGGCGGCGTCCGCCACGTGCGCCAGGACGTTGCGGCCGTGCGTGGCTCCTGCCCACTCGGGCGGTGGTTCGTGGCCGTGGGCGTCGTCCAGGTCGAGCACGTACAGGCCGCTGGGGCGACAGGCGATGCCCCCGTTGTAGGGCAGCGATCTCCAGATGTCGCGTATCCGCCCGGGGTCTCGGGTGGCGGCGGGCTCCCACTCCTTGTCCTTGGGGGTCTTGTTGCGCGGCCACAGCGGGATCACGTGGTGACCGTCGCGGACTGCGTCGAACGCGACGCGCATCGGTCGCGGTGAGACAGTTGTATGAGTTCCCGGAGATCGCGCTGTGTTCACGATGCTCAAGTCAGTCCTGCCCTTCCTGTTTGGATGTCGGGTACCGGTGGTGTCGCGGGCCTCGCCGCGGATGAACTGCGTGACCGGGCGCAGCGGTCAGCCGGCCGTGCCGTCCCCCAGGGTCTCGGCTGGGTGGTTCATGGCTGCTGCACTCGCTGGAGCGCGGTCTCGTTCCTGAGCTGTTCCGCGTCAACGGTGGCGTATCCCTGGGGCGAGGCAGCCGGATGCGGGGCCAGGATGGGGTCCGGTGGTGCGCTGTCGCGGATGCGGGGAACGCGGCCGGTCGAGGTCACACAGAGTTGGCCATGACCAGCTGTTCGGCGGTCTCGGCCGCGTGGTCCACGATGGGGCGCAGCCTGTCCGGGGGGATCTGCTTGTCCAGGGCGGCGCCCAGCAGCGCGGCGAGTCGGTGGCCGGGGACGGCGGTCTCGGCACGGTCGAGGGCCAAGGCGGCGAGCCCGCCGTCGCCGCGCAGGTAGGCGGACAGGGCCAGCAACACGGCCGGCTCCGCGCACTGCGGGGTCGGGCACGCTCGGGTGAGTTCGGTCCACAGATGTTCGGCGGCCTGGGCGTGTTCGCCTGCCGCGGTGGCGATGCACGCGTCGCGCACCATGGGGTCGGACAAGGCCACCGCTAGGGCGGCGACGTCCTGGTCGGAGAGGGACTCCGACCGTTCGCCGGTCCGCTTCACCTGGTTCATCACCAGACGGTAGGAGTCGCGCGCCGATCGCCAACGGTCCTGGCCCGGCAGCAGATCGATCATGTTCGCCCGACGGGCCAGGGCGTCTTCGGGGTCGGGCCGCACCACGGCGAGGCGGTCGTCTCGGCTGTCGAACACTTGCAGACCTTGCACCGCGGCCTTCACAGCGAGCAGAGAGGTCTTCGGGTCCGGGAGGACGCCAGCGTGGAACGGGTCGTCATAGTCGCGCCACTGGGCTCCGGCGGTGACCGCTGTGGTCCAGAACATGTGCAGCGACGTGTCGTGCTCGGCGATCGCGTGTCGCAGCCGGGTGATCAGAGCGGTGCGCGGCAGCAGGAGCCCTTCGGGTTCTCCGCCGCCGACGACCACACCGATGACCGCGGCACCGGGGTAGCGCGCCACGACTGTGGCGATCTGGTCCACCAGGCTGTCGGAGCGGCTGTCGTCGGGCAGTTCGGCACATATCGTCAGCTCGATCAGGTCGTCGACGATGATGTTGATCAGCAGCGCGTCACTCGGGTAGTAGCCGATCAAGTGCGGCGAGGCGGCGATCAGCTCGCCGGGTTCGCTCAGCTTGGCCGGGGTGTTCTGGTCCAGCGCGTCGGTGGACGTGGTCGGGTCGGGCGTCGAGTCGGACATCATGATCGTGCTCCTTGGTGGATGTGGTCGCAGAGGGTGCGGGCGTCGGGGGGACGGCCGCGATCGGGTGGTCGTGAGAGGAGCCGGACGGCGGCAGGGCCGGGCCGGTGGTCACTTGTGCTGGGTGATGCGCTCGACGCGCATACCGGCCTGTTCGGCGAGCAGGGCGTAGATGTCGTCGCCGACGTAGAAGCCGGTCAGGTCGTGCCACGCCCTGCCGTCGTAGGGTGCGTGGGTGCCGTCGGGCCCCTGTATGACGCTTGCGGGGAGGTACTCCAGGTGTGACGGGCCCTGGGTGCGGAACGTGAAGGACACCGCCTCAGCGGTGGTGTCGAAGCGGACGACGGGAACCCCGGCGGGGATGGCGAACTCGGCGCGGCGGCGCAGGAACTCCGGCAGCGTGTTGTTGGACCGCATGCTGCTGATGCGGCTGTGGTGGTCTGCGGCCTTGGTGTCGTGGATGGTGCTGGTGACCTGGTCGCCGGTGGCGGCGACCACGATCAGGCTGATCTGGTAGCGGTGCGATCGCATGGGCTGTGGTTGTCCTTGACGGTGTGGTGGCTGTGGTTGCCCCGGCTGGTGATTGGCTTCGGTGAGCCGCTGGTGTCTTTCGCGTGGTGGCGGGGCGCACTCGCGTAGGCGTCGGCGCCGGACATGCGGGGGCAAGCCCGCGGGTGTCCTGTCCCGTGGGCTTGCCCCCGGTCCGGTGCCGGTGCAGCGTGGGCGTGCCCCGCCGCCGCGACGGCCGCCGGTGGCTCCGTTGCGGCGGGGCGCGCGCCAGGTGCCGGGCTTGCCGCACCGGCTGTTCACGCGAGTTGCCTTACTACGTGGGCGGGCGGTTCATGTGGAGCGCGGTGATCCTCAGCTCCAACGAGCGCAGGATGTGGGAACTGGCCGGGTTCGTTGCGCGCGTCCGTGTGCGCTGCACGAGTTCGACCGCGAAGTCGATGCCGCCGAGGATGGACAGGATCGTCTGGTGCGGGGTGAACCAGCCCTGCTCGTTGTGCACCCGGCACAGGACTGCCAGTGACGGCACCGCGTGGGTGAGCAACGTGTCGGCCTCCACCTCCGAAACGATGAGCCGCACGGCCGCGCCGTCGACCAGTCGCGCGGTCAACGCGGCGAGGGCCTCGTCGATGACTGAGGCCATCTCCCAGGAAGCGGCGGCCCCGGCGACGTGGCTGCGGCTGTACCGGGCGTTCTCCCACGTGTCGCGGGCGTCGGCCAAGCGCCTGAGGAGGGCGACAAGGCTTGCGGGGCCGGTCTCGGAGTCTGCCGAGTCGGTGACGTGCCCGCCGTCCCCGCCGGGGCGGAACGGCTCGGTGTCGCGAACGTCGGCTTCGGAACCTTCGGAGTTCAAGGCGGTTACCTCAGGAAGTCAATCGAGATGGGGCAAGCCGTGGCTGGAGCCGGAAGACCCTGGCGGTCAGTGGAGCGCGGGTTCACCGCAGTGTTCGCCGTGCGCGGTGAGCCAGCGCGTGGCCGCTGCGCGGTCGTGCAGTGAGAACTCCAGCACTCCGGCGAGCACGTTGACTTCGATGCAGGTCAGTTGCGCACCCAGGTGCTCGGCGAGCATCGGGCCGGCGAACACCTGACCGAACGTGCCCACCGGGTCGTAGACCACGGCGTCGGCACCAAGAGACGGATTTCCACTGCGGCAATCGGAAGTGGTCATCAGGCACCGACCGGAACCTCGTCGGCAGAGGAGGGAATTGCCGTCTGCTCTGGCGGCCACGGAGTCCACGAGTCGTCGCCGATCGTGACGACGATTGCCTGGGCGCGCTGCTGGAACTGCTCGGAGGTGATGCAGCCGACGGTGGCTTCCAACGACAGCAGGTAGTGCTCCGCCTCGGCGGGCCGGTTGGCCGCGACCACCCCAGGCACCCTGTCCATGGAGGTGGTCAGCAGGTCGGGCAGCACGCCGCCGTACTTGAGGTGGGCCGCGCGCCGGACGGCCGCGAGGCGCTCGTGCAGGTTGTGCACGTGATGTGGCGGGCCGTCTGGGACGAGGGTGAAGGACTCGCGGCGCACGTGGTTGAGGACGATGTAGTCGTGATCGTCGATGAGTTCGTAACGGGGACCGTCGGGGGTGTCGCTGACGGAGGCGATTCGGTAGCGCCCCCAGTGATCGTCGAGTGATCCGTGGTAGTTCACCCATCGACCTACTTCGGCCTGAGGCGGCGCGGTCGCGGCTGAGGTGTGCAATGGCTGCATCGGCTTTCCCTCTCTGGCTGGTTGATGTGATCTCGATTGCGATCGGCTTGGCGGGCCGAGTCACCCGGCTGTGGCTCGGCTTGCCGTGGCTGTCCTTGACACGCTGGGTGGTCAGGACTTCTGCTCGGGCCACCGGGCGAGCTCGATGGTGTGCTCGTCACCGGAACTCGGTCCTTCCCAGTGCCAGTCCCCGACGTCGATGAGGCGCAGCAGTCCGGGCAGTCGACCGGCTCCATTGCGGACCGGTGGTTCAGCGGCGAGGCCTCGGCAGGACGTGCAGTGGTCGCCTGCCGAGGCCGCTTCGCGCAGTCGTCCGTCACTGCCGGAGTTCTTCGAACCCGGACAGCAGGATCTCAACTTCCGTGCCGGGTTCCGCCTCCTCCCATTCCGCGACCTGGACGAGACGCGCCCGACCCGTCCCGTCGCCGTTGTCCTTCAACAACTCGACGACGAGACCAGGGTCGATCGAGGCAAGCAGCGTGCTCATCGGGAACCTCCTGAGGTTGGTGTGTCGGTGGAACGCGGCCTGCCTCAGCACGGCGCGAGGGGCCCGGAGGGGTGTGCAAGTGCGGAGAGCTCGTCGATTCCGGTGTGATCGCGCGCAGCGCGACCCCGAAGGGGCTTGTCTCACCGGAATCGACGGGCGCGAAGCACTTGCGCGCGAACCCCTTGCGCCGTGCTGACCTCCGGGCGTTCCATCGACACACCAAGGCCGGGGGCACCTGGGTGCGTGCGCCTGCACCGTCACGTGCCTTCCGCGTGACAGCTATCACTGGAGGCGAAGCGAGGCCACGACGATCGTGTGATCGGGTCAGGAGGTCCGCGGCCAGGCGGTGTGCCGGCGCGGCGGCTCGTAGACGTAGTCGTACCGATCGCCTGCGGCGTCCTGGTGGTCGACGTGGGTTGTGAACGCGGCGAACGCCTCGTCCTCCGACGGGTACTCGATCACAGTGATCACATCGTCGTCTCTGATCATCAGTACGACCCACGAGCAGTCATGCGGGTCACCCGACCAGGGGCATCCGCGAACCAGGGCGACAGCGGCACGGGTGTCGACACCGGGCACCAGGCCGCTGCCGTCACAGCGGGCCATCCATCGGACTTCGTCGGCGTCGTCGAGGACGGAACGCACCCACTCCTGAAGTTCCCCTTCGTCGTCGGGCCACCAGTCGCCCCGCTCGACGTGGGCGAGGTCTTCGTCGTTGGTGTAGCGAAGAGTGCCGTCGGCACCAGGCAGCTCAGTCATGACGTTTCTCCTGGGGATTATCGCTAATCGGCATGCGGTTCGAGGCGGGCGGCGACGTGCCGAACAGCTGTTCTCGCCGCCCGGCTCGGGCACATCGGGACGAGGAACCACCTCGTGCCTTCTGGTTGCGGAGGTGTGCGCCTGCGGCTACGCCCTGCACAACCCCATGGCAGGGTGGAACAGGGCTCGACGCCGAGCGGAGGCTGCGCCGATTGGGCTCGGGGGCTCCGTGCGTCGGGACCTACTCGATGTCGGCGAGGTTGTCGCGGAGTGCGTAGTTGTGGTTCTCGTTGTGGCAGGCGAACCGGTCCTCATGGAACTCGGACGGTGCACCCACCCAGTTGGCGGGCGCGCTTGGGCTCGCCGCCGGTGACCTTGGCTTGGGCACGGGCGGTGAGCACCGTCGCGTCGGGCAGCAGTACCTCCGGTGAGACGTCGGTGGATCGCGGCCCGGCCGGCACGGCGGGCGAGGTCCCGAAGGACGTCACGCGCGCAGTGCTCGTTCATCCGGGCGGGGATCGCGTAGCGACCGAGCGCAGCGATGCTTGTCTCGCCCGGATGAACGGGCACGGAACGCTTGACGTAAAGCCCTCGCCCGTTGTGCTGCCCTTGGCGCGATCCACCGACGTCGCGATCGGTGGGCGTGTCTACGGTCCGGGATCGCGGCTGTGACGGTCAGGGACGGGCGGCATCGTCGAACTCGCGGGCGGCGCGGTGCGACAGGGCCCGCAGTTCGGCGGTGATGATGTCGTGGTCGGCACCGGCGAAGCTGGAGGGCAGAATCGCCCACCGTTCGGTCGCGATGTGCCCTGCTTTCAGGAACGGGTAGTGCGGACCGTCGATGATCTTCAGTTCGATCGGCGAGGTGCGGTCGGATGGGTCGATGACGAGCAGTCCGCTGCCGCGTGAGGGCGGGGTGGTGACGTCGTTGACGGGGATGGCGATGCGTTCGGCGCCGCAGATGGTGCCCAGCGCCAGGTATTGCACCGGGCCGGTCACCTGCACGACCCGCAGTTCCCGCCCCCAGGTGGGCTGCGCCAGGAAGGCGATGACGTCGCCGGGCTGGACCCGGCGCAGCAGTTGCAGTTCGGTCGGAGTAGGGGCGAACAGCTCGGCCAGCAGCAACGCCAAGTCACGCAGCGTTCCGGCGCGGTCGGCGGGGATGTACCAGTCGTCGAGGGCGTCGAGCTGCTCGGCGCGGTGGCGCAGGGCGCCGACGGCCTGGTGGGGCCGTCCGCCCAGGGCGGTCAGCGTCGCTTCGACGATGACCGCGGTGGTGACGCCGTCCTCGACGCGGGTTTCGGTGGGGCGCTGGTCGGCGCGGCCGGTTTTGCGGCCGCCGTTGAGTTCGTCGAGCGCGGCGCTGATCGGGTGCAGGAACGGTTCGGGCTTGCGGCCGTGTACCCAGGGCAGCGGCCCGTCCAGGATGCAGCGCAGGAGGGTGACGACGCTGTGGCAGGCGGCGTCGCGGGCCGGGGCAGCGGCCAGCGCGTGGAGCATCGCCGCGGTGTGCAGCGCCCGCGCTCCGGCGGCCAAATCCGGTTCGGCGGTGTCGTGCCCGACACGCAGCGGGTCACGCCAGGAGGCGACCTGTTCCAGGACCTCCTGGGGGCGGTGCCCCCAGTCGATCGGGGCGCCGGTGGTGTTGGGCAGACGCTCCAGGGCTTCGACGTAGTCGGCGAACGCCTCGGCGGACAGGTCCAGGCCGGCGTGGGTGGCGTCGGCTTGGCCGTAGGCGAGGTCGGCGAGCGTGGGCACGTGGGTGGCGGTGGCGACGTGGACGACGTGGCGGCGGCCGTGGCGTGTGGTGGGGGTGGAGCGCGCGGTGAACGACAGCAGCTGTCGTGACGGTGACAGGCGCAGGTCGGTGGCCGAGCCGATCATGCCGATCGTGCGTGCTCGACCGGCCTCCCAGGACTCGGTGTTGCGATGTGCGGTGGGTGGGGTGGCGTCGCGCAGGACACGCAGCACCTCGTCGATGCTCGTCCACGGCGCTTGCTGGGAGGTGTCCTGGACCAGGGTGCGGCGCCGCAGTAGCGGCAGCGGGGCGTCAGCGCCGGCTTCGATGTCGAGTTCGGTGGTCATGTCAATGTTCCTCTGTAGGTGGGTGGCGTCCGGACAAGCGGGCGTGCGCCGTGCGCTGTGGCGGTCCGCGGGCCCGTTCACGTGGTGGTGAGGGAAAGGCTTTGCAGGCGTAGTGCGACGGCCTGCTCGACGTGGTGGCGCTCCGGGTGATCGCAGGCGTCGAGGTCGGCCAGCGACCAGGCGACGCGCCGGACCTCGGCGACGCCGCGTCGGCTGAGCAGCCCGGCCCGGCGGTGACGGTCGAGCAGCTCCCACGACGCGCGGGGGAAGACGCTGCTCATGGCCAGGGCGTCCTCGGGAACCTCGGCGTTGGTGGACACGCCAGCGGCCGACCACCGGCGGGCGGCGCGCAGCCGCGCGGCGGCGACCCTGTCGGCCAGCGCCGGCAGCGTCACCGCGCCCAGGTCCGGCCGGTGTTCATGGTCGGCCTGCGTGACGTGCAGCCGGACGGAGACGCGGTCGTAGATTAACAGCGGCACCTGCCGCATCTCCGAGGCCAAATCCACACAGGACAAAACCAGCAGCGGGTCGGCGGTGAAGCGGGTGGGTGTGCCGTCGATGGGCAGGAACACCGCGCGTTTGTCGATGATCTGTCGGATCACCGGCCACTGGGTGGGTGAGCGTCGTCCGGCGTCGGCGAGGTGCAGCACGCCGTGGGTGGCCAGCAGTGCCGCTCCGGGCCGACGGAAGGTACCGGCCAGTGCCGACCACGACGCGAGGCGGCCAGGCTCCTGGTAGGGCGGGTTGTGATCAACCGGCACACCATCGACGTGGGCGTCGTGACGTCGGTTCTCGGCCAGGGTGCGTGCCTGTTCGTCGGTCAGTGCGGGCAGCAGGGCGGCCAGCATGCGTGCGAACAGGGTCCGGTCGTCGGCGTCGGGTCCGGTGAGCAGGACGTGGTGTCCGCCTGCGGCTGCCGCTGCCAGTCCGCGCGCCACCCACGGCGAGAGCATCACGCCGTCGAGGAAGGGCGGGATCGTGCGCTCGGGCGACGAGTGGGCGTCGGGGGCCGGGGTGAGCACGTCGCGGCGGCCGTGGGCGTAGGCCACCACGTCGGACAGCGTGGCCGCGCCGAGCACCTGAACACCGTCGAGCGCGGGCTCGGGCGCCAGGTCCGTGTCGGGCATGATCACCCGCCGGACATCGGTGCGTCCGCGCAGCGAGCGCAGGCACTGCCACAGGTCGGGCGTCGAACGCACCCTGCCGTCCAGGTTCAAGCCGCCCAGCACGATCGTGTCCTGGAGCGCCGGCATGTCACCGGCCGCGGTCAGCACCGCGACGGCGACGGCGAGATCGTGCACCGGGTGCTCGCTCCCGATGAGCCGATCACTGCCGATGCTCACCGGCGTGATCGGGTACGGGAGATCGGAATTGCGGATGGCCGCCTTGACCCGGTCCCGCCGCTCCGGTGTGACCCGGCGACGACCCGACAGCGGAGAGCGGAGGTGGCGGTCGGCTCCGAGGAGGGCGGTGATCACCACGTCGTGGGCGCCGCCGGCGACCGGCATGAGGGAACGGATATGAGCGCTCTGCATGGCATTCCTTGCTGTGGGGAAACTTCACGGGGTGTTGTCCGGGGTGGGTGCGTGGCCAGCCGTGGTGTGGCTGGATCGAGGTCGGCTACGCAGCCGGTGCGGTGGGCGTGATGGCGAGCCCTGGGTCGCCTTGTGGCGGCGTCCACGCTGTTCGGCGACGGTGGCGACGGGCTCTTTCACGGAGCCACGGGCCCACCCAGCCGCCACTGGGTGGGCCCGCGCCGGGTGCGCCAACGCCCAGGGCTGGCTGCCTCTTACCTGGCCAGGGCCATCGCGCGCAGGGCGAGGTCGTCCAGCGCGTCGGCGCGGCTGGGGTCGGCCACGGTCTGGCTGTAGCTGGTGATCGCGTTGGCGAGGCCCGCCGCGGTGGTCTGGCCCCCGGCGATGAAGTGGCGCAGCACGCCCTCGCGTTCGGTCTCGGTGAACCCGAGTTCACGCTTGAGCACCTGCACGGTGGTGTGCGGCTCGGTGACCGGCGCCCCGGCCTGCTCCTCCAGCTTCGCGACCTGATCGGCCAGGAACCGCGGTGAGAGCCACTCGCGGACGTGGTCGCGGGCCTGGGCGGCGATGACGTGGAGCTGCTTGTTGACGGTGTCCTGCGACCAGCTGATCGTGCCGCCCTCCATCTTCTGCCCGAGGTGGACCTTGCGGAACGCCAGGGCGGGCAGCGTCAGGCCGTTGCGGCAGATCCGCACGAACAGCTCCGGCTTGAGGGTCACCGAGCCGGAACCGATCTCGGAGTTGGAGAAGCGGAACCCGGCGAAGACCACCGGCTCCGAGCCCGGCTTGTAGCCCAGGCCCTCGGCGGCGGCGAGGCGGCGGCCGGTGTCGAGGTTGGTGGTGACGCGCTGCCGGTCGGCTTCCAGGGTCGGGTCGGCGAAGGGGTTGCGATAGCCGGCCAGCAGGGTCGGTGCCAACCGCTCGACGGCGGGCGAGTAGACCTTGCAGTGCATGGAGGAGTCGGTCAGGTCGCAGGAGCGGATCTCGACCTGCACGTCGGCCTGGCGGATGCCGTCGAGCACCGCGGTGAGCAGGTCGAGGTTGTCGACCATGCCGAACCGGTCCGACAGCATCGCCCGCAGCACTCCCGGCTCGCCGTCCTGGCCGCAGAACAGCCGCAGCAGGAGCGACCGGGAGTCGGGCGGGTAGATCACGCTGGTCTTGCCTTCAGCGGTGCGCTTGGACTTGCCGTGCAGCAGCCCGTTGACGTTGGCGTCGAACAGGTCGGGCCGCTCGGTGCGCATGAAGCGCAGGTACTTCTGGTTGATGCCCAGCTTCGCTGCGATCGTGGTGTCCGCGGCGGCGGTGGGCACGTACAGGCCGTCGACCAGGGTGACGCCGTGGTCGTCGACGACCGGCTCGACCCCGGACAGCTGGATCGCGCCGCCCCGGGCCCGCAGGGCGGTGGCTGGTGCCACCACGTCGACCTTGGCGGCGTTCTGCGTGCGCAGCATGTCCAGCATGTGCTCGAAGGTGGCGTTGCGCACGGTGGTGGTCAGGGACACGGGAACTCCATTCCGAAGGGCCACGCGCGCACGGCGGTGGCTCTTGCACTCGGTTGATCGGCGGCGGTGGCGTGGTCGGTCGCCGTCGCCTGGTGTGATGGCGGTGACGTCCGCCCCTGGTGTCGGTGGGGCGCGGCCGGTTGGCCGTGGCGGCGGCAGGAGGGGGCAAGCCGTGCTTTTTGCGGCTTGCCCCCTTGCCGTCGCTGCGGCAGGCTGCGCCGGCCCACCGACACGGGGCGGACAGCGGCGCTGAAGGGTGTTGTCTCAGCGGGCGGTGACCGGCCTGGTGCGGCGGGTCAGTCGCAGTCGCACTCGGCGACGCCGGCGCTGGTGACGAAAGCGCAGTGCGGGGTGTGGAACTTGGTCAGGATGATGCCGCCGTCGGCACGGCGGATGATGATCAACGGATAGCCGTTGCGTTCCGCCCACTCGAAGTCGTCCGGGTCCAGGCGCACCAGATCGGCGTCGTAGCCGTGGGTCGTGGCCACCAACGTCTGGAGGATCTCCAGCAGGTCCGGCCCCGGCGTAGCAGGTGCTTGCGGCGCTGCGGCGTACTCGTATCGGGCGAGTAGACCGCCGTCGCAGTTCGACAGGTCAATCCCGGTTCCCGGTCCCAACCGCTCGGCCAGAGCGTGCAGTGCCGCGCGCACCAGGTGGTCGGGTTCGGGGTGCTCGGTGCCGATCCGGACGCTGTAGACGCCTCGGGCGCGCAGGGAACCACCGGGGCGGCGGCGCACGGCCAACCGCAGCTTCTGCGCCGCGGTGAGCGGATCGTCGGCGAGGTCGACACCCAGCGATCCGAACCAGTCCTTCAGCATCCCGATGACATCACCGCCGGATACGCCGCCTTCCGGGGCGTCATGCTCGATGTCCTTGTATCGGCGCAGCAGGCCCATGACAGCCGCGCCCTCGACGGTGTCGGGATCAAAACCAACAGCCCCAGCGGTGACGTCGCCGGCCTCGCACCGACCGCCCTGCCCAGGGTCCACTTCACCGGTGTCCACGTGTTCGGACGGCCGGATGGAGCGGGAGGGGACGTCGGCCACCGAGTTGCGGTCGGTGGGCGCATCGGATGTGGACATGCGCTACACCGCCAGCGAGGAGAACATCGGCAGCCGGTATGCCTCAGATGCCGGAATCAGGTCGATGACGTCGCGCTCGCGCGTCCACTGTTCAACGAACCGCAGATGGACCGACAACCATCGGCGGGCCCAGCCTGGCATGGCGTCGGTGACCGGCCGGTGACCGTTGCCGCCGTAGAAGGTCATGAAGATTCCGTCCTCGTGCTGCCACGCGAGCTCGGCGGCGATCCGGGTCGGGATGGAGGCCAGCTCGGCGGCGTGCCACCGTGCGCCGTAGGCGGTCCAGGCGTCCCCGCCGACCACGAGCGGCTGCACGACCAGCCGCAACGGCTCATCGTGGCCTACCAACCTGCCCTTGGGATCGACAGGACGGACCTGCCGGCACTGCGGACACTGGCCGTAGATCGAGGTGGGGTGACGGTCCGACCGTGGTCCGATGCTGCCTTCCGACGCAGGCTGACGACGGCCGGCGCAGCGGATGGTGTCGACGAAAAGACCGTTGGAGTTCTCCAAGCGCATGATAATTTCCCTATCGACATTGTCCGATCCTCGATAGTTGCGCGATTATCGGAGCGTGGCGTAGCGGTCGACCGGGCGCGAATGATCGATCAGCCCACTTCTTCAGTGGCGAATCTTCTTCGTTCCTATTCGACCGAAACCGACGCTGTCACATAAGGCGTCGGGCCCCGTCCGGTGGGGCGCACTCGAATAGCGTTCGTGGCGGGTAAAGGGGGCAAGCCGCAGCTTTTCCGCGGCTTGCCCCCGGCCCGACGCGGACGCAGAGTGCGCACGCCCCACCGGACGGGCATCCGCGCCCAGCTCCGTGCCCACCTCCTGGCCAGGGCCGGGTCACGAGAGCTGCTGCCGAACTCGATGAGCGGGAAGCCCGGTGTCGCGCAGCTCTGAGGCGCGCGAGTGGTCGGATCAGCGCAAGCCCGACCAGCGGCGGTGCAACTGCCGTCCGTCCTGGTTGAGCGTGATGCGGAAGACCTCACGCGGACCGTCGTCGGTCTGCACACGGAAGGCAGTTTCGTTGGAGAGCAGATGTGCTGCCGCGAGCAGCGCGTAGCCCCGAGCCTCTTCTCCGTCGATCGTGCGCCATGGCTCATCGGGGTCGTGGATGTAGACGGTCTGCTCGCCCCAGTGGCGCACATACCGGCCGCTGGCGACCAGTTGCAGTGCCCGGTGCACGATCCACCGCGCCGGGGCATCGAACCCACCGGAAGCATGGGTGAGCGACTCGGGACGGGGAAGCAGCTCAGCCTGAACGCCCGCGGGTCGCGTACGCCGCCGCACGGTCTTGCGGATCGGTGGCGTCGGGGCGTCGGCGACGACGCCCCGACAGGAGGCGCAGCGGTTGCGCGGCGACGCCGGCACGGCGCCCACGGCGGCGTCGACATCGAGGCCGCCGCACTGGGCACACCGGTACCCGACGTCGTCGACGTCGACTCCGGCACGCTCGCAGGCGGCGTGCGTGCCGCCGAACACGATGGTCTCGGCGAGGCGTTCTGCGGCCAGGTGCTCGGCGAGCGTGGCCAACTCCGAGGCGCTACCGCGGTCGATCAGCGCTGCCAACAGGCCGTTGGCATGCCGTGCCAGGCCGGAGCGACACAGTGGATCGCGACGCCCGCCGAGGAACAGCTCGAACCGGCCCGCACGCCACGCCAACAGCGCATCGACCGACTGCCCGACGATGCGCAGGGTGAGCCTGAGCACCAACCCCGAGCCGGTATCCACGTGCAGTGTCTCCACCCACAGGGTCGCCGAGACATGCTCGGCGACCGCGCGGGCGAAGGTCATCGCGGGCACCTCGCCGGGCAGGTGCACTGCGGACAGGTTGCTTTCGGTTCCGTCCGGAACCGTGGCGTGCAGGTAGGCCACGATGCCGCTCCTGGTAGGTGACGGTCACGGGTGCGGCCGTTGGACGTAGCCATCGGTCTGCTGTGCTCCGATTGTCGATCAGCACGGCGTGCACGGCGCCGGTTCGTACCTCCTTCAATGACAGATGCCTGGTCGTCTTCTCCGTGGGCCGGGCGGACACTGTGAAGCGCTCACTCAAGGCAGGCTTCCAAGGCCGTGAGCTGCCCCGGGTCGAGGTTCGCCAGGTCGGCTGTGGTGAAGTCGTACAGCCGTTCCCACCGGTGGTCGTGCCGGTTGCAGAACACGCGCAACCCGGCGGTGTCGAACAGGTAGAGCCATCGGTGCGCGGGGTCGGGCTTCTCGGTCAGGCGGCCGGTGATCGGGTGCGACGCTGACTCGGCGAGGACGTAGCCGATGCCGCGGTAGGGCGTGATGTGCTGTGGCGTGAAGGGCGTGCGTTGGCCGGTGTCGAGTTCGTAGCCGGCCGCCCAAGGGTTGATCGACTCCCAGTCATGGCGCAGGAGTGCCCGAACGAGGCGGTCGACGTCGACGTCGTGGTGACGGTGCAGGGCCTTGCTCAACTCGGCCACCTGGACCGCGGGAAAGCCCGTCCGCGCACACGGGCGAGCGGTGTAGGTGACGCCGTCGGAGGCCAGTTGACCGATCAGTGATCGGGGTGACATGGGTTGCTTCTTCCACTCGATGTTGGTCGCGGCGCAGGCAATGTGGTCGCCTCGATCGCGCCCGGGATTGTGGTGTCGGGTGCGCGGCGATGCTCCGGCGCTGCGGTGAAGGACCCGGCTACTACGGCCGGATGTCGTGGTGACGGACTTCCCGCGTTCGACGTAGATCGGCGAGAAACCGGCGCTGATAGCCGATGCCCGGCGCAGCCTCGTAGGCGTCGCACAGGAGCACCGTGTGCGTGTGGTGTCGTCGGATCAGGTCGAGGGCTTCACTCAGCCGGGACACGTATGCCTTGGGCAGGAAGGCGACGATCTCGGTGTGGTGGTCGGCGGTGATGGCTGCGAGCTGGTCTGCCAGCCGCCAGGCGGCCACCGCCCCCGGCGCGGTCATCGACTGCTCGTAGGGCGCGATCTCGGTGTCGGGATCGACAAGCCCGTGCCGGGCGGACAGGTTATGTAGGTCCATCAGTTCTGTCCGTTGTCCGCAGCTCTCCCTGCAGCGTGACCATCGCTGGCGGTGTGCACGGTGCCGGGGCAAGGACCACGATCGGCCCCCGGCACGGGGAGCTGAAACAGGCCGTTACGAGCTTGTCAGTACGAACCCGAGTGAACCGCGACCTGGGTACGGTCACCGGTATGGCCCTAACATTGGTGACGGCCTGACGTTAATAATCGATGCCGTGACAGTACGTGGTTGGTGGATGCTTCTCGTAGTCGGTATCCTGTTATTCGTGGCCGGGTCATACTTCGAGGAGACGGTCCACGAGTACCAGGTGCACTTCAGCAATGCCGGTGACAAGTGCGGAGACAAAGGCGTCCACATCGACGAGGACACCGGGGATTTGCTTCGTTGTTACTCCACGGCACAGTCGGGGCCGGGTACCGGCCTATCGTTCACGGCGGAGGAGCGGGATCGAGTAGTCGCACTGGCCAAAGAGCTTGCGACTGATGGAAGCTTATCCGATGTCGATAAGGAGCAGGTTAAGAAGTTGGTCGACTCGATCGCTGCTGAACATGTGGATTTGGACAGGTGGAGCGATGGAGCCGAAACCCTGGGCTTCATAATTTCCATGGCCGGCGGAGTGTTGTTCGTTATTAGTGGTATTAGACTTCTGGCTTTTCTTGGTTAGTGGGATTACTGCCGTGGTGACTGGCTAGTGCTGCATCTCTGAACGTTGACCCGGTAATTCGCCAGGTGGGCTGACGGGCCAGGCTGGTCCTCCCATGTCGAGCGGGAGGTGGTCGCGGGTCGTCGTCCGGAGGTGTTCGTCCGGCCGTTGTCCATGGAGGAGGGGCGGAAGCTGGCCCGGATCGGTCGCACCGCGAAGGACCCGGTGCGCCTGCGTCGGGCGATCGTGGTCCTGATGTCGGCCCAAGGGCAAGCCGTTTCCGACATCACGTCGTTGATGCAGGTCAGCGCCGATTACGTGCGGGATGTGATCCACGCGTTCAACGAGCGGGGGTTCGCGGCGCTGGACCCAAAATGGAGCGGGGGACGCCCGAAGGTAATCGGTGAGGCGATCCGTGAACGGATCTGCCTGATCGCCCGGACCTCCCCCGCCTCCTGGGGCATCACCGCGTTCTCGACCTGGTCGCTGTCCAAGCTCCGCGCCCACCTGCTCGACCGCGGAACCGTCGCGGCGATCAGCCGGGAGACCCTGCGCCGCATCCTGCACACCGGAGGCGTGTCCTGGCAGACCACCTCCACCTGGAAAGCCTCCACCGACCGGGACTTCCTGGCGAAGATGCACCGGATCCTGGACCTCTACGACCACCCGCCGGCCGACGGCCGGGTCATCTGCGTGGACGAGTTCGGACCGCTGAACCTGATGCCGCGCAAGGGCAAAGCCTGGCGCCCGGTCGGGTCACCACGTCGATTATGGGCGACCTACAACCGCCGCCACGGCGTGATGCACATGCTCGCCGCACTCGACCTGACCACCGGCCGGATCCACTACCGCATCCGGCGCCGCAAACGCCACGCCGAGTTCCTCGACCTCCTCAAGGGCCTGCGCGACCGGTGGCCTGCGCAGAAGCTCTACATCGTGGTCGACAACTTCTCACCCCACCGTCACCCCGACGTCCTGGACTGGGCCGCGGACAACGACGTCGAGTTGGTGTTCCTGCCGACCTACTCCAGCTGGCTGAACTGGATCGAAACCGAGTTCACCGCCGTGCGCTACTTCGCCCTCAACGGCACCGACCACCGCAGCCACGCCGAACAGAACGCCGCGATCGCCGCCTACATCCGCTGGCGCAACACACGAGCCCGACCCAAGACCCGCTTCGCCACCGACTCACCCATCCGAAGCTGGACCGATTACCCGGCCAAGGTTGCGTGATGCAGCACTAGCCGCAGCAATGTCGCCGCCGCCTTGCGCGAGGTGGGCGAGGTGGGCCGCGCCGTGGAACTGCTTGAACGGATCGTCGCCGAGCGGGAGCGGGTATCGGCAGTGTGTGCGAGCACTAGGACAGGATCACCCCCTAACTGGGACAATCCGTAACAACCTCGCCGCCACGCGGTCGGATTTGGTAGGACGTCGGCGGTGGAGACTGCCTTGGAAGCGGATCCATTGACGGTTGGGATGGCCAGGCGATGTACGGGATGTCGCTAGGCAGGGAGCAGTGTTTCTGTGGCCGTATCTATGCTGTTCAAGGCCCAAGCAGGTGGACATAAGACCACCGAACTTGCCGAACACCGGCACTGGCTCCAGCGGGGAGCGGTGCACCAGCGCCCGCCGGCGCTCCGCCGACACGGGAACCGGGTTGACCACTGGGCCAGCACCGAAACGGGAGTGAAACGAGTAGTAGCCCGCGATCACAGTGAGCGCATGGTTGATCGTCCTGGAGCTCGCCGTCAGCGAACAGAACGCCGGAGACTGGACTGTGGGCGTTGTTGCCGGTCGAGCTCACGGTCACGGACGGCGTCCTCGTACAGCGGTCTGATGGACCCCGGATCAACCCCTAGAACTTGGGCAAGCCGCTCCAGCACCACCCATCGAGGTAGTGAGCGTCCAGCGAGGATGTCGTATGCCGATGAGCGGCTGAGCACACCGGCTTGGTTCGCGATGTATTCAAGCTTGACGCTGGAGTCCTCGTACGCCTGCTTGAGGCGAAGTGCGAGTTCTTGCCTGGCTGACGTGATCGGTCTCGTTGTCTCATGGATTCCGGAAGATTTCGCGGTTGTACCGACGAATACGGAGGAATCCAGGCCACGTTCTTCGGCTACGGCCGACTCCCACCGCAGCAACGCCGTAGCAGCCGCCTCCTCGCCTGCGAGGCTGCGCGCAAGCGCCTCGGTCGTGGAGCGGCTAGGCACTTTAGGGCCAGTAAGAGCCTTGTAGACGGTTTGGTGCGATACCCCAGCTTCGGAGGCAAGTCGCGAAACCGGCAGATCACCGTGCCGGAGCACGAGGTCTTGCAGGTGAAGGAAGAACTCCAGGCGTGCGCCCTCCGGCAGTTCCGGCCGCTTCAGTGGCTTCTTGGCCATGCTTACCTCGATACCGTGCATCAACGCTGCATCTGCGTAATATCAACCTTTTGTCTAGCAGGCATCACCTTACAGCATGCGGTTGACCTGCACCAATAAGATGTGAAAGGTTGGAACAACCTGGACGGTCCAGGGCGAGGGTCCGCGCTGGGACCTTGGCACGGGCTCAACCATGGCCATCAGCCAAGCGCGGACCCTCGGAACGGAGGAGAACGATGGCTCCCCATCAACATCCCAGGTCCGTCGGACCCACCACAGAGCGTAGTACGCAACCCGCGTCAACGCGATGCGCGCCCCAAAGCCCGAGGTCGGGTCCCTCCTGGAGGGATGTGTTCGCCTTGGGGCTGATCCTCTCTACTCCTCTCGTCCTGGTGCTGGCTGGTCAAGCGGACGCCGCCAAGATTGCTGCTACGGCTGGCTTCGTGGTCGTTGTCCTGCGGGCTTGGTGGTTTGGACGTTCAGTTCGATGACCCGCCACCTTGGGCCTCCAGTACGACAGCAGTCGATGACCACCAGATGGTCTCTTGAGACAGAAACCTGCGCCTTCGCGTAAGCCGTGGGTTGGGCGTTCCCAGGATGCCAAGAGTCGGCAGGATGTCGGGCGGTTGTGTCGGGGACATGTCCCCGACACAACCGCCCGTTTCAACGGCCCTCTGTGAGTGATCAACTGGAGTTAAGGGCGATGAGCACGACGAGGTTGGACAGGTCCGCGCGCACTTCCGGCGGCCGGAACCCCGGCTCCTCCAAGGTGCGCACCAGCCCGGCCGTGGACTCGGCGCCCATGCCGTAGCCCCACACCACCCACTCGGCCTGCGCGTCACGCGAGTCGGGTACGTCGAACAGGAAGTCCGTCATGACGACCTGCGGAAGACCAGCGCGACCCGGTCGGTGCCGGGGGTGTTGAAGGCTTCGACGTATGCGGCGGGCATCTGTTCGGTCGTGCGGTATTCGGTGATCTTGTGCCATTCGACCGTGGTGGTGTACTCGCGCTGTCCGGGATGAGGTGCGGGGTGGGCGAGCCTGGGAACGCTGACCGACTTGGTGTTGACCCGTCGGACCGGTGCCCACAGCCCGCGGATGGAAACCCAGTCGCCGACGGCCACCGTGTCCGGTCCCGGTGCCGCTTCGCCGGCATGCAGCTCGGCGTACACCCCGCGCCAGTAGTCCAGCTGTTCGGTGACGTCGGCGAGTTCGGTACGGGCTCGTTCGGCCTGCTCTGTGTCGGTGTGCTGTGCGGTGAGGGCGGCTTCGTCGGTGGCGTCGGGCTGCTGCGGGGTCGGTGAGTTGTCGAGTCGTCGGTGCAGGTCGCGTTGGCGGGCTTCCAGGTCCTGGATGCGGTTGCCGACGGTTTCCCTGCTGTAGCGGGCGCCCATGTGATGGCGTGCGCTGTCGGCTTGGCGTGCCAGTGTGGCGGCGAAGTCGGCTTGTTCGATGGACTTGCCCAGGTTGTCCCAGGCACGTTCGCGTCGGTTGCGGTCCGCGGCGTAGCCGTGGTGGTCGACCAGCATCGGCTGGCCCGGCGGGATGTTATCGAAGACGTGATCTGCCTTGGCTCGGGTGACCTCGGCCGTGCGGGTCCACTTCTCGGAGCGTGCGTCGAGCCGGTGCGCGCGGTTGGTCATGCGGTCGGCGAGGTCGCGCTCCTGCTGTTCGACACTGGGTACGGCAGGGTCGATATCGCGTTCGACGGTGTAACCCAGGCCCTCCAGCACCTGCTGCATCTCGGTGATGGCCCCGTCCTTGGGCTTGCGGTGGCGCGAGGAACGCAGCAGCCACGCCTGCGCGTAGCCGGACCACACCCAGGATCGATGGGCCTTCAGGGCGGTGTGGGCAGGGCTGTTCTTGTCGGTGCCCTGCACGGTCGTGCCGCTGTGGTAGTCATGGTGGATGGTCAGCGCACCGCGGGTGGTGCTCGATGTGGTGGTGTCGGATGGTGCGGAATCGGACATGGTGTAGGCCTTTGCTGGGTTTGAAGGGCACGAGTGGTGCGCGCGATGCCGACGCACGTCGCAGGTGTTTTCCGGGCGACACGTGAAAGGCCCGGTTCTTCCGTCTGTGCAGACAGAAGAACCGGGCGTTCCTGGCTGTGTGGCCGATAGGGACACTTCACTGCCGCTACGGGACCGTCCCTGTTGGTGTGCGGTCAGTATCGGGACGTGGTGTGTCCTCGCTGTACCGGTAGCTCACAGACTGCGGGACCTGGGGTCTTCCCTGCTTCCGGGAAGGCCCGGCGCCGAGGGCGTTGTGTGACGCCGATTTCGGTCAGCGCGTCCGGCGCGCGAGGCGTTGCGGGTCCAGGATCAGGACGCTCCTGCGCTCCAGCCGCAGCAGGCCGCGGCGAGCGAAGTCGGCCAGGGCCTTGTTCACCGTCTCGCGTGTCGCGCCGACCAGCTGTGCGAGTTCCTCCTGCCGCAGGTCGTGGGTGACCTGGAGCAGGCCGCCGTCCTGGCTGCCGAAGCGCTGTGCGAGCTGGAGCACGACCTTGGCCATCCGGCCGGGCACGTCGTTGGCGATCACGTCGGTCAGCATCGAGTTGGTCCGGCGCAGCCTGCGCGCCAGAGCGCGCAACAGGTGCTCGGCGAATTCAGGCTGGTGGATGATCCACTGCCTCATGGTGGAGCGGTCGATGCTCAGGGCACGGACTTCGGTGACCGTGGTGGCGGTGCAGGTGCGCGGGCCGGGGTCGAAGACGGACAGCTCGCCGAACAGGTCGGATGGTCCGTGCAGGGCGAGCAGGTGTTCCCGGCCGGTGGACGACTTGTGGCTGATCTTCACCTTGCCGGTCTGGATGAGGTAGAGCCGGTCACCCGGCTCGCCTTCGGCGAAGACCACACGACCACGAGGGAAGGTGGTGGGTTTGTTGACGGTTTCGATGGCGGACCGCATAGGGTCCTCAGTAGACAGATAGGTGGTAGGGCGGGTAGCGGACATCGTGTAGCTCCAGGTTCGGTGGGGTCGGGGCTGGCCAACGGGAGTTCGCCGTCGGCATCGATGCTGCGGACACGGGCCGCGATCATCGAGGGGACCGGGATGTGTCGGCCGTTGACGAGCAGGAGTTCCGCGGTGTCGTGAGGGTCATTCGGTCTCGGCACGGTCGGGCCTCTCGGTTTCGGAAGCGGAGTGCGGTTGGTAGTGGGCGGCGATGCCCTCGCCCCACGCCAGCCGACAGGCCACGGCATGCCCCAGGGTGGCGGTGGCCTCGTCGGCGGCGTGGGTCCAGCCGTCGGCATAGCGGGTGCTCCAGTCCGGTGAGCCGGGTTGTGGGGTGTAGTCGCCGCCGGTGCGGTAGTCGGCCCGGCCGCGTGCGCGGCCGAGGTCGTAGTCGGACAGGTGGACCATGGACGAGCCTCCTTTCGTGACAGGTCGGGAGGTGATGCGGAAGTCGTCAGGCCCGCACCGGACGGTCGGTGCGGGCCTGACGACGGAAGCGATGAGCGTTACGCCACCTGGGCCTCCTGGCTGTCAGCGGGGACGAGGTGGGGCCACTTCTCGTGGTCCAACTCGGGGTTGTTGACCAACCGCTCGACGTGGGAGAGCGGGTAGCCCAGCGCCGCGAGCAGCTCGAAGTAGAAGCGGGTGTCCTCGCTGGGGCGTCGCCAGCTGGAGTCGGCGTTCTTGTCGGTGTAGGCGAGGTCCCAGTGCTGCTCGCAGGCGCCGACGACCTGGGCGAGGCGGATCAGCACGGCCTGGGTTTCGGTGGTGGACTTCTTGCGCAGCTGCACCGTGATCGGGTGCAGCTCGCGCCGGTGAGCCTTCGGTTCGTCCAGCTTGAGCAGCGTGCAGGCGTAGCGGTGCACGGGTGCGGCGTCGCTGAGGTAGTCACCGGCCAGCACCTCGGCCAACCCGAGCCAGTGGTGCACCCGCGGCGGCAACACGATGTCCTTGGACTTGGTCTTGCGCCACTCGGCGAAGTACCCGGTCAGCCACTCCCGGCGGCCGGCCTTGGCGTCACGCCAACTCTGGTTGTTCTCCTTCGTGCGCTTGCGCTCGCCGGCCTCGAAGGCGCTGTCCGGCTCCGACCGCGCCGCCCGCGCGAAACGCAGCACGTGTCCGTAGGCGGTGTAGTCGGTGCAGACGTAGTGGACGTCCGGCTCCTCCCGGTCGTGCTCGTAGTCGATGTAGGCGGCGTGGCCGGGGCAGCCGGCGTGCGCCTCGGCGGTGAGCGTGTGCTCGGCCTGCTCGTCGGGGAGCAGGCCGTCCAGTTCGGCCACGTCGTCGGCCTCGGGGTCGATGATCGGCACACCGGCGGCGCGCAGGCGCGCCTCGGCCTCGGCGATCTTCACCGAGGCGATCGTGCGGTGACCGTGCTCCGTGAACTCCACGCAGAAGTGAGTGACCTCCGCCTCCAGGTCGCGGTCGACCCAGATGGCGACCGCGCGCCCGGGGCAGTCGGCGTGCCCGGCCGGGTCGAGCGCGGTGGTGTCCTCGCCGTCGCACAGCTCGTCCAAGGACGCGCTGTCCTCGGACAGGTCGTGTCCGGTCTCGATGATCGCGTAGCCCAGCTCGGTGAACCGTGCCATCTCCTCGACCAGCTTGGCGCGCTGCTCGCGCTCACGCCGCAGCTGTCCGCGAGTCCACTCGAAGTTGCGTGGATCGCGGGTGAGCACCTCCAACAGCTTCTGGTGGGCCTGCTCGTCGCCGTCGAACTCCGCCAGTTGCGCCATGGCCAGCAGGTCGGTGTCGGGCAGGGCCTCGCTGGCGGCGCGCGTGCGCGGGTTGGACGCGACCGCGAGCCCGGCCCGCACGCGCTCGGTCTTGCGGGACAGGGTCTGCGCGATCGCGTCCGTGTCCAGGCCGGTCAGGGACAACTGCTCGTAGAGACCGGCTTCCTCGGACGGGGTGTAGCCCTCGCGGTGGATGTTCTCGATGCCCTGGGCCACCAGCACGTCCTGCCGCGTCGTGCCGGGCGCGTGGACCAGGACGTCGATGAGCAGGTCGGGGTTCTCCAGCTCCTTGACCGCGACCGCGGCGGCCGTGCGGTGGAAACCCACCAGCACACGCAACACACCATCCACCGGGTCGGGGGCGACGTTGACGATCGAGACCATCGGGTTCAGGCCGTGCTCGGCGACCGATGCCACGAGCTCGGGCCGCTTCAGGCGGATGTCGCCGACCTCGCGGGTGTTGCCCTCCGTACGCAGTTCACGCGGGTCGACGTTGTGCTTGAGGTACGGGTAGGTCTGCTCGGTCGTGGTGCCCACCGGCTCGACGACATCCGTGACGTCATCGACAGCGATGGTGTCGGCGGTGGTGGTGCCGCGCTCGGCGACAGCGTTCGTGCTCATCGTGATAGCTCTCATTTCGGGTGTCGTGGGCATGGTGGTGCCGTGATCGGATTACGGAATGTGCTGGTGTGAAAGGAGAAGGCGCCCTTCTTCGGGTGCTGTGGCAGTTAGCGCGGTCCGGTGCGCACGAAAAGGCCCGGTTCTCCCATCACGTGGAAGGGAGAACCGGGCCTCGGTAACGGTCAGTCGATCGAGGGATCGACCCGGCAGCATGTGACCGGGATGCCCTTCAGGTCGTAGCTGTCCCGGCCGCTGAGTGAGGCGTACTTGTCGGCGGAGTACGCCAGGGCCGTGGTGGACTGACGGTCCAAGCTCACCACGGCCCTGGTGGTGCGGCCGGGTTCGATCGACTTGACGATGCCGGTGAGGCCGTTGAGGTAGGCGGGCTTCAAGCCGTACAGGGTGACCGGCTTGCCTTCCTTCACGTCGGCTGCGGCCTTGTCCCGCAGGAGTCCGTGACGCTTCTTCACGGCGTCGATAATCCGATCGAGATCGCTTTCGTCGGCCCGCTCCAGAACGAAGCCGATGACCTCGGCCATCGTTGCGGCGCCATCAGTTATAGCGGATGTCCCTCCTGGTGAGACCGACCCGAACCGGTGACCGGGTCGGGCCGGTGGTGTCGCCCCTGTTCGGTGGGGCGCACTCGACAAGGCGGTGCCGGCGGGGGAAGGGGCAAGCCGCGTGTAGTTCGCGGCTTGCCCCGGCCCGGCGGTGCCGCAGAGTGCGCACGGCCCACCGGACAGGGAAGAACCACCGGCCGCTGTGGCAGACTTCCCTGCCGATCAGGACTTCTGCCTCTGAGGAAATGAGTGACGCTTGGGCTTCAGCGTCGACTGGCTGACCTGGTCAGGTGGGCACGATCAGCGTCGCCTCACTGGCCAGTGTGTCGGCGAGGCGCCGCAGCGTGTCGAAGCCAGGCTCGGGGTGGACACCGGTGCCCCTGTCACCCCACAGTGAGGTGCCGCTGTGCCAGTTCGACGGATCGTTGTCCACGACCGTTGACCATTCACGAGCGGCCGTGAGCACCTCGGCGATGGCGAACGACTGCCGCTCGTAGCTGTCGCGCTGAGCACGCACGCGGAAGGTGTGCTCGCCGCAGCGGTAGAAGCGGACCACGGTGTAGCGGTGGCGACTCGCGTCGCTTCCCAGGGTCTCGTGAATCTGGACGAGTTCACCGGGCGCTTCGAGCCAGCCGAGGAGGGCGCTCAGTGCGTCGAAGATGTGACCTGAACGGCGGTCCGGGTCCTGCTGCCGGTAGTCGGCCTGCTCGGTGTCCCAGTTGTATCCGACGACGGCTTCGATGAACGCGACGATCTCAGGCGCGGCGATCCTGGCGGATTGCTGGTCAAACGACATGGGCCTTCTCCGTATCGACGTGACGATGGGTGCCCGTCGACTCGGTGGCTTGCAACCGCTGATCCCTCCGGTCGTGCAACCGATTCGCTTCTCGATCAGAAGTGGCCTACCAAGGTGGTTGAATCGGCTGGCAAAGCCGCCTTGTCGGTGGGGCGCACTCGGAAGGCGGTGCCGCCGCACGCAGAGGCAAGCCATCTTTTGCGGCTTGCCTCTGCGTGCGGCGGTGCCGCAGAGTGCGTCGCACCCACCGATAAGGCGGCGGACGGCCGGTTTGACTGGCAAAGTATTGTATGAATCCGATTGCGAAATACGGCTCGGCAACGCTGCAGAATTGACGCGGCCTCCGACCGCGGGGTCAGGTTCGGGGCTGAAGGGTTCGCCACCGCCCTGCCAAGAGCGTTGCGGCCACGACACCGACAGCACCCGCTGCGCCGGTGACGACGTGCGGGTCGACAAGTTCGGCGGCAAGGCCGCCGAGGGTGACACCGGTGCCTTGGGCGGCCTGCATCGTGGCGACGGCGAAGCCGATGGCCTGGCCGCGGTGGGCGTCGGGTGCGCGTAGCACGAAGGTCGTCTGTGCGACGACGTGGTAGCTGGACGCGGCGCCGGACAGCACGAACAGCCCCACGACCATGGGTAGCGGCGGATCGAACAGGCAGCCCAGCAGCGGTACGCCGGTTCCGATGGCCAGCAGCGGCATCAACCGCAGCTGAACCGGCTCGGCCAGGACGGCGACAGCGACGGATGCCGCGGCGCAGCCGGCGGAGTAGGCGGCGAACAGCAGACCCACGGTCGCCGGCCCGCCACCGAGACGCGCGGAGTAGGGGGCGGCCAAGGCTTCGCCGACGATGTAGGTCCCGGACAGAGCCGCGTAGCCGACGAGAACCAGCAGATGCCGGTCGCGCCACACCACGTCCGCGCCGGCACGAATCCGCTCCCACCACCCGAGCGGCTGGGAACCCCTCGTGGCGATCGACGGCACGAACAGCGCGACCAACAGCGCGGAGGCGGCGAAGGTGGCGGCGTCGACCAGGAGCGCCCCGCCGGGGCCGATGGCGGCGACCAGGATGCCTCCGGCGGCGAACCCCAGGATCTGCCCCAGTTGCGTGACGGTGGACAGGGCGGCGACCCCGGTGCGCATCACAGCGGGATCCGGTATCAGTGCCGGGAGCAGCGCCGAGCGCGCAGGCACGGCCGGGGCACCCGCCAACTGGACCACGACCAGCAGTACGCACACCACCTGCCAGGGCAGACCCGGCCAGGCCATGAACGCGACCACGGCCGCCCGGACGAGGTCGGCGACGATCATGACGGTGCGCCGCGGGTACCGGTCGGCCAGCCCCGCGAGCAGCGGACCACCGATCAGCGCGGGTAGGAAGGTGAGCGCATAGGCAAGGGCCGACCAGGCGGGCGAGCCGGTTCGGTCGTAGACCAGCACGACCAGCGCGACCCGGGCGAACTGGTCGCCGACCACCGAGATGACGTGGGCGGTGAACAACGCCCGGAACGCCCCGAGGGCGAAGACCGCCCGGTACGCGGTTGCGCTGTGCCGGTTCTCCACCACGACGTGCGTGTCCTCAGGCCGCGCCGACGCCGGCGAGCCGGACCTGGTCGCGTCCCCTGTTCTTGGCTTCGTCGAACCGCTCATCCTGCGCGACTGACCCGGCCCCTCCGCCGCCCCGGCCTCACCCCAAACGGGCCGGACTCGTCGCCCAGCCTCAGGGACTTCAGGAACGCGACCGCCGCCCGGTGAGCCGGCCCGTCCGGCGGCACGACCTCCAGCAACGCCACCAGCGCGAGCAGACGGTCCTTGTCCACCGCCTCGAAATACCGCGCCAGACACACATTCCATCGGCTGTCGACCCGAAGCAGCACACCACCGCCACCGCCCAACGCGTCGTCGACCAACACCGGCGACCCGTCACACTCATCGACCCGCCACGCGGGCAACGGCGCCACCAACCGCCGGAACCGATCAACCATCCGCTCGTACTCACGCCGATCCACAACCCACCCCCGACCACCAAACCTGCGACAGACTCGCTCCGGGCGGAAGCCCGACGGGTCGAGGAAGGACCACCACAGGATCGTCGCACACACGTTCGAATCCACGTCAAGCGGAATCGTCCCACCACGCCATCCACAAGGCATCAGGTCAGGGGTCCGAAGAACGCGACGAGCGCTCCGACCGGCGCCAAGACCGAAGTCGACGACACGATGCGGCCAGCCAAGTACGTCAGCCGGTTGACAACAAACCGATGCCCATTCACGAGCCGAACAGGCCTCCGCTCGGCCACAATCGGCCAAGCACTGTGGCGATACGGCAACCGCACCAGCGCCCACCGCAAACTCGACCGAGCCCTCACCCTGATCGTCGACATCGACGACTCTCTCGGCGGACCGTCCACGCCCTCACCGACCGACGGGCCTAAGCTCGGTTCGAGAGGCGGCTCAACGTGAAGGGCCCGCCCAGAACCAAACCGATGCTAAAACGGTGATCCGCCGCCTAAACCAGCTGGTCAAGAAGTGTCTTCCCCGCGCGAGCGGGGGTGGTCCGCTTCGGGCCGCGCGGCTGGTCGTCGAGACCGAGTCTTCCCCGCGCGAGCGGGGGTGGTCCGTGGTCTTGCATGCGAGTCAGTATGCGGCCGTTGTCTTCCCCGCGCGAGCGGGGGTGGTCCGGCCGAGATGGACGCCACGGGCAAGGTGCGTGTCGTCTTCCCCGCGCGAGCGGGGGTGGTCCCTCCCACTCCAACCTCAGCTCGGACCGGTCGACGTCTTCCCCGCGCGAGCGGGGGTGGTCCGTGGGGAGGATCGGGTGTCGTCGCCGAGGTTCCGTCTTCCCCGCGCGAGCGGGGGTGGTCCGTCCGCCGCGAACATCACGACGGGCCGGTGCGGGTCTTCCCCGCGCGAGCAGGGGTGGTCCGGTCCCCGTGACGAGCGGCACACCGGGGAGCACGTCTTCCCCGCGCGAGCGGGGGTGGTCCCGAGCCCAAGCCGGGCGAGGACAAGTGGGACATGTCTTCCCCGCGCGAGCGGGGGTGGTCCTTGGCCGCCGTCGTCCGCCTGGTCGAAACGCGAGCCTTCCCCGCGCGAGCGGGGGTGGTCCTCCCCGGTGGATGCCGAAATGGGAGGGGTGCACGTCTTCCCCGCGCGAGCGGGGGTGGTCCGGGCGGCCTGTCGGTCGACGAGGCGATGACTGCGTCTTCCCCGCGCGAGCGGGGGTGGTCCGTTGTTGCCGATGTCGGTGTGGTCGCCGTCGCGGTCTTCCCCGCGCAAGCGGGGGTGGTCCGGACGCAGCCACCGGTCGACCCGCTCCAGGTAGGTCTTCCCCGCGCGAGCGGGGGTGGTCCGGCGTTGGACGCGGAGAAGGCCAACGACCTGCTGTCTTCCCCGCGCGAGCGGGGCTGGTCCGGAAATCGACCGGCGCAACATCATTTCGGAAGAGTCTTCCCCGCGCGAGCGGGGGTGGTCCGAAGTTCCCCGAGCAGCGCGCCGACGCGGAGCGGTCTTCCCCGCGCGAGCGGGGGTGGTCCGTACATCATCGCCAACGGCCTGATCCTGGACACGTCTTCCCCGCGCGAGCGGGGGTGGTCCGGCGCTCGCGAAGTGGAACGGGACCGGCCCGCTGTCTTCCCCGCGCGAGCGGGGGGTGGCCCGGCGGCGAGACCCGCTCGCTGTGGCTGACCGAGGTCTTCCCCGCGCGAGCGGGGGTGGTCCGCGTCCTGGGCGGAGAAGTGCATCGAGATCCTGGTCTTCCCCGCGCGAGCGGGGGTGGTCCCGTACCGCCGCGCGTCACCATCGCCCGCATCCCGGTCTTCCCCGCGCGAGCGGGGGTGGTCCCCCCGGTGAGCGGTACGCGATGCTGCGCAACGCGTCTTCCCCGCGCGAGCGGGGGTGGTCCCCGTCCGAGCACAGGCGATCAACGACCACCCCGGTCTTCCCCGCGCGAGCGGGGGTGGTCCGTGGACACGGGTGTTAGCGTCCGCGTACCACCGGTTTTCCCCGCGCGAGCGGGGGTGGTCCGTGGACACGGGTGTTAGCGTCCGCGTACCACCGGTCTTCCCCGCGCGAGCGGGGGTGGTCCGAACTCGCGGACTCCGGCGTCACCGTAGGCCGCGTCTTCCCCGCGCGAGCGGGGGTCCCTCCTCGTCGGTGCCGGTCCAGCCGATGGCCGGGTCTTCCCCGCGCGAGCAGGGGGTGGTCCCGTCCCGTACGCGGTGGCCCTCACGTCGATGGAGTCTTCCACGCACGAGCGGGGGGTGGTCCGCCCTCCATGGCCCCACCGAGACCCTGCATCTTGTCTTCCCCGCGAGCGGGGGTGGTCCTCGTTGGTCCGTACCGGTGCCTACGACGAAACCGTCTTCCCCGCGCGAGCGGGGGTGGTCCGCGGATCGCCCCGACCCTGACCGTCAACGGCTACGTCTTCCCCGCGTGAGCGGGGGTGGTCCCTCGATCAGCTCCACGTCCTCCTGCAACCCGACGTCTTCCCCGCGCGAGCGGGGGTGGTCCGGCGTCGCGGGAGCAGGCCGAGTTCGTCACCGCGTCTTCCCCGCGCGAGCGGGGGTGGTCCCTGGTGGCACTGTCGCCGCTCCGCTCGCGCTGAGTCTTCCCCGCGCGAGCAGGGGTGGTCCCGTGCCCACGGGGTGACCGGCCCCGCCGCAGCAGTCTTCCCCGCGTGAGCGGGGGTGGTCCGTCGATCCGGCCCGCGTACCGCTCAAGCGCCAGGTCTTCCCCGCGCGAGCGGGGGTGATCCCTGATCCTGCTCGCCAGCGACGGCGTCCACAAAGTCTTCTCCGCTCGACCGGGGTCGTCCGTCCTCGGCCAGTGGCCGAGGTCCGCACCCGCGCCGTCTTCCCCGCGACCGGGGGTGGTCCCAGCCTGTGGCACTGGCTGGTTGCCCGCAGCTACTGGTCCCCGCGCACGCCGGGGTCGTCCGTCGCCACGTCTCGGCGGCCTCCCGTTCACGGTCTTGTCCGCAATGACCGTCTCGGGCCGCCTCCGTGGGTGTCCCGGTCCGGGGCGGTCGACACCGTACCGCCCCGCAAACCACAGCTGCAGGTCCCGGTAGTCGACCTCGATCCGCACCCGTGCACCAGGCATGCCGCATCGCGTTGTTGAGTCTTCCTAGAGGATGCGGTGGGCCCGACACCTCCACGTCGGGCTTCAAGGGCCGCAGTCGGCCAGCGACCTGCGCTACGCGGACCGGGCACTGGGGGTTGTGGGACGTCTGCCACCACGAGGCCAGTGGAGACGGCCTGTTCCTGCTAGTCCGCCGTAGTATCCGACGGCGTAGCCGGTGGAGGTGCCGCCTGGAACGCGGGTGATGGGCGAGCACGAACATCGCCGGTCCTGACGCCACACGGGTCCGGCTGCGCCTGGCGGTGTGCACGGGTGAGGTCGCCTTCTCTGCCGTTGTTCACCGACCTCCGGCATCCCGAGACCGGCGGATCGACCTCTGCCGAATGGCACTCAGGCGATGCGGACGTGGCAACGCAGCACGGCTGGCCCCGGCTCGCCCGCCGCGTCGGGCAGTTCCACCTGCGACGATGACCCAGCTCGATCCAGCCAGGCCCGGATGGTGCGCTCAGGGCGGGGGTGGCGAACCTCCCATGCCGGGAGCACCGTATCGCCGTCGGTATCGGCGGGATGATCTCCGGAGGGCAGTAGGTGGGTGAGGGCGATGTGGCTGTGGTCCGGCAGGAGGTCGAGGTAGCGCTCAAGGATCATGCCGGGGAACTCGTCGTCGATGAGGGTGTCGAGCACTCCGACTGCGAGCACGCCCAACGGCCGGTGCGGGTCTATTAGTACTCCAGCCGCAGTTCGTGATGTTGTACCTGTCTTCGCTGGTAGTGGGCTTGTTTGGCGCGGTGTTGGTGGCGTCTGCGCCAGTGGGACCAGCTCCAGGTGTGGGCGCGGTCGGGAATGATGGTGATCAGGTGTGCCAGGAGACGCCTGACCTCGCCGAGGGTGACCGGGATGAGGCCGCTGCCAGGGCTTTTGGGGCGATGGCGGCGGTGACGGCGAGGTAGGTGTGGGCGAGCATCGCCAGGGTGATGTGGCGGTACCAGGCGTCGTAGCGGCGGACCTGGTACTGGTCCAGGCCGACCTCGGTCTTGGCGGTCTGGAAGCAGTCCTCGACCGCCCACCGGGCACCGGCCACTCGGATCAGGTCGTCGTCGGTGGTTCCCGTTGGGGCGCAACACAAGTAGTAGGCCAATTCGTGCTTGCCGCGACGATTGCGCTTCAGGGAACGGCGGATCAACAGCCACCGCCGCCAGCCTGGCGGTGTGGTGTCGTCGTAGACGGGTAACGAGGCCACCGCCCAGTCGAACAGGCGGGGGCCCTTGGCTCCCTGGCCGCAGCTGCGGCGCTTCCACGCCGCCGGTGGGGCGTCGGAGGTCAGGAAGTCGGCGCGGGTGCTGCCTGCGGTGGCGGGAATGGTCTGGCTGCTCGGCACGGCGACCACGTAGCCGATGCGTCGTTCTTCCAGCCAGGCCCGGAATTTCGAGTCGCCGCCGTAGGCTTCGTCCGCGGTCACCCAGCGGGCCGGCACGCCGGCGTCCAGCGCCCGGGCCAGCATCGCGCGGGCGAGCACGGGCTTGGTCGCGAACTCCACGGTGTCGGGCACCGCCGCCTCCCGACACCGTTCCCGGTCGGCGACCCAGGACTTGGGCAGGTACAGCTCCCGGTCGATCAGCGTGCGGCCTTTGCTTGTGGCGTAAGCAAGAAACACGCCGAGTTGACAGTTCTCGATCCGTCCGGCGGTGCCGGAGTACTGCCGTTGCACCCCGGCCGACTTGTCGCCCTTCTTCAGGAACCCGGTCTCGTCGACCACCAGCACGCCCTCGCCGTCGGCAAGGTGCTCCACGGCATAGTCACGGGCGTCGTCGCGGACCCCGTCGACGTCCCACGTCGCGGCGTTGAGCAACCGCTGCATCCCGTCCGGCGTCGCCTCACCGGCCACTTCCGCCAACGTCCAGCCGTTCTTGCCCGCGATCGGAGCCAACAGACCCCGCACATACGCCCGAGCCCGACGCCGCGGCTCCGCCCGCAGAAACCGTCCCGCCACCCGCCCGAACAGCTCGTCCAAGCCGCTCACCCACGCCTGGATGTCCTCATCAACCAACACAAGATCGATAAGCTAGCAGAACATGATCACGAACTGCGGCTGGAGTATTAGGCCGCTGGTGTCGGGATGGGCGAGCACGAGGTCGGGACTGCGTAGGTCGGCCTCGATGCCGCAGGCCGAGGGGGTGTCGGCCAGCAGCAGATTGGTCAGGGCGACGACGGCCGGATCGTGGTCGACGTAGACCACGGTGGCCTCGACGCCGAGGTCGTCGGCCACCTGGTGCACCGCGCCTTTAGTGGGCAGGCCGGAGCCGAGATCAAGGAACTGGCGCACGCCGTCGGCGAGCATGCGCCGCACACAGCGGCGCAGGAAGGCCCGGTCTCGGCGCGCGGTTTCACGCAGGTGCGGTAAACGGCGCAGGAGTTCGACGCCCTGCGCGCGGTCCAGGGGTGTGTTCAGGGTGCCGCCGAGCAGCCAGTCGTGGATCCGGGCAGGACCGGGGCGGTCGAAGCCCGCGACGACGGCCGGGCGTTCGGGGTCGGGGTCGTCAAGGTCGTGCTGACCGTCCTCTGGTCCGCCGGAATCTCGCTCAGCACCCACGACTGCCCCTCCCCTGTTGTCGGCGGCCCCGTGAGGGACGGCGACTGTGGTGGTGGTTCCCATACTGGGAGCGCTGCCCGGTGTGGTGATGACGCGATTGCCGACGACACTTCGTCTGGCCGCGGGCCAATCGCTCGACCGGCGTAGTGATCGACGCGGTCTCGGTCCTGGTTCGCCGGATCGGGTGACATGGTGCCGGTAGGGCTTGAGATCAGGGGTGTCGGCGACTGATCAGTGAATGTACGGCCACGACGCGGGACGCGGTGAGCGCCCAGCGGCGTGGGACGCCCTATCCGCCAAGAGGTCATCAGTGCCCGCATCGACGTTCGCCGTCGACTCCCTGCTCGGTCTGACACACACGCGCCCTCTTCGCAGAGGCGCACGGCAGCGGCGGCGTTGCGCAGCTCACCCTCCCGGAAGTGGCCCCCGTCGCGCTCCGGAGGGCGTCCTGTCAGGGGTGCGGGAAGGTTCACGGCGTCCTCTGCCGCTTCTTGGTCTGCAGTGTGGGTCCGGGTCGCCTGTCGTGCTCGCGGCGTGGACGTCCCGGCACGAGGACCGGGGACGTCCGCAGTGAGCGATCGGCACGACGCCCCATCCGAGCACGATCGCACGCCCGAGTTCGACGAGTTCTTCCACGAGATGGCCCCGCGGATGCTGCGCCGCGCGGCCCGCAGGGGCGTGCCGTACGCCGAATGCAGCGAACTGGTCCAGGACGTTATGGGCGTCGTATGGGACCGGTGGCACCGCATCGAAGAGCCGCGCGCCTACGCGATGGCCGTGTTGCGCAACCGCATCTCCGGGTTGCTCAGCACACCCCAACAGCCGCATGTGCCCTTCGACGAGGAACAGCATGCCCGCGCCGAGCACGACGAGGAGATCGAGGAGCGTTTGCGGGAGTTGCTCTTGGACGGGGTGCAGGTGCTGCCTGCGCACTTGCGCGAGGTGATCGAGCTGTACCTGCAGGACATCGACACCGCCGGGATCGCCACACGTATCGGCCGCAGCACGAAGGTGACTTCCACCTACCTGTGGCAGGCCAAGAAACGGCTCAGGGAACTCGTGCACGACGAGGCACTGCGCATCGTCGACGAACTCGACGACATCGACACACCCCGCGCCACCGATCGAGAGGAGTGACCATGCTGCGATGGTTGACGTCCTGGATACCCGGTACCAAGTCCTTCCGCGTCCGGCGGATGCTCGATGCCGGACTGCGTGATCTACGGGCTGGTTCCTCGCAGGAGCCGACCCGGCAGGAACTGGACGCCATGCTCGCGCGGATTGTGAGCAGGCCCGGACCGCGGTCCTCGCCGGTGCGGGTGCCGGAGCAACCCGGTCGCGACCGGCCGGTGGGCATCAACGCCATGGTCACCGGCTGGGTCTGTGCCCTCACCGCCTCCGGCCACCATCCTGCTGATCCGCGGCGCCTGCACGCCGTGCTGACGGACACGGCCGACTGGCTGCGCCTGGTGGCTTCTGGCCGCCCCGCATCGCGCACCGACGCTGCCCTGGGCCGGGAACTGGCCCACGATCTCGGAGGCTCCAGCGAGACGTACCAGCATCTGCGTGCGCTGGTCCTGCCTTGGCTTCACCGGCTCACGGGCGGCGATGACACGACTCGGGCCGCCGCCATTACCGCCCTGGACAGGGCATTCGCCGCCGCTCTGCGCCACCACGCCGAACCATGGCATGTCCGGCCGGCGGAGACCCGACCACCGGGAACGCCCGTCCGGCGGCCACGGGACGCCACCTCACACCTGTTGGCCGAGGTCTGCGACGCGCTACGAGCCGATCGCCTGGAATTGCGCTATCGCCCCGTGGTCCGGCTCACCGACGGCGCCGTCACCACCGTCGCTGCCGCCACGGTGTGGCGCCATCCATGCCACGGCGAAATCGGCTGCGACGCACTGCTGGCCGAGGCCGAGGCACGCGGCCTGGTCGACAACGCTGGTCCGTGGCTGCTGCGCAAGGTCGCCGCGCAGGCCACCCGATGGGCCAGCCGCCTCGGAACAGCTGCCCCGCAGGTCACCCTTACTGTTTCCCCCCGACTCGCCTTCGACGACGGCTTGGTCGCACTGCTACGCACCCTGCTGCGCACTCATCATCTCGATCCGAGCCGGCTGCTGCTGTGCATGCCTGAAGCTGCGGTAGCCGACCATCACGGCGACCCGCAACCGCTGGTGCTGGCCCTCGGTGGCCTGAGCGTGCCCGTGGCGCTGGTCTGGCCTGGTCGCGACATCACCGCCTACACGCACCTACACCGGCTGAACATCGACACTGTCGTGCTCCCCGCCGTCACCGAGCTCACCCGGCGTCCGACCAGCTCCATCCCGTACTGCGAAACCGATCCCGTCCCACCACGCAACCGGCCGGTCCCGGAGCTTCCCCTGACAGTGATGGTCACCGGTATCGACGACGAGCACCGATTGCGCCACGCCCACAGCCTGTCCGCCGACTTGGGTGCCGGTGACCACCTCGGCGCACCGCTGCCGGCCGACCGGATCGACGCCCTGATCACCCACGGCGCCGTGCCGCTGTGACCACGCAGCCTCTCCAGTCCCCGTCCCCGCCGGCCTGCCGACCATCGGAGAACCTCGCGCATGTTCCGCAACCGCCCACGCCACGCGACGCACTCACGCAACATCGTCCACTGCGCGACCGGCCTCGTGCTCCAGATCGGATCAACCCACGGGGACATCACCGTCCGCACCGGGACCAATACGACCATGCCCCCGTCACCACAGCAGGCATCCCGGCAGAAGAACACCGACCCGCGCCCGAAACCGGCCACACCGGACATCCCGACGCCCGACACCGTCCCCAACCGGCGAGCCGCTCCCGGCGGCGTCACCGGCCCGACACCGATCAAGGTGCTCGTCCTGTTCACCCTCGACTCCGCCCGCCCCGCTCCGACAACCCGGCGGCACCGGGCCACGACCACACCTCGTCGCGACGTCCTCGATCCGGTCCCCGTCGGACAGGAACGCCTCACCCCGATCCCCACCGATCCTGACGCCCGCAGGTCCGCCCCCATGCCCGCGTATCCGCCTCGCAGCCGACCACATGCTTCCCGTGCCGCCGGAGACCGCCGTTCACCCCACGCCCCTCGGGCTGAGCAGCCCTTCGCCGACGGCCCGACCGGTCAGCCTCACGGCATGCGAACCGAGCCTCGATCCACATTCTCCGACCACGGCAACCACGATCCGGCCACACGTCGCCGCACACCACGACCAGGCCCAGTCCGCCCGCCGGACCCGGACACCCTCATCGGACAGATCGAGGACCTCGCCCGGCTGTGGAGGCACGCCGACCGCGCCAATCCCCGCACGCTCGACGCCGTCACCGCGGCCTTTTCCCGCTTGTCCGACACGATCACCATCATTGAACAACATCCCCACATGGCACGAACGTTGCCGCTCGACCCGTCGGAACTACGAACCACCCTCACAGACCTGCTGCATACCTTCCACCTCTGGCGCGACCGCCACGCAAGGCAGTGACCCAGACACCGAACACAAGGGACTGTTCCGTCTGACGGCGCACATGAGGATGGTGAACAGCAGCGGAGGTAGTTCGCGTCGGCCGAGCCCGCTGCCGCCATCTGGGTTCAGAGTTTACGCGAAGGCGCGGGTCAGGACAGTGGCGGCTTGTGAGGACCTGACCCATGGTCGGTGCGGGTGACCGCTCCAGCCGTTGAAGTCAATGTGCAGCACGCCGTCGGGGTGGAGGCGCTCGGTCGGGTCCGATTCTGCGACCGACGGGCCGGTTCCCCACCTCGTGCGACACGGTCCCCGCCGAGGCTGGTGTCGACGTCGTGAGAACCTCGCCACGGAGTCCACAGCAAACGGCTTCGCCGCGCCGTTCGTCGGCATCGTCAGCCACGACCACGGCCTCATTTTGATCCCTGGCATCGACCCCGATCCTGGAGCGTCCATGTACTCGCCGCAGAGACCCGAACGGACAGAGAGGTCGGTTCGAGATGCGATCCACCGTAAAGCGGTCCCCACACCAAACTGATGCTGAAACGGCGACTCGTCGCGTAAAGTAGCTGGTCAAGAAGTCTCTTCCCCGCGAGAGCGGGGGTGGTCCCCCGCCCGGGGCGCGGGGGCGGGCGATGGCGGCCTCTTCCCCGCGAGAGCGGGGGTGGTCCCCGCCTGTCGATCAGATCCAAGCGCAACTCCGCCTCTTCCCCGCGAGAGCGGGGGTGGTCCGGCCGCGACGCCCGTACCCGGCCCGGTGACGCGCTCTTCCCCGCGCGAGCGGGGGTGGTCCCTGGTCGCGGGCGTAGCGGGCGCGGCCATTGACCTCTTCCCCGCGCGAGCGGGGGTGGTCCTCCCTCACATCTGTTGGATTGGCTGATCTTCCCCTCTTCCCCGCGCGAGCGGGGGTGGTCCGCGCAGGTCGTCCAGCCAGCCCTCCGCCGGCTCCTCTTCCCCGCGCGAGCGGGGGTGGTCCGGCCGAGATCGGCGCGCGGAGGGTCACCCGACACTCTTCCCCGCGCGAGCGGGGGTGGTCCCCGGGTCAACGGCATCCTGGTCGAGGCGGTTCCCTCTTCCCCGCGCGAGCGGGGGTGGTCCGGCGCACCCTCGAACTGAGCGCGCTGCGCCGCCCTCTTCCCCGCGCGAGCGGGGGTGGTCCGTCGACGCTGATCTGGCTGGACCGCCGCGCACCCTCTTCCCCGCGCGGGCGAGGGTGGTCCCGCGCCCGGTGGGCTGCTGCTGGACTGCGCGTGCTCTTCCCCGCGCTAGCAGGGGTGGTCCCTGGAGAGCGTGGTGTTGCCGTCGAGCGGCAGGCTCTTCCCCGCGCGAGCGGGGGTGGTCCGGCGCAGGCGGATATCGCCCGATACGGGCGTGTCTCTTCCCCGCGCGAGCGGGGGTGGTCCGGCCGAGATCGGCGCGCGGAGGGTCACCCGACACTCTTCCCCGCGCGAGCGGGGGTGGTCCCAGCGCACTGTGCACGCCGTGGCCCGGCGCGCACTCTTCCCCGCGCGAGCGGGGGTGGTCCGATGCAGCACACCACGTCACCGGGCCGGATCAACTCTTCCCCGCGCGAGCGGGGGTGGTCCCTCGCCCCGGAACGGGGCGTGGCGGGCCTCGTCCTCTTCCCCGCGCGAGCGGGGGTGGTCCGGTCGCCGCCGAGAAGGCCCTGCGCACCGGCGCCTCTTCCCCGCGCGAGCGGGGGTGGTCCGCAGCCGTCGTCGTCGAGCAACACGAGGTCGTGCTCTTCCCCGCGCGAGCGGGGGTGGTCCGGCGACGCTGGCCGTGGTGGAGCTGCTGCGCGACTCTTCCCCGCGCGAGCGGGGGTGGTCCCTGCACGCCCTGGCCCTCCAGGGGGAAGCTCACCTCTTCCCCGCGCGAGCGGGGGTGGTCCGATGGAGAAGATCACGAGGTAGCCGATGATCGGCTCTTCCCCGCGCGAGCAGGGGTGGTCCGTTCGGCTGCGTCCGCCGTGCCGGATGGGGGTTGTCTTCCCCGCGCGAGCGGGGGGGTGGTCCCGCGTCACCGTCGCCGAAGCGCTGCGAGTGGCTCTGCTTTTCGCGCTGTTCTTCGTCAAGGACTGGATCGACTACGTGGCACTTCACGAGCGCGGTGCACGAACCATCTGCACGGTGCTGAGGGTCACCGAACGCCGGGAGACCACCACGTAGTACCACGGCGGGGGCATCAACCCGGACGGCACTCCACGACCGGGAACCGCCGTGCTTCTTCCCTCAACTATCCGGCAGACCAATGCCGCTGTGCCACTGCCGGGACTCCCATCACTCTGCGTCACACACCCGTCACACTTGTACGACATCCGAGGTCAGACTCAGGCTGGACTCGGAGTTGCCAGCGTGTCACGACCGCTGTTGATCAGGCACCGAGAGACCATCAACTCGATGCGGCTCTAGGCCGTCCGGCTGACTAGGCTGAGCGCCTGGTCCGTGTGCTGAGGCAGCGCTGTCGATGACCACGATCTCGGGAGGTCCACGCTTTGTCTGGGCAGTCGTCATTCGTCCATCTGCACGTTCACACCGAGTACTCAATGCTCGACGGTGCAGCAAAGGTCGGCCTGCTGTTCGAGGAAGCCGAGCGTCTGGGCATGACCGCGGTAGGCATGACCGACCACGGCAATATGTACGGTGCGGACGAGTTTTACCAGACCGCCAAGAAACACGGCATCAAGCCGATCATCGGCATTGAGGCATACCTCGCGCCACACAATCGCATCCACAAGAAGCCGGTTTTTTGGGGAGACCCAGGGCAGCGGAGCGATGATATCTCAGGCGGTGGCGCATATACGCACATGACCATGCTCGCAGCCAATGCGACCGGCCTGCGCAACCTATTCGCGTTGCACACCCGCGCGAGCATGGAGGGCTACTATCGCAAGCCTCGCATGGATCGGGAACTCATCTCTGAGTACGCGTCCGGGATCATTGCGACAACCGGGTGCCCATCCGGAGAGGTCCAGACGCGGCTTCGGCTCGGCCAGGAGGCCGAGGCGTTGCAGGCTGCGGCCGATTACCGCGACATCTTCGGTGCGGAGAACTTTTTCCTCGAGTTGATGGATCACGGCCTCAGCATTGAGCGCCGCGTCCGGACCGGGCTTCTGGAAATCGGCAAGAAGCTCGATATCAAGCCGCTTGCCACGAATGACAGCCACTACGTCACCAGGGATCAGGCCGACACACATTCGGCGCTTCTGGCGGTGCAGTCGGGCAAGACGCTGACGGATCCGCAACGGTTCAAGTTCGACGGCGACGGCTACTACTTGAAATCTGCGGAAGAGATGCGGCAGATCTGGGACTCCGAGGTTCCCGGCGCTACGGACTCCACACTGCTTATCGCCGAACGAGTCGAGCCCTACGACGATGTGTGGGCATACCGCGACCGGATTCCGGAGTTCTCCGTACCCGAGGGCGAAACCCAGGAGTCCTGGTTCCGCGCGGAAGTAATGCGCGGTCTGGAGTGGCGTTTCCCCAACGGTATCCCGGACGGGTACGTCGAGCGTGCCGATTTCGAGCTCAAGGTCATCATTGACAAGGGATTCCCCGCGTACTTCCTCATCGTCGCCGACTTGATCAAGTACGCCCGGGAGAGCGGAATCCGCGTCGGGCCCGGCCGCGGGTCGGCAGCGGGCGCTCTGGTTGCTTATGCGATGGGCATCACGAACATCGACCCCATCCCGCACGGCCTGCTGTTCGAGCGGTTCCTGAACCCGGAGCGGACCGCCATGCCCGACATCGACATCGACTTCGACGACCGCAGGCGTGGCGAGATGATCCGCTACGCCAGCGAGAAGTACGGCCACGACCGCGTCGCACAGGTCATCACCTTCGGCACGATCAAGACAAAGGCCGCACTGAAGGACTCGGCCCGCGTCCACTACGGCCAGCCCGGATACTCGATCGCTGACAAGATCTCCAAGGCACTTCCCCCGCCGATCATGGCGAAGGACATTCCGCTTTACGGAATCGTGGACAAGAGCCATCCGCGCTATGGCGAAGCGGCCGAGGTGCGAGCGCTGCTCGACACCGATGACCAGGTGAAAACCATCTTCGAGACCGCTCGCGGCCTGGAAGGGCTGATCCGCAATGCGGGCGTGCACGCCTGCGCGGTGATCATGTCGCGTGATCCGCTGATGGAGTCGATCCCGTTGTGGCAGCGCGACGACGGTTCGATTATCACAGGATGGGATTACCCCTCTTGTGAGAACATCGGCCTGCTGAAGATGGACTTCCTCGGGTTGCGCAACCTCACGGTGATCGGTGACGCGGTCGACAACATCGTCGCCAACCGAGGGAAAGACGCCGTTCCCGACTTCGACACTCTGTCGCTTGACGACGTCGAGACGTACAAGCTTCTCAGCCGGGGCGACACGCTGGGCGTTTTCCAGCTTGACGGCGGCCCGATGCGCGACCTTCTGCGTCGCATGCAGCCCACCTCGTTCGAGGACATCGTCGCAGTGGGCGCGCTGTACCGGCCCGGACCTATGGGCGTCAACGCTCACAACGACTACGCGGACCGGAAGAATGGGCGTCAGGAAGTCAAGCCGATTCATCCGGAACTCGAAGAGTCGCTGAAGGAGATTCTCGGCGAGACCCACGGTCTGATCGTCTACCAAGAGCAGATCATGTTCATCGCGCAGAAGGTGGCCAACTACTCGATGGGCCGCGCGGATGTTCTGCGCAAGGCGATGGGCAAGAAGAAGGCGGAAGTCCTCGCGAAAGAGTTCGAGGGTTTTCGTGACGGCATGCGCAACCATGAACTGAAGTTCTCCGACGAGGCGATCAAGGCCCTCTGGGACACGATCCTTCCGTTCGCCGGTTACGCATTCAACAAGTCGCACGCCGCCGCGTATGGCCTGATCTCCTACTGGACCGCGTACCTGAAGGCCAACTTCCTCCCCGAGTACATGGCCGCATTGCTCACCTCGGTCGGCGACAATAAAGACAAGTCGGCCGTATATCTCTCTGAGTGTCGCCGCCTCGGCATCAAGGTCTTGCCGCCGGATGTCAACGAGTCCGCCCTTCGGTTCGGTGCCGTGGGGAAGGACATCCGCTTCGGCCTGGGCGCTGTCCGAAACGTCGGAGCGAACGTAGTCGAATCGATCATCAAAAGTCGCGAGAAGCACGGCGAGTACACGTCTTTCACGGACTTCATCGACAAATCGGAACTCGTCGTGTGCAACAAGCGCGTGGTCGAATCGCTCATCAAGGCGGGCGCATTCGACTCGTTCGGCCAGGCGCGTCTGTCGCTGGTCAAGGTGCACGAAGACGCCGTGGACATCGTCGTGCCGATCAAGCGGAAAGAAGCGGACGGACAATTCGATCTTTTCGGCACTGTGGACACTTCGACCGACCCCGACAACGAGTCCTCCCCCCTTGCGCACCTGAAGATCGAAAGCGAAGAGTGGCCGCGCAAGCAGATGCTGTCCTACGAGAAGGAGATGCTGGGGCTATACGTCTCGGCGCATCCGCTCGACGGCGCGGAACGGATTCTTCGGAAGTATGCGCCGAGGCCGATCGCAGTGATCTTGGACGACCCGCCCAAGGATGGCGAGTTGATCGTATCCGGGATGATCTCCTCGATCGAGCGACGGGTGAACAAGAACGGTGAGCCGTGGGCGATCACCGTTGTCGAGGATCTAGACGCGGCGATTGAGGTGCTGTTCTTCCCGAAGTCGTACTCGGTACTCGCACCCGACCTTGAGCTTGACTCGGCAGTGTGCGTGAAGGGGCGGGTGAACTGGCGCGACGACAAGATGGCGGTCTTCGGCAGCGATGTGATCCCGCTGGACATCACAGACGCCGAGAACAATCCCGGCGCTGCACCTCCGGTCGTTCTCGGCCTGACCACCAGGACGTTGGATGAACACTTGATCAGCGAACTGAAGGTCACCCTTTCAGCGCACGCTGGTGATGTCCCGGTTCATTTGAATGTGCTCAAGCGAGACAGGACCAAGGAAACTTGGGTTGTTGACGATTTTCGAGTCGCCACCACGCCATCGTTCTTCGGTGATTTGAAGACGCTGCGCGGCGTGACGATCGAGCGATGACGTCGGACAGGTTCGAGGTCCGGGCCGCTGATGGTCTGCGATGTCATCGCTGCGGCGGCCCGCTCCTCTGCACGGTCGAAGTGCCCTACTCACTGCGGCGCGCTGACGGTCTGGTCGTGCCGGGCACGCGCATGGTGGGGTTGTGCCAGAACTGTGACAAGGACGATCCAGCCGGCCGCGGACTGATCGCCTTCTTCACGGTTCACCCGATCGCCGAGGAGCACCAGTTCGATGAGGTCGTAGCGCTCATCCGTGAGTGGGTTTCGGCGCTGCCGTCATCGGCAGAGGTGAGCGGCCCGCCGGATGCCACCGAGAGGGCCTGGCGCGCGGGCGAGTTATAACCGCGTGCCAGGCCTCCTTACGGGTTCGAGAACGCCCGCAGGCCGAGTTCCCAGTTCAGGAACTGGTACAGGACCTCGCGATCCTTGGGGGAGAAGCGGGCGGTCTCGTAGGCTTCGCGGAGGCCGTCGGCGTCGGCGTAGCCGTAGTTGACCAGCAGAGACTCCGTGAGGTGGTCTTTGACCATCGTCATGCCGTACTTCGTCATCGCCGCTTCGATCACATGGACGAAGTTCTCGCGCTGCTCGGGGTAGCCGATCTCGGTTGGGAAGCCGAGCGAGATGAGACGTTCACGAAGCAGCCTCTTGCCTCGCCGCCACTCCACCGGCAACCACTCGCCGAAGCGGATGAGTTCACTCGCGAACGGAGAAACCGGCCACATGCCCGCGCGCAGGTAGGTCGGCGCGATGCTGGCGAACGCGATCAACGTGACTTCGCTGATCACTGATGCCGGAGCAGCGTTCTCCTCGATGGCCTCCAGGTGCTCGACGGCTTCCCTGCTCACCCAACTCGGGTAGGTCGGCTTCCAGTGCTCGTCGCGAGTCGCCCACTCCTCTTCGCGCAGCGACACCATCTCGTCTCCGCCAGTACCAGAGAAGACAGTGTTGATGCCCCGTTCTTTCAACGCCTCGAGCGTTGCCGCGTACCCCTCGACGTAGATCTCCTCGTAGGGGCTGACCTGCTGTTTGGCTCGGACGCCGTCAGGGTTGAGGGGCAAATGGTCGAGGATCGGCACCGTCACGTCCCTGAACCGCCCCCGATCGACCATCAGCGCGCGGCGCCGTACCTGTTGCGCTCCTGCGGGGCCACCGAGCATCATCGAGAAGCTGACGAGTCGCTGTTCGGGGCGCATCGCCGCAAGTGACATCGCGACGTTCGCGCTGTCCACGCCGCCCGACAAGGCAGCCGCCGTCGTCTCCCACGGCACCTCGCGCTCGCCGATGACGTGTTCGAGCAGCACCTCGAAGCCCTTCAAGGGATCTGCACCAGGCGCGAGCTTCCTGGGGGCGGAGTGGAGTGCCGCGTCCGGATACCGCAACTTGAGGCGCATGCGAGCGAAGGTCGCGGTTGCTCGCTCGGTGAGCCGGTGCACGTTGGCCCACGCGGTCTCGTGCGAGTAGCGGAAGCCCAGGGTGATCCGCCGTGCGATCTCGCGGTGCACGAGGTGGTCATTGCTGGTGAGGTCGCGAAGATCGGTCAAGTCCCAGGATCCGCACTGGAATCCAGCTTCGGCGACCAGGTAGACCGGTGCGGTGCCGTACTGCCCCGCCCTCAACTTGACTTCATGGTTGGGGCGCAGCTCCATGGTCAGGAATTCGAGCGGCCAGCCCTCGCTCTCTTCCAGGAGGCGTTGGTAACGCTGCTGGCTGACCTTCGTCACCGTCGGGTGGGAGTCGAACAGGGCGCTCGCGTGGCCGGTCTTGCGCTCCCGGACTATCACGAGGATGCGGGTGCCGTCCGTCAGAGCAGCGCACTCGAGCATCGGGTGTCGAAACGGCTCGATCCGATTGCGCCCGTTGCGCCACGCCGTGCCGTCCCAGTCCCAACCAGTGCGAGGGACCGCCTCGTCCAGCTTGAACTTCAGCATCGGTCCTCCTTGATCCGGGGCTGGTGGCGCGGACGCGCTCGCGCCACCAGCCGTGAGGCAGGGCCTCACATCACTCGAACTCGTCCCTCTGCGTCTGCGTGTCGGACGAACCGGAGTGCTTCTTGTACGAGTACCGGTTCGCGTGCGACGGGACCTCCAGGACCACGTCACCCGTGAACATCGCGTCAACGGACGCGAGGCTCATGATCTGTGTCTTCATGCTGGACCACCTCCTCTCGCTGGGTCGCTTCCTTCGCCCGCCCTTCATGGCTCGGGCACGTCGAGTTGCACCGTAAGAGGTGCGGCTTGGTCGGTCAGGACGGCGCTTCCCTGCCCGATGAGTTCTCGGGCTGCGGCGATCGGTAGTCAGACGTTGTGGCCCGACGCACCGAGTAGCGGTGCTGTCGGATCAAGCATCCAGACCACGTTCGGGCGCACGACGAGGTAGTCATTGGTCGACACAGCGGGCTTCTTCCTTGTGCCAGTCAAGCTCGCGCGCCTTGGCGACCACTGCAACCAGCCTTCCGACGAGTTTGTTCGGAGGTTTGTCGGCGGCCAGTGAAAGATCCCCATAGGCGGCCACTTACCGCCCCATAGACGGCCGGCGATCTCCCCGCTGGTGGCCAGATATCTCCCCGGTGAGTAGTCCGGGCCACCGGTCAACAAGAGTCGACCGGTGAAGACGAGCAGGGAGATCATGGAGATCCTTGAGGCATACGACCTCACGGGGAGTTACCGCGCGGCGGCCGCGCTGGCCGGGTGTGACCACCACACCGTGGCGCGCTATGTGCAGCTGCGCGAGGCCGGGCAGAGCCCGGTGGCCCGTGAGCATCGGGCTCGTCCGATCGACGAGTATCTGGAGAAGATCGAGGAGCTGGTGGTCCGCTCGGGTGGGCGGGTCCGGGCGGATGTGGTGCACGAGCGGATCAGCGCGATGGGTTTCGCCGGCGGGGAACGCACCACCCGCCGGGAGGTCGCGCGGGTCAAGCAGCGGTTCCAGGCCGGGCAGCGGCGGGTGTTCCGGCCCTGGATCACCGAGCCGGGGCTATGGCTGCAGTGGGACTGGGGCGAGGGTCCTCGTATCGGCGGGCGGCGCACGAGCCTGTGGTGCGCGTGGCTGGCATGGTCACGGTTCCGGGTGGTGATCCCTGTGTGGGACAAGACGTTGCCCACGATCGTGTCCTGTTTGGACACGACATTGCGGCGGATCGGCGGGGTGCCGACCTATGCGCTCACCGACAACGAGAAGACCGTGTCGGTCGACCATGTCGCCCGGATCGCGGTGCGCAACCCGGAGATCGTCGAGGTCGGCCGGCACTACGGGATGACCATCCGCACCTGTGTCCCGGCCGACCCGCAGTCCAAGGGCGGGTCGGAGGCCACGGTGCGGATCGCCAAGGCCGATCTCGTGCCCACCGAGGCGAACCTGCTGGACGAGTACCGCAAGTTCGGCGAGTTGGAGACGGCCTGCCGGGAGTTCTGCGAGCAGGTCAACGACCGGCCGCATCGGGAGACCCGGCGCCGCCCGGTCGAGGCGCTGTCCGAGGAACGCACCCGGCTGCATCCGTTGCCTGGCCAGGCGTTCACGGTCGCCTTCGGAACGACGCGGCGGGTGAACTGGGACTGCACGATCTCCGTAGAAGGGGTGCGTTACTCGGTGCCGCACGAGCTGGTCGACACCCGGGTCTGGGCCCGGTTCCACGGCGACGAGCTGATCGTCACCACCGTCGGTCAGGACGGCCCGGCCGAGGTCGCCCGTCATACCCGGTCCACGCCGGGCACCCCGGTGATCAGCGACGAGCACTACCCACCACGCGAGGACAAGGACGGTGACCGCGTCCCGAAGGCCACCTCGGCCGAGGAAGCGGCGTTCCTCGCGCTCGGGCCGGGCGCGGCGTCCTGGCTGGTCGAAGCCGCTGCGGCCGGAGCCCGGCGGATCCGGCCGAAGATGGCCGAGGCGGTCGCGCTGGCCAAGCTCCACCCAGCCGCCGAAGTCGACCAGGCGCTCGGGACGGCGGCGATCGCCGGCCGGTTCGCCGAGAACGACCTGATCCGCATCCTGGCCCACCAGGGCGGCAGGGAGCAGGCCGAGCCCACCCGAGCCGGTGAAGCGCACAGCCTGCAACCAGGCACCTCGGCCTGGTCCAACTTCGGCATCACCACGGAAGGGGATGAGGTGTGATGGCGGCACCGCTGCGCACCGTCGCGGGCTCGGGCGGCGACCCGCTGGCCGAGGCGATCGAACTGACCAAACGCCTGAAACTGCCCTACATCCGGCGGTCGCTGACCGATCTGATCCCAACCGCCAAGGCCCAGCGCTGGGATCCCGCCGAGGTCGTCCGCGTCCTGCTGGCCGAGGAGGCCGCCGGACGCGACGCGGCCAACCTGCGCACCCGCCGCAAACGCGCCGCGTTCCCGGCCGGGAAGACCTTCGGCGACTGGGACGAGCAGGCATCCACCATCCCGCGCCCGACCCAGGACGCGCTCAAGACGCTGGAATGGGTGCAGCGCAGGGAGAACCTGTGTGTCTGTGGTCCGTCGGGCACCGGGAAGTCGCACTTCTGCGAAGCGCTCGGGCAGGCCGCGGTCGAGGCCGGGCTTACCGTCGCCTGGTTCACCATCGAGGACCTCGGTGTCCTGGTCCGCCGGCACCGCGCCGACGACTCGATCACCCGAGCGATGACGCGGCTGATCCGCACCGACCTGATCATCATCGACGACATCGGGCTGCTGCCGGTCAGCCCGGACGCCGCCGAGGGCTTCTACCGCCTGGTCGACGCCGCCTACGAGCGGCGGGCGCTGGCGGTGAGCTCGAACCTGCACCCGTCCGGGTTCGACGAGATCATGCCCAAGACCCTGGCCACCGCGACCGTCGACCGGCTGCTGCACCACGCCCATGTCGTCGTCACCCAAGGTGACAGCTTCCGGCTCGCGCAGGCCACCTCCGGCAAGGGCGTGATGCCGTTGAGCTGACCGAGTCCCAACCCAGGGCGGGGAACTATCTGGCCGCCGTTGGGGAGATCTGGGTGGCCACCAGCGGGGAGAACTCCTGGCCGTCTATGGGGAAGAACAAATGGCCATTGACAGAGGTTCAGCAGGTTCGAACGGCGTCACTCGGTTCAGCTTGTCGGGCACGCAGCTCAGCACTGCGTGGTTCTCGTGCCACGCCTGGATGACATCGAGGTAAGCGGGAACGCGGAATCGGTGGAAGTGCAATCCAACGACTCTACCGGTGGAGTCGAGCAGCGGAAGGGGATGGAACCCCGCACTCATGAGCGCGTCGATCAGTTCGTCCATCGCCGCTTGCCCCTTTTTCGGTTCGGGCGGGGAGGGGCGTCGGGGACTCCTCCCCGCCCGGCAACCCGGCTACGGGGCAGGGCCGTCTTGGCGCACGCGGAGTCAGGGCCCCGCGGTGTCGTTCAACGCGATCCGCGCGTCGGTCACGGCACGACACGGCAGCCTGGGAACATTCCAGTGACGCAGTCGCCGTCGGGGCCGACTGGTTCGGCAGCGGCCCTCGTAGTCCAGTTCGTGCTCCATCCAAAGCGAGCCGGGAGCCCGTGGGGATGTGCGGTTCACGTGTCGGACCGGTCGTCCGACCGCGCACCGGGCCGCCGCCCGGTGACGTCGTGGGGGCGGACCCAGGTGGCCGTCGACCAGGTCGGCCCAGACCGCTCGGGCGATCAGGGTGCCGGAGTCTGGATCATCGGTGAAGCGCCGGGCGACGTTGTCGTACAGGTCGCGCTGCGCGGGCACGGCCTGGATGCATTCGAGGTGTTTGCGGGCCAGGACCGAGACCGCGATCAGGATCGGGTCGGAGCCGGCGGGCGGTTCGGCGCCGCATGCCCGGATCACCTCGGCACCGCCGGACAACGGGTAGGCGTCGGTCGCCGGTGTCGACGTCGCGTCGACACCGGTGGTCGCGGTGTCGGATCGTCCTGCCGTGGTCGTGAGGCTGCGTGTCATGGAGGTCCTCCCTGTGCCGAGCCGGACACCGTCCACAACACTCCGGCGCAGGGGTGTGCCTCTAGGCTGAACCGTGACTCACGGTGGGTTCACGCCCACTCACGGCCAACAGGGGAACAGGGCGGTCATGGTCGACGACACGCAGGTCACCGACGCGGGAGGCGACAAGGGCAACGCCTTCGCGGCGGAGTTCGCCCGCTGGCGGGACGTGCGTGGCCTGTCCCGTGCGGCACTGGCCCGCAAGATGGACTACGACCGTTCCTACGTCTCCAAGGTCGAATCCGGCGCGGAGCGTCCGTCGCGGGAGTTCGCGCTCCAGGCCGAGACTGTGCTGGCCGCCGGTGGAGCGTTGCGTGAGGCGTTCCGCGTCTTCGAGACCGGCCGTGAACCCCGCGTGCGCCTGAACACCGCGGCCGAGTCGAGGGAGCCGGCGGGCACCGGTGGTCTGGTGGTGGACCACGACGACGCCACCCTGCGCTACGACGCGGGCGTCTACCGGCTGACCCAGCGGCGTCGCCTGGTCAACGACGGGACCGAGCCGATCAGCCGCTACCTGATCCGCATCTCCGTCGACCGCCATCCCGGCGACCCCGAACGCTCCAACAAGCTCTACAGCGTCGACCCGCTCACCTGGGACGAGATCGACCTTCACGCCTGGCACGGCCCCGACCGCGCCGAGCCGATGACCTGGAGCGCCCACCACGACCGCGACGCGTTCAAGGAAGTCTGGCTGCACTTCTCCGGCGAGACCGGGCACTTCCCGCTCTACCCGGGAGAGTCGACCTGGATCGAATACGAGTACACCGTCCGCGATGACCATTGGGGCAACTGGTTCCAACGCGCCGTGCGGCTGCCCACCGCCACTCTGTCGGTGACCCTGGACTTCCCCGCGGAACTCTCGCCGGTGGTGTGGGGGCTGCACACCTCGATGACCGCGGAGGCCATGCCCTTCCGCACCGCCATCACGCGCACCACGGCCGACGACCGCGTCCGGTTCGCCTGGTCGTGCGAAGACCCGCCTCTGCACGGCCGCTACCGCCTCGAGTGGGACTTCCGAGGCCGTACAACCACCGAGATCGACCAGCCCGTGCGGCCGAGCCGGGCCATGACCGCGCTCGGCGTCGTCCAGGAGGGCGATCCGCTGCTGCGCCGCACCGCCCGTTCCTTCGACCTGCCCACCGAGGCCGAGGACGCACGCCGGGTCATCGCCGAACTGCACTCCGCCGCCCAGCGCATCGCCGGCGCCCACAACTTCGGCAAGGGCATGGGCGTGGCCGCGCCCCAGATCGGCATCGACCGCGCCGCCGCCCTGGTGCGACCACCGGGCACCGGCCAGGTCATCACCCTGCTCAACCCCCGGATCATCGAGACCAGCACCGAGACCGACGAGCAGTACGAAGGGTGCCTGAGCTTCTTCGACGTCCGCTGCCTCATCCCACGCCCGCTGCACATCCACGTCGAACACACCGACATCACCGGCGAACTGAAGATCACAGTCTTCGAGCGGGCCATGGCCCGACTGGTCGCCCACGAAGTCGACCACCTCCACGGCATCCTCTGTCACGACCACCTGCCCGACGGACGGCAGCCCACACCCATCGAGCAGTACCGGGGCACCGGCCACACATGGGCCTACAACGCCCCCTGACGCTCCTGGACGGTCCTTGACGGCCTGCAAGGCGATGCCCGCCGGTGGCTCGGTCAGGCCGTCCGCAACACGCAGGACATGGGCGGCCCGGCCCACACCGTGATTGTGCTCGATCACCTGGACGCGTCCCGCTGGACAAAGCGCTGGACTACGCCTATCTCGGGGACGCCCGGCAGGCCATGACCGCTTTGCGCCGCACCGAGGACGAGTACGCCCACGCCGCCGACGGCCGACAGCGGGAGTTCCTGCGGTTCTTCGATCACGCCGCCTCGCAGACCAGCGCGGCCCGGATCCACAGCCGCCTCGGCCTCACCGACGCCAGGTACCGCGAACCCGCCATGGAACGTCTCCAGCGCGTACTTGACCAAGCGCCCGCCGACCGCGTCCGTCAACGCGCGTTCAGCCTCGCGTGGCCGGCCACCTGCACCCTGACCGAGGTCGACCTGTCCGCCGGGTCTAGCTCGGCGTCCAAGCCCTCGACGCCACTCGTGCCGTCCAATCGACCAAGGCTGCTCGCCCCGTCAAGCCACTGGAGGACGAGGCCGGCTCGGCGTGATCTACCTCGTGCACGTGCTCCAGCGCCGGCTGCCAGAGGGGGGTCGACGTCTACTCCTACAACCCCGGCCTGGTGCCGGGGACGGGGCTGGCGCGTGACGCGGGCCGGGTCGGTCAGGCCGTGTTCCACGCGGTCTCGACGGCCTTGACCGCCACGCGGATCGCCACCAGGTCCTGGCGTCGACGGGGCGTACACCGGTGGTGTGGGTGACCAGCAACGGCTGCGGGCCGACGTCATGTCCGCGGTGTCCCTGTCGCGGTGCTTTGTGGTTCACCGTGTTTACCGAGCGGTTCACCGCGTTTCTCGATCATTTCGATGGTGCGGGCATCGTCGAGGGGACGCCGTTTCTGTTGTCGCCATCGTTCGAGTACGACGTCGAGCTGGGACTCGAACCGCAGGCACCTCTGGCCAGCTTCCGGCACCTACAGCACACACCGCACGTGATGAATACGCCCTCGGCCCGGTCGCCGCCAGTGACTGGTGAACGGCCGAGCCGAGGGCCGCATTTTCACTCCGTCAAACGCACGTCATCAGCCCGGCTCGACGCCGATACGATGGAAACGTGCGCTACGAGCCGTCACGCATGTCCCCATCCGACTCGTACCATACGTACTGGCAATCATTCCCACGAATGACGTCCCAGACCTGAGAGCCAGACTGACAAAGGATGTACCTCGGGAGCAGGTCCATCTTGGGGTAGATGATGAACGGATCCGGCTTCAGGTTGGGACTCTCCTCCGGCTCGCATCCCTCAGCCTTGACGTCGTTACCGTCCCACTCCACGGGCCAGCACGAGTACGCATCCTGGGCCACGGTCCCGACGGTGGTCGAGGCTGAGGCGTACGCCGGCGCACCCAGAGTCAGCGCCATCGCGGCACCACAGCATACGATCTTTCCAGCCAGTTGACGTAGCATGATCCTCGCCTTCCTTCGCTCGCACAGGATTCGCCGCCCCACGGACGGCACCGGAAGGGTCGGCCGTCCGATGGCGTTCATGCCGATCACGACCGCCATTCACTACCCAATCCGCTGAAACCCGACGAACGTGGCAAAGCAACGCCACCACGACTACAAGCCGTAGTGATTCAACGACTCACGCTGATCTATACTCCGATGTCCATAACCCTCAGAGCGGACACTGGACCCTCCAGAACCTCCACCATAAATCTTCGGCGTGGGCCGTCAGTACTCGGGGACGGCGGGGCGGATCGAGAACTCGCAGATCGGGGTGTTCCTGGCCTACGCTTCGCCGCGAGGACGGGCGTTGATCGACCGCGAGTTGTATCTGCCGAAGGACTGGACCGACGACCGGGAACGTTGTCGTGCGGCGGGAATCGGCGACGAGGTGCGGTTCGCGACCAAACAGTTGCTCGCCCGGCGCATGCTCGAACGAGCGCTGGAGGCCGAGGTTCCGTTCGGGTGGGTGACCGCGGACGAACTCTACGGCAACGACACGAAGTTCCGGCTGTGGCTGGAGACCGTCGACGTCCCACACGTGGTGGCCGTACCCAAGAGTGCGATGGTGGTGTCGTTCGATCTGCTGAAGGTTCGCGTCAACCGTCTGACCGCCGAACTTCCCGACACTGCGTGGAAACGACTCAGCTGCGGGGAGGGCGGAAGAGGGCCACGGGTGTCGGATTGGGCCGTGGTCGACATCCGACCGTTGCGCAGGCGGGAATGGGGGCACTGGCTACTGGCCAGGCGCAGCGTCACCGACCCGTCGGACATCGCCTATTACGTCTGTTTCGGCCCGGCCGACACCACCCTGGAGCAGCTGGTGCGTGTCGCGGGTGCGCGATGGGCGATCGAGGAGTGCTTCCAGACCGCGAAGAACGAGACCGGCATACCGGCACATCACACTGTCCATGACCGCCCTGGCCTTCCTGGTGATCACCCGCGAGATCACCAAAAAAGGGGCTCCGCATCCGGCACGACGCAACCGCTGATCCCGTTGTCCGTCAACGAGATCCGCCGATTATGGAACCGGATCGTCAACCGCGTCACCCCACGGTCGACCACGTCCTGCACTGGTCGAACTGGCGACGAACAAGCCAAGCCCGCGCCCGGATCAGCCACTACAAGAGACGCGGACATCACAACCTGTCGTTGTCGTACTAAGTCCGGACTGTCTTAGCCGGTGTTCGCCGCGATGTCGACGCAGTCAAGTTGCGAGCGGCTTCACCGTGCACACCGGGCACGATCCGGACCGCTCTTCACTGGATCGAGTTGATCAGCCCCACGCCGCGGGCAAGTTGTCCGCTTTGCTTCCACTTGTCAACGATCACCCCGACAGTCCTTCGGATGACCTTGTTCGCCAGAGGAGGATCGAGTTGGTTCGGCTACTCTGAAGTGACCCGGTGAAGAGGGATGGCTCGACATGGATCAGAACGCACTTGGTGACAGTATCCGGCGGCTGCGCGGAAACCTGATGACCCAGCGAGAACTTGCCGAGGCAGCCGGAGTGTCACTCTCGCTGGTCCGAGCCTTGGAGCAGCACCAGCGGCATACCGCATCGATCGCGAGCCTCCACAAGATCGCTCGGGCTCTGGACACCGACATCGGGGTGCTGCTGGGCAAGCGCGCTAACTTCCCTGGCGACGACACGGGTGTAAATGCGATCCGGCATGCGCTGATGCCCGCTGATGATCTCTTGGACGAGGCTGGCCGCGACGATGAACCTCTCGGTGTCGACCAGGCACGCCGGGCCGTCGACTTCGGATGGGGTTCGTACTGGTCCGGCAGGTATGACCGGCTCTCGGCTTTGCTGCCTGCCACACTCGCCCAACTTCGTGCCACCGCGCGCACCAACCTCGGAGATGCCACCTCGCACGAGCTGCTGGCACGTGGGTACTGGCTCACCGCGTGCACCTTGATTCACCTCGGTCACCAGGATGCGGCATGGTTGGCGATCAGGCAGGCGCTCGACGCCGCAGGTCGGGGCGATGACCCGCTGTTGGACGCGGTGTTGCGCGGCTCTGCCTCGTGGCAGCTCCTCGTGCAGGGTCGCTACGGCGAGGCCTCGCGAGTTGCGTTGCGATCGGCGTCGGACGTGCAACCTGGCGGTGACGTGCCGCCCGCCGGCCTGTCCGTGTACGGCTCGCTGCTGATCACCGCGGCGACCGCCGCCGGGCGGGACGGTGACCTCGCGCAGGCGGCCGACCTGCTTGCGGAGGCCGAGGCGGCAGCGCGACGCAGCGGCGTGGACCGAACCGATTACGAGAGTCCGTTCGGACCTTCACAAGTGATCATGCAGACCGTGGACGTGCACGTAGTGTCCGAACGCTACGAGCAGGCCATCAAGGTCGCCAGGACGATGCCTCGCGACGCCGCGCTGCCGCTTGCGGCCCGCGCGCGACATCTCACTGACACCGCATTCGCGCACGTGCACCTCGGCGATACAACGCGGGCGCGGGACGCGCTGCTTGCCGTCGAACGCATGGCTCCGGATTGGATCCGGCACCAGTCATTGCCCCGGCAGGTTGCCGCAGAGTTGGTGCGTCGCGACCGCGACACTGCCACTCGCCGCCTGGCCAAGCGACTGGGCGTAACCGGCGGACAGTAGCCCGCTCGTGTAGTCCCACACGGCGTGTGACCTGCTCAGCGGGCCGCGTTTCTACGGTCTTACTCATGGCCGTTTCCATCCTCGCTCTGCTCGGCATGGCCGTCGTGCTCTCGATCCTGTGGTGCGGTTGTCATGTGCGTCGCGAGGTGCTGCGGCACCGTCAAGTCGCTCGCATGCGTACCGCCCTCGATCCTCGTACGAATGCCTCTGAACTGCGCGAACGCTGCGGCACAGACCTGCTGCCGCGCTACTTGGCTCCGGCCGGAGTACTCGGAATCGTCGACACGACCACCCTGGCCGATTCCGTATGGAACGTGGTGGCGCTGTGAGCCGCCTAATCGTCTTCTACTGCACCGATGCGACTCCCGCGCTGCACGACGCGATTGCGCCTCGGTCCGATCACGACGTGACGGATCCGCCAACACCGTCCTTTCCGGATCGCGGGCCTGTCCCGTCTCACGAGGTACGGATCGCGCCGTACTACACCGGGTGTGCGGAAAATGCCGCAGTCCGCCGCCATGACCGGCTTGGCCGGTGGCAGCGGGGAGCCGCGCAGGCCCGCAGCCACATCGCCGCACGACTGGATGGCATTGCGCAACGTGACGCGGTTGCGTTCTCAGCAAGTCAACTTGTCGGTGCTCGCAAGGGTAGGAGCGTCGCTCGGACGCCATTCTCTGCGTATCGCAGCGGACGTGGAATTTTCGGCCAGCCGCGTGGGCTCGGAGAGGCGGCGGGTATGGACATCGCGACCGTGGCCATGCTGCGCGGTCGCGGGCAAACAGTGCTCCTCCCCCACTGCGGGTGGGGTGCGGGCAGCCAGGAACGCCAGCGGCCAGCCACGGCGTTCGGAGCCCTCATGCTCCGTTTCCAGGCATCACCACCCGCACACACGCCGACTTTCAGTCCGCCGTCGCGTTCATCGGGCTCTGTGGCGGGCGTCCGCTGGCCATCGCGGTCCTGGCCGCGATCCCGCGCTGCACCCGAGTCTGCCGCTGGCCGACCTCGCGGCAGAACTCACCGACAACCTTCTGGACACCGTCAATCGGAGGACAACCTGGTGACACGAGCCGTGGCGGCGGACTATGAGGGCTTGGATCCTCTCGGCCGGATGCTGTTCCGCCTGCTCGGTGTGCAGCCGGTCGACTCCTTCTCCTTCTCAATGCTGCTCGCGCTGGCCGCCCCCTCGCAGGAGCGCCTTGCGTCAGTCGACGACGTGGACGTCGCGGAGGAGCAGTGGCTGGATCCGGCCGGCCGGTCGCGATCGCGTCGGGCCGCGCAGGTCCGTCGCGTGCTCGACGACCTCGTCACCGCCCACCTGCTGACCCGACACCCGCTCCAGAACCCGACTGCCGAGGGCGACACCACGGACTCGATAGGGGTCACCGGGCCGGTCTGGAAGATCGACGCGGTCCGGCACCACCTTGCCCGTCACCTCGCGGTCACGACCGATCCCCAGGATGTTCGGTTGGCCTCGCTGGTGCGGGTGGTCGACGTGGCGCTGTGGCCAGGGCTGCACGCCGCCGACACCCTCGTCACGCCCTACCGGCGCCGCACGCCCTACCCGGCCGCAACCGACAGCCTGTCCGGCCAGTCGGTGATCTTCAGCGACCGCGCGGAGGCGTTGGCCTGGTTGGAATGCAACGTCGACACGATCGCCGCTTACGCACGTGCTCTGCATGCCGTGGGTGAGCATCGGCGGTCGTGGCATCTGGTCGACGCCTTGTGGCCGTTGTGGTTGCACCACAAGCACTATGCCCGGCGGCTGGAGTTGGACGCGCTGGCGCTGCGTGCCGCCCGAGCGTGGGGTGACGAGGCGGCGCAGGCGGAGATGCTCAGGCGGATCGGGCTGGCGCAGACCTCACTGCGCGCGTTCGACGAGGCCGTGGAGGCGCTCAAGGCGGCTCTCGCCCTGCGGTTGAGGCTGCGCGACCGGTGGGGCGAGGCGGACTGCCGCAACGCCCTGGGGCTCTACCACAAGGCGCTGGGCAACATCGACCACGCCGGCATGCAGTTCCGGCTCGCGGCCCGGCAGTACCAGGCCGTGGGGGCGCTACGCGAGCAGGCCCTGACCAACCACAACCTCGGCGCGCTCTACCTCGACGCGGGTCAACCGCACCTGGCGCAGGTTCAGCTATCGCGCACCCTGGACGAGTTCGCCGCGCTGCCCGAGCCCGACGAGTACAACGCCCTGCGCACCCGAGTGGACCTGGCCCGCGCCCACCTGGGGATGGGCCAGTACGAGCACGCCCGTGTTCTGGTGGTCGAGTCTGTCGACGGGTTGGCGCGACTGGGGAACGTGGTCGAGCGTGCCCGCGCCATGGAAGTCCTCGCCGACATCGCGCAGGCCACCGACGACCCGGCCTTCCGCCGTCGGCTCGTCGATGCCCTCGCCCTGTACCGATCGGTCGACTCCCCGGATGCCGATCGGGTGCGTGCGCGCCTGGCCGCCATCCGGCCCCACCGTCCAGGCGTGCACGGAAGTCCCGACAGCGCCGAAGAGTCACAGCCGGAGCGGCCGTGAGCACGACGAGCGACGACAGGGGCGCAGATGAGTCGCCCCGTGATGTGAGACAACCAGGTCCTCATGGGCCGTTCTCCGCGACTTCGCAGCCTCCGGCTCCACCTCGACGGGCGTTGCGGCTGGTGCGTCAAGTGGTCGACCGGGGAACCGGCCACGCCGGGTGGAACGGCCCCCTCACAGGAGTGGGCGGCACCGTCCCGGCCGAGATCATCGGTCCGGGCGGGATCGGTGACCGGCCCGGCCCATCGCAGCCGAAGACGACCGCACTGTCGATCATTGCCGGCGGCCGCGTCGCGTCCGCCGGAGCACGATTTGAGGAAAGCGTGATGGACACCGACGAGAAGACCGTGTTGTTGAGGCTGAGCAGCGCCCGTAGCCGTGAACTCGGCGAGGAGCTACGCCGCATCCGCCACACCGCCCGACTGTCCTCCACCGAGCTCGCCGCCGGTCTGGGCTGGTCGCTGGGCAAGCTGAGCAAGCTCGAAACCGGCAGCCGCCGCACCAGCGCCTGGGAGATCGCGGCGCTGATCGGGCGCTGCGCCGCCGACAAGTCCACTCGCGACCGCGTCATGGCCATCGTCGAGGAACCCGACACCGGAACCTTCACCCGCACCCATCACGGCAGCCCCGACACGCTCACGGCCCTCACCGTGCACGAACGCCTGGCCCGCGCCATCACCGTGTACGAGCCGCTGACCATCCCCGCCCTCGCCCAAACCGCCACCTACGCCCACGGTCTGACCGGCGACCAGGAGCTGGCCGAGGCGCGGGTCGCACGGCAGGATTTCCTGCACCGCCGTAACCCGCCGACCACCACGCTCTACCTCCACGAGACCGCACTGCGTCTAATCGTGGGTGACCAGGTCGTCATGCGCGACGCACTGCGTCATCTCACCCGGCTGGCCGAGTCGCATCACGTCACCGTCCATGTCATCCCCATGACCGCGTCGGCCCACCCGGTGTTGCGCCACCACACCGCGCTGCTCACCTTCGCGCCACCGCTGCGCCCCCTGGTCTACAGCGAAACCGGCCTCACCACCGTCTTCCACGACAACCCCCACGCCGTCGAGCAACACCGGCACGCGATGCACGAACTACACGCCCGCGCGCTGCCCGCAGCACAGTCCCGCGAGGTCATCGCCCACTGGACCGACGCCCACGACAACGGTGCCCGCTGATGCGACCGTGCTCGTTGCCTGGACACCACCATGACAGCGAAATCCGTGTCCTCGACACGACAGCATCGACATCGGCCCACCAGTACGACGCCGGTACCAGGTGCCAACTGCGCCATCACGCTCCGACCAGGTCCGCGTGCGAGAGAGCGACGAGCGAGGTGCCCGTCTGGTTCGCGTATCCAAGCTCTTCGCGAGTGACGGACGGTCGGCGATGAACACGACACACCGCATCCTCATCACTCTGGCCCACGCCGGCGGGGACGGGCTGACCGGACGTGACATCCTGGAGCACACCGGTATCGGGGTGGGCAGCAGCTACCCCCGCCTGGTGCGATTGGACACCGTCGGACTCGTGACCCGCTGGCGGGAACCCGGAAGCCCCGGCGCATCGGGTCGCTTCCGGTATCGCGCCACCGACCTGGGTCGTGCCGAAGCACGCCAACTGGAACTGTTGGCGTCCAACCTATCGACGCACCGGACGCTGATGTCCCGCGCACGAGTGACAGGGCCCCGAGCGGCAGGGCGCCGCGCGCCCGCTTCCGACACCGGGGACGACACGACGCCGTTGCACGCGTTCAGTTCGGCGTGGCCACATCCGGTCCTGTTGCGCAATCACCTGCTGAGCGGAACGCTCAACCGCTCCGTCGACCGGCAGGAGGCCGCCCGTCTGCGCGGACTGGACCCGGGCATCGACGCGCGGGCACGTGCCATCGAAGTCCGGCGTGGAGGTGTGCTGCAGGCATTGGCCGAGGACGGGTTGGTCGAGCAGGTGCTGGATCTGTCCACCGGTGTTCCCGCCGCCGGTGTCGTGCGCTGCGCCCACGTCGCCTTGGCCGACGACGATTCGCCCGTCCCGGTGGTCTACGTCGCCACCGACGGGCATCTGGCCGTCGCGACCGAGACGGCCATATACGGCTACCCGCACACGGGGATGCTGGTGGGCGATCCCTGTGACGCGCGCACGCTGTGGCGGGCCGTGACCAGTCCCGGAGAGAAGCATCCCCGTCGTCTGCTGCACCCCAGCCGGCCGGTGGTGCTGGACGCCTCGACGATCAGCGACCTGGTGCCCGACCCGCGCCGGCTGTACGCGGTCCTGCGTGCCTGGCGTACCACCGTGCGGGACGGCTCGGTGCTGTTGTTGGCACGCTCACTCGACCCGGCCGTGCCCGATCCCCTCGCGACCGCGCGCCGCGCGGGCTGGCATCCACTGCCCGTCACCACCGCGCCCACATCGGACACCGGAGACGTCGTCGACCAGCGGGCCCAGATCGCGGTGCTGACCACGAGGAAACGTCGACGGCCCCGGCGACGGCCGTGACACGGTCGCCTCGACATCATCATCCTCCTCGCCCGCCTGACACTGCCAGGTATCGGAAATCTCCATGGCGCACGACAACTGGGCACCATCTACGCCCGCCAAGCGGACGTGCTGCCCCCTGCGACTGCCTGAGCGCCGGCAAGGCCGTACCTGGCATCGGGAAACGTCCGCGCGGACCGACCGTCACCGGTGTCGGGCAGGCGACGATCGAGCACGGAGACGGAATGGTGAGCCTGCCACCGCCACGTCGTTCCGCCGGTATGGCCGACCCGTCATGGGGACTCGCCCACTGCGGCGAGTCATCGGCGGCTCACGATCCGGACCCGCCGACCGAGTACCTGACCATCCTCGGAGACCTGCCCGGCTCGACAGCGGCAGCCACCGCTGCTGCTGCCGAGCGTGACCGTGAGCGGGTCGCCGCGCTGAGAGCACTGCAACAAAAGAAGATCCCGAGCAGTGACTATCTCGATTTCCTCGACCGGGTCCTGCAAGGACTGCGCCACATCTGACATGAACGGACCGCACGTGATCAGCTTGTCTCCTGTGGGACGGCACCGGAGCGCCGCGTCGTGATGATCCGGCCCGACCTCGTGGCCCGCTGGAGGCCACCTACCGCCGCCGAGTTGCCCGAACTGCGTCTGCGCCTGCGCGAGCACGTCCTGGACCCAGGCAATCTCGACTTCCTGGTGCGCGTGGACAACAACAGGAACACCGTCTTCCCGGAGATCGACGGCCCGCCGATGCCCGGCACCGCCGTAGGTGTGGCCGCCGGCAGGCGGGTGGCCGAGCGTGAACACCGGCGCCTGGGCGAGGCGGCGCTGTACTGGGTCGACGAGGACATGACCTCGCTCGCGCTCGCTGCCGCCGACACCCCGTCTCGGGAGCCGGTGCGGGCCCGCCGCATGCCCGCCGAGGCCGGGTTGATGCTGTTCGCCCACCCGATCGGAGGCCGTGAGCTCGACCCCGCGGTGTCGCTGGCCAATCTCGGTTACCCGGATGCGTGCGAGCCCGGCACCCTGCTGATGCCGACGCCGATCGTCGCGGTGTCCTGGTCGTATTTCACCACCGCCCACCTCGACATCGACGGCATGCCCAGCGTGCGGTGGAGCAGGGGCACCCCGGACGGCCCGATCCGGCTGGACCGCGGCCTGGAGGGGGTGTGGTTGACGTTCTGGACGCCGGGCGGCCAAGGCTGGGACGCCCTGCCACCGGACGCGGTCCTCTCCGGCGGTCCCGGAGTGAGCATCACGGTCGGGGAGCTGCTCGACATCGAGCAACGCGAGGGAGTACCGCCGCTGCGCGGCCTCTCCGAGACGCTGCTGCCCTTCGACCGGCCACTGCCGCATCCCCGGCCCGACACCCACGACCAGTGGGCACACGTGGTCTACACCGTCTGGCAGATCATGGCCCAGACCGGCACGGCCCGACTCACCGAGACCGAGACCCTCACCCGTGTCCGCCAGGGCCGCAAACGAGACCGCGACCACGGAGTCACCGCCTTCGGCAGTGTGCAGCTGGTCCGCGTGCACACCCGACATCGCCCCACAGACCGAGCACGCATCGAGGACGCGCAGGCATCCGTCTACCGCCGAGTGCCGCAGTGGACCCGACGCTGGCCGGTACGCCCCTACCGACGCAACACCTGCCTCAACTCCCGTCTGCACTCCACCGGGCACTGCGAGCACCAGGAGACCGTGGTGCCCGGCCACATCAAAGGACCCGCGGACAAGCCACTGATCATCACCGACCGCGTACACCTGGTGAACGCACCACCACCTCCCGAGACCCTGACCCACCCGCACTCCACCACCCCGCGCAACACCTCCACCGCCCCACCCAGCACAGCCGAACCCGATAACCGGGCCAGGAGATAGCGAGGCGCCGTCGACCACGACAGGAGCCGTAGCCAACGCACCGGACCGACGGTCGGGACGCTCGGTCTACCGCGCGGCCGTCGCCGTCGCCGTGACGAAGCGCAGTAACCCCCGTTTTTCGACCACCGGCCGGTCCGCACGCCGGCCGGACATGGTGCGGCGGGTGACGCGGAACGCCGATCCCCCGCGGCGCCCCCACTCGCCGCACCCCTATCAGTCACGAGAGGAACCATGCAGACCGACGAGAAAGATCCAAGCCCGACGAGATCGAGCACCGCACGCAGCCGCGAACTGGGTGAGGAACTGCGCCGGATGCGGCATCACGTGAAGATGTCCGCCGGTGTCACCGCCGAAGGCCTGGGCTGGTCACAGGGCAAACTCGCCAAACTCGAGACCGGCAGCCGCAGCACCAGTCCGGTGGAGATCGGCACCCTGGTGGGTCGTCTGGGTGCCGACAAGCCCACCCGCGACCGGATCGTGGCCATCGCCACCGAACCGGACACCGGTAGCTTCCTCCGGACGCACGATCGCGCCCCGGACGCCCTGGTCGCCCTCGCCGTGCACGAGAAGGCGGCGCGGACCATCGCCGCCTACGAACCGCTGACCGTGCCGAGCCTGGCGCAGACCGAGGACTACGCGCACACCCTGACCCGCGACCGCAGCCTCGTCCAGGCGCGGATCGCCCGCCAGCAGCGGCTGCACCGGCCTGACGGTCCGGCCACCGTCCTGTTCCTCCACGAAGCCGCGTTGCGTTCGATGGTCGGCGGCCCCGACACCATGCGGGACCAGATGCTGCACCTGACCCTCATGTGCGGATGGCCACGGGTCCGCCCGCGCCTTGTTCCGGCGTCCGTCGGGTTCGACGCCGCCCTCGGCCGGCCGGCCACGCTGCTCACCTTCACTGCGCCGCTGCGGCCCTTGGCCTACGTGGAGATCGACACCGTTACGGTGTTCCAGGATGCTCCCGACGCCGTCACCCGGTACGAGGCGAAGATGCGACGCCTCGACGCGCTGGCCCTGTCCCCCGCCCTGTCCCGCGACGTGTTCGCCCGCTGGGCGGACGCCTACGAAAGGCAGGCCCGCTGATGCCCGTACGGCCGTTCCGTTGGCTGCCCCACAACCACAAGCGGCACGCCGTCGACGCCGACCTCGTCGCCCGGGACCAGGCGCGCACCCTCTGCGGCGAAGACCTGATCATCCCCACCACCCCACGCACCAAAGACCAATGGTGCTGGCCGACCTGCACCGAATGCGACCTGCGATGGCGGGCCGCGGAGGACATCCCGCCCTTCCCCCGCCAAACCCGCCCTACAGCACGTCGCCCGAGCCGCAGGACGACGAACCCAGCCCGGTCCGACCCGAAATCGGAACTCCACCGGGCCTGACCCCGACCTCGGAAACGACGGCACAGTGACCACCGACCGAAACGATCACATCACCATCCCGGACGCGACGTGGTCCAGGCTGCTCGCTCCCGACAGCGGCCTGGTCGCCCAGTCCGACACGCTGCGAACCGCCCTGGCACGCCTGGACGGCTACACGATCACGATCGAACTGCGCGAGCTGCAGCGCGACGCGCCGGAGACGGATCGACGGGTCCTGGAAGGACTCGTGGTCTTCCTCCGCTACACCGCCAGCCGGCGTCTGGGCGAGCACGAGGCCGCAACGACCGCCGCAGCCGAGGCGCGCAGGGCAGGCATGCGACGAACCGACCTCCACGACATGCGCCGCCTCGGCGCACTCGTCGTCGGCATCGCGCGGGGCAGGCTGCCCGCGGATCTGCACACCGAGGCCACGGAGCTGGTTCGGAAGCGCCTCGGCGCCGCCGAGGCGAACCGTCTCATCGCTCTGATCCGACGCGGACGCCGTTACCCCTGGGCGGTCTTCCTGCACCGAGCACAACGCCGTGGCGGGAGGTGACCGGTTGATGGAAGGCATGCCCACGCTGCGTGGCCGCGTACTCGGGCTGGAACTGCGCCAGCTCCGTGAGGCAGCGGGCCTGACCGTGACCGAACTCGCCGCCCGCACCCAGTGGCCTCCACACAAAGTCCGGCAACTGGAGAACGGCATCACCGACTCGTGGCCCACCGACCTCGCCACGTGCCGGCCGATGTACGGAACACAAGCAGACCGGCTCGCCGACGCGGCCCGACACGCCCACCGGCCCGATCTATGGTGCTCCTGGGGTGCCGAAGCGACGACCGTGCTCACCGTGCTCTGCCGCGGCGCGGAACGCATCGACCTGTTCGCACCCCTCGGAATTCACCCCGCCCTCGAACACCTCGACCCCGGGCGGTGCACCGCCTACGTGACCGACAGCGCCGTCATCGACCGCACCGACATCACCATCCGCGTCATCCCCCACAGCACCGGCATCCACCCCGGCATCGAACACCACCCGCTCACCTACTTCCGCATGCCCGACGGCCCCTCCGTCGTCCTCTACGCCTACCTCCACGCGGCGCACTTCACCGAGCAGACACCGCACCTGCTGTCGGCCTACACACTCTTCGACCGACTCGACCAGTTCATCAGCTCAGCAACCGAACGATGACCACCTCGACACATCCACTTCGGACAATCGAGCAGGTATAGTCCCCGTCCCAGTTCACGAAGGCCTGAACCTCCATGGCGCACACAGTCAAGCTCCGCACCGACACCTTCAACAAAGCCATGCGACTTGCGGGCTCCCAATCCGACTACGCGATGGCCAAAGCCATGGGCATCAACCGATCCACGATCGCCAGAGTGACCAGCGGCGAACTCCGACCCGGCCCCGTGTTCATCGCAAGCGCACTGACCGCACTGGCACCGATGCAGTTCCACGACCTGTTCGAGATCGTTCCCACCACCACGGCGCAGCCGAGCCGCGATGGAGACTGAGCGCATACCCACGACGCCGTCAGGCCATCGACGGCAACCGTCGAGGCAGGTCCCTGGGCGACTCCCACCGCACACTCGGCCCGCCAGGTTCCCACGGCCGCGATCGTCAAGAGGACCTCGCACCCCGCGCGACCGGACAAGCCGAACTCCTGGCCACTTCTGCCGCACACATGGCCGCCCTTTCGCCACCTCAGCACCCACCGCACGACAGACCAGGCTCCCTCAGAACACCGGCGCCGACGGGGAGCGCACGGCACGTACGCCGCCTCGCCCGCAATGTCGAGCACCTGAGGTCCTCTTCGACCGGCGGGCGGTCGCGCCGTCGTACAGACGAGTTCACCTCCGGAGTCGCACGAGCGCGGGCGACCACAACACCGACGAAGAACCGCATGCCTACAACGGTCCGCAGCAAGGAATGATCACGGCGGCGAGTGCTCACGGGCTCGTGACCGGTGGATCCCATCCTCGTCTGGACAGCTGCTTGCAACCGCGGCAGCGATCGACTCGGACCGCCGAATCGGGCCATCGGCGATTTGCCGAAACCCTGTCGTGGCCCACGCGGCTGGCGAACTCCGTCACCACAGGCCAGGATTACGACCGTGAATGATCCTCATGCCGATGCCTCCAGGGCCGAGAACGACTACTTCACGCAAGCCGAAAACCTCGGCGCGTCGAAGGAACACGCCGACCGAGTCCTGCGGCAGGCCATCCGCGATGCCAGCCGAGGAGAAGCCGCAGACCCATACGAACTCGCCAGTCTCCAACTCGCCGCCGACCTGCACCAGAACCCGGAGTGAGCTGGCCCCTGACCGTTGCCGACCGAGCTCCGGACGTATGCGGGCACCCGGCGGCGTCGGCCGTCCGCACGGGTAGGAGTTCCCGCAGATTCGGATACGACAGCCGCACCAAACGGCTCGGCAAATCCCGCCACTGGATGTCTTCCGCCGGAACAGGCCGGTACTGCCCAGGGATGACCGCGGCGGCGAAGACGGCAGTGGTCCGCACGGACCGGCCAGCACCCGCGTGGCCCTTCCGATCGGAGCCCGTGCCGGCAGCCGTGACCAGACCGACCCGGCAGCCACGATATTCCTCCTGCCAGTGTCCGCTTGCGTGCGCGCCGGACAAGGCCCACGAGGTCAGCGACGCCTCGCCCAGCTCTCCCCTGCCCTTCTCGTTCGGAGCTGCGGATCATCGGCCTCGACCAAGCCGCCACTCACCACACGATCGTGGACCGGCTGTGGCTTGTGGTCGTGGAAGGCACCGACGCCCGCCTACCTCCAGCACCGATCGCATCCCGACCGCCGTGACCAGCGGCCCCACCGAGGGCTAACACCGCCCTGTCAGGGGATCGTGTGGCCATCGGTCCACGGCCACCCTGGGAACGTGCGACGACTCGAAGTGCTATTGCCCACCGACTTGACCATCCGTGAGTACGCGGCCGTCGCCCACGCCGTGTGGGCAGTGCTCAACGCGGCCGGGATCGACGAGGACAGCTCGCTGCGGCCCGACGACGGGATCACCGACGCGGAGCTGAACGCCGCGTTCGACATGGACGTGAAGGGCTACCCATGGGGACCGTGACGGCGGAGTGAGTACGTTGATTGTCCCGGTCATCGTCTCGGCCTGGTCGCCGGCACCGTGCGATCCGCCTTTCAGGAGGTCGTCGGTAACCTGCTTCGCCGTCCGTGGACGTCCTGATCGCCGGGCCGTTCGAGGACCTTCTCGCCGCACCTTTCGACACTTTCGGCGTCCGCTGCGACCACGCCTGTCCTCGCTCCACGCGCTGTGCTGCCCTGACGACCGTTCACTCGACCGCAGCGGGCGCGGCGGAACCTGACCCAGGTGCCACGGCCTCACTGCGACAACTCGCACCACGTGCCGTGCCACCGCGAAGTTCAGGGCTGGACGTCGAACAGGTCGTAGCGGTCGAAGGTCCCGATCGAGGTGATGAGGCCATCGGCGGTCTCGACGAGCTACGCGATGTACGCAACGGGTTTGGTCGCCACGGCGCATGGGCCGCGTCACCGGGCGAGGTGCCACCATGACGAGGCATCGCTGACGGCTCACTGCCTTCACCCGTCCGAGATCTCCTTGCCACGCGGGCTGAACGGAATTCTTCGGCTGTCATCCGGTCTTCCCACCCCGTCGTTTGCAACGTACGTGTTGTCGGTCTCTCGGATGAGTCCGCCATCGGTCCATGGGTGGACGCGGACACGACCGGTCGGCGGATAGAACTGCGTCCACACGGACCTCATCCGTGATGCCGTCCCCGAGGAACGCGAGGAATTGCCATGCCCTCCATCACCCAGGCCGTCGCCGTCGCGTTGGCGGTGGTCGGATCGGTGTCTGCCACACCGGCGACGGCAACGGCAGGTGCGCCGAGCGTGCAGTGGAAAACCTGCGACCGACCGGTACAGGAAGGGGTCGAATGCGGCTCCATCACCGTGCCGGTCGACTGGTCGCATCCTGCAAAGGCACTGATGCCCGTGCAGGTGTACCGGCTCAAAGCCACCGACCGGGCCTCGGTCAAGGGCACGATCGCGAACTTCCCGAGCGGTCCCGGCACCACCGCCGACATCGCCTTCGCCGGACTGCGCGAGGCCGCGCCGGAGTACGACCTGGTCGGTGTCGACCCGCGCGGTGTCGGCGGCAGCAGCCCTCTGACCTGCGACCCACGCGGCGTCGACCTCCCACCGCTCGTCCCGCCGACCACCAAGGCCGGTCTGAACGAGCTGAGCATCGACCAGCAGCGTTTCCGGGCGGCCTGCACAGTGACGCCGGCCATGGCGGCGGACCACCTCGACGCCACCAGTGCCGCCCAGGACGTGGAGTACCTCCGCCGTGCGCTGCGCCTGCCCCGGATCAACCTCTACGGCCACTCCTACGGCACCCTGCTGGCAGAGAAGTACCTCGCTCATTTCGGCCGCTCCGCGCGGGCCTCGATCCTGGAAGGGATGATAGACCCCACCTTGAGCCGCCGGGAGTTCGTCACGACCGCAGCCGCCGCGAGCGAGACCCTCTTTGCGGCGTTTACCCGCTGGTGCGCCTCCACGACCACCTGCGCGCTCCAGGGCCAGGACCCGGTCGAGGCTCTCCGGCGCGCGCAGATCAACGCCGACACCGGTGTCATCCCCGGCGACTTCTACGGCAGGCCGTGGCAAGCGGCCGCGGTGACCTACCTCTTCGAGATCGAGGTGAGCGGGAACCGCATGGCATCGTTCGCCCGGCAGCTGCTCCAGCTCGCGCAGGGCGAGAACCCGGTACCTTCCACCGGCGCGCCGGGTGACACCGCGGAGGTAACGGAGAGGTTCCCCTATACCGATCCGATCGTGTGCCAGGACTTCCCGCTGGCGATCCGGGGCGCGGACGACGCCGCCGACGACCTGGCCGCCACCCGCCGGGTCGCCCCCACCGTCGGGTACAACGTCAACGCCCACCAGTACACCGCCGCATGCGTGGGCTGGCCGGGTCCGGTCCGCGGATCGGGCACACCCGTCACGTCCAGGAGCACACATCCCACGCTGCTGGTCGGCAACACCGGTGACATCGCCACCCCCGTCGCGTGGGCCGAGTCGGTGAAGCGACAACTCGGCGGCAAGGCGGCACTGCTCACCGTCGACCAGAACGGCCATTCCGCAAGCATCGACACGCCCGGCTGCGCCCAGCGGATCATCCGCGACTACCTCGACACGCTCCGGGCGCCACGAGGACGACACGATGCCCGGCACCCTCGGCGGACGGCAACTGAACACCCGCTCTCCCATCGACCAGCCGCTCGTCAGCCGCGCCAGGCAGGCACCTCCGGGGAGGCCACGGCATGTCAAGGCGAGGCGGAACCGCAATCGGCGCACGACCGCAAGGAGCAGCGGTTCGGCATGGCGAAGGACAAGGCCTTCCTGGGGAGTGGTCGAGGCCGGACCCACCGGTCAGCCGGATCCCGGCGCTGACACTCCCTCCCGTATCGCTCCCCGCCGACTGGAACCGCGCGGTCCCGCGGACCGTCGTGCCTGACGTAACGACCGGTCCGACCGATCAACCGGATCGGGTCGGACTGCCCGGCCGGGCACACCGCGCCGGTGGGAACGCATCGCCAGGATCCCGGGTCTGTCCGCCAACGCGGCGCTGATCACCGGCTGGGTCCCCGTCTCGCGGTTCAACGACGACGCCCCGGAGACGGCGGTTCGCGAGTACGTCGACGCCGTCGCGCCACCGCGGTCGACGCGATGCTCGACCCGGGCGGTTCGGTGGAGCTGTCGGGCTGCGGATTCGAGAACGACGACGAGTACGACATCGGGGTTTCGCGGGCTCCGGAAGATGTGCTCCAAGTCAGCCAACCGGACCACTGCGCCGTCGTGGTCGAAGAGTGCCTCGTAGCCGCGGCGGACCGCCTCGTCAGCGGAGCGGTCGGGCCCAGGACTCACCAGCGGTGCACCCGTCGCCCCGGCGGTCGTCGCTCGAGCCGCCGTCACGGAGGACTGCCACGGCTTCTCCACAGTGCCGCGATCGCGAGATCGGTTCGCCGGTCTGTGCCATAGTGAGCGTCGATCCGGGAATCCGTTGCCTGCCGTTATGCGGCTTTGCCTGGGGAGAAGATGGAAATCGAGTTACGGTTCGAGGCGGGTGAGGTCAGCAGTGGTTCCCACGACGACCTGCGGACGCTGTACCGCCATCTCGCCGACAACCCGGAGCTCAGGGAAGACGCCCGCGTGTCGATCCAGCGGGAGCCGGTGCGACCGGGTGAAATGGGCGCAACCGAGGTCGTGCTGGCCATGGTGGCCACAGCGGCGGCCCTGGGACAGTTGGCGGTCGCCATCCGGGCCTGGCGCGACCAGCTGAAACGTCCGACGAGCGTCCGGCTCGTCGTCTCCGACGAACACCGGGAACCCACCCGGGCGGTCTCCGAGGCGTTGTGTGGGCCGGAGGAGGCGCGGCCGGGAACGGACGGCGCAAGAGCGGTCGGTGCCGGTCCCATCGGGCGGATCGACCCGGACAACTCCGCCTGCGTGCTCATTGGCGTGGACACCTACTACGACCAGGAACTGCCGTCGCTGCGCGCGGTGTACAACAACGTCGAGCAGCTACACGACGTGCTGACCGACGAGAACATCTGGGGCGTCAAGACCGGCCGCATCCGGAAGGTCCACAACCCGCGAACCCCCACCGAGCTGGTCCAGCCGATCCGTGAAATGTCCGAGCTGGCCACCGACACCCTGATCGTCTACTACTCGGGGCACGGGCTGAAGGACCTCCTGGAGAACGAGCTGTACCTCGCCCTGCCGAACTCCGTGCCCGGTCAGCCGGAAAGCGCTGTCCGCTACAAAGCCATCAAGCAGGCGATAACCCAGAGCCGCCAGGCTCGGCGCGTGGTCGTGATCCTCGACTGCTGCTACAGCGGCGTCGTGATCGACGGCGGCATGTCTGCGGCCACGGACGACATCCGCGCCGACGCCGGCGTCGAAGACGTCCGGGGCTCGTACCTGATGTGCTCCGCAGCGCCCAACCGCAAAGCGCTCGCGCCGAGCGCCGACGTGTGCACAGTGTTCACCGGAGAACTGGTGGACGTCCTCGGGCGCGGCATCCCCGAGGGAACCGGGCTTATGATCAGCCTCGGCGCGGTCTTCCGGGAGGTGCGAAGGCGGCTGAAGAGGGACAACCGGCCGGAACCGCAGGAGCAGGACCAGAACCAGGTCGGCGACCTTCACTTCGCGCACAACCTCGCGCGACAGGAAAAGCCGGTTTCCGAGGTCACGGTCCCCGCGCCGCGGACGCGTCGGCAGCGCGTCCTGCGCAGGCTGGGACTCGCCACGGTGGTGGTAGTGGCGGCTGCCGCGGGGTTCGCCGCACAGCTCGGCGTCGACTGGTGGCGCGGGCTCCGTGCGGCGGCTCCGGTCCCCGCCGGCGGTCAGTGCTCCCCCAACGCCACCCTGCTCAGCTATTCGGACCAGCTCGACAAGGTCGAGGTGAGCGGCGAGCGGGTGACCGGGTTGTCGGCGCTGGCGTTCACCGGCCGGTCGAGCGTGCTCGTCCTCGCGGACAACGAACCTGGTCGGGTCTTCCCTCTGACTCTGGAGAACCCGCAGCGGCTGGAGGTCTCCATCGGCATCGGCCGAACGCTGCGCGACCCCGACGGGGCGCCGTACACCGGAGGTATCGACGGCGAGGGCCTGGTGATCGAGCACGGCACCGGAACGATGCTCGTGAGCTCGGAGGACGGCCCGACGATCCGCCGCTTCCAGATCAGCAACGGCCGCGAGGTCGGGGAGCCCGTCGTCGTGCCGACCGTGCTGCGGAACCCGCCTGTCGGCGACGCGCAGAACGGCCGCACCATCGAGGCCCTGACGGCGACACCCGAGGGCGACCACCTCTACGCGGGCTGGGAGGCGCCGCTCAACGGCGATGGCGACCAGCGAGGTCGCAACCGGTTGAGAATACAGCGTTACCTCGGTGAACCGGGCGGCACGTACACGCCGGACCGCCAGTACGCCTACGAGACCGACGCGGGGCTCTACCTGACCGAGCTCGCCTTCGTCGAGCGGGATCGGCTGCTCGCGCTGGAACGGCAGTACGTGGAAGGGCTCGGCAACGCCGTCCGGGTCTACGACGTCAGGCTCGCCGACACCGAGGACGTCACCGACGACCCCACACTCTCCGACAACACCGCCGACGTGTTCTCGCCTCGCACGCTCCTGTTCGACCTCGCGGACTGCCCGGCGGGCAGCCCCGGCCAGGTCGCCGTCAAGGAGCCGCAGCCGAACCCCCTGCTCGGCAACGTCGAAGGCATGGCTGTCGGTCCCGAGGAGACCACTGGCCCGGAGAAGGGCACCCGCTTGCTGTACCTAGTCACCGACGACAACTCCAACAGCGTCCAGATCACCCGACTGTACGCCTTCCGCATCACGCTCCCAGACTGATCAATCCGCTTATGGAATGACAGGAATTCTGCGCTGAATCGCAGCGCCGTGCCTCGACGAGGGGGTATGCGGCCAGGGCTGTGTCACGCAACCTTGGCCAGGTATCGGTCCAGGTTCGGATGCGTGAGTCGGTGACGAAGCCGGTCCTGGGTCGGCTCGCGCGTTGCGCCGGCGGATGTAGGTCGTGATGGTTGCGTTCCGCCCGGCACGGGTGCGGTGGTCGGTGCGTTGAGGACGAAGTAGAGCAGGGCGGTGGACTCGGCCTCGATCCAGTCGACCATCTGGGGTAGGTCGGCAGGAACACCAGCTCGGCGGCGTCATCGACGGCCAAGCCCAGGACTGCGGTGCGGCAATGCGGCGAGAAGTTGCGGGCCACGGTGTACAGCTTCCGCTCAGGCCACCCTGGTGGGCAAAGCCTTGAGAAGGTCCAGGAACTCGACGTGTCGTTTGCCGCGCCGGATCCGGCGGCGGCTCAAGGGCTTGAGGCCCAGCCACCGCGGGGCCGGGACTGGGCCGTTCCGATTGTGGCACGGGGCTTCGCGGTCCGCCATGACGCTCAAGCCGGTTGGCGCACGTAGTAACGGGTTATTGGATGCTGGTCGGCTTCTGTTGATGCTCCGCGATGCCATTTGAGCGCTATTTCAGAGGTGGGCGAGAGCCTGCCGTTCGACCTGACCTCCCGGGAAGCCCTGCTGGAAAGCGTGCACACCCTCCGGCGACCACGCGTGAACTCGTCCGGGCCGGCGGGTGCGCGGGGGTCGGGTCGGCGCTCGCTCCTCGACCTCGTCACCGCGCGCGAGGTGGTCAAGGTCTCCCTCCCGTTGATGTTCAGGATGATCGGCGACCTGGTGACGATGCTCGTCGACCGGATCTGCCTGGCCCGGTACTCCGAGACGACGCTCGCCGCGTCCGGGCCGGCGGTGTTCACCGGTATGACGATCATCATGCTCGCCACCGGGATCGTCGGCATCACCCGCGTCGTACGTGGCCCAGGCGCACGGCAGGGGGATCGGCCGGGCGGGTTCGACGAGGGCGCGATCGGCGTCATGCTGGGGCTGTTCGTGGCCGTAGTGCTACTCGCCGCCACACCGTTGGTCGTGCGCATCCCAGAGTTGAGCGACCTGCCCCCGGAAGTCGTCGCGTAGGTGGCGGTCTTCCTGGAGTGGTCGACCCGCTTCGGCGCGGTGATGGTGCTGAACACGGCCGGCCTCGTACTTCAACGGCGTCCGGAACACCCCGATCCCCATGCTGGTCGGACTGGCCGGGCAGGTCGTCGGCGTGGTGCTGGCGATCGGCCTGATGGTCGGCAAGTTCGGCCTGCCCTATTTTCTACGCACAGTGACGGTCAAGCGTATAACGGTAGTCCATGCGGTCCGTGTCGAATTCCGGTTCAGCGGGTCCAATGGACCGACTACAGACAGAGGCGCCATGTCCGAATTGGAGAGAAATCGATGCTTCGCAGACTCTTGACCATTGCGGTTATGCTCGTCGCGGCGGCGGAATTTCCGGTGCCCGCGCAGGCCGCAACCACCCTCGTGACCTGTGTGGGCCAATCCACTCAGACCTACAACCCACCGCTCACCTTGAGCATGCAGATGACCGACATCGACGCGGACGTGACCTACAGCGGTTGTACCGGCGGGCCGGTGACGGCCGGAACCGCGGCCGTCACCACCACAGCACAGGCCAGCTGCGTGCTCAGCGGCCCATCCACCGTCACCCAGCAGATCATCTGGAACAGCGGTGCCACCAGCACCACCACTGGCGACACCATCGCCACCCGCGCCCTGGGGCAGACGATCGTCGCCACGCGGGGAACCGTGACGACTGGCCTGTTCGCGGGCGCCCGGTTCGTGCGACGGTCGTCTTCGTGAACCCCGATCCCCTGGCCTGCCTGACCACCGGAGTCGACACCGTCAGCGGCCCTCTGACAATCACCTTCACCGGCTGACCGACCTCCGCCCACCACACTGCCGAACCATTGCCGGCAGGCACGCACGACAGCGGCGTTCCGGCATCCATGAGACCTGCTTGCGGCGAGACACCGTGCTTGGGTGCAGCGTCGCGGAAGTGCGGAGTCGTCGCCTGCTTGTGCCTGGCGGGTGCGATCGTGCAGGACGGCGCGACCGGCATGCTGTGCCACCGCCCTGCGCCACACTGCCGAACCGCGTTGATCACACGCCCCGAACCGCGTCGACATGATCGAAGGGAAGCTCCTGGTGGCCATCCGACCTTTGCCGGCAATCCGGCCACCAGGAGCCTCGCCATGACGGTGGCACAGAGCGGCTCGTACAGAAAGTGAGAACATCGCGACCTGGCATGCCCAGGGCGGCGGTCCGTGAGGCCCGTTCCAGGGCGGGAAGTACTCCAGCAGTTGGCCCGCCGCCGGTTGATCGCCCAGGTCCGGCCGGCGGCCAGGTCGTAGCGGTGCACGGGCATAGCTACCCCCCTACCAACCAGCCGATCGTGAGCAGTACAGCCCAAGTCGCGAGAAAATGGAGCGGCCACACGTCCAGCCTGGTGAGCACTTGATCGTCTGCATCCGGGTTGTCTTGACGGGCTTTTTCGATCCGGCGCTTCATGCTCTCCTGCATTCGATAGCCAGTGACCGAACTGGCCAGCGAGGTCGCGCCAGCGGCGATGTTGATCCGGCGCCCGTTGCGCAGAAGCACCGCGAGCCGATCATCCACCACCACCGAATCGACTGAGGACCATGGCACCCAACTCTTGGTGAACCAGTTGACGACAACAAGCCCGCGCTGCCTCACCTCGGCCCTTGGATGGATTGTGGCGAGCAGTCCGGGCCACACTACGCAGACATTGATCACCAGAGCCGTCAAACGATCGGCGTAGGTGCTGTCCGGGTGCGGACTCGGGCTGACCACGATGAAGATGGCAATGGCGAACGCGACAGCGGCCATCACGGATCCGAAGATCACGTCGGTGCGGCGCCGGATGACGGTGACGGTGTCGCCCAGGTCTGGTTTCATACCGCCCTCATGGCCTTGGTGCGGTAGGCGTCCCACGATTGGATGGCAGCGATCTGGAAGGTGTTGACGTGTGCGTTGTTTCCCCAGTTGCGGGCCGTTGCGCGCCAGTTCACCGGGAGGGTATGGCGGACGCGGGCCTTCCAGTGCCGACCGTGCTTCTGGGGTGTGCGAACCACACTCTTGGCGAACCAACTGGAGGACATCGCTCGGCCCGCTCCGCCGCCGATCGCGGTGAACGCGGCGTTGAGGGCGAAGTTCTTCATGTCGACGCGACCGGTCGTCCCCCACTCGTGAGCCGTTTGGGCACCGAGAAGCACGGCACCTGCGACCAGGCACGCGCCTGCGCTGGCGACCACGCAGCCCACGGCGACCGCCACGGACGCGACGGTGAGGGCCTTCTTGAAGAAGCCGCCCCAGTCGACGCGACCGTCGAGGTCGTTGGCGTTGATCGGGTTAGCGGTGACGTAGTCGTAGTCGTAGTCGTAGTCCTTGGCGCTGCGGCCGTCGACAGGGTCCACCGACAGGAAGCGGCCGAGCAGCGGGCTGTAGGGGCGGGCGCCCATCTGCACGAGCGACAGTGCCACGGCATGCTCGTAGGGGCGCTGGTGCTGGCCGAGCCAGCCGTAATCCATCTGGCCGGGCTGGTTGTCCGGCACGGCGTCCGGGTCGACGGTCCCGTCGGTGGTGAGGGGTTCGCCGTAGGAGCTGTAGGTCCGCAACGGGCCGGCCTGGTTGCCGGCGGTGTCGGTGGTCAGGCTGAGGTCACCGCGCACGGTCGGGCGGTCGAACGAGCGGCCGGTGCCGGTCACGATGAGCAGTACGCCGCCGGGCAGGGCGATGGACCTGGTCAGGACGTTCTTGGCGCTAACGATGCGGTCGGTGGCGTCCCGGGTGTAGGCGATGTCGGCCGGTTCCGCTCCGGGGGTGCGGGCGGCGGTGTTGCGACCTGCCCCGTCCCATTCGAGGTTGGTTGTGCTGCCGGCGTTGGTGAACCGGGTGGTGTTGCCGTGGTTGTCGTACTCGATGCCTGTTACGGCTGTCGCGCCGGTGGTGGCCAGTAGTCGGTCCGCCGTGTCGTAGCAGTAGGCGGTCTCCGCGGTCCCGGCGGAGGTCCGGTCCAGCAGTCTGACGCGGTTGGTGTTGGCACCGGCGTTGGACGCGCTGCCGGTCGGGCAGGTGGACGAGGCGGGTGAGGTGAAGTCGTAGGTGTAGTGGTGGCCCGCCACCCACGCCTCGGTCAGGCGACCCGCCGCGTCGTAGACGTAATTCGATGCGCCGGGCCGGGCGTCGACGCCGCCGAGCGTTTCGTCGATGATCGTGCCGGACTGCGAGCGGGTCACAGCGGACACGATGTCGCGTCCGTCGGCGGTTCGCTGGGCGATGGCGACACCACCGCGAAGGACGTCTCCGGCAACAACCGCAACGGCGTCTACTCGGGCACGGTCAACCGCAAGCAGCCCGGCGCCCTGCCCGACGACAACGACGCCGCCGGAGGCCGCGTGGAAATCCCCGGCGACGGACTGACCGTCGACGGCACGATGACCGTCGAGATGTGGGTCAAGCCGCGTGTCACCGACCAGTGGAACGGCTACCAGGACCTGATCAACAAGATCGACCACTCCGACACCCGCCGGTCGGCGTTCGACCTGGTCCTGCGCGACGACTACAAACTTTGGCTGAGCGGCATCCTCGACGAGCACCAGCCCGCTGCTTTCACCGGAGATTGGCACGAGAGTGGCCAAACGATGGAGAAAGGTGCTCTGAGCTGCAAGAATATGGCTTGTCGCGAGGGCCGTATCAGCGCGAGTTCAGGAACACCTTTCTGGTGGGCGAGTCTACCGGGTTCTATCCGTCGTTGACCGTCGACACCGCCGGGACGGGGGTGGTGTCGCAGGCGGCGTTGGGCCGGTGGCGGGCACCGACAGCGATCCACGATCCCGGGAAGATCGTATGCGATCTGGCGATCGCGTTGGCCGTGGGCGGTGACTGCCTGGCCGACATCGCGACCCTGCGCGTCGAACCACGGTGCCTTCGGTCCCGTGGTCCACGAACGAGCACAACGGATGGAACCCGAACCCTCTCTTGAACGTCGGTGCGGCGTTCTGCTTCTCGGAGTGCGCGTCGAGCAGGGTGGCGTCCAGATCGAGGATCAACGGGTGCTGCGACTTCGCCCCTCGATCAGGGGCTGGCCACCCGTCCTGGTGTCTGTGAAGGCGCCTCGTCCAACGACCGCTCTGGCCGAGGGAGAAGACGCCCGTGTGAGGACCTCTTAGCCGGATGCCCGGGGCTGGGCTGTCACTTCGGTTTCTGGGCTGCGGCCAGGCAATTCGGCCAGTCGCTGAAGTCCTTGTTTTGGGCCCAGAGCCGGTGTGCCGCTTGGATGTTCCACTCCGGGTCCAACGCGTCCCGGGGTGTGCCGCGCAGGTCGCGCAGCCTGGCGTCGGATATCTGGAACACGCCCCAGTTCCGGCTGCCGTCGGTGTTGGGCAGGACGTGCAGGGGGTCCAGGAACGACTGGCAGTCGGCTATGCGTACGGCCAGCTCGGGTGCCTCGGCGAACACCTCGTGGATGCGTGCGGTGACCTTCTCCGGGGCCCAGGTGGTCATGGTGACGTCGGAGGTGTAGAGGGCCTCCTTCGTCCGGGGGTTTACCAGTCCGTCAGCGTCCAGGCCGGCCAGAGCCTGGAAGGCCGTGACCCTGCGGAGCGTTTCCGGGCCGAACTGGCCGTCCACTGCCATCTTCGCGCCGTGGTCGACGAGGAGTTCCTGGACCTCGACCACGCAGTCGTCGTGCTGCCCCATGGTGATGGGACTGCCGCACTCGGGCCCGAACAACTTTCGGCCGGACCCGGGACGTTCGGTGGCGGAGGCCGCGGCAGGGGGCGGTGCGGCCCGCTGCTCTCCGGCGTCGACCATTCCACGGACGTTCCAGGTGATCACGGCGGTGAGCAGTACGGCCACGGCCAGGCCCGCCGAGATCCAGGGGCCTCGGCGCCACAGCTCCATGACCGGGGGAGGGGCGGCCGGCAGAGGCTCCTCCTCCTCGGCGGTGAGGAGCGGAGCGGTCGGGGCGGCGTCGGTGGGCGCGTCGGCGCGTGGCTCCTGGGTGTGGGGCTCCTGTTCGTGGGGCTGCGCCGCCTCGTCTGTGGTGGCGGGGCCTTCCCGCCCTTGTGCCGCGGGGTCCTTGATGTCCGGCTGGCTCTCGTTGGCCAGGTCCCACTTGCGGTACAGCTCGCAGATCTCCCGGTCCTGGGCCTCCGCCTGCCTCGCCAGGAGTTCGATGACCTGGAAATCGGGCGGTACGGCCCTCCCGGTGCAGTAGCGGTGCAGTGCGGAACGGCTGACGTTCAGTCGGGAGGCGAGTGTGTCGTAGCTGTGCGGTGTGCGTTCCTTGAGCTCTCGCAGTGCCTCTGCCAGAGCATGCACAGAATCGTCGACCCGCTTCCCGGGCATTTCATTCCTCCCCGATCGGTCCGCTGTACAGACGTTCGGGGAACCCTAGCCCGGGTGGGTGCCCGCCTTCCTGTGGCAGTCAGGGGATGGACACCAGGCAATCCGGCCATGCGGAGAAGTCCCGCGTTCTCGACCAGATGCGTCGGGCCGCTTCGATGTTCCAGGCGGGGTTGATGGCCTGCGCGGGCGTGCCGCCGAGCTGGCCGATCTGTGTCTCGGTCAGCTGGAAGACCCCCCACGTGCGGGACGCGCTCCCGTCGGACATCACGTACAGGGGATCGAGGAGCGACCGGCAGTCGGCGATCCGTACGGCTTGCTCCGGTTCTTCGGAAAAGGTCGCTCGGATGTGCCGGACGACCTGGTCGGGGCTCCAGGTGGCCAGGGAGACGCCGCCCCGGTAGAGGGCTCGGGCGGTGGCTTCCTCCACCACGCCGTTGGGCGGCACACCGGCGAGAGCCTGGAAGGCCAGGACCCGGCGGCGGACGTCGTGCGTGTAGCGGCCGTGGGTTTCGGTGCCGGCGGCGCCGGCGGACCGCAGCAGGCGCTGGACCTCCTTGACGCACTCGCTCTGCTGGCCCAGTCCGACCGAGCTCGGACAGGCTTCGGAGAGCAGCAGTCCCCGCTCGGCGGTGTTCGGGGATAAGAGCAGCGGCGCCGTGATCAGCGTCGTAACGGTCAGGAGCGCGGCGAGGGACGTGGCCGTCCTGCGGAACCGTCGTCGTTCGGCCGGTGAGGAGAGGTGCGGCTCCGGTGCCGAGGCAGGGGACGGGGCGAGGACGGGGGGCTCCGGTGCGTGGGCCAGGGGATGGGCTTCCCTGTCGGTTCCCGCCGTCGGTGGCGGAACGGCAACGGAGGCGGCGGTCGGATCGGGGACCGGAACCGGGTCGGTCGCCCGTGACGGCTCTTCGGTCGCGCGCACCCAGATGGCGTGCAAGGCCAGCAACCGCTCCCGGTCGGCGCCGCAGACCTTGGCGATGCGCTCCACCACGGCGAACTCCGTGGGTACGGCCGCGCCTGTGCAGTACCGGTGGAGTGAGGAGCGGCTGACGCCGGTACGGGCCGCGAGGGCTTCGAAGGTGAGCCTCGAACCGTTCTTCAGCGCGCCCAGTTCGCGGGCCAGCTCTTCTCCCTGGCCGTCGCCCCCCACTCGTCTCCGTCCTCCCGTACCGCTCCGCACCCCCCGGCAGATGTTACCGGGGACGATAACGGGCCGTCGTGTCAATCCCCATCCCGTTCCCGTCCCATCACGCCGGATCGTCGCAGGTCGGAGCAAGCCTCGCGTCCCTGTGTCCCATTGCCGTCCGCCGACGTTGACCGCATTGCCGAGCGTCTGGAAGAACTGCCCCAGCTCGTCTCCCGCCGGGGGCGAGGGGTGCTCCCCGGTTCCGCGACGACGCAGAGACGACAGACGCGACACGACAGGAGAAGGCATCCATGAAGACCAACCGCATGCTCCGCACCAGAGCGGCTCTCGCCGTGGGGGTGACCCTGCTGTCCGGTGCTGCCGTGGCAGGCACCGCCGGGCCGGCCGCGGCCGCGAGCGGCTGCAACTCGACCTACACCAGCGCCAAGAGCTTCATCGAGTGGCGCGGGGAGGCACGCATACCCGCCTGGAGCGACGGCACCTATCTGAGTCTCAACTGCTCGATGCAGTTGGGGTCGTCCGGCGCCGGCGTCAGGGCTCTGCAGACTTCCCTCAACAAGTGCTACGGCGAATCGCTGGATGTGGACGGGGACTTCGGGCCGCGGACACGTGACGCGCTCAAGCGAGCCCAGGCGAGGGAGCGCATTTCAGTGGACGGCGGCTACGGCCCGCAGACACGCAACGCCCTCGGCTGGTACTACAAGCCCGTCACCCCCATGGGCTCCGACGAGTGCAGCCGGCTCTGACACGCCGGCGTTCCGAACGCGGCGATGACCGCGCACGCCAGAGGCGGGCTCGGAACGGGTGAACCCCTTCAGCGCCGCCGTGAACGGGCGTGCAGCGTCGCTGGGTCGAGGAACCGCGTCCCCTCAAGGGCTCCCGCGCCGCGAGGGTCGGAGGCGGGAGGCCGGTGCCTCCGGCACCGGCCTCCCGCCGGTTCCTGACCCCGCCGAAGCCGCAGCCGAGCCGCAACCGGACCGCTCCCCGCGCCTCCCCACCGCCCATCGCGCTGGGCGACGGACTTGGACCATGGAGGATGTACATGTCAGTGGACCCCGACATTCTAGCCGCCCAGCAGTGGGTCAACGCGACCTACGCAGACGCGCCCGGGTACGTACCGTGTCCGGAGGATGGCAGTACGGGCTGGGCGACGGTGGACTGCCTCACCCAAGGGCTCCAGCACGAGCTGGGAATCTCCCCGACCGTCAAGACCTTCGGGCCGGGCACTCTTGCGGCGGTGAGGCAGCGCTACCTGTTCCCCGACCAGGAGACCAACCAGAACATCGTCCGCATCTACAGCGCCGCCTTGTGGTGCAAGGGCTACTACGGCCCGGCGCATCCCGCCATATGGGACTTGAGGGCCGCGACCTCCCTCGCTCAGCTCTACAACGACATCGGTCTCGACTTTCGAGAGCCCCTCGACGCAGACCTGTGGGCCCGCGTCACCCGTTCGCTACTGCGCATGGACCAGTTCCGTACCGTGCCCGGCGGCGACGGCACCACCAAGCGCATCCAGCAGCACCTCAACCAGCGCTACGTCCAGCAAGCCCGCATCCCCGCCATGAACCTGGTGCCGACCGACGGCCACTACTCGCGCGACGTACAGCAGGGGCTGATGCTGGCCGTCCAGTACGAACTCGGCCTGGACAAGGCCACCATCAACGGCTACTTCGGCGACGGCACGCAGCAGGCCCTGAAGACCGTGGGCACCGGCAGCGACCTGCCCTACAACCTGAGGGTGCTGTTCCGCGCCGCCTGCTGGTTCAACTCCCCCACCTGGGACAGCAACGGCAGCGCCGTCCACTTCCACCCCGAGAATGTGCTCGACGAAGATCTCTGGGAGGCCACCGAGCCCTGGGTGCGCACCTTCCAGACGTTCTCCCAGCTCCCCACCGGCGGCGACAACTACAACTTCCAGACCTGGGCCCAGTTGCTCGTCTCCAGCGGTGACACCAGCCGCGCCGCCGAAGGCTGTGACACCGCCGCGTACACGAGCAAAGAACGCGCCCAAGCCCTCAAGAACAAGGGCTACAGGCTCATCGGTCGGTACTTGGACGAGCACCTCGACCCTGACGACGAGCACTACCTCGGCAAGGCGCTCAAGCTCGGCGAGGCACAGGGCATCATCGACGGCGGTCTCGGGCTCTTCCCGCTGTTCCAGTACAACGGCACCCAGCTGTTCAACTTCACCTACGCGAAGGGGTACGAGCAGGGTCTCAAGGCGGACTCCAAGGCCAGGGAACACGGCATCCCCCACGGCTCCTGCATCTACTTCGCCGTGGACTACGACGCCCAGGATCACCACATCACCTCGAACGTCGTGCCCTACTTCCACGGTGTCCGCACGGCCCTTGAGCGGAGCGGCGCCCGCTACATCTTCGGCGTCTATGGCACCCGCAACGTATGCGAGCGCGTCTCCCGCGAGGCCGGCGCCCGCTGGTCGTTCGTCTCGGGCATGTCCTGGGGCTACTCCGGGAACCTCGGCTACCCGATGCCGCACAACTGGTCGTTCAACCAGATCCGCGAGTACCAGTTCCAGGCCGGCTACGGCCTCGACCACAACATCCATCGGAAGAACAGCGACGAAGGCGCGTGGCGCCTCGACGCCACGGGCACTGGCGACCAAGGCCTGCGGAACTACATCGACCACGTGAAGCGCATCGAGGGCGCCATCTCCGCCATGGGCGACGGACCTCCCCGGCACGCTGTGATCGACAACACTCTCGCCTTCCTGCGCTGGGCCGAACCCAATTACCACGACTGGAAATGGCGGGCCGTCCTCGGCGACATCTGGAAGGAGGTCCTGGATGCCTGCGCGGCCGCGGGCATCAAGCCCGGCGACATGCGCAAGTACTACGATCCGCGGGCGAACCACCACATCACCCTCGCGCACTTCGGCGCCGCCGCCGAGGGCCACTACGACTCCCCCGGAAGCGGCACCGACGCGGCCGTGGGAGAAGCCTGCGGATGGGCGGGGGACATCCTCAACGCCTACACGCAATGGCGTGAGAACCACCGCTCGATGTCCGGCGAGGACTTCTGTGTCCAGGTCGTCGGATCTGCCACGGTGGAATCCCGGTTCAGCAGTGACAATCTCATCGCCGATGTCGATGCCTACAACATCTCCCAGTACCTGCACGGCTTGGACGGCGAGTCCGGCGGCAACGGGGACGACAGGCTGCTGTCCGACGCCCTGTTCACGTATCACTTCTGGGATGGAGCGAACCGCTCGGCGAAGCGGTTCACCCACTTCTACGAGAACCGGTTCGGCGGCAGCCCCAGCGCGTTCCGGGCGACCGTGCGGAACATCCTGCTGGATTTCGAGTTCAACTCCCTATTCGACTGGGGCAAGGGGTTCTTCCTGCCCGAAGACGAAAGTCAGCACCCGGACCGGATTCCCTCGGACCAGCTCGCCTCGTTCGTCGACGGACTGCACACCGTCATCACCCGCCGCATGGAAGGGGAATAGCATGAGCCGCACCATCACGCGCCGGGGAGTCCTCGCCGCCGGGGCCGCCATCGCCATGGCCGCCTGGATCACCCACGCTGGCCCGGCTGTCGCCGCCCCGGGCGCCGCATCGAACGGGAAGAGCGCCAAGTGGACCCGGGACAGATCCGTGAACGGCTGGCCCATCACCCCCGACGCCGTCAGCACCCACCTGGTGGACGGCTCGACAGCCTCCGTGGACTTGCGTGACGGCCCAGTGGCAACCGTGCTCCTGCACATCGCGCGACGCTGGCACTACGAGATCGCACCACTCGACACCGGCCAGGGCGGCGGCATCAGCGGCCACACCACCAACCGGACCATCGCTGCGGACTACGAGTCGAACTACCTCTCCGGCACCGCACTGTGCCTCCACCCCGCCGCCTACCCCCTCGGGGGCTCCGAAGGGCTCTGGCCCCACCACGAACGGATCGTGCGGGACATCCTCCTGGACTGCGAAGGCACCGTCGTATGGGGCGGTGACCTCAGCCCTGTGAAGCCGTCCCACTTCCACATCGCGGCGGGGCCGGACAGCAATGCCCTCGCCGACGTCGTCGAACGGCTGTCCCCGCTGCCCGGCCTCGGGCGGACCCGCGGAGCGGGGGCGGTCGGAGACCCGGCCCACCCCTCAAGGCGGGTCAAGGCACGCCGTCTTGAACGCTCCCAATACAACTGACCCAAGCACCGGAGAAGATCACTCATGAGAAGAACACGGTGGAACATGAAGTACACGAGAGCGGTCGCGGCCGTCACGGCCGCGGCGGCCGCATTGACGCTGGGAGTCTGCGTCACGCCCACATCGGCCAAGCCGTCGGACGGATGGGTGCGGGGCTACGGAGACTTCTCCGACGACTGGAACGATGAGGGGCCCCTCTCACGGACCTCGTACGCGAGCTCCAACGCCACCTGCCTGTGGCAGAAGATCCTATGGGCCGAGAACGTGTCGTACGCCGGAACCAGCACGAGCGAGACCTTCACCAAGGACAAGATTGACGGGATTTTTGGCAGGAACACCGCCAGAGCGACCTGGTCATTGCAGTCTCGCTGGAACCTCGGGACCGACTCGACCGTTGGTGGAGCGACGTTCGGCAGGGCCGCCAAGAATCTCACTTACGTGGGCGGCAGCACCGCCTCGGGCATGGGACTGACCCTCCAGTACAAGGGGAAGGGGCACACCTTCAGCATCAACCGGAACACGGAGGGCAAGTACACCTTCCTCGACCGCTCGGGAGACTGGCGTCAGGCAGGCTACGGCTACCACAGCTGCGGCTGACACCCGTTGCGGACCCGGCATGCCGGCTGCCGGGCATGCCGGGTCCGCCTGTCGCTGGAACATCCGCGTGACATGTACGGAGGCGCCGGCCGGTTGCTCCCGACAGCGCTCCACAGCCACAGCTTGCCACCGGCGCCCCCTGGCAGGTCATCTCCTGCCTCATGTGCTTCGACCCCGACTCCCGCGTCCACGAGGCCCGCCCCCGCCGGGAAGGCACGGGCACGAAGACCACGACCTGAGATGGCCGCCGACGGGCGGGCCACGGCCTGTGGGGTGAAAGCGGACGTCGTCCATCTCCGCCGACGTGCGCCTCCGGCCGGGCGGCACGTGCCGGGGCACGCCGAGGACTTGGCCCCGCGTCGTCTCGCTCAGCCGGAAAACACCTCGGCCAGGGCCTTCCAGGAGCCTAGCCCGTTGCTTTCACGGGGATTGGCGTGAGAGTGGCCAGCTCATAGAGAAAGGTGCTCTGAGCTGCAAGGATATGGCTTGTCTAGGGCCTTGTCCGTGCGAGTTCAGGAGCACCTTTCCGGTGAGCAAGCGTACCCGGTCGTATCCGTCGTTGACCGTCGACACCGCCGGAACGGGAGTGGTGTCGCAGGCGGGCGCGACGTTGCTGGTCGAGACCGTGCACAAGACAGACCTGGGCCGGGCACTGTCGACGGCGTTGGGTCGGTGGCGGGCACCGACCGCGGTCCACGACCCAGGCAAGATCGTGTCCGATCTGGCGATCGCGTTGGCCGTCGGCGGTGACTGCCTGGCCGACATCGCGACCCTGCGTGCCGAACCGGGCCTGTTCGGCCCGGTCGCCTCGGACCCGACGGTGTCGCGGCTGATCGATGCCCTCGCCCGTGACTGCGACAAGGCCCTGGCCGCGGTGGACGCCGCCCGCACGCGGGCACGGGCGGCGGCGTGGAAGGCGGCCGGCCGACACGCCCCCGACCACGGCATCGGCCCCGACAAGCCGTTGATCGTCGACCTGGACGCGACCCTGGTCACCGCGCACTCCGAGAAAGAGAACGCGGCCCCGACGTTCAAACCTGGCTACGGTTTCCACCCGTTGTGCTCGTTCGTCGACCACGGCACGCCAGGCACCGGCGAACCACTGTCGTTGCTGCTGCGGCCCGGCAACGCCGGATCGAACACCGCCGCCGACCACATCACCGTGCCCCGGAAGGCGTTGCGGCAGTTGCCGTTCACCGCCAAAGGCGGACGCGTCGGACACAAGGTGCTGATCCGCGCCGACGCCGGTGGCAGGTCGACAGCAACCCGGCACAGCGCCTCGGTCCGACCCACCGTCATCGGCAAGGGCGGTCGCAACGCAGTGGCCACCCTGATGGAGCGCACCAGCCGCTTCTCAACGCAGCGATGTGGGACGTCGACGACGCCCGCGGCTACGCCGTGGAGCATCTGACCGACAGCGATGGCGTACCGGCGGTGGACGAGACCGGGTTGTCTGAAAAGAGGAAGTCCACCGGGGTCTGCGGTGTCGCGGCCAGCTTTCCGACTGGTACTCACGTACGAACCGGAGGCCGAAGTCCTCCGCGACCAGGACTGCTGGTTCGACTACGCCCCGAGCGCCACCCACCGGCTCCGACCGGAGCGCACCGGGTCACGGGGGCGGCGGGTCCAGAAAGACGGCATGCTTGGGCAGCACGCCGGGCAGGCCGTTCCCGTGACCGATCACCCCGGCCTCTGTAAGGCCACCAGCCCACGCGAACACACAAGCAGCACCCCGACGACCGCCGTCGTGCCACCCGCCGCCATAAGGCCGAGACGCCCCGAAACCAGGCCCACCAACCCGAGCGCCACCAGTGCACCGCCTACCCACACGCCCCACCGCCACCGCCCGCGCCTGCGCTCCGTCGCCGCGACACTGTGCACAGCGAACGTCAACTCACGCGCGCACACGACACACCGAAGCCGGTGCCGCACCACGGGTTCTCCGTCTGCTGGACGCTGCACCTCCCACGGCACGGCACCCCGGTACTCGAACGAGGCGGCGCCCGGCGAGGTACGCGCCCAAAAGTTCACCCGATGACGCACCACGGCCCGATGACTCCCGGCCAGCTTCACCGGCACGCCGCACCCCTTCCGCCGCAGGACTCACACGAGCGCGTCACCGACACTATCGAATGCGACGAAGAAGCCCACGCCGAACGAAGGAACCACACCGGCCAACGGACGGGACTCGTCGCGCTCCGGACCCTCCACCGCTTCCTCAACCCGGCTGGCCTTGGCGAGCATCTCGGCGATCGACACAGTCCGCATCGGATCCGAAGGATCCTCGGCGTAGAAGTCGACCAACCCGTCGCACCGGACTCGCGGCGGAGCACGCAGTACTCCCGCATCTGCCGGATGCGTTCCCGCCCTTCACCCCGCTCATAGAGCTCGTGGTCGTCGGCGGAGATCACCGGCAGCACCCTGTGGTGTTCCGCCAACCGCTGCTCGAAGGCCGCCAACGCCGCGGCGTCGAGCGCGTCGATGAACGTCGAGATATGTACGGTCTGCACGTCCGGACGGCTGACCGCCAGGCCCGCCGTCCAAGGGCCCACCTCCTGTGGATCGGCGGGCTCCTCGGCACAGACCGCGGCCAGCCCGTCGACGATGCGCAACAATATGTCGTAGACCTCGTAGCTGTCTCAGTACACCGCCCCAGACCGGCCGGACGGCGCGGCGTCGGAGCGCAGCCCGCACCGGTCCACCCACGCGATCACCGCAGCCTCGACCTCCGCCGCGTCTCGATCACCGGATACCCCCGCTCCAGCTACGCGCGCACCGCGGCGGGCTGCTGCTCGTAGACACGACGCCGGTTACCGCGGGATGAACCCGTCTCGACGCAGCCACAGACCCACGTCCTGCTCGGTCATGTCGACCCCGACGACCAGTCGGGTCAGCCCGACCACGGTCTGACGGGTTCACAACGGGCCTCCGATCAACACCTCCTCGGGATGCAGTCGGCCATCGCCGCGAACAGCATGCCCGGTCCTCCACGCTGATCAGCTCGACCGGTCCCGGCCGACGACCCCGGCGCACCACCAGGCCGTCCCGGCCCTGCTGTCAGCAAGGGCGCGTCACCAGGCACCCACCGACCGCACGGAGACCCCCGAAAACCTCGGCAGCCTGCTCATAGCCCTCGACCCGCCCGGACTCCAGCGTCGCAACCACCCGCAGACGCAGTACCTCCTGCTTCGCAGGCGACAACCGGCGCGCACCCTCGGCCGCGACCACACACGTCAACCCACAGACAACCGATGACCTTCCATTCAATAGCGCTGTCATGCTCTATACCGCACCCCGCAACGCCGGGCCCGGCCCTACCCCGCACAACCACCGCCTCACCCCGCCGAAGATCGCTCCACCTCCGCTCTGACCTGCGGCACCAGCGGATGCGGCTCACCCGACAAAGCCGACAGCGCCTCGGCCACCTCGTTCATCGACGCACGCACATACGTCGCGGTCACCCCGTACCGGTTGGTCGTCGCCGCAGCATGCCCGGCGTATGCCCGCGCGACCGCGTACCCGAAGCTGCGCTCCACCCACGTCAAGGTCGTATGCCGCAACCAGTGCATCGTGATCCCCTGCGTCCGCACCGACTCGATGTGCTCGCCAAGGCGCTGCCACAAGTGGTCGTATCTGCGGTACGTCAGAGGACGGCCGTCCGAGTAGCGCAACACCGCACTGTCCGGATCACGAGCACCACGCGCACGAGCATGCTGCCGCAGCCGCGCCATCAACGTCGGTGACACCGGCTGCCAACGATGCACATTGCCCTTCTCCCGCAACTGCACCAGGCACTGGTCGGGATCCAGGTCTCGCACCCGCAGCGCAAGCGCCCCACCGCGCCGAGCCGCGGTCTCGATGTGGAACCTCAACAGCAACGCGTCCAACCCGGGATCGTTGCCGGTCATGGAAGCGACCTGCACGATCTCCCCCACCAACCCGGTGTCCAACGATCGCCGGTTCGACTTCACACGCTTGGGCTTGCGCACGTGATCGGTCGGGACAGTCCATGGATCCATCAACTGGTTCCGGGTCGCGTGGCGGTACAGGCACCTCAGTGCCTCGAAGGCGTGCTCGGCAGCGCTGTGCCCTCCCCTGCCCGATCGACGCTGCACAGCCGTGGCCTTCACGTGCTCCACAAGCCAGTTCACGTCCGTGGGTTCGATCTCGTCGATACGACGGTCGGCCCACACGGCGAGCATCTTGTTCCAGTAGGTCGTGTACAACTTCCGTGTGCCGGCCGGAACGACACCCGACACCTTCGGTATGAACTCCGCAAAAGTCGGCACCGACGACTTCCCGGCCTCACGTCCGAGCAGTTGCTCCGGCGAAACGCCCAATTTCTGAAGAAGTGCCGCCGCTATCGCCACCTCGTCACTCATGATCATCCACTCCTTCTCGGTTGCGCATCATTCCGAAAAATTGCTCGGCATGAAACCCTCGGATCATGCTGATGACGTTCAGCGGCGGATGAATTATCAGCATATTGTGATCCGGTACAGCTACGACCATGACGGAAGACCCGGTCGCCATACCGCAGTAACGCAGCAACGCCGCAGGCAGCCGAAGGCGCAACCGGTGATCGATCACCAATTGCCCATCGGGAACGATCTTCAGCACCACATAGTTCCGACCTGCCGAACCGGACAACCTGGTCCCCGGAAGCCAGTTGAGCAATCGGAACATCCCGCGACTGGCAAGTCGGCCACGATGATCAAGTATCCCGACGGCAAATCCCAAGTCGGCGTGGTCGATACGCGAAACAAGGTCACGCACGTCGACCGAACGCAGCTGACGCCTTGACCTCCCTGGCAACACCGCCGGATAGTTCAACGCATCGATCACCGCGTCATCCACGCCGGAGAACCGCATGCCAGCCGGGACCGAAGGCCGCTCCCCCACAGCGAAAACCTCAACCATGACACCCCCACGACACCGACACCTCAGACCGCGCCGCCGAGACTAACCCCGAACTACCGAGGTAAGTCAACTTTTCATTGACCGGAAGCCTCATCCCGCAAGCCTCACAGAGCTTTTCGGCCTCATGGAAAGCCAAGCGCTGAACTTCGGGTTTCACCCAATGAAATATGTTCGCCTGAGCCGCAGGGAAGCTGTATGACTTAACTCACTTCCCAGGACTGCGGAGCGCAGTCCTCTCTTTCATCCAGCGACATACCGTCATCCCCGGAAGCACGCTCCAAGGAGCAACCGGCCCGCCGGAGTGGGAAACTTCCCACACATGCGGCGGCACCCTCTTGGCTGATAGAGTGCATCCATGCGCCTCCATCTCCGCAAGGAGGTGGGATCTCTCCCACGGTTCGGTGGTCGAGCAAACCTCTTCAACACCCGGACCTCACCGCACTCTGTTACGACGTCGAACTTTTAGTTCTGGCGCGCTTCTCGCAACTCACCAGCGCCACCGGGGAGGCGATGGTGGCCTACTGCAGTTACCGATCGTCACTAGTCAGGTTGCGACGGCCACCGGACCGTGAGAACGGTCGACTCCTCGAGTGCTTCCCATGAGTGATCGACGCCCACGCCCCACATGACGTAGTCGCCGGAACGAGTCATAGTGAAGGTGCCTTCAGTGGTGTCAACACGGAAGGAACCCCGCACCAACATGGTCAAAGTCGTCCGTCGATCATCCGAAGTCCACTCGACACGCTTGTCGCCGGCAGGATGGTTACACCATTTGACCTCCACATCTTTCTGCGAGCGGACGCCTTGCGACGGGTCGATGAAGTGCCCCACGAGCCAACCGCGGGTGTCTGCACCGTCCTCGTTGGCGTTTCCGGTCTTCCAGTTCACCGTCACTTTTCTCCCGTTCGATCGTCGACAGGCGGACACGGCCCGCCCGTCATCGAGTAGCCGTTTCCGAACTGGAGACGGCGGAAGTCTTCTGGCGCGAAGACGAGACAACTCCTGATAGATCGGACGGTGTCCATGCGCCGTTCCACCAAGAGTTCCGTTGCTATCGTGCCCGGCCCCTGCGGGCGGCATAATCGCGGGTTCCCGAGGCTGTCGGCTTGCCGCCTTCCACCAACCCATCCGGCAGGCGGGACGCCATCCTACTGATGCCACCGCAGCCCAGTGGGTGAAGCTCGACCCGTTGTTGCCCGATCCGACATGCCGGCCGGCCGGGGCGGTGAGAGAAGCAGCGCTACCGCGTCATCGTGGACGCCATCGTGTACATGATCGACAACGGCATCAAGTGGCGCGCACTGCCTGTGGACTTCCGCCGTGGCAGACGGTCTACAAACACTTCGCTGCTTGGGAGAAGGTCGATGCGTCGTAGCGACTGCTTGAGGCGTTGTGTGACCGCGTCCGCCTGGTGGACGGCCGTGGCGCCGCTGTCCGCGGCGGTAATGGACTCGCAGTCGGTGCGCGCCGCCGAGACTGTCGGCCGGTCCACGCGGCTTCGGCGCGGGGAGGAAGATCCTGAACTGCAGGCGACACACCGCCGTGAAGGCGATGGGGTTGCTGCTGGTGGCGCTGGTGACGCCCCCATCGACGTCGACGTAGAGCCGGGTCGCTGCGCGCAGCCTATTGCGGCGAATGGGCGCTACCGTTAGCGGGCGGGTCGCGTTGGTGTGGACAGACGGCGGCTACACCGGCACCCTGCTCGACTTGGCCCGCAGGACACTTCGTCTGGTGGTGGAGGTAGTCCAATACCAGATCTGCCGTACTTCACTGTGCTGCCCAGCAGGTGGTGGTGGAGCGGACATTGCCTGGATCACCGAACGCCGCCGCTGCGTCCACAACTACAAACGACTACGCCATCACCAGCGGTTATGGCCGCTGGTCCATCGTCCGCATCACCAGCCACTGGCTCGCCCAACCCCGGTAGCTCGAAACGGCCACTGACATCCAGAACTGAAACGAACCGAATGAAAAAGCACGAATCGACCTGTAAAGTCGCTGGCCAGGAAGTGTCTTCCCCCGCGAGCGCGGGGGTGGTCCGCGGATCACGTCGCAGCTGTCCGGCTACGTGATGTCTTTTCCCTGTGAGCACAGGGGTGCTCCGGACGGCCGTGATGGGATCGCCCTCGCCACCCCGTCTTCCCCGCGAGCGCGGGGGGCGGTCTGGAACTCCGCACCAAGGCGGAGACTTGCTCAAGTCTTCCCCGCGAGCGGGGTAGTCCCAACTTCAGTCCGGCGGCCGAGCGGTTCCGACTTCTTCAGGTTGGCTAGCGTGCAGGGCAGGGCGGATACTCACAACTTCTGCCTGGTGCAGCACGCTCCGACGCTGTGGTGTTTGCTGACAGCCGTACGGATCTCTTCCCGATTCCCCATCAACACCACAGCCCGAGCGGCTTCCAGACGGGCAACTGGAATGCGAAGCGGTGGACACGAGACGTAGTGCATACCCACCTCGTGGAAGAAGTGAATGGAGGAGGGGTCACCGCCGTGCTCCCCGCAGACGCCGAACTCCAGATCCGCCTTGGCATAACGTCCTTCCCGCACTGCGATTTCGATTAATCTGCCGACACCGGCACGGTCGATTGTTTCGAACGGCGAGTCGGTCAGCAGGCCAATGCTGCGGTAGTCGGCCAAGTAAGACGCTTCGGCGTCATCCCTCGACATGGCCCAGGTGGCTTGGGTGAGGTCGTTCGTGCCGAAGGAAAAGAAGTCCGCGCAGCCAGCCAGTTCACCTGCGACCAGCGCCGAGCGGGGCACCTCGATCATGGTTCCCACCACCTTGGGCACGATCGTTCCCGTCTCGTCGGCCACTTCGTCCATCACGGCTTCAGCCCGCTCCCTGACGAGTGCCAGTTCTTCTACGGAACCGACGAAGGGGATCATGATGCGCACGTCCGGATTCCCGCCCGCAGAAAGCCGCGAGGCAACTGCCTCAGCAATGGCCCGGACTTGCGTCGCGTATACCTCGGGTGTGCCGAGCCCGAGCCTTACGCCACGCGAACCAAGCATCGGGTTCCGCTCGTGCAACCGCTGCACCGCACGCAGCAACCGACGATCGTATTCCTCCGCTTCGCCACGCACCTCGGCGACGGCGACCCGCACCGACAGTTCCGTACGATCCGGCAGGAACTCGTGCAGCGGAGGGTCTAGCAATCTTACAGTGACGGCGCGGCCGTCCATCGTCTCGAACAGGCGTACGAAATCCGCTCGCTGCAGGCGCAGCAGTTCTGCGAGCACTTCCGAGCGCTCTCGATAACCGTCTTTGCCTGCCAGGAGGACCCTCCGCAGGAGTTCTGCGCGCTCACCGAGGAACATATGCTCCGTTCGGCACAATCCGATGCCCTCTGCACCCAGGTGGCGTGCCCGCGCCGCCTCCGAAGGTGCGTCGACGTTCGCGAGCACGCGCAGGCTTCGTCGGCTGTCTGCCATCTCCATGATCCGGTGAACCGAGCGCACCAGGTTGTCGCCGCCCACGTCTTCCGCGTCCACACCACCCTCGAAGTACGCCCGCACCGCAGACGGAACGATCGGCATCGCGCCGGCGTACACCGCACCCGTTCCGCCGTCGATCGACACGAGGTCGCCCTCGTTGAGCACGACCCCGCTCTGGGCGCGGAGCCGACGCGCTTCGACGTCGATCACCAGGTCAGCCGCGCCGCAGACACACGTCACGCCGAAGCTGCGGGCGACCACGGCGGCGTGTGAAGCCTGTCCGCCGTGAGTCGTCAACACGCCTTCCGACCGCATCATGGCTTCCATGTCGCCCGGGTCGGTATCCTGTCGCACGAGGATCACCGGCTTCCCGTCCTTGATCCACTGCGTGGCTGTGACACTGTCCAACACGACGTGCCCGACTGCCACCCCTGGAGAGACAGCCACCGCCGTGGTGACGAGCCTGCCGTGGACGTCGTCCTTGAACCCTGACGACATCAACTGGGCGAGTTGATCGCCGGTCGTGCGGCGCAACACCTCGTCCGCGTCGATCAAGTTCTCTTCATACAGCGCGTCCACGATCTGAAACGCGGCTGCGGGCGCACGTTTCGCCGGGCGAACCCGCAGCACCCACAGCTCCCCGCATTGGACGACGAACTCGATCTCGCACAGGTCTCGAAAGCGCTCCTCCAGCAGTCGCCCGACGGCCGCCAGTTCACCGTGCAGGCCGGAACGCACGAGGTCCAGCCCGCTCAACGGCGCGACAGCGCTGACACCCGCCGCCAGTTTATCGCCACCACCTTTCAACACGTACCGGCCGACCACTCCGGGTTGTCCGGTATCCGGATCGCGGGTGAAGGCGAACCCGGTACAGGAACCGGCATCGAGGTCCCCGAAAACGGCCTCATGCACGATGACGGCGACAGTGTCGTCCTCGGAGTCGTCATCAGGCAGGACACCACACGACTCGAAGAACGCGCGGACCGCCATGCTCAACTGCACGACAGGGTCCTGTGGGAAATCCTGTCCCGAAGCGACACGTGTGACGCGCTTGAACGTCTCCACTAAGTCCATGAGGTCCGCGAGGGCCAATCCCGACTCGTCAGGCACGCCGCGGCGAGACTTCAGGGCTTCGATCTCGTGGTCGAAGAGCGCCCGATCGATACCGAGGACCCCTACTCCAAAGGTCACGAGCAACTGCTGGTACGCGTACCAGGCTGGCCATTGGCTTCCCGACCACGAAGCGAACCCGTCGACCGTGTGATCGGCGAGTCCGATGTTCACCACGGGCTCCGCCGATATGGGCTCAGGACACCTGACTTCGAGCCGCACCGACACCAGGAGCGGCGAATCGTCCTGACCGAGTGTCCGTCCCGATTCTCGCTCCAGTGCGGTCAACTGCGCGCCGAGCCCCGGATGCCCGGCACCGTCCTGCCGATACGCCCCGGCGGGGATGATGAACCCAGGCGGAACCGGAACCCCTGGAGGGACTGGCAGCAGATCGCACATGGAGCCTCCATTGACCTTCCGAGGATCATCCCTAGGGCACCGCCGGTCGGGTTCTGGTCGCGCGGACGACTACCGGACGTGTCAGACGACGGCGCGGAGTCGTGATACGGCAGTGGTGATCCGACGAGCGGCGTACTCGACGTCTTCGTCGCGGGTGTGGCGTCCCACCCCCAACCTGATGGTGGCTCGGGCTGCGGTCGCGTCCAAGCCCATGGCGGTGAGGACATGTGACGGGTCCGCCTGTCCGCCGGTGCACGCCGATCCGGTAGAGATAGCTAGTTCCGGCAGGATGTCGATGAGCCGGTCCGCGTCGATCCCTGAGATGGTGAGGCTGGTGTTGCCCGGGAGGCGGTGCTCGACGCTGCCGTTGACGGTGATGTCCGGCAGTCCGCTCCTCAGTTGATCGACGAGGGTGTCACGCAGCCTTCCGATTCGATGTGCCTCGGTCCGCCTTTCGACGGACAATATGCGCAACGCCTCGGCGAGACCGACGGCACCGGCGAGGTTGACCGTGCCGGCTCTCCTGCCGTACTCCTGGCTACCGGCGTACTCGGGCCGAAGGGACGTGCCTCGACGAACATAGAGCGCTCCGATCCCCTTGGGGCCGTACACCTTGTGACCCGATACCGTCAGGAGGTCGGCCCCGAGCTCGTTCACGTCGATGTCCAGCGCACCAACGGACTGGGCGGCGTCGACGTGAAGCAACACGCCGCGGTCTCGGGTGATGGCCGCGATGTCGGCTATGGGCTGCACGGTGCCGACCTCGTTGTTGGCATGCATGACCGACACCAGAACCGTGCGCGGAGTGATTACGGTTGCGATGTCCTGCGGATCAACCATGCCCATACCGTCCACGCCGACGGTGGTAACGGTGTGTCCGGAAGCGGCGAGGCGGTCACAGGCCGCGAGTACTGACTTGTGTTCGACAGCGGTTGTGACAACGTGGTCGGTGCCGGGGTGTCGGCTCCCGGCCACGGCACCGACGACGGCAAGGTGATTGCCTTCCGTGGCACCCGAGGTGAATACGATCTCGCTGTCGAGATCGGCGCCCAGAGCGGTGCGGACTTGCCGTCGAGCGGCTTGTAGGCCTTCGGCCGCCTGCCTGCCGAATCGATGCGAACTCGCCGGGTTGGCGTAGAGCCGGGTCCAGTAGGGGGACATCGCCTCCAGGACGCGAAGGTCGACTGGGGTGGTGGCTTGATAGTCGAGGTAGACGACTTCATCTGTCACGTGACACCCCCGGAGGGCGGCGGTGCGGTGTACTTGTGACCACCGTCGACCACGTCCCAGTAGACGACTCTGCCACCACCAAGATCCGACAACGAGGTGGCAAGGCATCGCCAGTCGCGGTTGGCGTGCGTGGCGGCGATCAGGAACGCTGCGGCGAACCAGGCGGGCATTGAGCGCACGGCCCTTGTCGTGGGGTCCGAGTCGCGCCACAGATCGAGGTAGCCGTGCGAGCGAAGCCAATCACGCGCGAATGACGCGCTGTCACCACTGTCCTGGGAGCGATCTCCCGATACTGTGCGGACGTGCTTCGAAAGGCGTTCCAAGCGCGCTTCGCGGCGGGCTCGTATCGCCGCAGGGGAAGCGTCCGGTGTGACACGGAGATCGCTCCACCACGGTCTGTGGTAGCGACGCCACGAGACATCGGTGATCGAGACGGTGACGTGGGGCAGGATTCCGCCGCGCGTCAGGTCACCGACGTCGTAACCGGGCCCGAGGACCTCCGCCGTGAACTTCCCGGGCGCCTCGCGCGTGGGCCGATCCATGCGCAGTAGTGCGGAGAGTTGGTTGCTGAACCGGTTCGTTGGTTCGAGCAGGATCACCGCGCGCCCGGCCGCGATCAACTCGGCTGCGTGAGGTTCCACCCTATCGAGTGGAAAGCTGTTGCCGCCCTGGTAGTAGGAGCCGATCTCCGTTCCGCCGTCCGAGCGCACCATCAGTTCGGTGGCTCCCGTCGCCGCGGCGAGTGACGTAACCGCAGTGTGCAGCGCGGCGGAGCCGGCGTCCGGTGGCACACAGACACCGTTGAGAACTGGGTTGCCCAGAAGCCGAAGGCGGCACATGGTCGACCATTTGGGCCAGCGTCGGTCGGCCACTGCGGCGGTCAGGGAGGTGCGGTCGAGCGCATGTAGCAAGCCGGAGCCGCCGTCGCGCGTCAACACGTCGCCTGCCAGCGATCAGCCGCGGTGCTGGTGTTCCCGCGCAGGACTTCCAGCGTATAGCGCTGATGCTCGTCGAACCGGTGGTCGCGCCAATCGTATTGGTCGGCCAAGCCATGCAGTTTGGCGCAGACGCGCCGCACGTATTGGCGAGCGAATCTCGTGTCCGCGGGCCAGTACAGGTGTTGTCCCGGCTCCGGTGACAGGTACAGGTACGGACCGGTGGCGACGGCGGGAAGGCCAGCCAAACCCGACAACACCGTCGCGTCACCACCCGTAGCCCGATAGGCCGTGGTCACGGCATCGGTGATCGGGACCGGGATCAGGTGCAGGTGACAGTGCGTGCAGCACCCCGCTCCGAGTTCGCAGTCGCGGGACCCGTGCTCGGCGACGATCGTGGGTCCGAAGGCCGAGGTGATGCGCGACCGCACCCCCTCGACCGCTGCCTGTGCCTTTGACAGTGCCTGGACCGGCAGGTCGGCGGCGGCGTCCACATGTTCCAGGGGCATGTATAGGCAGTAACCCGGCGTGAAGCTGCCGATGGTGGGCAGCAGCACCCAGCCGTCCTCCTCGACAATGATCCGGTTAGTTTCGCCGGGGTCGGCGAACTCGACGCAGAAGGCGCAATCCATCGCGGTCACCTCCGGTAGTCGTGAGCGGGGAACTCGTCGGCGTAGCGGCTGCCGAGGTGGCTGCCTTCGCCGTAGAACCGATGTGCATCGGCGCTCGATGCGGGTCCGTCTACCGCGAACAGCACGAGCCTGGCCACCGCCATGCCCTGGTGGATGCGCAGGTCGGCCGGGCCGACGTTGAGCAGTTCCAACGTCAGGGAGCCGTTCCACCCAGGTAGCACCCATGGGCTGGTGACGTGAGTGGCCAGGCCGACCCTCGCGAGGTGGGACAACGTACCGATTGCGCCGGCGCTGCGCGGGCCTAGGCGCAACTCCTGGTGGACCTGGCAGAGCACCATTTCACCGCGAGCCAAGTCATGGCTGCCCCACTCTGTCCGGGGGTCTCCGTAGAGCCGGTCAATGCTCCGTTGGTCCGTCAGGTCGACGGAGCGGTTCGAGTTCAACGTCTGCAGACACGCGCCGAGGCGCAGCAGCAGGCCGTCGCCCCGCAGTTCGCCTCGCCAGGCGATCTCACCGGCATCCACCAGCTGAGTGATACGACCTGCGGTCAACATGCGGTTCACCGTCCTCGAACACCTACAGAGGCAACAACTAGATGTTCGCCGATTCACTTCAGAACGTCTAGATGTACCATCGAACATCTGAAGATAGTTTCAGTTGTAACTGCGATTCAGGACACCACAAGTGCGCCACCGGACAGTTGATCACCGAATCGGAGAGGCGGTGGGGAGTTGACGACAGGGGATGGACCAGTGAACACTCCTGAGCCTGACGACATCATGATGTTGGGACCAGGGCTGTTGGAGACCACGCTCGACCAACTGCGCACTCTGGTGCTCGTGGCGGACACCGGGTCCGCCATGCATGCGGCCCGCATCTTGAACCGGGAGCAATCCAGCGTGCAAAAGCAGTTAGACACGCTCAACCGCAGCTTCCAGCAGGCGTGCGGGGAGTTGCTGGTGGTGAAGCAGGGGCGCGGGAAGCCGTTCCTGTTCACTCCATCAGGGCAGCTCTTCGCCGATCTGGCCCGAATTACCCTGAAGGGCTGGCAGTCTTCGATCAACGACAGTCGACGCCGGTTGGGACAGACGATCACGGTGGGCACGACGGAGTTCACGCTGGACCTGCTGAGTCGGGTGTGGCAGCGGGTGAGCAGTGATTTCCTCTCTCGTGGGACCGAACTTAAAGTCATGCATGTGCGCACGAAGGATCTGTACTCACGCCTGGATGCGAAGGCTGTCGATCTGCTCTGTGGGGGATTCGCCTCGTCTCGGGAATACGCCGATGTGCCGGAGCAGTATGATTTTCTGGAGTGGCATCGTGAAGGGCTCGTACTGTTGACGAACCTCCCTCGGCGGGAGTTGGCGATGCCAGAAGTCGGGGTCGGCCGATTACCATCAGTGCCATTGTTGATACCTTCAGGTGGCGTGATAGTTGATTTTCTCAAACGTTGGTACGGTATGGAGTTCCGCAACAGGATGACCATTGCGGCGACCATTGACGATATCTATTACGGACTGGCCCTGCTGCGGCACGAAATGGCGTTCGGATGCATGATCGTCTCGGAGTCAATCGGCCGGGCCGCGATCGAGGGTCGCCTCCCAGGCGGCCCCAATCTGAGGATCGTCTCGTTCTCCGCCGACTTCAACCCGATGCTGGAACTGGTCACCGGTGTCTTCGCCCGCAAGGGCGAGCGGGAACGATACGAGCCGTCCCATCCGCTGAACGTTCTCTGGGACGCATTCGATGCGGAGATCGACCGATAAGAGCAGTGATCACACGACCACCTCGGGAGTGCCCGTGCGCCTGGCTTCCATCAACCTCAACAAGCGTCTCGGCAATCCGGTGGCACGGACGCACCTGACCCGGTGGTTGCTGCACAATCAGGTAGACGTGCTGGTCGCACAGGAGCCGTGGAAACCGGTCGCCCGCGTCGCCGTCGACCTGCCGGGCTTCCGACACGTGGACGGCAACGGCAACCTGTTCTGCTGGAGCGCCGAGCGGTACCAGGTGCCCAGGGCCTCGCGCCCCGCCGACTTCGCTCAGCGGCTCGAACTAGCCTGGCTCGTGGTCTACAACGCCTACCTCGACTCCGGGTCAACCACCTCTCGGCGGGATCAGCTGGACATCCTGCGCAAACTCGTCGGCACCGAGAACAGGCGCCCCGTGCTGGCATGTGGCGACTTCAACCTTGCGCCGCGCCTCATCGACGGCGTTAGCAACGGCCACCCCAGCGACTTCAATAGCAGCACCGAGCGTGAGCGGTTCGCCGCACTGCTAGCCGAAGCGGACATGGTCGACTCCACGGCCACCGATGCCCCGGAGTTCACGATCGAACGCCGGACGGCGACTCTTCACAGCCGCTTTCGCTGCGACCTCGCCCTCATCTCCGATCACTTGCGCCCGGTGACGTCGGTTCGCTACGACCATTCCGTCCGCAGTGGCACACAGGCGTTCACCGATCACTCCGCCATCCTCGTGGACCTACCCGTCACGCTGCCTCCGGCAGACGAGGATGAGAAAGATACCTTGTTCTCTCTGTTGCCCGAGCCTGATGATCGGCCGGAATTCGCGCGTGCAGAATACCATCCACACAAAACGGCAATGAACCGCGGCCGCCCGTCGCCCTTCGCCCGAAGCGTCGTGGACACGCTGGTGCCGAACATGGAAATCGGCAGCATCTTCGATTACGGGTGCGGACGCGGCAGTGACGTCGACCATTACCGGAGCGCAGGACTGACCGCCGATGGGTGGGATCCGCATCCGGGCTTCGGTCGGGCGACCAAACCAGATGGCCTCTACGATCTTGTCACGAACATCTTCGTGCTCAACGTCCTACCCAACCCGTGGCAGCGGATCGAGGCCCTGCAGGACGCCGCCCGGTTTGTCCGCCCAGGTGGCTTCCTCCTTGTAGTCACGCGGTCACCAGCAGACATCGCGCCTCGCGCCACCTCCGCGAACTGGCCGATCCATCACGACGGCTACTGGTCCGACCAGGCCAAAGGCACGTTCCAGAAAGGTATATCCACCGACGAGATCATCGCGCTCGGTCGACAGGCAGGGTTGCGCCCCGCCTCGGAGCAGACGCTGTTGACGACGTCCTCGACTGCCGGGCAAGCGCTGCTCGTCAAGCCGTCGGAGTAGACGGCTCAGCCAGTCGACGTCGAGTTGCGGATCCAGACCACCCGATCGGAGAAACCACCCCGCTCCTGAGCCTTGGCGGCGCGGAGCTGCTGCAGACCATCCTCATTGACACCGAGGTCAACTGCCAGCGCAGACAGTACCTCCAGGACGTCGGCCAACTCTTCGGGATCGTTCGACGCGAGGAATTCGTCAACCTCCTCCACCAACTTGGCCCGCAGCAGGCTTCGGTACTCGTCGGCCTCTGCGGTCCTCACCTCTGGCATTTCACCGGTGTCGCGGATGATCTGCGGGATCTTGTCGCGGACCAGCTTGGCTTGACTCATCGACTCCAGCTCCATAGGCAACGACGGACCCGACCACAGCGCGCAGTGTAGGAAGCTCACCCAGCGCCACCGAGCAGACACGCCAAGGAGGCATAGCAAATACTGATGTGTCCTGGATTTTGGGGAGCGGTGCTCCTGGACTGCCATGCTGATGTGATCGGGAAGAGGTCTGCATACCCAGGAGTTACCCACCGGAGTTCCATCGCCAGGTCCTCGACCTGATCGCGCCGGTCGTATGGTCGCCCAGGTCGCCCATGATCTAGAGGTCGATGGGCGTACGACCTGTACCTGACGTCGTCGGGAGCAGGCCGACTCGGGTCAGGCGCCGGACTGACCTCGGCGGAAAAGTCGGATCTGCCTGCGCCCCGGCCGGGGATCACCGGGCTGGAGACAGAACCGACCCGGCCACTACTCCAGCGTGCGACGACTCGACAGTGCCGACATCCGCCGATCAAGTCATTCTGAAACCAGTTGTAAAATTGCTGGTCAAGAAGTGTTTCCCTGCGTGAGCGGAGGTGGTCGTGGCGCACCCTGTGAACCGGAAGACGGAATCGGTCTTTGCCGCGCGCGCGGGGGTGGTCCCTGCACATCGGCACCCGGCGTGACGGGTGCCTCGTCTTCCCGCGCGAGCGGGGATGGTCCGCCACCGGTAAGGATTCGAACATCCTGGTGACCAGTCTCCGCACGAACGGGAGTGGTCCGTACGTCGGCCCGGTCGCCAGAACGGTCGGTGCGTCTTCCCCGCGCGAACAGGGCTGGTCCCATCGCTAAGACCACGTCTCACGTGGCGTTGATGGACGTGTCATGATCTTGGATCGTGGTTGATCGGTTGTCGTTGCGGTTGGTGCCCGATGAGTTGTGGGCGTTGGTCGAGCCGTTGCTCCCGAAGTTCGCTGCCCGGCCGCAGGGCGGCGGGACGGCGCCGGTGGACGACCGGGCGGTGTTCACCGCGATCGTCTACGTGTTGACCAGCGGATGCGGGTGGCGGGAGTTGCCGCCGTCGTTCGGTGTCACCGTGCCGACCGCACACCGCCGGTTCACCCAGTGGACCGAGGCGGCGTTGTGGCGGCGGTTGCACCAGGCCGTGTTGGACGAACTCGGCTCGCGCGGGGAGGTCGACTGGTCGCGGGCGATCCTGGACGCCGCCTCGGTCCGGGCGAAAAAAGGGGCGACATGACCGGCCCGAACCCGGTCGACCGCGGCAAGCCCGGCTCGAAGATCCACGTGATGTCCGACCGTGCCGGTCTGCCGCCGGCCGTAGGCGTGTCCGCGGCGAACCTGCACGACAGCCAGGCACTCAAGCCCATGCTCATGGCCATCCCGCGCATCCGGTCCCGACGCGGACCACGGCGCTTCCGCCCGACGAAGCTCCACGCCGACAAGGCCTACGACATCGACCACCTCCGCCGATGGTTACGCCGACGCGGCATCGTCCCGCGCATCGCACGCAAAGGCATCGAGTCCTCCGACCGCCTCGGCCGACACCGCTGGGTCGTCGAACGCACCATCTCCTGGCTCACCGGCTACCGCCGCCTGACCATCCGCTACGAACGCCACGCCGACAACTACTGCGCCTTCCTCACCCTCGCCGCAACACTGACCTGCTTCAAACGACTGGCGAAGATCGCCACATGAGACGTCGTCTAAGTCGTACGGCTGCACGATGTGGTTGTCTTCCCCGCGCGTGCGGGGGTGGTCCCATCAGGTCGAACCCGTGACTGGTTGGCGTGCGTCTTCTCCGCGCGAGCGGGGTGGCCCGGTCAAGCTGCCCGCCGAACAACTCACGCACCTGTCTTCCCGCGCGAGTGGGGGGGTGATTCTATCCAACACTTGGACATCCACGCACCGCGCTCTCGAGGCACGTCGTTAGTTGCATTCCTACCTGAGCTTCCTGCACAGCGGCGTATAGAGGTATCGGACCGACGGCTAATGATCCATCGATCCGGAACGACATAGACCACGTGGCGCAGGCATGCTCGTGGCGGTCAGATGCAGTGTGGACATCGGTGGCCGCTGAACTCCGGGGCCATCTGGAGCGTGGGCTCGGTGGGCTGCTCACCGAGGACGTGGTGCGGTTCGCCGCCGCGCGAGCCCTGGTAGCAGCCGGTGTGGACGCCGCAATGTTGCGGGTCGAGGCGCCGCACCCGGTGTTGAAGGGTTCGCGGGTCGATCTGTTGGTCGGGCGGCCTTTGCCGGTGGCGTTGATCGAGTTGAAGTTCCCCCGGGAGCCGAACGAGGTGAACGCGGCGTGGACGATGGCCTTGGGCGAGGTCCTCAAGGACTTCTACCGGCTGGCCACCTATCCCGGCGAGGTCGATCGGATCTTCGTCTACGTTGAGAGTGACCGTCTGCGCAGGTACATGGCCGGTGCCGCGCGGCGCTACGGAGTCGACCTGGACACCGACACGGTGGCACTCAGCCCTGCCGCCGTCGCCGGACTGCCCGCCACGGCCCTGGAAATCATCGGCCCCGGCCTGGTCCGGCACCACGTCACGGCGACCCGCATCGCGGTCATCCCCGTCGACGACACCCTGCGCCTGACCATCTACCACGTCGACCCGCGCCACCGAACGGAACGCGGACCTGCCCGCAGTCGATCCCGAGGCGACGCGGCCGCTGCCTCCGGTGCAGGCGGCGTGGCAAGCAATCGAGACGGCAGCCGACACCGACACGCCGCCGATCCGGCCGGGTTCCCGCGCCATGCGGGAGGGTGCGCGCGAGGAGATCCTCGACTCGGTCCAGGCCGTGTTGACCCGATCCGGCGCGTCGACCTTCACGCTGGCCGAGGTCGTCGTCGAGATGGCCCGCCGGGGCACCGGCTACGCCGAGAGCACCGTCCGCACCATGGTCACCTCGCGCCTGTGCCGCAACGCCCCCGACCACGCCGTCACCGCCTACGACGACCTGGAACGAGTCGATCGCGGTCGTTACCGGCTGGTATCGGACTGAGCGGCATCCGCGGTCGGGGATGATTCGCGCACGCCGCGCGATACAAGAGCGCCCGAGTGCCCGACAGTGTGTCGACGAGCCCGCATCCCCCTGGAGGACTGATGGAGCCGCAGGCCCACGACAACACCTCGGTACTGGGCCGCCTGCTCGACGAGATCTCCTGGGAAGACGCCAAGGTCCGCGGCTACCGCGACGGCGGACGCGGACGCGAGAACGTCCTGACCGCCGAGGTCCTCACCGCCCTGGACTTCCTCCCACGCCGCGCGTTCCTCGGCGCCGTGCTGGACAACGCCCACGGAGCCGATCACGCCCGCCGCGCCCTGTCCCGGGAGAGCGAGGACGCCGAGATCGTGTTCCTGCCCGACGAAGTCGTCCTCAACCCCGACGGGAGCTCCCGTGGCGACCGGCTTATCGTCCAACCCGACGCCGCCATCACCACCCCCACCGTCCACGCCCTGGTCGAGGCCAAGAAGGTCGGACGCAGCTCCTTCCGACCACAACAGCTCGCCCGCGAATACCTCGCCGTCACCCGACAGGCCGGAGACCGGACACCGCTGCTGTTGCTCATTCTCGGCACCCCGCCACCCGTAGCCGTCGCCGGACACGGCCGCATGCCTATCCATGACGCGATCGCGCTCCACCTGCCCACCGTCCACGCCCCCGCACACCACCCCGACCCGCTCGACGAGCTGACCGGCCGCATCCCCGACGTGTGCGCCTGGACCACCTGGCACGACCTCGCCCACACCGTGACCGATCAACACGCCCGCACGACGGGGACCGACCCGTCGACCGCGGCGACCATCACCCGCTTGGCCGCCTCCATCACCCGCGCCGTCACCCGCCACTCCTGAGGCAACCGCTCGACCAGTAGGGATCGCTTTCGGTCAACACGGAATCGCTTGCGACCGCGTAGAAGGTGGACCAGCCCGTGAACCCGCGTATCCGGGGCGTGGTGAGCGTGGACGTGACCAGAACGCTGTTTGTGATCCCATGCGGAGCGGCGAAGCTTGCCCGGGCAAGCCCTGCGCCGAGTCTCTACACCGGGTCGATGTTCCGGTATCGCCTCGCTGTGGTCGAGGAGGAGGCCGAGCCGGCTGGCGTCGTGGGCGCAGTGTGGCGGTGCTGATCCTGTCGGCGCGCCACGGCCTGCTCGATCTGGACACGCGCGTGGAGCCCTACGACCAGAGGATGAGCGAGCGGGACGCAGCCCGGGAGGCGGTCGTGGCCGATCAGTCGTCACCGTCGGCCGAGGCTGGTGGCATCGACATCCACGCCTTCCTCGTCCGCCCCTGCCTCGCCATACCCGGCCGCCCATGAGTTGCTCGAACGACGCGGCCACCGCGTTCACGACCACTACCTGGGCACCCCCGGGGCATCGGCTACCAACGACAGGTCCTGGCCATGCTCCGCTCGACCTGCGGCACCCGCGACCCTCACGCGTCCGTGGCGCCACCCCGTCCCGGACGAACAGCCGCCTCAGACTCCGGTCGGTGACCGGTCAGGAGGTGACGGGTAGGGCGCGTGCCCGTTTCTTGTGCTCGGTGCGTAGCGCGCGTAGTGACACACAGTAGGGACTGTGGACGTTGTCGGCGATGTTCAGCGGAAGAACTTCGCGTTTGATGAGCTCGTGTTCCAGCTTCCACGGTTCGTCGTCGAGGACGAACGCCACACGGGCGTGAGCACCCATCCACTCGCTGAGCTTGGCCTCCCCCGCCTTGGTGAAGGTCAGTCGCGTGCCGCTGCCGACCCGGCGCAATTCGATGCCCAACCGTTCGGCCAGGTGGCACCCGAGGGTCAATCGCAGGGTGGATCCATAGGCGTTACCGCCGAAGTGGTAGCCGACCCGCTGGCGCAGATGCTGCCTGCTCGGCCGCGCACCGTTCACCGGAGGCGCCTTCGGCGCGATCCCGACATACAACAACGTCCCGAATCCGCCGACCCGGCACCTCTCGGTCGGCACACCCGGCGGCACCTCGTCGAAGTACCAGGCGTAGACCCCTGATCGCGCGGGCATCAACGAGGTCCCCGACATCGCCTCCTGACGCGCATACACCCGCTCCGGACTCAGCAACCCTTCCGCCAACTCCAAGTAGACGTCCTCGTCCACAGCGCCTCTCCCTCCCTTTGCCGCCGACATCCGGTACCCCGACCGACGGTGTACCACACGGGCACGACTTCACCACCCATGATCGATTCCCGGATCACGCACGACTCGACACCATCACCGTGCAAAGGTCTCCGATGCACTCAGTCCTGCAGGACCCCAGCGCGGTATCCGCAGGCTCATGAGCTTTCCCCGTCTGAACACCGGTGCGGCCGACAAGGGCGTGAGATTGTGGCTGCGCAGGCACAGCTTGGCCCCGCAACGGCCAGCCCGCCGTGCCTACGAGCAGCAACCGGCTCGACGAGGAGTATCCGGCGATCGAGAGCTGGACGAAGGCCGAAGGCGCCGTCATCGCGCGAGCGGGGGTGGTCTGCTGTCAAACGCCACCGGCTCCCAGTTCCACTCGGTCTTCCACGCTCGAGCGGGGTGGTCCGGAGGCCGGTGGTGGCGAGCACGAACCCGCTGGGTCTTCCCCGCGCGAGCGGGGGTGCTCCCGGCCTCGCCCCACAGGTCGACCCGCTTCCCGAGTCTTCCCCTGCGAGCAGGAGTGGTTCGGAAGAGTTCTGGCGGCGTCGTGCGTCGCTGATGTCTTCCCTGCGCGAGCAAGAGTCGTATCCAAGTAACCGCTCGTGTTGCCCTGGCTCGACCAGGCTGGCTCACCGCAGTCAGAGTCGACTTGGGCCACCTGTCCGGAACGGACGTCCCTCGGCGAGCAGCCGAGGGACGGAAGATCACGATGCTTTCCGCGTTGAACAGGGTGCCGCTGAGTGGGTCTCGTCAGGGTGTTGCCAGCCGGGTGTCTCGATGGGGTGACGGGCCCCGTTTGGGAGTATTGTGGCCATGCGATCGTTGGGAAGCCTTGCCGCCTTCGCCGACCTCGACGGTCGTGCCTCGCTCCGTGAGCTGGTGATCGACCAACTCGCCGCGCACGCCGCGGACTACAACTTGGGTGCCGTCACCACCGCCTACAGGGCCTCGATCAACGCGCGCTTGGCCGTCACCGTGAACTCCGACGCCGAGCTGCTGATCAATGAGGACGACGAGGTTGTAATCGACGGCTGGGTCGACGGCGATCTACGGGAGCTCGTGGACGACGCGCTGTTTGCCGTCGACCTTCGGATACTGGCTGAATCCCACCGCCGTCCGCGTGCGGACGGGACGTGAAGCTTAGGTTGACCGGCACGAGCAGCTACATGTCACCGCTGCGTTGTGCCCACACCGGGCCGCTGCACAGACCGGCGCAGGTTTCCGCAGCCGAAGGGATCGCCGACCACCCCACCTGACTTCATGAAGCTGCTCAGGAACCTCCACCACGTCGACTGCCGCCCCGTTCGTAGCAGTCATTGAGGTGAGCGGCCCGGCTCGGACACTGAGAGGTGTCCGCAGGTATTCGCGCTGACCGCATGATTGCGCGCTCAGCGCGCCTCGGTCACCTGTCGAGCGGCCTTGCCCACGCGTCGACCTCGGGCATCGTGATCATGGAGCGCCTCATCCTGCCCGGCCTGCTCACCGACCACCATGCCGCACCCTCGTCACCGCACTCGTCGACCGCCTCCTCACCGGCCAACCCGACCAACCAGCCACCCCCTTCCATGTCGACTCCTGACACGGTTGAGCGAAATCGGACTTTCGACTGTCGAACTCCCGGTCCTCGGGGCGAGCTCCACGATGTCTCGGCCAAGCCGGAAGGGAAATTCATTCAGTCAACACTGTATCTATAATGATGGTTGATCATTTGTCCGCTCGCCAAAGGGCTGCAAGCTCGTCAGCAAAGTGCCTCGGCGAGCTGCACCAGTTCAACAGCCTGCTGGGCAAGAACTTCATCACCAAGTACGACGCCAAGCAGGGGATCATCGTGCTCGGCCGGGTGGTCCCGTTCGGCATCAGTGTGGCGATCGGCGGCGACGCCAACGCCCTGGCCACCTGGCGCGCGTTCAGCCCGGCACCCCTGTCGTGGGCCGATACATACCCGGAGCCTCGCCGGGAGTAGTCCTGGGGATCATGCTGGAGCCCGCACCGGAGTCAAGCCCGAATCAAGGCCGCAGACCGGCTGAGCCCTCGCCCGGACCGGCAGGCTCCTGCCACCAGCAACCACTCCGCCTGCCCCCCGCCAACCAGCGTGGAATCCACCAAATTCAGTCGAGAGGAACACAAAGCAGCACAAGAAGACAAGGCCACCATTCTACAACCCGCCGCACAGGTACAACTTATGTTAGACAGCATTATCCTTGCAGTTCGGAGCACTTTCAGTGCGTTTCGGCGCTCTGACGCCGATCCTCCCGTAAAGCAGTGGGCCAATCCGGCGCGCCACAGTGCGCGGATCGTGGATCACAGGACTCGGATGCCCGACGGTTGCCAGACTTTCTGGCGCACAAGCCACAATCTGGCATCGGCAGGGTCGCGATCCCACAAGTGTGGCGAGTACTGCATCCCGTCCCGTCTAGCATCGCCGAAATGACCGCCGACCCGACCGCACTGCATGGCGACCAGGAGTCGCTGTTCGCGGCGATTCCGCCCGACGGTGCCACGATCAGCAATCCAACTCTGCAACGACGACTGGGCTGGGACGGCACCCGCTACTTCCGAGCTCGCGACACCCTGGTCGACGCAGGACTCATCGTTCGCGGACGGGGCCGCGGCGGTGTCGTGCGCCGGGTCGTCACCGACGACACCGTCGAGGAACGCACCATCGCCGTAGTCGTCGACACCGCCGCCGACCTGCAGACGACCGCCGCCACGGTCGAAGCCGTCATCAAGAAGGAACTCGCACTCTACGAACCCATGCGGCACGTCATCGCCACTGCCTGGGCCCAAGACCACCGGCGCGACCCCCTCGCCGTGGAGATCACGGCCCTTCAGGGACGCCGTGCCACCGGCGGCGTGTGGTCTCGCCCCGACATCGTCAGCGTCGAAGTCCGTACCTTCGCCTACGTCCCCGGCAAGTATCTCGAAGTCGCCACTTTCGAAGTCAAAGCCGCCAACGCCATCAACGTCCAAGCCGTCTACGAAGCCCTCGCCCACCGCCGCTCCGCCACCCATTCCTACGTCCTGCTCCACGTCCCCGCAGACCACGCCAGCCACCTCGAAGACGCGGTCGCCGATGTCGCCGAAGCAGCCCGAGCCCACGGCATCGGCGTCATCACCGCTGCGGACCCGAACAACTACGACACCTGGGAAGACCGCGAAGAAGCACGCCGCGTCGAGCCCGACCCCGAACGCCTCAACACCTTCGTCGCCACCCAACTCAACTCCAGCACCCGCGACCTCATCTCCCGTCGCCTCCGTTGACCAGGGGGACTGTTTCGAGATCGGCTCTGGCGCACTTCCGGTGGTGGTGCGGCGGGTCCCCGGCAGAGACAGGTCAGGGGGTGCCCTGATCGTTTGTGACTGAGATGGCGATGCTGGTCAGTGCGGTGTTCTCGGGGTTTTCGGCGCTGTCGATCGAGGATGTCGAGGGCGCGAGCGGTGTGATCGCGGTGCGAGGAACGACCACTCACCACCGTCGCGGGCGATGGCTTCCCCACGAGTCCACAGCGAACGGCTTGGCCGAGCGATTCGCCGGCCACGTCGGACACGACCACGCCGTCACCCAGGTCCTGGGCATCGACTACCGCTCCGGACGCGTCTACGTCCTCACCATGGAGCCGTCAGGCGGAGGTCGGTTCAAGATTCGAACCATCGTGCAGAGGGCCTGACCAAACCGATGCGGAAAGGGGCGGTCCGGTGACCGCGGCCACCGCTCCGGTCGAGACCGAGCCTTCTCCACGCAAGCAGGGGTGGTCCCAGGACCATTCGCTCGTTACGGCGCAGGAGCGTGTCTTTCCCGCGCGAGCGGGGTGGTCCGGCGCTCCGGCTGGCGAAGTGCCAGACGGTGCCGTCCTCCCGCGGTAGCGGGGTGGTCCGCCGCATCGGTGGTGCGAGGAGCGCCGCGCGGAGGTCTTCCCCTCGCAAGCGGGAGTGGTCCGGTGTGCTGGCTGCGCGACGCTGCGCTTGTCAGTGGCCAGTTCGATCTCCCCACTGACGGCCACTTAGTTTAGCGGCGAGGTATCCGGCCGTGTCATCACTACGCTCGGTGAGCTTGCCTGCTATCGGCCGACCCATCGTCGGCGAAGTGGGCCGTGTGCTCCATGGAGTACAGATGGGCCTGCCTGTCTCGTGCCCGGTGTCAGATCATCATCGCCTGCAACGTGGCGGCGAGTTCACGGTCTGGACTGACGTTTCTGCCATATAGCGGGCTGCAGGGGGTCGCGGCGAGCCGGACTCCGAGCGCGACGAGGTCCACGGAGGGATCGTCGTCGTGGTGGATCTCCGCGAGGCGGGCGAAGTCGGTCATGACGCCCACAACCCTGCGGTTAACGGTGACACCGAACTGAGCGGTCTGCATGTGTCGACGTTCCTGGTCGACGATCGCGGAAGGCGCGTCGAGGATGGTCAGCACTGTGCCGATCTGCTCGGCGAGCCTGCCGGTCAGAGTCGCCGCGGGTGCCGAAGGCAGCAGCACGGGAAGCAACGTCTCCTCGTTGACCAACAACACGACCCGCGGCCGCCAGAACAGGGCCGTGGCATACCAGGGGCCCAGCAACGTCGTGCCATGATCATCATCGGGCGCGGTGGGCGGACCCACCAGACGCAGCAGCTTCCTGGTCGCACGCACAATCAACACCCGACCATCCTGCCTCGATCACGTCCGCAGCACACCACCACATCAACGTTCGAGGCCGCCGCAGGTCACAAGAGTTCAGCTCGACGCGGCTCGTCCGCCGCGGCACGAACCGGTCCGACATGACGAACGTGCCGCAGGGGCGCTCCTGTTACCGACCGCGAGCGGGAACTGCAACCGGCCACCACAACTGGCCCTCCTCGGGGGATCTTCGTTGGCTGTGTCAACGGCGCTCGAATATTGACCCCCGGTGGTCGCGCGGGTTCTAGTGCTTGTCGCAACACACCTGATCATGAGGGGCGTGTTGATGGCGAGGCGCGGGCGCAAGCGCAGGCTCGATCTCGAGTCGGAGTACTGGTTGCTGTTGGCCGCCGGTGTGGGCACCGTCGAGGCGTGCAGACAACTCGGGATCGGTCGCAAGACCGGCTATCGGTGGCGGGCGGAGAACGGTGGACTGCCGCCGGTACAGCTGCCGGAACCAGCCCGGTCGAACAGGTACCTGTCGTTGACGGAGCGGCAGCGGATCGCCACGTTGCACCGGGAGGGTCTGGGCGTTCGGGCGATCGCCACGATGATCGGTCGCGCGCCGTCGACGGTCAGTCGAGAGCTGCGCCGCAACACCCTCGCCCATGACCGCTGCTACGACGGCGACCTGGCGCACGCTCGGGCTCGGCAGAGGACGCGGCGACCACGGCGATCCCGGTTGATCGACGATGCGTTGTTGCGTGCGGAGGTGCAGACCAGGCTTGAGTTGGAGTGGAGCCCTGAGCAGATCGCGGCCCATCTGCGGACCGCGTTTCCCGATCGGCCGAGCTGGCATGTGTGCCACGAGACCATCTACCAGGCGCTATACCACGGTGGCAAAGGCGGCCTGAGTCGGCACCTCACCCGACGGCTGCGCACCGGCCGGCCGTTGCGCAAGCGCCGTCGTCGCGCCGACCAGCGTCGCACCAGATTCATCGCGCCGGCGGTACTGATCGACCAACGGCCCACCGCCGCACTGAACCGGACGCGGTACGGCGACTGGGAAGGAGACCTCATCGTTGGCGCGGCGGGCCGCTCGGCGATCGGCACCCTGGTCGACCGCGCCAGCCGCTACCTCCTACTGGTACACCTCCCTACCGACCGCACCGCGGAGGCGATCCGTGACGCACTCATCGCGGTGCTCGGCCGATTGCCCGAGCCGCTGCGACTGACACTGACCTGGGACCAGGGCTCGGAGATGGCCTGCCACGACCAGATCGCGCCGCTCCTACAGGAAGGGGTGTTCTTCGCCCACCCGGGAAGCCCTTGGCAGCGCGGCACGAACGAGAACACGAACGGGTTGCTGCGTCAGTACTTTCCGAAACGCACCGACCTCTCGGTCCACACACCGGCCGACCTCCAAGCCGTCCAGGACCGCCTCAACAGCCGCCCACGCAAGACCCTCGGCTGGCGCACACCCGCAGACGTCCTGGCATCATGATCCAACAACGTTGCGATGATCACTCGAATCCGCCCTAGAACCCGCGCGTCGCCAGGGGGTCAGTTTTCACGCGTCGTCGACAGGCTGCTGACAGGCAGCGCTCCGTACGGTGGTAGGCCCAGTCGGCTCACCATGACGGGCATCGTCCGCTTTCTGATATCCGAAACCGAAACGAACCGAATAAAAAGCATGTCTCGACCTGTAAAGTTGCTGGCCAGGAAGTATCTTCCCGCGCGAGCGGGGGTGGTCCGCCGGGGCACCGGAGCGGGCGGGAGAGGCGTACGTCTCCCCGCGCGAGCGGGGGTGGTCCACCGACACAGAGAACTTGTCGGGATTAGTGGTTCCGTGGTGGGGCGAGCGTGAGAAGGCCGCATCCGTAGGCCTTGGCACGCCCAACGCCGGTGACCACGGCGTGGGTAAAGGCTTTGGTGTCGGTGACGATGAGGTGGCCGTCGTAGCGGACGGCATCGACGGTGATGGTGCCGCTGTCACCCTTACGTCCGGTCATTCTGGGGAAGGGTGAGGGATTGACGTCGGGGTGGCCGTCGCGGGCGGTGGGGATGACGAAGCCGTGTTGTTCGCCTTTGCGGATCAGCCAGGTGGTCTGGTCTTCGGGGGTGCGATGGGCCACACGCCTTGAGCGGCCTTGGAGTTGGGGTGGACGGCTGTCCTGGGTGGGGTTGCCGAGCATGCGGAAGGCAAGTTTGCGGCCGGGTGCGATGGCATCGAGGACAGGTTGCAGGGGACGGACTTCGGCCGGTCCGACGAGGTAGTCCGTGGGGAGTTTCACCCAGTTTGGTTCGGTGTGGCTTTGGACGTAGGCGGTGTAGCCGATGTGGGTGGAATCCAGACGCCATAGGACGCCGTGGGCTTGGCGTGCGGGGATGTCGCCGTCGGTGTCGGGATAGCCGGACATGACGGTGCGGTGCAGGTCATGGATATTGGCGAAGTCGCGGCGGAACTCGCGGGACCTGACGTTGACAGGCAGCTTGGTCAGGTACACGGGTTGTCGTCTCCTGCGGCGGTGATCATGGCGTCGGTGAGTTGCACGGGTCGAGTCAGGACGGTGCGGGTGCTGTAGCGACGGTTGCCTTCGGTGAAGCTGAGGGGGTGGTCGTGGCGGACTTCGGCCTTGTCGGTGGTCGGCGCGCAGTCGAGGACGGCGCGCAGACCGATCCGGTCCTTCTTGCCGAGTTCGCCCGCGCGCATCCGAGGTGACGGCTCGAGCCAGTGGTGGTCGTCGACGACCTCGGCCGCAGAGCGTTCGGACAGGCCGACCTTGGTGACCAGTGGTCGGGCGGGCACGAAGGCGCGGCGGCCGAAGAACAGCGGCCACTTGGGGTTGTTCACGGCGTCGTGGAGGCGTTGCAGCAGCGGTGGTTCACCTTCCAGAACGACGAGGAACAGTGCGTCGGCCAGGTAGTAGCGTTCGCTGACCACGGTGCGGTGCCCGGTTCCTTGGGTTGTGGGGACGTTCTGGGTGGTGTGGTAGTCGCGCTCGAGGATGCCTTCGCGGTCTACTCGCACGGCCAGCTGGAGGGCGGCGAGTTGGGCGATGGTGTCGTCGTCTTCGCGGGGGACACCGAGGGCGGAGGCGAGGAGGCCGACGACACCGGACTTGGTGGGTTCGGTGGTGGTGTCGCGGATGACGCCTCGGGATCGGATGCCCCATGACTGCATCGGTGCGTCGAAGCACAGGGCCAGTGACCTGGGCACGGTGGTCACGCCTTCGCGGCTGCGAGCAGGTTGTCGGTGAACGCGCCGATGTTGGTGACCGTGTCGGCGGGGTCCAGGTGTGGCAGGTCGCCGCTGACGGAGGCGGCTGCGATTGCCCGGATCTGGTGGCTGCCGTAGAAGTCGCGCAGGCCGGTGAAGTGCTTGGTGAGCCGTTCGGTGGACCCGGCCATGAGGTCGGCGTCGGTGACGGGTTTGAGGAAGGCATTGGCGAGGTTCCAGGCGCCGGCGTCACGGACGACACCGAGGAGGGTGTCGGGCAGGGTGCGGGCGGCCATGGAGTTCTGCTTGCCGCTGGGCACGGCGTGGATGAACGAGTTCAGCCAGGCGCGCATCGCGCGGTTGGCGAGGTCGGTGTCGCCGCCGAGGTTGCGCACCAGCTGGCCGGTGTCGACGTTGGCGTAGCGGTAGTAGCAGGCGGAGTTGAAGTCGACGGTGCCGATCATGTCCGCGCCGGACTCGCCGTCGGGCTTCAGGTCGTCGACCGCGGTGTAGAAGTCGAACTCGTTGAGCACGGCATGCGTGGACAGGGCGTGGGCAACCTGGGAGGCTGCGTCGACGTTGAAGTCCTTGTTGTCGGCGATCATCCGCCCGAACAGTGCGACGTCAGCTGCCCGGCCGCCGTCGAGGATCCGCTTGGCTTCCACCGCGGTGGCCTTGTCGGGCTTCGCCTTGACGGGTTTCGCGGGCTTGTCGGCCCCGCCATCTTTCTCTTGGTCCTTCTTCGCTGCCTTCGCCGTGTGGCTGGCGGCCAGGACGTCCCAGTTGTCCTCGCAGTACTGCGCGAGCCGGTCGACTGCGTCACGGCCGACGAACAGCAGGTACTGGGTGAGGCCCTTGCTGGGGTCCACGGCGAAGCCGAGCTGTTCCAGGGCTGCGGCGACCACGCCGCGGGTCAGTGCGTTGTCCCGGTCGGGTCGTGCGAGCACCTCGGCGGTGTTCTCGACCAAACGCTTGGTCCGCACCCCGGTCTCGGAGGTGTCCAGGCCGTAGTCGTTGAACAGCAGACGGGCGGCTCGCTTGAGCGACTGGCTGGAGATCCGGCCGCGGGTGCAACCGCCGAAGGTGGCGGTCTTGGGCTGGCCGACGTCGTCGCGGTTGAGGTTGCTGACCGGGAAGGACTGGAGCAGGTGCAACTCGATGATCACGAAGGTCTCCGGGAGGTGGTCATTCGTCGGTGTCGGACGGCTCGTCGGCCGAGGTCCGCTTGTCTTGTGGGGTGTTCGTCGTCGGTGGTCGGTGGAACTCGCCAGCCCAGCGCAGGCGCACGCGGTGCGCTTGGGCCTGGTCGTCGTCGCCGAGCAGCACGACCAGGTCGTCGAGGAGTTGGTCGAAGTCGACGCGGATGTCGTGGGACGACAGCAGTCGCACGGTCTGGCGCAGGTTGTGCGGCAGCAAATCACGGTCTCGTGCGAGCAGTTGGGTGAAGCGTCGGGTCACGGCGGGTCCGCGGGCCGCTTCGAGTTCTCCCATGGAGGCGCCCAGCGAGCGGCGGCGAGCGCCCTTGGCACGTCTGCGTTGGGGATGCAGGGCGAACAGACCGGCGACGAGCAGCCACGTGTCCTGCTCGTCGTGCGGTGGGTCGTGGGGGAAGACGTACTCATAGGCGTCGGCCTGTTGCCGGGAGCCGGAGAAGATCCGTCGCAGCCGGGCCAGTGCCTGCCTGGCTTCACCGGCCCGTTTCGGGTTGTCCGACGAGGCCCAATAGTGCAGTCCGTGGAGGTAGTCGACGAACGTGCGGCGCCGCTCCGTGAGGGTGTCGGTCACGCGATCCGTCCTTTCGTGGTATAGCTGCGCGCCTCGCGGCGGAAGTTGTCCACCAGCGCGTTGAGCCGGGCCTGGAACGCTCGCAGGTGCTTGCCCATGAGGAACACGTCACGGGTGTCCGCCGGTGCCCGCTCGGCCCAACGTTCCGCGGCCTGCTTGGCGATCCGATACACCTCGCGCGTCCACTTCTCGACCGCGTCGGACTCCGGCTCGCTGGCGTCGTGGGCTCGTGCGACTTCACGCAGGAACGTGGCGAAGCGCCGGGGTAGCTGGGGCCAGTACGCCACGTCCAGGGTGGACGTGGGGTCGGCGCGTTTGTCCTTGTTGTAGTCGCGCTCCATGTGCCGCAATGCCGCTCCGGCGTTGTCGGCCAGCGCGATCGCGCTGCCGATCAACGCTCCCAGCGATATGTCCCGAGCGCGCAGCAAGGGAACCGGCGCGGGGACCTGTTCTTCCAGGTATGCCTCGACCACGGAGGCGTTTTTATCCAACTTCTGCCCGAAGATTCGCAGCGTGTAGACGGCGTCGCTTGGGATGTGCCCGTCTCCGGCGAGCGCGGCGATGTGCTCCAGGGCCCGTGGCCGAATCCTCGTGCGGCCCTCCTGCCGGAGGTCGATCATGAGCAGTTCGACGCTGTGCCGCCACACACCGCGCAGCGGGTTCAGCCGGATTGGCAGCAGCGGCGCGTCCTTCTTCGGTTTGCCGTTGGGGCCGAGTGGGCGCCGGAAGGCCGCCATATTCTCTTCTTCCGACAGATCGCCCTTGAACCGCACACCGGGGGTGAGGACCACACCGTCCACCACGACGGTGTCGCCATTCACCGTGGGGAACAGCAGGATCCGCCGGGATGGCCAGGTCAGCAGGTCGGTCCACCCCCGTGCCCTCCGTTCGCCCGGTGTCCCCTCGGGTGGGTCCTGCTCCTCCCACGCAGGCATGTCCCGGCTGGTCGTCATGTACGGGGTCTGGTAGTCGGGCGCGTAGGGCAAGGCGTTGAGGAGCAGGGTTTCCTTGAGGTCGCGTCCCTCGACGAGGACCACGCCCAGCAGGTTGCAGGGGGCCCTTTCGGAGGACTTCACTTTCTCGAACGGGGTCTTCATGCCGCCAGGATCGAATGCCTGGACGGTGACGAGCCACCGCGCCGCCTGTGCCGGGCTGAGCACGGTCCGGTCTCCGGCGGTCGTGTGGTCGAACAACGTGACGTTGTTGCCGACTGCCAGGTGCGGCACCAGCTTCGCCACCGTCGACGGCGTGATGCGGGCCAGCGCCGGACTTTGCAGGAACGGCCGTTCGGGGTGGAAGAGATCGAAGCGGTCAGACTGATCCGCCACGTAGTCGCTCAGCTTCTCGGACGGCAGTTGCTTGGCCGACCACAGGTCGGCCCAGGCGTCTTCGTCGACCGGTCCGTAGGTGCGGTGCAGCAACGCCAGCACCAGCCGGTACAGCGCCGCGGTCATCGGCGGTGTGTCACCGACGATCCGTCGAATTCCGCGGGCGTCGAACAGCAGCTGGGCCAGGCCGACTTCACGGCGCTGCGCGTCCGCCCCGATCACCGGGATCCACGGCTCGGTCAGCAGGTTGAACGATGCGGGCGGGGCGATCACTGGTAACCATCGACGTACACGCCGTACTCCGGTCGGTAGCGGATGAGATGGCCGGCGACCAGACACTGGCCGTCGTGGAACACGAGCGCGCGGTGCTGACGCAACCAGGGGGTGCTCGCGAACAGGTCAGGGACCGGTGCCGCCAGCAGTTCGGATACGACCTCAGGCGGCACACCGTCCGGCGCCGACAGGACCGTGCTCGACTCCAACAAGGCGTCCAGCATGGCCAGGTCGCTGGTGGTCGAGGTCAGGTCGGTCACCTCTCCCCCACGCACCGGTCTGACGGAATCGCTCCTGTCGTCACCCGACGCGGGATGCAGTAGAACCACGTCCACCGTCGTGTCGGGGAACTCATCGTCGTAGTCGGTCACTTGGTACCGCGTCCGATCCGGGTTCGGTTGGCCGATTTGGGTTGTGCCGACAGCTTCTCCAACCGCACCGAGCCGATCGGCATCGGCAGGTACATCGTCTGCGCCTCACGCTCGTACTTCTCGATCAACGTCTTGTGCGCGGCACGTGCCTTGTCCCACGCCGCCTCCCACCCGGCAGGGCAGGTGACCACCTCGTCTGCGCCGTAGACCGCGTCGATCAAGCCCGGCACTTCGTCAGGACAGCAGATCGTGGGCTTGCCCTTGAGTAACGCCCACGTCCGCATCAACACGTAGGGCGAGTAGACGCCGCCCAGGTAACGCGGGAACGTCGGCCCTTCCGGGGTATCGGTCACCCCGGTGATGCCCAGGACCATCTCGCCTCGAGCCGCACTGCGATCGTGCCGGTGTTCACGGCCCGCACGCTGGATCAGCAGGTCGACCGGAGCCAGGTCGGTGAGCATCACGTCGAAGTCCAGGTCGAGGCTCTGCTCAAGAACCTGTGTGCCCACCACGATCGCGTGCGGCCTGGTTCCGCCCGGGCCGAACGACTCCCGCAGCCAGCTCTCGGTCCGACGACGCTCGGCGTGGGACACCTGCCCATGCAGGAGGACTATCTCGGGACGCCCGGCGGCGGGCAGCGCGGCGACCCGGGCCTGAAGCTCCTCGAAAGTCCTCTTCGCGCGCCCGACCAGGTTGTGCACCACCGCCGCACACCCCTTGGTCCCCACCTTCCCCAGCAGCCAGTCGACGACCTCGGCCTCCTCGATGGGCTTGTCAAGGTGGACGCGGCGGCCCTTGTTGAGGTCCGAGACCTCCGCGCCCTCCACCACCGGCTCGTCGGCGCCCACGACCGTCACCCGCGGATAGACGGACGACGGCGGCAACGGCGGCGTCTCGCGCGGCAGGAGCCCCAGCAGGCCGGCCTGCCACGCGGCAGCGAGTTCCTCACGACGACGGGTCGGCAACGTCGCCGACAACAGCACCACCGAGACACCCAACCGCCCGAACCACATCAGCAACCGGTCCAGCAGCGACGACAGGTAGGTGTCGTAGGCGTGGATCTCGTCGAAGACCACCACCTTGTTGGACAACGCGGCCAACCGCACGAACATGTGGCCGGAGCGGATCACCGCCTTCGCGGCCTGGTCGACCGTGCCCACACCGAGGTTGGCCAGCAGGCTCTTCTTGCGGGTGAACCATTCCCGTGCCGCGACGTCGGAGTCCTCCGGGTGATCACGGCCGACATCGGAGGGTTCGACGGTCCGTTCCTCCAGGTAAGCACGGGCATCGGAATGGATCAGTCGCACTGTGGTCCGATCCTTCAGACCTTTGAGCAACGTCTCCACCTCGACGAGCACCTGATTACTCGTCGCCTTCGTCGGCATCGCCAGATACATCCCCGCCAGCCCCAGATCGCGCACCAAGGTCGCGCCTACCTGCATCGCGACCTTGGTCTTCCCCTCTCCCGGCGGAGCTTCGACGATGACCATCGTCGGTGATCGTCGGTCCACGGTCAGCCGCTCGGCCAACCGCTGTACCGGACGGGCCTTCTCCACCTTCGGGTACAGCGAGGAGAACCCAGTGTCGTGAGGCGGCACCCACGGCCGCAGACCCGCCCTGTCCACAGCCTTCGCCGCAGAGACCTTCGCGCTGTCCACGTATACTTCGAGATCGAACTGCTCCTCTGGCGACTCGAAGTTCGCCCCGTCGGACGCGATCCAGTCACTGATCGTCGTCACCGCGGCGAGACCGACCGCAGCACCCGCGTCGAAACGCACCTCACCCCACGGGAGCGACCGCGGATCCGGCAAACCAAGCAGGCAGGCCACTGCCACCACGAGGTCGTCTCGCCACGCTGCCCACGTCGCCTCACCGTGGTTGTTCTTCTCGCTCTCCGCCTGCGCGATCTCCCCCGCACTCGGGAAATAACCATGGTGACCACCCAAGGCGACCGCAATCTCGCGCGCCACCCGGCGATCCGCTCCCCACGACTCCACCATGCCGACCACGTGCATCGCCGTGACCAGGCCGTGCGGCGTGTCGAACCGCGCGACGCCGAGGCGCTTCACGTAGTCCACATCAAGAGCCGCAGTCGAGCCCAACCTTTTCGACGCCAACTCGGCGTGCAGACCTTGGAACCCAGGTGAATATTTACCCAGATCATGAATCCCGCACAGCAACGCGATCCACCCGTCCGCATCACCCAACGGACCGAAGGCGTCCCGCAGCTCATCGAGGCAACGCGGACTGACCAGCAACGGAAGCACAAGCTCCGCGACGACGGCAGTGTCCACTACGTGGCAGACCAGAGGGTGTGGCAACTTCCTGCCCGATGCCTTCCCCCACGCACCCGTCACGGGAGGAAAATCGTCAACCACACACACCTCTCGACCATCGACCCCACTCAAACGAGGCGCCATATAAGCACAGACGCTCGCCGCATTCCAATTCCAGCATGACGGAGCCACGCATAACGGCCGAGATTTCACCCGAATGCCGGAAGAACACAGAAACTGAACTTCAGTGCAGTTCAAATCATCGGACGTGCACCACAGCCAGCGCCGTCCCCCAGTCCGCAAGAATGCGGCAACACCGAGCAGAACCTCGCCCCGCCTTCCCCAGACCTCGCCGACCGAGCCAAGCGGTACTCGCGATGCCAACGCCGTACAGTCGACGGATCCGGTCGAACCCGCTGATGTCTTCCCCGCACAAGCGGGGTGTTCCCAACCGGCTGATCCGGGCGAACAGTGATTCGGCGTCTTCCTCGCGCAAGCGGGGGTGTTCCCAGCGGACCGCCCTTGTCGCCGCCCCGCTGCACGTCGTCCCTGCGCAAGCGGGGGGTGTGCCGTAAGTGGCCACGACCCCGGGCGCACCGCCGCCGTCTTCCCCACACGAGCGGGGTGGTCCGACGTGGTCCGGCTTCAGAAGGCGGCGGTGCAGGTCGTCCCTCGCGAACGGGGGGTGGTCCGCGCAGTTCCTCGGCGAGGCCGGTTCCCGGGCGGTTCCCCGCGCGAGCGGGGGTGGTCCAGGGGTTCCCTCCTCCGAGGTATCAGCTCGGTGGTCTTCCCCGCGCGAGCGGGGGTGGTCCGACCGGTGCCAAGGCACGCGCCAGCGCGAGTGGGTCTTCCCCGCGGAAGCGAGGGTGGTCCTCGGCTTGGGGCAGTCGGAGGGCTCCTCCTCCAGTCTTCCCCGCGCGAGTGGGATGGTCTGAAGTCCTTCTGCCCCACATCCAAGACGCGTCTGCCCGCGCGAGCGGGGTGCTCCCGCCTTCCGACGTGCATTGCATCATCAGGCGGTAAGCGACTCCACCGTTACACTGTGTACCGATAGAGTTACTGAACGACCAAGCGGATGTTCGGTACCAGAAGGAGGCGATGGTCATGGGCAGCATCGATGCGGTGCGCCGCTGCTCCTGCGGCACTCGGCTCGCCCGTGACAATCGCACCGCCCGTTGTGGTCCGTGTACCCGAGCCGGACGCCGCCACCCCACCGAGCCGCCCGAGGTACCCGCCGAGTTCTGGAACCACCCCGATCTGAACGCCGCCCTCGCCGCTCGTGACATCGGCGCCGTCATCCGCGCCTACCGCAAACATCCCCACCACAGACAATCCATCCGGCAGGACACCGCCGCAGCCTGGATCGGCCTGTCACCCACACGACTGAGCCGGATCGAGAACGGCGAACCCGTCAACGACCTCACCAAGCTCATGCGCTGGGCGCAACTCCTCCGCATACCCCACCACCTACTCTGGTTCCACATACCCGTCGCACCGTCAGGTGACGCGGCGAGCGGGACGCCGACAGTTGACGGTCGCGGTTCGTCAGGTGGCGCGCTGCTGATGAAGGACACCAGCAGCCCGGCGGTGGGCAGCGATGATGCCGAGCGGTTGCGGATGCGGCTGGACTCGTTGCTGTCGGACGCGGCGTCGACCGGCAGGCTGGAGATGGTCGAGCAGCAAGTGCTCGACCACGTGACGCAGTACACCCGCACCAGTCCGACCGAAGCCGTGGCCTCGCTGATACCCGATCTCGCGGAAGTCCACGCGCTGGCCGCTCGCCGTCATCCGGTCGCGGTCCACCGGACCTTGTCCACGGCGGTCACCATGCTGACGTTGCTGGTCGCCGACGTACACATGAAGCGAGGGTTGGTCGTCGACGCGCGACGTTGGTACCGCACAGCGCTGTTGTCCGCCCGCGACGGCGACAACCCGCTGCTGGCCGCGCTCGTGCTGGCCCAGCAGACCATGCTGGCCTACTACTACGAGACACCGGAGCAGACGATCAGCCTGGCCCGACGTGCCCAGGAGCTTGCCGCCGGCGCGGTGTGCGATGCCGCCGCGCTCGCCACCGCCGCCGAAGCCCGCGCACTGGGCAAGCTCGGTGACGCCCACGGTGTCCACCAGGCACTCGCCGACGCCCGCCGTCTGACCGACCGGCTTGCCGAGCTGCGCAAGGACGACGATCCCTACGCCGCATACCGTTTCAACCACGGCCGGCTGGCCCTGTACGCCTCCAGTGCGTTGTCCAATCTCGGCGACCTCACGCACGCCCACAAGGCGCAGGACCAGGCCCTGCACGCCTACGCGGCCGACCCCGGCTGGTGATCGATCCGGCGTTGATCCGGCTGGACCGCGCGTTCGTCCAGGCCACCGCGGGCGACCCGGCCGGTGGCGCCGACCTCGCCGCGGCCACGCTCACCGAACTGGAACCGGCTCACCGCACCCAGGTCGTGCTCATCCGCGCCCGCGACGTCGTCACCGTCGCCGAAGCCCTGCCCGGTGTGCACAGGAACGCGGTGCAGGCCGTGGAGCAGCTCCGTGAACTCACCGCTGTCTGACCGCTCGCGGCAGCAACCCGTCCGTGCTTCCGACGAACCGCACCGCCGTCGCGGGCACCACCCCATACCCTCAGGTGAACCCGATCGCCCGGACACTGATGTGGTGACTTCAGGGCCGAACGAGGCGACCGCATACGACTTCACCCCGACTACCACCCGACCGCTGCTGGAACAGGCATGCCGCATCGCCAGCCTGGACGGCAGCCACGCCCGCATGCTGCGCCACCACAGCAACGCCGTCTACCTGGTCGGCCGGCCCTCCCGCGAAGTCGTGGTCAAGATCGGACGCCCCGGACCCGACCCGAACCAGGATCTGCGCGACACCCGCGCCCTAGTCGAACTCACCCAGTGGCTTGCCCTCCACGACGTTCCCACCGCCACCCTGCTCGACACACCACCCCAGCCACTGTTCATCAACGGCCACGTGATCACCCTGTGGCGCTACCTACCCCAGCAGGAACCGATCACCACCCAGGCCATCGCCGCACCGCTGCGCGCGCTGCACCACGCACCTCTTCCCCTGATCACTCGTCCGCCGCTGGACCCACACACCGCGATCACTCGTTCCATTGCCGCCAGCCGCATCCTCACCGACCGGCAGAAGCGGGTGTTGCTCGACCACCTCGACCGGCTCACGCCCGCCTGGACCGCCCTGTGCTCGAACTCAGTGCCCCAGCTCATCCACACCGATCCTCAGCACCGCAACACCCTCTGGCGCCGCTCCGCCAGCCAGTTCCAGCGGGCCGACGAGGGAGCCGCCAGCCAGGCGGTGCTGTGCGACTTGGACGACATCACCCTCGGCCCTGTCGAGTGGGACCTAGTCACCATCGAGATCCACCACCGCCGATTCGGCCACCCCGAAGCCGACTACGACGCCTTCTGCCACACCTACGGCCGTGACATCCGCGACTGGCCGGGCTATCGAGACCTTCGTAACCTACGAGAACTACGCATGGTGACCACCAACGCGCGAAAGTCCTTGCCCGGCAGTCCTGAGGCCGCAGAAGTGCAGCGCCGCGTCGACGGGCTCAGCCATGCTTCGGATCAGCTGTGGCGGATCCTGTAGGCCTGCGAACTATGCGTCGGCCTCGTCGGCCGTAGAACGTGGGCATGCTGCATGGGAAGTGCCCTCGGATTACCTGGCCTGGCTTACCGTGCAACGCCGCATTCGGCCTGTTTGGCCTGGTCGCTGCCCCGGCCGTGGACGCGCCATCCGCCGCCGTCGGGGATGACGCCGGCCTTCTTGACGTCGAGGTGGACCATGTGGCCGGGCCAGCGGGCGACGATCCGGCGGGGCACGCGGTTGTTCTCCCCTGTCGGGTCGAGGAACCGGCGGCGGTTGAGCCCGAGGTGGGCCAGGTGCCAGCCGACCGTGCGCACCGACACGGCCGTGCCCTTTGGCGGTGAGTTCCAGGGCGATGCGGCGGGTCGACCACTTGCGCTCCCGCCGCAGCCGTTCGATCCGGACCACGACCTCGGCAGGGGTCGCGGTGGGCTGCCGACGCGGAGCGCTGGAGCTGTCGGCCAGGCCAGCCTCGCGGAAGCGACGATGACGGTTGACCCACTTGGAGTCGCACTGCCGCGAGATGCCATCTCGGCCGCGACATGGGCGATGGGACGGATCCTGCAGCGTTGGACCAGTCGGTATCGGCCTTCGACGGACAACGGGGCGTTACCGTGAAGCACGGACGGGTCTTCCTGCTCGGCGGACGAGTTGATCGTACTTCTCATCCTGCCGCCGAAAGACCCGTCCCTTCGCCTCAGGCCCTACCAGCTGTCACCAACGTCATGACCCACAACAATTTGCTCGACCTGTACTCGCTTGAGCAAGCGGCGTAGAGCGTTGCGCGAGCGGCGAAAGCCTCAATCCGACTCGGCCCAGGTCAACCCGCCCGGCCGGTCACCGTGGCTCGTTAGCAGTCCCCAAACTGCCTCACAGACCAGGCTTAGCGGCAATACCGGTGACTTAGAGTGGTTTGCGCTGCTTGTTGGCGGAGACGGTGCGGTAGTGCGGTGCGATCCGGACTGTCCCGGCGGGGTCGCGGGTGGGTTGTGGACAGGCCCGGTGCCGGGTGCGTTTGAGTTTGTAGTTGGACATCTTGCGTTTGACCACGCGGGGGTTGCTGCGTGGTCGTCGTTTCGGTAGGAGGCGGGCGAGGATCTCGCGGATGCCGTCGAGCAGGGCGCGGGTTAATACTCCAGCCGCAGTTCGTGATGTTGTACCTGTCTTCGCTGGTAGTGGGCTTGTTTGGCGCGGTGTTGGTGGCGTCTGCGCCAGTGGGACCAGCTCCAGGTGTGGGCGCGGTCGGGAATGATGGTGATCAGGTGTGCCAGGAGACGCCTGACCTCGCCGAGGGTGACCGGGATGAGGCCGCTGCCAGGGCTTTTGGGGCGATGGCGGCGGTGACGGCGAGGTAGGTGTGGGCGAGCATCGCCAGGGTGATGTGGCGGTACCAGGCGTCGTAGCGGCGGACCTGGTACTGGTCCAGGCCGACCTCGGTCTTGGCGGTCTGGAAGCAGTCCTCGACCGCCCACCGGGCACCGGCCACTCGGATCAGGTCGTCGTCGGTGGTTCCCGTTGGGGCGCAACACAAGTAGTAGGCCAATTCGTGCTTGCCGCGACGATTGCGCTTCAGGGAACGGCGGATCAACAGCCACCGCCGCCAGCCTGGCGGTGTGGTGTCGTCGTAGACGGGTAACGAGGCCACCGCCCAGTCGAACAGGCGGGGGCCCTTGGCTCCCTGGCCGCAGCTGCGGCGCTTCCACGCCGCCGGTGGGGCGTCGGAGGTCAGGAAGTCGGCGCGGGTGCTGCCTGCGGTGGCGGGAATGGTCTGGCTGCTCGGCACGGCGACCACGTAGCCGATGCGTCGTTCTTCCAGCCAGGCCCGGAATTTCGAGTCGCCGCCGTAGGCTTCGTCCGCGGTCACCCAGCGGGCCGGCACGCCGGCGTCCAGCGCCCGGGCCAGCATCGCGCGGGCGAGCACGGGCTTGGTCGCGAACTCCACGGTGTCGGGCACCGCCGCCTCCCGACACCGTTCCCGGTCGGCGACCCAGGACTTGGGCAGGTACAGCTCCCGGTCGATCAGCGTGCGGCCTTTGCTTGTGGCGTAAGCAAGAAACACGCCGAGTTGACAGTTCTCGATCCGTCCGGCGGTGCCGGAGTACTGCCGTTGCACCCCGGCCGACTTGTCGCCCTTCTTCAGGAACCCGGTCTCGTCGACCACCAGCACGCCCTCGCCGTCGGCAAGGTGCTCCACGGCATAGTCACGGGCGTCGTCGCGGACCCCGTCGACGTCCCACGTCGCGGCGTTGAGCAACCGCTGCATCCCGTCCGGCGTCGCCTCACCGGCCACTTCCGCCAACGTCCAGCCGTTCTTGCCCGCGATCGGAGCCAACAGACCCCGCACATACGCCCGAGCCCGACGCCGCGGCTCCGCCCGCAGAAACCGTCCCGCCACCCGCCCGAACAGCTCGTCCAAGCCGCTCACCCACGCCTGGATGTCCTCATCAACCAACACAAGATCGATAAGCTAGCAGAACATGATCACGAACTGCGGCTGGAGTATTAATCGGTCAGGGGGAAAAAGCGGCCTGTGCGGTGGTCTGGCGGCGGGCCAGTCGCAGGGTGCGGATGAACGAGAGCCGGTCGGGATCGAGGCCGGTGTCGGTGGCGGCGGTGTGCATCAGCGACCGGATCGCGTGGTGCACCAACAGGTGCGCCCAGACTTCCTGCTCGACGCCGTCCGGCGAGCGTGAGCGCAGTACCTGTCCGGGACCGCGTTGATGGGTCTTAAGCTCGTCCAGCGCGGTCTCGATCTCCCAGCGTTGGCAGTACAACGCCGCCAACTCGCGTGCCGGGGCCTTGCGGTGGTCCAGGATCGTGGTGATCAACCGATACGGCGCGTCGTGCACGGGGTGGGCGGGATCGTCCAGTGTGTACTCGACCACCCGCACCGCCACCGGATCGGCGCGCCGGTAGTGGTCTTCCGTGGCCACGATCACCGACAGATACGACCCGTCCGGCAGCTCTTCCTTCACGGGCAGTTTTGCCCGGTGCCTGTGGCTGCCAGCTCGATGAGGGCCTTGGCGTCTTCGGCTAGATCAAGGGCGTCAGCCAGCGGTGCAAAGGGCAGGTCTCCGACCACCTGGCGCAACGCGGCCACTACCTCACCGATACTTGCCAAGCCCGCTCCCAGCCGTCAGGTCGGTGCCGATACTGGCACGGTGCAACGCTCGTCGTCAGGGAGTTCACCCGCTGGCGTGCGTGGCAACAGGCCACGGACGACCAGCTCAGCTTCTAGGTCGTACTGCCATAGCGCCGGTATCAGCAGATCAGGTGCCGCCGCGTCACGGCGACGGGCGGCGTGGTTGACCAGCGGCGCGGGTTCCGCTGTCGGTTGAGCAGGCCCCGGACCCGGCCGTCGCCGTGACGCCCGGCGGTGGACGCGGCCGGGCACGGGCTGTGTGCCGCCACGGGCGGCCTGGTGATGCGCAGCGGCCGGTACTTCCTGGAGCTGAACGAGCTGGCACGGTCCGGCGACTCCCGTCCACAGAGCGCGATCAGCGCAAAAGAGGTCTCAGTGAGCCGGGCACGTCCATAAACGTGGGAGCCGGGAGGGTAGCTGTTCGAGCGCGTGGCAACCGGTTCCTGTGACTACCTCACGTTGTACGCCGCCCCGTGGGTGCTAGGTGCGTTGCCGGACGCTGCTGCGCGTCGCGCGCGAGGCGGGCGTGGTATTGCTGTTCACCTTGCAGGGCGCGACGAAGGACGCATCGGGCAGCTCACTCACCGGGTCCGTCGCGTTCAAGATCTGCGGCCCGGCGTCGCGATGCGCGAGACGCGGCTGCTGTTCGGCGAGTCCGCCAGGGCGGAGGGCTACACGCGCAGAAGTCCGTACCCGAGCGCGGCCCCCAGATTAACGACGCCGAGACGTTCTTCATCGACAGGGCGCGCTCACCATGACGGGGCATCGACCGATCTCCAATATCCGGAACCGAAACGAATCGAATGAAAAAGCACATCTCGGCCTGTAAAGTCGCTGGCCAGAAAGTGTCTTCCCCGTGCGAACGGGGGTGGTCCGCGGCCGCGTGGCCGCCTCGTACGCGCGTCGACGTCTTCCCCGCGCGAACGGGGGTGGTCCCACGCCGGGCGACGCGACGTGACGGTGGACCAGGTCTTCCCCGCGCGAACGGGGGTGGTCACGTCAGGTTGTCGGCGAGCTGGAAGCGGAACCGGTCTTCCCCGCGCGAGCGGGGGTGATCCGCTGACCGGCGAGGGCTTCAAGGGCCTCGGTCTGTCTTCCCCGCGCGAGCGGGGGTAGTCCCGCATTCGTCGGCCGCCACCGATTGCTGCCTGAGTCTTCCCCGCGAGCAGGGGTGGTCCGCAGCACCAGACCGCGCTGTCAACGGCGCTCGAATATTGACCCCCGGTGGTCGCGCGGGTTCTAGGGCGGATTCGAGTGATCATCGCAACGTTGTTGGATCATGATGCCAGGACGTCTGCGGGTGTGCGCCAGCCGAGGGTCTTGCGTGGGCGGCTGTTGAGGCGGTCCTGGACGGCTTGGAGGTCGGCCGGTGTGTGGACCGAGAGGTCGGTGCGTTTCGGAAAGTACTGACGCAGCAACCCGTTCGTGTTCTCGTTCGTGCCGCGCTGCCAAGGGCTTCCCGGGTGGGCGAAGAACACCCCTTCCTGTAGGAGCGGCGCGATCTGGTCGTGGCAGGCCATCTCCGAGCCCTGGTCCCAGGTCAGTGTCAGTCGCAGCGGCTCGGGCAATCGGCCGAGCACCGCGATGAGTGCGTCACGGATCGCCTCCGCGGTGCGGTCGGTAGGGAGGTGTACCAGTAGGAGGTAGCGGCTGGCGCGGTCGACCAGGGTGCCGATCGCCGAGCGGCCCGCCGCGCCAACGATGAGGTCTCCTTCCCAGTCGCCGTACCGCGTCCGGTTCAGTGCGGCGGTGGGCCGTTGGTCGATCAGTACCGCCGGCGCGATGAATCTGGTGCGACGCTGGTCGGCGCGACGACGGCGCTTGCGCAACGGCCGGCCGGTGCGCAGCCGTCGGGTGAGGTGCCGACTCAGGCCGCCTTTGCCACCGTGGTATAGCGCCTGGTAGATGGTCTCGTGGCACACATGCCAGCTCGGCCGATCGGGAAACGCGGTCCGCAGATGGGCCGCGATCTGCTCAGGGCTCCACTCCAACTCAAGCCTGGTCTGCACCTCCGCACGCAACAACGCATCGTCGATCAACCGGGATCGCCGTGGTCGCCGCGTCCTCTGCCGAGCCCGAGCGTGCGCCAGGTCGCCGTCGTAGCAGCGGTCATGGGCGAGGGTGTTGCGGCGCAGCTCTCGACTGACCGTCGACGGCGCGCGACCGATCATCGTGGCGATCGCCCGAACGCCCAGACCCTCCCGGTGCAACGTGGCGATCCGCTGCCGCTCCGTCAACGACAGGTACCTGTTCGACCGGGCTGGTTCCGGCAGCTGTACCGGCGGCAGTCCACCGTTCTCCGCCCGCCACCGATAGCCGGTCTTGCGACCGATCCCGAGTTCTCTGCACGCCTCGACGGTGCCCACACCGGCGGCCAACAGCAACCAGTACTCCGACTCGAGATCGAGCCTGCGCTTGCGCCCGCGCCTCGCCATCAACACGCCCCTCATGATCAGGTGTGTTGCGACAAGCACTAGAACCCGCGCGTCGCCAGGGGGTCAGTTTTCACGCGTCGTCGACACGCGCCTGTCTACTCGCGCACGTCGTCTTCCCCACGCGAGCGGGGGATGGCCCTCGGCTGCGAGCATCTCCGCGCGAACGGGGTGGCCCGACGCTCGCGCAGCTCTGGGACGAGGCGAACGAGTCTTCTCCGCCTGGCTCATGATGACCGCTTCCTTCCGGCGCCGACCATGGCGATCAGTTGACCTGGTCACGCCACCAGCACACAGCGTAGCGATGGGGTCGCGTTCGGCGCGGTTGCCCAGTGAGGTTGTCAACCGGGGCGTTGAACTGGCAGTCCCGCTTTTGCGGAGCGGTTTGCGTCGGTTTCGGTGATGATCATGCGTTCGCGTCGTGTGACCGGGGTAGGTGCCGTGGCGGTGGTGTGTGCTGGATCAGGCATCAAGGTCTGGGAGGGCGGTCGCTGTTGACGGTAGGAGCCCACGTTGCTGGACATGCACCCAGGTGTGGAGCCCAACCAGCTGTGCCTATGGTTGATCCGTATCATCACAGATCCAGCTGAACGCTATAAGCGTAGGCGTATAAGTAAGTTATGATATGAATAATTTGGGAGTGTGGCATGCCGTTCAAGGGGGGAACGTCCTCCGAGGCGCCTCCGGACAACCCGGAGGCGTTGTATGCGAATCTGCCGCACAGGCCAGATTCGATTCCGGGCCTATGGTCACAGCAGACCGATATATTGCGGCAGTACTGGCCGAAACACGTCAATACCTCGGACCTTGCGCTCGAATTGCCGACGGGCACGGGAAAAACGGTTCCCGGCCTCCTGATCGTAGAGTGGGTGCGCCGTGTGCGGCAGGCCCGGGTAATTTACGCCTGCCCGACTCGGCAGTTGGCACGACAGGTTCACCAAGTCGCGGTCCGCGAGAGCATTCCCGCTGTCGTCCTCGCTGGCTCTCACCGAAAAAACTGGGTACTGGATGACCGGCTGCGCTATGAGGCTGGCGAGGCCGTCGCAATCACCACCTACAGCAGTGTGTTCAACAGTTCCCCGAAGCTCCTGCCAGCGGACCTGCTGCTGTTCGACGACGCCCATGCTGGGGAGCAATACGTCGGGGAGCAGTATGCCGTGAATATCGGCAGGCGCGAGAATCCCGCCGTGTACGCGACACTGTTGGAGGTTGTGGCCCCGGCATTGGACGGAATGATGTTGCAGCGGCTGCGGGACGTCTCGCCTGATCCGGGTGCCCACCATCGGGTGCGCTTGGTGGTGCCGTTGCGCAACAACGACATGGTCGCCAAGTTGGACGCGGCTCTCGCCGCTCTTGAGGGCGATCCGTGGTTCCGGTACTCGATGATTCGTGGCGGCCTGTCGTCGTGCCTGGTGTACGTGTCCTACAGCGGGATCCTGATCCGTCCGATCATTCCGCCGACCTCGGACAACTCGTTGTTCGTCGGCGCACGCCAGCGGCTCTATCTATCCGCGACGCTGGGCAACGGCGGTGAGCTGGAGCGGGCCTTCGGGCGCTCGCCCATCACTCGGCTCAAGCTGCCGGACACATCGCCCACACCACGCTCGGGCCGCCGGTTCTTCGTCTTCCCGAGCATGGTGGAGGACGCCGACCCCGTCGCGCTCACCGGCGAGATCGTCGCCCTGATTGGCAAGGCCCTGGTGCTGACCCCCGACAGCGATACCGCCGCCGCGCGCGCCACCGAATTCGCCCAGCCAGGATGGCCGGTGATGACCATCGACGACGTCGAGAAGGGCATGGAACCCTTCGCCAAGCTGCGCAACGGCACCTGCGGATTGGCCAGCCGCTACGACGGACTCGACTTGCCAGGAGACGACTGCCGTGCCGTGGTTTTGGAGGGCACGCCGAACAAGGACACGCTCCAGGAGCGCTTCCTCTCCGGCCAGGTGCGCGCGCAGAGCGCCTTGGCCGAGCGGGTACGCACCCGCGTGGTGCAGGGCGCGGGCCGCTGCACCCGCGGGCCCAACGACTGGGCGATCGTGGTCGTGCTGGGCGAGGATCTGACCGGGTACCTGCTGCGGCCGGAGACCCTGTACGCCCTGGACCCGGAGATGCAAGCGGAGATCAAGTTCGGCGTCAGTAACAGCCGTGACACCAGCCAGGCCGACGTCCTGACCAACGTCCGCATGTTCCTGGCCCAGGGTGAAGAGTGGCGCACCGGCGCCGAGCCGTTGTTGTTGCAGAATCGGCAGGCCGCGACCAAGACCCCGCCACCGGGCACCGCCGCGCTCGCTGAAGCTGTGGGCATCGAGATCGAGGCCACCGGCGACGCTTGGTCAAAGCGGTGGGCCGACGCCGGCCGCCACGCCCAGGACGCGGCCCGGAAGATCGAGAAGGGTGGAGACGTCAACCACGGCTACCAGGCGCTGTGGACCTACCTCGCCGCGGTGTGGACCGATCAGGCCGGAGCCGCTACCGGCGACTCAGGGGCACGACGGGCCGCGCACACGCTGGTCCAGCAAGCCGAACAGACCGCCAAGCCCGGGACATGGCTGCGCGAACTGCCGCCGCTGCCCGACGCCGAACCCGCAACGCTGGGACCGGAGGACGCCACTGCCGTGGCGGCCATCGTCCACCGGCTCGCCACCGGGCTCACCCAAGCCGCTCTCGACACCGTCGTACGGTCGATGCGTGAGGGGCTAGGCAACACCGAGGCGACGCTGTATGAGGCGGCGCTGGCACAACTGGGCACCCTGCTCGGTGCGGAAGCGGCGAAGCCGGAGGGCAGAGGTCGGTGCGATTCGCTCTGGAGCTGGGCGAACCACCTGTGGATCGCGCTGGAGGCCAAGAGCGAGCAGAAGCCTGCCGGTCTGGTGTCCCACCGCTATGTCCGGCAAGCCAACGACCAGTTGCGGCTGCTCGCCTCCGACCGCGGTGTCGCAGCTGCTCCTCTCGGCAGCATTACGGTGATCGTCTCTCCTCGACCCGGTGTCGACATCGAGGCGGCCAAGGGCGCCGAAGATCACGTATACCTGGCGCACCCGGATGTCCTATCCGAACTGTTGGAGGACACCCAAGCGGCCTGGCAGACCATTCTTGCCCAGAGCCCCGGCCTCAACCGGGACCTGCTGCGGGCCTTGGTCAGTACTACGTTCGGTCAGCGTGGTCTGCTGCCTACCCACGTGCGCGAGCGCCTGAACTGGCAGCCGGTTGCCACGCGATAGTCCGCTACCGCCCGGAAGGACGAGCAGGCGCTCCTTGCCGTTTCCTTCCGGGCGGACAGACGGTCGACCCCCTGAGTTCGCGAGGACGCTTGAGTGTCATGTCGGCGGGTTCGACGAATTCACCCGAACGCGGGAACTTTAATCAGCCCCTTTTGATCTCTCAGTTCTTGGTAGTGGCCGACTTCGGCTCGATATTCAGGCCCTATGGTAGGACGAAATTCGCGGGCACCCTGGGTCAGCATCCGCTTTAATGTCGGCGTGACCGACGATCCCGCCGTCAACGCTTCGTCCGACGACCTCGTGGCCGAGTTGCACCAATGGCACGACCGCCTCACCAGGCTGGAAGCAGCGTGGGCGCAGACCGCCGCCCAGTTGCGTGTCGTACCGCCGGTGACCTGTCCAGCACGGCGCGAGGACGCTCTGCTGGCTTTGGCCCATCCTGACTGGCTACCCAACGAGGCGTTCCAGGCCGGTCTTGATGCCATCGGGCTGGTCGACGCCGCCGCCCGACACCTCAGCGGTCTGCGGACGCTGCTCACCGAATGCAATCTGATCCTCACCACATGGCCACCGGCACGGGCCGTGGTGGAGCATGTCGCCCACGCCGGGTGGCTGCTCGACCCGGAGATCACGGCAGAACAGCGGGTTGCCCGCCGCTGGATGGCCAAGCTGGTCGACGCCCACCGACACCGCAGACTCACCACCGCCCTCAAGGCCCCTAACGGCCGCCGACAGGCCGCCAGGCGCAACCGCGACCAAATTCGGGATGAGGTCGCCCGCCGCTTTCCCGGCATCAACCTGGACTGGGACACCGGGCAGCACCCACACAGCCCTCCCTGGGAGATCGCCGGGCAACGGTACCCAGGGCTGGGCGAGGCGACCCGCCGCTTCATCGACTACGACGGGATGTCCGGAGCGCACGGCCTCTACGACCTGCTGTCGCTAATGGCGCATCCCAACCGGACCGCCATCGCCAGCGTTCTGGCTCCCGTCGAACGCGACGGCTACATCGAGTACGGCTATCGGCTCGACCACAAGGAGGCGGTGTGGCCCGTAGACCTGGCCGCAACGTTCCTCTACCGGGCAGGCATGGTGGTGTGCAGCTTCTTCCAGCTCGATGACACCGCCCTGGAAGCTTCGGCCGATTCGCTTCCCTCAGCCGCCAGCCGCAGTTGATCACATCGGCCCAAAAGGCACAGTCGCCACGTCGGTCCACTCGTAGGCTTTGTCGTCCCGGTTGAGGTTGATCAGCGATACCGACGAGACGACGACCTCACCGATGTGTCCGCCGTGCGCGTCGAGCGCCTGGGCTACCGGATCGATGGGGCCCGCGGTGTTGGAGTAGCCGAGACTGACGTGCGCGCGGAATCCGGCTTCGGGCTCGGGCACGTTGTCGGCTCCCCAGACGTCGCCGATTGCGGCGTGGATGGCCAGGCGCAGGTCGACCAGCGGTCTCAGGGGGTGGGCGGGCATCCCCACGTCCGGGCCCAGCTGGCACTCTCAACGCGGCCGACACCACGTCCCGCGCCGTGGACCGCAGATCCTCTCCATCGCCCTACACGACGAACCCTCGAGCCACGTCGTCTCATCCTGCGCCCCGACCGTACTCACCCGATCGGGTGAGCAGCCTGGGGTGTGATGCACCGGAGGGACGCCACACCGCCGACGTCATCGGAGTGCTCGTGCCCTGCCTGCGGCTGTCGTCTCAAGGGCTCCAATTGCACTGCCGGGTAGCGGCTCGCCGCCGTGGCTCAGACGCGGCGGCTGGCCGAGGGAGCGACCAGCTTGGCGATGCGGTCCAAGGCTTCCACCGAGAGGTTGTCGTACGCAGCCAAGGCGTCGGGGATGTGCTGGTCGAGCAGGTCGTGGTCACGCATCTCGGCGAGGATGAGGCGGGCATCACGGAGACCCGGCCGGTCGGTGTAGCCGTTGGTGCCGGCGACGACCAGGCGGTCGAGGTAGTCGGCCAGCCGGGAGTCGGCTGTAGTGGTGTTGCCGGTGGTCAGGTCGACCGCGCCGACTTGGCCGGCCCAGCCGCGGATCGGCGTGTCGCCGTGTTCCCAGACGCAGATCGCCGACCGGGCCGTGTCCTGGGCGACATCGAGCGCTTTGCGGGTGGGGCGGAACGCCAGCACAGGACCGGACACGGCGGGACCGGAGGACTTCACGGTGAAGTGCGTGGACCCTCGTTGGAAGGGCCCCAATTGCAGGATGTCCTCATCGGTGGGGAAGGTGTCGGTCACCAGCACGGCTGCCGCGCCTGTGCGCTGTTCCTGCTCTCGCAGCCAACGTGCCACCGCCTCGATCCCGGCCCGGTGGGCTTCGGGTGAGGACGGTTGCGGCAGCCATGCGGCGGCCTCGAATCGACGAAGGGTCATCAACGCTCCTTGCACGATGAGATGCCGGGCGACACCGTCGCGAACCGAGTGTGCTGCTGGTGGGGTGCGACGGTACCCGCGCACCCAGGTCGCGGAGGTGATCGACGCGGCTTCGCCGCTCAGGAGTCGGTCCACGGCGGCAGCAGGGACGGCACCCGGATGTCGGCGGGGGCGAGAGCACGTGTGTCGAGTCCTGTCTGGGCGGCGTGGCGAACGATCGCGTTCCAGTCGCCGCTGGTCACGGTGTGGGTGGGGCAGTTCGGACACGGCTTGGTGTTCGCGCAGGCGCTGTGTCGTCGGCCTGGTTGCGGATGTGGTTGAACGCGCTGAGCGGGTCGTCGGCCTTGACCAAGACCCAGGTGCCGGTGCGTTGATCGGTGGGCACAGTCCGGCAGTGACTGCGGTGCTGCGGGGTGGGCGATGCGGTCGCCGCGGCGACGGATCACGAAGTGCTGGTCCAGGGTGTCGACCTCGTCGTCCACGGGCCGGTGGGCCCCGACCCAGGCCTGTGCCTGCTCGGCGGTGCCCGGGCCCCAGAGCAGCTCCACCGGATAGCGGGTGGTCTCAAACCGGGGATCGAACCCGAGCAGCTCTCGTCGCGGTCGTCGACCTGCGCCCGGACGACCAGGCAGGCGGCATCGACCGTCATGTGCCCGGTGGGCACGGAAGAGACATCGCCGATCTCCACCCGACCTGTGTCGTCCCAGACGATCAGCTGCACGAACCGGTGCACGGGCGCGGGGTGCAAGCGCCCGCTGGGAGTCCGGGCACCCCACAGGCAGTTGACGATCTCGGCCAGGTCGCGAATGACCCGAGCGGCGTCGACGGGTGTGCCGAGGTGGTAGCCCGAGGGATGCGCGACCATGTTACGCAGCTCGACCTGTGCGGGCTGCATGTTCCTGGCCCGTTGACCGGGCAAAAACCCTTCCTCGTGGGCCCAGTTCCACAGATTCTTCAGCATGCCGTTGAACTGCATGGGCGCGCCGGAACCGGCCGATTTGAGTTTCTACGCGCCGCCCTGCTGCTTGAGGGCGTCAAGGGACATCCTCGAACGAGTCGACGTGTTCGGTACATTCCAGCCCGCTGGAGGTGTTTAACAGAGCGATGCGGTGCTGGTAGAAGGCCACGAACCGGTCGCGTAGGGCGTGCTCGACGACTAGGCGGGCGTAGTCTCCGACGACGGTGAAGAATTCGTAGTCGAGCACTCCGTGCAGGTAGAGGGTGCGTACGCGCTCAAACCGCAGTCGGTTGCCCTCTGCGACCTCGTCGACCAGGTCGGTGCCAGCCAGCATCGTGTGCTGGTGAGCCAGAGCCGCCTCAGGCGTGAGCATGTGGGTGATGCCCAGCCCGTAGGGCGTGAAGTACTGGGTAGGTTCGTCGGGCGTGCGCAACTCCTCCAGCGTGCGGGTGATCACGGACCGGCTCCTTCATCGCCAGTTGCCGACCGAGATGGACGGGCTGACCGGGAGGTCAGCTGTGCAGAATGCCATAGGCAGAAGGTGTCCCGCTTGCTTGATCGGACAGGATGGTCCGCAGGTGCCGCGCCTTGGATCTCGGTTGGGCTCGCGCATGGTGCGGGTGAAAATGGCGGGTGACAGCCGCACGGGTGAAGCGCGTTCGAGAATCGGAGTGGGACGGGTGATCAGTGATATCGGCGAGCGTCCGGATGGTCGCGAGACCACGCCAGCAACGCTGCCTTCACACGGTCCGGCTCCGCAACGGCACCTGGCAGGACAACGAACTGAGCCTGGAGATGATCAGCCTGGCACTCGACGTCGCGTGCCTGGGCAGCGCCCACATCATCGGTGTGTCGACCATGATCCTTACCGACATGGCCGAGGACGCGGTCCGGTACCGCCATGACCTTCTGCGTCAGGCAGTGGTGGTGCACGCGTCCGCGCAACGGGTGCACGGCCTCGATTAGCAGCCGAGCATCGGTGTTTGGGTGGAAGCAACGAAGTCTAGGTAGCATCCTCCAAGCCTTCGAGCACGGAGGTTGAGACTAACCGCTTGGAAGGGACAGGTCTCTTCTCTACGGCGGCAACGACGGCTGTCACGGTCGGTGTCGCACCAGGGTGCGGACAAGCCGACGCGCGAGGCGCGCGCTACATCGATGGCGGATGTCCGGTGCGATGATGAGCAATCTGCCGAAGGAGCGAACTTGCCCGAGAGTCGTCACAAGTACCTGTACGAACGCCTGGGGGACCACGACTTCCAGTTGCTGGTCAATGCCCTACTGACTGCCCACTTCCAGGATTACGTGCCACTGCCGCTACGCCAGTCCGATGGCGGCCGGGATGGCCTGCTGCCGTTGCCTCCGAGTGAAACCTCTCCGGCTTCCACGCTTGTCTACCAGGTGAAATGGTCGGCGGAAGGGATGCATAAGGACCCTGTCGCCTGGCTGGATACCGTGGTGACCAGAGAGGAGGACAATCTCCGGCGTCTTGCCCGTGAGGGTGCTCGTCGGTATGTACTTGTGACGAACGTGCCAAGCACCGCGATCCCGAAGCGGGGCACATACGATCGTCTCGATGCGAAACTGCGGCAGCACGCGGAGAACTTCGGGTTCGAGCAGATGAGTTGCCTGTGGCGCGAGTCGCTCGACGGCATGCTCGACGGCACGTCCAACGAGATCAAATGGCAATACGTCGACATGCTCGCGGGACTGGATCTCGTCCGCTACATCGTCGCAGAGGAGGCGATGGGGCGTAGGGACCATGGCCTGAGGGCATTGGTGCGTAAGGTCGCGGCCGCACAGTGGGACGAGGACGAGCGTGTCAAGTTCAGCCAGGTGGACATCGACCGTGAGAAGGTCGCGGACCTGTTCATCGACGTCACCGCCGACGTCATCCATTGCGCAGACCGCAAGAGAAGTAATGGTGTACCGCCGGAACCGGTGGGAGGTGCCGCTGCTTATCTGTTAACTTCGACTTCCGAATGCGTACTGGTCCGTGGCGCACCAGGTCAGGGCAAGTCGACGTTGTCGCAGTTCGTTTCCCAGGTGCACCGGTCGGCATTCGTGCATTCACGGCAGCGGCCAGCGGACCTGCCGTCCGTCGAACTGCCTTTGTTCCCCCTGAGGCTTGGGCTGACCGAATGCGGGATGCGGCCCGGCAACCGACAGCGGCCGCGCGAACGGGCGCGGACGCGTGGCTGAAGATGGCGGCCCAATGCGAAGGCGCCGCAGGCGCCACGCTGGACTTGGACTACCTCGACCTGACGCAGCCGCTGGTGGCCCAGCGCATACTCGATACCGGTCTTCTCCCGTCTTCCGGTAGTGGGTTCGAGGCAGACCTCATCCGTGCCGTAGTCGACGGCCTGTGCCCGGAGGTCAACTCCACACGTTCGCTACCGGCCCAGATCGCGGTCGCGTTCAGCATCCAGGCGTTTCTTACCGACTCCACGGCTGGCTTCTCCAGCGACAATGCAAACGCTGATCGCCGCCGCAGGGAGGCCATCCTGCGGTTACGCAAGACCCATTCACCGTTCGCCGACATCGCTGCACTGCGCCGGTTCAAAGCTGGCGAGAAAGACAGTACGTTTCCTTGGTCGAACACAGCATCAGCGCTGTTCGACCAGGCTGGTCGTTGCTGGCTGGCCTCCCTGATCGCCATCATCGGTGCAGCCTCGCCCCACAAACTCGCATACACCCGTCGTGAGACGACAACACCGTTCGGACCCGACGCACACCCGACAACTCTGCTCGCCCACAGTCGTACCAACCGTGCCAACGGACACTGGTGGCGCGACCAACTTGATCGCATCGACACCACCCGTACCAGCGTGAAGCCGAACGCGGACGAGGACCTGTTCCGCGCCGAATGGGTGCTAACCCTATGGTGCGTCGCAACGGAATCCGTGCTCTCGTCATTGTTCGCGCAGTGGCAATCGGTCTTCACCGAACTCTCCCCGCTCCGACGCTACGTCGTCACCGACGCCGCCCACCGCATCGGAATCCACGGTTGGCTCAAACCACTCACTTCTGTCGAGCGCCCATCGAACAAGATCGTCGCACGCCTACTTGACGTGCGTGAACCGCAGCGCCAGACGCCTCTCGTGAGGAAAACCTCGGTACGCCGACCCACCGTGCAGCCACCGACTCTGCTCGATACCGCGCGCAACGGCAGATGGTTCACCGTCGACAATATCGGCAGCTACCGGTGATGTCCGGGGCGCTACCTTTTGAGAGTCGGGTCGCGCCACCACGCCCACACCAGTGCGAAATTCTGGAGCAGGCAATAGGCGAAGTGGGGAACCCGGCTTGAACGTTGTAGCCGTCGATCAGGCTACCCTCTGTCGACAGGGGCCCGTCAGGGCGATTGCGTAGTCAGACAGCAATGCGCTGAGCTGGGAGTTTGGGATGTGAAGGGCCTTCGTGGAGGCGATGACGGCGGGTGGGATCGCATCGGTGATCATGGAGTTGCGACGCTTCACGACTCCGAGGAAGACCTCACCCGCCGATGGCATCATCTCTCATCACCGCACTGACCGTCACGACACCCTCCTTCGACGGCCCAGCCGCGCCTGTCACCGATGGTGAGCACGGTGGTCTGCTGGACGCCTTGGCGAAGATCCCGGATCCGCGTGACCCGCGTGACCCGCGACCCACTGCCTGCACTGCTCACGGTCGCGGTCTGCGCGGTCCTGGCCAGGGCGTCGTCGTTCGCGGCGATCGGCGACTGCCTGCGGGATCTCGACGGACATGCCCGTGACCGGCTCGGTTTCGATCGCATCCCTTCCGGCACAACGATGTGGCGGCTGTTGACCCGCCTCGACGCCGACCTGTTGGCCACCGTCCTCGGCGGCTGGCTCACCACCCGCGCCCGGCGATCGTCACCGGTCCGTCCACGCCGACACCGCCACGTCATCGCCGTGGACGGCAAGACCCTGCGCGGCACCCGATCAGACGACGGCCGACAGGTCCATCTGCTCTCCGCGCTGGACACCGACACCGGCATCGTCCTGGCCCAGGTCACCGTGGACGCGAAATCGAGCGAGATCCCCGCGTTCACACCGCTTCTCGACTCCGTCCACAAGGTCGTGGGCTCCTTGGCGGGCGTGGTGTTCGTCGCCGACGCCCTGCACACCCAGGCCGGCCACGCCCGGCAGGTCGCCGCCCACTGAACCCATCTGATGACCGCGGTCAAGGGCAACCAGCCAACGTTGCTCGCCCAACTCAATCCCTGCCCTGGCCCGAAATCCCCGTCGGCGACCGCACCCGCGACCGTGGTCACGGACGCCGCGAGACCCGCACCGTCAAAGCCGTCACCCCACACACCCCCGGCGGCATCGCGTTCCCCCACGCCGAGCAGGCCGTCCGAATCACCCGCAGCCGCACCACCAGCGCGAAAACAAGCCGCGAAACGGTCTACCTCACCGTGTCCCTGTCCGCCGGCGACGCCCTGCCGGCCGACCTGCAGGACTGGATCCGCCACGAACGGCTCATCGAGAACCAGGTCCATCACGTCCGCGACGTGACGTTCCGTGAAGACTCCCACCAAGCCCGGACCGGCACCGGCCCCGCCGTCATCGCGACCCTGCGCAACACCGCAATCGGCTGGCACCGCACCAACGGCGACACCAACATCGCCCGCGCCCTCCGACGCGCCAACCGCCGATCACACGACCTGATCACCGCCATGACCAGCAGCTACCCCACAACGCAATGACCCTGAGCTGCCGCCGGGCACGAGCGGCGCGATGACCCGGTCACTCACGGTGACTACCCCACATCGCGGGCTTCGGCTCCGGGAACGACTCGAACCCCCGACCGCAGGCTGCGATCAGGAGTCGGTACTGCGATGCTGTGCGGCGGGAAGAGTCCCACGTTTGAATGTCCGAGGAGCGACTTGTGCACTATCCACCCAGCTGCCTTTGTTCATCCCGTAAGTCAGAGCCCGTCTAGTGCTCGGTCCTGCATCTCAACTGGCGAGTGCAGGACCGAGCACCCTAAAAATGCAATAAACCAAGTCGGTCGTACCAGAGGACCAGCGAAACTATGGCTAGGAGGGAGGTCCGCTGCCAGGCCAAATCATGATCACAACTGCAATTACAAGGGCCGCACCAATTACCATCCCCCATAGTACGTATGTGAGTCGATCCGGGGGTCGTACACGGGTCGCGTTTAAGGCAAGTTCGGATGCTTCGTTCATTGCCGCGATATTCGCGGCCAGTCCGTTCGAGGCGTTCGACAAGCTATCCACTGTAGTGCGAATCTGGGACAACCGGCCCGAGTCGGGTATCGTTGATTTGTCGAATCTGCGCCAAACGCTGAGTAGTTGCTCGAAACTCTCATGCGAATTGGCGATTTTCGTGGCGGATTGATCCAACAATGGAACGTGATCCGGAAGGTAGTTCAATGGCTGCGTAGCTCGATGCAGGGAGTCAATGTAGTCGGGCAGTAGCGCCAAACGATCGGCGGCCTTGTAAAGCATATATATGTAGTCGGGAAGATTACTCAGCCTTTCAGATGACCTATGCAGCATCGGAACACTATCTTGAAGATGTTGCAGACCTCGTGACGAGTCGCGGAGCAGATGGGCCGAATCCGGCAAATGCCGCAGAAGGTCGGCAGATTCCGCAAGCGACGCTATCGAATTCAGGTCCAACTGTGGTTGATCGAAGGTCTGAGAAACCAGAACCTTCAGCATATCGACAGTCTGTCGACCCAGGGATTCCACCCTATCGATGGCCTCCAGCAACTCCATCTTAGTTGCATCGATGACTCCTGTGACTGCCCGCGCAATCGCGCTTTCCAGTTCATCTTCGGTTAAGGCAGCAAGATCCTTCGACAATTCCCCCTCGTGATCAGACTTCCATTTGACTAGCTCCTCCGTGGAAAATTTTTCGCCGGTCGGTTTCCGGTCCACAAGTTTGTGATGAAAGACGCACAGCAGGAGAAGGTTCGAAAAAGCTTTGCGTTGCAGTGGCGTCTTTCGCTCGTCCCATCTCGGGCCGCTTTTCTTCGCTGCGGTAATGTGGGCGATTTCAACCTGCACAATGGGAACATTACCTGCCATCTTAACTGCCCGAACTGAACAGTTGGGCGCATAACAGTAATTGCGCCCCAATGCAAATAGAGCCTTCACGGTGACCGAGCTATAAGAGCGATCACCGCTATTTCCGACAGAGGCACTCAAAGCCATGAGAGATAGACTATCGCAGGCCACCGACAACTCGGGTGTGTCAGTGTAATCGCAGAACTGCGTAGTCCCCTGCAGGCGAGGGTGCCCGCCCGTACCCGATCCGGATGTGAGCCGAGGCGCACATGCACAACGCCGTGCGCCGGTTGCCCGACATGCCCGGCACGGCTGAGCTTCGACGACTACATGGTCAACGAGCAGCAGCAGCTGATGGGCCGGTCGATGACGGAGATCGGAGTGTCGAGCGCCAGCACGCTGGCTCGCCGAGGATGATGGACGTGTGAGCGCACGAAGAACAGCACGGCTGCTGCCTAACTGGACGCAGCGGATGTGGCAGATGCGGATTGGACGATGGTGGTGGACCGTCGTCGTCATCATGGTGCCGGTCGTAGTAATCACAGCTGGGGCGGTGATCTTGCTACTGACTTTCGTCGATATAGTCGACACTAAGGATCGTATCGAGATACTTAAGATGTGGTTCACAATTGGCGCTGGCACAGGCGGAATTGTTGCCTTGATCTTAGCGCGCAGAAGGCAATGGTCAACAGAACAGGCACATCAGCTTGCTGAGAATACAGCTGGTGACGTTAGACACGACGCAACCGAGCGAAGAATAACCGATTTATATACGAAGGCCGTTGAACTACTGGGGGGAGATAGCGCAGCGGTTCGACTCGGAGGGCTTTACGCTTTGGAGCGTCTGGCACAGGACAATCCCCGACATCGGCAAACAATTATAAATGTGGTTTGCGCCTACTTGCGCCTACCTTACAAGGTGACTATAGAAACTCAGGCACCTACAGGTGATTACGATTACAGAACTGCACTTGGTGACGCAGATAGAGAGCAATTGCAGGAGCGCGAAGTACGCCTTGCTGCGCAACGCGTTATCGCCGACCATATGCGGCCAGGTACGAATCAGGAAGCTTTCCTTGAGACTTACTGGGAAGGCATCCGCCTAGACCTGTCAAGGGCTCATCTGATTGATTTCCAGCTGGATCACTGCAAGTTTGGCGCATCGATCTTCAAGCGAGCCGTATTTCATGGACACACCGTGTTTCAGGAAACTCGATTTGGTGACGACGCAAACTTCAAGGAAAGTACCTTCGTTGGCTCGGCCAACTTTGCTAGGGCAACCTTCAATGGAATGCTATTCCTCACGGGGTCCCATTGGTCTGGCGGCGAGGCGGTCTTCCATGGTGCACACTTCCTAAAGGAAGCATACTTTGACCAGGCGACTTTCAATGACGGTTTTACTGAGTTCGACGGCGCAACCTTCGACTCTAATGCAATATTCAGTTCAGCCGACTTTGAAACTGACGCCACATTCCGAGGTGCGACATTTTCTCGACAAGCGACTTTCGCTGGCTCAAACTTCAAGTACCCACTATGTCTGGACGGGGCAACTTTTAGTGGTTCCACCTCGTTCGTTTACGTCAAGTTCCTTTCTGAAGTCTCGTTTACAGGGGCGCAATTTCCTGGTGGGGCTACGCCGCCGGAGCTCGTGGAACAATGTCACAAGCAAAAGCTTGAAGCTTCGGACGGTTCGCTGGACTAAGGGCTGTCCCGCAATCCCACGAGGCTGAGGGTCATGCTGTGTCCGGGTCGGTGCCGATGGCACCGGCCGAACGAAGCGAACGCCCGAGGTCTCCGGTGAGGATGCAGGGGTGTCGCCGCCACCACCACAGGTCGGGGCCGGGCAGCCTGTGGAACTGACCGAGTACTTGGCCGTCGTCGTCGATGGTCACGGCCTTGTACCGGTCGTCCAGAGCTTTGATCCGCGTCGTCCAGAGCTGGACGACGTGTTCGTCCAGCAGGAGCCAAGCCTCGTGCAGCCAGTTTCGGCAGTAGAGGTCGTTGGTGTACTCGTAGATGTCGTCGCCGTAGCCGCGCTCGATAACGCTCACCAGGGCAGCCCACGCGTTCATCCTTTCAGCGACCGTGAATGCCGTCCGCCAGCCGCGTTGGTGCAACAGCTTAATCGTGGGGCGCTAATCTCGCTGTGGATTTAGAGTACAATCGGCAGTATTTATTGATGCGAAAGTGATCACTTGCCTTTAGGTTGATTACCGTGGTCGAGGTCTGGGGTGGGCACCGGTTGTCGCCTGCGGAGCGTGAGGTGCTGCGGTTGCGGGTGGTGGCGGCGTTGGAGTCCGGGAAGGTCGGGGGTTATCGGCAGACGGCGGAGGTGTTCGGGGTCTCGGAACGGTCGGTGGGCACCTGGTGGCGCGCCTACCGGCGGGACGGTCGTGACGGCCTGGCGACCCGCACGGGACGTCCCGGCCCTGCCGAGCTGATCGGTGCGGAGGACCGGGGCACGTTGTTCGCGGCGATGGCCGACTACACGCCCGAGGCGCTGTTGATCGGTGGGCCGCTGTGGACGCGCCGGGCGGTGGTCGAGCTGATCCGGCTGGTCGTCGGGGTCGACATGACAGAACAGGGCGTCGGGTTGTGGCTGCGCCGCCACGGCTTCACCCCACAACGCCCGGCCCGCCGCGCCTACGAGCAGCAGCCCGCCGCGGTGCGGGCCTGGCTCGGTGAGCAGTACCCGGCGATCGAGACCAAGGCGAAGGCCGAGGGTGCCGCGATCGCGTGGGTCGACCAGTGCGGACTGCGCTCGGACGCCGCACCACCCGGCCGGTCCTGGGCGCCGAAGGGGCGCACGCCGATCGTGCGGGTGACCGGGAAACGGCTGCGGGTCAATGTCATGTCTGCGGTCGCTTCGCGTGGCGCGTTGTGGTTCACCGTGTTCACCGAACGCTTCACCGCGCCGGTGTTCACCGCGTTCCTCGACCGCCTCGCCCGCCAGGCGGGCCGGAAGGTGCACGTCATCGCCGACCGGCACCCGGTTCACCGGAGCAAGGCCGTCCGCGCCTGGCTCGAGGACAACGCCGACCGGGTCGAGCTGCATCTGATGCCCGGCTACAGCCCCGAGTTGAACCCCGACGAGCTGCTCAACGCCGACCTGAAACGCAACGTCAACGCCTCACGGGCCCACAACGTCGACCGCCTCGCCCACGAGACCCGCCGGTTCCTGCGCCGCCGCCAGCGACAGCCGCACCTCGTCCGCGGCTACTTCCGGGCCCCGCACGTCCGCTACGCCGACATGTAGGAAACCGAATACTCTCATCTCAATACGTGCGGCAGTGCCAGGAAAACGCAGAGGTCGCGGTGTGGGCGCGTGATGAGGTGCGCTCGATCCGCGAGGAGCAGAGGGAAGGTAGTCATGGCCGTGACGCCGGTTGATGACGGTGACCGGGTGAGGGTGGGGAGCAGCGCTTTTCGAGCGGCACAGGTTTCGACGCGGGCAAGAAGGTCAACGGCCGCAAGCACCACATCGTCGTGTACACCGTCGGGTTCCTCTTGGCGGTGCTGGTCACCCCCGCCTCCACACAGGATCGGGTCGCAGCCTGCTGCGGCGTATGCGTGACACCGCCGGCAGGCGGGTCGCCCTGGTGTGGACAGACGGCGCCTACACCGGCATGCTGCTCGACTGGGCTCGATCCACCCTCCCTCTGGGGTGGAAATCGTAAAACGTCCCGACCTGCCCACTTCACGGTGCTGCCCCGACGTTGGGTGGTGGAAAGAACCCTGGCCTGGATCACCGGACACCGCCGCTGCGCCCGCGACTACGAACGACTACGCCACCATCACGAGGCCATGGCCCGCTGGTCCATGATCCACATCACCAGCTGCCGACTCATCCAAGCCCGGTGACGCCACCGCCCCACCAGCGACGATGACCTTTCGAGCGCACAGGTTAGAACGAACCTCCGGTGTTCAGCCGTATACGATGTTCACATCGGCTGGAAGGTCGTTCATGTTCCGATACTTTTTACGCCTATTCAGGCTGAGCTGCCGGAGGGGGAGGACCGCTAGCGAGGTCAGGTCGCGAACTGGGCAGTCAAGTAGAGACAGCACTTCGAGATTCCGCATCTTCATCAACGGACGCAGGTCCGAAGCCTGGGTCCGGTTCAGCACCAAGTGGGTAAGCTTCGGGGTTACGTGCGCCAGTTGTCCTGTTAGGTGGCTCGCTCCGCAGCCAGAAATGTTCAATATCCTTAACCGCGTCAGGCTGCCTAGCGGACGCAGGTCTTGCAGGTTCACTGCATCCACCAAGGACAAGGCGACGCATCGTTGCAGCCAGCTCAACGGCGTGAAATCGCGAACCTTGTTCAGCCGGTCGAGGTTCAATACGGATAGCGTGGCTAAGTGCGCAGCGAAGTCGATGTCGAACCATCGGCCGGATGGTGCCAGCTCCAAAGTAAGTGTTCGCAGGTCGGGCAGCTGCCTGAGAACATCGAGGTTCTGGTATTGGTGGGCTCCGCGAATCGCCACGGAGTGTGCTCCACGTAGGTTGCGCAGTGGTGCAAGGTCTAGTATGGACGGGAGGACCGAGGCGTTAATCGACCTGGGCGATTTCATTTCGTCCAAGAAGGACAGGCTCGATATGCCCTCTGTGCGGCCAAGGCAGAGATCGATCCTGCCGAGGTGGGGCAATCCTTTCAGGTACGGGACGTGACGCGCACCATAGACGGTGGTTGTTTTCCGAGGAGGTAACACCGTGAGCACTTCGCGGGCGAAGCGCTCGGCATCATAGTATTCCCATACGTTTACGAGCGACTGCCCCGTGCGTTCGTCCGCAGTTCGCGCTAGTCGGCGGAGAAGAATGTCGATCGAGTTGTGGTTGCCGCACAAGGCTGCCGCACGAATAGTAGCGTCGACCTGCTCGGGTGACAAGCCCTTCATTTCCATCGGCAGGTGGTCCAACAGGCCCGGGCCGAGCCGGGCGAGGTTCATCGCCTCACCCCAGTTGTTCGGCGGCACCAGTTTGGTGCGGACCACCAAGTCGAGCTCTCGGTGCATCTCAACAGGAATCTCGCCTGCCGTTTCCAAGAAACCTGTCGCTAGCACGTGGAGGTATCGGTTCCCGGTAGGCGACGTCTGGGCCTGGTCCAGCACTCCACGCAACAACCGTTGCAACTGTGGTCGGTTGGCATGACCCGCAGCCATCATCACGGTCTCCCGCCAGTCCGGCTGGAGCACATGACCCAAGAGGGTGTCGATCTGGTCGTCGTCGACGGCTTCCGCCGCCGCCAAGTACTCCTGGAACGTTCGGTGGATGAAGTCGACCCGCCCTTCAACCGGCTCGCGCAGGACTCCGCTGCGATCCAAGAGGTCGGTCATCGCGTGCGTGGGTTCGACGGTGGTACCCACGACGGACGGCAGCTTCCGTGCGACGTGTCGGACCGCTTGCTCCTTCTCCAAGTCAACGCGACTGCCCAGGGTTAGCCGCCACGCGAGGTCGCGCAATAAGATGAGCCGCTGCCGAGCCGTGATTCTTCCGCGGATGCCCCTCTCCTCATCCCGCAAGCCGAGCAGCATGTCCAACGCGGCCTGGTAGAGGGCCATACGGTCCTGCGGGAGTTGGGCCGCTCGTTCCAGGTTGAGCGCGCAGAGCACGGCGCACAGCAACGGCGTGCCAGCCAGCATCCGCAGGTGTGGTCGCGTCTCGAACTGCGCCACCAGTCGCAGTTCCACCTCGGCTAGGTCGTGAGGCTCGACCCGCCTGCTCTGGCTGGCAGCCTCGTGCCACCGCGCGATGAACGCGGCTATCTCGGCAAGGTTCATCGGTTCGAGCCGGATGTTGCGGAACCCTTCGTCGTCCAGCCAGTCCTCGGCCACACCCGACGGGCGGGAGGTCACCACGACGCGTAGTCGCGGGTACGCAGTCATCAAATCGGTTAGCCAACCGCGCACTGCCGGCCGGTGTTCCGCCGAAACTTCGTCCACACCGTCGATCAGCAGGAGACAACGCCCGTCGAGCAGTTGCCGGCGGATCCAGCCTTCGGGCGGGCGGCCAAGTAAGCTTCCCACTTCGTGGTCAATTAGTGCGTCCACGCCAGGCAAGTTCTGCCCCGTGTAGCGCCGTAGGCGGACCGGAAGCGGCAGACTGCCATTCCACGACGTGAGGTCGTTGACGAAGTGGCCGCGGGCCGCCGTTACTGCCAGCCAGTCCACCAGAGTCGACTTGCCTGAGCCAGCTTCGCCGCGGACGAGTATGCGAGAAGAATCGGCGAGCGCCGTCTCCACGCGCACGCTTGGCGGTTCGTCCGCCGATACCACATCGCGGGTCGCGCTGAGACTAAGGTAGGCCAAGCTGAGTGAGAGCTGGATCCGCTGCCTGCTAGGGATACCCAACAGCTCCAGCCGGTCCAGTTTTCCCGCGAGGACGTTAAGGTAATGGGCCCGGTAGTCGGCGTCCCGGTCCTCGGGCGTGCCGCTGCACAGGACAGTGCGTGGCGTCAGGACGAGTAAATCGGTGAGTTGAGTCGACAATGCGGTCAGCCGGCCAAGGATGTCGGTCAGTGCCCGTTCCGGGTAGATCGCGAGATGCTGCACGACCTGGATAAAGTAACGACACGACTGGTTGAGCGTAAAATCGTAGAGCTTCGTGCCCGCTTCGGACAGACCCGCTGTCCGCGGCTGGTCGGGGATACTGGCACGCACCATGGCCGACAACCGCTCCGGGTCCATGTCGGCGGCCAACAGAGTGGCATCCGACAGATCCATCTCGCTCAGCGCGTCGCACACGGCGTCGAGAGCGGCGTTAACTTCATTGTCGGGTAAGTGGTCGGTCCTAGCCTCGACCAACGGACCGAGTTGTTCGGCGGTTTGCTGGGCGATGTCCTTCAGGACCAGTTCCAGGCGGTTGCGTTGCAAGGGAGTTCTGAGTTCGGCGGCCGCCAGGTCGGCGAGGCTGCTGGTTCGATCATGTGCGCTCCGGCGGTTGCGCAGCCACGCAGTTGCAGCCTGCTTGGCCACCGCTCCGCCGATCTTCAGTGCCACACTCTCCAACCCGAACGCGCTCATGCATTGGTAATCGGCCAGCCCGCCCTAGACGTTTCAGTGCGCGACTCAAGCCGGAGCTTGCTAGCACCGTTCAGCTTCAGGCCGAACGTCGGTTGCGAGACGTTACGGATCACCATCAATATTCGTGAATATCGCTCGTATTCGTTGAGTCAGGTTCCTTCGGCCTCCGGCAGCTTGTGCCGCTCGAAAAGTCATCGTCGCTGGTAGAGCGAGAGCGCCGTCGTCTTTGGGAGCATGGCCGGGTGATCGTGTCCCTGCTGTACAGGACGACCCGGAGGTTATTGTCCGTCCCGGCGGTGCTGCTACGCAGCCAAGCGGCGAAGGACGCCGACCTGCTCGTGCTGCGCCACGAGAACGCCGTACTCCGTCGGCAACTCGCGAGTCCAGTCCGCTACGAGCCCGCGGACCGGCTCTGGTTCGCCGCCCTGTCCGGCTTGGTGGATCGTCGACGTTGGTCAGAGATCTTTCCGGTCACCCCGGGCACCCTGCTCGCCTGGCACCGCAAACTCATGGCCCGCAGGTGGGACCACTCCACGCGCCGACGCACCGGACGCCCACCAACCCGAGCGGCGGTAAGAACGCTCGTGCTGCGGCTCGCCAGGGAGTACCCGCGGTGGGGTCACCGCCGGGTCCAGGGCGAACTGGCCCGACTCGGTCACCGCATCGCCCACTCGACGATCTGGCAGGTCCTGCACGACGCGGGCATCGACCCGGCACCACGCCGTAATGGCCCGACCTGGCGACAGTTCCTCACCGCCCAGGCCCAGGGCATCATCGCGGCCGACTTCCTCCACCTCGACACCATGCTCGGCACACGCCTGTACGCACTCGCGTTCCTCGAACACGGCACCCGACGCCTGCACATCACCGGCGTCACCGCTCACCCGACCCAGGCATGGACCACGCAGCAGGCCAGGAACCTCGCCGCCGACCTCGGACACCGGACGGAATCCCTGCGCTTCCTGATCCGCGACCGCGACGGCAAGTACAGCCAGGCGTTCGACGCCGTCTTCCAGGCCGACGACCTGCACGTGATCAAGAGCGCGCCACAGGCGCCCCGGATGAACGCCCACTGCGAACGGGCCATCGGCACCATCCGACGCGAACTCCTCGACCACATCCCGATCACCGGCGAAGCCCACCCACGACAAGTCCTCAAGACCTACGAAGACCACTACAACCGACACCGACCCCACCAAACCCACAACCAACTACCACCCAAAACCCAGCAACACCCCGCCGCAGCACACGACCCCGCCGCCCACAGACCGCACCGCACCCGCATCCTCGGCGGACTCATCAACGAATACAGACACGCCGCCTGACCAGCAGCGACGACTCTTCGAGCGGCACAGGTCGCGTCCACCGGCGCGAACAGCGACGGCACCAGGTTTCTTCCCCGCGCGAGCGGGGGTGGTCCCGCACGTCGGCGGCCGGTCGGCCAACGCCGACGATCTTCCCCGCGCAAGCGGGGTGGTCCTCGAGCACGTGCTGGCCGCGACGTTCGCCGTGGAGTCTTCCCCGCGCGAGCGGGGGTGGGCCCTCGCGCCACGCCTGGCCGCCGCCGCCACGCACGTTTTCCCCGCGCGAGCGGGGGTGGTCCGGTCAGCGTCCGCCCCGGTCCGAACGGCACGGTGTCTTCCCCGCACGAGAAATGGCCGATCCGGGATCCGCAGAGGGATGGGTTGTCCGGCCGTCACCCGACGGCCGGACAACCACCACGCCCTACAGCTTTCCCGATACTCCGAGCACCGCCCGCAACGGGTGCTCCTCCACCTCCTGGTGCGCCGTGACCGCCAGTGGGTGTCGGATGCCGGTCATGGCCTGCAACGCCGTGGCCACCTCCGTCAGGCTCGCCTTGACGTAGGTGTAGGTCGCGCCGTGCGTGTTGGAGACGGGTCCGACGTGCCCGGCGTAGGCGCGCGCCACGGCGAATCCGAAGTTGCGCTCGACCCACGTCAGTGTGGTGTGCCGCAGCCAGTGGGTGCTGATCATCCGGGTGTGGACCGTGTCCACGTGCTTGCCGATCCTTCCCCACAGCGTCTCGTAGCGCTTGCGGGTCAACGGATCGCCGTCGAGGTAGCGCAGCACCGGGCTGTCCTGCTCCCGCGCCCCGCGTCGATGGGCGTGATGCAGAAGGCTCGCCATCAGCGGTGGGGACACCGGCTGCCACCGGAAGGTCGCTCCCTTCTCCCGCAGCAGCACCAGACACCGCTCCGCGTCGAGATCGCGCAACCGCAGTCCGAGCGCACCGCCGCGGCGGGCCGCGGTCTCGATGTGGAACCGCAACAGCAACGCGTCCAACTCCGGGTCGTTGCCCGTGGTGGAGGCGATCTCCTGGATCTTCGCCACCAGGGCAGGGTCCAGGCTGTGGCGACGCGACCGCACCCGTTTCGGTTTCCCCACCCGCAGCATCACGTTCTGCCGGACGGTCAGGATCTCCTCCTCCACCGCATACCGGTACAGGCACAACAACGCGTTGTAGGTGTGCTCGGCCGCGCCCTGGCCGCCGTTGCCCGACCTGCGCACCACCACCCCGGCCCTGACGGACTCGAACAATCCCTGGACGTCGGAGACGGTGATCTCGTCCAACCGCCGCCCGCCCCACACGGCGACGATCTTGCGCCAATAGGTGCCGTACACCCGCCGCGACGGCGCCGGAACCGCACCCGACACCACCGGCACGAACTCCGCGAACGTCGGCACCCGCCCCACCGGCACCGCGCCGCCACCGCCCGCCTCGGCACGCCCGGCAACCAACGCATCGAGATCCACCAAATCCTCGACGCGCAGATTCATCCGCGCCAACAGCTGCGTGGCCATCGCCACGTCGGCCGGATCGGGAACGGACTCACCCACGACACCCACCTCCCGACCCCGCGGAGCCGGCGGGCCGCGACACCGCTTTTCCACCGTCAACCGACCGAACCGACGGACCAACGTCGGAATCACCGACGTGAGTTTCCGCGGCGCGGGCGGCGTCGATCAGCCGACGCGGATCAGGCAAGGCCATATCCAACTTCTCCTGGCCGAAGATCAGCAGCGCCGACCATTCCGGCACCGCCCGCACCAGCACCAGCTCGCGTTCACCAAAACAACACCAACGGCGGACGGCGACCGGGATGTGCAGGAACCGCCGGGTGCTCAACGCGTACTCGCCGCTACGAATGCCGCGCACCACGATGGTCCCCGCGTGCACGGAGATGTCGATCCGCGTTCCCGCTTCCCAGCCGAGAACGTCGAACACCATGCTGCACGTCAACCGGCCCTTGTGGTCGAGCACCGTCGTGCAATACCGGCGCAAATGCCGCAGCCGGATCGGCGGGAGTTCACCCGGACCGGGCGCGGGAGTACGCCGCAGATCCAATTCCCGAATGCCCATGGGCTCGGCCGGCGGTATGCCCGCGCCGGCCTGGGATGGCCGTGCATTCACCGTCGACGGGCTGCCGTCGGGCGCGGAGCGGGGGTCGCGGCCGGGCACGAGCGGCGCGATGACCCGGTCACTCATCGTGACCACCCCGCACCGGGTGACCCGACCCCGGGAACGACTCGAACCCCTGACCGCAGGCTGCGATCAGGGGTCGGTACTGCGATGCTGTGCGGTGGGAAGAGTCCCACGTTTGAGTGTCCGAGGGGGGACTTGAACCCCCACCCCCTTTCGGGGACTAGCACCTCAAGCTAGCGCGTCTGCCATTCCGCCACCCGGACTCCCCGGCTCACGCCGTGGTGTGTGCATAGGTTACATGATCGTTCTCGGTGGCCAAAATCGGGGGGTCGGAGACGCCTTGACCTGCGGACTAGCTGCTGTTCGGGTCCCCGACCTTCGACTGTGGCCGCACGGTCTGCTGTGGCTGTCCGGTCTTGGACCACTGCTCCGCAGACCGTGACCGGCTGAGAGGAGAACGCGGAGGGCCGGCGCCGGATCGAGGAGCGGGGAGGGTGGTCAGGGCAAGGCCCGTGCGTCGATGGCGAACCGAGCGGTCCGCCACTGCTGGGCAGGGCCGCTCAGGCCACGTCGAGGACGGTTCTCAGCCAGCCTTCTTCGCGCCCGTCGAAGGCCTCGTACACCTCGACGGCGTTGGTGGGCCGTTCGCGCCGCGTGACGAACGCGTTGAGGTCCACCGTGCCGCTGACCACGAGGTCCGTGCCGCAGATCGCGCTGCCCGTGATGCGCACGATCGCGTCGCTCGGCTCCAGGACCTTCGGGTCGGGCACCTCGTCCAAGCGGACGTCGCCGGTGCCGTGCCACACCACACCACAGCCTTCACCGTGTTCGCCTCCTCGTCGTCGCCGTGCCTTCGCCCGTGTCCGGATCCGGCTCAAGCGCCGGAGTCGGCGGTGGTGATGGTGAGCTGGTCGTCGTCCGCGTCGACCCGGACGTGCGTGCCGGCCTTGAGGCTCCCGTCGAGCAGCATGCGGGCGAGCCGGTTGTCCAGCTGTTGCTGGATCGTCCGGCGCAACGGTCGTGCGCCGAACTCCGGCTGGTGGCCTCGTCGGGCGAGCCAGGCCACCGCGTCGGGTGTCACGTCGAGGTCGACGTTCTGGGCGTGGGCACGGCGTTTGGTGTGTTCCAGCATGAGTTCGGTGATGCGGTGGAGCTGCTCGGCCTCCAGCCGCCGGAAGACGATGATCTCGTCGATCCGGTTGAGGAACTCCGGGCGGAACGTTTCGCGCAGCCTGCGCATCAGGCGTTCGCGCAGTGGCTGCTCGGTGTCGTGCTCGTCGACCGGGGTGAAGCCGAGGGCTCCTTGGGTGCTGGAGGTGACCAGTTCGGAGCCGATGTTGCTGGTCATGATGATCACGGTGTTGGTGAAGTCGACCGTGCGCCCGCGGGCGTCGGTGAGCCTGCCGTCGTCCAGCACCTGCAACAGGATGTTGAACACGTCGGTGTGGGCTTTTTCGATCTCGTCCAGCAGCACCACGGAGTAGGGGCGGCGGCGGACGGCCTCGGTGAGCTGGCCGGCTTCCTCGTGGCCCACGTACCCGGGCGGGGCGCCGACCAGCCTGCTGACGGTGTGCCGCTCTCCGTACTCGCTCATGTCGAGGCGGATCATGTGGCTCTCGTGGCCGAACAGCGCTTCGGCCAGGGTGCGCGCCAGTTCCGTCTTCCCGACGCCGGTCGGCCCGAGGAACAGGAAGCTGCCCGAGGGGCGATCCGGCTCCGCCAGTCCGGCCCGTGAACGGCGCACCGCCTCGGCCACCGCCTGGACCGCCTCGTCCTGGCCGACGACCCTGCCGTGCAGGTGTTCTTCCAGGCGCAGCAGCCGCTCGCGCTCCTCCTCGGCGAGCTGGCTGACCGGGATGCCGGTGAGGCGTGCGACGACCCCGGCGATGTCCTCGGCCGTCACCTCCGGGACGTCGTGCGGGTGGCCGTCGGATCGGGCCTGGTCCAGCTCGTGGCGCAGTTCGGCGATGGTGTCGCGCAGCCGGGCGGCCCGCTCGTAGTCCTCCTCGCCGACGGCCTGGTCCCGGTCGCGCATGACCTGCTCCAGCCGGGTCTGGAGGTCGCGCGCCTTGGCCGGACCGCGGCCGGTGCGCAGGCGGATCCGCGCTCCCGCCTGGTCGATCAGGTCGATCGCCTTGTCCGGGAGGAACCGATCCGTGACGTAGCGGTCACTCAGCGTCGCCGCAGCCTCCAGTGCCTGGTCGGTGAACCGGATCTGGTGGTGCGCCTCGTAGCGGTCACGCAGGCCGTGCAGGATCGCGACGGTGTCCTCGACGCCGGGTTCCGGCACCAGGATGGGCTGGAAACGACGTTCCAGCGCCGGGTCGGACTCGATGTCGCGGCGGTACTCGTCCAACGTGGTCGCGCCGACGATGTGCAGTTCGCCTCGGGCCAGCGGGGGTTTGAGCATGTTCCCCGCGCCCATCGCGCCCTCCGCCGCGCCGGCGCCCACGACGGTGTGCAGCTCGTCGATGAACACGACCAGCTCGTCCTGGTGCGCCCGGATCTCGTCCAGCAGCCGGGTCATCCGCTCCTCGAAGTCACCGCGGTAGCGCGTGCCCGCCACCATCGCGGCCAGGTCGAGTTGGACGACGCGGCGGCGGGCCAGGGAGTCGGGCACGTCGCCGGCGGCGATGCGCAGCGCCAGGCCTTCCACGATGGCGGTCTTGCCGACACCGGCCTCGCCGATCAGCACCGGGTTGTTCTTCGTCCGGCGGGACAGCACCTCGATGGTCTGCTCGATCTCCTGGTCGCGCCCGATCACCGGGTCGAGGCTGCCCGAGCGGGCCAGTTCGGTGAGGTCGTTGCCGAACTGCTCCAGCGTCGCGGTGGCCGACGGGCGGTCGCTGCGGGCGCCTCGGTCACGTGGGGGTGCGTCACGGCCCGCCAGCGTCTCCGGGGTCACCCTCGCCTCGCGGAGGATCCGGCCCGCGCCGGACTCCGGGTTGGCCGCCAGCGCCAGCAGCAGGTGCTCCGGGCCGAGGTACGACGACCCGAGGCCCCGTGAGATCTGGTGCGCGTCGAGCAGTGCGCGCTTGGCGGCCGGTGTCAGCCGCACCTGGCCCTGGCGCGGCTCGCCGACCTTGGACTGCTGCTCGATCCGGCCGGCCAGGTCGTCGGGGTCGGCCTCCGCGCGTTCCAGGAGCGCTCTCGTGATGGCGTGGCGGGTGGCGGCCCACAGCAGTTGCTCGGTGTCCACGTCGGTCCGCCCCCACTGCCCGGTCTGCCTGACGGCGTCGGACACCAGCTCCCTGGCCTGGTCGCTCATCAGGCTCGTGATGTCGACCGGGTAGGACCGTCGGCCCATCGACTCGGCGCCGAAGAACTGCGCCAGGAAGTCGTCGAAGGGGCTCCGGCCCGGTCCGGCTGGGGATCCGAAGAAGCCGGTCATCGCTCTCCCTCCGGCGAACGGCTCGTCCACTGGGGGCTTTCCTGCGTCCTGGGGAGGCAAACGTCCTGGCGGTTGCCCGTGTGGGTGCCGCAGCGCGGAGCGGCCGGCGCCGGGTCGGCTCCGACCGGTCCGCTCCGACCCGTCCGCTGTGGACGGATCACGCCGCGGGTCGGCCCATCCACCAGTTGCCCGGGGCGTCCGGGTCGGTGCTGGACCAGAACTCCACGCACGCGCGCGTGAACTCCTCGGCGGTGAGGTACCCGTCGCCGTCCGTGTCGAGGTGTTCGAACGCCTCGGCGGCCTCGGTCTCGGTCAGGCCGGGGAAGTGCCCGCGTTGGAACGCCAGGTACTCGGCGGGGCTCACGCGGCCGTCGGTGTCGGTGTCGGCGACGGCGAGGAACGCCTCGGCCAGCGCGCCGACGCTGGCCCGCGCGGCGTGCGGGTCGTCGGCGAGGGTGCTGGTGGAAGCGAGGAACTGCTCGCGCGAGATGGCCGTGCCGCCGCCGGGGATGTGCGGCAGGTGCAGGTCGTGCCAGATGCGCAGATAGGCGTCGACGATGCGCTGCTCCTGGGGCGAGTCGGGGGCGTGGCCGAGTGCTTCGGCGGCTCTCCTGCCCATCAGGACGTGGTCCTGCTCGGTGAGCAGCCCGTCACCGTCGACGTCCAGGTGGGCGAACCCGTGGTTGATCTTCGCGTTGAGCAGGTCGTTGGCCGGCACGAATCCTCCGTACGTGTTGACTGGGAACGGCCCACAGGATGGGTCCACCGGAAGTGGCCGGACAACATCCGAACGGGTTCCCGGGCGACTCGATCAGGTGGTGTCGGACAGTCATGGTCGAGCCGGTGGGAAAGGTCGAGGTAGTCGCTCGTCGCACAGCAGGTCCCTCCGCCGACCAGTGGGCGACGCTTCGCCACGGTGGTGCTGCCCCGGACCGCCGTCGTGCTCTCGGGTACGCCCACGGGGATCCAGTGCGACGCCCCCGTGCGCGTCGGCGTCCGCACGACCGTCGACGTCACCGGAGCCGACCGACCGGCTCGACGCCCGCGCCCCTGTCGTGGGGTGCAGGCGGCCGCCTTCAGCCGGCTGCACCCCACGACACTCGACGACGGCTGCGGCCACGGCTTCTGGCCGCACCGCCGCGTGAACGGCCGTCCTGGTCCTCGGCGCGCGGTCAGACTCCCACGGTGAGGGCTCCCACGAGCGTCAGGTGGGAAATGCCCGTGGTCGCACAGGACAGCGGATCCGGGTTCAGCGCGGTGAGCTGCATTTTCGCCGGTTCGGTTGCGAACGTGCCGCCGGTGATCGACCCCAGCAGCAGGATGACGACGTTCGCGCCGACCCTGCTGGAGGTCCGGTTGTAGGAGTACGTGCTCGGCGTGACGGTCGGGTCGGTCCACGTGAAGACACGGGTGCCGCTGCCCTGGTAGAAGAGCGAGGTGCAGGTGTAGTTCGGCAGCGTGGCGGTTTCGGTGTAGCTGCCGGTGGCGACGGAGCCGTTGGTGCAGTTGAAGAGTTGGCCTTGGACGGTGACCGTGACGGTCCTCGGCGTGTTGGTCACCGGTTCGCTGAAGGCGACTACTTCGTTGACGAGGCAGGACTGCTCGACGGCCGCGTGCGCCGTCGGCACCAGGCCGGACAGCATCGCTGACGCGACCAGGCAGGCAGTGGCGGCACGCGAGGCGGTGGTGCTCAGGTTCATCCGCGAACCCTTTCCGGGGTCGGACCGGCGTCGGCCGAGTCGGCCGAGCCGGTCCTCGATGGGTGTCACATGGCCCTGTCGCCAGTGTCACGATGAGTTACAACGCGGTCACGTTCGGATACCCGGTACGCGCCTGGGGCCGCCCTTCGCGCAGCGACGTCCGAGGCGGTGGCAGGGACGGGTTCGTGACGTGGAACAGCAACCGCGCTCGGCGCGATTGCACTGATCGGCGGTGCGGGTGCGCCCCACGGCCACATGAGGATGAACATGTGACGCCACCCGTCGATCTGAGCCTGCCCCGAGTGGACGTGGTCATCCCTGTCGCGCCGAAGGACGCGGATGGGGTGGGGCTGTGCCTCGACTCCGTCCTGCGCCACTGCCGCAACCCCATTCGGGCGGTGCACCTCGTGTCGAGGTTCCCGGTGGCGGGAGCCGATGAGCGCGTGCGGTGGGTGGACGAGGCGTTGATCCAGCCGGGCATCGAGGACATCGGGAACGCGTTGAGGGCCGCGGGATCGTGCCACCGCAACGCGTCTTGGTACTTCCAGCAGTTGGTCAAACTGCGGTGCTTCGACCTGATCGGCACCGATGCTCCGGATCACGTGCTGGTCGTCGACGCCGACATCGCCTTCGTCGGCGACGTGACGTTCGTGGATCACGACGGCCGCGCACGACTTCCCATGGGATATCCGCTGCACTGGGTGAACGGCACCCGGGCCGCCGCACCAGGCGGGCTGCGGCACTCGGCGTTGAGCGCCGCAGCCCGCCTGGTGCCGGGGTGGCACGCGGTGGACCACTTCAGCGGTATGCAGCACCACATGGTGTTCGAACGCGCGGTGGCGGCAGAGCTGATCCGCCGCGTGGAACAAGCGCATGGCGTGCCGTTCTGGCGTGCGTTCCTCGCCACCAGCGAGTCGTCGAAGTGGACCGGCGCGTCGGAGTACGTGCTGTACCGCCACTTCGCATGTCGACAGTTTCCCGAGCGGGTCACCATGCGTCACCTCTCGGCCGTCGAGGTCATCCAGTCGACCACCGCCGGGAGCTTCACCCTCGCCGATGTGCTCGCCGCCCCGCGCCCGGCCGAGGTCAGGGTCGTGGGCTGCCACCAGTTCCTCCACTACGCCGAGCGCATCGCCACCATGGACTACATCTCCGACGATCTCCGGCGGGAGCTGCCACCGGATGCCCCGCTGATGCTGTCCCTGTCGCACGGCGAACTGAGCGTCGCGCCGGCCTTCGCGCCGCCGGCGCTGCCGTGACTCCGTTGTGCGTGTGTTCACAGCCCGATGGCCAGCAGCCCCACGGCCGTCAACGTCGAGGCTCCCGTGGTCGAACACGCCGTGAGGTCCGGCTGAGGACCCGTGCCCTGTGACTTCGCCGGGCTCGAGGTGAACGTGCCCGCGCTGATGGAACCGACGGCCACCACCACGATGGTGCCACCGATCCGGGTGGCGCTGCGGTTGTAGGAGAACGTGCTCGGCGCTATGGCGCTGTTGGTCCAGGTGAACACCCGTGTTCCGCTACCGGCGGAGAAGACGCTCGTGCAGGTCGCGTTGTGCACGGTGCCGGATTCCGCGTAGCTGCCCGTCGGGGCTGAGCTGCTGGTGCAGTTGAAGAGCTGCCCGCTCACGGTGAACGTCGTGGTTCGCGGGGTGTCGGTCAACGGCGGGTCGTAGGTGACAACCTCGTTGAGCGCGCAGGACTGGTCGGCCACGGCGTGCGCGGTCGAGGTCGTTCCGGCCATCGCCAACACCGCGGCGGCAGCGCACACCATGAAGTTCTTGCTGTTCTTGCCCATGAAGCACTGGTCTACGCCGACGAACGCCACAAGGGGAGGTCCCTTCGGGTGGATCGCTTCGGCCGATCAGGCGTTGGCGGTCGAGCGGTCGGTCGACGTGAAGATGGTTCACGATTCCGCTACGAGTGCCGGCCCGGCCGCGGGCGCGTGCGGTTGTGGTTCTGCATCCGGCGTCGTACGGTTGGTACATCCAGCCGCCGTGACAGCTGCGCGGAGCGACGATTCGGGTTGAGCAGAAGCTCGGTTGCCGGTTCTCGTACGAACCGAGGAGCGCCCAATGGGCCACACCTGCACCGAAACAACATTCACGGACATCACCGCAGTCCACCATCGCGATGGCACAGCCATCGTCGAGGTCGTCGGTGACGTCGACAGGGACAACGACAAGTCCTTCCGCGAGATGATCACCACGCAGCTCGACCGACGGCCGGCCGTGCTGGTCGTAGACCTCACCCGGACCGGGTTCTTCGGGGCGGCCGGTGTCCAGCTGCTGGTGGAGGCGATCCTGCGCACCCGGCGTGAGGGCGTGCGGTTCGCCGTGGTGGCCAACCGGCGCACCGTCCTGCACCCTCTCCGGATCACGCTGGTGGACCAGGCGGTGGACATCCGACCGACCCTGCAGGACGCCCTGACGACGCTGGCCGCCGACAGCATGCCCGCACCACGGCAGATGGCACACCAGTAGGCACCAGTTCGGCCCTCGCCCACGCCCCGGTGGACCGGTAGTGCGTCGACCACGCCCGAAGTCGCACCGCGCAGCAGCCGTCCGACTTGCCCTGCCCAGCCACTGCCACTGCCCGCGCGACCGCGCCCGGCGAGCGCATCGACGCTGTGGACCCGCTCGGCCGCGTACGAGCGGCCACCGCCCGACCGCCTCGATCTAGGACCGCCCCGGCGACGTCGACGGCGGAGCGAACGCCTCCCTCCCGGCTTGCACCCTGAAAAGCTCGAGGTCGGCACGTCGGCGTGCGGCCCGGTCGACCAGGTGGTCGAAGTCGATGTCGGGCAGCCGCGCTTCGAGGCCGGCGAGGTCGCGCAGCGTCGTCCAGAGCTGCTTCAGCCGGCCGTTGAGCTTGAGTCGCCCGAGGCGTTCGGCGATTACCGCGAGGCCGGTCTTGACGGGGTTGGCGCGCGCCCCGAGCCGCCGCATGATCGACCGGAACGTCTCGACGTCCTCCGCGATGCCCGTCGAGACCCGGGCCAGCGCGTCGGCGAGGTCGGTGCCGCGGTTGTCGCGTTGAGCGCGTCGGGCCACTTCCCGCCACGCCACGCCCAGCGCGAGCTGGTCCCTGAGGTGAGTGCCCAGGAAGTCGTCCACGCCCCCGAGGTACCCACCCCCGCGGAACCACTCCCCCGGCCGCTACCGGCCGGTTCGGGGTCACGTGGTGCGCGGTGCCGGCACGAGCAGCGCGACGGCGTAGGGCGCCAAACGACGAACCAGGTCTTCATGCGACCGCTGGTGCGCGCTGTGCCGCGCCGAGGCGCGTCGGTCACCGTGCAGCAGTCCGCGCACCCACCGGGCGACCGCCTCGGGCGCGGGCAGGAGCTCCGGGCCGAAGTACGCGTAGACGATGAGGTCCTCGCCGCTGTGCGTCTCCACCGCCACGGACCACCCGGCGCCCTCGTCCCACAGCAGCGCCACGTCCCGGTCCGGGAACCCCGGTAGCCGGCCGTCGAGCGCCAGGTACGCCCCGGCAGGCTCGGCCTGCGCGTACGAGCACTCACCGGAGAGCCCGAGTTCGCCGGTCACCAGTCGGACGTACCCGCGAAGCCCTGACACCAGGTCCTCGTCGAAGTCCAGTTCCACCACGCATCGCCCCTTCACCAGCTGCTGGGTGCCGATGCGCCGACTGCTTGACGCAGGGGTCGGATACCCCCGAACGGGGAAGCGAACCCCCCGAACGGTCGCTGCCCGCCTACCGCCGGATATCGAGGCCGTGCAGCACCATCGCCCGGCTGATGTCGGTCGGCGAGACGATGCCCACCAGGCGCCCCTGGTCGAACACCAGTGCGCGGCCGTCCGCCTGGTCGCCCATCACGGACAGCAGGTCGGGCAGCGGGTCGTCCGGCTCGACCTTGGGCACCTCCGGAGGCGGCCACGCGGCGTCGCGCAGCGCGGTGCGGTCGCGTTCCGCGGGTGGGACGGCCTTGAGGCGGTTGAGCGTGATCAGGCCTTGGAGCCCGCCGAGCTCGTCCACGAGCGGGAAGGCCGAGTGGCGGCGCACCAGGGCGGTGTCGCGCAGGAAGGTGCTGACGCTGTCGCCGCCGTCCGCGGTGTCCGGATCGGCGGTCATCACGTCCCGCACGCGCAGCCGCGACAAGGCGGCGCCCAGTTCGGACTGCCGCTGCTCGGCCTGCGCCATGACGACGATGAAGGCTCCGATCATCATCCACCACAGCCCGCCGGTGGTGCCGTCGAACAGCGTCACGGCCCCGAGCAGGATCAGGGTGAACCCGAAACCCCGTCCGACGCGGGTGCTCGCCACGGCGGCGCGGTGGCGGTCACCCCACCGCCGCCACAGCGCGGCGCTGAGGATGCGGCCACCGTCCAGCGGCGCCGCCGGTATCAGGTTGAACGCCGCGAGGACCAGGTTGATGAAGGCGAGGTAGGCCAGCACGCCTCGGACCAGCACGTCGGCGTTCGCCACCGCCACCGGCCAGGCGAGCAGGAAGAAGCCGACGCCGAGGACCACGCTGGTGGCCGGTCCGGCGGCGGCGACCCTGAACTCGGCGCCGGGGCTGCGCGACCGGTCCTTCAGGGTGGCCAGCCCGCCCAGCATCCACAGCGTGACGCCTTCGACCTCCTGCCCCTCCCGCCTGGCGACGAGGGCGTGCGACATCTCGTGCGCCAGCAGCGACACCATGAACAGCGTGGCGGCCACGAGACCCGCGAGGAGGTACGCCCAGCCCTCGTAGCCGGGGTACGCCAGCGGGAACCGGCCCATGCCGATGGCGACCACCAGCAGGACCACGATGAGCAGGACGCTCCAGTGCAGGCCCAGCCGGATGCCCCACAACCGCCCCAGGTGGATCGTCGCGCGCACTGCCCTCACCCCCTCAGCGGGTCTGCGAACCGATCTCGACCTTCAGCTCCTGCCGCTTCCCGTCGCGCACCAGCTCCACGGCCACGGCGCTGCCCGGCTCGGTGCCCCGCAGCGCGCCGAGCAGGTCCTCGACGTCGCGCACGTCCTGGTCGCCCATCCGGACGACGACGTCGCCGTCGCGGACACCGGCCTCGGCGGCGGGACCGCCCTCGTCGACCCCCACCACCAACGCGCCCTGCTCGACGGCGATGTCGAAGCGCTCGCGGAGTTCGGCGCTCAACCTGCCCACCGACACGCCGAGGTAGGGGTGGGCGACCTCGCCGGTGTCCAGCAGCTGCTCGGCCACGTGCACCGCCGTCGCGGACGGGATCGCGAAGCCGAGCGACACCGCTCCCGCGGCCGGCGGGATGTACGCCTCGTTGATGCCGATCACGCGTCCGGACGTGTCGATCAGGGCGCCCCCGGAGTTGCCGGGCGAGATCGGCGCGTCGGTCTGGATGAGGTCCACCAGCGCCCGGCTCTGCGCCGCGGAGCCCGGGATCTCGCGGTGCAGACCCGACACGATGCCGGCGGTGACGCTGTTCTCGAAGCCGAGCGGGCTGCCGATCGCGAGCACGTGGTCACCGGGGCGGGGCAGCTCGCGGCGGAAGTCCGCGACCGGCAGCCCGTCGCGGGCGGTGCGGATGACCGCCAGGTCGGTGATGTCGTCGGTCGCCAGCACCGTGCCGTCCGACTGCTGCCCGTCGGCGTACTCGATGACGACCTCGCGCTGGTTGCCGACCACGTGCTGGTTGGTCAGCACGACATCGGGCTGGAACACCACACCGCTGCCGACGCCGGAGCGGGTCCGGACCGTCACCGTGCTCGGCGACACCTGCTCCACCACGTCCGCGTACGACGGCGTGCTGTTCGTCGTGGCCTGCGCCGTGGTGGTGGACGCCTCCTGCGTCGCCACATCGGCGCCGGTGCAGCCGCCCACGGCGATCAAGACCGCCGCCGCTGCCGCCGCGTGTCGCATGCCCACCTCGCACCTCCAGAAGCCTCCTGCCGGGCGGTGACCCCGCGACCCTGACGGGGACAGGACCCTGGTGTCACTCGGTCCGGTTACCCAGCCGGCAGCCGTCCTGCTCATCGGTCCGCCGGCGCCGGCCGCGCATCACGCACGGTGAACGGGGTGCCCTGCTGGCAGGTGGTGGCCTGGTCCGGTTGCGGCACGCCTTCCACGACGACCTCGGCCCCGGCCCGGACCACCTGGGGATCGGCTCCCAGCAGGACGTACTGGCCGCGGTCGGTCGCCAGCACCAGGCAGCCCGACTCCACCCCGACCTGCACCGTGCCGCTCAACGTCACCTCCGGCCGCGACGGCGGGGTGCCTGCCGACGTCGGAGTCGACGGGACCGACGTCCCGGGGGTCGACGTCCCGGGGGTCGACGTCCCGGGGGTCGAGGTCGACGGGCCGGCGCAGGCGGGCTGCGGGAACTCGTCGCCGTCACCGGTCGCCTCGACCATCGCGTCGACCGTGGTCTCACCTGCGTCCTCGAACACGAAGGTCAGCGGAACGGTCGTGCCCGCGAGCACTTCGCGGGTGAAGTCCACGATCCGCAGCTCGTAGGCGCTGACCGGCTCGTCCGCCGTGCCCTCGGTGGGCACCTCGACGCGGTCCACCGGCTCGGCCACGCCGTCGCAGTCCCGGTCCGCCCGCAGCTCGACCCGCGTCGCGGCACCGGTCCGCACCTCGACCAGCGCGTCCGGCTGGTCGGCGCCGGTGAGCACCGTCAGCCGGACCCTCGCCTCGTCACCGGGCTCCCACGCGTGGCCCGGCGGCGCCTCGACCACGACGTTGCGCAGCACGACGTCGCCCACCTGCCCGTTGGAGCCCATCGTGCCGCTCTCCAGCTGACGCTGGGGTTCTCCGCAAGCCGCCACCGCCACCGCGGCCATGACGACGAACGTTCGCACGACGAGGGTTCGGAGCCCGTTCATACCCGGCGGCTACCCACGGACCGCGCGCCCGAACACCCACGTCGAGCTGTCAGCCGATCGCAAGGTCCGCGGCGTCGGCCGGCCAAGCCCTCCTGCGCGAGGCTTGACGGCGGCACGTCCGCGCTGCGAGGATCTTCACCAGAATGTTTGCGCAAACACGACTGTGCGCGGTCGTCGGCGTCGAGTACGTCCGCGCAGCCGAGCGGCGCCCGGATGCACCAGCGCACGGATTCGCCCACGCCTGGCGCTGGCTGTTCCCCCTGTAGTGGGCCGGACAAAGGAGTCCAGATGTCCCGCTTGTCTGCGAAGCGGTGGCGTGCGGTGTTGACCGCCGCGGCCGTCGGCCTGGCCACCCTGCTGCTGCCCGGCGGCACGGCACACGCCGCGCCCGTGACCGTCGACGTGGGTGTGCAGTTCACCGACACCACCGGCAACCACGTCCAGGCGCACGGTGGCGGCGTGATCAAGGTCGGCAGCCACTACTACTGGTTCGGCGAGAACCGGCACCCGGACAACCTGTTCCGGGCGGTCTCGGTCTACCGGTCGACCGACCTGAAGAACTGGGAGTTCCGCAACAACGTCCTCACCCAGAACAGCCACTCGGAGCTGCGGACCTCCTGGGTGGAACGCCCGAAGGTCATCTACAACGCGTCCACGGGTCAGTACGTCATGTGGATGCACTGGGAGAACGGCCAGCACTACGGCGAGGCCCGAGCGGCCGTGGCCTACTCGTCCACAGTGGACGGAAACTACACGTACCAGGGCAGCTTCCGACCGCTCAACCACATGTCGCGCGACATCACGCTGTACAAGGACGACGACGGCACCGCGTACATGATCTCGGCCGCGCGGGAGAACTACGACCTGCACATCTACCGCCTCAACGCCGACTACCGCGGTGTCGCGCAACTGGTCGGCAACCCGTGGCCGGGCGGGCACCGCGAGGCCCCCGCGGTGTTCAAGCGCAACGGCGTGTACTTCATGCTCACGTCCGGCGCGACGGGCTGGTCGCCGAACCAGGCGAAGTACGCCACCGCCACCAGCATGTCCGGCCCCTGGAGCGCGATGCGCAACGTGGGCGACTCCACCACGTTCCGCTCGCAACCGGCGTACGTGCTGCCGATCCAGGGCACCCAGACCACGTCGTACCTCTACATGGGCGACCGCTGGGCCGGGGCGTGGAGCGCGCCCGTCAGCGACTCCAGCTACGTCTGGCTCCCGATCACGTTCTCGAACAACACCACGATGAACCTGTCGAACGCCGACCAGCTCACCATCGACACGGCGACCGGCACGATCAGCACCGTGACGCTGCCGTACAACCGGATCTCCGTGCGGCACTCCGGCAAGTGCCTCGACATCGCCAACGTCAGCCAGGCCGACGGCGCGGCGCTGATGCAGTACACCTGCGGCAGCGGCGCCAACCAGCAGTTCCGCCTGCAATCGACCGGCGGGTACTACCAGCTGATCGCCCGGCACTCCAACAAGTGCCTGGACGTGAGCGACAACAGCACGGCGGACGGCGCGGCCGTGCAGCAGTGGAGCTGCACTTCCGGGCAGAACCAGCAGTGGTCCGTGGTCGACGTCGGATCGGGTTACTCCAGGCTGGTGGCGCGGCACTCGGGCAAGTGCCTGGACCTGCCCAGCAGCTCCCAGGACAACCTCCAGTTCAAGCAGTACCCGTGCAACGGCGGGCAGAACCAGCAGTTCCAGATCACCCGCGTCTGAACCGACGGGCGACCGCCTCCGACCCGAGTCCCCGCGATCGGGTCGGAGGCGTTCCCGAGCGAGCTGTTCGTCCCGCTGCAGCTCGCCGTGTTCGGCCGCCCACGGTTGCGCGCGGGCATGCCGGCTGGTGGGGTCACCCCGACACCGTGATCGGCGACGACGGCCGCGTCGAAACCGGACGGTCAGGCCGTGGGCAGTGAGACGAACCCCTCGCTCACCAGCCAGTCGCGGGCGACCGCGGCCGGATCCCTGCCGTCCACGTCCACCTCGGCGTTCAGCGCGCGGATGGTGTCGTTGTCGAGCTTCGCCACGACGGGCGCCAGCACCTCTTCGACCTGCGGGTGGGCGGTGTGGAAGTCCTCCCGCAGCACGATCGCGGCGTTGTACCGGGGGAAGAAGTTCTTGTCGTCCTCCAGCACCACCAGGTTCAGCGCGACGATCCGGCCGTCGGTGGTGAACACCTCGCCGAAGTTGCACAGCCCGATGGAGGTCGCGGTGTAGATCGTGCCGGTGCCGAACGTCTTGACCTCCACCGCGCCGGGGTCGAAGCCGTAGGCCCGCGCGACGCCCGGGAACCCGTCGTTGCGGCTCACGAACTCCGTCTCCAGGCAGAACACGCCCTTGTCCGGTGAGGCGGAGATCAGGGCCGCCATGTCGGACGTGGTCCGCAGATTGTTGGCCTGGGCGAACTCCTCGGTGACGGCGAAGGCGTAGGTGTTGTCGATCGCCGAGTAGTCCAGCCAGACGAGGCCGTTGCGGGCCAGGTCGGCATCGCGGACCGCCTCGTACTGCGCCTGCGCGTCGGGGATCGGGTCGGTGTTGCCCAGGTAGCTGATCCACCCGGTGCCGGTGTAGTCCCAGGACAGGTCGACGTCACCGGTGAGCAACGCCTGGCGGGCGCTGTTCGAGCCCTGGATGTTGGTCATGTCGCGCACCTCGGCACCCGCCGCGACCAGGGCGACCTCGGCGATGTAGCCGAGGACCTGGTTCTCGGTGAAGTCCTTGGAGCCCACCGCGATGTCCACACCTGCCAGCTCCGGCACGGGCTGGATGGAGCCCGGCGCCACCTCGAACGGCAGCGCGAACGACGACTCCAGCCCGCAGGCGGACGTCAGCAGCACCGCCGCCGCGGCCGCCAGTCGCGTGATCCGCTTCATCGCAGCCCCTTCGGTCCCAGGTAGGTCTCGACGACCGCGCCGAGCCAGTCCACGAGCAGCGCGAGACCGACCGCCAGCACGGCGCCGGTGACGAGCACCGGGACACGGGCGAGCTTGTAGCCGGTGTCGATCAGCAACCCGAGGCCGCCGCCGTTGACGAACACCGCGAGGGTGGCGACACCGACCGCGTGGACGAGCGCGGTGCGCAGCCCGGCCAGGATGAGCGGCACGGCCAGCGGCAGCTCGATCCGGCGCAGCACGGTCCCGGCCGACATGCCGATGCCGCGACCGGCGTCGACCAGCGCCGGGTCGACGCCCTGGAGCCCGACCATGGTGTTCCGCAGCACCGGCAGCAGCGTGTAGAAGGCGATCGGCAGCACCGCCGCCCACAGCCCTTCCGTGCCCGACACCAGGAAGAACAGCACCAGGATGCCGATCGCCGGTGACGCCTGGCCGATAGTCGCGATGCCCAGGAACACCGGCGCGGCCCGGCGTGCCCACCGGCGGGTGAGCACGATGCCGAGCGGCACCGCCACGACGAGGACGAGCCCGGTCACCACGAGGCTGATCACCAGGTGGTCCCAGGTCGCGGACGCCAGGGCCGGCGCGTTGATGCTCTGCCGCTCGATCGAGTCGAGGTCGCGGGTGAACGCCCAGAGCAGCACGCCGCCGACCAGCGCCACGACGACGGCCGGCTGGACCAGCAGGCGGAGTCGCTCGGCCCGCTGCGGTGAGGCGGTCGTGGTCGGGATCGCGGTCGCGGCCGTCACGCATCCACCTCCGCGTGGTCGTCGCGCAGCTTCTGCACCGTGCCGATCACGGCGTCCATCTCGACCAGGCCGACGTACTCACCGCGCGAGCCCGTGACGACCGCCGCGCCGCCCTCGGTGAGGATGGCTTCCAGGGCGTCCTGGAGCGTCGACTGGAGCGACACCGGCGCGCCGACCGGCTGCGCTCGGCTCAGGTCGCTCCCGTGCACCCAGCTCACCGGCCGGTTGCGGGCGTCCAGCAGCAGCGCGTACTTGTTCTCGGACGCCGCGATCCTGCGGCCGACCTCGTCCGGCTGGTCGGTCACCGACGCGGTCACCGCGTGGCTCAGCTCGACCTCGCGGACGCGGCGCAGCCGGAGCTGCTTGAGCGACGCGCCGGCGCCGACGAACCCGGCGACGGTGTCGTCGGCGGGGTTGGCCAGGATCGCCTCGGGCGTGTCGTACTGCAGCAGCTGCGACCGGGGGCCGAGCACGGCGATCCGGTCGCCGACCTTGACGGCCTCGTCGAAGTCGTGCGTGACGAACACGATCGTCTTGTGCAGCTCGGACTGCAGCCGCATCAGCTCGTCCTGCAGGTTGCCGCGCGTGATCGGGTCGACCGCGCCGAACGGCTCGTCCATCAGCAGCACGGGCGGGTCCGCGGCGAGCGCGCGGGCGACGCCGACGCGTTGCTGCTGGCCGCCGGAGAGCTGCCGGGGGTAGCGGTCGCGGTACTCGGCCGGGTCGAGCCCGACCAGGTCCAGCATCTCGTCCACCCGGTCGGACACCTTGGTGCGGCTCCAGCCGAGCAGGCCCGGGACCGTGCCGACGTTCTGGCCGACGGTCAGGTGCGGGAACAGCCCCGCCTGCTGGATGGCGTACCCGATGCCCCGGCGCAGTTCGTCGGGGTTCAGCGACAGGGTGTCCGCGCCGTCGATGGTGATCCGGCCCGAGGTCGGCTCGATCAACCGGTTGATCATCCGCATGGTGGTGGTCTTGCCGCACCCGGACGGTCCGACCAGCACCACGGTCTCCCCTGCGGGGATGGTCATGCTGACGGACTCCACCGCGGGCGTCGGAACGCCGGCGTAGCGCTTGGTCACGTCGAAGAGCTGGATCTCACTGGCCACGGATCCCCCTGGAGACGGTGTGCCGGCCGATCAACGCGAAGATCCCGTCCAGGACCAGCGCGAGGATGATGATGCCGAGAGTTCCGGCGACCGCCTGGTTGGTGGCGTTCGCGCTGCCGGCCCTGGTCAGGCCGGCGAAGATCTCCACGCCGAGACCGGGGCCGCGGGCGTAGGCGGCGATCGCGGCGATGCCCATCAGCATCTGCGTGGCGATCCGGGTGCCGGTCAGGATCGCGGGCCAGGCGAGCCTCAGCTCGACCCTGGTCAGCACCCCCAGCCGGCTCATCCCGACGCCGCGGGCCGCGTCGCGCACGGCGGGGTCCACCCCGCCGAGGCCGACGATCGTGTTCCGCACGACCGGCAGCAGCCCGTACAGCACGAGTGCGACGACCGTCGGCCTGACGCCGAGGCCCAGCACCGGGATCAGCAGACCGAGCAGCGCGAACGACGGGATGGTGAGGATCGCACTGGTCAACGCCGTCGCGGCGGTCGACCCGAGCGGGCTGCGGTACACCGCGATGCCGATGCCCACGCCGATGACGGCGGCCAGCAGCGCGCACTGCACCACGGCGCTGACGTGCAGCAGCGCTTCGACGAGCAGTCGGTTCCAGCGGTCGACCAGGAACTCCCAGAAGTTCACGACGTCGCCCCCGGTTCCCGGGCCACCGGGCCGAAGCGCACAGCCCGTTCGAGCGCGTGACGGCGACGAGTCGAGGACCTGCCACCAGTCGGAGTCCACACGGGACGGATACCGCACCCCCTTCTACCGGACCGCGTCGTCCCAACAGGACCCGCGGTTGGTCATTGCGGCTGGTGTTTGCGGCACACTGGCTCGCCGTGACGCCGACCGCACGGCCATCCTGCCGTAACACGCCGACGTCCCACCTGCCGATCACCTGACGATCTCGCACCGCGCGTTCCGCCGCACGACGTCCGAAAGGCGTTCACCCTGGACGGTCAACGCGTTTTGTCGCGCGGGCGAGGTCCCGATGAGGTGGAGTCCACAGCGGTTCGGGTTCACGCGTTCGCGTGGCACACCCGTGGCTGTCGGCTCGAACGACATCCGCAGGCCGCCGACGTCCGCGATGAGCGACGCCGAAGACTTCCCCGACCCGTCGTCCGGGGATGGCCGGCCATGCCCCACCCGACCGCGTGGACGCCTGCCGACGAGCACCCTCGCCACCACGCCGGTCAGTCGGTGATCGTGGCCGCCACGATGCAGGTGTCGTCCAGCGGGGTGGCGGGGACCAGGCGTGAGGTCAGCGCCTCCGGCATCTCCGCCGGGTCCAGCTCCGCGATGAAGCCCACGATCTCCTCCATCAGGCGTTCCAGGTCGTCACCGCGCGCGCCGGCGGAGGGGCGGCGCTCGATGAGGCCGTCGGTGAACATCAGGACCGTGTCGCCGGGGGCGAGGAGCGTCCGCGCCGTCGCGTACACCGCTCCCGGCATGGCGCCCAGGATGGTGCCCGCCGGCCGGTCCAGCTTGTGCACCTGGCTCGACCGCAGCAGCAACGGCGTGGGGTGTCCGGCCTGCGCCCAGGAGAGCCTGCGCGTGGTCGGCTCGAACCTGCTCACGATCGACGACGCCAGCGTGATGCCGTCGCCGTTGGTCAACATGCGGTTCAGCACGTCGAGGACACCGGCCGGGTCGGGGTTGGTGAGCGCGGCCCCGGTGAGCGCGTACCGCAGCTTCGCCATCGCCGCCGCCGTCGCCAGGCCGTGGCCCGCGACGTCGCCGATGGCCAGCAGCGTGCTGCCGTCGTCGATCGGGAACGCGTGGTACCAGTCGCCGCCGACCTCCGCCCACCGCTCGGCCGCCAGGTAGCGCACGGCGACCCGCATCCCCGGCAGTTCCAGCGGCCGGCTGGGCAGCGGCAGCACGGCGGAGCGGAGGTGGTTCGCCACCTGGTGCTCCTTCGCGAACTGCTCGCTGAGGTCGAACATCCGCTTCTCCGCGCGCCGCGTCGCGGTCACGTCCTGGAGCACGACGTCCAGCCGGACCGGCCGCCCCTGCACGTCGAGCACGGGTTCGCCGATGAACCGGCAGCACTTGATCTGGTCCCCCGCCCGCAGGCGCAGTTCCGAGTCGGTGCGCTCGCCCTGCTCCAGCATCCGCCGCCCGGCGTTCTGGAGGATCGGCACGTCTTCGGGGACGAAGGACTCCCGGATCTCGTCCAGCGACATCGGCCCGAGTGCCGGGTCGCGCTCGAAGATGACGTAGAGCTGCTCGGACCAGTTGATCTCGTTGGTGACGAGGTTCCACTCACCCCAGCCGATGTCGCCCAGCCGCTGGACGCTGCGCAGCCGTTCCAGCTGCAACGGGTCCTCGTGCTCGTACCAGGCCAGGATCAGGCCGTCGCCGAACTTGCCGATGGTCAGCGTGTACCGGCCGTGCTGCGGCAGACCGGGGGTGTTCTCCCTGTAGTCGAACATGTCCAGCACCTCGCGGACCCCCGTGCGCAGCACGCGGTGGTACGCCTCCCACAGCTCGGTCCCCGCGATCGTCGGATAGCTGGTGAGGATGGTGCGCCCGACCAGCTGCCGGTACCGGCGGCCGGAGAAGTCGACCGCGTCCGGGCTGGCGGCCTCGAACCGGAAGTCGACCACGTCGCCGTCCGGTCCGTGGACGGCGCCGAGCAACGCCACCGAGCCGGGCAGCACGTCCAGCATGTGCTGCACCCAGAGCGTCCAGTTGCGTCCCTGACCAGCACCTTCGGTGCTCAGCAACGCCAGCAGGGTGGAGCCCGCCGCGCACGTCAGCACCTCCAGCTCCCACTGCTCCTCGGCGGAGAACTCCTGGCTGTCGGCCCACAGCAGCCCGATGACACCGGCTGTGCGCGTCCGGTCGCGGAACGGTAGCCAGGCACGTGACCTCCACACCGTCTCCGGGTCGCCGATCAGGACGTACCGGCGACGGGCGTCCGCCAGGTCGGGCAGCCACTGCGGCAGGCCGCCGCGGGCCGCCGCGCGGACGCCCGTCTTCAGCTGCGGCGGCACCCGTTCCCACTCCAGGCGCACCTTGGCGGGCACGTTCGCGGCGGCCTCCAGCCGGATCCCGCCGTCGGGTTCCACCAGGTAGACCAGCACGCCGTCGCAGCCGACGTGCTCCCGGACGAGTTCGGCCAGCTCCTCGGGGTCGGCCGCCGTGCCGATGGCGGCGAGCGCGACCGGCTGCGGCGTGCGTTCACCCAGTGGGGCGGGTGAGGGTTTCGGTATGTCGAGCGCCGGCCCGTCCAGGGACGGCGCGGCGTCTGCGGGCACGGGGCGAGGGCCGGGCGGCAGCGTCGGCGGTGGCACGCCGAGCACGCCCGCCGCGATGACGACCAGGTCGCTGCCCGTCGCCTGGGCCAGCCGCACCATGTCCTCGAACGCTTCGTCGGGCCGGCACGACAGCCGTTCGGCGAGCACCCCTTTGGCCTGCTCGACCACGGCCTGTCGGCGCGCGGCGGCGCGCAGCCGGTCGATCTCGTCGCGCTGCCGGGCGACGAGATCGGCCAGCGCAGAACCGGTGGGATCCCGCTGGACTGACATCGGGTCCAGCATGGACCGACCACCCGGCCACTGCCAGCCGAAATCCGGCGGACGTCCCAGCACGCCGGTCCGGCCGCGCGAGCCGCACGGCGACGCGCTGCCCCTTTGTGGTCAGCCGTCCCCCGTGGTCCACAGTGGAGCTTGATCCACGGCGCCGCCCTTCACCGACTTGTTACCTACCCGATTCGCCCCCTTCCCCTGGACATGCCGAAGGCGACGGGTTAGCGTCGCGACCGATGTTTGCGTAAACATTTTGCGTAAACATTTCCCGGCTGTCGGGTGGTCAGACAGGAGTGACGATGACGTCCATCTCGGTGCCGGTCGAGGCTCCGCCGGGGCTACCGGCACGCCCCGTCCGCCGCCACCGCACCGACCGGAAGGGCTGGCTGTTCGTCGCCCCGTTCCTGGTGGTGTTCGCCCTGGTCTTCCTCGCGCCGATCGCCTACGCGCTGTGGTTGAGCCTGTTCCGCGAGCAGGTGTTCTTCGGCGGCACGGAGTTCGTGGGACTGGACAACTACGCCACGGTCCTCCAGGACGCGAAGTTCTGGGAGTCGTTCCTGCGGGTCCTGGCGTTCCTGGTGGTCCAGGTGCCGATCATGCTGGTGCTGGCCCTGGTGGCGGCACTGGCCATCGACAGCGCACGACTGCACGCGTCCGGCTTCTTCCGGGTCGTGATCTTCCTGCCGTACGCAGTCCCGGGCGTCGTCGCGGCGCTGATGTGGGGCTTCATCTACGGCGACAACTTCGGGCTCGCGGCCGACCTGAACGACCTCCTCGGCAGGCAGGCCGTCACGCCGCTGTCGAGCGACTGGATCCTGCCCTCGATCGCCAACATCGTGACGTGGGAGTTCGCCGGCTACAACATGCTGATCTTCTACTCCGCGTTGAAGGTCATCCCCGGAGACCTGTACGAGGCGGCGGCCATCGACGGCGCGGGGCCGCTGCGGACGATCCTGAGCGTCAAGCTGCCCGCGATCCGCGGCGCGGTGGTCATCGCGACGATCTTCTCGATCATCGGCAGCTTCCAGCTGTTCAACGAGCCCAACATCCTGCGGACCCTGGCGCCCAACGTGATCAGCACCTTCTACACGCCGAACATGTACGCCTACAACCTCTCCTTCGGCGGCCAGCAGTACGACTACTCGGCCACCGTGGCGATCGTCATGGGCGTCATCACCGCGATCATCGCCTACGTCGTGCAGCTGCGCGGCTCGCGGAAGGGTGCGTGAGCCCCGTGCAGATCCCGCAATCGTCCTTCCTGCGGCCACGCAAGTCCGTCGTGCTGACGATCCTGATGTCGCTGTTCCTGGTCTACACGCTGGTGCCGCTGGCCTGGCTGCTGATCAGCGCGACCAAGACGCAGTCGGCGCTGTTCAGCACACCGGGCCTCGCGTTCGGCGGCACGTTCGCGCTGTTCGACAACATCGCCGAGACGTTCACCCACGACGGCGGGATCTTCCTGCGCTGGCTGGGCAACACCCTGCTCTACGTCGTGGTGGGCGCGGGCGGCGCGACCGCGCTGGCCACCGCCGCCGGGTACGGACTGGCCAAGTACCGGTTCCCCGGCCGGCGGGCCGTGTTCGCCGTGCTGCTGGGCGCCATCGCGATCCCCGGCACCGCGTTGGCCGTGCCGACATTCCTCATGTTCAGCGAGCTGGGCCTGACGAACACCCCGTGGGCGATCATCATCCCCTCGCTGGTCAGCCCGTTCGGCCTGTACCTGGTGTGGGTCTACGCCGTCGAGGCGGTGCCGGACGAGGTCATCGAGGCGGCCCGGATCGACGGCGCGGGTGAGGTGCGGATCTTCCTCACCGTGACGTTGCGGCTGCTCCTGCCGGGTGTCGTGACCGTCGCGCTGTTCGCCGTGGTGTCGACCTGGAACAACTACTTCCTGCCGCTGATCATGCTCAGCGAACCGGACTGGTACCCGCTGACCGTGGGGCTCAACCAGTGGAGCGCGCAGGCCGCGGGAGTCGGCGCGCAACCGATCTACCACCTCGTGATCACCGGATCGGTGCTCACCATCATCCCGCTCGTCGCCGCATTCCTCCTGCTCCAGCGCTTCTGGCAGTCGGGGCTGAGCGCGGGAAGCGTCAAGCAGTAGTCCTACACCGTCTCGAGAGGACAGCCACGATGTCACCCATCAAGCACCGCGCGAGAGCGGCCGTCGCAGTGGCGGGCTTGCTCGTCGCCGCGCTCGCGGCCTGCTCGTCGGGGCCCGACAGCGCCACCCCGAGCGGTGCCACCGGTACCCCCGACGCGGTCGACGCCGCGCTGGAGGCGGGCGGCGAGCTCACCTACTGGAGCTGGACGCCGTCGGCCAAGGCTCAGGTCGAGGCGTTCCAGCGGGAATTCCCCAACGTCAAGGTCGACTACGTCAACGCGGGCACCGGCAACGACCACTACACCAAGCTCCAGAACGCCATCAAGGCCGGCTCCGGCGCACCCGACGTCGCCCAGGTCGAGTACCAGGCACTGCCCCAGTTCGCGCTCACCGGCTCACTGGTCGACCTCGGCCAGTACGGCTTCAACGACTTCGAGAAGGACTACACGCCCTCCACCTGGAACTCGGTGAAGGTCGGCGGCGGTCTGTACGGCCTGCCGCAGGACTCGGGCCCCATGGCGCTGTTCTACAACAAGGAGCTGTTCGACCAGCACGGCATCGCGGTGCCCCGGACGTGGGACGAGTACGTCGCCGCGGCCGAGCAGCTGCACGCGGCGGACCCGACCAAGTACATCGCCTCGGACACCGGTGACGCCGGCTTCACCACCAGCATGATCTGGCAGGCCGGCGGCAAGCCGTTCACCACCGACGGCAAGTCCGTGACGATCGACCTCCAGGACGCGGGCACCAAGAAGTTCACCGCGATGTGGAGCCCGCTGGTGGAGAAGAAGCTGCTCTCCTCCATCGCCGGCTGGTCCGACGAGTGGTACAAGGCGCTGGGTGACGGCACCATCGCCACCCTGGTCTCGGGCGCGTGGATGCCGGGCGTGCTGGAGTCCTCGGTGCCCGACGGCGCCGGCAAGTGGGCCGTGGCGCCGATCCCGACGTACGACGGCGAGCCGGTCACCGCGGAGAACGGCGGCGGCGGGCAGTCGGTGCTGAAGCAGAGCGCCAACCCGGCGCTGGCCGCCGGGTTCGTCCGCTGGCTCAACCACGACAACGGCGTCAAGCCGTTCCTGGAGAGCGGCGGCTTCCCCGCCACCACGGCCGACCTCGGTTCGGCCGCGTTCAAGGACAAGGCGTCGGACTACTTCGGCGGGCAGAAGGTCAACCAGGTGCTGACCGCCGCCGCGGACCAGGTGGCGACCGGCTGGAGCTACCTGCCGTACCAGCTGTACGCCAACAGCATCTTCAGCGACACGGTCGGCCAGTCGTACCTGAACGCGACGCACCTCGACCCCGGCCTGACCGCCTGGCAGGAGTCGCTGGTCGACTACGGCAACCAGCAGGGTTTCACCGTCACCACGGGCTGATCGACCCGGAACGGCCGGCTCCCGGGCGGGGCGCCGGCCGTTCCGCTCGTTCGGAACAGACTCGTCCGGAACAGGACAGGAAGCAGCGAGCGGCATGGCCGTCACCATCGACGCCGACATCGGCGACGTGGACGGCCCCGTACCCGGTCGGCTCGTCGGCTCAATCGTCGAGCACATGGACCGCTGTGTCCGCTACCCCGGCGGCACGGCACTCGGCGACCCGCGCAGGGTCAACGGCGCGGAAGACCCGTTCGACATCCGCCTGTGGCACCTGGGTGACGAGGTGGACGGCCCCTGGCAGATCGGCCACAAGACCGCGACCGAGTACGGCCGGCTCGCCGCCGGGACCGCCCGGCTGCCGCGCATGGTCGACCCCACCCTCGGGCTGGGCCTGGACAAGAAGATCGGCATCGCCGTCGACGAGTGGAACACTGGGTACCAGAGGCACTGGAACGAGGTGGAGCAACCATTGCTGCGGTCGGCCGCACCCCGCGCGGGTGGCCGCGTTATCGAGGACGCCCACACCGTCATCGACGCGGTCGTGGTGGGGTCGCTGCTGAACACCCTCCTGCGCAACGTCGACCGCGTGTCATGGCGAACCTCGCCCAGCTGGTCGACGTCATCGCCCCGATCCGCGGTGGACCGGGCGGCCCGGCCTGGCGGCAGACCACGTTCCACCCGTTCCACCTCGGCGCCCGCTCCGCCCTGGAGGTCGAGGACGCCCGCACCGTCACCGTCCCGCCCGGCATGACGCGCCACGCTGCCAACACCGAACACAGCAGACCGGTCGAACCGGCGCCCCCGCACGGGGTCCACCCGGCGGCCTCCCCGAAAGGAACGACCATCTCCGCGACGCTCCCCGACCTGTCCTGGTCCGCGTTCCAGCTGCGCACCGCCGGAGGTCCCCGTGCCTGAGTTCTCCATCGGCGAGCAAGACTTCCTGCTCGACGGCGAGCCGTTCCGCGTCCTGTCCGGCGCCCTGCACTACTTCCGCGTGCACCCGGACCTCTGGGCGGACCGCATCGACAAGGCCAGGCGGATGGGCCTGAACACCATCGAGACCTACGTCCCCTGGAACGCCCACGCACCCACCCCCGACGTGTTCGACCTGTCCGGCGGGCTGGACCTGGACCGCTTCCTGCGGCTGGTCGGCGAGGCCGGGATGAAGGCCGTCGTGCGGCCCGGCCCGTTCATCTGCGCGGAGTGGGACAACGGCGGTCTGCCCGCCTGGCTGTTCCGCGACCCCGACGTGGGCGTCCGGCGGTACGAACCCCGTTACCTCGCTGCGGTCCGCGAGTACCTGGAACGCGTGTACGCCGTCGTGGAGCCCTTGCAGGTGCAGCACGGCGGGCCGGTGATCCTCGTGCAGGTCGAGAACGAGTACGGCGCGTTCGGCAACGACAAGGCGTACCTCGAAGCCCTGGTGGAGTACACCAAGGCGGCGGGGATCACCGTTCCGCTGACCACCGTCGACCAGCCGACCGACGAGATGCTCACGGCGGGCAGCCTCGAAGGGCTGCACATGACGGCGTCGTTCGGCTCCCGCAGCGCCGAGCGCCTGGCCACGCTGCGCAAGCACCAGCCGACCGGGCCGTTGATGTGCTCGGAGTTCTGGAACGGCTGGTTCGACTACTGGGGTTCGCACCACCACACCACGTCCGCCGACGACGCCGCGGCGGAGCTCGACGCCCTGCTGTCGGCGGGCGCGTCGGTGAACCTCTACATGGTCCACGGCGGCACGAACTTCGGGCTCACCAACGGCGCGAACGACAAGGGCGTCTACCGGCCCACGATCACGTCGTACGACTACGACGCGCCGCTGGACGAGGCGGGCAACCCCACCGCGAAGTACCACGCGTTCCGGGAGGTGATCGCCCGCTACCACGACGTGCCGGACGCGCCGCCACCCGCCGCGCGGCCCGCGCCGGAGTTCACCGTCCCGCTGGACCGCCACGTGCCGCTGCTCGACTCGCCGGAGCGGTGGGGCTCCTGGCAGCGCCACTGCGCGCTGCCGACGTTCGACGCACTCATCCCCACGCCGCACTTCGCCCTGCTGCGCACGCGGGTCGACCACCCCGGCCCGGCCGTGCTGTGCTTCGGCGAGGTGCGCGACCGCGCGTCGGTGTTCCTCGACGGCCAGCCGGTCGGGGTTCTGCTGCGTGAACACCACCAACGCGCGCTCGGGCTCCACCAGGCCGCGGGCGAACTGGTGGTGCTGGTGGAGGACCGGGGCCGGGTCAACTACGGCCCGCGCATCGGCGAGCCCAAGGGCGTCATCGGCGGCGCGACCCTGGACGGCGAACCCCTGCGGGACTGGGACGTGCTGCCGCTCGACCTGGGCGCGCTGTCCGGGCCGTGGCACGCCGACAGCGCGCCGCTCACCGGCCAGGTCGGCGGTCCGGTCGTCGTCCGCGGCGAGTTCGCCCTGGACGAGCCGGCCGACCTCCACCTCGACACCGAGGGCTGGGGCAACGGTGTGGTGTGGGTCAACGGGTTCTGCCTCGGCCGGTACTCGTCGCTCGGACCGCAGCGGACGCTGTACGTGCCGGGTCCGGTCGTCCGAGCCGGCGGCAACGAGGTGGTCGTCTTCGAGACCGGTGTGATGACCTCCCCCGTGGCGCGGTTCGTGCCCGGTCCCCTGCTCGGCCACACCGAGTTGTAGAGCGGTCGGCCGGCTCCACCTCCCGGAGAGGTGGAGCCGGCCGGCACCCACGCCGGTCACGGAACAGCCGCACGTCGGCGTTGAGCACCGCCGCGCCGTCGCGCGCGCAGCGCCAGGAGTTGGACGGCGACCGCCGGCACTGCCCCTTGCGGGCAGTTCGCCGACAACGGATGGCGGTCGTGGGCACGATGATCGAACGTCACACGACGTCGACGGCCGCTGGGACCGCATCGAGGTGTGGTCGCGGACCAACGCGCCCACCACGTACGAGCACGTCGGCGCGCCGGCGCGCGAGGCGACATCCCTCCGGTGTCGACGCGGCGGCCGAGCGGTTCCCGTGCGCCTGAGGACGGCCACCCGGCGCGGTCCGGGGTCGGGGTGGATGCCCCGGACTCCTCGACCGCTTCCCGGCGTGATTGGGTGGTGCGCGATGAAGGAGAAACCTGCGGCCGACACGCGCCGGTGGCGGCGGCTCGGGGTGGTCGCCTCCGTGCCGTTGTACTCGTCGACGACCTGGTTGGGTACCTTCGCATGAGCGGTGACGACACGGTGGTCGAGTTCTACTGGCGACCCGGCTGCCCCTTCTGCCTGGCCCTGCGCGGGCCGCTGCGGCGCAGTGGGCTCCCGCTGCGGGAGGTCAACATCTGGGAGGACCCGGAGGCCGCGGCGCGGGTGCGTTCGGTCGCGGACGGCAACGAGACCGTGCCCACCGTGTTCGTCGGCACGCACGCCATGGTCAACCCCGACATGGACCAGGTGCTGGCGGCCGTCCGCGAACACTCCCCCGAGCTGCCGGCCACCGAGCCGAGGACTCCTCGGTGGCAACCGGTGGCGGCGTCGCTCGGGTTCGCGCTGCTGTGGGTGCTGCTCGTGGTCCGGATGCCCACGACCACCTACCACGTCGCACCGGCGCTGGCCGCCGCCGCCGCTCCGGTCACCCGTCGCTGGCTCACCGGTGCACCGGTGCCGTCCCGCCCGGCCGCGGCTCTCGCCGTGACCGGCCTGGTCATCACGTTGGCGACCGGGGCCGTGCTGACCTGGCAAGGGCTGATCGCCGGACCGGACGTCACCGGAGGCGGGGCGCCGATCGCGGAGACCGTGCTGCTGGCCGTGGCCGGCGCGGTGCTCGGCTGGCGGCTCGCCCTGCGGGGCAAGTGACGCCGCCGGCCGGGGATCACGTGTTGCCGGCGACGAGGGGTTCCAGCGCCCCCACGACCTCGGGGTGCAGGCGGCGCAGGACGCCCAGGGTGGTGGAGTCGGTGAACAGGGCGAGGTCGACGCCGTCGGTGCGGGTCAGGACCTCGCTGCGGTTCCCGTCGACCAACGACCGGTGCGCGGGGTCGGTCAGCCGGCGCACCACCGTGTAGGGCAGGGGTTCCAGGCGGACCGGTGACTTGAACTCGGCGACCAGGCGGTGGGCGGCGACCTCGAACTGCATCGGTCCGACCGCGGCGAACACCGGCGCGGCCTCACCGCGGCGCAGGGAGCGCAGGATCTGCACGACGCCCTCGGACTCCAGCTGCTCGATGCCCTTGCGGAACTGCTTGGAACGGCTCAGGTCGGCCGGGCGGGCGACCGCGAAGTGGGCCGGCGCGAAGCTGGGCAGTCCGGGGAACCGCACCGCGGGCTTGTCCGTGTAGAGCGTGTCGCCCACGCGGAGCGCGGTGGCGTTGACGAGGCCGATCACGTCGCCCGGGTAGGCGGTGTCCAGGGTCGAGCGCTGCTGGCCGAAGACCTGCTGGACGTACTTGGTGGCGAACGGCTTCCCGGTGGTGGCGTTGGTGACCACCATGCCGCGCTCGAACACGCCGGAGCAGACGCGGGCGAAGGCGACCTGGTCGCGGTGCGAGGGGTCCATGCCGGTCTGGACCTTGAACACGAACGCCGAGAACGGCGCGTCCAGCTCGCGCGGCCGGTCCTGGACGTCCGGCCGGGGCGTGGGCTTCGGCGCGAGTTCGACCAGCAGGTCCAGCAGGTGCTTCACGCCGAAGTTCAGCACCGCGGAGCCGAACAGCACCGGCGTGGCGGTGGCGTCGAGGAAGCGCGCGAGGTCGAAGTCGCCGCCCGAGGCGGACAGCAACTCGTCCTCCTCCACCGCGCGGACCCAGTCCGCGCCCTCCTCGGCCTCCGCCTGGGCGGCGCTGAGCCGTTCCTGAGCCGCGGCCGTGGCGCCGCCGGCGGTCCGCGCGTAGCGGATGAACTGCCCGTCGCGGCGGTCCAGCACACCGCGGAAGTGGCCGGCGTCGCCGACCGGCCAGGTCAGCGGCATGGGCTGGAGCCCGATCCGCTCGACCAGCTCGTCGCACAGCGCCAGCGCGTCACGGCCCGGTCGGTCCCACTTGTTGATGAAGGTGATCACCGGGATGCCGCGGTGGCGGCACACGTCGAACAGCTTGAGCGTCTGCGGCTCCAGGCCCTTGGCCGCGTCCAGCAGCATCACCGCCGAGTCCACGGCCGCCAGCACCCGGTAGGTGTCCTCGGAGAAGTCGGAGTGACCGGGCGTGTCGAGCAGGTTGACCACCGCGTCCCCGTAGGAGAACTGCAGCGCCGCGGAGGTGATGGAGATCCCACGGGCCTTCTCCATCTCCATCCAGTCCGACACCACGCCGCGCCGCCCGGCCTTGCCGTGCACCGCTCCGGCCTCGGAGATCACCCTGGCGTGCAGCGCCAACGCCTCGGTCAGCGTCGACTTGCCCGCGTCCGGGTGGCTGATCACCGCGAACGTGCGCCGCCGGCCCGCCTCCCGCAGCACATCGGCGGACGAGGCGGTCACCGGATGTGCGGTGGTCATGCGTGTTCTCCCGAGTTCAACTGGTACCCACTGAAGTCTACCCTCACGTTACTGTAGTCTGGACGGAACGTCCGACGTCGGAAGGGGTCTGGTGGGCGGTCACATGCAGATCGGCGAGGTGGCCGAACGAACCGGTCTGTCGCTGCGCACGATCCGCTACTACGAGGAAGTCGGCCTGGTCGTGCCCAGCGCGCGCAGCCAGGGCGGGTTCCGGCTCTACACCCAGCCCGACGTCGACCGCCTCGGCGTGATCAAGCGCATGAAGCCGCTGGGGTTCCAGCTGGAGGAGATGCGCGAGCTCCTGACCATCCTCGACGCCCTCACCACGACCGAGGACGCCGATCGGACCGCGCACCTGGACCGGCTGGCCGGGTTCCACACCGCCGCCGAGCAGCGCTGCGAGGAACTGCGGGCCCAGTTGCGCATCGCGGAGGAGTTCGCCGACACCCTGCGCGCCCACCTGCCAGTGGCGTGAACACTCCACGCGCCCACTTCCCGGCGGCCCTGGACACTCCAGGCGCGCGCCTCCCGGCGACCTGAACACCCCACCCGACAGGGTGCACGATTTCACCCGCCACCCCACCCTCACGTAGCGTGAGGGTGTGACCATGGCTCGAACCTCCGCCCCTCCGCCGCCCCTCGCCGCCGACGCGCTGCGCGTCACCGCCCTGGGAGGGCTCGGTGAAATCGGCCGCAACATGACCGTGTTCGAGCACGACGGCAAACTCCTCGTCGTCGACTGCGGAGTCCTGTTCCCCGAAGAACACCAACCCGGCGTCGACGTCATCCTCCCCGACTGGACCAGCCTGCGCGAACGCCTCCCCGACATCGTCGCCGTCGTCCTCACCCACGGCCACGAGGACCACATCGGCGGCGTCCCCTACCTCCTGCGCGAACGCCCCGACATCCCCGTCATCGGCTCCCGCCTCACCCTCAGCCTGCTCACCGCCAAACTCGTCGAACACCGCATCACCCCCCTCACCGTCGAAGTCGCCGAAGGCCAGGAACTCACCCGCGGCCCCTTCGACCTCGAATTCCTCGCCGTCAACCACTCCATCCCCGACGGCCTCGCCATCGCCATCCGCACCGCCGCCGGCCTCGTCCTGCACACCGGCGACTTCAAAATGGACCAATTCCCCCTCGACGGCCGCATCACCGACCTACGCGGCTTCGCCCGCCTCGGCGAAGAAGGCGTCGACCTCTTCCTCGTCGACTCCACCAACGCCGACGTCCCCGGCTTCACCACCGCCGAACGCGACCTCGCCCCCGCCATCGACGAAGTCTTCCGCACCACCCCCCGCCGCGTCATCGTCTCCAGCTTCGCAAGCCACGTCCACCGCATCCAACAAGTCCTCGACGCCGCCCACACCCACGGCCGCAAAGTCGCCTTCGTCGGCCGCTCCATGGTCCGCAACATGGCCGTCGCCACCGAACTCGGCTACCTCAAAGTCCCACCCGGCCTCGTCGTCGACATCAAACGCATGGACCGACTCCCCCCACGCCAGGTCACCCTCGTCTGCACCGGCTCCCAGGGCGAACCCATGGCCGCCCTGTCCCGCATGGCCGGCGGCGACCACACCATCCAGGTCGAGGAAGGCGACACCGTCCTGCTCGCCTCCTCCCTCATCCCCGGCAACGAGAACGCCATCTACCGCGTCATCAACGGCCTCACCGACCGCGGCGCCAACGTCGTCCACAAAGGCAACGCCAAAGTCCACGTCTCCGGCCACGCCAGCGCCGGCGAACTCGTCTACTGCTACAACATCGTCCAACCCGCCAACGTCCTGCCCGTCCACGGCGAAGCCCGACACCTCCGCGCCAACGCCGAACTCGCCGTCCGCACCGGCGTCGACCGCACCCGCGTCCCCATCGCCGCCAACGGCGACGTCCTCGACCTCCACGACGGCCGCATCACCCTCACCGGCCACATCGACATCCACAACATCTACGTCGACGGACAAACCGTCGGCGGCGTCACCGAAGCCTCCCTCGCCCAACGCCGCACCCTCGGCGAAGAAGGCGTCATCACCATCGTCGCCCTCATCGACACCGACACCGGCCAACTCACCGAACAACCCGACTACATCGCCCACGGCTTCGAACACCACCCCACCACCTTCACCCCCGCCACCACCGCCATCGAAAAATCCCTCGCCACCGCAGCCGAACGCGGCATCAAGGACATCGAACAACTCGAACGCCTCATCACCCGCGAAGTCCAGATGTGGGCACAACGCACCTACCGCCGCCGCCCCGTCGTCATCCCCGTCGTCATCGAGGCATGAGGGTCAGCAGGCAGGCACGCGCGGAGAGCTTGGTCACGGTCGGCCCACCCGCCCTGGGATCTACTGTCACGTCAGGGTAGAGTTCGTCGTGGTCGCGCCGGAGAAGCCGCTGCCCGCATGACTTCCCCGTGCGCGCCACAACGCGTCGGGCACCCTTGCTCACCACGCGAGTCGCACCTGCCTGCTCGCGCACAAGTCCCGAGGTGTTGATTGTCCTCGTTCGAGGCGCCCGCACGTCCTTCCCTGCTGTCGAGGATCCGCGTCAACTGGTTCGCCAACCCGCGCGCCGACCTGCTGTCCGGCCTGGTCGTCGCCCTGGCGCTGATCCCCGAGGCGCTGTCGTTCTCGATCATCGCGGGCGTCGACCCGAAGGTCGGCCTCTACGCCTCGTTCACCATCGCGATCATCATCGCGTTCTCCGGTGGGCGCCCCGGCATGATCTCCGCCGCCACGGGCGCGATGGCCCTGGTCATGGTGCCGCTGGTACGTGACCACGGGGTGGAGTACCTGTTCGCCGCCACCATCCTCACCGGCGCGTTCCAGATCGTGTTCGGGATGATCGGCGTGCACAAGCTGATGCGCTTCGTGCCCCGCACGGTCATGGTCGGCTTCGTCAACGCGCTGGGCATCCTGCTGTTCACCGCGCAGATCCCGCACATCACCGCCGGCGGCCTGCCGGTGATCGGCCTGGTCGTGCTCGGGCTGGCGATCATCTACCTCCTCCCCCGGCTCATCAAGGTCATCCCCGCGCCGCTGGTGGCGATCGTGGTCATCACCTCGTTGACGGTGTTCCTGAACATCGCCGTGCCCACCGTCGGCGACATGGGCGACCTGCCCGACGCCCTGCCGTTCTTCGGCCTGCCGATGGTCCCGTTCACGCTGGAAACGCTGACGATCATCGCGCCCTACGCGCTGACGCTGGCCGTGGTCGGCCTGGTCGAGTCCCTGTTGACCGCGCAGCTGCTCGACGACCTCACCGACACCGGTTCGAAGAAGGGCGTGGAGGTCCGCGGCCAGGGCATCGCCAACATCGCCACCGGCTTCCTCGGCGGCATGGCGGGCTGCGCGATGATCGGCCAGTCCATCATCAACATCAAGTCCGGCGGTCGCACCCGGCTGTCCACGCTGGCCGCCGGCCTGTTCCTGCTGGTCCTGGTCTTCACCCTCGGTCCGGTCGTCTCGCTGATCCCGATGGCCGCCCTCGTCGCGGTGATGGTCTTCGTGTCGGTGAGCACGTTCGACTGGTCCAGCATCAAGCCGAAGTCGCTGCGCCACGCCCCCCGCAGCGAGACCGCGGTCATGGTGGTCACCGTCGGCACGGTCGTGGCGACCCACAACCTGGCCCTCGGCGTCGTCGCCGGCGCGCTGCTCGCCGCCATCTTCTTCGCCCGCCGCGTCGCGCACCTGGTCGACGTCTCCAGCGTGCTGGACCCCGACGGCACGATCCGCGTGTACGCCGTCACGGGTGAGCTGTTCTTCGCCTCCACCAACGAACTGATGCACTCGTTCGACTACACCGACACCGTCACCAAGGTCGTGATCGACCTGTCCGACGCGCACGTCTGGGACAGCTCGGCGGTCGCCACGCTCGACGCCGTCACCGCGAAGTTCGCCTCACGCGGCATCGAGGCCGAGATCATCGGCCTCAACCCGGACAGCGAACAACTCCACAGCAAGCTCACCGGACACCTCGCGGGCTCCCACTAGATCCGCGACCGGCTCGGGTGCCGCGGGTGGCGCCCGGCGAACTCCGCCTCGGCCGGGGTGGTCGTCGTCGCGGTCGTGGCGTGGAAGGCGCTCAGGGCAGCGACACACCGACCACCAGGCCACCGTCCCGGCGAGGTGACGCCTGGACGGAACCGCCGTGGGCGCGGGCGATGGACTGGACGATCGACAGGCCGAGACCCACGCCCTGGTTCGCCGCCACGCGCTCGCGGCGCAACTGCACGAACGGCTCGAACAGCATCGGGATCTTGTCCTTCGGCACGTGCGGGCCGGTGTTGGCCACCTCCAGCGCGGGCGACCCGCCCACCCGGACCCAGATCGCCCCGTGGTTGTTGTACTTGACCGCGTTGTCGACGAGGTTGCGCACCAACTGCTCCAGCAGGACGGGATCACTGCGCACCACCCTCGGCTCCAAGGTCGTGTGCACGCTCACCGCCGCGTCGACGAACGCCTGGCGGCACGCCCCGACCACCCGCGCCACCACCTGGTCCAGCCGGATGTCCTCCGGGTGTTCGAGGCCTTGGTCGCTGCTCGCCAGCACCAGCAGGCCCTCGATCAGGGCTTCGCTGCGGGCGTTCATCACCAGCAGCCGTTCGCCCAGCTCGCGCAACGACGCGCCGTCACCCGGCTTGCCCATCGCCACTTCCACCAGGGTCCGCTGCGTGGCCAGCGGGGTGCGCAGCTCGTGGGAGGCGTTCGCCACGAACCGGCGCTGGCTGTCGAAGGACTTCTCCAGCCGGGACAGCATCTGGTCGAAGGTGTCGGCCAGCTCGGTCAGCTCGTCCTTCGGCCCCGTGAGGCGGATGCGCTGATGCAGGTTGTCCGCGCCGAGCCGGCGTGCGGCGGCGACCACCTGGTGCACCGGCCTCAGCATGCCCGCGGCGGCCAGGCGGCCGAGCAGCAGCGCGACCACCGCCGAACCCACCAACGCGATGCCCGACTGCACGAGCAGCGTCCGCAGCACGTCGGCCCGGTACTGGGCGATGTTCATCTCGCTCACCTGGGCCTGCGAACCGACCGGGTCGTCGGGGATCAGCTGCGGTTCGCTGACCGCCAGCGGTGTCGTCGTCGTGGGCGCGCTGTTGGGCACCGGCAACGCCGAGCGCACCAGCAGGTAGTTCACGCCGAGCAGCAAGGCGCCGCTGACCAGCAGCATGGCGCCGATCAGCAGCGACAGCCTGGTGCGGAACGTCAGCCGCCAGCGGCTCAGTCGGCCAACTGGTACCCCACTCCCGGCACCGTCCGGATCACCGCCGGCTGCCCGAGCTTCTTGCGCAGCGTCATCATCGTCACCCGGACCGCGTTGGTGAACGGGTCGACGTGTTCGTCCCATGCCTGCTCCAGGAGCTCCTCGGCGCTGACGACGGCGCCGTCCGCGCGCATCAGCACTTCCAGGACCGCGAACTCCTTGCGGGACAGGTGGATGAACCTGTCCTCGCGGAGAACTTGGTGCCGCGGCACGTTCATCTCGATGCCGGCCCACCGCAGCACCGGCGGCAGGGCGGGCCGGGCGCGCCGGCCCAGCGCCTGCACCCTGGCCACCAGCTCCGCGAGCGCGAAGGGTTTGGTCAGGTAGTCGTCCGCGCCGATGCCCAGGCCGTGGACGCGCTCCATCACGTTGCGCGCCGCGGTCAGCATGATCACCCTCGTGTCGTTGTGCCCGGCGATGATCGTGCGGCACACCTCGTCGCCGTGGACGCTGGGCAGGTCGCGGTCGAGCACCACCACGTCGTAGCTGGTCAGCGCCACCCGCTCGGTGGCGGCGGCGCCGTCGAAGCACACGTCGACCGCCATCGCCTGCTGTCTCAGGCCCTCGGCGATCGCCTCGGCGAGCATCACCTCGTCCTCTACCACCAGAACTCGCATGCGGCTCATTGTGCTCAAGGAGCCATAAGCAGGCCATAAGGACGACCCTTACGGCCCACAGATAGCCCGATCGGTAGAACTTGGCGGACATCGTTCATTCGCACCGGGAGACGACCCATGAATGCTCGAATGGCCATGTTCCCACTCGTCGCCGCGTTCGCATTGCTGGTCGGGGGTTGCGCCGCGGACGGCGCGCGGCCGGAGGTCGCCTCGATCTCCACGCCGGTCTCCACGAGCCCCGGCCAGGCCCCACCGGGCGACCAGGGGCAGGACGAGTTCACCAAGTGCATGCTGGACAACGGTGTCGACCTCAACGCCGGCGGCACGCCAGACGACGAAGGCGGCGACGGCACCTCGCAGGGCACGTCGTCGCCCGCCGACCAGCAGACGCAGCAGGAGGCGCTGGAGAAGTGCCGCCAATTCCTGCCCGATGGTGGAGCGCCGAAACCGTTGGGCGAGGAAGCGCTGCAACAGGCGCGCGAGTTCGCCAAATGCATGCGCGACAAGGGTGTCGAGTACCCCGACCCGGACCCGAATGCGCTCGGCGGTGAAGGGGTCACCCCGATTCCTCAGGGAATCGACGTGAACGACCCGGCGACGCGCGAGATGATGGCCGACTGCTCGCGGCAGACCGGCGGACCGGTGCCAGGGGGTTCCCGGTGACCGACTCGGTGTCACACGATCGAGGACTTTCCGCGCGGTTGGAGCCACCTGACGGCCTCGACGCCGCCACCGAACGACTCCGCCCTGATCACCGCGGTGCGGTACCCGGCAACGGTGATCGGCAGGCCGAGTCGGCGCACGGCGAGCCGACGCAGGGTGAGCCGGGTGGACCGGAGCCGACGACCGGATCGAGGTCCGGCGTCGACGCGGTGCCTGGTCGGCACTCCCCCGCCGGCCAGGCACCCGCAGACCGAATGCCCGCACGCCACACGACTGCGGACCGGACACCGGCGGACCGAACGCCCGTTGAACAGGCACCCGCACACCACCCACCCGGTGGCCGGCCACCTGTCGAGCCGGAACCGGCGAGCCAGGCGACCTCCGGCCGGGAGCCCATCGAGCGGACAAAAGTTGGCCAGGCGCTTGCCGGCCAGGATGCCGCCGGGCAGGAACTGGCCGTCCAGGGACCAGCCGGGCTGGAACCAGCCGGGTTGGCGCTCGCCGGGCAGGAGGCCGACGAGGAGGCGGGTGGCGAGCGGGCCGTCGCTGAGAGAGGTGCCGAAGGGCGGGGTGCCGAGTCCGGTGCGGGCGCGCCGGGAGGTCCGGGCGTCGCGCGGCGGAGACGGCGGCGGCGGTGGTTGGTCGTGCTTGTCGTGCTTGGTGTCGTTGCCACTGGCGGTGTTGTCGTGGTTACCCGGCTTGCCGCGGAGTCCGCGGCACCGCCACCGGCGGCCGGTCGCCCGCCCGCCACGGCCGAGGTCACCCGGACCGACCTGGTCGACCGCATCCGGGTCGACGGCGAGTCCGGCCACGGCCCGGCAACCGCCCTCGCCGGACGCAAGTCCGGCACGATCACCTGGCTGCCGGCGCCGGGCACGCGGGTCGACCGGGGCCAAACCCTCTACGCCGTGAACGCGACCCCCGTCCCGCTGCTCATCGGCGCGACTCCCCACTACCGCGAGATCAAGCAGGGCGTGCCCGCCGGCCCGGACGTCAAGGAGCTCCAGGAGAACCTGGCCGCCCTCGGCCACACCGACTTCGGCACACCGGACGGCAAGTTCGGCCCGGCCACCACCCGCGCGCTCAAGAAGTGGCAGAAGGCGATCGGGCTCGAAGCCGACGGTGTCCTCGCCGTGGGGGACGTGGTGGTGCTCCCCGCCGCCGTACGGGTGGACAGCCTCACCGCCCAACCCGGCGGTCCCGGTGACGGCGAGCTGATGAAGGTCACCGGCACCGGGCGGCTGATCCTGGTCGAGCTCGCCGAGTCCCGCCGCGCGTACGCGCCGGTCGGGGCGAAGGCCGACGTCGTGCTCCCCGACAAGCGCACGGTGCCCGGCGCGGTGCAGGCGGTCGAGGGGAAGCCGGACGGCGACGGGCTGCGGCTGACCATCGGCCTGGACGACCCGGAAGCCGCACCGGAATCGGGCCGGGTGCGCGTGGTCCTCTACGGAGAACAGCGGCAGCAGGTGTTGGCGGTGCCGGTGCAGGCCTTGGTGGCCCTCGTCGAAGGCGGCTACGCGGTGGAGGTCGTGGAGGGTGACGGGCGCAGGCTGGTCCCCGTCACGCTCGGCATGTTCGCCGACGGCAAGGTCGAGGTCTCCGGTCCCGGGTTGACCGACGGCCAAGAGGTGGTGACGACCTCATGACAGACGACCTCATGGCCCCAGCCGTGTTGGAGCTGGACCGGGTGTCGAAGACCTACCTCGGCGGCGTGAACGCGCTGCGGGACGCGTCGGTCCGCGTCGGCGAGGGCGAGATGGTCGCGATCATCGGGCCGTCCGGTTCGGGCAAGTCGACCATGCTGCACCTGATGGGCACGCTGGACCGCCCGAGCGCGGGCCGGGTGCTGGTCAACGGGCACGACGTCAGCACGGTCCCGGACCGGCGGCTGTCCGCGCTGCGCGCGTGGTGGATCGGCTTCGTGTTCCAGCAGTTCCACCTGGTCGACGGGCTGACCGCACGGGAGAACGTGCTGGCCGCCCAGGTGTACCGGGGCGTCCCGCGCCGGGAGCGCGGCAGGCGGGCCGACGAGTCGCTGGCACGGGTGGGGCTCTCGCACCGCTCGGACCACCTGCCCTCCGAGCTGTCCGGCGGCGAGAAGCAGCGCGTCGCGATCGCGCGGGCGGTGGTGAACCGGCCGCTGATCGTGCTGGCCGACGAGCCGACCGGGAACCTGGACTCGGCGTCGGGCGGCGAGGTGCTGTCCCTGCTGCACGAGCTCAACGGCGAGGGCACCACGATCGTGCTGATCACGCACGACCAGTCGGTGGCGGCAGCGCTGCCGCGGCGGGTCGAGATGCTGGACGGCGCCGTCCGGCTGGACACGGGGTGGCGGTCGTGACCGGACCCGGACTGCCCCGCCCCACCCGGCTCGCCGCGCGCGACGTGGCCGTGCTGAGCCTGGTCGGGCTCCGCGCCCGGATGGCCCGCACGGTCCTCGCCGCGCTGGGCATCGCCATCGGCATCGCCGCGCTGGTCGCCGTGGTCGGCATCCCCGCGTCGAACCAGGAGGCGCTGCGCGCGCAGATCGCGGCACTCGGGCCCAACCTGCTCACGGTCGCGCCGGGCAGCGACCTGTTCGGCTCGGACAAGGCCAAGCTGCCGCCCGAGTCCGTCGCCATGATCAGGCGGATCGGACCCGTGGAGGCGGTCAGCGCCACCGGTGTCACGAAAGCGTCGGTGCGGCGCAGCGACCTGGTGCCGTCCGAGGAGACCGGTGGCATCCGGGTCTCGGCGAGCAGGCTCGACCTCCTCGACGTGGTGCACGCGCGGGTGCGCGAGGGCACGTTCCTCAGCCCTGCCGACGACCGCTACCCGGTTGTGGTGCTGGGCGACCGCGCGGCGCACCTGCTCGGCGTGGCCCTGGGCGACGACCGGCCCGCGCCGGTGGTGTGGATCGACGACCGGCAGTTCGTGGTGGTCGGCGTGCTGGACCCGGTGCCGCTGGCGCCGGAGATCGACAGCTCGGCGCTGGTGGGGTGGTCCGCCGCGGAGACGTTCCTCGGCTTCGACGGGACGCCGGGGCTGATCTACGTGCGGGCCGCGGACCACGCGATCGAGGCCGTGAAGTCGGTGCTCGGCCGCACGGTGAACCCGGCCCGTCCGAACGAGGTGCTGGTCAGCAGGCCATCGGATGCCCTGGCCGCGCAGCGGATCACCGAGAAGGCGTACTCGGCGCTGTTCCTCGGGCTGGGCGGGATCGCGCTGCTGGTGGGCGGCATCGGGGTCGCGAACACGATGGTGATCTCGGTGCTCGAACGGCGGCGGGAGATCGGTCTCCGCCGGGCACTGGGCGCGACCAGGCGTCAGGTGTGCGTTCAGTTCCTCGCCGAGTCGGTGGTGCTCGCGGGCCTCGGCGGCGGGATGGGTGTGCTGCTGGGCACCGCCGTCACGGCCGGGTACGCGGTGACGCAGGGCTGGCCCGCCGTGCTGCCCGTGCCGGTGTTGCTGGGCGGGGTGGGTGCGGCGGCGGTGATCGGCGTGCTCGCCGGCCTGTACCCGGCGGTCCGCGCGGCGCGGTTGGCGCCGACGACGGCGTTGGCGGACGCGTGAAAGGCACGCGGTCCGGTGAACGCTCGCCGGACCGCGTGCCTCGTGATCCCGGGACGGTCAGCCGATGGTCTGGACGCCGGACCCGGTCCTGGAGGTGCCGCTCGGGCAGATCTGCACGATCCGCCACGAACCCCGGCCGACCCAGGCCGAGTAGTACGTGGAGCCGTTGCTGCACGACAGGTACGACCGGAGGTTCCCGGAGTACACGTCGCAGTAGCGCTCGACGGCGTTGGAGTAGAAGTAGTTCGTGCAGGACCACGACGCCGCGATCGACGGCGCGGAGTCCGCCGCGACGGCCTGGATCGCCACGGCGGTGTGCTGGGCGGGTGCGGCGGAGGCGGACTGCGCGACACCGAACGTGGCGCCGAAGAACGCCAGCGCGACGACCAGAGCTTTCAGCCCCTGCTCGAACATCGAGCGCTTCGCAGAAGTGGTAGACATCAGCGGCCTGTCTTTCCGTGAAGTCGGATGAATCCGGACGGGGAGCAGCATGTATGAATGCGGCACCGGTCCCGATGAAACGGAAGAGAAGACTGCCGGCTGACCGGAATGCGGGCCGGGTGTGAAATACGCGCGCATAGCACGGCGGCCCGGACGGGGGAAGCCCCGGAAGCGAACCCTTCCACGGACGCCTCATTCCACTAGCCCGAACGGGGCACCATACACGGGTCTTATGTTTTGCTTACGAGGCGACTGGCACACTGCTAACCGGACGACCGCCGTTCGCGGAGCGCGGTATTTCCGTCGGGGAAGCTCCGCCCAATGGGTGAGATGCACGTCCGAAGGGGGAACTGCGGTGCATGACGCCACTCTTGTCGCAGGGCACCACCGGAGCACACGATCGAGCATCGGTCGACCGGGTGATTTCCAGCTGATGAATGCGGACGGATTCTCCGCCGCAATCGGGCTGACCGCCCGGACGATCCGCTCGTACCACGCGCGCGGCCTGCTGCCACCGCCCGTGCGCATCGGCCGGGCGCCGCACTACACGGTCGACCACCTCAGCCGGATGCGCCAGGTGCTGTACCTCCAGCGCTGCGGGCTGTCGCTGGACGCCGTCGCGGCACTGCTCGAACCGGACATGGTGCTCAGCCAGGTCATGCCGGTGAAGCCCGCCGTCACCGAGGCGCTGCGCGGCCGGCCGGGCCTCCTGGCGGAGACCGTCGAGGGCGGCATCGTGTCGTGCCACGAGGACGGCGCGGTAGAGGTGCACGCCGTTCGGGCGGTGCTCGCGGCGGGTGGTCGCAGCACTTCGGCGGCCGGCGCGCTCACCTTGTTGGCCGAACTGGCGGCGGAGGTCGCGCCACACGCCGACAACGCGCTGGACATCGTCCGCCGGACGGTCGCCCGCTCACCATTGGCGAACTCCGTGAACAACCAGACGCTGATCGAACTGGCGGTCGAGGTGCTGCGCGCGAGAATAAGACGCAGCGGTGTGCGGAGCGCACCCGCACACCACTCCGCAGGCCGATCCCGACGTGAAGCCGGCCCGCCGCCGGCCGTGGCGCATTCCGCGGGCACTTCCACCCGGCACGTCAGCCGGACGGACGTCCCGCCCGCATTCTGCGGGTGATCGCGAACGATTCGACAGGCGCTCTGCAATCCCCCGAGGCGCGAGCCGCCACTCGAACACCACTCCGGCCGGAATTCTTGCCGGTGAAAGCCCACCGAGAGTAGCCGCGGTTACTGCGGGGGCTTCGCGGCGGCCGGTTTCGCGGCACGGTGGTCGGATGTGACGGGAGCGCGGCGCCGTGCGGCCGACCGGATCAACACCACGGCGTCCGCCATAGACCGCGTGGATGGCCGGGGCCCGCACAAGTGATTCCCGTGTCGGGTCCTCGCTGGTGGGACTGGGTCGGCAGTGATGCCGGTGACCGAGGACCGGCAGGCGCACCTCATCGGAGAAGCCCGTGTCGGATCCAGCCACGCATCCCGCGCGAACCGTCGACAGACCGGTCGGCGGATCCGCCGCCAACCCCTTCAAGAGCCCCGTCAACCCCGCCACGGGTCGTCCCGCCGGCCGACCCCAGGCCCGCGTGCTGCTGTTGTCGCGCTGCCTGTCGGTGCTGGCCGACTACTTCCACGGCCCGCGGCGTGAGCGCCACTTTCGGGCTGCGGACCGTGTGCACGACCTTGGCCGCCACGGTGTTCTTCGCCTTGGGCGGTCTCCTGGGCGGACGGGCCGGCGGACGCCGTTCTGGCTCTACGCGGTGAGCCTGCCGCTGGCGCTGCTCGCCGCCCGGCACCTCTGGCATCCCGCTCCCGGCCCGGAGGACGCCGAACGGCCGCGTTGCCGTGGCGGCGACTGGCCGCTCCGGTCGGGGTGACGCTCGTGGGCGGGCTCGTCTTCCACACCTCGTCGTCGAGCTGTCGTACGTGCTCGACGGCATCGGTGCCGGGTCCGCCGCGATCGGCATGATCAGCGCCATCGCGTCGTCGGCCACTGCCACGAGCGACGTCTGATCGCACCGCCACCGGAAACCCCGGCCGTCCGCTCTAGGGACCTCCTTTGATCACCCTGATACGCAGTGCGGTCGGCCGATGTCGAGGAAGATCGGAACGGCCGACCACGCCCAGGGGGGACCATGACCGAGTACCTCGACTTCGCGCCGAGCCGACGATTCCGCTCCAACGTCGCGCTGTCGCCGGACGGCGCGTCCGTGGCGTACGCCGCCAATCCCGACGGACCGAACAACCTGTACGTGTCACCCGTCTCCGGTGGCCCGGCGCGCAGGATCACCGACTACACCGACAACTCCGTGCGGCAGGTGGCGTGGTCGCCGGACGGCCAGAGCCTGCTGTACACGGCCGACCGCCAAGGCGACGAGCAGTTCCAGCTGTACCTCGTCGATGCCGCCGGGGGCGCTCCCCGGCGGCTGACCGACGCCGCCTGCCAGCACGTGCTCGGGTCGACCATCCACGAGTTCCGAGCCGTCACGCCGTTCACGCCGGACGGCCGGAGCGTGGTCTACGCGGGCAACGACCGGGACCCCGCCGTGCAGGACGTGCTGGTCCAGGACCTGGAGACCGGTGCCGTCCGCCGGGTGGAGTCCGTCGCGGCCACCAGGCTGCACGCCGTGTCGGTGTCACCGGACGGCCGTTGGCTGCTCACGTCCGGCATGCACAGCGTCACGGACACCGACCTCGGCCTCGTCGACCTGCACGAGCCGGACGCGCCGCTGCGGGTCGTGACGGCGCACGAGGACCAGCGGTTGCACATCGCCGGGCCGTGGACCGACTCCGGGTTCCTCTTGCTGCACAACGCGGATCGCGAGTTCCTGGCGCTGGGCTCGTACTCGCCGGCTACCGGTGTGACCACCGAGGTGGCTCCGCCCTGGGACGTCGAGCAGGTGGTGGCCTCCGGCGCGGTGCGGGCGTGGACCGTGAACGAGGCCGGCATCTCACGGCTGTTCGTGGTGCGGGACGGTGAGCCGGTGGCGTCGCCAGAGCTGCCCTCGGGCGTGATCGCCTCACTGGCCGTGGCGGGTGACGTGCTGACGTTCCTGCTGACCACCGGCAGCCGTCCGGCCGAGGTGGTCGCGCTCGACCTTTCTGCGAACGAGTTGCGGTACCTGACGTCCAGCGCCCCATCGGTGGCGTGCGCCGAGCCGGAACTGGTGCACTACCCGACGCACGACGGCCGCGAGGTGCCCGCGTGGCTGTACCGGCCTCGCGGTGACGGTGTTCGCGGTGTGGTGCTCTCCATCCACGGCGGGCCGGCGACCCAGGAACGGCCGCAGTACAACTACGTCGGGCTCTACCAGTACCTGGTGTCGCAGGGGATCGCGGTGCTCGCGCCGAACGTGCGCGGCTCTACCGGGTACGGCAAGACCTACCAGCGGCTGATCGCGCACGACTACGGCGGCGACGAGCTGGGCGACTTCGAGCACGCGGTCAAGTACCTGCACGGCCTGGACTGGGTCGACCCGGCCCGGATCGGCGTGTGGGGCGGGTCGTACGGCGGCTTCGCCGCGCTGTCCTGCCTGTCCCGGCTGCCTTCGCTGTGGGCGGCGGGCGTGTCGATCGTGGGCCCTTCGAACCTGCTCACGATGGTCCGGTCGGTGCCCGAGACGTGGCGTGCGTCGATGGCCGAATCGGTGGGCGATCCGGACACCGAGGCCGACTTCCTGCTGGCGCGGTCACCGATCACGTACGCCGACGCGATCACCGCGCCGCTGTTCGTGGTCCAGGGCGCCAACGACCCGCGCGTGGTGAAGGCGGAGAGCGACCAGATCGTCGCCGCCTTGCGGGCGCGCGGGGTCGACGTGCGTTACGACGTGTACGAGGACGAAGGGCACGGTTTCGCCAACCGGGCGAACGAGCTCAAGGTCATGGGCGACACGGCCGAATTCTTGGTGGCGCACTTGAGCGGGACGGGGTGAAGCAGCCCTCGCCGGTACGCGGCCACGGGCCGGCGGGGCGGGAACGCGCGGAATGCTCCGCTACCCGAGGACGTGGCGGTGGGAGGCCCGCGCGGGTTGCGCGGGCCTCCCCCGTGTCACCGGGCCGTCAGCCGGCGCGGCAGGTCAGGCTGGGCCACGTCCAGTTGCCGCCGTGCTGGATCGTGAAGCCGAACGAGTTGCCGCTCCCGTTGGGACGGGCGGTCATCACGTTGCCGCTACTGTCCCAGGTCGCGCTGGTGTTCCACGTGGCGATGATCTTCTGCGGTGGGCTCACCGTCACGGTGACGACCCAGTTGTCGGTGCCCGACACGGTCACTTGACCGTTGAAGCGGTCGTTCCACTTCGACCCCTCCGAGTATGTCGCGGTGCAGCTGCCGCCGGGCGGGTTGGTGGTCGTGGTGGTCGGGTCGGTCGGGGTCGTCGGGGTGGTGGAGGTCGGCTCGACGCCACCGTTGAGGGCGTTGAGGGTGGAGGTGTAGGCGGGCTTCTTGTTGCCCGAGCTGTCGAACAGCAGCGGCGTGCCCGAGGCGCGCCACGAATCGCTGTCCCGGATGCCCCACACCGTGATACCGGTGCAACGCGCCACCGCGAGGCAGGCCTTCACGACACGCTCGTAGTTCTGCGCCTGCGCGCTGCCCGAGCCCTCGATGTCCAACTCGGTGATCTGCACGTCCACACCCAGGTTCGCGAAGTTCTGCAACGTGGTCTGGTAGTTGGCCGGCACCGGGCTCTGGCTGTTGAAGTGCGACTGCAACCCCACGCAGTCGATCGGCACACCACGCTGCTTGAAGTCCTGCACCAACCGGTACACCGCCTGCGTCTTCGCGTGCGTCCAGTCGTCGGTGTTGTAGTCGTTGTAGCAGAGCTTCGCACCCGGATCCGCCGCCCGCGCCGCCCGGAACGCCGCCTCGATCCAGTCGTTGCCGGTGCGCTGGAGGTTCGAGTCACGCCGAGCGCCCGACGAACCGTCCTGGAACGCCTCGTTCACCACGTCCCACGAATGGATCCTGCCCCGGTAGTACGTCGCCACCTGCGTCACGTGGTTCAGCATCGCGTTGCGCAACGCCGTGCCCGACATGTTCTGCATCCAGCCCGGCTGCTGCGAGTGCCACGCCAACGTGTGCCCGCGCACCTGCATCCCCTGCGCACGCGCGTGGTTCACGATCCGATCCGCGTTCGTGTACGTGAACTGACCCTGCGACGGCTCCAACGCGTCGATCTTCATCTCGTTCTCGGCCGTGACCATCTTGAACTCACGGTTGAGGATGCCCACGTAGGTGGAGTCACCCAGCTTGTTCGCCGCGACCGCCGTCCCGAAGTAACGACCGGTCCGGTTCGCGGCGGCGGCCAGGGTGCTGCCGGGGCCGGGTTGCTGCGACGTCGTCGTGGTCGTCGTGGTGGTCCCCGTGGTGCTCGTGGTGGTGGTGGTCGTGGTGGTGGTGGGTCCGTCGGTCAGGGTGGGGGTTTGCCAGGTGCGCCATTGGGCGAGGTTGCCGGAGGCTTTGCTGGAGATGCGCATGGTGCCGGTGGTGGTGCCGGTCTTGTGCAGGAATTTCTGGATGTTCTGTTGGAGGGGGGTGCGCCATTCGGTGCGGTTGGCGCAGTGGCTGCCGTCGGAGACGTCGGACCAGTAGGTGATGTTGGCGCCGGCGCCGAGGGCTTTGTAGACCTCGGCGCCGCCGAGGGCGGCGATGCCGGCGGAGCGGGGGCCGAGGTTGGCGATGTGGGGGTTGTCCATGATGAATAGGCCGCGTGGGGCGACCATGGCGACGAGTTGGTGGGTGTCGATGGGGGTGCTGTTGGGGTTGCCGGTGTAGGGGCTGAAGGCGTCGCCGAACCAGGGTTGTTCGCCGTAGGCGCTGCTGAGGCTTTGGGCGCCTTCGCCGGGGATGCCGCGGTAGACGGGGACGCCGGCGGTGCCGGATTCGATGGGCATGGTGAGGGCGATGCGTTGGTCGAAGACGCCGACGGCGAAGGCTCCCTTGCCGAAGCGGGAGCAGCCGGTGACGCCGACGGCGTCGGCTTTGAGGGTGTTGCCGCCGGAGGTTTCGATGACGTCGATGATGCGGCTGACGCCCCAGGCCCAGGCCATCATGATGCCGGTGCTGCTGGTGGCGCCGTAGATGCTGTAGAAGGCGCCTTGTTTGTTGTTGCGGGGGGTGCCTTCGCGGCCTACGGCGTAGGGGTCGTAGTTGATGACGGCGGCGCCGGCGGCTTTGATGGCGGCGGTGTCTGCGCCGAATCCGCCGAGCACGACGACGGCGGGGAAGGGTCCGGTGCCGCCGGGCAGTTCGACGCGGGCGGAGAAGCTGCTGCTGCGGCCGTTGTGGGAGACGTTCACGGTGATGTTGCTGCTGGACACGGTGCCGGTGACGGCGGAGGGCTTGGCGGGTTTGTCGCCGTAGACGTGGCGTTCGGCCAGTTCGCGGATCTCCGCCCGGCGGCACCGCCAGTCCGCCTTGCTCGTGATCCGCGACCCGTTGACCTTCGTGAACGGGTCGGGCAACTGCGAGTTCGACGGGAACGACCCCGGCAACGACACCGGGCAGTCCGCACCGTCATCCTCGACACCTGCGGCCGCGACGCCCACGTCGGCGGCCTGGGCCGCGCTGGTCCGCGCTACGACCAACACCGCTCCGGCGAGCGTGAGCGCCGCTATCGCCAACATGACGACCGCCGCTCGGGCTCTCGGCCGGCCAGAATTGATGATCACCAGGGCTCTCCTTTGAGACAGGGTGCGTGAGACGGCAACACCGATCGCTGATCATGAACCGATCTCATCTAAAGTTTCGGTCCATTCAGCGAAATATGTCAATGAGCAGGCCGTCAACGACGCCATCTGCCCAGTCTCACTTGGCGATCGACGGAGCCCATGGCACCAACTGGCGCAGCGATGGGCGTAGAGCAGCCCGATACTCCGGCGACTCTCGAAACTTTCGAACGAAGTCAGCCGCCGGGCGCGGCCGCAGTCCCGACGTGACGGCCGGGGAATCGCGGGTTACGACGCCTGCGGCTCGGCGGCGTGCAGGGCCACCAGCACGGCGATGTCGTCGGTGGCGGGCCGGTCGCCGACGAGGGCGGCCATGATCCGGACGCAGGCCGCTTCCGGCGCCGCCGGGACCACCGCCTGCCGCAGCTCTTCCAGCCGGTCGTCCAGGTCCAGCCCGCGCCGCTCCACCAGCCCGTCGGTGTAGAGGGCGACCAGCGCACCGGTCGGCACGTCGACGCCGACGCTGCGCCTCCCGGTGATGCCCAGGTCGTAGCCGACGGGCGGGCCGACCGGTGCGGTGACGAAGGCAGCGGGCTGCCCCGGCACGGCGAGGACGGGCGGCAGGTGACCGGCCAGGGCGAGGTCCATGCGGGACGTCTCCGTGTCGATGACCGCGTAGGCGACCGTGGCCATGGAGTAGTCCTCGAAGTGGCTGGCCTTGCGGTCGAGCTTCCCGAGCACCTCCGCGGGATCGGCGAACTCCAGCGCGTAGGCGCGCAACGCGCTGCGCAGGCGTCCCATGACGATCGCGGCGGGCAGTCCGTGGCCGGCGACGTCGCCGATCACCAGACCCATGCGCCCGCCGGGGAGCGCGAACACGTCGTACCAGTCGCCGCCGACACCGCTGTCGGCGCCGGGGACGTAGCGGGCGGCGAGCCGCCACCCGTCGGTGGCGGGCAGGCGTTCGGGCAGGAGGCTGTCCTGGAGCATGGCGGCTGCCGACCGCTCGGCCCGCGACCGGTGCATGTGCGCCGCCATCGCCAGCCGGTCGGCGACCACCTGGAGCAGCTCGATCTCCTCGTCGGTGAACTTCCGGGGCGTGGTGCTGCCGATGTGCAGCACTCCGGTGAGGTGCCCCTGGGCCACCATCGGCACGCCGAGCAGGGTCCGCAGACCCCGCTTCCGCAACAGCGGGCTGACCACCGTGGACTCGTCCACGCGCTCGATCCACACCGGCTCGCGGCGCTGGGCCACCTGCCCGGCGAAGCCCGTCCCCACCGGTATCCGGACGCCCTGGACGACCTCCGCCTCCAGACCGGTGGTCGCCTTGACCACCAGTTGCCGGCCGCCGGGGTCGATCAGCAGGACGGTCACGGTGTCGACGGCGAACAGCTCGCGCACCTGCCACAGCAGCACGTCGAAGAGCTTGTCCAGGTCGAGGTTCCGAAGCGCGCTGTCGGTGACCATCTCCAACACGCGCAGCCGCATCTCCGAGCTCTGCGCATCGCCCATCCGTCGACCCCGTCCACGTCCCTGTCGTGCACACCGAGTATCAGCACGACCGTGTGACGGATGCCATGAGCCGCTGCCGAGCAACCACGATACCTGCACCGATGCGCCCCGAGCGGGCAGCATCCGCAGGCAGGGAGCGGGCGGCGTGGTGCGCCGCCCGCCCCTTGCGCCGTGGTCAGCCTAGCTTGACGTACTCGGCGGGTGGGCCGTCGCCGGCGCTGTTGTGCGCCATCACCGCCGCTCGGACGGGCATGTCGGTGCTGTCGGCGGCGGACACGATCGTGAAATTCGTGGCCGCGGTCGCCTCCTGGAGCGTGCACGAGTCGTCGGAGTCGGCCGACTTGCACACGACGACGCGGTAGGTGACCGCCTCGTACCCGTTGTCGACCGGCGGCAACCAGCTGAGCACGACGTTCGCACCGTCCCGGCGGAAGGTGAGGTTCCGCGGCGCGCTCGGCGCGACCACTCCGCTGTGGACGTACGCGTGGCCGGTGGCCAAGGAGCAGGTGCCGGTGGCCGCCTTGGTGGCGATCACCTTGTCGTGCGCGGCGCCGGTCGCGGGTGCGGTGTAGAGACCGCCGGCGCTGATACTGCCCAGGGCGTTCGGGCCGAGGGACCAGGTGGTCGGCTGGTTGTTGGCGCAGCCGACCGGCGCGGCGGTCAGTTGCACGGTCGCTCCCGGTTTCACCTTGCTGGTGGTCGGTTCCAGCTTGAGGGTGGTGAGCGTGCCGCTGGACTCCCACACGGTCCAGTCGCGCTTGAAGACGCTCAGGCTCTCGTCCAGGCTGAGCAGCGGCACGTGGAACGCCAGCCCCACGTCGACGCCCAGCACCACCTTGCCCCAGGGTGTTCGGCTGGAGTCGGCGTCGAAGCCCAGTGACGGGGTGACGTACAGGCCGGGGCCGGCGAGGTTGTAGAGCAGGATGCTGAGTTCGATCGGCACTTCCACCTTGACCTGGGCTTTCGCCTCCAAACGCGGCTCGAAGCTCGTGACCGCCGGTGTGGTCAGCGACTGCTGTGTCCACTTGCCGGTGTCGGCGCTGTACGAGATGCTGCCGCCGACGACCTGCTCGTAACTGGCCGCGAACGTGAACTCCAACGAGCCCTCGGCGGTCAGCTTGCCGCTGAGCGTGAACCTCGGGCACAGCACCAGCGGGAACCAGCCGATCCAGATCGTGTAGCACGAGAAGTCGTACACCACCAGCGGTTTCTCGGGCTCCAGCGAGCCGGAGAACATCGCGGCGAAGCGGCCGTCGAGCGACGCCTTGACGGTGGCGGTCGCGCTGACCGAGGCGCTGCTGAGGCTGAACCACGACGTGTCCACGTTCACGGACCAGTCCGGTGTGACCGTGATCTCACCGGTCAGCGCGGCCTCGAAGCCGAGCTCGGCCTCGGCCTGGACCTTGCTGTCGTGGGACGTGGAGACCTGCGGCTTGTAGGCCACGCTCAGGTCGAGCTTGCCGCCGATCGGCTCGGCGTCGACGCGGACGCCGGGCACCAGGGACCGGGCCTGCCCGCCCTGCATCCAGTCGGTCTTGGGCGCGATGTGCAGCGAGGACGTCTCCACGGCCTCGTGGAGCTTGGCCTCCGCGGTCATCAGCACGACCTTCTCACCGGACGTGCGCACCTCGGTGATCTTCCGCAGCAGGCCCTTGCGCGGCCGGGGCTGACGGGCTTCGGCGACGATGATCTGGTCCGCCTTGAGGTTCTTCACCTGCGGGGTGGCCTGGTTGAACACCACGCGGTCGTGGGTGACCCTGCTGATCGCGTTCATGCTGTTCACGGTCAGCTTGACGGTCTTCCCGCCGATCTTGTAGCCGGACTTGGCCTTGGCGGTCCCGGCCGCGTCCAGCCTGCTGCCCACCCCGTTGGCCGCGGTCACCGTGACGGTGTGCAGGGCCTGGGGGTCCAGTCCGGTCAGCGTCACCTGGCGCTGGGCGCCGTCGAGCGTGACCGACTTGCCGCCGGGTGTCGCCGTGACGGTGTAGGAGGTGATCGGCGCGCCGCCGTCGTCGACCGGCGCGTGCCAGGTGACGTCCATCGACCCCTGGACGCCGTTGGCCGCCGGCAACGCCGACACGGACTGCGGTTTGCCCGGGGCGTAGGGCGGTTTCGGCACGGCGTTGCCCTTGGTCGCGGCCTTGCCCGCGCCGATCTTGTTGCTCGCGGCCACCGAGACGGTCTGGGCAGCGCCGTTGGTGAGGCCGGTGAGGGTGGCGGTGCGCACGTTGCCCGCGACGGTGAGCCTCTTGCCCGACGGCGCGGCGGAGATCGTGTAACCGGTGATCGGCGCGCCCCGGTCGGCGCCGGGGTTCCAGTGCACCACCAGGCTCCCGTCGCGGCCGAGCACGGAGTCGATCGTCGGCGGCAGCGGCCTGCGCGCGACCCGGGGCACCACCGGTTCCGACCTCGGCGACGTGGGCGACGCGACCCCGGCGACGGTCTCGACCGCCGTGAACGTGTACTTCGTGCCGTTGACCAGGCCGGTCACCCGGGCTGAGGTCCTGGTCCGGTCGTTGATCACGGCGGTCCTCCCGCCGGGCGTGGCCGTGACGGTGACCGACCACTCCGCGGCCGGGTTCCGGTCCTGGTTGGCGGGCAGGAACACCACGTCGGCGGCCGTGTCGCGGGAGTACACCTCGGTGATGTGCGGTGCGACCAACGCGGGCGCCGCCTGCGCCGGACCACCGGGCACGACGACGAGGGAAAGGATCACCAAGAATGCCGGGACGAGCGAAAATGGGCGTGCGAAACCGCGGCTGGGTATCACGATGACCGACCCCTCGATTGGGCGAAAAATGAATTCCTTTTCGACCGTAACGGCGTCGGCATTGATCGGGGATCACTCGACAGTTTCGTCCGTGGTCACCGTGCGTGCCCGAATAAACCGCAGAACTGCGGAAATAGCGCTATATCATCGCTTTCGGCCTACCCCACCCCCCTGGAAGGGGACTGAGACAGGGGGTGTGACGGGTCGAGCCAGGGCGCGCCGGTGCCGGCCATGCTGCCGTAGAACGGGTGGCCTTCGGTGATCTCGCCCTGCTCGATCGTGCGCCCGGTGAACGCGGAGGCGTAGACGGCGGCCACGAACTCCATGGTCACCCGCGTGTCGGCGGTGGAGACGGGTGGCGTGCGACCGGCGTCCAACGCGTCCAGGACGGCGGCGAACTGGGCGGTGTGACTGCTCGGCGTGTCGACGGGCCCGCTCTCCCACGCCGAGAGGGCGTCGGGCGTGCCGGGTGCGGCGGTCAGGCGCCAGTCTGCGTCCGAGTAGCCGTAGAGGTGCTCCAGCTCCACGGTGGCGTGCTCGAAGTCGAAGCGCAGCCGGCTGGTCTGGCGGGGCGAGATCACCGAGTTGACCACGGTGGCCACCGCGCCCGACTCGAACCGGACGAGCGCGGCGGACACGTCCTCGGTGTCGGTCGGCCGGGCCTGGCGGGCGGCGAGGGCCGTGACGCTCGTCCACTGCCCCAGGATCGACAGCAGCAGGTCGAACTGGTGGATGCCGTGCCCCATCGTCGGCCCGCCGCCCTCCAGCTCCCACTTGCCCCGCCACGGCACCGCGAAGTAGTCGTCGTCGCGGAACCAGAGGGTGTTCGCCGAGGCCAGCAGCGGCCGGCCCAGCGCGCCCTCCGCCACCAGGCGCCGCAACCGGACCGCGCCGGAGCCGAACCGGTGTTGGAACACGGTGGCCACGGGCACCCCGGCCTCGGCTTCGGCGGCACGCAGCCGGTCGAACTCGGCCAGCGACAGCACCGGCGGCTTCTCGACCACGGGCGACGCGCCGGCCGCCAGGCACTCCAGCGCCAGGGCCAGGTGGGAGCCGGGCGGCGTGCAGAGGTGGACCAGGTCGGGGCGCCGGGCGTCGAGCAGTTCGGCCAGGCTCGCGTGGACCGGCACGTCCCACTCCGCGCCGAACGCCGCCGCCCGGTCGGGCTGGACGTCGACGGCGCCGACGAGCCGGGCGCGGCCGGCCGACTGGACGACCGCCTCGGCGTGCGCGGTGGCGATCGCGCCCGTGCCGACGATCGCGCAGGTGTAGGTGGTCACGAAAGGTGCTCCTTGTCGGCTGCCGCGTGGTCGACGGCGTAGGGGCGGAGGCGTCCGCACATGCCGAACGCCCGTTCCGGTGCGGGTCCGGGGGCCTGGAACACGGCCGCCCGGTCGAGGTGTCCCGCGACGCCCACGCTCAGGTCGGACGCCAGGGCCAGGCCGGTCTCGGCCCGGCTGAGCGGGCCGTCGCGCACGATCGCCGGCCACCGTCCCGCCCGGCCCCGGACCAGGGCCGTCGCCGCGGCGTAGAACTCGCGCAGCGGCCCCTGGTCCCCGGCGCGGATCGCGTCACGGATGCGGGTGAAGCCCTCCACCGCGAGGTCACGCCGCGCGCGGGCGTCGGCGGCGCGTTCGGCCTCCGTCGTCCGGTGCGGGAGGGTCGCCGCGGCGCGGTAGCGGTCCGGGTCGGCGACGACGTCGGGTGGGAACGTCATGACCGCGTCACCGGCTTCCGGCAGCCCGGCGTTGTCCATCAGGACGACCACCTGGAGGTCGCCGTGGTTGACGGCCCGGTGGATGGTGCCGGGGGTGAACCAGACGACCGACCCGTGGCCCAGCGCGATCTCACGGCAGCCGTCGAGGTTCACCGTGTGCAGCTCGCCTTCCCCTCCCACGACGACGTAGCACTCGGTCGAGACCAGGTGCAGGTGCGGGCTTCCGCCGACGACACCGTCCGGTGCGGCGTCGTCGTAGACGTCGAGGAACGACAACGAGGTCCCGCCGGGGAAGGTGCTCACCCGGACCCCCGGGCGTCCGCGCGACGCAGCACCTCGGACACGGAGTCGGCCAGGGCCGTCGCGTCCGCCGCACCCGCGTCGGCCACACCGGTTCCGTAGCGGAACCGCACGGTGTCACCGTCGAGGACGACCAGTTCCTCGCTGAAGAACGGCGCCGGGTTCAGGCAGGCGAACTCCTCGGTCCGGGCGAACCAGCGCGGCGGGTGGTTCGGGTTCGCCGAGTGGTCGACCAGGAGCACCAGGGACTCCGCGCCGTCGCCGTCGTGGCGGCCCGCGAAGGCCATCCACTCGGCGCGCCGGCCGCGCAGTTCGTCACCACCGACGCCGTCCGGCGTGACCAGGCTCCCGCCGGTGAACGAGCGGGGGCCGCGCCAGAACAACCCGCCGTACCCGGCGTTCTCCCGGCCGCGCGTGGTCGGTGAGCCGAAGGCGATCTCGTGCCCGGAGGTGTTGGTCATCGCGGTGTCGAAGGTCAGCGCCCACGCCGCGTCCGAGAGCAGGGTGACGCTGACCGTGCGGCGCTCGGTGATCACGGTGTGCCCTGATTGGGTGATCCAGTCCAGCTCGTGGGTGAACCAGGCGGCGTCCCCGTCCGCGCCGACGTCGACCACGCGGCGGTGCTGCTGGGTGCCGTTGTTGTCCAGCTGCACGTAGAACTTCCCGTGGACGTAGGTCGGGCCGCCCCAGAAGTTCTCGTCGCCGACGTGCGGCAGCGACCACGCGATGCCCTTGTGCCACACGTGGTCGTGCGGCCGGAACAGGCTCACCAGCCGCCCGGCCCGGGTGCGGACCGGGTGCAGGAACGGCTTGGGCGACTCCAGCCGCGGGGTGTCGGGCACGTAGGCGTAGCGGACGAGGTCGACCTCGCCGTCGCCGATCGTCAGCGCGGACCCGACGTCGTGCCGAAGCGCGAGGGCGCTCACAGCGACAGTTCCGGTACCTCGACCCAGCGGCGCTGGGCGGACGACTCCAGGCCGAGCTGCGCCAGGTTGATGCCCCGGGCACCGGACATCAGGTCGTGCACGTGCGGGCGGCCGGCCAGCACGTCGCGCAGGTACTCCTCCCACTGGACCTTGAAGCCGTTGTCGAAGTCCGCGTTGTCGGGGATCTCCGACCACCCGGCGCGGAAGTCCTCCGGCACGGCCAGGTCGGGGTTCCACACGGGCTTCGGGGTGCTCGTCCGGTGCTGGGCCACGCAGCGGCGCAGGCCGGCGACGGCGCTGCCCTCCGTGCCGTCGACCTGGAACTCCACCAGCTCGTCCCGGTGGACCCGCACGCACCAGGAGGAGTTGATCTGCGCGACGATCCCGCCGTCGAGCTCGAACGTGGCGTAGGTGGCGTCGTCGGCGGTGGCGTCGTAGGGCGCGCCGGACTCGTCCCAGCGCCGGGGCACGTGGGTGACGGCCTTGGCGGACACGCCCCGGACCGCGCCGAACAGGTTCTCCAGCACGTAGTTCCAGTGGCAGAGCATGTCCACGGCGATGCCGCCGCCGTCCTCGGCGCGGTAGTTCCAGCTCGGCCGCTGCGCGGGCTGGAGGTCGCCCTCGAACACCCAGTAGCCGAACTCGCCGCGCACGGACAGGACCCGGCCGAAGAACCCGCTCTCGACCAGGCGGCGCAGCTTCAGCAGGCCGGGCAGGTAGAGCTTGTCGTGCACCACGCCCGCGACGATGCCGGCTTCGCGCGCGCGGCGCGCGAGGGCGAGCGCACCCTCCACGGTCGTGGCGGTGGGCTTCTCGGTGTAGACGTGCTTGCCCGCGTCGATCGCGGCGGTCAGCGCCTCTTCGCGGGTGGCGGTGATCTGGGCGTCGAAGTAGACCGACACCTCGTCGTCGGCGAGCACCTCGTCCAGGTTCGTGCTCCACCGCTTCACGTCGTGGCGCTCGGCGATGTCGCGCAGCTTGGCCTCGTTGCGGCCCAGCAGGACCGGTTCGACCTGGACGCGCCGCCCGTCCGGCAGCGCGAGCCCGCCCTCGTCCCGGATGGCGAGGACGGACCGGACCAGGTGCTGGCGGTAGCCCATCCGGCCGGTCACACCGTTGAGCGCGATGACGATCTTGTCCACCCGGGACTCCCTTGTGCTTGGAAAGCGCTTTCCAAGCAGTATCGAACGCGGCCGGCACGTCGTCAAGGCCGCCTGCCGACCCCCGGCCGCCGTTGACAAGACGTAGCGGAAAGCGCTTTCCTCATCCGGTGATGAAGCACGTGGTCGTAGCGCTGGACTCGTTCAAGGGCTCGCTGTCCGCCCGACGGGCCACCGCCGCCGTCGCCCGTGGCCTGCGCCGCCACCCGAGCGCGCCGGTCGTGCACGAGCACCCGGTGGCCGATGGCGGTGACGGAACGCTCGACGCCCTGGCCACCGCGGGCTTCACATCCGTGCAGGTCACGTCCACCGACCCGCTGGGGCGACCGGTGGAGGCGCGCTACGCGTCCCGCGACGGCATCGCGGTGGTCGAGCTGGCCGCCGCGTCCGGTCTGGGCCTGGTCGCGGACGTCCCGTCGACGCCGGAACGGGCGGCTGCGGCGTCCACCCGCGGCACCGGCCGGCTCATCGCAGCGGCCTTGGACGCGGGCCACCGCACGGTCGTGGTCGGGCTCGGCGGCAGTGCCACCACCGACGGAGGCTCGGGCCTGCTGGCGGCCCTCGGCGCGCGACTGTTCGACGCCGACGGCGCCGAGCTGGACGTGACGACGTCACCGCTGAACGCCGTCCGCGCGATCGACCTGACCGGTCTGCACCCGAGGTTGACCGGGCCGGACCGGGTGGAGCTGGTGGTGGCGAGCGACGTGGACAACCCCCTGTCGGGCGAGCACGGCGCGGCGGCGGTCTACGGCCCGCAGAAGGGCGCGGACGCCGCCACGGTCGCCGACCTGGACGCCGCGCTCACCCGCTGGGCGGGCCTGGTGCACGCGGCGACCGGGGTGGACGCGGCGCCGCTGCCCGGCGCGGGCGCCGCGGGCGGGACCGGGTTCGCCCTGCTCGCGCTGGGCGCCGGCGCGCGTCCGGGCATCGACCTGGTGCTGGAGCTGACCGGGCTGGAGCACCGGTTGCACGGTGCGGGGCTCGTCATCACCGGCGAGGGCCGCCTGGACCACCAGACGCTGCGCGGCAAGGCGCCCGCCGGTGTGGCCGCGGCGGCCCGGCACGCCGGTGCCGACGTCATCGCCGTGGCGGGGAGCTGCGCGCTCGACGCCGAAGAACTGGCCGCCGCCGGGTTCTCGCACGCCTTCACCCTGACCGACCTCGAACCCGACACCGCCCGCTGCCACGAGCACGCCGAGCCCTTGCTGGAGCGCGTGGGCGAGACCATCGCCGCCACCCTGCTCACCACCGCGCCCGCCACGACTCCACCGGCCGCCCCGCGATGAACGCGCCGCGAGCCGGACACCCTGGTTCCGCGTGGTCCCGGGTGTCCGGCTCGCGCGGGTCATCGGGGGCGCAGCCGGTCGAACCAGGTGGCGGCGGCCCGCAGTGGCACGGGCAGCGGGGCGATGCCGGGGTACCAGGCCCGCTCCCACTCCAGCGACACCCAGCCCGACCAGTCCGCCAGCGACTTCCCGCAGACGTCCAGCGGCACCGCGCCCTCGCCCGGCGGCACCGGTGTGGGATCGCCCGCTGCCACGTCCTTGACCTGGAAGTAGCCCAGGTGCTCCCCCAGCACCCGGCGGGTGCGCTCCGGTGGCTCGCCCGCCCGCCACGGGTGCACCGCGTCCCACAGCACCGCGACCCGCTCCGGCTCGCCGAACGGCGCGACCAGGCGCAACGCCGCCTCGCCGGTCGGGTGGGAGTCGTGCGTCTCGACCAGCAACCGGACGTCGTTCGCCCGCAGGTCCGGCAGGACGGCCGCGATGCGCTCCAGCCCCCGCCCCTCCTCCTCACCACCCGGGAACACCCGGATCGCGGGCGCGCCGAGCGACGCGGCCAGCTCCACCAAGGCGCGCAACTCGTCCAGGACCGGCCCCGGCCCGCACACCTTCGGGTAGCCCGCCAGGCACGCGATCTCCAACCCGGCGTCGGTGACTTCCCGTCGCACCCGCTCCGCCCGTGCCGGCGTCAGCCCGAGGTGGACCTCCTCGTCCGGGTGCACCCGGATCTCCACCCCGTGGCACCCGTGCTCGGCCGCCAGCCGCGCGCTGTCCCCCACCGGTGCGCCGGGCGCCCCCAGCGTGCTCACCGCGAACCGCCAACCGCTCATCGGAACACCCCCGGATTCATCACGTCAGCCGAGCCGGACCAGGCGTCAGGCGATGTACGGCAGCTGCTCACGCTCCACCCGTCCGAGCAGCGGCACGCCCTTCAGGTACCGGCTCACCTCGGCGACGGCGAACTCGCCCAGCGTGCGCACCTCACGGCCCTGCGCTCCCGCCAAGTGCGGGGTGACGAGGACGTTCGGCAGGGTGAGGAGCGGGTGACCGGGCGGCAGGGGCTCGGGATCGGTGACGTCGAGGATCGCGGAGATCCGGCCCGTGGCGCACAGCCTGGTCAGCGCCTCGGTGTCGATCAGCGACCCGCGCGCGGTGTTGAGGACGACCGCGCCGTCGGGCAGCAGGTCCAGCCGGCGGCCGTCGAGCAGGTGGTGGGTCTCGGGCAGCGCGGGCGCGTGCACGGTGACGAGGTCGCTGCGCCGGCACAGGTCGTCCATGCCCACCCGCTCGACCCCGAGGCCGGCGGCTTCGCCCGCGGTCACGTACGGGTCGTACAGCAGGACTTCGACGTCGAACGACCGGAGCCGGCGCAGCACCAGTCGACCGATCCGGGAGGCGCCGACGACCCCGACCGTGCAGTCATGGAGCCCGGTGCCGTCACCGGAGAGCCAGTCGCGCGGCGCGTCCACGGCGGCGGTCGCGTAACGCCGGGCCCGGCTGAACGCCCGCTTCGCCCCCAGGACCAGCATCGCCATGGTGTAGTCGGCGACCGGGACGGCGTTGACCTCGGCGGCGGAGGACACCACGAGACCGCGCTCGAACACGACGGGGTCGAGGCGGGTCTTGACGGTGCCGGCGGCGTGGACGACGATCCGCAGCCTCGGCGCGGCGGCCACCACCCCGGCGTCGATGCGCGGACACCCCCACCCGGTGAGCAGGATGTCCGCTTCCGCCAGGGCCGCCGCAGCGGCCGGACCGTCGAACGACGTGAACGTCGTCGACGGGTCGACGTCGACCAGTTGCCGCAGCCGGGTGACGAGGTCGGGTGGGAAGACGTCGCGGTGCGCCCAGGGGGCGAGGGCGAAGACCGCGACAGGTCGCCGTGACACGGAGTGGGCTCCTATCGGTGGATCAGCGAGCGCCGACCGATGTAAACGTTTCCATACCGACACCACTGTACGCACATCTACTCCCAGTCCACAACGCTCCTCACTGGACCGATTAACCGCGCAGAAGTGCATCTAAGTGCCCAAACTGGCCGGTCGCCGACTGTTGACGTACTCATGTAACCGTTTTATCTTGGTGAACATTCTGTTTCGGCTCTGCACCGCGAGAGAGGCCTCTGACGTGAGCATGACGCGGGTCCGCGGCGGCGCTGGTGGCACCAGCCCTCCGGTCGAGAAGCCACCACCCCGGTCCCGGGGCGACGGCTCGCGCTCCGGTCACCTGCGCCGCATCCGGGCGGACCGGGTGCTGCTGATCGTCGCGGCGCCGGGCCTGGTCTACTTCCTGGTCTTCCACTACGGCTCGCTGTTCGGCAACGTGCTGGCGTTCCAGGACTTCATCCCGTTCCTCGGCGTCTCGGGCAGCGAGTGGGTCGGCCTGGCCCACTTCGAGCGCATGTTCGGCGACCCGCAGTTCTGGAACGCGGTGAAGAACACGCTGGTCATCGCCGCCCTCCAGCTGGTGTTCTTCTTCCCCGCCCCGCTTGCCCTGGCGCTGCTGCTGAACAGCGTCGTGGGCGACACCGTGCGGCGGTTCGTGCAGAGCGTGGTCTACCTGCCGCACTTCCTGTCGTGGGTGATCGTGGTGGCGCTGTTCCAGCAGATGCTGGGCGGCGCGGGCGTGCTCAACGGGTGGCTGTCGGACCTCGGCCTGGGCACCGTCTCGATCGTCGGCAACCCCGACGCGTACGGGCCGCTGGTGATCGCGCAGCTCATCTGGAAGGAGTGCGGCTGGGCCACCATCATCTTCCTGGCCGCGCTGTCCCAAGTGGACGAGCAGCAGTACGAGGCGGCGGCGCTGGACGGCGCGGGCTACTGGCGGCGGCTGTGGCACGTCACGCTGCCCGCGATCCGGCCCGTCATCGCGCTGCTGCTGGTGCTGCGGCTGGGCGAGTTCCTGTCCATCGGGTTCGAGCAGTTCTTCCTCCAGCGCCAGTCGGTCGGTCCGGAGACCGGCGAGGTGCTGGAGACGTTCGTGTACTTCACCGGCTTCGCGGGCGGCGACTTCGGCTACGCCGCGGCGGTCGGGCTGTTCAAGGGCGTGATCGGAGTGGCGCTCATCTACGCCGCCAACAAGGTCGCGCACAGGCTGGGCGAGCAGGGGGTTTACCAGAGATGAGCAGGACAGGCGCAGCTCCGGCGTGGATGGGCCGGCCCACGGTCGCGGTCCGCGCGGCCAAGGCCGTGGCGTTGACCGTGGTGGTCCTGCTGGTGGTCTTCCCGCTGTGGACGGTCCTGGCGACGAGCCTGGCCAGCCCGCAGACCGTCATCGACAACGGCGGGTGGGTGGTGTGGCCCGGCGAGTTCTCGTTCAGCGCGTACACCGAGATCCTCCAGGGCGGGATCATCACCCGCGCGATGCTGGTCAGCGCCGGCATCACCCTGGTCGGCACGGCGCTGAGCCTGGCGTGCACCATCGGCCTGGCCTACACGCTGAGCCGGCCGAAGGTGTACGGCGGCAAGCCGTTGCTGCTGCTGGTGCTGTTCACGTTCCTGTTCCCGCCGGGGATGGTGCCGCTGTTCCTGGTGGTGCAGAGCGCCGGGCTGTTCGACCAGTACGCCGCGCTGATCCTGCCGTTCTTGATCAACGTGTTCAACCTGGTCGTGATGCGCGGCTTCTTCCAGTCGATCCCGCCGGAGCTGATCGACGCCGCCCGGATCGACGGCGCGGGAGAGATGGCGATCCTGCGCCGGATCGTGCTGCCGCTGTCGAAGGCGGTCATCGCGGTGATCGGCCTGTTCTACGCGGTCGCGTACTGGAACCGCTTCTTCGAGGCGATCATCTACTTCAACGACCAGACGAAGTGGCCGATCGGCACGGTGCTGCGCCAGTACGTCACGGGTGGCGCCTCGCTCGCCGAGACCTCCGGCGAGTTGGCCACCTCGTCCCCCCAGTCCGTGCAGATGGCCGTCGTCATGCTCGCGACGCTGCCCATCGTGTGCGTGTACCCGTTCTTGCAGCGCTACTTCGTCAAGGGTGTCGTCACCGGAGCCCTGAAGGCCTGAAACCCGCCCCCACCGCCAACCTCTGGACAGGAATCTCGTCATGGATCACCGCATCGACCGCCGTTCCCTGCTGCGGCTCGTGGGAGTCGGCGCGCTCGGCTTGGCCGCCCCGTCCTTCCTCACGGCGTGCGGAACGGGTGGCTCGTCCGGCGACGTCTCCAACGCGGGCAAGGACCTCGCCCCCTGGCCGTCGTACGTGCCGTTCTCCGGCCCCGCCCCGGACGCGCCCGGCGACGCCACGGGCGTGCAGCCGCTGTACCTGAAGTACCCCGAGAAGCTCGTGCAGTCGGTGAACAACCCCGTGGGGGACGGTTCCGACGTCACGGTCCTGGTCCTGTCCTACGGCGCGCCGCCCAAGCCGGTCGGCGAGAACCAGTACTGGCAGGCGATCAACGAGGCGCTGGGCGTCAACCTGAAGGTCATCGTCGTGCCCGATCCCGAGTACGGGCAGAAGATGGCCACGCTGATGGCCTCGGGCGAAGACCTGCCGGACCTGATCATGTTCTCGAACCTGGCGCTGCCGCACGCGGCCGAGTTCGTCCAGGCCCGCGCCGCCGACCTGTCGGAGTTCGTCGGCGGCGACGCGGTGAAGGAGTTCCCGAACCTGGCCAACATCCCGACCTACGCCTGGAAGGGCATGGGCCGCATCGGCGGCAAGCTCCACGGCATCCCGCTGGAACGCCCGATGCCCGCCAACAGCCTGTTCGTGAACCGCTCCGCGATGGACGCGGCGGGCATCCCCAAGGACTGGTCGACCGAGCAGTACCTGGACGCCATGAAGGAGCTGACCGGCGACAACAAGTGGGGCGTCGGCTGGTTCAAGACGCTGTTCGGCGGGCTGGGCGGCATCACCTACCACGCCGGCTCGCTCGGCGCGCCCAACACCTGGTCGGCGGACGACGGCAAGTTCAGCCACACCATCGCCACGCCGGAGTTCGAGCAGGCCCTGGAGGTCATGCGCAAGCTCGTCGAGGCCGGCACGCACTACCCCGACAGCCTCACCATCAGCTCCACCGACATGCAGAGCCACTTCTACAACGGCACGGTGGCCTCGATGAACGACGGCTTCGGCTCGGTGAACCTGTCCAACCTGAGCAAGATCAACGGCCGGTTCGCACTCGACCTCGGCCGGCCGTACGGGCCGAAGGCCACACCGTGGCAGGGGGCCGGCGTGTTCGGCTACGTCACGTTCAAGAAGGCCGAGCCGGCCCGGATCAAGCTGCTGCTGCGCGTCGTCGACTACCTCAGCGCACCGTTCGGCACCAAGGAGTACGAGCTGGCCAACTACGGCGTGGAGGGCAAGCACTTCACCAAGGACGCCGACGGCATCAAGACCACCGACCTGTACAGCCAGGAGAACAACTCGCTGCTGCCGACGAAGTACATCGGCACCGCCCCGGCGGTCCTCTACCTGCCCGGCCACGGCGACGTGGCGAAGGCCGTCCACGACTGGCAGAAGGCGTCGCTGCCGAAGAGCGTGCGCAACCCCGCCACCGGCCTCCGGTCGAGCACCGAGGCGAGCAAGGGCGCGCAGCTGGGCCAGATCATCGGAGACGGCATCACGGCGGTCACGTTCGGCCGCAAGCCACCGTCGGCGTGGAAGGACGTCGTCGCCCAGTGGCGGCAGGCGGGCGGTGACCAGGTCGCCGACGAACTGGCGAAGGAGCACTCGACGAACCAGTGACGTCGTGGCGGCGCCGGGCAGGTCTCCGGCGCCGCCGTCCCGTTCCGGCACGTGACGCTGCCGCAGGACTTCCTGATCGAAGACGAGGCGCGTCCGCGCCTCGTCAGCGCGGGCCGGCTATCCGGTGACGTCGACCAGGGTTCGCCGTCCGGTCTTCGCCTCCTGGTCGAGGGCGGCGCCCTCGACGTCGAGGGTGGGCAGCCGGCGCAACCACTTGGGCAGCCACCACGCCCGTTCGCCGAGCAGGGCCAACGCCGCCGGGACGAGGACCATCCGGACCACGAAGGCGTCCGCGAGGATGCCGATGGCCAGCGCGAACGCGATGGACTTCATCGCGAGCTGGCCGGCCGGGACGAATCCGGCGAAGACCGAGAACATGATCAGGGCCGCGGCGACGACGACCGGTGCGGCCTGGCGGAAGCCGGTCACGATGGCGTCGCGGGGTGCGGCGCCGCGGTGGTGGGCCTCGTGCATCCGGGAGACCAGGAAGATCTGGTAGTCCATGGCGAGGCCGAACAGGATGCCGATCACCAGGATCGGGGTGAGGCTGATCAGCGGTCCGGTGGTGTCGAGGTTGACCGCGTCGGCCAGCCAACCCCACTGGAACACCGCCACGGTCGCGCCCAGCGACGCGCCGACGGTCAGCAGGAAGCCGAGCACGCCGACCAGAGGGACCAGCAGCGACCGGAAGACCAGCACGAGCAGGATCAGCGCCAGACCCACGACCAGCACGAGGTAGATCGGCAGCGCCTCGTCGAGGGACACCGCCACGTCGACGCTCACGGCGGTGGCGCCGGTGACGGACGCGGTGCCGCTGTCGAGACCGGAGAGCTGCTCGCGCAGCTCGGTGACCAGCCGTTCGGTGGCTTCGCCGGCGGGACCGGACTCGGCGATGACGGTGAGCATCGCCGCGGTGTCGTCGGCGTTGGGGATGGCCCTCGTGACGACGGCGACGTCGTCGAGCTCGCTGATCGCACCCGTGGCGTCGGTCGCGATCCGGGAGGCTTTGTCGCCCTCGAACAGGACGACCAGCGGTCCGTTGAAACCGGGGCCGAAGCCGTCGGTGAGCAACTGCTCGGCCCGAGCCTGGGTGCTGTCCGCCTCAGGGAGCTGGACCAGGGTGGTCCGCATGGCGGCGAACGGCACCGCGACGACGCCCAGGGCGATGATCGACAGCAGCAGCGCTGTCACCCGGCGGCGGGTGATCGTGCCGATCCAGCCCGCGTAGAAGCCCCGGTCCGGTGTGTCGGCAACACCGGTCGGCGCGGCGCTGTCGGTCGGTGCGGCGGTGGCCGTGCGCTGCTTGCGGGGCAGGGCGCGGCGGCCCAGGTAGCCGAGCACCGCGGGGACCAGGGTGATCGCGACGAGGACGGCGACGACGATGGTCCCGGCTGCGGCCAGACCCATCTGGGTCAGGAACGGGATGCCGACCACGACCAGCCCGACCAGGGCGATGATCACGGTGATGCCCGCGGTCACGACTGCCGAGCCGGCGGTGCCGACGGCGATGCCGATGGCAGTCGGCACGTCCGCGCCGCGACGCAGTTCCTGCCGGTAGCGGTTGATGATGAACAGGGCGTAGTCGATGCCGACCGCCAGGCCGAGCATCCCGGCCAGTGCCGTGGTGGTGGACTGGAGGTCCATGAACCCGGTGGCGATGGTGACGCCCAGCACGCCGATGCCGACGCCGACGGACGCGGTGATCAGGTTCATCCCCGCCGTGACCAACGAGCCGTAGGTCAGCGCGAGGATCAACAGGGCGATGACGACCCCGATCGCCTCGGCCAGGCCGCCGATGTGCGGCGGCGTCTGGGTGGCCTCACCGGTCACCTCGGCGGTCAACCCGCCTGCTCTGGCGTCGTCGACGGCGTCGAGCAGCGCGGCCTGCTGATCGGCGGTCACCTCACCCGCGGCGGCGTCGAAGGTCACCGTGCTGAAGGCCGTGTCCTGCGCCGCGTTGATCGTCGGCGCGGCCGGGTCCAACGGGTTGCTCGCCGAGGTGACGCCGGGCAGCGCGCCCAGTTCGGCCACCAGTTCCCCGATGGCCTGCGCGCTCTCCGGCGTGGTCAGCGTCTGCCCTTGGGGTGCCTGCACGACCACGCGGGCGGACGCGCCCCCTGAGCCGAACTCCGCCTTGATCTTTTCCAGTGCGGTGCTGGACTCCTGACCGGGGATGGCGAAGCTGTTCGACGTGGTCCCGGACAGCGTCAGAGCACCGACACCGGAGCCGATCAGGACGACCAGCCACAACAGGACGACCGCCAACCGGCGCCGATGGGCGGCCATGCCGAGCCGGTGCAACAGAACTGCCATCGGGATCAGGCCTCCACCTGGGAAGAACGAGATGTAGCGGCGTCGGGCCGGTGATGGCCGATCGCGTCGGAACAGGTCGCGATGATGTGCGGTCGCCAGGTGGTCTTGCCGCCCGCCTGGTTGGCGGCCAGGACCAGCGCGGCCAGCGCGCTGAGCGCGCCCACGACCCGCACGAGCCGATCCGGTCGGGCGGTGGCCAGGTCGATGGCGAACATCTTCGACACGAACGTGTCGTAGGTGTTGCTCACGGGGGCGTTGTCGGGCGCGGTGATCGAGCGGAACCCGAGTGCCACCAACCCCGGTCGGTCGAGCGCGATGTCGGTCAGCAGCTCCAGCGCGCGCCGGTCCCGGTCCGGACCGGGCGGCAGCGGCTCCAGCTGTTCGAGCACCCGCTCGCCCAAGGCGTGGCCCACGCCCAGCGCGGCCTCGTAGAGGGCGGCCTTGCTCGGGAAGTGGTGCAGCAGGCCCGGCTTGGACAGGCCGACGGCGTCGGCGAGGGACTTCAGCGACGTCTGGGCGAACCCGTGCTGCGCGAAGAGCCCGGCCGCCCGGTCGAGGATCTCGTCGTCGATCTGCTGTCGGAACCGTCCTGCCACGCCCTCGACCGTACGCACGGACCGACCGGATCGGTAGGGAAACCGACCGGATCGGTTTGTGATTCCGCTCGCACGCGCAGGCGACAGCCGGACCTGCGAATGGTGGTGGGGATGACGCATTCACCGCACGAGTAGCCGCGATACTGCTGGACAAGCAGACGGGTGTGCCGGGGGTGCGTCGTGGTCGAGCTCGTGGAACTGGTGCTGGTGGCATTGACCGCGGGTGCGGCAGCGGGCACGGGAGAAGCCGCGTCGACCGCGGTACAGGACGCCTACCAGGAACTGAAGATCACCACCGGCGAGGTCCTGCGCCGTGGGATCTCCGGCGCGGATTCGGCTGGTGGCGTGGTGGAGATGCAGTTGGCCGACCCGCGAGCCCACCGAAAGGAACTCGAAGGCGCCCTTGCGCGAGCCGACGACGACGAGCGGGCGGAGCTGGGCGCCGCAGCGCGCAAGGTACTGGTGCTTGTCGATCCACGAGGTGACGCGGTGGGCAAGTACCGGGTGGAGTCGCGCCGGGACAAGGGCGTCCAGGTTCGAGATCACAACGTGCGGACCCACCATCAGGATCGCATGACGGCAAGGAACTCCGCGAACGCGGAAGCCATCGCGGCAGTGGTCCAAGCAGGCGTCGTCAACGGTGGCATCAGCGTCCACCACGGCTCCGCGCACACACCGGTCCCCCACAACTTGCCGCCCGGCGCGCGTCGCTTCGTCGGGCGCTCCGTCGAACTCGACCGGTTGACCGCGTTCGCGACGGCGGAAGCCGGCAGTCGCGTCTGCGTACTCGACGGGCAGCCGGGAATCGGCAAGACCACGTTGGCGCTGCGATGGGGCGACACCGCACGTGGCCTGTTCCCTGACGGTCAGGTCTACGTCGACCTGCGCGGGTTCGACTCGATCCGCACTGCGGTTACTCCGGAAGCGGCAGCCCGCATGGTCCTCGGCGCCCTGCACGTGCCCATGGGGTCCATCCCACCCGAACCGGACGACCAGTTGGCGTTGCTCCGCAGCACGCTGGACGAACGGCGAGTCCTGCTGATCATTGACAACGTGCGCGACAGCACTCAGGTCCGACCACTGCTCCCCGGCTCGCGCAGCTGTTTCACAGTCGTAACCGCGCGCCACCGGCTCCACGGCTTGGCCGTGCACCACGACGCCGAGCGCATCCACCTCCCGCCGCTCACCGCGGAGGAGGCGGTGCACCTCCTCGAACAGCGCCTGGGCACATACCGCGTGGAGACGGAAAGCGCGGCGGTGGCACGCATCGTGGCCGCGTGCGGCGGACATCCGCTTGCGTTGAGCGTGGTAGCCGCGCGCGCGGCCGACGACCCGACGAACTCCCTGAACGGCATCGTCAAAGCGTTGGAGAACAAGACCGAGGCGCTGGACGCCTTGCACCTGCCGGACGCTGCGGATATGCGAGCGGTGTTCTCCCTGTCGTACGACAATCTGCCCCCCGCCATGGCTGAGGGATTCCGAACACTGGCCCTGTTCCCGGGTTCCCGGATCGATGTGCGTGCTGCCGCCGCGATGATCGGCAGCGACCTGTTCCAGGCACGTGAAACGATCCACGAACTCGTCCGCTGCCACCTGCTGGGGCGGACCTCTTCCGGGCACCATGCCTTCCACGCGCTGGCGCACATCTACGGCCTGGAGAAGACCCTGCGGCACGACCCCCCGGAGCGGCGCGAAGCGATCGTGGTCGCGGTGCTCAACCACTTGCTGCACGCCGCGAGCCGTGCGGATCGGTTGATCAACGACCATCGACGGCCGGTGGCGCTCGACCCGTGCCTGCGTCCGGAACTACTGCCCGTTCTCACCAACCGCACCGACGCCCTGGCGTGGTTCACCTCTGAGTACGACAACGTCCTCGCCGCGATCGCATTCGCCACCGCGGAACAACTGCACCCCTACACATGGCAACTGGCGTGGACGATCTCCAACTTCGCCTACCTGACCGCGCGCCTCCAGGACTGGATCGACACCCACACCGACGCCGTCGCCGCCGCCCGGCGCCTCGGCGACCGGTCGGTGGAGGTCCGGCTCCAACAGTCGCTGGCACGGGCGCACGGCGAGAGCGGCGACTACCGGCGGTCCGTCGACTGGTACTCGACCGCGCTCGACATCCTCGACGAACTCGGTGACGTGCAGGGGCGAGCGAACGCGCTGAACGGCCTCGCCGCGGTGCAGTTGCGCGCCAACGCCCTCCACGACGCGTTCGACTCCGCCTCGAAGGCTCTTGAGCTGTACGAAGGTTCGGGCGATGACGCGGCCACTGCGAGCACGTACAGCCACCTCGGCCGCACCTGCCAGGCCCTGGGTGAACCGACCGACGCGAAGCGCTACCACCGACTCGCGGAGAACCTCTACGCGAAGTCCGACAACCTCTACGGACTGGCACACGTCGCTGATTCGATGGCCGAACTGGAATCGGCGGCCGGCCGGCACCGTGCCGCGATGACCCACCTCCGACGGGCGGTGGAACTGCACTACAAGGTCGGAAACCTCAACTACGCGGCCCAGTCATGCCGGCAGCTGCGCTCCCTCTTGCTCGACTCGGACCCCGCGCATGCGTTGATCGAGTGGCTGTCCCAGGCGATCGGAACCCTGGAGGACAACCGGAAGAGTGAAGCAGCCCCTTTCGTCGAGGCGATCGCGGATCATCGAAGCTGGTCGATGTCGAGCTGATCCTGGTCGGCTTCGAGTAGCGGATCACCGCCGGCCGGCGTCCAATAGCCGTTGACCGGGTCGTGCCGCGTCCGGCCCGGTCGGCTGGTCCCTTCGGTCTGCCGTCCCCGACCGGCAGACCGAAGGGACACCTCAGCCGGTGCGGACGCGGTCGCAGGTCGGGTGCCCGTCATCCAGGCGGACCGTGACGGTCTCGGGCAGGGACAGCACGATCAGGCCGTCTTCGACGCGCACGCCCGGGCTGGGCGGCTCTTCGACCCCGAGCTGCACGACGCTGACGTAGACCGCGGTACCACCGGGGTGAACGTCGGCGATCACGTAGGGCGTGGCCGAGTGCCGGGCGAAGGCGTTCGTTCCCTCCGCGCTCACCACGCCCGCACTGGTGTAGCCGAACAGGGCGCGCACCGCACTGCACAGCCCGTCCGGACGTCGTGCCAGCGCAACGCCGTCCCCCACCTGGGATTCGAGCGGGTCCGGCGCGGCGAGGGCGTGGCCGCCGTCCCGGACCTGGTAGCCGGCGGGGGCGGTGACCCGGTGGATCCTGACCTCCGCCGCGCCGTGGACGACCGACGCCGTGACGACGTGGACGGGGCCGTCGCGGTAGGCCGACGCGGCGAAGCCGTCCGACACGGTCAGCGGCTCGATGCGCCGGCGCGCGGAGGCCGTGCCGTCCGGTGCGATGACGGCGAGGTGGTTGTCCACACCGGACGCCGGTCCGCCGACCTCAGGTCCGGTGTGGCTGGTGTAGGCGAGCTTGAGGTAGTGCGGGTCGGGCGCACCGTCCTCGGGTTGCACGCGGTCGCGGTCGCTGCCGTGGTTGACCAGGCGGACGACGCCGTCCGATCGGGTGGTGTGCAGAAGCCAGCCGGGCGCGGGCATCGGCACCACCTGATCCGCCAGGTCGACGGGCGCCGCTTCCTCGGCGTCCGTCCAGACAGGATGGTCGGGCGGCAGGAGCAGGCCCAGGAAAGCCTTGCTCGCCCAGTACGGTGAGGCTGGGCCTGAATAGTCCTGCGCGGTGGGCAGGAACTCGCCGTACCAGCCCAACGAGAGCAGCCCTCGTTCGTCCGGAACGCCGCGCTCGGTGAAGTGGCGCAGGACGCCACTGGCGATGCGCCGCGTGCGGCCGGGAGGCAGGGGCGACGCACCGGTCAGCGCGCCGAGCCAGAACGGCGTCACCGCGGCGAACCGGTACGTCAGGGACCGTCCCTGGTGCACCGGCCCGCCGTCGGCCGCGAAGAAGTGCTGGTACTGCTCCAGGAAACGGCTCAGCCGCCCCGCGTAGAGCTCCTGCCGGGCCGTGTCGCCCGCCATCCGCGCCCACAGCGACGGGTACTGGTGCATCGCCCAGCCGCAGTAGTAGTCGAAGTTCTTGCCCTTGCCGTCGGAGTACCAGCCGTCGCCGACGTACCACTCCTCGATCCGCTCCAGCCCGTCGGTGATCTCGTCCGGCTCGTGCGGCCCGCCCACCGACGCCAGGAACTGCTCCACGACCACCCGGAACAGCACCCAGTTGTTGTCCGGCGTGCGCTTCCCGACCATGCCGGCCAGCCACGCCACCACCCGCTCCTGCTCGGCCGACGTCAACCGGTCGAACAGCCACGGGCGGGTCTCGTGCAGCGCCAACGCCACCGACGCGGCCTCGACCAGTTGCTGCGACATGTCGGCCAGCGCAGGCCAGGCGTACGGGCGCGCCGGATCGGTGCCGGCCACCAGACCTCGCGCGTAGCGCTCCAGGAGCGCGGGCGGCACGTCGCCGCCCGCGCCCGCGATCCGGAACGCGGCGAGCAGGAACGTCCGGGCGAAGCCCTCCAGCCCGTCGCTCACCTGCCCCGACCGACTCGCCCGGCCGGGCAGCCGGAACTGGGCGAAGTCGTCCGTGGCGTACGGCACCACGGACGTCAGCAGGTGGTCCGCGACGGCCTCCCAGTGCGTCCGGGTCCAGCCGGTGTGCGGGGATGCGGTGGGCATCGGGAGGCCGTGCGGCGAGCGGGTCACTGATCAGCTCCCTGTGGGTGACGGGTGGAGGCGGGGGCCATACCGGTGGATCAGCCGGGAAGCCTGTCCCCCACCAGGGCGAGGCACTGGATGGCGGCCAGGCCGTACTGCGAGGAGGCGTTGGTCGAGGCGAAGGTGGCCTCGTCCACCGGCTTGAGCACCGCCGGCCCCTCCAGCCGCGCGGACCTGAACTCCAGGGTCCGGGGGTAGCCCGCGTGGCCGGTGTCGAACTCCTTCCAGGCCCGTTCGGCCAGGGCGGCGTCGCCGAGCTTGACGGCGGCGTAGGCGGTGAGCCTGGAGTGGGCCTGGCGCAGGTTGAGGCTGCCCCAGGACTTGCCTGTCTCGGCCTGCTGCTCGGCGGCGGTGCCGTTGTAGAGGCGGCAGTACTGCAACCACGCCTTGGTGAACGCCTCGTCACCGGTGAGCGAGATGACCTCGCTGCACAGCTCGACCAGGCCGAACACCGACCCCAGCGAACCGACGCTCACGGTCGGCTGGGCCGGCGCGAACTCGCCGTTGTCGAGGTCGTACAGGCCGCTGCCCTGCGCGAACCCGTTGGGCATCGCGGCGATGGTGCGCATGCCGTTGAGCAGCTTCTCGCGTGCGACCGGGTCGCCGCCGCGCTCCCACTCGGTCAGCCAGGCGAGCGCGAGGCCGCTCCAGTCGGTGCCGAGGCCGACGCTGAGCGCGTGCGGGTCCGGCTCGTACGGCCCCGTGCGGATCTTGCGGATCGGGTCGAGGGCCAGGAACGTCTTGTCGGCGTCCACGAGGTCGCGCATCAGGTCGCCGGTGCGCTCGTCGGCGGTGAGGAAGTAGAGGAAGCGCCGGTACCCGGCGGTGCTGATGCGGAGCTGCTTGGCGCTGTCCGCCCAGTGCTGCACCCCGTGCCGGGTCCCGAGGTCCTGCCACTTGCCCAGGTGGTACACGTCGACCTCCCCGGTGTGCCGGGTCATCGCCTCCGCGAAGCGGAACACGTCGGCCCGGCCGGAGCGCAGGTAGTGGTACCACAGCCACAGGTCCGGGGACAGCTCGGAGTTGGCCCACGCGTAGCCGCCGACGTCGTAGCGCCACACGTGCCGGTCCGGGTCGTAGCTGTGCATGATGTCGCCGTAGTCCCAGAACCCGTACCAGGACCGCTGCTCGACCTGCCCGCTGTGGTAGTCGAACAGGAAGTCCAGCCGGTCCTCGATGCGCGCCTTCGCCGGGGTCGAGCGGTCGACCGGTGACCAGTCGCCGAACACGCCGGCGGCGCGCAGGTGGGCGGGCGGCGCGACGATCAGCGGCGGCGTCCGCACCGCGTCGGCCAGCTCCGCGATCCGCTGGGCGGGCGGGGTGGCGTCGAGCGCCCAGAACATCAGCTCGGTCGTGCGCGCGATCCCGTACGGGCTGCCGAAACCCGGCTCGTAGTCCTCGTAGGTGATCTCCAGGCCTTCCAGCTGCTCCGGGTAGGTGTCCTGGCCCATGCCGTCGTGGTAGAAGCGCAGGTCCATCGCCCCGGCGTCGGGCGACCACAGCCACAGGGTGACCTCGGCCGTCTCGCCCGCCGCACCGCGGATGTCGAGCTGGGTGGGGTGCAGCTGCCAGAAGTTGCGCATGCCGAACGCGAAGCCGCCGCTGGGGCCGCCGACGTAGCCGAGCCCGCCGGCCCGCCCGCCCGAGTCGACCGGGATCCAGCCGTGGCCCGCCTTGGTGCGCTTGCGGATCTGGAAGCCGTCCGCGGTGACCTGGCGCAGCGAGTAGTCGCCGAAGGCGGGGATGAGGTGCAGCCGCGAGCTGACGCGGGTGTCCCACGTCTGCACGGACGGGGTGGCCCGGCCTTCGACCTGCGCCTTGCGCACCGCCGCGCCGGGGTCGCGGCGCAGTCCGGTGATGCCGCGCACCGCCTCGGCCAGCACGCCGTCGTCGGGTCCGGCGAAGCGCACGTGCCGGTTGTGCAGGTCGTCGCGCAGGGGCACGTCGAACCGGATGCCCAGGCCGCGCAGGAAGTCCTTCTTCTCGTCGCCGTCGAACACGAAGCTGTGCACGGCGCGGATGCCGTCGCTGCCGGCGTAGAAGTACAGGCGAACGGTGAACGGCAGCCACGTCCGGTTGCCGTGCCGGTGCCCGCCCTCGATCTTGACCACGGCGCGGACCGGGCCGGACGACTCGACCGTCACCTTCTCGGTGCGGCCGGTGAACTTCTCGGGCTTCGCGGTGCTGTCCTCGTCGCCCGGCTCGTCCTGCCGCAGGCACACCAGCCTGCCGTTGCGGGCGATCTCGCGGTCGCCGCGGAAGAGGGCGCGGACCAGCTGGTCGCCCTTCTTGGCGATCACGCACCGGATGACGCCGGTGTTCACCTCGACCCGGTCGTGGCGGTCCTCGACCGTCACGGCCGTGGTGGGCGCCGCGGGCGTCCCGGAGGTGAGCACGTACTGCTCGGCCGGTGGCACGTCGGCGCCGATGGCGTGCGCGGTCCACTTGAGCGACCCGTCCGGCCAGTACCCGGTGGGCCACGTCTGCACGGGCACCTGCCGGCCGGCGGCGGTGCGCAGCGCGAAGGACTGGTCCTCGGGAACCGTTCCCTTGGGCCACGGCACGCCCCAGGTGGAGCCGGCGGCCAGCTGCCGGGGCGTGCCGCCTTCCAGCCACTTGAGCTGGACGCCGTCGTCGATCAGGCCGCTCGCCGCCCGGGTCGCCGCGGGGTCGGCGTGCGCCTCTCCGGCGGTCCTGGCGAGGTGGCCGGCGGCGCCGACGGCCGCCGCGCTGAGGAGGAGGTTACGACGGGAGATCATCGCCATGAGGGCTCCACTTGGGTGGGCGTTACTCGGGGGAAATGGCGCGCTGTTTAACCGTTTACTGTGGCTTGATCGCAGCATGGCCTGCATGGCGTGTCAAGGGTGTCCAGCAGCGGCGGTATACGGTTACAGTCGAATACGGCAGCAACCGGCCTAATCCGTGCGCGGTTGGTGACATGGCGTACCCCCGGAACGATTTGACAGCAGGGCAGGCAGCCGGAAACATCGCGTGTAAGCGGTTTACCAGCAAGTTTCACGGCAGGGGGCGGGATGGTCCGGCGTTCGGCGTCCGACACCGAGGGACGGCGGCCCGTCACGATCAGGGACGTGGCCGCGCACGCGGGCGTGTCCGTCGCGACCGTGTCCCGGATCCTGTCCGGCACGTACCCCAGCGCCCCCGCCACCCGCACGAAGGTGCTGCGCGCGGTCCGCGAGCTGGACTACGTGGCGAACGCCAACGCGCGCGGGCTGGCCGGCGCGAGCAGCCGCAGCGTCGCCATCATCGTGAACTCCGTGGTCTCGCCCCACTACGCCCACGTCGCGCAGGGCGTGCAGACCCAGGCCGCGATCGAGGGCAAGCTGTGCATCGTCGGCACCACCGGCGGTGACGCGGAGCGCGAGCTCGCGACCGTCCAGCTGATGCGCGAGGAGCACGCCGAGTGCGTGATCCTCGTCGGCAACGTCGTGGCGGACGACGCCTACCGCGAGCGCATGGGCGAGTACGCCCGCGCGCTGTCGCTGGCCGGCTCGCAGCTGGTCCTGTGCGGACGGCCGGCGCTCGGGCCCGACGTGCCCGCGCTCGTGGTGGAGTACGACAACACCGGCGGCGCCTACGCCATCACGAGCCACCTCCTGTCGGCCGGCCACCGGCGCATCCTGTTCCTGGGCCGGCGCGACAGCTACACGACGCCGGAGAGCCGCATCGCGGGCTACCGCAAGGCGTTGGCCGACCACCACGTGCCGCACGACCCCGACCTGGAGGTGGTGGGCAGCATGGAGCGGCGCGAGGGCCACCGGATGATCAACGAACGGCTCGCCGCCGGGCCGCGCGACTTCACCGCCGTGTTCGCCGGCAACGACCTGATCGCGGCCGGCGCCCGGCAGGCGTTGCGCGAGCACGGGTTGCGCATCCCCGAGGACGTCTCCATGGTCGGCTTCGACGACCTGCCGCCGGCCGCCGACATCGACCTCACCACCGTCCACGTGCCGCACGAGGAGCTGGGCCGCACCGCCGTGCGCATGGCCCTGGCCCGTGCGCGGGACAAGTCGGACCCGACCGAGCACGTCATGCTCGGCACCCACATCGTCGTCCGCGACTCGGTCCGCCCGTTGATCCGGCCCGACGCCCGGTAGGGGGCGCGCGGTCATCCGCGCGGCGAACCGGTGCCGGGTGCGCGATCACGGTGACGGGCGCGGACCGGCCCGGAGTTCGGCTCAGACCTCGATCGGCCAGCCGGTGTAGGCCTCGGCCAGGTGGGTGGCGGCGGCCGTGGTGGCGGTGAGGAGTTCGAGTTCGCCGAGTTGGCGCTTGAGGTCGAACGCCGAGCCCGCCGGGTCGGTGTGCAGCATCGAGGTCATCCACCACGAGAAGTGCTGGGCCCGCCACACCCGCCGTGACGCGGTCGGACCGTAGGCGTCGAGCAGGTCGGCGGAGCCGGTGGCGAAGAACGTCTCCAGCGCGCGGGCGAGCACGACGACGTCCGCCACGGCCAGGTTGAGGCCCTTCGCGCCGGTGGGCGGCACGGTGTGCGCGGCGTCCCCGGCCAGGAACAGCCGGCCGTGCCGCATCGGCTCGCAGACGTAGCTGCGCATCGGGATGACGCTGCGGTCGAAGATCCGGCCCTCGGCCAGGGTGAACCCGTCGCCGGCGACGCGGGCGTTCAGCTCGGCCCAGATCCGGTCGTCGCTCCAGTCCTCGACGCGCTCGTCCGGGTCGCACTGGAAGTACATCCGCTGCACCTGCGGCGTCCGCGTGCTGATCAGCGCGAAGCCGCGCTCGGAGTGGGCGTAGACGAGTTCGCCGGACGACGGCGGCGCTTCGGCCAGGATGCCGAACCACCCGAAGGGGTAGGTCCGGAAGTAGTCGGTGCGCGCCCCGTCGGGGATCGTGCGCCTGCTGACGCCGCCGGACCCGTCGCAGCCCGCGATCACGTCGCACCGCAGCTCGACCGGCGTGCCGTCGGCGTCGGTGAACGCGATGACCGGCTCGTCGGAGGCGACGTCCCGCAGCGACACGTCGCCCACCTCGAACCGGAGGTCGGCCCCGGCGTCGAGCCGCGCGGCGATCAGGTCCTTGAGCACCTCGTGCTGCGGGTAGAGCCACACCGCCCGGCCCGCGAGAGCGGCGAAGTCGATCCGGTGGCCCCGGCCGTCGAAGCGCAGCTCGATCCCCTCGTGCCGGGCGCCCTCCGCCAACGCCCGCTTCCCCGCGCCCATGGCCGTCAGCAACTCCACCGTGCCCTGCTCCAGGACGCCGGCGCGGATGGTCTGCTCGATCTCCGCACGGCCGCGCACCTCGACGACCACGGAGTCGATGCCGCGTTCGGCCAGCAGGTGGGACAGCACCAGACCGGCGGGGCCGGCACCGACGATTCCGACTTGGGTTCGCATGGGTCGACTCAAGGGCCACCGGGGCGCGTCCGCTAGTTACGGCTTCCACTGGGTGGAAACGGTGCGGATTCCGGGGTCGGTCCGTCGCTACGTTCACCGGCACGGCGGACGAGGAGTGCGGCATGGCGGACGAGACGTCCAGGGGGTCGGTGACGGGGCGGGCGCTGGCACTGCTCGGCGCGTTCGACGGCGCCCACACGCGGCTGAGGATCACCGAGCTGGCCCGGCGCGCGGACCTGCCGCTGGCCACGGCCCACCGGTTGGCCGCCGAGCTGGTGGCGTGGCGCGCGTTGGACCGGGACGCGACCGGCGGCTACAGCATCGGCCTGCGCTTGTGGGAGGCGGCCACGCTGGCGCCGGTGGCCGGTCGGCTGAGGGAGGTCGCGCTGCCGTTCATGCAGCACCTGTACGAGACCACGCACGAGAACATCCACCTGGCGGTCCACGACGGGTTCGACGCCCTGTACGTGGAGAAGCTGTGCGGCCACCGCTCGGTCCCCGTCATCTCACGGGCCGGCTCCAGGTTGCCGATGCACTCGACGGGCGTCGGCAAGGCGCTGCTGGCCCACGCCGGCGGCGCGTTCGCGCACAGCTACGTCGAACGCCCCCTGGCCCGCTTCACCCCGTACACGATCACCGAACGGGCGCGGCTGCTGCGCGAACTGCGGACCACGGCGGACCGCGGCTACGCGCTGACCAGCGAGGAGATGACGCTGGGCTCCTGCTCGGTGGCCGTGCCCATCCCGGGTGACGGGCCGGAACCCGCCGGCGCGCTGGGCGTCGTGGTGCGGTCGGTGCGCACCGACCTGGCCCGGCTGGTGCCCGACCTGCGGACCGCGGCGGACGGGATCGCCCGCAAGCTGAAGGCGACCGACGCGGCGCTGACCCCGTCGGTCAGGCACGCCGGACGGCGGCGCGCAGGTCCCGGTGGGGTGGGCGGACCGGGGTGAAGCCGGCGTCACCCAGTTCGGCGGTGATGGCGGTGCGCGGGGCGGGCCAGACGGTGAAGTCCTCGTGCTCCTCGCGGATCAGGGTTCCGGCGCGGTGGACGCGGTAGGTGTAGCGGAGCCGCTGCGTCCCGCCTTCCGGCGTCGAGGTGACGTCGGCGCTGTACACGTCGCGGCCCGAGTGGACGGGCGGCAGGTGCCACTGGCCTCGTTCCGGGCGTTCCGGTGGGGGGTCGAACAGGAGGAGGCCGCCGGGGACGAGGGCTTCAGCCAACGCGTGCCAAGTCGCGCGGCGGTGCGCCGGCGGCAGGCACTGGACCACGTTGGCGGCGACCGCCAGGTCGGCGGCCCGGTGCAGGCGGAAGTCCTGGGCGGGGCACGGGTGGACGGTGACGCGGGCCCGGTCGTGCGCGGGCATGGCGGCGAGACGGGCTCGCAGGAACGCGCGCATGGCGTTGGCGGGCTCGATGGCGTGGACGGGCACGGTCGTGGACCTGACCAGGACGTCGGCGACGATGCCGGTGCCGGCCCCGACGTCGATGACGCCCGTGCGGGCCTGACGCGCGGCGGCGGTGAAGCGGTGGCGCGCGCGGGCGTGGTCGCGTTCCTCCTGGAGGAGGTCGTAGAACTCGGCCGAGACGTCGTACGCGGCGGTGAGGTCGGGTTCCATGAGGTGTGTCCGATTCACGTTGCGGGGTGTCGCCCAAGGACCACGGTGGTGGTCCCGGTGTAGCCGCCACGGGCGCGGCGGACCGCGGTGGGCGCCACTTCCACCCCAACGAGTGGCTGTCACCTCACCAAGGAGTGGTCGTGGTGAGTCCGCTACTCCCCCGCTCGGCTCGGGGGTGGGGTACCGGCGGTCCTGGGAGCCCTGGCTGCTCGGTGGCCCGGCGGGCGCGGGGTGGGTGGAGGTCGTGGTGGAGCGGTGCCTCCACCTGCCCGAGGACGACCGCGCGCGGTTGCGGCGGCCGGGTGGAGGCCGCCGACGTGGACGCTGCCGAGGTGGAGGCGGGCGCGGCGTTGGCCGCCGAGTGGGCCGCGCCCTGGTTCAGCGGCCACCTGTACCCCTCACGGCAGGTAGGGCCGTTGCGGGAGTGGGCACGCCGGCAAGGCGGACGGGCGCGGCAGCTCCAGGACCGGCTCGGCGTGCCGTTCCTGGTGGAGGTCGCCGAGTACGACGTGCCGGAGGGAGGTCGTCGGCGCGGTCCTCGACCACTGCGACTGCGGGCTCATCCTCAACCTCGCCGCGCTGTGGCGGGCGCGGGAGCGCGGGGTGGACCCGTCCGGGTACCTCCGCCGGCTGCCGCTGGACCGGGTCGTCGAGGTGCACCTGACCACCGGTGACGCGCGGGCGGGCGCGGTGGAGGAGCACACCGGGCCGGTCGCCGGTCCCGTGCGGGACCTGTTCGCGGAACTGGTCGCGACCGGCCCGGTGCGCGCCTCCGACGAGCAAACGTGAGCGGGCGTCAGCGCGTCACGGGAGTCTCCTCCTCCACGCGCGACAGCTTCTCCGGGTTGCGCACGTAGTAGAGCCCGGTGATCAGGCCGTTCTCGACCCGCATCGCCACGACGCCGTCGATCTCGCCGTCCAGCCGCATGAACAGCGCCGGGTGGCCGTTGACCTCCACCGGCTGGAACGTGATCCGGCCGCTGATCTTGGTGATCCCACCGGCCAGCAGGCGGGCGGCCCGGTCGGCGCCCACGACGGGCTTCGGCATGGCCTGCTTGATCCCGCCACCGTCGCTCAGGACGACGACGTCCGGGGCGAGGATGTCGATCAGGCCCTGGACGTCGCCCGTCTCGACCGCCCGCTGGAAGGCCTCCAGCGCGGCTCGGGTCTCCGCCGGCGAGGCGATGTCGCGCGGTCGGCGTGCGGCGACGTGGACGCGTGCCCGGTGGGCGATCTGGCGGACGGCGGCGGGCGTCTTGTCGACGGCTTCCGCGATCTCGTCGTAGCCGACGTCGAACACCTCCCGCAGCACGAACACCGCCCGCTCGACCGGTGCCAGCGTTTCCAGCACCAGCAGCATCGCCATCGACACGCTGTCGGCCAGCTCGACGTCCTCGGCCACGTCCGGCGCGGTGAGCAGCGGCTCGGGCAGCCACGGGCCGACGTACGACTCCTTGCGCCGGCCGAGCGCGCGCAGCCGGTTGAGCGCCTGGCGGGTGGTGATGCGCACCAGGTACGCACGCTGGTCACGCACCGAGGCGAGGTCGACGCCGGCCCAGCGCAGCCAGGTCTCCTGGAGCACGTCCTCCGCGTCCGCCGCCGAGCCGAGCATCTCGTAGGCGACGGTGAAGAGCAGGTTGCGGTGGGTGACGAACGCCTGGGTGGCGGCGTCCGGACGGTTGTCCTCGCTCATGCCCGGGTGGCTCCTGTCTGGTCGCTTCCGGCTGTGTCCCCCATTGGACACCGGCCCCCGCCGTCCTGTGACAGGCGACCACGTCCCCCTAGGGGCAGGCTGGGGTTGTAGCCGTCACCGGCGATGGGCTTTCGTTGGTGCAGAAGCACAAACACAGTGTGGAGGCGCTATGTGGGACGAACGGTTCGAGGAGCTCCTGCGGGCGCAGTTGCCCTTCCTCTCCCCGACGGAGCCGCTCGCGGTGGACGCCAGCCTGCGTGATCTGGGCCTGGACTCCATGGCGACGGTCGAACTGCTGGCCGCTGTCGAGAGCACGTACGACGTGCGTTTCCTGGACGACGCGCTGAACCTGAGCACGTTCGCCACGCCGGGCACGCTGTGGGCGACCCTGTCGTCCATGCTCGAACGGGTCTGATCCGCCGGTCCACTCCGGACCGGCGACGTGCAACTCCTGGCCGGGATCGTCGAGCTTCGGCGCATCCGGTCAGGAGCTGCACGTGCCCGGTGGGCTCAGGTGGCTTCGGCCAGTTCGCGGGCCTTGGCGCCGAGCGCGAGGCGGTCGACCTTCCGGTTCGCGTTGAGCGGGAAGTGGGGGACGTGTTCGTAGTGGCGCGGCAGCATCCCGCTCGGCAGGACGTCGCGGAGGGCGCGTGCCAGAGCCGCGGGTGTGGTGGCCGAGCCGGTGTAGAAGACGACCAGCTCGGTGGTTCCGGCGACTGTGCGGGCCACTGTCACCGCGTCCTCGACGCCCGCGCAGCCGCGCACGGCGTGGTCCACTTCTGCCAGTTCCACCCGCCAGCCCTGGACCTGCACCTGCGCGTCCAGGCGGCCGACGTAGACCAGGGTGCCGTCCGGGCAGCGGTGGACGCGGTCGCCCGTGCGGTACCAGCGCTTGCCGTCGCGGTCGAAGAACCTGCCCTCGTCGTCACGTCGGTCGAGGTAGCCGGTGGTGAGCTGGGGGCCGGTGATGCACAGCTCACCCTCCACGTCGGACGGTGCGCCGGACTCGTCCAGCAGGACGTGGTCGTGGCCGGGGTTGATCTCCCCGATCGGCATCAGGCCGTTGACGCCCAGCCCGGGGGACGTGCCGGAGTCCCAGCGGTGCGCGGAGATGGTGACCGTCAGCTCGGTCGGGCCGTAGAGGTTCTCCAGGAGCGAGCCCGGAGCCGCGGCGTGCCAGTCGGCGGCGTCGTCGCAGCGCAGCGCCTCCCCCGCGAAGAAGCTCCACCTCAGCGTCGGCAGCGCACCCGGTCGCAGGCCACCCATGCGTCGGATCAGGGTGATGGCGCTGGGTGTGGAGAACCAGACCGTGACCCCGCGCGAGCGGAGGAACACCGGGATCTCGCGGTAGGCGCCGGCCGGGACGGCGGTGACGCACGCGCCCGCGCCCCAGGCGCAGAACATGTCGAACATCGCGCAGTCGAAGTTCAGGTCGAACGTCTGGCTGAACACGTCCTCGGCGGTGAAGTCGTACCGGGAGTCGAGGACGTCGAAGTAGTGGGCGGTGCTGCCGTGGGAGATCGGCACGCCCTTCGGGTTGCCGGTCGACCCCGAGGTGAACAGCAGGTAGGCGACGTCCTGCGGATCGACCTCACGTGGTCGCGGCAGGGCGTCGCGGACCGGGATCGTGCCTTCGCCGCCTAGGCCGGCGATGTCGAGGACCGGGATCCCGCCACCTATGCCGGCCAGGGCCCGCAGTCCGCGCTCGTCGGCGATCAGGGCGTCGACAGCGGCGATGTCGAGCATGCGCCTGGTCCGCGCGGCCGGGAAGTCGGCGTGTAGCGGCACGACCGTGGCGCCCGCGTAGAGGACCGCGAGCACGCCCGCGTAGGACTCGATGCCCTTGGCCGCGAGGACGCCGACCCGGCGCAGCGGCCGGTCCGCGGCGAGCAGGGAACCCGCCCACAGCAGGGCCAGCTCGTGCAGCTCGCGGTAGGTGGCGGTGCGGTCGCCGAGGTCGAGCGCCGGACGGTCGGGCGCCGCCGTGAGGCCGCGCAGGAAGCGTTCGTGCAGAGCCAGCTCGGTCATGTCAGGTCCCTGTGGAGGTGGGGTGGTCGGTCGCTCGTCACACGGTCGCGCGCCTGCGGCGGGGCATCATCGCGGTGCGCGGGTCGACTGGGACCACGGTGAAGTTCGACGTCGTGACACCGACCCGGCCGAACAGCGCGTCCTGCCCGCACACGTGCACGGTGCCCACGCCCGACGCCTTCAGGGTCCCGACGACCGACGGCCAGTCGACCGGCGTGGTGCAGCCGTCGAGCAGCATCGCGCGTACTTGCGCGCCGGTGGTGAGCAACGCGCCGTCCTGGTCCGCGACCACCGGGATCTTCGGGTCCGCGAACGTCAGCCGGGACAGCACTTCGTCCTCGACCTTGCGCGCCAGCCCGGTGAACGCGACGCAGTGCATCGGCGGTCGCATCACGTACAGCGGCAGCCCGCCCGTCGCACGCAGCCTGCCCGCCAGCCACTCGACCCGGCGCTCGGAGAGCGTGAGCATCGCGAAGTCCTCGTCCACCCGGCAGGACAGCTCGTACCACTCCCCCGCCGCGTCGAGTTCGCCGGTGATGTCGGCGATCCGCTCCGGCGGGGTCCGGACGAAGGACTGGGTCACGGCGTCACGGTGTTCGACGGCGAAGTACTCGTCCAGGCAGCGGGCCATCTCGGCGGTCACCCAGACGGCGTCGGAGACGGACAGCGCGCCGGAGAACGCCGCCGCCGCCTTGCCCCCGAAGCTGGGGCCCGCGCAGTAGTCCGGGTGCGCGTCCAGGTGCTGCTCCGCCCAGCGGGCCAAGGCGAGGCAGTTGACCAGGAACGCGATCTGGGCGTGCCGGCTGTAGTCGCCGTCCGCCTCGGCGTAGCGGTCCACGAGGGAGTAGCCGAGGCGTTCGTCGGCGATCGCGACCAACTCCCTGGCCACCGGGTGGGCCACCATGAACTTCCCCACGTCGGCGAAGCGGGTCGGTCCCATGCCGGGGAAGACGAACGCGCCACGGTCGTTGTCCATGTTCCCAGTGTTGGTTCGACGGGTTGTGCCCGACACCCCTAACGCTCCCTAATCGACTCGCGCCACACCCGCCAGGTAGTCCAGCACCACGGCGGTGAACCGCTCGGGCTCCTCCAGGTGCGGCAGGTGGCTGGATTCCTCGAAGACCTCCCACCGGGCGTCGGGGATCAGCTCGGCGTACGGGCGCACGGTGGTCGGCGTCGCCTCGTCGTGCCTGCCCGAGAGGACCAACGTCGGTACGGCGATCTTCGGCAGGCTGTCGACGACGCCCCAGTCCTTCAGCGTGCCGTTGACGAAGAACTCGCTGGGGCCGTTCATGGTGGAGTACACGGTGGGGTCGTTGTAGATCTCGTAGAACGACGCCTGGTAGTCCCTGGGCCAGGGCTTGAGCCGGCACACGTGCCGCTCGTAGAACACCTTCATCGCCTCGTGGTACTGCTCGCTGTCGGTGGTGCCCGCGGCCTCGTGCGCCCGCAGGACCTCGTCCACACCGGGCGGCAGTGCCCTGCGCAGCACCTCCATCTCGGCCAACCACAGCGGGTACGACGCCGGCGCGTTGGCGATGACCAGGCCGCGCAGCCCGGCCGGCCGGGTGGCGGCGTGCTCGGCGACGAGCAACCCGCCCCAGGACTGTCCGAAGAGGACGTATTCGTCGGCGATGCCCAGCTGACGCAGCAGGTTGTCCAGCTCCGCGAGGAACAGGTCGACGGTCCAGAAGTCGGCGCCCCGGTCCGGCAGGTGCGTCGACCCGCCGTTGCCGAGCTGGTCGTAGTGCACGACCGGCCAGCCGTGCTCGGCCAGTTCCGCCAGCCGGAGCAGGTAGTCGTGCGTGCTGCCGGGGCCTCCGTGGACCACGACGACCGGCGGCCTGCCGGCCTTGAGGTCCCCGGTCACCCGGTACCACGTCTTGTGCTCGCCGAAGGCGATCTTGCCCTTGGCGCGGGTGGCGACGGCCATTTGCGACGACCTTTCGTCTGGGGGACGCTGACTCCTGTGGCCACCGGGGTCAGCGCGACCCCAGCCACTCCTCGATCGCCCGGGCGGTCGGCTCGGCGTCCTCCTCCACGATGGTGAAGTGGGTCGCGGGCACGGTGCGCAGGTCGTGCCGGCGGTTCCAGGGCAGGGCGCGCCAGTCCTCCGCACCGCTGGTGTCGTCGGGCACGAAGGAGCGGTCCGCGCCGACGAACAGGACCGGTGCGGCGACCGGTGCGAGGCTGAAGTGGGGCAGCAGGTCGAAGTAGCGGGTCATCGCCGAGAGCCCGGCGCTGTCGAACAGGCCGAACTCCGAGTCACGGGCCACCAGCCCGAGGCTCATCTCGTCGAACACCCGCGAGCTGACGCCACCGCCGTCCACGCGGTACGAGTCGATCAGCACCACGCCCGCCGGTCCGGAGTCCGCGCGTTCCAGGTGGACGGCGGTCGCGTTGGCCATCAGGCCGCCGGAGGAGTAACCGAGCAGGACGAACGGCTCGCCCTCCGCCGCGCGCAGGACCGCGTCGGCGAGGACTCGGACCACCGCGTCCGCGGAGTCGGGCAGCGCGTCTCCGGCGGTGAAGCCGGGGGTGGGCAGCGTGATCACCGGACGCACGCCGCGCAGCGGGGCGGCGAGTCGGGCGTGCTGGTGCACACCGCCGGTGGCCATGGGTGTGCTCAGGCAGATCAGCCGGGGACTGCCCGGACCGTCGGCGAGCCGGACTGGTTCGGGATGCCGGTCGAGCTCGTCGGCCGTGGCGAAGCTGGGCCTCAGGTCCGCCACCGCGCGCAGGAGCGCGAAGCCCCGGGAGGCGTGACCGGCGAGGACGGCGTCCCGGAACATCGTGCTCACGGCCGGTTCCACAGCGGTGGGCCGGTCCTGCGGCTCTTCGACCGCAGCGCCCAGCAGGCGGGTGAGGCCGATCGGCGTCTTGCTGTCGAACACCGCCATGGGCGGCAGGGTGAGGCCGGTCCGGGACGCCAGGGCGGTCCGCAGCTCCATGGCGCTCAGCGAGTCGAACCCGGCTTCGAGGAAGTCCCGCTCGGGGTCGACGTGCTCGGGGCCGGGGTGGCCCAGCACGGCGGCGGCGGTGCGCAGCACCAGATCGAGCAGCTCGCGATCCCGATCGGCCCCGTCCAGACCACTCAGGCGCCGTCGCAACGTCCCCGCGTCCTCACCCGACGAGCGTTCCGGACGCCGGGTCCGTGGACGGACGAGCCGGTGGAACACCTCCGGCACCTGGCCCGCGCGGGCGAGTGCCGCCAGGTCGAGCCGCATCGGCACCACGACCGGGGTGGTCAGGGCGATGGCGGTGTCGAACAGCGCCAAGCCCTCGGACTCGGACAACGCGCCGCCGCCCGACCCGGTCAGCCGCAACCGGTCGGCGTCGGTCAGGTGGTCCGCCATGCCGTCGTCCCACAGGCCCCACGCCAGCGAGTGGGCGGGCAGTCCGCCGGCGCGGCGGTGGGTTGCCAGGGCGTCCAGGAAGGCGTTCGCGGCGGCGTAGTTGGCCTGTCCGGCGTTGCCCAGCACACCGGCGGCCGACGAGAACAGGACGAACGCGGTCAGGTCCGACGCGAGGGTGAGCTCGTGCAGGGCGAGCGCCGCGTCCACCTTGGGGCGCAGCACCCTGTCCAGCCGCTGCGGGGTGAGGGAGGGCAGCGTCCCGTCGTCGAGGACACCGGCCGCGTGGACGACCGCCCGCAGCGGGTGCGCCGGGTCGACACCGGCCAGCACCTCGGCCAGCGCGGACCGGTCGGCCACGTCGCAGGCGGCCACGGTCACCGTCGCGCCGCAGGCGGTCAGCTCGGCGACCAGGCCGTCCATGCCCTCGGCGGACCGGCCGCGCCGGCCGACCAGCAGCAGGTGCCGGACGCCGTGCGCGGTGACCAGGTGCCGGGCGAACAACCTGCCGAGCGTGCCGGTGGCGCCGGTGACCAGCGCCGTGCCGTCCGGGTCGAAGGTCGGGTCGCCCGGGGTGGCGGCCACCCGGATCAGCCGGGGTGCGGAGACCTGGCCTCCGCGCACCACGCCCTGGGGCTCGCCGGAGGCGACGACGAGCCCCGCGTCCGCCGGGTCGTCGCAGTCGGCGAGGACGAACCTGCCCGGGTTCTCGGACTGGGCCGAGCGCACCAGGCCCCAGACCGCGGCTCCGGCGAGGTCGGTGACGTCCTCGCCGGCGAGCGCCACCGCACCGCTCGTCACGACGACGAGCGGGGTCGGGTCGGTGCTCGCCGCGTGAGTTTGGAGTGCGGTCAACACCCGGTGCGCCACCTGGTGCACCTCGCCGGGTTCGACGGTGAGCACGCGGTGCCGGGGTGCGGGTCCGGCGGTGGGAATGCGGTCGAAGACCACCTCGAACAGGGAGTCGACCGGGGACAGGTCGATCTCCCGCAGGGCCAGGCCCGCCACCGTGGCCAGCGGCTTCCCGGTGGTGTCGGCCACGGTCAGGTTCACGACGCCGTCACCGAGCCTGCGGACGCGCACCCGTGCGGCGGTGGCGCCTTCGGCGTGCGCGGTGACGCCCGTCCAGGAGAACGGCACGCGGGGCGAAGGACCGTCGGGGCCGAGTGCGATGGTGTGCAGGCAGGCGTCGAGCAGGGCCGGGTGCAGCACGAAGCCGTCGACGGCGTGACCGGCGGGCAACCGGACCTCGGCGAAGACGTCCGACCCGGTCCGCCAGGCCGCGCCGAGCCCCTGGAACGCGGGACCGTAGTCGAGGCCGCCGGCGGCGAGGTCGTCGTAGAGGCGGGTGAGGTCGACCTCCTCGGCGGCCGGTGGCCAGTCGGCCAGCGGTTCGCCGGTTGCGGCCGGTGGTGCCAGCACACCGGAGGCGTGCCTGGTCCAGGGTGCTCCCGGGGTGGTCCTGGCGTGGATGGCGACTGTCCGTGCTTCCCCGACCTCCGCGCCGATCACCACGCGGATGGTCGCGGTTCCGCGTTCGGGGAGGACCAGCGGCGCGTCGAGGGTCAGTTCGGCCAGGGCGCTGCCACCGCCCGCGGCGAGGGCCAACTCGACCAGCGCGGTGCCGGGCACCACCACGGCGCCGCCCAGGACGTGATCGGCGAGCCACGGGTGGGTGGCGACCGACAGGCTGCCGGTGTGCACGGTCGTGTCGCTGTCCGGCACGTCGACCGAAGCGCCCAGCATCGGGTGCGGCGCCGTGTCGACGCCCAGCGCGGCGATCGCGCCGAGGTCCGCGCCGAGCCACGAGTCGGCCAGGAACTCGACCGGGTCGAGCCAGTACCGCGCGCCCTGGAAGGGGTAGGTGGGCAGGTCGACCAGCCGTGCGCCGGTGGACTGGGCGGACCAGTCGACCGTGACGCCCGAGCCGTGCAGGCGTCCGAGCGCGGTCAACAGGGTCGCGGGTTCGGGACGGTCGCGGCGCTGCGTGGCGATGACGACCGGAGCGTCCACGGTCTGGGCGGTCATCGTGGTGAGCGAGCCGTCCGGGCCCAGCTCCAGGAAGCGGGTCACCCCGGCCTCGTGCAGGGTGCGCACCGCGTCGGCGAAGCGCACGGGGTCGCGGACCTGGCGGACCCAGTGCTCGGGGTCGCGCAGGTCGTCGGACACGCGCTCGCCGTTCAGCGTCGAGACGATCGGCCGGCTGGGCGCGTTCAGCGTCACGCGGGCGAGCACGGCGCGGAAGTCGGCCAGCATGGGGTCCATGAGCGCGGAGTGGAACGCGTGCGAGACGGCCAGGGTGGTGGTCTTGCGTCCTTGGGCGGTGAAACGGGCGACCAGGTCCGCGACAGCGTCGTCGTGGCCGGACACCACGACGGCGTTCGGCCCGTTGACCGCCGCGATGCCGACGCGTTCCCCGCACAGGGGCAGGACCTCGGCTTCAGTGGCCTGCAGGGCAGCCATCGCCCCGCCGGGGAGTGCCTGCATCAGCCGTCCCCGGGCGGCGACCACGGCAGCGGCGTCGGCCAGGCTGAACACACCGGCGACGTGCGCCGCGGCCAGCTCACCGATCGAGTGGCCCACCAGGAAACCCGGCCGCACACCCCACGACTCCACCAACCGGTACAACGCCACCTCGAACGCGAACAACGCCGGCTGCGCGAACTCCGTGCGGTTGAGCCCCTCCTGATCCCCGCCCCACATCACCTCGCGCAACGACACCGCCAAGTGCCGGTCCAACGCCGTCAACACCTCGTCCAACACAGCAGCGAACACCGGGAAGACCTCGTACAACTCCCGACCCATCCCGACCCGCTGCGCACCCTGACCCGTGAACAGGAACGCCGTCGCACCGCTGGAGCGAGCGGGTTCGGAGTCGGCCGACGCGACATCGGCGAGACCTCGGAGCAGGTGGTCGCGGTCAGCACCGACGACGACGGCGCGGTGGTCGAGCTTGGCCCTCCTGGTGAGCGAGTAGGCGACGTCGGCCGGGGCGAGGTCGGGATTGGCCTCCAGGTGCGCCGCCAGCCGGGACGCTTGGGCGCGGAGCGCGGCCGGGTCCTTCGCCGACAACGACAGCGCGACGACGGTCGGTGCTCGGGCCGGTTCCGGTTCGTCCGACTCCGGGGCCTGTTCGACGATGACGTGCGCGTTGGTGCCGCTGATCCCGAACGACGACACACCGGCCCGACGCAGGCGATCCACCCGCGGCCAGTCACGGGTCGACGTCACCAACCGGACCGCGCCCGACGACCACTCGACGTGCGGCGACGGCTCATCGACGTGCAAGGAAGCCGGGACCGCACCCGCCCGCAAGCCCTGCACCACCTTGATCACACCGGCCACGCCCGCAGCGGCCTGCGTGTGGCCGATGTTCGACTTCACCGAACCCAGCCACAACGGCTCGCCGCCCCGGTCCCGGCCGTACGTCGCCAACAACGCCTGAGCCTCGATCGGATCACCGAGAGTCGTGGCCGTCCCGTGCGCCTCGACCACGTCGACGTCCGAACCCGACAGCCCGGCGTCGGCCAACGCGGCGTCGATCACCCGCCGCTGGGCCGCACCGCTCGGCGCGGTCAACCCGTTCGAAGCACCGTCCTGGTTGACCGCGCTCCCCCGCACCACCGCCACCACCGGGTGCCCAAGACGCCGGGCGTCCGACAGTCGTTCCACCAACAACACACCACAGCCCTCGCCCCACCCCGTACCCGAAGCGGAGGCGGCGAACGACCGACACCGACCGTCCGGCGACAACCCGCCCTGCCGCGAGAACTCCACGAACGTCTCGGGGGTGGCCATGACGGTCACGCCGCCGACCAGCGCCAGGTCGCACTCACCGGCGCGCAGCGACCGCATCGCCAGGTGCAGGGCCACCAAGGACGACGAGCACGCCGTGTCGAGGGTGATGGAGGGCCCCGTCAGTCCGTACACATAGGACAGCCGACCGGAGACGACCGCGCCGGTGTTCGCGTTCGCCGGGTAGTCGTGGTACATCGTTCCCGCGAACACACCGGTCGAGCTGCCCCGCAACGAGAGCGGGTCGATGCCCGCGCGCTCGAACGCCTCCCACGACGTCTCCAGCAACAACCGCTGCTGCGGGTCGAGCACTGGCGCCTCCCTCGGCGCGATGCCGAAGAGGGCGGCGTCGAACCGGGCCGCGTCGTGGAGGAAGCCGCCGTGGCGCACGTAAGTGGTGTTCGGTCGCTCGCCGGTCGGGTCGTACAGGCGCTCGACGTCCCAACCGCGATCGACCGGGAACTCCGACACCGCGTCCACACCGTCCACCACCAACCGCCACAAGTCCTCCGGCGACCCCACCCCACCCGGGTAGCGGCACGCCATCGACACGATCGCGATCGGCTCGCGTGCGGCTTCGGTCAGCTCCCGGTTGTGGGCGCGGAGCCGTTCGGCCTCCTTCAACGAGCTGCGGAGTGCTTCGACGAGCTTGGCGTCCGGTCCGTCAGCGCTCATGTCAGCGTCACCCTTCCCGCACACCGTCGAGGTCCAAGCCGAGTTCGTGGTCGATGAACGCCAGCACGTCGGCCTCGGAAGCCGACGCCAGGTCCAGCTCGTCCGACCCGGCGCGCGGATCGGTCGGCGCGGTGAGCGAGTCGGACAGCGCCCGGAGCCTCGCGGCGATGCGATCGCGGTCGCCGGCGGACGGCGGCGAGGCGGCCAGCCGTTCGCGGATCCGGTCCAGGTCGCCGTCGAGGTCGGCCGGGCCGCCGCCGCCGACGAGTTCCGAGTGGAGGTAGGCGGCCAGCGCCGTCGGGGTGGCGTGGTCGAAGACGAGCGTGCCGGGCAGGGTGAGTCCGGTGGCGGCGCCCAGCCGGCCGCGCAGGTCCACCGCGGCGACCGAGTCGAACCCCAGGTCGGTGAACGGCTTGGTCACCGCGAGCGCGCTCGGGTCGTCGTAGCCGAGCAGTGCTCCGACGTGCTCGCGCAGCAGGTCCAGCACCGCCCGCTGCTGTTCGGCGGGCGACATCCGGGCGAGTGTCGTGCGCAGCTCCGGTGCGGCCGAAGTGGTCTCGTCGGCGGCCGCACCGGCTTCGGGCAGGTCGGCGAGCAGCGGACGGGGGCGGGCCATGGTGAAGATCGGCGCGAACGTGGCCCAGTCGAAGTCGGCGACCACGAGGTTCGTCTCGTCGTGGTCGAGGGCTTGGCGCAGTGCGCCGATCGCGAGCGTGGGATCCATCGGCGGCGCGCCGACGCGGCGGGACGCGGCGGCGATGTCCGCGTCGACCATGCCACCGTCCCACGGTCCCCAGGCGATGGCGGTGGCCGCAAGTCCGCGGGCACGACGGGCCGCGGCGAGCGCGTCGAGGCACGCGTTGGCCGCGCCGTAAGCGGCCTGGCCCGCGCTCCCCCACACCGCCGCGCCGGAGGAGAACAGCACGAAGGCCGACAACGGCCGGTCGGCGAGCAACCGGTCGAGGACGAGCGCTCCGCCCACCTTCGCCGCTGCCGCGCGGTCGAACTCGTCGCCGGTCTGCTGGGCCACGGGACCGGCCTGGTTCATCACGCCGGCCGCGTGGAACACCGCCGTGGGCGGCTCCGGCAGTTGGTCCAGCAGGGCGGCGACGGCGTCGTGGTCCGCCACGTCGCAGGCGGCCACGGTGACCTGCGTGCCGGCGGCGGTCAGCTCGGCGGTCAGCTCCGCCATCCCCCCGGCCGCGGCGCCCCTGCGGCTGAGCAGCACCAGGTGCTCCGCGCCGGCGGCGGCGAGGTCACGGGCCAGGTGCACGCCGAGGCCGCCGGTGCCGCCGGTGATCAGGGTGATGCCGTCGGGACGCCAGCTGCGCGGCGGCGGTGCGCCGTCCAGCCGGGCACGCGTCATCCTGCGGACGTGCACGCCGGAGGCCCGGACGGCCACCTGGTCCTCGCCACCGCCCAGGACCGACACCAGCCGACGCGCGCTGTCGTCGTCGGGCTCGGCGGGCAGGTCCACCAGGCCTCCCCACGTGCCCGGCTGGTCGAGGGCGAGGCCGACGCCGAGTCCCCAGACCGCGGCCCTCCTCGGGTCGACGCAGTCGTCGGTCGGCTCGACCGCCACCGCACCCGCCGTGACGCACCACAGGGGCGCGGTGGTTCCGGTGTCGTCCAGCGCCTGGACCAGGGCGACGGTGCTGCGCAGGCCGCGGGTCAGGACGTGGTCCCGGTCGTCGGCGTCGTCCAAGGCGAGCAGCGACAACACCCCGGCGAACGTGCCGGTGGGCAGTGCGGCAGCGATGGTGGCACGGTCGGCGGTCGAGACCTCCGCGGACACGGTGGACAGGTCGCGCAAACCGTCGAGCACCGCCTGGACCGGGGGCGTCCGGTGCGCGGGCGTGACGACCAGCCACGTGCCGTCCGGTGAACCCCCGGCGTCCGGGACCGCCCGCCACGTCACGCGATAGCGCCAGGAGTCCACAGAGGACTCCTCGCGGTGCTTCCGGCGCCAGGACGACAGCGCGGGGAGCACTTCGCGGAACGCCTCGGGCGTGACGGAGAAGCGCTCGGCGAGGGCGTCGGCGTCCGCCTGCTCCACCGCCGTCCAGAACTCCGCCTCCACCGGCGCGGCCGGGCTCGTCTCCCAGAAGTACCAGGAGCGCTGGAACGGGTACGTGGGCAGGTCGACGCGGCGGGCGCCGGGGTTCAGGGCGGCGTGGTCCAGGCGGATGCCGGCGACGTGCACGGTGGCCAGCGCCGTGGCCACCTCGGTCACCTCGTCCCGGTCCCGGCGCAGCAGGGGTGCGACGACGCCGTCCGCGCAGTCGGGCACGGTCGCCGACAGCGCGGCGTCCGGGCCCAGCTCGACGAAAACGTCGACTCCCAGGGCGGCGAGGTGGGCCACCGCGTCCGCGAACCGGACGGCGGCCCGTGCCTGCCGCACCCAGTACCCCGGTGCGGCCAGGTCCGCGGTCCGGTCACCGGTCACCGTGGAGACGATCGGGATGACCGGTGGGGAGTACGTGAGCCCGGACGCGATCCCCTCGAACTCGGCGAGCATCGGCTCGATCCGGGCCGAGTGGAACGCGTGCGAGACGGCGAGCCGGGTGGTCTTGCGGCCCAGCGAGTCGAAGTGGGCCTTCACCGCCAGCACGGCGTCCACGTCACCGGAGACCACGGTGGACACGGGCCCGTTCACCCCGGCGACGGTGACGCCTTCCCCGAGCACGGCCGCCACCTCGGACTCGGCCGCTTGCAGGGCGGCCATCGCCCCACCCTCGGGGAGCGCCTGCATGAGCCGCCCGCGTGCAGCGACCAGAGCGGCGGCGTCGGCCAGGTCGAGCACCCCGGCGACGTGCGCGGCGGCCAGTTCGCCGACCGAGTGCCCGACGAGGTAGGCGGGCCGCACGCCCCACGACTCCAGCAGCCGGAACAGGGCCACTTCGACGGCGAACAGGGCGCACTGGGCGTTCAGGGTCCGGTTCAGCGCGTCCGGGTCCTCCCCCCAGACGACGGCCCGCAGCGGCTGGTCGAGGTGGCGGTCCAGTTCGACCAGCGCGGCGTCGAAGGCGGCGGCGAACACCGGGTGCGCGCTGTGCAGCCGCCGGCCCATGCCGAGCCGCTGGGCGCCCTGCCCGGTGAACAGGAACGCGGCGAGCCGGTCCGGGTCCGCGACGCCGCGCAGCAGGCCGGGGGCCTGGTCACCGGCGGCGAGCCCGGTCAGCCGGCGGACGAGCTGGTCGCGATCCCCGGCGACCACGACGGCGCGGTGGTCCATCTCGGCGCGGGTGGTCGCCAGCGAGCAGGCGATGTCGCGGTCCGGGACGTCGGGGTGCACGGCGAGGTGGACCAGCAGCCGGTCCGCCTGGGCGCGCAACGCTGCGTCGTTCTTGGCGTAGAGAGGGAACAGCAGCACGTCCGGGCACTCGGCCGTGCGTTCGCCGACCGGCTCCGGCGGCGGCGCCTGCTCCAGGATGACGTGCGCGTTGGTGCCGCTGAGCCCGAACGACGACACGGCCGCACGACGTGGCCGGCCGTGCTCGGGCCACGGGACCGGCTCGGTGAGCAGCCGCACGTTGCCGGCGGCCCAGTCCACGCGTGGTGTCGGCTCGTCCACGTGCAGGGTCCGCGGCAGCACGCCGTGGTTCATCGCCTCGACCATCTTGATGATCCCGGACACGCCCGCGGCGGCCTGTGCGTGGCCGATGTTCGACTTGACCGACCCCAGCCACAGCGGTTCGGTCCGGTCCTTGCCGTAGGTGGCCAGCAGCGCCTGGGCCTCGATCGGGTCACCGAGCACGGTGCCGGTGCCGTGGCCCTCGACGGCGTCGACCTGGTCGGGGGTGAGTTGGGCGTCGGCGAGCGCCTGCTCGATCACGCGGCGCTGGGAGGGTCCGTTGGGCGCGGAGATCCCGTTGGAGGCGCCGTCCTGGTTGATTGCGGTGCCGCGGACCAGCGCCAACACCCGGTGCCCGTGGCGCACGGCGTCGGACAAGCGCTCGACCAGGAGCAGCCCGACGCCCTCGCCCCAGCCGGTGCCGTCTGCTGCGCCGGCGAACGACTTGCACCGGCCGTCCGGCGCCAGCCCCCGGTCTTGGCTGAACCCGACGAAGGCGTCCGGGGTGGTCATGACCGTGACGCCGCCCGCCAGCGCCAGGTCGCAGTCGCCGGCCCGCAGCGCCCGCGCGGCGAGGTGCAGGGCGACCAGGGACGACGAGCACGCGGTGTCGACGGTGATCGCCGGCCCTTCGAGCCCGAGGGCGTAGGCGACCCGGCCGGACACGACGCTGCCGAGCGTGCCGATGCCCCGTTCGCCGTACCCGGCGCGTCCGGCGTAGTCGTGGTAGGCGACCCCGGCGAACACTCCCGTGCGGCTGCCCCGGAGCGAGTGGGGGTCGATGCCGGCGCGTTCCAGCGTCTCCCAGGCGACTTCGAGCAGCAGGCGCTGCTGGGGGTCGGTCTCCCGCGCCTCCCTCGGGCTCATCCGGAAGAAGTCCGCGTCGAAGTCGCCGGCCCGGTGCAGGAAACCGCCGTCGACCGAGTACGTGCGGCCGGGGGTGGCGGGGTCCGGGTGGAACAGGGCGGTGGTGTTCCAGCCGCGGTTGTCCGGGAACGGCGTGATGCCGTCCCCGCCGGAGTCGACCAGCGACCACAGGTCCGCCGGCGTCTCCACACCGCCGGGGTAGCGGCAGCCCATGGCCACGACGGCGATCGGCTCGTGCGCGCCGGCTTCCAGGTCGCGCACGCGTTGCCTCGCCTGCCGCAGGTCGGCCGTGGCGCGCCGCAGGTAGTCCCTCAGCTTGTCGTCGGTCGACACGGGGTCTTGTGCCACGGGGTCGTTTGCCATCGCCAGGTCACCGTTCCTCGCGGGGGTCCACTCAGGACATCCCGAGTTCGCGATCGAGTACGTCGAACAGTTCCTCGTCGGTCGCGGCGGTGAGGTCGGCCGCGTTCCGGTCGTCGTTCCCGCCGTGCCCCTCCTGCCACCGGCGGAGCAGGGCTTCCAGGCGGGCCGAGACCCGGCCGTGGTCGCCGTTGACCGCGGTCAGGTCGTCCAGCAGCGCGTCGAGCCGGTCCAGTTCGGTCAGCACGGGCCGCAGCGGGTCGGTCGGTCCGGCGGCGAGCCCTTCCGCGATCACGGCTGCCACGGCGCGTGCGGTCGGGTGGTCGAAGACCAGGGTGGCCGGGAGTTCGAGCGCCGTGGCCGTGACGAGCTTCGTCCGCAGTTCCACCGCGGCCAGCGAGTCGAACCCGAGTTCCTGGAACGCCTGGTCGGGACCGACGGTGTCGATGCCCCGGTGACCGAGGACCGCGGCGACGTGCGTGCGCACCACTTCGAGGAGGGCGCGGTCGCGCTCGTCGCCGGTCAGCTCGGCGATGCGGGCGCGGAGGCCGCGTGCGGTGTCGGCACGGGAGGGTTTCGCGTCGGGCCGGTCGGCGTGTGCGGCCACCTGGTCGAGCACGATCGGCATCAGCACGGGGTCGGGCCGGCCGACCGCGTCGTCGAACAGGGCGAAGGCGTGTGCGGTGCTCAACCCGGGTGAACCGGCCGCGCTCCACGGTCCGAGGGCGATGGACAGGGCAGGCAGGCCCTGGGCGACGCGGTGGCGGGCCAGCGCGTCGTGGAAGACGTTCGCCGCGGCGCACACGGACTGCGCTGGGCCTGGCAGCAACCCGCCCGCGCTGTAGAGCAGCACGAACGCCGTCAGGTCCGCGTCGCGGGTCAGCTCGTGCAGGCGCCAGGCGCTTCCGATCCGGGAGCGGACCACGGTGTCGACCAGGTCGACGGAGGCCGGCCCGTCCGGCGCGGGGTCGTCCGCCGCTTCGGCGTGGACGACGCCGGTGAGCGGGTGCTCGGCCGGGACTGCCGCGAGGACCGCCGCCACGTCGTCCCCCACGGTCACGCGGGCGCCCTCGGCGGTCAGGTCGGCCACCAGGTCGGGGTCGTCCGGACCGGTCAGGACCAGGCTGCGGACGCCGTGGGCGGTCACCAGGCGCCGGGCCAGGAGCGCGCCCGGCCCGGTGGTGCCGCCGGTGACGAGGACGGTGCCGTCCGGCCGCCACGGCGGGGGTGGGGCCGCGCCGGACACGGGCAGCAGGCGGGGCGTCAGCACTCGGCCGCCGCGCAGGCCGGCCACGGGTAGGCCGGACCGGGCGACGGCGGGCAGCAGGGCAGCGGACTCCGGGGTGTCGTCGGTGTCCACCAGGAGGAACCGGCCGGGGTTGGCGTCCCCGGCCGACCAGCACAGGCCCCAGATCGGCCCCTGGGCCAGGGTGATCGGGCTGTCCTCGATCACCACACCGCGGTCGGTCGCCACGACCAGGGTCGAGTCGGCGTACCGCTCGTCGGAGAGCCACTCCTCGATCACGGCCTGGACGTCGCGGGTCACCGACCACGCCGCCTCCGGGGCCGCGCCGGACGGGTTCGGGCACGCGTAGAGGACGAAGTCCGGGACCTCGCCGACGCGGGCTTCGTCCAGGGTGACCAGCGGTGCGGGGTCGAGGGCGGGCTGGTGGTCGGCCACGTCCCACCGCAGTCCGAACAGCGACGGCGTGCCGGTCTCGGGCACCGCGACCTCATCGCGTTCCACCGGGGTCGACACCACGGAGTCGGCGGTGAGGACCGGAGCGCCGTCGAAGTCGTGGGCGGTGACGCGGACGCCGTCGGCGAGCGGGCTGACCCGGACCTTGATCGCCGACGCGCCGGCGGCGTGCAGGGTGACCGCGCCCCAGCGGCGGGCCAGGACCGGTTCGCCGGTCTCCACCAGACGCACCGCGGCGTCGAGGAGGGCGGGGTGCAGGCCGTAGCGGTCGGGTTCGAGGTCCGCCGGGACGTCCACCTCGGCGAAGAGGTCTTCGTCGTGCCGCCACACGCCCGGCCCGACCTGGCTCGCCCCGGCGGGCGGCCATGGGGTGATCGGCTCCGGCATCGACGGCTGAGCGGTGAGCACACCGGCGGCGTGGCGGACCCACTCGCCGCCTTCACGTCGGGAGTGGACGGTCACGGGTCGCCCGCCGTCGACAGCCGCGCCCACGGCCACCTGGACCGACACCGGGTGCGCGAGCGCCAAGGGCCGTTCGACGGTCAGTTCGGCCAGGACCGGGCTGCCGACCAGCGCACCCGCGTGCAGGGCGAAGTCCACCAGGCCCGACGCCGGGAACACCGGCACGCCGAACAGCGCGTGATCAGCGAGCCAGGGCGCCGCCACCGTCGACAGCCGCCCGGTGAGCACCGCGCCACCCGTCTCGGGCAGGTCGACCACCGCGCTGAGGAGCGGGTGCTCGGTGGACGCCTGGCCCATGGACGTCGCACCGCCACCGGTGCCGACCGCGTCCGACCAGAACTCGCGGTGCCGGAAGGCGTACGTGGGCAGGTCGACCCGGCGCGCACCGCGCTCGGCGAAGAACGAGGACCAGTCCACCGGATGGCCGCGGGTGTGCGCGGTGGCCAGGGCGGTGACCAGTTCCCGCTCCTCGTCGCGGTCCCGGCGCAGCGCGGGCACGAAGGCACCCGACACCGTGCCCGCGGCCATCGCGGTGAGCACGGCGTCCGGTCCCAGCTCCAGGTACGTGCCGACACCGGCGCGGTCCAGCGCGGCCACCGCGTCCGCGAACCTGACCGGCTCGCGCACCTGGCGCACCCAGTAGTCGGGATCACCCCACTCCCGGAGCACTTCCCCGGTGACCGTCGACACCACCGGGATCGACGGCTCGGCGGCCACGGCCCGCGCCACGACCGCGCGGAAATCGGCCAGCATCGGGTCCATCAGCGGCGAGTGGAACGCGTGGGACACCGCCAGCCGCTTCACCTTGCGCCCTTCGGCGGTGAACCGGGCGGCGATCTCGGTGATCGCGTCCTGCGCGCCCGACAACACGACCGCGTTCAGCCCGTTGACCGCCGCCAAGCCGACCCGGTCCGTGCACAGCGGCAGCACGTCGGCCTCGGTGGCGGCTACCGCGATCATGGCTCCCCCTCCGGGGAGCGCCTGCATCAACCGGCCGCGTGCGGCGACGAGTTCGGCGGCTTCGGCCAGCGACCACACCCCCGCCACGTGCGCCGCCGCGAACTCGCCGACGGAGTGGCCCGCGACGAAGTCCGGTCGCAGCCCCCACGACTCCACCAGCCGGAACAACGCCACTTCGAGCGCGAACAGCGCGGGCTGGGCGAACCGCGTGCGGTTCAGCAGTTCTGCGTCCGCACCCCACACGACCTCGCGCAGCGGACCATCCACATGGCGGTCCACTTCGGACAGCGCCGCGTCGAACGCCTCGGCGAACGCCGGGAACACCCCGTGCAGCTCGCGGCCCATCCCGAGGCGCTGCGCCCCTTGCCCGGTGAACAGGAACGCGAGCGCGCCCTCCCGCACGGGGTCGGTGGCCGCCACCGCGTCGAGGCCGCGCAGCAGGTCGTCCCGATCCGCACCGACGACGACCGCGCGGTGCCGCATCGCCACCCTGGTCGTCGCCGCCGAGAACGCCACGTCGAGCGGCCGGTGGTCGGCGACCGCGGCTCGCAGCCCGCGCGCCTGGTCGGCCAGCCCTTCGGCGGACCGTGCCGACACCAGCAGCGGGAACCACCGGCCCACCGGCCTGGCCGGCACTCGCAGCACGTCCCGGGCGGTGTCGAGCGCGTCCGGGTCACGACGGTCCACGGCCGCCGCGAACGCGCCGTGGCCCACGGTTTCCGGCCCCACCGCCGCGAGTGCCGCGTCCGGTCCCAGCTCCACGAAGCGGGAGACCCCTTCGGCGGCCAGGGTCCGCAGGGCGTCGGCGAACCGGACGGTGTCGCGCGCTTGGCGCACCCAGTACGCGGGGTCGCGCAGGTCTTCGGCGAGCCGACCGGTCACGGTCGAGACGACGGGTATCCGGGGCTGGTGGTACGACACCGACTGCGCCACCGCGGTGAACTCGGCGAGCGCCGGTTCCACGAGCGGCGAGTGGAAGGCGTGCGACACGGGCAGCCGCTTGGTCTTGCGGTCGGCGAGCCGGGCCTCTGCCTCCACGACCGCCTCCGCCGTGCCCGCGAGGACGACGGACTCCGGCCCGTTCACGGCCGCCAGTGCCAGATCGGGGCCGCAGAGGTCGACCACGTCCGCTTCCGCCGCGCGCACGGCGAGCATCGCGCCACCGACCGGCAGCGCACCCATGAGCCGACCGCGAGCGGCGACCAGCCTGGCCGCGTCGGGCAGGGTCAGCACGCCCGCGGCGTGGGCGGCGGCGAACTCGCCGATGGAGTGGCCCGCCAGGTAGTCCGGAGCGGCGCCCCACGACTCGACCAGCCGGAACAGCGCCACCTCCACCGCGAACAGCGCGGGCTGGGCGAACTGCGTCAGGTCCAGGACGGCCTGGTCGGTCCCCCACACCACCTCCCGCAGCGGGCGGTCCAGGTGGGCGTCCAGCTCGGCTGCCGCGGAGTCGAACGCCTCCGCGAACACGGGATGCCGTTCGTGCAGGTCCCGGCCCATGCCGACGCGCTGCGACCCCTGCCCGGTGAACAGCAGCGCGAGCCGGTCGCCCACCGGCGGCTCCTCCACGATCACGTGCGCGTTGGTCCCGCTGATCCCGAACGACGACACCGCGCCGCGCCGCGGCCGGTCCGTTCCGGGCCACGGCCGGGCTTCGGTGAGCGGGACCACCGCGCCCGCGGACCAGTCGACCTGTGGTGACGGCCGGGTCAGGTGCAGCGTCGCGGGCATGGTGCGGTGCCGGATGGCCTCCACCACCTTGATCACGCCCGCGACGCCGGCGGCGGCCTGGGTGTGGCCGATGTTGGACTTGACCGAGCCGAGCCACAGCGGCTCCGGCCGGTCCTGCCCGTAGGTCGCGAGCAGCGCCTGGACCTCGATCGGGTCGCCCAGCGTGGTGGCCGTGCCGTGCGCCTCCACCAGGTCCACGTCGGACGTCGTCAGCCCGGCGTCGGCCAGCGACGCGCGGATCACGCGCTGCTGGGCCGGACCGTTGGGCGCGGTGAGGCCGTTGGACGCGCCGTCCTGGTTGACCGCGCTGCCGCGCACGACGGCCAGCACCGGGTGCCCGAGGCGCCGCGCGTCCGACAGCCGTTCGACCAGCAGCAGCCCTGCGCCCTCGCCCCACCCGGTGCCGTCGGCGTCGGCGTCGAACGAACGGCACCGCCCGTCCGGGGACAGCCCCCGCTGACGGCTGAACTCCACGAACGTGTCCATCGTGGCCATCACGGTGGCGCCGCCGACCAGGGCGAGCCCGCACTCCCCCGAACGCAGCGACCGGATCGCCAGGTGCAGCGCGACCAGCGACGACGAGCACGCCGTGTCCAGCGAGATCGCCGGGCCTTCCAGTCCGTAGGTGTAGGCCAGCCGGCCGGAGACGATCGAGCCGACGGCGCTCGCCAACGGGTAGTCGTGGTACATCAGACCCGTGAACACACCGGTGTCGCTGCCCCGGAGCGTCACCGGGTCGATGCCCGCGCGTTCGAACAGCTCCCAGGACAGCTCCAGCAGCAGCCGCTGCTGCGGGTCCGTGCCCGCCGCCTCGGCCGGCGAGATGCCGAAGAAGTCCGGGTCGAACGCCCCCGCGTCGTGCAGGAACGCGCCTCGCCGGGTGTAGGTGCGGCCGGGGACGCCCGGTTCCGGGTCGTAGCGCCCGTCGACGTCCCACCCCCGGTTGACGGGGAACTCCGTGGTCGCGTCGACGCCTTCGGCGACCAGCCGCCACAGGTCCTCGGGCGAGCGCACGCCGCCGGGGTAGCGGCACGCCATGGCCACGATCGCGATGGGCTCGTCCGAGACGCCGACGGCTCTCGGCGCCTCCGGCACCGGTGCCGTGGTGGTGCGGGAGCGCAGGTGCTCGGCGACCGCCCGTGCGGTCGGGTGGTCGAAGACGAGCGTCGCGGACAGGCGTTCGCCGGTGTCGGCGTGCAGGAGGTTGCGCAGTTCGACGGCCGCCAGGGAGTCGAACCCCAGCTCGGAGAACGCGCGGTCGGGGTCGATCGCGTCGGGGGCGGGGTGGCCCAGGACCGTGGCCACGTGCGCCCGCACGAGGTCGAGCAGGGCGCGGTCGCGGTCGGCGTCACCCAGGCCGGTGAGGCGGCGGGCGAGAGCCGTGCCGTGAGCGGTTCGAGCCGGTCGGACGTGCACGAGTTCGCGCAACGCCGGTTGGCTCACGCCGGCGGCGGCCTGGGCGCGCAGCGCCGGCAGGTCCAGTGCCAGCGGAAGGACCAGCGCCGCGTCCGCGCGCGAGGCCGCGTCGAACAGGGCCAGGCCCGCTTCCGGTGACAGCGCGGGGAAGCCTTGGCGCTTCAGCCTGGCCAGATCGGTCTCGGTCAGCGACTCGCCCATGCCGCTGCCGGCATTCCACAGGCCCCAGGCGAGGGACGTGCCCGCGAGCCCGGCGGCGTGGCGGTGGGCGGCGAGCGCGTCGAGGAAGACGTTCGCGGTGGCGTAGTTGGCCTGTCCGGGCGCGCCGAGCACGCCCGCGGCGGAGGAGAACAGGGCGAACAGGGCGAGCGGAAGGTCCTTGGTCGCCTCGTGCAGGTGCCAGGCGGCGTCCACCTTGGGGGTGAGCACCCGGTCGAGCCGCTGCGGGGTCATCGACTCGACCACGCCGTCGTCGAGCACGCCCGCCGAGTGCACGACGCCGGTCAGCGGGTGGTCGGCGGGGATCGTCCCGAGCAGGGCGGTGACGGCGGTGCGGTCGGACACGTCGCACGCGACCACCGAGACCTCGGCGCCGAGCGCGGCGAGGTCGTCGCGCAGTCCGGGCGCTCCCGGTGCGTCGAGGCCGCGGCGGCTGGTGAGCACCAGGCGTCGGACGCCGTGGGCGGTCACCAGGTGCCTGGCCACCAGGGCGCCGAGGCCACCGGTGCCTCCGGTGACGAGCACCGTGCCGTCCGGGTCCAGTCGCGGGCCGGCGTCCGATTCCGCCAGCTCCCTGGCTCTCGGGACGCGGATCTCACCGTTGCGCAGGGCGAATTCCGGTTGGTCGGCGGCCAGGGCGTCGGCGAAGACGGCCGTGGACTCGGGCGACCAGTCGGTGTCGACCAGGCCGAAACGGCCCGGGTGCTCGGCTTCGGCGGCGCGCACCAGGCCCCACACCGGGGCTGCGGCGAGGTCGCCGGCTTCCCCCGGCGCGGTCGCCATCGCACCGGTCGTGACGAACACCAGTCGGGCCGGGTGGTCGTCGGTGAGCCACTGCTGGATGTGGGCCAGCACCTGCGCCGCGGTTGTGCGCACGGCGGCGGGCACGTCGTCGTGGGGAGGGGTGACCGGGCACAGCACCACGTCCGCGTCGGGCACGTCGTGGTGTGCGGGGAGGTTGAGCGGGGTGGAGTCGCCGAGTGCGGCCCACCGCCCGGCGGGCGTGGAGTCCGGACGCGGGAACATGGTCCACACCAAGCCGAGCGGTGACTCCCCTCGCCGCCGCGCCGCGAGCCCGTCCAGTGGGCGTGCCACCAGGGAGGCCACCGAGAGCACCGGTCGTCCGGCCTCGTCCGTCGCGGTGATGGCGGTCCGGTCCTGGCCCGCCGGGCTGAGGCGCACCCGCAGTGCGGTCGCGCCGGAGGAGTGCAGCGCCACGCCGGTCCAGGCGAAGGGGACCACGGGCCGGTCCAGCGGCGTGCCGACCAGGTCGGTGTGCAGGGCCGCGTCGAGCAGCGCGGGGTGCACGCCGCAGCGGGCCGCGTCGGCGTGGGTCCACTCGGGCAGCGCGACGTCGGCGAACAGCTCCCCACCACGCCGCCAGGCCGCGCGCAGGCCGCGGAACGCCTCGCCGTACGCGTAGCCGGCGTCGCGGAGCACGTCGTACGCGCCTTCGAGGTCGAGCGGAGTGGCGTCCGGTGGCGGCCAGGGGCTCGGATCGGTGGCAGCTGCGGCGGCAGCCTCGGTCAGCACGCCGACCGCGTGCCGCGTCCACCGTTCGTCCGCGACCCGCGAGTGGACGGTCACCGGTCGGGAGCCGTCCGGCTCCGGCGGACCGACGAGCACCTGCACCCGCACCGTGCCGTCCTGGGGCAGGACGAGCGGGGCCTGGAGGGTCAGCTCGGCCACCGCCGGGACGCCGGCCTTCTCCCCCGCGCAGAGGGCGAGGTCGACGAACGCCGTGCCGGGCAGCAGGACCGTGCCGGAGACCTCGTGGTCGGCGAGCCACGGGTGGGTCCGGAGGGCGAACGTGCCCGCGAGCAGGTGTCCCCGGCCGTCGGCCAGCTCGGCGACGGACCGCAGCAACGGGTGGTCCACGGGGTCCACGCCGATGGTGGTGATGTCCCCGTGCGGCGACACGGCGTCCCACCAATAGCGCTTGCGCTGGAAGGCGTAGGTGGGCAGGTCGACGGGCACCGCGCCGGCGCCGTGGAACCACGCGGCCCAGTCGACCGGCGCGCCCCGGACCCACGCCTCGGCGAGCCCCGCGAGGAACCCGCCGGAGCCCATGCCGATGACGAGGTCGTGGCCGTCGTCGGCAGCGGCGCGCACGGCTTCCGACAGCTGCGAAGGCTCGTGCAGGCCCTGGAACCAGTGGTCGACGTCGAGCGCGTCCACCCGTGACCCGGTGACGGCGGAGTACACGGGAACCCGACCGGACCGGTGGCGGACGCCGGCGAGCATCCCGGCCATCGCGTCCCGGATCGCCGGCGTCGACCGCACACCCGCCGCCAGCAGCTTCGACCGGACCGCGGCGATCCGTGCCCCGTCCGGCAGTGACAGCACACCCGCCGCACAGGCAGCGGCGACCGTCCCGCCACCGTCGCCCACCACGGCGTCCGGCACGACCCCGAACGACCGCCACAGCTCCACCAGCGACACCTGGACCGCCCACACGACCGCGTCCACCAGATCCGCCGGCGGCTCGCCACTGCGCACCACCTCGATCAAGTCGCACTCCACCAGCGTCGCCAGCGCCCGCGCGCAGTCCGCCATCCGCGCGGCGAACACCGGGTGCGCGTCGAGCAGGGCCGGTGCGTGCGCGAGCACGTCCTGTCCGGACGGGAACGACAGCACGACCCGCGGCTCACCCGGGACCACGCCCGAGACGACGGCGTTGGACGATCCGCCCACCGCCGTCGCCGCCAGCCCGTCGAGGAGTGCCGCCCGGTCCGTCCCGATGACCACCGCGCGGTGCCGCAGGGACGACCGGTACGTGAGCGAGAGACCGATGTCGACGGGCCGCACGTCAGCCTCGTCGGCACGAGCGCGCAACCGCGCCGCCTGCGTGCGCAACGCGGCTGCGCCCGCCGCCGACACCACCCACGGGACCTCGCGGTCGGACGGGCTCGGCTCGTGCGACCGGTCGGGAAGGCTGTCACCGCTCACCGGAGAACCCCTTGGCGTTGTGTGGAAGTCTGGAAGCACGTTGCGTCGGCACGGGCGGGAAGCTCAGAGGAGGTCGCCGAACTCCGGGAAGTTCGCCAGGGCCGCCTCGGCCGTCAGCGGCGGCGCGGACGGCCCGCGCAGCACCAGGTCCCGCACCCGCGGAGTGATCATCTCCTCCTGCGGCACGGTCAGGGTGTAGACGCCGAACAGCGCGTTGGCGACCTCCGGCTCGCTGAGCGCCGTCTGTCCCATTCGGACGATGAAGTCCAGCTGCTCGGGGCTGGGAGGTTCGGCCGGGGCGCGGTTCGTGCGGACGTCGGGGAACGCCGAGTCCTGGTCGCACGCCATCGCCCACGGGACCTCCACCCGGCCGGCGACCGCCGCCTGCGCCGCCGCGCTCGACCCCGGCTTGAACCCGGTGTTGTCCAGCTCGTCCCGCAACGCCGTCACTTGCAGCGCGGCGGCCGACATCCCGTGCGCGTAGACCGGGTTGAGCGCGGCCAGCGCGTCACCCAGCACGACGAACCCCTCCGGCATCACCGACCGCTCGTAGTAGCGCCGGGAGTTCACCGTCCCCCGGTACCCCCGCACCTGCCCGATCGGCTCGGCCCGCGCGAACAGGTCGGCGATGACCGGGTGCGGCAGGGCGCGGGCGAACTCGGCGAAGCCCTCCTCGTCGGTGGGCGGCTCGGCGCCGCGCGTGCCGGTCATCGTGACGATCCACCGGTTGCCCTCGATCGGGAACAGCGTGCCGCCCCGACCGGGCTCCCCCGTCCCCGCCCGCGGCTGCACGAGCACCGCGGGCAGGTTCGGGCTCACGCCGTCCGGAGCGGTGAACAGCCGGGTGGCGTAGGCCAGTCCCGAGTCGACGTGCTCCTCCTCGACCGGGTCGACGCCCAGCTCGGCGAGCCAGTCCGGCGCCTTCGATCGTCGGCCGGTCGTGTCCACGACGAAGTCCGCTGGCAGCACCCGCTCGGAGGCCTCGGACGTGACGCGGACACCGGTGACGCGCTCGCGGTCACCGACGAGGCCAACCACCGAGGTCGCCTCGACCACCGTGATGCGCGGGTCCTCCACCACCCGCTCGCGCACCACGTAGTCGGTGAGGTCACGGCTGCACACCAGGATGTAGGCGTCGCCGTGGTGGCGGGGGAACCAGCCGCCGGCCGACAGCGTCAGCATCCCCCACGGCATGCCGCGACGGTTGGCGCCACCCGCGACCAGGGCGTCGACCGTGCCGGGCAGGAGGTCGTCCAGCGCCTCCGCCCCGCCCGCCATGAACATGTGGCTGTGCCTGCCCTGCGGCAGCCCCCGCCGGGGCGCCGGGACCATCGGGAACACGTCGCTGTCCACGACGGTGACGGTGTCGGCGTGGCGGGCCAACACCGAAGCCGCCAGCATCCCGGCCAGACCACCACCGAGCACGACCGCGTCACTCATCGTTGTGCACCTTCCTGCGTCCTGAGCACGATGGCCGTCACCGGGCACACCTCGGCGGCCTCCTCCACGACTTCGCGTAGTTCCTCGGCGGGCCGCTGTTCCAGCACCACCACCCGACCGTCCTCTTCGGACTGTCCGAACACCTCCGGGGCGGTGAACACGCACTGCCCCATGCCGACGCACCGCTCGCGGTCGACCTCGACGCCCAGCGCGCTCACCACGTCACCGGCATTTCGTACATGCCGTAGACCAGCGCGTCGTCCTTGAAGGACAGCTCCTCGAACGGAACGGCGAGCCGCAGCTCCGGGATGCGGGAGAACAGGGTGTTGAACACGACCTCCAGCTCCAGCCGTACCAGGCTCGCGCCGGGGCACTGGTGGATGCCGCCGCCGAACGCGACGTGGCTCCTGGTGTCCCGGTGGATGTCGAAGGTGTCGCCGTCGGCGAACACGGTCTCGTCGCGGTTCGCCGAGCCGTAGAGCAGGACGACGCCCTCGCCTTCCCGGATCAGCACGTCGCCGATCCGGGTGTCGGCGGTGGCCACCCGTCCGCTCGCGGAGTCGTTGATGCTGAGGTAGCGCAGCAGTTCGCCGATGGCCTTGGGCATGAGCGACGGGTCGCGCCGGACCTGCGCCAGCTGGTCGGGGTGGCGCAGCAGGGTGAGGGTGCCGAGGGAGATCATGTTCGCGGCGGTGTCGAACCCGCCGAACATCAGCATCCGGGCGATGGCCACCATCTGGTGGTGTTCGAGACTCCCCTCCGCGCGGTTCTTGGCGATGATCCGGCTCAGCAGGTCGTCCGTGGGCTCGCTCTCCTTGCGCGTCACCAGCTCGTCCAGGTGCTCTTCCATCCGCACCTGGAGCTGGTGCAGCGTCTCGCCGTCGATGCCCCGCGTCATGGTCGCCTCGGCGTGCTTGCGGAACATCACCGAGTCCTCCGGCGGCGCGCCCATCAGCTCGGCGAACAGCAGGGTCGGCACCGGGACCGCCAGCTCCTGGACGAGGTCGAGCGGTCCGCCCCGGGTGAGCATGGCGTCGATCCGCTCGTCCACGATCTTCTGCATCGCGGGGCGCAGGTCCTGCATCCGCTTGACGGTGAACTCGGGGATCAGCAGCCGGCGGCGGACGGTGTGCTCCGGTGGGTCCAGCGCCAGCAGGGGAAGTTCCATGGTGTTCAGGAACTCCTCGGACAGCGGCACCTGGTGCGGGTAGCCGGGGTTCTTCCAGCTGGAGCTCATCGTCGGGCTGTTGAGCACTTCCTTGACCAGCTCGTGCGTCGCCACGACCCACGCGGGTTCGCCGGTCACCGGCATGCGCACCTTCGTCACCGGCGCCTCGGCGCGCAGGCGTTCGTACTCGGGAGTGGCGCTGAACGGGCACTTCTTGGCCAAGGGGAAGGTCGGCGGCTCGCTGGTGTGCGGCACCGCGCGGACGGGATCGGTCATCGGAACCACCTTCTCGGTCGCGGATTTCCGTTGCGGTGCAGAGGGGAGCCTTGATCACCGACGCTATTCACGCCGCCGCGGGTTCCCCACCCCTAAGCGCCCCTAGGAGAAGTGCCCGTCGGCGACTGCCCGAACAGGTCTAGCGCGGTCGGCTCTCGGTGTCGGCGTGCCCCATGGCCAGGGCGATGAGGTCGTCGGCGGCCATCGTGTCGAGATCGGCGCGATCGACCGATCCCGGCACGTCCTCGGCCAGGGACAGGAGCCGGTCGACCAGGCCCTCGGCGCGCAGCCGTTCGATCGGCACCGACCGCAGCACGACGCGGAGCCGCTCGTCCTGGTCTGCCGTGTCCGTGTCTCGTGTGTCCATGGCTGAGGGGTCGGGGTGTTCGGCGGGGGTCAGCGTCTCGGCGATCGCCTCGGCCAGGGCCACGGCGTTGGCGTGGTCGAAGACCATCGTGGCGGGGAAGCGCAGTCCGCCGGCCCGGTTGACGGCGTTGCGGAACTCCACCGCGCTCAACGAGTCGAACCCCAGTTCGCTGAACGCGCGTTCGGGTTCCACCGAGTCCGGGTCGGGGTGGCCGAGGATCGCAGCGGCCTGTTCCCGGACGAACTCGACCAGCGCCGCGTGCCGGTCCTCGCCGCCGAGGCCGGTCAGCCGGTGCGCCAGGCCCGCCACCGTGCCCGCGTCGCGCCGGGCCTTGGTGCGGGCCAGCCCGCGCAGCACGTGCGGCAGGTCGTCCACCGCGCCGAGCGCCGTCGGATCGAGGTGGATCGGCGCCACCACGGCGTGGTCGACGGCCGCCGCCGCGTCGAACAGGGCCAGGCCCTCGGTCGCGGTCAGGCCGTGCACGCCCGACCCGGCGAGCCGCTGCCCGACCGCCGCGTCCGCCATGCCGGCGTCCACCGACCACGGCCCCCACGCCAGTGAACGCGCGGGAAGTCCGTGCGCACGGCGGTGCGTGGCCAGGGCGTCCAGGAAGGCGTTGGCGGCGGCGTAGTTGCCCTGTCCAGCGTTGCCGAGCAGGCCCGCAGCCGAGGAGAACAGCACGAACTCCGTCAGATCCAGGCCCCGCGTCAGCTCGTGCAGGACCAGTGCGGCATCCACCTTGGGACGCAGCACGGCGTCCACGCGCTCGGGCGTCAGGGCGGTCACCACGCCGTCGTCCAGGACGCCCGCCAGGTGGACCACGCCGCGCAGCGGACGGTCCGCCGGGATGGCCGCGAGGACGGCCGCCATGCTGTCGCGGTCGGCGGCGTCGCAGGCCACGACGTCCACCAGCGCGCCCAGCCCGGTCAGGTCCGCCACCAGGTCGGCCATGCCTTCGGCATCCGCCCCGCGCCTGCCCACCAACAGCAGGTTGCGCACGCCCGTGGCCGCCAGGTGACGGGCCACGAGCCGGCCGAGGGCGCCGGTCGCACCGGTGATCAGGGTGGTGCCGGCCGGCTCGAAGGCGGTGGTGGCAGCGGGTTCAGGGGTCGACCGGACCAGCCTGGGCGCCCGGACCGAACCGTCGCGCACCGCGCCCTGCGGCTCTCCGGAGGCCACGACCAGTCCGACGTCCGCCGCGTCGCAGTCGGCGAGGACGAACCTGCCGGGGTTCTCGGACTGGGCGGAACGCACCAGGCCCCAGACGGCCGCTCCGGCGAGATCCGTGACGTCCTCGCCGTCGACCGCCACGGCGCCTCGGGTGCGGAACACCAGTGGCCGGTCGTCGGCTGCTCGGACCTGCTCGACCGCGTGGTGGACGGCTGCCCGGACCGACTCGGCGTCGTTGCCGGGCCGGACGTCGACCACGTGCACGTCCACGTCCGGTACGGGTTCCGCGACCGGGACGGGTGACCAGGTGACGGTGTAGAGCGAGCCGGTGCGTGCGGTGGTCAGCTCGGACGCCACCGGCTCCCTCAGCACGAGTGAGCCCACCGACAGTACCGGTTCGCCCGCGATGTCGGAGACGGCGACGCCGACCCCGCCGCCGGAGGCCGGCGACAGGCGTACCCGCACCGTGGTCGCGCCTGTGGCGTGCACGGCGACGTCGGTCCACGCGAACGGCAGCCGGACGTCGTCCTGGACGAGGCCCAGCGGGTGCAGGCAGGCGTCGAGGAGTGCGGGGTGGGTGAGGAAGCGGTCGGGCCGTGCCGGCAACGCCACCTCGGCGCACAGGTCGTCACCGACCCGCCACGCGGCTCGCATACCGCGGAACGCCGGGCCGTACCGGAGGCCGTTGTCGGCCAAGGAGTCGTAGAAACCGTCCAGCGGCAGCGGCTCCGCACCGGCAGGCGGCCACGCGCCGGTGTTGCCCGGGGTGACGGGGTTGTCGGTCATCAGCCCGACGGCGTGCCTGGTCCAGGAGTCCGCGCCATCCGCACGGGAGTGGACGGTCACCGGCCTGCCTTCGGTCCCGGCGGACCCACCGATCACCACCCGCAGCGCCGCCCCTCCGCGATCAGCGAGCACGAGCGGAGCCTGCACGGTCAGCTCGGCCAGGTGCGGAACGCCGACGTGGTCGCCCGCTCGAACGGCCAGCTCGACGAACCCGGTGCCGGGGAACAGGATCACGTCACCCACGACGTGGTCGGCCAGCCACGGCTGCGCCGCGAGCGACACCCTGCCCGTGAACTGCACCTCGTCCGAGTCGAGGGCGGCGACGGCGCCGCCGAGCAGCGGGTGGTCCACCGCGTCGAGGCCCGCCGAGACGACGTCTCCCAACCCGGCCGCGCTGCCGGCCCAGGCCTCCCGCCAGTAGTCCTGCGCCATCATCCAGTAGCGCTCCCGCTGGAAGGCGTAGGTGGGCAGGGTGACCAGGGACGCTCCGCGCCGGGCGAAGAAGGCCCGCCAGTCGACCGTGACACCGCGGGCATGTGCTGCCGCCAGTGCCGCGACGGCCTGGCGCGCCTCGGCCCGGTCCTTGCGCTGGACCGGCAGGAACGCGGCGTCGACGTAGCCGGACGCGCTCGCGCTGAGCACGCCGTCCGGTCCGATCTCCAGGTGCGTGCGCACGCCCGATCCGACCAGGGATGCCATGGCGTCGGCGAAGCGCACCGTCGCCCGGACCTGCCGGACCCAGTAGTCGGGGTCCGACCAGTCGGCAGTCGAGTCACCGGTGACGGACGAGACGATGGGGATGTCGGGGGACGACAGGGTCACCGCGCGGACCACGGCCCCGAACTCGGCGAGCATGGGTTCCATGAGCGCGGAGTGGAACGCGTGCGACACGGCGAGCCTGGTGCTCTTGCGGCCGAGAGCCTTGAAGTGCTCCTGTGCGGCGTCGATGGCGTCGGCGGGGCCGGAGAGCACCAGCGCGTTCGGACCGTTCACCGCCGCCACGTCGACTCGCAGGTCCTCCGGGAGGTCGGCTTCGGCGGTCTGCACGGCGAGCATCGCGCCGCCTGGCAGTGCCTGCATCAGCCGTCCCCGGGCGGCGACCACGGCAGCGGCGTCGGCCAGGCTGAACACACCGGCGACGTGCGCCGCGGCCAGCTCACCGATCGAGTGGCCCACCAGGAAACCCGGCCGCACACCCCACGACTCCACCAACCGGTACAACGCCACCTCGAACGCGAACAACGCCGGCTGCGCGAACTCCGTGCGGTTGAGCCCCTCCTGATCCCCGCCCCACATCACCTCGCGCAACGACACCGCCAAATGCCGGTCCAACGCCGTCAACACCTCGTCCAACACAGCAGCGAACACCGGGAAGACCTCGTACAACTCCCGACCCATCCCGACCCGCTGCGCACCCTGACCCGTGAACAGGAATGCCGTCGCACCGGGGGCAAGAGCCGAGCCGAGGACGACGTGACCGGCGGTCTCGTCGTTCGCCACGGCTCGCAGGCCGCGCAGCAGCTCGTCGCGCGACCCGGCCGTCACCGCTGCCCGGTGGTCGTGGACGGCGCGGTGGACGGCGGTCGAGTACGCCACGTCGAGCACCTGGGTCCCGGCTTCACCGGCGAGGAACGCGTGGAGCCGCCGTGCCTGGTCCCGCAGGGACGCCGGGGTCTTGCCGGACAGCACGACCGGCACGGCGGGCAGGGGCACGGCGGGCAGCGGCACGGTGTCCTGCACGGTGTGCGGGGCTTCGGGCGCCTGCTCGATGATCACGTGTGCGTTGGTGCCGCTGAGCCCGAACGACGACACACCGGCCCGACGCGGACGGTCCACGTCCGGCCACTCACGGGTCGACGTCACCAACCGGACCGCACCCGAGGACCACTCCACGTGCGGCGACGGCTCGTCCACGTGCAACGACCCCGGCACCACACCGGCGTTCACGGCCTGGACCACCTTGATCACACCGGCCACGCCCGCGGCAGCCTGCGTGTGGCCGATGTTCGACTTCACCGACCCCAACCACAACGGCTCCGACCGGTCCTGGCCGTAGGCCGCCAGCAACGCCTGGGCCTCGATCGGGTCGCCCAACGTCGTCGCGGTCCCGTGCGCCTCGACGACGTCCACGTCCGGCCCGGTCAACCCCGCGTCGGCCAACGCGGCGTCGATCACCCGCCGCTGGGCCGCACCGCTCGGAGCCGTCAACCCGTTCGAAGCACCGTCCTGGTTGACCGCGCTCCCCCGCACCACCGCCACCACCGGGTGCCCAAGACGCCGGGCGTCCGACAGTCGTTCGACCAGCAACACACCACAGCCCTCGCCCCACCCCGTACCCGAAGCGGAGGCGGCGAACGACCGACACCGACCGTCCGGCGACAACCCGCCCTGCCGCGAGAACTCGACGAACATCTCGGGGGTCGCCATCACCGCGACACCGCCCACGAGCGCGAGGGAGGACTCACCGGCGCGCAGCGACCGCATCGCCAGGTGCAGGGCCACCAAGGACGACGAGCACGCCGTGTCCACGGTGACGGCGGGGCCTTGCAGCCCGAACACGTAGGACACCCGACCGGACGCGATCGCGCCGGTGCTGCTGTTGGCGGCGTAGTCGTGCGTCATCATCCCGGTGAACACGCCGGTCGAGCTGCCCCGCAACGACAGCGGGTCGATGCCCGCGCGCTCGAACGCCTCCCACGACGTCTCCAGCAACAACCGCTGCTGCGGGTCCATCGCCAGCGCCTCGTTGGGGCTGATGCCGAAGAACCCCGGGTCGAACTCCGCGGCGTCGTGGAGGAAGTGGCCGCGCTTGACGTAGCTGGTGTTCGGTCGCTCGCCGGTCGGGTCGTACAGGCGCTCGACGTCCCAACCGCGATCGACCGGGAACTCCGACACCGCGTCCACACCGTCCACCACCAACCGCCACAAGTCCTCCGGCGACCCCACCCCACCCGGGTAGCGGCACGCCATCGACACGATCGCGATCGGCTCGTCGTCGTGGGCGGCGACCGTGGCGACAGGGGTGCCACCGACGCCGCCGGTCACCTCGTCGACGAGGTGCCGGGCGAGGGCCGAAGGTGAGGGGTGGTCGAACACCAGCGTCACCGGTAGCCGCCGGCCCAGCGCCTCGCCGAGCCGGTTGCGGAACTCGACCGCGCTCAGCGAGTCGAAACCCAGGTCGCGGAACGCCCGGTCGGCGTCCACGGCCGAGCCGGAGGCGTAACCGAGGACCACCGCGACCCGGTCGAGCACCAGTTCCAGGGCCGCGTCCAGCCGCTGCGCCTCGGGCAGCCGGACAAGGCTGTCGGCGAAGGAGTCGGCCGACTGCCCACCGGAGGCGGTCCGCCGTGCGACGGGAACCAGTCCGCGCAGGATCGACTGCGGTGTCCCGCCCCGGGCGCGCAGCCCGGCCAGGTCCAGCCGGGCGGGCACGGCCGTGCCCCGTCCCGCGCCGAGCGCGGCGTCGAACAGGGCCAGGCCCTCATCGGTGGCCAGGCCGAGCATCCCGTTGCGGGACATCCGGAGGCGGTCGCCGTCGTCCAGGTCGCCGGTCATGCCACCGGCCTGCGCCCAGAAACCCCACGCGAGCGACTGGGCGGGCAGCCCGGCGGCGCGGCGGTGGGCTGCCAGGCCGTCGAGGAAGGCGTTCGCGGCGGCGTAGTTGCCCTGGCCAGGGGCGCCCAGCAGCCCGGCGGCGGAGGAGAACAGCACGAACGCGTCCAGGTCGAGGTCGGCGGTCAGCTCGTGCAGCACCAGGGCGGCGTCGACCTTCGGGCGGAACACCGCGTCGATGCGTTCGGGGGTCAGGGAGGACAGGGTGCCGTCGTCCAGCACGCCCGCCGCGTGCACCACCACGCGGAGGTCTTCGATGTCGGCCAGCACGGCGGCGACCGCGTCCCGGTCGGCGGCGTCGCAGGCCACCACGGTCACCTCGACCTCCAGCGACCGCAGGTCCGTGACCAGCTCGTCCATGCCGGGGGCCACCGCGCCGCGCCGGCCCAGGAGGACCAGCCGTCGAACGCCGTGCCGGGTGACCAGGTGGCGGGCGACCAACCCGCCGAGCAGGCCGGTGGCGCCGGTGATCAGCGCGGTTCCGCCGAGCTGCGGCGCGGCGTCGGGTGCCAGGCGGGCGAGCCGGGGGGCGTGCGCGACACCGTTCCGCACCGCGACCTGGGGTTCTCCGGAAGCGAGCACGTGCGGCAGGACGGTGTCGAGGTCGACGTCCGAGTCGAGGTCGACCAGCACGACCCGGCCGGGGTTCTCCGACTGCGCCGACCGCGCCAGGCCCCACACCGCCGCGCCCGCGAGGTCGTCCACGCCTTCGTCCGCGACGGCGACCGCACCCCTGGTCACGACGACGATCGTCGCCTCGCCATCGGCAAGCCGGGTTCGCAGCACCTCCAACGCCTCGTGCGTGGCGACGTGCACGGAGTGGTTGTCGCGTCCGGAGGGTGGGCTGAACACCTCGACCGCGCCCGGCACGGCCGTCTCGGCGGTGCTGATCGGCACCCAGTCCAGCCGGAACAGGGCGTCGTGGTGGATCCGGCGCTCGGCCGGCGCGTCCGCGACCTCGCGCAGCACCAGCCGGTCGATCGAGGCGACGGGCGCTCCGGTCGCGTCGGCCACCGCCACCCGCACGGCGCCTTCGCCCAGGGGCGTGATCCGGACGCGGAGGCGCGTGGCGCCGGCGGCGTGCAGGGCGACCCGTGACCAGGTGAACGGCAACGCGGTGCGACCGCCGACCACGTCGGTGAGCGCGACGGCGTGCAGCGCGGAGTCGAGCAGCGCGGGGTGCACCGTGAAGCGGCTCGCCGAGTCCGAGGGCAGTGCCACTTCGGCGAGCACGTCGTCACCCGACCGCCACGCGGCGGTGAGACCGCGGAAGACTGGACCGTAGGCGAGGCCGACGTGGGCCAGGTCGTCGTAGAAGCCCTCGACCGCGACGAGCCGGGCCTGAGCCGGCGGCCACTCGGCCGGCCAAGCCTCGGGAACGCCGGTGCCGGCCCCGAGCACACCATCGGCGTGCTCGGTCCAGGGCAAGTCGTCGGGTCCGTCCTCGTCCCGGGAGTAGACGGTGATCCGGCGGGTTCCGTCGTCGTCCGGCTTGGCGACCACGACCTGCAACCGGACACCACCGCGCTCCGGGAGGACGAGCGGAGCGGACAGCGTCAACTCCTCGATCAGGCCACAACCCACCTGATCACCGGCGCGGACAGCCAGCTCCACGAACCCCGTGCCCGGGAAGTAGGCGTCGTCGCCCACCCGGTGATCGGCCAGCCACGGGTGCGAGGTCTGCGAGAGCCGGCCGGTCAGCACGACCCCGCCGTCCGGGGACACCACGATCGCGCTCAACAGCGGGTGGCCGGCGGCGACGAGCCCGGCCGACGCGACGTCGGACACCGCGCCCGGCACCGCGTCGAGCCAGTAGCGGTCGCGGCGGAACGCGTACGTCGGCAGGTCCACCCTGGCGGTGCGCGGGGCGAGCAGCGCGGTCCAGTCGACCGGTGCGCCGCGCACCCACGTCTCGGCGAGCGACGAGGTGAACCGGTCCAGCGCACCGTCGTCACGACGCAGCGACTCGACGGCGGCGGCCCGCGCGCCCGCGTCGGCGAAGGTCTCCTCCAAGCCGACCTTGAGACCGGGGTGGGGGCTCGTCTCCACGAACAGGCCGAAGTCGTCCGCGAGCATGACCCTGGTCGCTTCCTCGAACCGCACGGTCTGGCGCAGGTTGCGGTACCAGTAGTCGGCGTCCAGCCCGGCGGTGTCCACCGCGCCGCCGGTGACGGTCGAGTAGAACGCGACCTCGGCCGTGCGCGGACGCACCGGCGCCAGGACTTCCGCCAGGCGTTCACGGGTCCTCTCCACGAACACCGAGTGCGATGCGTAGTCGACCGGGATGATCCTGGACCGCACGCCCTCGGTCTCCAGCCGCGCGTGCAGGTCCGCCAGGGCGTCGACGTACCCGGACAGCACCACCGACCCCGGTCCGTTGACGGCCGCCAGCGACAGCCGGTCCGGGTAGTCCACCAGCAGCTTCCGCGCGTCCACTTCGGACACGGCAACGGACATCATGCCGCCCAGGCCGGCCAGTTCCTCGTCGATGACCTGGCTGCGCAGGGCCACGACCCGCGCGCCGTCGGACAGGGACAGGGCTCCGGCGACGCAGGCGGCGGCGATCTCGCCCTGGGAGTGGCCGACGACCGCGTCCGGTTCCACGCCGAAGTTGCGCCACAGCGCCGCCAGCGAGACCATCACCGCCCACAGCACCGGCTGCACGACGTCCACCCGGTCGTAGCCCGGGGCGCCGGGCACGCCGCGCACCACGTCCAGCAGGTCCCAGTCCACGAACTCGTCCAGTGCCCGCGCGCACTCCTCCATGCGACGGGCGAACACCGGGGCCGTGTCCAGCAGGTCCACCGCCATGCCCGCCCACTGCGAGCCCTGGCCGGGGAAGACGAACGCGATGCCGGGCGTCCGCTGCCCCGGGACCGAGCCGCGCACCACGCCGGCGGCCACCCCGCCGGCGGCCAGGACGGCCAGGCCGGCCCGCAGATCGGCCGCTGTCGCGCCCAGCACGACGGCGCGTTGGTCCAGGGCGGCGCGCGTGGTCGCGAGCGCGTGCGCGATGTCGGTGGGATCGCCCTCCACGGCGGCCAGTCGGCGTGCCTGCTCGCCCAACCCACCCGCGCCACGGGCGGAGACCACCCAGGGCACCACCGGCGAGGTGACGGCGTCCGGGTCGGGGTCGGGGGTGGTGGGTTCGACCGGGTCGGCCTGCTCCAGGATCGCGTGCGCGTTCGTGCCGCTGACGCCGAACGACGACACGCCCGCTCGGCGGGGCCGCTCGGCGGTCTCCCAGCTCCGCTGCTCGGTCAACAGCCGCACCGCGCCGGACTGCCAGTCCACGAACGACGACGGTTCGGTCACGTGCAGCGTCTGCGGCATGACGCCGTGCCGGATCGCCATCACCGCCTTGATGATGCCGCCGACGCCCGCCGCCGCCTGGGTGTGCCCGATGTTGGACTTGAGCGACCCCAGCCACAGCGGCCGTTCCGGGTCACGCCCTTGGCCGTAGGTGGCCAGCAACGCCTGCGCCTCGATCGGGTCGCCCAGCGTGGTGCCGGTGCCGTGCGCCTCCACCAGGTCGACGTCGCCGACGTCGAGTCCGGCGTTGGCGAGCGCCTGGCGGATCACGCGCTGCTGCGACGGGCCGCTGGGAGCGGTGAGGCCGTTGGACGCGCCGTCCGAGTTGACCGCGGACCCGCGGAGCACGGCCAGCACTTCGTGGCCGTTGCGCCGGGCGTCGGACAGTCGTTCCAACACCAGCAAGCCCGCGCCTTCGCCCCACCCCGTGCCGTCCGCCGTGTCGGAGAACGCCTTGCACCGACCATCGGGTGCGAGCGCGCTCTGCTTCGAGAACGCGACGAAGACGCCGGGGGTGCCGATGACCGTGACGCCGCCGGCCAACGCCAACGCGCATTCCCGCTGCCGCAGGGCCTGGGCCGCCAGGTGCACCGCGACCAGTGCCGACGAGCACGCCGTGTCGAGGGTGACCGACGGGCCTTCGAGCCCGAGCGTGTACGACACGCGACCGGACAGCACGGCGGCGGCCGTGGCGGTGGCCCCGTAGGCGGCCGTGCCCTCCGGGTCGCGTTCGTGCAGGTACTCGTAGTCCTGGGCGCCCGTGCCGACGAACACCCCGACCCGCTCGCCTCGCAACGAGTCCGGCGGGATGGCGGCCCGCTCGCACGCCTCCCACGCCAGCTCCAGCAGGATCCGCTGCTGCGGGTCCATCGCCACGGCCTCACGCGGGGAGATGCCGAAGAACCCCGCGTCGAAGTCGGTGGCGGCGATGAACCCGCCCTCCCGCACGTAGCTCGCCCCGGACCGCGACGGGTCGTCGGAGAACAGGGTGTCGAGGTCCCAGCCCCGGTCCCGGGGGAACGGACCGGTGGCGTCGGAGCCTTCCGACACCATCCGCCACAGGTCCTCCGGCGACCGGACCTCGCCGGGATAGCGGCAGCTCATCCCGACGATGGCGATCGGCTCCCGCGCACCGTCCTCCACCTCGCGCAGCCGCCTGCGGGTCTGGTGCAGTTCGGCGCTGACCTTCTTCAGGTACTCCAGCAGGTTGGCGTCGGTCGCCATCGGTCATCACCCAATCGTGCGGAAGCGGAGACGCGTCAGTTGATCCCTGCGGTGGCGAGGACCAGGCGCATGCGGTGTTCGGCCAGCTGCGGGTCGGGGAACAGACCGAGTCCGTCGGCCAGCCGGTAGACCTGGGCCAGGTGCGGGACGGACCGGGCGGACTGCTCGCCCCAGATCATCCGGAAGTGGTCCTGGTGGCCGGAGAGCCAGGCCAGGAAGACGAAGCCGGTCTTGAAGAAGCGCATCGTCAGGGCGTCGCCCTCGAACAGGTGTTGCGCCAGCGGCAGGGTCGACTCCAGCTCCGCGCGGAACGTCGCCCGGTCGCCCGCGTCCAGCGCCCGGAAGCCTTCCGCCACGATCGACGCCAGCGGGCCGAACACGGACGCCAGCGCATCGCTGTGGCCCTGCTCGTCGCCGGCGATCAGTTCGGGGAAGTCGGTGATGTCGCCGTTGTAGACGTGGACGCCCTCGGGCATCCGGCGGCGTAGCCGGATCTCGCGTTCGCGGGAGAGCGGCCAGACCTTGACGCCGTCCACCTTCGCCACGTTGTCCTCGACGACGGTGGCGAAGGCCTCCAGCGCGGCGTCGAAGTCGGTGTGGCCCCAGTAGCCGGTCAGGCGCGGGTCGGAGTCCGGCAGCACCCAGTGCAGGATGGCGGGCATGGAGGTCTGGTCGAGCAGGTGGGCGTAGAGCTTGGCGTAGTCGTCGGGGCCGCCCGCGACGGCGGGCAGCGCGGGACTGGCCATGATGATCGTCTGGGCGCCGACGCCCTCGACCACCTCGATCTGCTCCTCGTAGGCGGCGGTGATCTCGGCGGGCGTGTGCGGGCGCATCGGGTCGAGCTGGTCGGTCCAGACCCCACCGGCGATGCGCCCGCCGACCGCCCGCGCCTCCGCGGCGGACCGGCGGATCAACTCCGCCGAGGCCGACCAGTCCAGTCCCATCGCGCGGTTCTGGGTGTCGAGGGCTTCCGCGACGGCGAACCCGTGCGCCCAGAGGTGGCGGCGGAAGACCATGGTGGCCTCCCAGTCGATGCCCGGCGGGCGGAAGGGCTCGAAACCGAGCAGGAGCGGGGTGTTGGCCGCCAGCGGGTCGGCCACCACGTGCGCGGTGGAGAACACCACGCGGCTGGTGAAGGCGGCGCTGCTCGGCTCGAAGGCGCGCGGCGAGCTCCGGGGCTCGTAGTGCGACAGGGTGCCGTCCGACTCGGGAAGTTGGATCACGACATCAGCTCCATGGCTCGGTTCGCCGCTACGACGCCGAACACGGGCGCGCAGAAACCGCGGCACGGCACGGGAACGGGTCGACGACGGTGGGATTCTCCCGTCCAGCCATGAAAACGTGGCCACCCGACAGCCGCCACAGCTACCGCCCCCTAAGCCCACCGCACCGCCCCTAGGGGGAAGTCGGCTCCGGTGTGCCGGGGAGGTGGAGCCGACAGCCCGGGTGCGCGGAAGGTCGAGCCAATGGCAGAGCAGGCGCGCGGAAAGGTCACCGAGGCCCCCTGAACGCGCGCGCGAAAGCTGTCGGCTCCACCCCCTGGGCAGCGGAAGTGGAGCCGACAGCGAACTGGTGCGCGGCAGGTGGCGCTGGTCGTCCCGCCCTGAGCGGGCTTCAGGCGGGCAGTCCTGCCCTGCGCGCGGCGATTCCCCACAGGCGTGCGGCCACCACGGGGTCTTCCGCCGAGGGCCCAGGGTCGGTTCGGCGGGAGTTGACGTAGTAGTCGCCGTGCAGCGGTTCGTCCGTCTCCACCAGGTGGACGAGTGTCTTGGCGCCTTCCTCCGGCGTGCTCAGGACGACGTCGATCAGGTGCCGGAACGGGCTCTTCGCCAGCATGCGCTGCATCGGCAGTTCCCGCGCGATCCCGCCGACGAACACACCGGGGTGGAAGTCCGCCACCGGGACATCGGGGTACCGACGGGCGAACTCCCTGGTCAACAGCGCCAACGCCAGCTTGCTGCGCGAGTACGCCTCGTACGGCTCGTACTCCGCCGCCACGTCGAGGTCGTCGACGTCGATCTGCTTGCGGTCCTCCACCGTCTGCGAGGACGTGGTGACGAGCCGACCACCGCTCTCCCGCACGCGGCCCAGCAGCAGTCGCGTCAACAGGTACGGCGCCAGCGCGTTGACCTGGAACGTCTGCTCGTTCCCGTCCTCCGTCAGGATGCGCCGGGGCCAGATGCCCGCCGCGTTGTTCACCAGCACGTCGATCCGCGGACAACGGGCGAGCAACGTCGCGGCCAGGTCGGCGACCTGGTCCAGGTGGGCGAAGTCGGCGATCAGCGGGTCGACGCCCAGTTCAGCCCCGATGACCGCGGTCGTGACCGGTGACCGGCCGATCGGGACCACGCTGTGGCCACGGCGGGCCAGCTCGCGGACCGCCGCATTCCCGAGCCCCGAGCTGGCCCCTGTCACCACGACGGTCTTCCCGGACAACACCATGTCACGCCCCCGTCCTCACACCCATCCCGGATCTATACACCGGTACTATACATCCGTACGGGACGCGTGTATATTTTTTCCATGCCCCCCACAGACACCAGGGCCGGACGCAAGGAGTGGATCGGACTCGCCGTCCTCATCCTGCCTGTGCTGCTGGTCTCCATGGACATCACCGTCCTCTACTTCGCCCTCCCGGCGATCACCGCGGAGCTCCACCCGTCCAGCACGCAGCAACTCTGGATGATCGACGTCTACGGCTTCGTCCTCGCCGGACTGCTGATCACCATGGGAGGTATCGGCGACCGCATCGGCAGGCGCCGGCTGCTGATCATCGGCTCCGTCCTCTTCGGCGTCGCGTCGGTGATGGCGGCGTACTCGACCAGCCCTGAAATGCTCATCGCGGCGCGCGCGATGCAGGGCATCGGCGGCGCGACACTGATGCCGTCCACCCTCGGCCTGATCCGCAACATGTTCCACGACGCGCGTCAGCGCCGCACCGCCATCGCGGTCTGGACGATCGGCATGGGCACCGGCTCGGCGATGGGGCCGGTGTTCTCCGGCCTGCTGCTCCAGTGGTTCTGGTGGGGCTCGATCTTCATGGTCAACCTGCCGTTCGTGCTGCTGCTGCTGGCACTCGCGCCGTTCTTCGTGCCGGAGTACCGGGCGGCGGGCGCCCGCATCAACGTCCCGTCCGCTGCGCTGTCGTTGGCCGCGGTGCTGCCGTTGGTGTGGGGGTTCAAGGAACTCGCCGTGGACGGCGTCGGCGTGCTGCCGGTCACCGCCATCGCGCTCGGACTCGGTCTGGGCACGGCATTCCTGCGCCGCCAGCGGACCGATCCGCACCCCATGATCGACCTGGCGCTGTTCCGGGTGCGCGGTTTCGGCCCGGCGGTCAGCATGAACCTGATCGTCTACTTCACCATGGTGGGCTTCGGCATCTACACCACGCAGTACCTCATGGAGGTGCTGCGGATGGAACCGCTCGAAGCCGCGCTGTGGACGATGGCGAGCCCCATCGGCATCACCCTCACCGGGCCGCTGGTGGCGTACCTCGCCGTGCGGATGCGGCCCGCGTACGTGGTGGCGATCGGATTTTTCATAGCCGCCTGCGGTTCCGCGATGATGACCAGGCTGACCCTCGAACGCGACATCCCGCTGATCGTGGGCGCCGCGGTCTGCATGGGCGTCGGCGTGGTCATGGCCAGCACCATCGTGACGGACTGGATCGTGGGCACCGCGCCCCCTGCCCAGTCGAGCCGCGTGTCCGCCCTGCTCCAGACGGCGCAGGAACTCGGTGCCGCCATGGGCATCGCGGTGCTGGGCAGCATCGGCGCGGCCGTCTACAGCCGAACCATCGACCGGACCATTCCGGACGGACTCCCCGCCGGCGCGCTGGACGCGTCACGGCAGACCATGGGAGGGGCGCACAACTACGCGTCCACGCTCCCCCAGCCACAGCAGGACGAGCTGGTGCACGTCGCGAAGGAGGCGTTCGTGGCGTCGATGCACCCGGCGGTCGTCACCGCGGCCGGCATCCTCGTCGCCGCGGCGGTGTTCGCGGTGCTCAGGCTTCGCCACATCGAGAGCGTTCCGCCGGAGCCGAGCGAGGACGACCTCGCGGCGGAAGCGGAAGCGGATGAGAAGGCGGCCGAAACGACCACCGCCACCCGCTGACCCCACCACGGAAAAACTGATCCGACCACTGGGAAGCGGCCCGGCCGGACATTGTCCGGCCGGGCCGCCGCACGTCCCCCATCAGGACCGGTTTTTGTGCTCTTCCTGCAAGAATCGCGCCAGGCTGGTGAGGCCGGTGCGAATCTCGTCCTGGTTCACCGCGCTGATGGAAATGCGGATCTGGTTCCGCGGCACGCCGTCGCCGTAGAAATGGTGCATCGGCGTCCAGAGCACGTCGTAATCCTGACCGGAGCGGGCCAGCATCTGGTCGGTCGCCTCGAACGGAATGGTCAGGATCACGAAGAACCCGCCCTTGGGCACGTTCCAGGTGACTTCCGGCGTCGAACCGGGCGGGAACAGCTCGGCCAGCTTCGCCAACGCCACTTCGAGGTTGCCCAGGTAGATCCTGGTCTCCCGGACGTTCGCCGCGCGCAGGCTGAAGTCGTTCTCGATCAGCTTGCCGCCGATCACCGCCTGGGCGATCGGCGACGTGTTCACCGTGAGCATGCTCTTGATCCGGGCGAGCTGGTCGGACAGCGTCTCGTCGCCCTGCTTGCCGCCGGTGACGACCTGGTCGGCGACCACGTAGCCGACGCGGGCGCCGGGGATGCCGGACTTGGCGAACGAGCTGCAGTAGACGACGCGGCGCCGGGTGTCCATCGCCTTGAGCGTGCGCGGCTGCTCCGGGTCGTCGGTGAGGAGGCCGTAGGGGTTGTCCTCGATGATCAGGAAGCCGTGCTCCTCGGCCAGGTCGAGCAGCCGCTCCCGGACACCCTCCGGGATGGTGGTGCCGGTCGGGTTCGCGAAGTCCGGGACCAGGTACAGCGCCCGCGGCCGGATGCCGTCGGCCTTGGCCCGCCCGATGACGTCGACCAGGTCGTCCAGGTCGACGCCGTCGGCGGAGTCGCGCACCGGCAGCACCGGCATGTCCGCCAGCTCGGCGGCGCCCGAGATGCCGAAGTAGCAGGGGAACACCGCCAGCAGGGCGTCCTTCTCGGTGCGGCGCAGCGCGCGCACGGTGAGGTAGAGGGCCTCCTGGCAGCCCACGGTGACGACGACCGTCTCCGGGTCGACGACGATCTTCTCGTCGATCTCCAGGTGCTTGGCGATCAGGTCGTGGATGATGCCCTTGGTGCGGCCGTACTGGAGCAGCGTGCGGTTGACCCAGTACTCGTTGCCCTTGAACACCGTGCGCAGGTGCCCCCGGAAGGTCTCCAGGTACCGGGGCAGCACGGCGGGGTCGAAGAAGCCCTCGTGCGGCCGTCCGGCGGCCAGCGAGATGGAGTGCAGGTACCGGTAGGACACCTCGTTGAGCAGGTTCATAGACTCGGTGAACGGGGTGTCCAGCGAGCCGTGCAATTCGCTCAGCGGGAGTTCCACGGTCTTTTGGCTGTGGACTTGCTCGATCGTCATCGGACGCCTTCCGCGGGAGGGTGTCGAACACGGGGTTACGGTGGGAATCACACCGGAGAACGATGGGACCGCGATGGCGGCGCGCAATTCCCGCCCCGCGACCGCACCTCGTCCTGATCGAGGGAATTGGCCCGGTTCGCTACGACGCGACCAGCCTAATGACGCCGCTTCCGCACGGTCAACGCGCGATTACCGGCCGACCCCCCAGAAAGGCGCCCGGGCACCCCTAGCTGCTGGAAAATGCCCCTAGCCGCAGGCCGGCGAGGTCGTCGCCGTGATCGGATGCGGAGTGAGAAGTCCGGTGGTCCGACGTCGTCCGGGCGCGGCCTCGCGGCCGACGCCAGGCTTGTGGACCATCCCTGGGACGGCATCCGTAGCGTAGGATGTCTACATCGAACGTATGTATTAACCACGAGGTAGGTTGCCGATGGGACATCGCGAGGATCTACTGGCAGGCGCCAAGCGCTGCCTCGTCGAGAAGGGGTACGCCCGGACAACCGCCCGTGACATCGTGGCCGCCTCCGGTGCGAACCTGGCATCCATCGGCTACCACTTCGGCGCCAAGGAAACGCTGCTCAACGAGGCCCTGATCGAGGCCAACGCGGAGTGGGGCGAGGCCCTCGACCGCGCCATGGCGGCCGGTATCCCGACCGACGAGCGCACGGAGTCGTTGGAGCACTTCGAGGCCGTGTGGACGAGGGTCGTGGAGCTGTTCGCCACGCACCGGCAGATGTGGGCAGCGAACTTCGAGATCTTCGCCCAGATCCAGCACGTTCCCGAGGTCCGCACGGTCCTCGCGAGCGGTCTGGACGAGGCACGGCTCGGCATGGCGGACACGTTCCTGGGCAAGCACGACGACGTGGATGACGCCACCGTGCGCGCAGTCGGGTCGTTCTACCAGGCACTGCTCACCGGCGTGATGGCGCAGTGGCTGATCGACCCGCACAACGCCCCCACCGGCAAGGATCTCGCCATCGCGATGCGCACCATCGTGACCGGGATCGCCTCGGCGGCGCTGAACCGCTGACCCTTGACCGGTCATACGTACGTATGACACGCTGTCCGAGCTGATGTCGCGCGATGCACCGGCCTGTTTCTCGCACCCCCAGCGAGCGGGCTCCAGCGGTCAGCGCGAAGTGGCCCGGAGTCGATCATCCCATCGACTCCGGGCCACTTGTCTTCTCCTTTCGCGCCAAGTGTTTCCGGCTGTGGTGTCAGGGGTGGCTAGGGGCGGTCGACACGGATCTCGCGGGCTAGGGTCGGACACGTCCCGACCTGCCGTGAAGGAGTGCGATGACCCGCCCGATGAAGCTCGTGGACACCCTGCACCCCCGGTTGCTCGTCGACGACTTCCCGGCGGCGTTCCGGTTCTACGACTCGGTCCTGCCCCTGGTGATCGGCGCCAAGCTCGCGGAGGGCTCGGCGGACGGACCCTATGCGCGGTGGGACACGGAGGTGGACGTCCAGCCGGCCCTCGCCGTGCTGGACCGCGCCGCGATGCGCTCGATGCTGCCGGAGACGACGCCGGGCGCGGCGGTCGACCAAAGCCTGTTGGTGCTGCGCTTGACGGACGTGGACGTGGCCCAGGCGGCCTTCGTGGCGGCGGGGGCCGTGATCGTCAGCGCGGCGGCGGACCGCCCGGCGTGGGGGCCGCACACGAGGATCGCCTACGTGCGCGATCCGGCGGGCACTCTGGTTGAACTCCAGTCCTCGCCGGACTAACCCGCTCATATTTGATTGACCGACGCAGGACACTGGGCATCGTGCGAGGCGGCGGAGCGGTCCGCACCTCGGACCGGAGCCGCCGGCGCCACGCCGGCGACCATCGCCGCCCAGGGGGAGTCTTGTCGGAGAACGTCACGTTCACGAACGCCGGGGTGGTCCTGGCCGGTTCGCTGACCTCACCCGACCACGGTGTGCCGGCACCAGGGGTGGTCATGGTCGGTGGGTCGGGCCCGTCGGACCGGGACAACGACGCGCACTTCCCGGCGATCCGGCGGCACCTGGTGGACGCCGGGGTCGCCGTGCTGTCCTACGACAAGCGCGGCGTCGGCGAGTCGTCCGGCGACTGGCTCGACGCGACGGTGGACGACCTGGCGTCCGACGCCGCCGCCGCGCTGGACTTCCTGCGCACGCGGCCGGAGGTGCGGAGCGAGGCTGTCGGGCTGTTCGGGCACAGCGAAGGCGGCTGGGTCGTCCTGCGCACCACCGCGCTGCGGGACGACGTGCCGTGGGTCGTCACCAACGGCGGCCCCGGCACGACACCCGCCGTGCAGGACCGCTACTCGCTGGCCACCTCCCTGCGGCGGACCGAGGGGATCACCGAAGACGAGGTCGAGGCCGCGCTGGCCGCCTACGACCGCGTCGTCGAGGCCGGTCGGCGCGACGCCGACTTCGCCGAGGCGACCCGGATCGCCCAGTCCCCGCCGACCGCGTTCACCGAGCACGCGGCGGAGGTGGACGAGCGCCTGTGGAAGTTCCTCAAGCGCAAGCAGGACCACGACCCCGTCCCGGACGTCCTGCGCCTGCGCTGCTCCCACCTGGCGATCTTCGGCGCCGACGACGAGTTGGTCCCGGTCGCCGACAGCGTTCACCTGTTCACCGCCGCCGCCTGCCACCGCCACCGCGACAGCCGGGCGACGCTGACCGTCGAGGTTTTCCCCGGCGCCGACCACCGCGTCCGGACCGACGGCGGCACGCACCTGGCGCCCGGCTACCTCGACACCCTCACCCGGTGGATCATCGGCCGGACCGGAGACCCAGGCGCCTGAACCCGTCCGGGGGGTGGACCGCCGTGCCCGAATCCGGGCACGGCGGCCGGCAAGTCGGCCGGCCACCGCTCGCTCGATCGCCCTCAGGCGGCAGGAGGTTCCTCGATGATCACGTGCGCGTTGGTGCCGCTGATGCCGAACGACGACACGCCGGCCCGCCTGGGCCGGCCCGCCCGCAGCCACGCCCTGGCGGTGGTGAGCAACTCGACCCCACCTGCGGCCCAGTCCACCTGAGGGGTCGGCTGGTCCACGTGGAGGGTCTTGGGCAGCACGCCGTTCCGCATCGCCATGACCACCTTGATGACCCCGGCGACACCGGCCGCCGCCTGCGTGTGCCCCAGGTTGGACTTGATCGAGCCGAGCATCAGCGGTGTTGTGCGCGCCTTGTCGCTGCCGTAGGTGGCCAACAGTGCCTGCGCCTCGATGGGGTCACCTAGGCGGGTTCCGGTGCCGTGTGCCTCCACGGCGTCGACGTCGGCCGCCGCGAGCCCCGCCTCGGCCAGGGCGTCGCGGATGACGCGCTGCTGCGCGGGACCGTTCGGTGCGGTGATGCCGCTGGACGCGCCGTCCTGGTTGGTGGCCGACGAACGCACCACCGCGAGCACCTGGTGCCCGTTGCGCTCCGCGTCCGACAGGCGTTCCACCAGCAGGAGCCCGCAGCCCTCCCCCCACCCCGTGCCGTCCGCGGCGGCGGCGAAGGACTTGCAGCGGCCGTCCGGCGCCAGGCCGCGCTGCCGGCTGAAGTACTGGAAGGTCTCCGGCGTCGCCATCACGGTGACCCCGCCGGCGAGCGCCATCGGGCACTCCCCCGACCGCACCGCCTGGACGGCGAGGTGCAGCGCGACCAGGGACGAGGAGCAGGCCGTGTCCACCGACACCGCAGGACCCCGCAAGCCGAACGTGAACGCGACGCGCCCGCTGACCAGGCTCCCGCCGCCGTCCGCGCCCCGGTAGTCGTGGTACATCACGCCGGTGAACACCCCGACCTTGCTGCCGTTGAGCGACAGCGGGTCGATCCGGGCGCTCTCGAACGCCTGCCACGCCGTCTCCAGCAGGACCCGTTGCTGCGGGTCCATCTCCCGCGCCTCGCGCGGTGAGATGCCGAACAGCTCGGCGTCGAAGTCGGCCACGTCGTGCAGGAACGCGCCCTCCCTGGTGATGATCTTGTCCGGTGTGCCCGGCTCGGGGTCGTAGAGCCCGGTGACGTCCCAGCCGCGGTCGGTCGGGAACCCGGTCACCGCGTCCCGGCCTTCCGCGACCAACCGCCACAGGTCGTCCGGCGACTCGACGCCGCCGGGGAAGCGGCACGCCATCCCGACGATCGCGATCGGCTCCTCCAGCCGGGACACGCGTTCCCGCAGCCGTTCGTTGTCCGCCACGGACTTGCGCAGCGCCTCGACCACCTGGTCCAGGGATGTCTCCACGTCGTCCTCCTCAGTCCGTGACGGCGAGCGCGGCGCGCACGAGGTCGTCGATGCTGCCCGTGCCGCCGTTCACCGGCGGTCGCGGACTCCGGTCGGCCAGTTCGAGCAACGCGTCCAGCAGCCCGGCGTCGCGCAGGCTGTCCAGCGGGATGTCCCGCAGCAGCAACCTGATCTCGTCGTCGTCGGCGTCCACGGCCGGGTTGTCCGGCAGTTCGTCGGCCAGCTCCTCCAGCAGGTGCTCGGCCAGGGTGGCCGGGGTCGGGTAGTCGAACATCATCGTGGCGGACAGCCGCAGGTCCGTCGTCTCGGCGAGCCGGTTGCGCAACTCGATCGCGGCCAGGGAGTCCAGGCCCAGCTCGGTGAACCCCTTGTCCGAGTCGATCTCGTGGACCTGGGCGTGGCGCACCGCGGCGACGTGGTCGCGCACCACGTCGAGCACCAGGCGTGCCCGGCGGTCGGTGGAGAGCGGGGCCAGCCGTTCGAGCAGGCTCGGCAGGTGCTCGGCCGGGGCCGACGCCGCGGCCATCCGCGTCGGCCTGACGACCACGCCCTTGACGAGGTCGCTCAGCAGCGGTGGAGCGCCGGCGGCGGCCACGGCGGGGAGGTCGAGGAGCAGGGGCACGATCACCGGGGCGTCGAGCGCCATCGCCGCGTCGAACAGGGCCAGTCCCTGCTCCGGGGCCAGGGCCGGCATCCCGATCCGCCGCTGCCGCTCGAACACGGCTTCGTCCAGCTGGGCCCCCATGCCGTCGCCGGCCCAGAGGTGCCAGGCCAGCGACAGCGCCGGCAGCCCTCGTTCGTGGCGGTGGTGGGCCAGGGCGTCCAGGAAGACGTTCGCTGCCGCGTAGTTCGCCTGCCCCGCGTTGTCGATCAGGCCGGTGGTGGAGGAGAACAGCACGAACGCCGTCAGGTCCAGGTCACGGGTCAGCTCGTGCAGGTGCCACGCCCCGTCGATCTTCGGCCGCAGCACCGCGTCGAGCCGTTGCGGGGTGAGCGAGTCGAGCACGCCGTCGTCCACGACGCCCCCGGCGTGCACCACGGCGCGGAGGGGGTGCTCGGCCGGGATGGCCGTGATCACGTCGGCCATCGCGTCCCGGTCGGTCACGTCGCAGGCGGCGAGCGTGACCTCGGCGCCCAGGGCGGTCAGCTCCGCCCGGAGGTCGGACGCACCCGGCGCGTCGGCGCCCCTCCGGCTGGTCAGCACGAGGTGGCGGACGCCGTGCTCGGTGACCAGGTGGGCGGCCAGCCGGGCGCCGAGCCCGCCGGTTCCGCCGGTGACGAGCACGGTGCCGCCGGGATCCCACGAGACATCCGTGACGGGCGAGTCCGCCGTCGTCAGCCTCGGCACGGTCGCCTCCCCGGACCGCAGGGCGACTTCCGCTTCAGCCCCGGAAGCGGCGAGCGCGATGGCGGCTTCGGACTCGGCCGTGCCATCGGTGTCGACCAGCACGATCCGCCCGGGTCGCTCGGCCTGCGCGGCCCGGACCAGGCCCCACACCGGCGCCTGCGCCAGGTCCACCGCCTCGTCGCCGGTCACCGCGACCGCGTGCCGGGTCACGACCACGAGCTTGGCGGTGGTGTCGTCGGCGAGCCACGTGCGGACGACGTCGAGGAGGTCGGTGGTCACCTCACGGGCCACCTCCGGGAGGTGACCACCGGGCGTGGTGACGCGGTGGACGTCGTGGTCCCCTGCCTGGTCGGGCAGGGTGAAGGGCCGCCACGCGGTCCGGTACAGCGACTCCGTCCGGGCCACGGCGGTCATCGGCCGGGCCACCAGGCGCGCCACGGTGGCCACGGGCATCCCGGACATGTCGGCCACCCGCAACGACGTGGTCCCACTGCCCCGGATGCGGCCCAGGTGGACCCGCAGGGCTGAAGCACCGGCCGCGTGGAGCGTGACCCCGTGCCAGGAGAACGGCAGCACCGTGCCGCCGGCCGCGCCGTCGGCGAGCAGGTCCACGTGGCTCGCGGCGTCCAGCAGGGCCGGGTGGAGTCCGTACCCGGCCGGGTCGACGTCGTCCGGCAACGCGACCTCGGCGTACAGGTCGTCACCGGAACGCCAGGCGGCACGCAGGCACCGGAAGGCCGGGCCGTAGGCGTAGCCCCGTTCCAGCAGCCGGTCGTAGGCGTCGTCGAGCGACAGCCGCATCGCACCGACCGGCGGCCATTCCTTCAGGTCCGCGTCCGGCGGCGTGGTGGCCGCCAGCACGCCCGCGGCGTGTCGTGTCCACCCGACCTGGCTGTCTTCGGGCCGCGCGTAGACGCGGACCGGGCGACGGGTGTCCGCGTCCGGCGCGTCGACCACGACCCGCAGGGCGAGTCCACCCCGTGGGGGCAGCACGACCGGCGCCTCCAGCACCAGTTCGTCCAGCGTGCCGCACCCGACTTCGTCGCCCGCGCGGACCGCGAGGTCGACCAGCGCGGTGCCGGGCAGCAGGACGCCGCCGAGCACGGTGTGGTCGGCCACCCAGGGGTGGGTCGACGTCGACACGCGGCCGGTGAGCACGACCGAGTCGGACTCCGGCAGCTCGATCACCGACGTCAGCAACGGGTGACCGGTGCCGGACTCGTCGACGTGCGGCGCGGGCAGCAGCCAGAACGAGTGCCGCTCGAACGCGTAGGTGGGCAGGTCGACCCGGTTCGCGCCACGGCCCGCGAACAACGCCGACCAGTCGACCGGCGTGCCGGTGGCGTGCAGTCGGCCGACCGCGTCCACCAGCGCGGCCTGCTCCGGCCGGTCCTTGCGCTGCGCGGCGACGAAGGTGGCCGTGACCGCCTCCTGGCCCAGGGCGTTGAGCACACCGTCCGGACCGAGTTCCAGGAACGTGCCGGCGCCGGCACGGCCCAGCGCCGCCAGGGCGTCGGCGAACCGGACGGGTTCCCGGATCTGACGCACCCAGTAGCCGGGGTCGGCCCACTCCCGCAGCACCTCCCCCGTCACCGTCGAGACGATCGGGATGCGCGGCTCGCCGAACGCGACGCCGGCCAGCACCGCGCCGAACTCGGCGAGCACCGGCTCGACGAGGGGCGAGTGGAACGCGTGCGACACGGCCAGCTGCCTCACCCTGCGGCCGTCCTCCCGGAACCGGGCGGCGATCTCCGCGATCTCGTCCTCGGCACCCGACAGCACGACCGACGTGGGGCCGTTGACCGCCGCGACGCCCACCCGGTCGCCGCACAGCGGCAGCACTTCCGCTTCGGTCGCCGCGACGGCCAGCATCGCGCCACCGGGCGGGAGCGCCTGCATCAGGCGACCGCGTGCGGCCACGACCCGTGCGGCGTCGGCGAGCGACCACACGCCGGACACGTGCGCGGCCGTGAGTTCACCGATCGAGTGCCCGACCAGGAAGTCCGGGACGACGCCCCAGGACTCGAACAGCCGGGCCAGTGCCACCTCGACCGCGAAGAGCGCGGGCTGGGCGAACTCGGTGCGGTCCAGCACCGCTTGGTCGTCGCCCCACACCACCTCGCGCAACGGCGCCCTCAGGTGGACGTCCAGTTCCGCCACCACGGCGTCGAACGCCCTGGCGAAGACGGGGAACGCCTCGTGCAGGTCCCGGCCCATCCCGATCCGCTGCGCGCCTTGGCCGGTGAACATCCCCGCGAGCAACGCGGTGGACTTCGCCGTGCCGACGACCGTGTCGGGGGTGGGGTGGCCGGCCGCGAGCGCGTCCAAGGCCGCCGATGCCGAGTCGCGGTCCGCCGCCGTGACCACCGCGCGGTGTTCCAAAGCGGCACGGGTGGTCGCCTGGGAGAACGCGGTGTCGAGCAGGTCGGACTCGCGCAGGTGCGCGGCCAGCCTGGCGGCCTGTGCCCGCAGGGCCTCGGCGGAGTTCGCCGCGACCGGCAGCGGGACCACGGGCAGCGGGACGACGGGCAGGTGGACGGCCGGTTCCGCGACGGGCTCGGCCGGGTCGGGCGCCTGTTCCAGGATGATGTGGGCGTTGGTGCCGCTGAGCCCGAACGACGAGACGCCGGCCCGGCGCGGGCGGCCGGTGTCGGGCCACTCGCGGGCCTCGCTGAGCAGCCGGACGTTGCCGCTGTCCCACTCGACCTGAGCGGACGGTTCGTCCACGTGCAGGGTCTTGGGCAGCACGCCGTTGCGCAGCGCCAGCACGGTCTTGATCACGCCGCTGACGCCCGCCGCCGCCTGCGCGTGGCCGATGTTCGACTTGATCGAGCCCAACCAGAGCGGTTCGGTCCGGTTCTGGCCGTAGGTGGCGAGCAGCGCTTGCGCCTCGATCGGGTCACCGAGCCGCGTACCGGTGCCGTGGCCCTCGACCGCGTCGACGTCCTGCGTGGTCAAGCCGCCCGCGGCGAGCGCTTGGGCGATGACGCGCTGCTGCGACGGGCCGTTCGGCGCGGTGAGGCCGTTGGAGGCGCCGTCCTGGTTGATCGCGGACGACCGCACGAGCGCCAGCACCGGGTGGCCGTTGCGACGCGCCGCGGACAGCCGTTCGACCAGGAGCAGGCCCATGCCCTCCGACCAGCCCGTGCCGTCCGCGGCCGAGGCGAACGCCTTGCAGCGGCCGTCCGCGGCCAGTCCGCGCTGGCGGCTGAAGTCGACGAAGATGTCCGGCGTCGGCATGACGGTCACGCCGCCGGCGATCGCCATCTCCACCTCGCCGCCGCGCACCGCCTGACAGGCCATGTGCAGCGCGACCAGCGACGACGAGCACGCCGTGTCGACCGTGACGGCCGGTCCCTCCAGCCCGAGCGCGTAGGCGACCCGGCCGGACGCGATGCTGCCCGCGCTGCCGTTGCCCACGTAGGCGGCGAGGTCGTCAGACACCTGACCGGCCCGACTGCCGTACTCGTGGTACATGATCCCGACGTAGACGCCGGTCCGGCTGCCGCGCACCGACGCCGGGTCGATGCCGGCCCGCTCGAAGACCTCCCACGCGCCTTGCAGCAGCAGCCGCTGCTGCGGGTCCATGGCCAACGCCTCACGCGGCATGATGCCGAAGAACTCCGGGTCGAACTCGGCCGCGTCGTGCAGGAAACCCCCTTCGCGGGTGTACGTCTTGCCGGGTGTGCCCGGTTCCGGCTGGTAGATCGCGTCGATGTCCCAGCCTCGGCCGGCCGGGAACTCGCCGATCGCGTCGACGCCGTCGGCGACCAGCCGCCACAGGTCTTCCGGGGAGCCGACCCCGCCGGGGAACCGGCAGCTGATGCCGACGATGGCGATCGGGTCGTCGTCCGCTGCGCTGTCCGAGGCGGTCTCCGAGGCGACGGGAACCGGGGGCGCGACCGCGTCGGTGGACACCTTGCTCCACAACAGGTCCGCCACCGCCTGTGACGTCGGGTGGTCGAACACCATGGTCGCGGGCAGTCGCACGCCGGTGGCGCCGGTCAGCGCGTTGCGCAGCTCCACCGCGGCGAGCGAGTCGAAGCCCAGCTCGGAGAACGCGCGCCGCGGCTCGACCGACTCGGGACCACCGTGGCCGAGCACCGCGGCCACGTGCGTGCGGACCAGGTCGAGGAGGAGGCGGTCGCGTTCGGCGGGGCTCAGGCCGGTGAGCCGGGCGGCCAACCCGTTGCCCACCTCGGCGGTCCTGGCCGTGGTGCGGCCGGGCGTCCGGGCGAAACCGCGCAGCAGCGCGGGGATCTCGTCGGCGCGCGACTTCAGCGCCGCCGCGTCGACCCGCAGCGGCACCACCACGGAGTCCTCGGCGGTGAGGGCCGCGTCGAACAGGGCGAGACCCCGCTCGACCGACAGCGCGGGCATGCCGAGCCGCCGCATCCGGTCGAGGTCCGCGTCGGCGATCCGGCCGAGTCCGGTGTCGTGGTGCCACATGCCGAACGCCAGCGCGGTCGCGGGCAGGCCTCCGGCGTGGCGGTGGGAGGCCAGCGCGTCCAGGAAGACGTTCGCCGCGGCGTAGTTCGCCTGGCCCGCCGCCAGCACCATGCCGCCGGCGGACGAGAACACCAGGAACGCGTCCAGGTCCAGCCCGCTGGTCAGCTCGTGCAGGTGCCAGGCGGCGTCGACCTTCGGCGCGAGCACCCCGTCGACCTGCTCCGGGGTCAGCTCTCCCACCAGGGCGTTGTCGGCGGTGCCCGCCGCGTGGACCACGGCGGACAGGTCGGTGACCGAGTCGAGCAACCCGGCGAGCGCGGCGCGGTCGGCCACGTCGCAGGCGGCGATCGTCACGTCGGCGCCGAGTTCGCGGAGTTCGGCCAGGAGCGGCTGCGCGCCGGGCGCGTCCGGACCACGCCTGCTGGTGAGCACCAGACGGCGGACGGAGTGCCGGACGACCAGGTGACGTGCCACGAGAGCGCCGAGTCCGCCGGTGCCGCCGGTCACCAGCACCGATCCGCCGGGCCGCCACGGCCGGGCTTCGCCCGTGGACCGGCTCCGGACCAGGCGCGGCACGCGGGCCGAACCACCCCGCAACGCGAGTTCCGGTTCTCCGGTCGCCGCGGCGGCCGGAACGAGGCCGGCGGACTCGTCGTCGGTGTCCACGAGGACGAACCGGCCGGGGTTCTCCGCTTCGGCGGCGCGCACGAGTCCCCACACCGGGGCGTGGGCCAGGTTCGGGCGCTCTTCCCCTGACGTGGCAACGGCTTCCCTGGTCACGACGACCAGGCGTGCGGCGGCGAACCGCTCGTCGGACAACCAGGTCCGCACGACCGCCAGAACGGCGTCGGCCACCTCGCGCACCGCAGCCGGGACGTCCGCCGTGGTCGGCGCGGGCACGGTGTACCGGACCAAGTCGGGCACCTCGGCCAGGGCCGCGGACAGCTCCGGGAGTTCCCCGGCCGGGACGAGCGTGGTGAACCGGTGCTGCCACTGGACGCGCAGCAGGTCGTCGTGCGCGGTGTCGGACACGAGCTGGTCCGCCGACACCGGCCGGGACACCAGCGACCGGACGGTGGCGACCGGGTTGCCGGTCTCGTCGGCGACGAACAGCGAGGACAGCTCGTCACCTCGGACCCGGCGCAGGTGCACCCTCAGCGCGGTGGCGGCCGACGCGTGCAGCGTCACCCCGTTCCACGAGAACGGCAACAGCGTGTCGCCGGAGCTCTCGCCCCGCGCGTCGACCAGATCACCGTGCATGGCGGCGTCGAGGAGCGCGGGGTGCAGGCCGAAGCGGGCGGCGTCGGCGCGGGCGTGCTCGGGCAGGGCCACCTCGGCGAAGACGTCCTCACCGCGCCGCCACACCGCCTTGAGGCCCTGGAACGCCGGCCCGTAGCCGTATCCGCGCCCGACCAGCCGCTCGTACACCCCTTCGACGGGAACCGGCGTCGCGCCGGGCGGGGGCCACTCGGTGAGGTCGGCGCCGGGCGGGACCGGGTCGGGGACCAGCGATCCGGTCGCGTGCCTGGTCCACTCGGTGTCGGAGTCCTCCGGCCGCGAGTAGACCGCGAGGGTCCGCCTGCCGCCGTCCCCGGCGGAGCCGACCACGACCTGCACCGCGAGCGCGCCGCCGTCCGGCAGGACCAACGGGTGCTGGAGCGTCAGCTCCTCGACGCCGGCGCAGCCCACCTCGTCGGCGGCACGCACGGCGAGTTCCACGAAACCGGTTCCCGGCAGCAGGACCGTGCCGAGCACCCGGTGGTCGGTGATCCACGGCTGGCCGCTCTCGGACAGCCGGCCGGTGAGCACGACACCGCCGGACTCCGGCTCCGGCAGGACCGCCGCCAGCATCGGGTGGCTGACCGGGGACAGGCCCGCCGCGCCGACATCGCCGTCGGTCCGGGCGGCGTCGAGCCAGTAGCGCTTGCGCTGGAAGGCGTAGGTGGGCAGGTCGACCCAGTCGCCGCGCTCGCCGAAGAACGCGTCCCAGTCCACCGCGTGGCCACGGGCGTGCAACCGGCCGAGCCCGGTGACGAGCGTGCGCCCTTCCGGGCGGTCCTTCTGCGTCAACGGGACGAACGCGGTGTCGTCCTCGACGCCGTCCGCGCAGCTCGCGCCCATGGCGGACAGCACCGCGTCCGGTCCGATCTCCACGAAGGTCCGCACGCCGCGCGAGAGCAGGTGCGCCATGCCGTCCGCGAAGCGCACGGTCTGCCGCACGTGCCGCACCCAGTGCTCCGGTGACGTCAACTCCTCCGCGGAGGCGAGCAGTCCGGTCACGGTCGACACGATCGGGATGGTGGGCGGTGCGTAGGACACGCTCCGGGCGACCGCGCCGAACTCGGCCAGGACGGGCTCCACGGACGCGGAGTGGAAGGCGTGCGAGACCGCCAGGAAGGTGGTCTTGTGCCCCTTCGACGCCAGCAGGTCGGCGACCGGGGACACGGCCTCCCGGGGTCCGGACAGGACGACGGAGGACGGCCCGTTGACGGCGGCCAGGTCCACCCCGTCACCGAGCAGCGGGGTCACGTCGGCCTCGGTCGCACGCACGGCGACCATCGCGCCGCCCTCGGGCAGCGAACGGATCAGCCTGCCGCGTGCGGCGACCAGCCGTGCCGCGTCGGCCAGGTCCATCACGCCGGCGACGTGCGCGGCGGCCAGTTCGCCGATCGAGTGGCCGGCCAGGAGGTCGGGGCGCACGCCCCAGCTCTCCAGCAGGCGGAACAGCGCCACTTCGACGGCGAACAACGCGGTCTGGGCGAAGTCGGTCCTGTTGAGCAGTTCCCGGTCGTCACCCCAGACGACCTCGCGCAGCGGCCGGTCGGACCAGCGGTCCAGCTCGGAGACGGCCGCGTCGAAGGCACGGGCGAAGACCGGGTGGTCGCGGTGCAGGTCGCGGCCCATGCCGATGCGCTGGGAACCCTGGCCGGTGAAGAGGAACGCGGTCTTCCCCTCCCGGACGCGGTCCACGACGGTCGGCGCGTCCAGACCGGCGAGCAGTTCCTCCCGGTCGCCGCCGATCACCACGGCGCGGTGCTCCAGGGCCGCACGGGCGGTGGCCAGCGTCCGGCCCACGGCGGCGAGTCGTTCGTCGTCCAGGGACTCGACCGCCTCCCGCACCCGCCGGCCCTGGGCGATCAGGGCTTCGGGGGTGTGCGCGGACAGGACCCACGGCTCGACCGGCGCCACCGCGCCGGCCGGGGCGGACGTGCTCTCGGGCGCCTGTTCGAGGATCAGGTGCGCGTTGGTGCCGCTGATGCCGAAGGACGACACCCCGGCGCAGCGCGGTCGGCCGCGGTCCGGCCAGGGACGGGCGTCGGTCACCAGCGCGACCGCGCCGGAGTCCCAGTCCACCTGCGGTGACGGCTCGTCCACGTGCAGGGTGGGCGGGACGACGCCGTGCCGCATGGCCTGCACCATCTTGATCACGCCCGCGACGCCGGCGGCGGCCTGGGTGTGGCCCATGTTCGACTTGATCGAGCCGAGCAGCAGCGGCGCGTCCTCGGCGGGGCGTTCCCGGCCATAGGTCGCGAGCAGCGCCTGTGCCTCGATCGGGTCACCGAGGGTCGTGCCGGTGCCGTGGCCCTCGACGACGTCCACGTCGGCGGCGGACACACCCGCCGCTGCGAGCGCCTGGGCGATGACGCGTTGCTGCGACGGCCCGTTCGGAGCCGTCAGGCCGTTGGAGGCGCCGTCCTGGTTGACCGCGCTGCCCCGGATCACGCCGAGGATGCGGCGGCCGTTGCGCCGGGCGTCCGACAGCCGTTCCAGCAGCAGCACGCCCGCACCCTCGCCCCAGCCCGTGCCGTCCGCCGCGCCCGCGAAGGACTTGCACCGGCCGTCGGCGGCCAGGCCGCGTTGCCTGCTCATGTCGGTGAACGTGTCCGGTGTGGACATCACGGTCACGCCGCCGGCGAGCGCGAGCCCGCACTCCCCTTGGCGCAAGGCCTGGATCGCCCAGTGCATGGCCACCAGGGACGACGAGCACGCCGTGTCGACGGTGATCGCGGGTCCTTCGAGGCCGAGCACGTACGCGACGCGGCCGGAGACGACGCTGGCCAGGCTGCCGTTGCCGAGGTAGGCCGCGTACTCCTCCGGCACGGCGCCGAGCCGGCTGCCCCAGTCGTGGTACATCACGCCGGCGAAGACACCGGTGCGGCTGCCGCGCTGCGAACGGGGGTCGATGCCCGCCCGTTCGAACACCTCCCAGGAGATCTCCAGCAGCAGCCGCTGCTGGGGGTCCATGGCCTGCGCCTCGCGGGGGCTGATGCCGAAGAACGCCGGGTCGAAGTCGGCCGCGTCGTGCAGGAAGCCGCCCGAGTCGGAGTAGCTCTTGCCCGGCTTGCCCTGCTCGGCGTCGTACAGGTCGCGCGGCCAGCCGCGGTCGGTCGGGAAGGACGTGATGACGTCGCGGCCTTCGGAGACCAGCTGCCACAGGTCCTCGGGCGAGGTGACCCCGCCCGGGTAGCGGCACGCCATGCCGACGATCGCGATCGGCTCGTCGGCGCTGCCCTCGGTGACGACCGGCGCGGCGACCACGGGGGCCGATCCGCCCAGCTTGTCCGCGATGTGCAGGCTCAGCGCGGCGGGCGTCGGGTAGTCGAACACGAGCGTGGCGCTGAGCCGCAGTCCGGTGGCGGTGTTCAGCCGGTTGCGCAGTTCGACGGCGGCCAGCGAGTCGAAGCCGATGTCGCCGAACGCGCGGCCCGGTGCGATGGCGTCGGGTCCGTCGTGGCCGAGCACGGCGGCCACCTCACCGCGGACCAGGGTGAGCACCGCCTCCTCGCGGTCTGCCGGGGGGAGTGCGGCCAACTGCTCGGTACGCGACAACTCGACCGGAGCGGCCGTGCCGGCTCCACGTCGCGCGGGTGCGCGGACCAGCCCACGCAGGACGTGCGGCAGGTCGGCACGGTCGCGCAGCGCCGCACGGTCGAAGCGCACGGGGACCACGGCCGGCACCTCACCGGCCACCGCCACGTCGAGCAGGCGGAGGTTCTCCCCCGCGTCCAGCACTTCGAGACCCAGGCGTCGGATGCGGCCGATGGCGGCGGCGTCGAGGCCCTCGGCCATGCCGGTGTCCGGCCACAGGCCCCACGCGACCGCAGTGGCCGGCAGTCCTTCGGCGCGGCGGTGGGCCGCGAGCGCTTCGAGGAAGACGTTCGCGGCGGCGTAGTTGCCCTGGCCCGCGCCGTCGAGGAAGCCCGCGGTGGACGAGAAGAGCACGAAGGCGGAGACGTCACGGCACGCCTCGTGCAGGTACCAGGCGCCGTCGGCCTTGGGCGCGAGCACGGTGTCGAGCCGGTTCGCGTCCAAGGTGTCGATCAGGCCGTCGTCCAGCACACCCGCGGCGTGCACCACCGCGGCGAGGTCCGCGACACCGGCGACCAGACCGGTCACCGCTTCACGGTCGGAGCTGTCGCAGGCGACCACGCCGACCCTGGCGCCGGCCTCGGTCAGCTCGGCGACGAGGTCGTGCGCCCCTGGTGCGTCGGTACCACGCCTGCTGGTCAGCACGAGGTCGCGCACGCCGTGCTCGGCCACGAGGTGCCGGGCGACGAGCGCGCCGATACCGCCGGTGCCACCGGTGATGAGGACCGTGCCCTCGGACGGCCAAGCGGGTCGGGTGCCCGCGGTGGTGACCCGCGCCAGCCTCGGCACGAGGAATTCGCCACCGCGCACGGCCGATTCGGGTTCACCGGACGCCACGGCGGCCGCGGCGGCTTCGAGGTCGGCGCTGTCCACGAGCGCGAACCGGCCGGGGTGTTCCGCCTGGGCCGCGCGCACGAGTCCCCAGACCGGCGCCGCGCCCAGGTCGGTGAGCCCCGGGCCGGCCGCACCGGACGTGACGACCGCCAGCGTCGACCGGGCGAACCGGTCGTCGGCCAGCCAGGTCCGCAGCAGCGTGAGCGTGCGGTGGGTCGTGGCACGCACGGCGGCAGGCACGTCACCGCCACCACCGGTGATCCGCACGACCACGGTGTCGGGGATCTCGCCGGACGCCGGCGCGTCCAGGTCGTAGGTCAGCTCGGCCCACGTCCCCACCGGGGTCGGGACGGGCATCGGCACCCACTGGACGTGGTAGGGCAGTTCGGTGCGACCCGGTCCGCCGGTGATCTCGCGGAGCCGGAACTCCCCGATCTCCGCGACCGGGGCGCCCGTCCGGTCGGCCAGGGCGAGGGAGAACGCGTCGTTCCCGACCGCCTTGATCCGCACGCGCAGCGCGGCAGCGCCCGAGGCGTGCAGGGTGACGCCGGTCCAGGCGAACGGCAGCCGCACCGCGGACGCCTGGACCGACTCGGCGTAGTCGGTGGCGTGCAGGACCGCGTCGAGCAGCGCCGGGTGCAGGCCGAAGTCGGTGGCCTCGGAGGCCATCGACTCCGGCAGCGCGACCTCCGCGAACACCTCCCCGTCCCGCGTCCACACCGCGCGCAGCCCCTGGAAGGCCGGGCCGTACCGGTAACCCTGGGTCTCCAGGTCCGAGTAGAGCGCCGAGACGTCGACGGGGGCCGCGTCCGGCGGTGGCCACTGGCCCGACCAGTCCGCCAGGGCTTCACCTCCCGCCTCCAGCGCACCCACCGCGAGCACGCCCACCGCGTGCCGCTCCCACTCCGCGTCCTCGTCCGCGTCGTCCGGCCGGGAGTACAGCTCGACCTCGCGCCGCCCGTCCGGGTCCGCGGACCCGACCACGACCTGCACCGACACACCGCCGGTCGACGGCAGGACGAGCGGGGTCCGGAGGGTCAGCTCCTCCACCACGCCGCAGCCGACCTCGTCGCCCGCGCGCAACGCCAGTTCCACGTACGCGGTGCCGGGCAGCAGGGCCGATCCCGCGATCACGTGGTCGGCCAGCCACGGCTGGGAACGGGTCGAGATGCGACCGGTGAGCACCACACCGCCGTCGCGGGCCAGTGGCACGACAGCGCCGAGCAACGGGTGGCGTGCCTCGGCCAGACCCAGACCGGAGACGTCACCGGTGGCACGCCCGGCGGTGAGCCAGAAGCGCCGCCGCTGGAACGGGTACGTCGGCAGGTCGACCCGCCGGGGGTGGCGGCCGGCGAACAGCGCGGCCCAGTCCACCCGGACTCCCCGCACGTGCGCGGCGGCCGTCGCGGTGACCACCTCGCGGGCCTCGTCCCGGTCGCGGCGCAGGGTCGGTAGGAACACCGCGTCGGGCAGGCACTCGCGGCCCATCGCGGTGAGCACCGCGTCCGGGCCCAGTTCGAGGAACGTGCCGACGCCGAGCCCGGCCAGCGCGGTGACCGCGTCGGCGAAGCGGACGGCCTTGCGCACGTGGTCCACCCAGTAGTCCGGGGAGCACACGTCGTCCGGCGACACGAGCGCGCCGGTCACCGTGGACATGATCGGCAGCCGCGGCGGCGAGTAGGTCAGGACCCGCGCGACCCGGCGGAAACCGTCGAGCATCGGCTCCATCAGCGGCGAGTGGAAGGCGTGGCTCACCCGCAGCCGCTTGGTCTTCCTCCCCCGCTCCCGCAACAGCGCCTCGATCCGGAGCACGGGCTCCTCGGCGCCGGACACCACCACGGCTTCCGGCCCGTTCACGGCGGCGATGCCCACGTCGGCGGCGTCACCGACGAACTCGGCGACCTCCTCCTCGGTGGCCCGCACGGCGACCATCGCGCCGCCCCCGGGCAGCTCCTGCATCAGCCTGCCGCGTGCCACGACGAGGGTGGCCGCGTCGGCGAGGGACAGCACACCGGCGACGTGGGCGGCGGCCAGCTCGCCGATCGAGTGGCCGGCCACGTAGTCCGGGCGGACGCCCCACGACTCCAGCAGCCGGTAGAGCGCGACCTCCACGGCGAACAGCGCGGGCTGGGTGTAGGCGGTGCGGTCGAGCAGGGCGGCGTGGGCCGAGCCCTCCTCGGCTTCGAGCACGTCCCACAACGACTCGTCGAGCAGCGGGTCCAGGTGTCCGATGGCTTCGTCCAGGGCGTCCGCGAACACCGGGTGCGCGTCGCACAACGACATCCCCATCCGCACGCGGTGGCTGCCCTGGCCGGTGAACAGCACCGCGAACCGGCCGCCGTCCGACTCGCCGTGCACGACCTGCGGCGCCTCGCGCCCTTCCGCGAGCGCGGCCAGGCCTTGGGCGAGCGACGCGGGGTCGTCGGCGATCACGACGGCACGGCGGTTCAGGCAGGCCCGGGTGGTGACCAGCGAGAACGCCATGTCGAGCGGACGCTCCCGCTCCACCAGCGGCAGGACCCCGGAGGCGAGGGCCCGCAGGGCGTCGGAGTTCTTGGCCGACAGGACCAACGGCGTGACCGCGTTCGGGGTGGGGTCCTCCTCGACGGCGGACTCGGCCTGGACCGGCGGCTCCTCGATGATCACGTGCGCGTTGGTGCCGCTGATGCCGAACGCGGAGATCCCCGCGCGCCGGGGGTGTTCCCGGCGCTCCCAGGGGATCGGCTCGGTGAGCAGCCGCACGTTGCCGGCGTCCCAGTCCACGTTGGACGTCGGCGCGTCCACGTTCAGGGTCTTCGGCAGCACGCCGTGGCGCATGGACTGGATCATCTTGATCAGGCTGGCGACGCCGCCCGCCGCCTGGGTGTGGCCGAGGTTGGACTTGACCGAGCCCAGCCACAGCGGCCGGTCGTCCGGGCGGTCCTGCCCGTAGGTGGCCAGGATCGCCTGCGCCTCGATCGGGTCGCCCAGCCGGGTGCCGGTGCCGTGCGCGTCGACCACGTCGACCTCGGCGGGACCGTAGCCGGCGTCGGCCAGCGCCTCGCGGATGAGCCTGCGCTGGGAGGACCCGCTCGGCGCGGTGAGGCCGTTGCTCGCGCCGTCGGAGTTGATCGCCGTGCCGCGCACGACCGCCAGCACCGCGTGCCCGTTGCGGCGTGCGTCGGACAGCCGTTCGACCACCAGCAGGCCGACGCCCTCGGAGAAGCCCGTGCCGTCGGCGGCGTCCGCGAACGCCTTGACCCTGCCGTCCGGGGCCAGGCCGCGCTGCCGGCTGAACGCGGTGAACATGCCGGGGCTGCCCATCACCGTGACGCCACCGACCAGTGCGAGCGAGCACTCGTCACGGCGCAGGGCGTTCACCGCGAGGTGCAGCGAGACGATCGAGCCGGAGCACGCGGTGTCCACCGTGACGGCGGCGCCTTCCAGCCCGAGCACGTACGCGATCCGGCCGGACGCGACGCTCGGCGCGTTGCCGGTCATCAGGTAGCCGTCCAGGCCTTCGGGCGCCTCGTGCACCCGCACGCCGTACTCGTGCACCTCGGCGCCGATGAACACACCGGTGCGGCTGCCGCGCAGCGAGGTCGGATCGATGCCGGTGCGCTCCAGCGCTTCCCACGCGATCTCCAGCACCAGCCGCTGCTGCGGGTCCATCGCCAGCGCCTCACGCGGGCTGATGCCGAAGAAGTCCGCGTCGAAGTCCGTGGCGCCGGCGAGGAAGCCTCCCTTGTCCACGTAGCTCTTACCGACGGCGTCCGGGTCGGCGTTGAACATCGTGTCGACGGCCCACTCCCGGTCGGTGGGGAAGTCCGACAGCACCTCGCCGCCCTCGGCCACCAGCCGCCACAGGTCGTCGGCCGACTCGATGCCGCCCGGGAACCGGCACGCCACCCCGACGATGACGATCGGGTCGTCGTCGTGCACCCGTGCCCGCGGCGCCATGGCCACGTGCGCGCCGTCGTCCTCGCCGAACAGCTCGGCCCTCAGGTGTCCGGCCAGCCGTTCGGCCGTCGGGTGGTCGAACGCGACCGTGGGCGGCAGGGCGAGCCCCGTCGACTCGCCCAGCCTGCGGTGCAGGTCGACCAACGCCAGCGAGTCCAGCCCTGAGTCGCGGAACGCGGAGACGGGGTCGAGCGGCGTCGCGGTGTCGGGACGCGCTTTGCGCAGCGCGGCCGTCGCCTGCTCCACGACCATGTCGAGCAGCACGCGCAGCTGCTCCGACACCGGTAGCTCCGCGAGGCCGCGCACCAGTGCGGACCGCCGCCCCGTGTCGTCCGACCGGTCTGTGCGGCCAGCTTCCTGGTTTCCGGACTCGCTCATCGGCGCACTCCACGAAGATACGGCGGTACAGGACGGGAAGTCGTTGCTGTTACTGGTTTTCCACTCCGGACGGTAGGCCGGGCACCTGGGGCGACCCACCCCTAGACGCCCTTAACCCGGCAGTCGCGGCCGGCGCGGGGTGTGCAGCTCGGCCGGGTCCCAGTGGGCGCGGTCGAACGCGGTCCGCACGTGGTTCAGGTCCGCCAGGAGGCTCGCGGACGACAACTCACGGCGCTCGCCGCGCTCCACGAGGTGCGCGATGGGAAGTGACCCGGTGTCCGCCCAGCGCAGCGCGCCGCGTTCGTCGATGTAGGCGTGCGTGCGGCGGGCGTTGTCGGGGTGCAGGCAGTACGGGATGTCCAACAAGCCGCGCCGGAACGCGGCGAGGAGGGCGCGTCCGATGTCGTGACTGAGGTCGAGCGCGGTGTGCACCATCGCACGGGCCTCCTGGTACACCTGGGAATCCTGCTCGTCGCCTTGCATGCGGACGGGCGTCCTGTCGGCGACTCGGGCCGCGTACTCCAGCGCGGCGACGTTCTCGGTGAAGGACGGGATTCGCGCCGACTCGGCCGCGGTCTTGACGATGAGCCGCTCGGCCCCGGTGGCCCTCGCCAGTTGCACGGCCTTACCGAGCACCCGGTACGCGCCCGCCGCTGTCGCCGGGTAGACGCCCATGTACGTGTAGACCACCACGTGCCAAGTCGGCGTCGGCAGCAGTTCCCGGCACAGCCTGCGCAGGGCCAGCACCGCGTCGACGTCCTGGTCCGGGTTGGTCTGCTGGGCGTAGCTCACCGACACCGACCGGACGCCGTGCTGGTGGAAGAACAACGCCTCCAGCACACTCATCGCGACCAGCTGGCTCGGCGGGCACAGCTGACCCATGACGCACCCGCCGAACGTCTCCAGGTGGGGCCTCGGCCCCGACTCTCCGGTGGCGGCGAGGAAGTCGCAGCACCGCGCCCAGTTGGCCACCGCCTCGTGCAGCGGGGTGCGGCCGTAGGGCAGGCAGTAGGACACCGGCCCGCCCTCGGTGGCGCCGAGCCCGGCCGCCGCCATGGCCCGGAAGATGGCGAGCGGCGCGGGCGACCCGTGGCGAACCTGGACGGGGAAGTCCGGGCCCATCACGCCGTCGAGCACAGCGGCCGTCGTCTCCGGGGTGTGCGCGACGATGGGGTAGCCGTTGAGGTCGAGGCCGCCTTCGAGCGCCACGGCCACGGCCTCGCGGTCGCCCACCCTCGTATAGCTGTCCAGGGTGATCGTGCCCGCCGTGTGGGCGACGGCGTTCCTGGTGGCGAGCAGGCCGGCGCGCATCCGGGCCGGGTCGCTGACGCCCATCCTGGGCTGGACCACGAGCTTCCCCGCCGCGCCGAGCAGGCGGACGTGCTCGCCGAAGTCGGTCCGCGTCGACGCGGGCAGGCGGCCGCTCATACTCCTATGCCGATCCCGACGCCACGGGTCAGCCGCCGGGTCGAGCCCGGGATGGAGTCGACGAACCGCCGGAAGTCGAGGCCGTTGCCGCCGTCCTGGAACACCGCGTCGAACCCCGCCTCGACCAGCCTGTCCACCTGCGCTTCGTCCAGGTGGGTGGTGATGCCGAGCTTGCCGCCGATCACGACCGGGGTGGCGAGCAGCAGCGGGCAGGCGCGCAGCTTCCCGATCACCCGCAGGCCGTCCTGGTAGCCGTGGCCGTTCACGCTGCTGACCACCACCATGGACGGCATCACCTCGCGGCAGGTGTCGACGAGGAGGTCGTCCGGCACGCACGGGCCGAGGTTGACCACGTCGTAGCCCGACTCCTCGACGAGTGCCTGGAGGTACACCAGGTTCCAGGTGTGCGCGTCCGAGGCGGTGGTGGTGACCACGACGGTGCCCTTGGCGAGCCGGCGCCCAGCAGGGGTCAGCCCAGCAGGGGTCAGCCCAGTGGCGGATTGCCCGGTCGGCGCGTCTCCGCCCTGCCTGGTGGTCAGGACCGCGGCGGGAGGACGATTGTTCTCGAACACGCTGAACTCCTACGGTGAGCAGGGCGCGCAGGTGCCCGGACCCGGCTGCCCGCCGGAGCCGGGCGGCACCTGACGCGTGGACAGCCGCTACTGGCGTACCGCGGGGCCGTCGCCCAGCGCGTAGACGCGCTCGTGCTCGATGCGGGACACCGACACGACCTCTTCGCCCCGCACGACGACCTCGGCGGGTGCGGGCCTGCCCAGGAACATGAGCAGGCTCGCGGTGGGCCCGTAAGCGCCCGTGTTGGGGATGGAGACCAGGTCTCCCGACCCGAGTTCCGGCACGCTGATCTCGCGGCCGAGGATGTCGCCGGGGGTGCACAGCGGGCCGACGAGACTCGACTTCTCCGTGCCGGGACGGTCCGGCTCGACCGCGATCGGCAGCAGCCGGCCGAGGCCGGACATGCCGCCGAACGTGTTGATGCCGGCGTCGAGGATGGTGAACCGGCGTCCCCGGCTCACCTTGACGTTGGTCACCTCGGCCACCAGCGTGCCGCTGCCGCCGACCAGGTACCGCCCGGACTCGCAGGCGATGCGCGGGTCGCCGTCCCGCCAGTCGGGGAAGTGGGTGTCGAGCGTGGCGGTCAGCTCGGCGCGCAGCTTCGGGTACTCGCCGCGCCGGCCCGACTGTCCATAGGGGATGGTGAAGCCGCCGCCGATGTCGAGGAACCTCACCGGCAGGCCGTGGGTCCGCTTCAGCTGCGCGGCCAGTTCGACGGTGTGCTGGAACTCGCCGATGAGGCTCTGCTCGTCGCGGGCGTTGCTCAGCGGGAAGAAGTGCATCCCGGTGACCTCCACGCCGTGGACCGCGCGCAGGTCGGGCAGCACGTCGCCGAGTACTTCGGCGTCAAAGCCGAACTGGGACGGCGTGCCTGTCATCCTGATGCTCGTGGTGGCGCTGGCCGTGGCGCTGTTGATGCGCAGCAGGCATTCCGCCACCACTCCGTTCTCCGCCGCGATCCGACCGACCCTGCGCACGTCGGTCACCGAGTCGGTGGAGAACGTGCGCACGCCGTGCGCCAGGGCGGTCCGCAGTTCGCCGTCGGTCTTGCCGGGACCGGTGTAGAGGCACTCGGCGCCGGTGAACCCGGCCGCCAGGGCGTTGGCCAGCTCACCGGTGGAGCTGATCTCGGCCCGGCACGTCCGGCCGGAACCCGTGCGCAGTGCGCGGACGAGATCGGGGTGCGGGTTGGCCTTGAGCGCGTAGTACAGCTCCACCCCGTCGGGCAAGGCGTCGAAGAGCTGTGCGCGGGCGTCCTCGACGTCGTCGAGGTCGTAGACGTAGAGCGGCGTGCCGAAGCGCGCGGCCAGCGTGGCGTGGTCGATCACCCGTTCCCCCCGTCCAGCATCGCGACCAGGCTCTGCCTGGAGTTCTTGCCGTGCTGGGTCAGCGGAACCGCGTCGACGACCCGGCAGAACGCGGGCACCTTCTGCGGTTCGAGCCGGGTCGCCAGCTCCTTGAGCACCACGTGGGGTTCCAGGTCGCCGGCCACCACGATCGCGAGGTCGCGCGCGTCCACCGGCGGAACGGCCGCGGCGGCCTGCACGCCGGCGATGTCCATCGCCGCCGTCTCGATCTCGACCGTGCTCATCCGGATCCCCTTGCGCTTGAACATGTCGTCGCGCCGGCCGGTGAAGTACAGGTAGCCGTCGTCGTCGAAGAACCCGTAGTCGCCGGTGTGCAGGCACAGCTCGCCGGTGTCGCGGTCACGGCGGAACGTGCGCTCGGTCAGTTCCGGCGCACGCCAGTAGCCGGGCATGACGTGCGGTCCCGAGACGACGATCTCGCCGATCTCGCCGACCGGCGACTCGTCGCCGCCGGCGTCCAGGATGCGGACCGTCGTGCCGGGCAGGGGCTTGCCCACCGACAGCGGCCGGTCGCGATCCTGGTCCGGCGGCATGACCGTGATGCGCTTGCACTCGGTCTGGCCGAACTGGCGCACCACCTGGACGCCGCGGAAGCACGCGCGCAGCGCGTCGGTGGTCGCGGCCGACAGGGCCGCACCCGTGTTGGTGATCAGCCGCAGCGGCGGGAGCCGCACCTCGCGCCGGGCGAGGGTGGCGATCATCCCGCCCAGCGACGGCACGATCGGCAGCACGGTGGTGTTGGTCTCGCGCATGCGGCGCAGCAGGCCCAGGTCGGACTCCTCGCCGGCCAGCACCACCTCGCACCGCGCGGCGGCCGTCATCAGCACCTTGTAGAGGCCGTAGTCCCACGACAGCTGGAACCGGCAGAACACGACGTCGTCCGCGCGGTAGCCGAGCGCGTCGGTCAGCGCCAGCGTGGCGAAGACGACCTGTGCGTGCGGCAGCATCACCGCCTTCGGCGCGGCGGTGCTGCCCGAGGTGTAGACGAGCGCGGCCAGCAGGTCCGGGGTGACGTCTTCCGCCGGCGCACGACCGCCTTCCAGCTGGGCGATGCCGTCCCACATGTCGTCCACATCGGACACCGGGGCGTTCGTCCAGCTCCGCATGAGGTCCGCGTTGTCCCCGCCGACGACCAAGACCGGATCGGCGTTCGCCAGCACCGAGGACAGGTGGAACGCCTTCATGGTCGGGTTCAGCGGCACGAACACCGCGCCGCACCGCGAGGCTCCGAAGAACAGGCCGACCAACTGCCTGGTCGTGGCCGCCTGGACCACGACGCGGTCACCGGGACGCACACCTCGGTCACGCAGCCACGTGGCCGCCGCGTGGCTGTGCAGGTCGAGTTCCCGATAGGTCCAGGAGCCGGTGGAGTCGGTGACCGCGCGAGCGTGCGGCACCTCGGCGACCGCCTCGTCCAGCAGGTGGTGGATCACTCCGACCTGTGCGGCCTCGTGCGCCGGACCGGTCAGGTTCGCGTGAGTGCGCAAGGGATTCCCCCAGGAGAGTTTTGGGAGGGAGTACGTTTCCGCCGATTACGACGCTAGTATTAGACGATCGTCCGTCACACCCCTACCCTCCCCTAGGGGTCGCACGGTCCGATCGCGCTCAACGACCGGCTTTGGCCGCCATCCCCGCGTCCACGCGGAGCTGCATCCCGGTCACGTACCGGGCTTCGTCCGACGCGAGGTACAGCACGGCGTGCGACACGTCGTCGGCGTTGACCCAGGGCACCGGCTGCGCGTGCATGCCCGTCAGGATCGGCTCGATGTCGCCCACGCCAGGGGTTTCCAGGTCGGGGCGGAACGCGCGGAACATCGCCTCGTTGAACAGCATGTCCGTGTCGACGTTGGTCGGGTGCACCGCGTTGATCCGGACGCCCTTCGGCGCCAGCTCCACCGAGAGTGTGGCGACGTAGTCGACCAGCGTGCGCTTGGCGAACTTGTAGCCGACGAAACCGGGGCCCGCGCCGGAGTCCTCGGGCGTGCGGGGCATGAGGCCCGAGCCCGAGCCGACGACCACGACCGCCGAGCCCTGCCCCAGGTGCGGGAGCGCGGCGTTCACCGTGTTGAAGACCCCTACCAGGTTGATGTCCACGGTGTCGGTGAAGGCGGTGATCGGCCGATGTCCGCCCATGGGCAGGATTCCCGCGTTCGCGACCACGGCGTGCAGTCCGCCGAGTTCCGCCACGGCGTCGGACAGCACCGCGCCCAGTGCCGCGCGGTCACGCACGTCCGCGTGTGCGGCCACCACGGCACGGCCGGTCTTGCGGACGAGTCGTGCGGTCTCCGCGAGGTCGTCAGCGGTGCCCAGCGGGTAGCCGGCCGTGTCGATGTCGGCGCAGATGTCCACCGCTATGACGTCCGCACCCTCCTCCGCCAGCCGCAGCGCGTGGCTGCGCCCCTGACCTCGGGCGGCTCCGGTGACGAGGACGATCTTGCTTGCCATGCGGCCCATGCGGGACTCCGGGAGGTGAGACGGGAAGGGGTGGCTGCACCACAGGCGTACCAGTTGCGCAACGTCGGACCAGCCCGCATTCACCCCTAGCCGAACCGCCGTGACGGCAATAGGGGCTTGATCCACCGGGGCTCTTCGGGTCGGTTCGAGAGTGCGTCACAACGCGTCCAAACGGGCATCGGTAGCCGACCTATACTTTTGTACAAGACTTCCGTCCTATACGCTTGTTTAGCTGGCTGAGGCGAGATCGGACGAGTGCAGCGCGCCGCCGCAGGTCGTCGACGGTCCTTGCCGATCGAGCTTCGATGAGGAGGAGCCTGTGCGAGTCCGCCCAGCGGCGGGGGTGAAGGTCGACATCCTCAGGGATGGCAGGCTGGGACTGCGCTCCACGCGGCGTCCCGCGCTCACCTACCGCAGCCCGGTCGAGGCGGCGATGTGGATCGCGCTGAGCCAACACCAGGGCGACACCTACGCGGCGGCGGACATGCTCGCGGCGGTGTGGGAGAAGGATCCGGTCGCCGTGCGGGCGGACATCCACATCTGGTGCCACCACATGCTGACGGCCGGCTACCTGGAGGAGCGCCCGTGAGCCGGGCCGGTCCCACCCCCACGGGAACGGCCGCACCGCAGGGGGAAGCGGTACGGCCGTCACCTGGCGATCAGGTCGGAGCGGGTCGTCATGCGGTGTCGACCGCCGCCAGGGGCAGCTCGGCGGGCAGGTCGGCACGGCGGTTGACGTTGAGCTTGCGGTACGCCCGGGTCAGGTGCTGCTCCACCGTGCTGACGGTGACGAACAGCTTCCGGCCGATCTCGCGGTTCGTGTAGCCGCCTGCGGCCAGTATCGCCACCCTGCGCTCGGCTTCGCTGAGGATCGCGAAGCTGTCGGGACCTTCCGCCGCCACGGCCGGGGTTGCCGGCTCGTCACCGGGCAGCACCGTCTCGCACAGCCACTCCGCGAAGCAGCCCTTCGCGATCTGCTTGGCGCGCCGGGCGGTCAGCCGGCCACGGGTGGAGTCGCCGAGGGCGTGGTGGGCGCGGCCCAGTTCGGCGAGGGCCAGGGCCAGCTCCAGCTGAGCGCCGGACTCCTGCAGCTTGCCGATCGCCTTGCCGAGCATCGCCGGCCGCTGCGACAGGTCGCAGGTTCCGGCCAGGACGCGCAGCGAGACTCCGGCGACCCGGGCCGACTGGCCGCTCGGTCGCTGCGACTGGGCGTTGACCAGGTCGCGCGCCCGGTCCGGGCGGTCGAGCGCCAGGTGCACCTGGGCGGCGTCGCTGCGCCACGGCAGGAAGGCGGGCAGGTCGAGCCCCCAGGAGTCGACAAGACCGCCGCACGTCTCGAAGTCGGCCAGCGCGGCGTGCAGCCGGTTGGTGGCCAGGTAGTAGTAGCCGCGTCCGCGCAGGTACTGCGCCCAGAACCGGGCGTCCACGATGGAATCCGGCAGCGGCTGCTTCACCAGCCAGTCCGCCTCGTCCAGCTTGCCCATCGCGGTGGTGGCGAGCAGCAGCGTCGAGATCGGGGAGCCGATGGCCACGCCCCAGCTCTCGGCGGACATCGTCCTGAGCGCGCTCCTCGCCAGGCGTTCGGCCGACGAGAGGTCACCCCGGCGCAGCGCGATGTAGGCGTGGGTGTCCTCGATGGCGGCGATCCACGGCTTCGCGCCGAGTTCGCGGGCGTCGGCACCCAGCACCGAGCACCAGTGCAACGCCCGCTGCGACCGCTCGCCGTGCACGAGGGTGAGCAGGGCGGCCAGCACCGACTCCAGCATCGTGTCGGTGAGCGTGCAGCTCTGGAGGACCTGCTCGGCGCAGTCGACCACCTCCTGCGACGCGCCGTGGACCATCACGTCGCTGAGCCGCAGCGTGCGGCGCAACCGGCGGGAGCTGAACGACAAGGGCTCCGCGGTGTCCGGCGGCGGTTCCTGGAGCCGGCCCGGGTGGGAGAACGAGAGCCACTGGTGGGTGAAGTACAGCTCCGCCTCGGACCTCGGGTCCGTCGACCGGGTGAGCAGGTGACGGCTCATGCCCGACCGGTCGACCCAGTCGCCCTCGCCGCGCCACAGCAGGTAATTGGACAGGATGACCGAGTCCCGCTCCCCCAGGTGGTCGGTGCCCATGACGTCCTGCAACGGCGTGAGCAGGCTGGTGATGGTCGACGGGTTCAGCAGCCAGCGCACCCGTGCGAGCAGGGCGATGGCCGCCGCGCGGTCGTGCTCGTTCGACGCCGACCTCAGCGCCAGCTCCAGGTAGGCGGTGGTGCGGGCCACCTCCCGCCGGGACAGCGCCTCGCGGGCCGCTTCGCACAGGACCTCCGCGGCCCAGGGGACGTCGACCGTGCCGCCCGCCGCGAGCAGCTGGGCGCCGATGTCGGTGCTGGGCGCGCCCATCTCGTGGAGCAGGTGCGCGGCCTTGAGGTGCAGGGCCACCCGCCCCTCGGGTTCGAGGTCGGCGCGCACCACCGCGTGGACCGCCGGGTGGCGGAAGCCGCCGTCGTGCAGCAGACCGGTCGCGGTCAGCTCGGTGATCGCTTCGTCCACCGAGACGGTTTCCATGTCCAGCAGTCGCGAGATCGCGACGACGGACGCCCGGTTGCCGAGCAGCGCGATGCCGCGGGCGACGGCGAGCAGGTCGGGTCCCCACCGGTGCAGGCAGCTCAGCACCGTCTCCGCGAACGCGGTGCCCAGCACCGGGTCGTCCTCGCCGCCGGACTCGATCGCCGCCGACTCCCCGGCGGCGGCTTCACCGGCACGCAGTCCCTCGTCCTCGAAACCGACGTCACGGACGATGCGGGTGTGCTCGGACAGCTCCGCGTACGCGCTGTGGCCGGTTGGTCTCCCCACCGCTTTCAGACGCCCGCTCCCCGGCAGCGCCAGCTGGTCCTCGACCAGCGCGTGCACCAGGACCGGGTTGCCGCCGGTGATCCGGTGCCAGGCCGCGGCGAACCTGGTGGCGTGCTCGTCGGCCAGCCGGGTCCGCAGCACCTCCCCCACACCGGCCTCGGACAGCGGGGCGAGGCGGATCTGCTGGAACCACAGCGCTTTGCTCAGCTCGGCGTGGAAGCGGGGGTGCCCGACGCGCCGGCGCTGCACCTCCGAGAGCACGATCAGCACCGCCACGCCCGTGATCCGCCGCTGGAGGTACAGGAGCACGTCGAGACTGGCCTCGTCGGCGTCGTGGAGGTCGTCCACGACGAGCACGACGGTGCGCTCCGTCGCGACGTCGAGCAGGACCGCCGCCAGGTCACGGGCCAGCGCCAGGGCGTCCCGGTCGTCATCCACCCACCGCTCCAGCAGGCCGCGCACCCGTTCGGGCAGCGCGGCCGAGCGGAACAACTGCCCGATCGCGCCCATCGCCAGGCCGCGCTCGCTGCTCGCGCACGACGCGGTGAGCGTCACCGCGCCACGCTCCGAGGCATGCTCGCCCAGCGCCGCCAGCAGCTCACTCCTGCCGGTGCCGCCGGGCCCGCTGACCAAGACGACTCTGCCCTCGCCGCGCTCGGCCGCAGCTAAGTTCTCGACCATGGTGTTCCATTCGGTTTCACGTTGAGCCAGTCGCATCCCGAGTAAGCCCTTCCGGTGGTGAAGCCGCTTGCACTACGTCATTCGGGCGAGACATCCCAGGCGTTCGCCGCGAAGAAGATCGCCCCCATGCAGGGCAACGTACCGTTGCCCGATTGGAAGTTCCACTGTTGCGAAGGGTTGGAGATCTGCTGATTCCGATCGTGGGAACACAGGGTGACATCCCGCATAACAGCAGGTCAAGGCTTCACGTTGACCGTACGGCGGGAGCCGACCGGGCAATAGCCGTGCCCCTCGGGACCGCTCCGACCCCACTCCGGCCGAAATAACGGGGGCATCGATCGACGTGCAATGGACGCGGAATGCATTTCGGAATTGTTTTGCCCGGATGCACTGCCGACCGCGCGGCACAAGAGGAGATCCGAATGCGTCGACTACCACCCGCCGGGACCGCGCGAGCGGATGCCCGCCGTGCCGAATGGGGCCGATTCGACACGGTCGCGACCCGGAACACGACCCCCGGCGCACAGCCACCGGACCCGGGGTCGCGCCACCGGAACCCGCCCAGCAGGCACGACAGCACGGGCACTGCACCATCGCGGCGACGAGCGCCGCACCGAAGTGCAGATGCCCCCGACCGGCGTAGCCAGGAATTCCCCCAACCCCATCGGAAGTGGCGAACAAGCCACATCCCGGCCCCGGCAAAGCGATTCATACATACTTATGTTTCATACGGAGGTATTAATTCGTACGCAGGCGAACGATGTCACGTTCCGCAATCCTCGACCACGCCGCGAACTTCATCCGCCTACGGCGTGCGTCGATGTCGGGCACCTTGGGAGCAGGGCAAATCCCAGGACAGGACGACCCCGGACGCGTGTATTCGATGGCGCGAAAACCACCGCCTGCCACTACGCAGCGTAACAAGATTTGGTGCGAAGTCCGTCGTGCGAAACGGCGGACGGGCGGCAGGTGGTCACGCAACGCGCCCATCCGGCGCACCGCGGATGCCCAGCGTCACCGGCGCGGGCGGCGTCTTGATACGCGGTCCTCCGTCAACCACCGACGCGCGCACCGATACGGGTTTCCGTTGCGAGGCGAGGCGGTCCGAACGGTCACCGGGACGGCGAGGGTGCGACCGTCCGCAAGGTCGCGGTGATCAGGTCGAGCACACCGGCGACCTGGTCGGCGAGGAAGAAGTGCCCGCCGGGGAACACCTCCAGTGTGAACGACCGGTTGGTGTGGCGCTCCCAGGCGGCGGCCTCGTCCATGGTGACCTGCGGGTCGTCGTCACCGGTGAGCGCCACGACGGGGCAGTCCAGGCGCGGGCCGTCCGGGCAGCGATAGGTCTCGATGGCCCGGTAGTCCGCCCGGAGCGCGGGCAGCACCATGCGCAGGAGCTCGTCGTCCGCCAACACCTGCGGGTTCGTGCCGCTCAACTCGCGCATCTCGGCGATCACCCCGTCGTCGTCCGCCAGGTGCACCCGCTCATCGCGCCGGCACGACGGCGCACGACGGCCCGACGCGAACAACACGCGGGGAACCAGGCCGAACCCGCCCAGCCGCCGCGCGACCTCGAACCCCAGGGTGGCGCCCATGCTGTGGCCGAACAACGCGAACGGGCGGTCGAGCCACGGCCGCAGGTGCTCCGCGACGAGGTCGGCGAGCACTCCCAGGTCGTCCACGCACGGCTCGGCACGCCGGTCCTGCCTGCCGGGGTACTGGACGGCCAGCACCTCCACGCCGGGCGTCAGGGCGCGCGCCACCGGGAGGTAGAACGGCGCCGACCCACCGGCGTGCGGCAGGCACACCAGGCGGATGCCGGCGAGCGGGGCCGGGTGGAAGTTCCGGACCCAGGGTTGCGAGGCGTCGGCGGGGTGCATGGCGTGGATCGGCCTTCCGTTCGCACTGTCGTGCCGGTCATCGGTGGGCCCACGCACCGGGTGCGCGGTAGCCCTGGTCAGACCACGTCGTCCGGCCCGCGAGACAGTGCCGGTCAGGAGTCGAGGGGGTGCGCAGGGCGAGCAGCGCCACGGTGAGCGCGGCCAGTTCCTCCGCGGTGGGCTCGCCGCCCACGACGGTGAACAAGGGCTCGTCCCGGCGCTCGGCGTCGCTCACGTCGGCGGGTTCCCGTGCTTGCGGGCGGGCAGGGTCGAGTGCTTGCCGCGCAGCATGGCCAGCGCGTCCACCAGGGCGGCCCTCGTCCGCGCCGGGTCGATGACGTCGTCGACCAGGCCCCGTTCGGCGGCGTAGAACGGGTGCATCAGCTGCTGCTGGTACTCCTTGATCCGCTGCGACCGGGCGAGGACGGGGTCCGGCGCGGTGGTGATCTCCCGCCGGAACACGACGTTCGCCGCGCCCTCCGCGCCCATGACCGCGATCTCGTTGGTGGGCCAGGCGAAGGACACGTCGCAGCCGATGGACCGCGAGTCCATCACGATGTACGCGCCGCCGTACGCCTTGCGCATGATCACCTGAACCCTGGGCACGGTGGCGTTGCAGTAGGCGTAGAGCAGCTTCGCGCCGTGGCGGATGATGCCGCCGTGCTCCTGGTCGCGCCCGGGGAGGAAGCCGGGCACGTCCACCAGCGTCACCAGCGGGATGCTGAACGCGTCGCAGGTCTGCACGAACCGCGCGGCCTTCTCCGACGCGTGGATGTCCAGCACACCCGCCAGCACCGACGGCTGGTTCGCCACGATGCCGACGACGTGGCCGTCGAGGCGGGCCAGGGCGCACACGATGTTGGTCGCCCAGTGGGCGTGCACCTCGAAGAAGTCGCCGTCGTCGACGATCTCCTCGATCACGTCGCGGATGTCGTAGGACACGGTGCCGGAGGCCGGCACGATGTCCAGCAGCGCGTCCGTCCGCCGGTGCGGCGGGTCGGTGCTCGGGACCACGGGTGGCAGCTCCCGGTTGTTGGACGGCAGCAGGGAGAGCAGGTGCCGGACCTCGGCCAGGCACTCCTCCTCCGAGTCGTGCACGAACCCCGCCGCGCCGGACACCGACACGTGGACGTCGGCGCCGCCCAGCTCCTCGGCGGTGATCCGCTCGCCGATCACCGACTGCACCACGTCCGGACCGGTGATGTACATCTGGGAGATGCCGCGCACCATGAACACGAAGTCGGTCAGCGCGGGCGAGTAGGTCGCGCCGCCCGCGCACGGACCGAGCATGACGCTGATCTGCGGGATCACCCCGGACGCGCGGACGTTGCGGGTGAAGATGCCGCCGTAGCCCGCCAACGCCGTGACGCCCTCCTGGATGCGCGCGCCCGCCCCGTCGCTCAGGCACACCAGCGGCGAGCCGGCGGACTCGGCGAGGTCCATCAGCTTGTGGATCTTCGCCGCGTGCGCTTCACCGAGCGAGCCACCGAAGATCCGGAAGTCGTGTGCGTAGGCGAACACCGTGCGCCCTTCGACCAGGCCCCAGCCGGTGATCACGCCATCCGTGTGCGGGCGGCGGTCCTCCAGCCCGAAGCCGGTTGCGCGGTGCCGGCGGAACTGCTCGACCTCCGTGAACGTGCCGGGGTCGAACAGCAGCTCCAGCCGTTCCCGGGCGGTGAGCTTCCCCTTGGCGCGTTGTGCCTCGGTCGCCTTCCGCGAAGGGCCGGCGTGCACCGCCTCGCGGGCCGCCTCCAGCTCGGCCACCTTCGACCGCAGGTCGTCGAGCCGTTCGGTGGCCGGCGCCGGGTGGGGCACCGTCTCCGGCCTCATGGCCTTGGTCATCGCTCTCCCATCCACTCGACTGGCGCGAGTCGGGAACGGCTTGACGCGGGTGTGCGCGGAGCCCGAGTCGCCTGGGGTCTGGTCGACTTGTTCCCATGGAACCACTCCGCTCGTCCGCCAGCGTCCCCACGTTCCCCTTATCCAGGAACGCATCCCCCTAATGTCCTTTGTGGACTTCCTTTCGGCGCAGGTGCTCGTGGAAGCGGTCCGCTCCGGCGACAAGGGATCGGGTCCACCCGTCGAGGATGCGGTGTCCGTCCTGCGCCGAGGCCGAGGTCGGGTCGCCGAGCACGCCGTTGCGCGTGACGGGCCGCAGCCCGTGTTCGCGCAACACCCCGATCAGCTCCGGCAACGGCCTGACGTCACCGGGTTCCAGCCGGTCGAGCCGCACGGCTCCGGCACGCAGCACGAGCATCACGGACGTCTCGGTGTGCCCGGCATGGCTGTCCGCCGGTGGGCCGACCGGGGACCACACGCGCACGGACCGCCCTTCCGCCGACGCCGCGGCCACCGTCCGGCGCAGCGGCACGGCGTTGCCACCGTGGCCGGACACCAGCAGCACCCCGGCGAACGCCTCCGCCGACCGCACCAGCTCCAGCACCAGCAACTCCACCGCCCGCTGACCGATCGAGAGCGTGCCGGCGAAGCCCGCGTGCTCGCCGCTCGACCCGTACGCCACCGCGGGCGCCAGCACGGCCCACGACCGTGCGGCGACCACCCGGCGGGCGAGTTCCACCGCGATCTCGGTGTCCACCGTGGCGGGCAGGTGCGGCCCGTGCTGCTCGGTCGCGCCGACCGGCACCACGAGCACGCTGCGCGCCGCCAGCGCGGCCACCTCCGGCCAGGTCAGGTCTTCGAGCGCGGTCACCTCGGCGGCAGTTTGCCGGGCCAGTCCACCAGCTCCGGCAGCAACGGCCTCACGGAGCGGTGCTTGGCGCACCCCCACCACACGCCGCAGCCGTACGCCAGGTCGTCCACGGCGCGGAGGAGCACGAACCGCGCCGGGTCCAGCTCCACCTGGCTGTTCCGCCACTCCGTCAGGTGCCGCCCCAGCGACACGGCCAGCACCCGCCGTCCGCGCTTCGACCTGGCCAGCAACGGCATCGCCACCGGCGCCCACGCCCTGGTCAGCGTGTCGAGGACCTGCGTCCCCGCACCGAGGTGGCCTTCCAGCGCGAGCCGCAGGGAGACCATCGCGGGCACCTCGAACGGGTCCAGCTTGCGGGGCAGCAGCGCCGCCGAGCCGAGCGCCACCGCCGCACCGGCCACCGGCCGGCCCATCGCGGCGAGCGCCCAGGTCGCGGCACTCCACGGCGACATCTTCAGCGGTGCCACGGCCGGACCGTGCCGAAGGCCCAACGGCGCCGCACCGGTCCCGTAGTCGAACCGCTGGCGCAGCCACTTCCGCCACGTCGACCGCGGCTCGTGCGCGACGGTGGACCCCGGTTCGTAGCGCACCAGCCGACCGGAGGCGGCGATCCGCCACACCAGGTCGACGTCCTCGCCGAAGCGGAGCCGTTCATCGAAGCCGCCCATCTCGCGCAGCACGGACAGGCGCATGACGATCGCGGCACTGGGCATGTAGCTGAGTCGGGAGCCCGGCCGCACCGGTCCCGGCGCGCCGCCCAGGTCGAGCGGGGACCGGGTCACCTCGTAGCGGGCCAGCGCGGTGCGTCCCGGCACGCTGCGCACCCTCGGCGCGACCAGGGCGACCTCCGGGTCGGCGAAGTGCGGCAGCAGCGCGTCCAGCCAGCCGGGGTCCGGGTGGACGTCGGCGTCCAGGAAGGCCACCAGGTCGGTGCGCACCAACTCGGCGCCGGCGTTGCGGGCGGCGGCCGGGCCACGCGCGGTCGGGTGTCGGAGGGTCGCACCGGGCACGGGACGCGCCGATCCGTCGTCCACCACGATGCTCGCGGCGACGCCGTCGATCGAACGCAGCTCACCGCGCTGGTCGCGGACCGGCGTGACGACGGTGACGTCCGCGGCGGTCGGGCCGTTCTTGTAGACCGGGTGCATCGCACCGGCGCGCACCAGCCGCTGCGCCAGTGCCAGCCGGGCCGGGTCGGCGCCGACCGGATCGCCGTCGACCCACGACCGGACGGCTTCCGCACCCGCCGCCGACATGCGCAGCAACCGGTACGGCGACCCGCCGAGGATCACGCGGCCTTGGGCGAGGACCCGGGTGCCCCCGTCGAGGCGAAGCCACAACTCGCTCATGCGGTGAACCCTCCGTCGGCGTGCAGGACCGTTCCGGTGACCGCCGCGGACTCCGTGCCGCAGAGCCAGCACACCGCGGCGGCGACCTCGTCCGGGTCGAGCAGCCGCTCGACGAGGTGGTGGCCGGCGAACTCCGACACGTCCGGCAGCCCGTACAGCGCAGCGGTCGCGGTCAGCATGTCGGTCCTGGTCGAGCCGGGCGAGACGGCGGTGGCGGTGATGCCGGTGCCGCGCAGGTCGGCCGCCAGGCCGCGGGTCAGGCCGACCACGGCGTGCTTGGCGGCGTTGTACGCGGCGAGGCGCCACAGGCCCCGGTGCGCGGCGGCGGAGGCGATGGCGACGAACCGTCCCGAGCGCGGATCCGGACGGCGCAGCAGTGCGGGCGCGGCGGACCTCGCCAGGTTCAGCACACCCCGGACCCCGGTGTCGAAGAGCGCGTCCCACTGCTCGTCGGTGGTCTCCCACAGCGGCGCTCCGCCGGCCATCACGGCCGCCGCGGCCACGGCCGCGTCGAGGCCGCCGAACTCCTGTTCCGCCAAGGCGACCGCGGCGTCCACCGCGGACTGGTCGCGCACGTCGGCGACGACGTCGAGCACCTGCCCCGGCCACTTGCCCGCCAGCGCGGCCAGCTCGGCGCGGGTGCCCAGGGGGTAGTCCACGCCGGGCAGGTCGGCGCCCACGTCGACCGCGACGACGTGCCAGCCCTGGTCCGCCAGCCTCCCGATGACGGCCGCGCCGATGCCGCGCGCCGCGCCGGTGACCACTGCCACGCGCCCGGTCACGGCAGGTACCCGTGCTCGGTGAGGAACGCCAGCAGCTCGTCGGCGGCGGCCTGCGGGGTCTGCGGCGTGACGACGCGGGAGCGCACCTCGGCGCCGGACGCCCCGATGAAGGCGTGGATGCGCTCCCGGGGCGATTCCACCGTCGCCCCCGGCAGCTCCCGGGGTCTCGGCCGGTACGGGCGCACGGAGGTGACCGTCACCCTGGTGTCGTCGGACACCGGGCAAGGCAGGACCGGGATCACGGCGTCCTGGGCCGCGAGCACGGCGGACAGGGCGCCACGCCGCAGTCGCACGCCGGCGGGCTCCACCGAGCACACGGCGGGGTACCCGATCCGCAACCGCTCGCGCCGACCTCCGTCGAGTCGCCGGACGCCGTGCAGGGTGCCGTCCGTCAAGCTCAAGTCGGTGAGGCCGAGCGCCTGGTGGGCGTCGAGGTAGGCGGCGAGGAACGCCGGGGTGGTCCCGGTGCCTCGGTCCGACGAGCGGTCGCCGCACAGCACCACGTCCGGGGTGCCCACCGCCCGCAGCCCGGCGAGCAGCGCTGCCGCCGTTCGGCTGCCGTCGTCCGTGTGGTCGTGCACCGGGCCGTCCACCCGCAGCACCTCGTCCACGCCGACTTCGAGCGCTTCCCTCAGCACGCTGTCCGCTCCGGGCGGGCCGATCGTGACGGCGACGCTGCGGGCGTCCGGGAGCGCGGCGGTCAGGCGCAGGGCGTGTTCCAGCGCGCAGCGGTCGGCTTCGGACAGCCCGCTGGTGAGCGGGTTGTGCCGGACCTGCGCGGTGAGCCGGTCGACCGAGGCGTGGCGGTCGGTCCAGCGCAGCGCGGCGGCGACGAGCATCGTCCTCATCCCTTCGTGAAGACGACGCCCTGGCCGCCGTCCGGGTAGGTCCAGGTGATCGCGCCGGGACTGTCGCACACGAGGTAGCAGGTGCCGCACTCGAAGCAGTGCTCGTAGTTGAACAGGATGCCGCCGTCCGCGGTCGGCACGAACAGGTCAGCGGGGCAGGCGTGCACGCACACCTGAGAGGTGCAGGAGGCGCAGATGTCGCTGTCCACCTCGATGTGCGCCCGTTCGCCGACTCGGAACTCCACAGTGGACATGACGTCGTCGAGCGATCGGCCGGTGTAGCGCTCGTTCATCCGAATCCCCGCATCCCGGTCACGGCGTCGCGCACGAGTTGCCGCAGCCGCAGGCCGTTGTCCTTCGCGCTGCGCCGCAGCAGCCGGCGCAGTCCCGGCTTGGGCCGGGGGTTGTCGACCTGGAACATCGACTGGGCCAGGTCGCACACCATGCCCGGGTACTGGTGCTGCATCCGCTCGGACGTCACCAGGCCCGGGATGTCGCGCAGCTTGCGGTGGTCGGCGAGCACGAAGGAGCGTTCCAGCGCCTTGCGGTAACCGGCGAGCCCGCGCTTGGACGTGTCGCCCGCGGCCAGTGCCCCGACCGCGCTGCGCCCGGCCTGCGCGCCCGAGCCGATGGCGAAGTTCACGCCTTCCAGCCAGATACCGGCCGCCAGGCACAACCCGGCCGCGTCACCCGCGATGAGCAGGCCGTCGTCGGCGAGCCGGGGCAGGTTGCGGTAGCCGCCCTCCGGGATGAGGTGTGCCGAGTACTCGACCACCTCGCCGCCCGCGACGAGTGGCGCGATCGACGGGTGCCGCTTGAGGTCGGCGAGGACGGTATCGGGGCGGATGCGCGCGGCGGCCAGGCCGGGCAACGTCAGCACGACACCGATCGACACCTCTTCGCGCTGGGTGTAGAGGAAGCCGCCGCCGGGGACGGCGCCGGTGCAGCCGAGCATCTCGATGTCCACGCCCTCGTCGCCGCGCACCGCGAACCGCTGCTCGATCGTCCTGCGCGGCAGGGCGATGGTCTCCTTGACCCCGAGCATGGTGTGCTTCGCCTGGCCTTTGACGTCGAACAGACCGGCTTCCTTGGCGAGGAAGGAGTTCACGCCGTCGCAGGAGATCACGACCCCGGCGCGCACATCGCCGTCCGGCCGGTCCGTGCGGATGCCGGTGACCTCGCCCCGGGGGCCGCGCAGCAGGCCGGTGGCGACGGTGGAGGTCACCAGCACCGCGCCCGCGTCGACCGCGAGCCCGGCCAGCCAGCCGTCCAGGTCGGCGCGGTGCACGGTGGCGCCGTTGTAGGGCGGTCGGCCCCAGTCCTGGGTGCGGAAGTCGATGGTGAGGGCGCGGTCCTCGGTCATGATCATGGTGGAGCGGCGGGTGACCCAGCGCTGCACCGGCATGTGCTCCCACCAGTTCGGCACCAGGTCATCCAGCACGCGGCCGTAGACCACGCCGCCGTAGACGTTCTTCGAGCCGGGGAACGGTCCCCGCTCCACCAGTGCGACCGAACGACCCGACCGCGCCACCTCCAGGGCTGCCGCCGACCCCGCCGGTCCCGCGCCGACCACCACCACGTCGAAGTCGTTCATGCGCCCAACCTCGCGGCCAGTTCGGACAGCACCGCCGGCGCATCGGCCACGATGCCGAGGTGCGCCATGGCCGTCATCGGACAGGATCGGTCGCTGTTCACGCTCACCACGTGCTCCGGCGTCCCGAGCCCACTCGTGTGCTGCACCGCGCCGGATATCCCGAACGCCACGTAGAGCCGGGGGTTCACCACGACACCGGTGGTGCCGATCTGCCGCTCGGCGTTCATCCAGTCCGCGTCGGTGACCGCTCTGGTCGCGCCCGCGGACGCCCCGACCGCCTCCGCCACCCGTGCCATCACCGCCACGGCGTCCGCACCACCCACTCCCGCGCCGGCGCCGAAGATGCGCGGTGCGTCGGCGAGGTCCACGGTGGCGGGGTCGGGTGCCAGCACGTCCTCCACGGTCGGGTCGCGGCCGTCCTCGGTCCGGTGAGCCGTGGTCAGGCACACGACGTCGGGCGTGCCGTCGACTGCGGGGGCGTCGCGGACGCCGGGGAGGAGCGTGGCCACGAACGGGCCTTCGACGGTGAGGTCGACACTCACCCGGGCGTCCCAGCGCACGACCTCCGCTCCACGGTCGGACACCCGTGCCGCACCGGGCAGCAGCGGGCGGCCGAGCGCGACGGCCAGTCGCGGGGCGAGGTCACGGCCGTCGGGTGAACCCGGCAGGATCACGCAGTGGTGGGCGGCCAGCTCGGACACCAGTTCCCGCGCCCACCGGCAGGGTGCGAACGCCCCGGCCTCGACCAACCTGCCTGACCGCAGTGTCCGCAGCCCTTCAGCCGCGGCGCGGGTGCCGGTGCCGACCACCAACGCCACCCCACCCGCCTCGGCGACGGCTTCGTCCGCCCCGAACGGCAACGCGCCGTCGCGGACCGGCACCACGGCAACCCGCCGGGCGCCGGCCTCCACCTCCGGGGCGCCGTCCTGGCCCGGTGCCGCCGCGACCTCCGGACCGCCATCCCGCCGCGACACGGCCGCGACCTCCTGTCCGCCCACGGCCGCGTCCTCTCCGAGCGCACCGCGAACAGGGGTGCCGCCGCACTCGGGCGCCATCGGCTGCCGCCCGCTCACAGCGCCACCGCCGTCCGGTACCCCTCGGCCACCGCCGAGTCGGCCCGACGCGGGGTGAGGCAGTCGCCGATCCGGTGCACCTCGAACGGCGCGTTGTCGCGCAGGTCGTGCCACAGGCCGTCCTCCGGGTCCTGGTGCACCGCGCACACCACCCAGTCGTACCGCTGCCGCTCCGTCGCCCCGGTGGTGTGCGTCATCACCTCGACCAGCACCCCGCCGTCGTCCACCGCGTCCGCCCCCATCACCACCTCGTCGGTCCCCTGCCCGATGCCCTTGGCGTGCGCGCGAATCGTGAAGGTCTCCAGGTCCAGGGTCAGGCCGAGGTCCTGGCCGACGACCATGCCCGGCGTGCTGATCCGCACCGCCGCCCCGCGATCAGCGAGGAGTTCGGCGACGGACGTCGCCTGGTGGAAGCCCAGCTCGTCCACCACCAGCACCTCGCCCGTCGGGTCCGCCCGGCCCTCCAGCACATCCCGCACGTCGACCACCCGCGCCAACTCCCCCGCCCACCAGGGCCGCTTGGGCCGGGCGCCGGTGGCCAGCACGACCACCTCCGGCGCCTCCGCCCGCAACCACCCCGCGTCGACCGCCACGTCCGTCTTGATGTCCACCCCGGACCGCCTGCACTCGGCAACCAGCCCGCGCACCAGCTCGCCGAACTCCACCCGCCCCGGCACGGTGGCCGCGACCGCGACCTGCCCACCCACCTCGCCGGCACGTTCGAGCAGCGTCACGTGGTGCCCGCGCTGCGCCGCGGTCGCCGCCGCCTTCAGCCCTGCCGGACCACCGCCCACCACGTGCACCCGCCGCCCGCGCCGCCGGGGAGTCGGCAGCACGACCGTCTCCCGACCGGCACGCGGGTTCACCACGCAGCCCAGCCAGCGCCCCATCCCGACCCGGCCGACGCACTCCTGGTTGCACGACAGGCACGCGTTGACGTCGCCCGCGTGCCCGGCACGCGCCTTCGCGGCGAAGTCCGGGTCCGCGACCTGTCCCCGCACCACCCCCACCAGGTCGCACCGACCCTCGGCGAGCGCGCGTTCGGCCTGCGTCGGGTCCTTGATCCGCCCCGAGCCGACGACCGGCAGCCGCACCGCCTCCCGGATCGCGCTCGCGATGAACAGTGCGTACCCCGGCGGGATCGCCATCGAGGCTTCGATCATGAACAACGTCGAGGTCGCCACGCCGATCGAGGTGTTGACGTAGTCGACCGAGCCGGTGGCCTCGACCATCCTGGCGACCTCGACGGCCTCCTCGATCGTCGTGCCGTGCTCGATCAGCTCGTCACCGCACAGCCGCACCCCGAGCGCCCGGTCGGGCCCGATCGCCGACCGCACCGCGTCGATGATCTCCAGCAGGACGCGGGCGCGGTTGCGCAGCGATCCGCCATAGCCGTCCGTGCGCAGGTTCGTCGCGGGCGACAGGAACCCGCGCACGATCGACGAGTGCGAGCACTGCAACTCGACCCCGTCGAACCCGCCTTCCACGCACTGCGCGGCCACCGTCCGGTAGCCGGCGACGACTTCGGCGATCTCGCCGTGGTCGATCGCCTTGGGCACCTCGCGGAACAGCGGGTCGGGCACGGCGGACGGCGCCCACACCGGCAGCCGGGAGTACATCGAGGACGCCTGGCCGCCGTTGTGGTTGAGCTGCGCGAAGATCGGGACGCCGTGCGCGTGCACCGCGTCGGTGATCCGCCGGTAGCCGGCCACCGCCTCACGCCGGAAGCCGTGCACCAGCTTCTCGTACGGCCAGTCCGTCGGGTGGGTGGAGTGCTCCTCGGTGATGATCAGCCCGGCGCCGCCCGCGGCCCGCGCGGCGTAGTACTCGGCGTGCTCCTCGCCGGGCAGCCCGTCGCGGGCCTGGTTGGTCAGGTGCGCGGCGAACACGATCCGGTTGGGCACCACGACCGGTCCGATCCGCAAGGGCGAGAAGAGGTAGCGGTAGCGCGACACGTCACACCCGTTCCGGGACGGCCGCCGGCCGGGTGGCGACGGAGCTGATCAGGGTCAGGGCGGTGCGCCGGCCTTCGAGGATCGCCTGGTACGCCGTGCGCGGCGCGACGCAGTCGCCCGCGGCGGGCCACCCGGGCGCGAGCGGGTTCGGCAGCCGGTGGCCGCAGTGGACCACCACGCCGCACTCCACCGAGGACGTGACGCCGGTGAGGGGGTTGACCAGCTCGGCCTGCCCGTCCCGCACCTGCCGCAGCACCGCGCGCTTGAGCAGCCGCACGCCCGCGCGCTGGAGCCGGACGTTCGCCGCGGCCAGGTCCCCGGTGAGGGAGAGCTGGGTGCCGATCACGGGGTCCTGGCTCGCGATGGCGGTGTCCCGACCGGCGGCGGCCAGCAGTTCCGCGACGCCCGCGCCGGTCCAGTCGCCGACCGGGTCGACCACGAGCACCGGCCCGGCGGGCACCACGTCGTCCACGACCGCGCCGGCTGCGAGACCGGCGAGCAGGTCACGCGCCTCCACCACAGGTCCGTCGGTCGAGTAGCCCCGGGGCCCGGCGACCGAGCCGGTGGCCAGCAGCACGGCGCGGGCGTCCAGATCGGCGGCCCCGAACCTCGTCCCGGTCTCGATCCGCACACCGAGCCGCCGCACTTCCCGTTCCAACCAGTCCACCAGCGCCGCGAGCCTGGACCGGCCGGCGAGCTGGGCCGCCACCAGCAACGTGCCGCCGACCCGGTCCTCCTGCTCGACCACCCGCACGGCACGCCCGCGCAGCGCCAGCACCCGCGCCGCCTCCAGCCCGGCCGGACCCGCGCCGACCACGAGGACCTCGTCCGACGCGGGGGACGCACTCCCGTCGTCCACCGGCTCGTCCTCGGTCTCGTGGCCGCTGCGGGGGTCGGCCACGCAGCTCACGATCGGGTTCCGGCTGTCCCGCACCCGGCAGAACTGGTTGCACAGCACACAGGGCCTGATCCGCTCGGTCGTGCCGGCCCGGACCAACGACACCAGGCGGGGCTCGGCGATCTGGGCCCGGGTCATCTCGACCAGGTCCGCCGTGCCGTCCGCCAACGCCGCACCGGCCGCGCCGGGGTCGACCACGCTGCCCTGCAACACCACGGCGGCACGTCCGGACACCGCCTCGCGGACCGCACGGCACAAGGCGGTGTTGAAGCCGGACCCGGTGTGCAGGTCGGGCCGCGTCGCCGACACGTTCATCGCGGACCCGCGCACCGGCACGACGTAGTCGACGGCCTCGGCGACACCGGCGGCGAGCCCGACCGCGGCCTCCGGCGTGATGCCCGCCCACGGCGCCAGCTCGTCGCACGACAGCCGCAGTCCCAGCACCCGCCCCGCACCGACCTCCGCGCGCACCGCCGCCAGCACCTCGGCCAGGAGCGCCGTCCGGTCCTGCCCGTACCGGTCGTCGCGCTGGTTCGTCAGACCGGAGAGGAACTGCCGCAGCAGCGAGTGCTGCCCGGCGTCGACCTCCACGCCGTCCAGGTCGCACGCCACGGCAACGGCCGCGGCGGACGCGAACCCGTCCACCAGCGCGGAGATGTCCGACGACTCCATCTCGACCGGCAGCTCACGGCTCACCACGTCGGCCACCCGCGACGGCGCCCACAGCGCGCGCTGGCTGAACGCGGAACTCCCCTGTGAACCCGCGTGACCGAGACCCGCCAGCACCAACGTGCCGTGCGGGCGGCACGCCGAGACCACCGCACGCCAGCCGTCACCGCAGTCCGCCGCCAGCGGCGCGCGCTCGTACGGCCAGTCCGAGCTGTGCACGCTCGCGGTCTCGGTGACCAGGAGCCCGGCGCCGCCCGCCGCCCGCCGCCGGTAGTACGCGACGTGCCGGTCGGACAGCCCGCGCCGGTGCCCCAGGTTCGTCTCGTGCGGCCCGAACAGCACGCGGTTCGGCGCCGTCCTCCCGGCCAGCACGACCGGGTCGGTCACCCCGTTCACCGCGACACGTCGAATCGGCTCAGCGGGCTGGTGTCACAGGGCCGGTCGGCGGGTGCCGGGACAGCCGGCGGCCCGAACGTGAGCTGCAACGGCACGGGCTTGCGGCGGGAGTGGTCGACGTCCGAGCGGGGCGCCGAGCCCACGGCCGCCAGTGCCGGTTCGCCACGCCCCTTCACGCACTCGGGGTCGGGCCCGTCGAGCGGCAGGCCGGTGAAGAACTTCGCCGCCATGCACCCGCCCTGGCACGAGTCGTACGCGGAGCACGACGAGCACGCGCCACCACCGGAAGGCAGGCGCAGGCGGGCGAACAGCTCGGACTCCCGCCACACGGACGTGAAGCCGCCGGGCTCGCGGACGTTGCCCGCCAGGAACTCCTGGTGGATGGCGAACGGGCACGCGTAGACGTCGCCCACCGGGTCGACCAGGCACACCACCCGACCGGCGCCGCACAGGTTCAGGCCGGGCAGCGGCGTCGCGCCGAGCGCGTTCAGGTGGAAGAACGAGTCGCCGGTCAGCACCTTCTCGCCGTTCGCCACCAGCCAGTGGTACAGGTCCACCTGCTGCCCCGCGGTCGGGTGCAGCTCGTCCCACACGTCCGCGCCACGACCGGACGGGCGCAGCCGGGTGATCCGCAGCTGGGCACCGTACTCATCCGCGATGGCCGCGAAGTCGTCCAGCTGACCGACGTTCTGCCTGGTCATCACCACGCTGATCTTGAAGTCCCGGAAGCCTTCGTCGCGCAGGTTGCGCATCGCCCGCACGGCCATGTCGTACGAGCCGGGGCCGCGCACCGCGTCGTTGACCTCGGCGGTCGCGCCGTCCAGTGAGATCTGCACGTCGACGTAGTCGGACGCGGCCAACGCGCGCGCACGCCGGCGGTCGAGCCGCACGCCGTTGGTGGAGAACTTCACCCCCACCTGGTGGTCCACCGCGTAGTCGACCAGGTCCCAGAAGTCGGCGCGCACGGTCGGTTCGCCGCCGCCGATGTTGACGTAGAAGATCTGCATGCGCTGGAACTCGTCGATCAGCGCGCGGCACTCCTCGGTGCCCAGCTCGCGCGGGTCCCGCCTGCCCGACGACGACAGGCAGTGGACGCAGGCCAGGTTGCAGGCGTAGGTCAGCTCCCACGTCAGGCAGATCGGGGCGTCCAGGCCCGACTTGAAGTGCTCCGACAGTCTCATCGTGGGCCTTTCAGCGCGGTTCCCCGCTCGGTGGTCGGCGTTCGATGGTCCCTGCTTCGGCGAGCCGCGCGAGCGCCGCCAAGTACGTGCCGTACTCGTTCGGCGGGACACAGGCCACCTCTAGCGCGGCGGTGGCCGTGGGCTGGCTCTCCAGCGCCCGCACCACTTCGACCAGCTTGACCGACTTGAGGAACGACAGCCGACGGGTGCCGAAGTGGTAGGCGAGCGCACCGAACGGCTCCGGTCGCAGTGCGAGCGCGGGCGCGCAGCGGTACGGCCGCTCCGGGTGGAAGTCCATCTCTAGTAGACGCCGCACATGCCGTCGATCGACACGTCCTCGACCAACAGGTCGGCTTCGACCAACGGGTTCTCCGAGTCGGGCGGCGGAATCGGGGTGTCCTGGGTGCTGCTCATGACTGCGCTCCCTCACGACCGGCGCTGCTCAACCGTTCATCACGGACGGTAATGACGACGCGATGGCCGCGTAGCCCCTAGCGCCCCTTAACCCACCCCACCCGATCCCTGGTCCGCGTCCGGGCCGGGCCGGAAACCGGGTGCGCGCGGTCGACCCGGTGGTGTGTGATCGCGGATATGGCGATCGTGCTGGGCGAGCCTGGGGTCGACGGGCTGGGTGACGCTGTGGGCGTGCTGCGGGAGTGGCAGCACGACGGGGCGCCGGTGCAACTGCACCCGGGCGACCTGGGCTGGTTCTGGCGGTTCGGCGCGGAGGCGACGGCCGCGGCGGTGCGGACGTGGAGCGGCGGCGGACGGATCCTCGCCGTCGGGCTGCTGGACGGACCCGCGCTGGTGCGGCTGACGATCGCGCCGGACGCCCGGCGGGACGCGGAGCTGGCGCGGCAACTGGTCGCGGACCTGACCGGGCGCGGTGTGCTGCCGGCGGGCAGGGTGTGCGTCGAGGCGCCGATGGACGCGCTGGTCCAAGACCTGCTGGCCGACGCCGGCTGGCGCGCCGACGAGCAGTGGACGCCCCTGCGCCGCGACCTCGCGGAGCCGGTGGAGGACCCGGGCGTGCGGATCGAGGTGGTCGGGCGGCCGGAGCGAGCACAGGCGCGGGCCGAAGTGCAGCGGGCGTCGTTCGACGGTTCGACGTTCACGGAGGAGCGATGGCGGGCGATGGCGGCCGGGCTGCCGTACGCCGACGCCCGGTGCCTGGTCGCGCACGACGACCGGGGCAACGCGGTGGCGGCGGCGACGGTGTGGTCGGCCGGTCCGGGCAGGCCGGGGCTGCTCGAACCGATGGGCGTGCACCGGGACCACCGCGGTCACGGCTACGGCAAGGCGATCACCGTCGCCGCCGCGGCCACGCTCCGGGAGCTGGGCTCGTCATCCGCGGTGGTCAGCACCCCGAGCGTCAACGTCGCCGCCGTCGCCACCTACGAGTCAGCCGGCTTCCGCCGACTCCCCGAGGTCCGCGACCTCTGCCGGCACGCGTAAGGCGGTGCCGTTCACGCCTCCTTCGCCACGTCGTGCACCCGGCAGCACAGTTCCTTCGTGCGCAACGCGTCGGCGTAGTCGCACACCACCAGGCTCGGGTCCTGGTCGCGCACGGCGGCGAGGAGTCGTTCGTCGGCGATGACGAGCGGGTCGCGGCCGATCGGGGTGTCGTGGCTGCCCTCGGCGTCCTCACGGCGCAAGGACTTGTGCCTACAAGCCGATCGACACCCAACCGGACCAGGTGACCCAGGTGGTGTTCGGGTTCACGGAGGACTGATCAGCGGCCGGCGGGCTTCGGGACCGGTGTGGCGGACGCCCGTCCGCCACACCGGTCCGGCGTCAGCCGGGGGTCACCGCGTCCGCGGAGGTGAGCACGGCGGTGGACAGGCGCGCGAGGATGGCCGCGCCGTTGGTGGTCAGGATCGACTCGGGGTGGAACTGGGTGGAGGCGAAGAACGGACCGCGCAGGGCGTCCACCTCGCCGGTGCGGGCGTCCCGGGCGACCTGCACGGTGAACCCCTCGCACAGCAGCACGTCGGTGTCGCTGCGCGCCGCGTAGGTGTTGTAGAAGCCCACCTGCTCGACGTCGCCGAACAGGTCGACCTCACGCTGGACGCCCTGGTTCGGCACCTGCCTGCGCACCACGTCCAGCCCCAGCCGGGAGCTGAGCACCTGGTGGCTCAGGCAGACCGCGAGGAACGGGCGGCGGTGGGCCAGCAGCCGGTCCACGGCGGCACGCAGGTGGGCGGTGCGCCGCTCGTCCTCGGCCCGCGGGTCGCCGGGACCGGGGCCGAGCACGACCAGCTCGTGCTCCTCAGGGTCGTGCGGCTCGTCGAACCGGCGGACGGCCACGTCCATACCCGCCGAGCGCAGCAGGTGGTCGATCATGGCGGTGAACGTGTCCTCCATGTCCACGACCAGCACCCGCCGCCCGGCCACGGCCGCGACCGGTGCCGCGCGGTCGTCGGCATCGGTCAGCCAGAAGTCGGCGAGCGTGAGGTTGCGGCGGGCCAAGGCGGAGCGGATCTCCGGGTCACCCGCGAAGGACGCACGACCGGTGGACGAAGCACCGGCGATCGAAGCCGGACCTGCCGGAGTCGCACGTGTCGGAGCCGGACGTGCCGGAACCCGGCCTCCCGCGACCGCCGGTGTCGCACAGCCGTCCGCCTGGAGCGGTGTGAGCAGGCTCGCGGCCTTGGCCCGGGTCTCGGCGGCCTCGGAGCACGCGTCCGAGTGGCGCACGAGCGTCGCGCCCACGGAGATCCCGACGTGTCCGGTCCGGTCGATGTCGGCCGTGCGGATGAGGATCGCCGAGTCCATGACGTCGTCACCGTGCTCGTCCACCCCGATGAGCGCCACGACACCGCTGTAGTACCCGCGACCGGCCGGTTCGTGCCGTGCGATCACCCGACAGGCGTTCTCCAGCGGGCTGCCGGTGACGGTCGGCGCGAACATCGTCTCCCGCAGGATGTCCAGCGGCCCGCGGGTGGTGCGGCCCTCGATCAGGTACTCGGTGTGCGCGAGGTGGGCCATCTCCTTGAGGAACGGTCCCACGACCCGACCGCCGCGCTCGCACAGCCGGGCCATCATCTTCAGCTCCTCGTCGACCACCATGTACAGCTCGTCGGTCTCCTTGCGGTCGGCCAGGAACTCCAGCAGCTCCTCGCAGGTGGGGCCGCCGGGCGGGTACCGGTAGGTGCCGCTGATCGGGTTCATCACCGCGACTCCGCCGCGCAGGCTGACGTGCCGCTCCGGGGTGGCGCCGACCAACGTGCGTTCACCGGTGTGGACCACGAAAGTCCAGTAGGCGCTCTGCTCCCGACCCAGCAGGCGGCGGAAGAACGACAGCGCGCGGTGCGGGCCGTAGTCGGCGATGTCCGCCGTGTACGACCGCTTCACCACGAAGTTCGCGCCCTCCCCCGTCCCGATCTCCTCGGCCACGACCCGCCGGACGATCTCGCCGTAGCCGTCGTCGTCGGGCTCGTAACGCCCGTTCTCCAGGTGGATCGGCACGTCCGGCAGCGCGGCGGCCACCTCGGCCAGGGACAGCGTGGTCTGCTCGGTGACGGTCATCGCCACCAGCGGAGCGCCGTCGTCCACGCACGCGTACCCGCGCTCGGCGATCTGCCGGTACGGCACGAGCACCAGCGCGCGGTGCGCCGCCTGACGCGACCCGCCCGGCATCGGCACCGCTCGCGCCGGGTCTGCGTGCGTCGGCACACCGGCGAGCGTGTCCGGGGTGGTGACTTCGCCGATGATCAGGTCCACGGTGTCCGCGCCCGAGGTCGCGGGGCGGTGCACCAGGGCGAACGGTGGCGGCTGGTCCGCCAGCACCCGGGCGAGGAGCGGGTTCACGATCCTTCGTCCATTCGCGCCAGCAGTCCCTTGGCGGTGTCCACGACCGCGCAGCGCTGCGCCGCGTACTCCACGGCCATCCGGTGGTGCGCCTCGGTGAAGTCGGCCACGGCGTCGGCGACCACGAACGTCTCGATGTCGTTGGTGAACGCCTCGACCGCCGTCATCAGGATGCCGACGTGCGCGTACACACCGCACACGATCAGCTGGTCCCGGCCCGCCGCACGCATCCGCTCCAGCAGGTCCGAGCGGAAGAACGCGCTGTAGCGCCACTTCGTGAGCAGCCAGGCGTCGTCGCCGGGCGCGAGTTCGTCCACGATCTGCCGGTCGACCGGGTCGACCCGCATCCCCGGTCCCCAGAAGTCCTTGAGCAGACCGCGTTGCTCGTCGGTCATCCCGCCCGGCTGGGCGGTGTGGGCCACCGGCACGCCCAGTTCGAGGCAACGCCGTTGCAGCGCCACGCAGTTCTCCACCAGCTCCTGGCGCAGCGGCTCGGCGAACGGCCGCAGGAAGTACCTCTGCATGTCGTGCACGAGGAGGACCGCACGGCTGGAGTCCGCGTGCCAGGGCGCGGTGTTCCCCGGCAGGTCGCCCGCTGTGGGCATCGGGTACGGCTCGATCGCAGGGATGCCGGTCATCTGGGCTCCTGTCGGTGGGTACCCCGGCGTTCACGCCGGGGAGGAAACCGATGCTCTCGACCGCATCGGCAAGGCTCACTTGCTGGATTGCTAATGTGCAGGGCATGTCGTCGGTATCGGTGGTGAGGCGGGCGTTCCGGTATCGCTTCTATCCGTCTCCCGTCCAGGAAGTGGAGTTGTTGCGGACGTTCGGGTGTGTGCGTCTGGTGTATAACCGGGCGTTGGAGGCCCGCACGCAGGGGTGGTACGGCGAGCATCGTCGGGTGAACTACGCGCAGACCTCGGCGCTGTTGACGGAGTGGAAGCGCTCGGAGGGGTTCGGGTTCCTCAACGAGGTGTCGTCGGTGCCGTTGCAGCAGTCGCTGCGGCACCTCCAGACCGCGTTCACCGCGTTCTGGGAGAAGCGGTCCCGCTATCCCCGGTTCAAGTCCCGCAAGCGGGGCAGGGTGTCGGCGGAGTACGCCCGGTCGGCGTTCCGCTTGCGCGACGGCCGGCTGACGTTGGCGAAGATGGCCGAGCCGCTGGACGTCGTGTGGTCCCGGCCGCTGCCCGAGGGTGCCGAGCCGTCCACCGTGACCGTCTCGCGTGACCCGGCCGGCAGATGGCACGTGTCGATCCTGGTCGAGACCACCGTAATTTACGCCCCACCCACAGATCACGTCGTGGGTGTCGATGCGGGGATCACTTCCCTGGTCACGCTGTCGACCGGCGAGAAGATCACCAACCCGAGGCATGAGCGACGGGACCGGGAACGGCTGGCCCGCGCCCAGCGGGCGCTGGCCCGCAAGCAGAAGGGCTCGGCGAACCGGGCGAAGGCACGGCTGCGGGTGGCGCGTGTCCATGCCCGTATCGCCGATCGCCGGCGGGATCTGCTGCACAAGCTGACCACTCGACTCGTCCGGGAGAACCAACTGGTCGTGATCGAGGGTCTGGCGGTCCGCAACATGCTGCGCAACCGGTCGTTGGCGCGCGCGATCTCCGACGTGTCGTGGTCGGATCTGCGGTCGATGCTGGAGTACAAGTGCGACTGGTACGGCCGGGACCTCGTCGTGGTCGACCGCTGGCTGCCCAGCTCGAAGACCTGCTCGCACTGCGGGTTCCTGCTCGACACATTGCCGCTGCGGGTGCGCGGGTGGACGTGCCCCGGCCGTGGGGTTTCGCACGATCGCGACGTCAACGCCGCGCGCAACATCCTGGCCGCCGGGCAGGCGGTCACGGCCTGTGGAGCCGGAGTGAGACCGACCCGACGCTAGTCGGCGAGGCATCCGGCGAAACCTCCCTTCCGGGGGAGAAGAAGCAGGAACTGCCGGGCGCGAGCCCGGCGGAGAATCCCCACCCTCAGGGCGGGGAGGTTGTCGAGCTCGTCCTTCCTGGACGGACTGGACTCTTCGTGGTCACGTGCCGAGGGTGGCGCCGCCGTCGACGGTCAGCTCGTGCATCGTGATGTGGCCGGCGTGGTCGGACAGCAGGAAGGCGACCGCGCGGGCGACGTCGACGGGCAGACCGATCTTGCCCAGGGGGATGCCGTTCTTGTAGGTCTCCAGGCTGCCTTCGACGGTGTTGCGCGCGCCGTCGTCGTCGTGCCACATCGACCGCAGCATCGCGGTGTCGGTGGAGCCGGGGGCCACCACGTTGCACCGGATGCCGTACCTGGCCAGTTCCAGGCCCAAGCACTTGGTGTACATGGTGGTGGCGGCTTTCGACGCCGCGTAGGCCGCCATGAACATCCGGGGCGTGTGCGCCGCGTTGGACGCCACCGTGACCACGGAACCCCTCCCGCGCGCCACCATCCGGTTCACCACCGCGCGCGACACGTGGAACACGCCGGTGGTGTTGACCGCGAACGTCTCCGCCCAGTCCACGTCCGTGATGGCGCGCGCCTCGGCCAGCCGCAGCACGCCGGCCGCGTTGACCAGGAAGTCCACCGGACCGAGCACGGCCTCGACCGCCTCGACGGCCGGTTCCACCTCCTCGGCCCGGGTGACGTCGACCGGGAACGCCTCCACCCGCAGGCCGTCCGCGACCATCTTGTCCACGACCTCGCGCAACGCCAGGGCGTCGCGGTCCAGTGCCGCGACCGCGATGCCGTCCTCCGCCAGCGCGCGGACCACGGCCGCACCGATCCCCCCGGCAGCGCCCGTGACGACGCCGACCTTGTTCTGCATGTGAGTGTTCCCTCCACGTGAGCCGCACGGCGGACGAGCAGGTCAGTCCAGGATCAACTCGGGGCGGTACAGGTCGAACCAGGCGTCGAAGTCGAGCACCCGGTCCAGGTTGGTGCGAGTGGTCGGGGGCATCGTCGCCGGGTCGAGTTCCACCGTCGCCTGCAGCCACGAGCGCTCGACGAGGGCGAACACCGGGTTGTCCGGCGACAGCAGCAGCTCCTTGGCCTGCTGCTGCAGGGCCGCCGCGTACTGCGGGTCCTGGGTGGACGGGTAGGGGCTCTTGACCCGGTCGGCCACCGACTGCGGCAGCACGTGCCGGGTGGCCTCGCGCAGCAGCGACTTCTCCCGCCCGTCGAAGGACTTCAGCGACCACGGCGCGTTGTAGACGTACTCCACCAGCCGGTGGTCGCAGAACGGCACCCGGACCTCCAGGCCGACCGCCATCGAGGCGCGGTCCTTGCGGTCGAGCATGATCCGCACGAACCGTTGCAGGTGCAGGTAGGACATCGTGCGCATGGTGCGCTCCAGGTCGCTGTCGCCGTCGAGGTGGTCCACCTCCCCGACGGCGGTGGCGTACTGGTCGGCGATGTAGCCCTCCACGTCCAGCGCGGCGGCGAGCCCCGCGGGCAGGTGGTCGGGCTCGGTGTTGAGCGGGCTGGGCGCGGCGACCCAGGGGAACGTGCCGGCCCGGCGCACCGCGTCCAGGTGGAACGAGCGGTAGCCGCCGAACACCTCGTCGGCCGACTCGCCGGACAGCGCGACCGTCGACTCCTCGCGGATCGCCTTGAACAGCAGGTACAGCGAGGTGTCCATGTCGGACAGACCGACCGGGATGTCCCGCGCGGTGATCATCGCCCGGCGGACGTCGGGATCGGTCAGGTCACGGGCGTCCAGCACGATGTCGCGGTGCTCGGTGCCCACGTGCCGGGCCACGTCCCGGATGTAGGGCGAGTCGGGCGTGTCCCGCATGACGTCCGGGCGGAACGCCTGCTCCTGCCCGGCGAAGTCGACCGAGAACGTGCGCACCCGCTCGCCGTCCTCGGCCAGCCTGCGCGCGGCCAGTCCGGTGATCGCGCTGGAGTCCAGACCACCCGACAGCAGCACGCAGCGCGGCACGTCGGCCACGAGCTGGCGGCGGACGATGTCGTCCATCAGCTCGCCGACCCGCGCGATCGTGGTGTCCCGGTCGTCGGTGTGCTCGGTGGTCCGCAGCTCCCAGTACCGGTGCGTGCGGATGCCTTGCGCGTTCACCGTGACCACGGCGCCCGGTGGGACTTCGGTCATGCCGCGCCAGAGCGACCAGCCCGGCGTCTTGACCCACCCGAACAGGCCGCGCAGACCGTCCATGTCCACGGCCCGGCCCGCCAGCGGGTTGGCCAGGATCGCCTTCGGCTCCGAGCCGAACAGCACGCCGTCCGGGGTTGGGTAGTAGTACAGCGGCTTGACGCCCAGCCGGTCGCGCACCAGGAACAACGCCCGCTCGTGCGAGTCCCACACGGCGAACGCGTACATCCCGTTGAGGTGCTCGGCGACCTCCACACCCCATTCCAGGTAGCCGTTGAGCACCACCTCGGTGTCGCTGTCGGTGTGGAACCGGTGGCCCCGGCGGCGCAGCTCGGCGCGCAGCTCGGTGAAGTTGTAGGCCTCACCGCTGTAGGTCAGCGCCACCTCGCGGTCGGGCGTCCGCCACGACATCGGCTGGACGCCGCCGGGCAGGTCGATGATCGCCAGCCTGCGGTGGCCGAGCGCGACGTGGTCGCGCACCCACGTGCCCGAGTCGTCCGGGCCTCGGCACGCCATGGTGGCGGTCATCGCCGCCACGGTGTCGTCCTGGGTGGTCAGGTCGGTCTGGTAGCCGACCCAGCCGGTGATGCCGCACATGCGCAGTCAGCCCCTTGCCGGTCGTGTCGTGACTGGGTTGCGCCGTCCACTCGGGACGGTCATGGGACGAGGCCGCCGTCGACGCCGAAGACCTGGTTGGTGATGTAGCCGGCGCGCGGGGAGACCAGGAACGACACCAGGTCGGCGACGTCCTCGGGGGTACCGGCGCGGCCGAGCGGGATCTGCTTGAGGTGGCGCTTGCGGTCCCGCTCGGAGAGGTCGGCGGTCATGTCGGTGGTGATGAACCCCGGCGCGACCACGTTGGCCCGCACGCCGAAGGGTCCGCACTCCTTGGCCAGGGCGCGGGTGAAGCCGATGATCCCCGCCTTGGACGCCGAGTAGTTGGTCTGCCCGGCGCTGCCGTACACGCCCGCCACCGACGACATGGTGACCACCGACCCGCGCGAGCGGGACATGAACGAGTAGACCGCCGCGCGGCACACGTGGTACGTGCCGGACAGGTTGGTGTCGATCACCTGCTGCCAGTCGTCCTCGGCCATCCTCGCCAACGCGCCGTCCCGGGTGACGCCGGCGCACGTGACCAGCGCCTCCAGCGGGCCGAGCTCGTCCTCGGCGGCGGTCACGAAGTCCTTGCACTGCGCCGCGTCGGCCACGTCGACCGCCTTGGCCAGCACCCGCGCGCCCGCCTCCTGCGCCAGCGCGGCCACTTCGTCGGCGGCGTCGGGGCGGCTGTGGAAGCAGAACGCGATGTCGTAGCCGTCGGCGGCCAGCCGGGTGACCACGGCCCGGCCGATCCCCCGCGACCCGCCGGTGACGAGCGCTACCGGTCGACCGGTCACGAGTCCGCTCCGCGCTTCAAGGCGACCAGGTCGCGCACGTCGGAGAAGGAGTCGACCGCCTTGAACTCCTCGTCGGTGACCTTGATGCCGTAGCGCTTCTCCAGGTTGATCACGATGTGCATCGCGCTCAGCGAGTCGACTTCGAGTTCGTCGATGAAGTGCGCGTCGTCGGTGACCTCGGCGACCGGCAGTTCCAGGATGTCGGCGATCAGCTCCCGCAGGTCCTCGGCGTCCTCGGCGAGTTGCTTGTCGTCGGCCATGGTGGGTCTTCCTCTCGGGTGTCGCGTCCGGATCAGCGGACGGGTGCGGTGAGCAGCAGTGCGGCCGTCTCGTCCGTGCCGGTGATGGTGGCGAGCACCGGCCGGGCGTCGTGGTCGAAACGGGCCGCGGCGGCGGCGCACTGCAGGACGCCGAGCGCGCCGGAGCACTTGCCCAGTCGGGCTTCGAGGTCGAAGCTGTCCACGTCGGACAGGCCGGGCACGGCGGCGTCGTCGTTGGTGAGCCACAGGCCGGGTTCGTCGTCACCCAGCGCCTTGGCGATCACGGCGGCGCGGTCCACGCCGTAGCCGTAGCCCTTCACGATGGCGCGTGCGCGTGCACCGCGTTCTGCCGACGCGTCCTCCAGCACCAGCGCGACCGCGCCGTCCACGACGCCGGCGCCGACGAACTTGGCCACCACGCCGTCCGCGGGCTCCACACCGACGACCACGGCCACCTGCGCCCGTCCGGCGGCGATCAGGGTGTGCGCCCAGTGCACGGCGTCCAGCCCGCCGGTCTCGCCGTTGCACAGGGTCAGGTTCGGTCCGCGCAGGCCGTACCGGATCGCCACCGCACCGGCGATGACGTTGCTGGAGGTCTGGGGCAGCACCAGCGGGTTGAGCGCCTCGACGGTCTCCTCGGCGATCAGGTCCGTCATCCGGCACACGCTGTCGAGGTTGCCCAGGTTGGAGCTGACGACCACGGCGATGGCGTCGGGCGACACGGTGAACGCGTCGTCCGCGTCGAGCAGGCCGGCGTCGCGCAGCGCCGGTTCGACCGCGCGCAGCGCGAGCCTGGTGGCCCGGTCCTTGTGCCGCAGGTCCCGGCCGACCAGGGCGGTGACCGGGTCGAACCCGCCCTCGCGCCGGGCGCCGAGCAGTTCGTCGGCGGCGGTCAGGCCGGGCACGGCGAGGCCGGTGCCGGTGAGCGCCACGTCGGTGCGGGTCTTCATCGTGCCGCCTCCAGGATCGCCACCGCGTTGATGCCGCCGAAGCCGAACGCGTCGACCTGGGCAGTGCCCACCCGTGCGTCCAGCGCGGCGTCGCGGACCAGCCGCAGAGCGGCGGCCTCGTCGATGGGGTCGTGCAGCCCGAGCACGGGCGGCACCCGGCCCTCGCGCATCGCCAGCGCCGCGACCACGAGGCTGAGCAGGCCGGAGCCGCCGAGCGTGTGGCCGGTCATGGACTTGACGGCCGTCATCAGCGGCCCCGCGCCGGCGTCGGCGAACACCTCGGCGAGCACGCCCGCCTCGGTCTCGTCGTTGCGCGGGGTTCCGCTGCCGTGCAGCATCACCAGGTCGATGTCCCCCGGTCCGACACCGGCCCGCCGGTGGGCGTCACGCATCACCGCCGTCACGGCCGACGCGTCGGGTGCGGTGGCGTGGAACCCGTCGCAGTTGACGGCCACCGAGCGGACCCGTGCCCGCACCCGGGTGGGGTCCGCGCCGGCGCGGCGCACCACGACCGCGACGGCGCCCTCCCCCATCACCATGCCCGCGTGCGACTTGTCGAAGGGCCGCAACGACTCCGGCGTCTCGTTCTGGACCCGGTCCAGGGTGCCGAACGCGCTCTCGGTGATGGAGTCGGTGCCCGCGACGACGACCGCGTCTGCCAGGCCCAGCTCGATCATGTCGGTGGCCATCGCCAGCGCGTACAGCGCGGCGGCGCAGGCGTTGGCGAAGGTGTAGGTGCGGGAGAAGCCGAACTCGGCGCGCAGTGCCCGCCCGAAGTCCAGGTCGACCGGGTCGAACCCGGCGCCCTCGCGCCACCACAGCTCGACGCTGCGCTGCTCGCGCAGCGTGGTGCCGACCAGCACGGGCACGTCGCCCAGGTCGTCCAGCCCGGCGTCCGCCACCGCTTGGGCGACGGCCGTGCGCAGCCAGGACGAGGCGCGCAGCACGGTGTCCTTGCCGGGTTCGGGCCGGTCGTCGACCTCGTAGGCGTGCCGCATCCGGTACTTGCTCGCGTCGAACGCCCGCAACGGCGCACGGGCGTCGCGCGCGGCGCACAGGGCTGCGTAGATCTCGTCGGGGTCCGCGCCGACGTTGGCGACCGCACCCCATCCGGTGATGTCCCAGCTCACGTCCGAGTCACCCGTTCCCTCAGCTTGTACTTGGCGACCTTGCCGGTCGTGGTGACCGGCAGGGTGTCGAGGAACTCCAGCCGGGCGGGCCGCTTGAAGGCGGCCAGCTCGGTCCGCAGCCGGCCGCGGATCGCGCGGCGGACGTCGTCCTCGGCGACGCCGGCCGCGGGCACCACGTAGGCCACCGCCTGCTCCAGGCCGTGTTCGTCGGCGCCGCCGACCACGGCGCACTCGCGCACCCCGTCGGTGCCGCGGATCACCGTCTCGATCTCGGCGGGCGCGACCTTGTAGCCGCCGAGGTTGAGGATGTCGTCGGCGCGGCACAGGTACTCGAAGACACCGTCGGCGGTGCGGCGCACCAGGTCCCCGGTGTACGCGCCGCCGTCGGCGAACGTCCGCGCCGCCGCGTCGGCCTGCCCGATGTAGCCCATGGCGACCGTGGGGCCCGCGACGTGCAGGCGGCCGGGCTTCCCGTCGCGCACCGGCTCGCCGTTCTCGTCGCGGACGGTGGCGGTCACTCCCGGCGCGGCCACCCCGACCACGCCGTGGGGCGGGCGGTCCGCCGGCGACGCCAGGACCACGTGCATGACCTCGGTGGCGCCCAGGCAGTTCATGAACTCCGCGCCGAACGCGGCGGCGATGCGCTCGCTCAGGCGCGGCGGGCAGTTCTCGCCTGCCGAGACGCAGAGCCGGGGCGAGTCGAACGCGGCGGGTTCCTGCTCGGCCAGTTCCACCAGGTCGGCGTAGAGGCGCGGCACCGAGCACAGCACGGTGGGCCGGTGCCGGCGCAGCGCCGCGGCCACCGCGTGCCGGTCGACCGCGCCGCGGATCAGCACGACGCCGGCTCCGGCCGAGAGCGCGCACAGCACGGAACTGCCGAAGCCGTAGCCGAAGGACAGCCTCGCGGTCGCGAGCACCAGGTCGTCCGGGCCGATGCGGTCGACGCTGCCGAAACCTTCGAGCATCGCCGCGACACCGCCCGCGCTGTGACGCACGCCCTTGGGCATCCCGGTGCTGCCGGAGGTGTACTGCACCAGGGCTTCCTCACCGGCGGCCCGCGTCGACGGCCCGGGTGCAGCGGTGGAGGTCGTCAGGAGGTCGGCGCGGACCTCGTCACCGGTGCGGACCAGCTGCCAGTCGCGCGCCTCGCGCAGGGCGGACTGCTTCGCGGCGGGCAGGTCCAGGTGGACCAGCCGGGCGTCGCTGTCCTCGGCCACGTACCGCAGTTCGGCCGCTGTCAGCGCCGGGCTGACCAGCACCGGGACGCACCCCGCCCACCACAGGCCGAGCACGGCGACCACGGTGGCCACGGAGTCCTCGGCGACGACCAGTCCGCGGGTGCCCGGTTCCACGCCTTGGGCGCGCAGGGCTGTGCCGTAGGCGCCGACTGCGGCGTGCAGCCGGACGTAGTCGACGTCGCCGACGTCGGGGTCGAGGTAGGCGCGACGGTTCCCGGCGTTGGTACGGACGTGGCGGCCGACGAGCAGGTCGACCAGGTCCACCTCCGTCGTCGGTGTCCCGGTCCGGTGGGCCAGCAGCGCCGCCACGTCGTCCACGTTGTGGACCGAGGTGGCCTCGGCGTCACCGATCGACACCCCGAACTCGCGCTCGAAGCGGGTGATCATGGCGACCTTCTCCAGCGAATTCGCGCCGAGTTCGTCGTAGAAGGAAGCGTCGAAACCGATTTGGTCCACCTCCATCTCCAAAATGGAGGCCACGATCTCACGAACACGGTCGCGGGTTACCGGAATAGGGTCGGGCGACATTGCGATGAACTCCTCGTCGCGGTCCCGAACACGGCCGGGAAGACGGCCGAGCGTCTGCGATGAGCAGGGAAAGCCGCTCGGGAACGAAGCTACACGGCAGGTCAGGGCCGGACACTACCTGGACAGGTAGAAATCACCTACCGGAGCGAGTAGTCCCGAATTCGCATATTTCCGGTACCTTCCGATGGCGGCTACGGCCGACCCGGCGGAATTCATCACCACATCCGAGGCAAGGTGGACAATGGGACCGAGTCACCGCACGATGATCGACCCTCGGCTGCGCACCGAGCTCGCGGAGCGCACTGATTTCGGGGGTGGGAACGCGTGGCGCGTCGCGCTGGAAACGAGCCCTTCGCCCGACGCGACGCTCGTCCGCACGGACCGGCCGCTGGTGGACCAGGACGGACGTGACCGCACGGAGTTCAGCATCCGCGCGCTGGTCGACCTCGCCGACGCGTGGTCGGCGTGGTACCTGGCGCAGGGTGTCGGCCCGCGCGACCGGGTCGTGGTCTGGTTGGACGACTCGTTCGAGGACCAGGTGCACCTGGCCGCGTTGGCCCAGATCGGCGCGATCGGTGTGCTGATCAACGGCCGGATGCCGGCGGACCTGGCGCTGGGGCTGATGCGCCGCACCGCGCCGGTGGGCGTCTACACCGACGAGCGGCACCGACCGGTGGTGGACGGCAGCGACGGTCGACTGCCCGACGTGCGGTGGGTGCGCACCCGTGCCGAGATCGGCGCGCTGACCGCCACCCTGCCGGAGTCCGCCCGCTACGCCCACGGTGACGACGACCCGGTGGTCATCTGCCACACCTCGGGCACCACCGGCAACCCCAAGCCGGTGATCTGGGCGCACCGGCAGAGCGTGGCCGGCGTGCAGTACCGACTGGCCAACCACCCCGAGCCGGACGACGCCGTGATGCTCTCGGCCGCACCGCACTCGCACTCGGGCGCCATCGCGTTCACGCTCTACGTGCTGCTGGCCGGTGTGCCGCTGGTGGCGATCTCCGACATCACCGGCGAGGGCCTGGCACGCGGTATCGCGGAGCACCGCCCGACGGCCGTGCTGTCGTTCAACCAGACGCTGGTGGAGTTGCTGGACACCGATCCCGACCCGGCCGACCTGGCCTCGGTGGCGGTGTGGGTGAGCATCGGCGACTCGGCGCACGACGCGCACAACCGGGCGCTGATCCGGTTCGGCAGCCACGTGGTCGACGGCGAACGCGTGCCCGGCTCCATCGTGGACGACGGCCTCGGTTCGTCGGAACTGGGCTGGGCCGCGCTGCGGCACGTCGTCACCGCCGACACCCCGCCCGACCCTCGGCACCTCGGCACCGTCGTGCCGATCGCGGAGGTCGCGGTGCTGCGCCCGGACGGCACCGAGGCCGACGCCGACGAGGTGGGCCTGCTCGGCGTGCGCAGCCCGTCGCTGGCGCACGGCTACTGGAACGACTCCGACACTACCTACCGCAGCCAGTTGGCGGGCTACTTCCTGTCCGGTGACCTGGTGTACCGGACGGCGGACGGCGACTTCTACCAGGTGGACCGCGCGGTGGACGCGATCCGCACGGAGCGCGGTGACGGCTACTCCATCCTGATGGAGGAGGTCCTGCTGCTGAACCTGCCGGAGATCGTCGACTGCGCGGTGGTCGCGGGGCGGCACGAGGGCGCGACGGTGCCGGTGGCCGTGGTGCGCCCGCGTGACGGCGGCGGCCCGACCGACCTCCTGCCGCGGGTGAACAAGATCCTGCGGGAGGCGCGTCAGCCGGAGGTGGCGGTGCTGGAGGTCGCGCAGTCCGAGGACGACATCCCGCTGGGTGCGACCGGCAAGATCCTCAAGCGGCGGATGCGGGACAAGTACGCGGACCTGGGGACGTACCTGGCGACCCGCACGGCCGCGACGACCGCGACGACGCTGGGCGACCTGTCATGATCACGACGATTGGACCGAACTGCATGGACGTGGCCGACGAGGTCAACCGGGCCGGGGCGACGACCCTCGCCGAACGGCTGGGCATCCGCTTCCTGACCGCGTCCGCCGAACTCGTGGTGGCGACCATGCCGGTGGCGGGCAACACGCAACTGCACGGGATGCTGCACGGCGGCGCGTCGGTGGCGCTGGCGGAGTCGTTGGGGTCGATCGGCGCCGCGCTGCACGCCGGCGAAGGCCGGATGGCGCTGGGCGTGGACGTCAACGCCACCCACCACCGCGCCGTCCGCGGCGGCATCGTCACCGGAACCGCGAAGCCGCTGCTGCTGGGCCGGTCGATCGCGACCTACGAGGTGGTGATCCACGACGAGGAGGGCGCCCGCGTGTGCACCGCCCGGATCACCTGCGCGATCCAGCACAAGGGCCGCAGACCACGCCACTGATCACGGGCGGGAGCGGGCGAGGGCGCCTTCGGGCAGCCGTTCCAGGAGGTCCGCGACCGTGACCCCGCGCAGCGAGTCCCGCCACGCCTGGTGGGCCGCGGTCATCACGGAGTTGACGGTGCACGGCGTGGTGCACAGTTCCGGTGGAGCGGCGCCGCGTCCGCGCCTGCGGATCTCCTGGCAGGTGAACGGCGGCGCGGTGCCCTCCACCGCCTCCACGACGTCCAGCGCCGTGATGTCCGCGGCCGGACGGGCGAGCCGGAACCCGCCGTTGGGGCCCGAAGTGGACTGCAGGATGCCCGCCCGCACCATCGAGTGCAGGTGTTTGACCAGGTAAGCCTCGGGCAGGTCGTACTCGGCGGCCAGCTTCTGCCGCGACACCGGCGGACCGTCCGGCGTCACCGCCAGCAGCACGGCGCAGTGCAGGCCCCATTCGACACCACGGGAGAGCTTCACGGTGACAGCTTAACCGCCCTATCGTGGACATTGAATGTCTTCTATAGTCGGCGCGTCGAAGATCCTCCGCCCGGCTCGGTCCGGGCCATCGTGAAGGAGCGTCATGACCAAAGCGGTCTCCCAGGGGCCTGCGGAGGTGACCGAGTCCCGGGGCAGCTACGCGGTGATGCTCGTCGTGCTGCTGTCGGCGACGTTCATCGTGCAGTTCGACTTCTTCGTGGTGAACGTGGCGGCCCCGTCGCTCGGCACGGACCTGCGGGCGAGTGCCGCGGCCCTGGAGCTCATCGTCGGCGGCTACGCGTTCGCCTACGCCAGCGGCATGATCACCGGTGGCCGGCTCGGCGACCTCCACGGCCACCGCAAGCTGTTCGTGATCGGCGTCATCGCCTTCACGGTCACCTCGCTGCTGTGCGGCATCACGGTCACCGCCGAGCAGTTGGTGCTGGCCCGGCTGGCCCAGGGCCTGGCGGGCGCGCTGATGGTGCCGCAGGTGCTCGCCGTGATCACCTCCGACTTCCCGGCCGAAGCCCGTGGCCGAGCGTTCGCGGGCTACGGCATGGCCGCGGGCCTGGGTTCGATCGCCGGGCAGGTGCTCGGCGGCGCGATGGTGCAGGCCGACGTGGCCGGGCTCGGCTGGCGGCTGATCTTCCTGATCAACGTGCCGATCGGCATCGTGACGGCGATCGTCGCGGCCAAGGTGCTGCCCGAGAAGAGGAGCAACCCGCAGACCGGGCTGGACCCGCTCGGCGCGATCGGGCTGTCGGCGGCCTTGGCGCTGCTGCTGGTGCCGTTGGGCATGGGCCACAGCGCGGGCTGGCCCGCCTGGACGTGGATCTGCATGGTGCTGGCCGTTCCGGTGGCAGCGGCGACGCTGCGCTGGGAGCAGCTGCTCGGCCGTCGCGGCAAGAGCCCGATGCTGGACCTGGCGCTGTTCCGGGTGTCGTCGTTCCGCGCGGGGCTCATCGCCGGTGTCGCGTTCAACATGTACTTCGGCAGCCTGATGTTCACCCTCACGTTGTTGTTGCAGTCGGGCCTCAACCTCAGCCCGTTCATGGCGGGTGTGGTGTTCTCGCCGATGGGCGTGTTCTTCTCGCTCAGCGCCATGTACGGCGGCAAGCTCACCGCCCGGTACGGGATGAACTCCTTGGTGTGGGGCAGTTTGGTGACAGCGGCAGGGCTCGTGCTGCTGGCCGTGGGCCTCAACGTGTCCGGAGCGGACATCGGCCTGGGGTGGCTGCTCTTCTGCCTCGCACTGGTCGGCCTCGGCAACGGCGCGGTGCTGCCGTCGCTCATGGGCGCCTCGCTGATCAAGGTGCAGCCGCAGGCCGCCGGTGTGGCGTCCGGTGTGCTCACGACCTCGCAGCAGTTCGCCATCTCCGGCGGCGTCGCGGTGATCGGCGCGCTCTACTTCAGCCTGATCGGCGACCGGACCGGCGGCGCCGTCCACGCCTCGGCCATGCAGTGGGCGTTGTGGATCAACCTGGCGCTGGTGTTCGCGGTGATCGGCATGGTGCTGGTGCTGAAGCGGATCGAGAAGGAGGCGCAGGCTTCCTGAAGGGCGGACCCCGGTCCAGCGGCGCGCACCGCTGGACCGGGGTCTTTCACGTCCCGACGATCCCCGTCCGCACCGCGTACGCCGCGGCCTCGGCCCGGTTGCGGACCTGCAACTTGCGGTACGTGTTCTTCAGGTGCCACTTGATGTTGTCCGACGTGCAGCACAGGGTGCGCGCGATCTCGGAGTTGAGCGCCCCGTCGCACACCTGCTCCAGGATGTCCCGTTCGATGGGTGTCAGCATCGGGTCCGGGTGGGCCGACCTGGACAGGAACCGCACCAGGCCGCTGCCCAGTCGCGGCGGCAACCAGCTGCCGCCGCGGTGGGTCTCCACCACGGCCAGCGCCACCTCGTTCACGTCGTCGGCCGAGGCGAAGCCCCGCACACCGACCCTGGCGGCGGCGTAGACCTGGTCGTCCCCCATTCTTTCCGCCGCCAGCACGACTTTCGCATTGGCGCCGATCACCAAGCGGAGCACCGGATCGGTGACGTCCGACTCGGCCATGAGCACCACCACCACGTCGCATTTCGCGCGGCGCAGGTCGGCGAGCCGGACGGAAGTCCCCGACCTGCCCGTCAAACGGAGCACGACCCGCAACCCGGACCGCTCGGCCAAGTCGTCCGCCAGGTCGTCGCCCGATTCGGAATCCGTGCACACCACAGCTGTTCGAATGTCACGCATGTCCGCCAGCCCTCGAGTCACTCCGCCGTGGACGACCGCCGGTGTTCCGCCAGCCGTCCGGCATCACAGTGCTGCCCAGTTCACAAACCGTTAAAGGATGTAACCTGATCTTGACCACGAATGGCATCCGCCATCTGCCGCAGGATACGGGCATCCCACCGCAGCACATGACGATCCGTGATCGACCTGGTAGTCCATTCGATTTATGTCGCACCCCGGGGACCACGACAGCGGCGCGGTGATCAACACACAGTAATGGAAAGGAATGTGAGCAAACCCCTGGACGGAGTAGCCCGGACGAAACACGAGCGCTTCAGCTTCCCGAAACACGTGACAATACAATCCGGTATCCCGAACGCGTTTCCGGATGACCGTAGCCATCCGGCCGCGTCCCGCTCCACCGTTTATCCCACCGGGCAGGGCATCCCGCCGCCATGCCGATCCCTGGACCGATCCGGGCACCGGACCCTCGGCCGCCACCGGCCGGAACCCGACTGTTCACGACGACCCGGTGGACGAATTCACCAATTAACAGCTCATCGCCGGGTGCTTGTGCGAATCACGGCATCAGTCGTACTTGTCCTGGTTCAGGAACCGGGCGAAGCCGCGCCACGAGTTCGCCCCCATCACGCCGTCGATCGGGCCCGTGTAACCCCACCGTGCGGCCAACCGCTGCACGGCCGCCCACGTGTTGGTGCCGGGCACCCCGTCGATCGGGCCCGTGTAGCCGTACGCCCGCATGGCCCGCTGCAACGCCGCGTAGGTGCTCGCGCCCGGCACACCGTCGATCGGGCCGGTGTACCCCTGCTCGATCCGCAGCCAGTTCTGCGCGCGCTTCCACAGGACCGTGCCGGGGATGCCGTCCTGCTCCGTGGTGGTCTTCGGCAGGCCCGTGCCGCCGCCCATGAACGTCAGCGGGTTGATCCGCGTGCCGCTCGGGTTGATCATGTGCCAGTGCAGGTGCGGGCCGGTGGACGAACCGGAGCCCGGTGCGCCCGCCGCGCCGCCGGAGAGTCCGACGACCGCGCCCATGCCCACCCGGGTGCCGTTGGCGAGCAGGAACTGCGACAGGTGCAGGTACTGGGTGCGGTAGCCGTTGTCGTGCTGGATGGTGACGGTGTGACCGCCCGTGCCGTTGTACGGGATGTTGGTCACCACGCCGCCACCCGCCGCCGGCAGTCGCGTGCCGACCGACATGCCGTAGTCGATGCCGCCGAGCGAGCCCCTGTTCAGGTGGTCCTGCCAGGTCCCGGTGATCCGGTAGGCGCTGAACGGGTTGTAGAACCCGGCCGGGGCCGCCCCGGCCGAGCCCGCCCCCACGCCGAACGCGGTGACGACACCGACCCCCACCGTTCCGTGCAACAACGCCCGCCTGCTGATCCCGTCGTCGGCCATTGATCGACTCCCACGTTCGAGGGGTGTGTGAGCCGAGCGTCAGGGACGGCGCGGACCGGCGACAGGGTGCGTTCGACCGACGGCCGTTCGGGTGGACCCCCGCGGGGTCACTTCTTCCAGGTGATCGGAGACTTGAGGTAGTCGTCGCCCTTGTCGTACGTCGCGCCCGAGACGCCGGCCCCTTCACGGGCGCCTTGCAGGACGCAGGTCTCGTACGTCGCCCCGGCGGTGGTGAAGTCCTTGCCGGCCGAGTTCGAGTCGCACTGGGCCGTCTTACCGCTGATGATCACGCCGGTCGACTTGCCGTCCATGCCGATCGCCCGCATGCTCACCGACGTGTGGGCCAGGTCCGTGCCGCCGACGTTCTCCACGGAAACCCTGATGTAGTAAGGCGTGATGCCCTTGGCCTTCTCGCCGAACGCGGCCAGGTCGGCGTTGTCGCCCTGGTCGATCGCGGTGACGACGAGCGCGATCGTGCCTTCCTTGTCGGTGCCGTACTTGTACGGCACGACCGCGCGCTCGCCGACCTTGAGGGTCGAGCCGGGCGCGGTGATGTCCCCGGCGGGGGCGTTCGTCGGCGTCGCGGCGCTCGACTTGGTGCTGGACTTGGGCGTCGACTTGGACGTCGTCCCGGTCGACTCCTCGGTCGAGGCAGTTGCGGTGGAGGCGGGTGCGGCGGTGCCGGCGGTGCTCCCACCGCAGGCCGAGAGCAGCAGGGCGACCGCGCCCACGGCAGTGATCAGTGCGCCATTGACGTGCAGCATGGCCGCACCCTATCCGCTGTCCGGCCGGTGCACTGTGGTCCGTTCGTACCACAGTGGTCACGATTCGCCCGGTGGCCGCGGAACATCAGGTGGCCGCGGAACATCAGGTGGCCGCGGACAGTCCGGGCGATCACGGACAGTCCACGTAGGTGGTCACAGGTCGTCAAGGTGGACCAGGCCGTCCTGGATCGCGCGCGCCACCAGGGCGGCCTTCGTCGGCGCCTCACGACCGCTCATCGCGTACTTGACCCGGATACGCTCCAGGTGGGAGTTCACGGTGCTCAACGAGATCCCCAACTGCTGCGCCACGAAGTCCTTGGACTCCGATTGGAACCACTGGACCAGCACCTCGGTCTCCCGCGCCGACAACGCCGGCCGGTGGGCGGAGCGGTCGCCGGCGAGCGCGCCCGCCAAGGCCGGTGGCGTGTACGGCACACCGGCCGCCGCCGCCCTCGTGGCCTGGAGGATGTGCTCGGCGCCTTCCGCCTTCGTCAGGTAGCACAACGCGCCCAACTCCAGGCACTGCAACGCGATCTCGTCGTCGGCGCGCATCGAGTAGACGACGACCCTCCGTCCCGCTTGGACCAACCGGCGCAGGTCGCCCAGTGCCGGGTTCGGTCCGCTCAGGTGGAGGTCGAGGATGACGACGTCGGCCTCCGCCCCGTCACCGACCCACGCGACGCGGACGTCCTCCCCCGCGGCGGCCACCCGGATGGGCGGAGTGCCGGACGACAACCAGTGGGCCACCCCGGCCCGCACCGCCGGGTGGTCGTCCACGACCACGGCACTCAGCTGCTGGTCCGCCGCCACCTGGCCTCCATTCGCACGTGCCCACCATAGGTGCCGCAGTCGACCTCGACCCTCGGCGACGAGGCGGCGGCCACCTCGGCGGCGGCGTCCGTGACCACGGCGACCCGCACCTCTTCGTCGGTGCGCAACACGCTCACCCGTGCGCGCGCCCGCGCCGCCGACAACGCGGTGACGACCGGGCCGGTGAGTTCACGGCGGACGTCCGCCGGCACCGGCGTGGACGTGCCGCTGACCGCCAGGGACACCTCGACACCGCGCCGCTCGGCCACGTCGACGCACGCCGCGACCTCGTGCACCAGCGGGTCGGGGACGTCGTCGTTCTCGGCGAACAACCGGCGGAGCTGGGTCGCCGCGAGCGCGGACCGCCGCCGGGTCTCGTCGTCGCGGGGGTCGAGCACGCCGTCGGCCATGTCCGCCAACAACGGCAGCGTCACGCCCAACTGCCCGGCGAAGATGTCGCGCTGCCCCTGTTCCCACTGCTCGGCCATCGCCACCCTGGTCACCATCCGGTCCCGCTCGGCGGCCACCTCCATCGCCTGGCGGGTGCTGCGGCGCAGCAGCTCGGTGATCATCAGGACCGCCAGCTGGACGCTGACTGTGCCCAGCGCGACCGCCCCCGCAGCGCCGACCTCCGTCCGTTCCGGCATTCCCGCCACCAGGAACTGGGCGACGCTCGCCGCCATGTGCGCGGCCAACGCGGTGAGCAGCACCGCGACCCGGTCGAGCAGGAGCAGCATCAGGTGCCACCCCACCAGGCCGAACGACCAGTGGGGTGGGTGGAAGAACCCGTCCGGTGGCAGAGCGGCGGCGACTCCGACCGAGGCGACCAGCACCACCACCGTGCCGACCACCGCAACGACCGGCGGCAACGGCTTCCGGCGCACCACCCACGCGCCGCAGGTGGCGGTGACGGCAGCCAGTGCGGTGAACGCGGCCACGGCGACCCACTCCGGCCGGTACTGGGGCGCGTGCCCGACCAGCGGCCCCAGGCACAGCCCGAACTGCACCACGCCGACGATGCTGAGCAGCGCGATCCGCATCGTGGCGTGCACGTGGCCGGCGGCGGCGCGGTTCTCACCCACCGGGCCACTCCAGTCGCACGGACGTCCCCGCACCGGGACGCGAGGTGACGGTAGCGGTGCCACCGACGCCGGTCATCCGTTCGACCACGGACCCGCGGATGCCACGGCGGAAGTGCGGGACTTCGTCGAGGTGGAACCCCAGACCGGCGTCCCGCACCTCCACGACGACGCGCTCGCCGTCACCGTGGACGCTGAGCGCCGCGTTCCGCACGCCCGCGTGCCGCTCGACGTTGGCCAGCGCCTCGCGCACCGCGCGCACCAGCGCGAGTGCCACCGACGCGGGAACCACCGATCCGGTCCGCCAACGGGCGTGGACGGTCAGCGGGCTGCGCTCCACGACGGCACGCAGCGAGGCGGTCAGGTCGACCGGGCTGTCCTGGGGCGTGGGGCCGCCCGAGGAACCCGTGAGCACGGCCAGGTCGCGCTGCGCGTACTCGGCGACCTGCGCCGGATCGGTGTCACGACCGTGCACGGCGACGAGGAGGAAGGTCGCGGAGGCCGTGTCGTGCAGCAGCGCGAGGTACTCCCGTTCCCGCCGATGCCGTTCCAACGCCACCGCCTCGGCCCGTTCCAGCGCCGCCCGGCGTTCCCGCAACACGTCCACCCGCTTGCTCGACCGCCGCATCAGCACGAAAGCCAGGCGCGTCAGGCCGACCTCGACCACCAGCCGCAGGACGGTCGCGCTCCCGTCACCGAAGCCGACCACCGCGAGGTCGACCGCGAGCAGCCCGGCCGTGGCCGGCAGCGCGATCCTCGGCGGCCATTCCCACTGGAAGGTGATCGCCGTCGTGGTGAGCGCGTGGAGCGCCCACTGGTGGGGAGGTCCGCCGGTCCACTCCTGGGTCGCGCAGATCGCCGCGACCCGCGCCACCGCGAACGCGAGCGCCAGTGGCCTCGCCCGCCCGGAAGCCCCGACCCAGCAGTCCACCACGGCTCCGACCACCACCAGCCCGAGCAAGGCGAACCCGAGCGGCAGGGCGTCACCGGGCACCGCCAGGAGCCCGAACACGCTGATCAGCACCAGTCCGACCCCGCGCACCGGTGCGGCGAACCTGCGTGCGGTAGCCAGGAACTCGGCCTCCACGCCACCCCGTGGTGAACGCGGCGGCACCGGGCTCTTCGGCCGGCGCCATGCCGACAGTCGCACCACAGGTCCGCGAGCGGTGCCGACAACCACGCGTGAACCCTAACAACGCAGGACGGCCCGGGTGGTCGGCTCGCGGCGACGGCGTCGAACTCGAACGGCGTTCCGGGCAGGGCGGGGTGGCGACGCCGAGGAGGGCCTGCGACCCGACGTCCGCCGCTGCCGACCGGAATGCGGACACCGGAGCCCCATTTGTTCACGAGTGTGATCAGCACCCTTCGATTCTGTTCACAAGTATGACTGCCCCATTGATCCGGTAGCAGGTTGATGATCGGCTCGAATGCCTCCCACCTCGGTGTTCGATCGCATTCGACACTTACCTCGGCGGGCGCGGGAAAACCGTTGTTGACCAGCCACTTCCGCACCATCTAACATCCGCAGGAAAGCGATTTCCACCACAACGACGTGAGGAAGCGCCCTGGACGCACGGTATTGGCCATCGCGCGCCGGCGGATTCTTGCCCCACCGGCTTCCGTCGCGCGTGAATAGTCGCCGATGCCAGTTCCGACGTCCGGGCGAGTCAGAAGCGGAGTAGTCGATGAGCATTCAACCTCCAACCACGCGGGCCGCACGGCCGCGCGGCGCGCGATGGCGGGCGGGCTTGGCCGCCGCGGCGGGTGTGACGGCCGTGGCCGCCACGCTCGTCGTCTGGCCGATCACGTCCGCCTCGGCGGCGATCGGCGCGGGCACCTACACCGTGAAGAACGCGGGCAGCGGGCACTGCCTGGACGTTCCCGGTGCGACTTCCGCCGCGGGCGTGCAGCTCCAGCAAGCGGCGTGCGGCACGGCGAGCAGCCAGCAGTGGAAGCTCACGGCGGTGAGCGGCGGGTACCGGATCAGCTCGGTCGCCACGGGCCTGTGCGTCGGCGTGCAGGACTCGTCGACGTCGGCGGGCAAGGCGGTCCAGCAGGCCGCGTGCACCGGCGTCGCCGGCCAGACCTGGACGTTGACCGCGAGCGGCAGCAACTACCGCGTGGTCGACACCAACGGCGGCAAGTGCATGAACCTCAAGGACAACTCCACCTCCGTCGGCGCGGTGGTGCAGACCAACTCCTGCGACAGCGTCGCCACCAAGCAGTGGACGTTCACCCCGGTGAGCGGCGGACCGACGTCGACGTCCACCGCGACGTCCACGTCCACGTCGACCACCACTCGGACGACCACGACGACCACGTCCCCCGGTGGTGGCGGTGACGGCAGCGGCCCGTGGCCCGGCGACACCGGCAGCGTGCACCAGACCACCACCCGCAACGTCGGCACCTACTTCGACGGCGGCATGAAGCGCTACTACGGCATCGGCGACGGCGGCCAGGGCGAAGGCCAGGACCCCATGTTCGTCGTCGCCAACGGCGGCACCATCCAGAACCTCCTCATCGACGCCCCCGCCGGCGACGGCATCCACTGCGAAGGCTCCTGCACCATCCGCAACGTCTGGTGGAACGACGTCGGCGAGGACGCGGCGACGTTCAAGTCCTCCAGCTCCTCCGCCACCTACCTCGTCGACGGCGGCGGCGCCAAGTCCGGCACCGACAAGGTCTTCCAGCACAACGGCGCCGGCACCGTCACCATCCGCAACTTCCAGGTCCACGGCTCCGGCAAGCTCTACCGCGCCTGCGGCAACTGCTCCACGTCGTACCAGCGGCACGTCGTCATGGACGGCGTCACCGCCCGCAGCACCAAGGTGCTCGCCGGCATCAACACCAACTGGGGCGACACCGCCCGCTTCTCCCGCATCACCGTCTACGGCAGCACCGTCATCTGCGAGAAGTACCAAGGCGTCCCCAAGGGCTCCGAACCGAAGAAGATCGGCGAAGGCGCGGACGGCAGGAACTGCTTCTACTCACCGTCCGACATCACCCAGCGCTAGTGGACGATCGGTGGATCCGGGGTCGGGGCCGCGGCCCCGACCCCGGATCCACCGATCGTCCACGGACGTGCCGCCCGAAGCGCTATGGTCCTGATCAACACCACGTGCGATCAGGGGGGATCCTGGCGATGTCGGGCGACGATCGAGCGCGCCTCGAAGCGCGCAACGCCGCCATGAAGGAACAGGTCAACGGCCTGTTGGACACCTTCAACCGGCAGGCCGAGATGCTGCGCGACGCTCAGGCCGCGGCTGCGCGGACCACCGCGTCGCTGACGTCCAAGGACGGGTTGGTCCGGGCCTCGGTCGACTCCAGCGGCGTGCTCACGCACTTGGAGTTCGCGCCGTCCGCGTTCGAGCGGTCCACCCCCGAGGCGCTGGCCAGGTCCGTGCTCCAGCTCGCCCGTGACGGCGCGAGCCAGGTGAAGCAGCAGGTGAACGACCTGATGTCCCCGCTCACCGAGGGACTGCCCGACTTGTCCGACCTGGTCGAGGGCGCGCCCTCCCTGTCGGCGCTGCTCCCCCGGTTCGACGCGCCCCCACCGCCGCCGGTCACGCCGGACGACGGCTCGTTCGAGGACCGCAGCGCGCTCGCCGCCCGGACCGAGCCGGCACCGCCGCCTCCTCCGACTGCCGCACGCAGGCGCACCGCGTCGTCCGATGACGACGACCAACCCCACACCTGGCTCAAGGGGAGCTACTGATGGGCGCGGGCGGCGCGGGCGGCTTCGGCATCAACCCGGAGGCCGCGACCACCGCCGCGTCCGACCTCGCTTCGGCGGCGGACCAGTTGGAAGCCGCCGGCAGCGCGCTCGCCAACGCCCTCTCCGCCGCCGGCGCGTGCTGGGGTGGCGACGAGTCCGGCCAGGAGTTCGCCAAGGACTACGTGCCCGGTTCGGAGGGCGCGGTGCAGGCGTTCACGTCGTTGGTGGAAGGGCTGCGCGGGATGCGCGGCAGCGTGGTCGACGCGATGACGACGTACCGGGCCGTCGAGGACGCGCACGCCGAGACGTTCACGCGCGGGATCTGAACGGCGATGCAGACCGGTTCGGGGCCGAAGACGGCGTGGCGGGGGTAACGCTCAGTGGGCATGGAGATACCCGACGAGGTCAAGTGGCTGCTGCCGATCGTGGTCGGCGAGAGCTGGCCGGAGGGCGACGAGGACAAGCTCCGCGAGCTGCGTGACGCCTGGCACCGTGCGGCGGGGGCGATTCCGCAGGTCGGCTCGACCGCCGACCGGGGTGCGACGTCGATCATCGGTGAGTGGACCGGGGACAGCGCCGAGGCGTTCGAGGCGGCTTGGGGCAAGTACGTCGACGGGGACGAGGCGTACTTCACGTCGCTCACCGAGGCGTGCCAGGCCCTGGGGGACTCGTGCGACGCGACGGCGCTCGACGTCGAGTACACCAAGTACATGATCATCGCGTCGCTGATCATGCTGGCGATCTCGATCGCGGCCATGATCGCTTCGGCGGTGGTGACGTTCGGCGCGTCGACCGCCGGCATCGTGCCCGCGCAGATCGCGACGCGCATGACCGTGCAGATGATCTTCCGGCAGCTGTTGCAGAAGCTGATGCAGCAGGGGTTCAAGAAGGTCGCGCAGCAGGTGTTGCAGCGGGTGCTGCGGGAGGTCGCGACGAACGTGGCCACCGGGGTGGCGCTGGATGCCGGTATCCAGGCCGTGCAGGTGGCCAGTGGGGACCGGAAGTCGTGGGACTGGGGCAAGACCGGGGACGCCGCCGTCGGTGGTGCGGTGGAGGGCGTGGTCGGCGCCGCGTCGAACGCCGTGCCGGCGGGTGCGACCAGGGGGATGACCGACAGCGTCGGTGGTCAGGTTGCCGACGGTGCCGTGCGTGCGGCGACGCGTGGTGCGGTGGAGGGCGCGGTCACCACCGTTGGCGAGGCGGCGGTGACGGGTGAGCTGGACCAGCTGTCGGCGAAGGACGTGCTGATGGGCGCGTCCGGCGGGGCGGTCGATCGGGGTGTGAGCGGGGCGACCGATTCCCTCGGTGCGGTCAGGGATCTGAACGCCGACACTCCGGCCTCCCCCGGTGCGGGCCGTTCCACTCCGGACACGGGTCCTGGTCCGTCGCGGTCCGGTGGCGGTGTGGACGACCTGCCGGGTCGGGAGGCGTCGACCCGGACTTCGGGCTTGTCACCGAGCGTCACGGACCGGACGGACGGCGCTTCGCTCGGCGGGCAGGCCGGTGCGGGTCAGGCCGGTGCCGGTCAGGCCGGCGCGGGTCAGGCCGGTGCCGGTCAGGCCGGCGCGGGTCAGGCCGGAAGTCAGACGTCCAGCCAATCCCCCGCCTCCGCCCCGGCGTCCCAGGCGTGGGTACCGCCCGGCGGGACAAGCCCTTCCGGCGCAACGCCGCCCAGCAGCACCACACCGTCCAGCAGCAGCACCGCTGCGAGCCAAACCTCCACCCAACACCCGGCCGCCCAACACACCGCCGGTTCCCCACCACCGGGCAGCGCAAGCCAGCCCACACCCTCTGCCGCGCCTGGCCAAGGATCACCCGCGCCAACCGGGACCAGTCCCGGCAGCGCCGCCACACCTGGCAGCGCCACCAACTCCACCGCCGCACCCAGCACCGGCACCAGTCCAGGCACCGCCACCAGCCCAAGCTCCACCACGGGCACGGGCACGGGCTCCAACTCCAGCACCGCCGCCGGCACGGGCACGGGCACGGGTTCCAGCCCAGCAACCTCCACCGGCGGTTACGGGAGGGCACCCGCACCAGGCGGCGGGCACGGCACGGCTCCCCCTTCCCCCGGTGGTTTCGGCCCCCAGCCGGGCGGCTACCCCGTCGACCCCGGCCGCCGGCATCCGCCCCACGGCAACGTTTTCGCCGCAGGAACCACCGGCCCCCAGTTCCCGCCGCGTTTCGACACCCCACCTCCGCCACGCCACGACGCCCCACCCATCCCGCAGCAGCACAGCGCCCCTCCACCGCCGATGCCCGGACATCAGCCCGGCGGCACACCTCCGCGTTCCTTCAACCAGGGACCGCCGTCACGCGGACCGCAAGGCACACCGCCACCACGCGGCCCGGTCCCACCACCACAGCGCAGCCCGCACGGCTCGCCACCACCTCACGGCGCTCCGCCACCCCGCGCCGACATGCCACCAACCGGCCGCCCCACGCCGCCGCCCTACACACCAGCACCGCCGCCGCCACGGACCCCGATGCCGCCTCCCGCGCGGCCGATGGGTCCTCCGCCGCCACACCGCCCACCCATCGGTCGCGCGCCGATGCCCCCACAGGGCTACGCACCGAACGCCCCTCATCCCCAAGGCCCGCCACCCCAGCGCCACCCTGGGCCTCAACCGGCCTTCCCACCACCCAACGCACCCCGACCACAAGGCCCACCCCCGCCCGGCCCGAGCAGGCCGCCTGCCGGCACGCGTCCAGCCGGCCAGCCGAACCCGACTCACACTCCCGAGCCGCCCAGCCCGCCCAAGACCTGGGCTCCCGCGCCGGTCACGCCGCCCGACTCTGCGCGCGCCCCCGAGCCGTCGACCCCACCCGAGCCCTCGCGCGACCCCGAACGCGCACCAGCCGCACCACACCGGAACCCGACGCCCGCCCCCGAACCGACGCCGGACCAAGCGCACCCCAAGCCACCGGCAGACCAAACGATCGACACCGAACCACCCCGCACCGAACCGGACAGCGCCGAACCGACCAGCGCGAACCTCGACCGTGCCCGACTAGATCCTGCCGAGCGGAACCACACCTACCCCGACCGCACCGGCAACGACCCCGTCGACACAGGTGCCGTTGACACGGACCCCGTCGATCCGGATCCCGTCGATGCAGGCCCTGTTGACGCGGCCCCCGCCGCCGACCCGGTCGACACGGACCCCGGCCAGTCGGACCCCGGCCAGGCGGATCGCGTCGACACCGATCTCGGCGAGGACTACCTGTTCGACCCGGACCACCGCGCCACCGTCGCCGACACCGCCGCGATCGCCGCCGGTATCTCCAGCGACGCCCGCCGCCTCCAGATCACCCGAGACGCGCTCGCGCACCGGGACGCCTCGAAGTCGCTCTCCCGCCTGTCCGACGAAGGCGCGATCGCGCTGCACGCCTACACCGGCCACGACCTGTTCGCCTCGACCAACACCGCGCAACGACTGGGCCCCGACGGCAAGCTCGCGGACGACAAGCCCGTCGACTTCCAGCGCGCCCGGCACCAGGTACGGGCGATCGTCTCGGCGATCAACGAGTTGGACCCGATCGAAGCCGAGCTGGTGCGCGGCATCGACGTGATGGGCAGCCCGGTCCTCGCCAAGATGATCGCGGACCAGTACGTGCCCGGCCGCACGACCGTCGAGCCGACCGTCGTCAGCGCCTCGATCAAGGAGTCGCCGGACTTCGTGTCCAAGTTCGGCGACGACGTCGAGATCCACATCCAGGCCAAGACGGCCCGTGACATCCACGAGCTGTCGCAGAACAAGGACGAGCGCGAAGCGGTCTCCAAGCCGGCCACCCAGTGGTACACCCACGCCAAGGAGACCTTGGAGGTCCGGCAGGGCGAGCACGTCAAGCAGAAGACGATCATCCGGGTCGAGGAGGTCCTGCCCGGCGACCCCCGCTACCTCGACCGGACCGCGGCGGAGCAGGAGATCGCCGACCGGCGTGCCGCGAACAACGCCAACGCGAAGACCTTCGACGCGCTGATCAAGGAAGCGATCAGAGAGCGGCTGGAGGGTCGCAAGTCCGACCAGCCCGAACGGTCGAAGCCCGCCGAGAGCACCATCACCACCCGACTCGGCGGCGGCAACAGCAGCAGCTACGCGGGCGCGGACCCGATGCTCGACGGCGGACCGCTCGACGTCGACACGACCGGCAGCCACGACTGGTCACCGCTGTCCCGAGCCACCAACCCGCCCTCCGAGCCCGCGATCCACGCCGACACCGCCAACGCGAACCAGTCGGCCAAGTACGTCGCCGAGCGACACCCGCACCTCGCCGGCGTCAACCCGCGCTTCCACGAGGCGGACGCCTTCGAGCAGGGGTACCAGACCAACTGCACGCGTGGTGTCGTGGCGAGTGCGCTGCGGCAGTCGGGCATCGACACCGAAGCCGGACCGCTGCGTCCCGACCAGATGGAGTCCCTGGGCACCCTGGACCACGTCCAGGAGCAGCTGGGCGGAGAGTGGCGGTCGCACAACGACTACGACGACGTCATCCGCGCGATGCGAGACCTGCCAGTGGAGTCGCGCGCCGTGATCGCGGTCAAGTACATCGGGCCGGACGGCGTCGAGTACGGCCACGTGGCGGAAGTCGTGCACACGCGCGAGGGCGTCGCGTTCGTGGACCCGCAGACCAACTCGCTGATGAGCCTGCCCCACCCACCGGTGAAGCTGGACCTGCTCCCCTACGACCTGGCCGAAGTAGCCGACCGCCAAGCACCACGCGCCGACACCGAGGCGTCCACGAAGGACACGACGGCCGCCGGTGACACCGGCTACGGCGCAGCGGAGCCGAACCAGCGAAGCGACGACCGCCCACCCCCGACCCGCGAGGAAATCGGCCGCTACCTCCAGGAGCCGCGCGTCCAGGAAGCCATGCGGCTGGCCGATGCCATCAGCCAACGCGACCCGGACTCCCGGATCGCGGTCGACGGCCGGAAACTGCACATCGGCGAAGCCATCGCCGCCCTCCTGCCGCGCCATCCCGAGATGGCCGCGCTCCTGCGCGACGTCCCGTTCCTGGAGAACTCGCTCCTCGCCCGACCTCAGACGTTGGCCAACCTCCTGAGGCACCCGCAGGCGATCGAGGTGCTGGACGACTGCGTCCGGGAGGTCCGCGAGCACGAGGACGGCCCGGAAGTCCTCGCCGACCACTACGACGCGGAACCGGCCCCAGGCCCCGCGCTACTCACGCCCGAACAAGCGGAACTGTCCGAACGTGCCCAGAATCTCGCCGACGACAGTCCCGCTTCGCACCGGGTGCAACCCGACTTCATCATTGCGAACCAGGACACCGGTTATCTGGCCCAGTACCTCGAAGGACTCTACCGCGACTGGTCAGTCAAACAAGGGCAGTTGCACGCGCTTGCTGACGAGGTCGCCACGGCGACGGGAGGCGAAGCCTTCTCCCGGAAGACCGAGAAGAGCAGGGTCCGGGCGATGGACAAGATCGCCGGGTACAAGGGTGACGCGGCCAAGCTGGTCGACCTGGTCGGGTCCAAGATCCAGTACAGCACTGTCGCCGATGCCTACAAAGGCTTGAGAATCTTGCTGGACAAAGTGGAACAGGACGACTCCAAAATCAGCGTCGTCGACTTCGACGACCGGTTCCTCACTCCGCAGAAGAGCGGTTACCGCGATCTCCAGTTCAACGTGCGCCTCCAACTGGCAGACGGCACGTCCCACGTGGCGGAACTCCGACTGCACTTGAAGGCGATCGACGACGTCGCTGATTTCGAGCACGCGCTGTTCGAGGTCCGCCGGGACTTCAAAGCACTCGCCAAGGAGCAGGGCCGTACGATGACGCCGGAGGAACGTGCGCTGACCGGGTCGATCCTGGCCAGGGAGCAGGAGTTGTTCGGTGAAGCGTTCAGGCAGGGGCGGGGAACCGTCCAGGATGGTGATCGGTAATGGTGCAAACCCCAGCCTACTTCAAGTACTACGGATCCACCTTCGTCCTCGACACCGACCCCGAAGGCAACTGGATCGGCCACCTGCTCAACACCGAAACCGGTGAATTCGAACTGGACAACAGGCCGATAGTCGAGGTGCTACTGGCCACTTCGACCAGCGATGTCACGGTGATCGACCGGGAGAGGTTCATCTGGCGGACAGAGGAGGAGCGAGGTCGACTCCGTGGGGACGGGCCGGTCTTCGCACTCTACGAGACGATCGACGCCATGTACGAACAAAAGGAACGGGAAGGCCGCAAGGCGTTCACCCCCGAAGAACGCGCATTGATCAGATCCATCCGACGCCGCACGTTCACGATGTGGGAAGACGAAGCCGCCCGACGCGCAGCGGGTGAACCGCCGACGTTCACCGTCGAGCGGTCGCGATGACGACAGGGAAGGGTTGAGCAGGGGTGGAGACCGCGGAGGCGGTGGCCAAGGTCGAGGAGTGGCTCCGGGCGGTCCACGGGGCGCGAGGGCTGCGGGTCGATTACGGGAAGGTGCGCCGGGTGCCCGAAGGGTGGTCGGTTCCCTACAACTCCGTGGCCTACCTCGACGGGGGCGATGCGGGCAAGGAGATCTTCCCCCCGCCACGGCTGATCGTGCGCGAGCCGGACGGGCAGTTGCGTGAGGCGAGCCCTCGGCCCGGCGGGCTGAGCGTCCCCGCCCGCACTCCCGGCGAGGGGTACTGGGCCGAAATCGTCGATCCCGAGTTCGCGGCGTCCGGTCTGGGCTACCTCGGTGTGCCGGGGAGGGCGCTCGGCGGCTGGAAGTGGATCGAGCCCGATGGCACGCCGACCACCCGGGAAAGCGCCAACAAGAACTACCGCGCCGGTCCGATGCGGATGGGCTTCCTCCCCCCGGCCAACCAGCTGGAGTGGATGCTGCTGTTCGCCGCCGTCGGCTGGATGGACGACGACCGGCTGCTCACCGGCCTCACCCAGGCGGAAGTCCTCGTCCCCCACACCGGCCTGGTCGGCAAGCGGACCTCGGACTGGTACCCCGTCTACACCTCCACGCAGCACCTCCCCGAGGACACCACCCAGTGGCGGCGGGTCGATCTCGCGAGCCTCGTGGCGAGCCTCCCCGAGCCGACCACGCTGACCTTCACCAGCCCCGCCGGGACGACGGACGTGTCCACGGCCGACCTGGCAACCGCGCTGCGGGAGTTCCCCCGCCTGCGTCCCCCCGTCGACGTGGCGGAGGCGAGGTTCGAGGTCGGCGAGGAGACCGCCCGTCTCACCGCGGACATGGCGGCGAAGCTGGGACTCCGCTCCCCCGCCGACATCCCGGTGCACGAGGCCCGCTACGCCCGCGCGAACGGCTTCGAGCTCACCGACGACGAGATCCGCCGAACCGTCGTCGGGAAGTCCTGGGAACAGCTGGTCCACGAGACCGGCGACCCGCAGCGATGGCCCGCCGAAGCCGACTACGCCGCCAACGGCCTCCAACCCGTCTACAGCGACGACGGCCGGATCACCCCGCAGGTCAACGCGTTCGGCAAGTACTGCGTTCACGCACCGACAGGCTTCAAGTACGGCTACGGGCGCGTGACGGGCGCGATCGTCGGCTTCGCGCTGGGCGAGGCACTGGGCCAGGCGGTGGACGCCCTCAGCTGGGACGAGATCCAGGCCCGCTTCGGACCGCACGGCGTCGGCGACCTGGTCTCCGGCGAGATCGGCTCGCTCACCCAACGCCTGCTGTTCCTCGTCGAAAGCGTGATCCGCAGCCACCACAACCGCCCACCGGACGGGGAGGCGATCCTCGCCGACGCCGCCACCGGTGGCCTGCTGCGCTGGCTGCACACCCAGGGCGACACGGTTCCGCGCGAGATCGACGGGTGGCTCGTCAGGGTCGCCGGCCTCTACGCCGACCGGCTGCCCGATCCCGACGAACTGGCCGCCATCCGCGACCTGGCCCTGGGCCGAGCGGGAACGGGCTCCGGTCCGGCCGCGCTGCTCGCCGCACTCCCGGCCGCGCTCACCGAAGGCGGTCCCGGCACCGGGCTCGCACAAGGCCCGAGGACGGCCGCACGCGTCATCGCCGGCCTGACGACGCAGTCCGAAGAGGACATCGCCGCCACCGAGTACCTGACGGGCGTCTTCCGGATCGTCCTGGACAAGAAGGCCAACCCGACACCGCTGTGGCTGGCGGGCCGCGACGTCCAGGTGGAGGGCGTGGACGTGGTGTCGGCGCTCCCCAACTACAACAAGTTCGGCCTGGTGGACGCCTTCAACCCCGAAGAGATGGGCGCCGGGCGCGACACGACCACCGTGCTGCGGCAGGCGTTCTCTGCGGTCGCCGGGCACGAGAACCCCAGGGCGGACAGAGCGTTGTTGCGCGCGGTCAACCACTCCGGGCGCAGCGCGTTCACCGGTGCGGTGGCGGGTGCGCTGCTCGGTGCGCGCGTCGGCATCCCCGGCCTGCCCGCTGCGTGGCTGGAGCGGTTGGAGCTGCGCTACCTGGTGGAGAACCTGGCCACCGACGCCTTCCGGCACTTCAACCGCGCCTCGCCGCTCAGCGGCGGCACCGGCGACTGGACGACGAGATACCCCAGGACGTGAGCATGTCAGGCGATTTCCTGTCCGATGCCGACCTCGCGGTGCTGGCGGACCTGGTGCGCCGGCAGCACGCGGCCGACGCCCAACCGGCACGGCCACCGCGCGACGTGCTGCGGGTCGAGCTGCACATCGGGATCGACGAGGCGGGCCGCAAGTTCATCACGCGCGCGCCCGCACCCGCCGGTCCGGACGCGTTCCTACCGGTGGTGTCCGGAGTGGACCCGAGGCGCTGGCGGGGCTGCGTGCTGGCCGGCGCCGTGGCGGACGCGCTGGGCGCACCGATCGAGTCCAAGCCGATGGACCAGATCCGGGAGCTCGCCGGGCCGCTCGGCGTGACGGGCATGATCCCGGCCTACGACGGCGTCGGGCGGATCACCGACGACACGCAGATGACGTTGTTCACCCTGGAAGCGGTCATCCGCGCGCACGCCCGACAGCGGCGTGACGGCAACGGTGACGTCGTCCGCTCACTCCGGATGGCGTACCAGCGCTGGCTGCACACCCAGGGCACGGCGTGGGCGAGGGCACGCGGCCCTCAGCACACCTCGGAGTCACCCGACGGGTGGCTGGTGGGCGTGCGCGGGCTGTTCAAGCGGCGCGCGCCCGGGGCGACGTGCTTCTTCACGCTCCAGGACTACGGGCTCACCGGCCGCGCCGGCACGGTCGCGCAACCGGTCAACGACTCCAAGGGCTGCGGCGGCGTGATGCGGGCGGCCCCGATCGCGCTGTGGTCGCCGGACCCGGCGGTGGTGTTCGAGGTCGCCGCCGCCTCCGCCGCCATCACGCACGGCCACCCGAGCGGCTACCTGTCGGCCGGTGTGCTCGCCGTGCTGGTGCACCAGTTGCTGCGTGGCGTGCCGCTGCGGCCGGCCCTCGACGCCGCCCGGACCCACCTGGTCCGCTGGGACGGCCACGAGGAGACGTCGGCCGCCCTCGACGCCGCCGTGGCGCTGGACGGTCCGCCGACCCCGGAGAAGGTCGCCTCGCTCGGCAACGGCGCGGTCGGCGAGTCGGCGCTGGCGATCGCGGTCTACGCGGCGTTGACGACCGACACGCTGAACGCGGCACTGCTGGCGTCGATCAACCACGACGGCGACAGCGACTCGACCGGCGCCGTGTGCGGCAACATCGTCGGCGCCCTCTACGGCGAGGACGCCATCGACCCGACGTGGTTGGCGCAGCTCGAACTGCGTGACGTCATCGAACGGCTGACCGACGACGCCACCGCCGAGTTCGGCCCGAACGCCCCTGCGCACGACGACTGGCACGCCCGCTACCCCGGCGACTGAGGCGGATCGGGCCGCCGCCCTGCCCGAGCCGCTGCGGGGAGTTCGACCGGCACGTGCGGTGTTGGTTGCTCCCGGCCGGGTCGTCCGCGTGAACCGCTGATCACCCGGGCCGGCTCGTCGCGAGCACCCGGCGGCAGAGGGCGGCGAGTTCACGACCTCCCGGCACGCCCTGCACGGCGTCGAGGACCGCCGGCACCGCGTCGAGGCAACCCAGCGCCGCCCGCGCGAAGAGGGCGTTCGCCAGGTCCAGGTCCTCGTAGACCTCGTCTTCGCGGTCCTCGGCGAGCAACGCGGTGATCTCGCCCTCCACGTCCCGCTCCGGCAGGGCCATCACCTCCAGCTCGGCCCGGCTCTCCGGGTGGCACGCCTCGGCCACGACCTCGGCCAGGAACGCGAGCAGCTCGGCGCGCAGCCAGTCCGGCACGCGGTCGTCCGCCAGCAGCCCCGCCACGTGCACGACCACTTGCGGCGTGGCGAGCCAGGGCGTGCTCTGGTGGATGATCGCCGAGTTGAGGTGCCGCACCGCGGCTTTCCGGGCGTCGGTGTCGCCGTGGACGAGAGCGGCGAGGTGGTCGGGCGTGTCGGTGGCGGGACCGTAGGCGTGCAACACGGTGACCTCGGCTCCGTCCTCGCTCAGCCCCCGTGGCCGAGTCGCTCCCGAGCCTACGATCCGGCCGTCCCGGATCGGCGGGCGCCTGAAGCCCGGGGTGCGCGGACGCCGGAGAGACGACATCCGCGCACCGGAGGGGGAACAGGTCAACTCGCGGAGCAGGAGGCGCCAGCGCGCCGTTGTAGGCCGCGTTCCGGGCCGTCACGGTGGATCCGGTGCTGGTGACCGTGGGCGGGATCGTCCTCGACGGGCTGGTCGCGCGCCACGAGTTCCTGCACTGGACCGACGTCGTCGACCCGCAGAAGGTGCTGCTCACGGGCGACGGGCTGCCGCTGTACGAGGTGGCGTCGAGGCTCGTGCACGACCGCATCGAGGACACCTACGAGGACGACCCGGACCTGATCGAGCTGGACGTGCAGCCGTTCGACTTCAGCGAGTGGGCGCGGTCCGGCGCGGCGCTCGCGGTCAAGGCCACGATCACCGGGTCCATCCGCGACCAGCCCCATCCCCACCCCTCGACGCGTCGGACGCCGTTGACGTCCCTCGAATGGCGGAACCCGGACACCGGTGACCGCGTCGGACGGATCATGGCAATCAGTCGGGTGGCGTCCCGGATGGCGGTCGTGGCGGCGCTCGCCGCCACGATGGTGGCAGTCGACCCGGCGATGTCCGGCGCGTGCGCCTGCGGGGCGTTCGTCGCGAACGAGAAGCTGTCCGCGCAGCAGGAGACCGCGCTGGTGGAGCTGACCGGTCGCACGGAGTCGATCACCCTCTCGGTGCAGGCGCACTCCGAGGCGACCCAGGCGGCGTTCCTGATGCCGGTGCCCGCCCGCGCCCGGTTCGAGGTGGCAGACGGGGAGCTGTTCACCGAACTCGACCGGATCAGCCGCCCGGACGTCGAGGTGCGGACCGTGACGGTCTACGGCGACGGCGCGGGCAGCGCACCCGGGTCCGAGGGCGCCACCGTCGTCGACCACGTCGAGGTCGGGCCGTACGAGGTCGCCCAGCTCGCCGGGACCGACGCCACCTCCGTGACGCAGTGGTTGGGGGACCACGACTTCACCCTGCCCACCGCCCTCGAAGGCGCGCTCTCGCCGTACCTCGCGGAGGGCTGGCTCGTCGTCGCCGTCCGCCTGGCCCCGACCTCCGGCAGCCTGGCCGAAGGGCTGCCGCCGATGCGGCTGGCGTTCGAGACCGACACCCCGGTCTACCCGATGCGCCTGTCCGCCACGGCCGAGACCCGGCAGCCGCTGCGGCTGTACGTGCTGGCCGACCACCGGGTGGACGTCAGCAACCCGGCGCCCGAGGGCAGCGCGCCCGAGCTGGCGTTCGCGGGTGAGGTGAAGCCGGACCCGCGGTACCCGGCGCTGTCCGCCGCGTTGACCGGTTCGCGTTTCCTGACCCGCTACGACGCCGAGTTCCGGCCGGAGGAGATCACCGACGACATCCGCATCACCCGCGCCGCCACCGACGACCACCACCGCGCGGTCGTGACCGTCGTGAAGGCCGTCCACTCGGTGTGGCCGTTCCGGGAAGCGCCGTGGATCCTGCTGGCCCTGGTCCTGGTCGTCAGCGCCTTCCTGATCACCCGCGGGGTCCGGTCCCGCCGCTCGCGCGTCTCGGCCGAGGCCTGACGCTCACCGCACGACCAACCCCCGATGGTTCACCCTGGCCGCAGCCACCGTGTGCGGTCGTCGTACGGGAGGGGGAAGAGTGCCTCAGGTCGATCCGACGTCCGGGCGGCGGACGTCTTGCGGGTCGCTGTCGGCACGGAAGCCACGCCAGGACGGATGCCGGAGACGCCGGTCGGTGGTCCACTGGCGGAACTCGACGGCGCCGACGAGAACGGGGTCGACCCAGAGGGCGTCGCGGGCGTACTCGCGTGGGACCGGCGTCGCGAACGGACAGGTGGAACGTCGCAGCCCGGCCAGACGTCGCTGCACGTCGACCAGTGCCTCGTCGGTGAAGCCGGTGCCGACGTGACCCACGTAGATCAGGCCCGGCTCGTCGTAGGCGCCCAGCAGGAGTGACCCGACGGTGCCGGAACGACGGCCCTGCCCGGGTTTCCAGCCGCCGATGACGACCTCCTGCGTGCGACGCAGCGGCGTCTTGATCCAGGCGGCCGAACGTCGTCCGGCCTCGTAACGGGAACCGGCACGTTTGCTGACGATGCCTTCCAAACCGTGCTGCTCGGCGACACGGAGGATCGTCGCGGGCTCGGTGTCGGGGAAGCTCGGCGGGACCTGGATCGGGTGATCGCCGGGCAGCTGGAGCGCGATGAGCATGGCCCGCCGCTCGTGATACGGGAGGCCCTGCACCGATCGCCCATCGAGTACCAGGAGGTCGAACACGTAGTACGCGACGGGCGCGGTGCGCAACACCCGGACACCGGCGGTGCTGCGAGAGCGCCGTTGGAGCAACCCGAAGTCCGGGCGCTGGTCGGACCCGAGGGCGACGATCTCGCCGTCGAGCACGGCGGTGCGCCCGTGCAGCAAGTCCGGCAGGATCCGCAGCTCCGGGAACCGGTCGATCAGATCCAGGTGGTTGCGGCTGAGCATCCGCACCCGGTCGCCCGCGCAATATGCCACGCCGCGGTAACCATCCCACTTGAACTCGACCGCCCACCCGTCCCCCGTCGGCGGCTCACCCGCGGTGGCCAGCATCGGCGGGACGAACGGCAGGTCACCGACCACGACGGCTGCGTGCCCCACCTCCTACCACCTCCTGGGGACCGACAGGTATTCATCCTCACCGGGAATCTGCCGGGACGCGACCGGAGAGGGTCGGTCGACCGTGCGCACGGGCCCCGGGGCAGGCGCGACGTGACACGCGCAGTCGTCGGCACGACTACTACGCCACCCCGGGCGTCACGCGAGGTGATCCGCGCACCGGACACCGTGGACACCACGTCGAACGCCACGCCTCCGACCTGCGCCGCAGCCCGATGGGCGGGAAGTCGGACTCACGTCCACGGCTGCGACGACCGCCGCACCGGGCCGCAGGGGCGCGTCCTTGTTCGTCGTGCCCGGTGGCCGACTAACCTTGGTCCGGTGTCCGGGTCTTGACGGGCCGGTGCACGGCGAGCAGGGGAGGCGGCAGGTGACCCGGGCAGAACTGGGCAAGGCGGTGCTTCTGTCGAGGGAGATCGCCCAAGACGTCGTGGCCCCGCGGGCCCGGGCCGTCGACGAAACTCAGCAGTGGCCCGCTGAGGGGATAGCCGCTCTGCGCAGCGCGTTGGGTGGGTTGGTGGTGCCCGAGCGGTTCGGCGGGATGGGCCAGGGGCTGTCGGCGGTCGTGCAGGTCGGTGAGGCGACCGGCCGGGCGTGTGCCTCCACGTCGATCTGCTTCGGCATGCACCTGGTCGGCTCCGCGGTGATGGCTGCCAAGGCCACGGGCTTCCACTCGGAGCGGTACCTCACCCCGATCGTCGAAGGGCGGCACCTGACGACGCTGGCGTTGTCGGAGCCGGGGGTAGGCGGCGAGTTCTGGCTTCCCCAGACCAGCATGGAGCGCAGCGGTGCGGACGGGTTGCGCTTGACGGGCGTCAAGAGCTTCGTCACCAACGGTGGTCGAGCCGACTCCTACGTCGTCTCCACCGTCGCGACCGACCCCGGGGTACCGCCCGGCGAGTTCTCGTGCACGGTGGTCGACGCCGACACCCCCGGCATGGTCTGGGGCGAGCCGTGGAGCGGCTTCGGAATGCGTGGCAACGAGTCGCGGACCCTGGAACTGCGAGGCGTGGAGATCGGCCGGCCGCACCTGTTGGGTGAGCAGGGCGAAGAGATCTGGTACGTGTTCAACGTCATCGCCCCCTACTTCCTGATGGCCATGTCGGGCACCTACCTGGGGGTGGCGGCCTCCGCGTTGGACGAGGCGCGCTCCCACGTGCTGGCACGCCGGCACGCGCACAGCGGTCGTGCGCTGGCCGCTCAGCCGCTGGTCCAGCACCGGCTGGGGGTCATGTGGGCACGGGTCGAGCGGACGCGGCGGCTGCTCTACCACGCAGCCGCGGCGGCGGAAGCCGGTGATCCCGATGCCTTGCCCGCGCTCTGCTCGGCCAAGGCGGAGGCCGCGGAGTCCGCGGAGGCGGTGGTCAATGACGCCCTGACCCTGACCGGAGGAGTCGGCTACGCCAACGACTCGGCGTTGCACCGCCTCCTGCGAGACGCCCGCGCCGCTCACGTGATGTCCCCGGTCACCGATGTGCTGCGCGTTTGGGTTGCCAAGGCCCTACTCGGTGAACCCCTACTCGGTGACTGACGAATCGGCCGTGCCCCTCGTCCTGCTGATCGGCGCAGCCGAGGAAGTCGCACTGAACCTGCAGACCGAGCTTCGCGACGAGGTCGAGACCGCCCGCGCCACCGTCGAGGACCTCCTCACCCTCACGGCGGAAGCGTCGCGCGGGTCCCGTCCGGTTCTCGTCGTGGTCGGCGACGAGCTGCCGGCCCCGGCGGGTCTGGTGCACTCCCTGAGACCCGACGGGGTCGACGTGACGGTCGTCGTGGTGTCCGCGCCCGGTGCCGAGGGCGGGACGGCGATGTTGCCGCTGCTGTTCTCGGCCGACCAAGTCCGCCGCCTCCCTGCCGGATCCAGCGACCGGCTCGGGGACGTGGTGCGGAACGTGCTGGAGTCCATGGCGCGCCGCCGCGCCTACACCGCCTCGCTCGACGCCGCCCAACGGCAGTTGGCCGATGGCGCGGTGATCGTCCGACAGGTCGGTGACCGGGTGTTCGGCCGGTTCCTGGCCGAAGCGCCGATCGGTGCTGTGGTGGTGGACGACGCCGAAACGCTGACCGGGTGGAACCACAGGGCCGCAGCCATCCTGCACCTGACGGATCCGGCATCGCTCGGACTGCCGCTGCACACGCTGTTCCCGGCACGAGTCCACGACGATCTGCACGCGTTCCTGTCCAGTCGAGACGCCGCCGAGGCGACGTTCACACGCACCGTCGGGGCGGAAACGGAACAAGTCCTCCGTCTCGCCACCCAACAGGTGATGGACGCGAACGGGGCCGAACGCACCCTCGTCCTCGCCGAGGACGTCACCGCTTCCGTGCACGCCCAACGCCGGTTGGCGGAACGCACCAAACACGCCCTGCTCACCGCGGACGTCGCCGCGGCCATGACCGCACCCGGTGAGCTGCCCGAACACCTGCGCCGGTGCGCCCAGGCCATCGCGGGCCACCTGGACGCGGCGTGCGTGCACATCTGGACCGTCGGGCCACGTGGCACCCAGCTGACCGCCGCCGCCGAGGCCGGGGAGTGCCCGCGCCTCGACGACGCGCAGCACGCCCACGAGCCGCCCGGACCTGTCATCGCGGAGATCGCGGCACAACAGCGCCCGCACCTGGACAACCCGCAGCAGGACCACACCGATTCCGCCCGGGAGCGCTCGACCGGCTTCGCCGGCTACCCGCTCATTTTCGGCGGTCAGCTCATGGGCGTGCTGCTCGTCACCACCGCACAACACCTGAGCCAGGACGCGCTCACCACACTGGCGGGGGTCGCCGACCAGGTCGCCGTGGGCATCCGGCAGGACCTCCTGCTGCGCAGGTTGCGGAGCACCGCCGAGGCGCTCCAACGCCCCCTGCTGCCTCCTCGCCTGCCCGAGCTGCCCGGATTCGACCTCGCGGCCCGCTACCACCCCTTCGGTCACGACGACCAGATCGGAGGTGACTTCTACGACGCCTACACCACTCCGGACGGGCGCCACGTGCTCGTGCTGGGTGACGTCTGCGGCAAGGGCCCGAAAGCAGCCGCCGTCACCGGTCTGGTGCGTCACACCTTGTGGACCGCGGCCCAGCACAGCACCGAACCGGACCACGTCCTGTCGCTGGTCAACCAGGCACTGCTGCGTCAGAACAGCCCCTTCTGCACCTTGGTCTACGCGGTGCTCGACACCTCCGACCGACCCACGCGCCTGCGCATCGCCTGCGCGGGCCACCCGCTGCCCCTGCTGCGCCACGGCGACGGCCGCATCACGCAGCTGCCCGTGGGCGGCCCCGTGCTCGGCGTGCTGGGCGAGGTCCGGCACGAGGTGATGGAAGTCCCGCTGCACCCCGGCGACACGCTGGTGCTCTACACCGACGGCTTCACCGAAGGCGCGGGTGGGTACCGGCAGCGCGAATCCCAGGACCTCGCGGCCGTCCTGGACACCTTCCGGCTCCGGACGGGCGCTGACCACCCAGCCGACGAGATCGCCGAGGCCTTGCTCACCGACGCCCGGCAGTGGTGGGGTGAACGACTGCGCGACGACATGGCACTGCTCACTCTCACCGCCCTACCCGTCACCCACGGCGACCAAACCGACCACCAGCGCGAGTTCGCCCTCGACACCGACCTGCCGCCACTGACCGAGGTTCGAACCTGGACCCGCGAGTTCCTGGCCGACCTCGACGAGGACGTGGTCGGTGATGCCGAACTCATCGTCACCGAACTGCTCACCAACGCCTACGAACACGCAGTCGGACCACGTGCCCTGAGGTTGCACCGCAGCTCCGCAGAACCGGTCGTGCGCATCGAGGTCGACGACGCCACGCCCCATGGGCTGCTCCAGCCCGGCACGTCGTCCCTGAGCCCGTTCCGGGGCCGCGGTCTGCTCTTGATCGACACCATCAGCACTCGATGGGGCGTCGAGAACCACCGGAGCCACAAGACCGTCTGGGCCGACATCCCCGCGGGTGCCGCGCCGGCTGACGTCGAGCCCGCCGGCGGATCGGCGCGCTGAAGAGTCGGGCCATCCGTTCCGTCGGTCGCCGCGCAGCCGCTGCGGAGCACCCCGGGGAACCGGACCGCGACAACCCCCGGGCTGGCCTCGCGCCGACCAGGCACTCCAGGCCCGGCCGTGCCGTTCCCGCCTGGGTCCCCGGTCGCGAGGGCAGCGCACGAGCACCCGTTCACCACGAACGTCACAACGCACCAAGCACGCCCCCGTGTCGGGAGGTGAGCGGCTCGTCAGGGTCATCCGGTCGTCACATCCAGTGAACTATCACCGATGATGTTCCGCGTCCCGAACGCACGCCGCTAAGGTCTGGCCGGCTCGCACGCCGAATCTGACCCGTACGGAGGTGGCGCATGACGGCCGAAGTGGTGCTGGGACCCGGCTCCGTCACCTGGGACCGCCTGGGGCAGTGGCGGCTGCTGTTGGTGATGCACCGGTCACTGGTGCTGCAAGCCGCCCATCCGGCGGTCGGTGCGGCCGTGAGTCGCTTCTCCGTCTACAACGCCCGGCCCTGGCGGCGGTTGTTCCGCACGCTCGCGAGCCTGCAGACCTACGTTTACGGCAGCGCCTCCGAACGACGCCGCGAGTTGGAGCGCTTGGAACGCCTGCACCGCCGGATGCAGGGCATCGACGACCACGGCCGCGTGTTCACCGCCGCGGACGTGCAGGCGCGGGCGTGGGTCCACCTGACCCTGTTCGACGCCGTGCTGACCATGCAACGGCTGGGTGGAGACCCCTTGTCACCCGAGGAGACCGAACGCTTCTACGAGGAGTGGCGGCGTCTCGGTCATGCCTTCGGCTTGGCCGACGACGACATGCCCGCCACCACGGCTGATTTCCGCGACTACTTCGACAGCACGGTCGCCGACGTGCTGGAGGACAACTCGACGGTTCGCGACCTGCTGTCGGGCAGCATCCACCGGATCCCGCCACCGCCGGGGCTGCCGATCCCAGCCCTGGTCTGGGCGCCCCTGCGGTACGTCGTGGTCTCCGCCGCCGTGCAGGCCACCACCGCCACGCTCCCCGAGGTCTACCGCGAACGCCTGCGCCTCACCGTGGTCCCCGGCGCGGACCTGCTCGTGACCGGCCTGCACCACGCGGCACGGGTGGCCACGAACCTGCTGCCGCGGCAATCGCGCTACATGCCGTTGGCCTCGGTCTCGATCCGGGCTGCCGCGGTTCCCGCGACCCCCCGCGTCACGCCCACCCCCGAGTCGTTCTTCACCACCGTGCTCGACCAGACCGGCGACGGCGTGCTGCGGTGGAGCGACCTGCTGGCCATGGCGCGCGAGATCAGCACCCATCTCGACCTCGGCGAGGAGGCGGAGAACGCCGTCCACGACGCCTTCGAGTCCTGGTGGACCCAACTGCGCACCGCCACCGGCACCCCCGAGGACGGTGCCCTCACCCTCGCCGCCTACCGCGCGGCGCTCGCCGAGAACCGCTACCCCGGCCCGCCGGACCCGGAACACGGCTACGGCGCCGTCGCCTCCACGATCCGCCACCTGATCGACCGGGACGCCAACGGCGAGGTCGGACTCGCCGAGTACAGCCGCCTGCTCGACCACAGCCCACGCCGCCACCAGATCGTCGCCGCCCTGCGCGACCTGGACCGCAACGGTGATGGCACTCTCCACAGCGACGAATTCGAAGCGGCTCTCCAGGAGTTCCTGACCGGCCACCGCGACCTCGACGCTGCCCGCTACCTGCTCGGCCGCGTCTGACCCCGTACGCGATGGCCCGAGCCGCAGCCGAAGCGGCCGAATCCACCGAGGGCGAGGTCCGGCTGCGCAAGGTGCGCGAACTGGCGCGCAAGGAGCCATCACCGGGCGACCAGGGCTGGGCCACCCACGTCAGGCAACCGCAGGACGTCCCTCGGCCGGCACTGCGGCAACCCCTACGGCACGAGCCACGTCTCCGACGACGGCCAGACCCCCGGACGGCGCGAGCCGGAGGCGTCCGCGGCCTGGGACCTGGCGCGCCGAACCAGTCGCTCCGATCTCGGTACGCCAACGGCCGGTACCGCGTCGGCGCCGGTTTTCCGACCGAGCACTACACCGGCAACCACTACTGGGTGGACGTCGACGTCACACAGTGACCCGCCGCAGTGACCCCCAGCCGGGCACCTCGCTGTCCGCACCCACGGCGATTCCCGGGACGGCGCGTAGGTGCCCGACCCGGACCAGGCATCCCGGTGTCAGACGGGATCGAGCGGGTATGCCGATCCCATGTTCCCCAAACGGCCAGTGGAAGGCCGGGTCGTGCTGGTGACGGGCGGTTCCGCCGGCATCGGGCGGTCGATCGCCGCGCGCCTCGCAGCCTCCGGCGCGACCGTCGTGACGTGCGCCCGTGACGAAGCGCGGTTGCGGACAGCTGCCCGGCACCTTCCCTGGGAGGTCGACGCGGTCGCTTGCGACCTCACCGACGACCGGCAACGCCGCCAGTTGATCGACCACGTCATCGAGCGCCACGGTCGCCTCGACGCGCTCGTCAACAACGCCGGCACGGGCCGAGTGGGACGGCTCACCGACCTGGACGCGAACTCCACCCGCGACGTGTTGACGCTGAACGTGATCGCGGTCGCGGACCTGACCCGGCAGGCTCTGCCACACCTCGTGGAACGGCGCGGCGACGTGGTGATGATCGCCTCCGTCGCCGGATGGGTGCCGGTTCCACCCCTGTCGCTGTACTCGGCCTCCAAGGCAGCGGTCGACGGACTCGTCCACGCGCTGCGGCGAGAATCGCCCGGTCTCCACATCCACAGCGTCAACCCGGGTCCGGTGCGCACGGAATGGCTCCTCCGCGCAGCCGGCCTGCGCCCGAGCGACGACGAGGGCCGACGAGGGCGCTCGTTCGGCACCCGGCCGGAGCGCGTCGCCGATGAGGTGTACCGGTGCCTCACCGGGCACCGACACCGCACGGTCACCGTGCCTCGCTGGCTCGGCCCCGTGCGGTTGGCCGGCGCTCCGCCGCTGAGCAACGCCCTCGACCTCGTCCTGGCGCCGGTCGCGCCCCTGGTGGTGCGGTGGGCCCGTCACTACCAGGACACGCTGGTCGACCGCGCCCGCGGCAGGGGGCACGAAGGCGATGAAGGGTCAACCGGCCGCACGACGAACCGAGCAACGTAGCTCACGGGACGACTCTGCCCGGTTCCCGAGGGCCGGCAGACGTGGTGGACTTCGAACCTCATCGGGCATGCGCGATCGGACCGCCGCCGCCGTTCGTCGCCGTCCGCCGCTGCGGATCACGTCAACCGGTGGTGCACGCGCAAGGTCGTACCGCTGGACGCGACTCGCAACTCCAGCAGGTCGCAGAGCTGGTTCACCAACCACAGCCCTCGTCCGCCGGGCACGTCGGGCGCGGGCAGGCGGCGCCCGATCAGCGGGTGCGCGACGAACCGCCCTCCGTCCCGCACCTCGCACAGCAGCGTGTCGCCGTCCCGCCACAGCCTCAGGACACCGCCGCCGGCGCCGTGCACGGTGCTGTTGGTGACCAGCTCGTTCACGGCCAGGACCAGCCGGTCCACCGTTCCACCGTCCCCGCCGAGCTCCACAGCGTGGCGTCGGACGAAGGACCTGGTGGAGGACAGCGACCCCGGGTCGGGACCGAATCGGACCACCGCCGCCGCGGGTGGCGGTGGCGGCAGTGGGTGGTCGAGCGGTGCGGCGCCGTCCCGGTAGTCGGCGCTGTCCTCGCGTACCCCGTCGGTGATCACGGTCGGGTGGCTGCGACGTGCTTCGGCCACCACGCGGGCGTCCAAGCCGGCCACGTCGTACGGGCACAGCAACGGCCACGGCGGACCGTCGGCGAAAGCGACGTTCAGCAGCGCCTCATGGGTCTGGCACTCCACCACCTCGGCCGGGCCCCGCCCCGGCCACAGCGGCTCGCCGATCCCGCGGGCGGACCGTCCAGCGGACCGGCAGTCGTCGAGGAACCGCTGCCACCGGGGGATGATGCGCGCGGGATTGCGGCCCACGACCGCCATGTCCGCGAAGTCCACGCGGTCGGCCCGAGGCCCGAGCGCCGCGCGCAGGAGGTCGATCTTCCCCTCGTCGACCACCACGAGGATCGACTCGTCCCGCGCCAGACCCTCGCGGATGAACGGCACCGTCCCGGCGAGGAATTCGTCCTCGTTCCCGTAGAGCAGGGCTGCGTGGGCGAACCCCGGAGCCGCGACCGGGGCGCTCACCGACCGCCTCCCGTCGGCTCCGGTCCGCCCGCGGGCCGCACCACCACGGCGGGGGCTCGTCGCCCGAACTCGCACACGTCCCAGCAACGGACCAACGAGTCACAGGCGTTGTCGACCACGAGGCTCAGGTTCGGCCGCGCGGCCGCGACCGACGCCAGGGCCGAGACGCCCGCCAACGCGACGAAGTCCAACCCTCCGGTGCGCAACCGCAGCTCGGTGACGCCCCGTGCGGCGGTCTCCAGAGCCCGCCGGAACGGTCCCGCGTTGTCGATGTCGATCTCCCCGGCGAGCTGCCACTCGCCCGGCGCGACATTCCACATCCGGAACCCCGGCGCTACGGCGACCCGGCCTGCGGCGACCGGATGCACCGCGACGACCTCGGCGACCGTCTCGGCGTCGAAGTTCCCGGTCCGGTACGCGCACACCACGGTCGCGTCCAGCTCTCGAACCACCTCGTCGAGCACCAGTTCGAAAGAGGCGATGTCCGCGGTGCGCGTCTCGGCCGGCAGCCAGTCCATGTCGGCGACCAGCCGGAGGCCGCTGTACCCCTCCCGCCGGGCGAGCGCGCTCTGCTCGCGGAACATCGCGTACATGACCTCCGGGTCCAGCGCCTCACCACCGAGGAAGCTCGTCCGCGGATCGGCGACCACGACCGGTCGGTCGGCGGACAGCCCGCGCAATGCGTCCTCCGGGCCGAAGCGGAACAGCTTCTGCCCCTGCCGCAGGCCTTCGTCGAGGCAGTCGACGGTCCAGGCCTCGAACGGGGTCGCGGCGTCCACGACGCAGCACACGTGTGAACCTGGTCGCAAACCGACCAGGTCCGGCAGAACGCCCGCTTGGCGCTCGGCTGTCTCCACACCCCTACGATAGGGCCTGGCGTGCGGCCCACCAAGGTCGTACCCGCCTCTAGTACATCCGCGCAGGTGAGAGGCAAGGCACGGGGCCGCCTCGCCACGAAGCTGATCGACGCCGCGCGTGCGTGTTCGGCGGGAGTCTCCGCAGGAGCCGGGAGGCTTCGAGCCCGGAAGTCCCCGCCTGCGCGGTCGACGAGCCCACCAGCTGCGATGTCGGCCCACGTCCGCATCCTCGCGCCGACTTGACGACCCGCAGGCTCCGATAAGTCGATTGCGGTCGCTCCGCTGTTCCCCCACGATGCGACAACGGTCGGACGAGCGAGGGATTTTCACGTGGTGGAGCACACCTACCGGGTCACGGTGCGCGGTCGGTTCACCGACCTCGACGACGCCGGACGCGATCGGCTGCTGGCCGAGGTCGAGCGGCACGGGTTGCTCACCAACGGCTTCTCGGAGCAGGGGGCACTGTCCTACGACAGGTCGTTGGACTTCTTCAGCTTTCGCGTGCAGCTGCGCGCGGAGGTGGAGACGACCGACCGCGCCGTGTGCGATCGCGCGCGTGCGCTGGCGGCCCGCGCGATCGAGGATCTCGGCGCGGACTTCCGCGACATGCGCGCCTCCGCCACGGACATGGACCTGATCAAGATCCGCCGCCCCCGGTAGCACGACGCCGCCGGGCACCGGTTCGTCCGGCGTGCTCGGCCACGCACCGGACCCGACGAACCAGCCTGGGGATCGTTGCGCCGTGCGCCCGTTTCAGCTCGAAGCACTGTGGACTGACACCGCGTAGTCGCCGCCGGTGAACGGTTCGCGGTCCCAGGTGGCGAACCGCTCGACCAGCCGCAGCCCGGCCGCGGCGGCGTGCGCGTCGTAATCGGCGACGGTGTACCCGCGGTCGAGGCTGAACCCGGCGATCAGCAGCCGGCCGACGTGCCGCGCCACGCCGGCGACCAGCGCCCGCTCCGTGCCGGGCGGGGTGAACAGGGGGACGTTGCCCGCCATGACCACGACGTCGAACACCCGGCCGAGGTCGAGCCGGGCGAGGTCGGACTCCACCCAGGTGATCGTCGGCTCCAGCCGGCGGGCCGTCGCCAGCATGGACGCGTCCACGTCCGCCCCGACCACCTCGATCCCGTGCCTGGCCAACTCGACCGCCACCCGCCCGGTGCCGCAGCCGGCGTCCAGCACGCTCGCCGGCCCGTACGCGCGGACGAAGTTCGCCTCGCCGTGGACATCGGCGCCGGTCGCGGCCAACTCGTCGAACCGGCGCTGGTACTCGTCGCCATCCCACCTGGTCTCCGTCACGCGGCCAGTATGGGTCGATGCCTGCGGACAGGGTCGGGTGGCATCACCCCGGCAGGCTCCGCGTGATCCGGTCACGCACCCCCGTGCACCATCGGCCCCAGCGTGACGCAGACGGACACCGCGGTGTTCGGGTCCAATGAACGACACCCGCACCGGCGGCCTGGGCATCGACACGATCGCCGGCAGCGCCGGCGACGACACCCTCGTCGGGGCTTCCAACGACGGCAGCCAGGACAGCCTCGACGGTGGTCTGGGCACCGGCGCCGGGGGCACTGCCGGTTGGACGGGGTCGGCGCGCCGCCGGCCGGCTTCGCCGTCGTCCGAACTCAAGCGCGCAACGTCCGCTCCACCCGCTCAACCAGGTCGTCCTCCGTCACCCAGGCCCCGACCTCGATCACGGGCAGGGCCCACTGCTCCGCTTCCCGGCGCAGGCGTTCGGTGAACATCCGATCGCGATCGAGCAGGTTGCGCAGCGCGCGCTCCGGGTCGCCGGTCCGCCGGGGTATGTCCCACAACGTGCCGCGGCTGTCGAACGCGGCCCGGCGGAAGTCGGGGGTCGGGAGCAGCCACACGGCTTGGCCGGGGCCGGTGAGGTGGGGCGCGACGAGGTGCGGCAGGAGCCGGAAGCCCTCCACGATCACGCCGGGTTCCGCGGGGAGTCGGAGGAGGTCTTCCACGATGAGGTGGAAGCCCTCGCCCTGGAACCAGTGGAACGTCCCGAGCATGGCTTCCGGCGAGCGCCGCACCCACCGCTCGTCCATGTCCATGGCCGCGAACCCACGCAGGAACGGCGCGTCTTCAGCCGTGCAGCGACCGGCGTGGTCCGACATCACGTCGTCCGTCGAGTAGACGCGGAGCCCGTGCCGATCCGCCAGCCGCCGGGCGACGGTCGACTTCCCCGCGCCGCTGCCACCGCCGATCCAGCGGACGTGGCGGAGTCGGGCGCGGACCTCGGCGGCGTCAGTCATCGTGCATGGGTAGCAGAGGCGCCAGACGGGTGAGGCGCTCGGCCAGGTGGTCCAGGTCCACGGAGGGTTTCCGCAGTTCCTCGTCGACCACCTGGCGGATGAGGCCGACCAGGTATTCCAGGGTGACCTCCCGCCTCGCGGTCCGGGGCCCGGGTTCCAGGTGCCCCAGGGCGAACTCGGTCAGCCTGCCCCTGGCTCGCAGGACCACTCCGCGCAGGCGCGGGTCGGCGGTCCCCCAGTCGCACCAGTACAGCCGGGCCTGGTCCGGGTGGGCGGCCAGCCAGTCCACGACCGACGCGACGATGGCGGTGAAGCGCTCGTCGCACCTGCCACGGCCCACCCGGTCGAACCGGCGGTGGAGGTCGTCCACCGCTCGGACGAACACGGCAACGGTGTCGTCATGTACCACTTCCCGCATCGCGCACGCACCAGGTAGAGGGTCCACTAGCATCAGGCGGTCCAGCCCGAGCCGATCACGACCGGTCAACGAGGAACGTGGGTAGCAAGTCACGGAAACCGCACCAGTTGCCGCCCGGGAGGCACGGCCTCAGCAGTGACTTCGTGGCGGGCAACCAGCGTGAGCGCATCCTGACGGCGCTGGCCGGAGCGGTCAGCGAGAACGGCTACGCCAACACCTCGGTGGACTCGATCATCAAGTTGGCCGGCGTCTCGCGGCGCACGTTCTACGAGCACCACTCCAGCAAGGAAGACGCGTTCCTGGCGGCGTTCGACAACGCGGTCGGGCGCATCACGTCCGAGGTCGTCCGCGCCTACAGCGGCCACGACGACTTCGTGGAAGCCGCCCGCGCGGGTCTGGAGTGCTGCCTGCGGGTGCTGGCCGAAGACCCCGCCGTGGCCGGGATGGTGATCGTCGAGGTGCTGTCCGCCGGCCCGGAGGCGCTGCAACGGCGCCGTGAAGTGCTCAGCGCGCTGACCGACCGGATCGTGCAGGCCTCGCAGGCCCTCCCCGAGACCCCGATCGGGCCGGAGCTGACGGCCGAGACGATCGTCGGCGCGGTGCTCCAGGTGATCTACAACCGGGTGTCGCGCGGCGAGGCCGACCGCCTGCCCGACCTGCTGCCCGACCTGCTCTACAACGTGCTGGTGCCGTTCCTCGGGCACAGGCGGGCCGCCGAGGAGCGGGCCAAGACCCTGCCGAGGTCGGTCTCCTAGCGCTTCCGGACATCGAGCGGAAAGCGCCTACCCACGGCTACCCCCACCACCGTTTCGGCGGAGTTCGGAAATCGAATGGCGGCATGGAGATTCCCTTTCCCGAGCCGAAAGTAATCGGTGTGGAGGCTTCTTGACACCCTAGAAACAGTGCTGTTTCTATAAGGGCCCTGCACCCCACGGGGATGACGAAAGGAGCACTTCGATGAAGAAGATTGCCACCTTCGGGCTGACCGGGCTTTCCCTGCTCGCCGCGGTCGCCCTGATCGCTCCGGCCGCCGGCGCCGCCGCCGGGACCACCATTCGCGCTGATTCCGCGACCGGTGCGGCCTATTCGGGCAATGTCAGGGGGACGCTGATCTCGTCCGCCGTGAGGTTCGCCAGCTCGGGGGCAATGCCACCTGCAACCGGTCGACGCTGACCGCGTCGGTGCGGTCCGACGGGATCGCGTTGACCGTGTCCGCCCTGTCGTTCAGCGACAGCGGCTCGACCAACGGCTCGTGCCCGAACGACCAGGGCGGCCGGACCACCATCACGCCGACCAACCTGCCGTGGAGCGGCGGCAACGTCGCCTACGCCCCGGTGGCGGGCGGCCGTGACGGCACGATCACGCTGAACGACGTCACCGCGCGAGTCGACTCCTCCAACTGGCTGGGCATCAGGATCACCTGCTACTTCGTCGGCGCGGGCGCCGGCAACAGCATCACAGGCGAGGTCTACAACAAGGACAACGCCAACCGCCCGGTCGCCTCGGTCGCGGACGCCCAGGCGTCGCTCTCCGGCGCGAGCCTCCGGTTGACCAGCGGCAGCTCGCCGTGCCCCGGCACCGCCACGCTCACCGCGGTCTACCGGCTGCTCGGCGAGCAGGCAGCCGGGTCGGGCACCTTCGACCGGGCGCTCTACGTCACCGGCTGATCGACCCGACGACGGACGAGCCACGCCTGGCGTCGGGCGCGTGGCGGACGTGTGCGGGGCCGGACCCCCGGTCCCGCACACCGGGCTGAACCGCCGCCGACACCGCACTGGAGCGGGGCTCTCACGCGGCCCCGCTCTCCTCGGTCACCCGGTGCCCGGTGACGCGGTGCGGAACAACTCGTGATCGTCACGGTGATCGGAGACCGCCGTGGCCACGTCGCTCAGCTTCACGTTGTGACCGCGCGCGTAGTGGCGCAGGGCGGCGAACGCCGTGTCCATGTCGACGCCGAGGCGTTGGGCGATGAGCCCTTTCGCCTGCTTGATGACCACTCGGCTGTTCAGCGCGCTCTGCAGCTGCTCGGTCAGCACCTCCTGGTGCCGGATGCCGCGCTGCTGGAGCAGCCCGATGGTGGCCACGTCGACCAACGCGCGAGCGGTGCGGGACGCGGTGTCGTCCAGGTCCCCGGGGCTGGTGCGGAACAGGTTGAGCGCGCCGATGACGTCACCGCGCAGGCGCATCGGCAGGGCGTCCACGGCGGCGAACCCGCTCTCCGAGGCGGCGGCGGCGAACCGGGGCCACCGCTCCCCCGCGGTCGCCAGGTCCGGGTGGCTGACCCGGACGCCGGTGGCGAACGCTTCCAGGCACGGGCCTTCGTCGGACTGCACCTGGAACAGCTCCAGCAGCCGGACCCGCTCGTCGGAGGTGGCGAGCAGCCGGAGGTTGCCGTGCCGGTCGGCCAGCAGCAACCCGGCTGCGTCGATGTCGAGCAGTTCGACGCAGCGGTCCACCAGCAGGTGCAGGAAGTCGATCACGTCGAAATCGGCGACCAGGGTGTCGGCCAGTTCGACGAACGTCCTGAGCAACCGGTCATCACCCACCGGGCGTCACCTCCGGCCGTTCACGATAGGGCAACTCCGCCGGCGGCGGCACGTCGTCTCCCGGATCACGATTCAGTCCTTTGTGGACGAGCTTTCTTACTGGCCCTTCACCTGGACGGCTGCATGGTGGAGGACCGGACGACCAGCTCGGTGGCCAACTCGACGCGGTCGGCTTCGGGCGGGCGACCGGCGATCAGGTCGGCCAGCATCCAGCCCGCCAGCCTGCCCATCTCCGCGAGCGGCTGGCGGACGGTGCTGAGCGCGGGTGAGGACCGCCAGGCCGTCGGCAGGTCGTCGAAGCCGATGACGCTCAGGTCGTCCGGCACCGACAGACCCCCGAACCGGGCCGCCTCGATCACGCCGAGCGCCTGCTCGTCGTTGGCCGCGAAGACCGCCGTCGGTCGATCGGCCAGGCGCAGCAGCTCGTGCGCCTCCCGGCAGCCGCCCTCACGGGTGAAGTCCGCGTGGCGCACCAGCGCGGGGTCGAACGCGACACCGGCGCGGTCGAGGGCGACGCGGTAGCCGTCCAAACGGGCACGGCTGCACAGCACGTCACGCGGACCGCCGACGAACCCGATCCGGCGGTGGCCGAGTGACAAGAGGTGCGTCGTGGCCGTCACGCCGCCCGCCCGGTTCGTGGCGGCGACGCTCACCAGGTCGGGCGTGGTCGCGTCGACCGGGTCGATGTGCACGAGCGGCATCCCGGCGCGGGCGAGCACGGTCCGCTCGGCGGCGCTGATCGGGCACGTCACCAGCAGCACGCCGGCGCGACGGGCGTTGACGACGTCGACGGCCCACGACGCGCCGCGAGTGGTCGCCGCCGACATCACGACGTCCACCCCGGAGGCGACGACGCCGCACATCACTTCCATGGCCCACGCGGTGTTCAAGGCGGGGAAGACGAGCTCCACCAGCGGCGCGGTGCGGCGCCCGGTCGGCAGTTCCGGCGTCCGGCTCTTCGGCGGCCGGCGCACGTGGCACTTGCGCTCCAGGACCCTGGCTGCCGTGGGCGGTGACATCCCACCGGCGGCGGTGACGCCTGCCCATCTCGATCGACTCACGGTCCGACACTATCGACATTTCTGCGAAACACAATCGAACCGCTGAACTGCAACGATTCACCTCGCGCCCCGTGAAGGTCAGGGGCGGAAGAGCGGATCCCCGCGAATGCGAGCGAATACTTTCGCGGAAGTTTCGAAGCCTTGCGCACAGTCCGCGCGAGTACGTGTGCCGGTGTCGAGTCCGATGTGGACAGGTTCGCCGCCCTGCCGGGCAGGCCCGGCGCACACCGCGGAAAGCGGGGGCTTGCCGGGGAAGGCCCAGTAGGCTGGGGGAAGACTTCGGATCCGCCGACCCAAGGGACCACGCATCGTGAACGTCGAGTCGATCCGCGAGGACTTCCCGATCCTCCGTCGCCGGCTGGCCGACGACCAGCCCCTCGTCTACCTCGACAGCGCGAACACCTCGCAGAAGCCCTGGCAGGTCATCGACGCCGTCGCGGAGCACTACCGGTGCCACAACGCGAACGTCGCGCGCACGGTGCACCAGCTGGGCGAGGAGGCGACCGCCGCGTACGAGCTGGGGCGGACGAAGGTCGCGGAGTTCGTGCGAGCCGACCCGGACGAGATCGTGTTCACCAAGAACGCGTCCGAAGCGCTCAACCTGATGGCCAACGTGCTCACCTGGAAGTCCCCGTACCAGGTCGGCCCCGGTGACGAGATCGTCATCACGGCGATGGAGCACCACTCGAACATCGTGCCGTGGCAGCTGCTGGCGGAGCGGACCGGCGCCCGGCTGCGCTGGTTCGGCCTCACCGACGACGGCAGGCTCGATCTGTCCACAATGGACGACCTGATCAACGAGCGGACCAAGGTCGTCGCGCTGGCGCACGTGTCGAACATGCTGGGCACGGTGAACCCCGTGGCGCGGATCGCCGAACGGGCGCACCAGGTCGGCGCGCTGGTCGTGCTGGACGCGTCGCAGGCCGTGCCGCACATGCCGTACGACGTGGCCGCGACGGGCGCCGACGCCGTCGCGTTCACCGGGCACAAGATGGGCGGGCCCACCGGCATCGGCGTGCTGTGGGGACGGCGTGACGTGCTCGCGGAGCTGCCGCCGTTCCTCGGCGGCGGCGAGATGATCGAGTCGGTCCGGCTGGAACGCAGCACGTACGCCCAGCCCCCGCACCGGTTCGAGGCCGGCACGCCGCCGATCGCCCAAGCCGTCGGCCTCGGCGCGGCGGTGGACTACCTGACGTCGATCGGCATGGACAACGTCGCCGAGCACGAGCGCGCCGTGACCGACTACGCGCTGCGCGGCCTGGCCGGGGTGCCGGGGCTGCGGATCCTGGGCCCGACGACGGTCGAGGACCGGGGCGGCGCGATCAGCTTCACGTTCCAGGACGTGCACCCGCACGACGTCAGCCAGGTGCTGGACTCGCTGGGCATCGCGGTCCGGGCTGGCCACCACTGCGCCGCGCCGGCCCACCAGTGGTTCGGCGTGCCGGCGACCACCCGTGCGTCGTCCTACCTCTACACGACGTTCGCCGAGGTGGACGCGCTGATCGAGGGCCTGGAACGGGTTCGCGGCTTCTTCGTCCGCTGACTCCCGCGGTGAGGCGGCGCGCGGTGGCGCGGCGACCCGATGGCCGCCGCGCCACGTTGGCGGGTTGGACTGGGGGGTTCAGCTCACGGTGATGTTGGAGTTGCCACTGCTCTGGTAACCCTCGGTCGCCATGATCATGTAGTACCGGAATCCGCCGAGGTTCATCCCCGCGCGGGCCCACGCGTCGAAGTGGTTGCCGGTGGTGATGGTCCCGCCCGTCTTCTTCGACGTGCGGACGCTCCAGAACTGCGGGAACGTCTTGGTGCCTTCCACCGAAGGCGCGTTGTACCGCATCGTCTGGTAGATGTCGTACGTGCCGCCGTCGCTGCTGACCGAGCCCTTGCGCGTGCCCGTCGGCCGGTAGGTGCCCCAGTTGTCGACGATGTAGTACTCCACGAGCGGGTTGGACGTCCAGCCGTAGAGGCACAGGTAGCCGTTGCCGGACGGGTTGAAGCTGCCCGAGTACCGGACCGTCCGGCGGCTGCCGGTGCTCCACCCCTTGCCGCACACGAAGTTGCCGGTGTTGCGCCAGGAGGTGCTGTACTGGCCGCCCGATCCCATGGTCATCGAGACGGTGCCGTTGGCGTCGGTCCAGAACGAGTAGTAGTAACCGTTGTGGGTGCCTGTCTGGTTGTTGGTGACGGTCTGCGCGTGGGCGGTGCCGGGCAGCAGCAACGCGGACGTGGCCAGAGCCAGGCTACCGGCGCCACCGAGGAACAATCTCCGGCTGAGCGGGTGCGCGGGTCGGGCTTGGGCGTCGTCGTCCATGTGCATGCTTCCTCCTCGTTGAGGCCGGCAGGGGTCAGGCGGCGGGATACACCTGGCAGGCCTTTCGGCCGAATTCGACAGCGGGTCGAGGCTTGTCGATGCGGACAGTGTTCGTCCGACTCCGAGGCGTTGTCAACGATTCTCGAAAGCTTTCGAAAACGTTCGTCGTGCCTTTCGGCTACATCCGGCTGAGGATCAGGTTGTTCCACCACAGGTCCAGCCGTTCCAGCGTGTCCTTGGTCGCGCCGGGAGCGGTGGTCAGCACGCCGGTGGTGAGGGTGTCCACGTCCGTCCACACCAGACTGCCGATGTCGGCGTCCAGGTAGCAGGTGGTGAACTCGCCGTCGAGCGGGCCGGACGTGTCGCGCCAGTACGTGGAGTAGTGCAGGGGGTGGGTGGTCGGACGGCAGCCGCCCTGCGAGTCGTCACGCGGGATGCCGCGGGTGGTGACGATGCCCTGGAAGTGCGCGTCCTGGGCGGCTCGGGTGGTGAAGAGGCGGAACTCGGCGCGGGTCGGTGGGGGGAACCGGTCGTGGCGCTCGTTGGCTTGGGTGCACACGACCTTCGCGGCGACGCCGTCGCCGTCGGCGGGTTCGGTGACGCAGGACGTGTTGCCGCGGTAGACGCCGGGCAGGGCGCCGAGGAGTTTCTGCTCCTCGGGGTTCGGCGCAGACGCCGTGGTGGCTCCCGTCGTGGTGGTCGAGGTCTTGGTCCTGGACGACGTGGTGCTCTTCGACGGCTCGGTGGTCCCGGAGCCGGAGGTCTGCGAACCGGCGGTTTGCGAGCCGGTGGTCTGGGAGCCGGTGGCCGCGCCGGACCCGCCGATGACGGTCTTGGCCGTGCCGCTGAGCATCGAGTAGACGACAGCGGCCACGGTCACCAGCACGACCACCGAGGCCGCCACCACGCCGAGCACGACGCTCCGGGCCCGCGACTGGTCCGCGTGCCGGGGCGGGACCGACGCGGACGGCACCGGACCGTGCGACCACGGGACTTGGGGTGTGCCACCGCGACCGGTGCCGTGCGCCGGGCCGGTGCCGGACCCGCCACCGGTGCCGGCCGAGCCACCGCTGCTGAGCGCTGGGCCGGGTGCGGCGGTGGTGCCGGTGCCGGATGCGGGGGTGGTGCCGGGCGCTGAGCCGGGTGCGGGGGTGGTGCTGCGGGGCGGTGGGACGGGCTCGGTCCGGGCAGGGGCTGCGGGAGCGATGTGCGGTGCGGGGGCGAGTGCGGCGCGGGCGGCGGTGGCCAGTGCGCCGGCGGTTTCGTGCCGGTCGGCCGGGTCCTTGGCCATGCCCCTGGCGATCACGTTGTCCAGGGCGGGCGGCACGGCCGGGTTCGTGGCGTGGGCCTTCGGCGGCGGTTCCTGCACGTGGGCCCAGATCTGGGCCGCGGTGCCGTCCACGTCGAACGGCCGGCGTCCGCTCAGGCACGCGAACAGCACGCACGCCAGCGCGTAGATGTCGGACCGCGCGTCGACCGCCACGTTCTCGAACCGCTCGGGCGCCATGTAGTCGACCGTGCCGATGACGTCACCGGACGCCGTGATCTGCGTGTCGTTCGCAGTCGTGGCGCGGGCGATGCCGAAGTCCACGAGGTACACGAAGTCGCCGGGCGTGACGAGGATGTTGGACGGCTTCACGTCCCGGTGCACGAGCCCGTCGGCGTGGGCCGCGTCCAGTGCGCCGGCCACCTGCTCCACGATCCGCACCGCGCGCTCGGGCGCGAGCGGTCCGCCGGCGATCAGGTCGGTCAGGTCCGCGCCCTCCACGAGGCGCATGTCGAGGTAGAGCCGGCCGTCGATCTCGCCGTAGGCGTGGATCGGGATGACGTGCGGCTCGCGCAGCCGCGCCACGATCTGCGCCTCCCGTCGGAACCTGGCCCGGAACGCGGCGTCGTCGTGGAAGGCGGGTGAGAGCCGCTTGAGCGCCACCGTCCGGTCGTGCGCGGTGTCGTGCGCGCGGTGCACCTCGCCCATCCCGCCGCGCCCGATCAGCGGCCCGATCCGGTAGGGCCCGAACATCTCGTCTGCCATGTCCCCCGCGTTCTCCGTGACGCCGTCCGTGCGATCGACGCAACGAGCGCCGTGACGGTTCCCCCGTCCCCGCGAGCGCGATTATCCGCAGCGGTGGAACGCGGTCGGCAACGGGCTCCGGGTCACCGGACTCGTCACGGTCGGCGAAGCCGCGTTCACCTGCTTCGGCGACCTCGCGGCACCAACGGGTCATCCCGGTTTCGGGCCGTTCTCCACGGCGGTCGCGGCACCTACGGTTGCCCGACCACACCAAGGAGTTGACGTCGATGTCCGGTGCCCCGCGAAGTCTGGTCCTCGCCGCCGCGATCGCCATCAGCGCGGCGGCGCTCACCGCCACGGAGGCGCGAGCCGCCGAACCGGCGCTGCCCGCCGCGGTCGTCTCGCTCGGCGACAGCTACATCTCGGGTGAAGCCGGCCGCTGGCGTGGCAACGGGCTGGAGAACTCGGGCGACAAGTGGGGCACCGACCTCGCCACCAAGTGCGACGCGAACGGCTGCACGACCACTCCGCAGTGGATCTACGGGGACACGCACACCGCCACGAACATGTGCCACCGCTCGACCTCCGCCGAGATCATCAGCGCCGCGATCCCCAACGCCACACCGGTCAACCTGGCCTGCTCCGGCGCGACCACCCACGACGTGCGCGACGGCGACGCCGCGCGCCACCAGCCCAACCAGCTCGACCTGCTGCGCGCCACCGTGCGGGAGTACGACGTGAAGCTGGTCGTGCTGTCCGTCGGGGGCAACGACCTCGGGTTCGGCGACATCATCGCCGACTGCGTCAAGGGGTACCTCCTCGGCTACGCGTGCGCGCCGACGTGGGACCCGAAGGTCACCGCGAAGCTCGACCAGCTCCGGCTCGACGTCAACGCCACCGTCAGGGCGATCAAGGAGGTGCTGAACGCCGCCCAGGGCGCCGGCACCTACCAGTTCGTGCTCCAGTCCTACCCCGCGCCGATGCCGGCCGCCCGGAACTTCCGCATCCCCGAGGAGGGGCCGCGGTTCTCGGTGGGCGGCTGCCCGGTGTGGGACGCGGACGCGAACTGGGCGCGGCAGCAGCTCGTGCCGACGCTCGCCGCGCAGCTCAAGAGGGTGGCCGCCGCCCGCGCCGTGCGGTTCCTCGACCTCCAGAGCGCCTACGACGGCCGCGGGGTGTGCGCGACGGATTCCCAGCAGGCGCAGCAGGGCAACAGCGCCGCCAACCCCCTGCCCGGCACCACGGCGGAGTGGGTGCGCTGGGTCGTCAGCGGCCACACGGCGCAGGGGGACCAGCAGGAGAGCATGCACCCGAACTTCTACGGCCAGCGCGCGCTCGGCGCCTGCCTGCGATTGATGCACGAGAAGACCACCGGCGACTTCACGTGCCACAACACGCGCGGCGCCGGTCCGGGGCGCATGACGCTGGCCCCGATCTCCGCGACGCGCGGCCTGTGACGCCTACGCGACGCTGCCGCGTCCGGGCAGCAGCACGCCGGGGTTGAGGATGCCGGCCGGGTCGAGGGCGGCCTTGGCGGCGGTCAGGGCCGCGGCGAACGGTTCCGGCCGCTGGCGGTCGTACCAGGGGCGGTGGTCGCGGCCGACGGCGTGGTGGTGGGTGATCGTGCCGCCGTGTGCGGCGATGGCCTCGGACACGGCGGCCTTGACCTCGTCCCACTGCGCGACCGTGCTGCGCCACCGGCCCGCGGCGTAGACGCCGAAGTACGGCACGGGACCGTCCGGGTAGACGTGGGTGAACCGGCACGCGGTCTCGAACGTCTCCACGACCATGCCGATCCGGGCCGGCGCGTCGCGCTGGTAGGGCATGCGCAGGAACGACGACCGCCAGTCGTCCGCGATCGCTGACGTGCGCCCACCGCCCCCGGCCGACTGGTCGGCAACGCCTCCGTGCGCGCGACGCAGTTCGACGGCTCGGGCCAGCGACGCGTCGACCGGGTGGTCGGCCGATTCGAACGCGAGGACCAGCACCCCTCCGCCGGCGCTCAGCCCGGCGTTGAGGAACGCCTCGGCCGCGTCGAGCAACCGGCAGTTCGACGGGTGCAGCCCGGACTGCGCGACGTCCCGGGCCACGTCCCGGAACGCCTTGCCATGGGTGTGGGCCGCGCGGTCGGTGGCGTCGTCGGAGCAGGAACCCGCCAGCGGAGCGGGTGGCCGCAGCCGTGCCGGAGGGAGGTCCAGGTCCACCGGGTCCGGCGGCTCGTGGCCGGTGAGGTCCTGCCCGGGCAGCAGGGCCGCCACCCGCTCCACCAGCGCGGCCGCTCAGCGCCCGTGACCACGCCCTCGACGGTGCCCCAACCCCACCACGACCTCGTCATCCGGACCTTACCCACCATTTCAGGGGTCGGATGTCCGAAGTGCCCGCGCGTATCGCTGAACCGCATTCCGGGACCCGACGTACCCAGGGCATGGCCATTTCACAGAAGGCGTGTATTGACAATTTAACACCTCCGGTCGTTCTTGACCGGTTAACTGCGGACAGCGGCGTGGTGGTGGTCGCTCGCGAGGACGTTCTCCCTGGTGGGACGAAGCAGCGGGCGATCGGCCCGTACCTGCTGGACGCCTTGGACCGCGGTGTCTCGACATTCGTCTACGCCAGTCCGGCGCCGGGGTTCGCGCAGGTGGCCCTCGCATACACGAGTCGCTTGCTGGGCGCCGAGTGCATCTTGTTCTGCGAGTTGCTCGGCGGTGATTTCCACGAGTTCTCGCTGCTCGCGGAGTCTTACGGCGCAAGAATCCACGCCTGCGACTCCCTCTACGACGCCGAGGAGGCGGCGGAGGCCTTCAGGGGTGACGACCAGCGGGTGCTCAAGCTGCCGCTGGGCTTCGGGTGCGCGGAGTACACGTCGCACCTGCGCCGGGCGCTCACCCGCGAGTGGGCCACCGTCGTCGCGGAACTGGGGACGGCGCCGCGCCGGCTGTGGCTGCCCGTGGGCAGCGCGACGCTGGCGACCGCGTTCCGCGAGGTGCTGCCCGCGACCGTGGAGCTGCACTGCGTCGACGTGCGGATCCTGGAGGAGAGCGACGAGCGGATCAAGCAGCTCGGCGAGCTGCCCGGCGTCGTGCTGTACCGGAGTGACCAGGAGTTCCTGGAAGCCGCCACCACGCCGCCGCCCTTCCCCTCCAACGCCTTCTACGACGCGAAGCTCTGGCCGTTGATCAAGGAGCACGCGGCGGACGGCGACCTGTGGTGGAACGTGGCGCGGTGAGCCGCCCTCGGTCGATCACGCGCTGATTGCCGACTATCGGCGGGCTGACACTTTCGGGTGACGCGAGGACCATCACATCGTGTGACCATCCCTGCTCACAAAGTGAGGTGACATCAGTGCGGAGAACCCTGCAACTCCTCGCTGGCGCCTTGCTCGTCGTGCCCCTGCTGGTAGTCGGAACCGCGTCCGCGGCTCCCGGGCTCGTCGAGCAAGTCCAGAAGGTCGGCGAGGACGAGGTCGTCTCGACCGTCCTCGGCGGCAAGAACCGCTCCACGACCGTCGAGCGACCCGGTTCGTGGTACCTGAAAGCCCACTTCGCCGGCCTGCGGCTGATCGCGGGCGACGTGCTCACGGTGGCCGACCCGACCGGCGCCGAGGCCTACCGCTACACCGCCGACGTGACCGCGTCGGGCACGGCCACCGTGGACGCGACCGGTTTCTGGGCGATGTCCGTGACCGGTGACCAGGCCGTGATCAGCCTCAGCGGTCGGGACGGCGGACCGGCGCACCCGGCCAGCCGGGTGACCCTCGACAAGATCACGCGCGGGTACACCGACGCGGAGATGACCGCGGCGGCGGAGATCGCGCCGCAGAGCATCTGCGGCACGAACGACTACCGCGACGCGGTCTGCTACCAGTCGAGCAACCCCACCGAGTTCGGCCGCACCAGGGCGGTGGCCAAGCTGCTGCGCAACGGCGGTTCGCTCTGCACGGCGTGGCGGGTCGGCCCGAACAACCGGATGCTGACCAACAACCACTGCTTCACCAGTGGCACCGGCATCGAGGTGTGGTTCAACTACCAGTGCCCGACGTGCGGCGGCACCACGTCCGCGACCGTCACCAAGGTGCTGGTGTCGTCCGTGCTCAGGACGAGCGCGGCGTTGGACTACACGTTGTTCAGCGTGACGAACTTCGCCGGGCTGGCGTCGTTCGGCTACCTGGAGCTGGACGCGCGGGTGCCGGCGGTCGGCGAGGAGATGTACATCGTCGGCCACCCGGCCGGGAAGCTCAAGAAGCTCTCCCTGCGCGACGACCAGAACGCCGGCGGGTACTGCAAGGTGTCGGCCGTCCGGGTGAACGGCAGTTCGTCGCAGTCGGACATCGCCTACCGGTGCGACACCGAAGGCGGCTCGTCCGGTTCGCCGGTGCTGTCCCGGCAGACCCATAAGGTGATCGGGCTGCACCACTACGGCGGCTGCCCGAACCAGGGCGTCCGCATCGACCTGGTCCACGCCCAGATCAGCTCGCTGCTGTAAGCGGTCGGGTCGCGTTCGGACTTCCGAAGGCCGGACGCGGCCCGTCAATGTTAATAATTCACTGCTCACCTAAATGGCTGGTGATTTCTTACCCGGCGTGTCGACACTGGGACGGTCCTGCAACCGCCTTTCCCTGCGGAGGCTGCCATGATCCCTCGCCTGCTCGTCGGGGCGTCCGTCGCCACGTTGCTCGCCGCCACACCGCTCCTGTCACCCACCGCGGTCGCCGCCGCGCCGAAACCCGACGACCTCGACTCGATGGTGGTCGCGGAGATGCGGGAACGCGGCGCGGCGATCGCCGACACCAGCCGGACCGCCAAGGTCAACGCCACCAGGAAGGCCGGCGAGTGGGCGTTCGGCACCGCCGTGCTCACCACCGCGCAGGGCTCCGACGAACACCCGGAGGGCTGGCTGTTCGTCGCCCAGCGGGTCAAGGGCGCGTGGACGGTGGCGCTCGAGGGCGAGCCGGCGTTCGCCGACCTGACGGCGCGCGCGCCGTTCGTCGGCGACGAGGAGCGCAAGGTGCTGGCCGAGCAGGACGGCCGCCAGATCGGCGCCACCAGCGCCGGCGACGGTCGCACCGGCATGGCGCTGCCGTGGGCGGTCGGGCAGACCTGGGGCATGCCGGGCGGTCCGCACGGCTGGTCCGGCACTGCCGCGCCGTGGAGCTCCCTCGACCTGGCCGGCGGTGACCAACGCGTGCTCGCCACCCGCGGCGGCACCGCGTACACGATGTGCACCGGCTGGATCCGGGTGATCCACGACCGGGGCTACTCCACCGACTACTACCACCTGTGGAACAGCATCAACGTCAACGGCGCCGGCGTGAGCCAGGGAACCTTCCTCGGCCACACGGGCACGGACGTGACGTGCGGTGGCTCGGCATCGGGCCGGCACGTGCACTTCGGACTGCGGCAGAACGGCGTCTACATCGGCATCGCCCAGCACAACATCGGCAAGTGGGTCCTTCAGAACGGCGGGTCGGCGTACCAGGGTTCGGCGTTGCACGGCAGCGCACGCGTCTACGCCGGCGGCTCGCTGTACAACTACGGCGCGCTCGGCTTCACGCAGGGCTTGATCGACGCCAACGGCGGCGGCTCCGTCAACAAGCGCACCGGACCGGGCACCGGCTACGCGCTCGCGGGCTCCGTGGGCGACGGCGCCACGGTGACGGTCTCCTGCTCCGCCAACGGGACTTCGCACAGCGGCCGATACGGCGCCACCAGCCTGTGGAACCGGCTCACCGACGGCACCTGGGTCACCGACGCCTTCATGTGGACCGGCGTGAACGGCCCGATCAACGGCTGGTGCTGATCCGCTCCGCGCACCGCGCCGCCCGGCGACCACCCGGGCGGCGCGGTGCGCTGTCGACGGGAGACCCCCATGACGATCAGCCGCCTGTCCCCCATCCTCGCCCTCGCCGTGGCAGTGGCGACCACGGTGATCCCGACCCCCAACGCCGACGCACGACCGGACTCCCCCACCCTGGCCACGGTGGTCGGAGAGGCCGCGCGGGCACGCGCGGCGACGGAACCCGCCGCGACCACGTGGACCGGCACCAAGGTCACCGTCCTCCGCTCCGAGGACGATCGCTGGACCTTCGGCTCCGTCGTCCTCGTCGCCCCTCGGCAGGACGACGCCCGACCACGTGACTGGCTGTTCCTCGCCGAGAAGCACGGCGGGCGGTGGCGCGTCGGACTGGACGGCCAAGCCGCGTTCGCCGAGCTGGCGGCGTCCTCACGCGTGGTGACCGACGAGGAGAGAGCGGTCTTCGCCGCACACGGGAGCACGCCGTCGACCACGGTCGCCGGCGACTACCGCACGGGCATGCAACTGCCGTGGGCGGTCGGCCAGTCCTGGTCCATGCTCGGCGGTCCGCACGCGCACGACGCGGGCAGCGGACCGTGGAGTTCACTCGACCTGGCAGGCGGTGACCAGCGGGTGCTGGCGGCGCGCGCCGGCCTGGCCTACACGACGTGCGTCGGCCTGGTCAGGGTCCTGCACCCCGATGGCTACGCCAGCCGCTACTACCACCTCTGGAACCACGTCCAGGCCGACGGGCTCAGCGTCGCCGCGGGGACGTTCCTCGGCTACACCGGCACCGAGACGGGGTGCGGTGGCGTCGCGCGGGCCCGGCACGTGCACTTCTCGTTGATGCACAACGGCTCTTTCACCGCCATCGCCCACCACATCATCGGCAAGTGGGTCCTCCGCAACGGATCCGCCCAGTACGGCGGGTCCGCCCTCCACGGCAGCACCCGGGTCGACGTCGGCGGCGCGCTCCACAACTACGGAGCGCTCGGCCGAACCCAGGGCCTGGTCGACGCCAACGGCGGCACGGTCGTGAACCGCCGCTCAGGCCCCGGATCGAACTACCCTGTGGCGGGCACGGCGGCGGACGGGAGCACCGTGGACGTCCGGTGCTCGTCGAACGGCACCACCCACACCGGCCGCTGGGGCACGACCGCGTTGTGGAACAGGATGTCCGACGGCACCTGGATCAGCGACGCCTTCACCTACACGGGCATCGACGGACCGGTCAACGGCTACTGCTGAGCCCCACGACCCGCTCACCCCCGCCCGGAACTGCACGTGACGTCCGGGCGGGGTGTGCCGGGGCCGTTCGCGGTGAAGCCGAACGTCGTGGAACCGTCCACGGGCAGTGTCGCGTTGTGGTCGGCGTTGACCACCCTCACCGACCCCCCTTCCGCCGTGAACCTGCCGTTCCACAGGTTGCTGATCACGTGCCCGGCCGGCTGCGGCCAGGTCACGACCCACTCGGTGAGCGCGCGCTCGGCGGCGTTGCGCACCGTCACCAGGGCCTGATAACCGCCCGGCCAGGAGTTGGTGATCGTGAAGTCGGCGTCGCAGTCGACTGAAGACGTCACGGGGTCGGGCTCTGCGGGGCTGGTGACGTCGGGAGCGGGGGCAGCCGTGGTGGTGGTGGTGGTAGTAGTAGTAGTGGTTGCGGCGGAGGAAGGGGCAACCGCCGACGTGCTGGTGCCGCTGCTCTGACCGGGCAGAGCCCGGTCACCCCGTTCGCCGCCCCGCAGGGCGTCGACGACCACCACACCACCGGCGACCAACGCCGCGGCAGCGGCCAGTGCCCCGGCCACCAGCGCGGCCCTCCGCCACGGCGTCCGACGCGGCATGACCAGCGGCATCGTGTCCCGGACCGGTTCCGGGTCGGGCACCGCGCCGGACACCGCCCGGCCCTCCACCACCGCGCCCAGCAGCCCGTGCAGCTCGGCCATCGTCGGCCGTTCCGACGGCTCGCGCCGCAGCACGTCCATCAGCACGTCACCCAGCGGCCCGGGGAACCGCAGCGGCGCCACCTCCGCCTCCGACACGCGGCGCAACAGCGCATACGGGTTGTCGGTGGTCCCGAACGGCGGGTGGCCCTCCAGCGCCGCGTACAGCGTCGCGCCCAACGAGTACACGTCGGACGCGAACACCGCGTCCTCCCCCGCCGCCACCTCGGGCGCCAGGAACGCTGGCGTCCCGACGATCGCACGGGCGTCCGTCACCGTGCCCTCGCCGATCGCCCGCGCGACGCCGAAGTCGGCGATCTTCGCGGTGCCGTCGTCGGCCAGCAGGATGTTGAACGTCGAGACGTCCCGGTGCACGATCCCGGCCGCGTGCGCCGCCGCCAGCGCCGACGCGACCTGCCACCCGACGCCCGCCACCAGCTCCTCGGGCAGCGGACCCCGCTCGTCGACCAGCTCGGCCAACGTCCGTGACGGCAGGTACTCCATCACCAGGCACGGCTTGCCCCCGTGCTCCACCACGTCGTGCACGGTCACCGCGTGCGGGTGCCGCAGCCGGGCCGCGACCCGACCCTCCCGCAACGTCCGGGCCACCGCGTCCGCCGAGCCGCCGGCGCCGAGGAACTTGACCGCGACCGCCCGCCCCAGCCGCTCGTCGTGCGCCCGCCACACGACACCACCGGCCCCTCGGCCGACCAACGCCACGAGCCGATACCGCCCGGCAATGACCTCGTCCCGTTCCGTCACGACCAGACGCTACTTCGCCACCCGACCCACCGGCCACCTCCACCGACCAGTAATACGGGATTGCTCACTGCGCGTGACCGGCCGGTGCGAGCGGTCGGGGTGTCGCTCCGCACGACTCGCTACGTACAGTCCGAGGCAACCGACGCGACACGACCGCGCAACCCGCCCGACACCCCCGCCGTCCTTTGTGGAGAATCCCGGCACGGGACCCGGCCCTCAAGATTGTGGTGTTCGACTCTCCGCCGTCATCCGCACTTCAGTACGGTGTGGTGACCATTATCGTACTGGGAATATCGCGCCGACTGTGCGCATGGATTTCGCAAGCACACCCCCTGGAGGCTTCATGAGCGGCTCACGCCGGTGGTTCGGTCTAGCTGTACTGGTGTTGCCCTGCCTGCTCGTCTCCATGGACGTCAGCGTCCTGTTGCTCGCCCTGCCCTTCATCAGCGCCGAACTGGGGCCGAGCGCCACCGAGCAGCTGTGGATCATGGACGTCTACGGCTTCGCGCTCGCCGGGCTGCTGATCACCATGGGCGCCATCGGTGACCGCATCGGCCGGCGCAAGCTGCTGCTGATCGGCGCCGCGGCATTCGGTGCGGCCTCGGCCGCCGCCGCCTACTCCGGTTCGGCCGAGATGCTGATCGCGACCCGGGCGCTGCTCGGCATCGCCGGCGCGACGCTGATGCCGTCGACGCTGGCACTGGTCCGCGCGCTGTTCACCGATCCGACCGAGCGCAAGACCGCCATCGGCATCTGGACGGCCGGGCTGACCGTGGGCGCCACCATGGGCCCGATCGCCGGCGGCCTGCTGCTCGACGACTTCTGGTGGGGCTCGGTGTTCCTCATCAACCTGCCGGCGATGGCCCTGCTGCTGATCATCGGTCCGTTCCTGCTGCCGGAGACGCGGTCCGGCGAGACCGGCCGGTTCGACTGGCTCGGTTCGGCTCTGTCACTGGTGTCGCTGTTCGCCCTGGTCTACGGGATCAAGCAGGCCACCGTGCACGACCTCGACCTGGAATCGATCTCGGCCATGGTGATCGGCCTCGGGCTCGGTTGGTGGTTCATCCACCGGCAGCGCACGATCTCCTACCCGCTGATCGAGATCGGGCTGTTCCGCAACCCGGCGTTCAGCGCGGGCGTGTGGGTCAACATGATCGGCATGTTCTGCTCGCTCGGCATGGCCCTGTTCACCAACCAGTACCTGCAGCTCGTGCTCGGCATGCGCCCGTTCACCGCCGCGCTCTGGTCGCTCACCGTCATCCCCGCGATCGCGGTGGCGATGGCGGCGTCCGCGATGCTCGCCAAGAAGGTCCGCGTCGCGGTGATCGTGGTCAGCGGGCTCGTCGTGCTGGCCGCCGGTTTCGTCGTGCTGACCCAGGTCCGGGTGGACAGTCCGCTGTGGCTGGTGCTCACCGGGTGGGCGGTGGTCGCCGCGGGCATGCTCGTGACCGTCTCGCTCGCCGCCGAGTTGATCCTCACGGCGGCGCCCGCCGAACGGGCCAGCACGGCGTCGGCGATCTCGGAGACCGGCAGCGAGCTCGGTGGTGCGCTCGGCATGGCCATCCTGGGCAGCGTGGGTGCGGCGGCCTACCGGTCGACCATGACGTCCGAGGTCGAAGGCCTGCCCGCCGAAGCCGCCCGCATCGCTGAGGACACGCTGGGCGGGCTCGTGGCGATCGCGCAGGAAATCGGCGCGGACGCGTTGGTGGCGGTCGGCAAGGAGGCCTTCACCGACGGGCTGAACGTGACCGCGATCGCGGGCTGCGCCGTGGCACTGGTGGCCGCGATCCCGGCGTACCTCGGCCTGCGGCACGTGCCGGTGACCACGAAGGAGTCCACTGAGGCGGTCGAGGCCGGCAAGGGCTGAGCCGACACCCGGGGCACCCGGAGCGCACCGCCGAGGGGTGCGCTCCGGTCGTCTACTCCAAGACGTCCCCAGTAGTCACGGTGAACCGCTGGTCACGCGCCCAGCCGGAGCGGCAGGCTCTCCAGCCCGCGCACCAGGATGCTGTCCCGCCAGACCACCTTCTCCGGCTCGACCGCCAGTTCGATCTTCGGGAACTTGTCCAGCAGCGCGCCGATCACGATCGCGGCCTCGGCCCGGCCCAGCATGGCGGCGACGCAGTGGTGGATGCCGAAGCCGAACGCCAGGTGCCCGGCGGCGTTGCGGGTGATGTCCAGGCGGTCCGGGTCCGGGAAGCGCTCCGGGTCGCGGTTCGCCGACGGCAGCGCCAGCACCACGAACTCGCCCTCGGGAATCGTCGTCCCGCTCAGCGTGAGCGGCGCGACGGTGAAGCGGAGGGTCGCCATGTTCAACGGACTCTCGAAGCGCAGGAACTCCTCGATCGCGTTGGGCATCAGCGAGCGGTCGGCGCGCAGCTTCTCCAGCTGGTCCGGCGCGCGCAGCAACGAGTACACGCCGCTGCCGATGAGGTTCGCGGTCGTCTCGTGCCCGGCGATCAGCAGCAGGAAAGCGATCGAGACGACCTCTTCCATGCTGAGCTTGTTGCCGTCCTCGGACGCCCGCACCAGCTCGGTGAGGATGTCCTCGCCGCCGTTCTCCATCTTCGCCATGACCAGCCCGGCGATGTACCCCGCGATGCCCTCCTCCGCCTCGGCCATCGCCTCCGGCGAGGAGTTCCCGGCCAGGGTGAACGTCCAGTCGCGGAACTTGTCGCGGTCCTCGACCGGAACGCCGAGCAGCTCGCTGATCACCGCCATGGGCAGCGGGTAGGCCAGCTCCTCCATCAGGTCCACCGGACCGTCCGCGCCCTTCACCGCGAGGTCGTCGACCATCTCGGTGGCGATCTCCTCGACCCGCCCGCGCAGCCGCGCGACGGCACGGCCGGCGAACGCGCGGTTGACCAGCTTGCGCAGCCGGGTGTGGTCCGGCGGGTCGCTGTTGAGCATGTGCGAGTTGAGGTCCGCGCGGAAGTCCGCCGCGGTGCCCTCCGTGTGCCGCTCGTACAGGTGCGCCGCCGAGGCGTGGTCGTTGCTCAGGGCGGGCGAGGCGAACGCGGTGCGCACGTCCTCGTAGCGGGTCACCAGCCACACCTTCAGGCCATCGGGCTGGCGGATCTCGCGGACCGGCTCCGTCTCCCGGAGGCGGGCATAAATCGGGTAGGGGTCTTGGAAGAATTCTGGAGTGAGTCGCACGTTCTCGACCATATCCGAAAGTCGTTACCGGTGGACCCTTCACCGCCCCCTGCCGGCCGCCGAACAACTTGCGACGCCAAGCAATCCCTATGCACGACCGTCCATTCAGGCCTGATGGCACGGGGAGCCGAGCGCGCGCCTTCGGCTCTCCGCAGAGCCCCGAACTATTCCGTGTTTGACATTCACAGACCTGAAATCCGCCAGGCCCGACGCACAACGGCCGGATCGGAACAGGAATCCTTTCGGACTCCGTTCCGATCCGGCCGCATCAGGGTCCACGCCGGGTCGCGCTTACGTCCGCCGTGGCACCGGCACGACGTAGCGGCCGAACACCAGCTCGCGCAGCACGTCGTCCCCACCCTCGACGATCGAGACGTAGCGCATGTCCCGCATGAGCTTCCCGATCGGCATGTCGTTGGTGTAGCCGAGCCCGCCGAACATCTCGGAGCCGACGCTCGCCACGTCCCAGCCCGCCTGACCGCAGAACATCTTCGAGGTCAGCGCCGACTTCACCGTGCCCTGCCGGGTGAACAGGGCCGGCGCGTCCGGGTCGGCCATGATCTTGTCGAAGTCACGGGCCGAGCGGAGCAGGTGGCTCTTCATGACGTCGATCTGCATCTCCATCTGGCCCAGCCGCTGCGCGAACACCGGGCTCTCCAGGAGCGTGCCGTCGCGGAAAGGCTTCGTCTTGGCGTAGTTCATGCAGTGGTCGCGGATGCGGCGCGCGATGCCGAGCGCCGTCGTGGCGATCAGGATGCGGCTGGCGTTCAGGCCGATCTCCAGCAGGCGCAGGCCGGAGCCCGCGAGCTGGTTGCCGGCCGGCACCCGGACGTCCTTCAGCGACACCTGGTAGGTGTGCGACGCGCGCAGGCCGATGACGTCCCACCGCTTGACGATCTCCACGCCCGGCGTCCCGCGCGGCACGACGATCGCCGGGTAGTCCTCCGGGTCGTCCGCCGAGCGGGCGATGACGACCAGGAAGTCGGCGAAGTCCGTGTTGGTGGAGAAGAACTTCTCGCCGGTGAGGACGAGGTCTCCCCCGTCCTTCCGGACCACGGTCTCGATCTTGCCCAGCTCGCTGCCCGCGGTCCGCTCGCTGCCCAGGGACGCGCAGAACGTGCCGCCCGCCGCCATCGGCGCCAGGTACCGCTGCTTCAGCTCGTCCGAGCCGTACAGCTGCACCATCGTGGTGCCGAGGATCGAGATGAACAGCGTGAAGGCCACGCCCGCGTCGCCGTAGGACAGCTCGTTCACGATCTCGACGCTGTCCTCCAGCGTGAGCCCGCGCCCGCCCAGCTCTTCCGGGAGCCACCAGTTGGCCAGCCCGGTCTCGCGGAACTTCTCGTACACCTCCAGCGGCTTCTCGGTCAACGCGTCGAGTCGCGCCTCGTCCGCGCCGAGTTCGTCCCGGACGAACCGGCGCACGGCCTTCAGGTCTTCTGCCCTCATCGGTCCCACCACTTCATTCCGAGAACGCGCGATTGATGAGGTCGTCGAGGTCAAGGCCGTCGATCTCCTCGTCCAGTTCGTCCTCTGCCGTGTTGTCGTCCGGTTCCCCCGGCTCGGACCCGTCCTCGCCGAACAACTTGTCGACCAGGTGGTCGGCCAGTGCGGCGGGCGTCGGGTAGTTGAAGATGATCGTAGCGGGGATCTCCACGCCGGTGTCCTTCTTGACGTGGTTTCGGAACTCGACGCCGCTCAGCGAGTCGAAGCCGATTTCCTTGAACGACATGTCGGCTTCGATGTCGTCCGTGGACGGGTATCCGAGCACCAGGGCCGAGGTGGACAGCAGCATCCGGAGCATCTCGTCCGTCCGCTCCGACACCGGGAGGTCGGCCAGCCGCTGGACGAACGGCGGCACGCCACCGGTTTCCACGACCTTCGGCTGCCGCGGCGCGACCATGCCGTGGAACAGCGCGTGCACGGTCTCCTGCTCGCGCAGCCCGGCCCGGTCGACCACCGCCGCCACGACCAGCGCGGAGTCCAGACCCAGCGCGGTGTCGAACAAAGCCGTCCCCGTCGCGGCGGGCAGCGGCACGAGCCCGGCACGGCGGAACCGCGCCAGGTCGGCTTCACCGAGTTCGCCCGCCATGCCGAGTTCCCACGGGCCCCAGGCCAACGAGACCGCCGGCAGACCCTCCGCGCGGCGTTGCGCGGCCAGCGCGTCCAGGAACGTGTTGGCGGCGGCGTAGTTCGCCTGGCCCGCCGTGCCGAAGACACCGGCGACGGACGAGTACAGGACGAACGCCGACAGCTCCAGGCCCGCCGTCAGCTCGTGCAGGTGCCACGCGGCGTCGACCTTCGGCTGGAACACCCGGTCGAGCTGGTCCGGCGTCATGGTCTCGACGCCGGCGTCGTCCAGCACGCCCGCGAGGTGCACCACCGCGGTCAACGGCGCTTCCGCCGGGATGCGCGCGAGCTCCGCCGCCAGCGCCTCCCGGTCGGACACGTCGCACGCGGCCTGCACGACCTCGGCGCCGAGCGCGGTCAACTCCTCGGCCAGCACGCTCGCGCCGGGCGCGGCGGAGCCACGTCGGCTGAGCATCAGCAACCGCCGCGCGCCGTGCGTGGCCACCAGGTGCCGGGCGAACAACGCGCCGAGGCCACCCGTGGCGCCGGTGAGCAACACCGTGCCGTCAGTCCACTGAGGACGATCGGCGGACGGTGCCGGGGCCGCCGCCAGGCGCGGCACGTGCACCACGCCACCGCGGATGGCCACCTGCGGCTCGGCCGGGTCCAGCTTCTCCAGCGCGGCCAGCGACGCCTTGTCGCCGTCGATGTCCACCAGCACGAACCGGTCCGGGTGCTCGGCCTGCGCGGACCGCACCAAGCCCCACACCGGCGCGAGCGCCAGGTCCGGCTTCTCGTCCTTGCCGACCGCCACGGCACCACGGGTCACGACGACCCGACGCGTGCCGTCGTCCAGCCACTTCCGCACCTGGCCCAGCATCTCGTGCGCGGTGGCACGGGCCGACGAGGGCAGGTCCGCGCCCACGCCCGCCATGACGTGCGTGAACTCGGCATCCACCGCGCCGGAACCCGCGGCGCCCGGCAGAGCCGTCCAGTCCACCGTGAACAGGGCGTCCGCAGTCGCGCCGGCGGTCAGCTGCTCCACCGACGCGGGCATCAGGGCCAGCGAGTCGACGGACAGCACCAGCGCGCCGTCCGGCCGGGTGATCCGGAGCGACACCTCGTTGACGCCGATCTTCGCCACCCGGACCCGCAGGTCCGGACCGCCGACCGCGTGCCGGGACACCCCGGACCACGCGTACGGCAGCAGCGCCTGCTTCGAGTCCGCACCGGCCAGCAGCGACAGGATCGGGTGCAGCGCGGCGTCGAACAACGCCGGGTGCACGACGAACCCGGACGAGGCGTGCGGGACGTCGTCCGGCAGCCGGACCTCGCCGAACACCTCGTCGTCGCCCGAACGCCACAGCCCGCGCAACCCTCGGAACGCGTGCCCGTAGCCGTAGCCGCGGTCGGCCAGCTCCGGGTAGAACGCCTCCAGGTCCACCGGCTCGGCACCCGCCGGCGGCCAGACGTCCGAACTGGATTCGGGGGCAGGCGCGGCGACGGCCAGCACACCGGCGGCGTGCCGGGTCCACGTCCGCGACCCGGCCGCCCGCGAGTGCACGCCGATCTCCCGCGCGCCCGCGTCGTCGGCCCCGCCGATGGTGATCTGGAGCTGGACGGGATCGGCCGCGAGCGTCAGCGGCTTCTCCAGGGTCAGCTCGGCGACCCGGCCGCACTCGGCCACGTCCATCGCCCGCATCGCCATCTCGACGTAGGCCGCACCGGGGAAGACCACACCGTCGAAGATGCGGTGGTCGGCCAGCCAGCCGTCGGTCGAGGGCGAGACGTGTCCGCTGAGGACGATCTGGTCGCCGACCGCCAGCTCGGTGGCCGCCGACAGGAACGGGTGGTCGATCGCGGTGAGACCGGCGCCGGTGACGTCACCGCGCGGAGCCTCCGCCTTCACCCAGTACCGCTGCCGCTGGAACGCGTAGGTGGGCAGGTCGACCGGACGCCCGTGGATGCCGACGGCGGCGAAGTACGCGCGCCAGTCCACAGCCACACCGACGACGTGCAGCCGGGCCAGCGCCTCGGCCAGCGAACGGGCCTCCGGCCGCTTCTTGCGCACCACCGGCACGGCCGTCACGTCCGGCGCGACCTCAGCCAGGGTCTCCTGCGCCATGGCGGCCAGCACGCCGTCCGGCCCGACCTCCACGAACACGCCGACACCGGCGGCCACCGCGGCGCGCACACCGTCCGCGAAGCGCACCGCCTCCCGCACGTGGCGCACCCAGTACTCGGGCCGCTCCAGCTCGCCCTCGCCGGCCAGGGCGCCGGTCACGTTCGAGATGACCGGCAGGCGCGGCGGCGCGTAGGACACCGACCGCGCGACCTCCTCGAACTCCGCCAGCATCGGCTCCATCAGCGGCGAGTGGAACGCGTGCGAGACCCGGAGCCGCTGGGTCTTGTAGCCGGCGCCGGAGAACATCCCCTCGATGTCCAGGACGGCGTCCTCTTCACCGGAGACGACCGTCGACAGCGGACCGTTGATCGCGGCGATCGAGGCGGTGTCCTCGTACCCCTCCAGCGCCTCGCGGATCTCGTCCTCGTCGGCCTGGATGGCGACCATCGCCCCGCCGCGCGGCAGCGCCTGCATCAGCCGGCCGCGCGCGGCCACCAGCTTCACCGCGTCGGAGAGGGAGAAGACGCCCGCCACGTGCGCCGCGGCCAGCTCGCCGATCGAGTGCCCGGTCAGCACCGCCGGGACCACGCCCAGCGACTCGACCAGCCGGAACGCCGCCACCTCGAAGGCGAACAGCGCCGGCTGCGTCATCGCGGTCTCGTCCAGCAGCGCGGCCTGGTCCGAGTCGGGCTCGGCCGCGACGACCTCGTCGATGGAGTGCTCCAGCAGGGGCGCGAACTCCGCGCACACCGCGTTCCACGTCTCGGCGAACACGGGGAACCGCCGCACCAGCTCGCGGCTCATGCCGAGGCGCTGGCTGCCCTGCCCGGAGAACAGCACGCCGACCTCCGGCACGCCGTTCGCGGAACCCGTGACCAGGCCCGCCGCGCGCTCGTCGGCCGCCAGGGCTTCCAGCGCGGGCAGCAGCTCCGCCCGACCGGACCCGAAGACGACCGCGCGGTGGTCGAGGACCGCACGGCCGGTGGCCAGGGTCGTCGCCACGTCCGCGGTGCGCGGCGCCGGGTCCTCGGACACCGCCGCCAGCAGCCGTTCCGCCTGCCCGGTCAGGGCCGGGGCGTTGCGCGCCGACAGCAGCCAGGGCACGACGGCCTCCGGCTCCGCGTCGTCGGCGGCCGGCTCTTCGACGTCACCCTGCTCCAGGATCACGTGCGCGTTGGTGCCGCTGATCCCGAACGAGGACACACCCGCGCGGCGAGGCCGGTCCGCGTCGGGCCAGGAACGCCGGTCCGTCAGCAGCTCGACCGCGCCCGCCGTCCAGTCGACGTGCGGCGTCGGCTCGTCCACGTGCAGCGTCCGGGGCAGCACCCCGTGCCGCATCGCCATGATCATCTTGATCACGCCGGCCACGCCGGCGGCGGCCTGCGTGTGACCGATGTTCGACTTGACCGACCCGAGCCACAGCGGCTCCGGCCGGTCCTTGCCGTAGGTGGCCAGCAGGGCCTGCGCCTCGATCGGGTCGCCGAGCTGGGTGCCGGTGCCGTGCGCCTCGACCGCGTCGACGTCCGCCGTGGACAGGCCGGCGTTGGCCAGCGCCTGCCGGATGACCCGCTCCTGCGAGGGGCCGTTCGGCGCGGTGAGCCCGTTGCTCTCGCCGTCCTGGTTGACCGCGCTGCCGCGCAGCACGGCCAGCACGCGGTGGCCGTTGCGCCGGGCGTCGGACAGCCGCTCCAGCACCAGCATGCCGACGCCCTCGGACCAGCCGGTGCCGTCGGCGGAACCGGAGAACGCCTTGCAGCGGCCGTCGGCGGCCAAGCCGTTCTGCCGGGAGAACTCGATGAAGATGCCGGGCGTGGACATGATCGTCACACCGCCGGCGAGGGCGAGCGAGCTGTCACCGGAACGCAGCGACTGCGCCGCCATGTGCAGCGCCACCAGGGACGACGAGCACGCGGTGTCCACGGTCACGGCCGGGCCCTCGAAGCCGAGGGTGTAGGCGACGCGGCCGGAGACCACGCTGGACGCGGTGCCGGTCAGGGCGTGGCCGGCCACTTCGTCGGGCACCTCGCCCAGCCGCGGCAGGTAGTCCTGGCTCATCGCGCCCAGGAAGACCGCGGTCGGGGTGCGGCGCAGCTCGGCCGGGTCCTGCCCGGCGCGCTCCAGGGCCTCCCAGACCACTTCCAGCACCAGCCGCTGCTGCGGGTCCATGGACAGCGCTTCACGCGGGCTGATGCGGAAGAAGCCCGCGTCGAAGTCACCGGCGTCGTGCAGGAACCCGCCGACCGAGGCGTAGTCGCCCCCGGACGTCGGCCAGCCGCGGTTGTCCGGGAAGGGCGTGATCGCGTCGGCGCCCTCGGCCACCAGCCGCCACAGGTCCTCGGGTGACGCCACGCCACCGGGGTACCGGCAGCTCATGCCGATGATCGCGATCGGCTCGTCGTACCCGGCGGCACGGGCGGGCGCGACCTCGCGCTCGTCGGCCCCCGAGCCGGACAGCTGGTCCTGCATGTGCCGCACGACCGCGCTGGGGGTCGGGTGGTCGTAGAGCAGCGAGGTCGGCAGCTTCAGGCCGGCCGCGGCGTTGAGCCGGTTGCTCAGCTCCACCGCCGTCACCGAGTCGAAGCCCAGCTCCTTGAACGTGTTGTCGGCGCCGACCGCCTTGGGGTCCGACAGGCCGAGCACGGCGGCCGAGTGCGACCTGACCAGCGTCCACAGGTCCTGCTCGGCGAGCCGCTTCGCGGTCCGCTCGGAGTGCGTCTCCACGGGCTCGACCGCGGGCGTGCCGACCGGCCGCGGCGCCTCGCGCTCGACGCGGTCGCCGGAGACCCAGAACGACTGCCGCTGGAACGCGTAGGTGGGCAGCGGAACGCGGCGGGCGCCCTCGAAGAACGGTCGCCACTGGACCGCGACACCCTTGGCGCACAGTTCGGCCATCGACAGCAGCAGGCGACGGGACTGGTCCTCGTTGCGGCGCAGCGTGCCCTGCACCACCGCGTCGCCCACGGTGTCCTGGATGGCGGCGGTCAGCACCGGGTGCGGGCTGAGCTCCACGAACGTGTTGTGGCCGGCGTCGGCCAGCGCCTTGACGGTCTCGCTGAACCGCACGCGCTCGCGCAGGTTCCGGTACCAGTACTCGGCGTCCAGCTCGGCCACGTCGACCAGGCCGGCGGTCACCGTCGAGAAGAACGCGATGCCGCTGTCCGTCGTCGCGATGCCGTCGGCGACCCGGAGCACCTCGTCCCGGACGGACTCCACGTGCGTCGAGTGGGACGCGTAGTCGACCGGGATCACCTTGGCGCGGATGCCTCGGGACTCGCAGTCGGCCACGACCGCGCGCACCGCGTCGACCGCACCGGAGATCACGACGGAGTTGGGGCCGTTCACCGCCGCGACGGAGACCTCGTCCTGGTCCACGTCCTCGGCGGGCATGGCCAGCGACGCCATCGTGCCGCGACCCGAAAGGCCCGCATCGATGGCCTTGCTGCGGCCGACCACGAGCCGCAGCCCGTCGGCCGGCGAGATGATGCCCGCCGCGCAGGCCGCCGCGATCTCGCCCTGGGAGTGACCCACGACGGCGTCGGGCACGAGGCCGGCCGAACGCCACACCTCGGCCAGCGACACCATCACCGCGAACAGCGCGGGCTGGACGACGTCCACCCGGGCCAGCGCGGCTTCGTCGGCCAGCACGTCGCGCAGCGACCAGTCGACCAGACCGCCCAGCACCTGCTCGCACTCGGTCATGCGGGCGGCGAACACCGGCGAGGAGTCCCACAGCTCAAGGGCCATGCCGACCCACTGCGAACCCTGGCCCGGGAAGACCCACACCACACCGGAGCCGGGGGTGGCGGAGCCCGTCACGACGTTCGCGGCGGGTTCGTCCGCCGCCAGTGCGGCCAGGCCGGCCATCAGCTCCATGCGGTCCGCCGCCACGACGACGCCGCGGTGCTTCAGCATCGACCGGGTCGTCACGGTGGAGTAGCCGATGTCGGCGGGGCGGGCGTCGGCGTCGGCCGTCACCCAGTCGCGCAGGCGGTCGGCCTGGGCCCGCAACGCGGCGGCGGAGTCACCGGAGAGCACGACCGGCACCGGGCGGGGAACCCCCGGCTCGACGGCCGGGGCTTCGACGGGGGGAGCTTCGACGGCGGGCGGACCCGCGACGACGACGTGGCAGTTCGTGCCGCCGACGCCGAAGGAGCTGACACCGGCCAGCTTGGGGCCGTCGCCCGGCCACGCGCCGGAGGCGGCGTTCACCGCGATGTTCCACTCGTCCATCGGGATGGACGGGTGCGGCTCGGTGAAGTTGAGGCTCGCCGGGAGCACGTCGTGCTTGATCGCCAACGCGACCTTGATCAGGCCCACGACGCCGGCGGCGGCGTCCAGGTGCCCGATGTTCGTCTTCACCGACCCGACGAGCAGCGGCCGGTCGGCGTCGCGGACGGAACCCAGCACGGAGCCCAGCGCGCCCGCCTCGACCGGGTCGCCGGCGCGCGTGCCGGTGCCGTGCAGCTCGACGTACTGCACGTCGCCGGGGTTCACGCCCGCACGGGCGTACGCCTCGCGCAGCAGCGCCTGCTGCGAGTCGCCGTCGGGCACGGTGAGGGCCGAGCCGTCGCCGTCGTGGTTGACCGCGCCGCCGAGCAGCACGCAGTGGATTTGGTCGCCGTCGGCGATCGCGTCCTCAAGGCGCTTGAGGACGACCATGCCGGCGCCCTCACCCCGGACGAAACCGTTGGCGCGGGCGTCGAACGTGTAGCTGCGGCCGTCCGGGGACAGCGCGCCCGCACGGGCCAGCGCCAGCGTGCTCTCCGGCACCAGGTTCAGGTGCACGCCACCGGCCACGGCCAGCCGCGCGGCGCCGGACAGCAGGGTCTCGCCGGCCAGGTGCACGGCGACCAGCGAGGAGGACTGCACGGTGTCGACGGTGATGCTCGGACCGTGGAAGCCGAACCGGTGGGACACCCGGTTGGCGATCACGCCGCGGCTCAGGCCCGCCAGGGAGTGGTGGGACACCGCGTCCGTGCCGTGCCGCTGCACGAGGGACGCGTAGTCGTCACTCGCCGCGCCGAGGAACACGGCCGTGTCGCTGCCGCGCAGGTCTTCCGCGGCGACGCCGGCGTCTTCCAACGCCTCCCAGGTCAGCTCCAGCGCCAGGCGCTGACGCGGGTCCATCGCCGCGGCTTCGCGCGGTGAGATGCCGAAGAAACCGGCGTCGAAGCCGGACACGTCGTCGATGAACCCACCCCGGCGGTACGGGGCCAGGTCGGGTAGGTCGTACCAGCGGTCCGCGGGCGCCTCGGTGATGGCGTCCACGCCGTCGCGCAGCAGCCGCCAGAAGGCCTGGACGTCCTGTGCCCGCGGAACTCGGCACGACATGCCGACGACGGCGACGGCACGCCCGACCGTGTCGCCCGATCGCTCGGCCTGATTCCCGTACATCACTTCACACCTTCCCCAGCAGTGCGGCGGCAGTTCATCAATCCCGTGTCGGCGACCCGGACGTCGACCGGCAGCGGTAACCCGTCCGGCGTGGCCGGACCGCGGCCGACCGGCTCGTCGCGGACGAAGCGCTGCACGTCGAGCAGCTGCTGGGGCGCGATCATCTTGTCCTCTTGTCGGGTGGTGTCCCGGCCGGGAACCGGCGCGGGACCAGGGTTGTCACAGGCGGCGACGAGCCGTCGCACGTCGCCGCGGCGGCCGGCCTGCTCAGTCGGAGGTCGTCGAGCCGACGGACGTGCGCGAGGCGGCTTCCTTGCGCACCGCGCGCACCTTCCCGTCCATGTACCAGCGCATCACCGGCGCGATGACACCACCCCAGCGGAGCATCACCTTGCTGAAGCCGTCGAGGCAGATCACCGGCTTGCCCCGGTCCAGTCCGCGCAGGATCCCGCGCGCGACCACGCCCGGCTGCAACGGCTTGATGGCCCCGGTGATCGCGGCGGTCTCCGCCGGCTTCCACCGGTTCTCCTCCTCCAGCTGCGGGGTGTCGACGTCCGGGGGGAACACGCCGGTCACCCGCACGCCCTGCGGCACCAGTTCGTTGCGCAGCGCCTCCGTCAGACCCCGCACCGCGAACTTGGCCGCACCGTAGGCCGTGTAGCCGTACACCCCGGCCAGCCCGGCCGTCGAGATGATGGTGACCACCGTGCCCCGGCCCCGGCTCGTCATGCCGGGAGCCACCGCGCGGACCGCCCAGAGGGTGCCGAAGTAGTCGACCTCCATCATCGTGCGGAACACGTCGTCGGACATCTCCATGAAGTGCCCCGGCCGGGCCTGGCCCGCCGACGTCACCAGCACCGCGCAGGGACCGGCCTCCGCTTCGAGCTCCTCGATCGCGACCGCCAGCGAGGCCGGGTCGGTGACGTCCACGCTCCGCGTGTGCACCTTGCCCCCCTTCGCCCGCAGTGATTCCGCCGCCGCGTCGAGCCGGTCCTGCCGACGCGCCACCAGCGACACGACCGCGCCCCGTGCGACGAACTCGGCGGCCAGCGCGAGCCCGATCCCGCTGGACCCCCCGGTCACGACGACGTGCTCGCCCGGTCGCAACCAGTCCGTACTAGCCATTGTCTCCGCCTCTTTCCACCAGACGACGTGCTGTCCCGAGCAGCTGTCGGCCTGGAATCGGTGCATCCGCCAGGACCGGGAGTGCCTTCACCGGCGGGTTACAGGTAACCCTCGTTGCGCAGCTTCTTCGACACCTCGAGGAAGTTGTCGATCTGCTCGTCGGTGTGCCCCGCGTTGACGATGATGCGGAGCACCGCCTGGCCGCGCCGGGCCGCCGGGTACAGGTACGGGGGAACGCGGATCCCGTGCTCCAGGTACTTGCCGTACAGCTCCACGCACTTCCGCTCGTCGCCGACGATGACAGAGGTGAAGCAGGTCTCCGTGTCGGTGATCGGCAGCTCGATGTCGAGCATCTTCTTGCGGAAGTCGGCGACCTTCGACAGGTAGTTGTCGACGATCTCCGGCTCCTCGTACGCGAGGAGCCTGGTGATGTACGCCGTGCCCGCCGCCGCGGGGGCCAGCATTCCGGCGGTGAAGGACCCGGTGCCCGAGAGCAGTTCGAACGACTCGATGGCGTCGCGGTCACCCGCGATCAGGCCGCCTTCGAGACCGACGGCCTTCTTCATCGACACCATGATGAACGAGGACCGGAGCATCCCCTCGTACTCCTGGTGGAAGTTCCGGTGTGCCGGGCCGTAGACGAGGAAGCCGTTGGCGTCGTCCGCGAAGGAGAGTGCGCCGTACTTCTCGCACATGTCGACGATCTCGTGCATCGGCGCGACCGTGCCGTCGATCGAGTACACGGACTCGAACACCACGACCACGCGCTTGCCCTGCAACTGCTTGAGGACCTCTTCGAGGTTCTCGACGTCGTTGTGCCGGAACGTGAAGATGCGCTCGCCGAACTTCATGCCCTCGGCGGCTTTCCACAGCGACCAGTGCGCGTCCCGGTCGTACACGAAGACGACGTCGCGGTTGACCATGGCGACGCCCTGCATGAACGACTGCGTGCTGGACATCGCGTTGATGAAGCCGATGTTCGCGACCGTGCCGGTGGCGAAGCTGATCGCCGCTTCCTTCTTGAGGTACTCCGCGACCGTCTGCTCCATGTCGAGGTGCGCGGGAGTGATGCCCTGGATGACCCGGGTGCCGCCGCTGCCGAGGCCGTACTGCCTGGTGGCGGCGACGAGGCACTCCATCACGTCTTCACGGCGCTGGAGGTTCAGGAAGTTCACCGAGGCGAAGTTCGTCACCATGGCGTTCTCGTCCGTGCCGTGCAACGCCCCCGGGATCACCCCGGACACCGGCACGTTGTTGATGCCGAGCGCCCGGATCCCCTGGGCGAACTTGTCGAAGTTCCAACCTGGCATAGATGTCATCGTCTTGCGACCTCGTCCTTTTCTAGAGCTTTCGAATGTGGTGGTGCGCCGGGCGGTCAGGTGTACTTCGGCCAGTTGCGGCCGATCGACCGGACCAGCTCCGGGAGCACCAACGCGCGTCGGAAAGGCTTGATCGCGGTCATGTAAGCCTTGCCGAGGGCCCCGTTGGGCTTGACCAGGACGGTCATCTGGCCCTGGTACCCGCCCTTGCCGTCCTCGATCCAGCCGAGGTGCATCAACGTGTGCACGGTCCGGTTGGCCATCTCGGCCACGAACTCCCGCTCGGTCTGGTAGACGGGGTGGAACGGGACCACCTGGAACTCCGGGCCGCGAGGTCCGTCGCGCAGGTCGTCCGGCAGCCGCTCGCGGAGCGACTTCACCCGCTTGCCGAGACCCGCTTCCTTCTTGTCCAGCCCGAGCAGCCCACCGAGCTTCCAGCGGAGCTCGAACAGAGCCCGGATGACGGCCCCGGAGATCTCGTCGTCATCGTCCGACGTGAACTGCCGCACCAACCGGTCGAGGTCGTCCGGGCCGCCTGGTGTCGGCAGCACCCACACGTCCTCGACCTCGAAGTCGTCGGTGAATTCGTGGACACGCCACTGCTGTTCGGCGTACGTGCTGTCCGGAACCCTCATTGCGCGGCGTTCCCGGCCAGGCTGGGTCCCTTCACCCGAGGCTTGAGCGCCACGCGCGCGCCGTACTTGGACGTCATGGTGACGGTGCGGCTCTTGGGCGGCTCCGGCTTCTGGTCGGGGCGGTGGAGTTCACAGGTGGACAGCACCGCGCGGAGCACGGCCTTCATCTCCATGACCGCGATCCGGTCGCCGAGACAGCGGGTGTGGCCGCCCCCGAACGGGATCCACGTGTAGGCGCCGGGCTTGACACCGACGAACCGCTCGGGGTTGAACGTGTCGGGGTCCGGGTAGACGTCCGGGTCGTGGTGCATCAGGTAGCCGCTCGCCCACAGCTGCATGCCCGGCTCGTAGCGCACGCCGCCGATCTCGATCGGCTTGACGACCTCGCGGGGGATGATCTGCGGGGTCGGCGGTCGCATCCGCAGCACCTCGTGCACCGTGGCGGTGAGGAAGGTGTCGTCGGCGCCCTCGTCGATCTCGGCGACGAGCCGCTCGCGCACGGCGTGCTCCCGGCTGAGGAACTCGAGCGCCCAGGTGATGCCCGCCGCGGTCGTCTCGGTGCCGGCCAGGAACATGGTCATCATCTCGTCGCGCAGCTCGACCGCGCTCAGCGGAGTGCCATCCGAGCGGGTGATGCCGAGCAGCACGGACAGCATGTCGTCGCTCGCTTCGCCGGACTCCATGCGCTCGGCGACCGCCTGCGCGATCAGCGCGTCCGAGCGCACCTTGTTCCGGAAGAAGCGGTCGAAGCCCAACGGCTTGATCGCCCGGAGCACGCCCACCGCGCGCGGCGACATGTTGTGGGTCTCGATCATCGACGTGAACATCTCGTTGAAGTCGAGCATGTCCCAGATGATCTCGAACAGCTCGTCCCAGACCTTCGGGACGTTCTTGCCGAACACCATCTCGCGGATGACCTGGATGGTGAAGCGGTGCACGTGCGGGCGCAGTGCGACGACCTCGCCGCGCGGCCACGTCGCCACGATGCTGTCGGCCATCTCGTCGATGGACGCCTCGATCCGCATCAGCGCGCTGCCCTTCACCACGGGCATGAGCTGCTTGCGGCGGGCCAGGTGCTCCTTCTCGTCCAGCCACGCCAGTCCCGTGTGGCCGATGAACTTCTCCAGCGCGGCGCTGCCCTTGCCGGTGTGCAGGACGTCCCTCGGGGCGAGGAACATCTCCTTCACCTCGGCGGGGTCCGAGAGCACGAAGAGCGGCGCCTCGGGGAAGATCTTCAGCGCGAACTTCTTGCCGTACTGGTCCCGGCACTTGCGCATGAACTTCGCCGGGTTCGAGAAGAGCTGGATGCCCTGGACCAACCCGGGCGTGCGGGGTCCCCGCAGCGATGTGGCCGGCACGGCGGACTTCGCCGTCGTGGCCTCCGTGCCGGCGTTCTCCTCGCCGGCCGTGCCTCGCGTGGTGTCGCGAGTGTCCATGTCGGTGCTCACTCCTCGTTCGTGGTTGCCGCGACCCGCCTGGTCCGCGTCACTGGCCGTCATTCGCCGGTGCTCCCGGCCGCGGCCGTCGCGACGGCCCGCTCGGCGCGGCCGTTCGCCAGGTCGCGCAACGTGTCGAGCAGCCCGGTCGAGCGCAGGTCGTCGAGCGGGATCGACGCGATCATGGTGCGGATCTCGTCCTCCTCCGACCGGGGCGCCGCGTTCTCGTCGGACGTCTTCCCGGACCCCGCGGTGTCCGCCGCCACCAGCGTGAGCAGGTGCGACGCGATCGCCTGCGGCGTCGGGTGGTCGAACACCAGCGTGCTTTCGAGGTGCAGCCCGGTGAGGCGGGTGAGCCGGTTGCTCAGCTCCACCGCGCTCAGGGAGTCGAACCCGTACTCGTGGAGCTCACGGTCCGCTTCGACCGCCTCCGCCGAGTCGTGGCCGAGGACCGCGGCGGTCTGGGTCAGCACCAGCTCCAGCACGATCCGGCCGTGGTCCTCCTGGGCCACGCCCGTGAGGCGCCGCGCCAGCGACTCGGTCACCTCGGTCCGGTCGGACCTCCGCACGAGCCCGCGCAGCATCGCGGGCAGCATCCCCGCCGCCGCCTGGCCGCGCAGCGCGGTGGCGTCGAGCCGCACCGGCGCGAGCAGCGCCTGGTCGAGCCCGAGCGCCTGGTCGAACAGCTCCAACCCCACCTCGGCCGACAGCGGGCGGACGCCCATCCGCTGCAACCGGGCCAGGTCGTTATCGCCGAGCTGACCGGCCATGCCGGCCTCGTCCGCCCACAGACCCCATGCCAGCGAAGTCGCCGGCAGGCCGTCGACGCGCCGCCTGGTGGCGAGTGCGTCGAGTGCGGCGTTCGCCGCCGCGTAGTTGGACTGGCCGGGGCTGCCGATCAACGAGGCCACGGACGAGAACATCACGAACGCGGACAACTCGGTGCCGGCGGTCAGCTCGTGCAGGTGCAGGGCCGCGTCGATCTTCGGCCCCATCACCCCGGCGAGCTGGTCGGAGGTCATCGACTCGACCACGCCGTCGTCCAGCACACCGGCCGCGTGGATGACCGCCGTCACCGGCGTCTCCGCCGAGGCCAGCAGTCGTGCGACCTGCTCGCGGTCGGAGACGTCGCAGGCCTCGACCCGCACCGACGCGCCGAGCGCCTCCAGCTCGGAGACCAGCTCGGCCGTCCCTTCGGCGTCCGGGCCGCGACGGCTCGCCAGCAGCAGTCGCCGCGCGCCGTGCTGCTCCGTGACGTGCTTCGCGAGCAGCGAGCCGAGACCGCCGGTGCCACCGGTGATCAGGACCGTGCCGTCCGACTCAGCACCGAGCAGCTGACCGGTGGCACCCGGCCGGGTGGCCGTGCGCGCCAGCCGCGGCGCCAGCAACCTGCCGCCGCGCATCGCCACCTGCGGCTCGTCGAGGTCGACGACCGTGCCCCAGTCCGGCTCGCCGCTGCCGTCGACGTCCACGAGCAGGAACCGCCCGGGACGCTCGGACTGGGCGCTGTGCACCAAGCCCCACACCGCGGCCTGCGCGACGTCGGGCTGCTCACCGCCGACCGCGACCGCGTTCCTGGTCAGCACGACCAGTCGCGAGTCGGCCAGCCAGTCGATCATCAGCCACCGCTGCACGAGGTCCAGCGCGGTGGACGCGGCCGTGCGCGTGGCGTCGGCCGCGCCACCGGTGGGCGTGTCCACCATGGCGAGCACGATCTCCGGCGCCGGCCCACCGTCGTACGCGGCTTCCTCCAGCAGGAACAGGTCCGCGTACCGGTCTCCCGACGCGGGGAGGTCACCGAGGACCGCGACGCGCACCTCGCGCCCCGCGGCACCGGACACCGGCGTCCAGTCGACCTGGAACAGCGAGCGCTGCGTGGTCTCCTGCGCCCGCGCCAGCTGCGCCTGCTCCACCGGCCGCAGGGCGAGCTTGTCCACGGTCAGCACCGGCTCGTCCGCGTCGGTGGTGACGACGAGCCGCACCGCGGTGTCGCCTTCCGCCTTGACGCGCGCGCGCACCGAGGTCGCGCCGGCCCGGCCGAGCCGGACGCCCGACCACGAGAACGGCAGCAGCACCGGGTCACCGGGGTTCTTGTCGAGCAGCCCGATGTGCAGGGCGGCGTCGAACAGGCCGGGGTGGATCCCGAACCCGCTGCTCACCGCGCCCTCGGGCAGGGAGACCTCGGCGTACAGGTCCTTGCCGATGCGCCACACCGCACGCGCGTCGCGGAACGTCGGACCGTACTCGTAGCCGATGTCCTCCAGCCGGTCGTACCACCCGTCCACCGACACCGCTTCGGCGCCGGCGGGCGGCCACTCCTCCGCCGCGAACGGCATCGGGTCCGTGTCCGCGGCGAGCCATCCCCGCGCGTGGCACGTCGCCGGCTGCGGCTCGTCGTCGGCGCCGGCCTCCGCGCGGGAGAAGATCGCCACTTCGCGGCGGCCTTCGGCGCCGGCGTCGCCCACGGTGATCTGCACCTGGCGCGGGACGCCCTCGTCCAGCAGGAGCGGCGACTCCATCAGCAGTTCGTCCACCACCGGGCTGCCGACCCGCCGACCGGCCGCGAGGGCCAGTTCGACCAGGGCCGTGCCGGGCACGATCGTCACGCCGAGGACCACGTGGTCCCGGGTCCACGGCTGCGAGTCGGTGGAGATGCGACCGGTGAACACCCACTCGTCCCGGTCACCCACCTGCACCGCGCCGACCAGGAACGGGTGCTCGACCGGGCCGAGCCCGGCGGCGGTCGCGTCGCCGACCCCGATACCGGCCATCTGCCAGTACCGCTGGTCCTGGAACGCGTACGTCGGCAGGTCCGCGCGCCGCGCGCCCGTGCCCGCGTAGAACGCCGACCAGTCGACGCCGACACCGGCGAGGTGCGCCTGCCCGAGGAACCCGGCGAACGTCTCCTCCTCGGAGCGGCGGGCACGCAGCGCGGGCACCACCACGGCGTCGCGCTCGTCCAGGCCTTCCAGGCACTGGCGGACCATCGCGGTCAGCACGGCGTCCGGTCCGAGTTCCAGCATCCTGCGGACGCCCAGTCCGTGCAGCGTCTGCACGCCGTCGGCGAACCGGACCGCGTGCCGCACGTGCGCCACCCAGTAGTCGGGCTCGCACATCTCGGCCGAGACCAGCTTGCCGCTCACGTTCGAGACGATCGGGATCTGCGGCTCGGTGAACTTCAGCCCGGCCGCCACCTCCCGGAACTCGGCCAGCATCGGCTCCATGCGCGGCGAGTGGAACGCGTGGGACACCCGCAGGCGGGTCGTCTTGCGGTCCTGCCACTGCGGCAACCACTCGTCGATCGCGTCGGCGTCGCCCGAGACCACCACGGCGCGCGGGCCGTTGACCGCGGCGATCTCCAGCCGACCCTCGAAGCCGGCCAAGGACGCGGCCACCGCGGTCTCGTCGGCCTGCACGGCCACCATCGCGCCGCCGGTCGGCAACGCGCCCATCAACCGACCGCGCGCGACGACCAGCGCGCACGCGTCCGCCAGCGACAGGACGCCCGCGACGTGCGCGGCGACGATCTCGCCGACCGAGTGGCCGATGAGGAAGTCCGGGCGGATGCCGAGCGATTCCACCAGCCGGTACAGCGCCACCTCGACGGCGAACAAGCCGACCTGCGTGAACTCGGTCGAGTCGAGCAGCGCCGCCTCGGCGGAACCCTCCTCGGCCGTCAGCAGGTCCCGCACCGGCCGGCCCACCAGCGGGTCGAGTTCCGCGCACACGTCGCCCAGCGTCTCGGCGAACACCGGGAACACGTCCGCCAGTTCGGCGCCCATCCGGGCGCGCTGGGAACCCTGGCCGGTGAACAGCACCGCGGTCTTGTCCCCGACCGGGCGACCTTCGGCCACGTTCACGGCGGACTCCCCCGCCGCCAGGGCGGTCAGCCCGGCCAGCAGCGCGTCCCGGTCGGACGCCACGACGACCGCGCGCTGGTCGAGCTGCGCCCGCGTCGTGACTTCGGAGAACCCGACGTCGAGGGGGGAGAGCTCGGGGCGTGCCTCCAGGTGGGTCCGCAGCCGTTCGGCCTGGGCGCGCAGTGCTGCGCCGCCACGGGCGGACAGGATCACCGGCACCGCGCCGAGCGTCCGCTCCACCGCGGTCTCGACCGGAGCCACGTCCTGCGCCGGGGCTTCTTCCATGATCACGTGCGCGTTCGTGCCGCTGACGCCGAACGACGAGATGCCGGCGCGACGCGGCCGCTCCGACACCGGCCACCGCCGGGCCTCGGTCAGCAGCTCGACTTCACCGGAGTCCCAGTCGATGTGCGGCGACGGCTCGGCCGCGTGCAGCGTCGGCGGCAGCGTCTCGTTCCGCATCGCCATCGCCATCTTGATCACACCCGCCACGCCCGCCGCGGCGGAGCTGTGCCCGATGTTCGACTTGATCGAGCCCAGCCACAGCGGCTCGCCCGACCGCTCCTGGCCGTAGGTCGCCAGCAGTGCCCGCGCCTCGATCGGGTCGCCCAGCGTCGTGCCGGTCCCGTGGCCCTCCACCGCGTCGACGTCCGCCGCGCTCAGACCGGCGTTCGCCAGGGCCGCGCGGATCACGCGTTCCTGCGACGGGCCGTTCGGCGCGGTCAGGCCGTTGCTGGCGCCGTCCTGGTTCACGGCGGTGCCACGCACGAGGGCGAGCACCTTGTGGCCGTTGCGGCGCGCGTCCGACAACCGCTCCACGATGACGAGTCCGACACCGTCGGCGAAGCCCGTGCCGTCCGCGGCCGACGAGTACGACTTGCAACGCCCGTCCGGCGAGAGACCGCGCTGACGGCTGAACTCCACGAACAGGAACGGACCGGCCAGCACCGTCACGCCGCCGACCAGCGCCAGCGAGCACTCACCGGCGCGCAACGCCTGCGCCGCCATGTGCAGCGCCACCAACGACGACGAGCAGGCCGTGTCCACCGACACCGCCGGCCCTTCCAGGCCGAGGGTGTAGGAGATCCGGCCGGACACCACGCTGGTGGACTTCCCGGTCAGCTGGTAGCCCTCCAGCTCCGGCAGCGCCGCGCCGCCGTAGTCCGAGGTGATGACGCCGCAGAAGACGCCGGTGTCGCTGCCGCGCAAGGAGGTCGGGTCGATGCCCGCGTCCTCCAGCCCCTCCCACGCCGCGCGCAGCATCAGCCGCTGCTGCGGGTCCATCGCCAGTGCCTCGCGCGGGCTCAGACCGAAGAACTCGGCGTCGAACTCGGCGGCACCGTCGATGAAGCCACCGCCCCGGGTGTTCACCGTGCCCGGCCGCTCCGGGTCCGCGTCGTACATCGCGTCGGCGTCCCAGCCGCGGTCGGTCGGCATCGCCGAGATGCCGTCACGACCGGAGGCCACGAGCTCCCACAGCTCCTCCGGCGACGTCACGCCACCGGGATAGCGGCAGCTCATGCCCACGATCGCCAGGGGCTCGCTCGACTGGGCCAGCAGCCGCCGGTTCTCCTGGCGCAGGCGGTCGGTTTCCTTCAGCGATGTCCGAAGTGCCTCGACGAAGTCGTTGTCATCGACCGTCATTACTGGTTTTCCTCCACGTCGGTGCGCCGCCAGGCGACCAGGTTCCGGGTGCTGCGGGCCAGTCCATGTCCTGGACAAGTCATGCGTGCTCCCCACGGGCCATCCTGAGGAGGGCCATGGGATCCATGTCGTCGATCGAGGTGGGGGCTTCGTCGGCCGCGGGCGCCGCCACGAGCGGATCGCCGTTCGCCAGGGTGCGCAGCGTGTCGAGCAACCCAGCCTGACGGAGTCGGGCGACCGGGATCGACGCCACCATGGCGCGGATCTCGTCTTCCTCCGACCGGGCCGTCGTCGCGCCGGGATCCGGCGTGACGACCGAGACGACGTACTGCGCGATCGCGTCCGGAGTCGGGTAGTCGAACACCAGGGTGGCGGGCAGTCGCACGCCGGTGGCCTGGGTCAGCCGGTTGCGCAGCTCCACCGCGCTGAGCGAGTCGAAGCCGAGGTCCTTGAACGCCCGGCCGCGGTCGATCGCGTCCGCGGAGGCGTGGCCGAGGACGGCGGCGACCTGTCCGCGCACCAGCTCCAGCACGACTCCTTCGCGGTCGGCCTCGGCGACTCCGGCGAGCCGCTGTGCCAACGACCCGCCCGCTTCGGTCCGCCGGACGGGCGCCAAGCCGCGCATCAGCGCGGGCAGCGTGCCCGCACGGGCCTGGGAGCGGAGCACGGCCAGGTCCAGTCGCACCGGCGCGACCAGGGCCGCGTCGACCGCGAGGGCCTGGTCGAACAGCGCGAGCCCGGAGTCGGCGGAGATCGCGCCGATGCCCATCCGCTCCAGCCGGGCGAGGTCGGCCTCGGCCATCCCGCCCGTCATGCCGGTGGCGTCGGCCCACAGGCCCCAGGCGAGCGAGGCCGCGGGCAGCCCGTTCGCACGCCGCGTCGCCGCGAGCGCGTCGAGGGCCGCGTTGGCCGCGCCGTAGTTCGCCTGGCCCGGGCTGCCGATCAGCGCCGCGGCCGAGGAGAACAGGACGAACGCCGAGAGGTCCATGCCCGCGGTCAGCTCGTGCAGGTGCAGCGCGGCGTCGACCTTCGGCCGCATCACCCGCTCGACCTGCTCCGGCGTCAGCGACTCCACCACACCGTCGTCCAGCACACCGGCCGCGTGGATCACCGCGGTCAACGGCCGGTCGACCGACGCGATCAGGTCCGCCACCTGGCCCCGGTCCGCCACGTCGCACGCCGCGACCCGGGCCTCGCAGCCCAGCGCGTCCAGCTCCACGAGCAGCTTGTCCACGCCGTCGGCCGCCGAGCCACGACGGCTCACCAGCAGCAGGCGCCTCGCACCGTGCCGCTCGGCCAGGTGCTTGGCGAAGATCGCACCCAGACCACCCGTGCCACCGGTGATCAGCACCGTCCCGTCCCGGTCGAACGGCACGTCGCCCGAGGAGTCCGTCACCCGCGCCAGTCGCGGCGCCAGCACCCGGTCGCCGCGGACGGCGATCTGCGGCTCGTCGAGGTCGGCCAGCGCACCCCACCAACCGGGCTCGGTCGTCCCCTCGAAGTCCACGAGCAGGAACCGACCGGGGTGTTCGGCCTGCACGCCGTGCAGGAGACCCCAGACCGCGCCTTGTGCGACATCCGCCGTCTCGTCGCCCACGGCGACCGCTCGGCGGGTGACCACGACCAGCTTGGCCTCGGCGAGGGATTCGCTTGCCAGCCACCGCTGCACCAGCTCCAGCGCGCGGACCGCCGTGTCGCGCGCCGAGTCGACGCCCTCCTCGGCCGCCGGCACCGACGCGAGCACGATGTCCGGCGCCGCGACGCCGCCACCGAGCGCCTGCTCCAGCGCGGCGAGATCGGCGTACCGCTCACCGGACGCGTCGAAGCCACCCAGGACGGCGACGCTCTCCGCCCGCGGCGCACCCACGGTCAGGGTGGCCCAGTCGAGCCGGAACAACGAGTTCGGCGTGACGCGCTGCGCGTTCGCCAGCTGCGACGGCTCGACCGGGCGCATGACCAGCCGGTCCATCGTGAGCACCGGCTCGCCCAGCTCGCCGGTGATCTCGACGTGGAGCGCGGACTCGCCGGCCGGCGAGATGCGGGCCCGGACCCGGGACAACCCGGTCGCGCCGATCCGCACGCCGGACCACGAGAACGGCAGCATGGCCGAGACGTCGTCGCTCTGCTTGAACAGGCCGCCGTGCATGGCGGCGTCGAACAGCGCGGGGTGGATGCCCCAGCCCTCGCCGTCGGTGTCCTCCGGCAGCGACACCTCGGCGTAGACGTCGTCGCCCACCTGCCACGCGGCGCGGACGCCCTGGAACATCGGGCCGTAGTCGTAGCCGAGGTCGGCCATGCCGCCGTAGAGCGTGTCCACGGACGCGGGCTCGGCGCCGGCGGGTGGCCACTCCGCGGGCCATGCGACGACGGGAGCGGACTCCGGTGCGAGCACGCCACGCGCGTGGCAGGTCGCCTCGGACCGCTCGTCCCCGCTCGTCGCCAGGCGGGTGTAGATCGCGACGTCACGCTTGCCGTCGTCGCCGGCCGCGCCGACGGTGACCTGGACCTGGCGGGTGACGCCCTCCTCCAGCAGGAGCGGCGCCTCCAGCACCAGCTCGTCCAGCACGGGGCTGGCGGTGTGGCGTCCGGCCGCGACGGCCAGTTCCACGAGACCCGTGCCGGGCACGATCGTCACGCCGAGCACGACGTGGTCCCGCGTCCACGGCTGCGTGTCGGTGGACAGGCGGCCGGTGAACACCCACTCGTCACGGTCGCCGACGGACACCGCGGCGGCCAGGACGGGGTGCTCGACCGCGCCCTGTCCGGTCGCGAAGGCGTCCCCGCCTCCCGCGTCGGGCGCCAGCCAGTAGCGCTCGCGCTGGAACGCGTACGTCGGCAGCTCGACCGCCCGGACGCCGGTGCCGGCGTAGAACGCCTGCCAGTCGACCGGCAGGCCGGCGATCGCGGCCGCACCCAGGAACCCGGCGAACGTCGCCGCCTCCGCGTGCTTCGCCCGCAACGCGGCGACGAACGCGACATCCGTCTCGTCGTCCAGGCACTGGCGCGCCATCGCGGTGAGCACGCCGTCGGGGCCGAGCTCCAGGAACCGGCGCACGCCGAGGTCCCACAGGGTCTTGACACCGTCGGCGAACCGCACGGCCTGCCGCACGTGCCGGATCCAGTACTCCGGCTCGGTCACCTCGTCGGTGACCAGCGCCCCGGTCAGGTTCGACACGATCGGCAGCCGCGGCGGCGCGAACGCCAGCCCCTCCGCCACCCGGCGGAACTCGGCCAGCATCGGCTCCATCCGGGGCGAGTGGAACGCGTGGCTGACCCGGAGCCGGGTCGTCTTGTGCCCGTCCCACCGCGGCAGCCACTCGTCGGCGGCGTCGGCGTCACCCGAGACGACCACCGCGCGCGGCCCGTTCACCGCCGCGATCTCCAACCGGCCTTCGAAGCCGATCAGCGACGCGGCCACGTCCGCCTCGTCCGCCTGGACGGCGACCATCGCGCCGCCGGCGGGCAGGGCGCCCATCAACCGGCCGCGCGCCACGACGAGCGTGCAGGCGTCGGCCAGTGACAGCACGCCGGAGACGTGCGCGGCGGCGATCTCGCCGACCGAGTGGCCGATCAGGTAATCCGGCCGCACGCCCAGCGACTCGACCAACCGGAACAGCGCCACCTCGACCGCGAACAGCGCGGCCTGCGTGAACTCGGTCCGGTCCAGCGAACCGTCCTCGGCGGACAGCAGCTCGCGCACCGACCGGCCCAGCAACGGGTCCAGCTCGGCGCACACCTCGTCCAGCGCCTCCGCGAACCGCGGGAACGCCGCCGCCAGCTCCAGGCCCATCCCGGTCCGCTGCGACCCCTGACCGGTGAACAGGAACGCCGTCTTGCCGACCACCGCGCGACTCGCGGTCCCGCCGTCGGCCAGGGCCTTCAGCCCGGCCAGCAACTCGTCCCGGTCGGACGCCACGACGGTGGCCCGGTGCTCCAGCAGCGCCCGGGTCGTCACCTCCGAGAAGGCGACATCCGCCAGAGCCAGGTCGCGCCGGGCGGCCAGGTGCTGCCGCAACTTGTCGGCCTGCGCCCGGAGCGCGGTCTCGCTGCGCGCCGACAGCACGACCGGCACGACCGGCAGCGGCGCGGACTCGACCGGCTCACCGGCGTCCTCGGCCGGGGCCTGCTCCAGGATCACGTGCGCGTTCGTGCCGCTCACGCCGAACGACGACACACCGGCGCGGCGCGGACGGCCGGACACCGACCACTCGCGCGGCTCGGACAGCAGTTCGATCTCACCCGACGCCCAGTCCACGTGCGGGGACGGCTCGTCGACGTGCAGGGTGGGCGGCAGGACCCCGTGCCGCATGGCCTGCACCATCTTGATCACGCCCGCGACACCCGCCGCGGCCGAGCTGTGGCCGATGTTCGACTTGATCGAGCCCAGCCACAGCGGACCGTCCGCCCGCTCACGGCCGTACGTCGCCAGCAGCGCCTGCGCCTCGATCGGGTCACCCAGCTTGGTGCCCGTGCCGTGGCCCTCCACCGCGTCCACATCGGACGGTCGCAGGCCGGCGTTGACCAGCGCCTGCCGGATCACCCGCTCCTGCGACGGGCCGTTCGGCGCGGTGAGGCCGTTGCTGGCGCCGTCCTGGTTGATCGCGCTCCCGCGCACCACGGCCAGCACGCGGTGGCCGTTGCGCCGGGCGTCGGACAGCCGCTCCACCACGAGCAGGCCCAGGCCGTCCGAGAACCCCGTCCCGTCGGCGGACGCCGAGTACGCCTTGCACCTGCCGTCCGGCGCGAGACCGCGCTGACGGCTGAAGTCGATCAGCAGGTCCGGCCCGGTCATCACGGACACGCCGCCGACCAGCGCCATGGAGCACTCACCGGAGCGCAGCGCCTGCGCGGCCAGGTGCAGTGCGACCAGCGACGACGAGCAGGCCGTGTCCACCGACACCGCCGGGCCTTCGAGGCCGAGGCTGTACGCGATGCGCCCGGAAGCGACGCTCGTCGTCGTGCCGGTCAGGAAGTACCCCTCGGTGGCCGGCCGCAACGAGGCGCCGTAACCCGAGGTGACCGTGCCGCAGAAGACACCGGTGTCCGAGCCGCGCAGCGACGTGACGTCGATGCCCGCGTTCTCGAACGCCTCCCACGCCGCCTCCAGCAGCAGGCGCTGCTGGGGGTCCATGGCCAGCGCCTCGCGCGGGCTGATGCCGAAGAAGCCCGCGTCGAAGTCGCCGACGCCGTCGATGAACCCGCCGCCCCGCGTGTAGAGGGTGCCGGGGTGCTCCGGGTCCGGGTCGTACAGCCGCTCCAAGTCCCAACCGCGGTCGGCGGGCAGGGCGGACATCGCGTCACGACCGGACGCCACCAGCTCCCACAGCTCCTCCGGTGACGACGCACCCGGGTACCGGCAGCTCATGCCGACGATCGCCAGCAGGTCGTCGGCCTCGGGCTTCGGCGCCGGACGCGTCCGCACCACCGGACGCGACGACTCGACGCTGCCGCCGAGCTCGGTGACCAGCATCCGCGCGACCGCCACCGGGTTGGGGTGGTCGAAGATCAGCGTCGCGGGCAGCCGCAGGCCGGTGGCCCGGGTGAGCCGGTTGCGCAGCTCGACCGCGCTCAGCGAGTCGAACCCGAGTTCCTTGAACGCCCGTTCGGTGTCGATCGCGGCCGGTGAGGCGTGCCCGAGCACGGACGCGATCTGCGTCCGGACCAGGTCGAGCACGATCTGCTCGCGGTCGGCCTCCGGCACGCCGGCGAGCCGCCTGCCGAGCGACCCGCCCGACTCGGCCCGACGAGCCGGAGCCCGGACCAGGCCGCGCAGCAGCGGCGGCAACATGCCCGCGCGTGCCTGCGCCCGCAGCACGGCCGGGTCCAGCTTCACCGGCGCCAGCAGCGCCGAGTCGGCGCCGAGGGACAGGTCGAACAGCTCCAGCCCGGACTCGGCGGACAGCGCGTTGACGCCCATCCGCTCCAGTCGTGCCAGTTCGGCCTCGTCCAGCTCACCGGTCATGCCGGTGGCGTCGGCCCACAGGCCCCAGGCGAGGGACAACGCGGGCAGCCCGTCCGCGCGCCGCTGGTGCGCGAGCGCGTCCAGGGCGGCGTTGGCCGCGGCGTAGTTGGCCTGGCCGGGGCTGCCGATCAACGCGGCCACGGAGGAGAACAGGACGAACGCCGAGAGGTCCATCCCGGCGGTCAGCTCGTGCAGGTGCAGCGCGGCGTCGACCTTCGGCCGCATCACCCGCTCGACCTGCTCCGGCGTCAGCGACTCCACCACACCGTCGTCCAGCACACCGGCCGCGTGGATCACCGCGGAGATCGGCTGGTCGAGCGACGCGACCAGCGCGGTCAGCTGGTCCCGGTCCGCGACGTCGCACGCCGCCGCCCGTACCTCCGCGCCCAGCGCCTCCAGCTCGGTCACCAGCTCGCCGGCTCCCGGCGCGTCCGCGCCACGGCGGCTCAGGAGCACCAGGTGCTTCGCGCCGTGCCGCCGCACGACGTGCTTGGCGAACAGGGCGCCCAGGCCGCCGGTGCCACCGGTGATCAGGACGGTGCTCTCGGGGTCCAGCGGAGCCGGGACGGTCAGCACGACCTTGCCGACGTTGCGGCCCTCGCGCAGGAACCGGAACGCCTCACGACCCCGGCGCACGTCCCACGCCCGGGTCGGCGAATGCGTCAGCACACCGCGCTCGAACAGCGCGGTGATCTCCAGCAACATCTCCTGGACCCGCTCGACACCGGCCGCGTCGAACATGTCGAACGCCTGGTACCGGACCCCGGCGTGCTGCCGGGCGACGACCTCCGGGTCGCGGAGGTCGGCCTTGCCCATCTCGATGAACCGGCCACCGCGCGGCAGCAGCTCCAGGGACGCGTCGACGAACTCGCCGGCCAGCGCGTCCAGGACGACGTCCACGCCGGCGCCGTCGGTCGCGTCCAGGAACGCCTGCCGGAAACCCAGGTCACGCGATGACGCGATCCGGTCCGACGACACACCCAGGGCGCGCACCGCGTCCCACTTCGGCGCGCTCGCCGTGGCGAACACCTCCGCACCGAAGTGGCGGGCCAGCTGCACCGCGGCCATGCCCACACCACCGGCGGCGGCGTGGATCAACACCCGCTCGCCCGGCCGCACCCCGGCGAGGTCGACCAGGCCGAAGTACGCGGTCAGGTAGGCCACCGGCACCGACGCCGCTTGCGCGAAAGTCCAGCCGGCCGGCATCGGCATGACCATCCGCCGTTCCGCCACCGCGACCGGGCCGAACCCGGCGGGGACCAGGCCGAACACCCGGTCACCGGGCTCCAGGTCGGTCACCTCGGAGCCGACCTCCAGCACCACGCCCGCGGCCTCGCTGCCCAGCGGCGCGTCACCGGGGTACATGTTCAACGCGATCAGCACGTCGCGGAAGTTCACCCCGGCGGCGCGGACGCCGATCCGGACCTCACCGGCGGCCAGCGGGCGCGCGCCCTCGGACGGGACGATCGCCAGGTCCTCCAGCGAGCCCTTCCGCGAGATCGACAGCCGCCACGCTTCGTGCGACGACGCCGCCGGCGCACGACCCAGCCGCGGCGCGAGCACCCGGCCTTCCCGCACGGCCAGCTGCGGCTCGTCCAAGTCGAGCAGTGAGCCCCAGTCCGGCGCGGTGCCACCGTCCAGGTCCACCAGCACGAACCGGCCGGGGTGCTCGGACTGCGCGCTGCGCACCAGACCCCAGACCGACGCCTGGGTCATGTCCGGCGACTCGTCGCCGACCGCGACACCGCCGCGGGTCACCACGACCAACCGGGCGTCGCCCAGTCGTTCGCTCTCCAGCCAGCGCTGCACCAGTGCCAGCGCGCTGATCGCGGCCGAGGCCGCGTCACCCGCCCTCGCGTCGTCCACCGTGGCGACGACCGCCTCGGGCATCGCCGCGCCGACTGCCAGCGCGCCCTCCAAACCTTCCAGGTCCGCGTGCTCCTCGCCGAGGACCACCACCGCTGCCGCCCGGGGCGAGGCCGCCAGCGTGGTCCAGTCGAGCCGGAACAGCGAGTCGGACCCGTTGCCCTGCGCCCGTTCGAGCTGCGCGGGCTCCACCGCCCGGAACACGAGCTTGTCCATGCTCATGACCGGCTCGCCCTGCTCGCCGACCACGTCGACGCGCAAGGTGGACTCCCCCGCGTTGCCGACGCGCACACGGGCCCGGGTCAGACCGGTCGTGCCGAGCCGGACGCCCGACCACGAGAACGGCAGGACGACCGAGTCGCCCGGCTCCTTCTCCAGCAGACCGCCGTGCATCGCCGCGTCGAGCAGTCCGGGGTGGACGACGAACCCGCCGTTGTCGGCGTCGTCCGGGAGTGCGATCTCCGCGTACACCTCGTCCTGCGTGCGCCATGCGGCTCGCACGCAGTGGAACAGCGGCCCGTAGTCGTAGCCGAGGTCCGCCATGCCGGCGTAGAGCGCGTCCACCGACGCGGGCTCGGCGTCCTCGGGCGGCCACACCTCGTGCCACCCGGCGGTCTGCGCGGGCTCGCCCTCCGGCGCCAGCCAGCCGCGTCCGTGGCAGACGGCCTCGGTCGGCGCGTCGTCCGCGCCGGAGTCGGGACGCGAGTAGATCGCCACCTCGCGGCGGCCGTCGTCCCCGGCCTGGCCCACCGTGATCTGGACCTGCCGCACCGCGGTGTCGTCCAGGACCAGCGGCGACTCCAGCACCAGCTCGTCCAGCACCGTGCAGTCGAGCCGGCGGCCGGCGGTCAGGACCATCTCGGCCAGCGCCACACCCGGCACGACCACCGTGCCGAGCACCACGTGGTCCCGCGTCCACGGCTGGGTGTCGTCGGAGATCCGGCCGGTGAACACCCACTCGTCCCGGTCACCGATCGGCACGGCCGCGGCCAGGACCGGGTGCTCCACCCGACCTTGCCCGGCCGCACCCGCGTCTCCCGAGCCGGTCCCGGGCGCCGCCCAGAACCGCTCGCGCTGGAACGCGTAGGTCGGCAACGGCACCCGCTGCACGCCGGTACCGGCGTAGTAAGCGGACCAGTCCACCGCCACGCCCGAGACGTGCGCCTCGGCCAGCGAAGCCGCGAACCGCCGCATCCCACCCTCGTCGCGGCGCAACGACCCGACCACACCGACCCGATCCGCCGCACCGTGCGCGGCGATGGTCTCCTCCACCGCCATCGTCAACACCGGGTGCGGAGACATCTCCAAGAAGTTCCCGGCACCGTTGTCGATCAACGCCCGGACCGCCGGCTCGAACCCCACCCGGCCACGCAGGCTGCGGTACCAGTACGAGGCGTCCAGGATCTTGGTGTCGACGAACTCGCCCGTGACGGTCGAGAAGAACGGCACGTCGCCGGACTTCGGCGTGAGCGGCGCGAGCACCTCCAGCAGCTCGGCTTCGATCGCCTCGACGTGGACCGAGTGCGACGCGTAGTCCACCGCCACCCGGCGGGCCCGGACACCGTCGCGCTCGCAGACCGCGAACAACTCGTCCAGGGCATCCGGTTCGCCGGCCACCACCACGGAGGCAGGACCGTTCAGGGCCGCCACCGACACACGGCCGCCGTAGGAGGCCACCAGCTCTTCGACCCGCTCCACCGGCAGCGAGATCGACATCATCCCGCCGTGACCGGCAAGCCGGTCCCGCACGAGACCACTGCGCAGAGCCACAACCCGGGCACCGTCCTCAAGGGACAACGCACCCGCGACGCACGCCGCCGCGATCTCGCCCTGCGAGTGACCGACGACCGCCGAAGGCTCGACGCCGTAAGACCGCCACAACGCCGCCAACGACACCATCACCGCCCACAACGCGGGCTGCACCACATCCACGCGCTCCAACGACGGCGCACCATCGACACCCCGGAGCACGTCCTCCAAACTCCAGTCCACAAAGGACCTCAACGCATCGCCGCACTCCCCCACACGAGCCGCGAACACCGGCGAGGAGTCCAACAACTCCACCGCCATGCCCACCCACTGCGCACCCTGACCCGGGAACACGAACACGACGTCGCCGGCGGCGGCACGGTCCTCGACCACACCGTCCACGGGGTCGCCGGCGGCCAGCGCGCCCAGCCCGGTCAGCAGCCGCTCCCGGTCCGTCGTCACGACGGCCGCGCGGTACTCCAGCTGAGCCCTCGTCGTCGCCGACGAGAACGCCACGTCCGCGAGGGACAGCTCCGGCCGCGCGGCCAGGTACGACCGCATCCGCTCGGCCTGCTCGCGCAGCGCGGCGGCGCTGCGCGCCGACACCAGCACCGGCGCCACGGCCGGCGGAGCGGTGGGCTCGGCCACGACCTCCGCCGGAGCCTCCTCGGCAGGCGCCTCCTCCAGGATCACGTGCGCGTTGGTGCCGCTGACACCGAACGACGACACGGCCGCGCGCCGGGGCCGTCCGTTCGCGGTCCACTCCCGCGCCTCGGTCAGCAGCTCGACCTGCCCGGACTCCCAGTCCACGTGCGGGGACGGCGAGTCGACGTGCAGCGTCGGCGGGAGGACCCGCTCGCGCAGCGCCATCACCATCTTGATCACGCCGGCGACGCCCGCGGCGGTGGAGCTGTGCCCGATGTTCGACTTGATCGAACCCAGCAGGAGCGGCCCGCTGTTCTCCCGCTCGCTGCCGTAGGTCGCCAGCAGCGCCTGCGCCTCGATCGGGTCACCCAGCTTCGTGCCCGTGCCGTGGCCCTCGACCACGTCCACGTCCGCCGGGCTCAACCTCGCGTTCGCCAGGGCGGCGCGGATCACGCGTTCCTGCGAGGGGCCGTTCGGCGCGGTCAGACCGTTGCTGGCGCCGTCCTGGTTCACCGCGCTGCCGCGCAGCACCGCGAGCACCGTGTGCCCGTTGCGGCGCGCGTCCGACAGGCGCTCCAGCACGATCAGGCCGAGACCGTCGGAGAAGCCCGTGCCGTCGGCGGAGGCCGCGTACGACCGGCACCGCCCGTCCGGCGACAGCGCCCGCTGCCGGCTGAACTCCACGAACAGGAACGGGCCGGACAGCACGGTCACGCCGCCGACCAGTGCCATCGAGCACTCACCCGACCGCAGCGCCTGCGCGGCCAGGTGCATCGCCACCAGCGACGACGAGCACGCCGTGTCCACCGAGACCGACGGGCCTTCCAGCCCGAGGGTGTAGGAGATCCGGCCGGACACCACGCTCGACGTCGAGCCGGTCAGCCGCATGCCCTCGATCTGCGGCAGGCTGCCCGCCGGGCCGACGGCGTAGTCCGAGGCGCCGACACCGCAGAACACGCCGGTGTCGCTGCCGCGCAACGACGTCGGGTCGATCCCGGCGTCCTCGAACGCCTCCCACGCGGCCTCCAGCAGGAGCCGCTGCTGCGGGTCCATCGCGGTGGCCTCACGCGGGCTGATGCCGAAGAAGTCCGCGTCGAAATCGCTGACCCGGTCGATGAAGCCGCCGACCCGGGCGTAGGACTTGCCGAGCTGGTCGGGGTCCGGGTCGTAGAGCCCTTCCAGGTCCCAGCCGCGGTCGGTGGGCATCTCGGTCATGCCGTCGCGTCCGGCGGCCACGAGTTCCCACAGGTCCTCGGACGAGGTCACCCCGCCGGGGTAACGGCAGCTCATGCCCACGATCGCCAGCGGCTCGTTCGCCCGGTCCTCGTACTCACGCAGCCGGGCCTGGGCATCGTTGAGATCGACGGCCATCCGCTTCAGGTAGCGGAGTAGCTTCTCCTGCTCGGACTCGGTGCTGTCCACGCTCATCTTCATTTCCCTCGTCACGCATCGCCGAACTTGGCGTCGATCAACTTGAAGATCTCGTCCGCGGTGGTCGCGGCCTCGATCCGGGACGCCGCCGTCGGCCCCTCGGAGAGCGACGTCAGCAGGGCGCGCAAGCGACCCGCCACGCGCTGCTTCTCCTCCACCGCGGCGTCGGCGAGCATGTCTTCCAACTTCTTCAGTTCCACGTCGATCGGCGGTTCCTGGTGGGCAGCCTTGGCGCCACCGACCTTCGTCAGCAGGAACCGCGTGATGGCGATCGGCGTCGGGTGGTCGAAGACCAGCGTCGCCGGCAGCCGCAACGCGGTGGCCTGGGTCAACCGGTTCCGCAACCCGACCGCCGCCAACGAGTCGAACCCGAGGTCCTGGAACGGCCGGTCCGGTGCGACCGCGGCGGACGACGAGTGGCCGAGCACGGCCGCGACGTGCGTCCGCACCAGGGCCAGCACGACCTTCTCCCGCTCCGACTCCGGCACCTCGGCGAGCCGCTGCTCCAGCGACCCGCTCGCGGTGGGCTCGGTCCGCTGCTGCTCCGGCATCCGGACCAGCCCGCGCAGGAGGTGCGGCAGCATGCCCGCACGTCCCTGCACCCGCAGCGCGGCCGGGTCGAGCTTGACCGGCGCCAGCAGCGCCGCGTCCACCCCGAGGCTCTGGTCGAACAGGTCGAGCCCGGTCTCGGCGGACAGCGCGACGACGCCCATCTTCTCCAGCCGCGCGAGGTCCGTCGCGTCGAGTTCACCGGTCATGTCGGTGGCCTCGGCCCACAGGCCCCACGCGAGCGACGTCGCGGGCAGGCCCTCTGCCCGCCGCTTCGCCGCCAGCGCGTCCAGCACCGCGTTCGCCGCCGCGTAGTTCGCCTGACCGGGGCTCCCGATCAAGGCCGCGACCGACGAGAACAGCACGAACGCCGACAACTCCAGCCCCGCCGTCAGCTCGTGCAGGTGCAGCGCGGCGTCGACCTTCGGCCGCATCACCCGCTCGACCCGCTCGGCCGTCAGCGACTCCAGCACACCGTCGTCCAGCACGCCCGCCGCGTGGACCACCGCGGTCAACGGCTGGTCCAGCGAGTTCAGCAGGTCGACCAGCTGATCCCGGTCGGAGACGTCGCACGCCGCGACCCGGACGTCGCAGCCCAACCCCTCCAGCTCGGTGACCAGCTTGCCCGCGCCCGTCGCGGCCGGACCGCGACGGCTCACCAGCAGCAGGTGCTTCACGCCGTGCCGCTCGGCCAGGTGCCGGGCGAACAACGCGCCCAGACCGCCGGTGCCACCGGTGATCAGCACGATGCCGCCCGCGTCCAGCGGCCGTCCGGGGACGGGCTCGTCGGCCTTCGCGAGCCGTGGCGCCAGCGCCCGGCCCGACCGCACCGCGATCTGCGGTTCGCCGGTGTCGAGCAGCGCGCCCCAGTCGGGCTCGGTGCTCCCGTCGAGGTCCACGAGCAGGAACCGGCCCGGGTGCTCCGACTGCGCGCTGTGCACGAGACCCCACACCGGGGCCTGCGTGATGTCGGCGGTCTCCTCGCCCACGGCGATCGCGCCCTGGGTCAGCACGACCAGTCGCGCTTCGCCGAGCCGGTCACTGGCCAGCCACTGCCGCAGCAGCTCCAACGCCTTCACCGCCGCGCCGCGCGCCGCCTCGGCCGCACTCCCCGAGGGCGCGTCGACCGTGGCGATGACGACGTCCGGCGCCGAAGCGCCCTCCGCCAGCTTCTGCTCCAGCGCGGCCAGGTCCGCGAACCGCTCACCGGAGGTCAGCCCCACCTCGCCCAGGATCGCGACCCGCGAGGACATCGTCGCGACGACCGGGACGGGCACCCACTCCACCTGGTACAGCGACCGCGGCCCGTTCCGCCGTGCGGCTTCGAGGTGCGCCTGCTCGACCGGACGGACGTCCAGCCGTTCGACGTTCGCGATCAGCTCGCCGTCGTCGCCCACGATGGTGAGGCGCAGCGCGGCGTCACCGGCCAGCCCGATGCGCACCCGCAGGCGGGTGTGCCCGGTCCGGTCCAGCCGCACGCCGGACCAGGAGAACGGCAGGCCGCCCGAGTCGTCGCCGCTGCCGCCCAGCATGCCGAGCCCGCCGTGCAGCGCGGAGTCGAACAACGCCGGGTGCAGGCCGAAACCGTCGGCGGGGCCGGCCACGTCGGGCAGGACCAGCTCGGTGTAGACGTCGTTCCCGACCCGCCAGGCGGACTGCACGGCGCGGAACGCCGGGCCGTAGTCGAAGCCCAGGTCGGTCAGCTTCGCGTGGTCGCTCACCCTGGCGTACAGGTCCTCGACCGTGAGCTGCTCGGCGCCCGCCGGCGGCCACTGGAGCGGGAACGGCTCCGCCGGAGCCGCGTTCGCGGCCAGCCAGCCGCGCCCGTGGCAGGTGGTCTCGCGCTGCTCGTCGTCGCCGCCCTCGGGCCGGCTGTAGACCGCCACCTGACGGCGACCGCCCTCCACGGCCGGGCCCACCGTGACCTGGACCTGGAGCGTGACGTCGTCCTCCAGCAGGAGCGGCGACTCCAGCACCAGCTCGTCCAGGACCGTGCACCCGACCTGGCGACCGGCCGTCAACGCCATCTCGACCAGCGCCGTCCCCGGCACCAGGACGATGCCGAACACCACGTGGTCCCGCGTCCACGGCTGGGATTCCTGCGAGATCCGGCCCGTGAAGACCCACTCGTCGCGGTCCGCGACCTGCACGGCCGCCGACAGGATCGGGTGGTCGACGCCGACCTGCCCGGCCGAAGCGACGTCACCGGAGCCGGACCCCGGCGTGAGCCAGAAGTGCTCGCGCTGGAACGCGTAGGTCGGCAACGGCACCCGCTGCACGCCGGTACCGGCGTAGTAAGCGGACCAGTCCACCGCCACGCCCGAGACGTGCGCCTCGGCCAGCGAAGCCGCGAACCGCCGCATCCCGCCCTCGTCGCGGCGCAACGACCCGACCACACCGACCCGGTCGGCCGCACCGTGCGCGGCGATGGTCTCCTCCACCGCCATCGTCAACACCGGGTGCGGAGACATCTCCAGGAAGTTCCCGACACCGTTGTCGATCAGCGCCCGAACCGCCGGCTCGAACCCCACCCGACCACGGAGACTGCGGTACCAGTACCCGGCGTCCAAGATCGCGGTGTCGATGAACCCGCCGGTCGCCGTCGAGAAGAACGGCACGTCGCCGGACTTCGGCGCGAGCGGCGCGAGCACCTCCAGCAACTCGGCCTCGATCGCCTCCACCTGGACCGAGTGCGACGCGTAGTCCACCGCCACCCGACGGGCCCGGACACCGTCCCGCTCGCACGTGGCGAGCAACTCGTCCAACGCGCCCGGCTCACCGGCCACCACCACGGAGGCAGGACCGTTCAGAGCCGCCACCGACACACGGCCTTCGTACCGGTTCACCAGCTCTTCGACCCGCTCCACCGGCAACGAGATCGACATCATCCCGCCGCGACCGGCAAGCCGATCCCGCACCAGACCACTGCGCAGCGCCACCACCCGAGCACCGTCCTCAAGGGACAACGCACCCGCCACACACGCCGCCGCGATCTCACCCTGCGAATGACCCACAACCGCCGAGGGCTCCACACCATAAGACCGCCACAACGCCGCCAGCGACACCATCACCGCCCACAAAGCGGGCTGCACCACATCCACGCGCTCCAACGACGGCGCACCGTCCACACCCCGGAGCACGTCCTCCAAACTCCAGTCCACAAAGGACCTCAACGCATCGCCGCACTCCCCCACACGAGCCGCGAACACCGGCGAGGAGTCCAACAACTCCACCGCCATGCCCACCCACTGCGCACCCTGACCCGGGAACACGAACACGGTCTTGCCGCTCATCGGACGGCCCTCGACCACACCGTCCAGCGGCTCGCCCACGGCCAGCGCGCCCAGACCCGCCACCAGGCTCTGGCGGTCGGTCGCCACCACGGCCCCGCGGTGCTCCAGCTGCGCCCGTGCCGTCGCCGACGAGAACGCCAGGTCCGCGAGGGACAGCTCCGGCCGGGTGGCCAGGTAGGCGCGCAGCCGGTCGGCCTGCGCCCGCAGCCCCGCTTCGGTCCGGGCGGACACCAGCACCGGCGTGACAGCCGGACCGTCGCCGGTCCGCTCCGCCGGCGTCTCGGCCGGCGCCTCCTCCAGGATGAGGTGCGCGTTCGTGCCGCTCACGCCGAACGAGGACACACCGGCCCGGCGGGGCCGCCCGTCGGTCTGCCACTCCCGCGCCTCGGTCAGCAGCTCGACTTCGCCCGACTCCCAGTCCACGTGCGGGGACGGCGAGTCGACGTGGAGCGTGCGCGGCAGCAGGCCGTGCCGCATGGCCTGCACCATCTTGATCACACCGGCGACACCGGCCGCGGCCGACGTGTGGCCGATGTTCGACTTGATCGAGCCCAGCCACAGCGGACCGTCCGCCCGCTCACGGCCGTACGTCGCCAGCAGCGCCTGCGCCTCGATCGGGTCACCCAGCTTGGTGCCCGTGCCGTGGCCCTCGACGGCGTCCACGTCGGACGGTGCGAGGTCGGCGTTGGCCAGCGCCTGCCGGATGACCCGCTCCTGCGAGGGGCCGTTCGGCGCGGTCAGACCGTTGCTGGCGCCGTCCTGGTTCACCGCGCTGCCGCGCAGCACCGCGAGCACCGTGTGCCCGTTGCGGCGCGCGTCCGACAGGCGCTCCAGGACCACGAGGCCCACGCCTTCGGCGAACCCGGTGCCGTCGGCGGAGGCCGAGTAGGCCCGGCACCGCCCGTCCGGCGACAGCGCCCGCTGCCGGCTGAACTCGGTGAGCAGGTACGGCCCGGCCATCAGCGTCACGCCACCGGCCAGCGCCATCGAGCACTCGCCCGACCGCACGGCCTGCGCCGCGAGGTGCAACGCCACCGCGGACGAGGAGCAGGCGGTGTCGACGGACAGCGACGGACCTTCGAGCCCGAGGCTGTACGAGATCCGGCCGGACACCACGCTCGTCGTGCTGCCGGTCAGGCGGTAGCCCTCCAGCTCGGACGTCGTCATACCGGCGTAGTCGGTCGTGACCGCGCCGCAGAACACGCCCGTGTCGCTGCCGCGCAACGACGTCGGGTCGATCCCCGCGTGCTCGAACGCCTCCCACGCGGCTTCCAGGATCAGCCGCTGCTGCGGGTCCATGGCCAGCGCCTCGCGCGGGCTGATGCCGAAGAACTCCGCGTCGAAGTCGCCCGGCCGCTCCAGGAAGCCGCCGGCGCGCGTGTACACGGTGCCCAGCTGGTCGGGGTCCGGGTCGTACAGCTTCTCGATGTCCCAGCCGCGATCGGTGGGCAGTCCGCTGATCGCGTCACGACCGGACGCCACCAGCTCCCACAACTGCTCCGGTGACGCGACGCCGCCGGGGTACCGGCAGCTCATGCCGACGATCGCCAGCGGCTCGTTGTCGGTCCGCCGCCGCTTCGCCACCGGACGCCGCGTCTCGGTCATCCCGCCGACCTCGCCGAGGATGAACCGCGCGACGGCCACCGGGCTCGGGTGGTCGAAGATCAGCGTCGCGGGCAGCCGCACGCCGGTGCCCTGGGTGAGGTTGTTGCGCAGTTCGACCGCGCTCAGCGAGTCGAAGCCCAGGTCCTTGAACGCGCGTTCCGGGTCGACAGCACCGGCCGAGGCGTGGCCGAGCACGGCCGCGACCTGCGCCTGCACCAGCTCCCGCACGACCCGTTCCCGGTCGGCCTCGGGCACGTCGGCGAGTCGCTGCGCGAGCGACCCACCCGCCGCGGCCTTCCGGGGCGCGGGTGCCAGCCCGCGCAGCAGGGCGGGCAGCATCCCGGTGCGCGCCTGCACCCGCAGGGTGGCCAGGTCGAGCTTGACCGGGGCCAGCAGCGCGTCGTCCAGCCCGAGGCCCTGGTCGAACAGGTCGAGCCCCATCCCGGTGGACAGCGCGCCGACGCCCATCCGCTCCAGGCGGGCGAGGTCCGCTTCGGCGAGTTCGCCCGCCATGCCGCCCGCGTCGCCCCAGAGGCCCCAGGCGAGCGACGTCGCGGGCAGGCCCTCGGCCCGCCGCTTCGCCGCCAGCGCGTCCAGCACCGCGTTCGCCGCCGCGTAGTTCGCCTGCCCCGGGCTGCCCAGCAACGCGGCGACCGACGAGAACAGCACGAACGCGGAGAGGTCCAGGCCCGCGGTGAGCTCGTGCAGGTGCAGGGCGGCGTCGACCTTCGGCCCCATCACCCGCGCGATCCGCTCGGCCGTCAGCGACTCCACCACACCGTCGTCCAGCACGCCCGCCGCGTGGATCACGGCGGTCAGCGGCCGGTCCAGCGAGCCGAGCAGGCCCGCCACCTGGTCGCGGTCGGACACGTCGCAGGCCGCCACCCGCACGGCGCAGCCCAACGCCTCCAGCTCCGCGACCAGCTCGCCCGCGCCATCGGCCGCCGCACCACGACGGCTCACCAGCAGCAGGTGCCGCACGCCGTGCCGCTCGGCCAGGTGCCGCGCGAAGATCGCGCCCAGGCCACCCGTGCCACCGGTGATCAGGACGGAGTCGTCCTCGTTCCACCGGTGCGGCGTGCCCGACGACGCGCGGCCGAGGCGCGGCGCGAGCATCCGGCCTTCCCGGACCGCCAGCTGCGGCTCCTCGGAGCCGAGCACCGCGCTCCAGTCGACGTCGTCGGCGTCCGCGTCGACCAGGACGAACCGGCCCGGGTGCTCCGACTGCGCGCTGCGCACCAGACCCCACACCGCGGCCTGCGCCACGTCCGGCGACTCGTCGCCCACGGAGACCGCGCCACGCGTCACCACGACCAGCCGTGATGCGGCCACCCGCTCGTCCGCCAACCACCCGCGGACCAGGTCCAGCGCCTGCACGGCGACGGTCTGCGCCGAGCCGTCCGCCGGGGTGTCGACCTTCGCGACGACGAGCTCGGGCACGCCGTCGGTCAGCGCCTGGTCGAGGTCGGCCAGGTCCACCGCGTTCACCGACGCGCCGGACGCCGTGACCGGCGCCCAGTCGACGGTGTACAGCGACCGCCGGCCGCCCTCAAGGCGCGCCTGCTCGACCGGGCGGACCGCGATGGAGCCGATCGACACCACCGGCGCGCCGGACTCGTCCACCGCGTCCAGCCGGAGCGCGGAATCGCCGGTCGCCACCGAGCGGACGCGCAGCCGCGTGACACCGGGACGGTCGACCTGAACCCCCGCCCAGCTGAACGGCATCCGGTGGCCGTCGCTGTCGGTCAGGAGGATGACACCGCTCTGCAACGCCGCGTCGAACAGCGCCGGGTGGATGCCGTAACTGTCACTGCCGGCGGAATCCGGGAGCACGACCTCGGCGTACGTCGTGCGGTCGCCGTCGCGCCAGGCGGCCTGCACGCCGTGGAAAGCGGGGCCGTAGTTGTAGCCGATGTCGGCCAGCCGGCCGTACAGCTCGTCCACCGGCAGCGTCTCCGCGCCCTCCGGCGGCCACTCGGCGGGCCACTCGGCCGCCGCCGCGGGCTCCGCGCCGAGCACACCGCGCGCGTGGCAGACGGTCTCCGCCTCGTCGTCGGACTCCAGCGACGAGTAGATCGCCACGTCGCGGCGGCCGTCGTCGTCAGCCGGGCCGACGGTGACCTGCACCTGCCGGGCGACGCCCTCCTCCAGCAGCAGCGGCGCTTCCAGCACCAGCTCGTCCAGCACCGGGCACGCGGTCAGGCCACCGGCGGCGAGCGCCAGTTCGACCAGGCCGGTGCCGGGGACGACGATGGTGCCGAGCAGCTGGTGCCCCGCGACCCACGGCTGCGTGTCGGTGGACAGGCGGCCGGTGAACACCCACTCGTCCCGGTCGCCCACCCGGACCGCACCGGCCAGGACCGGGTGCTCGACCCGGCCGAGCCCGGCCGCGGCCACGTTGCCGGAACCGCTGTCCGGGGCCAGCCAGTAGCGCTCGCGCTGGAACGCGTACGTCGGCAGCTCCACCCGGTGCGCGCCGGCGTAGTAGGCCGACCAGTCCACGGCCACCCCGGCGGCCTGCGCCCGGCCCAGGAACCCGGCGACGGTCCGCGCCTCCGGGTGCTTGGCCCGCAGGGCGGGGAGGAACACCGAGTCGTCCCGGTCTTCCAGGCACTGCCTGGCCATCGCGGTGAGCACGCCGTCCGGGCCCAGCTCCAGGAACCGCCGGACGCCCAGGCCGTGCAACGTCTTCACACCGTCGTCGAACCGCACCGCCTGCCGCACGTGCCGCACCCAGTAGCCCGCGTCGAAGGCCGACACCAGCTCGCCGGACACGTTGGACACGATCGGGAGCTGCGGCTCGGCGAACGTAAGCTCGCGCGCGACGGCCTCGAACTCCGCCAGCATCGGCTGCATCCGGGGCGAGTGGAACGCGTGCGACACCCGCAGCCGGGACGTCTTGCGGCCCTGCCAGCTCGGCAGCCACTCGTCCACCGCGTCCGCGTCGCCCGAGACGACGACCGCGCGCGGCCCGTTCACCGCCGCGATCTCCAGGCGGCCCTCGTACCCGGCCAGTGACTCGGCGACCTCGGCCTCTTCGGCCTGCACGGCCACCATCGCCCCGCCGGCGGGCAGTGCGCCCATCAGCTTGCCGCGTGCCGCGACGAGCGCGCACGCGTCCGCCAACGACAGCACGCCCGAGACGTGCGCGGCGGCGATCTCGCCCACGGAGTGGCCGATCAGGTAGTCGGGCCGCATCCCCAGCGACTCGACCAACCGGAACAGCGCCACCTCGACCGCGAACAGCGCGGCCTGCGTGTACTCGGTCCGGTCCAGCGAACCGTCCTCGGCGGACAGCAACTCGCGCAGCGACCGGCCCAGCAACGGGTCCAGCTCGGCGGAGACCTCGTCCAAGGCCTCGGCGAACCGCGGGAACTCCGCCGCCAGCTCCAGCCCCATCCCGGCCCGCTGCGAACCCTGACCGGTGAACAGGAACGCCGTCTTGCCGCCCACCGCGCGACTCGCGGTGCCGCTGTCGGCCACGGTCGTCAGCCCGGCCAGCAGCTCGTCCCGGTCCGACGCCACGACCACCGCGCGGTGGTCCAGCAGCGCCCGGGTGGTCGCCACGGAGAAGCCGACGTCCACGGGGGACAGCTCCGGCCGGGCGACCAGGTGCGCCCGCAACCGGTCCGCCTGCGCCCGCAACGCCGCCTCGCTCCGGGCCGACAGGACCACCGGGGCCGTGCCGACCGGCCGCGTCTCCTCGACGCGCTCGGTGACGTCCTCGGTGTTCTCGCTCGTCTTCTCGGTGCTGGTCTTCTCGGCGCCGGACCTCTCGGCGCTGGACCTCTCGGAGGGAGCTTCCTCCAGGATCACGTGCGCGTTGGTGCCGCTGATGCCGAAGCCCGACACGCCGGCCCGGCGCGGGCGCTCCGACGCCGACCACTCGCGTGCCTCGGTCAGCAGCTCGACCTGCCCGGACGTCCAGTCGACGTGCGGGGACGGCGCGTCCACGTGCAGCGTCGCCGGCAGCAGGTCGTGCCGCATCGCCTGCACGAGCTTGATCACACCGGCGACGCCGGCCGCCGCCGACGTGTGGCCGATGTTGGACTTGATGGAACCCAGCCACAGCGGACCGTCCGCCCGCTTGCGGCCGTACGTGGCCAGCAGTGCGCGCGCCTCGATCGGGTCACCCAACTGGGTGCCCGTGCCGTGGCCCTCGACCGCGTCGACCTCGGCCGGGCTCAACCCGGCGTTCGCCAGCGCGGCCTGGATCACCCGCTCCTGCGACGACCCGCTCGGCGCGGTCAGGCCGTTGCTCGCGCCGTCCTGGTTCACGGCCGTGCCGCGCACCAGGCCGAGGATGCGGTGGCCGTTGCGGCGCGCGTCCGACAGCTTCTCCACGACCAGCATGCCCATGCCGTCCGCGAAGCCGGTGCCGTTCGCGGACGCCGAGTACGCCTTGCACTTGCCGTCCGGCGCGAGGCCGCGCTGACGGCTGAACTCCACGAACAGGAACGGGCCGGCGAGCACCGTCACGCCGCCGACCAGCGCCAGCGAGCACTCACCCGACCGCAGCGCCTGCGCGGCCATGTGGATCGCGACCAGCGACGACGAGCACGCAGTGTCGATGGTGACCGCAGGACCTTCCAGCCCCAGGCTGTACGCGATCCGGCCGGACACGATGCTGAGCTGGGTGCCGGTGAGGCGGAACCCCTCCAGCTCGGGCGGCATCGTGCCGCCGTAGTCGGAGGTGACCGCGCCGCAGAACACACCGGTGTTGCTGCCGCGCAGCGAGGTCGGATCGATGCCCGCGTCCTCGAACGCCTCCCACGCGCCTTCCAGCGCCAGCCGCTGCGTCGGGTCGGTCGCCAGCGCCTCGCGCGGGCTGATGCCGAAGAAGTCCGCGTCGAAGTCGCCGACACCGTCGATGAAGCCGCCGGCGGTCGTGGTCACCGTGCCGAGCTGGTCCGGGTCGGCGTCGTACAGCCGCTCCAGGTCCCAGCCCCGGTCGGTGGGCAGCGGGGACATCGCGTCCTTGCCGGACGCCACCAGCTCCCACAGCTCCTCCGGGGACGAGGCGCCGGGGTACCGGCAGCTCATGCCCACGATCGCCAACGGCTCGTCGGCGCGCTGCTCCAGCTCGCGCACCCGGCGGTTCGCCGTGCGCAGCTCGTTGGTGACCTTCTTCAGGTATGTGCGTAGCTTCTGCTCGTCCGTGTTCCCGCTGCTCATGCCGACCCGAGCTCCTCGTCGATCATGCTAAACATCTCGTCGTCGGACACGTCCAGATCGTCGTCCAGCACCGCGTCCACATCGGACGGTTCGCCGCCCGTTCCGCTGAGCACCGCCCGGAGCCGGTTGCTCAGGTAACGCAGGCGCGGCTCGATCTCCGAGAGCGTGCTCTCGTCGCCCGCCACCGTGATCAGCATTTCCTCGAGCTTCTGCAACTCCTCCTCGAACGGCGCGGCCCGTTCTTCCTCCGCCGCGCCGCCGACCTCCTTCAGGAGCAGCCGAGCGACCTCGGCGGGGGTCGGGTGTTCGAAGACGAGGGTGGCGGGCAGTCGCAGGCCCGTCACCCGGGCGAGCCGGTTGCGCAGCTCGACGGCGGCCAGCGAGTCGAACCCGAGCGCCTTGAACGCGCGGTCCGGGTCGACCTCGGCGCCGGACGCGTTGCCGCGGACGGCCGCCACCTGCGCCTGCACCAGCTCCAGCACCGCCTGCTCGCGGTCCGCCGCGGGCACCCCGGCGAGCCGCTGGCTCAGCGACCCACCGACCTGCTCGGTGCGCCGCGCGGGCGCGCGGACCAGGCCGCGCAGCAAGGCGGGGAGCATTCCGTCCCGCGCCTGGGTGCGCAGCACGGACAGGTCCAGCTTCAGCGGCACGAGCAGCGCCGCGTCCGACCCGAGGCTCTGGTCGAACAGCTCCAGGCCCAGGTCGGTGGACAGCGCGCCGATACCGGTGCGCTCCATCCGGGCCAGGTCGGCCTCGTCCAGCTCACCGGTCATGCCGGTGGCGTCGGCCCACAGGCCCCAGGCGAGGGAGCTCGCCGGCAGACCGGCCGCACGCCGCTGGTGCGCGAGCGCGTCCAGAGCGGCGTTGGCGGCGGCGTAGTTCGCCTGGCCGGGGTTGCCCAGCTGGGCCGCCGCCGACGAGAACAGGACGAACGCCGACAGCTCCTGGCCCAGGGTCTGCTCGTGCAGGTTCCACGCCGCGTCGATCTTCGGGCGCATCACCCGGTCGACCTGGTCCTTGGTCTGCGACTCGATCACGCCGTCGTCCAGCACACCGGCGGCGTGGACGACCGCGGTCAGCGGCCGGTCCAGAGACGCGATCAACCCGGCGAGCTGGTCCCGGTCGGTGACGTCGCACGCCTCGACCCGGGTCTGGGCGCCCAGCGCCTCCAGCTCGGCGGCCAGCTCGTCCACGCCGTCGACGGCCCGGCCGCGACGGCTGACCAGCAGCAGGTCCTTCACGCCGTGCCGCTCGGCGAGGTGCTTGGCGAACCGCGCGCCCAGGCCGCCGGTGCCACCGGTGATCAGGACGGTGCCCTCGGGGTCCAGCGGAGCCGGGACGGTCAGCACGACCTTGCCGACGTTGCGGCCCTCGCGCAGGAACCGGAACGCCTCACGACCCCGGCGCACGTCCCACGCCCGGATCGGCGAGGGGGTGAGCACACCGCGCTCGAACAGCTCGGTGATCTCCAGCAGCATCTCCTGGATGCGGTCCGGCCCGGCCTCCAGGAGGTCGTAGGACCGGTACCGCACACCGGCGTGCTCGCGGGCGACGACCTCCGGGTCGCGGATGTCGGTCTTGCCCATCTCGATGAACCGGCCACCGCGCGGCAGCAGCTCCAGGGACGCGTCGACGAACTCGCCGGCCAGCGCGTCCAGGACGACGTCCACGCCGGCGCCGTCGGTCGCGTCCAGGAACGCCTGCCGGAAACCCAGGTCACGCGACGAGGCGATCCGGTCCGACGACACACCCAGGGCGCGCACCGCGTCCCACTTCGGCGCGCTCGCCGTGGCGAACACCTCCGCACCGAAGTGGCGGGCCAGCTGCACCGCGGCCATGCCCACACCACCGGCGGCGGCGTGCACCAGCAGCTTCTCGCCGGCGCGGAGCGAGGCCAGGTCCACCAGGCCGTAGTACGCGGTCAGGTACACCACCGGCACCGCCGCCGCCTCCACGAAGGAGAGCGAGGACGGCATCGGCACGACCGTGCGGCGATCCGCCACGGCCACCGGGCCGAACGCGTCGGTGACCAGGCCGAACACCCGGTCGCCCGGCTTCAGGTCGGTCACCGCGGAGCCGACCTCCAGCACCACGCCCGCGGCCTCGCTGCCCAGCGGCGCGTCACCGGGGTACATGCCCAGCGCGATCAGCACGTCGCGGAAGTTCACCCCGGCGGCGCGGATGCCGACCCGGACCTCGCCGACGCCCAACGGCCGGCCGCCCTCGGACGGCAGGATCGTCAGGTCCTCCAGCGAGCCCTTCCGGGCCGAGCCCAGCCGCCACGCGGTGTCGCCGGCAGCGGCCGTGACGCGGCCGAGCCTCGGCGCGAGCACCCGGCCTTCCCGCACGGCCAGCTGCGGCTCGTCCAAGTCGAGCAGCGAGCCCCAGTCCGGCTCGTCGCCGCCGTCGACGTCCACCAGCACGAACCGGCCGGGGTGCTCGGACTGCGCGCTGCGCACCAAGCCCCACACCGGGGACTGCGCCACGTCCGGCGACTCGTCGCCCACCGCGACACCGCCACGGGTCACCACGACCAGCCGGGCATCGCCCAGCCACTCGCTCGCCAACCAGGCCTGCACCAGCGCCAGGGCGTCCGCCGCGACCGCGCGCGCCACCTCGGCCGGTGCGCCGGACTGCGCCTCGATCGTGGCGACGACCAGGTCCGGCGTGCCCGCGCCGGCGGACCGCGCCTGCTCCAGCGCGTCGAGGTCCGCGTGGTCCACGCCGAGCCGCACCACCCGTGCCGACACGGCCGGCTTGGCGGTGATCTCGGTCCAGTCCACCTGGAACATCGAGTTCTTCGAGCCCTGCGAGCGTTCGAGCTGACCGGCCTCCATCGGACGCAGACCGAGGCTGCCTACGGTCGCGACCATCGCCCCGGCGTCGTCGGCGAGGTCGACGCGCAGGCCGGAGCCCGACGTCGTGATCCGCACGCGGGCCCGGGTGAGCCCGGTCAGGCCGAGCCGCACCCCGGACCAGGAGAACGGCAGGTCGACCGCCGACCCGGCCTCCTTGGACAGCATGCTGCCGTGCAGCGCGGCGTCGAACAGCGCCGGGTGCACGCCGAACTTGCCGGCCGGGGCGTCCTCGGGCAGCGCGACGTCGGCGTAGACCACGTCGCCGACCCGCCAGGCCGCCCGGACACCCTGGAACAGCGGCCCGTAGTCGAGGCCGATACCGCCCAGCCGCTCGTAGAACGAGCCGACGGCCACGGCGTGCGCGCCCGAGGGCGGCCACTGGAGCGGGAACGGCTCCACCGGCTCGGCCTCCGCGGCCAGCCACCCGCGCCCGTGGCAGGTGGTCTCGCGCTGCTCGTCGTCGCCGCTCTCGGCACGGCTGTAGATCGCCACTTCACGGCGGTCGTCGTCGCCGGCCACGCCCACGGTGATCTGGACCTGCCGCACCGCGTCGTCGTCCAGGACCAGCGGCGACTCCAGCACCAGCTCGTCCAGGACCGCGCAGCCCAGCACGCCACCGGCGGTCAGCGCCATCTCGACCAGCGACACCCCCGGCACGAGGACACTGCCGAACACGACGTGATCGCGGGTCCACGGCTGCGACTCCTGCGAGATCCGGCCGGTGAAGACCCACTCGTCCCGGTCCGCGACCTGCACCGCCGCCGCCAGCACCGGGTGCTCGACCCGCACCTGGCCGGCCGCCGCCACGTCACCGGAACCGGAGCCGGGCGTGACCCAGAACCGCTCCCGCTGGAAGGCGTACGTCGGCAACGAGATGTGCCGCGCGCCGCTGTCGGCGTAGAACGCGGACCAGTCGACCGCCACGCCCGACACGTGCGCCTCGGACAAGGAGGTCACGAACCGCGCCAGACCACCCTCGTTCCGGCGGAGCGAGCCGACCACCGCGACCTGCCCGGACCCGCTGCTGACGGTCTCCTCGACCGCCATCGTCAGCACGGGGTGCGGCGACATCTCCAGGAAGCTGCCGGTGCCGTTGGCGACCAGCGCCCGGACGGCGGGCTCGAACCCGACCCGACCGCGCAGGTTCCGGTACCAGTACCCGGCGTCCAGGATCGCGGTGTCGACGAACCCGCCCGTGACGGTCGAGTAGAACGGCACGTCGCCGGACTTCGGCGCGAGCGGGGCCAGCACGTCGAGCAGCTCGGCCTCGATCGCCTCGACCTGCGCCGAGTGCGACGCGTAGTCCACCGCCACCCGGCGGGCCCGGACACCGTCCCGCTCGCAGGCCGCGAGCAGCTCGTCCAACGCGCCCGGCTCGCCGGCCACCACGACCGTGGCGGGACCGTTCACCGCCGCGACGGACACCCGGCCCTCGTAGGACACGAGGAGTTCCTCGACTCGTTCCACGGGCAGCGAGACCGACATCATCCCGCCGTGACCGGCGAGCCGGTCCCGCACGAGTCCGCTGCGCAGCGCCGCGACCCGAGCGCCGTCCTCAAGGGACAGAGCACCCGCGACGCACGCCGCGGCGATCTCACCCTGCGAGTGACCGACGACCGCCGAGGGCTCGACGCCGCAAGAACGCCACAACGCCGCCAGCGACACCATCACCGCCCACAACGCGGGCTGCACCACATCCACGCGCTCCAACGACGGCGCACCGTCCACACCCCGGAGCACGTCCTCCAAACTCCAGTCCACAAAGGACCTCAACGCGTCGCCGCACTCCGCCATCCGGGCCGCGAACACCGGCGAGGAGTCCCACAACTCCACCGCCATGCCCACCCACTGCGCACCCTGACCCGGGAACACGAACACGGCCTTACCGCCGACCGGCCGACCCTCGACTACGCCATCCGCCGGATCACCCACCGACAGCGCGCCCAGCCCGGTCAGCAGCGCGCCCCGATCGGTCGCCACGACGGCCGCGCGGTGCTCCAGCTGCGCCCGTGCCGTCGCCGACGAGAACGCCATGTCCAGCACGGACAGCTCCGGGCGCGCGATCAGCAGCGCGCGCAACCGGTCGGCCTGCGCCCGCAGGGCCCCCACGCTCCGGGCCGACACCAGCACCGGCACCACGGCCGGCGGGGTGGGCTCGGCCTGCGCCTCGACCTCGGCGGGCTCCTCCGCCGGGGCCTCTTCCAGGATCACGTGCGCGTTGGTGCCGCTGATCCCGAACGACGACACACCCGCGCGGCGCGGCCGGTCGGTCGCGGTCCACTCGCGCTTCTCGGTCACCAGCCGGATGTCGCCGGAGGACCAGTTCACGTGCGGCGACGGCTGGTCGGCGTGCAGGGTGGGAGCCATCGTCCCGTTCCGCATGGCCATGACCATCTTGATCACACCGGCCACACCGGCGGCGGCCTGGGTGTGCCCGATGTTGGACTTCACCGACCCGAGCCAGAGCGGGCCGTTCTCGCGCTCGCGGCCGTAGGTGGCCAGCAGGGCCTCGGCCTCGATCGGGTCGCCGAGCGGCGTCCCGGTGCCGTGGCCCTCCACGGCGTCCACATCGGACGGACGCAGGCCCGCGTTCGCCAGGGCCGCGCGGATCACCCGCTCCTGCGACGGGCCGTTCGGCGCGGTGAGGCCGTTGCTGGCGCCGTCCTGGTTCACCGCGGTGCCGCGCACCAGGCCCAGGATGCGGTGGCCGTTGCGGCGGGCGTCGGACAGGCGCTCCAGCATGAGCAGGCCGGAGCCCTCGCCCCAGCCGACGCCGTCCGCAGTGGACCCGTACGCCTTGCAGCGGCCGTCGGCCGACAGCGCGCGCTGCCGGCTGAACTCGGTGAAGATGTTCGGCCGGGTCAGCACCGTGACGCCGCCGGCGATCGCCAGCGAGCACTCGCGCGAGCGCAGGGACTTGCAGGCCAGGGCGATGGCGACCAGCGATGCGGAGCACGCGGTGTCCACAGTGATCGCGGGGCCCTCGAAGCCGAAGGTGTAGCTGATCCGCCCGGACGCGACGCTGGCGGCCGAGGCGATCATGAGGTAGCCCTCGATCTCCTCGTGCCGGTCGCTCGTCCCGGCGACGTACTGGTAGTCCGAGTACATGGTGCCGAGGAAGACACCGGTGTCGCTGCCCCGCAACGACGTCGGGTCGATGCCCGCGTCCTCCATGGTCCGCCAGGTCTCCTCCAGCAGCATCCGCTGCTGCGGGTCCATGGCCAACGCCTCACGCGGGGTGATGCCGAAGAACTCCGCGTCGAACTCGCCGACCGCGTCGACGAACCCGCCCTCGCGGGTGTACGCCGTGCCGTGGTGGTCGGGGTCGGGGTGGTAGAGCCGGTCCAGCTCCCAGCCGCGGTCGCCGGGGAACTCCGTCACGGCGTCCCGACCGGACGCCACGAGGTCCCACAGCTCCTCCGGTGACGTCACCCCACCCGGGAACCGGCAGCTCATGCCGACGATCGCCAGCGGCTCGGTCGCCTGGTCGAGCAGCTCCTGGTTCTGCCTCCGGAGGCGTTCGGTCTCCTTGACCGACCTCCGGAGCGCGCCGATGACGTCCTTCTGATCGATCTTCTTCTCAGTGGCCATGGTTACACCTCCCCGCCCGGACGCGACAAGGCGACCAGGTTCTCGACTGCCCTCATGCCACGTCCTCTTTGCACAGCGCACATGGAAGAGACCGCCTACATGAGCGCATCTCAGATCCCCCGGTAACGCATCTCCGCGTGTCCCCAGACACGGACGCGCACGCAGTATTACCGAGAACGACGGGTCCGACAAGAACGCGCAGTGCCGCCATGAAATACCTCTATGGCAACAACGGGTTGTGATATCGGCAGCCGGCTCCGGCCGGTTGATCTTGTATGTCGACGCCGCCGGCGGCGGTCGCCGACGGGTTCCGCGGTGCGATCCCGCAGGTCGGTCGCAGGGTCGAGCCGTATCGCCCGCCGAGGCGGTTGCCGGGCTTCTTGCCTGGCACACCAAGGAGTTAGCCGATCAGAGCCCCGCGCGGGCGCGATCGACACGATCGACGGTGTGAGGTACGTAACCCCACCATGCCTCCGGGGCGTCGTGACCACAAGGCCCGAAGTTCGGCCTGTAGCCCAAAGTTTCCCTCGATGTCCGCACATAGCCATCCAATGAGGAGCGTGAAGACGGTATCCGGTGGTCCGATGAACGTTCACCGGGATCGTCCACGGCGGCCACTTCACCATGATCGGACGCACTCGTCCGGTGTTGTCAAGCCGATTTGGACAGTCCGCGCGGCGACCTTGCCCCTCATTTCCGTCGCTTCGCGGACACTGGCCCGAGGCGGCGTGCCGGCGGGTTCAGCGACCCCGGTATCCGAGGTCCCGGTATCTGCGGATTTCCACTTTCAATTGATTGCTCAACTTTGTCGGGGCAGACCGCGGGCGGTCCGCGGTCGAGGGCGTCGTGGCTCCGTCGTGCCGGTACCGGTGGTCGTGCCCTGGTTGTGACCAGCGCTGATGGCACCGACCTCCATGGTCGTGCGTCTATTGGCCGTGACCGGGAGCGACAACGTCGAGGGTGACCCGCCGCCGCGCTGGGCGGTGTGGGTGGCGCGCGTCATAGCCGTGCTGATCGTGCTGCCGGTGCGGTTCGCGTGGGAGTGGGTCAAGGCGGTCGGGTGGACCGCCCGACGCCTGCTGCTCCGGCCGCTGGCCGGTGTGCTCCGCCGGGCGTGGACTTCCGGCGGCGCGCTGACCCGGTTCCTGTGGCGGCGGGTGGTCGTCCCCGTCGGCGCGGGCGTGCGGTGGGTGTTCGGCGCGATCGGTGCCGGGTCGCGCGCGATCGGACGGCTGTTGGTGCGGTACCTGATCAAGCCGACCGGGGTGTTCCTGCGGTTCTTGCGTGACGGGCTGCGGCGGGTGTTCGGTGCGCTCGGCAGAGGGCTGGTCGCGCTCGGCCGTGGGGTTGTTCGGCACGTGCTCAGGCCGACCGGGGTGTTCCTGCGGGCGGTGGCCGAACTGGTGGGGCGTGGGCTGAGGGCGCTGGTCGACGGGGTGCGGTGGGTGTTCCGCGCGCTGGGTCGGTTCGCGGTGCGGCCGGCGGGACGTGGTCTGCGGCGGCTGCTCGATCCGGTCCGGCGTCGGCTGCGCGCGGCGGTCACGTTTGTGGGCGATGCGTTGGAATGGGCGGTGCGTGCGCTGACGGTGCCGCTGGCGTGGTGCCGGCGGGTGCTCGTCGTGGCACCGGTGCGGTGGTTGTGGCTGGAGGTGGTCGTGCGCGCGACCCGGGCGTTCGGCAACGGCCTGCTGTGGGTGTGGCGGAACGCCGTCGTCCCGACCGCCCGCACGATCGGCAACGGCCTGCGCTGGGTGTGGCGGAACGTCGTGGTCCTGACCGCGAAGGCGGTCGGCAACGGCCTGTGGTGGCTGCTGCGGCTCTTCACCTCCGCCGTGATCTGGGCGTTCCGCAAGGTGGGACGAGGGCTGGCACTGCTCGGCCGGGCGATCCGAGCCGTCTGCGGGTGGGCCGGCCGCCGCGTGGCGCTCCCGCTGTGGCGGTTCGCGAAGCAGGCGTTCCACGCGCTGGCAGTCACCCCGGCGAGGTGGGTCGGCCGCACCATCCTGGCCCCCGCGGTCCGGCTGACCAGGCGCGCGTGGCAGGCAGCGGTAGTGGCCCCCGCCCGCCGGGTGCACAGCTCGGTGGTCACACCCGTCCAGCTGGCCGGCCGCCGAGTCCGCGACCAACTCCGCAGCGCGTTCGGCACTCGGCGGAACCAGGACGAGTGAGGTCGGAACGGCCTGCGCGCCCTCGTCGGAGCGGAGCCGTCCTGACGGTCACCTCCTGCCGGTGAGGAGGAACCGGAGGTAGCGGCGGTAGGTGATGGGCTGGAACGTGGCGGCTTCGGCGATGGCGGCGGACGTCGCCTTGCGGGTGCGTTCCAGGGTGACGGCGGCTTCCGCCACCGCGCGGTCGTGGTCGGCGCGGGCGCGGGCGGTGGCGGAGTTGGCGGCCTTCATCTCCTCGGCCAACGCCGCTTGCTCCACGCGCAGGGACGCCCGCAGCCCCCGGGTCGTCATCTCCGCCTCGGCCAGCACCCGCTGGTAGCGGGCGTCGAGGACGGTCTTCTCGGCGGCGAACCGGTCCCGGAGCACCTGCTGCTGCTCGGGCGTCGACGACGACGGCCGGGTCTGCGTGGCCTCGGCCGTCAGCCGTTCACGCCACTGGTCGATGAGCCCGGCCTTCACCTCGTCGATCCCGGCGACACGCACGCCCCTGCCGTCGACCAGGACGAAGATCGCCACGCGCTCGGGACCGTGCGTGTCGTACCGGATGCCGACGAAGTCCGCGGCGGTCCGGATGTCGGCGTCTTCGAGCCGGTCGACCAGCGCCGGCCACACACCCTCGATGTCGGCGCTCCGAAGAGGGAACTTCGCCAAACAAGCACGCACGTGATCCTTCTGCCGCAGGACCAGCAACCGCTGGTCCTCCAGGTGCAGACGGGCCGCCAACGCCTGCCGCTCCCGGTCGATCCGGTCGAGTCGCTCCTTCACCGCCCGCTGGTGCGACCCGATGAGCAGGTTGTACCGCTGCTGGAAGGCCCGCCGCCGGAAGTCCTGCTCGGCCTTGGACTCCTCGGCCGCCCGCACGATCCGCCCGGTCTCCTGCTCCAGCCGGGCGACCTCGTCCTCGGCGGCCTTCCGCGCACGCAAGAGCCGCTTGCGCTCGGCACGCGCCGCACGGGCCCGTAGGCGCTCGGGTTGACGCCGGTAGCCGGACACCGTGAACGCCGTCCACGCCAGCACGTCGACCGCCAGCAACGACTCGTCCACGAAGATCGCCGCCGGCACGCCGAGCGGCAACAGCGCCGACAACGCCCACGCCGACGCGGTCGAGGCCCGCGAACCCCCGGAGAACCGCGTGGAGGGCGGCGGGGCGGGCACGTGCGGCTCGACGCGTTCCGCCATCCACGACGGCAGCACGGGGAGGGCGGGAGCCACGGCGTCGACCAGGTCGAGCGGTTCCAGCGGCGGGGCCGCGGCGCGGTGGTGGAGCAGGATGTCCTGGAAGCGCACCGCGAGCGCGCGCAGCCGGGCGTCCGCATGACCGGTCAGGGTGGCCAGCCGGAACGACGACGCCGGGTCGGTGAAGTCCGACTCGGCCAGCAGCAGGTGCTCGGCGTCCTCGTCGCGCAGCTGCCGCCACAACGACGGGTCGACCGCCAGCGCCACCAACGACAGGTACACGACCCACGACGAGAACCGGTCGACCTCCGGCCCGAACTCGGCCGCCGTCCGGTCCGGCGACTGGTAGTTGCGGTGCCCGGTCTCGGCGGCGGGCAGCCCGGCGAGCGCGGGCACGTACATGCCGTCGTAGTCGACCAGCTTCACCGCGCCGTCGTCGGTGATCAGCAGGTTCCCGTGCTGGAGGTCGCCGTGCCCGACGCCGGACGCGGCCAGGTCGGCGACCAGCCGGGCGAACCGCGCGGCGACGTCGGCCAGGGCCGCCGGGTCGTCGACGTTCCGGTCGATCCAGCGGATGAGGCTGACGGCCTCCACCCACTCCATCCGCAGCACGGGGTACCAGGAGCCCTCGACCATGATGCCGCGGCCGAGGTAGTCGAAGCCGACCGTCCAGTCGTCGTCCAGGCGCGCCAGGTGCTCGCCCACGGCGCGGTAGCGGGTCGCCTGCTCCGGCGCCTCACGGGTGAAGCACTTGATCGCATAGCGGGCGCCGTCGACGGTCAGGGAGAAGACGCCGGCGAAGTTGCCCGAGATCGCGCGGGGCCGGCCCAGCGCGTCGGTCCGCACCTCCGCCCCGGCGAGGTCGGTGCCCCGGAAGCACAACCCGGTGTTCTGCAGCGCCTCGACGTAGGTCGCACCGGAGGGGAATGAACGGACGGGCTCGTCATCCGAGGTCCACGTGAACGACGGTGACGTCGTCATTCCGCATCACCCCCTTCCCGCGCGCCACCCGCAGCCACTCCCCGAACCCGTCGAGATCACCGGACCGCGTGAGGTCGCACAGCTCGTGCCACGGCCGGTCACCCCGTTCGACCGCGCCGAGGAACCACGCGGCCAGCGCGTCGGTGCAGAGGAAGAACTGGTCGCCGTCCTCCGCACGACCGGACGCCGTCCGCACGTGCCTCGCCAGCAGCTCTTGATCCCGGTTGAACGCGTTGACCAGCCCCGGCGAGTTGGAGAACGCCTCGGACGACTCCACCGGGAACCCGAGCAGCAGCCGATCGGCCCGGACGTGGAACAGGCAGCTGTCGCCCAACGCGGCGGCGGCCCACCGGGTCCCGGACGGATCGGCGCAGAACCGCGCGGCGAGCACGGTGGCGTGCGGACCCCGGTCCAGCTTGGGCTGCTCGTACCAGGCGATCGGACGGCCGTCGGCCTCACGCCGCGCCACGTACGCGGAGAGCCAGCCGTCCCACGCCTCCCCCGCTCCCACCAGCGCCGACGCGAAGCGGTCCGCGTCCCGCGCCACGCACTCGTCAGCTCGAACGGCGTCGTTGACCGATCGCGCGAGCAGGTCGGCCCACTCACCCGCGAGCAGGCTCTCCGACGCCCCGTCCGCCACCGCCGCGCACACGAGCCCCGGAACCGGGTCGAGGACGTGCCCCGCGTCCTCGCACTCCGCCACGGAGTTGCCGTGCTTGGGCACGCGGAGCGAGGAGACGACCATGCCGGTGCTCAGCGAAGGTCCGTCGCACGCGTCCCGATGTCCAGGAACTGGACCAACGAGGTGATGTCCGCGTTGTAGACGAACCCCCGCGTCGTGTCGCCGACCGACATGCCCTGCTGCAACGCGTAGAACCGCATGTGCGGCGGCAGCGGGCTGGACATGCCGAACAAGGTGCGCGCGTAGGCGTCCGGAAGGGCCGCGTCGGTTTCCGGGAACGTCACCGGAACGGCGTTGGCGGCCGAGACGTGCAGGTTGAACAGCAACGCCGCGCCGTCCGCGCTCACGTGCGTCTGCACGGCCCAGGCAGGGCCGACCGGGTCGCCGTCGGTGGACTCGCCGTCGGTCAGGTTCAGCACGATCGGCGGGAAGCAGTCCGGGTGACGGGCCACCCACTCCGACACCAGCGACTCGGCCCGCGCCAGCGCCCGGCACATCGGTGTCGCGCCGTTGGCGACCGGGTCCACCCAGACCGGGAACCGGGTGGTCGTCTCCACCAGCCCGCCCGCGCCGTCCGGCACCTTCTTGGTCCGCTTCTCCACCCGCGCGGGCTTGTCCGCCACCTGGCTCAGCGGCACGAGGTCACGGCCGGCGAGCGGACCCGTGAACGCCGAGCCGACGGTGTACCCGTACCCGATGACGGCGATGTGGAAGTAGTCGCGGACGCCTTCCTCCTTCGCGCACTTCACGCTCAGCTCGGCCAGCAGCCGGTTGATCGCGTCGGCCACCACGTCCGCCTTGCGCTGTCCCCCGCCGCCCCCGATGGGGTTGGTCATCGACGCGGACTGGTCGACCAGGAACACGAAGCACGACGGGTTGGCGCGACTGATCTCCGCTGCATAGGCCACGTGAAGGTTTACCTTCCCCCGGTGATCACCCCCTGCGGCACACGACATGCGCGGGCGTGTAGATCACCCGAAAGGCTACTCGACCGGAGCAGTGGCCCGCAGGCACAGCGCCCTGCTGGGCAGCTCGACCCGACCGTCCGGCCCCTGACGCCCGGCCACCGCGGCGCCGACCTCGGCCCACAGCGAGGGGTCGTCGTCGGTGCCCAGCCGTTCCCGCATCAACTGCCGCAGCCCCGGCGGCGTCACCGCCTTGTTGAACACCGCGTACGCCTCGGCCGAGTTCAGCACGAACGGCACCTCGACCGCCGTGACGGCGACATCCGCGAACCCGGCCGCGGCGACCTCCGCCACCAGCGCGTCCGCGTCGGACATGCTGAACGGGCCGGGCGTCCCGGGCGGTGGCGCGGCCAGTTCCAGTCGCCTGGCCAGCACGCCGAAGCCGAGCGACATCATCGGCGCGGTCTCGGGCGGCCCCCACGTGGACGCGGCCAGCACCCCGCCCGGTCGGAGCGCGGTGGCCAGCGACCGGAAGGCCGCCCGGCGGTCGGGCGCGAACATCAGCCCCCACCGGCTGAGCACGACGTCGAAGTCACCGCCGACCAGGTCGAGCGACTCGACGTCGCCCACCAGGAACTCCACGTTGTCGAACCCGGCGGCCCGGTGGGCGGCCAGGTCGACCATCCGGGGTGACAGGTCGACGCCGACCACCCGGCCGGTCGGGCCGACGACGGCCGCGGCGGAGAGCGCGGGCTCGCCCAGCCCGGTCCCGACGTCGAGCACGGACATGCCCGGCGCCACCCCGGCGAGGTCCAGCAGCCGGTCCGTCACCACCGACGCGCCGCGTTCGAACGTCTCGATCACGGCCAGCCACCCGGCGCTGATGGCGTCCCAGGTGACCCGCTGCTGCTCCTTGAAGCGGACGGGGTCGAACTCCGCGGCCGTCATAAGACCTCCGTGTGCATGGACTCCGTGGGCATGGGGACCTCGGTCGGGGTCAGAGGAAGCGCTCGGTGGGGTGGTCGGCGGTCCACGGTCCGGGCTCGACCGTCTTCAGCGCCGAGCGGACCAGCTCGATCTCCTCCGGCGTGTTGTAGACGGCGAACGACAGGCGGACCGTGCCGACCAGACCGAGGCTGTCCAGGAACGTGCTGGCGCAGTGCACGCCGCAGCGGACCGCGATGCCGTGGGCGTCCAGGTGCCCGCCCACGTCGTAGGGGTGGATGCCGCGCACGGACAGGGAGACGATGCCGCACGGCGTGGCGCCCGGGTCGCCCACCACGTCCACGTGGTCCAGGTCGGCGACGGCCTCCAACGTGGCTGCGACCAAGCCCTCGTCGTGCGCCCGGATCGCGGGCCAGCCGAGGCCGAGCAGGTACTCCAGGCCCGCCGCCAGCCCGATCGCACCGGCCACGTCGGGCGTGCCCGCCTCGAACCGCGCGGGACCGGGGACGTACCGCACCGGCTCGGTGTGGCTGACGCCCTTGACCGTGCCGCCGCCCACCCGGAACGGCGCCATGTCGTCCAGCAGCTCCCGCTTGCCGTACAGCACGCCCACGCCCATCGGCCCGTACGCCTTGTGGCCGGAGAAGCAGTAGAAGTCGGCGTCCAGGTCGCGCACGTCGACCGGCAGGTGCGCGACCGCCTGCGCGCCGTCGACCAGCACGATCGCGCCGTGGCGGTGCGCCTCGGCGGCCAGCTCCCGCACCGGGTTGACGGTGCCGAGCACGTTCGACACGTGGGACACGGCCGCGATCCGCACCCGTGGCCCCATCGCGGCGGCGAACTCGGACCGCTCGATCCGCCCGCCCGGACCGACCGGCACGACCACCAGCTCCGCGCCGACCTCGTCGCACAGCCGCCGCCACGGCAGGAGGTTGCTGTTGTGCTCCATCCCGCTGACCACGACCTGGTCGCCACGGCCCACGACCCGCCTGCCGACGACGTCCGCGACGAGGTTGGTCGCGTCCGTCGCGTTCGCGGTGAACACGACCTCCTCCGGCTCACGTGCGCCGATCGCGTGCTGGACCACCGCCCTGGCGCCCTCGTAGCGGTCGGTCGCGGCCAGCGCGAGCCGGTGGTGGCCGCGACCGACGTTGCTGTTCGCGGTGCGGTAGTAGTCCATGATCGCGTCGAGGACGACCTGGGGTTTCTGCGTGGTGGCGGCGTTGTCGAGGTACACCGGCGCGTCCTCGCCGCGCAGCAGCGGGAAGTCGTCGCGCAGGGACAGCACCTGGCTCATCGTTCCTCCTCCGTGGTGAACAGGGCGGTGAACCGCTCCAGGTAGTGCCGGTCGAACGCGAACACCTTCTGCTCGGGGTAGGGCCGCCGGTCGGCGGGCACGTGGTCCGGGTCGTCCGGCGGGCGCAGCGCCCCGGTGGCGTCGCGCAGGTGCGGGCCGAAGAAGAACCAGCAGATCTGGCCCACCTGCTCGGTGAACAGCACCGGGTGCGCCGCCTCCGGGTACATCAGCATGTGCAGGTAGGTGGCCTTGAACTCGCCGCGCGGCCCGAAGCCGTTGTCGAACGCCACGTGCCCGATGACGTCGTGCACCACGCGGAACACGTCGTTGTGGCACAACCGCACGCCGTCGACCTCGACTCCCGAGAACGCCCGCATCGGGTGGTCGTCCGACGCGCCGCCCTCCGGTCCGTGGCCGTCCCTGGTCAGGTGCAGCTTCAGCAGCCGCGTGTCGCGCACCTCCCGGCGCAGCTCGGTGGAGTTCCGGTACGGCAGGCCGGCGCCGCGCCACGGCACGACCCGCAGCCCACCCGCCACCAGCTGGTCGAACTGCGCGCGGCTCTCGCGTTGCAGCACGTGGTAGCCCCGGGCCAAGTCCTCGTCCAGCGCCAGGGTCGGCGCCCGTTCGTGGACGTCCGCGACGTCGCGGCAGAAGTCGTGGTCGAGCCGGACGCGCAGCGCACCGGGGCGACGCACCAGGTCCACCATCGCCTCGAACACCGACCAACGCCCCCAGCTGTCGCCAAGATCCGACACGACCGTAGCAGTTGTTATATGTTACTAAAGCAGGTAAACGGGTGAAGTGGCCAGAGGCAGACTTCCACGGACATACGTTCATCAACGTATAACGGACCGGAGGGTCTATGGACGAGCCGGAAGTACGGGCCTACCTGCGGCTCGGCCTGCGCCTGGGCCGACTCGCGGACGGCTACGTGGACTGCTGGTTCGGCGACCCGGCGCTGCGCCGGCAGGTCGACGACGAACCCCTCCCGACACCGGCGGACCTCGTGCAGGAGGCCACCGGACTCCTCGACCGCGTCACGGACTGCGGCCTCTCGGCGGAGCGCAAGCGGTTCCTGCGCGCGCACGTCGTGGCGATGCGGTGCGCCGCGCTGCGGCTGTCCGGCGAGCCGGTGCCGTTCCACGCCGAGGTGCGGGCGTACTTCCAGGTCGACGCCGGGCTGGGCGACCCGGACCGCTACGCCGAGGCGCACGACGGCATCCGTGCGCTGCTGCCCGGCACGGGTGACCTGCGCGCACGGCTCGAACGGTTCCACGAGGCCAACACCGTCGGCCCCGAACACCTGGAACGGGCGGTGCGGGCGGTGTCCGACGAACTGCGTCCGCTGGTCCGCGCGCGGCACGGACTGCCCGAGGACGAGCACGTCCGCTACGAGGTCGTGCGGGACAAGCCCTGGCACGCCTTCAACCGCTACCTGGGCGGCTACCGCTCGCTGGTCATGCTCGACTCCCAGGCCGGCCGCAACCTCGCCGCCCTCCCCCTGCTCGCCACCCACGAGTCGTACCCCGGCCACCACACCGAGCACTGCTTGAAGGAAGCGGGACTGGTCGCGGAACGCGGGGAGGGTGAGCACGCGCTCGTGCTGGTCAACACGCCGCAGTGCCTGGTCGCCGAGGGCATGGCCGAACTGGCGCTGGACGCCTCGCTCGGCGACGGCTGGGGCGCGTGGACGGCGGAGGTCCTGGCCGGGCAGGGGATCCGGGTCGACGGCGAGCGGGTGGAGGCGGTGATGTGGTGGTGGTGGCAGCTGATGGGCGCGCGGCAGGACGCGGCGATCATGCTGCACGACCGGGGCGCGCCGGTCGACGAGGTGACCGACTACCTGGGCCGCTGGCTGCTGGTGCCGGAGCAGCGGGCCAGGCACATGGTCCGCTTCCTGACCGATCCGCTCTGGCGGGCGTACACCGTCAGCTACGTCGAGGGCAGGCGGTTGGTGGGCGAGTGGCTGGCGGCACGGCCCCGGGACGAGACCGTCGCCGACCGGTTCGACCGGCTGCTCCGCACCCCGACCCTCCCCGAGGACCTGCGCGGACAGGTCGACGTCGGATCACTCGATTGAGGCCGTTGTGGGCCGCCAGGCGATGTGCAACCCTTTGGCTGCACTTCCTCGAAGGCGGCGGTCGGCGCCCGATCGACCGCCCTTGTGCGACGTCACAGGAGGGTTCCACGCGATGAGCGGCACCGACGAGCAGGCCGTGCCACCGTTCTGGCCGGAGGGCGCCAGTGCGGAGCACCGGGCCGCCAGGGTCGAGCTGGCCAAGGCCGAACGCGCGCTGCGCGACCAGGTGGAAGCGGTCGCGGCGGCACGTCGGGCGATGCCGCCCGGACCGGTGCTCGGCGAGTACCTGCTGACCGAGGACGGTTCGGACGGCCCGGTCCGCACGCCGCTGCGCGACCTGTTCGGTGACCACGACACCCTGTTCACCTATCACCTGATGTTCGCGCCGGACGCCGACGAGGCCTGCCCGATGTGCTCGCTCTGGGTCGACGGGCTGCGCGGCGTCACGACGCACCTCGCGCGGCACACGGCGTTCGTCGTGATCGGCAAGGCGCCCCTGGACAAGCTGCGAGCCTGGGCCGACCTGCGGGAGTGGGACGGCGTGCGGATCCTGTCCAGCCACGGCACGACGTTCAACGCGGACATGAACGCCGAGTACCCGGACGGCTCCCAGCGGCCCATGGTGAGCGTGCTGCGCAAGGAAGGCGATGAGGTCCGGCACTTCTACTCGTTGCCGGCCAACCACTTCGACGGCTCCGAGCGCGCCATCGACCTGCTCAGTCCGGTGTGGAACGTACTGGACCTGCTGCCCCGGGGGCGCGGCGACTGGTACGCGGGCAACGACTACGCCGTCACCGACCGGGGCACCCGTACGGCCCCTTCCGCATTCAGTTGAACTTCATATAGCTTCATGAGGTCCGTCCTGTCGCACGGAGGGATCGACCGTGACTTCCAGCACCGGCTCCGGATCGCCGCACCTCCACCGCGCGGCCCGGACCGCACCCACCTGGTCGACCACCACGACGAGGTCGACCGCACGCTGAAGACCACGGTCCGACTCGCGGACGAGATGTCCTGACCGGCCCGATCCTGGAGGTCCCGAGCAGATGAGCAGCAGCGAGCCGCGGCAGGACGGAGTTCACCGGGGTGGCACGCTCCGGCTCTACGGGCCCGGCAGCATGGACCACGTGGACCCGGCGTCGGCCTACTACGCCCTCGGCCACCAGATCATCCGCCTGTTCGCCCGGCAGCTGTTCACCTACCCGGCGGTCAAGGACCTGAAGGACTGGCGCGCGATCACGCCGGTGCCCGACGTCGCGGTCGAGGTGCCGACCACGGACAACACCGGGCTGGCGGCGAACCACCTGACCTACTCGATCCGGCTGCGCCCCGGCGTGCTGTGGGACACGACGCCGCCGCGCGAGGTGACGGCGCACGACTTCATCCGGGGCTTCAAGCGGATGTGCAACCCGGTCTGCGGCGCGGGCGCGATCCGGTACTTCACCAGCACCATCCGGGGCATGGCGGAGTTCGCCGCGGCCTACGCGGAGGCGGTGCCGCACCCCGACGCGACCCCGGCCGAGCTGGCGGCGTTCCAGAACGCGCACGAGATCGAGGGCATCCGCGCGCCGGACGACCGGACGCTGGTGTTCGAGCTGGTGAAGCCGGCCTCGGACTTCCTGAACATCCTGTCGATGCCGTTCGCGTCGGCCGCGCCGGTGGAGTACGACGCGCTGGTGCCCGACGGGCCGGACTTCCGCCGCGAGGTGCGCTCCAACGGCCCGTACCGGCTGGTGGACTACGACCACGGCAGGTTCCTGCGGATGGAGCGCAACCCGTTCTGGGACAAGGCGACCGACGGCGTGCGCAACCAGCACGTCGACGCGGTCGAGGTCACCATGGAGCACGCGGACCCGGTCGCGGTCGGTCGGAAGATCATCGCCGACGAGGCCGACCTGTCGTGGGCGTCGCCGGTCACCGAGCCCTACGACGCCAACCCCACCGACCCCGGCAACGACCTCGGCTACGCGCTCAACCCGTACGTCGTGTTCAACACCGCGAGCCCGAACAACGGCGGCGCGCTGGCCCGGCCGGAGGTGCGGCGGGCGTTGGCGCACGCCGTCGACAAGATGGCGATCCTGGACATCTACGACAAGCTCGCGGCGGGCACCGTGATGCGTCCCGCGCGGTCGGCGATCCCGCCCGGCAACGACGGGTACGTCCCGTTCGACCTGTACCCGACGCCGGGCGACCGGGGCGATCCCGACCGGTGCCGCCGGTTGCTGGCCGAGGCCGGCTACCCCGACGGCCTGGCGCTGACGATCCTGCACCGGGACGTGGACGCCAACCCCGACGTCGCCAAGTCCCTCGCCCACGACCTGGAGCGGGCCGGGATCGCGGTCGACTTCCTGTCGCTGGGGCACGCCCACTACTACGCGTACCTCCAGGACCCGGCGCACGCCGAGGCGGGCAGCTGGGACCTGAGCGCGCCGTCGTGGACGCCCGACTGGTTCGGCGACAACGGGCGTTCGTTCCTCCAGCCGATGTTCCAGACCAACCGGAACCGGGGCACCAGCAACTACGGGTGCTACAGCAACCCCGAGGTGGACCGGCTGATCGAGGAAGCACTGGCGACCACCGACCACGAGCGGGCGTACCAGGCGTGGCACGAGATCGACGTGCTGGTCATGCGGGACGCGGCGATCGTGCCGGTCCTGGAGCACGCGCCCACCATCCCGCACTTGAAGGGCAAGCGGGTCCGCAACGCGATCCCGATGCCCACCATCGACCGGTGGTTCGACCTGTCGAACCTGTGGCTGGAGGAGGCGCCGTGACCACATCGCCCACGACCGTCCCGGTGGTGCGCTCGCTGCCGTCGCCAGGGGCGTACATGTGCGGCCTGACGTGGTCGGACGGCCTGCTGTGGCACTCCGACCAGGACGCCGGGCGGATCTGGGCGGTCGACCCGCGGTACGGCGACGTGGAGCGGGAGTTGGAGTGCTCCCGCGTCCGGGCGGACCTGACCTACCACGACAGCCTGCTGTGCCAGATCGGTGGCAGGCCCAAGCGGTTCGTGCTGGTCGACCCGGAGTCGGGCGAGGTCGTCGGCACCAAGCCGGTCGAGCCGGCGAGCGGCAGGCTGTGCGGCGCGGAGATGACCGCGGCCGGCATGTGGATGTGCCTGCGCGAGCCGGCCGTGCTGCAACTGCGCGACTTCGAGACGATGACGGTGCGGCGGGAGATGCCGATCGTGGGCACGCCGTCCGGCATGACCTGCGTCAACCGGACGGTCGTGTACGGCGAGTTCGAGACGGGCCTGGTGCGTGCCGTGGACACCACGACGGAGCAGGTCGTCGGCACGGCGCGGGTCGAGGGCCGGCCGACGGGGATGGCGTGGGACGGCTACAGCCTCTGGTACTGCGACTTCGCCGCCCGCCGCTTCAAGGCGATCCGGCTGGACGACGTCCTGCACGGCGACCGCTGGCTCTGACCGGTCGCCGGCGTCGCGGCGCCTCTGCCTGTTCACGCCGCGATGGGCAGGGGTGGTCGGTGGAGCAGGTTCTGCCGGGGCCTCTGGGCCGGGTCGACGTGTCGCGGCGGAATGAACGTCGGAACACCGCCGGTCATGGTGATCCGCCATCGTGAGTGGTGCACCAGCGTGTGATGCGCGCGGCACAGCAGAACGAGGTTCCCGAGGTCGGTGTCCCCACCCTCCGACCAATGCCGCACATGATGCGCGTCGCACCACTTCGGTGGCCGTGAACACCCCGGAAAAGCGCATCCCCGGTCCCGGGCGTGCAGCGCTTTGCGCTGCGCCACACTCACCGTCCGCTTCGTCCGACCCAGATCCACCACCTCGGAATCGCCACCCATCACGACCGGAATCACTTTGGCGTCGCACGCGATCCGCCGCGCCTGCGCCGCACTCACATAGCGGTCCCCGTCGAGCACCGCGTGCCCCACCCCACGCCGCAGCGTCTCCACATCCACCGTCACGCTGATGTGCGGACGCTCCCCGGCCTCGGACGGCAGGTCACCCGACCGCGACGCCAGCGACACCACATCCGCGAACGCCTCACCCAACCGATGCGCCCGATCCTTCGGACCCTCCGGACGCGGCACGGACAACGGCTCCAGCATCGCGGTGAACCGCGCCCCGGACTCCGCCGACAACTCACCCCGGAACTCCACCCGCCCACCCGGCAGACCCCGCACGTACAGCACATCCGCAGGCTCCGCCGCCGGTTCATCCAGCTCGTCCACCGCGTCCTGCTCCACCCGGTCCCGGATGCGGTCGGCGAGCTGCCGGACCACCTTCGGCTCCACCGACCGCGCCGCCTCGACCAGAACCTCCTCCGACCAGTCCGGCAGCTCCAGCGTCCCGACCGCCCGCGTCAACTCCCGCAGATGGCCGTCCGCCAGCTCACCTTCCACCAACGCGGCACCGGCAACCGGGCACAGGGGCGGCAATGGCTGCCCGGTCGGCGTGACCGACGGCAGGAACAACCCCACCTGCGCCACCCACTGCTTCACCTCCGCCGGATTCGCCCGCACCAAGGCCCGGTACGAATCCAGGTCGTACCCGCAGCGCACCACCTCGGCGAGCAATTCCAACCGCCGCCGGTGCAATGCCCGAATCGACGCTTCAACCTCCGCAACGGCGGCGAACACGTCATCCTCGGTCAACAACACCGGCACAACACCCATACCCAGAACAATAGTCGAACAAGCATTCGCACATCATCACCCGAGCAGGTATGGGAAACGGCCGATAATGCCACGATCCGTCATCGGCCCGCACGGACGTGTGAATTCGACCTCACGGCGATCCCCAGGTTTCCGGCAAGGTCGTTTGTGCTGTTCCGGTGCTGGGTGTGGGGCGGGCACGGCGCTCTGGTTGATCATGTGAGTGCCCGTCTTGTCGTCTTCCCTAACGACTTCGCCGGAACCCTGACGGCGAACCCACTTCCGAAACAACACATCAACGAGAACCGAACCGGCCCTTCATCAGCACCGGCCGGGCCAGCGCCTGGAAGTCGACGTCCGGGTCCAGCTCGCGGATGGTCCCCTCGATCACCAGCAGCGACAGCAGCGGGAAGATCAGCTCCGGTGCGGCGTGGATGCCGTGCCGCCGCTGGAGGTCGAACATCCCGGTGGCGAACGCGATCAGGCTGAAGTCCCGCGCCGGCAACCCGTGGCTGCGCCGCACCAGGTCCGCCATCCGGGCCAGGAACCCGGCCACGTCCGCGTCCGGCCCGACCTCGGCGGAGCTCTCCACCACGATCGCGGCGCACTTGTCGCCGTCGCCGATGGCCATGTTCATGAAGAAGTCGGCGAACAGCAGCCGCAGCCGCTCGCTCAGCTGCACGCTGAACCCCGCGTCGAGCACCACCACCTGGGCGGACTCGGTGAAGTACAGGTTGCCGGGGTGCATGTCGCAGTGCACGAAGCCGTTCACGAACAGCATCTCGTAGATCGCGGTGAGCCCGGAGGAGGCGAACTTCCGCCGCGAGGCGTCCGAGCACCGGGACGGCGCGCCGATGTCCAGGCCGTGGATGAACTCCATGGCGATGCACCGCGGCCGGCACGCCGCCGGCACCACCTTCGGCACCCACACCCGGGGCACCACGGACAGGTCCGCGCGCAGGCGGTCGAGGCTCGCCGCCTCCCGCTCGAAGTCCAGCTGCCCGAGCACCGCGTCGCACATGCCGGCGACCACCGGCATCACCGGAACACCGCGGAGCAGCGGCAACCGGGCCATCAGCGCCGCGCCCCGCCGCATCAGGTCCAGGTCCTGCCGCATCACCCGCTCGATCCCGGGCCGCCGCAGTTTCAGCGCCACCTCACGACCGGACGTCAACCGGGCCTTGTAGACGCACGCGACGCTGCCGCTCGCCACCGGCTCGTAGTCCACCTCGGCGAACAGCGCGTCCAGCTCGGCGCCGTAGACGTCGGCCAACGCCTCCCGCGTCTCGGCCGCCGTCAGCGGGGTCACCGAGTCCTGCAACGTCGCCAGCTCGTCGCACAACGCCGGTGGGAGCAGGTCACGCCGGGTGCCCAGCACCTGCCCGGCCTTGACGAACGTCGGCCCCAACCGCATCAGCAACGCCACCAGTCGCGGCCACGCCAGCCGCTGCGCCGCCGCGCGCCCCCGCACCACCGCCACCACGAGCCAGGCCAGGCCGACCGGCGCCAGCACCGCGGCGGTGAGCAGGAGGACGCGGGCCGCCCGCAGCACGAGCGCGACCGTCCCGGGCGGCTCGTCCTCGCGGCTCGTGCGCACGAGCACCACGGGCATTCCCCTCCCTGGTTCAGGTCTTGTCGACTCCGGGCACCTCGATCGCCCGCAGCTGCAACGTCGTGTAGTCGCAGTACCAGATCCGGGTGCCGTCCCAGGTGATCCCGGTCGGGTTGCCCGCGACCGAGAACGACGCCATCTCGCGGCGCTCCTCGATGTCCACCACGTTGATGGTCGACGTGGCGTGATCGGCGTACACCAGGTAGCTGTCCGACACCGTCACGCCCGCCGGGCGCCCGGACACCGCGATGCTGTCCAGCAGCTGGAAGCCCTCGTAGGCGCGCAGGTCGATCCGCCGCAGGTCCTCGTACCCCATCCAGACACCCTCCCGGGTGGCCTCCAGCCCGCTCAGCAGGTTCCCCGGCCGCGGGTTCGGGATCTCCCGGATCGGCTGGGCCGTGTCCGGGTCGATCACCAGCAGCGCCCGCCGGTCGCCGACGACCTGCACCAGGTGCCCGCCCATGGTGGTCAGGTCGGTGCGCACCTCGGGGCACGGGATGCGGTGCTCGATCTGGCCGCTGTACGGGTCCAGCGCCATGATCTGGTTGGACACCGCCTCGGAGAACAGCAGGAACTCCCCCGTCCACGTCAGGCCGCACAACTTCAGCGCGCGGACGGGGATGTCGCGCACGGTGCCGGCCGAGAACGGCATCACTTCCCCCTGACGATGCCGCAGTCCAGCCGCCAGGCGGTGGCGTCACGCACCTGTCCACGCCCACGCGGCACGTCCACGGCCACCTTGATCTCGTCGCCCGCCGCCACCGCGGTGTGCCGCAGCGGCCACACCCAGACCGCCCAGTTGCAGCCGGGGTACGACGGGTAGTTGGACAGCGGCTCGCCCTCGGCCAGCTCGGCGGTGAAGTAGCCCATGACCGCTTGGAGGCAACCGTCGCGGCGGACCGGCAACCGCACCTCGCGGTGCGGCCTGCTGGTCGACGCGGGCGCGATCGGGTCGTCGGAGAGCACGACCGGGTCGGTGAGGAACCGGGGCTCCCGCTGGAAGAAGTGCAGCTGCGGCTGCGGTTCGACGAACTCCTGCACCGAGTCGAAGCGGTAGCCGGGCACGACGTCGCCCCACATGCCCCAGCCCTCCTCGTCGAACTCGATGGCGGCGAGGTGGGTGGTGAGCCGGCGCGGCACGATCACGCCGCCGGGGCGCAGGTTGCGCCGGGCCACGGACCCGAGGACCTCCACCATCTGCTCCTCCGGCCCCAGGTTGCCCATCATCTCGGACACGATCACGTCGACCGGCTGCGGCAGCCTGGCGGTGCGCGCGTCGCCCTGGACGAGGGTGACGCGGTGGCGCAGGTCGTTGTCGGCGACGATCCGCTCCGCGACGGCGGCCATCGCCGGGTCCGCCTCGACGGCGTAGACGTGGTCGGCGCCGTGCTTCAGGGCCAGCATGGACAGCACCAGCGTGCCGGCGCCGACGTCCGCCACCACGTCACCCGCCGTGACGACCGACGCCAGCGCCCGGTCGTACGCGTCCAGCCGGGGGCGGTCCGCGAGCATCACCTGGTGCATCAACAGAAGCCGTTGGTCCATGGGCGCCTTCCCCCGGAAAAGGCGTTCCTCCCGAACAGGTCGTCCGGGAGGAACGGTGAACGTGTCCCGAAACAGTAGCTATGTCAAACTCAACTAAAGCCAGTTTCGGGTCGTACTGTCAAGCGGTCTCAGATGTTGACGGCCGCGTGCTCGCCGACGAAGGCGTCGCGCATGACCAGCTGGACGCCGGTCAGCCGGGCCTTCACCTCGTCGGACGTGGTCACCATCGGCGCGTCGGCGCCGCTCATGGACAGCTCGGTGCCGGTGGCCTCCATGTCCTTCAGCTTGCCGCTGACGTGCACCGGGTTGGCCGCGTACAGCGTGGCGCTCGGCGTCACCAGCTCGAACTCGGCGTCGAGGTGCAGGTCACCCGGGAACTTCACCCGGCTGAGGCTGTCCTCGTTGCCCTGGCCCAGCGTGCCGCCGGACACCCGCGGCCAGCTCGCCCGCAGCATGACCCGACCGCCGAGCTCGGGGCTGTGCCCGACCACGGCCAGCCGCGCCATCTGCGCCAGCACGCCGTTGCCCTCGGTGTGCTTCTCGGGGCCGAACAGCAGCAGCTCGGTGCCGGCGGCCTTCTTGTGGTCGCCGGTCAGGTCGATGGAGACGGTCTTGCCGTTGACCTCGACCTCGATCCGGCCCTCCAGCGACACCTGCATGATCATGGAGGGGTCGACCAGCATGGACATGCACGGGCCCGCGCTGGCGGCGAAGAACACCGTCGGCGTGAGGCCGACGGGCTGGTTCTCGTCGTCGGCCGGGTACCACGCCTCGGGCAGGGTCGTGCCGCGGACCACGTTCGGCGCCTGCACGACGTCGAAGGGGCCGTCGCCGCGCGGCTTGCCCAGGTACGGACCGGTGAGCGGCTTCTTGAACGGCGGCACGCTGTCCACCACACCGTGGATGTCGATCACGTTGCGGTGCGCGAGGCGCAGCGTGCTGGTCTCCAGGATGCCGAACCGGCGGATGTAGAACTCGGCCGGGAAGTTCTTGCCCGGCACGATCTGGCGCACGTGGCCGGTGTTGGGCAGGAACGGGTTGGACAGCACCTGGATCCGGTCGTCCAGCTCGTAGCTGAAGCCCTTGATGCCGACCTCGGGGGCGCTGATGAGCTCGGTGTCGAACTCGGCGTACCCCTTCTGGTCCACCCGGTGCTCGAAGCCGGGCATCGGCCACTTGTTCAACTGCACGAAGCCGGACAGGTTGATCGTCTCCCGCCGGCCCGAGTAGTAGTCGTCGCCGAAGACCACGGTCGCCGCCGCGAGGATGTGCGGCCGGATCGGCTTCGGTTCGAGGTTCAGCGACTCGTAAGTCTCCCGGGGGTTGCTCACTGCATTACCTCCAGAGTCCGTCCCGCTTCGAAGGATGTGGGGGGACCAGCCACAGGACCAGAACGCTATAAGTTTCTATAGCCGTTGTCCAGGATCATTCAGGGCCGATCCATCCGTCCGGCGCCCTCGTGCGGGCAGGCCGAAGCGCCCGTCACCCGATCGGATGGCGGGCGCCCGGGGGTACCTCACTCGACCGCCGGCACCAGGTCCACCGGGGAGGCCGCCCGGCCGGTGAAGGTGAACGCCGCTTCCTCCACGAGGGACTCGTTCACGTCGACCACGACGACCTGGCCGGCGGTGATCTCGCCGAACAGGATCTTCTCCGACAGCTGGTCCTCGATCTCGCGCTGGATCGTGCGACGCAGCGGCCGGGCGCCGAGCACGGGGTCGAACCCGCGCTTGGCCAGCAGCATCTTCGCCTTGTCCGTCAGCTCGATCGCCATGTCCTTGTTCTTCAACTGCGTCTCGACGCGGGCGATCATCAGGTCCACCATCTTGATGATCTCGTCCTGGGTGAGCTGGTGGAACACGATGATGTCGTCGATCCGGTTGAGGAACTCCGGCCGGAAGTGCTTCTTCAGCTCGTCGTTGACCTTGTTCTTCATCCGCTCGTAGTTGGACGCGGTGTCCTGACCCGAGGTGAAGCCCAGACCCACGGCCTTGCTGATGTCGGAGGTGCCCAGGTTCGAGGTGAAGATGATCACGGTGTTCTTGAAGTCCACCGTCCGACCCTGGCCATCGGTCAACCGGCCGTCCTCCAACACCTGCAACAGCGTGTTGTAGACCTCCTGGTGCGCCTTCTCGATCTCGTCGAACAACACCACCGAGAACGGCTTGCGCCGCACCTTCTCCGTGAGCTGCCCGCCCTCCTCGTAACCGACGTAACCGGGAGGCGCGCCGAACAGGCGCGACGCGGTGTACCGGTCGTGGAACTCGCCCATGTCGATCTGGATCAGCGCGTCGTCCTCGCCGAACAGGAAGTTCGCCAGCGCCTTCGACAGCTCCGTCTTGCCCACGCCCGACGGGCCCGCGAAGATGAACGACCCCGACGGGCGCTTCGGGTCCTTCAACCCCGCCCGCGTGCGGCGGATCGCCTGGCTGACCGCCTTCACGGCGTCCACCTGGCCGATGATCCGCTTGTGCAGCTCGTCCTCCATGCGGAGCAGACGCGTGGTCTCCTCCTCGGTGAGCTTGAACACCGGGATCCCGGTCCAGTTCGCCAACACCTCGGCGATCTGCTCGTCGTCGACCTCGGCGACGACGTCGAGGTCGCCGTCCTTCCACTGCTTCTCCCGCTCGGCCTTCTGGCCCAGCAGCGTCTTCTCCGCGTCGCGCAGCTTCGCCGCCCGCTCGAAGTCCTGCGCGTCGATCGCGGACTCCTTGTCCCGACGCACGTCGGCGATCTTCTCGTCGAACTCGCGCAGGTCCGGCGGCGCGGTCATCCGGCGGATCCGCATCCGCGCCCCGGCCTCGTCGATCAGGTCGATCGCCTTGTCCGGCAGGAACCGGTCGTTGATGTACCGGTCGGCCAGCGTCGCCGCCGCCACCAGCGCCGAATCGGTGATCGACACGCGGTGGTGCGCCTCGTACCGGTCCCGCAGACCCTTCAGGATCTCGATCGTGTGCTCCAGCGACGGCTCGCCGACCTGGATCGGCTGGAACCGACGCTCCAGCGCCGGGTCCTTCTCCACGTACTTGCGGTACTCGTCCAGCGTGGTCGCGCCGATCGTCTGCAACTCGCCCCGCGCCAGCATCGGCTTGAGGATCGAGGCCGCGTCGATCGCGCCCTCCGCGGCGCCCGCGCCGACCAGGGTGTGGATCTCGTCGATGAACAGGATGATGTCGCCGCGGGTGCGGATCTCCTTGAGCACCTTCTTCAGGCGCTCCTCGAAATCACCCCGGTACCGCGACCCGGCCACCAGCGAACCCAGGTCCAGGGTGTAGAGCTGCTTGTCCTTCAGCGTCTCCGGCACCTCGCCCTTGACCACCATCTGGGCCAGGCCCTCGACCACCGCGGTCTTGCCCACACCGGGCTCGCCGATCAGCACCGGGTTGTTCTTGGTGCGCCGCGACAGCACCTGCATGACCCGCTCGATCTCCTTGGTGCGCCCGATCACCGGGTCGAGCTTGCCCTCCCGCGCACTCGCGGTCAGGTTGCGCCCGAACTGGTCCAGCACCAACGACGACGACGGGGTGCCCTCACCGCGGCCACCGGACTCCGCCGGCTCCTTGCCGCCCGAGTAACCCGACAACAGCTGCAACACCTGCTGACGCACCCGGTTCAGGTCCGCGCCCAGCTTGACCAGCACCTGCGCCGCGACACCCTCGCCCTCGCGGATCAGACCCAGCAGGATGTGCTCCGTGCCGATGTAGTTGTGCCCGAGCTGCAGCGCCTCGCGCAACGACAGCTCCAGCACCTTCTTCGCGCGCGGGGTGAAGGGGATGTGGCCCGAAGGGGCCTGCTGACCCTGGCCGATGATCTCCTCGACCTGCTGGCGGACGCCCTCCAGCGCGATCCCCAACGACTCCAGCGCCTTCGCGGCGACACCCTCACCCTCGTGGATCAACCCCAGGAGGATGTGTTCGGTGCCGATGTAGTTGTGGTTGAGCATCCTGGCCTCTTCCTGGGCCAGGACAACCACCCGCCTCGCGCGGTCGGTGAACCTTTCGAACATGTGCCCACCCTCCAAAAGACAGATCCCGCATTGGTATTTTATCGTATAGTTATTTACCGGACCGGTCGAGGCTTCACAGGGTCACGGCCTGGCGTGGACGGCCCGCACTACACCGGACGGCTGCCGCAGCTACCCGCCGACGGCGGCCCGTAGTACGGTCAGCACAGTTCAGCTCGCTATAGCGACCATCACACCGGGCACCGCATCGGATCCACTCGGCCCAGGCAGCCGCCGAACCACCGATTCGGCCGCGACCGTCAGGGGGACCGTCCTTGCACACGACGCGGCTTGGCAGGCGGCGCCGGGGGAACTCCCGTGTCCGCCCTCGTTGACGCGCTCCTCTCGACCCAGCCCGGCCACGGCCACCCGCCACCGGTGGAAGCCGTCACCGGTCTCGCCCCGCCCGTTCTGCTCGCGCTGCCCTTCGCCGCCGGTTTCGCCCTGCTGCGCCCGTTCGTCGCCGCGCCCGGTCGCGGGATGCGCGAACTGGTCCCGACCGCCACGGCCGGCGCGGTGCTCTGGGAGGCCTTCCGGCTTCCCGACCACACACCCCGTCTGCTCTCCCTGGCCTTCACCGCCGTCCTGGCGTTCCACGACGCGTGGTTCGGCCAAGGCGGATCGGCGGAGGTCGCCGTCCTGTGCGGGTTCACGTGCCTCGCCTGGTACCCGCTGTGCTCCACCCGGTCGCGCGGCGGCACCACCGTCATCCGCTCCACCGCCGCGGTCCTCGCGCTGGCGCTGATCGGCGGCGTCGCGCAGGAGGCGATCACCGACGCCAACGGGCCGAAGCCCGGCGTCCCGGTCCTGGCAAGGATCACCGTGGCCACGACCGCGCTGGACGTGGTCATCGTGCCGCACCTCCCAGGTCCCAACCTCGTCCACGTCGCACCCGCCCGGACCCTGCCCGTCACGTCCGACATCGACACCGCCACGACCGGCGCCCGACCGGGCACGGACGGCGAATGGGCCGTGCTCAACCTGCCGGCGGTGAAGTCCACGCTGCACCTGGGCGACAGCCAGGTGCCGGTCGACACCGGCGACACGGTCGCGGACGGGCCGGACCTGACCGGCGCGGACGGGCCGGAGTGCGAAAGCGCCCTGCTGGGTGCCCTGATCGGGAAAGCCACCGCACGGCGCGACACATCCCCGTGCCCGGCCGAAGCCCTCACCGCCCACGACGCGGCGGCCCTCCGCACCGTGCCCGCGTTCCTCGCCGGTCGCGGACAGCGGACGATCTCCCTCGTCGCCGACGACTCCCCCACGTCCCGCGCGGCCGAGCGGACCGTCCGGGAAGCGGCCGAAGCCCACGGCGTCGGGATCACGGACGATCCGACCGCGCCCGTCGTGGTGGTCTCCGGGTGGCAGGCCGCCGCCGCGACCGTGGCCGCCGTGGCCGCCGGCGACCACCCCGCCCAGGGCAGCTACCTGGCGCCCTGGCTGGTGACTCCCCCGCTGCTCAAGCCACCCGCGGGCCAGGTCGTGCCGCTGGCCTTCACCCCGACCGACGAGTCCCCGATGCGCTACCCGTACGCACTCGCCGACCAATCCCCCGGCGCGGCGCCCAGCACCTCCGGCTACCAAGCGTGGCTGCGAGCACAGGGCGGTCAGCCGGCCACCACCGTGCGGCTCCACGCCGCGAGCACCGCCACCATCCCGGGAAGCAGCCACCACGACCACCGCCCGTCGTGGCTGCCCGGCGGCGCCGTCCTACCCGTCACCGGCCCGCTCGACACGGGCTGACACAAGAGGAGGAACACCATGGCACCGGTCCACGACGAGTCGTCCTATGTGGAGCGCCTGGCCGAGGTGGAGTCGGTTCTGCACGAGGAAGAACCGGACGTGCCGACGGAGCCGGGCGCCGATCAGACCAGGCCGAGCATCCGCGTGCACCGCTGGATCGCCTCGGGCTGACCCTCGATCGACACCCGCCCGGTGGCGATCGCGGCGAACGGCGTGATCAGGCGTGCGCCGATGCGGACGAACGTGTCCGGGTCGCTGGTGATCACCAGGTCCGGCTGCTCCGCCTGACCGCGGCTGAACGCCACCTCGCCCGCCTTGACCGCGATCGTGAACGCCTGGTCGCCGACCCGGAACTCGTACACCTCGTCGATGTCCGGGATCTCCGTCTCGACGACCATCGCCTGGACCGCCAGGAAGCCCCACTCCGGGCGCACGACGCCGGTGCTCGCGGACTCGTCCAGGAACGACAGGCCCCACTTGGTGAGCGACAGCACGGGCCCGGACAGCTGCCGGCCGAGCTCGGTGAGCTGGTAGAACTTGCCGCGCCCGTCACCGGGGACGGGCACCTGCTCGATCACGCCGTGCTCGGTGAGCGTCTTGAGCCGTTCGGCGAGGAGGTTCGGGCCGATGCCCGGCAGGTTGTCGATCATCTCGTTGAAGCGGGAAGGGCCGATCAAGAGCTCCCGGATCACCAGCAGGGTCCAGCGCTCACCGATGACGTTCATCCCGGCGGCCAGTCCGCAGAACTGCCCGTAGTCCCGCTTGCCGACCACTGCCACCCCTAGAGCTCCGCCGACGGACAGGTCGGCCAAGACTAGCAACGACGGTGGCGGACCAGCTGTATTCCACCCGGGTGCGCGCAGCCGGTCACCGGTCGCCGCGGTCGATCAGGGTGCGCAACCGGGCCTTCCACTCCAGGTACGCGTGCACGTCACGCGACCCGAGCAGGTCCGCGCACGTCTCGTCGGTCCAGCGCGACGCTTCTTCCACCGTCACGCCCGCCACCTGGGCGCACGCGTCCCGGGTGTGGTCCGGCACGATGCCCGAACGTGCCCGCGCGCCGACCGCGAAGACGACGCCCTGGGCGAAGTAGGACCGGTGCGGACGGGACAGGTCCAGCAACGCGGCCCGGCCGGCTTCGTCAACCGCACCGGCATAGGCGCAGGCCAGACCGACGCCGCTCCACAGATGCGGACGTGCGGCGGCCGGGGCGCGCTCGATCACCCCGGCGACACCGGCCGGGTCGGCGGACTGCACGAACCACAATGCCCGCCCACACCCCGCCAGCCGTGCCTGCCACACCGGCCCCGGAGTCCGCCCGGCCCGGCGCAGCAACGCTTTCACGCCGCCGAAGTACACCTCGCCGAACCCGTTGCCGTCGAGCCCGAGCCAGCGCAACAACGGGGTGGACGGCAGCCGCACCACTCCCGGCACGCGGGCGGCGGTGAACAGCCAACCGGCGCCGACGTGCACCAGGTGCGTGTACCGGTCGCCCGGCCCGTCGAGCAGCCGCCGGACGGCACCGGCCCGACCGGCAGTGGCCAGGTCGAGCAGCCCGGCGAACATGGCCGCGCCCTCGTACGCGAATCCGCGCTCCTCTTCGGCCACCTCGCTGAGCGGCTCGTGCGGCGCACGCCACGACCGCACGGCGAGGTTGAACCCACCGAGGAAGTTGCCCGCGTGCCGTTCCAACACCGCACGCTCCGCGGGCCGGTCGACCCGGAACCCACGCCGGGCGAAATCGGCCATCGACAGCGGCAGCCGCAGTCGCGCGAGCGCGTTCATCGTGCCGGGTGATGACGTAACCGGGCTCGAACGCTCCACGACTCCCCCAGGCCAGGAATAATGTATTAACCTATAGTAATTCCTACCAGGTCTGCCGATGTCAGGCCAGAGGGCGCCGGCCCCTCCTTCGTGACGCGGTTCAGCGCCTCGGGGCCTCGGACACGGCGAACAGGACGCCGTGAGGCCGGACGAAGCCGGTGGCGCCGTGCGGCCACTGGTCCCGGTTCATCTGGACGCACGGTGTGCCGGTGTGCTCGTCGCGGAACGACGTGTCCTCCGACAGCGTCCCGTCGCGTGCCTGGTTGATCATGCACACGCGGTGGTCGCCGTCCAGGCCGACGGCGGCCACGAAGTAGTTCGAGACGGCCGGCCCGGTCACCTTGTCGGTCTCCCGGACCTTGCCGTTCGGCAGCCGCTCGAACGTGTCCAGCGTGCCCCAGTGCGGACCGACGCCGACGCCGGCCGACACGGCGTCCCGGATCGGCAGCGCGTCGACCAGCTTCGCGCAGTCCGGTTCGAAGCCCCGCGCTCCACCTCGGCCAGCTCGTCCACGGAACACGTCGTCTGGTCTCCCGACGCGATCGGGTCGCGGATGTCGAGCACGTACACCATGCCCGGCTGCTCCTGCCGCGGCAGGAAACCGTTGGTCGCGCAGGGCAGCACCGGCAGCGCGGGCACGGACGGGCACGTCACGGCGTCCTCCGGCGCGAGGGACGCGGCCGGGAGTTCGGCGAGGGTCTTCCCCCGCGTGTCCAGCCGGACCACTTCCCCCGGCGTGCCCGTGAAACCGTTGCCCTGGCGCACTTCGCCAGTGGTGTAGGTGCACGGGCCAGGCACGTTCGGCCCGCCCATGTAGGTGCCGTACGCCGTGCCGTCGCGGAGCACCGCGAAGGCGTCCGGCGCGGTGCCGCAGGGCGTGTCCATCGGCAGGTTGACGCCGGTGATCCGGACGAGCGGCAGCTCGTCGACGTCGAGGACGAACACCGTGTCGCTGAGGATGCCGCCCGCGTAGAGCCGCTGCCCTGGTCTCCAGGTGTACTGGAGGTGGTGCGGTTCGTTGCCGGACTGCGGGCCGACGGTGGCGGTGTTGACGACCTTGCCGTACGTCGGCGAGTCCGCTGACGCGTCGACCACCGCCAGGAAGTCCGGTTCGGCGCCGTCGGCGGCCCGCGTGCCGCCCGACCACACGAGCAGCCACTCGTGCGACTTCCACCGGTCGCCGTAGCCGACGAGGTGGTTGGTCACGGTGTAGGTCCGGCCGTCCGAGCCGACCACGCTGGTCGGCACCACGCGGACCGGGTCGGCGGAGGCGGACGGGGTGAGGAGGGCGGACGGGAGCAGGACGACCGCGGCCACCCGGCCCACTGCGGTTCTGAACACGGGGCACCCCATTGTGCGACGACAGGCGGATTCGCGGGTCAGCCGCGGTCCTTCGCCCGCCGCTCGGCGGAGAGCAGCAGGTAGCCGGGTTCGCCGACGTCCAGGCACTCCTCGAACACCGAGATGAACGCGTCCAGCATCCCGGGGCCGTAAACGGGTTCCAGTTCGGCGCGCTGCCGCTGCACGGCGAGCACCATCTCGCGGTGGTGGCGATCGGTCTGGCGGGTGATGTCCAGGTATTCGGTCAGGTGGAACCCGCCCGCGCGCAGCAGCGGCGGGTAGTCCTCGACCATGAGCAGTTCGCTGTTGAGGGCGAGCCTGCGATAGGCCTCCACGGCCGCCAGCCGCCTGCCCTCCAGCGGCTCCTTGACGAAGAAGTCGGTCAGCACGAACCGCCCGCCGTCACGCAGCACGCGCCCGAGGTGGCCGAACACCCGTGGCAGGTCGGGCATGTGCACGATCGACTCGATGGCCAGCACCGCGTCGAACGAGTCCTCCGCGAACGGCAGGTCCAGCGCGTCGGCGACTGCGAAGCTCACCAGGTCCGTGAGCCCTTCCCTCGCCGCACGGGCGCGCGCCTCCTCGACCAGGGACGGACTGGTCGCCACGCCGACCACAGTGGCGCCGGTGGTGCGGGCCAGCCGGACGGCGGGCATTCCCAGCCCGCACCCCAGGTCGAGGACCCGGCTGCCGGGGCCCACGCGCAGCCGTTCGACCATCATGTCGGTCAGCCGGTCGGTGGCCTCCTGCACGGTGCTCTGGTCGTCCGGCGAGTCCCAGTAGCCCAGGTGGACGTTGACACCGACCAGCCGGGTGATCAACGGGATCGCGTTCTCGTAGAACTCCACGACCTCGTCCTTGGTCGGTGTGTACGACGAGACCATCCGGATCCTCCCCGAGAGCTGTGGCGACGCAGTCCAAGGCCAATGACTTTAGGAACCTATACTGTTTCCTCGCCGAGTGCTAGCTTCACGCGGTGACCACCGGGTACCGCGACGGCTACGCCGAGGTCTACGACCGGGTCATGCGGACCAGGGGACGCGACCACGCCGCCGAGTCGCGGGCGATCGTCCGACTGGTGCGCGACCACGACCCGGGCGCGCGCCGCCTGCTGGACGTGGCCTGCGGCACCGGGCTGCACCTGCGGTTCCTGCGGGAGGAGTTCGACGTGACGGGAGTGGACGTCTCGGCGGACATGCTCGCGGTCGCCGAAGCCGGGGTGCCGGGGCTGCGGACGCACCGCGCCGACATGCGCGAAGTCGACCTGGCGAGCCGTTTCGACGTGATCACCTGCCTGTTCGCCGTGCCGCACCTGCGTTCGGCGGCCGAGTTGGAGCTGACGGTCGCGCGGCTGGTCCGGCACCTGGCGCCGGGCGGCGTGCTGCTGGTCGAACCGTGGTACGCGCCGGAGGAGTTCATCGAGGGGTACGTGTCGCGAGACGTGATCGAGGAGCCGGAACGCACGACCGTCCGGCTCTCGCACTCCACCCGGCTCGACGGTTCCCGCATCCGGATGGTGGTGCACTACGCCGAAGCCCACGCCGTGACCGGCATCCGGCACTCCACCGACACGTTCGACCTGACCCTGTTCACCGCACCGGAGTTCGAGAACGCCTTCGCGGCGGCGGGGTGCGTCGCGGAGCACGTGCCGGCCACGCCGTTCCGGTGGGGGCTGTGGGTCGCCCGGCAGCGGGGCTGAAGCAATGGCCGGCGGCCGAAGGGTCCTCGTGCTCGGCGGCACCGGGTTCGTGGGCACGCACGTGGTCACGGCGTTCGCCGCGGCCGGCTGCCACGTCTCCGTCGCCGCGCGACACCGCCCCGAAGGTCTCGCCCACCACTTCATCCCGGTGGACCTCACCACCGCGGGGGACGCCGCGCTGGCCGACCTCCTCGCCGCCGATCGCCCGGACGTCGTGGTGGACGCCACCGGCAGCAGCTGGGGCCTGTCCGCCGCCGAGATCACGGCCCGCTGCGCCGGGGTGCCACGGCGTTTGACCCACGCCCTGGCGCGGACCCGCCGCCGACCACGCCTGGTCCACCTGGGCTCCGTGCTGGAGCACGGCCACCCCCCGCGCACGCACTACGGACGCGCCAAGCTGGCCGGAACCGCCGCCGTGCTGTCCGCGACCGCGGCCGGTGACGTGGCCGGTGTGGTCCTGCGGTTGGCGAACGTGATCGGTCCCGGACTCCCCCGCGGCAGCCTGCTCGGCCGGGTGGCCGACTCCCTGCTGACCGCCACCCGATCCCCCGCCGTGGTGCGGTTGTTCCCCTTGGTGGCCGAACGGGATTACGTCGACGTGCGGGACGCGGCGGAGGCGGCGGTCGCTGCGGCGGACGCCCGAGCCGTCGGCCGGGTGGTCGACATCGGCCGCGGTGAGGCGGTGTCGGTCCGATCCCTGGTGCGGTTGCTGGTGGAGGTGAGCGGCGTCCCGGCGACGGTGGTGGAGCAGGAGGCCCTGGTGCGGGACTGGCGTTCCCAGGTCGGCTGCACGCGGGTGGACCCCGGTCCGGCACGGGAGGTGCTGGGGTGGCGGGCGCACCGGGAGCTGGACGACGCGGTGCGCGCGTTCTGGCGCCACGTGGCCGACGGACCCGGGCATGGTCGCCAACCACGCCCACCTGTTACTGTCGATTAGTGTAGTTATCTGGTGAGCAGTGCCCGACGGAAGCGGGGAGGTCATGGCCGGAGGCTCCCTGGCCGCCCGAACCCGGCGGGACCGGGCGCTGGCGATCGCCGAGTCCGCGTCCGCGATCCGGGAACCCGAGTCCGACGCGGTGCGGCGGTGGCTCACCGCACCGGGACCGGCGTCCCGGATGACCACGGACATCGTGCCGCTGGCCGCGCTGAAGGGGTGGCGCCGCGACCCCGTGTCCGGCGACCTGCACCACGAGAGCGGCCGGTTCTTCACGGTGCAGGGCCTGACCGCCGAGATCCCCGGCGCACCCGTGGACCGCTGGAGCCAGCCCATCATCAGCCAGCCGGAAGTCGGCATCCTCGGCCTGCTGGCCCGTGAGGCGGACGGCGTGCTGGAGTTCCTGGTGCAGCTCAAGCGGGAACCGGGCAACCACAACGGCGTCCAGCTCGCACCCACCGTGCAGGCCACCCGCAGCAACTACACCCGGGTCCACGGCGGCCGGAGCGTGCCGTTCCTGGAGTTCTTCCGCGATCCGCCGCCGCACGGGCTGCTCGCCGACGTGCGCCAGTCCGAGCAGGGCGCCTGGTTCTTCCGCAAGCGGAACCGCAACATGATCGTGCTGACCACCGCGCACGTCGACCCGCCGGAGGAGTTCCGCTGGCTCACGCTCGGCCAGGTTCACCGGCTGCTGGCCGAGGACGACCTGGTGAACATGGACGCCCGGACCGTGTTGTCCTGCCTGCCCTTCGCGGGCGCCGGTCTGACCCGGGACGTCGACGGCGGTTCGGGGTTCCGAGCCGCACTGGTCCGTTCGTGCGACGAGGACGAGGAGTCGAGGCACACCACCGACGACCTGCTCATGTGGATCACCGACGCGCGCACCCGGCACGAGATCCGCACCAGCCGCGCTCCGCTGGACGGCCTGCCGCACTGGCGGCGCACGGACGAGAAGATCAGCCACGAGAGCGGGTTGTTCTTCGACGTGGTCGGCGTGGACGTGCGGGCGGGCAAGCGCGAGGTGCTGCGCTGGTCCCAGCCGATGATCAGGCCGCACGGCCAGGGCGTGGTGGCGTTCCTGGCCAAGCGCATCGACGGCGTGCTGCACGTCTTGGCGCACGCCCGCGTCGAACCGGGCTATGTCGACGTCATCGAGCTCGCGCCGACGGTGCAGTGCACCCCGGCGAACCTGGCCTGCCTGCCCGCCGACGCGCGGCCCCCGTTCCTGGACGAGGTGCTGGCCGCCGGGCCGGAGCGGATCCGGTACGCGGCCACGCTGTCGGAGGAGGGAGGCCGCTTCCACCACGCGCGCAACCGCTACCTCGTGGTCGAAACGGACATCGAGGACGCCGAATCGGGTGATTACCGCTGGGTCGCCCTGCACCAGCTCGCGGCGCTCGTGCGGCACAGCCACTACGTCAACGTGCAGGCGCGGAGCCTGCTCGCGTGCCTGCACAGCCTGTTCGGCGGCCCGGCGTGAGCCGACCGGCATTGCCCGAGTGATCCATCTTCGCTATATTCGCTGATAGTATTCGTGGCCCCAGCGCCACGCTGATCAGGGGATACGCCCACACCTCGACCGCAGACTGGGGTGGATCATGCGCGTGCTCTTCGTGCCCGCACCCGCCATCGGCCACGCCTTCCCGCTCGTGCCGCTGGCGTGGGCCTTCCAGTCCGCCGGGCACGAGGCGGTGTTCGTCACCGGCGGGGACGGGCTGACCGTGGCGAACGCCGGCCTGCCCGTGCTCGACGCGCTGCCGGGCCGGACCACCGGCGAGATGCTGGTCGGCTTCGCCGAGGCGCTGCCGCACCTGTTCGCGCCACTGGAGGGCCGGCCGCTGGAGACGATGAACGGCCGCAAGCCGCACATCGTCGCCGCGTGGGACCCGTACGTGGACGCGCACGTGGCCGTCGCCGCACGGGTGCGGCCCGATCTGGTGGTCTACGACCCGATCTTCGCCGTGGGCGCGGTGGTGGCGGCGGTGCTGGGCGTGCCCGCCGTGGCGCACGCCGTCACGATCTCCCGCTATGACGCCGACCTGGTCCGCGAACTGCCCGGCGCGGTGTCGCTGCGGCGGTACGGCCTGGACGCGCCGGCGGTGATCCGGAGCGTGGACGTGGCGCCGCCGAGCCTGGCCGAGGGCGTCGCCCCGGACCTGGTCATGGGCCACGTGCCCTACAACGGCTCCGGCGTGCTCCCCGACTGGCTGCTGGACCCGCCACAACGGCCGCGGGTCGCCGTCACCTCCGGGTCGATCTACGGGACGCGGGCGTTCATCGGGCGCGCGGTGCGGATCGCGGCGGCGGACCCGGAAGTGGAGTTCGTCGTCACCCTCGGGGACGGCGTCCCCGCCGACGTGCCGGACGACCTGCCGCCCAACCTCCGGCTGACCGGCTGGGTGCCGCTCAACGCGCTGCTGCGGACGTGCGACGCGGCGATCCACCACGGCGGCGACGGCACGCTGCTGACGTGTTGCGCCCTGGGCGTTCCCCAGCTCGTGCTGCCGAACGCGCCGGACGAGATCGTCAACGCCGAGCTGCTGGGTGCGCGTGGTGCGGCGCACGTGCTGGACGAGCGCGACCTGGACGTCGACGCCGTGCGGGAGCTGCGGTCGGACGAGAAGCTGCGCCGGGTGGCGGAGGAGCTGCGCGCGGAGATCACCGCCATGCCGTCGCCCGCGCGGGTGGTCGCGCACCTGACCCGCAACGGTATCTGAACCTGTAGCAGGACACGACGAGCGGAAGGGTGGCCGATGTCCGCCAGCGACACGTCACGGGACACGTCACGGACCGACGAGATCGGCGAGGTCTACGACCAGATGGCCGAGCTGATCGAGGTGCTCGGCGGGAACATCCACGTCGGCTACTGGCAGGACGACGACGACCCGACGCCGTTCCTGGAGGCCATCAACCGGACCACCGACGTGGTGGGCGGGAAGCTGGGGCTGCGGCCGGGCCAGACGCTGCTCGACGTCGGCTGCGGCGCCGGTGTGCCCGCGATCCGGCTGGGCCAGCGCACCGACGCCGTCATCACCGGCATCACCAACAGCACGTGGCAGGTGACGGAGGCGACCAGGCGGGTGAAGGCGGCGGGCCTGAAGGCACAGGTCCGGATCGAGTTCGGCGACGCCGCCGCGCTGCCGTACGAGGACGCCACGTTCGACGCGGTGCTGGCGTTCCAGTCGCTGCAACACGTGGAGGACAGCGGTGTGTGGATCCGCGAGATGGTGCGCGTGGTCCGTCCCGGCGGTCGGGTCGTGCTGACCGAGTTCACCGAGGAGAAGCCGCTGACCGAGGAGGAGTTGGAGATCGCGCGGGCCGGCGGGATGGAGCGCCCGCGTCCGGCCGACGAGGTCGTCGCGGTGGCGCGGGACAGCGGGCTGGAGATCGACGAGGTGGTGTCGTGCGGCGACAACATCCGGCGGTCCTACCCCGAGTACTTCAAGCGGCTGGAGCGCCTGCGGCCCCACCTGGTGGCGGCGCTGGGCGAGGAGAAGGTGGACCAGCAGCGGGACGCCATGGGCAAGCTCCTGCCCATCTACCGGGACAAGATCGGCTACCTGATCATCACCGGGCACCGGCCGGGCTAGGCGGTGTTGCGGAAGTCGATCGCGAACACGGACTTCCGCAACACCGCCTGAACCGGGTGACCGCCCGTTCGGGCGATGCCGGCGCGATTGACATGCAGACAGATGGTTGCCTATATTGGGCCTCGCACGGCTATAGATTTACGAACGGTGACGACGCCCGTCGGCCGACTGCCGACCGCTGTCGTCATGCCCCGGCGCATTCTTCCCTCTCGCCCTAATCCGTGAGGACATCAGCGATGGACGAGCAGACGACCGATGCCACCGGCCCCGCGGACCCGGCCGCGGCCCCCGACGAGCAGGTCCCTCCCAGACTGTGGCTCGGCCTGACCGCCATGGCGCTCGCCGCGATGATGCTCGGCGTGGACGCCATGGTCGTGACGGTGGCGAACCCGACCATCAGCGCCGAACTGGGCGCGACGCTCACCCAGCTGCAATGGGTCACCACCGGCTACATGCTGGCGTACGCGGCGCTGCTGGTCGCTGCGGGCAAGGTGGGTGACCGGTACGGGCACCGGAAGGTGTTCCTGGCGGGCATCATCGGCTTCGTCGCCAGCTCCGTCCTGGTCGGCTTCTCGCACAACATCGAGGCGCTGGTCGCCTGGCGGGTCCTCCAGGGCATGTGCGGCGCGGCGCTGATGCCGTCGGCGCTGGCGATCCTGCGGCTGACGTTCCCGCCGAGCAAGATCAAGATCGCGATCGGCGTGTTCATCGGCACGTTCGCGCTGTCGTCGGCGGGCGGCCCGTTCTTCGGCGGGCTGATCGTGGAGTACGCGGGCTGGCGGTGGGCGTTCTTCATCAACGTCATCGGCGGCGCGGTCACCCTGCTGCTGGCGAGCACGCTCATCCGCGCGGTGCCGCCGGTGGACGCGAAGCGCGGGCTCGACGTGCCCGGCATCGCCTTGGTGGCGGTCTCGCTGGCGACCCTCGTGTACGGCATCAGCGAAGTGCCCGTCGCCGGTTGGACGGGGTTCGTGCCGCTCGCGTGCTTCGTGGTGTCCGCCGCGCTGATCGTGCTGCTGGTCCTGCGTGAACGCACCACCGTCGAGCCGTTGCTGCCACCGAGCCTGTTCCGCTCCCGGACGTTCGTGGCGGGCAACCTGATCCTGCTGGTCAGCTCCGGCCTGATGTTCTCGGTGTGGTTCTACCTCTCGCTGTTCCTCCAGAACGTCCAGGGCTCCGGCCCGTTGGACACCGGCCTGCGGCTGCTGCCGATCCCGGCGGCGGGCATCGTCGTCGCGCCGCTGAGCGGTCTGCTCAACCAGAAGTTCGGCCCGAGGCTGCCGCTGACGCTGGGCCTGCTGCTGTGCGTGGTGAGCCTGTTCGGCCTGTCCCGGGTCGGCGTGGACGACGGGTACGCCTCGATCTGGCCGTTCCTCGTCACGCTGGGCATGAGCATGAGCCTCGTGGTGCCCGTCGGCACCGAGGCGGTCGTGAGCAGCGCGCCCAAGCGGTTCGCCGGTGTCGCCTCCGGCGTCGGCGAGACGATGGACAGCCTGGGGCCGGCGCTCGGCGTGGCGTCACTGGGCACCGCGCTGAGCGTGATCGTCCAGAGCGACTGGAACGAACGGCTGGAAGCCGCCGGTCTGCCCGCCGACACGCTGGCACAGGCCCGCGGCGGCGTGCAGTCCGTCGCACAGGGCGTCGCGCCCGAAGGTCTGGGCGAGACGGTCGCCCGCATCGCGCACGAGACCTACACCAGCGGCCTGCACACGGTCCTGCTGGGCTCGGTGGTCGTCGTGTTCGTGTTCATCCCGCTGATCATGCTGATCAAGCCGACCGATCCCGAGGCCGAGGACGCCGCCGACGCGGCGGAAGCACCCGACGGGAACACCGCAACCGCCGGGGAGGCCGCGCGATGACCACCGAACTCAGGCGGCTCAAGCTGGAGAAGGCCTGGTACTCGATCGACGTCGACCGGGACGGCGTGATCGACGAACTCGACGTCACCGCGCTGGCCCAGATCTGGTGCGACACCTACGACCTGGAACCACGCTCGGAGGACTGGCGGCGCATCCACTTCCACGCGCACAAGCTCTTCCGCGGTATGCCGGGGAAGACGAACGGCGAAGGCGTCAAGCGGGTCACCGTGGAGGACTGGGTGACCTGGGGCGACGACCCGGCGTTCCCCGCGTTCGTGGAGGACGCCGCGATCCCGTTCAGCATCGCCGTGTTCACCGCCGCCGACAAGGACAGGGACGGCAAGATCACCGCGCCGGAGATGATGGCCGCCCAGATCCGGGGCGGTATGTCCGAAGAGGAGACGACGCAGGCGTTCGGCATGCTCGACACCGACGGGGACGGCTACGTCACGACGCAGGAGTACGTCGAGGCGGCCCGTGCGTTCTACCTCAGCGACGATCCCGATGAGCCGGGCAACTCCATCGCCGGCGACCTGTAGCCGCGCGCCTGCCCCTTCAGGCGCCCCGGCGGTGTGCGGTCATCGGCAGCGAGTCCACCGGCATGGTGACGGCGGGCTTCGGCTTCGGCGTGTGGCCGGGCACTGGCGCCAGCTGCCAGCGCGCGGCCACCGTCGCCAGGGAGACGATCATCTCGGCCCAGGAGAACTGCTCGCCGACACAGCCGTGCACACCGAGGCCGAACGGCGTGAAAGCGCCGCGTGGCACCGATTCGGCGCGTTCGGGCAGCCAGCGGTCCGGGTCGTACCGCTCGGGATCGGCGTGGATGTCGGGATTGTGGTTGAGCGCGTGGAAGCTGTAGAGCACGGTCGAGCCCGCCGGGATGTGGTAGCCGCCGAGGTCTCGGTCCGCCGCGGTGACGCGGCTCTGGAAGTAGCCCTGGGTCCGGAAGCGCAGGGTTTCGGTGAGCACCCGGCGGGTGTAGGGCAGCCGGGCGATGTCCCCGTACCCGGCGGGCCTGCCCGCCAGCACCTCGTCCACCTCGTCGTGCAGCCGCCGTTCCAGCTCGGGGCGGAGCGAGAGTTCGTGCCACGTCCAGGCGAGCGTGTTGCCGATGGTGGTGCTGCCGGCGATGAAGAACGTCATCACCTCGTCGTGCAGCTGTTCGTCGCTCATCGCGGGCGCGCCGTCCTCGCCGTGGGCGAGCATCATCATGGACAGCAGGTCGCCGTGGTCGGCCCCGCCCTCGCGGTAGGCGGCGATCACTTCGGCGATCGTGCGGCGCAGGTGGGCCATCGCCTGCCGGTAACGCCGGTTCGCTGGCGTAGGCAGCTTCGTGAGCACACCGGTGGCGTCCGTCATCCACCGGAACAGCCCGTCGAGGACGACCGCGGTGGCGGTGGTGAAGCGTTCCCGATCCAGCGCCGCGTCACCGTCGAAGAGGACTCGGGTGATGTTGGCCAGGGCGAGCTGGTCCATCTCCTGCTCGACGGCGAGCCGCTGACCGTCCTGCCAGGATCGGGTGCGCGCCTCGACTTCCGCGCTCATCAACGACGTGTAGTGGATGATCCGGTTGCGGTGGAACGCTGGTTGGACGAGGTCGCGCTGCCTGCGGTGGAACTCGCCGTCGGAGATGCCGAGCCCGTTGCCGAACATCAGCCGGAACCGCTCGGCGATCGGGCCGCCGCGACCGAAACCCTCCGGGTCGCGCATGACCTCGCGCATCAGCCGGTGGTCGTTGACGACGTACATGGGCGCGCGGCCGAGCCTGATCACGGTGACCGGGTCGCCGGATTGGAGCGACAGGAAGAAGTCGCCGGCGTCCTTCTTCATCCGCAGCGCGTGGCCGAGCAGCGGGAGACCGCCGGGCGCGGTGCCGGGCGACCGGAGCGTGCCGGTCATCGGTTCGCCTCCCCCGGTCTAGTCGGCCGCGTGCCACACGCGCGAGGAGCCGATGGTCTGGCCGTGCGCCAGGTCCTGGAGGGTCACCTGGACGCGCCACGGGTCCAGGCGCAGCACCTCGAACTTCGGGTCCTCCGCGCCCTGCTCCCAGATGGCGAGCGGGTCGAAGCCCTGCCGCGTCGCCTCGGCGGCGACGATGCCCCACACGTGCCGCTTGGCGTCGGCCTCCTCGACCCACGACGCCCGGCAGTCGGCGAATACCGCGTCGTGGGCCGAAGTCCAGTAGCCGCACGAGACGTAGGGCGTGTGCGTGAGGTGGGCGACCTTGGTGGGCGAGCGGCGGGTGCTGACCCACCCGATCGGTGTGTCGCCGTCGATCTCCCACGTCACCCGCAGCACCCGCGTCCTCGGGCGGCCCTTGGTGTCGACGGTGGCGACCGTGCACCAACCGATGTCGTTCGTCAGCCGCACGAAGTCCTCGCGGAGCTCGGCGAACGGCGTTTCGACGCTGAACAGTGTGGAGGTCACCTCGGCAGAATAACTCGCATACCGGACACTTGCTACCGGTTTTTAAAGCATTCACCACAACGGCGCAATCCCACCGGGGCGTATGCCCGCACGAGGATCGCCCGAAAGCGTGAGGGAAACACGCGATGCACGCACCTTGGAGCGCCGTTCACCATGATAACTTCCGCCACACGAGAATGAATCGAACAGAAGGGTCCCCCGACGATGTCCAGCGCAGTTCCCCAGCTTGAGAACATCCCGGTCATGGAGACCGGGATGCTGATCCGCAAGCCGGCGAACGAGGTTTTCGAGGCGATCGTGGATCCCGCGATCACCACGAAGTTCTGGTTCACCGACAGCACCGGCCGGCTCGAACCCGGCGCCGAGGTGCGCTGGACGTGGTCGATGTACGACCTGTCCTCCCCGGTCAAGGTCAAGGAGTTCGAACAGGACCGCCGGCTTGTCATCGAATGGGGCGACGAGCCCGGCGTCACCACGGTGGAGTGGACGTTCGACGGGCGCGACGACGGCACCACGTTCGTCAGCGTGAAGGAGACCGGGTACGCGGGTGACACCGGCGACGAGGTCGTCGGGTGGGCGATCGGCTCGATGGGCGGGTTCACCCAGGCGCTGGCCGGGCTGAAGGCGTTGCTGGAGCACAAGATCCAGCTGGGACTGACCGAGGACCGGTTCCCCGACGGCCACCCCGCCTGAGCGGTAGCCGGAGGGACAAGGGGTGTCGCCCGGGATCGCACCCGGGCGACACCGCTCGGCCTACCAGCTCCCGATCACCACGCGGGCGGCAGCGGGTCGCCGGTTTCCAGCAGGGTCTTCATGTTCGCGATCAGCTCCGGCCACCCGCCGCTACCGGGCAGCTTGCCGCTGATCGCCTCGTACATCACGCTGCCGGGGTCGAAGTCGTCGTGGGTCACGGTGAGCCGGACCGCCTTGACCGCCGCGTCCGCCGGCGCCGGCTCGATCTCGAAGGTCACCTTCGACCGCTTCTCCTTGAGCAGCTCGGCGAACCTCTCCTCGCTCCAGCCGAAGTGCTCGGCGTGCTCGGGCTGGAACAGGTGCCAGCTGTAGGACAACCGCCGGTAGGGCTCCGCCTCCAACACCACCTGCTGGAGGTCCTTGGCCTCCTCGGTGGGCGCGTTCTGCCACAGCACCGGCGACCCGACCCGCCAGTCCGACTCCAACGCGATGCCGGACCAGTAGCGGCGGGTGAAAGCGGGGTCCGTCAACGCCTGCCACAGCCGTTCCGGCGTGGTGTTGATGTAGGTCGTGTAGACGAACTCGGGGTTTCCCATGAAGATGTGCTCCGATTCCAGCGCTCGTTTGAGGTCATGGAGGGTCCGCACCCGTTCACGCGCGTACTGGTCGATCCAGCGGTCCGCGATCGCGTTGATCGGCGCCGCGTTGAGGTGGTGCAGCTTCTCCCGGCCGCGCCACATGGTCGTCACCAGGTTCGCCGCTTCCAGCACGGCCAGGTGCTTGCTCACCGACTGCCTGGTCATGTCGAGGCCCGCGCACAGCTCGCGCAGGCTCTGGCCGTTGCGGGCGTTCAGGCTGTCGAGCAACCTCCGCCGGCTGACATCCGCCAGCGCCTTGAACACCTCGTCCATTCCACACCACCCGGACATGCAGTCGCTCGGCTGCCTGAACAGTAGTTAGCCGGATCACGACGTGTCAATCCGAGCCGGGCCCGCACCGGCCGGCTCGGCGCCCTGCCTGGAATGGCGCCGTGCCGCTGCCGGCACCCGGCAGCGGCACTGTCGAACACAGTCCTAGAGGCGACCCGCCAAGTGGTTCCCCACGCTATCCCGATCCGTGCTCCCGTAGAACTCCCGCAGCGCCGCGAGGTGTTCAGCCGCGGTGACGAACCCGTCGCCGTCTTCGTCGAGCGACTGGAACACCTCAAGCGCTTCCATCTGCCCGACCCCGGCGATGCTCTGGGCGGTCATCCACTCGTTGAGCCCCAGCCGGCCGTCCTGGCTGACGTCGCCGAGTTCGAAAGTCGCCTGCGCCAACGGGATGGCGACCTTGTCGATGAAGTCGGGCTTGCCGTGCGCGGCCACCCACTGCTCCTTGTCGACCACCATGTCACCGTCGGCGTCGAGGTGCCCGTCGAGCAAGCGCCACAGCTTGTTGGAGCGCGTGGTGACCTTCTGCCACTGCTCCGATCCCGGGGTGGCGCCGAAGGCGGCGCACCACCCCTGGACGAGCCGATCGACGTCCGACTGGTCGATGACGCCGTCGCCGTTGCTGTCGAACCGGTCGAATTGCTGTTCGAGCTTCTGCCGCTGGAGTTCCGTGCTCATCGCGCTCCTCGTGCCTCGACGTCCGGTCCGCAGGTGCGGCCCCGCTCAGGATCATCGGTAGGTTGTCGATCAGTCAGTCCGCTGATCAGGTAGGCAATTCAGCGGTCACTACTACTACCGGTAGCATCCCTGGTCGGATTGACGCAATCCGGGGCGCGCCGCTCGGCCAGCCAGAGGTTGGTCAGGTCGCCGTTGAGCACCGGGTACGGCAGCCAGCCGCGCACCCTGGTCGAGTGGAACCAGTACTGGTGCGCGAACAGCACCGGCACGATCGCGGCGTCGCGCAGCACCTCCGCCTCCACTTCGCGGAACAGTTCGCCGGCGCGCTGCTCGTCGGCCGACGTGAGGGCGGCGGTCAGGAGTTCGTTGACCCGCTCGTTGCGGTAGCGGCCGAAGTTCGAGCCCCAGTCGCCGTTCTCCGGCACGTCGCGGCTGTCGAACAGCGGCTGGAGGTAGGTCCGGGCGTTGTTGCCGTACCAGTCCGGTTCCCAGCCGGTGAGCGCCAACTCCCAGTCCCCCGTCCGCGCGGAGTCCGCGGAGGAGAAGAACTCCGAGAACAGCTCGGTGATCGACGCGGGCACGAGTTCCACCCGGATGCCCGCCCTGGCCAACGACTTCCGCACCGCCTCCGCCGTGGCGGGGTGGATGTCCCGGTCGCGGAAGACCAGCCGCAGGGTCAGCCCGTCGGGATAACCGGCCTCCGCCAGCAGTTGCCGGGCCCGCTCCGGGTCGCCCCGGCCGCCGTCCGTGCCGTGTGGCCGGGTCTCCCGGTGGGCCAGGCACAGCGGTGGCAGCACCTGGTCGGCGATGTCGTTCAGCCTGGGGCCGCCCCACACCTCCGACACGGCGGCCTTGTCGACCGCGTAGTGCAGTGCGGTGCGGACGGCACGCTTGCCGGTGGCGCCGTCCTGCGCGGGACTGGCGAAGTTGACCACGATGTACGGGCTGAACAGACCGGCCGGGTAGACCTCCAGCCTCGGGTCGTCGGTGGCCAGCAGGTCGGGCAGTTCTTCGGTGAGCGGCTGGATGTCCCACAGCATGTCCGCCGCGCCCACGGCCACGAGGTCGTGCGCCTCCCGTTCGTCCAGGCCCTCGCGGATCACGATGCCGTCGATGTGGGCGGCCCGGAGGTCGTCGGTCGCCGGGTCCCACACGGGGTTGCGGCGCAGCTCGATCCGTTCGCCGGGCACGTACTCGGTGAGGCGGTACGGCCCGGTGGCGATGATCGCCTGGTTCAGCTCCGGGCTGCCCGGCACGAAGTCCAGGTACTCCACCGGTGCCGGTGTGGCGAACGGGAGCGCCAGCATGTTGAGGAAGTCCGACATCGGGTACCGGGTGGTGAACACGACCTCGGTGTCGCCGAGCGCCACCACCCCGCTGAGAGGGGTCGCCTCCAGGCGCTCGCCCACCGCCTCGGCCGTGCGCGGCGCGTCCGCCAGCTCGTCCCGGAACTCGGCCATGCCGTCGATCGCGTTGAGGTAGTAGGCCAGGCCAGGGCTGGCGGCCATCGGGTGCGCGAGGCGCTTGATCCCGCGCACGATGTCCGACGCGGTGATCGGGCGCGGTCCGCCCGGTGCGTCCCAGTGGACGCCGTCGCGCAGGGTGAACGCGTACCGGGTGCCGTCACGGGTCACCCGGCCGTTCGCCGGGGTCGGCAGCTCGACGGCGAGGTCCGCGACGAGCCGGCCCGCCTCGTCACGGCTGCGACTGGCGACGTACCCGACGAGCTGCCGGGTGTACGCGCGCAGGATGCCCCTGGTCACCGTGTGGTAGGCGAGCGCCGGGTCGAGGTGGTCGACGTCCCCCGCCCCCACCATGGTCAGCGTGCCCCCGCGCCGGGGCGTCGTGCGCCCGTCCTCGCCAGGGGGCAGGTCGAGCGTCTCCGGTCGCGCCACGGACGCCACTCCTCCCAGTTGCTAACATTTCCAGTAGCAACATACCGGGAATCGGGCAGCCGGGACCACCCCGCGCGCCGTCACTGGCGGGCGGGCACGCCCGTCTCCAGCCCGAGCAGCTCGCAGCACCGGACCACGGCGTCCATGTCGCCTTCCAGCACGAGCCGGCCCGTCACCATCGCCATGAGCGGGGTGAGCCGGCCGCCTCCGATCTGCACGAACGTGGCCGCGTCGGTCTTGGCGCGCATCACCGGTTCGGTCGCCGAGCCCTTGACCGCACGGGCGCGACCGCCGGACACGTCGATGTGGAACACCTGGTCGTCGACCTGGAACTCGTAGCTCTCGGCCACGTCGGCCGCCCGGTCCTCGTCGAGCATGGCCTCCACGGCGAGGAAACCCCACTGGGGTCGCACGGCGTCCTCCGGGCGGAGTTCACCCACGAACGCCAGGCCCCAGCGGGCCAGGCCGAGGATCACCGGGCGCAGCTCCTCCCCCACCGGCGTCAGCGCGTAGGCCAGCTGCGCGCCGGTGCCCCGCACGTCGACCTGTTCGACGACACCCTTCGCCACCAGGAACTTCAACCGCTCCGCGAGCAGGTTCGTGCCGAGGCCGGGCAGGTTCGCCAGGAGGTCGCTGTACCGCGCGGGCCCCGTCAGCAACTCCCGGATGATCAGCAACGTCCACCGCTCACCCACGACGTCGAGACCCGACGCGAGGCCGCAGAACTGCTGGTAGGTCCGCTTGGTCGTCATCGTTCACCTCCACCGCACGCCCGCTATTGTATCCGATAGCGGCCCGCGCGGAGCGGCACGTCTGACGAGCGACCCGTCCGTCAGGCGGCGCCGATGCCGGGCACCTCGATCGCCCGCAGCTGGAGGTTGGTGTGGTCGCAGTACCAGATCCGGCTCCCGTCCCAGGTCAGGCCGGTCGGGTTGCCCGCGACCCGGTACGACGCGACCTCGCGCCGCCGGGCGATGTCGACCAGGTTGATGGTCCCGCCGCCGTGGTCGGCGTAGGCGAGGTAGTGGTCGGAGACGGTCAGGCCGGCGATCGGGTGGGTGACCGGGATGGAGTCGACGAGCGTGCCGTCGTCCACGTCGCGCAGGTCGAGCACCCGCAGGTCCTCGTAGCCGAACCAGATGCCGTCCCGGGTGGCCTCCAGCCCGCACAGCACGTTGCCGGGCCGGGGGTTGGGGATCTCGTCCACGACGTCGCCGGTGGCGGGGTCGATCACCTGGAGCGCGCGCCGTTCGCCGACGATCTGGACGAGGTTGCCGGTCAGGGTGGTGAGATCGGTGCGCACCTCGGGGCACGGGAGGCGGTGCTCGACCTGGCCGGTGACCGGGTCCAGCGCCATGATCCCGCCGGACCTCGCCTCGGAGAACCACAGGAACTCCCCGGACCACGTCAGGCCGCACAGTTCGGGCGCTTGGACCGGGATGTCGCGGACGGTGCCTACTGAAATGGGCATCACAGGCGCTCCTTCGTCGGGAGGTCGCGCGGTCCGAGCGCCGATCACCCGATCGGCTGCTAGGCGAAAGTAAACCAATATCATCAGCCCCGCAACCGGCCGCCCGAGCGACTACTTCGACACCGGCAGATCGGGCCGCGCCACCTCCGACCAGCCGAGCATCCGCGTGCAGCGCTGGACCGCCTCGGGGCCGCCCTCGATCCGCACCCGACCGGTCGCGATGGCGATGAACGGCGTGACCAGGCGCGCGCCGAGCCGCACGAACGTCCGGGGGTCGCCCGTGACCACCAGGTCCGGGTCCGCCGCGCCGCCGGAGGCGAACGTCGCCGCCCCTTCCTTCACCTCGACCAGGAACGCCTCGGCGCCGATCCGGAACTCGTAGACCTCGTGCACATCCGGAACGGCGTCCTCCCGCACCATCGCCTGGATCGCGAGGAACGCCCACTTCGACCGGACGACGCCCTCCGCGTCCCCCTCGTCCAGGAACGCCATGCCCCACCCGGTCAGCGCCAGCAACGGGGCGCGCAGCTCGGTCCCGCGCTCGGTGAGCTGGTAGAGCTTGCCGCGCCCGTCGCCCACGACCGGCAGCTGCTCGACCACACCGGCGTCGGCCAGCATCCGGAGGCGTTCGGCGAGCAGGTTCGGGCCGATGCCCGGCAGGTTGTCCATCATCTCGTTGAACCGGGCCGGGCTGATCAGCAGCTCGCGGACGACCAGCAGGGTCCAGCGCTCGCCGACGACGTTCAACCCGGCGGCGAGGCCGCAGAACTGCCCGTAGTCCCGTTTTCCAGCGACCACCAGCGCCACCATCCCTCTACCCGGTACGGGAACGGCGAGCGTAGCAACGGTGCGGGCGGATGGGCTTCCTCTCGGATGGCCGGTTCGGCCCGGGTGCGCGCCGGCGGGAACCCCGCTAGGCGCGGGCGCCCGTCAGGCCGAGGGCGGTGCGCAGTGCGGCGATGTGGTCGGGCGTGCTGCCGCAGCAACCGCCGAGCACCCGCGCGCCGTGCTCGTCGTGCCAGCGGGCCGACGTCTCGGCGAACTCGTCGGGGGTCACGACCGTGGGCGGCGGTTCCTCGGACCCGGCCGGGCGGCGCTCCAGGTTCGGACAGGCGCCGATCGCACCCGAACAGGTGGCGCGCAGGACTTCCAGACAACGCTCGGTGCGGGCCGGCGACGTGCAGTTGACCAGCACCGCCTCCGCGCCCTCCCCCTCCACCGCACGGGCCGCCTCCGCCAGGCTCTCACCGGACAGCAGTCGGGCGTCGTCACCGCAGACGAAGCTCACCCACGCGCGCAGGCCCGCGTCACCGGCGGCGGCGAGCGCGATGCGCGCCTCCCGCACGGTGTTGACGGTCTCGACCAGCACGAGGTCCACCCCGGCGCGGGACAGTTCGGTGGCCAGCCACCGGTGTTCCTCCCGCAGTTCGTCGTCCGGCGGCACCAGGTCCGGCCGGTAGGCGTCCTCCACCGGTGCGACCGATGCCGCGACCAGCGCCTCGGGACGGTCGGCCGCCCGGCGCGCGGACTGAGCGACGCCCACGGCCGCGTGCACCATCCACGCGAGGCCCGCCGCGTCCAGGCCCATCCCCCGCAACGCGCGCAGGTTGCAGCGGAACGTCGCGGCGGTCACCACCTCCGCCCCCGCCTCCAGGTAGCGCCGGTGGACGTCGCGCAGCCGGGTGCGGTTGGCCTCCGTGATCAGCGCCTTCGTCGTCCACCACGGTGGTCGCACGACCAGACCGCCGCGTTGCAGCTCGGTGGCCACACCCCCGTCGAGCACCGTCGTCCCGTTCATCGCCGAATCCTCTCCGCGTGCGTGCCCACCGCGAGCGCGGCGGTCAGGTCTTCCACCAGGTCCGCCGGGTCCTCGATGCCCAGGGACAGCCGGACCAGGCCGTCCGTGACGCCGGCGGTCAGCCGCACGTCGCGCGGCACCGACCAGTGGCTCATGGACGCCGGGTGCTCGATCAGCGAGCGGACGCCGCCCAGGCTCACCGCCGCCGTGAACAGCTCGGTCCGGCGCATCAACGCCTCCACGTCGCCCGGGTACTCGAACGCGACGATCGAGCCGGGGGCCGACATCTGCCGCGCGGCCACCGCGAACCCCGGGTGCTCCGGCAGACCCGGGTAGTGCACCGCGCCCACCGCGGGCGACGCGGTGAGCACGTCGACCACCGCCCGCGCGTTCGACACCTGCCGCGCGACCCGCAGCGACAACGTCTTCAGCCCCCGGTGCACCAGGTAGCAGTCGAACGCGCCCGGCACGCTGCCGAACGCGGTGCGGTGGCCGACGAGCCGCCGGCGCAACTCCGGGTCGTCCAGCACGAGCGCGCCACCCAGCACGTCGGAGTGACCCGCGATGAACTTCGTGGTGCTGTGCAAGGTGATGTCGGCGCCCTCGGCCAGCGGCTGCTGGAGCGCGGGACCGGTGAACGTGCCGTCCACGACCACCACCGCGCCGTGCCGGTGGGCCGCCTCGGCGACGGCCGCGATGTCCGCGATCTTCATCACCGGGTTGGTCGGCGTCTCCAGCCAGACCAGGTCCACCGGGTCGGTGAGCGCCCCGGCGGCGGCGACCGGGTCGGCCAGGTCCGTCCGGTCGACCCGGACACCTCGGGCGCGGAACAGGTCGAACAACGCGTGCGTGCCGCTGTAGACGTCGTCGGACGCGACGACCCGCCCGCCGGAGGGGACCAACGACAACACCGCCGCGCCGGCCGCCTGCCCGGAGGAGAACGCCACCGCGAAGCTCGCGTCCTCCAACGCCGCCAGGCAGGCCTCCAGGTTCTCCCGCGTCGGGTTCTCGCCGCGGCCGTAGTAGTACCGGGTCGGGTCCTGGGCGAACCGGTCGTAGGTCACCGAGAGGTGGATCGGCGGCACCAGGTCGCCCGTGGCGCCGTGGGTGCGCAGACCCTCGTGCACCAGCTTCGTGTCGAACCGCATCGCCCGCGGCCGGCCGTTCGCGTCACGCCGTTCCACAGCACCGCCTTTCGTCGCCTCTAGCCCTGGGTCGTGCCGTCGCGGCCCCAGCGGGCCAGGACCGTGAGGGGGCCGTCGAGGCCGCGGCCCAGCGGGGTCAGCCGGTACTCCCCGTCCCACTCGACCACCCCGTTGGCGCGCAACCAGTTGAGCCGGTCGCACAGCAGGGCGCGGTCCATGCCGGGGATGCCGTCCAGCAGCGCGTCCTCGTCCGCCGGCGCCACGAGCAGCTCGCGGATCAGCAGCATCGACCACAGGTCGCCCACCACGTCGAGCCCGGCGGCCAGCGCGCAGAACTGGCGGTCGTCATCGGTCACGGGCACCGGCTCCTCGTCGTGCTGATCTGGTTCGTGCGGGCGGGGTCGTTCGGGGCCGGGTCGTGCGGGGCGGGGCCGTGCGGGGCGGGGCCGTGCGGGATCGGGTCACGTCAGCACCTCCGCCGCGTACGGCCTCAGCGCACCGGCCAGCTCGTCCGGGACGCGCACGGGCCGGAGGCCGTCCTCCGTGCGGCGCAGGCACGACACGCTCTGGTCGCCCCGGGCCACCAGCCGCCCGGCCCGGCGGAACTCGTAGTCCATCTCGACCCGGTTGCCGTGCGTGCCGCGCAACGTCATGCCGATCTCGATCTCGTCCAGCGCGAAGGACTCCGCGAAGTACTCCATCGAGCACGACACCGTCACCAGCACCAGTTCGCCGCGGCGCAGTTCGGCCAGCACGCCGGGCGCGTGGTCGGCGAGGAACGACTCGCGGCAGTGGCCCTGCCAGTGCAGGTAGTGGGCGAAGTAGACGTTGCCCACCACGTTGGTCTCGTCGAACGTGACCCGGTGTCGGAAGATGTACTCGCGCACGTCAGACCCCTCCCACGGCGATCGCGACGACGGGATCGCCCAGGCCGGCGACCCGCGGTCGGGCCACCACCAGCGCGGCGCCCGCGCCGGAGAGCACGAGCAGGCCGTCGTCGGTGACCTCGTCCAGTTCCAGCGGCGCCGACGGGTCCCCGCCGAGTCCGGCCAGCGCGGCGCGACCGGCGGCCACCCGGCCCGCGGTCACCTCCACGGCTTCGTCCAGCTTGCCCGCGGCGCACGTGACGACCTCGTCGTCGGCCTTGGTCGCCGGTGCGAGCCCCGGCGTGCCCCACGCGACGCCGACAGGCCGGTCGGCACGGGCGAGCAGGACGTGGTCGTCCAGGGTGGCGGTGGTCCACCCCTCGCCGGGCGGCACGGGCCGGCCCGTTCCCGCGACGACCAGCTCCACGTGCTGCGCCACGTCGAGTTCGATCAGCCGACGGCTGAGCAGTGGTCCGACGAGCGGCACGGGCAGCGGCTCGTCCCACCGGTTGGGGGCGATCGCACGGAGGCGCAGGGCGTCCCAGCGGGCCACCGGCGCGCCCGTCGAGTCCGAGACGTCCACGTCGAACACGTACTCGTCGGCGGTGTGGGCGCGTTCCACCGCGTGCACCCGCAGCACGCCGCTCGGGGCGCGCCACACGGTGAACCGGTCCCCGCCCACCGGTAGCGCGCGTCGGTGCGGCACGCAGGCCAGCAGCACGTGCAGCGCCGCGTCGTGCGCTCCCGGGTCGCCGAGCAGCAGTCGTTGGTGGTGGAACTCGGAGAACCACGTGGTGTCCGGCTCGGCGCGGACGCGGGCCAGCACCTCGAACGCGGACAGCCGGTCGTAGCGGAGCAGTCGGCGGAACCGGCCCCGGTGGAACAGCAGCGGTCCGTAGAACGGGTGCGGGTCGTGCGGCCCGGTGTCGTCGACCGGAGGGAAGCGCTGGTCCCCCGCTTCCCCGTCCCCCGCTTCCGCACCCCCCGCTTCCGCGTCACGCGCTGTGGCGGTGAACCGGTCGGTCCCGAAGCCGTCCGACTCGTCGCGCAGCGCCACCCGCACGCCGTCGCCGCCGTCGTCGTGCAGCGCGAGCACGCGCACCACGCGGGAGCCGCGTTCCCCCACGGTCACCGGGCTGCGCAGGTCGACGTCCTCGAACGCCCACCCGCGCCGGCCGCCCGTCACCGCGTCGGCGGCCTGCGCCATCGCCTCCAGGCCGACCACGGCGGGCAGCACGGGCACGCCCTCGACGCGGTGCTCGTCCAGGTACGGGTCGTCGCCGAGGGACAGCGACGCCTCCACCACGGCCTCCACCCCGGCGATCCGGACCGGCAGGTCCTCGGTGAAGCGCAGCGGCTCCGGCGGCGGACCGGCGGCGGCGAGCGTCGGACCGGCCGGGAAGCGCCCGGTGAGCAGGACGGTGACCGGGGCGTCCCGATCGGCCAGCACGCGCATCAGGGCGAGCGGGCCGTCCTGCGCGGTGATCGGCGTGATGCCGGTCGCGGCGAGGCCGCCCACGACACCCATCCGCTCACCCATGCCGATCCCGGACCACAGCGACCACTCCACCAGGTGGAAGCGGCAGTCAGGCCGGTCCACGGCGGCGCGCTCCACCGCGTCGCGCAGCCAGTCGTTGGCGACGCAGTACTCGGCTTCGCCGAGCAGACCGCGGCGGCCGATGATCGAGCCGAACGCGATGACGAGCCGCAGGGCCGGTGCGGAGTCGAGCAACGTCCGCAGGCCGACGACCTTGGGCGCCAACGCCTGCTCCAAGGTCGTCGGTGTCACCGCGCCCATGCGCTGCGGGGTGTTGACGCCCGCGCCGTGCAGGAGCCCGCGCACGCGGCCGAGGACGCCGGCGGCGGTGACGGCGCGTGCCACGTCCGCCGGGTCGGTGACGTCGGCCTGCACGTAGTGCGCGCGGATGCCCTCGGGGAACGAGGCGAGCGCGGCCGTGACGCGTGGCGCGTTCGGTTCCGAACGGCCGAGCACGACCAGCGTGCAGCCGGTGCGCCGGGCCAGGGCCGCGCCGCACGCGCCGGTGATGCCGTCCGCGCCCCCGGTGACCAGGCAGACGTCGTCCGGGCCGAGCGGGAAGTCGCCGAGAGGGAGGTCGCAGTCGGGGCCGCGGTGGTGCGCGTGGGTGGTGACGTGCTCCGCCCCGTCCTCGGTGACGCGCAGCTCCCGGTACCCGGCGCCTGCGACGAGGCGGGCGTCGAGCGCGTCGCCTTCCACGTCCACGACGGTGACCGCGCAGCCGTCCAGCTCGACGGCGGCGCTGCGGCCCACGGCGGCTGCGGCGGGGTGGCCGCGGTGCGCGACCACGAGCCGGGACGGCCCGGTGGCGGCGACGAGTGCCAGCACCCGGGCCACTTCGCCGGGGTCGTCGCCGTCCAGCCAGACCGCGAGGCCGTGCCCCGGCAGGGCGACGTCGTGCAGCCAGTGGCCGGGCGGGGCGTCCACGGTCCAGTCGCCGGGTGGTGTCGCGACGCCGATGGGCTCGAAGGGCGTCCACCTGTGCTCGAAGGCCCGCACCCACGGCGCGAGCCCGGCGGGTGGTGCGCCGGACGTCTCCTCGGTCGTGGACGGCTGCGACGCCAGCACATCGGCGATGTCGGCGACCGTGCTGTCCACCACGGACAGTGCGGTGCTCGGCGGTGTGCGGCCGAGCAGTCCCGCCATCGCGGCGACGTGCTGGACCACCTGGAGCGAGTTCAGGTGCAGGTCGCCGAGCAGCGTGCTGTCGGGCCGGATGCTGCCGAGCGGCAACTCCAGCACCTGGCTCAGGTGCGCCCGCACGACCTCCAACGGCTCCCCGCTCGCGGGTTCGAGCACCACGGGCTCGGCTCGGTGGCGCACGACCGGTTCGGCCGGCACCTCGACCGCGACCGCCGACATGCCGGGGAGAACGGTCTCGCACGGGTTGGCGAGCAGGTCGATCCCGGCGTCCAGGTCGAGCGGGCGGTGCACCCGACCGGCGAACCACGCGTCCAGGTCGCCGGCGGCGCACGCGGCGAGCGCGGCCGTGGCCATCGCGTGGCGGTGCGGGTGCGTGCCGTCCAACGCGATCACTGGCAGGTCCGGCACGGCGGTGCGGGCGATGTCGGCGAGCGTGGTGCCCGGCCCTGCCTCCACCAGCAGTTCGCAGCGCTCGGCGAGGCGGCGCACGGCCTCGGTGAACCGCACCGGCCGGGTCATCTGGTCGACCAGCAGCGCGGCCAGGTCGGTGGTGGAGGTCAGCGGCCGGCCCGTCACGGTGGAGAACACGGGTCGTGCGAGCTGCGCGAACGGCACCCCGGCCAGTTCCCGGCGCAACGGCTCGACCACGTCGTCCATCGCGGTGCTGTGGAAGCCGTGGGACACGGGCAGCACGGCGGCGGCGATGCCCCGAGCACGCGCACGGGCCACCAGGCGCTCGACGTCCTCGACGGGACCTGCCACCGTGGTCTGCTCGGGGCCGTTGAACCCGGAGACCTCGACGGCCGACCCCTCGGTCAGCGCCTCGACCTCGCCGGGAGCCGCGCCGACGCCCGCCATCGCGGTGCCTCCACGTCCGTGCTCGGCCATCAACCGGCCTCGGACGACGGCGAGACGAAGTCCGGTGGCCGGGTCGAGCGCGCCCGCCCACACCAGGGCGCCGATCTCGCCCAGGCTGTGCCCCACGGCGGCGACCGGCAGGACACCGCACGCGTCGAGCCACGCGAGCCCGGCGAGCGACTGGCGGAGGATCGCGGGCTGGGCGACCGCCGTGTCCCGCGCGCCGTCCACGAGCGTGACGCCGGACGGGGTGGGCACGTCCAGGTCCACCGCCCACGGGCCGAGTTCGGCGCACACGGGCGCGGCCTGGCCGGGCAGGAGCAGGCCGACGCGCGGCGCGGGACCGGACGCGAGCACGACGCCCGCCGACTCGTCCAGCACGAGGCGGCCGTCCCAGCCGGGCAGGTGGTCGCACGCCGCGGTGGCGGCACGGTGCAGCCGGTCGGGTGTGCCGGCGACCAGCGCGCAGCGGACCGCGCCGGGAGCGTGCCGCCCGGCGTGCGCGGTGGCGGCGAGGTCGTGCAGTTCGGCCGCGCTCAGCCGGGGCGCGAGGGCGGCGACCGTGTCCAGGCGTTCCCGCAGGCGGTCGGCGTCGGCGGCGTCGAGGAGCAGGATCTCGTCACGGTGGGGGCGGCGGCTCAGCGCGACGACGCGCGGCGGCAGCGCCTCGACGGGCCGGGCGGGCAGGCCGCGCAGCACCACGTGGGCGTTGACCCCGCCGAAACCCATCGAGGACACCGACGCCAGCGGTGTGGTCGTCCGCCACGGCTCCGGTTCGGCCAGCACCCGCAACGGCGTGCCGGAACGGCGCAGCAACGCGTGCGGCGACTCCACCCCAGTCGTGGGCGGCAGCACCCGGTGGTGCGCGGCGAGCGTGGCTTTGATCAGTCCCGCCACGCCCGCCGCGGCCTTGGTGTGGCCGATGTTGGCCTTCACCGACCCGAGGGCCGCGCGGTGCGCGCCGTCACCCCGGATCTCCGACAACGCGGTCAGCTCCACCTCGTCGCCGACCTTCGTGCCCGTGCCGTGGCCTTCGACCAGCTCGACGTCGTGCGGCTCGATGCCCGCCATCCGGTAGGCGCGGGCCATCGCCAGCGCCTGACCGCGCGACCGGGGTCGGGTGAGCCCGCCCGCGCCGTCCGTGGACGTGCCCCAGCCGGCGAGCACCGCGTAGACGCGCAGGCCGGCGCGTTCGGCGTCCTCGGCGCGCATCAGGGCGACGACGCCGCAGCCCTCACCGGGCAGGAACCCGGTCGGCGACTCGTCGTAGACCCGCATCCGGTCCACCGCGAGGGCGCCCGTGCGGGCGAACCCCACCAGCTCGAACGGGTCCAGGCTGAGGTCGACGCCGCCGGCGAGCGCGAAGTCGAGGTCGCCGTCGAGCAGCGCCCGGCCGGCCGTCATCACGGACAGCAGGCTGGAGGCGCACGCGCCGTCCACGGTGTACCCGGAGCCGTGGAAGTCGAAGTGGTTGCAGATCCGGCCCGCGATGGTGTTCGACAGCGCGCCCGCGAGCGACTCGTCACCGGGGACGGGGAACGGTTCCCGCACCAGGTCGCCGAGCAGGCTGATCGCGTGCTCGGCGCGTCCGGCGTCGACGCCCGCGCCCGCCAGAGCCGCTGCCGCCGCACGCCGGACGAACGGCCACCGCAGGCGCAGTTGGGCGGCGCGGGAGAACTCGCCGGTCATCGTGTTGCCCAGCACCACGCCGACGCGGTCGAGGTCGAGTCCGCGCCCGTCCGGGCAGCCGGCGTCGACCAGGGCGTCGGCCGCGGTCTCCAGGGCGAGCCAGTGCACGTGGTCGACCGCCCGGTGCAGCGGCCCCGGCACGCCGAACCGCTTCCGGTCGAACCGCCAGTCGCGCAGCAGCCCGGCGTGCGTCGAGTAGGTCCGGTCGGGGTCGTCGGCCGGGCCGAGGTACGCCCGCGACAGCCGCTGCTCGGGGAACCTGCGGAAGCCCCGGCGGCGGCCGAGCACGGTCTCCCACAACCGGGTCGGCGAGTCGGCGTCGGGGTAGCGGCACGCCATGCCGACGATCGCGACCCCGGCGGACGGGCTCACGACCGCACCGCGGCGGGCGCCGCCGACGTCCGGGCCGGCCGCTTCGACGCGACGACCAGCACCACGGCCCGCAGGACGCACGTGGCGACCAGGGCGAAGAACAGCCCGAACGAGATCCCGGCGACGACGAGCGCCGCGTAGACCAGCGCCGCGGTCACGCCGAACACCACCTGGTTGCGCGTGACGAACGGCGTGCTGCCCGGATCGGTGATCATGTAGTTGGTGAACAGGATGAACGCCAGGCCCGTCATCGGTGCCAGCGCGCCGAGCAGCGAGTGGTCCAGCAGCAGCCAGCGCAGCACCGCCTGGAGCACGAACGCGCCGAGCCAGGCGAGGATCAGCGGCAGCTTGCCGGTGAGCTTGGCGTTCAGCATGGTGCCCGCCATCAGCACGCCCAGCGGCAGCAGCCAGTCCAGGGCGCCGGTGGTGAAGCTGGTGAAGTGGTAGGGCGGCGCGATGCCGACCCACGGGAACAGCAGGAGCGCCACGACGATGCCCGTGTTGGACGGGTTGAACACGTGCCGGACCTTGCCGTTGACGCTCAGCCGCACCAGGTACTTGCTGGCGTTGCCGACGGTCACGGCGAAGACGTAGGGCCACAGGGATTCGTTGCCCCACAACAGCATCCCGCACGCCAGGCCGGTGATGTGGGCGGGCAGCAGGAACACGACGAGGGCCTTGGCCCCGCCTGCGCACGCCGGTGTGCGCCCGGTGACCCACGCGTCGAGCAGCTCGAACAGCAGCGCGGTCGCGTAGCTGACGAGGACGACGGCGATCGGTGTGATCGGCGCCTGCTCGAAGCCGAGGACGGTGTGCCCGAGGACGTTGAACACGGTGATGGACGTGGCGAACCGGGCGAGCGCCTTGACCCGCCGCTGCTCCGGCGTCAGGACCGGCCGAGCGGGCGGGGCGGGCGGCGTGGTCGACCGCGCGTCGGTGGCCGGTGCGCCGACGAGGTGCACGTCTGGTGGTGTCGAGGTCGTCGTCATCGAACTTCCGCCGTTCCGTCGATGTCGAGCAGGATGGTCGAGCGGCCGGGCCTCACCTCGACCTCCGCCTCGTGTCTCCCGGCGGAGTCGCGCCAGGACACCGTGGCGGGGACGGGGTCGCCACCGGGCAGGGCGAAGTGCAGCTCCGGGGCCGACACCCCGGTGTGCCCGTTGGCGGGGAAGAGCTGCGCCCGCTGCGGTCGGTCCGGGTGGTGCAGCCGCACCTGTGCCCCGATGGCGGGCGTGGTCGCGCCCTCCCGTCCGGCCGGCGCGGGCCGCACGAGGCGCAACCCGGCCGACGGCCCGGTGGCCGAGGTGTTGCGCAGCAGCACGGAGTCCTGCCACTGGTTGGCCACGACGGCGTCCAGCTTGCCGTCGCCGTCCACGTCGCCGAACGCCAGCGCGCGGGTGTTGTCGTCGGACGTGACGCCGGTCCTGCCGGCGACGTCGGTGTAGCGGCCGTCCGGGCCGCGCGCGTAGAACCGGTTGGGCTCGTGGCCGGACAGGTCGTCGCCGGGCCGGAAGTGCGGCCAGAACGCCGGGTCGTGCAGCACGTCGTCGTTGGCCATGGCGAGTTCCTGGAGCAGCGGCCACCGGTTCACGTCGCCCGTGATGAACCCGTTGGCTTGCATGAGCTCGTCCGTGCCGTCGTTGTCGAAATCGCCCGCGCGGACGTCCCAGGCCCAGCCCGACCGGGCCAGGCCGAGCTGCTCGCTGCGGTCCCGGTACGGCAGCCCGCCCGCCTCCAGGTCCGCGGGCGACCCGGTGGGGGTGAACGCGAAGTTGCTCTCGTGCAGCGCGTACGGGGTGGTGATGTTGCTGACCACGATCGTCGGCAGCGGCGCGTCACCGTCGTAGGTGAAGGTCACGCCCATGCCCTTGAACGAGTCGTAACCGAGCGCCATCGACTTGGGCGTGATCAGGTCGCGGTCGCCGCGGACCTCGGTGAACTCGACCCGGCCGGGCGTCGACTCGTTGAGCATCAGCTGGTCCGGGCCGAAGTCGTTGGCCTGGTACAGCTCCGGCCTGCCGTCGCCGGTGAGGTCCTGCAAGCCGGTGGCCAGCGTCCACGACCCCGCCGCCTCACGGCTGAGCGCAGTGCTCGCGTCGGTCATCCGCGGCAGCTCGTCGGGGCGGCCGGTGGGGGTGGTGAGCAGCAGCCGGTTGGCACCGCCGTTGCGGGCGAACGACATGGAGCGCTGCATCTCCATCCGGGTCTCGTCGTCGGCGGTCGGGTCGAGCACCCGCGCGCCGTCCGGGAAGTAGTTGCCCACCAGCAGGTCCAGGTTGCCGTCACCGTCCACGTCGCCGACGTTCAGCGTCTCGCTGTTCCACACCTCCATCGGTGTGACCAGCTCGACCGCGCGGTGGCCGGACGCGGTGGGGACGCCGGGACCGGCGGTGTTGAGGAACACCAGGGGCGAGCGCCCCCAGTAGTGCACGACGTGGTCGGTGTCGCCGTCGACGTCGATGTCCACCGGCACGCAGCCCATCGGCGCCATGGTCGCGTCGTACGGCAGGTCGGCGGGTACCAGCCGGACCGGCGCGTAACCGTCCTCTTCGGACGGTCTGGCCGGGCGCAGCGTCACCGAGTCGTCCCGCGGGTCGACCAGGCAGAGGTCGGCGGCGCGGCCGAGACCGCGCACGTCGGACAGGCCCGCCGCGGCTCCGACGGCGGAGATCCAGGCCCGGATGTCCCGCAGGCCCGGTGCGACGGCGCGTTCGGTCCGAGCGTCCGCCGGCTCCGAGTTCACCGGCTCCGGGGTGAACCGGTAGCGGGCGGCGAGCGCACCGGCCTCCTGCTCGCTGAGCGCCGGCCGGACCACCATCAGGCCCGTCGCCGTGCAGAGCCCCAGGATGACCGCGGTGACGAGCAGCTTCCGTGCTGATGTCTGCATCAGGTTTCGCACTCCCGGTCGAAAATCAGCGCCGTGCGGGGTACGTCGACATTTGCGGTCAACATTGACCGGCGGAGCGAGGACTGAATTCGTAAGTCGTGCGCGCTGGTCCGACACCATCGGATTCACGCACTGCAACCCCCATGATCGGCAGTATCGCGCAAAGGTGGGAACCATGTCCGCAAGGGTTCCCAACCCCGCTCGAACTGTGTCTACCAGCAACTATATGGCGGTTCAACCCGTCCAACCAGTTTCACACGTTTGCCGTAGGCAATCATCGACAACGATCTCCGAGGTGAAATTCAAGCGCACGCGGAATACGACGTCGACCGCGTCGCATTTCTCACGAATGCACGTGACCAGTAGATTGCTGAATTCGGTCGACACGTCGGCCGGCGCACGGGTCAACGCGAGGGCCGGTGACCGCCGGAATGCGGAGTCGGGCCGCCGCGCGTCGTGATCGGCGCGTGGTGCCCCGGTTCGCCGCGCGGGGCGGCGGTCACTCCCCCACCCCCCAACGCGCGACGTGCACGTCGTGCGCCGCGACCATGCGGCTGCGTTCGTCATCGTCCACGAGGCTCGCCAGCAGCGACGTGCGCGCGGTGGCCACCAGGTCCGCGAGGCGGAAGCCGAGACCGGTCGCCGCGGTCCGGTACTCGCCGAGCGTGGACGAGCCGAACAGCAGCGGGTCGTCGGAACCGAGCACCAGCGGCACACCCGCGGTGCGCAGGTCGCGCGCCGGGTGGTCGGCGAGGTCGGCCACCACGCCGGTGCGGAGGTTGCTCGTGGGGCAGATTTCGAGCACGGTGCCGCGCTCCACCAGTTCCGAGACCAGTCCCGGTTCGTCGGCCGCGCGGAAACCGTGCCCCAGGCGAACCGGGTCGAACACCAGCGCGTCGCGGACGCCCTCGGCGCCGACCGCCTCACCGGCGTGCGGCACGAACGGCACACCGCGTTCGCGTGCCCACCGGATCGCCTCGGCGAACAGCGAGGCGTTCCGCCCCGGCTCGAAACCACCGAGCCCCAGCGCCACCACGCCCCGGTCACGGCCGCGCACGCACCACTCCGCCGTCACCGAGCAGTCCTCTGTGGACAGGTCGCGGACGTGGTCCAGGACGAAGCGCACCACGACACCGCTGTCGCGCCTCGCCTCCTCCGCACCTGCCCACAGCCCGTCCACCACCTCGTCCAGCGGGATGCCGCGATCGCGGTGGTGGGTGATCGCGGAGCACGTGACCTCCGCGCGCACCACGCCCTGCGGCGCCAGGTCGGCGGCCAGTTCGACCACCGCACGGGCGAAGTCCTCGGGACCGCGGAACACGTCGGTGCAGGTCGTGTAGAGGTCGGCGAAGTGCCGGAAGTCGCGGAACCGGAAGCGCTCGGCCAGCCACCGCTCGTCCAGGCCGGCGAACTCGCTCCCGTTGCGGCGGGCGAGGTCCAGCAACGTCGCCGGGCGCAACGCACCCTCCAGGTGGACGTGCAGCTCGGCCTTGGGCAGTCCCGCGACGAACGCCTCCAGGTCGGGCGTCCACCTGTCTTCGACGTCGGTCCACGTCACGACCCCATCGTCCACGAGCGTGCGTCCTGTCCGCCACCCCGCATCACTACAGCTTCCTCAACCCCAATGTGCCCCAGAGCACAGCGCGCGTCAACGGACGTGCACCTGTCCGCAGATCCCCCTTCCGCCTTCCACTCCGTTTGCACAAGCTTCATTTTTAAGTAGTATCGAGGAGGTCTTCGAGCTCAGACCGCAGGGAGGGGGCACGGGTGGACGACGCGTTCCTCGCCCTTCCCCTGCGCCGGCTCGCCGACGCCGCACTGGACCGCGCACGGCGGCTCGGTGCCCACCACGCCGCCGTGCAGGTCGTGCGCACCCGCAGCGGCCACCTGACGCTCCGGAACGCGCGGACCGCCACTTCGTCCGACACCACCAGGACCGGGTTGTCCGTGCGGGTGTTCACATCACGGGGCCGGGGCTTCGCGTCCACCGTCGACCTCACCGCGGAAGCGGCCGTCGACGCGGCGGACCGCGCGTGGGAAGTCGCGCGGTCCGGGCTCTCCGACTCCTCGTTCACCGAGGAACCGGTGCACCACGACGCGGTGTGGGTGTCGGCGTACGACGTGAACCCGTTCGACGTGCCCGAATTCGACCGCGCGGCGCTGCTCGCGGACTGGAGCACCACGCTGCTCGCCGCCGCGCCGGTGTCCTCGGTGCTCGCCCTGTGCGTCGCCACTCAGGAGAACCGCTTCTACGCCGACCTCGCCGGCACCACGACGACGCAGCAGCGCGTCCGCGTGCACCCCCAGGTGGTGGTGACCGGAACGCACCCGCGCACCGGCGCGATGCGGACCTTGCGCTCCGTCGGCCCACCGACCGCACGAGGGTGGGAGTACCTGGGCGGCGCCGGCTGGGACTGGGCGGGGGAGGTGGCGGGCATGCCGGGTCGGCTCGCCGCCAAACTCGGCGCGCGGCCCGTGGAGCCCGGCGTCTACGACCTCGTGATCGACTCGTCCAACCTGTGGCTCACGATCCACGAGTCGGTCGGGCACGCCACCGAGCTGGACCGCGCGCTCGGGCACGAGATCAGCTACGCGGGCACCACGTTCGCCACGCCCGACCTGCTGGGCTCGCTGCGCTACGGCTCGGAGCTGATGACCGTGACCGCCGACCGGACCGCGCCGCACGGCATGGCGACCACCGGCTTCGACGACGAGGGCGTCGCCGCGCAGTCGTGGCCGCTGGTGGAGCGGGGCCTGCTGACCGGCTTCCAGTCCGACCGGTCCACCGCCTCGGTGCTGGGCGCGACCAGGTCCACGGGCTGCTCCTACGCCGAGTCCGCCGCGCACGTGCCGCTGCCGCGGATGCCGAACGTCTCGCTCGCGCCGTCCGGTACCCCGTGCTCGACCGACGACCTGATCGGCCGCGTCGAGGACGGCATCTACCTCGCCGGGTCGGACAGCTGGTCGATCGACGCCACCCGGTCGGACTTCCAGTTCACCGCCCAGCGCTGCCACCGCATCCGCGCGGGCCGGCTCGCCGAGCCGCTCGCCGGGGTCGCCTACCACTCGTCCACGACCGAGTTCTGGTCCTCCCTGGCCGGGCTCGGCGACCAGAGCACGGTGACGGCGTTCGGCGCGGACCTCTGCGGCAAGGGTCGGCCCACGCAGGCCTCGGCGGCGAGCCACAGCTGTCCTTCGGCGCTGTTCACCCGCGTGCCGGTGCACTACGTGGGCGACGCGACGTGATCGCGGCCCACGAACTGGTGGAACGGGCGCTCGCCGCCGCACGGCCGGGCGACCAGGTCGTGGTGATCGTGGACGACACGGCGCACGCGCACCTGCGCTGGGCCGGCGAGGTGACGACGAGCGCCGGGCACGTGCTGAACCGGCAGGCGCACATCGCGGTGATCACGTCAGGGCTCACGGCGGGTGTGGTCTCGGCGGGTGGCGCGCTCGACGGGACGGCCGTGCGCGACCTGGTGGACGCCGCATCGACGGCCGCGCGGCGGTCCGGTGCCGAGGCCGAGCCCCTCCCGGCGGTCGACCTACCCCCGGCGCCGGACTGGCACGAGCCTGCCGTCACCGCGCCACCCGGTGCGCTCGGCGGTGTGGCGGCCGACCTCGCACGGGCCGACCGCTTCGACCTGCACTGCTACGCCGAGCAGGAGGTCCGCACGACGCTGCTCGGGACGTCTGCGGGCGTGCGGCTGCGGCACGTGCAGCCTTCCGGCGTGGTGGAGCTGACAGCGCGCGCTGCGACCTCATCCGCGTGGGTCGGGGTGGACGTTCCCGACCTCGCGGACCTGCGTCTGGACCCCGTGCTGGACGACCTGGAGCAGCGCCTCGGCTGGGGCCGCGGGCGCATCGACGTGCCGCCCGGCCGGTACGAGGTGCTGCTCCCGCCGTCCTGCACGGCCGACCTGGTCAAGCACCTGTACCGGTCCGCCGGCGGACGGGACGCGGCGGACTGCCGGACCGCGCTCTCCGCGCCGGACGGCGGCACCCGGCTCGGTGATCGGCTCGCCGCCCTGCCGCTGACGTTGCGCAGCGACCCGGCGCACGAGGGCCTGGAGTGCGACCCGTTCGTGGTCACGCGGGCGTCGGGCGCGGACACGTCCGTGGCGGACAACGGCCTCGCCCTGGGCCCGACGAGCTGGATCACCGACGGCGTCCTGACCGCACTCGTGCACACCAGGGCCTCCGCGCGGTACACCGGTCACCCCGTCACACCTCGCATCGGCAACCTCGTGCTGGAAGGCGCACCCGGTGGGCCGACGCTGCCGGAGATGATCGCCTCCACCCGGCACGGCCTGCTGCTGACCTCGCTGTGGTACCTGCGTGAGGTGGACGCGCGGGCGTTGCGGCTGACCGGGCTGACCAGGGACGGCGTGTACGTGGTGCGCGACGGCGAGGTGATCGGCGCGACCGGCGACTTCCGCTTCAACGAGAGCCCGCTGCACCTGCTGGACCGGATCGCGGAGGTCGGGCCGACGTCGGTCACCCTGCCCCGCGAGCCGGACGACGAGCGGATCCGCACGGCGATGCCCCCGGTGCGGGTCGCCGACTTCACCGCGGTCGCTGCGCGGATGTGACCGGCTAATCGCGCGCCGGGCGTCGGAACAGGGGGTCCGCGTACACCGACGCGACCAGGTACCCCGTCACCATGAACGCCGCCGGCCACATGTGGGTTGGCGACAGCCGGTTCCACCCGAACAGGTACACCCCGACGAAGATCGCCTCCACGAGAACGCGAACCCCTCCAGCACGAACGGGAAGCCGAACACCTCGCCGAAGCGGTCCACCAGACCGGGCCACGGGATGCCCAGCTCCAACGACAGCGACGTGCCCGACACGGCCCCGGCGGCGAACGACGCGCCCATGGCCTTGGCCCACGTGTGCGCCGGCTCGGTGAACACCACGATCGCCGGGAACGCGACGCCGAAGCACGCGAAGACGATGTGCCGGCCCAGCGACAGCGCCATCTGCGTCCGCGCGGGAGCAGGTCGTCCACCGCACCGGCGGCCACGAGATCCAGTGCGGCCACACGACCTCCCATGTGGGCAGAGCAGACTGCCGCCCACCGCGTACCCCGGAGACCCAGCGGGGAACGGGATTCCCCCGGCCTGGACGCAGCGCCGGCGTGGCCCGCGGATCGCCCCGCTCAGGGCGGCGACGGCCGGTCGAGGCGGCGGCTGGACGTCGGATTAGAACTGGACGGCGTCGGGTATGCGGCGAGTGGGCAGCGGCCGACCCTCGGCCGGCCGGGGGTGGTGCGGATGGCATCGGAGTTGTCGCCGGGCGACGAGTTGGCCGCCGTGTTCGTCCGCGTCTCCGGACTGCTGCTGTCACGCGAGACGGTGGACACCGCGTTGAGGCTGATCACGTCGTCGGCGAAGGAGAGCCTCCCGGGCTCTGCCGGTGCCGGCATCACCTTGATGGGCCCGGACGGCGACCGGGTGACGGCGGCGGCGACCGACGCCGTGGTGGAGCGCGCCGACGCCCTCCAGTACGAACTGGGGCAGGGACCGTGCCTGACGGCGTGGGAGCAGCGGACGGTGGTGCTCATCGACGACCTGGAGCGGGAGGACCGGTGGCCGGAGTGGATCCGCGCGGTGGCCGGGGCGGGCTTGCGGTCGACGCTCAGCGCGCCCCTGACCGCGGGCGCGGAGACGTTGGGCGCGTTGAAGGTCTACGGCTCCCGCCCCGGGATCCACGGTGAACGGGAGGAACACCTCTTGACCATGTTCGCCACGCAGGCGGCCATCCTGCTGACCAACCTGCGCACCTCGGAGGACGCGCGGCGGATCAGCGACGACCTCACGGACGCCCTGCGCGGGCGGGACGCGGTCGCGTTCGCCAAGGGCATCCTGATGGGCCGTGACGGCGCCGACGAAAGGGCCGCGTTCCTGATGCTGGCCGACATGGCGCAACGCCGCCGCCGGACCCTGCGCGATGTGGCGGAGGACCTGGTCCGGTCGACGATCCGCCGTCCCCGCTGACCGCCATGACCGACCACCGCGCCGACCACCGCGCCGACCGGCAGCAGGACAGCATCGCATCCGCCCTGCGACACGCCGGGCTGACCATCGAGGAGCTGTGGCTCCGCTACTTCGCCCTGGGCGGCAACGCCGGGTTGGTCGAGATCGACGCGTACGTGCACGGGCTGGGCGAGCTGCCCCCGCTGCAACCGGACGTCCTGGCCCACGCGGTCAACGAGCGGCTGGACGAGTTGACCCCGCCGCACCGCGCCGAGTACAGCCGGCAGACGCGCGAGACCAGTCCGCGCGGCCGATCGCTGTCCGCGCTGGTCGCCCTGCTCGAAGGAGCGGAACTGGCCCCGCCCGACCGGCTGAAGCTGCTGGTCGACGGCGCCGCCCAGGCCTTGGACGTGCGCATCACGATGTACCTGGTCGACTACGAGGAACGCCACCTGCACCGATGGTCGGCCGGCAGCACCCACGACGGCGAGCACGACGGCGAGCACGACGGGGCGCGGCTGGGCGTGGACAGCACGCTGCCCGGACGGGCGTTCCGGCAGGTGCGCATCCTGCCCTCGCGGACCGACGGCCGGCACCGGCTGTGGGTGCCGCTGCTGGACGGCGTGGAGCGGTTGGGCGTGCTGGACGTCCAGGTGGACGACCCGAGCGACCTGCACGACCCGGGCCTGCGCGCCCAGTGCCGGTGGCTGTCCATGCTGCTGGGACACCTGGTCACCCTCCTCACCCAGTACGGGGACGCGGTGGACCTGGTGCGCCTGCCCACCCTGCGGACGGTCAGCGGAGAGCTGATCTGGTCGTTGCTGCCGCCGCTGACCGCCGGGGTGGACAGCTTCGTGGTGACCGGCGTGGTCGAGCCGCGGCACGGCGTGAACGGCGACGTCTTCGACTACTCGCTCTCGGAGACCACCGCCACCCTGCTCGTGCTGGACGCGGTCGGGCACAACCTGCGCAGCGGTCTGATCGCCGCCACCGCCCTGGCCGCCCACCGGCAGGCCCGCCACGCCGGCCAAGACCTCCGCGGGCAGGCCCGCACCATCGACGAGACGATCAGCACGCAGTTCGGCCGCAGCACGTTCGTCACCGCCGTCCTGGCCGAGGTGGACCTGGCCACCGGACGGCTGCGCTACCTCAACGCCGGGCACCCCGAGCCGCTGATCCTGCGCGGCGGCCGGGTGGTGAAGCCGCTGACCGCCGGGCACACGCCACCTCTCGGCCTCGGCCTCGGTCTCGGCGAACGGGCCGTCGCCGAGGAACTCCTCCAGCCGGACGACTGGCTCGTCCTCTACAGCGACGGCATCACCGAGGCCCGGAACGCGCGAGGCGAGTTCTTCGGCGAGACCCGACTGGCTGACTTCCTGCACCGCGAAGCAGCCGCCGGCAATCCTCCGCCCGAGACGGCCCGGCGGCTGATGCAGGCCATCCTCACCCACCAGGGCGGCGTGTTCCAGGACGACGCCAGCGTCGTGCTGGCCCGCTGGACCAACCCGCGAGTGGTGCTCCCCTGACGATCAGGTGGTCCCCACGGGCGAACCGGCGAACCGGCGACACGTCGAGCGGATAAGCTGCACCGGGCTCGCGGAACGGCGGAAGCCCTTCGCACCGGCGCCCCGGTCGAGCTGAGCAGGAGACCCCGCTCCCATGTTCGTCACCACCGTCGTACTGGCCGTCGCACTCGCGCTGGTCCACCTGGCGGCCGGCATCCCCGAGGCCGTCGGCCAGGCCAAGGCGGTCGAGCAGGGCGAGCACGTCGGCGTCGAACCCGGCCCGCACGAGGTCGTCGGCGCGGTCGTCGCCCACGTCCGGGTCAAGGACACCACGCCGGCGATCGCGGTCCCGGCGCTCACCACCGCGTACGCGGTGTTCCGCGTCCGCACCGCCTGACATGGCAGGCCACCCCGTTTCCGTGGTGACCGGCGCCGGCTCGGGAGTGGGGCGCGCGGTCGCCCGAGGGTTCCTCGAAGCCGGTCACCGCGTGGCGCTCGCCGGACGGCGGGCCGACGCGCTGACCGGGACCGCCGTCGGCGCGCCGGCCGGGTCGGTGCTCGTGGTGCCCACCGACGTCACGGTCGAGGCGTCCGTGGACGCGCTGTTCGACGCGGTGCGCGAGCGGTGGGGCCGGGTCGACGTGCTGTTCAACAACGCCGGGACGAACGTGCCCGCCACGCCGCTGGAGGACTTCACCGTCGAGCAGTGGAGGAAGGTCGTGGACACGAACCTGACCGGCTCGTTCCTGTGCGCCCGCGCCGCTTTCCGCCTGATGCGCGAGCAGGCGCCGCAGGGCGGCCGGATCATCAACAACGGCTCGGTGTCCGCCCGGGCGCCGCGACCCGACGCGATCGCGTACAACGCGAGCAAGCACGCGATCACCGGGTTGACGAAGTCGATCTCGCTGGAGGGCCGCCGGCACCGCATCGCCTGCGGGCAGATCGACATCGGCAACGCGGCGACGCCGATGACCGACCGGATGAGCCGGGGCGTGCTCCAGGCGGACGGGTCGACCGCCGCCGAGCCCACGATGGACGTCGCCCACGTCGTCGACGCGGTCCGCTACATGGCCGGGCTGCCGCTGGAAGCCAACGTGCAGTTCATGACGGTCATGGCGACCACGATGCCGCTCGTCGGCCGAGGCTGACCCCGGCTCACCGCGACAAGGCGGCGGCCAGTCCCCTGATCAGCTCCGGCCCGACCCGGCAACAGCCGCCGACGAGCCGTGCGCCGCCGTCCACCCACCCCGCCACCCGCAGCGGGTCGAACGCCGGGGCGCCGATCCAGCCGCGCGCCACGGCGTCCCACCGCTCACCGCTGTTCGGGTACACCACGACCGGTTTGCCGGTGACCCGCCGGGCGATCGCCACCGCGTCGTCCACGTCGGCCGGGTCACAGCAGTTGACGCCGACCGCCACCACCTCGTCCACGCCCCGCACCGCCTCGAACGCCTCGGCCAGCGGCTGACCGGCGCACGTCCGCGTGCCGCGTGCGCTGTAGGAGAACCAGACCGGCACGCCGGACCCGGCGACCACCCCGAGCACCGCCTCCGCCTCCTCGACGTCCGGGATGGTCTCCACCGCCAGCACGTCGGGGCCCGCCTCGGCCAGCACCTCGATCCTGGGGCGGTGGAACGACTCCAGCTCCTGCCGGGTCAACCCGTACCGGCCTCGGTACTCCGAGCCGTCCGCGAGCATCGCGCCGTACGGGCCGACCGACGCCGCCACCCACCGCGGTCCGTCCACTTCGGACGCCGCCTGCCGGGCGACGGTCACGCTGTCCCGCAGCAGGGCGGCCGTCTCGGCCCGGGTGAGCCCGCGATCCGCGAATCCCTCGAACGTGGCCTGGTAGCTGGAGGTGATCACGACCTCGGCCCCGGCCCGGTAGTGGGCGAGGTGGGCGGACCTGATCGCGTCCTGGCCGGTCAGCAGCAGCCGGGCGGACCAGAGCGCGTCGGACAGGTCGTGCCCCGCCTGTTCCAGCGCGGTCGACAGGCCGCCGTCGAGCACGACCACCCGACTGGCCAGCGCGTCGGACAGGGTCATGCGACCGACCGCGCCGCGGCGACGAACTCGCGCATCAGCCCGTGGTCCTTCACACCCCGGCTCGCCTCGATACCGCTCGACACGTCGACGCCCCACGGACGCGCTCGGGCGACGGCCTCGGCGACGTCGTCCACCCCGAGCCCGCCGGCGAGCAGCCAGTCTCCCTCCGGGCGGGCGCCTTCCAGCGCGGTCAGGTCCCACCGGTGCCCGGAGCCCGCCACGGGCGAGTCGAGCAGCAGCATCCGCTCGCCGAAGGCCCCGACGCGCACATCGGTGTCCGCCTTGAGCGCGACCGCCCGGACCAGGGGCACGCCCACGGCCGCCACCTCGTCGAACGCGGCCCGCGGGTAGTCGCCGTGCAACTGGACGGCGCCGATCCCGGAGGCCTCGGCGAGCCGGCGGACGTCCGCCGCCGCGACCCCGCTGAACACGCCGATGGAGAGGACGCCCGGCGGCACCTCCCGCACCAGCCGCCGCGCCGTGTCGACGTCGACCTGCCGGACGCTGGCGCTGAGCACGAACCCGACCGCGTCGGCTCCCGCGTCCACGGCGGCGGCGACGTCGGCCTCGGTCCGCAGCCCGCACAACTTCACGTACATGCGCCGAACAGTAGCGTCATGGCGCTGCGAGCAGCCCTTCGTGCCGCACGGTCCAGCGGTCGGCGGGGAAGCCCGGGCACGGCGGCGAGCCGTCCCAGCCGGCGGCCACGAGCGCGGCGGCGGCGAGCAGGCCACCGTTGCCGGGCAGGTACGCGGGCAACCAGTGGGACTGCCGGTTGTGCCCGTTGGGCAGGTAGTGGTTCTTCGGCGTGTCCAGCAGCAACGCGTCCACGGCCGCGTGGCGTTCACCGAGGCGGGTGGCGGTCATGGCCATCGCCGGGTAGTCCCAGCCCCACGTGCTCGGCCAGTCCCACTCGGCGAGGACGTCGTGGAGGGTCGCACGCATGGTCGCGTGGTCGATGAAACCGGTGTCGGGGACGACCCCGAGCGCGTACAGCACGGACGGGTGGTCGTCGCGGACCGTCCACGGCGGCGTGCCGATCGCCGCGTAGCGACCGTGCCGCACGGCAGGCCGGACCAGGCCGTTCGCCACGTCCGCCCACAGCGGCTCCTCGGCCAGGCCCATCAGTGTCCGCCGGCGTTGCGCGACCCGCAACGCCGGGTTGCAGGTTGGTGCACACCCGGCCGGACAGCGCCTACGTGCGGCGGATCGCGCCGGTGCCGGCCAAGAAGGCGCGGCTCGGCGTGGACGCGTGGCGGGGACGCGTGGCGGGGACGCGTGGCGGGGACGCGTGGCGGGGACGCGTGGCGGGGACGACAGCGGCATCCGGCACGTCCTCGGGCCGCCGACCTCCTGCTCCGGCGTCCGCGGTAGTCAGGCGTCCGCGGCAATCCGGTGTGGCCGAGGTGATCGCCCCGTCGGGCGCGGCGTCGTGGGGACGCCGCGCCCGACGACAGGGGTTCTCGTCGGCGGCTACGTCAGCGACGGGCCGGCAGGTCGAAGCGCCAGCCGTCCGCGCGCAGCCTCGGGATGACCTGCTCGACCGCGTCCACCGTCTGGCCGCGGTCGTGGGGGCCGTCGTGCATCAGCACCACGGCGCCTTCCGTGACGCCTTCCATCACCCGCCGGACGAGCTCGTCGGTGCCCGGCGGCTCCCAGTCGGAGATGACCAGGCGCCAGCCGATCGACGTCATCCCGAGCTCGGCGGCCACCTGGGGCGTCTGGCCCCAGCTGCCGTACGGGGCGCGGAAGTAGCGGATCGGCACGCCCGGCACGGCGCGGCGGATCGCGGCGTTGGTCTCCTCCAGGTCGGCCTTGATCTGCTCCGGCGTCCACGTGCCCATGTTGTCGTGGTGCATCGTGTGGTTGCACAGCTTGTGGCCGCCCGCGACGATCGCGCGCACCAGCTCCGGGTGGGCTTCCACGAAGTCGCCCCAGAGGCAGAACACGGCCTTCACGTGGTGCTTGCGCAACACCTTCAACAGACGCGGCGTGTCGACCGGGTTCGGGCCGTCGTCGAACGTCAACGCGAGGGTGCGGCCACCGTGGCGGGTCGAGTCGACCACCACGGCCCCGCCCTCGTCCGGCTGACCGGCCTGGGCCGGCGCGGCGGCCAGCCCGAGCACCAGGCCCGTCGTCAGGACCACGGTTCTCCACTTCATCGTGAAACCCCTTTCGTCGGACGCCCTGAGGGCGCGGCCAACTATCAGGTCGTGGTTCGGCCGGGTGCCAGCAGTTTCGCGGATGTTTCGAGTCTTGACTGGCGTGTCTCGACTGGTGCGCGCCGACTGGCGCGGCGGCCACGTGCGGGAGTCAGGAGCGGGAGCCGGGAGCGGAGGTCGGACACGGGGGTCAGACGCGGGGGAAGTGCGCGGCGACTTCGGCCAGCGCGTCGAGCGTCGCGGCGTCGACGTGGCCGGTCGCGGTCTCCGCTTCGGCGATGGTGATGGATCTGCCCTTGGTCACGGCCCCGTAGTTCAGGCCGGTGAACGTGATGTCGGCCAGGCCGAGCAACGACGCGCCGAGCGGGCGGATGTCACCGCTGCCCTGCACGTCCTCGATCCGCTCGAACTCCCCCACGTCACGGGCGTTGCGAAAACCGACCCAGACCACCGACACGACCGCGCTGTTGGCGACGTCGTCCGCGACCGCGATCACCATCCGGTCCAGCGAGGTGCAGGGCGTGTGGGTGAAGAACTCCGCGACCTCGCCGTGCGACACCGACAGGCACTCCAGCTGCGTCCGCAGCTTCTCGTCGAGCCGCCGCATCCCCATCCGCTGCCACGCGCCGTCACGGTCGCCCCGCTTCGCCGCCTTCTGCCCCTCCACCTTGCGCGCGGCCACGCTGGACGACCCCGGCGAACCGCCCGGAGCCGACCCGAACAACCCGGCCCCGCCGGCCGCTCCGCCGGACCCGGCCAGGCCGAGCACGACGACCACCGCCGCGACGGCCGCGCCACCTCCGCCCTTCTTGCCGTTGTTCAGCGGTATGCGACGGCCGTTCTTGGTGATGAACCCGGTGGCCACGTCCTACTCCCCCTGATCGGTCTGGATCCCCGACCCGAAAGCTAATGACCAGCACCGACAATTCCGGTCTCTTCACCGGCGGCGTCGCCCGATCGTGCGACCAAGGGACGTCTCGCGTCCAGCACGGCGATCACCACCAGCATGACGGTGGCGATGCCGAGGAGAACCGCCCACGTCCGGGTCTGCGCCGCCTCCGGCAGGGCGGTGGTGGTCGAATCGTCGAGTATGAAGACCTGCACCAGCCCGCGGATCGAGGACACGAAACCGATCAGCAGCGGCCCCAGCACGACAGGGAGCGCACGGTGGTGCGAGGCGAAGGGGGCCACAGCAGTGGCGGTGGCGGTCGCGGCGGCGACGACCAGTGCGATCAGGGGTTCGGCGGGCATGATCAACGGCTCGTTGGTCACCATCTCCATGTACGTCCCGGTCACCTTTCCCATCGTCGCCATCACGAAGCCGAGCCCGGCGCAGGCCAGTGCGGCCAGGACGGCTCGGTGCCGGCTGCGGCCCACCGCCACCCCGACGACGAGTCCGGCGAAGGCCCACGGCCACGCCGTCGTCATCTGGCCGGCGGTGAAGTAGTGGCCCAGGATCAGCGGCGCGGCGACGGCGTACAGGACAAGGCCCGCGGTCGCGGCGCGCAGCACCATGCCCGAGCCCGACAACACCGCCAGTCCACAGGCGCAGAGCAGGGTCAGCACCCCCGCACCGCTGTTCGGCAGGCCCACCACCGGCAGCGCGCCGTACAGCAGGAAACCGGTCACGTTCAACACCGCCGGGAGCAGTGCCGCCACCGTGCCGACGATCGCGGTGCGCACGGTGAGCAAAGGGTGCTCGGGTCGGGCTATCCGGCCGGTGCGCACGGCGTACACAGCCAGGACACCGCCGAGCAGGCCGAGCGCGGCGAAGCTGTAGTTCATCAGGGCGGGACGGTCGGGCCGGTCGAGCCAGTGCAGTCCGAGCAGCACCGTGCCGAACAGCATCGTCCCGACCGCCACGCCCGACAGAGCGGCGCCGTGCCCCTCCCAACCGGCAGAGGCCAACGCGGAGGCGGCGCACAGCACGCCGAGGACGATCAACGCGGTCCCGGCCGCACCCGCAGCCGAGACCACGTAGTACACGCTCGGCCGGTCGCTCAGGAAGTGGTTCTCGGACCTGACCACCTCGGGCACTTTGCCCAACGCGCCCGCGACCAGGAGCCAAGGCCAGTGCCACGACCACCGCCGGACGACCCAGAGGCCGACGATCGTCGCGACCAGGGTGAGCCCCAACTCCGGGACGCTGTACCTCGACAAGGTGATCGAGGTGCGGTACGTCCCCGTCAGGTAAGGGCCGTGGGAGCCGATGTTGAACAGGGCCACCACCGCCAACGCGGTCACGCCCCAGACCCAGCCGAGCTGACGGCGTGCCGCCACGTTGTCCATGGTCGGCAACCTATCGGGGCTACCGGTCGGGTGATCCCGGAATGCGGCAAAGAACCGGGGCCCCGCCGTGCGAGCGGAGCCCCGGTCCATTGTGGAGCGATCAGTGCGGTTCGATCGGGTGGCGCGATCAGCTGGTCGGGAAGTTGTCCGGGGTGTTGATCCGGCTCTTGATGAACGCGCCCGACTCCGTCAGAACGCCGCTACCGGTGTAGGTGCTGCCGTTGCACGTGCCCGCCCGGAGCGCCGCGCTGCTCTCGCTGTGGTCCGAGAACGTCCAGTTCGCGTAGCTGATCTTCAGCCGGTCCAGCAGGTCCATCCAGGCCGTGCTGCTGGCCCGGTCGAACGCGCCGGCGCCGGTGGCGCTCACCGTGCCGAACTCGCTGACGAACAACGGCAGGCGGGACGCGGCCCGGCTCACCGTCGCCCGGTAGTTGTCGTGGTGCGAGGCGGCGTAGAAGTGGAACGTGTACATGATGTTCGTCGCGTTGACCGGGTTGTTGATGACCTCGGTCTCGTTCGAGCCCTCGGAGACGCCCAGCGACGACCACGCACGCGTGCCGACGAGGATGACGGCGTCGGGGTCGGCCGCGCGGATCACCGGGATGACCTGCTCGGCGTAGCTCTTGATCGACGCCCAGCTCACGCCGTTGGGCTCGTTCGCGATCTCGTAGATCACGTTGTTCTTCGCCGAGTTGCGCGTCGCGACCGAGCGGAAGAAGGTCTTGGCCCGCTCCAGGTTGTAGTTCGGGTCGCCCGGCGTGAGGGTGTGGAAGTCGATGACCGCGTACATCCCGCGCGCCTCGGCCATGTCGACCAGGCTGTTCACCTGGTTGGTGAAGCCGCTCGGGTTGGTCTCGTAACCCTGTTCCTGCACGTACATCGCGATCCGGAACAGGTCGGCGTTCCAGTCCGTGGCCAGCGCGTCGAGGGACGCGTTGTTGTAGCACTTGGCGAACCACTGGATGCCGTGGGTGCTCATGCCGCGCAGCTGGATCGGCCGGTTGTACTGGTTGCACAGGTTGACGCCGCAGACGCGGAGCTGACCGTTGATCGCGACCGGGGTGCGACCGACCGGCGGGTTCGAGGTCGTCGTGGTCGTGGTGGTGGACGTGGTCGTGGTGGACGTGGTCGACGTCGTCGAGATCGACCCGGTGCAGGCGACGCCGTTCAGCGTGAACGACGTGGGCGCCGGGTTGCTGCCGGACCACGAGGCGACGAAGCCGAGGTCCGTCGACGCGCCGGTGCCGAGCGTCCGGTTCCAGTCGACGTTGGTGGCGGTGGCCGTGGAGCCGGACTGGGTCCAGGTGGCGTTCCAGCCCTGGGTGACCCGCTGCCCGGCGGTGAACGCCACGCCGAGCGACCAGCCGCTGACCGTGTCACCGAGGTTCGTGATCTTCACGGACCCCTGGAACCCGCCCTGCCACTGGCTGGCGACGGCGTAGTCGACCCGACAACCCTGGGCGGCGGCCATGGCGTGCGGCAGGACTGTCGCCGCACCACCCAGGACCACCGCGCAAGCCGCAATAGCGGCGGTGGAGCGCTTCACTGAGCCCCTCCTCATCTGGACAAACGTCTGGGAGCGCTCCCAGACACGGCGGGACGGTACACCCGGAAACGTGCTCAAGTACAGGGTGCCGACTCGCGGTGGACCGGCGTGGCTTCCCCCGCCGGACGGCCACACCTGCGCTCCGAGCCCCGGACGGATCCCGGGACCACGTCCATGGACTGGAACCCGGCTAACGCCCGTTCTCAGGGCCGGGCCGGGGAATCCCGGTGGCGACCACGCCGCGTCAGCGGCACCCCGGTGCGGATCCCAGGGTGCCGAAGTGCCTGGCGCGAGGGCTGGGAGCACCCCCGCGCCAGGCGTTCGATCAGCCTGCCGAGCAGGTCGGCGACATACCCGCGCCGGATCCCGTGCCCTGGAAGCCGAACTCGGTCGACATGCCGGCCGGGACGTTGCCGTTGTAGCTCACGTTCTTGAACTGGATGGCGCCGCTGTTACCGCTGCGGTCGGCGCTCCACCCGTTGGTCACCGTGGCGCCGGACGGCAGGGTCATGCCGACCGTCCACCCGTTGAGCGCCGACGATCCGGCGGTGACCTTCACCGTGGCGACGAAGCCGCCGTTCCAGGAGTTCAGCGACACCGAAGCGGTGCAGCCACCCGTACCGGGGTTCGAGGTCGTGGTGGTGGTCGTCGTCGTGGTCGTCGTCGAGGTGGACGTCGAGGTGGACGTGGGAGTCGACGTGCTGCCGCTGTTGAGGGCGTTGAGGGTGGAGGTGTAGGCGGGCTTCTTGTTGCCCGAGCTGTCGAACAGCAGCGGCGTGCCCGAGGCGCGCCACGAGTCGCTGTCCCGGATGCCCCACACCGTGATGCCGGTGCAACGCGCCACCGCGAGGCAGGCCTTCACGACACGCTCGTAGTTCTGCGCCTGCGCGCTGCCCGAGCCCTCGATGTCCAACTCGGTGATCTGCACGTCCACACCCAGGTTGGCGAAGTTCTGCAACGTGGTCTGGTAGTTGGCCGGCACCGGGCTCTGGCTGTTGAAGTGCGACTGCAACCCCACGCAGTCGATCGGCACACCACGCTGCTTGAAGTCCTGCACCAACCGGTACACCGCCTGCGTCTTCGCGTGCGTCCAGTCGTCGGTGTTGTAGTCGTTGTAGCAGAGCTTCGCACCCGGATCCGCCGCCCGCGCCGCCCGGAACGCCGCCTCGATCCAGTCGTTGCCGGTGCGCTGGAGGTTCGAGTCACGCCGAGCGCCCGACGAGCCGTCCTGGAACGCCTCGTTCACCACGTCCCACGAATGGATCTTGCCCCGGTAGTACGTCGCCACCTGCGTCACGTGGTTCAGCATCGCGTTGCGCAACGCCGTGCCCGACATGTTCTGCATCCAGCCCGGCTGCTGCGAGTGCCACGCCAACGTGTGCCCGCGCACCTGCATCCCCTGCGCACGCGCGTGGTTCACGATCCGATCCGCGTTCGTGTACGTGAACTGACCCTGCGACGGCTCCAACGCGTCGATCTTCATCTCGTTCTCGGCCGTGACCATCTTGAACTCACGGTTGAGGATGCCCACGTAGGTGGAGTCACCCAGCTTGTTCGCCGCGACCGCCGTCCCGAAGTAACGACCGGTCTCGGCCGCCGAGGCCCCGAGTGTGGTCCCGGCGCTGGCGGTCGACGCCAAGAGCACCGCGGCCCCCGCCGTGGCGGTCACCAACGTCGACACGAGCGCTACCCGTGACACTGACCTCGATGTCAGCTTCATGTTTCGCACCTTCTGAGAGCACCTGCGGTTGAGCGGCAGGTGGGGTGGGTGAATGGGCGATCCGGGCCACCGGGCGGGGCGGTCCGGACCGACGCACATCGCGGAGGAGGTCCGGTGCCACGGATTCCTTCCCCGCCAACGGTTGCCGGCCGGTTGGGCAGGTGAGGTCGTTCGGATCGGCCGACGACCACGTAGGGGTCTGAAACTTTTAGAAGTATTGACCGAAACAGATAGGTCTGGCAAGCACCGATCCAGCCTCATCTTGCGGACTCACGTAGGCCTGAGTGCCGCCAGTGCGCTTCTCGCCGGCCTGTCGACCAGGTCTGGATCGATCGACCCGGACGTCACGGTCGGAGCGAAACCCCTGCTGAGTGGCCTGACGTGCGACTTTCAGCCCAACCGCGCGACGCGGGCAGAACCACCCGAGGGGCACCGCACAAAGTTCGAAACAATTCGAAAGTAACTTCGCAACTCTTCTGCCGAATTACCGCACGGAGGTGCGGCTCAGGACCCGATCGCCCAGTCGGAGTAGGTCTTCCGGGTCAATTCGGCGGTGTCGAAGTACTGCTCCGCAGGACCAAACGGGTGCGGACGAGGCTCGTGCCGGGTTCCACGGGTTCACTGCGCACCTGGCGCAGGACGCGCTCGACGCACCGGCGACCGACCTCGGTGAAGTCCTGGTGCACGGTGGTCAGCGGCGGGACGAAGGAGCCGGAGTCGGGGATGTCGTCGAAGCCGACGACGCTGACGTCCACCGGCACGACCTTGCCCTTCTCGTGGAACGCGCGCAGCAGCCCCAACGCCATCTGGTCGTTGGCCGCGAACACGGCCGTGCAGTCGGGTTCGTCGGCCAGCACCAGACCGGCGCGGTACCCGGACTCGGCGGACCAGTCGCCGCGCGAGAGCGGCGGGACGGGTCGGCCGGACGTTTCGAGTTCCGTCCGCCAGGCCGACGCACGGCGCTCGGACGCGAACGACTCCGCCGGCCCCGCCACGTGCCAGACCGTGTGGTGGCCCAGGTCGAGCAGGTGTCGGACGGCCTGGCGGGCGCCGTCCACCTGGTCGGTGTCCACGACGGTGTAGCGGTCGTCGGCGTCGGAGTCCACGACGACGACCGGCACGCCGGCCGGGAGGTTGACCGTGGCGGCGTCCAGCAGGTGGATCTCCATGATCACGATCACCGCGTCCACCGCCAGCTCACCGAGCCGGGTGAACGCGCCGAGCACGCCGTCCCGGGTGGGCACGGCGACCGGGATCAGCGTGATCGCGTAGCCCTCTTCGGCGGCCTGGTCGACGATCGCTTCGAGGGTCCGGCTGTTGCCGACGGACGACAGCGTGAACAGGATGACGCCGATCGTCCGGAACTGGCCGTACTTCAACGCGCGAGCCGCGCTGTTGGGGCGGTAGCCCAGCTCCCGCATGGCCGCCAGCACCTGTTCCCGGGTCGAGCCGACCACGCTGGGGTGGCCGTTGGACACCCGCGAGACGGTCTGCGCCGACACGCCGGCACGGCGGGCCACGTCCGCCATCGACACCCGACGAGCGGGTCGTCCGGGCGGGTCCGTCGGCCCCTCGGCCGCCGATCTGGTCAGGCTCACGCTCGACTGCTCCTCTCGCGCGCCGAGCCTTGACGCCACGGCACCGCGCTGCCACTATAGCGCGCGATGTTTACGCAAACGTCCCTCGCGACGCCGGTGACCGGGCGCTGACCTCGGTTCTTGCCGACCGGACCGCCGCCTCTTTCCGGTGCACAGGCGGCCGGTGTCGTCGTCGAAGCGGATCTCCGCGGGCACGGTGAGGACGTGACGGCGGAGTGGCCGGGCAGTTCGCCCAGCCACAGCACCGGGTCATAGCTGTCAACGTCCGGGGCGGCTCGGCCTTCAGCTGCCGCTCCCGGTGAAGCGCCCGGCCGGGAGCTTCACCGAGAGCGGTGGCAGCGGTCAGAGGGCGCGTTCGAGGTGGTCGGACAGGAGCTTGACGAAGCGGGACGGGTCGGGGAGGTCGCCGCCCTCGGCGAGCAGGGCCATGCCGTGCAGCAATTCGGCCGATTCGGCCAACGCGGTGTGGTCGTCGGATTCCGCGAACGCCTTGTGCAGCCGGCTGACCAGTGCGTGGCCGGGGTTGAGCTCCAGGATGCGCTTCACCGGCGGCAGTTCCTGGCCCATCGCCCGGTACATCTTCTCCAGGGTCGGGGTCAGGTCGTGGGCGTCGCCGACGACGCACGCGGGCGAGGTGGTGAGGCGTGAGGACAGGCGCACCTCCTTGACCTGGTCGGCGAGCGTGGTCGTCATCCACGTCAGGAAGTCGGCGAAGTCCTTCTGCCGCTCCTCCGCCTGCGCCTTCTCCTCCTCCGTCTCCAGGTCGACCTGTCCCTTGGCGATCGACTGGAACGCCTTGCCCTTGTACCCGGGCACCGCGTCGACCCACATCTCGTCGATCGGGTCGGTGAGGATCAGCACCTCGAAGCCCTTGGCGCGCAGCGCTTCCAGGTGCGGCGAGTTCTCCACGGTGGCCCGCGAGTCACCCGTCATGTAGTAGACGTGCTGCTGGTCGTCCTTCATCCGCTCGACGTACTGCGCCAGCGTGGTCGGCCGCTCGGCGTCGTGGGTCGAGGCGAACGACGCGATGTCGAGGATGGCGTCCTGGTTCTCGGTGTCGCTGAGCAGGCCTTCCTTGACCGCCGCGCCGAACTCCCGCCAGAACGTCTCGTACGACTCGGGCTTGTCCGCCATCAGGGACTTGACGGTCGACAGCACCTTCTTCACCAGCCGCCGGCGCACGCTCTGGATCTGCCGGTCGTGCTGGAGGATCTCCCGCGACACGTTCAGCGACAGGTCGTGCGCGTCCACGACGCCCTTCACGAACCGGAGGTACTCCGGCATCAGCTCTTCGCAGTTCTCCATGATGAAGACCCGCTTGACGTAGAGCTGCACGCCGCGCTTGCGCTCCCGCATGAAGAGGTCGAGCGGCGCCTGGGACGGGATGAACAGCAGCGCCTGGTACTCGAACACCCCCTCGCCGTGCATGCGGATGGTTTCCAGCGGCTTGTTCCAGTCGTGGCTGACGTGCCGGTAGAACTCGGCGTACTCGTCCTCCGTGACGTCCGCGGCCGGACGCGCCCACAGCGCCTTGCGGGAGTTGATCGTGGTGGGCTCGGCGCCGTCCTCGGTCGCCATCCGGATCGGCCACGTGATGAAGTCCGCGTACCGCTTGACGACTTCCTTGATCTTCGCGGTGGACGTGTAGTCGGGGAGGTGGTCCTCGGTGTCCACGGGCTTGAGGTGCAGCGTCACCGAGGTGCCCTGCGGCACGTCGGCGACGTTCTCGATCGTGTAGGTGCCCTCACCGCCGGACTCCCACCGCACGCCCTCCGCCGAGCGCGGGTGCTTCGTCACGAGCGTGACCTTGTCGGCGACCATGAACGACGAGTAGAAGCCGATGCCGAACTGCCCGATCAGGTCCTGCGACGCGGCGGCGTCCTTCGTCTCGCGCAGCTTGTCCAGGAACTCGGCCGTGCCGGACTTGGCGATCGTGCCGATCAGCCCGACCACGTCCTCGCGCGTCATGCCGATGCCGTTGTCCCGGACGGTGAGCGTGCGCGCCTCCCGGTCGACCTCGATGGCGACGTGGAGGTCCGAGGTGTCCGCGACCAGGTCCTTGTCGCGGAACGTCTCCAGCCTCAGCTTGTCCAACGCGTCCGAGGCGTTGGACACCAGTTCGCGCAGGAACGTGTCCTTGTTCGAGTAGACCGAGTGGATCATCAGTCGGAGCAGCTGGCGCGCCTCCGACTGGAACTCGAGCGTTTCCACGTTCGTCCTTTCTGTGCTGCCGTCGTCGACCCGTGATCGTATCCATTCTCCGGCCGACGTGGCACCGGGTCGAAAACCGGTCGTCCGGGCGTGGTCCTGATCTCTAGGGTTCCCCCGAGCCGAGGGGGCGGGAGGGGTCATGCGCACGTCGTACCCGCGCACCCCGCACCTCCCGTGGTCCCCCGGGGTGTCGGCGGACGACGTGCGGATCGCCGACCTGTGGCTCCCTGCGCTGAACCTCCGACATGGCGGTGCCCCGGCCACCTGTGGCCGGGGCACCGCTGCGATCGGGGCACCGCTGTGATCGGACCGCCGGTGCGATCAGCGCACGACGTGGTTCAGGAACGCCGTGAACGCGGCGGCGGAGACGGCCAAGTGCCCACCACCCGGATTCTTCGAGTCCCGCAGCCCGACCCGGTCCCGCGCTGCGGCAGGTCGGGCGACTTCGACACAGTTGTCATCCGGCATCGAACGGGACGACTTCCGCCAGGTCGACGTGACCAGCACAGCTTCCATCCTCTACTCCTTCAAGATCGACTCAACGAGTCGCCGGCTGTCCTCGACGGACAGCGCGATCTTCACCGTCTCGCCGAAGACGTACTTCCACCTGCGCACGTCGGCAGGGCTGTCGCTCAACGTCGCGTCCGCGTGCTCCTGCCGAAACATCGGCGGGTCGTCGACTCCGAACTCCAACAGGGAATACGGCGACGAGTGTCCCACGTACAGTCCGGCGCTGAACGGCACGATCTGGAAGGTGATGTTCGGGGCAGTGCTCACCTCCAGCAGGTGCAGCAGCTGTGCGGACTGGACGTCCCACCCGCCAACCCGGTACCGGACGGCCTCTTCGCCGCAGATGGCGTGGAAGTGGACCTGCGGGTTGTCCAACAAGCGCTGCCGTCGCATCCGCAGTTCCACGGCCCGGTCGAAGTTCTCCGGTCGGGTCTTGGCACCGGGCAGGTCGATGGCAGCCCGTGCCCAGTCGGCGGTCTGGAGCAAGCCCGGCACCCAGCCACTCGAACATGTCTGGATCTCGGAAGCGGACGACTCGTAGCCGATCAGCTTCTGCAACGCCGGTGACGCGATGTCGTCGTACTCGTGCCACCACTCCTTTCGCTTAGCGCGTTCGCGCAACGCCATCAGCGTGGAAACCTCGGCTTCCGTCGCCTCCAGTTTCTGCGCCGCGACCAACAAATGGTCGGCAGACGGCACGGCCACACCGGTCTCGACCTGGCTCCACGTTGGCTGACTCAGGCCTGCGGCCTTGGCGACGTCGGTGACGCGCAGTGTGTCGATCCGGCCCCGCAATTCACGCAGTTTCAGGCCAAGACGCCTTGCTGCAAGCGTTGCGCTGACGCCTTCAAGCTCGTCCACGAATTACCTCCATGGCTACAGACCGTATTCCAATAGTCCGCCTATCGGTGTACTGGACCTTCTTTCAGCGTTCCGTCAATATTGGCGGAGTGTTGAAGCGATGGAAAGGCGTGAGCAGGTGAGCACCCGACCGGGTGTCGAATCAGATCCGGCGGACTGGTGGGCGACCCACGAGACGGGCAACGGCGGCCGACCCAGGCCGACGACGCGCGTGGCGATGGGCGACGGACGAACCGGCACGGTCCAGCCGTACGAGGGCTGCTGGAAGGCGTCGACGTTCCCGGTCCTGATCGACTTCACCGGGCAGACGCTCATGATGCGGACCGCCGACGTGGCCGTGATGACCCCCGGCGGCCACACGACGCCGAGAACGCGTGACAGGTCAGCAGGATGAACCGAGAGAGGAACCGACCAGTGAACCGGATCGGCGATCAGATCGTGACGAGTGTGGGCATGCGACTGCACGACGAGGTGTCGATCACCTTGCGGGGGAGCCTGGAGACGACGGCGTTCCTGACGATCGGCGACAGCATCGAGATCGTCCTGGGCGAGACCCACGTGCGCGCCCTGCGGAGCCAGGCCGAGGCGGCGCTGGGCGACATGGCGATGGTCGACGCGGCGGAGAACGTGCTGAACGACGCCTACCACGCCGGGGCGCAGGCGCGGACGGCCGCAGCACTGGCGCGGCAGCACGCCGAGGCCGCCGAGCGAGCCGGGGCCACGGAGCAGGCCGACCTGGCGAACCGGGCCGCCAGGCGCGCGGCCGAAGCGGCGGAACGAGCACAAGCGGCCACCCACGCGGCTTACGCGGCGATGACCGTGGCCGACGACGCGGCGGAGGAGGCCAGGGCGGCGGCGTTCCGGGCGGCTGGTGCGGCGGGTGCGACACCGCCGGACGCGCCGGCGCTGCTCCCGGCGTGACGGGCCGCACCCGGGATCGCACCCCGGCCGGCAGCACTCCCCCGCCGTGCCCGGCGTGAACGCGACCCAGGCGAAGGACGCCGCGCGAAACCGGCGTTCGTGATGCGCACCGCGCCCTACGTCGAGAACCCGGCCACCGCCAACCTCGGTGCCCTGGCCGATCAGGCCCGCCACCTCGTGCTGGCCCACGGTGACAAGGTGGAGCACTGGCTGATCGGCAAAGAGTGGTGGCTACACCAGGGCGGCGGCAGCGACCGGGCGGTGAACTCCGGCGGTACGCGACCGTGGCGCGGGCCATCACCAACCGCATGAAGGCCGCGAACCCGGGATCAAGGTGTGCGTGCTCGCCAGAGGGCGCGGCTCATGCGATCGCCCTACTACGATCCACCGCATGCCGGAACCTCGCGCGCTGGCGGACCTGCCCTTCGCCTCCTACCTGGAGGACCACGACGAGGAGCACCTCGAACCCCACGGCGACTACAACGTCGTCCGGTTCACCGACCGGGAGTTCCCGGACCAGACGGCGGGCAACGCGAGGTTCAGCGAGTCGGCGCTGTCCACCGTCCGCTTCACCGAAGGATCACTGCGGCGGGCCCGGTTCAACGACGTGTGGCTGCACGGGGTCCAGGTCATCGGCACCGACCTGGCCGAGACCGGGTGGCTCGACGCCGAGATCGTGAACAGCGCGTTCGCCGGGGTGGCGATGTTCGAGTCCTCGCTGAGCCGGGTGGCGTTCTTCGGCTGCAAGCTGGTCTCGATCAACCTCCGCGGCGCGACGCTGCGCGATGTCACGTTCGTGAACAGCATCCTGCGCGACGTCGACTTCACCGGAGCGGACCTGACGAACGTCTCGTTCCCCGGATCCACGCTCGAAGACAACCGGTTCGACCAGGCCAAGCTCAAGGAAGTCGACCTGCGCGAAGCCGCCGAACTGGGCATCCGCAACGGTTTCGACTCGCTCAGGGGCGCGACGATCACCTTCACGCAGGCGCTGGACCTCGCCCCGGTGCTCGCCCACACGCTCGGCATCACGGTGAAGGACTGACCTTCGGCGCGGCACGCATCTCGAAGTGCAGGTACGGCGACCCGTCCGGCAGGTCGTAGAAGACCACGGGCGTCCACGGGTCGTGCTCGTTGCGCCGTGCCGCGAAAAGCCCTTCCTCCACCGGCACCAGGTCCATGTCGAGCGGCGTGCTGACCGCCGCCAGCTCACCGTCGTTCACACCGCGCAGGTGCAGCACCCCGTCCCGCTCGGTCACCGCCACCGTGAAGCCCTCACGCGGGTAGCAGCCGACGTACCGGGCGATGTCCACCGCGGGCGGCTCGGCGGGCGGCGCGAAACGCGGCACCGCGACCCCGGCGCACTCGGTCAGCAACTCGGTGAACAAGCGGGAGTAGACCTTGCCGGAGACGCCGCCGTTCGCGAGCAGCGCCACCGCCACCCCGGCGTCCGGCACCACCCGCAGGACCGCCTTCTGGCCGATCGTCGCGCCGTCGTGGCCGATGACGCGACCGCCCGGCCAGTCGTAGAGGATCCAGCCGAGACCCCAGTCCGCCGGGAGAGCGCGCTTGAACGGCGGTGACACCTGCGGTTCCCGCATCGCGATGACCTGTTCGCGGGGCAGGACCACGGTGCCGTCCGGCGCACGGCCGCCGTCCATGTGCATCCGGGCGAACCGGACGACGTCGGCGGCGGTCGCCGTGATGGTCCCGGCCGGGCCGGCGGACCGGGCCAGGCTCCACACGGGCGCGGGCACCGGGTCTTCACCGGGTTCACCGAGGTGGCCCAGCGCCGCGCGGAACCTCAGCGCCTCCTCGGGCAGCGTCATCGTGCTGTGCGCGCCCAACGGGGTGAGGACGCGTTCCCTCAGCGCCACGTCCCAGAGCTGACCGGTGAGCACCTCCACGATCCGGCCCAGGATGGTGAAACCGCTGTTGCAGTAGGACATCGTGGCACCCGGCGGGTGGTTCTGGCCGAGCCCCGCGCACGCCGCCACGTACACGGCCAAGCAGTCGTCGCCGCGCCCGGTGTCGTGGAAGAAGTCGCCGTCGATGCCGCTGGTGTGCGAGAGCAGCTGCCGGGTCGTGACGGTTTTGGTGGCCACCGGGTCGGCGACCGCGAAACCCGGCAGCACCGTGACGACCGGCGCGTCCAGGTCGAGACTGCCCTCGGCGACCAGCTGCATGATCAGGGTCGCGGTGTACAGCTTGGTGATCGAGCCGATCTGGAACAGCGAGTCCGTGGTCGCCTCGACACCCGTGCCGACGTGCAGCACGCCGGTCGCGCACTCGTGGATCTCGCCGTCGACCAGGACCGCCAGCGAGGCCCCGGGGACCCGGTGCTCCGCGCACAGCTCCGCCAGCCGGCTCTCCCAGTGTCCGATGTCCATCGCCTGCTCCCCCCGGATGGCACCAAAACGTCGTCGTACCAACACGTTAACCGACTTCGTGATCTACGGGAGGGCGCTTTCCTCCGACCAGGTGTAGTCGGGCGGACGGTAGTCGCGGCAGCGCGCGAGCAGCCGGTCCAGGTCGTGGTCCACCAGCAGCATCTGCCGGTACGGCGGCTTGAGGAACCCCTCCTCCACCATGTGGTCGATCATCTTCAGCAGGTGCGCGAAATAGCCGTCGGCGTCCAGCAGTCCGACCGGCTTGGCGTGCAGGCCCAGCTGCGCCCACGTCCAGACCTCGAACATCTCCTCCAACGTGCCCGCGCCGCCGGGGAGCGTGATGAACGCGTCGGCCAATCTCGCCATCAACGCCTTGCGCTCGTGCATCGACTCGACCACGTGCAGCTCGGTGAGGCCTTCGTGCGCCACCTCCCACTCGACCAGGCTGCGCGGGATCACGCCGATCACCGACCCGCCCGCCGCCAGCGCGCCGTCGGCCAACGCGCCCATCGTCCCGACCCGACCGCCCCCGTAGACCACGTCGATGCCGCGTTCGGCCAACGTGCGGCCGACCAGCCCGGCGAACTCGACGTGCCGCACCCGGCCGCCGGATGAACCGCAGAACACGCACACCTTCATGCGCCCACGGTAGGATGGCTGCGGCCGGACGGCCGAGATCACCCGAAGGTGGAGCCAAGTCCGGGCATGAATGGAATCCCCGGATTTGTTGCCGAAAAAGATGTGGTGTGGCGCTCGGCCCCCCGTGCTCACCGTAGCGGGATGGCAGAACGACGGCGGCGGTAGGACGACGGCTGCGGAGGTAGGACGACGGCTGCGGAGCAGCGGGGAAGCCGGCCGGGAACGGTCACCGGCCCAGGCCCGCGCCTCCGTTGACGCCGATGACCTGGCCGGTGATGTGACCCGCTTCCGGCGAGGTCAGGAACGTCACCGTCGCCGCCACGTCGGAGGGCCTGCCGGTGCGGCCGTTGGCGGGCCGGCCGACCAGCTTCTTGCGCCGCTCCTCGGACAGCGTGCCGCCGAAGAACTCGGTCTCCTCGGTGACGCCCGGAGACACCACGTTGACCGTGATGCCGCGACCGCCCAACCCGAACGCCAGGTCCGCGGTCCACGCCTCGATCGCCGCCTTGGCCGCCCCGTAGCTGCCCGAACCACGCCGGGCCGCGATGGAGCCGATCGTGACGACCCGCGCGTCGTCGGCCAGCCGCGGTTCCAGGGCGGTGGTCACCAGCACGGCGCTGAGCACGTTCGACTCGAAGTTGGCCAGCCACAGGTCGCGCACGTCCGCCAACCCGTCCGGCGCGGGACGGCGGCGGGCCGTGTTGCCGCCGGCGTTGTTCACCAGCACGTCCACCCGGTCCGGCAACTCCGCCAGCGCCGCCTGCACCTGCGCCGGGTCGGCCGCGTCGAACACCACCGCCCGTGCGCCGATCTCCGCCGCGGCGGCGGCGAGCACGTCCGCCCGCCGACCGGTCACCACGACGTCCAGACCGTGCTTCACCAACCCGGCCGCCACCGCCTTGCCGATACCCGTGCCGCCACCGGTCACAACCGCTGTTCTCGTCATGCCATGGTCTTATCAGCGCGATTCGACCGGGGCGATCCACTCGTCGGCCCAATAATTCCCGTGATTGTTCACATTTGTGATCACGGCGGCGGTGCGGGAGGACCGTGCGCGGCCGGGTGAAAGGTCGTACCACGTCCGAATGTTCCTTTTCAGTCGAAGGTGGAATTGACGCGCTCACCGCGCGATTGCCGCACTAGCGTCCGGACGGGAAGTGCGTTCCCATGCTCCGGAGGTGTTCGTCGTGCAGGTCCACCCATGGCTGGTTCTCGCGCTCGTAGGCGGTCTTCTGGGCGCCGACCAGGTCCGCTCCGCCGACGCGACGGTGGAGGTCGTGTCGAAGCGGGCGCTCATGTCCGCCCCCGCGGTGCCGGCGGTCGGCGGCGGGTTCGTCACCGGCGGCGATCTCTTCACCCCGGACGGCGCCACCCGCGTCGGCGAAGGCTTTTCGCACTGCGGCGTGGTGGCGGTCTCGGTCGACGTGCCGCCGGCGGTGATCGCGCACTGCACGTCGACGTTCCGGCTGCCGGACGGGGAGATCCACCTCTCCAGCATGCGCAGGTACAAGTCCATCGCGATGGGCTTCACCGACACCCCCATGGCGATCGTGGGCGGCACCGGCGCGTACGCCGCCGCCCGGGGTGAGGCCAAGGCGACGCGGTCGAACTCGGCGGACGTGGGCTACAGGTTCGTCTTCACCCTGGTCGACTAGCGGATCTCCAGTTCACCGGACAGCGGGACGAGCGGTGAGCGGCGGTTGTCCACGACCGCCAGCGACGGTCGCGGGCCGCCCCGCCACTGCCCGCCCGCCAACGGGATCGTCGTCACGCCGGGCGCGGGCCCGCGGGTCCAGTCGAGCACGCCGGCCATCGTCGCCAACCGCGTGGTCGACAGCACCTCGGCCACCGACGCGGTCGTCCCGGCCGCCTCGACCGCGTGCGCCGCGACCTCGAACAACGCGTGCGCGAGCCCGAGCGGTTGCAGCCAGGGCGATCCGGTCGCCTCCTCGTACGCCCGCGCGAGGTCCCGTGGCGTGCGGCCGTTCCCGCCGACGTGCTCGTGCTCCGGCGTCCACGACACGATCGTCGCCACCCTGTCCAAGCCGTGCCGGGCCACGCCGAACGGGTAGGTCAGCCACCGCGAGCAGGTCACCAGCCGGGGCTGCCGGGCGCGCACCACGGCGGCCAGGTCGGCGGCGGTCGCGGCGCTGGTCACCACCTCCACGTCGCCGACGTCGGGCACCACGCCGCTCGACTCCCGGTACGGCAGGTCGACCAGCCGGTGCCCGCGCGCGACTGCGACAGGCCGGAACCACCGCCGCAGCGCGCTCCCCTGCGGCCCGTCGTTCCACACGCAGCCGACCGTCCGCGCCGGACCGACGTGCTCCCACAGGTCGGCGAACACGGACGCGATGTCGTCCAGCCCCCAGCAGAAGTGGAACGCCCAGCCCGGACCCGACCGGCCCGAGCTCGACTGGCCCGAATCAGGCCGGCCCGGATCCGGCCGTCCGGATCGGGACCGGGCGGCGGCGAACACCTGCCACGGCAACGTCGTCGACACGCACGGCACCTCGTGCTCCGCGCAGGCGTCCACCACCGCCGGCAACGTCGTCGTGCCGCCCAACGTCACCACCACCCGCACACCGGCCTCGACCAGCGACCGGGTCGCGGCACGGGCGCCCTCCGGCGTCGACCCGCTGTCCCGCAGGACCACGTCGGCAGGCCAGGGCAGGGCACGGGCGACGAACTCCAGCGGCGCGCCGAGCGGCGCCAGCCTTCCGGTCGTCGCGAGGACGACTCCGATCCCGGGACGCGGCACGGCCGCAACGTACCGACGCGCCCCGTCCACGATCGGGCGATCCCAAGGCCGAAACCGGTCGCATTTCGCCGTGCGCCGAACAATCAGGTCCACGTGGCTGATCATCGAACACATTCGATTCACCGCGTCGAATAGCCGGCCGGATTTCCGTCGAACACATCGACGCGATACCCGGAGTCGGCATCGCCGAACGCCGTTGCCAGTCGATTCCCGTCGAAACCCTTGCGTCACCCATCTGTTACCGCCAACATCATGGCGAGGCAGCGCTGGAACACGCCGTTGCGCCCGGTCGGACGGTCGTGGCGTGCGGGTGCGCCGGGCGGCGACCGGCGCGGCTGGATTCCCACTGCGGTCGGTTCCGCCCTCGGCGCGCGTTCGGTTCCCACCCTTCCCGCTGCCGCATGCGATTACGAGGAGCGTCATGGCCGATATGCGCGGCAAGCTGAGAAGAATTCGTTGGCGGGTTGGCCTGCTGGCGACCGGAATGGTGTCGCTGCTCGCGAGCGTGGGGCTGGTCGCGGTGACCGACGCCCAGGCGGCGGCGGGCTGCAAGGTGGCCTACTCGGTCCCCAGCCAGTGGCAGGGCGGCTTCAGCGGCAACGTGAACATCACCAACCTGGGTGACCCGGTCAACGGGTGGCGGCTCACGTGGACCTTCCCGGCCGGCCAGCAGGTGACCCAGGCGTGGAACGCGTCGGTCACCGCGTCGGGCGCGCAGGTCACCGCGACGAACGTCAGCTACAACCCGACCATCGGCACCAACAGCACGGTGTCGTTCGGCTTCAACGGCTCGTGGACGGGTTCGAACCCGGCTCCGACCTCGTTCGCGCTCAACGGCGTCACGTGCACCGGTGGCACGACCACCACCACCAGCACCACGACCACGACGACCACCACGACGACGACCGGCAACCCGCCGGTCGGCGACGCGATGGCCCAGGTCGCCGCGATGCAGCCCGGCTGGAACCTCGGCAACTCGCTGGACGCCGTCGGCAGCGACGAGACCGCGTGGGGCAACCCCCGGATCACCGAGGCGCTGCTCGACAACGTCCGCGCGCAGGGCTTCAAGAGCATCCGCATCCCGGTGACGTGGAGCGCGCACCAGGGACCGGCCCCCGGCTACACCGTCGACGCGGCGTACCTGAACCGGGTGAAGGAAGTGGTCGGCTGGGCGCTGGCGGACGGCTTCTACGTGATGATCAACGTCCACCACGACTCGTGGCAGTGGATCAACACCATGCCGACCGACCGCACGACCGTGCTGGCCCGCTACAACTCCCTGTGGACGCAGCTGGCGACCGCGTTCCGCGACTCGTCGACCAAGCTGATCATGGAGAGCGTCAACGAGCCGCAGTTCAGCAACAGCTCCGGCGACGCGCAGAACGCGCAGCTGCTGCACGAGCTGAACACGTCGTTCCACAGCATCGTGCGGCGGTCCGGCGGCAACAACGCGAGCCGGCTGCTGGTCCTGCCGACCCTGCACACGTCGTCCGAGCAGGCCCGGGTGGACGAGCTGGTCGCCACCTTCAACTCGCTCAACGACCCGAACCTCATCGCGACCGTGCACTTCTACGGCTACTGGCCGTTCAGCGTGAACGTCGCGGGCGGCACGCGTTTCGACGCCACCGTGCAGAAGGACCTGACCGACTCGTTCGACCGCGTGCACGCCGCGTTCGTCGCGCGGGGCATCCCGGTCATCATCGGCGAGTACGGCCTGCTGGGCTTCGACCGGCACACCGGCACCATCCAGCAGGGCGAGAAGCTGAAGTTCTTCGAGTTCTTCGGCCACTACGCCCGCAGCAAGCAGCTCACCACCCAGTTGTGGGACAACGGCCAGCACTTCGGCCGCACGTCGTTCCAGTGGAGCGACCCGGAGCTGTTCGCGCAGATCAAGTCGAGCTGGACGACGCGGTCGGGCACGGCGTCGTCGGACCAGGTGTTCAGCGCCCGCTCGTCGGCGATCACGAACAAGTCGCTGACGCTCAACCTGAACGGCACCTCGTTCGTGGGTCTGCGCCACGGGACCACCGACCTGGTGCGCGGCACGGACTACACGGTCTCGGGCGACCAGCTGACGATCACGGCCGCCGCGATCACCCGGTTGAGCGGCTCGCGGGCGTACGGGACGAACGCGACGCTGTCGGCCCGGTTCTCGGCGGGCGTGCCGTGGCGGATCAACCTCGTCACGTACGACACGCCGGTGCTGCAGAACGCGACCGGGACGACGGCGGCGTTCTCGATCCCGACGTCGTTCCGCGGTGACCAGTTGGCCACGATGGAGGCGAAGTACGCGGACGGCAGCAACGCCGGGCCGCACAACTGGACGTCCTACAAGGAGTTCGACCAGGCGTTCGCGCCGGACTACACCGCCAACGCGACCGTCCTGAAGCCGGCGTTCTTCGCCGACGTGACGGACGGGGCGAAGGTGACGCTCACGTTCCACTACTGGAGCGGCGCGAAGGTGACCTACTACGTGACCAAGTCCGGCACGTCGGTCACCGGCGGCCTGACCTGATCCGAACCGCACCGATCTGAACTGCCCTGCCGGAAGCCGGCGGCCCGGAGCGCACTGCTCCGGGCCGCCGGCCTTTTCGTCGCGGGAAACCCGGCGAGACCGCATTTATCGGGTCGACGGCCATTCGGCGATTCGGGTGAACCTGACCGGAAGTGCGCCGGTGGACAACTTCGGGACACAAAGCTGACATGAATTCGAGCACTCCGGTGGCGGTTACCACCGCCGCTATGCTGCGTGCACTATTCCAATCGCCCTATTCGCCGTAGGCCGAAGGATCACCCATGCGCACACGGCTCCACTCCGCATTGACTCTGCCGCTCACCACGTTGCTGCTGCTGAGCTGCACCGGAAGCCCGCCGGAGCACGAACCCGAGCAGCCCGGGAGCGCCGGTTTCGTGGTGTCGTACGCGGGCGCGGCCGGGCGGCTGGACGGGCTGGACCCGGTCGAGTCCGCCGCGCAGGTGCGGGACTGGGCGCGCACCGCGCTGGCCGCCCACCTGGAACTGGACAGCGCGAAGCTGCGTGACGCGGCCTACGACACGCTGCCGGTGCGCGACGGTGGGTTCGCCGACCTGTCCCGGCAGGCGACCGGCCCGGGGCGGGCGCTGTTCGACGGCGAGACGCTGCACCTCCTCGTGCCCACCGACGACGAGCACCGCGCCCGGACCATCGCGCACCTGCTCGACCAGCACCGCACCGACTCGGGCGGTGATCCGCGGCAGGTGCGCGTCCACCCGTACGCGGTGCGCGCCGACACGAACACGATCGACATCACGGCCGAGGAACCGGCGTCCGCCGCCGACGTGCGCGAAGCGAACGGGTACGTGTCGATGCGCGTGGACGGCGACAAGGCGGCGCTGACGGAGTTCCTGGCCAAGACGGAGGCGCTGTCCACGCTGGAGAGCCGGGACGGCGGGATCTGGGCGGGCGGCTGGGACTGGCCGGGCGACGGGGCCGGCCTGACGTTGGAGGAGGTGTCGACGCTCCAGCGCGGGTACGCGCGCGGCTCACCGACGCCCGGTTTCTCGCTCGACCCCGGCCCGGAGGAGACCGCCGCGGACCTGCGCGCGGTGCTGCCGGACATCAGCGGCGAGATCATCGACCGGGTGCTGGTCGACGACTGGAGCGGCTCGCCGTTCGCGTCGGCCGACGAGCTCACCGGGTACGTCCAGGACTTCCTGTACTTCGACGCGGTGCCGCCGGCGGACCTGGCGCGGTTCGGCCTGACCGACGACCGGGTCCAGCTGTGGGGCCTGCTCGCCGCCTTGTCCGGCCGGTCGGTGTACAGCCAGGCCCGGTACGACGGCGGGCTGGCCGGCACCACCATCGGCGTCACCCTCTTCTACACCGACTACGTCGCCAAGCACTGGGCGAGCGGCGTGGGCACGGGCGTGCCGGCGAACGCCGTGGCGGGTTTCGTACCCGACCCGGACGCCCGGACGCCGTGGAGCCAGTGCACCACCGGCACGCTCAGCGAGAGCGGCCGGCTGTGGCTGGGGCAGAACGACTCCGCGTTCGCGTTCGACGACAGGTCCATCAGCATCGGCGCCCAGTCCACCCGCCTGTTCTCGCGGTCGGACGGTGACGACGGCGGCGAGGTGGAACCGAGCTACGCGTTCGGCCGCGGCCTGAAGTGGTGGGACCAGAACTACCAGGCGGTGGCCGACTACGAGCCGCAGTACCAGCGGCTGGACCAGATCATGCGGTGGAGCGGCGCGCTGGAGTGGCTGGTCGCCAAGACGTCCTCCCGGCTGCCGCAGTCGGCCGACTCGGAGATCCGGTCCGACATCGGCTTCGCCGAGTGGTACGCGGGGAACGCGGAGCTGCGCGAGCGCGGACCGATCCGGTTCGTCACGCCGCCTTCGGCCACCGAGGAGGCGATCGCGCCCGAGCCGTCGCGGACGTTCGACAGCTGCGGCTACCGGACGATCTACGGCGGTGTGTCGCTCGGCGACGTGATCGCCCGGAAGGGCTCGGAGGCGAAGCGGGCCGACCTGCCGGGGCCGGTGAACCGGGCGGGCGCGGGCGGTGACTCGACCTTCGACCCCGTCACCGGCAGCGGTTCGATCAAGCAGAAGGCGCTGGACGCGGACGGCAAGGTCGTCGACCACCTGGAGCACCGGTTCTCCGCGGAGAACGGCGTCACCACCGTGGAGGCGGTGGGCGGCCCGCGCGAGGTGGTGTCGCTGGGCGGCCTGAAGGTGCTGGTGGACGGCAGCCGCACGGTGACGACACGGATCGACGCGCAGGACGGGAAGGTCTCGCAGCGGTCCGAGCACCTGGGGCACGAGGTGGGCGAGCTGACCGCGGTGAAGGCCGCGGACGTGGTCACGGTCCACTGGCGGCGCGGGGTGCTGGACCGGGTCCGGACCGTGCTCGAATCCGTCCAGCAGCGGTTGACCGCGTCACCGTCCGAGGCGCTGCCGCCGGTGAAGGACGGTGTGCTGCACACGCTCCAGCACCCGTCGGGCCGGGTGGAGCACCGGGTGGACCCCGACTGGTCGGTGTCGATCAGCGGTGACCAGCCGCCGCCGGGTGGCGTGACGTTCAGGCTCGGCGCGCCCAGGCCGGGTGGCGGGGAGCCGCGGTTCCTGTACGGCAAGGTGGAGCGGACGAGCGACCCCGTCGCGGACAGCTGGCTGGACATCACGCCGGCCACCGCCGACCAGGCGGCGACCGCGGTCTTCGCCGAGCGCCCGGCCGCTGACGCGGGGACCGTCACGGTGACCACCAGGTCCGGTCGGACCTCGACCCTGCACGTGGTGGACGGCCACGTCCGCCACCCCGCCGACGACCCGGTGCTCGGCACGGTGGAGGGCATGGCGCTGACCGCCGAGTTCCCGCGCGTGCTGCACGCCAGGAACGAGGCCGTGGCGGCGAACGACGGCCTGTACCGGCCGGTCGCGCTGGGTGACGCCGTGGCGCTGGTCGGCGCGACCGAAATCCGGTTGCTGGGCGTCGGTGACGCGTGGAGCTTCCGGGTGCGCGGTGCGCTCCACGGTGACGGCGCCCGGACGATCCTGGTGCGGCTGGACGGCGACCGGCTCCTGCTGGTCGACCGGGGTCCGCTCGACGTCGGTCAGCGCAAGGACCTGACGTACGGCGAGGTCCTCGACCAGCAGAAGAGCGACCCCTACCTGCACGAGCACTTCCGCGAGTCGATGTCGGCGGAGGACGGGCGGATCGTCACCGCGTCGATCCCGCGGGACACGAAGGTCCGGGTGAGGGAGGCCGTCGTCGTGGGCAAGCCGGTGCTCGACGCCTCCACCCGGCCGGACGCCCGCACGCACGCCGGCGCCGAGTGGTTCCGGGTCGGCCCGCCGCGCGGCGCGACCAGGGTCGACGTCGGCACCAACGCCACCGTGACGGGGTCGCCCGCGCCGACCGCCACGACCGCCGCCGACGGCAGCACCCCGGCGGGTGCGGCGGCGACCGTCCTGCTGGTCTGCCCGGACACCGACGACGAGCCGGCCGGGTGCGATGGCGCGTGACTTCGAGGTCGCCCCGGACAGCCCGGTCGGCCGTGCCCTCGGCGCGGCACGGCGGGCGGTCGAACGGGCCGACGTCCGACGGGCCGACGCCGCCTACGAGACCGTCTTCGAGTTGGCGGGCGGCGGACCGCTCGGCGAGTCGGTCGCGATCGACCACGTGGACGCGCTGCTGGCGTCGGGCGCGGTGACGCGGGCGGCGGAGCGGTGCGAGGAGTACGCCGGGTCGCTGGGTCCGGATCACGTCGAGTTGCTGGTGCTGCGCGCCGAGATCAGCAGCGCGGCCGGTGACCAGGCACGGGCCGGTGACGACGTGAAGGCGGTCCGTGCCGCGCTCGACCGCGGCGCCGTGCTCGGGCCCGAGGAGCACGCGCGGTTGCTGCGGCTGGACGGCCTCGTGGCCGCCGACCGGGGCGAACTCCTGCTCGCGGAGCGGGAGCTCGGGCGGGCGAGGGACGCGTTCGTGGCGCTGGACCACGAGAAGGGCGTGGCCCGCGTCGACGGCGACCTGCTCATGCTCGCCGTGCGGCACGGTGTGGAGTCGGCGGTGTCGGACGTGGTCGCCGGGCCGCCGCCGCGGACCACGGCCGACTACTTGTTGCGCGCCTTGGCCTTCCGCCGTGAGCTGCGGTACGAGGAGGCCTACCGGACGTTGCTGGAGTGCCTGGAGCGGACCGCCGTGGACCCGGCGCTGCGGCTGCCCGTGCTGGAGGACCTCACCGCGCTGCTGTGGTTGATCCGGCGGCCGGAGTTGGCCGAGCGGCTGCGGCCGATGCTGCTCGACGCCGCCGGGCACGCGCCCGACCCGGTCGCGGCACGGCGGGAGGTGGACCGGCTGTCGCCCGGCGGCGTGGCCGATCCCGGCCGGTCGCCCCGGTTCGAGCGGCGGGTCGAGTACGCCCGCCGGCTGCTCGTCGCCGGTCGGCCGGCGGAGTCGGAGCAACTGGTCCTCGAACTCCGCGACCTGGCGTCCGGTGACCGTGACGCGGCGGCGTGGCACCTGACCGCCGGTGAGCTGGAATGGGTCCGGTACGGCGAGTCCGGTGACGCCTCGTCCCTGAGCGAGGCGGCCGGCCACTTCGCCGCGGCGGCCGGGCGGGCGACGTCCACAGCGCTCGCGGAGACGCGGGTGCTGGCGCTGCGGCTGCTCGGCCGGGTGTTGTTCGAGCTGGAGGACGAAGAGCGGGCCGATGCGTGCTGGGTCGAGGCGTACGGGTTGGAAGAGCGGGTGGCCGCGCGGCAGGACAGCGACACCGTGCGGGTGCGGATGCTGCTGTCCGCCTCGAACGAGCACGACGAGCGCATCCGTGCGGCCCACGACGCGGTGACCGTGCGGGGGCAGCAGGCGGTGGCCGGGATCGTCGTGGCGATGGAGCAGGCGCGCGGGGCGACCATCCTCGACGGCCTCGTGCCCGGTGGGGTGCGTTCGCTCCGCGACCTGCCCCGGATCAGCGACCTGGACGCCGCGTGGCGGTGGGTGGGCGAGGTGACCCGCGACCTGCCGAAGTCACAGGTGGTGTGGATGCTGCACGCCACGCCGCACCGGCTGCACCACGTCGTGCTGGGTCGCGGCACGCTGCGCCACTGGACCGCGCCGGTCGGCCGGGAACGCCTCGTCACGGCGGTGACCGGCCTGAAGGCGTTGTGGGGCGAGGACGACCTCGGCATCGGCAGCGGCGGGTTCGAGCGGTGCCTGGCCGAGATCGCCGGCTTGCTCGGCCTCGACCCCCTCCCGCGCGAACTCCCGGCGCACGTCGACCGGATCGCCGTCGTGGCGGGTGGTGCGCTGTCCGACGTGCCGTTCACCGCCCTGGTCCCGCCCGGCGCGGAGCACCGGCTCGGTGAGCGGTTCGCGTTGTCCGACCTGCCGTGCCTGTCGGCGAGGAGTCCGCTGCGACGCCGGTCACGGGCGCGGCGCGGCGACCGGATGCTGCTGGTCAGCGGACCGGACCCGCTGCTCGTCACCGCCGCGGACCGGCCGCGCCGCACGGTGTTGAACGGTGATCGGGCTACCGCGGCCGGACTGCGCGCGGCGCTCGACCGCCGCCGGCACCACCAGATCCGCATCGACAGCCACGGCGTGCACGACCACGACGACTCGACCTGGTCGTGGCTGCAACTCGCGCCGGACGGGCCGGAAGGCCGGCTCCGGTCCGACGACCTGCGGCAGCTCGACCTGAGCGGCTGCGGGACGTTCGTGATGGGCGCCTGCGAGTCCGGCATGGCCAACCGGGTCGGCAAGGACGAGCCGGTCGGCCTGGTGCGTGCCGCGTTGCAGGCGGGCGCGGCGTCGGTCGTCGCGGCCAGGTGGGTGGCGGACGACGACGTGGCCGCCGCCGTGCTCGACCGGTTCGAGCACTACACCCGCTACCTGCCGCGTGACGTCGCGTTGAAGCGGGCCCAGGACGACATCGTGCGCGGTGACGTCCTGGTCTCGTACGACCAGGACCACCCGGCCCTCTGGGCCTGCTGGGCCGTCTACGGCGACCCGGGGTGGCAGACGGCGGCCGGTCCCGTCCGCCGGCTGATCCGCCGGACCATCGACAACTGGAGGCGACGTGCCGCACACCGCTGACCGCCCGCACGTGTTCCTGTCGTTCTCGGGGAACGACCGCGACTCGGCCCGGCTGCTCGCCAAGGAGTTGGGGGCGCGCGGTTTCGAGGCCTTCGTGGACGAGCTGAGCATCGCGCCGGGCGCGGACCTGCTGCTCGCGATCAACCGCGGCATCGACGAGTCGGACTACTTCGTGCTGCTGTGGTCGCGGCACACGCTCGACCGGAAGTGGGTGGCCGCCGAGTGGACCGCCGCGTTGGCCCGCGACCTGGACCAGCGGCGGTGCTTCCTGTTCGTGGTCCGACTGGACGACACCCCGTTGCCGACGCTCCTCGCTCCGCGCAAGTACCTTGACGCGCACGGCGACCTGGTGCCGGTGGCGGACGCGCTGACCGGGGTGTGGCGGCGCGATTCCGACGTGGGGACACCCGTGCTGCCGCCGCCCGGCGTGTCCGCCGCGAACGGCCCGACGATCACGGTCTACGTGCGGAACCGGGCGTTGGAGGTGGCGCACGCGGTGCAGGTCCCCGTCGGGACCACCGGGAGGAGCCTGAAGAACCTGGTGCGGTTGGCGCTCGCGCTGCCCGAGCAGGAGACGAAGTTCGACGGTGCGGTGGGGATCAGGTTCGGCTACGAGCTGCTGCGGGGCGGAACCCCGATCCCGGACGACATGGCGGCGCTGACGGACCTCGCGGACGGCGACACCGTCGACCTGGAGGTGCGGGTGGAGTCGTTCGGGCCGGACGGCACGTTCGCCCAGTCCCGGTTCCGGACGGACCGGACGCGCGGCCGGCGACCGGAGGCGCGACCCAGGGCGGCGTTCGACCACCTCATCCCCCGGCGTCGCCCCAGGTGACGCCGTAGGACAGGTTCGGCTTCAGGTCGGTGAACGCCAGGTGCACCTCACCGGCCCCGTTCGCGGTGACGCGTTCGCGGCTCGACTCCGGGTCGGCCAGCTCGATCGGCAGCGTGTCCTGGAGCCGCCAGATCGCGCCGGGCACCCTGCCGGGACCGAACCGGACGTGCAGGCGGAACGACGCGCAGGGGAAGCGCGGGGTGCACACGTAGTACGGCGCGATGCCGCGTTCGGGCGAGAGCCGGATGCGGAACGAGTACTCGTGCTCCTCGTCGCGCCCCAGCGGTTCCGGCAGGCGCAGCGCGAACCCGATCCGGTTGGTCGACTTCCGGGCCCGGTCGGTGAGCACCCCGCCGTACAGGACGTCCAGGCCCACGTCGTCCAGCGGGCCGCGCCCGGGGTCCGGAGGTTCCAGCGTCACGGACAGCTCGACCTCGGCCAGCCCGTCCTGCTCGGCGACGATCCGCCGGGTCTCGATCACCTCCGGCACCGGCAGGTCGAGCACGACGGCGGCGCTCAGGTCGAGCGTGCGCCAGGGCAGGTCGGTGACGGGCCGGAGGGCGTCCGGGTCGAGCGCGCGTTGGGCGATCCGGAGCAGGGCGTCGTCGATGCGGCGGCGGGCGGTGCGGTCGTCGCGCTCGATCAGCCGCGCCACCGAGCGGACCCGTTCCTGGTAGAGGCGGGCGTCGCCGTCGAGTCCGAACGCCTGGGACACCGCCGTCCTCAAGTCCTCCGGGAGGTCCTTGGCGTGGCCGGTGAGCCAGTCCCGGAGCTGCCGGCGGACGCGCGCCGGGCCGTCGTCGTCGCCGATGCCGACGAGCCGGCGCAGCGGCGGCGTGACCCGGGTGTCGACGTCGGCGCTCTCGATCCCGCGGCCCTTGCGCAGCGACTTCAGTTCGCCGACGAGTTCGGCGACGCCGATCTCCACCCCGCACCTCCCCTGCGTGCCGATGGGCACAGCGTGCCACGTCCGGCGCGGTGCGGGGCGGGCACCGGCGCCGGTGTTCCGGGGTTTCCGATTGTTTCCCCCGGCTGGAAACCACTGTCCGCGCCGAGGTGGGATCGGCATCCTTCCGGGTGTCGGGTATGTCGCTCCCGACACCCGAGAAGTGGAGGTGAGCCCGTCATGCACACTCACGCGATCCTCATGCTGATCCGCGGTTTCCCGTTCGGCTGAGCGAGCACCCGGCGATGCCCGCGCCAGGCCATAATGCGGCGGTGACCTCTCGGGCGACGGAGTTCGGCAGGGAGCTGCGGCGGCGACGTGAGGCGGCCGGGTTGTCGCTGACGGCGTTCACGGCGCGGGTCCACTACAGCAAGAGCCACCTGAGCAAGGTGGAGAACGGCCACGCCACGGCGAACCGGGAGTTCGCGGTGGCGTGCGACTCCGTGCTCCACGCGGGCGGAGCGCTGGCGGCCCTGGTCGCCGTGCCGGAGCCGGTCGGGTTCTCCGGGCTGCCGGCGGTGACGTCGCACTTCACCGGGCGGGACGCGGAACTGCGCCGGATCACCGCGGTGCTGGTCGGCGGATCCGCGTCGGTGTGCGTGCTCGACGGCATGGCGGGCGTGGGCAAGACGACGCTCGCGCTGCGCGCCGCGTGGACCGCCGAGGCGCACTTCCCGGACGGCTGCCTGTTCCTGGACCTGCGCGGCTTCACCCTCGGCGACACCGGGCCGACCGGTGACGACGTGCTCGACCGGCTGCTGCGCATGCTCGGCGTCCCGGCCGAGGACGCGCCGCGCGACGAGGACGGCCGGGCCAACTTCTACCGCGACAGACTGCGGGGCAAGCGGATGCTGTTGGTGTTCGACAACGTCCGCAGCGCCCGGCAGGTCATGCCCCTGCTACCGGCCGAACCGAGGTGCCGAGTGCTGATCACCAGCAGGAACCGCCTGAACGCGTTGGACGACGCGGTGCACGTGTCGGTGGGCATGCTGTCCACCGCGCAGGCCGTGGAGCTGTTCCGCGCGGTGGCGGGTGAACGGGCGCTGCCCGTCGACGACCGGGCGGTGGAGCGCATCGTGGAGCACTGCGGACGGCTGCCGCTGGCCGTCCGGATCGCCGCCGCCCGGTTCCGCGGCAGTCCGATGTGGACGTCGACGGACTTCGTCGCGCGGCTGGCGGACGAGACGGTGCGGCTGGGCACGCTGGACGACGGCGAGCGCAGCGTCACGGCCGCGTTCACGCTGTCGTACCGGGGCCTCCCGGCGGACCAGCGGCGGATGTTCGGCCTGCTGGCCCTGCACCCCGGGCGTGAGGTGGGTGCGCGCAGTGCCGCCGCGCTGGCCGGGGTGGGTGTCGCGGAGGCGGAGCGGCTGCTGGCGCGGTTGTACGACGCGTACCTGGTCACGCAGCGGCCCGGCGGCTACACGGGGTTCCACGACCTGATGCGGGCGTTCGCGCTGGAACACGTCCTGCCCGCGATCCCCGTCGCCGACCGGGACGCCGCCGTGCGCCGGCTGTCCGACCTGGCGCTGGCCACCACGGCGGCGGTGGACGGACTGCTGGTGCCGCAGCGCTACCGGCCCGCGCTGGAGCCGGACGACCCGCCGCCGGTGGTCGAGGGGTTCACCGACGCGGAGTCGGCGCTGGCGTGGCTGGACGTGGAGTGGCCGAACCTGGTCGCGCTGTGCGGCATGGTGTCCGAGCGGGGCTGGCACCGGAAGTGCTGGCAGTTGGCGTTCCTGCTGCGGGACTTCTTCTTCCGCGCCAAGCTGTGGGACGCGTGGATCCACACCCACCGGCTCGCGGCGGCGGCGGCACGGGCGGCGGGTGACACGACCGCGCTGGCCATGACGTTGAACAACCTCGGCATGGCGCACGTGGACCGGGGTGACCTGGAGGCGGCGTCGGCGCACTACGAGGAGGCGTTGGCGCTGTTCCGGGCTTCCTCGGACGAGCACGGCACCACCAGCGCCCTGTCGAACCTCGCCTGGGTGAACCTGTACCTCGGTGACCACCGGAAGGCGTTGCGGGACATGGAGACCGCGCTGGAGTCGTACCGCCGCGCGGGCTCGCGCCGCAACGCCGCCATCACGTTGCGCGGGATGGCGTTGACGGAGACCGAGCTGGGCGCGTTCGAGGATGCCGTGCGCCACGGCGTCGAGGCGCACGACGAGTTCGTCGCCCTGGGGCTGGACCTGGACCTGGCGATGGCCCTGAACTGCCTGGCCTGGACCCACTTCCGCGCCGGGCGGCCCGAGGAAGCCGTGGCCTGGTACGACCGCGCCGCCGAGCAGGCCGCCCGCTGCGGCAGCAGCCACGAGGTCGCGCGCGCCGAGACGGGTCTCGCCAACGCAGCGGCCAGTGCCGGCGACCACGACACTGCCCACCGCCTCTGGACCTCCGCCGCCACCACTCCCCTGGACCCGGTCGTGGTGGGCGAGGAGCGGGTGCGGCGGTCGCTGGTCGAGGGCTGACCCGGCTACTCCGCGCCGATGGCGGCCAGCGCGTCGCGGCACGATCTCGACAACTCCTCGTCGGCGCGGACCTGGTCGCTACTCCACATGTCGTCCCTCACCCCGTGCCGCCGGGGACGCGCCAGTTCGTCCCGCAGCAGCGCCACGGCCACGTGCAGGCGTCGCCAACCGCTGTCGTCCGGGGCGGAGAGCAACGCGCAGCGCGGGGACGTGCGCAGCAGCGGTTTCCCCCAGCCCGGCGATCGCCTCCACGGCCCTGGTGTCGTCCAGGTGGCGCGCCAGGACCGGCAGCACGAGGTCCGAGTGCGCCGAGCGCTTGCATGGCGGACGTGTCCGGCAGCAGATCACGCAGCCGCGCCCGGATGAGGGGCACGAAGTCGGCCGCCAGGGATCCGAGCATGCGGACGACGTGCCCGATGTCCTGCGGCGGTTCGGCGCGTTCGAGCGCCCACCGGACCGGCTCCACCGCCCTCGGGTCGCGCAGCGCGGCCAAGGCGTGCGGGGTCGGCCCGGTGCCGGGCAGGCCATTCGGCCACAGCGTGAGCCACGCCGGCAGCCCGGTGTCCGTGCGCGGCCACCTCGTGGAGGTGCTGCAACGCGGACGCGGCGGCTGCCGGGACGTGCGGTTCCGCGGCGTGGAGTTGTGCCCCGACCAACCGGACCGGCTGCTCGTGGTCGCCCCGCCACCCCTGGATCAGGACGCTCGTGAGCGTGACGGCGTCACGTCGCTGCTTCCAGTCGGGTGACTCCAGCATGGGGACCAGCAGCCGTGGGGCGCACGTCGGCCGGCCGCCCGCGTCTCCGCCTGTTCGCGCAGGGCTCCCAACAAGGTCGGGGTGGAGAACCCGGCGGGTTCCGGGGCCGGGGCGCCGACGGTGCAGACCTCGGCGACCAGCTCCGACGCGACGCCGACCACGTCGCCCGGCAGGGCGTCCGGGGCGAAGCGCGCCAGCTCGGTGAGCGCGGTGATCCGCGGCGTCGGGTCGGTGTGGTCGGCGATCACCTCCGCCGGGCGGACCGCGAGCGACGGGAGTTCCGCCCGCGCGCCGAACGTCCCGAGCGCCGTCACGATGGCGGTCCGCGCCTGAGCGTCGGTTTCGCTCCGCAGCCGGTCGACCACGACGTCCACGACGTGGGCGGTCTCGGCCCGGCACACCGTCAGCGCCTCGCACGCGGCCCTCCGCACCGCCGGGTCCCGGTCGTCCAGCGCGGTCAGGAACAGCGGGAACGCCTCGGCCACCGCGTCGGTCGCCTGCCGTTCGAGGGTTCCCGGAGCGAGATCCCCTCCGGATCGCCGATGCTCGCCGGCAGCTCCACCACGTCGACCCGACCCGGCAGCCCGACCCGACCGGAGATCCGGACCAGGAACGGGATCGCGGCCAGCGTGCTGTCGTAGATGGACCCCTGGTGGTGCACGGCGGCGTACACGCCGTCCAAAGGCGTGTTCCAGCGCGCTCCAGTCGATGTCGTCCAACCCGGCGAAAGATCCACCGGATGAGGCTACCGACGCCGTTGCCACGCGGCGCTGTCCGGCAGGCCCGGTGGAATTCCGACCACGGGGCCGGGGCCGTCGGGCTACGACCGGGCGGGGGTGAGCGCGACGGGCAGCGTGAGGTGGCCGTTGGTGATGAACGACTGGACGGGGCGCAGCGCGTCGGCGGGCACGGCAAGCGCCATGTCGGGGAAGCGGTCGAACAAGGCCCGCAGCGCCGCCTCGGCTTCGATCCGTGCCAGGGGCGCGCCGAGGCAGTAGTGGACGCCGTGGCCGAAGGCGATGTGCGACTTGTCCGCGCGGGTGATGTCGAACTCGTCCGCGGTGGAGCCGTGGTGGGCCGGGTCCCGTCCGGCCGCCGCGTAGTTCACGATGATCGCGTCACCCTGGCGGATGGTCACGCCGTCCACGGTGATGTCCTCGACGGCGTAGCGCAGCGGCAGGTTCGCCACCGGCGCCTGCCACCTCAGCGTCTCGTCGATCACGTCGGCCCACGTGCGCTCGCCCGTGACGACCATGCGGCGTTGGTCGGGGTGGGTGAGCAGCGCGGTGACGGCGTGGTCGAGGAGGTTGACCGTGGTCTCGAACCCGGCGGCGATCACCAGGAGCAGCGTGTTGACCAGCTCGTCCTCGGTGAGCGTCGCGCCGTCCTCCTCGCGGGCGGCGATCAGTCCGCTGGTGAGGTCGTCGCCCGGTTCGGCGCGCTTGGCGGCGACGAGCCCGTTCAGGATCTCGTAGACCCGGTGCTGGTTCTCCGTCGACTGCTCGGGGGTCATCGTCGTGTCGACGATGCCGTCCACGCTCTTGCGCAGGCCGGCGCGGGCGTCGTCGGGGATGCCGAACAGGAGGCAGATGACCTCGATCGGCAGCGGGTACGCGAACTCGGCGCGCAGGTCGACCAGGTTGGGGCCGGCGGCGAGCCCGTCCACCAGGTCGGCCACGATCCGGTCGACCCGAGGCCGCAGCGCCGCGACCCGGCGGGCGGTGAAAGCCTTGGACACCAACGACCTCAGCCTGCGGTGCTCGGGACCGTAGGCGTTGAACATGTCGTTGACCCCGACCCAGATGTTCAGCGGCCAGTCTTCCGGGATGTCGCCGGCGATCCAGGCGCCCCAGTGTCGGCGCGGGTCCTTGGAGACGCGGGGGTCGGAGAGCAGGTGGCGGACCAGGTCCATGCGGCCCACCGACCACGCCGCGACGCCGCCCGGCAGCTCGACCGGTGTCACGGATCCGCGCGCGCGCAACCGCGTCGCCTCAGCGTGGATGTCACTACCGGTCGGGTCGAGCACGTGGGGGCCGGACGTCATGCGGCCATCGTGGCGGTGCTCGTGTCGCAAGTACAGGGTCGGTCGGCGGCCTACTTCGGTGTGACGCCCCCGGACTGATGACCACTTCCGCGTTCGTCGGCCAGGTGAGCGCGGACGAAGCCGACCCACCTGCTGTTCGCGGTCGCGTTGATCGCGGCCGCGGGTGCGGGTGCGCCGAACCTCGACCGTGGCGTGGACCGCCCGGTGTGCCTGGGCTCCGTCAGCTGCCGGCAGTCGGCTGAGCTGCTCGTGGGGTTGGTTCCGGGTCGGCGGCGTTCGCGTTGGGGTCGGCGTTCGCATCGGCGTCGGCGTTCGTGTCGGCGTTCGTGGGATCCGGGTCCGGGGAGATGACGGGTGGGCGGAGGTCGTGGCGGCGGAAGACGGCCAGACCGGCCACCAGGGCTGCCGCCAGCGCGAACGCGGCGGCTACGGTCAGGGCGCGTTGTGGGCCGACGGCGTCCACCACGGCACCGGCGGCGACCATGCCGATCGTGCCCGCGCCCACCGTCACCGCGCCGACCGTCGGGAACACCCGTCCCCGGACCGAGTCCGGTGTCCTGGCCCGCACCAAGGCGTTGAGCGTGACGTTCTGCACCGCGCTGCACGCGCCGGCCACCACCCACGCGACCGCGTTGACCAGGACGTGCGGGATCAAGGCGGGGGCGACGAGGGCCAAGGCCATCACCAGGTTCGCGGTGGCGAAGGCGGCGACCAGCGCCCGCGCGGTGGTGACCTGGCGGCTCGCGGTCGCCCCCAGCAGCAGCCCGGCGGTCCAGCAGGCGAGCATCACGCTGTACGTGAAGTCGTTGCCCCCTAGCGGACCCCGGACCAGGAAGACCTCGTTGACCAGGGCGATGGCCACCGCCACGCCACCGACGACCTGCGCCACCACCCGGCCCACCAGCAACTGGTCACTGCGCAGGAGCACCGAGCCGCTCCACTGGGCGCCCGGCCCCGCGGCGCCCTCGTCACGCCCGGGACCGCGGTCCACCCGGAGCCGCAGCACGAGCACCAGGTGCACGAACGCCGCCACCGCGTTCAGCAGCACCGCCACCTCGATGCCCGGCCCCGCCGCGATCACGCCACCCAGCACGATGCCCACCACGGACCCGGCGTTCCGCGCGGACGACAGCCAGCGCCCCTCGTGGTCCTCGCCGGTCGTCAGCGCGACCAACCCGGACGCGCAGGTCCGGACGACGCCACCCGACAAGCCGAGCAGCACCACCAGCCCGTAGAGCACCGGCAGCCGCGCGTACCCGAACAGCAGTCCGATCAGCAGCAGCACCTGCCCGCACACGGTCACCGCGAGCAGCATCCGGTTGGGGAACCGGTCGACCGCCCGCCCGGCCAGCGTCGCGCCGAGCACCGCGCCGAGAGCGGCGGCCACGAACAGCGCGGCCACCGCGAACGGCCCCGAGCCCGCCAGCACGATCGTGAGCCCGACCAGCGTCAACTGCGTGCCGAGGCTCGACACCCCGGAACCGGCCACCAACACCGCCAGGTCCCGATTCGCCCGCAGACCGCCCAGCACTGCGACCATTCCGCTCCCCTGCTGCGTCACCGGTCGGACCCGGGTCGGATGCCGTCACCGACCCGTCGATCACCTCGCGGTGCCGATCATGCCGCTGTCGGGACCGCGCGGGAAGTCCGCCCCTGGTGACGGGCGTGTCGGGATTCGCGCCGTCCACGGGTCGGGGTTCGCGCCGTCTCGGGCCGGGGGTTCGCGGTCGGTCGGGTTCAGTCGCGCGAGCGCACCACGACCAACGGGCACGGCGACTGGTAGACGAGGGCCTGGCTGGTGGAGCCGAGGAGCATCCCGGCGAACCCACCGCGGCCACGGCTGCCGACGACCAGGAGCTGCGCGTTCCGCGACGCCTCGATCAGCGCCCGCACCGTCCGTTCCCGCACGACGACCCGCTCCACCGCCAGGTCCGGGTACTGCTGCTGCCACCCGGCCAGGCGTTGGGCCAGCAACCCCCGCTGCTGCTCCTCGACCTCGTCCCGGTCCAGCCTCAACCGGGTGGCGTACGGGTTGTCCACCAGGAGGTCCGTCCACGCGATCAGGGCGGTGAGCGTGGCGCCGCGCAGCGAGGCCTCCTCGAACGCGAACCCGATCGCCTCCTCACTGGCCGGCGAACCGTCCACGCCGACCACGACCGGCCCGTTGCCGGGCACCGTGTCGCGGACGACGACCACCGGGCACCTGCCGTGCGTGGTGACCGCCACGGCCACGGAGCCGACCAGCAGCCCGGACACCGCGCCCAGCCCCCGCGACCCGAGCACCACGAGCTGGGCGTGCCGCGACTCGGCGATCATCGCGGCGGCGGGCCGCTCCACCACGACCGACGTCTCCACCTCCGGCACGACGTCCCGCACGCTCCGCGCCGCTTCCTCGACGCGCTCCCTCCCCTGCTGTTCGAACGCCTCCCGCACCTCGTGGCCGGTCACCACCATCTCGGGATAACCCCGGGTCGGCAGCACGTAGGCGTGCACGAGCTTGAGCGGCGCCTGGCGGCGGACGGCTTCCTCCGCCGCCCACCGGACGGCCGTCAACGCCGACTCCGACCCGTCCACTCCGACCACGATCGGGGCACTCATCACAGGTTCCTTCCCGGATCCGATCCACCGGCACGGCCGCACCGGCACACGTCATCATTACCCACCCGCCGACCTCCCGATGCCGGGGAAACGACCGCACGCCGGAAGACCCCGTCGGTGTCGTGGCATGCCAATACGATCGTCGGTGGGGAGCCCACCGACGATCCGCCGGCCTGGGTCCGGCGAGGGCACCGCGCCCACCGTCGCGCCGCAACCTCAGCTGTCGCCGCCCTCTCCTCCGTCCCTTCCGGCTCTGCCGTTGCCGCACGAGCCCGAGTCACCGCCACGACGACCACGGCGAGCGTGCCCGAAGGCGGTGACCCAAGGATCACGCCGACGCTCAAGCGGCTGGAGGACGGCGGCGACCGGATCGAGCTGTTCCGGACGGACCCGAGCGACGGCAACGCGCAGTTCGTGGCGGTGGCGGCGGGTTCGACGTCACACGTGGTGGAGGGCAAGGAGCCGACTGCCGGCCAGTACTGCTTCCAGGTGCCGGCGATCCGGTCGGCCGACCCGGCGACGCAGCGCGGCGCGTCCGCCCGCACATGCGCCGAGCGAAACGGCTAGCCGGCTGACAGGGCTGGTGGCTGACAGGGCTGGTGGCTGACAGGGCTGGTGGCTGACAGGGCTGGTGGCTGACAGGGCTGGTGGCTGACTCCTACCGCCCACAACGGCCGTGGATCGACCACGCGGGACACCCTGCGGTACCGGGGAATCCACCGCCGCAGCCCGCCGCGATGTCCGGCGCGGTCCGATCGCTCGGCGGGGTCCGACCGGCCCACAGCAGCCCGTCGAGCACGTGCGCCCACGCCCCGACCGCGCTGGTCGTCGTTCAGCCAGGTGAGGCCGTCGAACACGTCCACAGCGGTGCGCGCGATGCCGTCGTCCAACGCGACGCCGGCCAACAGCAACAGCCCTGACGCGGCCACCCCCGACACTGCCCGACTCCCGTCGACCCGCACCGACGACGCGACGCGCGATCGCCCCGGCTTCGATCCCACGGGGCGGATGCCGATGGGGCGTCACGACGTTTCCGAGCACGCTCGCGACCCCTGTTCCGCTCGGCCCGCGGCCCGCTGCACCGGGTGCGTCCACATCGGACACGGCCGCCCGTGGGACGTCCGGACGTCACGCTGTCCGGCCTCCGCTCAGCAGCCGGCTCGGCCCGCAGTCGGTCCGGCCGGAAGGCGGCTCGGTCAGAAGTCGGCGAACTCCTCGCGCACCTTCGCGCACTCCACCGTCAGCCCCGCGTCCAGCGCCCGGCTGATCTCGGCCAAGGACTCCAGCTGCTCGGGCGTCAGCACGTCGAACAGGTGCTCCCGCACCGCCGTCACGTGACCGGCCGCCGCCTGCTCCAGCACCCCGAACCCGGTGTCGGTCAGCGCCGCGATCGAGCCGCGCCGGTCCGACGGGCACGCCCGCCGCTCGACCCAGCCCTCCTTCTCCAGCCTGGCCACCGCGTGGGACAGCCGGGACCGGGAGGAGTGGCACACCGACGCCAGCTCGCTCATCCGCAGCGCCCGACCGGGCGCCTCGGACAGCGCGACCAGCATCTCGTAGTAGGCCATCGGCATCCCGGAGTCGCGCTGCAACTGCCGGTCCAAGTGGTCGGTGAACTTGGTCACGGCGGTCATGAAGGCACGCCACACCTGCTGCTCCTCGGCGCTCAGCCACCGAACGTCGCTCATGTCCCACATCATACCGAGCGTTGTTGAACGCTCAACCATCCTTGTCTATATTCGGTTGAGAGTTCAACCAAGCAGCGTTCAAGCCACTCCGAAAGGACCTCCCGATGACCACGCAGACCCTGCAGATCCCCGGCTACCTCGCGGGCACCTGGGCCATCGACCCGGTGCACTCCGACATCTCCTTCGTGGTCCGCCACCTGGGCGTGTCCAAGGTCCGCGGCCACTTCGGCAGCTTCGAGGGCACCATCGTGACCGCCGAGAACCCGCTGGAGTCGACGGTCCACGCCAAGATCGACGCCGGCTCGGTAGAGACCCGCAACGGCCAGCGCGACACCCACGTCAAGGGTGAGGACTTCCTGGACGTCGAGAAGTACCCCGAGCTGACCTTCACCTCCACCGGCGTGCGCGCCAAGGACGAGGGCTTCGTCGTCGACGGCGAGCTGTCGGTGCACGGCGTGACCAAGGCCGTCGAGCTGGAGCTGGAGATCAACGGCTTCGGCGACGGCCTCGACGGCGCGAAGGTCGCGGGCTTCTCCGCCTCCACCGAGATCAACCGCCGCGAGTTCGGCGTGACCGGTGGCGCGGCCGGCGCGGTCGTCGGCGACAAGATCACGATCCTGCTGGAGATCGAGGCCGTGAAGCAGGTCTGAACCACCTCGCGCCGGCCGCGTCCGGCCGCGATCCACGGAGGGGCCCGCCGGAGTGTCGGCGGGCCCTTCGTGCTGCTCGGCCCCTACCCTGCGTAGGAAGATTCACTCGTCCGGGCTAACCAACCCGAAATTCCATTACGGGGCGCATTTCGGTACCTTTCCGGTTCGCCGCCGCAACCGCATGTGAACCGCGCACCGTCTCCAGCCGTAGTACTTCCGTGATCCAAGAGTTCTCTTTCGGTGAACACTGAAGGCTCAGAACTCGAAGCGGACACGGTCCGCTCACGGTCGGTAGACCACGTGGGTGACATCGGACGCACCCATGGCACCATCTGGCGTACACGCGCCGGACGCAGGCGAGGAGGATCGGTGTGAACGCCCAGACCGAACAGGTCGACGACCTTCGACTCGTCGCGCTGCCCACGGCGGTGACCGTCGCCGACATGTTCGTGCGCTTCTCGCTGGGCGAATGGCGGCTGCGGGCCATGCAGGACGAGGCCGCGCAGACGATCCGCCGACTGGTCGGCGCCGCGGTCGACGTGGCCGACCGGACCGCGCCCGGATTCCTCCTGGTGCGCCTCCGGCTGACCGGCGCGTACCTGGTGGTCGAGGTCGAGGGCAACCGCGTCGCGCTGCCGCCGGAGCTGGCCGGCTCCCGCGCGGGCCTGGTCGACCTCACCGCGGGTGGTCGCCTGGCGTGGTGCGAACTGGCCCTGCCGAGCGGCATGAGCGCCTCTTCGGTGCCCCTGCCGCGCCGTGAACCGCGCCGCTCCCCGGCCGCCGAGGCGCTGGGCGACGAGCCGAACGTGGACCCGGAAGTCATCCAGCGCATCCTCTACGGCCTCGGCGGCGGCGCGCACCGCAGCGACTAGTAGTCCGCCGTCGCCGCGCGGGCGGCTACTTCAGGGCGGCGAGCTGGATGAGGTTGCCGCAGGTGTCGTCGAACACGGCGGTGACCGCCGGTCCGAGGTCGGTCGCGTCCTGGGTGAACTCGACGCCCAGCCCCTTGAGCCGCTCGACCTCGGCGTGCACGTCGTCCACGGCGAACTGGGTGAACGGGATGCCGTCCTCGACCAGGGCCTCCTTGAACGGGCGCGCCGCCGGGTGGCTGTCCGGCTCCAGCAGCAGCTCGACGCCGTCGGGGTCGGCGGGCGAGGTGACGGTGAGCCAGCGGTACTCGCCGGCGGGCACGTCGGTCTTCTTGGTGAACCCCAGCTTCTCGGTGTAGAAGGCCAGCGCCTTGGCCTGGTCGTCCACGTACACGCTGGTGATGTTGATCCTGATCATGGGTTCGGTGCCTCTCGGTCGATGGGCCACCGCTCGACGATCGAGCGCAGCGGGCTCGTGTCGATGTGGTGGAACTTGTACCGGCCCTGCCGCCGGGTGTGCACCAAGCCCGCCTGTTCGAGCACCGCGAGGTGCTGCGAGATGGCTTGGCGCGAGGAGGCCAGGCCGTGCTTCATGCTGAGCCTGCCGCAGATCTCGAACAGCGTCTGACCGTCCTTTTCGGTCAGCTCGTCCAAGATGGTGCGTCGCGTCGCGTCGCCGATCGCCTTGAACAGGTCGGGGTCGACGTCCACGCGACCAGTTATAGGCAAGTCACCACTTGCCTGTCAAGCGGACCGGGTCGCAGCGCGCCGGGCCGGCGCCCGTGTCCGGGAGCGCCGGCCCGGCTTGAGCACCCAGGATCACCTGCGGGCGAGCGCCAGCAGGGCGAGTGCCAGCACGCCCATCCCGCACCACGACGCGAACGGCAGGCGTTCGCCCAGGACGACTACGCCCAGCACGGCCGCGACCGCCGGTTCGGCGAGGGTCAAGGTGGTCGCCGCCGCCGCGCTCGTACGCCGGAGCCCACGGCCGAACAGCAGGTACGCCACGAAAGTGGTGAACACCGCCAGGTGCGCGGTCACGGCGAGGCCCGACGGGCTCGCCACCCAGCCGACGCCGAGCAGCAGCAGCACCGGCAGCGTGAGCACCGACGCGCCGCCGAACACCGCGCCCACCACCGCCCCGGACGGGTGCCCGAGACCGATCAGGTGCGCGCAGATCACCGAGTACACGGCGTAGGACAGGCCTGCGACGAGCGCCAGCCCGACCCCGACGAGGTCGACGTGGGACTCGCCGCCGCCCAGCACGAGCGCCGCGCACCCGATGACGGCGGCCGATGTGACGAAAGGCCGGGCGCGCAGGCCCAGCGCGATCGGCGCGGTGGCCAGCGCCACGGTGGTGGCCACCGCCACACCCGTGCGCTCGACCGCCGGGTAGAACGCGAGCGCGTACCCGGCCACGGTCACCGCGCCGAGCGCCAGCAGCCGCCGGTCGGCGGTCCGCAGCACGGCACGGGCGCCGCGCCCGGTCACGAGGAGCAGGAAGCCTCCGAGCACGAGGCCCGCCGCGCCGACGGCCGAGGCCGGCGCCGAGTCGGGGGCCAGCGAGCTGGCGGTGCCGGTGGTGCCCCACAGGACGCACGCGGCCAGGATCGGCAGCGGCCCGTGGGTGAGTCGAGCACGGAGTTGTACGGCAAGGGTCGACACGAGGTCTCCGTTCGCGGGAGGAGAAAGGGACGCGAACGGGCGCACTGCGGCGTCAGGCAGGCGTGCGGAAGTGCACCGGTGACAGCTCAGCGGTGCATCGACGTGTGTGCTTCAGCGAGTGCGCCCGGTCAGGCGCACGGCGGCGGAAGGACAACGTGCCAGTGGGTGTTCACGACCGGCATCCTAGCCGGTCGGCATCCCGGTATCGTGGGGATCATGGACATCGGCGTCGCGGATGACCTGCTGCGGCGGTCCCTGGTGGTGTACAAGTTCGCGGTCGACGAGCTGATGACGAAACTGCGGATCCTCAGCGAGGAGTTCGACCTCGTCCACCGGCACGACCCGATCGAGCACGTCACGCAGCGGGTGAAGCGGCCCGACGCGATCCTGGACAAGCTCAGGCGCAAGGGGCTGCCGGCGGACCTGGCGCTGGCCGCCGAGCACCTGGACGACGTGGCGGGCGTGCGCGTCGTCTGCCCGTTCGTGTCCGATGTGTACCGGGTGCGGGACATGCTGGCGCGGCAGAGCGACGTGGAGATCCTGAAGACCAAGGACTACATCGTCGCGCCGAAGCCCAACGGGTACCGCAGCCTTCACCTGATCGTGCGCATCCCGGTGTTCCTGTCGGACCGGGTGGAGCACGTGAAGGTCGAGGTGCAGCTGCGCACCATCGCGATGGACTTCTGGGCCACGCTGGAGCACAAGCTGTACTACAAGTACGACGACCAGGTGCCCGCCGGCTTCGTGGAGGAGCTGACCGCCACCGCCGCCATCGCGGCCGAGCTGGACGCCCGGATGGAGGCCCTCCACACCGAGGTCCAGCTGGATTGAGTCCCACGGGGACGCCGCTACCGGTGCACGATCACCATAGCGGACCGGGACTGTCCGCAATGGGTGTCAGAGTGGGCCCGGGGACGCCACCACGAACGGAGCAGATCGATGAGCCGCGACATCCAGGTCACCTTCGACGCCCACGACCCGCGGGCGCTGTCGTCGTTCTGGCGCGACGCGCTGGGCTACGTCCACCCCGGCCCGCCTGGGGTGGAGCTGCCCGAGGGCGCCGACCCGCTGGCCGCGTGGGACGACTTCCTCGCCCGGGTCGGCGTGCCGGAGGACCAGCGCAACGCGCGGTCGGCCATCGAGGACCCGGACGGGCGCGGCCCGCGGCTGTTCTTCCAGCAGGTGCCGGAGGACAAGGTCGCCAAGAACCGCGTGCACCTCGACGTCCGCGCCGCTCCGGGCCTGCGGGGCGAGGAGCGGATGGCCGCCCTGGAGGCCGAGTGCGACCGGCTCGTCGCGCTCGGGGCGACGCGGGTGCGCCGCGACGAGCCCGCGCCCCCGATGAGCGCCGGGTACATCGTGATGACCGACCCCGAGGGCAACGAGTTCTGCCTGGACTGAAGCGCCCCACACGCGGGATCGACCACGGGATCGCTCACAACTGGGTCGCGGGCCGGTAGGGCGCCCCCGTGATCCAGCCGCCGATCCGCTCCGGCGCCTCGTCGGTCGGCACCAGCTCGACCCGGTCGCCCGGTCGGATCTCCCCCGGCCTGATCACCCAGCAGCAGGCACAGCTCGTTGCCGAACTCGGTGCGGATGCGGCGGAACACGTCCAGCGGCGAGCCGTCGCCGAGGTCAACAGCGCGGTCACGTGGCCCCAACTCGACCTGCGCGACGGCGAGCTGCACCGCGTCCTCACGACCGGCGCGCCCGCCGCGGCCTCAGCGCTGGCCGGCACCGCCGCCGAGGCCGTCGACCTGCTCACCGGAGCCGGCCGGAGCCTGCTGCGCGCCTGTTACGCGCTGAACTGCGTCGTGTACTTCATGAAGGACCACCCAGACGTGAGTGGTGTTCACCGGGGGCGGTAACCGGGCTCGGGCCGCCCGGCACTACCGGCGAACCTCCGCTACGGCCGAGTAACCTCAAACGACCCAGGTCCGAGGAGGTTACGCAGCTTCACCCGAAATTGCGGGGATCCAGCTGAACGGAGCAGGCCGCACATTTCGGGATTCGCCGCGTGAAGCCCGTGTAGAGTCAGCAGTACGACCACACAGCTGTTGCCACGCGACTGCGAATAACCCTCAGGTACTGCCTGGCATTTACGAGACCACACGGTCCAAACCGGCCGTTCGAGTGAAACGTCGAGGCCTTCCTCATACTTGGGGTTACGGTTCACGGAATTGGGTATTACCCAATTCCGTGAATGCTCCGTTCGGCGGTAGCGACAGTCTCCCGGTGACAGTCAACGTTGTGGCCGCAGCCGCCGTTGTGCTCCCGTGGCTTCATTCTCAAGAGGATCAATCATGGACACCGACCGGATCGTCACCCGATTAACGGCGCTGACGCGTGACCACCTCGTGCCCGGCGCGCAGCTCGCCGTGCACCGCGCCGGGCACACGTGGACGCACGAGGTGGGCCTGCCCGCCGACGCCGCCGTGCCCATCGGCTCGATCACCAAGACCTTCACCGCGACCGTGGCCATGGCGCTCGTCTCCGACGGCGACCTCGACCTGGACGCGCCGCTGTCCGAGCACCTGCCCGCGGTGGCCGACGAACTCACCCTGCGCCACCTGCTCAGCCACACCGGCGGCCTGCCGTCGGACCCGGACGACGTCCGGGCCACCTCCCTGGCCCGCCACGTGCGCCAGGCCCTGCGCGAACTGCACCCGCTGCACCGGCCCGGCGCCGGCTTCTCCTACTCGAACATCGGGTACTGCCTGGTCGGCCACCTGATCGAGGTGGCCACCGGGATGTCCTGGTCGGAAGCGGTGGAAGCGGTCCTGCTCCGCCCGCTCGGCGTGCGCGCCAGGTTCACCACCGGCACCGGGTCGGACATCGTCACCGGCCACGCCGTCAACCCGACCAGCGGCCGGGTCGTCCCGGTGACGCAGTCCCTGGCCCCGGTCGACGCACCGGCCGGCGCCCTGGCCGCCAGCGCGACGGACCTCGTCACGTTCGGCCGCATGCTCGCCGGCGCCGCACCACACCTGATCGACCCGGACGGGCTCTCGCTGATGCGGACACCCGTGCGGCACGCCGAACCGTTCGGGATGGCCGACGGGTGGGGCCTCGGCCTCGCCCTGTTCCACCGCGACGGCGTCCGCTGGGTGGGCCACGACGGCACCGCGGACGGCACGTCCTGCCACCTCCGGGTCAACCCGGCGGACGGCACATCGGTGGCGCTGACCACGAACGGCAGTACCGGTTTCGCATTATGGCGCGAACTGGTTCCGGAATTGGTCGCGGCGGGACTGCCGGTGGCGGATTACGATGGAATGAGTGGCCTGCATCACCGCATCGCGCCGCCGCCGGACTGCGCGGGCAGTTTTCGCAACGGTGACGTCGAATACGCGGTGCGTGCGGTGGACCGGGAACGCCTGGCGCTCACCGTGGACGGCGAGCCGTTCGCGGACCTCTCGTTGTTCGACGGGCTGGTGTTCGCGATGCGTGATTCCGACACCGGCGACACCAACCAGACCGGGCGTTTCCTGCGCGACCCGGGCGACGGCGGCATCCGGTGGATCCAGATCGGCGGGCGGCTCGCCCGCAGGCAAGTCCAGACAATGTCTTGATCGAGGTTTGAACCCCGCGCGCAATGGGTAAGGCGCGCCCTTCGGCCAGAAAGGCACCTCACGCGATGACGCACGCCCGCACCCTGCCGGAATTGATCGCCGCGCAGGCGCTGCGCACACCCGAAGCGCCCGCGGTCATCTCCGCCGACGAGGTGGTGACCTACCGGGAACTCGACCGGCGCGCGAACCGGCTCGCGCACCTGTTGCGCGCCAGGGGAGCACGACGGGAACGGGTGGTGGCCCTGGCCTTGCGGCGCTCGGTGGACAACGTGGTGGCCAGGCTCGCGGTGCTGAAGAGCGGTGCCGCCTACCTGCCGGTCGACCCGGACTACCCGGCCGACCGGATCGCGTTCATGGTCGAGGACGCCCAACCCCTGCTCGTCATCGACGGCCCGCTCGACCGCATCGGTTCGACCGACCTCCCGGACCTGGCCGACCACCCCGCCACCGCACCCGACGTGGCGATCCGGCCGGAAGACCCGGCGTACGTGATCTACACCTCGGGCTCGACCGGCCGCCCCAAGGGCGTGATCGTGCCGCACAGAGGGTTACCCGCGTTCGCCAGAGCCGAGATGGCGCACTTCGACGTGCGCCCCGGCGACCGGGTGCTCCAGTTCTCCTCCCCCAGCTTCGACGCCTCCGTGCTGGAGCTGTGCATGGCCCTGCCCGCCGGCGCGGCGCTCGTGGTGCCGCCCCCCGGGCCGCTGCTCGGCGACCAGCTCTCCCGGGTGATCTCCGACTTCGGCGTCACGCACGCCCTCATCCCACCAATCGCGCTGGCCACCGTGCCGGACGTCGCCCCGCCGGCGTTCCGCACGCTCGTCGTCGGCGGTGACGCCTGCCCGCCCGACCTGGTGGCGAAGTGGGCCCCCGGCCGCCGCATGATCAACGCCTACGGCCCGACCGAGTCCACCGTGGTCACGTCGTGGAGCGAACCGCTGGAACCCGGCGGCACGCCGCCGATCGGCCGGCCAGTCCCGGGCACCGAGGTCCGGGTGCTGGACGACGAGCTGCGCCCGGTCGCCGAGGGTGAGCTGTACGTCACGGGCGCCGGTCTGGCGCGGGGTTACCTGCGCCGCCCGGGCATGACGGCGCAGCGGTTCGTGGCCGACCCGTTCGGCACGCCCGGCGCGCGCATGTACCGCACCGGTGACGTGGTCCGCACCCGTGACGACGGTCAGCTGGAGTTCGTCGGGCGGGCCGACCACCAGGTGAAGATCCGCGGCTTCCGGGTCGAGCCCGGCGAGATCGAAGCGCTGCTGCGCGGGCACCCCGGCGTCGAGCACGCCGTGGTCGTGGCGCGGGACGAGCCGAAGCGGCTGGTGGCCTACGTGGTCGGCGAGACGGCGGGGCTGCGCGAGCACCTGGCCGCGCGGCTGCCGGACTACCTGGTGCCTTCGGCGTTCGTCGCGCTGGAGGCGTTCCCGTTGACACCCAACGGGAAGCTGGACCGGGCCGCGCTGCCCGCGCCGGTCGTCGGCACGGCCGCCGAGGGCTACGTCGAGCCGCGCACGCCCGCCGAACGCCGGGTCGCCGACGTGTGGTCGGACGTGCTGGGCGTGCCGCGGGTGGGTGCGCTGGACGACTTCTTCGCCCTGGGCGGCGACTCGATCCTGGCCGTGCGGGCGTTGTCCCGGCTCGGCGGGCTGCCGGTGCGCGCGATGTTCGACCACCGCACGGTCGCCGCGCTCGCCGAAACCCTGCCGGACGGGAAAGCCCTGCCGGACGGGAAGCCGAAGGCGATCACCCGCGTGCCGGTCGGGATGCCGCTGCCGCTGTCGTCGGCGCAGCGCCGGCTGTTCTCGCTGGACAGCAGCCCCGAGCAGAACACCGCGGTCGGGCTGCGGCTGACCGGGCCGTTGGACGTGCCCCGGCTGGCGAAGGCGCTGGACGCGGTGGCCGCCCGGCACGACGCGCTGCGCACCACGTTCGACGTGCTGGGCGACGAGCCGGTGCAGGTCGTCGCTCCGCACGGCACGATCCCGCTGCGCATCCTCCCCGGCGACGACCCGGCGCTGTTCGGCTTGGACGAGCCGTTCGACCTGCGGCGCGGGCCGCTGACCCGCGCCGTGCTCTGCCCGACGGGGCCGGACGAGCACCTGCTGGTCCTCGTGCAGCACCACATCGTCACCGACGGCTGGTCCGTGCAGGTGCTGCTGGCGGAACTGGCCGAGCTGTACGCGGGCGGGCAGCCGGTGGGGCCCGAGGTGCAGTACCCCGACTTCGCGGTGTGGGACCGGAGCAGAACCGGCGGCGATCCGACCTACTGGCGTGACCGGCTGGACGGCGTCGAGGCGCTGGACCTGCCCACCGACCGCCCCCGGCCACCTCTTCGCACGACCTCCGGCGCGGTGCTGCGGCGGACCCTCCCCGCGGATCTGGTGCGGACGCTGGCGAACATCGGCCGCGCGCACGACGCCAGCCTGTTCATGACCCTCACCGCCGCCGTGCAGGTGCTGCTGTCCGCACGCAGCCGTCAGCGGGACATCGCGGTCGGCACGGTCAGCTCCGGCCGTGACCGCACGGACCTGGAACGCACGGTCGGGTTCTTCGTGCGCACGCTGGTGCTGCGCTCGTGGGTCGACCCGGACCTGCCGTTCACAGGCTTCCTGGACCAGGTGCGGGACACCACCCTCGAAGCGTTCACGCACGACGACGTGCCGTTCGACCGGGTGGTGGAGGCGATCCGCCCCGACCCGGACCCGAGCCGCACCCCCCTCGTCCAGGCCGTGGTCGCGCTGCACCAGCCGCTGCTGCGCGACTCGTCGTTCGGGGACCTGACGGCGGCCGAGCACGACCTGCCGCGTCCGGTGGCCCGGTTCGACCTGGTGGTGGAGTTCTGGCCGCGCGGTGACGACCTGGCGTTGACCGTCGAGTACAACACCGACCTGTTCGACGCCACGACGATCGAGGCGCTGGGCGACGACCTGGACGCGTTGCTGCGCCTGGTGGTGGACGACCCGGACCGCCCGCTGCACGGCATGGCCGACCTGTCCTTCTCGCCCGACGACGACTCGGTCCGCATCCGCGGCGTCCGGGTCGACCTCGGCGAGGTGGAGGAAGCCCTCAAGCGCCACGACGAGGTGACCGACGCGGCCGTGGTCGCGGTGGACCGTCGCCTGGTCGCCTACGTGACGCCCGCCGTCAGCCCGGCCGCCCTGCGCGCGTTCCTGGGCCAGGTGCTGCCCGCGCACGCCGTGCCGACGACGTTCGTCGGCCTGGACCACCTCGATCGCGACGCGCTCCCCGCACCGCCCGACGACCGCGCCGAAGTCCGCTACACGGCACCGCGAACGCCCGTCGAAGCCGTGCTGGCGGACGTGTTCGCCGAAGTGCTCGGCGCGGCCAGGGTCGGCGTCCGGGACAACTTCTTCACCCTCGGCGGCGACTCGATCCTGGGCATCCAGGTCGTCACCCGCGCCCGCCGCGCGGGCCTGGTGCTGACGTCGCGGGACATCTTCGCGCACCAGACCATCGCCGCGATCGCACCGCACGTCACCCGCGACCTGCCGCCGACCGCCGAGCAGGGCATGGTCACCGGCGAAGCGCCGCTCACCCCCATCCAGCGCTGGTTCCTGGAGAGCCACACCGTCCGCCCCGAGCACTTCGACCAGTCGGTGGTCGTGGACCTCGCCGAGGCGGACGGCGTTGAAGCGGACAGCGCTGGACTGGACGGGGCTGGACCGGATGGGGCTGAACTGGACCTGGCCGCCCTCCGCACCGCGCTCATCGCGCTGGTCGACCACCACGACGCGCTGCGCACCCGCTTCGAGGGCGACCACCAGGTGATCGGGCGCGGGCACCACGCGGACCCGCTGGCGGTCGACCGCTTCGACCTCACCACGGGACCGCTGCTGCGGGCGGAAGTCCTCGACGGGCGGTCGGTGCGGCTGACCGCCCACCACCTCGTCGTCGACGGCGTCTCCTGGCGCGTGCTCGTGGAGGACCTGGTCACCGCCTACCGGCAGGCCCGCACCGGCCGTACCGTCCACATCGGACCGAAGACCACGTCGTTCCGGGACTGGGCGATCCGGCTCGCCGAGCACGCCCCGGACGGGTTCACCGACGAGCTGGACCACTGGACGACCGTGGCCGCCACCCCGACCACCATCCCGCTCGACCGGCAGGGCCCGAACACCGTCGCCTCGCAGCGGGAGGTGACCGTGCGGCTCACCGCCGACGAGACCGCCGCGCTGCTCCGCGACGTGCCCGGCGTGTACCGGACGCAGGTCAACGACGTGCTGCTGACCGCCCTCGGCCACGTGCTGGCGGACTGGACCGGCCGCTCGCGCGTGCTGGTGGACCTGGAGGGCCACGGCCGCGAGGAGCTGTTCCCCGACGTGGACCTGTCCCGCACGGTCGGCTGGTTCACCACCGTGTTCCCGGTGGCCCTCGACGTGCACGGCGGTGACTGGGGTACGGCGCTGAAGTCGGTGAAGGAGCAGCTGCGCGCGGTACCCCGGCGCGGCATCGGGTACGGCGCCCTCCGGCACCTCGCCCGCACCGCGCCCGCATGCGACCCGCGGATCAGCTTCAACTACCTGGGCCGGTTCGCCGAGGACCAGCGGGACCTCGCGCTGTCCGCCGACCCGGACTCGCCGCGGCCCCATCTGCTCGACGTGGTGGGCCAGGTGCGCGGCGACCGGCTGGCGTTCACCTTCCACTACAGCGAGAACGCGCACGACCCGGCCACGATCACCCGGTTGGCGGACGGGTTCGCCGCAGCGCTGCGCGGGATCGTGGCGCACTGCGCCGAGCCCGACGCGGGTGGCCGCACGCCGTCCGACTTCCCGCTGGCGGACCTGACCCAGGCGGAGGTGGACCGGATCACCGGCGCCGACGCCTACCCGCTCACCCCGATGCAGGCGGGCATGGTGTTCCACGGCCTGGGCGACCAGGGCGTGTACTTCCAGCAGACCACGTTCGTCGTGGACGGCGTCACCGACTCCGCCGAGTTCGCCCGCGCGTGGCAGCGGGTGGTGGACCGGACGCCCGTGCTGCGCAGCTCGGTGCTGTGGGAAGGCGTGCGCGAGCCGTTGCAGGTCGTGCACGACCACGCCACCGTGCCGTTCACGTTCCTGGACTGGAGCGGTCTGGACGAGCGAGCCCGCGCCGACCGGCTGACCGCGCTGCTGGCCGAGGACCGGGCGGACGGCATCGACCTGGGCGTGCCGCCGCTGATGCGGGTCGCGATCGCCCGCCTCTCCCCCACCAGCGTGCAGGTGCTGTGGACGTTCCACCACGTGCTGCTGGACGGCTGGAGCGTCTTCCACGTGCTGTCCGACGTGCTCAGCGGTGACCCCCCGGAGCGCCGGCCGTTCCGCGACTACGTCGCCTGGCTGACCCGGCAGGACGACCGCGACGAGGCCGAGGCGTACTGGCGCGGGCTGCTCGGCGCGGTCGACGCGCCGACCCCCCTGCCCGCCGACCGCCCCGCGCCGCACGGCAAGTCGTCCGAACGCCTCCCCATGACGCTCACCGAGGCCGAGTCCGGGCGGCTGTACGAGTTCGCCCGCCGGCACCGGCTCACGCCGAGCGCGATCGTGCAGGGCGCGTGGGCGTTGCTGCTGGCCCGTTCCAGCGGCAAGCGCGACGTGTGCTTCGGCGCGACCGTGTCCGGCCGCCCGGCCGACCTGCCGGGCGTGGACTCGATCACCGGCATCTTCATCAACACCCTGCCCGTCCGGGTCGAGGTCGACGGCGCGGCGCCGGTCGCGGACTGGCTGCGCGCGTTGCAGGCCGCCCAGGCGGAGTCGCGGCGGTTCGAGCACGTGCCGCTGACCGACATCCAGGCGTGGAGCGGGGTCGAGCGCGGCACCAACCTGTTCGACAGCGTCGTCGTGTTCGAGAACTACCCGGTCGAGTCGGCCGAGGGCATGGGCCTGCGCGAGCTGTCCGCGATCGAGACCACCAGCTTCCCGCTCAGCGTCACCGCGTACCCGGCGGAACGGCTCGGCGTGCTGCTCGGCTACGAGCCGGCGATGTTCGACCGGGCCACCGTCGAGCGGCTGGGCGAACGGCTGCACCGGCTGCTGGTCGGCCTGGTCGCCGACCCGGACCGGCCGGTGGACGACGTGCCGTGGCTGTCCGACGCGGAGGTCCGCCGGGTGGTCGTCGACTGGAACGACACGGCGGTCGGCGAGCCGGCCACCACGCTCCCCGAGCTGTTCGCCGCGCAGGTGGCGCGCACACCGGGCGCGGTGGCGGTGACGGGTAGCGGGACGAGCCTGACCTACCGGGAGCTGGACGAGACGGCCAACCGGTTGGCCCACCACCTGATCGGGACCGGCGTCGGGCCGGAGTCGGTGGTGGCGTTGCAGCTTCCCCGGTCGGTGGACCTCGTGATCGCGGTGTTGGGGGTGCTGAAGGCAGGGGCGGCCTACCTGCCGGTCGACGCCTCGTACCCGGCGGACCGCATCGCGTACATGATCGCCGATTCCGGGGCAGCGCTCGTCCTGGACGCCCTCCCGGACCTGTCCGGCCTGCCCGCCGACGCACCGGACGTCCCGCTGCGGCACGAGAACGCCGCCTACGTGATCTACACCTCCGGCTCGACCGGCCGCCCCAAGGGCGTGATCGTGACCCACACCGGTCTGGCCACCTTCTCCACCGCCGAGATCGCACACTTCGCCGTGTCACCCGACGACCGCGTCCTCCAGTTCTCCTCACCCAGCTTCGACGCCTCGGTGCTGGAACTGTGCATGACCCTGCCCGCCGGAGCCACCCTCGTCGTGCCACCACCCGGCCCACTGCTCGGCGAACAGCTCGCCCGGTTCGTCACCGACTTCGCCATCACCCACGCCCTGATCCCCCCGGCCGCGCTCGGCACCCTCCCCCACACCGAACTCCCGACCCTGCGAACCCTCGTCGTCGGCGGCGACGCCACCTCGGCCGAACTCGTGCGCCGGTGGGCACCCGACCGACGAATGATCAACGCCTACGGCCCCACGGAATCCACCGTCGTCACCACGTGGAGCGACCCGCTCGAACCCGACGGCACACCCCCGATCGGACGACCCATCCCCGGCACCTCGATCCGCGTACTGGACGACGCGCTCAAGCCCGTCCCGCCCGGCGTCACCGGAGAGCTGTACATCGCGGGCCTCGGCCTGGCACGGGGCTACCTGAACCGACCGGGCCTGACCGCACAGCGGTTCCTGGCCGACCCGTTCGGCGCGCCCGGCGAACGGATGTACCGCACCGGCGACCTGGCCCGCTGGGACGACACCGGCACCCTGCACTACCTGGGCCGCGTCGACCAGCAGGTGAAGATCCGCGGGTTCCGGGTCGAGCTGGGCGAGGTGGAATCGGTCCTCGCGGCGCATCCTGGCGTCGCCCAGGTCGTTGTAGTGCCGAACGAGCACCGCTTGGTGGCGTACTTCGTGCCGGACAAGCCGACTACGGCATCGGAGCTGCGCGACCACACGGCCATGGTCCTGCCCGACCACATGGTCCCAGCGGCGTTCGTCGCACTGGAAAGCATGCCGTTGACCGTCAGCGGCAAGCTCGACCGCGTCGCGCTTCCCGCGCCCGAGCGCGACGCGGTCACGTCCAGGCAGTACGTCGCACCGCGCACCGAGACCGAAGAGGCGATCGCCGCGATCTGGGCGGACGTGCTCGGCGTCGGCGAGGTCGGCGTGGAGGACAGCTTCTTCGCGCTCGGCGGCGACTCGATCCGCGGCCTGCACATCACCTCCCGGACCAAGGCGGCGTTCGGCGTCGACCTCTCCCCCCGCGACGTCCTCACCGCCCGCACCGTCTCCGCCTTGGCCGACCTCGTCGAGGAACTGGTGCTCGCGGACCTCGAAGCTCTCGTTGCCGACACGGAGGCGTGACCCCGCCATGACTACCTCCAAGCACGACCGCATCTCCGCGTTGCCGGAGCACGTGCGCGAACTCCTCCGTGCCCGGCTCGCGGGCAAGGCGGCGAGCCGGCCGCCGCGCGCCGACGTGATCCAGCCCGCGCCGCGGGACGAACCGCTGCCCCTGTCGGCGGGCCAGCAGCGGCTGTGGTTCCTCGCCGAGTTCCAGCCGGAGAGCACCGAGTACACCAGCGCGATGGCGTTGCGGCTCACCGGTTCGCTCGACCTGCCCCGGCTGACCGCGGCGCTGCGCGGGCTGGTCGCCCGGCACGAGTCGCTGCGCACCACGTTCGACCAGGTCGACGGCCGGCCGGTGCAGGTGGTGCACGACGACGTCGACTTCGACGTGACACCCGTCGACGACCTGCAAGCGGAGCTGGACCGGCCGTTCGACCTGCGGCGGGGGCCGTTGTTCCGGGCCTCGCTGTTCCGGCCGGCCGCGTCCACCGGGTCCGAGGACGTGCACGTGCTGCTGCTGACGTCGCACCACATCGTGGTGGACGGCTGGTCGCTCGGCCTGCTGCTGGACGAGCTGGCCGCGCTCTACCGCGGCGAGACCCCGGCCCCGCCGACCCTCCAGTACGCCGACTACGCCGTGTGGCAGCGGGCCCGGCCGGTGGACACCGGCTTCTGGGTCGACCGGCTCGCGGGCGTCGTGCCGCTGGAGCTGCCCACGGACCGGCCCCGCCCGGCGGAGCGCACGTCCGCGGGCGCCACGCACGAGTTCTCGCTCCCCACCCGGCTCGCCGGGGACCTGGCCGAGCTGGCCCGGGTCAACGAGACCACGCTGTTCACCACGCTCACGGCCGCGTGCAAGCTGCTGCTGGCCCGCTACTCCGGGCAGGACGACATCGCGATCGGCACGGTCACCAACGGGCGCGAACGGCCGGAGCTGGCCGAGCTCGTCGGCTTCCTCGTCGGCACCGTCGTGCTGCGGGACACCGTGGACACGTCCCGGTCGTTCGCCGAGTTCCTGGCCCAGGTCAACCGCACCGCGCTGGACGCGTTCGACCACGGCGACGTGCCGTTCGACCGGGTGGTGGAGGCGGTGGGCGCGACCCGCGACCCGAGCCGGACGCCGCTGTTCGACGTGATGGTGGTGCTGCAGAACGCTTCCCGCGCGCTGCCGGAGCTGCCCGGCCTGCGGGTGGAGGAGCACCCGCTCACCCGCGAGTGGGCGAACTTCGACCTGAGCATCGACTTCACCCAGAGCGGCGACGGCATCGACGGCGTGGTCGAGTACAGCACCGAGCTGTTCGACGCGGCCACGATCGACCGGATGACCCGCCACCTGCTGGTGCTGCTGGAGGGCATCACCGCCGACCCGCACCGGCCGATGGCCGAGCTGTCGCTGCTGCTGGGCGACGAGCCGGCGGGCGAGGGTCGCGACCTCGACGTCCCGGCCGCCACGTTCCCGGACCTGTTCGCGGAGCAGGCCCGCCGCACGCCCGACGCCACGGCGCTGGTGTGCGAGGACACCCGGCTCACCTTCGCCGAGGTGAACGCGCGGGCCAACCGGCTTGCCCACCACCTGCTGGACGAGGGTGTCGAGCCCGAGCAGGTCGTCGCGCTGTCGCTGCCGCGCGGTGTCGAGCCGGTGATCGGCATCCTGGGCATCCTCAAGGCCGGCGCGGTCTACCTGCCCGTGGACCCGGGGCTGCCCGACGCCCGCAGGCAGTACCTGCTGGAGGACTCCCGCGCGGTGCGCGTGATCGATGCGCCGATCGACACCTCGGGCCTGCCCGAGACCGACCCGGCGACGCGGCCGCGGCTCGACCACGCGGCGTACGTGATCTACACCTCCGGCTCCACCGGCAGGCCCAAGGGGGTCGTCGTGGAGCACAGACAGCTGGCCAACCTGGTGCGCAACCACCGCGACGAGTTCGCGGGCGAGCACATGCGGGTCGCCCTGTCCGCCGTCTTCTCCTTCGACACGTCGTGGGAAGGCCCGCTGCTCATGGCCAACGGCCACGAGCTGCACGTGCTCACCGACGACGTGCGGCTGGAGCCGACCGAGCTGGTGCGGTACGTGCGGGAGCACCGGATCGACTTCCTCGACCTCACCCCGTCCTACCTGCGGCAGCTCCTCCCGGCCGGTCTGCTCGACGGCGAGCGGCGGCCCAGTGTGCTGATGCTCGGCGGCGAGGCCCTGGGCACGGCGCTCTGGCAGGAGCTGGCGGAGTCCGGCGTCGCCGCGTACAACTTCTACGGCCCCACCGAGGTCACGGTGGACGCGGTGTCGTGCCGGATCACGGGCACGCGCCCGGTCATCGGCCACCCGCTGGCCAACCTCACCGCGCGGGTGCTGGACGAGGACCTGCGGCCGTTGCCGATCGGCGTGCCCGGCGAGCTGTTCATCGCGGGGCCCCAGGTGGCCCGCGGCTACCTCTACCGGCCCGGCCTGACGGCGGACCGCTTCCTCGCCGACCCGTACGGCGAGCCCGGCTCCCGGATGTACCGCACGGGCGACAAGGTGCGGTGGATCGACGTCGGCGACGCCGAGGGCGCGCCGGGGCGGCACGTCCTCGAATACCTGGGCCGGACCGACGAGCAGGTCAAGATCCGCGGTTTCCGGATCGAGCCCGGGGAGGTCGAGGCCGCGCTGCTGAGCCACCCGGCCGTGCGGGAAGCCGCCGTGGTCGCGCGCACGGAGAACGAGCACACCAGGCTGGTCGGGTACGTCGTCACGACCGGCCAGGCGGACCTGCGGGAACACCTGCGGCGGTCGCTGCCGGAGTACTCGGTGCCGTCGGCGTTCGTCGAGCTGGACCACCTCCCGCTGACCGCCAACGGGAAGCTGGACAAGTCCGCGCTGCCCGCGCCGCAGGCGATCGGCGACGGCGAGTTCGTCGCGCCGCGCACACCGGTCGAGGCCGAGCTGTCCCGGATCTGGGCCGAGGTGCTGGGCGCGGACCGGATCGGCGTGGAGGACAACTTCTTCGCGGTGGGCGGCGATTCGATCCTGTCCATCCAGCTGGTGTCCCGCGCCCGGCAGGCCGGGCTGCACCTGACCTCGCGCGACGTGTTCCGGCACCAGACCATCGCCGAGCTGGCGCTGGTGGTGTCGGAGGCCAAGGCGGCCGAGCCCGAGCGCCTGTTCACCGGGCCGGCGCCGCTCACCCCGATCCAGCGGTGGTTCTTCGCCGAGCACGGGCCGTTGCGGCACTACACCATGTCGCTGCTGGTCGAGCTGGAGCCCGGCGTGGACGACGCCCTGCTGCGGGACGCCGTGCGCAAGGTGGTCGAGCACCACGACGCGCTGCGGACGCGGTTCCGCCAGGTCGGCGGGCAGTGGGTCCAGGAGGTCGTGGACACCGGGGTCGACGTGTTCCGGCTGGGCACGGACGTGGAGACCACCACGCGGGAAGCGCAGCGCAGCCTGGACCTGGAGGACGGCCCGTTGCTGCGGGCGGTGTTCTTCCCGGGCGAGCGGCCCGAACTGCTGCTGACCGTGCACCACCTCGTCATGGACGGGGTCTCGTGGCGCATCCTGATGGGCGACCTGGAACAGGCCTACCTGGGCACCCCGCTGGAGCCGGTCGGCACGTCGTTCACGCAGTGGGCGCACCTGCTCGACGAGCACGTGCGGTCCGGCGCGCTGGACGGCGCCCGCGAGCACTGGCGCTCGCTGCCGGAACCCGAGGCGCTGCCGGTGGACAGGGAGGGCGCGAACACGGCCGCGTCGGCGCGCCTGGTGTCGGTGCGGCTGGACCGCGCGACGACGGACGCGCTGCTGACCGCCGTGCCGCCGGTGTACCGGACGCAGGTCAACGACGTGCTGCTGAGCGCGTTGGGGCGCGCGTTGGCGGAGTGGACCGGTCGGGACGCGGTGGGCGTGACGCTGGAGGGCCACGGCCGTGAGGAGTTGGTGCCCGGCACCGACCTGACCCGCACGATCGGCTGGTTCACCACGCAGTTCCCGGTGGTGCTGGAGGTGACCGACGACTGGGACCGCACGCTGAAGTCGGTCAAGGAGTCGCTGCGCGCGGTGCCGCACCGGGGCTTGAGCTTCGGCGCCCTCGACGTCGGCCGGGCGGGCGGCGGGCCGCTGCCGCAGGTGTCGTTCAACTACCACGGTCGGTTCGACGTGGCGGACGGCGGCGGCTTCTACCGGGCCCGCCGGGACGAGGTCGGCGAGGACCTGGCGCCCCGGGAGACGCGCAGCCACCTGCTGGACGTGACCGGGCTGATCGAGCGCGGCGAGCTGGAGCTGAGCTGGCAGTTCTCCGAGAGCGTGCACGACGAGGAGACCGTGCGGCGGCTGGCCGAGCGGACCCTCGACGGGCTGCGGGAGATCGTGGCGCACTGCGCGCAGCCGGGTGTCGGTGGGCGCACGCCGTCCGACTTCCCGCTCGCGCGCCTCACCCAGGAGCAGGTCGACGCCCTCGCGGGACCGGACGTGGAGGACGTCTACCCGCTCACGCCGCTCCAGGCGGGCATGGTGTTCCACAGCCTGGTCGAACCCGGCGCGTACGTGGACCGGATGCGGCTGGTGCTCGACGGCGTCGGCGATCCGGCGGCGTTGCGGCAGGCGTGGCAGCGGGTGGTCGACCGGACGCCGGTGCTGCGGTCCAGCGTGGTCTGGGAGGGCGTGGCCGAGCCGGTGCAGGTCGTGCACCGGCACGTGGAGCTGCCCGCCGGGCCGGTGGACGCGCCGTTCGACCTGGGTGTCGCGCCGCTGCTGCGGGTCGACGTGACGCCGCTCGGCGGTGACCGGGTGGAGCTGGTGTGGTCGTCGCACCACGTGATCCTGGACGGCTGGAGCACGGCGCAGGTCTTCGGCGAGGTGCTGGAGCAGTACCGCGCGATCACCACCGGCACCCCGGCCCGGTTGCCCGCGCGGCGGCCGTTCCGGGACTACCTGGAGTGGTTCGCGGAGCAGGACCAGGCCTCCGCCGAGGCGCACTGGCGCACGGTGCTGTCCGATGTGGACGGACCGACGCCGCTGCCGTACGACCGCACGCCCACCCGGGCGCACCGGTCGGAGGCGTCCGAGTCGGTGCGGTTCTCGCTGGACCCGGGTGACGCCGTGCAGCGCGCGGGCCTGACCGTGAACACGGTCGTGCAGGGCGCGTGGGCCCTGCTGCTGGCCCGTGCGTCCGGTGAGGACGACGTGGTGTTCGGCAGCACGGTGTCCGGTCGCCCGGCCGAGCTGGCGGGCGTCGAGTCCATGGTCGGCATGCTGATCAACACCGTGCCGACCAGGGCGGTCGTGGACGGCGCCGCCGAGGTGGGCACCTGGCTGCGCGAGTTCCAGACCGCGCAGAGCGAATCACGGCGGTTCGAGCACACGTCCCTGTCCGAGATCCAGTCCTGGGCCAGGATCGAGTCGGGCACCGGTGTCCGGCTGTTCGACAGCGTGGTGGTGTTCGAGAACTACCCGTACGACCCGGACGGCGACGGGCCGCGCGTGGTCGAGGTGGAGGGCGTCGACAACACGACCCTGCCGTTGACGCTGAGCGCGTCCCTCACCGACCGCCTGAACATCGACCTGGCCTACGACCCCGAGCTGTTCGACGCCACGACGGCCGAACGGCTGGCCGGGTGGCTGCGGGCGCTGGTGGAGGCGATCGCGGCCGACCCGTCGGCGAGGATCGCGGACCTGCCGTGGCTGTCGGACGCCGAGCGGCACCAGGTCCTGGTGGAGTGGAACCGGACCACGCGCGACATGCCGTCCGCGCTGTACCCGGAGGTGTTCGCCGAGCAGGTCCGCCGGACGCCGGACGCGTCCGCGCTGGTGTTCCGGGAGACCTCGCTGACGTTCGCCGAGCTGGACGCGCGCGCGAACCGGCTGGCGCACCACTTGGCGGCGCACGGGGCCGGCCCCGAACGGACGGTCGCGGTGATGCTGCCGCGCTCGGCGGACTCGATCGTGGCCGTGCTCGCGGTGTTCAAGGCCGGGGCGGTGTACCTGCCGATCGACCCGCGGCTGCCCGCCGAGCGCATCGAGTTCCTCCTGCGCGACGCCGACCCGGCGTTGGTGCTGGACGCGATGCCCGACCTGACCGGACAGCCCGACACCGCGCCAGGGGTCGGGCTGCGCCCGGAGCACGCCGCCTACCTGATCTACACGTCCGGCTCGACCGGCACGCCCAAGGGCGTGGTGGTGGAGCACCGGCAGTTGGCGAACCTGTACTACGCCAACAACGAAGACCTGAAGATGCACGAGCCGACCCGGTTCGCCGTCACCGCCACGTTCTCGTTCGACACGTCGTGGGAAGGCCTGCTGTTCCTGGCCGCCGGCAACGAGCTGCACGTCATCGACGACGAGCTGCGGCTCGACCCCGCCGCGCTGGTCGGGTACCTGGAGCGGCACGGCATCGGGATGGTCGACGTCACCCCGTCCTACGCGCGGCAGCTCGTGCAGGCAGGGCTGCTGGAGTCCGGGTTGCGCCGCGTCATGATCGGCGGCGAGGCGGTGGACGCCGCGCTGTGGCGGCAGATCGCCGAGTCGGCCGTCGAGGGCGTCAACTACTACGGGCCGACCGAGGTCACGGTCGACTCGGTGGGCACGCTGATCGCCGGCGAGCGACCGGTGATCGGCCGTCCGCTGCCCAACCTCACGGCGTACGTGCTGGACGCCGACCTGCGGCCGGTGCCGCCCGGCGTGCCCGGCGAGCTGTTCCTGGGCGGCGCCCAGGTGGCGCGCGGCTACCTGGACCGGCCGGGGTTGACCGCGCAGCGGTTCGTAGCCGACCCGTTCGGCGCGGACCCGCTCGCCGCCGGGTCCGGTTCTGCCGGCGGAGCCCGGATGTACCGCACCGGCGACCGCGTGCGGTGGGTCGACGGTGTGCTGGAGTACCTGGGGCGGACCGACGACCAGGTCAAGCTCCGGGGCTTCCGGATCGAGCCCGGCGAGGTCGAAGCGGCGCTGGCGGACGTGCCCGGCGTGCTCCAGTCGGCCGTGGTGGTCCGCGGGAACCGGTTGATCGGGTACGTGACCGGCACGCCGGAGACCGACCCGCGCGACGCGCTGTCCCGGACGCTGCCGGACTACCTGGTGCCGTCGGCGGTCGTGGTGCTGGACGAGTTCCCCGTGTCCCCCAGCGGGAAGCTCGACCGGCGGGCGCTGCCGGAACCCGACCTGACCGCCGGCGACTTCGTCGCACCGCGCACCGACGCCGAACGCGTCGTCGCCGAGGTGCTGGCCGACGTGCTCGGCCTGGACCGGGTCGGCGCGACGGACGACTTCTTCCGCCTCGGCGGTGACTCGATCCTCAGCATCCGCGTGACCTCGCGGTTGCGCGCGGCGTTCGGCGTGCAGCTGTCGCCGCGCGCGGTGTTCGAGCACCCCACGGTGTCCGGGCTCGCCGCTGCCATCCTCGTGGCGGCGGGCTCCGGCAAGGTGGAGGTGGACGCCATCCCGGTGATCCCGCGTGGTGGCGTCCACCCTCCTTTCACCCACGTCACGGTCGACCAGTCGCCCGCCCAGCGGCGGCTGTGGTTCCTGGACCAGTTCGAGCCGGGCAGCACCGAGTACGTCACGCCGACCGCGTTGCGCCTGCACGGGCCGCTGGACCTGGTCGCGCTGGGACGCGCCCTCGACGGTCTGGTGGCGCGGCACGAGTCGCTGCGCACGACGTTCGACGACGGTGTGCAGATCGTGCACGAGCCTCACGACGTCCTGCTGACGGTCGAGCACGGGTCGTGGGACGAGGTGCTGCTGGAGGAGGTCAGCACCCCGTTCGACCTGCGTGAGGGTCCGCTGTTCCGGACCCGGCTGGTCCGGGTAACGCCCGAGGAGCACGTGCTCGTGCTGACGCTGCACCACATCATCACGGACGGCTGGTCGAGCGGTGTGCTGGCGCGCGACCTCGGGGCCTTGTACGCGGGCGAAGAGCTGCCGCCGCCGGCCGTGCAGTACGTGGACTACACGGCCTGGTTGCCGGAACCCGCGGTCGACTACTGGGCCGAGCGCCTGACCGGTGTGCCGCCGCTGGAGCTGCCGACCGACCGGCCGCGCGCGGCGGTGCGCGGCACGGCGGGCGCGATGCACGAGTTCACCGTGCCCGCGCCGGTCGCGAAGGCCGTGAAGGCGCTGGCCGCCGACCGCGGCGACACCCTGTTCACCGCCCTGCTGGCGGCCACGAAGGTGCTGCTGGCGCGGTACACCGGACAGGACGACATCGCGGTCGGCACGGCGGTGTCCGGGCGCGGGCGGGCCGAGCTGGACGACGTGGTCGGCCTGTTCGTGAACACCGTGGTGCTGCGGTCCTCGGTGGACCTGCGGCGCTCGTTCACCGAGTTCCTGGCCGACGTGCGGACCACCGTCCGGGGCGGTTTCGCGCACCAGGACGTGCCGTTCGAGCGGGTGGTGGAGGCGGTCCGCCCGGACCGCGACCCGAGCCGCAACGCGTTGTTCGACGTCATGGTGCTGATGGAGAACTTCGACACCGGGATGCCCGAGCTGAACGGGCTCCATGTCGAGCAGGTCCGGTTGCCGCTGCTGACCTCGACGTGCGACGTCACGTTCGAGTTCGGCGAGGCCGACGGCGAACTGCGCGGCGCGGTCGAGTACAGCACCGACCTGTTCGACGCGGACACGATCGACCGGATGGCGCGGCACCTGCTGGCGCTGCTGGAGGGCGTCACCGCCGCGCCGGACCGCCCGTTGGGCGAGTTGCCGATGCTGCTCGGCGACGAGCCGGACGGCCGCGGCGTGCGGCTGGAAGTCCCCGACACCACTTTCGCCGAGGTGTTCGAGGAGCAGGCGCGGCGCACGCCCGACGCCGGCGCGCTGGTGTGCGGCGACACCCGCCTCACGTTCGCCGAGGCCGACGCGCGGGCCAACCGGCTCGCGCACCACCTGCTGGCCAACGGCGCGGGCCCGGAGCGGATGGTCGCGGTGTCGTTGCCGCGATCGGCCGACTCCGTGGTGGCGATCCTCGCCGTGCACAAGGCCGGCGCGGTGTACCTGCCGGTCGACCGGGACCTGCCGCGAGAGCGGATCGACCTCCTGCTCCGCGACGCCCGGCCGGCGCTCGTGCTCGACGTGGTGCCGGACCTCTCCGGCTGCCCGGACACCCCGCCGGACGTCGAGGTGCGGCCGGACCAGGCCGCGTACGTGATCTACACGTCCGGCTCGACCGGTGTGCCGAAGGGCGTCGTGGTCGAGCACCGGCAGCTCACGAACCTGATGCACAACCACCACCGGGCGTTCACCGACGAGCGCATGCGGGTCGCCCTGACGGCCGTGTTCTCGTTCGACACCTCGTGGGAGGGCATGCTGTTCATGGCCGCCGGCCACGAGCTGCACGTGCTCGCCGACGACGTCCGGCTGGAGCCGGAGGTGCTGGTCGAGTACGTGCGCGAACAGCGGATCGACCTCCTCGACCTGACGCCGTCGTACGTCCAGCAGCTGCTCCCCTCCGGGCTGCTCGACGGCGACCACGCGCCGAAGCACGTGATGCTGGGCGGCGAGGCGCTGCCGGAGTCGCTGTGGCGGACGCTCGCCGCGTCGAGCGCCACCGCGCACAACTACTACGGCCCGACCGAGGTGGCGGTGGACTCGGTGTCCACCACCGTCACGGGGGACCGCGCGCTGATCGGCCGCCCGCTGACCAACCTCGTCGCCCACGTGCTGGACGAGGGCCTGCGCCCGGTGCCGGTGGGCGTGCCGGGTGAGCTGTTCCTCGGCGGCGCGCAGGTGGCCCGCGGCTACCACGACCGGCCCGGCCTGACCGCGCAGCGGTTCCTGGCCGACCCGTTCGGCGAGCCAGGCGCCCGCATGTACCGCACGGGCGACAAGGTGCGGTGGGTCGGCGACCAGATCGAGTACCTGGGCCGCAACGACGACCAGGTGAAGATCCGCGGCTTCCGCGTCGAGCTCGGCGAGGTCGAGACGGCGCTCCTGCACCACCCGGACGTGACGCAGGCCGCGGTGGTGGCGCGCGAGCACAACGGTCACCAGCGGCTCGTGGCCTACACCGCGGGCACGGCCACCGACCTGGCCGGCTGGCTCAAGCAGCGGCTGCCGGACTACCTGGTGCCGTCCGCGTTCGTGGCGCTGGACGCGCTGCCGATGACGCCGAGCGGCAAGGTGGACCGGAAGGCGCTGCCCGCGCCGACGTTCACCGAAGCCGGCTACGTCGCTCCCGAGCCGGGTGTCCCGGCCACGCTCGCCGACATCTGGGCCGATGTGCTGGGTGTCGAACGGGTGGGCGCGCGGGACAACTTCTTCGCGCTCGGCGGCGACTCGATCCTGAGCATGCAGGTCGTGTCCCGGGCCAGGCAGGCCGGGCTGAAGCTGACGTCCAAGGACGTCTTCCTGCGCCAGACGATCGCGGACCTCGCGCTCGCCGTCACCGAGACCACCGGGCCGACCCACCAGGCCGTGACCGGGCCCGATTCCTCCGGCCAGGCGCCCCTCACCCCGATCCAGCGCTGGTTCTTCGCCGAACAGGGCCCGTTGGCGCACTTCACCATGTCGGCGGTGGTGGAGCTGGGTGACGTCGAGCCCGACGCGGTGCGCGCCGCCGTGCGCGCCGTGGTCGCCCACCACGACGCGTTGCGGCTGCGGTTCCGCCAGGTGGACGGCGTCTGGCAGCAGGAGGTGGCGGACGACGAGTCCGACGTGCTCCACATCGCCGCCACCGCCGACCTCGCCGCCGAGGCCGCACTGGCCCGGGTGGGCCTCGACCTGAGGCGCGGTCCGCTGGTGCGCGCGGTGCTGTTCGCCGACGGCAGGCTGTTCCTCACCGCGCACCACCTGGTGGTCGACGCGGTGTCGTGGCGGATCCTGCTGGCGGACCTGGACACCGTGCTGTCCGGCGGCGACCTCGGTCCGAGGAGCACGGCGTTCACCGACTGGGCGCGCAGGCTCGACCGGCACGTGCTGGACGGCCGGTTCGACCACGCCCTGCCGCACTGGGCCGCCGTGCCGGTGGAGGAACCCGTGCCGACGACGGCCGCCACCGCGCGGAGCGTGTCGGTGAGGTTGAACCGAGCCGAGACGGACGCGCTGCTGCACGCCGTCCCGGACGCCTACCGGACCCAGGTCAACGACGTGCTGCTGACCGCGCTCACGTCGGCGTTCGGCGGACGGGCGCTGATCGCGCTGGAGGGCCACGGCCGCGAGGAGCTGTTCGAGGGCGTGGACCTGTCCCGCACGGTCGGCTGGTTCACCGCGCAGTTCCCGGTGGCGCTCGAACTTCCCGACGGCGACTGGGGAGCCTCGCTCAAGTCGGTGAAGGAGCAGTTGCGGGCCGTTCCCGACAGGGGCCTGAGCTATGAAGCCCTCAAGTACCACGGCCGCGGCCTGACCGGCCCGCTGCCCCGCGTGTGCTTCAACTACCTGGGCCAGTGGGACGGTGGAGCGGCCGGGTCGTCGGAGGCCGAGGCCGACCGCGGCAGCGAGGTGCCGGACGACTCGGTCCGCCCGCACCTGCTGGACATCAACGCCGCCGTGTCGGCGGGCGAGCTCGTGGTGGACTGGGAGTACTCCACCGACGCCCACGACGAGGCCGACGTGCGCGCCATGGCCGACCGGATGGCGGACGCCCTGCGCGGGATCGCGGCGTTCTGCGCCCGACCCGAGGCCTGGGGCCGCACGCCGTCCGACTTCCCGCTGGCGACCCTCACCGCCGAGCAGGTCGACCGGATCGCCGACCGGGACGTCGAGGACATCTACCCGCTCACGCCGTTGCAGGCCGGCATGTTGTTCCACAACCTGGTGGACGACGGCACGGCCTACGTCAACCAACTGCGCGTTCGGCTGTCCGACGTGGACCCGGAACGGCTGGCCCAGGCGTGGCAGCGGGTCGTCGACCGCACACCGATCCTGCGTTCAGACGTGGTGTGGGAGGGCCTGGACGAGCCGGTGCAGGTCGTGCGGCGCGGCGTGACCGTGCCGGTGACCTACGCCCCCGTCACGGAGGAACTGGTCGCGGCGGACGCCGCCGCCGGCTTCGACCTGACCGCGGCGCCGTTGATGCGGTTGACGATCGGGCGGGTCTCCGACTCCGAGGTCGACCTGCTGTGGACGTCGCACCACGTGCTGCTGGACGGCTGGAGCACGGCGCAGGTGTTCGGCGAGGTGCTGAACGAGTGCGCCGGCGGCGCGGCGCCCGTCCGGCGGCCGTTCCGCGACTACCTGGCCTGGCTCGCCGAGCTGGACCAGACCGCCGCCGAGGCGCACTGGCGCGGCGTGCTGGCCGGGTTCGAGACGCCCACTCCCCTGCCGTTCGACCGGGCACCGGCCGAGGCGCACCGGGCCGAGTCGTCCGCCCAGGTGGTGCTCGACCTGCCCGCCGAACGGCTGGACGTCGTCGCCCGCACCCACGGCCTCACGGTGAACACCCTGATCCAGGGCGCGTGGGCGCTGCTGCTGGCCCGCACCTCCGGTCAGCGGGACGTGGTGTTCGGCAGCACGGTCTCCGGCCGCCCGGCCGAGCTGCCCGGCGTGGAGTCGATGGTCGGCATGTTCATCAACACCGTGCCCACCAGGGTGTCCGTGGACCCTGGAGCGCACTTGGTCGACTGGTTGCGGCGGCTGCAGGAGGCGCAGTCCGAGTCCCGGCAGTTCGAGCACATGTCCTTGGCGCAGCTGCAGGGTTTCGCCAAGACCGGGTCGGGCACCGGCACCCGCCTGTTCGACAGCCTGCTGGCGTTCGAGAACTTCCCCGTGGACAAGGACACCCCCGACGACGGGCCGCGGGTCGGCGAGGCGAGCGGTACGGACAACACCACGTTCCCGCTCACCGCGGCCGTGCACGTGGACGACTCCCTGCACGTGGAGCTGACCTACGACCCGAGGCTCTTCGACGCCTCCACCGTGACCACGCTCGCCGACCGGTTGAGCCGGCTGCTGGACGGGATCGGCGCCGACCCGGACCGGCGGTTGTCCGAACTGCCGTGGCTGTCCGACGCGGACCTGGACCGGGTGCTGACGTCGTGGCGTGGCCCGGCGTCCGCGGTCGAGGACACCATCCCGTCGCTGGTCGCCGCACAGGCCGCACGCACACCGGACGCGGTCGCCGTGATCGGTGACGGCACCCGGTTGACGTACCGGGAGCTGGACGAACGCGCGAACCGGCTGGCGCACCACCTGATCGGGACCGGTGTCGGGCCGGAGTCGGTGGTGGCGCTGACGATCCCGCGGTCGCCGGACCTCGTCGTCTCGATCCTGGGCGTGCTCAAGGCGGGCGCGGCCTACCTGCCCGTCGACGCCTCCTACCCGGCGGACCGCATCGCGTACATGATCGCCGATTCCGGGGCAGCGCTCGTCCTGGACGCCCTCCCGGACCTGTCCGGCCTGCCCGCCCACGCACCGGACGTCCCGCTGCGGCACGAGAACGCCGCCTACGTGATCTACACCTCCGGCTCGACCGGCCGCCCCAAGGGCGTGATCGTGACCCACACCGGTCTGGCCACCTTCTCCACCGCCGAGATCGCACACTTCGCCGTGTCACCCGACGACCGCGTCCTCCAGTTCTCCTCACCCAGCTTCGACGCCTCGGTGCTGGAACTGTGCATGACCCTGCCCGCCGGAGCCACCCTCGTCGTGCCACCACCCGGCCCACTGCTCGGCGAACAGCTCGCCGCGTTCATCACCGACTTCGCCATCACCCACGCCCTGATCCCCCCGGCCGCCCTCGGCACCCTCCCCCACACCGAACTCCCGACCCTGCGCACCCTCGTCGTCGGCGGCGACGCCACCTCGGCCGAACTCGTGCGCCGGTGGGCACCCGACCGACGGATGATCAACGCCTACGGCCCCACGGAATCCACCGTCGTCACCACGTGGAGCGACCCGCTCGAACCCGACGGCACACCCCCGATCGGACGACCCATCCCCGGCACCTCGATCCGCGTACTGGACGACGCGCTCAAGCCCGTCCCGCCCGGCGTCACCGGAGAGCTGTACATCGCGGGCCTCGGCCTGGCACGGGGCTACCTGAACCGACCGGGCCTGACCGCACAGCGGTTCCTGGCCGACCCGTTCGGCGCGCCCGGCGAACGGATGTACCGCACCGGCGACCTGGCCCGCATCCGTGACGACGGCCAGGTGGTCTTCCTGGGCCGGGCCGACCAGCAGGTGAAGCTGCGCGGCTTCCGGATCGAGCTGGGCGAGGTCGAGGCCGTGCTGGCCGCGCACGACGCCGTGGCCCAGGTCGCGGTCGTCCTGCGGGAGAACCGCCTGGTCGCCTACTACGTGCCCGCCTGCCCGGTGGACGCGGCCGACCTGCGTGACCACGCCGGGCGGTCGTTGCCGGAGCACATGGTGCCGACCGCGTACGTGGCGCTGGACCGGTTGCCGCTCAACACCAGCGGCAAGCTGGACCGGGCCGCGCTGCCCGCGCCGGAGCGGGAGGCGTCGACGGCGGGAGGGTTCGTCGCGCCGCGCACCGACGCCGAACGACTGGTCGCCGACGTGTGGGCCGACGTGCTGGGGCTGGACGCGGTGGGCGCCGAGGACAACTTCTTCACCCTCGGCGGCGACTCGATCTCCAGCATCCGGGTGGTGTCGCGGCTGCGGTCGTCCTACGACGTCTCGCCGCGCGACCTGTTCGACCACCCGACCGTGGCGGCGCTCGCGGCCCGGCTGTCCGGGTCGACCGCCGACGTCACGGTGATCCCCCGGGTCGAAGGCGACGTGCCGCTGTCGTTCGCCCAGCAGCGGTTGTGGTTCCTCGACCAGTTCTCGCCCGGCGGGACCGAGTACGTGACGCCGCTGGCCGTGCGACTGCGCGGCGCGCTGGACGTGCCCCGGCTGGAACGGGCGCTGACGGGGCTGGTGGCGCGGCACGAGTCGCTGCGCACCACGTTCCCGGCGGTGGACGGGTTGCCGGTGGCGGTGGTGCACCCGCCGGCGGACGTCGTGCTGCCGGTGGTCGACGGGATGCCCGCGGTGGAGCCGTTCGACCTGGCCGAGGGGCCGTTGTTCCGGCCGGTGCTGGTGCGCCTCGGGCCGGACGACCACGTGCTGGCGCTGACCATGCACCACATCGTCACCGACGGCTGGTCCGGCGGGGTGCTGATGGCCGACCTGACCGCGCTGTACGGCGGTGAGGAGCTGCCGCCGCTGCCCATCCGCTACGGCGATTTCGCGGCCTGGCAGCGGGAACGGCCGCTGGACGCGCAGCTGGACTACTGGCGCGCGCAGCTGGCGGACGTGCCCGCGCTGGAGCTGCCGACCGACCGGCCACGGCCGCCGGTGCAGACGACGTCGGGCGCGCAGACCGGGTTCGTGGTCCCCGCGGCGGTCGCCAATCGTTTGCGCGAGCTGGCACGGGCCGTGGACGGCACGTTGTTCATGGCGTTGGTGGCGGCCTGCCAGGTGCTGTTCCACCGGTGGTCCGGGCAGGACGACTTCGCGGTGGGCACGGTGGCGTCGGGGCGGGACCGGCCGGAGACGCAGGACCTGATCGGGTTCTTCGTCAACACGGTGACGTTGCGGACGCGGATCGAGCCCTCGGCGACGTTCCCGGAGTTCCTGGCCCGGACGCGGAACACGGTGCTGGACGCGTTCGCGCACCAGGAGGTGCCGTTCGAACGGGTCGTGGACGCGGTGCAGCCGGACCGCGACACCAGTCGCACGCCGTTGTTCCAGACCGTCGTGGCGCTGCAGAACGCGCCGCAGGCCACCGGTTTCCCGGGCCTGGAGGCGGACGACGTCGAGCAGCCGGTGGTCAGCACCGGGTTCGACGTGACGGTGGAGTTCGCCGAGGAGGACGACGGCGGGCTGCACGGGTCGGTCGAGTACAACACCGACCTGTTCGACGCGGGCACGATCGGGCGGCTGGTCGAGCACCTGGGCGTGCTGCTGGCCGGGATCGCGGCGGACGCCGACCGTCCGCTGTGGTCGCTGCCGGTGCTGCCCGACGACGAGCGGAAGTCGTTGGAGGCGTGGGGTTCGACGGGTCCGGCGATCAGTGGTCCGGGGTTCGTGGAGCTGGTCGGGGCGCAGGTGGCGCGGACGCCGGACGCGTTGGCGCTGACGGGTGCGGTGGACGTGACGTACGCGGAGCTGAACGCGCGGGCGAACAGGGTGGCGCACCACCTGATCGGGCTCGGCGCCGGTCCGGAGCGGGTCGTCGCGCTGCGGCTGCCCCGCTCGGTCGACCTCGTGGTGGCCGAGCTGGCGGTGTTGAAGACCGGCGCCGCGTTCCTGCCGGTCGACCCGGAGTACCCGGCGGAGCGGATCTCGTTCATGCTGGCCGACGCCCGGCCGCTGCTCGTGCTGGACGGCCCGGTCGACGTGTCCGGGCAGCCCGACACCGATCCCGGTGTGGTCGTGCGGCCGGAGCACGCGGCGTACGTGATCTACACGTCCGGGTCGACCGGGCGGCCCAAGGGCGTCGTGGTGACGCACGCCGGTCTGGCCACGTTCTCGGCGGCCGAGATCGCGCACTTGCGGGTGTCGCCGGGCGACCGGGTGCTGGAGTTCTCCTCGCCCAGCTTCGACGCGTCGGTGCTGGAGCTGTGCCTGTCGTTGCCGGCGGGTGCGGCGCTGGTCGTGCCACCGCCGGGGCCGCTGCTCGGCGACCAGCTGGCCGAGGTGGTCGACGCGTTCGGGGTGACCCACGCGTTGATCCCGCCGGTGGCGCTGGCGACCGTGCCGGACGCGGCGCTGCCGACGTTGCGCACGCTGGTCGTGGGCGGTGACGCGTGCTCGGCGGAGCTGGTGCGGCGGTGGGCCCCCGGCCGGCGGATGATCAACGCCTACGGCCCGACCGAGTCCACGGTGGTGACGTCGTGGAGCGAGCCGCTGGAACCCGGCGGTGTGCCGCCGATCGGACGGCCGATCCCGGGAACCTCGGTGCACGTGCTCGACAGCGCGTTGCAGCCCGTCCCGGTCGGTGTGGCCGGCGAGCTGCACGTGTCGGGCGTCGGGCTGGCGCGCGGCTACCTGGACCGACCTGGCCTGACCGCGTCGCGGTTCGTGGCGAACCCGTTCGGGCCGCCCGGGTCGCGGATGTACCGCACGGGTGACGTGGTGCGGTGGAACGCCTCCGGGGTGCTGGAGTTCGTCGGGCGGTCCGACGAGCAGGTGAAGATCCGCGGGTTCCGGATCGAGCTGGGCGAGGTCGAGGCGGCGTTGCTGCGGCACCCGGCCGTGCGCGAGGCGGTCGTGGTGGCGCGGGCCGACGCCCGGGGCCACAAGCGCCTCGTCGCGTACGTGGTGGGCGAGGTGGCCGAGGTCCGGGAGTTCCTGGGCGACTCGCTGCCGGACTACCTGGTGCCGTCGCTGTTCGTGCCGGTGGACGCGTTGCCCATCAGCTCGAACGGCAAGGTCGACCGGGCACGGCTGCCCGAGCCGGACTTCTCGGCGCTGGCCGGCGGCGAGCACGTCGCGCCGTCCGGGCCGGTGGAGGAGGCGTTGGCGGCGGTGTGGGCGGCCGTGCTCGGCGTGCCGCGCGTCGGGGTGGAGGACAACTTCTTCTCGCTCGGCGGTGACTCGATCCTGAGCATGCAGGTGGTGGCGAGGTCGCGGCAGGCCGGGTACCGGTTCGCCACGCGGGACCTGTTCACGCACCAGACCATCGCCTCCCTGGCGCCGCACGTGGCGGTGGAGGTCGTGTCGGCGGCCGACTCGGCGCCGGTGGTGGGCGACGTGCCGTTGACGCCGATCCAGCACTGGTTCCTGCACTCGGGGCGGCGCAACCCGCACCACTTCAACCAGTCGCACATGGTGGAGCTGGACCCGGCGGTGGACGTGGCGGCGTTGCGGCGGGCGTTGGGCGCGCTGGTGGTGCACCACGACGCGTTGCGGCTGCGCTTCACGTCGGTCGACGGCGTGTGGCGGCAGCACAACGACGACGTGCGCGACGTCGACGTGCTGACCGTCGTCGAGGGGATGTCGGAGATGGAAGCCATCGCGGACGAGGTGCACTCCTCGTTCGACCTGGCGTCCGGTCCGCTGTTCCGGGCCGTGCTGTTCCGTGCCGGCGCTCCCGGGACGGCGCCGCCGGTGCTGCTGCTGGTCGCGCACCACCTGGTGGTGGACGGGGTGTCGTGGCGGATCCTGCTGGACGACCTGGAGATCGCGTACCGGGGCGGTGACCTGGGCGCGAAGACGACGTCGTACCAGGAGTGGGCGCGGCAGTTGGAGGCCCACGTGCTCGGCGGCGGGTTGGACGACGAGATCGAGCACTGGAGCAAGCCGTTCCCGCCGTCGCCCACACCCGAGGGCGCGGCGGAGGCCGTCTCCGTGGAGTTGTCGGAGGAGGACACGGAGGCGTTGTTGCGCGGTGCGCCTGCCGCGTACCGGACCCGGATCAACGACGTGCTGCTGACCGCGTTGGCGTGGGCGTTGTCCCGGTGGACCGGGTCGTCGCGGGTCGCGGTGGACCTGGAGGGCCACGGGCGGGAGGACGTGCTGGACGTGGACCTCTCGCGGACCGTCGGCTGGTTCACCACCATGTTCCCGGTGGCGCTGGACCTGCCGGACGGGACCTGGCGCGACGGGACCTGGCGGGACCGGGTGAAGGCGGTGCGGCGGCAGTTGCGGGCCGTGCCGGGGAACGGGTTCGGCTACGGGGCGTTGCGCCGGCACGGCCTGGTGCCCGACGCCGGGCGGCCCGCGGTGTCGTTCAACTACCTGGGCCAGTTCGACGGCGGTTCGGCCGAGTCGACCGGGCTGTACCGGTCGGCGCTGCCGTCCGTCGGGCAGGACCACGACCCGTCGGACATCGCCGACCACGCGATCGACGTGGTCGGCGAGGCCGGCCGGACGCTGGCCTTCACCTGGTACTACCGCCCGTCGGTGAATTCCACCGGGGGGATCGGCACCGGGGGGATCAACGCCGGGGGGATCAACGCCGAGGAGGTCGAGGTCCTGGTCGCCGACTTCGCCGACGCGCTGCGCGCCATCGCCGCGGATTGCCGGGGTGCGGCATGACCACGTCGTTGGCCCGCAATCGGAACTACACGCTGTTGTGGGGCGGTCAGGCGCTGGCCGAGGTGGGGTTCAGCGCCTCGATGCTGGCGCTGCCGCTGCTGGTGCTGATCATGACCGAGTCGCCGGTGCTGTCCGGCCTCGTGCTGACCGTGGACGCCACGGCGCAGCTGCTCGTGGGGCTGCCCGCCGGGGCGCTGGTGGACCGGTGGGACCGCCGCCGGATCATGCTGTGGTGCGAGGCGGTCCAGGTGCTCACCCTGGGCGGGCTGGTGGCGGCGTTGTGGTTCGACGCCGCCACGATCGCGCACATCATGGCGGTGGCGGCGGTGCTGGGCGTGTGCCGGGCGCTGTTCGAGCCGGCGGAGGACGCGTGCCTGCCCCGGCTCGTGCCGGAGTCCCAGCTGGCGACCGCCGTGGCGCTGAACAGCGCGCGGTCGTCGTTGGGGCAGATGTCGGGGACGGCGCTGGGCGGTGTGCTGTTCGCCGTGACGCGGTGGCTGCCGTTCCTGGTGGACATGGTCACGCACGTGGTGGCGTTCGTGGCCCTGCTGTTCCTGCGGGTGCCGTCGTCCCCGCCGGTCGAGTCGCACCCGCACCTGCTGCGGTCGATCGGCCAGGGGCTGCGGTGGGTGTGGGGCCGGCGGGAGATCCGGGTGACGGCGCTGTGCGCGGTGGTGCTCAACCTGTTCTTCACCGCGTTCTTCCTGGTCGTCATCGTGCTGGTGAAGGACCGGGGCGCGTCGGCCGGCGCGATCGGCGTGATGGCGGCGATGCTCGGCGTCGGCGGTGTGCTCGGTGCGCTGGCCGCCCCGTTCCTGCACCGCGTGCTCGGGCCGCACCGGTCGATCGCGTCGGTGTTCTGGGCGCTGTCGGTGCTCGTCCCCTGCGCGTTGCTGGTCGAGTCGGCCTACCTGATCGGGGTGCTGTTCGCGCTGATGGCGTTCCTCGCCCCGACGGCCAACACCACCATCAGCACCCACCAGATGCTCCTCACCCCGGACGAGCTGCGGGGACGGCTGAGCGGGGTGATGGGGGTCGTCGTCGGGACCGCCGGGGCCATCGGGCCCCTGCTGGGCGGCGCGCTGACCGAGGCGCTGTCCGCCCGAACCGCCGTGGTGGTGTGCGCGGTGGGGATTTCGCTGGTCACGGTATTCGTCACGGTCAACCCGACTCTGCGTGAGTACGGGAAAGTACAGGAGGAGAAGGCATGAGGGACGACATCGCTTACCAGGTGCTCGTGAACGACGAAGGCCAGTACTCGCTGTGGCCGGCGCACCAGGACGTGCCCGCCGGGTGGCGGTTCGAGGGCACCAAGGGCACGAAGGACGAGTGCTCGGCCCACGTGGACGAGGTGTGGACCGACATGCGCCCCGCCTCGTTGCGCGCCGCGATGGACTGAGCCGGTGCCGCAGGCCCACGGGCATCCTGCCTGTGGGCCGTGCGGTCCGTGGGCCGTGCGGTCCGCTCAGAACAGCGCGACCACCGCGCCGATGGCGCCGCAGGCCACCAGCGCCGTCACCACGCCCCGGCGCAGCACGAGCAGCCACAGCGCGGCGAGGCCGAGCAGGACGAACTGCCACGGCCGGTCCAGCGACCAGGCCAGCGGCAACGTCGAGCCGGCGATCGCACCGATGGCGGCAGCGCCCGCGCCGGTCAGGAACGCCTGGGCCTTGTCGTTGTCGCGCAGCCGTTCCAGCCTGGGGCCGCCCGCGATGACCATCACGAACGACGGCGCGAAGGCGACGAACGCGGCCAGCAGGCCGCCACCGAGCCCGGCGGCGGCGTACCCGACCACCGCGACGGTCTGCACCACCGGTCCCGGGGTGATCTGACCGAGCGCCACCGCGTTGAGGAACTGCGCGTCGGACATCCACCCGTACGTGTGCACGGCGTCCTCCCGCATCAGCGGGATGATGACGAACCCGCCGCCGTAGGACAGGGCACCGACCTTGGCCGACACCCACGCCAGCGCGCCCAGCCCTCCCCCGACCGCCGGCAGCGCGACGACCACGGGCCACGCGGCGTGCCGGCCGGACGGCGTCCGCACCGCGATCTCCACCAGCCCGGCGGCGATGAGTACCAGCACCAGCCACGGACCCGTCACCGCCGCCGCGACCCCACCGGCCACCAGGTACAGCACCCACCGGACACGTGCCGCGGTCGCCGCGCCGATGCGCTGCCGACTGCCGGGGATCAGCCCCCACGCCGCGTGCACGGCCACCGCCGGCACCGCCGCGCCCGCGCCGGCCGCCGCACCCGTGACCCACGCCGGGGCGTCGTCGGCCAGGAACAGCACCGCCAGCGCGAGGATCAGCAGCAGTCCCGGCACGATGAAGCACACGCCGCCGACCAGCGCTCCCGCCGGGCCCCGCAGCCGCCACGCGCACAGGATCGCGAGCTGCGTCGACGCCGGTCCCGGCAGCAGGTTCGTCACCGCGATGCCGTCCTCGAACTCGCGGTCGGTCAGCCAGCCGCGCCGGGTGACGCACAGGTCCCGCAGCAGCGCGATGTGCGCGGGCGGTCCGCCGAACCCCACGCAGCCGATCCGCCCCCACTCGCGGGCGACGGTCGCCAGGCCGATCCGGGTCATGGTGCGATCCTCACCGGCCCATCCTGCCCGGTCGAACGATCACGTGACTTCAGTACAGCGCTGACTGTATGGTTCGCGTCATGCTGAAGTGCGAGACCCGCGAGAACGCGCTGGCGCGGTTGGGCAAAGCGCTGGCCGACCCGACCCGGTGCCGCATCCTGGTCGGCCTGCTGGACGGGATCAGCTACCCCGCCCAGCTCGCCGACCAGCTCGGGCTGACCCGCTCGAACGTCTCCAACCACCTGTCCTGCCTGCGCGGCTGCGGCCTGGTGGTCGCCGCCTACGAGGGCCGCAAGGTCCGCTACGCCCTGGCCGACGCGCACCTGGCACGGGCGCTGGGCGAGCTGGTCGAGGTGGTGCTCGCCGTCGACACCTCCGAGCCGTGCCTCGACGACGAGCAGCCGGCCCTGACCACGGCGGAGGCGGGCAGATGAGCACCGACCCCAGCCGGGTCGACCTGACCCCGGCCTCGGACGGGTGCGCGGACGGCTGCTGCGCGAGCAAGGCCGCCGGGACCTCGAAACCGGACCCGCCGCGGCGGGCGGCGCTCACCCGGCGGGTGCGGCTGCTGGTCGCCGCCACGATCACCTACAACGTGGTCGAGGCGATCGTGGCGATCACCGCCGGGACCATCGCCTCGTCCACCGCGCTGATCGGCTTCGGCCTGGACTCTGTCATCGAGGTCGCCTCGGCCACGGCCGTGGCCTGGCAGTTCTCCGGCAAGGACCCGGAGGCGCGCGAGCGGGCGGCGTTGAGGGTCATCGCGGTGTCGTTCTTCGCGCTCGCCGCCTACGTCGCGGTCGAGGCGGTGCGCTCCCTGCTGGGCGCGCAGGCCGCCGAGCACTCCACGGTCGGGATCGTGCTGGCGGCGGTGTCGCTGCTCGTCATGCCGATCCTCTCGACCGCCCAACGCCGCGCCGGCCGTGAACTCGGCTCGGCCAGCGCCGTCGCGGACTCCAAGCAGACCCTGCTGTGCACCTACCTGTCCGGCGTGCTGCTGGTGGGCCTGCTGCTGAACTCCCTGTTCGGCTGGTCCTGGGCCGACCCGGTCGTCGCCCTGGTCATCGCCGCCGTCGCGGTGAAGGAGGGCCGGGAAGCGTGGCGCGGCGACCACTGCTGCTGACCTGCCGCCATGGCCTGCCGCCGGCCTAGGTCACCGGCACGATCCGGGCCGCGCGCAGCTCGCCGTCCTCGATGTCGAGCAGCCCGATCGTGCCGTGCGGCTGGCGACGGCGGTCGGTGGGCGAGCCTGGGTTGAACACGCGGACGCCGTCCCCGGTGACGTCCATCGGGATGTGGGAGTGGCCGAACACGACCAGGTCGGCACCGGGGAACCGGCGGCGCATCCGCGCGGTGCGGCCCGTGGCCTGACCGCTGTCGTGGATCATCGCCACGCGCAGCCCGGCGAGGTCCAGCTCGACGGTCTCCGGCGCGCCCCAGGCGACCACGTCCGGGCCGTCGTTGTTGCCGCACACGGCGGTCACCGGCGCGTACTGCGCCAGCTCGTCCAGCACTGGCGCCACGCAGACGTCCCCGGCGTGCAGGATGACGTCCGCCCCGCGCAGCTGCTTCGCCACTTCCGGGGGACACGACTTCCACCGCCGGGGCGCGTGGGTGTCCGACAGCACGACGACCCGCATGGCGCGGACAGCCCCGCCCGGCTCAGGTCGCGGACGGGCCGGCGTCGCCGCTGACGCTCAAGTCGCGCAGGAACTCGTGGCACCGCTTGGCGCGCGCGGAGTCCTCCGCCATCACCTGCCGGAAGAACTCGGCGATCTCCTGCTCGCCCGCGTTCTCCGCGTCCCGGACGTACTGGCCATAGTCGTGACCCGCCTTGAGCGCGTGGTACTGGACGGAGATGAGGTCGTAGGTGACGTCGCCGAAACCGGTCTCTCCGGTGGCCATGGCCCCTCCTCGGTGGTCGGTGGTCGGGTGGTGGTCATCCACTCCATACCCGGCGGTCGCCCCGTCAACCGCACGTCACGGACGAGGTCGCGCTGAGTGGCAGGGACACGGGGTTGCTTGTACGGTGCGAAGTTGGGTTGAGACGACAGCCTGATCCGGCGTCACGCGGCTCTGGCGTGGCGCGGCCTACTTCCGCTTCCGCGGCTGGAGGAACCCATGAGAATCGCAGTCGTTTCCGCCCATGCGAGCCCGCTGCCCGTGCTCGCCGACGCCGAGGAGGGCGGCCAGGACGTCCACGTGGCCGAACTGGCGACGGCCCTGGCCGCGTCCGGGCACGACGTCGTGGTGCACACCCGGCGTGATTCGGTGAGACCGCCCGACGTGGTGCGCGCACGTGGGGGTTTCGACGTCGTCCACGTGCCGGCCGGGCCGCCGACCCCGCTTCACCCGGACGAGCTACTGCCCCACCTGGACGACTTCACCCGGTTCCTGCGCACCCAGTGGCGGACCGACCCGCCGGACGTGGTGCACGCCCACTACTGGACGTCCGGTGTGGCGTCGGTGCTGGCCGCCAACGGCCTCGACGTGCCGGTGGTGCAGACGTTCCACTCGCTGGGCGCGCTGGTCGACGGCGAGGACGTGCCGGAGGCGCGGATGTCCACCGAACGGCTGATCGGCCGGGAGGCGAGCCGGGTCGTGGCCTGCTGCACGGACGAGAAGGCGCAGTTGGTGCGGCTCGGTGTGCCGCGGACGCGGATCGCCGTGGTGCCGCCGGGGGTGGACGTCGAGCGGTTCAAGCCGGACGGGCCGCGGCTCAACCGGCGGGCGCCGCACCGGCTGGTCGCTCCCGCCGCCGGCGCCGAGGACGTGATCACCGCCCTGCGGTCGGTGTGGGACACGGAGCTGGTCGTCGTGGGCGGCAAGCCGGGTCATGTGCGCCGGCTGCGCGAGCACGCCCGCGCCCAGGAGGTCGGTGACCGGGTGCGGCTGGTCGGCCGGGTGCCGCGAGTGGCGATGCCCGCGCTGTTGAGGTCCGCCGACGTGGTGGTGTGCGCCGGGCCGGACGAGGCGACCGGCGTCGCGCCGCTGGAGACCATGGCGTGCGGTGTGCCGGTGGTGGCCGCGACCGTCGGCGCGGCGACCGACACGGTCGTGGACGGCGTCACCGGACTGCTCGTGCCACCGAACGACCCCAAGGCGCTCGCCCGCGCGCTGCGCCCCCTGTTGGCGGACGACGCCCGCCGCGACGCGTACGGCATCGCCGCCGCCGACCGCGTCGACGCCCGGTACAGCACGGCACGGATCGCCGCCGAGACGGTCCGCGTCTACCTCCAGGCGGCAGGCCTCCCGGAGCCCGTCCAGGCATCGGCCCAGGAAGGCTGACCACCCCAGGGGCGACCACCCCGGTCGGCGTCGACCGGCCCCGACGAGCGGCGACCAGCACCGGACACCGGATCAGTGCTGGTCGCCTCGGTCAGGACCGGTCAGCGCCGGTCACCTCGGCACGGCCGGCCGGGTGGCCGGTGCCGGTCAGCCCTGGTCAGCGCTGGTCACCGTGGTCGCGTCGGTGGTCGCGTCGGAAGGCCCCCTCCGGGTACCCGCTGAGCCGGTCCATGAGGTCGTCGGCCGCGCCGTACGCGCGCAGGCGCACCGGCCGGGGGTCGCCGGGGTGGTCACCACGCAGCAGGGCCGCCACGAACGCGGCCACTTCCGCGGTCTCCGGCAGCACGTCACCCCTCAAGTAGGCGATGACGACGGGCGGTTCACCGGAGCAGGTCTCCACCGCGCCCGCCCAGCCGAACTCCTCGTCCCACAGCAACGAGACGTCCTGTCCCGGGAGGGACGGCACGGCCCCCTCCACCGCGAGGTAGGCGGTCGCGGGCGGGCCGGGGTCGGCGGCCGAGCAGTCGCTCACCAGCCCCAACTCCGCCGCGACGGCCCGCACGTACCGCTCGAGGCCGCGGGCCGGTGTGTTGTCGAAGTCGAGGTCGGGATCCACCGCCTCCACCCCCGTTCGTCGTGACGGCGACGTCCAGTCCGACTACCCGGCGGGTGGGTCGGCAAACGACGCCCGACCCCGGCCAGAGGCAAATTCCCCCGGCCGGCGCGCACTCGCCGTGCGGGTGTGGATCAGCGGAGCGTGAGCACCACGTGCGCCGCCACCAGCAGGCCGCACGTGACGGTGTGGGTGATCGGGTTGTGCGTGAGCATGGCGGCGAACTCGCGCAGGAACGCGCTGGGCAGGAAGTACCACGCCGTCGGCGCGCCGATGATCTGCATCCGGAGCCGGAGCCGGCGGGCCAGGACCGCGGCGCGGAACACGTGGAAGCTGTTGGTCACCGCCACCGCACGGCCGGTCCAGCCGCGTTCGGCGAGGAGTTCCGCGCTGTACTCCAGGTTCTCCTCGGTGGTGGTCGCCCGGTCCTCCAGCACGATCAGGTCGTCGGGCACGTCGCGGCGGAGCAGGTAGTCGCGCATGGCCGCCGCCTCGGACACCTCCTCGTCCGGCCCCTGCCCGCCCGAGACGACGAGCAGCGGCGTGCGGCCCGCCTCGACCTCGCGCCGGTACAGGTGGATGCCTCGGTCCAGCCTGCTCGCCAGCAGCGGCGGGACGCGGTCGCCGATCAGTCCCGCCCCCAGCACCACGATCGCGTCGAAGCCCGTGCGGCGGCCGACGCTGCCGTAGACGACCGAGTACAGCAGCAGGCTGACGAACAGGAACGCGACGTAGGCCGCCACGATCAGCAGCGACCCGATCACCACGTCCACCAACGGTCCGGTGTGGGCGGTGGCGAAGCCGAACGCGTAGACGACGCCGAAGATCGCGAGCCCGGCGAGCAGCGACAGCAGGTTCGCCGGCCGGAACCCCTCCCGCCGCACCATCAGCACACCGTTCGCGATCAGTGCGACGGGCAGCACGAACCCCAACCCGAGCAGGACCGCCAGCAGACCGTACCCGACGACGACGGCCGCCCACCCGCCGATCGCCGAAGCGCGGAAGAGCAGCCACAGCAACAAGAACACCAACGTCACACCGAGCCACACCGCGTTCCCGATCCGCCGCCGGTCCCGGATCACACCGACGATGAAGAACAGCGCAGGCACGATGGCCGCGATCCCGAAGATCATGGACAGGAATCTAAGCGGCCCGCCACCCCGTCGCGCGACTCGCGGGGTCAGGTGGGGTCGTCGTCGAGGTCCAGGTCGGGGTTGGTCGCGGCTTCCGCCTCGGCCTCGCGGTCGGGCAGGACGGTGGCGAGGTAGGAGCGGAGGGCGGCGGTGGTGCCCACGTCGCGGCCGGCGTGTTCGGACAGGTACCAGCGGTGGACCAGGACCTCGTGGAACAGCTCCGCCGGGGCCAGCACGCTGAGCAGGTCCGGCGGCACGGCGGCGACCACCGGGTCGTACACCTCGTTGCGCCACAGGTGACCGGCGGTGGTCTCGGGGACCGGCCGGCCGTCGCGCTGCTCCAGGTAGGCTCGGAACGAGCGGAGGTCGTTGAGCAGCCGGCGCGCCTGCCCCTCCTGCACCTCCAAGCCGGTGAGCTTGAACAGCTCGCGCCGGTGCTGCCCGATCTCGGCGACCCGGATGTCGACCCGAAGCCGCGCGCCGCTGTCCGACGTGACCAGCTCCACCTCGCCGACGTCGAAGCCCAGGTCGTTGAGCCGGCGCAGGCGTTCGGCGACCCGGTACCGCTGCTCGTCCAGCCGGAAGAACTCCTCCCGGGTCACCTCGTCCCACAGCGCGGCGTAACGCCGGGGCACGCTGTCGGCCACCTCCACCGGGTCGATGTCGGGCGGCAGCAGACCGCCGGCTTCCAGGTCCATCAGCTCGCCGCCGATGCGTTCCCGCGCCAGGTCCACGTCGTACGTGCGCTGGCCGCTGGACAGCACGGGGTGGCGTTCGACGGTCTCGGCGTCCACCAGGTACGCGGCCAGGTTGCCCGCGTCGAGCCGGAACAGCGTGTTCGACAGCGAGCAGTCGCCCCAGAACGTGCCGGACAGGTGGAGCCGCACGAGCAGTTCGACGAGGGTGTCCACGAGGCGATCGGCCGAGTGCTCGACGCGGGGGCTGGAGAACAGGTACCGGTAGGACATCGAGTGTTCGAGGTAGCGGGTGACCAGGATGGCCTGCTGGTCGTCCGGCCGGTCGACGCACAGCCCGAGCACGGACACCGCGGGCATGCCCTCCCGCTCCATGTCGCCGAGCACCGCGTACTCGTGCCGCGCCAACGATTCGGCGATCTCCTTGAGCGCGTACACCTGGCCTTCGCTGGCCACGAACCGGACGACGTGCCGCGAGATGCCCCGCTGCGGCACGGTCAGCAGCAGCTTGTCGTCCCACTCCTCCAGCGGCTGGGCCCAGGGCAGGGAGAGCAGGCCACCGGCCTCGGCGGCGGGTGGGCGGAAGAGGAATCGCATGAGCTCCCCGTAGCTGGTGCGCGGACGTCCGGAAGCTACCCGTTTCGCGGCTCAGGCATCCACGCGTCCCAAGGAATGGCCTGTTCACCACGATCAAGAGGGCGAACCGGTACCGCGATGCGTGTCACAGGTCACACCCGAGTCGTTCAACGTGGGACGTCCTCCCGAGGGTTTCCCGACCGCAACGGAAACCGACAGCGGCAGAAGGGGGCGACGTGCCGGACGACGACTACGACCAGTTCGTCACCGAACGTCTTGATCGACTCTTGCGCTACGCCACGGCCCTGACGTGCGACAAGCACCTCGCCCAGGACATCGTCCAGGACGTGCTGCTGCGCGCGCGGCAACGGTGGGGCCGGATCGGGGCGATGGCGGCTCCCTACCTCTACGTCAAGCGGATGGTGACCAACGAGTTCCTGTCGTGGCGTCGTCGCAAGGCCACGCGGGACGTGTCGTCCACGCACACCGCGCTGGACGAGGTGGCGCCGGTGGTCGCCGACCACGCGTCGCTGCACGCGGAACGGGACGCGATGCGCGCCCGGATCGCGGTGCTGCCGCGCAAACAGCGGGCGGCGCTCGTGCTGCGGTACTACGAGGACAGCACCGACGCGGAGATCGCCCAGGTCCTGGGCTGCGCGGAAGGCACCGTGCGCAGTCACATCTCCCGGGCGCTCCAGAAGCTGCGGGTCAACGAGAACACCCCGTCGGAGGTGCTGCGATGAACCACCAGGAGAAGCTGATCCGCGAAGCGATCACGGCCGAGGCGGACGAGGCGGTCGACTACCGCACCGTGCTGGCCACCCTGCGCCACAGGAAGTCCCGACGACGGCCGACCGCGTTGTTCGCCGCCATCGGGGTGACCGCCGCCGTCGCCGCCGTCGCGGTGATCGTGCCGCTGAGCACGGACCGGGGCGCGTCGTCCGGGGCGGTCGCCCCGGCCGCACCGCCGTCGGAGCAGGTCGCGACGCCGGCACCCGCGCAGAACGTGCTGCTGATCGGCCTGGACGACGGCGTGAACACCGACTCCGTCGTGCTGGCCCGCCTCGGCCCTGACGGCTCGGCCACCGCCGCGTCGCTGCCGCGCGACTCGTGGGTCGACATCCCCGGCGTGGGCCGGGGCAAGCTGAACTCCGCCTATTCCCGCGCCCACGCGACCGCGCGGGCCGAGGGGCGGGACGGTCACGCGGCGGGTGCGGAGGCGCTCGTGCGGACGGTCGAAATGCTGACGGGCACGCAGGTCGACCACTACGCGTCGGTCGACCTGGCGGGCTTCGGCGCGCTGGCCGACGCGGTCGGCGGGGTGGAGGTCTGCCTCAGGACGGCGGCCCGCGACCAGTTCGCCGGCATCGACCTGCCCGCCGGGCGGCACTCGCTCGACGGCGCGCAGTCGTTGGCGTTCCTGCGGCAGCGCCACGGCCTGCCCCACGGCGATCTCGACCGGATGGTGCGGCAGCAGGCGTTCCTGCGCTCGCTGGTGGGCAAGGTCGTGTCCGGTGACCTGGCGGAGGTGGACGAACTGGTGGACGTGGTGAGCGCCAACGTGCGCACCGATGCCGGGTGGAACCCGATGGACCTCGCCCAGCACCTGAACGGGACGGTGCGGACGGCGATCATCCCCGTCGGCGAGCAGATCGAGACGGAGGCGGGTGCGAGCCTGGCCGTCGACCCGGCGGCGGTGCGGGCGTTCACGGCGGACTTCTTCGCCGACCAGCCCGCCGCCGCGTCCGCCACGCCTCCGGCCGCCGGTCCCACCGTTGGCACGCCCGCCCAGCCCACCGGGCCGGCGCACGACGGCTGCGTGAACTAGACGGCGGAACGGCCGGCTCGGAACGGCTGGTCGATCAGGTCACGGCCGGCGTCGAAGCGTGACTTCGGCGCCGGTCACGGCCGACCGCACCAGCGCTTCGCCGACCCTCGCGGTCCGCGCCGAGTGGGCGGGCGACACCAGCGGCGTGACCTTCTCCCGCACGGCCTCGGCGAACGCGGCGGTCTGGTGTTCGTAGGCGTCGGCGGCGGGCACGACCTCGTCGCGCACGCCGTCCAGCGTGACGACCGTGATCAGCCCGGTCTCGTCGGGGCTGGTCCACGCGTTGCGCACGGAGATCGAGCCGCGGGTGCCCTGGAACTCGTAGGCGGCGCGCGGCCCGTATTCGAGGCTGTAGTCCAGCACCGCCCAGCGGCCGTCGCCGAAGTCGAGCGTGGCCACCGCGCTCAGGTCGACCTCGCGCGAGTGGAACGTGGCCCGCACCCGGAGCGGGTCGGTGTCGAACGCCCACAGCGGCACGTCGAACGCGTAGCAGCCGACGTCCCACGTCGCGCCGCCGCCCAACGCCGGGTCGAACCGGATGTTGCCCTCGGTGGCGGTCGGGTAGGCGAACGCGGACCGCACCACCCGCAGGTCGCCGATCTCACCGGAGGCCAGCAGTTCGGCGGCACGCAGCTGCTGCGGGTGGAAGCGGTACATGTACGCCTCCATGACCACGAGGTCGGCGGCGGCGCGCTCGATCCGGACGCAGTCCTGTTCGGACAGTGCCATCGGCTTCTCGACCAGCACGTGCTTGCCCGCGTCCAGCGAGCGAAGCGTCCACGGCACGTGGTGCGTGTTGGGCAGAGCGAGGTAGACGGCGTCGATGTCGGGATCGGCCAGCAGCTCGTCGTAACCGTCGTGCACCCGTGCACCGAACAGCCGCGCCACCTTCGCCGCCGCCGCCTGCCGACCGGGACGACTGGCCACCGCGGCGACCACGTTGCCGGGCGTCCGGTGGATCGCGGGCAGGACCCGGCCGCTGATGTGGGCGGTAGCTCCGAGGACACCCCAGCGCAGTGGCTTCACAACGAGAGATTAACCGCTTAACCCCGCGAGTCGTACCTCCAGAACGCGCGAGTCCTCCGTTCAGAACGACCGTGTCCTCCGTTCAGGACACTTGAATTCACCGCTCGGAACGCCGGGGCTTCACCGCTCGGAACGCGGGGACCACATCGTGGGCGGACCCCTCACCGAGCGGTTCAGGGGCGATCAGCGAGACTTGAGGGATGAACGACGAGCCCGACGACCGGACCAGCTTCGCCGACCTCGGGTTGCGCCCCGAACTCCTCCGGGCGCTCACCGGCCTCGGCTACGAGGAGCCCACCCCCATCCAACGCGAGGCCATCCCGCCGCTGACCGAAGGCCGTGACCTGCTCGGACAGGCCGCGACCGGCACCGGCAAGACGGCCGCTTTCGCGCTGCCCGTGCTGGAACGCATGGCCGGCGCGGACCGGAACCGGCGGGCGCCGTTCGCGCTCGTGCTGGTGCCGACGCGCGAGTTGGCGGTGCAGGTCTCCGAAGCGGTGCACCGGTACGGCCGCGAGCTGGGCGCGCGGGTGCTGCCGATCTACGGCGGCCAGCCCATCGGGCGGCAGCTGCGGGTGCTGGAGCAGGGTGTGGACGTCGTCGTGGCCACGCCGGGCCGCGCGGTGGACCACCTCAGCCGCGGCACGTTGAAGCTGGAGCAGCTGGAAGTCGTCGTGCTGGACGAGGCCGACGAGATGCTGGACATGGGCTTCGCCGAGGACCTGGACACGATCCTGGCCGAGACGCCGTCCGAGCGGCAGACCGTGCTGTTCTCCGCGACCATGCCGGGCCGCATCGACCGGCTGGCCCGCCAGCACCTGTCCGACCCGGTGCGCATCACGATCGGCCGCGAGCAGGCGGAGCCGGGCGAAGCGCCGAAGGTGCGGCAGAGCGCGTACGTCGTGCCGCGCGCGCACAAGCCGGCCGCCCTGGGCCGCGTGCTGGACGTCGAGGCGCCGGTCGCGGCGATCGTGTTCTGCCGCACGCGGGACGAGGTCGACCAGCTCACCGAGACGTTGAACGGGCGCGGTTACCGGGCGGAGTCGCTGCACGGCGGCATCAGCCAGGAGCAGCGCGACCGGGTGATGGCACGGCTGCGCAACGGCACCGCGGACCTGCTGGTGGCGACGGACGTGGCGGCGCGCGGGCTGGACATCGAGCAGCTGACGCACGTCGTCAACTACAACGTGCCGTCCGCGCCGGAGTCGTACGTGCACCGCATCGGCCGGATCGGTCGGGCGGGCCGCGAGGGTGTGGCGATCACGCTGGCCGAGCCGCGCGAGCACGGCATGCTCAAGACGATCGAGCGCGTCACCAAGCAGCGCATCCACATGGAGAAGGTCCCGACGATCGCCGACCTGCGGGCGCGCAAGTTGGAGCTGACCCGGGCCGCGCTGCACGAGAGCCTGCTGGAGGACGACCTGGAGGGCTTCCGGGTCGTGGTGGAGACGTTGACCGACGAGTTCGACGTGATGGAGGTGGCGCTCGCGGCGGTGAAGCTCGCGCACGAGGCCTCCGGCGCGGCGGCCGACGAGGAGGAGATCCCGGAGTACGTGCCGAGGTCGGGCCCGTCCGGTGAACGCCGTGGGCGCGAGGGCGGCGGCGAACGCCGTGAGCCGCGCAAGCCGCGCCGCCCGTCCGCGGGCATGACGAGGCTGTTCGTCGGCGCGGGCCGCAGCTCGGGCATCCGGCCGCAGGACCTGGTCGGCGCGATCGCGGGTGAGGCGCGGCTGAACGGCCGGGAGATCGGCGCGATCGAGATCGCGGACCGGTTCTCGCTGGTGGAGGTGCCGGAGTCGGCGGCGCAGCAGGTCATCGCATCACTGCGGGGCGCCACGATCAAGGGCCGCAAGGTCACCGTGCGACGGGAGCGCGACGACCCCGCGCGCTGACCTGCGAGCGGACGGCACGCGGGCGCACCGGGCGGTCGACACGGCCCGGTCCCACTCGTCCACGCGGTCGAGCCGCACCACAACGCCGTGGCCGCGGGCGACCGGGGCGGCATGATCCCCAGGCGTTGAGGTGACGGGCTGGACCGGGTGGTCGACGGGCGCTGAGAGATCCACGCCACGCCACGGTTCACGCCTGGCCTCGACCTCGCCCCAGTGCCGCACGCCGGTCCAGCCGGGGTCGCCGGTCGTGCAGATGCCACCCAGGCCCGGAGCATGCGGCGGGACAGCGCGCGCTCGTCGTCACCGGCCGGCCCGCCGATCAGGCTGAACCCGTTCTTCGGGCACGCCCCGTCGAGGTTGCCGGACGAGAACGGCACGTCAGCGGTGTGCCAGGCGGGCGGCCGGGTGAACCGCGCCAGGAACGCCCGGCCGTGCGCCTCGGCCAGCCGGGTGGTGGGCTCGCCGAACACGAAGTCGCCCGCGAGCCGCACCTGCGCGTCCTCGAAGTGCGCGTAGCCGCCACGACGTGGTCCGGGATGTCCCGGGCGCGGCCGAACCCGCGCAGTCCCGGCGACCGAACCGTGCCGACCGCCGAGAACAGCAACGCGGGCAGCCCCGCGGCGACCGGCCCGAACAGCAGGGGGTCGTACGCCAGCGGGCCGGTGCGCTGGGCGGCGGCGAGCGCGTCGGTCGACGCCACGGTGGACCCGGGTGTCGAGGTGTCGATCCACTCAACGACCCGGCGCGCGAAAGCGGGCGTGTAGAACCGGTTCGGCACGCTGTGGGCGATCACCCGCCGCACCGGCTCCCACGCCGCGAGGAACAACGCCGAACCCGCGCCCGCCGACTGGCCGCCCACGGTGTCGTCGTCCGGGTCGCCGCCGAACACCCCGATGTGCTCGCGCACCCACCGCAGCGCCGCCCGCTGGTCGAGCACGGCCAACGCGGCGCCGTCGTGGTCGGGCTGGGCGGACGAGCCGAACGTGCGGGCGCCGCCGTGCACGGAGAACAGCACCGGCCACGGACCGTCCGAAGTGGACGGTGTCCGGGCGTTGGGGGTCAGCACGTCCTCGTCGCCCGGCCGCCACGCCGGTGCGCCGGGCAGCCCCCCGGCGACGAGGCGGGGACGGGCTCGGCGAACCGGCGCGGGCCGAACGACGACTCCGCGTACCCGATGCCCGGGAACGCCTCCACCTCGGCGTCGATCGGCCGGCACCGGAACCGCCCACGTCGTGTCATCGGCGTCTACCCTGCCAGGATGGGTGATCCGCTGAACGCTCGGGAGGACGCCGCCGAGGCGTTGGGGATGGTCGCACGGGCCGCCGGGCCGTACCTGGACGCGCTGCCGCACCTGCCGGTGCGCGACGCCACGCACGCCCACCTGCTCAAGGACCTGGACGGGCCGCTGCCGGAAGCCGGTGACGGCACGATCGCCGCGATCGCGGACCTGCTGCGCATCGGCACGCGGGCGGCGACGCACTCGTCCGGGCCGCGGTTCTTCCACTACGTGGTCGGCGGCGCGACACCGGCGGCGCAGGCGGCGGACTGGGTGACGTCCCTGCTGGACCAGGCCGGCGGCCTGTGGCCGGCGTCGCCGTTCGCCGCGCAGGCCGAGACGGTGGTGCTGCGGTGGCTGAAGGAGATGGTCGGGCTGCCCGCGTCGTACGGCGGGGTGCTGACGCCGAGCGCGACGTTCGCGAACCTCACCGGGCTGGCGTGCGCGCGGTTCTGGTGGGCCGGACAGCACGGCGTGGACGTGACGGCGGACGGTCTGGCGGGCCTGCCGCGGATGCCGGTGTTCTCCAGCGGGTACGTGCACCCGAGCAGCCGGAAGGCGCTGCAGCTGCTGGGCCTGGGGCGTGACAGCGTGCGGACGCTGACGCGTGACGACGCGGGCCGGCTGGACGTGGACGCGCTGGACGAGGCGTTGGCGTCGTCGGGGCCGGCGGTGCTGATCGGCAACGCGGGCGAGGTCAACGGTGGCGACTACGACCCGCTGGACGAACTGGCCGACCTGGCGGAGCGGCACGGCGCGTGGCTGCACGTGGACGGCGCGTTCGGCCTGTTCGCCGCCCTCTCCCCCCGCACGGCGGACCTGGTGCGCGGTGTGGAGCGTGCCGATTCGGTGGCCGCGGACGGGCACAAGTGGCTCAACGTGCCGTACGAGAGCGGTGTCGCGTTCGTCAAGGACCGCTCGTTCCTCGGTCGGGCGTTCGGCGGCTGGGACGCCCCGTACCTGCCGGAGCCGGACGACGAGTTCATCAGCTACAACAACCTGGGCCCCGAGTCGTCACGTCGGGCGCGCGCGATCCCGATCTGGGCGACGCTGCGCGCGTACGGCCGCGAGGGCCACCGGGCGATGGTGGAGCGCCACCAAGACCTGGCGCTGCGCCTCGGCCGGCGCATCACCGAGGCCCCGGACCTGGAACTGCTGGCCCCGATCACCGTGTTCATCGTCTGCTTCCGCTACCGGCCGCCGGGTGTGCCCGAAGAAGCCCTCGACGACCTCAACCGCCGGATCGGCGAGGAGTTGATCGAGGACGGCCGGGTGTACGCGGGCACGACCGTGTACCGGGGCATGGTCGCGCTGCGCCCGGCGATCGTGAACTGGCGGACCACCGACGAGGACGTCGACCTGCTGGCCTCCGTGGTCCGCGAACTCGGCGCCCGCCTGCTCCGGAGCTGACGGGACAACCGTCGCGGAGCCGGCCAGTACCATCGGCGGTGTGCGGAACTCGATCACCGATGTGGGCGGCGTGCTGGTCGGGCACGTCACGCGGATCGGGGACGGGGCGTTGACCGGCACCACGGCGGTGCTGTTCCCGCCCGGCACGGTGTCCACTGTGGACGTTCGCGGTGGGGCTCCGGCGACCCGGGACACGGCGGCGCTCGACGCCCGCTACGGCGACCGTGAGGTGCGCGGCATCGTGTTGACGGGTGGGAGCGCCTACGGGCTGGCGGCAGCGGACGGCGCGGCCCGCGAGCTGGGGTCGTTCGTGCCCGCCGCCGCGCTGTTCGACCTCGGTCGGGGCGGTGACTTCCACACCTTTCCCGGGCCTGACGAGGGCGCGCGGGCGGTGCGGAACGCGGGGGTCGAGGTCGCGCAGGGCAACGTCGGCGCGGGCACGGGCGCGCTGAACGCCACGCTGAAAGGCGGCCTGGGCACGGCGAGCACCACGCTGCCCGGCGGCGTGGTCGTGGGTGCGATCGCGGCCCTGAACGCGGTCGGCCCGTCCGTCGACGTCGACACCGGCCTGCCGTTCGCCACCCACCTCGGCGAACCGGGCGAGTTCCCCACCTACCAGGGCGACGACCTCGACGCCGCCCGGATCGCGGGCCACGTCCAGCCGATCAACGGCCAGCCGTTCAACACGGTGATCGGGGTCGTCGCCACGAACGCCCGCCTGCCGCACCTGTTCGCCCTGGCCACGGCCGCCCAGGACGGCCTGGCGATCGCCGTCCGCCCCGCGCACGGCCTCACCGACGGCGACACCGCCTTCGCCGCCTCGACCGGCACCCACGACGCCGACCCGGACCAGGTGCTCGCGGCGGCACGGGCGGTGTTCGCCCGCGCGCTGGTGCACGGCCTGCTCCGCGCCGAGTCCGTCACCACACCGCGGGGCCACCTCACGGCCTACCGCGAGCTGTACCCGCGCGCCGCAGCCACGTACCGGGGGGCCTGACCATGCACGCGATGCAGTACGAGATCACCCTGCCCGCCGACTACGACATGGACGTCATCCGCACCAGGGTCGCCACCCGCGGCTCCGCGTTGGACGCCTTCCCGGGGCTGGGTCTCAAGGCGTACTGCGTGCGGGAACGCGGAGTCGACGGATCGCCGGTCAACCAGTACGCCCCGCTCTACCTCTGACGCACCGCCGAGGGCATGAACAGCTTCCTCCGGGGGCCGGGCTTCCGGGGCCTGAGCGCCGACTTCGGCCGGCCCGCCGTGCAGCACTGGGTCGGGCTCGCGTTCGAGAAGGGCTCCGCCACCACGACCACCGCCGCGTCCAAGCGCACCTGGCGCCTGCCCGCCGACGCCGACCCCGCCGAGGCGATCGACCAGGCGCTGGACGAGCGGCCCACGGACCACCCCGACGTCCACGCCACCGCGCTGGCGATCGACCCGAGGCGATGGGAACTGCTGCGCTTCACGCTGTGGAGCACCCCGGACGTCGCGCCCGACGAGGAGGTGCGCTACCGCGTGCCGCACCTGTCACGGCCGGAGCTGGACGACCTCACCGCTGGCCGGCACTGGTAGGCCGCGACCGGCCGGCACCGGGGTTGCGGGCGCGTTCGGCGTACGGCACGGACACGTAGCCGACGAGGTCGAGCACGCCGCCGCTGGTGCGGTCCACTTCACGGGCGAACCCGAGGATGCCCGAGTCCGCGCGGTCCATCAGCCAGGCCAGCAGCACGACCACCACGTCCGCGAGCAGACCGACCTGGAACGGCATGTCCTCGCGCTTGCCGGCGGTCACCGCGCTGGCGAAGTCGGTCATGCCGCGTTCGGTGAGCTCCAGCCGACCGGTCTCGATCGCCCGCTTCATCGAGTCCACGACCAGCGGCAGCACCGACGCCCACACCTCGCGCGGCGCGACCTCGCAGATCAGGCCGCCGCACAGGGCCGCCGTCCACAACGCCTCCGGATCGCTCGCACGGACCGCCCCCACCGCGAGGTGCGGCAGCAGTTCCGCGCCGCGCTCCCACGCGCCGGTGGCGACCAGCTTCTCCACCGCGTGCCGGTAGTGCTCCAACGCCCTGGCGTGGTCGCCCCGCGCGCTCAGCACGCCGCCCAGGTCGTCGTGGAACGACGCCACCTCGGCCGCCGCGCCCAGCTGCTCGGCGCGGGCCAGGCCGACGGTGGCGTAGTGCTGCGCGGGCTCCAGGTCGCCCCGGACCCGGTGGCACTCGCCGAGCCGGCGCAGCGCGGCCAGCTCCTGCCGGTCGTCACCGAGCTCGCGGAACAGCTCCACCGCGCGCGAGCCGGCGTCGATCGCGCCGGCCAGGTCGCCGTGCTCCCGGTACCGATCGCACTCGGCGAGGGCGAACGCGGCCTGCCGGACGGGGTCGCCCAGTTCCGCGGCCAGGTCGTGGCCCTCGATGGCGTAGCGGAGCGAGGTCTCGGGGTCCGCGTCGCCCAGGTCGTCGAGCACGGTGATCGAGTCGAGCAGCCCGGGTCTGTTCCCGCGGGCGCGGTGCTCGTCGTGCGCCAGGCGCGCCGCCTGGCCGGCCTCGTCCGTTCTGCCTTCTCGCATCAGCAGCCTCGCCATCCGCAGCAGGACGTCCGCTCGGTCGCGGCACGCGTCGCCCAAGCCCACACACCGTTCGAAGTCCGCCACCGCCGCCGGGTATTCCCCGCGCCGCTCGGCCCGGGTCGCCGTGAGCTCGAACCTGGTCGCCCAGAGGGGCTCGACCTCGTCGTCCGGCAGGTCCAGCTCGGGCAGCAGCGCGTCGATCCGGTCGACCAGCGCGTCGGCGGCGCGGTCGTCGTCCTCCAGGTCCAGCTCGGCCAGCAGCACGCCGGCGAACGCGGGGGTGTCGGCCGCGTCGCCCGTCTCGGCGACCCGGCGCAGCGCCGAGATCTCCCGGTGCAGCACGGCGGACAGCGGGCCCGTGCGGTCGCGCGCGGCGGCGGCCAGCAGCTCGCACGCGGTGAGCGCGGCCTCGGCGTGGGTGGTGGACCGGTCACGCCACTCGTCCAGCCTGCCGTTCACCGTGCCCACATACAGGTAGGACCGCTCGATGCCGCCGGGCGTGCCGGTGTTGACGATGGCGCGCGCGGCGGGCGTCTCCTCGGCGGTGAGCCGCCGCACGACGGTCCGGGCGAACCCGGCGGCCAGGTTCGCCGGGATGGTCCACAGCGTGCCGATGTAGCCGCGCGCCCCGGCCCGGACGAACTCGCGGCCCAGGTCCGTCCACGACCGGCAGGAGTTGTTGAACACGATCGGCCGGTGCCGCAGGGTCACCGGGATGTCCTCGTCCGGCAGCCCGTGGCCGCCCAGCACGATCGCGTCGTCGGCGTCGTGGACGTTGAAGAACACCACCTCGACCGGCAGCTCCGACATCAGGTCCCGCAGCGCGTCGGGGGACGCGTCGGACAGCACGATGGGGTGGGTGTGGTGCCCCAGCGACGCGGTCGACTCCGGGACCTCCAGGAACGCCCCGGAGTCGACCACCAGGCTGAACGCGCCGGGCTCCCGCGCCACGCCCGCGCGGTGCAGCTCGGTGAGGACGACCAGCGCCGGGTCCGCCACGACGTGCCCGATCGGCTTGCGCGCCCAGTTCGCGTCCTCGGTGTGCACGAACGGGTAGGCCAGGCCGGTCGTGAACACCGTCAGCGCCCGGTCACCGACCTCCGCGACCGCCTCGGCCGGCACCTGCGCGGTCACCACGGCCTCGACCGCCGCGTACGGGTCGTGCCCGCCGGTGGACAGGTACCGCCACAGGGCCTCCACGTAGCCGATGCCCTTGACCGCGTCGCCGATCGCGCCCGCCGCCGCGGTGACCCGCTCCTGCTCCTCGGCCACGACGGTGCGCACCTCGGCCAGGTCCGGCTTCGACGTGACCACCAGCCGCGCACCGCGGTGGTGCGCGTAGACGGCGGCGGCCAGGTCGTCCGCCTCACCGGTGCGTTCGACCAGGACGGCCTCGTCACCGTCGTCCGCGTTGTGCTCGGCGAACGGCACGGGCGGCGCGTCGTCGTCCACGCGCAGCGCCGCGCCGGTGCGCAGGGCGGTGAAGAGGGCGGCGACGAAATCGGCGTCCGGTGCGACGTCGAGCGTGCGTTCCGGCTCACCGCCGCCGTGCAGCAGCTCCCACGCCTTGCCGGTCAGGCCCACGGGGTCGTCGCACGTCAGGTGCAGGCGTTCGGGCAGGTCCGGGAACAGCCCGGTGCCGTCCGGTCCAGCGCTCTCGGGCTGGGCGAGGAACACGACCCGGCGCACGCCCATCGCGGTGAGCAGGTCGGCGACCAGCTCGTCGTGCCGGTGCGACGACACGTCCCCCGGCTTCAGCGCGACGACGGGCGTGACGCGGTCCGCCGGCAGGCAGGACACCACGACCGCCGCCTCCCGCACCTGGTCCGGGCGGCACACCACGACCGTGTCGCCGACGTCGAACACCGGCTCGCTGGTCACCGTCACGGTCAGCTCCGACTCGCCCGCCGGCAGCTCCACGGACACGCCGCCGTCCTCGACCGCGCACGGCGACGAGCCGGACACCAGCAGCGTCACCGAGCCGGGAAGGGTGAACACCACCCCGTCCGAGGTCCGCGCGGCGGGTGCGTCGACGGCGAGCCGCCAGCGCGCGGGGTCGGGCAGGTCGAAGCGCTGCCGCAGCACCGCGCGCACGGACCCGTCACGCGTCTCGCCGACGAACAGGTCACGGGCTCCCGCCTCGGCGGTCAGCTCCTCGACCGCGTCGACCTGCGGTTTGCGGTGCACGTCGAGCAGGACGGCACGCAGCAGGCCCGCCTCGAAGCGGAACCGAACTCCGTGCGGGGCACCGAGGTCCACTGGCTCACGACCCTTGCAACCGGATGGTCCACCGTGTCGGTGGTGGCGGGCCAGAAACTACGCCACCAACGGCCTGACCTGTAGCAGTTCCGCCAGGGATGCGCGGTTGTTACACGCCGGGGCGTTCGGAGCGGACCGCCGGCGTCCACGGGGACCGGCGGTGCCTGCCCGCCGACTGCACCTGGTCACGGCCGAGCCGCTTGGCGTCGTACAGCGCCGCGTCGGCCGCCGCGAGCAGGCCTTCCACGGTGTCCTCGGCGACTTCCGGCCACACCGCGATGCCGATGCTGACGGTCAGCCCGCCCACCGTGCCGCCGTTGCCGTCGTCCACGAGGACCCGGTGGACCTCCGTGCGCATCCGCTCGGCGACCACCACCGCCTCCTCGTGCTCCACGCCGGGCAGCAGCACGGCGAACTCCTCGCCGCCGAACCGGCCCACCGCGTCACCGCGCCGGACCGCGGACTCCAGCGCCGCCGCGATGCGCCGCAGCACCAGGTCGCCGGTCTGGTGGCCGTGGGTGTCGTTGATGTCCTTGAAGTGGTCGACGTCGATCATGAACAGGCCGACCCGCGCGCCGGGCGGCTGCTGGCGGGTGCGCTGCAGCTCCAGCGTGGCCTGGAGGTGCCAGGCCTCGGCGTTGAGCAGCCCCGTCTTGGTGTCGGTGCGGGCGGCCAGCTCCAGCTGGTGGATGAGCACGGTGCGGTGCAGGGCGACGGCCGCGACGACCATCGGCACCGCGAACCCGGGCCACCACGCCACGGCGAGGGCGACGAACCCGCCCATCGCGAGCTGGCCGGCTTCGAGCAGGTTGTCCGCGCCGCTGCCGATGGAGTCCTTCACCGAGCGGGGGCGGACCGTCAGCAGGATCACAGCGGCGACGAGGGCGGTGTTCACCAGCCACTGCGCGGCGCCGGCGCCGACCAGTCCGACCAGGTCGAGCGGCCCGTCCGGCTGCCCGGTCCGCAGGTGGTCGCGCAGGCCGGTGACGCCTGCCACGGTGCTCGCGGCGAGCGTGGCCAGCACCATCATGGCCGTGGTGAACACGCACCGGTGGGGCGGGCGGGACGCGTCCCAGCGGCCGACGACCCACCAGCGGTGCGCGTACATGAGCACGACGAGCGCGACGGCGAGCGACGGCGGGAGCACCAGCGCGCCGGCCACGATCCAGATGCTGCACAGGTCGACGTGCGGCAGGTGGCTGTGGTCGCGGCGGATGCGCTCGATCCAGCGCGAGGAGTGCAGGTGCAGCGCGGCGCAGCCGAGCAGCACGGCGAAGACGGTCCAGGACTCGGCCGGGACGGGCCACGCGGTGGTCGCCGCGATCGCGAGCACGGCGAGAAGATCCACCGACAGCACGTACACCAAGGCCTGCTTGGGCAGGGACCATAGTGACCAGCGTCGATCGCCCGACGACGCCGAACGCGCTCTGCCCATGGTTCCTCACGGCCGTCTACCCCGGACGGTCATCGTGTCCGGACGGAGGGTCACAGTATAGGTGACCTGGGCCGATGTCAGCCGCTAGCGGGGTGACCCAAACCACTGGAGGTGATTGCGGTGCGCGACAAGATCTGGTGAAACCGCTGGTCAGGACGCCCGGACGAGAAGGGCGGAGGTGTGGTCGTGCGCGACAAGATCTGGTGATCCCGAGGTGGACCGACTACCGACCGTGAGCCGTGAGGAGAGAGGTGTGCCGCCATGCGCGACAAGATCTGGTGAATCCCCGTGGTGACGGAGTGCGGACCGTGAGCCATGCCGAGGGGAGGTGCGCCGCCATGCGCGACAAGATCTGGTGATGCCCGGTGCGACAGAGAACGGGCGACGACACCCAGGGGCCGGGCCGCGGCGAGACCCCGACTCCCGCGGCCGGCGCGGTCAGCCCAGCCGTGACCGGACCAGCCACAGGCACGCCGTCGCGGCTCCCACGCCGCTGAGCACGAGCGTCGCCCCCAGGCCGACGACCTGGCCGAGCAGCCCGCCCACCAGCGCTCCGGCGGGCGCGGTGCCCCAGACCGCCGTGCGGATGGTCGCGTTGACACGACCGTGCAGGGCGGTCGGCGTGGCCTCGTACCGCACGGGCACCTGGTGCACGTTGTAGACCTGGAGCGCGAACCACATCACCGCCACCGCCGTGAACGGCTCGACCACCACCAGCGCCTGCCCGCCGCCGGTGACGAGGATCGCGGCGACCATGGTGCGGCGGCGGCCCCACCGTTCCCCCAGTCGGGCGGCGACGAGTGCGCCGACCAGCCCACCGACCGCCCCGACGGACAGCGTCAGCCCGGCCTGCGCGGCCGACAGGTCCCGCTCCGACACCAGGTACAGCAGGACCACCACGGTGAAGGCGTTGAACCAGAAGACGTGCGTCGCCGTGCACAGCGTGACGCGACGCAGCGCGTGGTGACCGAAGACGGCGCGGACGCCGTCCCACATCCCCCCGGTCGCCCGGGGCTGCTCCCCCACCACCCTCAGCCGGACGAGCGTCACCGCCGCGACGAGGAACGTGGCCGCGTCGGCCAGCAGCGCGCCGGCGGCCGTGATCACGCCGACCAGCCACCCGCCCAGCGCCGGCCCGGCGATCTGCGCCATGGCCTGACCGACCTCCACCGCGCCCTGCGCCCGCGTCAACTGACTCTGCCCCCCACCATGGGCAGGCACCACCATCGGCACCAACGCCAACCCGGCGATGTCCCCGACCACCGCGAACGCCCCCGCGACGAACGCCACCACCGCCAACAGCGCCACCGACAGCGCCCCGACCGCCGCCGCGACCGGCACCGCCGCCAGTGCCACCGCCTGCCCGACCGCGCACACCGCCGCCACCGCCCGCCGCGGCAGCCGGTCCGCCCACATCCCGGCCGGCAACCCGAACACCAGGTAGGGCAACCGCCCGCACGCCGCGACCACCCCGATCTCCCAGGGCCCGGCGCCCACCGCGAACGCGGCGACCAACGGCACCGCGATCACCGTCACCTGCGACCCGACGAGCGACACCGTGTGCCCGGCCCACAGCAACGCGAACGACCCGTTGCGCCACAGCGGGGTGTCGGGCACGCCTCAGCTCACCGCGGCGGGCGCGACGCGGGACCAGGCCGTGGTGGCGATCAACGCCAAGATCGTGCCCGCGATGCCCGCCACGGCGATCGCCGTGGCCGCGGAGCCCGTCATGGTGGCCAGCAGGCCGCCGCCGGCGACACCGATGCCCTGGGCCGCGACGAGGCCGCTGCGGGCGAAGCCCAACGCCTGCCCTCGCTGCTCGTCCGGCACCAGGCGGACGAACGTCGCTCCCGCCGTCACCTGGTACGCGCTGAACACGCCGCTCACCGCGAGCAGCGCCACCGCGCCGACCAGGTTCGGCGCGAGCAGGTAGCCGACCAGCGGCAGCGCCGTGGCCACCGCCAGCAGGCCGAGCAACCGCACCCGCAGCGACGTCGGCAGGAACCGCAGCAGCACCGTGCCCAGCACCATCCCGGCCGGGTCGGCGGCCAGCAGCAGGCCGACACCCGCCGCGCCCGTGCCGACCTCCGCCGAGAACGGCGCGGCCAACCCCTCCGGCACGACGGTGAACATCGCCAGCCACCCGAGCCCGACGAGCATCCGCAGCCGCCGGTCCCGCCACACCAGCGCCGCACCGGCCCGGATCCGCACGTGCGCGGCGGGCACGGACGCCGGCGCCGGCCGCTGCCGCAGGCCGAACCGCAGCAGCACCGCGGACAACGCGAACGTCACCCCGTCCGCCAGCAACGCCCCGGACGTGCCCAGCCACGCCACCACCAGGCCGCCGCCGGCGAACCCCAGCAGCAACCCGGCCTGGTGCGTGATCAGGTGCACGGACTGCCCGGCCTCGTACCGGTCGCCCAGCACGGACGGCAGCAGCGCGCCCTGCGCGGCGGCGAACGGCGGCTCCGCGAGCTGCGCGACCACCAGCAGCGCCGCCACCAGCGGCAACGGCACGCCCGGGATCGCCATCAAGGCCAGCAGCACGGCGCGGACCACGTCCGCGACCACCATCACGGTCCGCCGCGGGAACCGGTCGGCCAACCCGGTCAGCAGCACGCCCGACACCAGCGCGGGCAGCATCGTCAGCGCGTACGTCAACGCGGTCCACGCCGCCGACCCGGTGCGCTGGAACACCAGCACCGACAGCGCCACCCGGGCCAGCTGGTCACCCACGGTCGACAGCACGGCCGCCGACCACAGCACCCGGAACTCCGGCACCGCGAACACCGCGCGGAACCCAGTGCCCCCGACCACAACCACTACCCCCCAGTCCGACGCGCCACGCTCCGACGCGCCGGATCCGGCGGATCCCGACGCGACCGATGAGTTTCCCGGGCCGATCCGGTCACAAGTTGTGCGGCGTGCGACCGGCACGTCACCGTACAAGCCCGGAGGGTGACGATGAGCGGGGTTCCAGCGATGACGGTTGACTTCACGCGGGAAGCCGAGCGGTACCGGCACGAGCTGCGGGTGCACTGCTACCGGCTGCTCGGCTCGTTCGACGAGGCCGAGGACCTGGTGCAGGAGACGTTCCTCAAGGCGTGGCGGGCGCGGGACACGTTCGAAGGGCGGTCGTCGTTCCGGGCCTGGCTGTACCGGATCGCCACGAACGCGTGCCTCGACGTGATCAACCGCCGTCCTCAGCACGCCACCACCGACGAGATGCCGGCGGCGGACGTGCCGTGGCTCCAGCCGTTCCCGGACTCGCTGCTCGACGCCGAGCCGGACGCGGAGGTGGTGGCGCGGGAGACGATCGAGCTGGCGTTCCTGGCCGCGGTGCAGCACCTGCCGGCCAGGCAGCGGGCGGTGCTGGTGCTGCGGGACGTGCTGGGCTGGCCGGCGAGCGAGACGGCGGCGCTGCTGCACGAGACCGTGCCGGCGGTGAACAGCGCGCTGCAACGCGCCCGCGTCACCATGCGCAAGCACCTGCCGGAACGGCGTGCCGACTGGTCGGGTGGGCCGAACCCCCGGGAGAAGGCGGTGGTGCGGAAGTTCGTCGAGGCCACCGAGCGCTGCGACCTGGAGATGATGGCCGCCGCGCTGCGCGAGGACGCCACGTGGACCATGCCGCCGCAGCCCGAGTGGCACCGCGGCCGGGACGAGCTGGTCGCCCTCTGGGCGCCCGTCGTGGTCGGCCCGGACGCGTTCGGCGAGTGGAAGGTCGTGGTGACCAGCGCGAACCGGCAGCCCGCGCTGGCGAACTACGCCCGCAAGCCGGGCGAGGAGTTCTTCAAGCCGGTGGCGCTGGACGTGCTGCGCGTCGAGGACGACCTGATCGCCGAGGTCATCACGTTCGGGCCGGACCGGTTCCCGCTCTTCGGCCTGCCCGCGACGCTGTGAACTTCGACGTCCGCGTGGTCACCGTGGCGGGCTCGCTGCCCTACGACGCCGCCGAGTGGCGCGACGCGCTGGTGATCGTCCTCAGTGGCGTCCTGGACGTGGACGGCGAGCTGTTCCCTGAGGGGTCGGTGTTGGCGCTGACCGGGTTGGCGTCCAAGGGGCCGGCGCCGGCGGGGCTGCCGCTGACCAGGCTGCCGCTGGAAGTCCTGCGCCAGCACGGCGGACGGCCCGCCGTGCTGGTCGCGGTGACCCGGTCAGCCCGCGCTGAACACGCCGCGGGCCAGGGCGAGGAGTTCGGCGGACGGCTCCTCCGGGACCTCGACCTGGTAGGGCGGCTCGGGGTCGTACTCGATGAAGAGCTGGACCAACCGGGCCCGCTCCTCACCCCAGATCCACCCGGCGAGCGCGAGCGCCATGTCGATCCCGGCCGACACCCCGGCGGCGGTGACCACGGACCCGTCGACCACCACCCGATCCGTGCTGACCACCGCGCCGCACGCGGCCAACGCGTCGCGCAAGGCCCAGTGCGTGGTCGCCGGACGGCCGTCGAGGATGCCGGCCTGCGCCAGCAACGTCGACCCGCTGCACACCGACGTGGTCCACGTCGCGGTCGGGTGCGCTTTGCGCAACCAGTCCGCGACCACGCCCTCCTCCAACGCCTCCGCCCAGCCCCCGGCGCCGGGCACCACGATCACGTCGGCCCGGTCCAGCTCGGCGAACGTCGTCGTCGGCACGATCACCAGCCCGGCGTCGGTGACCACCGGTTCCCGTGACGCCGCGACGAAGTGCGAGGTCACCTCCGGCTGGTGGCCCAGCACCTCGTACGGCCCGACCAGGTCCAGCGCCGTCATCCGCGGGTAGAGCACAAAAGCGATGTCCATCCGATCCCCCTCCTCACGCCGCACCGGTGGTGCGGAACCTGTGGCGGTAGCCGCCCGGCGTCACGCCGAGCACCCGCAGGAAGGCCCGGCGCATCGTCTCCGCCGAGCCGAAACCAGTGCGTCGGGCGACGACGTCCAGCCCTTCGTCGCCCGACTCCAACAACCCGGCCGCCGCCTCCACCCGGACCTGCTCCACGTACCGGGCGGGCGGCACGCCGACCCGGCGCGGGAAGACGCGGGCGAAGTGCCGCGCGCTCATCGCGGCCCGCCGGGCCATCTCCTCGACCGTCCAGCCGGCGGCCGGGTCGTCGGAGATCGCGTCCAGCACGGCGCGCAGCCCGGGTTCCCGCACCGGCCGCACCCGTGACCGCACGCTGAACTGCGACTGGCCGCCCGGCCGCTGCAGGAACACCACCATCCAGCGGGCGACCAGCCGGGCCAGCGCGGCGTCGTGGTCCCGTTCCACGAGCGCCAGCGCCAGGTCGATGCCCGCCGTGACGCCGGCGGACGTGGCCACCCGCCCGTCCTGCACGAAGATCGCGTCCGGCACCACCCGCACCGACGGGTGTTCGTCGGCGAGCCGGTCGCAGTACGCCCAGTGCGTGGTGGCGCGGACGCCGTCGAGCAACCCGGCCCGCGCCAGCACGAACGCGCCCGTGCACACGCTCGCGACCCGCCGCGCGCCGTCGGCCACCCGGCGCACGTGGTGCAGCAGCTCGGCGTCACGCGCCGCCTCGGTGAACCCGAAACCCCCGACCACCAGGACCGTGTCCACCCCTCCGGACACGTCCCGCAGGTCCTCGGCCTCCATCCGCAGACCACCGGACACCTCGAACCCGCCGCCGACCGCCGCCAGCCGCACCCGGTACCCGTCACCCCGTTCGCCGCGCGCCGCGGTGGCCCCGGCGAACACGTCCACCGGGCCCGCGACATCGGTCATCGTCGTCCCCGCGTACCCGACGACCAGCACCTCTCGTTCCACACCGCCCACCTTCTCCGCCCGCCGCCGTGGCAGCAACGACCCATGACCCTCGATTCCTGCCACGCCCCGGTCGACTACGCCCCGGTCCGCCGCGTTCGGTCTGCCGCGTTCGGTCGGCCGCGCCACGGTCGGCCCGCTACGGTCGGCTCCGTGCTGAGGATCGAGATCGACGGCGAGCCGCCCACCACCGACCACTTCGTGCCCGGCTTGCTGGCGAACTACGGCCACTTCACCGCCATGCAGGTCCGCGACCGCCGGGTGAAGGGCCTCGACCTCCACCTGCGCCGGCTCGACGCGGCCAACCGCGAGCTGTACGGGAAGGACCTGCCCGGCGACCACGTCCGCGCCCTGATCTCCCGGGCGCTCCGCCACGACGTCCGCGACGCGGCCGTCCGGGTCGTCGTGTTCGGAATGGACACACCCTCCGTGATGGTGGTCGTCCGCCCGCCGACCACTCCCCCGGCGACGCCGCGACGCTTGATGTCCGTCGCCTACGCGCGCCCGCTGCCGCACGTGAAGCACATCGGCGGGTTCGGGCAGCTCCACTACGGCAAACTCGCCGAGCAGTCCGGTTACGACGACGCGCTGCTCACCGCCGACGGCCTGGTGGTGGAGAGCGCGATCGCCAACATCGCGTTCCTGGACGACGCCGGCGACGTGGTGTGGCCGCGAGCCGCCTGGCTGCACGGCATCACCATGCAGCTGCTGGAACGGGAACTGCCGGCCCGCCGGGAAGTGGTGCGGCTGACGGACCTCGGCCGATACCGACGCGCGCTCCTGACCAACTCGATCGGCGTGGTCCCGGTGTCCCGGATCGACGACGTCGAGTTCGCTGTGGACGGTCCGGCGCACGCGCGGGTGCGGGACGCCTACGACGCGATCCCCGCCGACCCGCTGGATTGAGCAGATCCGCCGATGCCCGCCGAGCCGGCCGCGCGGGACGTGCTCGGCCGCTTCGCCGGCACGTGGGCCCGTCCGGTGTAGCCCGCCGGGGTAGGCGGACCGGTGCGGGCCGGTCGGTGCAAGCCTGCCGGGGTGGTTCAAACCGGGTGGTTCAGACGGCGGGCGGACGGTCCTCGTACGGCGTGGACAGCACCACCGTCGTCGTCGTGGACAGCTTCCCCGCCTCACGGATCTGCCTCAGCAGCTCCTCCAACGCCGTCGGCGAGGCCACCCGGACGCGCACCAGGTACGAGGCGGCGCCGGCGACCGAGTAGCAGGCTTCGATCTGCGGCAGGTGCTCCAGGCGTTTCGGGTAGTCGTCCGGGGCCGCCGGGTCGATCGGGGTCAAGGAGATGAACGCGGTCAGCGGGAGGCCGATCTCGACGCCGTCCAGCCGTGCCGCGTAACCGCGGACCACGCCGCGCTGCTCCAGCCGCCGCACCCGTTGGTGCACGGCCGACACGCTCAGCCCGACCCGTTCGGCGAGGTCCGTGAAGCTGCACCGGCCGTCGGCGGCCAGTTCGCGCAGGATCGCCCGGTCGGTGGGCTCCAGGTTGGGGTGCGACAGGTTCGTCACGCGGGCAGCACCACCAGTTCGTGCGGCTGGTTGTTGACGCTCTCCACGCCGTCCTCTGTGGTCACCACGATGTCCTCGATGCGCGCGCCCCACCGGCCGGGGAGGTAGATGCCGGGTTCGACGCTGAACGCCATGCCCGGTTCCAGCGGCAGGTCGTTGCCGCCGACGATGTACGGCTCCTCGTGGACGTCCAGGCCGATGCCGTGACCGGTGCGGTGGACGAAGTACTCGCCGAAACCGGCGTCGGCGATGATCTCGCGTGCGGCGGCGTCGACCGCCTCGCACGTGACGCCGGGCCGGACCGCCTCGACCGCCTCGCGTTGCGCCGCCTGGAGGACCGCGTAGGTCTCCCACACGTCGGCGTCGCGCGGCTCGCCCAGGACGTAGGTGCGGGTGGAGTCGGAGTTGTAGCCCTCGGCGATCGGCCCACCGATGTCGATGACGACGACGTCACCGGCCTCGATCACCCGGTCGGACACGTCGTGGTGCGGTGACGCGCCGTTCGGTCCGGAGCCGACGATCACGAAGTCCGCTGCGGTGTGGCCCTCCGCGACGATGGCGGCGGCGATGTCCGCGCCCACCTCGGCCTCGGTCCGCCCGGTCCGCAGCCATTCGGCCATCCGAGCGTGCACCCGGTCGATGGCCGCGCCCGCCGTGCGCAACGCGGCGACCTCGGCAGCGTCCTTCCGCATCCGCAGTTCCCTCAGAACGGGTCCCGCCAACACCTGGTCCCCACCGACCACATCCCGCAACCGCAGGGTGTGCAGCGCGGGCATCATGTCCGAGACAGCCGTCCGAGAGCCCTTCACCGCCTGCTTGACCAGGGCGTACGGGTCTTCCCCGTCGACCCAGGTAGCGACCTCGACTCCCAGTTCACCGGTCGGGATGCCCGCGTACCCGGGCTGCTCCAACTTGGGCACCACCAACACAGGCGCGCCACCGACCGGAAGGACCAGACACGTCAACCGCTCGAACGACGTCCCACCCGCACCGATGAGATAGCGCAAATCCGAACCAGGCGCGATCAACAGCGCATCCACACCCGCGACGGACGCCGCAGCAGTGGCCCGATCAAGGCGCGCGCGCAACGCATCCACATCGACGGGCCCAACTTGGGTCGACATATCAGCCAGCCTAGTGGTCCCCACCCCACAGAACACGCCACGCCACACACACCGTTCCCACCTCTACTCCGCCCCTCCCCCACTCACCCCCTTTCCCACCCACTCGTCTCTCCACCCACGTCCCCGACTCCCCCACTCCGCCTAACCTCCCCCACTCCGCGCGCTTCCCCTCCCCCGCCCTCTCCTCCCGCAATACTGCCGATTTCCTCCAGCCCTGCGACACTCCTTCTCCACAGGCCCCACCTGCGAGGACGGCCTGCGAACACCTCCACAACCACCCCAGCGAGAGGCTCCGCACAACGACCCTCCGAGAAACACCATCGGGTGATCCTCACAATCCCACCTCAGAAAACACCGTTATACTCAACCTGAAACGTCGGTTGAAACAACGAGGCCGCGCCAACCACCCCGTACCCCAAACGGGCGAAAGGCGACCGGCCCGCAATGTCAGTAGCCCGGATGCCGGCGATCTACCACCACTGGCCCCCTGCACTCAGCGGCCCAAGCACTCAACGGCCGGCCGTCGGGTCCGTACAGACTGCGCGGCCCCGGCGTTGACAGCCGGCCGGTAGCCGGCCAGCCGTCAGTACCCGGTGATTGGTGGCCCGGCGATCGCCGCCGGCAGTCAGCGGGCCTGGCAGTCAGCGGGTCTGGCAGTGAGCGGGTGAGCCGTCAGTGGTCCCGCCCGGCCAGTGCGCAGCCATCACGTGGTCCCGCCCAGCCGGTGGCCCAGCCGTCAGTGGTCCTGGCCAGCCGTTGATCCTGCTGCCAGTGACCCGGCATCAGTCGCCCACGCCTCGCGGCGGTCTCCGGCATGTCGGTGGTCTCTGGCAAGCTGTCCAGGGTGAGCAACCCGCTGGTCCTGATGGACGCCGCCAGCCTGTACTTCCGGGCGTTCTACGCGCTGCCCGAGTCGATGACCGCGCCGGACGGAACGCCGGTGAACGCCGTGCGCGGGTTCGTGGACACGATCGCCAAGGTCATCACCGACCGGAAGGCCGGACGCGTGGTGGCGTGCCTGGACGCGGACTGGCGGCCGGAGTTCCGGGTCGCCGCGCTGCCGTCGTACAAGGCGCACCGCGTCGCCGAAGGCGCCGCCGAGGGTGAGGAGGAAGTCCCGGACACCCTCACGCCGCAGGTGCCGATCATCCTCGACGTCCTCGACGCGGTCGGGATCGCGACGGCCGAGGCGGCCGGGTACGAGGCCGATGACGTGATCGGCACCCTCGCCGCCCGCGAGACCACCGATCCGGTCGAGGTGATCACCGGGGACCGTGACCTGTTCCAGGTCGTGCGCGAGGAGCCCACGCCGGTGCGCGTCCTGTACTTGGGGCGCGGGTGGGCGAAGGCCGAGCTGCTCGGGCCGGAGGAGTTGGCCGCCAAGTACTCCCTGCCGGTGCACGACGCGGGCCGCGCGTACGCCGGGATGTCCGTGCTGCGCGGCGATCCGTCGGACGGGCTGCCGGGCGTGGCCGGGATCGGGGAGAAGACGGCGGCGAAGTTGATCAGCGAGTTCGGGTCGTTGCAGGCCGTGCTGGACGCGGTGCACGACGGCAGGGATCGCAAGCTCACCACGCGCGCTCGCACTGCGTTGCTCAACGCCCAGGACTACCTCGCCGTCGCACCTACGGTGGTCAACGTGGCGACCGACGCCGAGATCGTCATGGACCGCCCCGACGCGGTGCCCGCCGCGCCGGTCGATCCGGACCGGGTCGCCGAGCTGACCCGGCGTTGGGGGCTCGGCAGTTCGCTGCCCCGTCTGCTGGCCGCTATGGAACGCCGGGTCCACTAGAGCCGCGTCCACTGGAGCCGGACCCGGTCGGAGACGCCGGGTCCACTTAGGGCGGTAGCCGACCGGAGGTGCGGCCGCGAGAAGGCTGTGCGGGCGGGTGGTCAGAAGTACGAGCCGCACCAGGGGACTTCGGACACGGCGAACAGGGCGTCGGCACGGGCCAGTGCCGCGGGCTCGACCACGTCCAGTCGGCGAGCGGCGGCCAGCGTCGAGAAAGTCACGTCACCGAGGTACGCCGACGCGAGCACGTCCACGTCCAGCACCAACTCGGGCGCGGCCTCGACGCGCGTCACGCCGTCCGCCGCGACCCGGTACGACCCCGAGTTCTCCGGCAGGTACACGTCACGCACGCCGAGCACCACCGGCTCACCCTCGCGATAGGTGCGCGCGGCCAGGGCGGTGGGGACATCCAGCAGGCGCAGCCACGTCTCGTCGAACTCGTCCGGGACGCGGCACGCGCGCGGGTCGCCCAGCAGCCACTGCACCGGCTCGTCCATCGGACGTCCCACCGCCGACACCTCGTCCACCAGGTCGACGCCCAGCACGAACAGCCACAGGTCGGCCCACGCCTCCGCGTTCCCCGCCCACAGGTCCAGCACCGTCAGCTTGGTCTGCTTTCCCCGGCGCGGATCGTCCTCGCCGGGTTCGACCTTGTACACCACGTAGCCGTCGTCAACCGGAGCGACCGGAGCGACCGGAGCGGACGAAGAGGAAGCAGAGACGGCGGGTGAACGGACGGCGATCTTCAGGTTCTCCTCGGCCGCCACCCGCCGGACGTTCAACGTCCACCACGCCGGCCACCGCGAGATCGTGCCCGCACGCCGCAACGTCAGCTCGTCGAACAACTCCCGCGCGACCCGCTGCCCCGCCTCACCCTCCACGAACCGCACCCGACCCACCGGACGCGACCGCGGCACGGCCCGGCGCCGGTCGATGTCCAGGTACCGGAACCGCGTCGCCACCCCGTACCCGTACCGCCCGTAGATCACGGTCTCCGACGCGCGCAGCGACGCCACCACGTCACCCGCCGACCGCATCGCCCGCAGCTGCGCCCGCTGCAACGCGGTCAGCACACCCCGACGCGTCCAGTCCGCTCGCACCCCGACCCGGCTCACCGCCGCATGCTGCACGACCGCCCCACCCGGCACGGCGAACCGCGACGAGAACGACTGGACCGTCCCCACCATCTCCCCGTCGGCGAACGCACCCAGCGCACGCTCCGGCGAGTACGACTCCCGCGCGAACTCCCACTGCTCGTCGGGCGCCGGCGGGCTGTGCAGCGTGCCGCGGAACAGGGTGTGCGCGGTCCGGTACTGGGAGTCGTCCAACCCCCGGATGTCGTAGTCGGTCACCCCCGCATAGTGCCGGAGAGGTCGCTCGCCTCGTTAACGACTTTCCGTGAACACGCCGAGGCCGCCCCACCACAACATGCGGGGCGGCCTCGGGGAGCGGACGACGCGGATCAGCCGGCGGGCTGGCCGACCTCGTACTCGCCGTCGTCGGTCTTCACCGTGATCTTGACCGTCTTGTCCTCGCCGCCGACCTTCACCGTGCACTCGAAGGTCGTGTTCGGCTTGACCTCCTGGTCCGCGGGGCAGGTGGCGCTCTCCACGTCCTTGATCTTGTAGTCGTCCTTGAGGATGCCCACGACACCCTGCTGAACGGCCGCGTTGTCGAACACCTTCGTGGTGAACCAGCCCGGCGTCACGAAGCCCAGGATGCCCACCGCCGCCACCAGCAGCACGACCACGGCGACGACGACCCACACCATCGCGCTGGACTTCTTCGGCGGCGGCTGCTGCTGGCCGTACCCCGGCTGACCGAACTGGCCCGGCTGCTGCCCGTACTGACCGGGCTGGCCGTACTGGCCCGGCTGCCCGTACTGACCGGCCTGCGCCGGCTGCCCGTACGGGTTCGACTGCGGGTTGTTCGGGTCGTACCCGGCCGGGTACTGCTGCGGGTACGGCTGCTGCTGGGGCTGCTGCCCCCACTGCTGCTGCGACGGGTCGGGCTGCCCGTACGGGTTGGGCTGCTGCGACGGGTCCGGCTGCCCGTAGGGGTTGGGCTGCTGAGCGGGGAAACCACCCGACGGCGTGCCGGGGTACCCACCACCACCGTAGGGCTGTTGTTGCTGGCCCCACTGCGGCTGCGGGTCGTTCCCTCCGGACGGTCCGTACGGACTGGTCATGCTCGGCCTCCGACGGTCGGTCTGGAAACGGTCTCGAAAACGGTCTCGCGCTGTGCCGGCCCGAAAGCGGTGTTCAAGCCTTGCGGGCGCGATCAAACCACAGCCATGCGGACGGTACCCACCCACCCCGCAAAGCTTTGTCAAACGGTGGCCATCGCCACCACCCCGCGGCGCAACGCCTCCACCGCCTTCCGGGCGGCCGCGCCCACCGGGTCACCGCCGCCGACCACGTCCCGGATCTGGTCCAGGAAGTCGATCACCTGCCGGCACCAGCGGACGAAATCGCCCGCGCCCAGCTCGGCGCCGTTCTCCTCGGCCGCCGACAGCACCTTCTCCAACGACTCGCCGCGCGCCCACCGGTACACCGCCCACGCGAAACCCGGGTCGGGCTGACGGGTCCGGTCGAGCCGGTGCCGGCGCTCGTCGTCCTCCAGCTCGGCCCACAGCCGCGCCGTCTCCGTCAACGCGTCCCCGACCTTCCCCGGTGGCAGCCGCGCCTCCAGCGGACCGTCCCGCCGCGCCTCGTACACCAGCGCCGACACCACGGCGGCCAGCTCGGCCGGGTCGAGGCCACGCCACACGCCGTGCCGCAGGCACTCCGCCGCCAGCAGGTCCGACTCGCTGTACAGCCTGGTCAGCCGCTTGCCGTGCTCGGTGACCTCCTCGCCCGGACCGTTCTCCTCCACGTGCAGGTAACCGCGCTCCCGCAGCAGGCCGCGGATCCGGTCGAACTCGCGCGCCAACGAGTGCGTCGTCGCCGCGACCTTCCGCTCGACCTGCTCCGTCTCGGCCAGCAACCGGTGGTACCGCTCGCCCCACCGGGCGTGCTCCTCGCGCTTCTCGCAGCCGTGGCACGGGTGCGCCCGCAGCGCCCGCCGCAACGTCGCCAGCTCCGCGTCGTCGTCCGCCGTCGAACGGCGCTTGCGCATCGCCGGGGCCACGATCCCGGTGGCGCGCAGCGACGCCGCCAGGTCGCGCCGCGACTTCGGCGACCGCGTGTCCACCTGCTTCGGCAGCCGCATCGTGCCCAGCACCTCGACCGGCATCGGGAAGTCCGACGACGACAGCCGACCGGCCCACCGGTCCTCCGTCACCACGAACGGGCGCGCCTCGCCCAGCGGCTCCAGGCCCGGGTCGATCACCACCGCGATCCCGGACCGGCGCCCGGACGGCACCGCGATCACGTCGCCCTTGCGCAGCCGCTCCAACGACTGCGCCGCCTCGGCCCGCTTCGCCGAGGTGTTCTGCCGCGCCAACGCCTTCTCCCGCTCGGCGACCCGGCGGCGCAGCGCCGCGTACTCGGAGAAGTCGCCCAGGTGGCAGGTCATCGCCTCGGCGTAGCCGCCCAGGGCTTCGCGGTTGCGCTCGATCCGGCGGGCCAGGCCGACGACCGACCGGTCCGCCTGGAACTGCGCGAACGACTGCTCCAGGATGTCCCGGGCGGCCGACGCGCCCAGCTGGTTCACCAGGTTGACGGCCATGTTGTAGCCGGGCCGGAACGAGGAGCGCAGCGGGTACGTGCGGGTGGACGCCAGGCCGCCGACCGCCTTCGGGTCGACACCCGGCTGCCACACCACCACCGCGTGGCCCTCGACGTCGATGCCGCGACGCCCGGCACGGCCGGTGAGCTGCGTGTACTCGCCCGGCGTCAGGTCGACGTGCGCCTCGCCGTTGTACTTGACCAGCTTCTCCAGCACGACCGTGCGGGCGGGCATGTTGATGCCCAGCGCGAGCGTCTCGGTGGCGAACACGACCTTCACCAGACCGCGGACGAACAGCTCCTCCACGGTCTCCTTGAACGCGGGCAGCAGACCGGCGTGGTGGCTGGCGATGCCGCGTTCCAGCGCCTCGCGCCACTCCCAGTAGCCCAGCACCATCAGGTCGCCCTGGGGCAGGTCCTTGGTCTTCTCCTCGATGACCTCGCGGATCTGCTCGACCTCGTGGTTCGAGTTGAGCCGCAGTCCCGCCCGCACGCACTGCAGCACCGCCGCGTCGCAGCCCGCGCGGCTGAACACGAAGTCGATCGCGGGGAGCAGGCCCGCGCCGTCCAGCCGCTGCACGATGTCGACCCGTGACGGCGGCTTGAACCCCGAACCGCGCGGCGGCCGGCCCCGCTGGTCCTTGTTGTTGCGGTTCCGGCTCCACGGCACGTGGTAGCGGGACAGGTCCTCGGTGTGGCGCAGCAGCTGCGGGTTGATCCGGTTGTGCCCGTCGGGTCCTTCGCCCGCGAACAGGTCCATCATCCGGCCGCCGGCCATCATGTGCTGCCACAGCGGCACGGGTCGGTGCTCGTCAACCACGACCGTCGTGTCGCCGCGCACCTCGACCAGCCACTCGCCGAACTCCTCGGCGTTGCTGACGGTGGCGGACAGGCCGACGAGCCGCACCGACTCGGGCAGGTGCAGGATCACTTCCTCCCACACCGGGCCGCGGAACCGGTCGGCCAGGTAGTGGATCTCGTCCATGACCACGTAGGCGAGGCTCGTCAACGTCGAGGAGCCCGCGTACAGCATGTTGCGCAGCACCTCGGTGGTCATCACCACGATCGGCGCGTCGCCGTTGACGGACGTGTCGCCGGTGAGCAGGCCGACCTTCTGCTGGCCGTACCGGGCGACGAGGTCGGCGTACTTCTGGTTGGACAGCGCCTTGATCGGAGTGGTGTAGAAGCACTTGCGGCCCTCGGACAGGGCCAGGTGCACGGCGAACTCGCCGACCACCGTCTTGCCGGCGCCGGTGGGCGCGCAGACGAGCACGCCGTGCCCGTCCTCCAGCGCCTCGCACGCGCGTTGCTGGAACGGGTCGAGCTCGAACGAGAGGACCCCGAGGAAATCGGTCAGCTTGGGCCAGGTGGAGCGGCGGCGGGAATCCGCGTACGCCTCGGCCGGGGACCGCGAAGTGCTTGACACCTCTCCAGGCTGTCATACGGGACCGACAAAATCGCTCCGGATAGCGGGCGGACCGGCGAACACTTTGTTTAATCCACACTGAAGCTATAAAGACCACCGGGGCGGATCATGGGGCACACTCACGGTCGTGGAGGCGATTCCGTTGGCGGAGGGCGACCTCCGGTGGGTGTTCCCCGGCCTCATCGACGTGGACCCGGTGCTCGACGTGCTGCGGCAGGCCACCGCGCGGGTCGAGCGACTGGCCGGCCACCTGGGCAGACCGGGCCCCGGCCTGGTGTTCGACCACCTGCCCGGCGCGCCCTACGCGGGTCTGTCCGCCCTGGCCGAGATCGACGAGGTGGCGTTCCGCGTCCTGGTGTCACCGCCGCGCGACCCGCACCGCCACGTGCTCGCCCTGCCGCCCCCGTGGCAGGTGGAGGGCGAGATCTCGGTCCGCTGCGACGCGATCCGGGACTGCGGCAGGCACGAGATCGAGACGGTCGAGTCGGCGCACGGCACGCCGCTGGACGCCGCCGACGGCGTGCTGACCGTCGCGGGGTGGCTGTACGACCGGGGCACGACCGAGCCGCACCCCTCGTGGCGCAGGCGGGACGTGCTCAGCCGCCACCGCTGACGACCGTGAGCGCGCCCGGCACGCACGTCGTGGTCAACGGCACGTCGCTCATCCGCTCGCCGTCCGCGTAGGCCACCCAGGACGTCCCGGACAGCCGCACGGACCGCGCCCGCAGCGTGCGCACCGCCGGGTGCTCCACGTGCCGCCCGGTGCGCAGCGTGGGCAGCATCCGCAGCAGGGTGCGCCGCGGCGCGGCCCCCACCACGGTCAGGTCGAACAGGCCGTCGGCGGGCAGGGCGTCCGGGCACACCGGGATGCCGCCGCCGTAGCTGGTCGTGTTGCCGACCGCGACCAGCAGGGCGTCCAGTTCCAGCACGGCGTTCTCGGTCTCGACCACCAGCCGCTGGGGTCGGAGGGCGGCCAGTTCGGCGAGGATCGCGAGGTCGTAGCGCCGGGGACCGGCGGGCCAGCGCATCGAGTTGGCCCGCTCGTTGACCGCCGAGTCGAACCCGGAGCACAGCACGGTGGCGAACCACGGGCCGTTCTCGACCCGTCCCAGGTCGATGGTGCGGCGGCTGCCGTCGCGCAGCGCGCTCACCACGGTGTCCACCGACGTGGCGCCGAGCGCGGTGGCCAGGTCGTTCCCGGTGCCCGCGGGCACCACGGCCAGGGCGGTGGAGGACTGGGCGCACGCCTGCACGGCCAGGTGCGCGCCGCCGTCACCGCCGAGGACGACCAGCACGTCGACGCCATCGGCCACCGCTTGTCGCGCCATCTCGGCCGTGCCCGCCGCCGAGGAGGCCACGTGCAGGTCGAGGCGGTCGGCCACGTCCCGCAGCCGGGCCGCGACGGTGCCCGCCACGCGCCCGGCCCTGCCCTTGCCCGAGGTGGGGCACACCAGCAGGGCCACCCGCGTTGACGTCGACATGGTCGGGAAGCCTACAAACATGCCACCCGTTCAGGTGAGGCTGATCAGGTGACGCTGATCAGGTGACGTCGTCGTAACGGACGCGACCGGGCGGCTGCTGCCCGGCGTCGGGCGGCTGCTGCCCGGCGTCCGACGCCGAGGGCCCCGGGCCCGGCGTGGGCAGCGGCTCGGGTTCCTCCACGGCCGTCGGCGTGTACTCGAACGGGGCGGCCTCGTCGTCGGACAGGTCGTCCAGGCCCTCCGCCTTGCGCCGACGCTCGATCCGCCGGTCGTGGACGCGGGCGATCTGGATCGCCACCTCGAACAGCAGCACGAGCGCGATGGCCAGTGCGACCATCGAGATCGGATCGGTGCCCGGGGTCGCGACGGCGGCGAAGACGACCAGGGCGAACGTGAGGCCGCGGCGCCATCGGCGCAGCTTGTCGTAGGTGAGGATGCCGACCTGGTTGAGCATGACCACGATCAGCGGCAGCTCGAAGCTCACCCCGAAGATCAGCAGCAGCGCCATTACGAAGCTGATGTACTCGCCCGCCGTCAACGCGGTGATGAACTTCTCGTCACCGAAGCTGACCAGCACGGACAGGCCCTGGGGCACCACGTAGAAGGCGAGCGCCGCACCCGCCACGAACAGCGCCGACGCGAAGGCCACGAACACGACCGCGAACCGGCGTTCCTTGGCGTACAGGCCGGGCGCGATGAACCGCCACACCTGGTAGAGCCACAGCGGCGCGGTGAGGGCCATGCCCGCTCCCGCGCCGACCTTCAGCCGGATCATGAAGATCTCGAACGGCTTGGTCTGCAGCAGCTGGCAGCCCGCACCGCCCTGGGTGAGCCGCTGCTCGACCGGGATACCGCAGTAGGGGGCGATCACGATGTCGCCGAGGCTCGGCAGCCCGAAGATCCGCCAGCTCCACCAGAACCAGCCGAAGACCGCGCCGAACGCGATGATCAGCAGCGCCAGGCCGAGGCGGTGCCGGAGGTCGTAGAGGTGATCCTTCAACGACATGGTGCCGTCGGGGTTGCCCCTGCGGCTCGTGATCTTGCGGCGCTCCCGGCGCTGGGACCACCACCGGACCGGACTTGCCCCCACCGTGCGGACCGTCCTTCGGTTCTCGTTGACGCGGCTCTAGTTGGAGTTCTGCTTGTTCTCGAGGTTCTGCTGGGACTGCTCGATGGGCTGCGCCACCTGCGGCTGGGCGACCTGCGGCTGGGCGACCTGCGGCTGGACAGGCTGGACCGGCTGCACGGCGGGCTGCTGCACGGGCGGCTGGGCGACCTGCGGCTGAGCGGGCGGCAGCTGCTGCGCCGCGGGCATCTGCTGCGCGGTGGTGGCGCCCGGCTGAGCGGTCTGCTGCGGGTCGTCCTCGCTGCGCAGACCCTTGGTCTCGGCCTTGAGGATCTTCGCGGAACGGCCGATGGAGCGCGCCATGTCGGGCAGCTTCTTCGCGCCGAAGAGGAGAATGATCACCACGGCGATGATGATCAGTTCGGTTGGTCCGAGGTTACCCACGGTTGTCCTCCTGTCTCCCCCGGTCCACCGATGGTACGCGGGGCTCGCCCTCACGGGCCTGGTCCGGACGCCGTTCGGCGAAGGCCACCTCGAGCGCGGCGAACCGCGCCCGCAGCAGACCCGCGTCGTCACCGACCCTGTCACCCACCAGAGTGCTGGCGGCGCGGAAGCGGCGCAACGATCCGATGACTCGGAGTCCGGTCGCCACCAGCACGACCAGCCCGAACAGGACCAGCACCAGGATCGGGAAGTACGGCACGGCACCACCGTACTTGGCTCAGGTTGCCAGGAGGTGATCCGCCCGGCGCAACGCCGCTTCGGCCTGCCGGGCGACCGCCGCCACCAGGTCGGGCGGTTGCTCGACGTGCACGTCACCGCCGAGGCCGAGCAGCAACCGCACCATCCAGGGGGTGTCGGCGTACCGCATGAGCACCCGGGCGCGGCCTTCGGGGAGCTCTACCAGACCATCGGTCGGGTAGTACTCGGCCACCCAGCGGGCGTCCGGTTCCAGGACCAGCACGGCCGTCCGCTGCGACGGGTCCGGCTGGAACAACCCCTCCGACGTATCGGTGGGCGTGGCGTGCGGCGGCGGGGCCGCGGGCTCGTCCAGCACCCGCACGACGTCGATCCGGTCGAGCCGGAACAGCCGGACGCCGTCCGCGGCGCGGCACCACGCCTCCAGGTAGCCGCGGCCTTCGACCAGGAGCATCCGCATCGGGTCGACCACGCGGTCGGTGATCTCGTCCCGCGACGGCGTGTAGTAGCGCAGGTGCAGGGCACGGCCGCGCAGGACGCCGTCCGACACCGCGTCACGCACGCGAGCCGTCTCGGGCGCCTCCCGCATGGCCAGGCCGACGGCCACGCCGGCTGGCTGCGCCTGACCGACCGCGGCCTCGATCTTCGCCACCGCCCGCTGCACCGCGGCCTGGTCCGCGACGCCCGGCGTCTCCGCCAGCGCACGCAGCGCGACCAGCAGCGCTGTCGCCTCGGCCGCGGTCAGCCGAAGGGGGCGGCTCATGCCCGCGTCGAACGTGACGGTGACCGTGTCGCCCTCGAACGACAGGTCGATCAGGTCGCCGGGACCGTAGCCGGGCAGGCCGCACATCCACAGCAGTTCGAGGTCGCGGCGGATCTGCTTGGGCGACACCTCGAAGTCTTCCGCGACCTCGTCGATCGGCACGCCCGGCCGGGCCAGCAGGTACGGCACCAGGGCGAGCAGCCGGGGCAGCCGGTCGGTGGCGGCGTTCACGCGCGCACCCCCGCACCGCGCAGCGCGCCCAGCAGCTTCTCCCGCACGGTCTTGGCCAGCACTTCGGGCTCCAGCACCACCACGTCGGGGCCGAACCCCGCGATCCACGCGGCGGCCGAGTCGGGGAACCTCAGGTCGATCTCCAGCAGGTCGCCGGGCTCGCCGTCGAACTCCCGCGTGCCGACGATCCGCGCCCTCCGGCGCACGCCCTGCGCCCGGCCCTCGGCCACCCACAGCGTGGCGGTGGCCACCACCTGGTCGGCGGCGGGCTGGGTGCGGGTGACGAATGAGAGCAGGTCGAGCTGGTCGGGCCGCTGCACCGCGCCGGGCTTGCCGATCACGCGGACGTCGCCCGCGATGCGGGACAGCCGGAAGCAGCGCGGCGCGTTCCGGTCTCGGTCGTGGCCGACGAGGTACCACCGGCCGCGCCAGGCGACCACGCCCCACGGCTCGACGGTGCGGGTGCCCACCTGGGCCGGCACCGGGCGGCGGTAGTCGAACTCGACCACGCGCCCCTCCTGCACCGCCGCGAGCAGCGGCGGGAACGCCGGTTCGCTGGTGCGGACCTTCGGCTCGACCGGCACGTGCACGTCCTGGTCGACGTCGACCCCGGCCGCGCGGAGCTTGATCAGGGCGCCGTGCGCGGCGCCGGTGAACTGCGGCGAGTCCCACAGGCGGGCCGCCAGCGCGACCGCGGCGGCCTCGTCCGGCTCCAGGTCGATGTCACCGAGCTCGTAGTCGCGGCGGGCGATGCGGTAGCCGTCGATCGCGTCGAAGCCCGCGCTGCGGCCTGTCTCCAGCGGCACGCCGAGATCGCGCAACTCGGTCTTGTCGCGTTCGAACATGCGGAAGAACGCCTCGTCCGTCGCGGCGTCGGCATAGCCGGGGACGATGGCGCGGATGCGCTCGGCGGTCAGGTACTGCCGGGTCGAGAGCAGGCACAGCACCAGGTTGACGAGCCGTTCGGCACGTGCAATGGCCACCCCGGAACCCTAACCCCGGACGAACGCCCAGTGACGCCATCCCCGCCCGCAACGCGGATGAATGGACCATTCAGCCGATTGCGGACCCGGTGTCAGCCGGTCGCCGCGAAGAATCCGCGCAGCTCGGCGACCAGTTCCGCCGGAACCTCCTCCGCCAGGTGGTGCCCGCAGCGCAGCCCTCGACCGCGCAGGTCGTCCGCCCAGTCCCGCCACACGCCGAGCACGTCGCCGTAGAGGTCGGGCAGGTCGTCGCCCTCGGCCCAGAGGACGAGCACCGGGCACCGGACGCGCCGGCCGGCGGCCAGGTCCGCGTCGTCGTGCGCGCGGTCGACGCCGAGGCCGGCGCGGTAGTCCTCGACCATCGCGCGCACGGTCGCCGGGTCGTGCATCGCGCGCAGGGTGTCGTCGTCCACCGGTCTGGTGTCGGTGTGGTACCAGGCGTCGGGGTCGGCGCAGATGACCCGTTCCGGCACGTCGGGCTGCGCCAGGAAGAACCAGTGCCACCAGCGCCGCGCGAACTCGGGCCCGCAGCGGGCCAGGGCCGACCCGATCGGCACCACGTCCAGCGCCACCAGGTGCGTGACCACCTCCGGGTGGTCCAGCGCGAGCCTGGTCGCCACGTACCCGCCGCGGTCGTGGCCGACCACCGCGAACCGCTCGTGCCCCAGCTCGCGCATGAGCGTCACGAGGTCCCGCGCCATCACGCGCTTCGAGTAGGGCGTGTGGTCGGGCGTGGTCCCGGGCTTGGAGGACTCGCCGTAGCCGCGCAGGTCGGGGCACACGACGGTGTGGTCGGCGGCGAGCAGGGGCGCAACGTGCCGCCACGTGGTGTGCGTGCGCGGGTGGCCGTGGACCAGGAGCACGGGCGGGCCGGAACCGCCCGTGCGCACCCGCAGCTCCGCGTCACCTGTGTCGATCCGGGTGAGGGTGAAGTCGTCCACAACGGCCCGGTACCCACGCCCGTCGACGCCCAACCACCGGCCCGGCCGCCGGTTCGACCGCCGTTGCCGGCCACCGGTCCCGGTCAGCCGCCGGTGAGCGTCCCGTCGGGCAGGCCGGGCACGTCCGGCTGGAGCCAGATCGGCCGCCAGTCCGCCAGCTCGTGGTAGCGGCGCAGTTCCGCCACCCCCGACAGCCAGCCCGCCCACGCCCCGTACGGCGGCCGGCCCGTGTCGAACCCGCTCTGCACGAACGTCAGCCGGGTGCCGCCGCCCGACTCGGCCAGCTCCCACGTCGACACCATGCCGCCCCAGTCGATGCCCATCCGCTTGCCGGGCTCGAAGTCGACCACCTTCGCGGGTTCCGGGTTCGCGTCGAAGCCGCCCATGGCGACCCGGCCGCCCTCCCACGCCTCGATGTCGATCTTCGCGCCGAACCACCGCGTGTACTGCTCGGCGTCGACCAGCGAGTGGGCCACCGAGTCGACCGGCGCGTCGATGAGCACCTCGCCGCGCATCTCGGCAGTGCCGAAGTCCACCATCGATGTCAACGGGCGGCCCTCGACGTGGTCGACCAGGTTCGCCAGCGACAGGCACCAGTAGGTGGACAGGTAGCCGAGCACGCTGGTCGCCACGACGGCCACCTCCCCCCAGCCCGGGAAGTGGCTCTGCGAGAGCGTGATGACGGTGTCGCCGTCCTCGACGGTCCAGCCGATCTCGACGGTGGTGTCCTCACCGCCGACCCTCCAGTCGAACCTCAGCGAGTGGTCGTCCACGTGCCGCAGGGTCTGGTGCGGCACGTGGCCCTCGGGCGTGAACCGGCCCCAGAACTCGAACCGGTCGGGCAGCTCCACCGCCGCGTGCTCGGCCAGCCACGCGCTCAGCTCGCCCGCGTCGGTCAGCGCCCGGCGCACCCGGTCGACGGGCGCGGTGGTGCGGGCGCGTAAAACCAGGGTCTCACTCATCGGTCTCCTCCGTCATGGGGTAGCACGCCACGGCCAGCCGGAAAGCGTCGCCCTCCGCGCCGCCGTAGCGGGCGAACAAGTCCTGCAAGGTCGTCTTCAGGTCGTCGAAGAACTCCTGCCGCTGATCGGGCCGCAGCCTGATCTCGCCGGACACGCCGAGCGACGGCAGTTCGGGCCGGGTCCGGTCGAGGCCCGCGATGTCCGCCTGGACCTGCTCCACGAGGTCCAGCAGGAATCCCAGGCTCAGCTCGTCCTTCGCGCGGCGCAGCCCGAGCCCGCCGACCAGCCCCGGCGACAGCCAGTACGAGCGCGCGCTCGCCTGGTACACGCCCTCGTTGATGCCACGCACCCGGCGCTCGCTCACCAGCGTCACCAGACCGGCTTCGACCAGGCGTTTCACGTGGTAGTAGACCCGCTGAGGGGTCTGGTCGAGCGCGGCCGCCACCTCGGTGCACGACCGCGGCTCGGCCAGCTGCCGCAGCACTTCGATGCGCTGCGGCTTGAGCAGTGCCTCGGCCTGCTCGATCTGCTCCAGGTACAGGACGTCTCTCATCGCGAAAATCATGTTGTACGTAAAAATTGATTTTGTCAATTGAGCCGAAGAAGACCCCGGGCCACTCGGCCCGGGGTCTTCCCGCTCGGCTACAGCGAGGCGATCAGCCGTTCCACGCGCTCGTCCACCGCGCGGAACGGGTCCTTGCACAGCACGGTGCGCTGCGCCTGGTCGTTCAGCTTCAGGTGCACCCAGTCGACCGTGAAGTCACGGCCCGCGGCCTGCGCGGCGGCGATGAAGTCACCGCGCAGCTTGGCCCGCGTGGTCTGCGGCGGGGTGTCCTTGGCGGCCTCGATCTCGCCGTCGTCGGTCACCCGTTCCACCTGGTCCTTGCGCTGGAGCAGGTCGAAGATGCCCCGGCCGCGCCTGATGTCGTGGTAGGCGAGGTCGAGCTGGGCGATCCGCGGGTTGGACAGGTCCATGCCGTGCTTGGCCTGGTAGCGCTCCATCAGCCGGTACTTGATGGCCCAGTCGATCTCGCGGTCGATCTTGGACAGGTCCTCGGCCTCGACCGCGTCCAGCGTGCGGCCCCACAGCTCGAGAACCCGCTCGGCCATCGGGTCCGGCGCGCGCTTGGCCACGTGCTCCACCGCGCGCTCGTAGTACTCGCGCTGGATGTCCAGCGCCGAGGCCTCCTTGCCGCCCGCGAGGCGGACGGTGCGGCGGCCGGTCAGGTCGTGGCTGATCTCGCGGATCGCGCGGATCGGGTTGTCCAGGCTGAAGTCGCGGAACTGGACGCCCTGCTCGATCATCTCCAGGACCAGGTTCGCGCTGCCCACCTTGAGCAGCGTGGTCACCTCGGACATGTTCGAGTCGCCGACGATGACGTGCAGCCTGCGGTAGCGCTCCGCGTCGGCGTGCGGCTCGTCGCGGGTGTTGATGATCGGCCGCGACCGGGTGGTGGCGCTGGACACGCCCTCCCAGATGTGCTCGGCCCGCTGCGACAGGCAGTAGACCGCGCCGCGCGGCGTCTGGAGCACCTTGCCCGCGCCGCAGATGAGCTGCCTGGTCACCAGGAACGGCAGCAGGACGTCGGCGATGCGGGAGAACTCCCCCGCCCGCGCGACCAGGTAGTTCTCGTGGCAACCGTAGGAGTTGCCCGCCGAGTCGGTGTTGTTCTTGAACAGGAAGATGTCTCCCCCGATGCCCTCGTCGGCGAGCCTGCGCTCGGCGTCGACGAGCAGGTCTTCGAGGATCCGCTCACCAGCCTTGTCATGCGTGACGAGCTGGGCGAGGTCGTCGCATTCCGCCGTGGCGTACTCGGGGTGCGAGCCCACGTCCAGGTAGAGCCGAGAGCCGTTGCGCAGGAAGACGTTCGACGAGCGTCCCCACGAGACGACCCGGCGGAACAGATAACGCGCGACCTCATCCGGGGACAGCCTGCGCTGCCCGTGGAAGGTGCAGGTCACCCCGAACTCAGTCTCAATGCCGAAGATCCGCCGCTGCATCCCTCAACAGTAGGCGCATTCGGAACTTTCCTCAGTGATCCAATCGGGCGTCGCGTGGTTTTCGCGGATAACGTTCGGGTGTGCTGCGCCGAGTGAACCGCCTGGACCTGGCCCTCGTGAGGCGCTCCGGCGCCTTGCGCCCGTCTCCTGTAGATCATGGATTGAAAAGGTTGTCGCGTGCCGCCAACCACAGCGTGTTGTGGCTCGTGATCGCTGGTGTGCTGGCCACTCGGAAGGGCGCGCCCAGGCGTGCCGCGTTGCGCGGGGTGGCGGCGATCACCGGCGCGAGCTTCAGCTCGAGCCTGGTCGCGAAACGGCTGTTCCCGCGCCGCAGACCGGCCGCTGACCTGCTGTTGGCGCCGCGACGGCTGAGCAAGCGGCCGACGTCGTCGTCGTTCCCGTCCGGGCACGCGGCGTCGGCGGCGGCGTTCACCACGGCTGTGGCGATGGAGTCACCCGCGTTGGCGCTGGCGGTCGCACCGGTCGCGGCGGCGGTGGCGTACTCACGGGTGCACACGGGGGTGCACTGGCCGTCCGACGTGGCCGCGGGGGCCGCGATCGGGATCGGCGCCGGGCTGTTGACCAGGCGTTGGTGGCCGTTGGGGCGGGCCGAGCGCGCGACGGCGCGGGAGCACCAGTCGTTAGCGGCGCTCGTCGACGGCGAGGGCCTGGTCGTCGTCGTGAACCGGAGCGCCGGTCTGGGTGCGACGAGCCTGGGTGCCGAGGATCCGACCGAGGCCGTGGTGCGGGAATGGCCGAAAGCCACGATCGTGGGAATTGATGATCTCGACACGGTGATCGACGATTACGGTCCGAAGGCACTCGCGGTGGCGGGCGGTGACGGCTCGGTGGCCGCGGTCGCCGCGGTGGCGGCGACGCACCGGCTGCCGTTCGCGCTGGTGCCCTCGGGGACGTTGAACCACTTCGCCCGGGACGTCGGCGCGCACGGGCTGGACGACACCGCTCGGGCGGTCGCGGACGGCGAGGGCGTGCTGGTGGACCTGGCCGTCGTGTCGGTGGACGGCGCCGGGCCGCGCTGGTTCGTCAACACGGCGAGCCTCGGCGGCTACCCGGACATGGTTCGCCTGCGGGAGAAGCTGCAGGACAAGTGGGGCAAGTGGCCGGCGGCGGCCATCGCGCTGGCCGGCGTGCTGCGCACGGCCCGGCCGATGCGGGTGGAGCTGAACGGCGAGCCGCAGCTGATCTGGATGCTGTTCGTCGGCAACGGCCCGTACCGGCCGAAGGGCTTCGCGCCGACCATGCGGCCGGCGTTGGACGCGGGGCTGATGGACGTCCGGTACATCCGCGCGAACACCCGGTTCTCCCGGGCGAGGTTCTTCGTCGGCGCCCTGCTCGGCGCCCTGCACCGCAGCCGGACGTACCGGCACCTGGAGACGCGGTGGCTGGACGTCCGGCTGCTCGACGGCGCGGTGGCGATCGCGACGGACGGCGAGGTCGGGCCGACCGGCTCCACATTCGAGTTCCGCTCGCGCCCGGCGGCCCTGGCCGTCTACCGGCCGCAGGAGTGACGTCGCTCCGCTCTCACCCCCGCCGCATTCGACATGGTCGAACGATTCCGCGCTAAGGTGATCGCGTGCCCGGTCCCATCCAGTCCATCGAACGGGCAGCCGCAGTGTTGCGGCTGCTGGCCAGTGGTGCGCGGCAGATGGGGGTCGCGGAGTTGGCACGGGCCCTGGAGCTGCCCAAACCGACCGTCCACGGCATCTTGCGGACGCTCCAGCTGGTCGGGTTCGTGGAGCAGTCGCCCGACACGGGCAAGTACCAGCTCGGCGCCGCCCTGTTCCACATCGGCAGCAGCTACCTCGACGGCAACGAACTCCGCACCCGCGCGCTGAACTGGTCGGACTCGCTGGCCTCGCGGAGCATGGAGAGCGTCCGCATCGGCACCCTGCACGAGAACCAGGTCCTGGTCGTGCACCACGTGTTCCGCCCGGACAACTCGCGCCAGGTCCTCGAAGTCGGCGCTCTCCTGCCCTCCCACGCCAGCGCGCTGGGCAAGGTCCTGCTCGCCGACGACCCCGTCGGCCCGGGCTTCGCCGACGACGAACCGCTCAAGGCCTACACCGCCGCCACGATCACCGACCCCGCCCGGCTCAGCGACGCGTTGGAGCAGGTCAGGCAGCGTGGCTGGGCGAGTGACGTGGAGGAGCTGGTCGACGGCGAGGTGTCGCTGGCCGCCCCCATCCGGGACCGCCGCGCGGTGACCGTGGGCGCCGTCGGCATCTCCGGGCCGGTCGAGCGGCTGTGCGACGAGAAGAAGCAGCCCCGCACCGAGCTGGTCTCCTACGTCCGTGAGGCCGCGCGGTCCATCTCGCGCGAGCTGGGCGCCATCCCCTGGTAGGCCCTGTCCGGTTACCGGACCGCTTCGGGAGGGTTGACATCTTGTGAGCGTCGGCACAGGATTCACGCGCAGCGTACGACATTGTCGAACGGCATTCAGGTCAGAGGGGGCGCGTGGATGACCAACCAGTCGATCTTCATCGGGGAGTTCCTGGGCACCGCACTGCTGTTGCTGCTCGGCAACGGCGTCGTCGCGGGCGTGGTGTTGGCCAAGTCGAAGTCGAACGGCGCGGGCTGGGTGGTCATCACGTTCGGCTGGGGCTTCGGCGTGCTCGCGGGCGCCTACGCCGTCGCGCCGCTGTCCGGCGCGCACCTCAACCCGGCCGTGACCGTCGGCCTGGCCATCCACAACGGCGACTGGGCCACCGTCCCGCTCTACGTGACCGCGCAGCTGCTCGGCGCGTTCACCGGCGCTGTCCTCTGCTACCTCGCCTACCTCGGCCAGTTCCGCGCCAACACCGGCGAGGTGCTCGGCATCTTCGCCACCGGCCCCGAGATCCGCCACCGCGCCCAGAACCTGACCACCGAGGCCATCGCCACGTTCGTGCTGGTGTTCGTCATTCTGGCGACCGGCCAGAGCAAGGGCCTGGAGACCTCCGGCACCGGCGTGCTGGTCGTCGCGCTGCTGGTCGTCGGCATCGGGCTGTCGCTCGGCGGCCCCACCGGCTACGCCATCAACCCCGCGCGCGACCTCGGCCCCCGCATCGCGCACGCCGTCCTGCCGATCCCCGGAAAGGGTGGATCGGATTGGGGCTACGCCTGGATCCCCGTCGTCGGTCCCCTGGTCGGCGGAGCATTGGCCGGGCTCGTCGACATCGCCGTCTACTGACGCCGTCTACTGACATCGCCGTCTCCTGAGGAGTGACACCGTGACCACCTACTCAGCCCAATCCTTCGTGGCAGCGATCGACCAGGGCACGACCTCCTCGCGCTGCATCGTCTTCGACCACGGCGGCGCGATCGTCTCCGTGTCGCAGAAGGAGCACCGGCAGATCTTCCCCAGGCCCGGCTGGGTCGAGCACGACGCCGAGGAGATCTGGGCCAACGTGCTGGACGTCGTGCACGGCGCGCTGCAGAAGGCGTCGCTGACCGTGCACGACCTGGCCGCCGTCGGCATCACCAACCAGCGCGAGACCACGCTGGTGTGGGACAAGGCCACCGGCAAGCCCGTGCACAACGCGATCGTGTGGCAGGACACCCGCACCGACCAGCTGGTGAAGGAACTCGGCGAGCAGAACCGGTTCCGGGAGAAGTGCGGTCTGCCGCTGGCGACCTACTTCTCCGGCCCGAAGGTCCGCTGGCTGCTCGACCACGTCGACGGCCTGCGCCGCCGTGCCGAGGCGGGCGAGGTGCTGTTCGGCACCATGGACACGTGGCTGATCTGGAAGCTCACCGGCCGCCACGTCACCGACGTCACCAACGCCAGCCGCACCATGCTGATGAACCTGGAGACGCTGGACTGGGACGACGAGCTGGTCGACGCGATCGGGGTGCCCCGGGCGATGCTGCCGGAGATCCGGTCGTCCGCCGAGGTGTACGGCACCGCGACCGGCACGCTGGAGGGCGTCCCGGTGGCGTCCGCGCTCGGTGACCAGCAGGCCGCGTTGTTCGGCCAGACCTGCTACGCGCCCGGCGAGGGCAAGTGCACCTACGGCACCGGCAGCTTCCTGCTGGTCAACACCGGTGACAAGCCCGTGGTCTCGGAGAACGGCCTGCTGACCACCGTCGGCTACAAGATCGGCGACCAGCCGGCGGCGTACGCGCTGGAAGGCGCGATCGCGGTGACGGGCGCGCTGGTGCAGTGGTTCCGGGACAAGATGGGGCTGATCTCCAGCGCCGCCGAGATCGAGACGTTGGCGCGCACCGTGGAGGACAACGGCGGCGCGTACTTCGTGCCCGCGTTCTCCGGTCTGTTCGCGCCGCACTGGCGGTCCGACGCGCGGGGCGTGATCGCGGGCCTCACCGGCTACATCGACAAGGGCCACATCGCCCGCGCGGTGCTGGAGGCGACCGCGTGGCAGACCCGCGAGGTCGTGGACGCGATGAACGCCGACTCGGGCGTCGAGCTCGTGGCGTTGAAGGTCGACGGCGGCATGACGGCGAACAACCTGCTCATGGGGTTCCTGTCCGACGTGCTGGACGTCCCGGTGGTGCGGCCGATCGTCGCCGAGACCACGTGCCTGGGCGCGGCCTACGCGGCCGGGCTGGCGGTCGGCTACTGGTCGGACACCGAGTCGTTGCGGGAGAACTGGCACAAGGCGGCCGAGTGGCTGCCGACGATGGACGCCAAGGCGCGCGACAAGGGCTACCGCAAGTGGAAGAAGGCGGTCGAGCGGACCGTGGGCTGGATCGACGAGGACGACAACGATGAGTGAGCAGCGGGACAGGGCGCGCGAGGCGCTGGGGCAAGGGGCGTTCGACCTGGTCGTGATCGGCGGCGGCGCGCTGGGCATCGCCACCACGTGGGCGGCGGCGCGGTCGGGGCTGCGGGTGGCGCTGGTGGAGGCGGGCGACTTCGCCGGCGCCACGTCCAGCGCGTCGTCCAAGCTCGTGCACGGCGGGCTGCGGTACCTGGCGATGGGTCCGGGCGCGGTGCCGATGGTGCGGGAGAACCACGCCGAGCGGCGCGCGTTGGGCGACCACCTGGCGCCGCACCTGGTCCGGCCGCTGCCGTTCCTGGTGCCGGTGTACCGGGGCGGGCCGCACTCGCGGCCGGTCCTCGGGGCGGGCGTGGTGCTGTACTCGGCGCTGTCCGGGTTCGGCGACGGCGTGGGCAAGGTGCTGTCGGCGCGGCGGGCCTCCGAGTACGTGCCGCACCTGCGCACGGAAGGGCTGCGCGGGGCCGCCCTCTACTACGACCACCAGATGAACGACGCGCGTGTGGCCATCACGGCGGCGCGTGCGGCGGCCGAAGCCGGTGCGGTGCTGCTGAACCACGTCGAGGTCTTGGGGCTGCGCAAGCGCGGTTCGCTGGTCACGGGTGTGGAGCTGCGGGACGGCGTGGACGGGTCGGCGTTCGGGTTGGACGCGTCGGTCGTGGTCAACGCGACCGGGCCGTGGCTGGACGAGCTGCGGCGGATGGAGGACTCGTCGGCCGCGCCGAGCATCCGGCTGTCCAAGGGATCGCACCTGGTGCTGAAGACGGACACGCCGTGGCGGGCGGCGCTGACCATCCCGTTGGACGACGTGCGGGTGTCGTTCGCCATCCCGTGGGAAGGGCAGCTGCTGCTGGGCACGACCGACGAGGCGTACGAGGGCGACCCGGCCGACGTGCGGTGCTCGCAGGCGGACATCGACCAGATCCTCGGTGAGGCGTCGGTCGGCATCGACCCGGGAGCCCTGGACCGGTCCCGGTTGGCTTACACGTTCGCCGGGCTGCGCGTGCTGCCGGGAGGATCGGGCGACACCAGCCACGCCAAGCGCGAGACGGTGATCACCAGCGGGCGCGGCGGGATGATCAGCGTGGCGGGCGGCAAGTGGACCACGTTCCGGCGGATCGGCGCGTCCGTCCTGGCCCGCGTCGGCGAGGCCCTGGGGCGCGACCTGACGCACGCGTTCGACGGCGTGCCGGCGGCGTTGCCGGGCGCGTCGCTGCCCGAGCGGGTGAGCGCGCAGCTGGGTCGGGAGCTGCCGTCGCTGCCGGACGACGTGATCAGCCACCTGGCCACGCACTACGGCACGGTGAGCCACGAGGTGCTGGCGCTGGCGCTGGACGACCCGTCGCTGCTCGACCGGGTGCACCCGGACGGGCCGGACATCTGGGCGCAGGTGGCGCACGCGCAGCGGTACGAGTGGGCGACCGAGGTGGACGACGTGCTGCGGCGGCGGACCACCGTCGTGGTGCGCGGGCTGGACACGCCGTCCGTCCGCGAACGCACGGGTCGGCTGCTGGCCAAGGCCATCGCGTAGCCGGCCGTACGGGTGGTGCGGGTGGGATCGGCATACTCGAACCATGCCCTTCACCAGCACCACCCACGTGCGCTGGCCGGATGTCGACCCGAACGGCCACATGCGCACCACCGCGTACCTCGACGCGGCCGAGGACAACCGGATGCAGTTCTTCGCCTCGACGGGCTTCCCGGTCAGCGAGCTCACCACCCGCCGCATCGGCCCCATCTCCCACGGCGACGACATCCGGTACCGCGCCGAACTGCGCCTGCTCGACGTCTTCACGGTGGAACTGCGCCTGGGCGGGCTGGCGTCGGACGGCGCGCGGTTCCGCCTGCACAACCGGATCGTCAAGGCGGACGGCCGGACCGCCGCCACGATCGAGACCACCGCCGGGTGGCTCGACCTGGACACCCGGCGGCTCACCGCCCCGCCGGCCGACCTGCTCGCCGCGCTCGGCACCCTGGAGCGCACCAAGGACTTCGCCGACCTTCCCTCACCCCTCGCCCACGTCTGAGCCCGCACTCCGGGTCAGCACGATGACGGTCAGGAACACGACCGTCAGGACATGACGAAGGCCCCCGGCACAGCGCCGGGGGCCTTCCGTGTCGTGCGCGCGGAACCTACGCCTTGTCGTCGTTCGGGGGCAGGTTCACGTCCGTCACCGGCTTCTTCCGACCACCCTTGGCAGGCGGGGTCGCCGGTTCCTCGGCTTCGGCCGCCGCCGGGTCGTCACCGGGGAGCAGGGCCGCCAGGGCGGCGCCCGTGATGCGGCGGAACGCGCGGCGCGGGCGGTCGTGCTCCAGGACCGCCACTTCGAGCTTGCCGCGGTCCAGGAGGTCGGGCTTGCCGTTGCCGGTGGTGGTGCTGCCGGCGCTCAGGGCCTTCACCGCGACGCGCACGGCGTCGGCCAGGGGCAGGTTCTCGGCGTACGCGTCCTTCAACGCGGTGCCGGTCGCCTCCGCTTGGCCGCCCATCACGACGTACTGCGGCTCCTCCACGATCGACCCGTCGTAGGTCAACCGGTACAGCGTGTCCTGCTCGGGCGTGGCGCCGACCTCGGCCACGCAGATCTCCACCTCGAGGGGCTTGATCTGCTCGGCGAAGATCGAGCCCAGGGTCTGGGCGTACACGTTCGCCAGGGACCGGCCGGTGACGTCGCGCGGGTCGTTCTGGTACCCGCGGATGTCGGCGAACCGGATGCCCGCCTGCCGCAGGTTCTCGAACTCGCTGTACCGGCCGACCGCGGCGAACGCGATCCGGTCGTAGATCTCGGAGACCTTGTGCAGCGTGGCGGACGGGTTCTCCGCCACGAACAGCACGCCGTCGGCGTACCGGAGCACGACGACGCTCCGGCCGCGGGCGATGCCCTTCCGGGCGTACTCCGCGCGATCGCGGAGGATCTGCTCGGGTGAGGCGTACAACGGCATCGTCACTGCTGCGGCTCCCGGGCTCGGCGGATGCGGGTGGGGATGGTGGTCGACACGGTGCTCAGCCCGCCGGCTTGATCCGGCGGCCCTCGACGACCGACTCGGCCAGGGTCGCGGTCCGCTCGTCGGAGAGGTGCGCGGCGCCCTCGGCGGTGATCGTCACGACGACCGGGTAGATCTTGCGGATCACGTCCGGTCCGCCGGTGCCCGAATCGTCGTCTGCGGCGTCGTACAACGCCTCGATCGCGGTCCTGGTGGCCAGTTCCGCGTCCGCGTCGGGGTTGTACAGCTTCTTCAGCGCGGACTTCGCGAACAGCGAGCCGGAGCCGACGGCCTGGTAGCCCTGCGACTCCTCGTAACGCCCGCCGGTCACGTCGTAGGACACGATGCGGCCCGCGCGCTCCGCGTCGGGAGCATCGATGTCGAAGCCCGCGAACAGCGGCACCACGGCGAGGCCCGCCAGCGCGGCGTCCAGGTTGCCCTTGATCATCGCGGAGAGCCGGTTCGCCTTGCCGTCCAGGGACAGCGAGACTCCCTCGATCTTCTCGTAGTGCCGGAGCTCGACCGCGTAGAGCCGGACGATCTCGACCGCGATGCCCGCCGTGCCCGCGATGCCCACCGCCGAGTAGTCGTCGGTGATGAACACCTTCTTCATGTCGCGCTGGGCGATCACGTTGCCCATCGTGGCGCGCCGGTCGCCCGCGATCACCACGCCGCCCTTGAACGTGAGCGCGACGATGGTGGTGCCGTGCGGGGCCTGCACCGCGCTGCCCTCCGGCAGCTTGCGGCCCGAAGGCAGCAGTTCGGGGGCCTGCGCGCGAAGGAAATCGGTGAACGACGACGACCCCGGCCTGAGGTAGGCCGGGGGCAGCGACGCGGCCGGGTAATGCCCGGTCGAGCTGTGGTCCATGTGTGGGTTCTTCTCCTGTCCCGCCGGTGGCTTTCTACTCGCCGCCCTTTTGCACGTACGCGCGGACGAAGTCCTCGGCGTTCTCCTCGAGCACGTCGTCGATCTCGTCGAGGATCGCGTCGACGTCCTCGCCGATCTTCTCCCGGCGCTCCTGGCCGGCCGCCGCCGCGCCGTCGCCGTTGTCGTCGCCGTCACCGCCGCCTTGGCGCTGAACCTGTTCCTGGGCCATGTCGACCTCCCGGTCTTCGGGTCCTGCGACTCAAACACTACCTACCAGGGCCGACATTGTGTGCCTGCCACTCGGGTCGGATGATCAGCCCCTGGTCAGCGCCTCCACCAGCTCCTCGGCCGTCTCCGAGGCCTCCAGCAGGGCTCCGACGTGCGCTTTCGTCCCGCGCAGCGGCTCCAGGGTGGGAATCCGAACGAGTGATTCACGGCCCAGGTCGAAGATCACCGAATCCCACGAGGCCGCCGCCACGGACGTGGGGTAGCGCTCCAGGCACCGGCCGCGGAAGTAGGCGCGCGTGTCCTCCGGGGGCGAGAGGACGGCCGCACGCACCTCCTCCTCGTCGACCAGGCGCTTCATCGAGCCCCGGGCCACGAGCCGGTTGTACAGGCCCTTGTCGAGCCGCACGTCGGAGTACTGCAGGTCGACCAGGGAGAGCCGGGGCGAGCCCCAGGCCAGGCCGTCGCGGTCGCGGTAGCCCTCCAACAGCCGCAGCTTGGCCACCCAGTCGAGCCGGTCGGCGCACTCCTGCGGGTCACGGGCCAGCGCGTCCAGCACCTCGCCCCACACGCGGAGCACGTCGCGGTCGCCGTAGCCCTCCTGCTCCACGAACGCGGAGGCGCGCTCGTAGTAGGCGAACTGGAGGTCCAACCCGGTGAACTTGCGCCCGCTGGACAGCTCGACCTTCACCTTGAGCGTCGGGTCGTGGCTGATCTGGTGCACCGCGCGGACCGGGTCCTGCAGCCGCAGGTCGTCGAACCGGCGGCCGGCCTCGATCATGTCGAGCACCAGCGACGTGGAGCCGCACTTGATGTACGTGGAGTACTCGGCGAGGTTCGCGTCACCGATGATGACGTGCAGCCGGCGGTACTTGTCCGCGTCGGCGTGCGGCTCGTCGCGGGTGTTGATGATGCCGCGCTTGAGCGTGGTCTCCAGGCCGACCTCGACCTCGATGTAGTCCGAGCGCTGGGACAGCTGGTAGCCGGTCTCCTCGCCCGCCGCGCCGATGCCGACCCGGCCGGAGCCGACGATGACCTGGCGGGACGCGAAGAACGGGGTGAGCCCGGCGATCACCGCGGTGAACGGCGTGCTGCGCTGCATCAGGTAGTTCTCGTGGGTGCCGTAGCTGGCGCCCTTGCCGTCCACGTTGTTCTTGTACAGCTGGAGGCGGGGCTGGCCGGGCACGGTGGCCGCGCGCATCGCGGCCTCCTCCATCACCCGCTCCCCCGCCTTGTCCCAGATCACCGCGTCGCGCGCGTTGGTGACCTCGGGCGCCGAGTACTCGGGGTGCGCGTGGTCGACGTAGAGGCGCGCGCCGTTGGTGAGGATGACGTTCGCCGCGCCCAGGTCCTCGACGTCGTTGTCGCTCGGGTGTCCGCCGGGCGTGCCGAGGTCGAAGCCGCGCGCGTCGCGCAGCGGCGATTCCACCTCGTAGTCCCAGCGTGCCCGGCGCGCCCGCGGTATGTCGGCGGCAGCCGCGTAGGCCAGCACCACCTGGGTCGAGGTGAGCACCGGGTTCGCCGTAGCGTCACCCGGCACCGAGATGCCGTACTCCACTTCGGTTCCCATGATCCGCCGCATACACGCAGCCTACGACCAACCACCGACAGACCGCCCGTGCCCCGGTCACGTTTCAGCCGGCGGCCAGTCCCGCGGCGGGTCGGATCCGGGAGGCGCCCCGGGCCGGCCCGAAGGCCGCGACCACCGCCAGCACGACCACTCCGGCGCCGCCGACGAGCAGCGGGAGCACCGAGGCGGTGGGCCACGTGAACACGCCGACCGCGACGAGCGTCAGCTCCGCGTAGACCAGACCCAGAACACCACCGCCCAGCACGCCTACCAGCGCCAACAGCACCGCCTCGGCCACCACGCCACCCTGCAGCCCGCCCTTGGTGACGCCGAGCGCGCGCCGCAGCGCCAGCTCCTTGCGGCGCTCCTGCACGGAGATCGTCAACGCGGTCCCGATGCCGGTCACCGCGACCGCGACCGAGAGTCCCAGCAGCACCATCAGCATCAGGATTCCCAGGTCGAGGTACCGCTGGTTCTGCGCGGTCGCTTCGGCCTTCGTCTTCACCAGAACGGTCGGCGCGCCGGTCAGGGCCGCCCGCACGCCCTTCTGGTACGCCTCCGCGTCGGCTCCCGGCCGGAACTTCACCAGCACCTTCGACGCCGGGGCCAGGTCCGGGTCGGGCAGCACCACGTCCGCGTCGTCGAGCAGCGAACCGGTGAACGTGCCGGCGACCGTGGCCGTGCGCGGCCCACCGGGCAGGCCCTGGACGGTGAACGGCCGGCCGACCACCGCGCCGAACCGCTCGGCGTACCACTCGCTGAGCAGCACGGTGCCGGGGCCGAACCCGGCGGCGTTCGCGTCCTGGCTGGTCAGCCACTCCCGCATCGTGTCGGGGTCGGCGCCGACCACCTGCGTCCGGAACCTGTGGCCGTCCGCATCCCGCTGCTCCACGTCGAGGCCGTGCACGACGACCGTGGACGCCGCTTCCGGCCGGTTGGCCGCCGCGCCGACGGCGCCGCCGAGCACGCGCCCGCCCGAGTCCACCACCACGGCGTCGGGTTTCGGCTCGTTGCTGAACTCGTCCTCCACGCGCTGGGCGGAACCGACCGTGACGGCGAAGAACGTGACCATCGCGGCGGCCAGGAGCAGCGGCATCGCCACGGACGCGGACCGCTGCGGCACCCGCCGCACCTCGGCCGCGGCCAGCTTCCACTGCGCGCCGCCGAACCGGCTCGCGACCGAGCCGAAGATCCGGCCGAGCGCGGGCACGATCACCGGTCCGAGCACGCCGAACAGGCCGAACACGGCGGTGATGCCGGAGAACAGGACCAGGAAGATCGCCGCCATCGACCCGTTGGCGATCACGGCCGGCACGGCCATCACCGCCGCGACGGCCACCACGCCGATGCCGAACCGGCGCCGCCGGCGCACCACCGCCCGGTCGGGGGTCTGGCCTTCGGACGTCCGCAGCGCCGCGAGCGGGGAGATGCGCGCGGCGGCCAACGCGGGTCGGACGGCGGCGAACGCGCTGAGCGTGGCGGCGGTGACGACCCCGATCAGGAGCTGACCGGACGTGGGCAGCAGCGACGGGCTCAACTGCACCGCGCCGAGCAGCGAGGACAGGCCGGTGGCGTCGAACAGCCTGGCCAGCAGCCACGCCACCGACCCGCCGAGCACCGCGCCCACCACGCCCGCGACGGCGCCGGTGAGCAGCGCTTCGAGGAGGTTCGCCCAGACGAGTGGTCCACGGTGAGCGCCGAGGCAGCGCAGGAGCGCGGTGTGCCGCTGGCGTTGCGCGTAGACGGCGCGGTAGGTGGCCGAGGCGACGAACACCGACGTGGCCAGCGCCAGGATGCTGAACGGCAGCAGCACGTCCGCCAGGTCGTTGTCCGGCGGCTCCGCGGCGACCGCCGCCCTGGTGTCCACCCGGAAGCCGGGGCCGGCGGCCTGGGCGACGGCGTCCCGGTCCCCGCCGACCACGTGCAGCGCGTCCAGCCGGGGCGTGCCGCCGAGCTTGGCCGCCAGCCCTTCCCCGACCACGAGCTGCGGTTCCTCGGCGACCGAGCCGCGTTTGGTGATGCCCCGGACCACCACGTCCAGCGGTTTGCCGGCCGCGTCGGCGAGCTTGACCGACGCGCCGGGCTTGAGGCCGTGCTCGTACGCGGTGACGCGGTCGATCGCGACCTCGCCGTCCCGACCGGGTGAACGGCCCTCCAGGATCGGCACCCGGCGCAGGCCGTCCCGGTCCGGTTCGACGGAGGCCGTGGTCCGGCGGTCGTCGGCCCGGCCGCCGTCGATCAGGAGGTCGACCCGGACCTCGCGGACCGGGAGCACTCGGGTCACTCCCGAGGCCTGCGCCACACGATCGGCGGTCGCCTGGTCGAGGGCCATGTCCGAGCGCACGTCCGGGCGCACGTCCGGGCGCACGACGAGGTCGACTCCGGCGGGCACGACCGGCGCGCCTTCGTTGGTGGCGCGGACCATCGCGTCACTGAGCATCAGGGCGGCCAGCAGGCAGGCGACGCCGACGACCAGGGCGACGCCGGGCAGCACGGCGCGACCGGGCCGGTTGCGGAACTCGGCGACCGCGAGCCGCAGGGATGTGGGCACAACTCCTCCTCGTGACGCGAACGCCACGACGGTAGGAAGCCGGGCCGTCGGCGGGCGTCGGCCCGGGGTAGCACCCGCCGGTAGTACCCGGGGAGGATCTCGGGGAGGATCTTCGGAATGGAGCTCGTAACGGTGGTCGACCCGGACGGCACTCCGATCGGCACGGCGACGCGCGCCCGGATGCGCGCGGAAGGGCTGTGGCACGCGTGCGCGGCCATCGTCGTGCGTTCTCTCGACGGGACGCGGGTGTACGTGCACCGGCGCACCGACACCAAGGACGTCTACCCCGGTCTGTACGACCCGACGTGCGGTGGTGTGGTGGCGGCGGACGAGACGCCCGACGAGTGCGCGGTGCGTGAGCTGGCCGAGGAGCTGGGCATCTCGGCGGTGCCGGAGTTCCGGTTCAGGACACCTTTCGTGGACGGAACCATCCGGTACCTGGCGCACGTTTACGACGTGCGCAGCGACGGACCGTTCACCCACCAGCCGGAAGAAGTGGCCTGGGGCGGCTGGATGGACCTGGACGACGTGCGGGTGAAGGCGGAAGACCCCGGGTGGCCGGTCGTGCCGGACGGTCGGGCCCTGATCCGGGGGTGGTTCAGATGGGCATGATGTTCGCGATGTCGATACCGGGGCTGGCCGTGCTGCTGGTCGTGCTGGCGACCGGTGAGCAGGTCTGGAAGGCGGTCCGGCGGCGCAAGGGCGAGCACCCGGTGGTCTCCGCCGCCGCGGTGGACGAGTTCACCACGCTGTTCTCCGGTGGCAAGCACATCGAGCTGCGGCAGCGCGAGGTGACGCTGATGCTCGGCGAGGACGAGGAGTCCGGCGCGCCGCCCCGCGGGCCGGTCGACCTCGACTCGGGCCGGGTCCGGCTCATTCCCAAGGCAGGGACGACCGGGTAGCCCAGTACTGCTCGGCCGGCTCGGCGCACGCCGCCAACTCGTCCGGCGCCAGGTCCACGTCGCGGGCCTCCAGGTTGGCGTGCAGCTGCTCCGGGCTCGCCGCACCCGACAGGACCACGTCGGCCCACGGTTGCGCGCGCACGGCGGCCAGTGCGATCGCGTCCGGCCCGACGCCGTGCTCGGCAGCCAGTTCGCGCACGCGTGGTGGCGGGTCGACGGCCAGCCTGCCGTTGGCCAGGCACTCCTTGACGAACACCTCCGCTCCCGACTCCTTGGCGGCTGCCAGCTCCGGCCCCACCGACGGCTCCAGCACGTTCCAGGTCGACTGGACGCTCTCGAACAGCTGCCGCCCCTCCACTTCCAGCTCCAGTGCCCGCCGCACCGTGCCGGCCTGGTCGGGGCCGGACGTGGAGAACCCGAGCCGGACCCCCGAGTCCCGCAGCTCGCCGAGGGCGAGCAGCAGCTCCGGATCGCCGAACAGCGGGCTGTCCGACGTCAGCGAGTGGACGTTGTACAGGCCGACGTGCGCGCCGAGCAGCTCCTGGGTCTCCTGCCACTGACGGGTGAACCGGTCGAGCGAGTGCTCCTTCACCTCGTGCGTGGCCACGTCCCGCCGCCAGTCCGCGACGTACGCGTAACCCCACTTGCTGGACACCCGGACGTCCCGGTGGCCCCGTGCGGCCAGCCACTGGCTCAGGAACTCCTCCGCCCGCCCGTAGGAGCGGGCCGCGTCCACCCGCCGCACCCCCGCCGCGTAGGCGGCGTCCAGGACGGCGTGGCACTGGGCGCGCATGGCGTCCACGTCCCGGTGGTCGGGCAGCGCGTGCTCTCGGCCGAGGTTGATGTAGGCGGGGCGGCCGAGCGCGGCCAGCCCCAGCGCGAAGTCGGGCACGTCCGACACCGTAACCGCCGGCCCTGGGAGACCGCCGGACCACACACGGCGGAGACCGACCACCACGCCCTGCATCGCAGCCTGCGTGTCGCCCTAGGTGCCGTCCGGTGTGCCGCCCGGTGTGCCGAGGCCTCATGCGTCACGACGCAGCAGCACGGCGGCACCGGCGCCCAACGCCACGACCAGGTACGCGACCATCACCAGACCGGCCCCCACGGGCGACAGCGGCGGGTCCGGCAGTTCACCCGACAGCTGCGGCGCGAGGACCGGCAGCATGACCGAGTACGTCCGGTCGTTCCACGGGTACGGGAGCAGCAGCGTGAGAGCGGGCAGCACGAACAGCAGGCCGCACAGGGTCACCAGCGCACCGGCCGTGGACCGGAGGAGGAAGCCCAGCCCGAGGCCGACCAGGGCGAGCAAGACCAGCGACGCGGTGTTCGCCAGCAGCGTCGGCACGGCTTCGCCTAACGAGTCGTACGCCGAGATCGGCTTCGGCCGGTCCCCGGTGATCAGCTCGCCCGCCAGGTAGGCCACCAGGGTGGTGACGAGGGCGACGACCGACGACACGCCGGCCACCACGAGCGTCTTGGCCGCCAGGTAGGCCTTGCGTCTCGGAACGGAAACCAAGGCGGTGCGGACCATTCCGCTGCCGTACTCGGACGTGATGGCCAGCGCGCCGAGCACACCGAGGCAGAACTGGCCGAACGGGACCACCATCACGCCCGGATCGGCCGCCGCGAACTTCTGCTGGAGATCCGGCGGCGAGGTGTCCCAGTCGGCCGTCATCAGGTACGAGACCAGCGCGCCGCCCAGCAGTGCGATGGCGATCGCGAGCAGCACGTAGCCGGTCGAGCGGACCGAGCGGAGCTTCAGCAGTTCGGAGTTCAGCACGTCGGTCATGGGGAGGTCTCCGTGGAGGGGTGTTCGGCGGCGGGCTGGTGGGCGGCGGTGCGCCGCCCAGCGGGGCGGCGCACCGCAGGGCCACGGTCGGCGGGACGCTCGGTGGTGCGGTACTCGACGCTGTTCTCGGTCAGTTCGAGGTAGGCGTCCTCCAGGGACGCGCTGCGCGGGGTCAGTTCGTGGATCGCGATGCGGTGGTGTGCGGCTAGGCCGGCGATGCCCGGTGCGTCGAGGCCGTGCACCAGCAGGGCGCCGTCCTCCGGTCTGGCCGTGGCACCCGCCGTGCGGAGGACGGCGGCCAACGCGTCCGGCGTCGGCGAACGCACCAGGACGTCCTTCTTGAACCTCTCCTGGATTTCCCGCATGGACGCCTCCAGGATCAACTTGCCGCGGCCGATCACGATCACGCGGTCCGCCGTGAGGGCCATCTCGCTCATCAGGTGGCTGGAGACCAGGACCGTGCGCCCCTGCCCCGCCAGGTCGCGCATCAGGTGGCGGATCCAGCGGATGCCTTCCGGGTCCAGTCCGTTCACCGGCTCGTCGAACAGCAGCACGCCCGGATCACCCAGCAGGGCCGCCGCCACGCCGAGGCGTTGCTTCATGCCCAGCGACAGCGTCCCGACGCGCCGTCTCGCCACACCCGCCAGGCCCACCTGCTCGATGGTCGCGGCGACCCGGCGATCCTTGATGCCGTTGCTCCGGGCAAGCACGCGCAGGTGGTCGTAGGCCGACCGGCCGCCGTGCGCCGCGCCCGCGTCGAGCAGCGCGCCGACGTGGTGCACCGGGCGGCGGATGTCGGCGTACCGGCGGCCGTCGACCAGGGCTTCGCCGCTGGTCGGGCGGTCGAGGCCGAGGATCGCCCGCATGGTGGTGGACTTGCCCGCGCCGTTGGGGCCGAGGAAGCCCGTGACATGGCCGGGCTCGACCTCGAACGTGAGGCCGTCCACGGCCCGGGTGGTGCGGTAGCGCTTGGTCAGCTGCCTCACTTGGATCATGGGATGAGCGTGCTCGGCCGGCGGGCTCGGCGGATCGGACCGGGGTCCGGGATCCGATGTCGGACCGCGGTCCGACGCCGGCCGCCGGATCGCCGATTACCGTCCCGTCGTGTGCCGATCGTGACGCCTCGACTCCTGCGGTTCCTGCCGACGGCGTACCTGTACGCGCTGGACATCGCCGCCGCCGTGGTGGTGGTCCTGGTGTACCTGACGTTCGCCGAGATCAGCCCCGCGCCGCCGTGGTTGGGCTACCCGCTGGCGGTGCTGGTCGGCGCGCCGTTGGCGATGCGGCGGGGCCGGCCCCTGCTGACGCTCGGGATCGTGCTGACGGCGCAGACCGCGGCCACGGTCGCCGACATCACGCTGGAGCCGTACGGCGCGACCGCGTTCGCGATGTACACGGTGGCGTCGACCTGTCCACGGCGGGTCGCGGTGGGCGCGTTGGCGGGCTCGCTGGCGTTGGCCGCGGTCGCGGTGTTCATCGCCGAGCCGTGGCCGGACGACGTCGGGCTCGCGCTGTTCGCGGCTCTGGCCATCGGGGCGGCGTGGGCACTCGGCCGGACCACCTGGATCCGGCGGTCCTACGAGGCCAGGCAGGCGGCCGAGGCGGCCTCCAGGGCCATCGCCGAGGAGCGGATGCGGATCGCCCGCGAGCTGCACGACGTGGTCGCGCACAGCCTGAGCCTGATCACGGTGAAGGCCGGTGTCGCCGCGCACGTGGCGTCGTCGCGGCCGGAGCGGGCGCAGGAAGCGCTCCGGGTGATCGAGGACGCGTCCCGGGGCACCCTGGTCGAAATGCGGCGCTTGCTGGGCGTGCTGCGGTCGGAGGACATGTCGGCGGAACTGGCGCCCATGCCCGGTATGGGCGATCTGCCCGAGTTGGTGTCGCGGGTGGAGTTGGCCGGGGTGTCGGTGGAGCTGACGGTGTCCGGCGAGCTGCCCGACGGCCTGGGGTTGACCGCGTACCGGATCGTCCAGGAGTCCGTCACCAACGTGGTCAAACACGCCGCGCCGGCCTCCTGCACGGTCTCGATCGTCGTAGGGGATGCTTCCGTGGTGATCTCGGTGGTCGACGACGGACCAGGGGAACGGGTGTTGGCCGGTCGCGGCGGAGGGCACGGGTTGATCGGGATGCGGGAACGGGTGGCGGTGTACGGCGGCACGTTCGCGGCAGGGCCGCTGGCCGGCGGCGGTTTCGCCGTGCGCGCCGAGGTGCCGCTGTCGTGATCTCGGTGGTGGTCGTGGACGACCAGGCGCTGCTGCGCGGCAGTTTCCGGGTGCTCGTGGACTCGGCGCCCGACCTGCGCGTGGTCGGCGAGGCGGGTGACGGCGCCGAAGCGGTGTCCGTGGTCCGCTCGGTGTCGCCCGACGTGGTGCTGATGGACGTCCGGATGCCCGGGGTGGACGGGATCGCGGCCACCCACGAGATCTGCTCCTTCTCGACCACCCGGGTGCTGATCCTGACCACGTTCGACCTGGACGAGTACGTGTACTCGGCGTTGCGGGCCGGTGCGAGCGGTTTCCTGCTCAAGGACACTCCCCCGGCCGATGTGCTCGCCGCGGTCCGCGTGGTGGCCGCTGGCGACGCCCTGCTGGCCCCTTCGGTGACCCGCCGACTGGTGGCCGAGTTCTCCCGCACACCGGAACCCCGTACGGTCCGGCTCGACGGGATCACCGAACGTGAGCAGGATGTGCTGATGCTGATCGCGCGCGGGTGCTCCAACACCGAGATCATGGGCGAGCTGCACCTGTCGGCCGGCACGGTGAAGACCCACATCGGCCGCCTGCTGCACAAGCTCCAGGCTCGCGACCGGGCCCAACTGGTGATCGCCGCCTACGAGTCCGGGCTGGTCACCGCCCGGTCGTGAGCCGCGGGCCCGCACAGACTCCGGGGACCTGAGGCCCCGGACGCGGAACGCCCGCCCGGCCATTGCGGCCGGGCGGGCGTTCCAGGCGGGTTGCGTTGTCGGCGACTGCGGTACTGCGGGTGTTACAGGTACTGACCGGTGTTGGTGGCCGTGTCGATGGCGCGACCCGACTCCTGGTTCTTGCCGGTCACGAGCGTGCGGATGTACACGATCCGCTCGCCCTTCTTGCCCGAGATCCTGGCCCAGTCGTCGGGGTTCGTGGTGTTGGGCAGGTCCTCGTTCTCGGCGAACTCGTCCACGATCGCGTCCAGCAGGTGGCGCACCGACAAGCCCGGCTGCTTGGTGTCCAGCAGGCTCTTGATGGCCGCCTTCTTCGCGCGGTCGACGATGTTCTGGATCATGGCGCCGGAGTTGAAGTCCCGGAAGTACAGGACCTCCTTGTCACCGTTGGCGTAGGTGACCTCCAGGAACCGGTTCTCCTCGGACTCCTCGTACATCCGCTCGACCGTGTGCTGCACCATCCCGTCGATGCAGGCCACCGGGTCACCGCCGAACTCGGCCAGGTCGTCGGCGTGGATCGGCAGGTCGGGCGTGAGGTACTTGAAGAAGATGTCCTTCGCGCCTTCGGCGTCCGGACGCTCGATCTTGATCTTGACGTCGAGCCGGCCCGGCCGGAGGATCGCCGGGTCGATCATGTCCTCGCGGTTGGAGGCGCCGATCACGATCACGTTCTCCAGGCCCTCGACGCCGTCGATCTCGCTGAGGAGCTGGGGCACGATCGTGGTCTCGACGTCGGACGACACGCCACTGCCGCGGGTCCGGAAGATCGAGTCCATCTCGTCGAAGAACACGATCACCGGGGTGCCCTCGGAGGCCTTCTCCCGGGCCCGCTGGAAGATCAGCCGGATGTGGCGCTCGGTCTCGCCCACGAACTTGTTGAGCAGTTCGGGGCCCTTGATGTTGAGGAAGTAGCTCTTGGCTTCGCGGTGGTTCTCGCCGCGGGCGGCGTGAACCTGCTTCGCCAGGGAGTTCGCCACCGCTTTCGCGATGAGCGTCTTCCCGCAGCCGGGAGGGCCGTACAGCAGCACGCCCTTCGGTGGGCGGAGCTTGTACTCGCGGAACAGGTCGGCGTGCAGGAACGGCATCTCCACGGCGTCGCGGATCTGCTCGATCTGCCGGAACAGGCCACCGATGTCCTCGTACCTGACATCGGGCACCTCCTCCAGCACCAGGTCCTCGACCTCGGCCTTCGGCACGCGTTCGTACGCGAAGCCCGCCTTCGAGTCGACCAGCAGGGAGTCGCCGGCCTTCAGCGGCGAGTCCATCAGCGGCTGCGCCAGCCAGACGACCCGCTCTTCGTCGGCGTGTCCGACGACCAGGGCGCGGCCGATCGAGCTGTCCTCGATCTCGGAGTGCAACACCTCACGCAGCGTGCAGACCTCACCGGTGCGTTCGAAGTCGCCGCCCTCGACCACGGTCAACGCCTCGTTCAGGCGCACCGATTGGCCCAGGACCAGCGACGGCGCCTCGACCGCCGGTGAAACCGAGACCCGCATGCGACGGCCGGAGGTGAACACGTCGACCGTGCCGTCGTCGAATCGGGCGAGAAACACGCCGTAACCGCTGGGCGGCTGCGCGAGCCGGTCCACTTCCTCGCGCAGCGCGAGGAGTTGGCTCCGTGCCTCTCGAAGGGTGTCGATCAGCTTCGTGTTGCGCTCGGTCAGTTGGCTGACGCGCTCAGTCGCCTCCGCCAACCGCTGCTCCAGCAGGCGGACGTGTCGTGGGGATTCCGTCAACTTGCGGCGCAGCAACGCGATTTCGTCCTCAAGGAACCGGATCTGCGCAGTCAGCTCACCAGAGTTGTTGCCCTTGTTCAGCTCGCCGCCCTCATCGGGCCGGCTGCCGGGATGACCGTGCTGCATGTCGGCACCCTCCTCCCGTGTTCGTCCCACGACGATACCGGCGATCACCGACAAAAGCCGACACCCTGCGAGTTCCCGGGCGTCACGTGATCACACATACCGCCCACTCGGCCGGACCAACTGCTCCAATCCGGTGTCAGCCGGCACCTCCCACCCGCTACCGTGCGTCGAACAACAGTCACACGAGAGTGGTCCGGGCAGTGTCACTGCCACCAGCGGAAAGTTCTAGGAGAACGTGATGTCCGTCCCGCCGCAGCAACCGGGTCCCCACGGTCAGCAGCCGGGCCAATTTGGCCAGCAACCAGGTCAATTCGGCCAGCAGCCGGGCCCCGGACAGCAGCCCGGCGGCTTTCCGCCACCTGCACCGGGCTTCCCACCAAGTGGACAGCAGCCCGGTTACGGCCCGCCTCCGGGTGGCTACCAGCACCATCCCGGTCAGCCGGGCCAGCCGGGCCAACCCGGTTACGGCCAGCAGCCGTACGGCCAGCCCGGGCAGTTCAACCAGCCCGGTTACGGCCAACCGGGTGGTTTCGGCGGCCCATCCGGCATGCCGCCCAAGAAGAGCCCGCTGCCCTGGATCCTGGGCAGTGCCGGCGCCCTCGTCGTGATCGTCGTGGTGGTCGTCCTGATCGTCACGATGGGCGGTGGCGGCAACGGCACCGCGAAGGACGCCGCCGACTCGTACGCGGCGGCCATCAACGCGAAGGACTTCGACAAGGTCCGCTCGCTGACCTGCACCGAGCACCACGACGAGATCGAGGACATGCGGAAGCTCTACGACCCCGCGACGATGAGCGCGGAGATCGAGAAGCAGCTCGAAGGCCTGCCCGCGGAGATGCGGGAGGAGGCCCAGAAGTCGATCGACAAGGCGAAGGACGTCAAGGTCACCCTCGCGGTCGACAACGTCGTCGAGAAGTCCGACACGACGGCCGAAGCCTCGATCTCGGTCAAGTACGAGAACGTGCCCGACGACATGAAGGCGCTCATGAAGGACCAGAGCGCCGCGAAGATCCCGTTCAAGAAGACGGACGGCGGCTGGGTCGCCTGCGACTGAGCCCTCCCGTGCCGGAACGGCCCGCGCACCACTGTGGTGCGCGGGCCGTTCCGTCGGCGAAAGGCCTGGTCAGCCCTTGGACGGCCGGCGCTGCGGCCGGAGCGGGGTGACGCCGTCGGCCAGCCTGCGGGTGGTCAGCAGGAACGCCGTGTGCCCGATCATCCGGTGCTCGGGCCGCACCGCCAGGCCCACCACGTGCCACGGCCGGACGAGGGTCTCCCACGCGTGCGGCTCGGTCCAGTGCTGCTGCTCCCGGATCGCCTCCGTGACCTTCGACAGCTGGGTCGTGGTCGCCACGTACACGACCAGCACGCCGCCGGGGATGAGGCTGCGGGACACGGCGGGCAGCACGTCCCACGGCGCGAGCATGTCCAGGACGACCCGGTCGACCTCGCCCTCGTGCTCGTTCACGTCGGCGACGGTGAGCGACCAGTTGCCCGGCCGCTCGCCGAAGAACTGCTCGACGTTGCGGATGGCGTGGTCGGCGTGGTCCTGGCGGACCTCGTACGACGTCACGCTGCCCTTCTCGCCCACCGCGCGCAGCAACGAGCAGGTCAGCGCACCCGACCCGGCGCCGGCCTCCAGCACCCGCGCGCCCGGGAACACGTCCCCGTACATCACGATCTGCGCGGCGTCCTTCGGGTAGATCACCTGCGCGCCGCGCGGCATGGACAGCACGTAGTCGGACAGCAGGGGCCGCAGCGCGAGGAACGACGTGCCGCCGACGGACACCACCACGGACCCCTCGGGCTGCCCGATCAGCTTGTCGTGCGACAGCGCGCCGCGGTGGGTGTGGTACTCCTTGCCCGGTTCGAGCACGATCGTGTAGTGCCGCCCCTTCGGGTCGGTCAACTGCACCCGGTCACCCGGTTGGAACGGACCACTGGCGGTGCTCACCGCGGCGAACCTCCTGCATAAACGCGCGTGTCAACAGCGCACGATGGTCCCACGGTGCCGGCGCCGCCCTACTGGCGGGACTTCTCCGCCGGGTTCACCAGTTCGGCGACCGAGTGGTAGACGGGCCAGCCGAGCAGCCAGACGACGCCGACGATCGTCAGGCCGGACATCTGCCCCCACAGCGCCCGGGTGCGTTCCGGCGTGCCGACGACGAACATCAGCAGCAGCATCACCGCGCAGGCGATCGCCCAGGCCACCGCGAACTTGCCGAACTCGCGCCACTCGTGGCGGACCTTCGCCGGTCCGCTCTTGGGCGGCGTGGTGGGCGGCGGCCCGCCGGCGAACCGGTGGGCGACCCGCTGGTCGGCCCACCGGAGCATGCTGTGCCCGAACGCCACGCTCACCCCCAGGTAGATCGCGGCCAGCCCGTGCACGGACTTCGCCTCACCCCCCGACCGCAGGTCGAAGACGGTCGCGACGAGCAGCGCGACGTCCACCACGGGCGTGCAGAAGAGCAGGACCGCGCCGAGCCTGCGCATCTTCAGCGCGTACCGGGCCAGCAGCCCCGCGCCCAGCACGACCCAGAACCCGATCTCGCACGCCACGATGAGGACGACCAGCGGTTCAACCACGGCTCCAGCGTGCGGGCCGGGCGCCCTCCCGCGCGTCGTCGGGCAGACCGACCGGGGGTCATCAGTTCGTAGGACGCCGGTGCACCGCCGCCTGTGCTGTGATGGCGGCGTGGAGCTCCGTCGTGCACACCGGGACGCGCTGGTCACGGCGGCGTTCTTCACCGTGGGGGCGGTGGTCTACGGGCTCGGCATGGACCTGGTGGTCGGCGGCCGGGACGCGCACACGCCGTTCGCCACCCGGCTGCTGATCCTCGCGGTGGCGTGCGCCGGCCAGCTGTTCCGCCGGTCGATGCCCGTGGTGGCGCTGCTCGTCGTCACCGCCGCCACGCTGGCCGACCTGTACTGCGGGCTGAGCATGCCGGTGGTGGTGGTCGCCATCGACGTGCTGTTCGTGGCGGCCCTGCACGGTCCTCGCCGGCTGCACCGGGTGCTCGTGGGGGTGGTGGCCGCGGCGACGGTGGGCGTGGCGGCGGCGGTCGCCGTGGTGGGCGACTGGCGGCTGTCGTTCTACGCCGGGTTGCAGGTGTTCTCGCTGCTCGTGGTGCCGGTGTGGTGGGCGACGAACGTGCGGCAGCACCGGGAGGGCGCCGAGCAGATCGCCCTGATCTCGGAGCTGGACCGGCGGGCGTCGGTGAACGCCGAGCGCAACCGGATGGCCCGTGACCTGCACGACGTGGTCGCCGGGCACCTGTCGGCGATCGCGATCCAGTCGGAGGCGGTGCTGTCGATGCGCGAGGGGGACCCGGAGACCGTGCGCACGGTGCTGAAGTCGGTGCGCGAGAACAGCGTGCGGTCGCTGGAGGAGATGCGGATGATGATCGACGTGCTGCGGGCCGACGAACCGGTGGACGAGCCGGTCGCGGTGCGCCTGTCGGACGTGGGCAGGCTGGTCGAGTCGGCCGCCGCCGGCGGGCTGGACGTCGGGTTCCGCGGCGCGAACGTGGCCGGGCTGCCGGTGGCGGTGGACGTCGCCGCCTACCGGATCGTGCAGGAGGCGTTGACGAACGCCCTGAAGCACGCGCCCGGCTCGCGCACGTCGGTGACACTGGAACGGCAGGTCAGGAGGCTGGTGGTGGTCGTGCGGAACACCGTGGGCCGCACGGCGGGCGGGTCGGAGGGCTCGGGGACGGGGTTGGTGAGCATGGCGGAACGCGCGCACGTGGTCGGCGGGACGTTCGCCGCCGGACGCGACGGCGGCGGCTGGGTCGTCCGGGCGGAGCTGCCGCTGTGATCCGGGTGCTGGTGGCCGACGACCACGCGGCGATCCGCGCGGGCCTGGTGATGATCCTCGGCGGCGCGGACGGCATCGAGGTGGTCGGCGAGGCGGGTGACGGCGCCGAGGCGGTGCGGTTGGCGACCAGCGCGCGGCCGGACGTCGTGCTGATGGACATCCGGATGCCCGGGGTGGACGGCATCGAGGCGACCCGGCAGCTCAGCGGCGTGTGCGAGGTGCTGGTCCTGACCACGTTCGACCTGGACGAGTACGTGCACGGCGCGCTGCGGGCCGGTGCGGCCGGGTTCCTGCTGAAGTCGGTGGAGGCGCCCGCGCTGGTGGACGCGGTGCGGCAGGTCGCGGCGGGTGACGGTGTCCTCGCACCCAGCGTGACCCGGCGGGTGATGCGGGAGTTCGCGACGGCCGCGCCCCGGTCCCGTCCGGCCGGCTTGGACTCGCTGACCGAACGCGAGGCCGACGTGCTGCGCTGCCTCGGTGAAGGGCTGTCGAATCACCAGATCGGGCGAAGGCTGCACATCGGCGAGACGACCGTGAAGACGCACGTGTCGCGGGTGTTGACGAAGCTGGACCTGCGGTCGCGGGTGCAGGCGGCGATCCTGGCGCAGGAGGCCGGCTTGCTCAACGGCGGTCCAGCGCGGCCTTGAGGTCTTCCCGGCGCAGCACGCCCGCCGGTCGGCCTTCCAGGTCCACGACCAGGTACTCCCAGGCGGCGGTGCCGCGCACGCGTTCCACCACTTCGGCGCCGCTCTCGTTGGCCAGCAGCACGGTCTCCGGCCGGATCGGCACGGCCGCCTGCTCGGCGGGCGCGTGCGGCGAGGTGCTGGCCAGCCGGCGGGCCATCTCCCGGTCGAGCAGGCCGGCCGCGACACCGTCCGCGCGGACCAGGACCACGCCCCGGCCGGCGGACGCGGTGAGCGCGCCCGACACCGGGCTCTCGGCCGGCAACTGGAGGACGGGGCGGACGAGTTCGCCGAGCGTCAGGCCGTCCGGCCAGGTGTTGCGGCGCTCGGCGGTGAACTCGCCGCGGGCGCCGGCCAGCACGAACCACGCGGTCAGCAGGCACACGCCGAAGCGGAGCCAGCGGTCCTCGGCGCCTTCCATGACGCCCCAGACCGCCCACACGACGAGCAGCGCGGCCACCACGCCGCCACCGATGACGGCGGCTTTCGTGCCCGCCGAGCGGCGGCCCGTGAAGGCCCACACGCCCGCGCGCAGGATCCGGCCGCCGTCCAGCGGCAGGCCGGGGAGCAGGTTGAACACCGCGACGGCGGCGTTGGCGAAGGCGGTCTGGGCGATCAGCAGCCAGACGGCGTCCGGGTACGGGATGGCGGCGGCGGCCAGCGCGAACACGCCGGCCAGCGCTATGGAGACGATCGGGCCGGCGGCGGCGATCGCGCCTTCGTGGGACGGGCGGGTCGGGGTGCGCATCACCTCGGACACGCCGCCGAGCAGGAACAGGCGCAGCCGGCGGACCGGCAGGCCGAGGCGCAGCGCGACCAGGCTGTGGCCGAGTTCGTGGGCCAGCACCGAGAGGCCGAGGAAGATCGCGAAGGTGGCGGCGAGGAGCACGCCGGTGAGGCCGCCCGTGCCGGGTGCGATGCGGCCGACGAGCGGCGCGTAGAGGACCACGATGGCCGCCGAGCCGAGCCACCACGAGGGCGCGAGCAGCACCGGGATCCCGGCCGCGCGGAACAGCGGCAGCCCACCGTCCCGACCGACCTGCCGCCGCCAACTACCCGTCGTCGCCACGGAGCGAGCCTAGGGGCAGGGATGTATCAGCGGCGTGTTGGATCGCCGCTGCTCCGCGCGTGTCCGACCCTGGCGCGGAGGCCGTCGGGGATGAGGCGTCCCGTGTCACCGCCCGGTGTCTCCGCCACCTGCTCGGCCTGATGCTCAGACGGGCCGAACATCACCGACGACATCCAGGCCGAGGACTACGCCACGGCCGCTGTGCAGGCGCTGATCGCGCTCCGCGGGAGACGATCTTGTCGGGGGGTTGGCCTATGGTTCTGGGCCATGGCAGTGCCGACGATCACCGAGCGCCCTGTTCGCAGGCCAGCGCTGTCGCCCTCCCGCGCGGGCGACTTCAAGCAGTGCCCGCTGCTCTACCGCTTCCGCGCCGTCGACCGGCTCCCCGAGAAGCCGACCAGGGCGCAGGTCCGCGGCACGGTGGTGCACGCGGTCCTGGAGGACCTGTTCGGCCTGCCCGCCGCCGAACGTGTGCCCGAGACCGCACGGGCACTGGTCGGCCCGGCTTGGGAACGGGTGCGGGCGGAGCGCCCGGAGTTCGCCGAGCTGTTCGCCGAGGGCGATCCCGAGCAGGACGAGTGGCTGGCGTCGGCGGAAGGCCTGCTGGACGGCTACTTCGGCCTGGAGGACCCGCGCCGGTTCGACGCGGACGCCCGTGAGCTGCTGGTGGAGTGGGAGCTGCCGTCCGGTGTGCTGCTGCGCGGGTACGTCGACCGGGTGGACGTGGCGCCGACCGGCGAGATCCGGGTGGTCGACTACAAGACGGGGGCCGCGCCGCGCCAGGTCGGCGAGGCCAAGGCGTTGTTCCAGATGAAGTTCTACGCGCTGGTGCTGTGGCGGCTGCGGGGTGCGGTGCCGCGCCAGCTGCGGCTGATGTACCTGGCCGACCGGCAGGCGTTGGCCTACCAGCCGGACGAGGCCGAGCTGACCCGGTTCGAGCGCACGCTGGAGGCGATCTGGGACGCCATCCTGCGCGCGGCGAAGTCCGGCGACTTCCGGCCGAACCCGAGCAAGCTGTGCGACTACTGCGACCACAAGGCGCTGTGCCCCGCGTTCGACGGCACACCGCCGCCGTACCCGGGTTGGCCCGAGCCGGACGCGGGCGTGGAGACGGTGTTGGACCGGGCGGACTGATGGACGCCTTCTACGAGCGGTTGGACGACGACAGGTTCGCCTCCACCGCGCACACCGCCGGGCCGTGGAGCAGCGAGAGCCAGCACCTCGGGCCGCCTTCGGCGCTGCTCGTACGGGCGTTGGAGCGGTGCGCGCCGCGGCCGGGGACGATGCTGTCGCGGGTGACGTTCGAGGTGCTGGGGCCGGTGCCGGTGGCGGAGCTGACCGTGACGGCGTCGGTCGACCGGCCGGGGCGTTCGGTGGAGCTGCTGGCGGCGGAGCTGGCGCACGAAGGCCGGCCGGTGCTGCGGGCGCGGGCGTGGCGGACCGTCACCGGTGACACGACGGCGGTGGCGACCGGGCCGGGCGAGCCGTTGGCGTCGCCGCACGGTTGTGCGCCGATGGCCGTCCCGGAGCAGTGGCGGATCGGCGGCTACCTGACCGCGATGGAGTGGCGTGCGGTGAGCGGCGGCATCTTCACACCGGGGGACGGAGCGGTGTGGGCGCGACCGGTCGTGCGGGTGGTGGCGGGTGAGGAGCCGAGCGCGGTGCAGCGCCTGTTCACCGTGGCGGACTCGGCGAGCGGCGTGTCCAGCCGGGTGGACATCCGCGAGTGGTACTCGATCAACACGGACCTGACCGTCCACCTGCACCGGGAGCCGGTCGGCGGTTGGTACGGGCTGGACGCGCGGACGGTGATCGGGCCGTCCGGTGTCGGCGTGGCGACGAGCGTGCTGCACGACGAGCACGGACCGGTGGGGCGGACGACGCAGTCGCTCTTCGTGCGGAAGCGCTAGGGGTCCCTGGTCGCAGGTACCGTCCGACGCGCGCACCATGGGGGTGTGAGGTTCACCGATCGTTCCGACGCCGGCCGGGTGCTCGCCCGGACGTTGGCCGACGAGACCTGGACCGATCCCCTCGTGCTCGGCCTGGCGCGCGGCGGGGTGCCGGTGGCGGCGGAGGTCGCCTCGGCGCTGGGCGGTGAGCTGGGCGTGGCCGTGGCACGCAAGATCGGCGCGCCCGGTCAGCCCGAGTTCGGCGTCGGCGCGGTCACCGCCGGTGGCGAGCCGATCTTCAACGAGGAGGCCATGACGGTCCTCGGCCTCACCCGGGCGGACATGGCCGACACCTGCGAGGCGGAACGGCGTGAGGCCCGGCGGCGGCTGGAGCTGTACGGGGACGGCCCGATGCGGCTCGAAGGACGTGACGTGCTGGTCGTGGACGACGGCCTGGCCACCGGCGTCACCGCCCGTGCCGCGCTGCGCGAAGCACGGGCCCAGAACCCCCGCTGCCTGGTGCTCGCGGTGCCGGTGGGCGCGGCGGACTCGGTGCGGGCGCTGGAAGCCGACGCCGACCTGGTGGTGTGCCCGCACCCCCGCACCGACTTCCGCGCGGTCGGCCGGTTCTACCGGCACTTCGACCAGACCACCGATGACCAGGTCATCGAGCTGCTGCAACAGCACTGAGGGGCGTTCAGAGCTCGCGGTAGTGCTCCACGGTCGGGAACGGGTCGTAGAAGTGGTGCAGCAGCGCCTTCCAGCGCGGGTACAGCGGCCCCTGGCGGAAGCCGACAGTGTGGTCCTCCAGCCGTTCCCACCCCACCAGCAGGAGGTACCGGGACGGCTGCTCGACCGAACGCCGCAGGTCCAGCGAGACGAACCCGGGCGACTGCGCGATGAGCCCGCGCGCCTCCGCGAACGCCAGCTCGAAGTCCGCCTCCAGACCGGGGCGGACGTCGAGCGTCGCGGCTTCCAGGATCACAGGTGCTTGTACACGTCTTCGAGGCTCAGTCCGCGGCCGAGCATGAGCACCTGCACGCGGTACAGCAGCTGGGAGACCTCTTCGGCCAGGCGCTCGTCGGACTCGTGCTCGGCGGCGATCCACACCTCGCCGGCCTCCTCCAGCACCTTCTTGCCCTGCGCATGCACCCCGGCCTCCAGAGCCGCGGCGGTGGCGGAGCCCTCAGGGCGGGTGCGTGCGCGTTCGCTCAGCTCGGCGAACAGCTCGTCGAAGGTCTTCACGGGGTCTGATCCTCGCATCCCCCGAACGGCCGCAGGCAGGCAGACCCCCGGATCGGTCGCGGGCGCCTTGCCGCCACGGCCGGCGCTAGATCCCGTAGCGCGGGTTGGTGAACGGCCACACCTCGGCGATCCACTTCGGCACGAACTCGTCCAGCGCGCGCTCCAGGTCCGTGCCCACGTACTCGTCCACGACCCACCACGAGATCAGCGCGTCGTCGGCGGGGTCGATGTAGACGCACCCCAGCAGCTCGGTCTCGTCCGCGTTGAACAGCGCGTAGTTGAACGACTCGTGCGCGTCCTGCTCACGCTCGTGCCGGGCCAGGTCGACGCGGTCCTGCTCGTGGGTCATGTCGGCGGGCGGCCAGCCCCACTGCTCGCCGTACAGCGACCACAGCCGCTCCCGGGAGCCCATCACGGCCGGGTAGTCGATGTCCACATCGGACTCGCGGATGGGCCGCAAGTGGTGTCCCCCGTCGAGCGGGACGCGGGTCGGGTGGGCGAAGTCAGCGGGGAGCCACGGCATGCGCGGATTCTGCGGTGGCGCGGGCCGGAACGCCAGCGAAAAACCGATGGCGCGGCGTGCGGCACACCGTGACACTGCCCGGATGATCGATGGACTGGTGCTGCGGACCGCACGACCGGGAGACCTGGACCAGATCGGCGCCCTGCTGACCGACCGCGGCGAACCGGCCGACGCGGTCGACCACCGACTGGTGGTCGAGGACCCGGACGCGGGCTGGGAGGCGTGCGCGGTCGTCGTGGACGGCGACAAGGTCGTGTCCACCGCGACCCTGCTGGACGAGACGCTGGTCCTGAACGGTCTGGAGATCCCGGCGGGTCAGGTCGAGCTGGTCGCCACCGACCGCGCGTACGAGGGCCGTGGGCTGGTGCGCGCGTTGATGGGCTGGGCGCACGAGCGGTCGGCCGCGCGCGGTCACCTGGTGAACGTGATGCTCGGGATCCCGTACTTCTACCGCCTGTTCGGCTACTCCTACGCGATCCCGATCTCGGCCACCCGTCCGGTGACGGGCCGACCGGACGGCGCCGGCCACACCCTGCGTGAAGCGACGGCGGACGACATCCCGGCGATGGTCCGCCTCCAGGACGCCGAGCAGGCGCGCGCGGACCTGCGGATGCCGCACTCCCCCGGTCTGTGGCGGTGGCTGGTGGCGCGGGACGGCAGCACCGAGTGGCTGGTCGAGCGGAACGGCGTGCCGGTGGCGACCGGGCGCACCACCCCGCCGGACGAGGGCGTCCTGCTGTGCGAGGTGGCGGCCGTGGACGAGGCCGGCGCGCACGCGCTGCTCGCGTTGACAGGGGCCAGCGAGGTGAACGAGCGGCCGGGCACGCTCGCGGGCGCGGCGTTGGAGCCGTTCCTGGGGCCCGCGCCCGAAGAGGCGAACTCCTACTACGTGCGCATCGGCGACCCGATCGCGTTGTTGGACCACCTTCGGCCGGTGTTCGGGCGGCGGTTGGCGGACAGCGGTCTCGGCGATCAGGAGGGCGAGGCGGTGGTCTCGTTCTACCGGTCGCACGTGCGGCTGCCGTTCAAGGCCGGTGAGGTGGGGCCGATCGTGCCGGGCGGCACCATGCAGGCGCCGGGCGCGGCGGGTGGTGCGGGCGTGGCGCCGGACCTGCTGGCGTCGCTGCTGTTCGGTCCGCACGGCATCAAAGGTCTGACCGCGCGGGAGCCGGACGTCTACCCCGGTCCGAACGCCGAGCTGATGCACACCCTGTTCCCGCCGGTGCGCGGCGACCTGATGACCTTCTACATCCCTTGACGTGCGGTGATCAGATCCGGTGCAGACCCGGGTACGCCGCCCACGGCAGGAAGACGACGCTGGCGGACAGTGCTGCCAGGCCGAGGCTTGGCCGTTGCCCGCGCCGGGCGGCGATGGTGGATGCCGTCGCGACCAGCACGCCGACGGCCGCGAACTGGAGTGCCGGCCATGGGAGCGGTCTGCCGAGGGCGCTCGACCGCACGCCCGTCGCCGCACGGCTGAGGCTTCCGGGTGTGCCGGGAACGCCAGGAGCATCACGATCACCGGGATCGCGTGCAGCCACGGGGATTCGTGCCGGCCGAGCGGTGCGACAGGTCCGCTGTGGAGGGGTTGGGCAGGTGGCGCGTCGGCGGACGTCGACGGCGGACCGTCGCCGAGGTCGTTGATCCACGACGTCATGAGGTCGAGGTAGCCGGGGACGAAGTCCGCCGTGTGCCCGAGTGGGCCGATGAGGTCGGCCTTCACGCCCGCGTCCACCCCCGGTCGGCTGCGCAGCCACCACGGCTGGGCTCCCGGTCGCGCTGTCCGGGGTGAGGATGGTGCCGTGCAGGTGTGATCGCCGCTGGTGACGGTGACATCGGCGCTGGTCGGGTCGTCGGGCGCGGCGGTGGCCGGCACTGTGCCGGTGCGCAGGCGACGGCCAGGGCGAGGACGGCGATTTGTGTGCGGGCAGCACGAAATGCTCTCCTGTCGGAGGAAGTGCGGTGACTTCGGTGCTCGCCCGGTGGGCGAGGTGTGACGGCTTCCATGCCCGGACCGTCGAGGGGGCAACTCGACGGTCCGGGGCTACCTAGGCGGTGTGCCTGGTGTCGTCCTCCGGCTTGGCGTCGGCCTCGGGGTTGGTGTCGTCCCGGGTGTCGGTGTCGGGACCTGGGACTCCGGTCATGGGTCTTGTCGGGGCCGGTCGGGGGCCGGGTCGGGGTCGGGGAAGACCACGAATCGCGTCTGCACGGTCCGCGCGCCGTCCGGAACCCGGTCGGCGGGGCGCTGGTACCTCTTCAGCAGCGTCAGGTAGTCCTCGAAGAGCGCGGCCAGTTCGCCGGGCGTCGAGTTGGTGGCGCACCGCGTCGAACCGGGCGAACATCTCCAGGTCCTCGGCGAGCCAGAGCCGCTGGGGGTCGTCGATCGTGGACCGCCGCTCGGGGTCCTGCTCGCCGCGGACACGTTCGGGCACCTCTCCCCCCAACCCGTCTTTCGAGGATCGCAGGTTGTAGCTGGTCACGCCGAGCCGCTCGGCGAGCACGGTCGACGTCGCCTCGCCGAGGAGCTCCAGCTCCCGGAGCATGCGTTGCCGCACGGGTTCCCCCTCGCACTCAGCCCGTTCGCAGGTGCCCCGCGAACTCGACTCCCATCGCGATGCCGACGAGCACGAGCAGCACACCGGCGCAGGTGAGCGTGCGCCGATAACCGTTGTCGTCCAACCGATCGCGCCCGCGCGCGACGAGCAGGGCGATCACGATCTTGCCGCCGACCAGGGTCAGGTAGAACCCGCCCAGCAGCGCCGCACCCGCGCCGGCCGACTCGCGCCACGTGGTGATGATCAGCGGGCCCAGCGCCGTCGCCCAGGCGATCCACGGGTGCGGACTGAGGAGGTTGACCACCACCGCCCGCTTCAGCGCACCGAAATTGTCGGACCCCGTCGGTAGAATCGACTTCAGGGGTCCCCTTGGCGGCGACCCCTGCACAGCACGGCCTCCGGCCGCATCACGCGCTGCCGCACCTCCCGCCGACGCGTCTTCGCCAGCCGTCTCCGTCCCTGCTGCGCCTGTCCCTGCCGCTTCTCCCCCGGTCGGGCGCACGGCGCCGGATCCCAGCGAGGCCGACCGCGCCTCCCGAACCGTCTGCACTCCGCTCCACACCACGAACACCGCGCCCACCACCCCGAGCACGCCCAGCGCCCGCCCCGGCAACCGGTCCAGCAGGAGCAGCGTCACCGCGACGACCACGGCGTCCGACACCAGCGGCGCGCAGGCGGTCAGCACGCCGGCCCTCCGGCCCGAGCGCAACGCCGCCGTCACGACCAGCACCAACAGCGGGCCGGGGCTGATGCCGGCGGCCAAGCCGAGGGTCAGTCCCAACCCCAGTGCGTCCACGGCGGCAGACTAGGACACGTGTCCCAGTTCGCCCGAGTCCTGACCACCCTGCGGCAGATCCGCGGCCTCAGCCCGTTCTTCGTCCTGGACGTCGGCCGTCCCGCCGACGGGGACTGGCACGACGGCCGGGAACTGCTGCACGGCCCCGCCCTGCCCGACGCGCTCGACCGGATCGCCACCCGGTACCGCACGGCCGAACGACGCGTCGCCGCGTCGCTGTTCTTCCTCAGCTACACCGCGCGGCTGCTCAGCCCGGTGGTCGCCGCCCGCGCGGTCGACGGGGTCGCGCCGGACGTCCGGCCGGCGAACCTGTGGTGGCGCTACCGGCCGGACGGCCTCCAAGTCCGCCTCAAGGACCCGGTCGCGGGCGTGGGCATCGCCGAGTCGATGGAACCGGTGGTCGAAGCGGTGCACGGGATCACGCCGGTGGCACGCGGACTGCTGTGGGGCAACGCGGCGTCCTCCGTAGCGGGCGCGCTGCGCACGATCAGCCGAAGCGGCATCGCGACGGACTGCGTGGCGCTGGGCGAGGAGTTGTTCGCCGATCCACCGTTGCGGGGCACGGGCGACTTCATCCCGTTCCCCGGCGAGGTCGTGTTCCGCCGGCGCAGCTGCTGCCTGTACTACCGCCTCGACGGCGGCGGGACCTGCGGCGACTGCCCGCTGCCGCCCCGCTGACCGGCAGACGTGAAGAAGACGACAACTCGTCTGGCCGGTTGTGCCCGGCCACGATCGACACTTACGGTTCGGGCGCCGCAGTGGACGGGAAGCCGGTGGGAATCCGGCGCGGTCCTCGCCACTGTGACCGGGGAGCCAACCCGCCGAGAACGTCACTGGCCGCGTGGAGCGGCTGGGAAGACGCGGGGACGGTGTCGATCCGGGAGTCAGGAGACCGGCTGCGGCGCGAGTTGTTGTTGACCTTCCACGAGGTATGGAGGAGGCCGTCATGACGAGCCCCGCGCAGTCCCCCGCTGTTTCCGACCCTCGGGTCACGCCCGTCCCCACATGGGCCTATGCCGTCGCACTGGTCGCGTTGACGGTGACGTGGCTGGTCCTCCAGGAGAACGGCGTCGCCCTCGGCCACGCCGCCGAGACCGTGCACGAGTTCTTCCACGACGGGCGCCACGCACTCGGCGTCCCGTGCCACTAGGGCTCGCCGTGATGCGGGCGAACGTGCCCACCTACAAAGGTCTGCTGCTCCGCGGTGTCGGTGCGGGCGCGGTGTCCGGGCTGCTCGCAGGCCTGGTCGGCGTGCTGGTGGTCGAGGCGCCGATCCGGGCGGCGCTGGCCGTCGAACAGGCACGGCCGGCGGAGCCCGGTGGTCACGGGCACGGCGAGCTGTTCAGCCGTGGCACGCAGGTGGTCGGCGGTGTGCTCGCCGCGATCGTGGTGGGTGTCGCCGTCGGCGCGTTGTTCGCCACCGCCTACGCGGGGTCACGGCGCTGGTTCGCGTCCAAGGCGCCGTTCGTGCGGGCCGTGACGTTGTCGGCGGCGGCGTTCGGCGCGGCGGCGTTGCTGCCCGCGGTGAAGTACCCGGCCAACCCGCCGGCGGTGGGCGACCCGAACACGGTGGAGTACCGGACGGTGCTCTACCTGGGGTTGATCGCGGCCGGGCTGCTGGTCGCGTTCGGGGCGAGCTACCTGGCTTCCCGGCTCGGGCACCTCGGTCAGCCGGTCCGCGCCACTGCCGTGGCGTTGGCCGTGGTGGCGGCGGTGGTCGTGCTGCTGGTGGCGTTCCCGGCCACTCCGGACGCCGTTCCGGCGGACATGCCGGGCAGTGTGCTGTGGGACTTCAGGTTGGCGTCCCTGGCCGAGACGGCCACGCTGTGGCTCGGCCTCGGCGTGGTGTTCGGCCTCCTCGTGGACCCGGCCGCGCGCCGCGTCCCCGTGTCACCCACCACCCCCTGACGCGCGAGTCGTCCACCCGGACACCGCGAGTCGTCCACTCCAGCACTCCGAACCCCACGCTCGCGCACTCCGAACCTCACGTTCGCGGCGCGTTGACGGATGTGAGCGCGAGGTTCGGGGTGTCGGAGTGGACGACTCGGGGTGCCGGAGTGGACGACTCGCGGTCAGTTGGGGAGGAGGGCGGCTAGGGACTCGGGGTCGACGCCTACCAGGGAGTCGCGGAAGATGCGGTGCTCGCCTTCGGGGACCGGGAGGTCGCAGGGGACGACGAGGACCGTGCAGCCGGCGGCCACGGCGGCGGTGGCGCCGGTCGGCGAGTCCTCGACCGCCACGCACCGGGTCGGATCGACGCCGAGCAGGCGGGCCGCCTTCAGGTACGGCTCCGGCAGCGGCTTGTTCAGGCCGTCGACCTCGTCGCCGCACACCGTGACGTCGAACAGGTCCCGCCCGAGCGTGTCCAGCGCGACCTCGGTCAACTGCCGTTCGGTCGACGTCACCAGCGCCATCGGCACCCCGGCATCCCGTACCGCCCGCAACGCCTCGCGCGCGCCCGGCCGCCACGGCAGCCCGGCGCGGAACAGCTCCTCGGTGCGCCGCTGGATCCACGCCGCGCCGTCCGCGATGTCACCGTCCTGCGGCGTGATCCCGACCTCGGCGAACAGCAACGCCATGGTCCTGGCCACGTTCGACCCGACCATCGCGTGCCGCGTCTCCAGCGACAGCGTGCCGCCCAGCTTCTCGGCGAACTCGTAGAGCGGGATGTCCCACAGCTTCTCCGAGTCCAGCAGCGTGCCGTCCATGTCCCACAGCACGGCCTCGACCGTCATGCGCACCTTCCCCCAGTGATCAAGCGTGTGAACGATTGGGTGAATCGGCCCCGAACGTGGTGATCTCCACGGCGTCCGCGACGACGGCCGGGTGGTCGCGGGGCGCACGTGGGGCACGGCATCGGGCCTGGTCACGTTGAGGGTCGGCCGGCGCGCCCCGAAAAGGTGGCGTGACACGATCCGACATGCGCCAAGCCTACGGCGTCAGGTCTGCGGCAGTGGTCGTAGTCTGACGCCGTGACCGATCCGGACGAGGCCGCCCAGACCCCCTTCGACCCCAGCAAACCGCTCACCAATCCGATCATGGTGGCGGCGTTCGAGGGGTGGAACGATGCTGGCGACGCCGCCAGCACGGCGATCGAGCACCTGCAACTCACGTGGGACGCGACGCCCCTGGCGGAGATCGATCCGGACGACTACTACGACTTCCAGGTGACTCGTCCCACAGTCCGACTGGTGGACGGCATCACCCGACGGGTTGAATTCCCGACCACCAGGCTGTCGGTTTGCCGGCCGCCCGGTTCGTCCACCGACGTGGTGCTGGTGCACGGGATAGAGCCGAACATGCGGTGGCGGAAGTTCGCCGCCGAGCTGCTGGGCCACATCGAGGACCTGGGCGTGACCACGGTTGTCACGCTCGGCGCGTTGCTGATGGACACCCCGCACAGCCGGCCGGTGCCGGTGACGGGGACGGCGTACGACGCGGAGGCGGCGGCGAAGTTCGGGCTGGAGCGGTCCCGGTACGAGGGGCCGACCGGGATCGTCGGCGTCTTCCAGGACCTGTGCGTGCAGGCGGGGGTGCCCGCGATCTCGTTCTGGGCCGCCGTGCCGCACTACGTGTCCCAGCCTCCCTCGCCGAAGGCCACGCTGGCGCTGCTGCACCGGGTGGAAGAGGTGCTGGACGTCGAGGTGCCGCTGGGCGCGCTGCCGGAGCAGGCGGAGGAGTGGGAGCGCACGGTCAGCGAGATGGCCGACGAGGACGAGGACGTGCGGAACTACGTGCGGGCTCTGGAGGAGCGCGGGGACGCGGAGATCCAGATCACCGAGGCGAGCGGTGACGCCATCGCGGCCGAGTTCGAGCGGTACTTGCGGCGGCGCGGGCGTGGACCGGGGCGCGGGCCGACCGGCATGTGAACCGGCCCGACCGACCACCTCCAGGTCGCTCGTACCCTGGTCCGCGGACTCCGGCTCAGACTCGGTCTCAGACTCGCCACCACTCCGCTCCGGCCGACTGCCCACAGGTCGGTCGACCGGCACCGGTCGACCGGCAGTCGGTCCGTCACCGGCTGGTCGAACGGCAGCCGGTCAAACGCCCGCAGGTCGAACGGCAGCCGGTCGAGCACCGGCAACTGACAGCCGGGCCGCGCGATGGCTTCGCAGGGGTCCTCGCCCAGGGCAGGGTTCCGGCAAAGTCGTTTGTGCTGTTCAGGTGTTGATTCCGAGTAGTTGTAGTGGTCGTGCCGGGTTGCGGGACATGGTTCGCAACCCGGCGGCGATGTTGGTGTGGCCGGTGTGTCGTAGGGCGTTGATGGCGAGGTTGCGCAGGGAGGCCATCGCCCTGGGGGCGTTTCCGGTGCGGACGCGGGAGGCGTCCTCGCCGTAGGTGACGTCGCGGACCCAGTGCAGCCGGTTCTCGATCCGCCAGTGGCCCCGCAGCAGGTCGGCGATGCGGGCGGGGTGGGCGTGTTCGCCGGTCAGGCTGCTGACCCCGAGCGCGGCGAAGGCGCCGCGCCGGCCGGTGGCGTGGCAGGTCCGGTAGCGCTCGACGAGGAACGCGGTGGCGGCGTGGGGGAAGTCGACGTCGCCGAAGCCGTGCTTTCCGAGCGGGGCGACCCGGACGGTGCGCAGTTCGGTGCGGCCGTGTCCTCGGTCGGCGAAGACCAGGCAGGGCATGTCGTTCCAGGGCAGTGAATCGAGTTGGGTGTAGACCCTCGGCCAGCCGGTCTTGACGGTGAACACGTAGTGCGCCCCGCGGGCGTGCAGGTAGCGGGCGTGGTCGCGCTGGGTGTGCAGCGCGTCGGCGGTCACCACCACCCCCGCCAGGTCGACGGTGTCGAGCAGCGGCGCGAACCCGGCCAACTCACCGCCGGCCGGGACCCGCCGCTGACCGGCCACGATCCCGTCGTCATGACGTAACGCCGCCAGCAGGTGCACCCCGCTGCCGCCGGCCCGACCGAACGTTCCGGCCACCGACTTGCCGTCCACCGCCACCGCCGACAACGCCTCGCCCGCGTCCCGACCGGAGATCCGCGAGGCCGACCAGGCACCGATCGCCGCGAACGACCGCGCACCCGCCGCCACCGCCGCCGCGGCCACCGACAGGATCGAGGTCAACGAATGCCGCACACCCCGACGCCTGCGCGGGTCCGGCACCCGGTCCAGAAAGACCCGCAGGTCGGCGACCTGCCCGGCCGGCACCGAGGCCAACCGATCGACGACACCGGGCATCGGGCAGGATGACAAGGCGGGCACGGCACTCCCCAGATCATGCGACTTAGACACTCACATGATCACTCCGGAGCGCCGTGCCCGCCCACATTCAGAGCCTGAACAGCACAAACGACTTTGCCGGAACCCTGCTCGCCCAGGGGACCCCTGCTTCAACCCTGCCAGAAGGGGCCGACAATTCCGGTGGTGAGACCGGCGCCTGTGGACAAGTCCCGCTCCCGCATCCGACTCGCGGCGCTCTACGCGGGTGGGTTCCTGGGGCCGTTCGGCGGCGCGATGACGTCGTCGGTGCTGCCCGAGGTGGGCAGTGACTACGGCATCCCGGCCGGCTCGGCGGCGGCCACGTTGACCGGGTACATGGTGCCGTTCGCCCTGCTCATGCTGGTGTCCGGCACGCTCGGCGCGCGCTGGGGCGCCCGGCGGACCATCCGGATCGCCTACGCCGTCTACGCGGTCGCCTCGGTGCTGTGCGCGGTGGCTTGGTCGTTTCCCGTCCTGATGGGCGGGCGGGCTTTGCAGGGGGCGGCGAACGCGTTCACGACTCCCCTGCTGCTGGCGGCGATCGCGGCGGTGACGCCGCAGGCCCGGTTGGGGCGGGCGTTGGGGGTGTTCGCGTCCATGCAGGCCGCCGGGCAGACGTCCGCGCCGCTGCTGGGCGGGTTGGCGGCGGAGGCGTCGTGGCGGTGGGCGTTCGTCGGCGCGGCGGTGGTGGCCGGGGCGCTGGCGCTGGCCGGGCTGCCCGCCGACCCGCCGCGCGGCGAGGACCGGCCACGGCTGCGCAGCGCGTGGCAGCTCCGGACGCTGCGGGTGGCCGTGGTCGGGTTCGTGGGCTGGGGCTGTCTGGGCGGGGTGTCGTTCCTGGTGGCGCTGCGGCTCGGCGACTCGTTCGGGTTGGGCGCCGGGCAGCGGGGGCTGGTGCTGACCGGGTTCGGCCTGGTCGGGATCTTCTGCGCGCGGCTCACGGGGTGGGCGATCGACCGGTTCGGGGCGCGGCGGTGGGCGTTGTTCGGCGCGGCGGGTGGCGCGGTGCTGCTGGCCGGGGTCGGGGTGTTGCCGTCGGTGGTGGCGGTCGCCGCGTTGTGGGCGGTGGCGGGCGCGTTCAGCCAGGCGGTCATCGTGAGCCTGAACGCCCTGGTGCTGTCCGACGGGGGAGGCAACCGGAGCGGGGCGGTGTCGGTGGTGCAGTCGCTGCGGTTCCTGGGCGGCGCGGCGTCGCCGGTGGCGTTCGTGCCGCTGTACGACCTGGATCCGATGAGCGCGTTCCTGGTGCCCGCCGGGCTGGTGCTGGCCGTCCCGCCCGCGCTGCTGCTCGGGTTCAAGCCGCGACGCGAGGACGCCGGACGTCCAGACGAACCAGCGCCAGCGCACCCGCCACCAGGTGGAGACCAGCCTGGACGTTGAGCAGCACGGACAGGCCCAGCACGGGCGTCAGCACGCCGGCCAGCACCATGCCGAGCGCCTGACCGCCGTCGTGGAGGCTGACGAAGGTGGCCAGCACCCGACCGCGCACCTCGTCGACCGTGTGCAGTTGGAGCACCGACATCATCCCGGCGCCCGCGATCAGGCCGGGCAGGCCGACCAGCGCGAACGCGGCCAGGTAGAACACGAGCGCCGTGGTCAGGTGCGGCGCGTTCCAGCCGACCGCCGCGACCACGCCGTAGCCGAGCAACGCCACACCCAGGAGCCTGCCCGGTGGAAGGTTCCGAGCCAGCAGGCCGAGCGACAGACCGCCGAGCAGACCGCCGACCGCCTGCACGCCCCGCAGGAGCCCCACCTCGGCCGCTCCCCCGCCGAGCTGGTCGGTCACGAACACGACGAACAGCACGACGAACAGACCCTGGCCCATCGCCATCAGCCCGACCACGGCGACCATGGGCCGCAGCGGGCCGCGGACCTCACGCAGCCCGTCCAGCCAGGCCCGCCACGCCGGTTCTCCGACCTCACGCGCGGGGTCCGCTGTCCGCGAAGTCGCCAGCAACACCGCCGCGAGCAGGAACGACGCCACGTCGACCAGCACCACGCCGGCCAAGCCGGTGTACCCGAGGAGCAGTCCGCCGAGCGACGCGCCGACCAGCCGCGCCAGGGTGCTGTTCAACCCCACCAGCCCGTTCGCCGCCGGCACCTGGTCGCGCGGCACGAGCGTCGGCAGCAGCGCGTTCTTGGCGGGTTCGAACAACGCGGCCAACCCGGCCTGCACCGCCGTGACCACGTTGACGAGCACGAGATCGCCGGTGAGCAGCGGCAGCAGGGTGACCGCCTGGGCGAGGCTGACCAGCAGCATCAGCTTCCGCCGGTCCCAGCGGTCGGCCAGCACCCCGGCCGGCGGCGACAGCGCGAGGCTCGGCAGCAGCGCCACCACGAACGTCGTCGCGGTCGCCGCCGTGGATCCCGTCAGCTGGTACACGTACACCGGCAGGGCGACCACGAGGACCCAGTCGCCGATCTCGGAGACGAACCCGGCGATCCACAGCCGCCGGAACGCGGGCACCGCCAACGGTCCGGTCATCGCGGGAACGCGCGGATGCCGACGTGCGCGGGCAGTGCGCCTTCCGGCACGTCCTCACGCACCGGCACCAGGTACGGGCGCAGGAGGTCGTCGATCACGCCGAGCAGGCCGGTCAGCTCCTCGGCCGTGACGTTGACCGTGTAGCCGTGCAGCCCGGAGGCCTCCAGCCACTCGCGCGGCAGCTCGTGCTGCCGGTCGAGGAACCGCTGCGCGAGCCGGTTCTCCTCGTTGAGCTGCAACGCGACCAGCGCGTCCTGCTGGGCGCGGACCTCCGGGTCCTCGTCGAACCCGCCGATGTCGTAGCCGACCGACGTGGCCCGCCATGGCCGTTCGCGGCCGTCACCGGCCTCCACGCGTTCCACGAACCCGGCCTTCGCGAGCTGCCGCAGGTGCCAGCTGCAGTTCGACGCGGTCGACCCGACGGCCTCGGCGCACTCGCTCGCCGTGCGCGGGCCCACCGCGACGAGGTGGTTCAGCAACGACACGCGCAGCGGGTGGGCCAGCGCCTTCAGCGCGTCGACGTCGGTGACCCGTCGGGGCCTGGGGAGATCCATGACCCCGACGGTAGACCTGAAAGAGGACTTTCGAAAGAGCCCTTTCAGGTTCCTAGCCGACGTCCCGCCGCCGGAACCCGATCAGCCCGACCGCAACGAGCGCCGCCGCGATCACGGTCAGCCACAGCAGCGGGGCCGCGGTGACGTCCGCGCCCGGCACCTTCGGGATGTGCGTGAACGGCGAGAGGTCCATCGCCCACTGGTCGAGCTGGAGCAGCGGCCCCAGCTGACCGAGCACCAGGAACACCACGATCACCGCCCAGCTCGCCGACGCCAGCTTCGGCACCAGCGCGAACAACGCCAGCGCGAGACCCGCGACCACCCACACCGCCGGCACGTGCGTCAGCGCCGCGCCCACCAGCCGGACGACCTGCCCGCCGACGTCACCGACGCGGGCGCCGTGCACCAGGCCCGCACCGGCACCGGCGGCGGCCAGCACGACGGCCGTGCCGGCGGTGGCGAACGCCAGGTGGCTGCCGACCCACGCGTACCGGGTGACCGGCGTGGCCAGCACCGCCTCGGCTCGGAACTCGGTCTCCTCGGTGCGCAGCCGCAACGTCGCCTGCACCACGTAGATCGCGCTGAACAGGGCGATGATGCCGACGATCGACGCCAGGTAGACGTCCACGATCGCGCCGGCGCCGCCCATCTGCGAGAGGATCTTCTCCATCGCCGGGTTGGCCTGGAGCATCTCCTCGACGCCGCGCGCGACCGACCCGTAGACGGCGCCCAGCCCGAACAGGCTCAGCGTCCAGCCGATCAGCATGCCCCGCTGCAACCGCCAGGCCAGGCCGAACGCGCTGCCCAACGAGCCGGGGGCGCGGGCCGGGCCGAGCCGGGTCGCCAGCAGGCCACCGCCGAGGTCGCGCTTCGTCACCAGCATCGACGCGGTCACCAGCAGCACCGCGAACAACACCAGCGGCAGGAGCAGCACCCAGTACCGGTCGCCCGCGAACGCCCTGGTCTGCTGCACCCAGCCCAACGGCGACAGCCACGTCAGCCACGTCGGCCCCTGCTCGCCCGCCGCGTCACCGACGGCGCGCAGCAGGTAGGCGGTGCCGAGCACGGCGCCGGAGATCGAGTTGCAGGTCCGGGCGCTCTCCGACAGCTGCGCGCTGACCGCGCCGACACCCGTGAACACCCAGCCGGCGGACATGAAGGCGAGGCCGAACGCGAACGACCCGGACGCCGACTGACCCAGGCCCAGCAGCCCGAACGCGATCAGCAGGCCGATCAGGGTGCTCGCCAGCAGCGCCACGACCACGGCCGCGACCAGCGGCGCGTGCCGGGCGACGACGGCCGAGCCGATCAGCTCCAGCCGGCCGCTCTCCTCCTCGGCCCTGGTGTGCCGGGTGACCAGGAACATGCACATCAGGCCGATCAGCAGCGAGCCGAACACGCCCCACCGCCAGGCCAGCACGCCGCCGATGGTCGACGCGTCGTGCAACGGGCCGAGCATGGCCAGGAACGCGGGGTTGCCGCCCGCCGTCGCGGCCAGTTGCTGCCGCGAGTCGGCCGAGCCGTACAGCTCTTCGAGGGTCGACGCGGTGGACAGCGTGATGCCGACCAGGCCGATGATCCAGGCGGCGAGCAGCAGCCGGTCGCGGCGCAGGGCGAGGCGCACCAGCGAACCGAGCCCCGTCACGACGACATCGCCTCCTCGACCCCTCCGGCCGGCGCCTCGTCCTCGTAGTGGCGGAGGAACAACTCCTCCAGCGTGGGCGGCTGGCTGGTCAGCGCGCGGACGCCGCTGCCGACCAACGCGCGCAGCGCCGTGTCGAGGTGGTCGGTGTCCACCTCGAACTTGACCCGCAGGCCGTCCACCTCGAGGTCGTGCACGCCGGGCAGCCCGGCCAGCCCGTTCGGCGCGCCCACGAGTTCGGCGGACACGCTGGTGCGGGTGAGGTGGCGCAGGTCGGCCAGCGTGCCGCTCTCGACCGTGCGGCCGTTGCGGATGATGCTGACCCGGTCGCACAGCGCCTCGACCTCGGCCAGGATGTGGCTGGACAGCAGCACGGTCCGCCGGCCGCGCAGCTCGTTGACGGCCTCCTGGAACACGGCCTCCATCAGCGGGTCCAGCCCGGAGGTCGGCTCGTCCAGGATCAGCAGCTCCACGTCCGAGGCCAGCGCGGCGACCAGCGCCACCTTCTGCCGGTTCCCCTTCGAGTAGGCGCGGCCCTTCTTGCGCGGGTCCAGCTCGAAGCGCTCCAGCAGTTCGGCCCGGCGCTTCTCGTTCAGCCCGCCGCGCAGCCTGCCCAGCAGGTCGATCACCTCGCCGCCGGTCAGGTTCGGCCACAGGCTCACGTCGCCCGGCACGTAGGCCAGCCGGCGGTGCAGTTCGGCGGTGTCGCGCCACGGATCGCCGCCCAGCAGCGACGCGGAGCCGGCGTCGGCGCGCAGCAGACCCAGCAGGACCCGGATGGTGGTCGACTTGCCCGACCCGTTCGGGCCGAGGAAGCCGTGCACCTCCCCCTCGTGGACGGTGAGGTCCAGCCCGTCCAGCGCACGCGTCGCCCCGAACGTCTTGACCAGGCCCGACACGGATATCGCAGCAGTCATGAGCGGTAAGCTACAGTCGTTTCACAAAGTCGTGAAGTTAAGGAAGCGTATAAACTGCCAGCCGTCCGAGGGACCACGAAGGGATGATCCGGCGGTGACACAGGTGGACGGGCGGGACGACCAGGCCGTGCTGCGCTTCATCGAGCGCTTCTCCTCGGTGTTCACCGAGTCGGGCATGCCGCGGATGCCGGCCCGGGTGTTCGTCGCGCTGCTCGCCACCGACTCCGGCGAGATGACCGCCGCCGAGCTGGCCGACGTGCTGCGCGTGTCGCCCGCCGCGATCTCCGGCGCGGTCCGGTACCTGACCCAGCTGGGCCTGGTGAGCCGGGAACGCGAGACGGGCACCCGCCGCGACCTGTACCGGGTGCTCGACGACCTCTGGTACGAGGCGCTGTTCCGCCGGGACGAGATGCTGCGCCGGATGACCGGACCGCTCAAGGAAGGCGTCAGCGCGCTCGGCGCCGGGACGCCCGCGGGCAAGCGCATCGCCGAGACGCTGATGTTCTTCGAGTTCTTCCACGCCGAGCTGCCGAAGATGCTCAAGCAGTGGCGGGAGTACCGGGACGAGCGACTGGGCTCCTGACGGCCGGCATTCGGCCCTGCCCGGCCCCGACCCGTTCGGAATGGCCGTAGTGATCGGGCCGAATTCGGCGTAGTACCGACGATCGGCGCTATTCGCAGGTCGGTGCCGTCGCGGAGCATGCAAGTGACCAGGTCGCTACACCCAGTTCGCGCGAACGTCCCCACCCTGCAACGCGAGGCCGACCGGTGCACCCGCCCGGCACGGCCGCGCAGCCCTGCCCTGAGGGAGAACCCTGCTATGGGAGACGCCCGCACCACCAGAAGACTGGCCGTGCTCGGTCTGGCCGCCGTGTCGGCCGCCGCGCTGGCCTTCGCGAACACCGGAGTGGCGGCCGCCGAGGGCGACGTGCTCGGCGCCGAGCGCGCCGACGCCGTCCCCGGCTCCTACATCGTGGCCCTGAACGACGCCGCGTCGCCGCGCTCGGACTCCGCGTCGACCGCGTCCTCGCTGGTCGGCAAGTACGGCGGCAAGGTCCGCGTGGCGTGGCAGCACGCCCTCAACGGCTTCCACGCCTCGCTGTCCGCCGGGCAGGCCAGGCGCCTCGCCGCCGACCCGCGGGTCGCGTTCGTGCAGGCCGACCTGCCGGTGTCGCTGGACGCGGTCCAGCAGAACCCGCCGTCGTGGGGCCTGGACCGGATCGACCAGCGCAACCTGCCGATGGACAACGCCTACAACTACTCCACGACCGCGGGCAACGTGCGGGCGTACATCATCGACACGGGCATCCGGACCACGCACAGCGACTTCGGCGGCCGTGCCACCTGGGGCACCAACACCGTCGACACCAACAACACCGACTGCAACGGCCACGGCACGCACGTCGCCGGCACCGTCGGCGGCACCGCCCACGGCGTGGCCAAGGGCGTGCAGCTGATCGCGGTCAAGGTGCTGAACTGCGCGGGCTCCGGCACCACGGCGGGCGTCGTGAACGGCGTCAACTGGGTCACCCAGAACGCCGTCAAGCCGGCCGTCGCGAACATGTCGCTCGGCGGCGGCGTGGACTCCGCGCTCGACACCGCGGTGCGCAACTCCATCGCGTCGGGCATCACGTACGCGGTGGCGTCGGGCAACTCGAACGCGAACGCGTGCAACTACTCGCCGGCCCGGGTCGCCGAGGCGCTGAGCGTGAACGCGTCGACCAACACCGACGCGCGTGCCTCGTTCTCGAACTACGGCACCTGCACCGACCTGTTCGCGCCCGGCCAGGGCATCACCTCGGCGTGGATGACGAACGACACCTCCACCAACACCATCAGCGGCACGTCGATGGCGGCTCCGCACGTCGCGGGCGCGGCGGCGCTGTACCTGGCGGACAACCCCACGGCCACCCCGCCGACGGTGAACGCGGCGATCGTCGCCGCCGCCACCCCGGACAAGGTCACCAACGCGGGCACCGGCTCGCCGAACAAGCTGCTGTTCACGGGCGCCTCCACCCCCAGCGGCCCGTCGGTCACCAACCCGGGCAGCCGGTCGACGGCCGTCGGCACCGCGGTCAGCCTGCAGCTGTCCGCCACCGGCGGCACCGCGCCGTACACGTTCTCGGCCACGGGCCTGCCCGTCGGCCTGTCGATCAGCACGTCCGGCCTGATCTCCGGCACGCCGACGACCGTGGGCGAGTACTCGGTGACGGCGACCGTGCGTGACGCGGCGGCGCGGACCGCCAGCACCACGTTCGCGTGGTCGGTCACGTCGACCAGCGGCTGCGCCGCGGTCACCAACGGCACCGACGTGACGATCGGCGACCACTCCGACGTGAGCAGCTCGATCACGCTGAACTGCGCGGGCAACGCGTCGTCCGCCACCACCGTGCAGGTGGACATCCGGCACACCTACATCGGCGACCTGATCGTCGACCTGGTCGCGCCGGACGGCTCGGTCTACAACCTGCACAACCGCACCGGCAGCAGCACCGACAACATCACCCGCAGCTACACCGTGAACGCCTCCTCCGAGGCCGCCGCGGGCACCTGGAAGCTGCGCGTCCGCGACCAGGCTTCCCTGGACACGGGCTACATCAACAGCTGGACGCTCGACGTCTGAGCTGTCGCGTGACCAGCGGGGCCGTCACCTCTTCGGGTGGCGGCCCCGCTCTCGTCCTACCTGCGGATACCCCGGCTCGCCAGCTACCCCTGCCTACAGCTCCACGCCCAGCAGCGAGTCCACCGCGGCCCGGAAGAGGGTCGGCGCGGTGGCGTCCGAACCACCGGTCGACAGCGCCTCCGCCGCCCAGCCGTCCAGGGCCGCCAGCGCCCGGGGCGTGTCCAGGTCGTCGCCGAGGTGGTCGCGCAACCTGGCGACCACGTCCACCGCGCTCGGACCGGAGGCCAGGGCCGCCGCCTGACGCCACTTCGCCAGCCGGGCCTCGGCCTCCGCCAGCAGGGCGGCGCTCCACGCCCGGTCGGCGCGGTAGTGGCCGGAGAACAACGCCAGCCGGATCGCGTTCGGGTCGACATCCTCGGCCCGCAGCTTGGACACGAACACCAGGTTGCCGCGCGACTTGGACATCTTCTCGCCGTCCAGCCCGATCATGCCCGCGTGCACGTAGTGGCGGGCGAACGGGTGGTCACCGGTCAACGACTCGGCGTGCGCGGCGGAGAACTCGTGGTGCGGGAAGATCAGGTCGGACCCGCCGCCCTGCACGTCGAACGACGTGCCGAGCCGGTTCAACGCGATCGCGCTGCACTCGATGTGCCAGCCGGGCCGGCCCGCGCCCAGCTCGGACGGCCACGACGGCTCGCCGGGACGCGCGGCCCGCCACACCAGGGCGTCCAGCGGGTGCCGCTTGCCCGGCCGGTCCGGGTCGCCGCCGCGCTCGGCGAAGAACCTGGTCATCGTCTCCAGGTCGTAGTTCGACTCGTAGCCGAACCGGCCGGTCGCCGACTGGTCGAAGTACACGTCCGGGTACTCGTCGTCGTCCACCCGGTACGCGGCCCCGCTCGCCATCAGCTTCGCCACGGCCTCGACGACCTCGGGGATGGACTCGACGGCGCCGACGTACTCGCGCGGCGGCAGCACCCGCAGCGCCACCATGTCCTCGCGGAAGAGCGCGGTCTCCCGCATGCCGAGCACGACCCAGTCGTCCTGGTCCCGCTCGGCCCGCTCCAGCAGCGGGTCGTCGATGTCGGTGACGTTCTGCACGTAGTGCACGTCGTGGCCGTTGTCCAGCCACACCCGGTGCACCAGGTCGAACGCCAGGTAGGTGGCGGCGTGCCCCAGGTGCGTGGCGTCGTACGGGGTGATGCCGCAGACGTACAGCCTGGCGGTGGCACCGGGGGTGGTCGGGCGCACCTCGCCGGTGGCGGTGTCGAACAGCCGCAGCGGGCGCGGCTCGCCCGCTACCCGCGGGACTGGAGTAGATGACCAGGTCTGCATGTTCACGACCCTAACTCGCCCGCCGGGTGGTGGACGAACGTCCGCCTGGTCGGAGCGACGCCGTCAGCGGCCATGGCGGGGAAGAGCCGGCGCCACCTTGTCGGCTGGAGCTGCCGCGCTCCCACGAACGGGCGTCCGGCGCGGCGGAGCAGCAGGTCAAGCCCTCTGGGCCGGGCTGAACGCCGGTCTCGTGCGTTTGCCGCGCGTGGCGCACCGGGAGACGATGTGGACTGGCTCACGTCGTCGGGACGAGGGAGGCGGGATGACCGCGCTCAAGCCGGAACCCGTGATCGCCCATCCGGGGGCGGCCAGACGGCGCTCCAAGGGCTCCGTGTTGCTGGGTCTGCTCAAGACGACGGACCCGAAGCAGATCGGGCTGCTCTACCTGACGACGTCGTTCCTCTACTTCATGGCCGGCGGCGTGATGGCGCTGCTGCTGCGGGGCGAGCTGGCCCGGCCGGGGTTGCAGTTCCTGTCCAACGAGCAGTACAACCAGCTGTTCACCATGCACGGCACGGTGATGCTGCTGCTGTACGCGACGCCGATCGTGTTCGGGTTCGCCAACTACATCCTGCCGCTCCAGATCGGCGCGCCCGACGTGGCGTTCCCCCGGCTCAACGCGCTGTCCTACTGGCTGTACCTGTTCGGCGGGCTGATCGTGATGGCCGGGTTCGTCACGCCCGGCGGCGCGGCGGACTTCGGCTGGACCGCCTACACGCCGTTGAGCGCCGCCATCAGTTCCCCCGGCGTCGGCGCGGACCTGTGGATCACGGGCTTGGCGCTGTCCGGGCTCGGCACCATCCTCGGCGCGGTCAACATGATCACCACGGTGTGCTGCCTGCGCGCGCCGGGCATGACGATGTTCCGGATGCCGATCTTCACCTGGAACATCCTCGTCACCAGCGTCCTGATCTTGATCGCGTTCCCGATCCTGACGGCGGCGCTGTTCGGGCTGCTGGCCGACCGCCACCTGGGCGCGCACGTGTTCGACCCCGCCAACGGCGGCGTGATCCTGTGGCAGCACCTGTTCTGGTTCTTCGGACACCCCGAGGTCTACATCGTCGCGCTGCCGTTCTTCGGCATCATCAGCGAGATCATCCCGGTGTTCAGCCGCAAACCGCTGTTCGGCTACAAGGGGCTGGTCTTCGCCACGTTCGCGATCGCCGGGCTCTCGGTGGCGGTGTGGGCGCACCACATGTTCGCCACCGGCGCGGTGCTGCTGCCGTTCTTCTCGCTGATGACGTTCCTGATCGCGGTGCCGACCGGCATCAAGTTCTTCAACTGGATCGGCACGATGTGGAAGGGCCAGATCACGCTGGAGACGCCGATGCTGTGGAGCATCGGTTTCCTCATCACGTTCCTGCTCGGCGGGCTGACGGGCATCATCCTGGCCTCACCGCCGCTGGACTTCCACGTCACCGACACCTACTTCGTCGTGGCCCACTTCCACTACGTGCTGTTCGGCACCATCGTGTTCGCCACTTTCGCCGGCATCTACTTCTGGTTCCCCAAGTGGACCGGCCGGATGCTCAACGAGCCGCTCGGCAAACTGCACTTCTGGACCACGTTCATCGGCTTCCACCTGACCTTCCTGATCCAGCACTGGCTCGGCAACGAGGGCATGCCCCGCCGCTACGCCGACTACCTGGAGAGCGACGGCTTCACCCTGATGCACACCGTCTCCACGATCGGGTCGTTCCTGCTGGGCGCGTCCGTGCTGCCGTTCGTGTGGAACGTGCTGCGCAGCTACCGCTTCGGCGACCCGGCGGGGCACGACGACCCGTGGGGCTTCGGCAACTCGCTCGAATGGGCGACGACCTCCCCGCCGCCCCGGCACAACTTCGCCGAACTGCCCCGCATCCGGTCGGAGCGGCCGGCCTTCGAACTCCACTACCCGCACATGGTGGAGCGGATGCGCGACGAGTCGCACTTCTCGCTGACCCGCCCGGGAAAGCGCCAGGTGCCGGCGGACGGCAAGACGGAGAAGGCCCTCGCGTCGACCGAGCGCGAGCGCGAGACGAAGGACGAGGTCAGGGAGGACCGGGAGGACTGAGCCGCCGGCCGTCCGCTCGTCGTCGTTCGGTCGGCCCCCTGGCACCGCTTGCCGTACACCCCTGCGTCAGAGCGCTCTCTTACGGCCGACAGCGTCAGCGACGGCGCTTCCGGGAGCGCAGGTAGTCGCTGACGACGGCGGCGCCCAGGCCGTCCTCACCCGGCGCGACCACCCGGCCACCGGAACGGCGGGCCACGGTGTCCACGAACGCGGTCAGCCTCGGGTCGTCACCGAGGCGGAACACGGTGATCGACGCGCCGAGTCGGGCCAGGGCGTCGACCTCCACCAGCGTCTTGCCGAGGGTCCGGTCCAGGGGCGGGTAGTGGAACTCGGCTTCGCCGGTCGCCTCCAGGTGCGCGGTCGGTTCGCCGTCGGTGACGACCAGCACCACCGGCTGGGCGTCCGGGTGCTTGCGCACGTGCCGACCGGCCAGCAGCAGGGCGTGGTGGAGGTTGGTGCCCTGTTCCCACACGCCCTCCAGCGCGGTGAGCCGGCCGATGTCGACGGTCTCCGCGTGCCGGCCGAACGTGATCAGCTCCAACGCGTCCGTCCGGAACCTGGTGCGCACCAGGTGGTGCAGCGCGAGCGCGGTGCGCTTCATGGGCACCCACCGGCCGTCCTGCACCATGGACCACGACGTGTCCACGCACAACGCGACCGCCGCACGTGACCGCTGCTCCGCCTCGCTGACCTCCACGTCCACCACGTCCAGCCGCACCGGGCCGCCGGCCGCCCGCAGCACGGCGTTCGTCACCGTGCGCGGCACGTTCCACGGCTCGGTGTCACCGAACTGCCACGGCCGCGTGGACCCGATCAGCTCACCGGCCGCGCCCGCCGACGAGTTGTCCCGCTGCCCCTGCTGCCGCGCGCTGTCGATCACGCCGCGCAACGCCGTCTCACCCAACCGCCGCAACGCCTTCGGCGTCAACCGGAGCGAACCGTCCGGCGCGCGTTCCAGCAGGTTCTGCGACCGCAGCTCGCGTTCCAGCTCGGCCAGCCGCCGCGCGTCCACGCCCGCCTCGCCACCGAGCTGCCGGACCAACGCCTCCAGGTCGATGTCCTCCAGCCGCGCACCGGGGTACGACTGGGACAGCTGCTCGGCCAGCGCGTCCAGCTCCGCCAGTTCCGCCATCGCCCGCGCGCCCTCGCCCAGGCCCATCGGGTTGTCGCCCCGGAACCGCGCCGACCCGGTCCAGTCCTCACCCGGCCGCAGACCCTGCAACAACGAGTCCAACCGGGACAGTTGCGACCCGACGCCGGAGTTGCCGAAAGCCTGCTGCGACAACGCCGACAGCTCGTCGCGCTGCTGGTCGGACAGCGAGTTCATCATCCGCTGGGCGGCGGCGGACCGGGCGGCGAGCGCGTCGACCAGCTCCTCGACCGTCCTCGGGTTCTCCGGGAAGAACTCGCCGTGCGCACGCATGAACCCGGCGAACCGCTCCATCGTGTCCTCGCCTCGGGCGTGCGCGGCGAGCAGGTCGTTCAGGTCGTCGAGCATGGCCTGGATGCGCTGGACGTCCTCGGGCCGGACGTCCTCCATCGCCCGCTTCATGCCCTGGAACCGCTGGTCCATCAGCTCCCGGCCGAGGAGGTTCCGGATCTGCTCGTAGGACTCGCGGGCCTGCGGCGACCGCCAGTCGTACTCGGCCAGCTCGCCCACCGCCGCGGCGGCCGACTGCGGCAACGCGTCCAGCTGCGCCTCGCGGAACCGCGCGTCGTCGTCCGGGTCCGGGAACAGCGCCGCCCGTTCGGCCCGCAACGCCTCCTCCAGCAGCCGCTGGACCTCCTGGAGCGTGCCGTCCAACTTGTTCCGCCTGGTCAGCGCGGCGCGCTTCTGCCACAGCCGCGCGGTCAGGTCGTCCAGGCCCCGGTTCCCGGGCAGTCCTCGGCGCAGCAGCTCGCGCAACGCCGACTCGGGCGACGCGCCCTCCATGACCTCCCGGCCCAGCTCGTCCATGGCCGCGCGCAGGTCGGTCGGCGGGGCGAGCGGGTCCGGTCCGTCCGCGTACCGGCCGTACCGGTAGGTGCTCATCCGTACACCGTCCGGTCGTCGTCGCTGTCCTTGGCGAGCCGGCGGGTGAGGTAGAGCGATTCCAGCGCCAGCTCCACGGCCGACGCGATGCGCCCCACCGGGTCCTTCGGCCCGGCGCCCGTGCGCTCCGCGACCTCGTGCAGCACCGGCAGCTCGGGCAGCGCGGCCAGCAGGTCGCCCGCGTGCACCCGTTCACCGGTCGCGACCGGGTGGCCATCGGACACCAGCTCGGCCAACGGCCGCAGGTTGATCCCCGCGAACGTCGACCGCGCCGTGTCCGCGACGGCCCGGCGCAGCAGGTGGACCAGCACCTCCTGCTCGCGGCCCTCCTCGCCGGCCTCGAACTCCAGCTTCCCGCGCAGCACCTCGGGCACCGAGTCGAGGTCGACCGGGCGGGCGATGGGCGGGTTCTCGCCGATCAGCGCGCTGCGCCGCAGGGCACTCGCCGCGACCGTCTCCGCCGCGGCGACCGCGAACCGCGCCGACACGCCGGACCGCTGATCGATCGAGGACGACTCGCGCAGGTGCCGGACGAACCGCGCGATGACCTCCAGCAGGTGGTCGCCGACCTCGGCGACCAGGTGGGCCTCCTGGCGCACCAGGTCGATCTCGGCGCCGATCTCCAGCGGGTAGTGGGTGCGGATCTCGGCGCCGAACCGGTCCTTGAGCGGGGTGATGATCCGGCCGCGGTTCGTGTAGTCCTCGGGGTTGGCGGTGGCGACGAGGAGGACGTCCAGCGGGAGCCGCAGCGTGTAGCCGCGGATCTGGATGTCGCGTTCCTCCATCACGTTCAGGAGGGCGACCTGGATGCGTTCGGCCAGGTCGGGCAGCTCGTTGACGGCGATGATGCCGCGGTGCGAGCGGGGCAGGAGGCCGTAGTGGATGGTCTCCGGGTCGCCCAGGCTGCGGCCCTGCGCGACCTTGACCGGGTCGACGTCGCCGACCAGGTCGCCGACGCTGGTGTCGGGCGTGGCCAGCTTCTCGGCGAACCTCTCGTCGCGGTGCTTCCACTCCACGGGCAGCTCGTCGCCCAGCTGCCGGGCGCGGCGCTTGGACTCGGGGGTGATCGGGTCGAGCGGGTGCTCGTTCAGCTCGGCTCCCGCGATCACCGGGGTCCACTCGTCCAGCAGGCCGACGATGGTGCGCAGCAGGCGCGTCTTGCCCTGGCCCCGTTCGCCGAGGAGCACCACGTCGTGGCCCGCGAGGAGGGCGCGCTCCAGCTGCGGGAGGACGGTCCGGTCGAACCCGACGATGCCGGGCCACGGGTCACGGCCCTCGCGGAGTGCGGCCAGCAGGTTTTCCCGGATCTCGGCCTTCACCCCGCGCGGCAGGTGGCCTGCCGCGCGGAGGGCGCCTGCGGTGGTGGGGAGGTCGGAAGTCACCCCTCCGAACCTACGCACTGATGGGTCGTCGGTCGACGTAGAGCAGCTCCAACGGGTGGAGAAGCGCAAGCGTGAGGAACGTGGGGGGCGGAACGTGCGGGTAGCGGCCCGGAATTGTCGGACCCTGCCGGCAAGATCAAGAACAGGGGTCCCCTGGGCGGGGACTTCTGCGACAGCGTTCGGCGGATCGGCGCTGGACGGCGGATCGACCGGCAGCGCCGGCGCACCGGGTTCGAACCCGCCAGGCCAAGTGCGCCAGGCCGGGCGCGCCAGGCAGAGCGCGCCGGGGACTGCGGTCACCGGGACAGGGTCAGCAGTTCCGTGAGGGCGGCTTCGTCGTCGAGGGTGGCGATGGCGAGGACGGGGGCCAGCGCACGGCACCACTCGTACAGGCGGTCGAGGTCGAGGGACGCTGCCACGGCCACCCGCTTGGCGCGGTCGGCGACGCCTTCGCGGCCCGCCGCGTCGAGGACGTAGTCCACGACGTCGAAGCACGGGTCGCCGACGCACGCCCGGGGGTCGATCGCCACCAAACCCCGTTCCGGACCACCGTCCAGCACGTTGCCCAGGTGCAGGTCACCGTGCAGCAGCACGCGCGGCTGGTCGTCCAGGAGGGCGCGGCAGCGGTTCCGGGCTCGGTCCCACGTCTCCGGCGAGATGTGGGCGGCGACGTCCGGATCCGCCAGGCGCCTGCCGATGCGGGTGTAGAACTCCGCGCACCGGGCGCGCAGCTCCAGCCGCGGTCCACCGGAGTCCGGCACGGTGTGCAGTGCCGCGGCGAGTTCCGCCCACTCCTCCGGCGTCGGCGGGGTCGGCAGCTCCTCGGCCATCGTGCCCGGCCGGACCGCCTCCATCAGCAGCACGCCGTCGTCCTCCGCCAGCACGGCGGGCACCCGACCGGACGGGGCGAACAGCCGCAGCACGGCCGCCTGCTCGGCCAGGAAACCGGCGTCCGGGCTGAGCTTGAGCGCCGCCCCGCCACCGTCCGACCGCTCGCACTCCACCACGACCGACGACGCGCCCTGCGGCATCATGCCGCCCAGCGTGAGACCCCAGCGTGCGGCGACCGAAGCCGCCCGCTCCGGCACCCGCGCACACCACGGGGCGACCGACGGGCCGAACCGGAGCGCCAACCGCGCGGTGATCTCTTCGACGTCCACCGATCTCACGCTAATCACCGCCGCAACCGGATAAACGCCCGTAGGCGGCGTCCAGAGAGGACGCCGCCTACGGAGTGCGGAGCTATTCAGTTGTCGTGCCAGTCAGCTCGTGGTCACAGCGCCGGGTAGGCGTTGGCCATGAGCTCCTGGAACTGGGCCGAGAACCAGTGACCCGAAACCGGGGCGTTGGCCAGGGCACCCGAGGGGTTGTTGCCGTTGCGGACGTTGCCACCGTAGGTCGGGTCGCACATCCGGTCGAAGCCCTTGCCCTCGTCGTTCGGGATCTGCGTGCTCGAACCGTCGGACTCACCCGGCGGCTTGATCCAGACGTAGGCGTCGATACCGGGCTTCGGCGCGGCCTTCGGACGCTCGCCCAGACCGGCACCGGCCTGGTTGCACCAGTTGCCCTTCTGGTGACGACGGTCGATGCGCGACTGGTTCACGTAGTCGTTCGCGTTGGTCGCGGTCGACTTCGCGGTGGGCCGGTTCGGGCCGCCCCAGCCGTTGCGCGAGGTGTCGATCAGCATGCCGATGCCGCTGTCGAAGCCCTGCTTCACCAGCTCGGCGCGCATCGCCTGGGCGAAGCCCACCTCACCGTTGAAGTCGTTCCAGTCGACCCACGTCGCCGACTCCTTCACCGGGCGGCCACCGACGAGGTCGTCGACCGTCCAGAACGGCTCCTCCAGCGCGGAGTAGTTCGCCGTGTTGGTGATGAAGCCGTGGATCTTGTCCTTCGTGGCGCCGTTCTTGCCGAGGAGGGACGCGAACATCTTCGCCGAGGCGTAGAAGTTGTCGTACTCCGCGACCGTGTCGCCCCAACCGATCCAGCCGTGGTGGCCGGCGTCGATGTAGTTGTACACGTTGGAGACGGCGCCGAGCTTGCCGAGCGCGTACGAGACGCCCTCGACGTAGTTGCCGTTCGCCTTCATCACGTCGCAGTTCGGCGTCGCGGTCGTACGCGGCGTCACGTTCGTCACCAGGTTCGGCAGCGAGTCGATCTCGATGACCGCGACGATGCGCAGCTTCGAGTACTCGGGCCGCGCGACGATGCTGGAGATCACGTCGATGTACTCGGTCTTGTACTTGCCGATCTCTGTCGGCCCGAGCTCACCGTTGGACGCCAGCGCCGCGCAGTCGCGACCGGGCAGGTTGTAGACCACGAACTGGAAGACCAGCTGACCGTCCGCACGGGCGGCGCGCTGCTTCTCAGCCTCGTTCAGGTGGTCCGCCAGACCCATCGTGCCGGTCGTCGGCGAGCCGTTGCCGTGGATCGCGCTGGTCCGGTCCAGCCACACACCGGTCGGCTGGTTCGCGACACGCGAGCCACCCGGCTCGGCCGCGGCGAGACGCGACCACTGCGGGTTCACGTACACACCGGCGCCGACGTACGGGTTGTCGACCCTCGGACCACCCGGGTTGTTGGACGTGGTGGTCGTCGTCGTGGACGTGCTCGTCGAGGTCGACGTGCTCGTCGTGGTCGACGTCGTGGTCGTGGTGCTGATGTTCCCCGTGCAGACCGTCCCGTTCAGCCGGAACTGCGTGGGAGCCGGGTTGGACCCGTTCCACGAGCCGTTGAAGCCAGGGGTGACGGTCGCGCCGGTGCCGAGGCTCGCGGCCCACGAGGGGTTGCGGACCGTCACCCGGGCACCAGACTGGGAGAAGTTGCCATTCCACCCCTGCTGGACCGTCTGGCCGGCGGCGAAGTCCCACTCCAGCGTCCAACCGCCGGAGATGGCGTCACCCAGGTTGGTGACCGTGACGTTGGCGCCGAATCCGCCTTGCCACTGACTACTGATCGAATACGCGACCCGGCAACCGGGAGCAGCGTTGGCGGTGGCCGTAGAGGCCACTACCCCGGCTACGGACAGGGCCGCCACCGAGGTCACCGCCAATGCTCCGGTGAATTTCCGGGACCGTACAAAAGTGCGCAGACTCATGCATCGCCTCCTTGCGTGCAACCCGCCATCTGGGAGCGCTCCCAGGTCATTTCGCCGACTCGGGATCCGACGCAAGACCGAAACAGCTGGGGACTGGGAGCGCTCCCAGAACGAACGGTAACGCATGACATGTCGTGTTGACGAGGGGTTGACCTGGAGATAATCCGGGGCTATACCCGTACGCGTACCGCGCCCCAAAGCCCCTGACCTGCGGTTACGGTACTTCATTCACCAATGGGATTGCCAGGGTGAAGCAACCCGGAATCGATTCCGATGGCAAACGGATGCGGCGCCGATCACCTGTACGGCCCATTGCACCCGCCGATCCGGGATAGTTCGACGTGGACTTCGGATCGACTTCCCGGGGGCTCACCCGACGCGATGGTCGGCGATAGCGGCGCGCAACATTTCGCAACCCGTCGAACAATTGTCGAATATTCGACACGGTCCGTCGAACGTTCGACGAGCGCCCACCCGCCTAATGGCGGCCGGCGCCCTGATCCGAAAGGACTCGGACGGCCTCGTCCACGGCCGCGAGCCGAGCCCGCCGCACCGCCTCGGACAACGGCCGCAGGGCTTCGTCACGGGCCCGCGTCGCCGTCGCCGACACCGCCCCGCCGGGCGCGTCGGACGCCGCCACGGTGAGGATCGCGGCCACCTCCGAGGCGCGCTGGAGCACGCGCAGGGCACGCGGCGGCATCCCCGCCGGCCACTCGACCTTCGTGTGCTCCGCGGACAGCTCGGCGATCTCCGCCCGCACGTTCGGCCGGTGCCGCGCCACGTCCAGCGTCACCAGCGCGGTGGCCGCCTCGCGCATGGCGGACGCCAGGCCGTGCTCGGCCTCGGCGATGGGCACGTGCTCGCCGCCGGGCGCGGACGGCAGGTCGAACACCGTCCACCGCATCACCCCGTCGGCCACCAGCGCGGGCACCAGGCCCACGCCGACCTCGGGCAGCACTGCGGCCTGACCGGCGCGCAGCGCGCACTTGGACAGCGGGCCGCTACCGCCCAGCCCGCGGACGTCGCCGGGCACGGGGATCACCAGCCTGGCCGTGGTGGCGGAGGCGCGGCGCAGCGACGCCAGCAGCAGGGCGGGGCCCACCGGGACCTCGTCCGGGCCCGGCAGGTCGAGAGCGGTCGCGGTGCCGTCGTCGTCCGCGGCCACCTCGTGCAGCTCGGCCCAGAACCCCAGGGCGTCGAGGACGTCGTCGGCCGCGGCCGCACCATGCAGCCAGGCGGACGTCCACACGACCAGCGTCGCACTCGCACAAGACACGACTGCCGAGGGTACGCGGCCGTTCGGACGCGTCAGGCCGCCGGGCCGACGTGTTCGGCCAGCAGGGAGCGGAACGCCGCCACCGCTTCGTCGTCGGCGAACGCGCGGCGCGGCACGGCGTACAGGGCGGTCGTGCCGGTCTTGAGCACGAAGCCGCGCGCCGTCTCCACCCAGCCGGGCAGTTCGGCCCAGTTCAGCTCGCTGCGCGCCGCCTCGCCGATGGACATCCGCAGCGAGTGGGAGTCCGCCGTGCCTGTCACGGTCTTCGCCGCGAGCGGGTGGTTGTGGAAGTTCACCGCGGTGCCCACCGGCACGAGTGCGATGATGATCACAGCAAGGGTGAGCCCGAACACGCCCGCCCACGTCATGCCCATCGCGAGCACGACGACGCCCAGCACGCCGAGCGCCGCGCCGAACCACGGCGCCCACCGGTACAGGGGCACGGCGATGCCCAGCGCGTCACGCCAGTCCGCGGGCCGGGGCGACCAGCTGAAGTCGACGCTCACCGGCCCGCTCCCGGGCGCTTCGCGGGCTCGCAGCAGCGCGTGGCGCAGAACGCGCCGTTGGTGGTGCACCCGAGGACCCGGAAGTCCGACAGCTTGCGCACCGGCCCGTCGGACACCTGCTCGGCGACCAGTTCGGCCACCATCTCGGCGAACCTGGGGTCGTCGTTGGGCGTGGCGGCGCGGGCGAAGCCCATCCCCAGTTCCTGGGCGCGTTCACGGGCCTCCGTGTCGAGGTCCCACACCACTTCGAGGTGGTCGCTGACGAACCCGATCGGGCACACGACCACGTTCCGCACGCCCTTGTCGTACAGGGCCTCGATGTGGTCCACGACGTCCGGCTCCAGCCACGGGACCTGCGGCGGACCGGACCGCGACTGCCACACGACGTCGAACTCGGGGACGCCCACGGCGGCGGCGACCAGCCGGGACGCCTCGGCGACCTGCCGGGAGTAGAGGTGCCCGCCGTCCTCGGGCGGTCCGGCGGCCTTGTCCGCCGACACCGGCACCGAGTGCGCCGTGAACACCAGTCGGTAGTCCGCTCCGGGCCGGTCGTCGGCGGCGGGCAGTCCGGACGCGGCGGCGCGCACGGCGTCCGCGAACGACTCGACGAACAGCGGGTGGTCGAAGAACTGGCGCAGCTTGACCAGCTCGGGGGCGTCCTCGACGGACGCACGGGCCCGCAGGACGTCCTCGTCGTACTGCCGGCACGCCGAGTAGCCGCCGTACGCGCTGGTCGGGAAGACGAGGGCGCGCCGGACGCCCGCGGCCTTCATCTCGGCGAGCGTGTCCTCGACCATCGGGTGCCAGTTGCGGTTGCCGAAGTAGATCGGCAGGTCGACCAGACCGCGCACGGCCTCGATCGCCGCCCGGTTGAGCGCGTTGATCGGCGACACGCCGCCGAAGTGCTGGTAGTGCTGCTCGACCTCGTCCAGCCGCTCGGGCGGGACGCCGCGACCGCGGGTCACGTTCTCCAGGAAGGGGCGGACGTCCCCGGGTCCTTCCGGTCCGCCGAAGGACAGCCAGAGCAGCGCGTCGTAACTCACCCGGACATCCTCGCGCCGGAGCGCGGAGGCCGCACAACCGGGTCGGCGTGATCGATCGCACGCCGACCCGGCACCCGTGCCGGGCCGTGGGTCAGAGGCCCAGGAAGTGCACGCCGCCGTCGACGAACACCATCGAGCCGGTGGTGGCGGGGAACCAGTCGGACAGCAGCCCGCACACCGACTGGGCGACCGGCGTCGGGTCGTCCACGTTCCAGCCCAGCGGCGCCCGCTCGGCCCACATGGACTCCAGGTCCGAGAAGCCGGGGATCGACTTGGCGGCCATCGTGCGCACCGGGCCGGCCGAGACGAGGTTCACCCGGATGCCCTGCGGGCCCAGGTCGCGCGCCATGTAGCGGTTGATCGACTCGAACGCCGCCTTGGCCGCGCCCATCCAGTTGTAGGCGGGCCACGCCTGGCGGGCGTCGAAGTCGAGGCCGACCACGGACGCGCCGCGGCCCATCAGCGGCAGGGCGGCCTGCACCAGCGCCTTGTAGGAGTACGCCGAGACGTGCATGGCCGTGGCCACGTCCTCCCACGGCGCGTCCATGAACGGCGCGCCCAGGCACGACGGCGGCGCGTAGCCGACGGCGTGCACGACGCCGTCGAGGCCGTCCACGTGCTCGCGGACCCGGTCGGCCAGCGTGTCCAGGTGCTCCTGGTTCTGCACGTCCAGCTCGACCACCGGCGCGACCTGCGGCAGGCGCTTGGCGATGCGCTCCACCAGGGTCATCCGGCCGAAGCCGGTCAACACGACCTGCGCGCCCTGCTCCTGCGCGACCCTGGCCACGTGGAAGGCGATCGACGCGTCCGTGATCACCCCGGTGACCAGCAGCCGCTTGCCTTCGAGCAGTCCCGTCACTGAAACGTCCTCCGGAATGTTGTGCTTGGTGGGAAGTCGGTGGGTCCGGCGTCCTCAGTGGCCCATGCCGAGGCCGCCGTCGACCGGCAGCACCGCGCCGGTGATGTAGGCGGCGGCGTCGGAGGCCAGGAACGTGACGGCGGCGGCGATCTCGTCGGTCGTGCCGTAACGGCCCGCCGGCACCTGGGCGAGGATCTGGTCCCGGCGCTCCTCGGGCAGCGCGTCGGTCATGTCCGTGGTGATGAACCCGGGCGCGACGACGTTCGCGGTGATGTTGCGGCTGCCCAGCTCACGGGCGATCGAGCGGGCGACGCCGACCATGCCCGCCTTGCTCGCCGCGTAGTTGACCTGGCCCGCGCCGCCGGCGAGGCCGACCACGGACGAGATGAACACGATCCGGCCGTAGCGCTTGCGCAGCATCCCCCTGGACGCCCGCTGCGCGACCCGGAACGCGCCGGTCAGGTTGGCGTCGAGGACGCGGGTGAACTGCTCGTCGGTCATCCGCAGCAGCAGCGTGTCGTCGGTGATGCCCGCGTTGGCCACGAGCACCTCGACCGGTCCGTGCGCCGCCTCGACCTCGGCGAACGCCGCGTCGACCTCGGCGGAGCCGGTCACGTCGCACTTGACACCGAGCAGGCCCTCGGGCGCGCCGGACCCGCGGTGCGTGACCGCGACCTTGTCGCCCTGCGCGGCGAACGCGCGCGCGATCGCCAGGCCGATGCCCCGGTTGCCTCCGGTGACCAGAACGGACCTCGACACGCTTGCTCCCATCACTGCTGGTTGAGAAGGGGAAGGTTGATGCGGGCGAGGCTATCCCGTACCAACGGGTACGCCATCATCGGCCGGAGGTGGATCACAATCGGTCCGTGACCGGTTTCGTCGAGCGACTCCGGGCGGCGGTGCACGGCGACGTGCTCGCCGACCCGGCCGACCGCGCCCTCTACTCCGTCGACGCCTCCAACTACCGGCACGTGCCAACGGTCGTGGTCAGACCCCGGACGGTGGACGCGGTCGTGGCCGCGGTGGGGGTGGCCGCCGAGCACGGCGTGCCGATCACGAACCGGGGCGCGGGCACGTCGATCGCGGGCAACTCGGCGGGCGCCGGGATGGTGATCGACTTCTCCCGCTACCTCGACCAGGTGATCTCGATCGACCCGGACGAGCGGATCGCGGTGGTCCGGCCGGGGGTGGTGCTGGACCGGCTCAACGACGAGGCCCGGCCGCACGGGCTGGTGTTCGGGCCCGATCCGTCCACCCACTCGCGCTGCACGCTCGGCGGGATGATCGGCAACGACGCGTGCGGCGCGCACTCCGTCGCCTGGGGCAAGACCAGCGACAACGTGCGCGCGCTGGACGTGCTGCTGGCCGACGGCCGCCGGTTCGACACCCGCACTCCCCCGCCGCTGGACCTGCCGGACGTGGACCCGGCGTGGTTCCCCGCGCTGGACCGGCGGGTCTCCGGGTACCGGCTGGACGCCTTGCCGGACCTGACCAGGGCGTTGGTCGGCTCCGAGGGCACGTGCGTCACCGTGCTGGGCGCGACCCTGCGCCTGGTGGAGGCTCCGCCGCGCCGGGTGCTGGCGGTGCTCGGGTTCGACGGCCCGTACGACGCGGCGGACCTCGCCCCGGCGCTGCGCGAGCTGGACGTGCTCACGATCGAGGGCCTGAACGTCGAGCTGGCACGGGCCGCGGGCGGCTCGCGGCGGCTGCTGCCGCGCGGTGAGAGCTGGCTGTTCGTGGAGGCGGCCGAGGACGCGGTCGCGCACCAGGCCGCCGCGCTCGCGCCGCACTCCCTGGTGGTGACCGATCCGGCGCGGCAGCGCGCGCTGTGGCGGGTGCGCGAGGAAGGCGCGGGGCTCGCGACCCGGATGGCGGACGGCGGTGAGGCGTGGTCCGGGTGGGAGGACGCGGCCGTGCCGCCCGAGCGGTTGGGCGCCTACCTGCGGGAGTTCGACGCGTTGCTGGCGGGGCACGGGCGGCGCGGCGTCACGTACGGGCACTACGGCGAGGGCTGCCTGCACGTGCGGATCGACTTCGACTTCGCGCGGGGGCACCGGTCGTTCGTGGAGGACGCGGCGGACCTCGTGGTGGCGCACGGCGGGTCGTTGTCCGGCGAGCACGGCGACGGGCAGGCGCGGTCGGAGCTGCTGCCCCGGATGTACCCGCCGGCCGCCATCCGGGCGTTCGCGCGGTTCAAGGCGGCGTTCGACCCGGAGAACCGGATGAACCCGGGGCGGATCGTCGCGCCGGCGAAGCTGGACGCCGACCTGCGGGTGCTGGTCTCTCCCCCGGTGATCCCGACCCGCGCGGCGCTGGCGTTGCGGGCGGATGGCGGTGACCTGGCGGCGGCGACGCGGCGGTGCGTCGGGGTGGGCAAGTGCCTGAACACGTCCGGCGGGGTGATGTGCCCGAGCTACCGGGTGACGCGGGAGGAGAAGCACTCCACCCGCGGACGCGCGCGGCTGCTGTTCGAGATGCTGGGCGGGCAGGTGGTGCGCGGCGGGTGGCGGTCGGAGGAGGTCCGTGAGGCGCTGGACCTGTGCCTGGCGTGCAAGGGGTGCAAGCGGGACTGCCCGGTGGACGTGGACATGGCCACGTACAAGGCGGAGTTCCTGCACCACCACTACCGGCGGCGGGTGCGGCCGGCGGCGCACTACTCGATGGGGTGGCTGCCGTTGTGGCTGCGGCTGCGGCTGGTGAACCGGGTGAGCGCCCGGTTCGCGCGGTTCGGCGGGGTGGCCCCGGAACGGCCGCTGCCCGTGCCGGTGCGGTCGTTCCAGTCGCGGTTCTCCCCGGTCGGGGGCGGTGACCGGGTGCTGCTGTTCCCGGACACGTTCACCAACCACTTCGAGCCGGAGGTCGGCTTCGACGCGGCGGCGGTGCTCGGGCACGTCGGTCAGGGTGTCGAGGTGCCCGCGCCGGCGGTGTGCTGCGGGTTGACGTGGTTCTCCACGGGGCAGTTGGGCGTGGCGCGGCGGGTGGTGCGGCGGACGGCGCGGGTGCTGCGGCCGTGGACGCGGGACGGGGTGCCGGTGGTCGGGTTGGAGCCGAGCTGCGCGGCGTTCCTGCGTTCCGACGCGGTGGAGGTGGCGGGCGACGACCCCGACGTGGTGCGGCTGGCGGAGTCGGTGCGGACGTTCGCCGAGCACGTGTCGCCGTTGCTGGAGCCGCTGCCTGAGCCGGTGTCGGGGTCGCCGTCGGGGCCGCTGTCGGGGCCGCCGTCCGGTGTGGAGCGGGCGGTCGTGCAGCCGCACTGCCACCAGTACGCCGAGCTGGGCCTGGACGCCGACCGCGACCTGTTGGCGAAGGCCGGCGTCACCGCGTCCCTGCTCGAGGGCTGCTGCGGCCTGGCCGGCAACTTCGGGTTCGAACGCGGCCACTACGACGTGTCGATGGCGGTCGGCGAGGAGACCCTGTTCCCCGCCGTGCGCTCCGCCGCCCCGGGCACCGCGATCGTCGCGGACGGCTTCAGCTGCCGCACCCAGGTCCGCCACGGCTCCGACGCCGAGCCGGTGCACACGGCCACCCTGCTCAGGCGGCGGTTGGGCATCTAGCCGGTTGGGCATCCAGCCGGTCGGGCATCCAGCCGGTCGGGCATCCAGCCAACGGGCATCCAGGCGGTCGGGCATCCAGCGGGAGCCATTCCGCCGGGCCGGCGCTCCCGGTCGTCAGGCCTCGGTCCAGGTGGCGACCCAGTACTCGACGAAACGACCGTCCCGGACCCGCAGGATGTCGTTGCCGAAGAAGCTCGTCGGCCCCTCGGCCGTCCTGCCGCGACCGGTCCAGCGCGCCGCGACGAGGTCGCCTTCGACGACGGGGCCGACGACGAGGGTGAAGGACAGGTCGGTGAACATCGCGTGGGTCTCGCCGACGACGGCGGCGAGACCGGCCGGCCCGGTGACGTCGCGGTCGGGCCAATGCCCGACGAAGTCCGCGCCGACCAGCCGCTCGGCGGCCTCGGGGTCGCCGTTCCACAGCTCGTCGAGCCACCGCCGGTACAGATCGTGGGTTGGGGTCGAGACCATGCCCGGGGGTTTGCCCGTGACCGGCACGCCGAATCACCCGTGCGTCGGGTGGGCGGATGCGGTCCAGCGCCGGGGTGGGCGCGGGCGGCTCCGGCCGGCGGGTCCTGCGACGGTGGTGACCCGCTCGCACGCCGTCGACCTGGTTCGGCGACGACCCGCGATCCAGTCGAACACAGGTTCGAATCCTGCCGTCGAACGTGTAGCTGTGGTCACCGAACGGACACAAACCTCAAGAAATGCTCAAGTACGCTTTGTGCGAACTTGCGGGATCCGGTCAACTACCGGCCCATGACCACAAGTCCACCCTTGTCGCCACCGCCGACCGTCCTCGCAGCCGAGGGCGGCACCCTGTCGACCATCGAACAGGCCATCAACAACGCGTTCACCCCGATCTCCGAGGCCGTCTCGGGCTTCATCTTCGCCGAGATCACCGTCTTCGGCGTGACGTTCCCGTGGATCGTCGGCTGGTTGGTGCTGGCCGCCGCCGTCTTCACCGCGTACTTCGGCGTCATCCAGATCCGCGGCTTCGGCACCGCCATCCGGATCCTCCGCGGCAAGCACAGCAAGCCGGACGACCCCGGCGAGATCACCCACTTCCAGGCGCTCAGCTCCGCCGTGTCGGGCACCGTCGGCCTCGGCAACATCGCCGGTGTCGGCGTCGCGGTGACCATCGGCGGCGCGGGCGCGACGTTCTGGATGATCCTGGCCGGCCTGCTCGGCATGTGCACGAAGTTCGTCGAGTGCACGCTCGGTGTGAAGTACCGGGACGTGCACGAGGACGGCTCGGTGTCCGGCGGCCCGATGCACTACCTGCGCAAGGGCCTGGCCGAGCGGTTCCCCAACGCGGCCGGCCGCGGTGTGGGCCGGGTGCTCGCCGTGGGCGCGGCGATCATGATCCTGTTCTTCGGGATCGCGGGCGGCAACATGTTCCAGGCCAACCAGACGTTCGCGCAGATCCGCTCCGTGACGGGCGGCTCGGACGGCTTCCTCGGGGGCGACGGCGCGGCGCTCGTGTTCGGCATCATCCTGGCCGTGGTGGTCGGTGCGGTCATCATCGGCGGCATCAAGTCCATCGGCCGGGTCACCGGCAAGCTGGTGCCCGCGATGGCGATCGTCTACGTCGCCGCGTGCCTCATCGTGATCCTGCTGAACGTCACCTCGATCCCCGCCGCGATCGGTGAGATCATCGGCGGCGCGTTCAGCGCCGACAGCGTCGCGGGAGGCGCTATCGGCGCGATGATCGTCGGGTTCCAGCGGGCCGCGTTCTCCAACGAGGCGGGCCTCGGTTCGGCGTCCATCGCGCACTCCGCGGTGAAGACCCGCCGTCCGGTCACCGAGGGGTACGTGGCGCTGCTCGAACCCTTCATCGACACCGTCGTCATCTGCACGATGACCGCGCTGACCATCGTGGTGGCGCAGACCCAGTTCTGGAAGGACGCCCAGGCGACCGTCGCGGCGGGCGGCCCCCGGCCGGACGGCGTCACGGTCACCTCGGAGTCGTTCGGCACGGTGCTGCCGTGGTTCCCGTACGTGCTGACGGTGGCGGTGGTCCTGTTCGCCGTGTCCACGATCATCACGTGGAGCTACTACGGCGAGAAGGCGTGGGTCTACCTGTTCGGCAAGAGCAAGGGCAGCGAGACCGCCTACCGCGTCATCTTCTGCGCGTTCATCATCGTCGGCTCGGTGCTCACGCTGGGCAGCGTGCTGGACTTCGCCGACGCGGTGCTGTTCACGCTGGCGCTGTTCAACATCATCGGTCTGTACCTGCTCGCACCGGTGGTGAAGCGGGAGCTGAAGGCGTTCCGGGCGTCGCTCGCGGAGGAGCGCGCGGAGGCCGACCTAGAGAAGAAGTGACCGGACGGGTGGCGGCCGGCAGGGGTGCGGGCCGCCACCCGGCGGGAACGACCAGGCCCGGGACAACCCGGCAGGGCCGGGGCCGGCACGTCCAGGACCAGCACTCCCAGGCCTCGGCACGTCCAAGGCTCGGCAGGCTCAGGCCTCGGGCCGGGTCTGCGACGTGATCCAGTCCAGGTAGTCGGGGTTGCCGCCGAGCACCGGCAGCGCCAGCACCTCGGGCACGTCGTAGGTGTGGCGCGCCCTGACGAACTCGGTCAGCTCGTCCACCCGGTCGTAGGCGGTCTTGATCCAGAGCTGCCACTCGCGGTCGTCCCGCACGTCGCCGTCCCACCGGTAGACGCTGCGGATCGGACTGCTGATCTGCACGCAAGCGGCCAGGCGTGCCTCCACGATCGCCCGCGCCAACGTGCCGGCCGCGTCCTCGCTGTCGGTGGTGGTGATGACCACGACGTGGTTGTCGCTCATCCACCGGAGGGTAGCGCCAGAGCGGCGACGCCGAACTCCCCGAGCGTGACGGAGTCCGTGACGGGTGCACCCGTCAGCAGGTCGACGTGCACGCCGGGCACGTCCACCCGCACGTCCGGCACACCGTGGTTGACCAGGAACAGCACGTCACCGCGGCGCACCACCTCCACCCCGCGCGGCACGTCCAGCACCGGTTCGACGCCGACCGACGCGACCACCAGGGACAGCAGCCGGCGCATCGCACCGGCGGACGGCCGGGTGCCCACGTACCAGGCGGCGCCGGCGCCGAACGCGTTGCGCAGCACCACCGGCACGCCGTCGACCACCGACGCGATCACCTCGGCGCCCTCGGTCCGCAGGTCGTCGTACCAGAAGTCGGCGGTGAACTCCCCCAGCGCCTCCGAGGCGCACTCCAGCACCTCGTCCGGCCCGAGCGGCACCATCTCCTCGACGCGCAGGCCCAGCATCTCCCGGAACGGCGCCGGGTAGCCGCCGAGGCGCACCCGGTCGTGCTCGTCCACCACGCCGGAGAAGAAGCCCATCACCACCGTCCCGCCGTCCTCCACGTAGGACAGCAGCGGCTCCGCGTCACGCACCAGGTACAGGTTCGGCACCACCACCAGCCGGTACGCCGACAGGTCCGCCGAGGGGTGCGCGAAGTCCACCGTCACGCCCAGGTCGAACAGCGGCTCGTAGAAGTCCCGCAGCCGGCCGAGCAGGTCGAAATCGCCCGACGGGTGCGCGTCCAGCTCCGCCGCCCACCAGCTCTCCCAGTCCAGCACCACGGCCACCGACGCGGTGACCGACGCGCCGGCCACGCGCTCCAGCGCTCGCAGGTCCACCCCCAGGCCGACCACCTCGCGGAACACCCGGCTGTCCGGACCGGCGTGCGGCACCATCCCGGAGTGGTACTTCTCCGCGCCGCCACGGGACGCGCGCCACTGGAAGAAGCACACGGCGTCCGCACCGCGCGCCACCGCCTGCACCGATTGGGCGCGCAGCTGCCCGGCCGGTTTCGGCGGGTTGCGCCGCCGCCAGTTCACCGCGCTCGCCGCCTGCTCCATCAGCACCCACGGCCCGCCCGCCAGCGACCGCATCAGGTCGAAGCTCAACGCGCTCATCACGTGCCCGGTCGGGTCGAAGGGGTCGGGGTACCAGTCGTGCGACACGACGTCCTCGTGCCGGGCCAGCTCCCAGTAGTCCATCGGCTGCTGCAGGCCCATGAAGTTCGTCGTCACCGGCACGTCCGGCGCGGCCCGCCGCAGCACGTCCCGTTCGGCCACGAAGCACTCCAGCAAGGCGTCCGAGCAGAACCGGGCGAAGTCCAGCCGCTGCGCGGGGTTGATCAGGTACGGCGCGCGGCGCGGCGGGATGACCTCGGCCCACGAACCGTAGCCCTGGCTCCAGAACGTGGTGCTCCACGCGTCGTTCAGCGCGTCCAGCGACCCGTGCCGGTCCCGCAGCCACGAGCGGAAGTGCGCGGCGGTCACGTCGCAGTGGCACACCTGCCCCAGCTCGTTGCCCACGTGCCACAACGCCAGCGCGGGGTGCCCGGCGTACCGCTCCGCCAGGTCCGAGACCAGCGACAGCGCGTGCTCCCGGTACACCGGCGAGGACGGGCAGAACTGGTTGCGCGACCCGTAGGCCAACCGCCGGCCGTCGAAGTCGACCGGCAGCGTCTCCGGGTGGCGGTGCCCGAGCCACGGCGGCGGCGACGCGGTCGGTGTGGCCAGGAAGACCTCGACGCCGCCACCGTGCAGCAGGTCGAGCACCCGGTCCAGCCAGCCGAAGTCGCGCTCACCCGGCCGCGGCTCGATGCGGGCCCAGGAGAACACGCCGACCGTCACGGTGTTCACGCCCGCCCGGCGCATCAGCTCGACGTCCTCGGCCCACACCTCCTCCGGCCACTGCTCCGGGTTGTAGTCGCCGCCGTAGCGCAGGCCCCTCATCCCTTGATCGCCCCCACGATGACGCCCTTGGTGAAGTGCTTCTGCACGAACGGGTAGATCACCAGCACCGGGATCACCGCGAGCACGATCACGGCCATCTTGATCGCGAGCGTGGCCACGGCGCCGCCCGCGCCGGGCAGCGCGGAGTCGACCACGCTCGCGCCCGGGATCGGCTGGCCTTGCAGCACGAACGCCCGCAGCACCATCTGCAACGGCCACTTGTCGTTGGAGTTGAGGTACAGGAAGGCGTTGAAGAACGCGTTCCAGTAGCCCACCCCGTAGAACAGCGCGATGACCGCCGTGACGCCCTTGGACAGCGGCAGCACGATCTTGGTCAGCACGCCGAACTCGCTCGCGCCGTCGATGCGGGCGCTGTCGATGATCTCCCCCGGCAGGTTCATGAAGAACGACCGCAGCACCACCAGGTTGAACGCCGCCACCGCGCCCGGCAGGATCAGCGACGCGTACGTGTCCAGCAGGCCCAGCGAGCTGACCAGCAGGTACGTCGGGATCAGGCCCGGTCCGAACAGGAACGTCAGCAGCACCACGAACAGCAGCGGCCGGTGCGCGAACGACCCCGGCCGGGACAGCCCGTAGGCCGCCAGCAGCGTCACCACCGTGCTGAAGAACGTGCCGACGACCGTGATGCCGGTGCTGACGAGCACCGACCTGGTCACCACGCCGCCGGCCAGCAGCTCCTCGTACGCGCCGAAGCTGAACCCGTCCGGCACGATCACCAGGCCGCCGGCGGCGGTGATGGTGGCGGCCGGCGACACGCTCGTCACCAGCACCACCCACAACGGGAACAGCACGGCCAGCACCACCAGCGCGACCAGCACGCCCTTCGCGGTCTGGCCCAGCTTGGTGGGCGGCTCGTCCCACGCCGGACGTTGCCCCCTGCGCGGGGGATTCCTGTGCGTCGAACCTCTGGACGCCACTGCCGTCGTCACCGGGAGTACACCCCCTGCTCGCCCACCATGTGCGCCACCTTGTTGGCCACCACCACGAGTGCCAGGCCGATCAACCCCTTGATCAGGCCCGCCGCGGCGGCGTACGAGTAGTCGCTGTTCACCACACCGGTGAAGTACACGTACGTGTCCAGCACTTCCGCCGCCTCGTGGCCGACCGCGTCGCGTTGCAGCAGGAACTGCTCGAAGCCGACGGTCAGCGCCTCGCCCAGCCGCAGGATCAGCAGCAGCACGATCACCGGCACCAACGCGGGCAGCGTCACGTGCCACATCCGCCGCCACCGGCCCGCCCCGTCGACCGCCGCCGCCTCGTACAACGACGTGTCCACGGTGGACAAGGCGGCCAGGAACACGATCGCGCCCCAGCCCGCGTCCTTCCACACCGACTGGGCCGTCACCAGCGCGATGAACAGGTCGGGGTCGGTCATGACGTCGAACGCCGAGGCGCCGCTCGACCGCAGCACCTGGTTGAGCACCCCGGCCCCGCCCAGCATCTGCTGGAACAGCGTGATCACCAGCACCCACGAGAAGAAGTGCGGCAGGTACACCACGCTCTGCACGAACATCCGCAGCCGGGGGCTCAGCAGGCTGTGCACCAGCAGCGCCAGTCCGATCGGGATCGGGAAGTAGAACACCAGCTGGAAGCCGGTGATCACCAGCGTGTTGACCGTGGCGTCCCAGAAGTCCGGGTCGTCCAGGATGCGGGCGAAGTTCGACAGGCCCGTCCACGGGCTCTGCGCCATGCCGATGTACGGCGAGTAGTCCTGGAACGCGACCACGTTGCCCAGCAGCGGCACGTAGTGGAACACGGTGAGCAGCCCGATGGCGGGCGCCACCATGACCAGCAGCACCCAGTCGCGTCGCAGTCTGCGGCGCCAGCCCGCACGCCGGCCGGCGGCTGCCGGCGTGCGGGGCTCGACGGAAGGCCGGTCGAGCAGGTCAGCGCCCGGCATCGGAGAGTGCCTTGTCGTAGAACTCGCGCAGTTCGTTCCCGCCTGCCTTGCGCCAGTCCTCGGCCAGCTGGTCCATGTCGGTCACCGGCCGGCGCCCGCGGAGGATGTCGTTCGTCCGGTCCTCGAACTGCTTGGGCAGCTTGGTGTGCTCGGCCGGCTCCTCGATGCGCAGGCCGAACGTCGGCGGCTCCACCTTGTGCTGGTAGGCGTCCGCGTACCAGGCGTGCTTGGCCTTGACGAAGTCCGGGTACTGGGCGTCGACGATGGACTCCGGCGGGGCCGACATGAACCCGTAGGTGAGCGTGACCTCCTTGCGCCCCAGGTCGTTGAGGCCCGGTGCGCCGGCCGCGTCGCGGACGCTGTGCTTGCCCTCGACCCCGTAGTTGATCAGGTAGTGCTCCTTGGTGCCGACGGGTGCGGCGACGAAGTTGGTCAGCCGCAGCAGTTCCTTGATCCGCTCGGCCGGGAGGTCCTTGCGGAACAGGGTCACCATCGCCGTGGGCGCTGTCACCACGTACCGGGGCTTGCCGCCGTCGTGCGCGAACAGGGGCATGGCGTCCATGCCGAACGCCGGGTTGGCCGGCCGCTGCCGCCGCATCGCCTCGGCCCAGCCGCCCATGCCGATCTGGTCGATCAGCATCTGGCCGCCCTCGAACAGCTCCTTGATGCCCGTGGTGTTGCCCGCCACGACGTTCGGGTGCACGAATCCCGCGTCGTACAGCGAGCGGGTGAACTTCACCGCTTCCTTGTACGCCTCGGTCTCGATCTTGTTGACGACCTTGCCGGACGAGTCGCGGCTCCAGTCGCCCGGGTCGCCGAAGACCCGGAGCATCGAGCGGAACACGTCGCCGAGCGCCCACCGGTTCGCGCCGGGGTCGTTGACCTTCTTGCAGAGCTGGAAGAACTCGTCGGCGTTCTGCGGCACCGAACCGCCGAGCTGCTCGATGATGTCCTTGCGGTAGAAGAGCGCCTCGGGGAACAGCTCGCCCCGAAAGGGGACGCCGTAGAGCCGCCCGCCGTAGACGCACGCGTGCCACGTGTCGCTCGGGATGTTGGCCAGCAGCGGGTAGTCCTCGACCTTGTCACCGCTGAGCAGGTCGGTCAGGTCGGCGAACACCTGGCCCACGCCCTCGCTGAACCGGGGCGGGATGGTGAACGTCGGCATCACGGTGATCTCGGGCACCTGCTTGGCCGCCACCATCGCGCTCAGCTTCGCCAGGTAGTCCGTGCCCTGCACCTGCTCGAACTTGACCGTCCCGCCGATGCGCTGGTTGACGGCCTCCCAGTAGGAGTTGTCGCCCAGCCCTGGCGGCAGCGGCCAGAACGCGGGCGTCATCGCGGTGACCTCGCCACCGTTCAACACCTCGCCCTTGACCGCGTCGACCAGGTTCGCGGGGAACTTCAGGTAGCCGGGCACGGACCCGTTCACGCCGGGCAGGTCCGGCTTGACGAAGTCGATCGGGATGTAGGAGGGCAGCACCTTGGCCAGCGCGTCCGCGCCCAGCGCGGTGCCGGTGTGCTGTGCGGCGGGACTGCCGCAGCCCACGACGAGCGTGCCGCCGGCCACCGCCGTGAAGGTGAGGAAGCCTCTGCGGTTGAGAATCATCGGACAAACGCCCCTTTGCGTCTCATCAGGGAAGTTGTGCGCTTGGGCGCACGAAGAGGTGGTGCGGTCGAGCGGTGCGTCGACCCGTGAGCGGGCTGGACGGCCGGCCGGTTCGCGGTGGCCGTGCAGGTGGAACAGCGGAGTGCGGCGCCGTGGTGGAACCCGAGCCGCCCATCGGTCCTCCCGTGGATCGAAGCGCTTCGAAAGCGCGCGCGGTCAGCGCGAAACAGAAACGGCGCCGGCTCAGCGCGGCGCCGTGCTCGCCCGTTCGGTCAGGCGGGGAGGCAGCAGTGTCAGCGGAGGGGTCGGGGTCCGGTCCAGCTTGGCCATCAGCAGCGCCACCGCGTGGTGGCCCAGCTGCTCGGCGGGCACGGCGACGGACGTCAGCGGCGGCATCAGCCGCTCGGCCTGGTCGTCCGGGCAGATCGCGATCACCGCCACGTCGTCGGGCACCTTGCGGCCCAGCGACCGCAGCACCTCGACCACGGACGGCAGCGCGGCCTCGTTGTGCACCACCAGAGCCGTCACGGACGGGTGCCGCTCCAGCAGGCCGGTGATCGCCACCCGGACCGACTCGTGGTCGGTCTCGGTGGGCAGGGTCGTCGACGAGACGTCACGGCGCATCGCCGCCGCGCTGAACCCGGCCATCGTGCGGTGGGCGAACCCCGTGTCGCGCTGGTAGACCGCACGCGGCGCGCCGACCAGCGCCACGTACCTGTGCCCGAGGTCGGCCAGGTGGTCCACGCACCGCGAGCCCGCCTCGGCGAAGTCGAGGTCCACGCACGTCAGACCCGCCGCGTCGGCGGGGAAGCCGATGAGCACCGACGGGCGGTCCAGCTCGCGCAGCACCGGCACGCGCTCGTCGTGCATCTCCACGTCCATCACCAGCAGGCCGTCGACCTGGGCGCTGCCCGCCACCCGGCGCAGACCCGCCGCACCCTGGTCGGCGGTCACCAGCAGCACGTCGTGGTCGTGCCGGCGGGCCGCGTTGGCGACCGCGACGACGAACTGCATCAGCACCGGCATGTGCATGCCCTCGCGCATCGGCAGCACCAGCGCCAGCACGTTGGCCCGGTTGCTGGCCAGCGACCGGGCGCCCGCGTGGGGGTGGTAGCCCAGCGCCCGCACGCTCGCCTCGACCCGGGCCTTGGTGGCCGAGGAGATCGAGCGGCGGCCGGTGAGCACGTAGGACACCGTGCTGGGCGCGACCCCGGCGTGCCGGGCGACGTCGGCGATCGTGACCACGTCAGCTCACCTCCGTGATCCGCGTGCCCGCCGCGACCGCGGTGAGCAGGACCGATGTGCCGTCGACCGAGAGCGCGGTGCCGGGTGGCGCGGACCGGGGTCCCGGCGTCACGTCGTGGAACGCGATCCACGCGCCCTCGCGGGTGAACACGACCTCGTCGTCCACCAGCCGCACGCCGTCGCAGTCGTCGAAGTCCAAGGCGCGCAGCGCGCCCGAGCGCGGCGCGATGGTCTCCCCCGGCACGTCCACCACCAGCCGGGCCCTGATGTCCTCGCACGACGAGCCGGCCATCAGCTCGTACCGCCCGGCCTCGACCACCCGGCGTCCGGTGGTGACGTCCCAGTGCCACAGCTGGTCGGTGCGCAGCTCGACCGCCGCGGTCTCGCCGGGCGCGAGGCGCACCCGGTGGAACGACTGGAGCTTGCGCACCGGCTGCGGCACCCGCGAGCCCGGCGCGGCCGAGTACAGCTGCACGACCTCCGCGCCCGCGACCGGCCCCGTGTTGGTGACCGACACCGTGGCGACGCCGTCCGCCCACTCCAGGTCGGAGTACGCGAACGTGGTGTAGCCCAGCCCGTGGCCGAACGGGAACAGCGGGTCGCCGGTGAAGTACAGGTACGTGCTGCCGGCGCGGATGATGTCGTAGTCGAGGATGTCCGGCAGGTCGTCGTCGGAGCGGTACCAGGTCTGCGGGAGCCGGCCCGAGGGCGAGAACACGCCGAACAGCGCCTCCGCGACGGCCCTGCCCTGCTCCTGCCCGCCGTGCGCGGTCCACACGATGCCGGGCAGGTGCTCCTCCTCGCCGTCCAGCGCGTACGGGTAGCTGCTGACCAGCACCAGCACGGTCCTGGGGTTCGCCTCGCGGACCGCGCGCACCAGGTCCAGCCACGGCAGGCGCAGGGTGGTGCGGTCCTGCGTCTCCCGGCCGTTGATGTGCGGGTCGTTGCCCAGCACCAGCACGACCGCGTCCGCGTCGGCCGCCACCTCCACGGCGTCCGCGATGCCGTCCACCACCAGCTCCACCGTGAACGGCCCGGTGTCGACCCCGCCGACGGTGTTGTGCAGCACCACACCGCCGTCGGTCAGCCGCGGCTCGAACAGCTCGCGCACGTCCCAGCCGCCCGGCATGGCCGCGGCGGCGACCAGCGAGCCGTCCGCGGTGGTGCCCAGGTAGCGGCGGGAACCGACGTCCCGCAGCGTCCACACGCCGTCACCCCAGTCGAAGCGGTCGAACAGCGACCGCTCCCCCAGGCCGACGACACCGCCGCGCACCCCGAGGTAGCGGCCGTCCGCCGCGCGCAGCGCGATCCGGTCGACACCCTCGGCGTGGGAGACGGAGGCGAACTCCTCCAGTCCCCTCCGGACGGTCACCTGGTACGGCAGGGTGCCGCTGTACCAGTCCTCGAACAGCGCGTCCGCGTGCGTGCCGATGACGGCGAGCTTCGTGCCGCGCTCCAACGGCAGCACGGAATCGTTGCGCAGCAACACGATCGCCTGCCGTGCGGCCTCCAGCGCCAACTCGCCGTGCGTACCGATCACGTCGGAGGTGATCCCGGCGTAGGGGTTGTCGTCGGCGGGGTCGAACTCGCCGAGCCGGAACCGCAGGGCGAGCACCCGACCCACGGCCCGGTCCACCACCTCGCGCTCCAGCAGGCCGTCCTTGAGCGCCGTGGTGACGCTCTCGATCATCAGCGTCGGGTCGGCGTCCTGGTCGGTGAAGCTGTCCAGACCGGCGTTCAGCAGCGCCGCGTGGCCCTCGGCCTGCGTCGGCAGGTACCCCTGCATCCCGGCCACGTTCGACGGCGCGTACGCGTCGCTGACGACCGCGACACCGTCCGGCGCCCACGTCCGCAACTCCTGCTCGATCAACGGGCTCAGGTGCGCGGGACGGCCGTTCACGAGGTTGTACGACGGCATCACGGCCGGCGCCGCGCCCGCCTCGATCGGACCGCGGAAGCACGGCAGCTCGTACTCGTGCAGCACCCGCGGCCGGAGGTCGGACGACGTGACGCAGCGGTCGTCCTCGTTGTTGTAGCCCAGGAAGTGCTTCAACGTCGGCGCGGTGCGCAGGTAGCGCGGGTGGTCGCCGCGCAGGCCGCCGGCGTAGGCCGTGCCCATCGCCGCGGTCAGCGTCGGGTCCTCTGAGTAGCCCTCCTCGTTGCGGCCCCAACGCGGGTCGCGCAACGGGTTCACCACCGGTGCCCACACGTTCAGGCCGTGCGCCACCGGATCGCGGTGGTGGAACCCGCGCGCCTCCACGCCGGTCGCCTCGCCGACCCGCCGCACCAGCCCGAGGTCCCACGAGGCGGCCAGACCGACGGCTTGCGGGAACACGGTGGCCGGACCGAGCCAGGCCACGCCGTGCAGCGCCTCCGTGCCGGTGTGGAACTCCGCCAGGCCCAACCGGGGCACGGCCTGCTGCCGCTGGTGCAGCAGCGCGACCTTCTCCTCGTCGGTCAGCCGGCCGAGCAGGTCGGACACCCTGGCCTCGACCGGCAGACCCGGATCGCGGAACGGCAGCGGGTCCACGGCACACCTCTCGTGGTCGTCGAATTGTTCGAATGCGCAGCTCACTGAATCGAATCGTTTCGATCGCCGCGACTCACAGCGCCCACCTGATCGTCCGGGGCGGGGTGCCAGAAATGTGGCACAGCTCTCTCACCCGCGTCAACACCGAAGTTTCAACGCTGTTTCACCGGGATGTGCCCGACCATTCGATTCGAATGCGTTCGACTAATGAGACGACGCACGCCGAACACCCCCCTCACCACGTCGTGAGGGGGGTGCCGGCGACCTTCGAGGTCTACCCGAACAGTTCCACGTGCAGCTGGAACGCCGTAGCGATCTCAGCCTGCGCCCAGAACCGGTGGTAGGTGAAGGTCGGCGCGGGGCCGCCGTCCAGGTAGGCCTGGACCTTCGGCCAGTCCGGGTCCTGCTTGAACATCGAGCGGATGTCGACGAACGACACGCCCGGCTTCACGATGTCGCCGTTGGGCATGTCGCCCGACCAGCCGGCCGGGACGTACGGACCCTCGCGCGTCGTCGCGTTGTAGACGTCGTCGAAGCGGTTGTAGTCCGCGCGCTGCTCCGGGATCGCGATGCCCTTGGTGTCCTGGTGCGCCAGCAGCGCCGTCAGCAGGCCCTCGCCCACGGTCTTCGCCTGGGCGTTGCCCGACTTGGCCGCGTAGTTGAGGAGGGTCTTGGCGTAGGACGCGGCGATGCCGACGTCCTGGCTGTGGTTGAGCACCTTGACGCGCAGGTTCGCGTTGGCGCCGGGGTTGGTGGCGTTCCAGTTGTCCGGAGCACCCGTCCACTCCATGTCGGACGGGATCTGGAACTGGCCGCCGGTGCCCACGGTGGTGTTGGCGATGGCCCAGGGGACCCACTTGTCGAGGATCTTCTTGGCCGCCGCGTTGCCGGTCATCTCGTACAGGGCGGCGGTGCGCTCCATCTGCCACGCCTGGAAGCCGAACCAGCGGTTCGACGGCGGGTCGCGCCACACCGGGTGGGCGTCGTAGAACATGCCGTAGAAGGTCGGCGTGCCCGCCGGGGGCTGGCCGTACGAGCCTTCCCACGTGTTCGTGACACCACCGGCGATGGCGCCGTCGGCCGACTGCAGCCACTGGAGCAGCTCAAGCTGACGGGTCATCGACGTGGCCCAGTCCTGCTGACCCGTCGCCGACTTCGGCTTCAGGGCGGGCACGTTCGCCAGCGCGTGCGCCGCGAGCGGGTTCTGGTAGCCCTGGTGCGAGGCGCCGGAACCGATGCGCCACGCCCAACCGGCGGACGTGTCGGTCGCGCCACCCCACGCGTAGTACCAGGACATCAGGTAGTGCGCGCTGTCCTTGCCGGTGCCGCCGGGGCAGGTCGTCGGGCTGGTGCAGTTGCCGACCTTCTTGAAGTACTTGTCGAACATGGCGTACCGGAGGTAGTCGCCCATCTTCGCGGCCTTCGCGATCTCCGGGGCGATCTCGGCCGCCTTGCCCTGCTCGGTCGCCCACTCCTGCGCCAGCAGCGCCACCTGCACCGCACGCGCGTCGGCGTCCGGGGCGTTGGTGTACTTGTACTGCTTGGCGTAGGTGGCGTCCTTGGTGAACAGGTCGAGGAAGCCGTTCGGGCCACCGTGCGCGAAGGTGTCGCAGGACGGCTGCGGGATGGTCTCCCACACCGACTCCGACGAACCGCGCTGGTAGGTGTTGATGTACGCGGGCGCCGCGTCGGACTCGTCGCCGCACCGGCCGAAGCCGTAGGTGTTGTCGACGTCGATCAGCCAGTGCATGCCGTAGATGTCGTCGGTCCCGTAGGCCGACTTCAGCTCGCCCGCGATCGGGTCGCGGCCCACCGGCGCGCCGGCGTCCAGCTGCGACGGGTACATGTCCATCCGCGGGTGCTCGGGAGCGTAGGTCGCGGGCTTGGACGGGTCGTACTTGTTGTTCGTCGCCTGGTCGGCCGAGGACGGGATGATGTACTTCTCCATCGCCGCCCAGGCCTTCTTGAACGACGTCCAGTCACTGGTGATCCGGGCGTAGCTCGCCTCCAGCCAGAGGTAGTAGCTCAGGGCCTCGGACGTGGTCTGGTGACCGTGGTCCGGCGCCTCGACCATCAGCGTCTCGATCGAGTGGTACGGCACCTTCAGCCCGTCGGGGAAGGTGCGGAAGTAGCCGCTCGCCGGGTCGTGGATCTTGGCGTACTGGTCGAGGAAGGCCTGCTCGAAGTTCGACGCGCTGCCGCTGATCTCCTTGACCTCGACCGTGCCCGCGGTGGCGCCGGTGGCGCTCGCGGTGAACGTGGCCGAGGCCAGTTCGCCGCCGTTGGCCGCCGAGGTGACCGTGACGTTCTGCTTGGTCGACCAGTTGGCGGTGGTGAACGTCAGCGACGCCGGACCGGCCGTGAGGTCGGTGCTGCCCGCCGAACGCGCCACCGTCACCGTCACCGGCGCGGAGGGCGCGGTGGCGAGGGAGACGCCGAACGTGCCGGTGTTGCCCTGCCGCACGCTCAGCGTCGGCGGGCTGACCTGGACCGCCTGCCCCGCGAGCACCCGGACGCCGATCGCCGTGGAAGCGCCCACGCCGCCCTTGTCGTCCGTGGCCCGGGCCACGAGGGTGTGCTCACCGGCGGTCGCGCCGGTCCACGAACCCGTGTAGGGGGCCGAGGTGTCGGTCGCGACGACCACGCCGTCGGCCAGGAAGTCGACCTTGGCGACGGTGCCGTCGCTGTCGGCGGCGGTCGCGGCCATCGGGATGGCCTGGCCGACCTGGAACGCCTGGCCCGAGGTCGGCGACGTCAGCGCCGCCGTCGGGTTCGCGTTGACGTTCGGACCCGTGCACCGCGTGCCGTTGAGCGCGAAGTCCGTCGGCGGCCGGTTCTGACCCGACCAGGAGCCGTTGAAGCCAGGGGTGACCGAGGCACCCGTGCCGAGGTTCGGGGCCCAGCCCGGCGCCGCCACGGTGACCGCGGTGCCGCTCTGGGTGAACGTGCCGTTCCAGCCCTGCTGAACGCGCTGGCCGTCCGGGAAGGTCCACGTGAGACGCCAGTTGTTGACCGCGTCACCCTCGTTGCGGATGCTGACGTTGGCGCCGAAACCACCCTGCCACTGGCTGGTGATCTGGTAGTTGACCGTGCACGCCACGGCGGCGTTGGCCACCGGCGCGACGAACGGCATAACACCCGCGGCGGTTGCCGCCGCGGCTATCAGCGCGAGCGGACCGGTGCGCAACCGTCCCGCTCTGGTGCGGTACCTCATGCGTCCTCCTCCTGCACGGATCAGCCATTGACCCGCGAGCTCCAAAGGGCGTGCGGCGAGTGGAGTCGGCACGGGACGCCTGGGCGCGCAGAACGCCCCGTGCCGAGTTCGGGTGCTAGGGCTCGACGCCCCAGGCGAGGGTGCCGCCGGTGTACGCGGTCACCCTGGTGAAGTCGGTCAGCGTCGCGCTGACCCGGTAGCTGTGGTCGTCGGCCTGGTTGAAGGAGGACCAGTCGGACTTGGCCACCCGCAACTGGATGTCGCCGGTGCTCGCGCCGGCGGCGAGCGTGCCGGCGGCGAAGGACACCTGGAGGTACGCGTCCGCGCCGGGACGCGCGGTGGGCAGCTTCACGACGGTGGCGCGCACGTTCGCGCAGCCGACCACCGCCCAGTCGCAGAACACCTGGTAGTTGGCGTTCGCCGTGTCACCGGTGAACCAGTACCGCGCGGTGACGGTGGACCGGTCGACCGCCGTCGTGCCGCGGTTGACCACCGCGATCGTCGCGCCGATCTGGTTGGCGCTCGCCGCGCCGCTGCCGCGCTGCTGCACGGCGATCGCGCCGGTCACGCTGCCCCGCGTGGTCCGGAACGTCACCGCGGCGCCGGCCGCCGAGACGTTGCCGGAGGTGTCCTTGGCGCGGACGGCGAACGTGTAGGGGGTGTCCGCGGCGAGGTCGGTGAACTTGTGGCTCAGGCCGGTGGTGGTGGCCGCGATCGTCCCGTCGGAGCGCAGGACCTCGTAGCCGGACACGGCCCGGTCGTCCGTGGACGCCGTCCACGTCAGCGTCGCGCCGCTGCTGGTGACCGCGGACACCGAGAGTCCACCCGGGACGGTCGGGGGCTCGCGGTCGTCGACCTCGACCACCGTGACCGAGACCGGCGCGCTCGGCGCGGACAGGTTGCCCGCCGCGTCCTTGGCACGCACGGAGAACGTGTGCGTGCCCGGCGGCAAGGCGGCGAGGTGGAACGTCGGGGTGCCCGTGGCACCTACGACCGTGCCGTCCGCCCACAGCACGTCGTAGCCGGTCACCCCGACGTTGTCGGTGGACGCCACCCAGTTCAGGGTGGCGCTGTTCGTCCCGGTGCTCGTCGCCCGCAGTCCGGTGGGGACGGTCGGGGCCTCGCGGTCCTCGACCGCCGGGCCGGGCTCCTTGCCCCACAGCACCCGGCCGTCCTGGGCGAGCACCACGCGGTCGGTCTGCGCCACCGTGTTGCCGGTGCCCAGGCCCGTGAACGACCAGTCGTTGGACGGGTCCCACGTGCCGGCGCTGGTGATGCGGAACTGCACCTCGTGCTTGTGCGCCGACTGGCCGCCGGGGTAGACGCCGGGGCACGGCACGTCCACGTAGTACACGGATCCGCTGTGCCGCTTGGGCCCGCTGGGCGTGCCGCACTGGTTGTAGTTCGTGGTGACGGTGATCTGGTCCGGCGTGGTGGCGCCGTCGAGGGTGAAGTAGTAGCGCAGCGAGCCGTCGAACATCCGGGCCGGCCACGCGGACTTGTTCAGCACGAACGCCTTGATCTCGGTGAACCCGGCCGCGCTCTGGTTGACCGAGGCCTGCACGGTCAGCTCGGGGCCGTCCGGGGTCTCGGCGACCGGGAAGTTCGCGGCGGGCGTGCCGCCGTACTCCTTGTACAGCCGGGCGAGCGCGCCGGTGAACGCGGCGTTGTAGTCCAGCGCGACCTCGTTGGCCACGAAGTCCTTGCGGTTGTCCACGTACGCGTCGTTGTTCGTGCCGGGACCGCCGACCAGCGCGCCGTACAGGACGTGCCTGCTGGTGGCCGGCTCCTCCATCGTGTCGGCCCACGCGCCGTGCGCGGTGCGGTGGTGCGGGTTCTTCGGCGGGTTCGCGCCGAAGCCGACGACGTAGCTGGCGTTGCGCGGGTTGTCGCCCAGCGCGTAGTTGATCTGCCGCACGCCGAAGTCGTGGTAGACGGCCGCCTTGGCGGCGTCGCGCTCGCGCAGCCAGTCGCTGTAGACGAGTGCGACGAACGCGGTGTTGGCGGCGTACCGCAGCGAGCCCCAGGTGTCGAGGTGCGCCTGGCCGCCCGGCGAGTACCGCACCCGGTTGCCGTTGTAGCCGGTGGTCCAGTAGTCCAACCACCGGTTGGCGTCGGCCACGTACTCGGCCTCACCGGTGAGCTTGGCCATCAGGGCGTACGCGCCGTAGGACTTGTCGTCCCAGGCGATGGTCCACCGGTAGGACCGCGTGGTGGTCTGCGGCTCGGTGGACAGCTTCGGGTACTCCGCCTTGGCCTTGGCCAGGTAGCTCGCGTCGCCGGTCGCGCGGTACAGCCAGATCGCGCCCCACACGAGTTCGTCCTGGTAACCGCTCCAGGAGTTGTAGAAGTTCGCCGAGTCGGTGATGCAGGCGCTGTACTTGCCGCGGTAGGTGTCGGCGAAGCTGTAGAGCTGCTTGGCGTGCGTCAGCAGGGTCGCCGCGTAGGCCGGGTCGGTCTGCTTGAACACCATCGAGGCCGACGCCATCGCGGCGGCGTACTCGCCCGCGAGGTCCGAGCCGGGGCAGGAGGCGTCCACCTTGTACGCCGGGCGCGCCATCTGCATGACCTCGGCCGCGCCCCACCACTTGTGGTCGTCGTCGCCCTTGCCGACCTGCCCGTACACCACGTTGGGCGACGGGTGGGCCTTGATGATCCAGTCCGTGCCCCACTTGAGGTTCGCCATCAGGTGCCGCAGCTGGCCCGAGCTCTCGTAGGCGTCCCGGTTCTCCACCGCGCCCCACGCCAGCATCGACATCGTGGCCGCGAACGGGAGGCCGAACTTGACGTGGTCGCCCGCGTCGTAGAAACCGCCCGACAGGTCGAGGCCGACGTCGCTGCCGTCGCGCAGCGCCGAGTCACCGCGCCAGTTCACCCGGTTGTCCGCAGGCAGCGCTCCGGACCGCTGGGCGTCGTAGAACCAGATCGACTTCTGCAGCGCCTCGGCGTAGTTGAACGCCGGCGCGGCCGTCGCCGTGGACTGGAACGGGGTCAGCATCAACGCGCTGACCAGCAGGGTTAGCGTGCCGGCCAACGCTTTGACCATGCGTCGTCGCATGTGGTGCCTCCGATGGGGCAGGGCGGTGGAGGTTTCTGGGAGCGCTCCCAGTCGGGACTGTAACGGCATCGAAACACCGTGAAAAGAGGGTTGAGCCACAAAGCCTTGACAAATTCGACCCCGAGACACTCGCCCACTGGGCCGAACGTTGGCCCACGCTGCGCTGAATGACGCAGCGTGGGGGAGCGCTCCCAGAAAGTAGTCACGACCCGCCGCTACCTCGATCGGCAGGTCAGCTCGGGCGTCGAGGTCGCGCCGCTCGCGACGTACCCGAAGGACCCCGAAGCGCCGGCTGCGAGCGTGCCGTTCCAGCCCACGTCATCCACGGAGACCGATGTCGCGGTCTGGGTCCACCTGCCGTTCCACAGCGAGGTGACCGTCTGGCCGCCCGGCTTGGCCCAGCTGACCGTCCAGCCGTTGATCCCGGTGGCGCCCCGGTTGGTGACCGTGACCTCTGCCTGGAACCCGCCCTGCCAGGAGCTCGCGATGCGGGTCGTGGCCACGCAGCCGGCGGCCGGTGTCGTCGTGGTCGTCGTCGAGGTGGTGGTCGAGGTGGTGGTCGTGGTGGTCGTGGACGTGGTCGTCGTGGTGCTGGTCGGGGTGGTCGTCGTGGTGCGCGGGGCGTAGCTCAGGCCGTGGCCGAGCGGGTACAGGGCGGCCTTGCCGTCACCGGCGTTGATCGGCTGCTGCGAACCGCTGCTCATCCAGGTCACGGGCAGGGTGCCGGTCGGGTTGTAGTCCCCGAAGAGGACGTCGGCCACGCCGCGCCCCTCGGTGCCGGGCAGCCACGACGCGAGCAGCGCGCTCCAGCCGCCGACCTCGCTCGCGACGTGCAGCGGCCGGCCCGAGACCAGCACGACGACCACCGGGATGCCCGCCGAGCGGAGCCGGTTGATCGTCTCCAGGTCCTCCCGGTCCAGCCCCAGGCCGTGGGGCCGGTCGCCCTCGCCCTCGGCGTACGGGGTCTCCCCCACCACCGCGATGGCCGCGGTGTACGAGCCGTCCACGCCGGCGCCGTAGCGGTCGTGGGTGATCGCCGCGCCTGAGCCGACCGTCTCCCGGATGCCCTGGAGGATCGTGGTGCCCGGGGTGGTGTTGCCGCTGCCGCCCTGCCAGGAGATCGTCCAGCCGCCGCTCTGGTAGCCGATGTTGTCGGCCGACTTGCCCGCGACGAAGTACTTGCCGGTCTTGGCCAGCGGCAGCACGCCGTTGTTGCGCAGCAGCACCTGGGACTGGCGGACGGCCTGGCGGGCCAGGTCGCGGTGCGCGGCGGAGCCGACCGTGCCGGTCAGCGAGCGGTCGGTGAGCGGGCGCTCGAACAGGCCCAGCTCGAACTTCTTGGTCAGGATGCGCCGGTTGGCGTCGTCGATCCGGGTCATCGGCACCCGCCCGGCCTGCACCTCGGCCTTGAGCAGGCTGGTGAACCGCTGGTAGTCGTGCGGGACCATGACCATGTCGATGCCCGCGTTGACCGACGCGGCGACCTCGGCCCCGGTGAACCCGAGCGCGCCGTCGATCTGGTCGATGCCCGCCCAGTCGGAGACGACGAACCCGGTGAAGCCCAGCTCGTTCTTCAGCACGTCGGTGATCAGGTAGCGGTGGCCGTGCGCCTTGACGCCGTTCCAGCTGCTGTAGGTGATCATCACCGAACCGACCCCGCGGTCCACCGCGGCCTTGAACGGCGGCAGGTGCACCGAGCGCAGCTCCTGCTCGCTGATCCGGGTGTCACCCTGGTCGTCTCCGCCGGTCGTGCCGCCGTCGCCGATGTAGTGCTTCGCGGTGGCCAGCACGGAGCTGTTCGTGCCGCCGAGCGTCGTGCCCTGGAGGCCGTCGATGTACGTGGTCATCGCGGTGGGGATCTCCGGGACCTCGCCGAACGACTCGTACGTGCGGCCCCACCGGTCGTCGCGCGCCACGCACAGGCAGGGCGCGAAGTTCCAGTCGATGCCGGTGCCCGCGACCTCCTTCGCGGTGACCTCGCCGATGCGCCTGACCAGCTCCGGGTCGCGGGTCGCGCCCAGGCCGATGTTGTGCGGGAAGATCGTCGCGCCGCGCACGTTGTTGTGCCCGTGCACCGCGTCCACGCCGTAGATCAGCGGGATGCCGAGCGGCGTGGACATGGCCGTGCGCTGGAAGTTGTCGTACATGTCGGCCCAGCCCTGGGCCGTGTTGGTGGCCGGCGCGGAGCCGCCGCCGGACAGCAGCGAGCCGATCCGGTAGGTGACCAGGTCCTGCGGGGAGTCGAGCGCGCCGCGGTCGACCTGGGTCATCTGGCCGACCTTGTCGTCGAGCGACATGCGGTCGAGCAGCTGCTCGACCCTGGTGTCGGCTGGGGCCGCCACCTGCGCGGTGGCGACCGGTCGCAGGTGCGGCACCAGCACGGTGGCGGACAGTGCGACGGCCGCCAGGACGGCCGTGGTCACCGCCACCGCGAGGGGTCGGGAGGGAGTGCGCGTCATTGCGTGGCCTCCGGTCGAAACGGGGTGAGAGACGCCTGGGAGCGTTCCCAGACTACGATTGTCCGTTTTCCCGCACCAGGCATGAGCCTTTCGGCCTATTCACGCCACGTCCCCCCGGCGTAATTCATCGAATTTCGGACATCAACTTCGAATCGCCCGTGACGCGGATCTCAGTCACCCGTTCAGCGCAGTCGAACCCGAGAAAGTCGACGCAGAGTTCGCAAAACTCGCCCTCGCCGCCGTTGAGCCGGTCTCGAACACGGCTCATCAGCCCCTTTGTTCACGGAACGTGAGACCCGGCCAGGTGCCTGCCCGCCCCACGCCCTCTTTTCCTCACCGTTTCCCACTGGCTACAGTCCTGCCACCTGGGAGCGCTCCCAGTGCCAGTCAGCCCCCGTTCAGCACCGACGCTGCGAGGACCCCGATGCGAGCACAGAACGCCAACCACCCCGGCCGCGCCGACCGCCGACCTCGTCACAAGGCCAGGTTGGCCGCAGCGAGCGCGCTCTCCAGCGCATTGGTGGCCGGCGCGGTCGCCTTGGTCCTCGGCGGCGGCGCGACGACCGCGCAGGCGGCCGACTCGGTCTTCTACGTCGACCCAAACACCTCCGCGGCCAGGTGGGTGGCGCAGAACCCGAACGACTCGCGGGCCGCGGTGATCCGCGACCGCATCGCCAACACGCCCCAGGCGCGCTGGTTCACCACCACCAACACGTCCGAGGTCAGGGGCCAGGTGGACGCGTTCGTCGGCGCCGCCGCGGCGGCCGGGAAGATCCCGATCCTGGTCGTCTACAACGTGCCGAACCGGGACTGCGGCGGCGCGAGCGGCGGCGGTGCGCCGTCGCACTCGGCGTACCGGGCGTGGGTCGACCAGGTCGCCGCGGGTCTCGGGGGCCGTCCCGCGTCGATCGTGCTGGAGCCGGACGTGCTCCCGATCATGAGCACCTGCCAGAGCGAGTCGCAGCAGAACGAGACCAAGGCGTCGATGGCGTACGCGGGCAAGAAGCTGAAGGCCGGCTCGGCGCAGGCGAAGGTCTACTTCGACATCGGCCACTCGGCGTGGCTCACCCCCGGCGAGGCGGCCAACCGGTTGCGCGCGGCGGACATCGCCAACAGCGCGGACGGCATCTCCACCAACGTGTCGAACTACCGGTACACCCGCGACGAGGTCTCGTTCGCCAAGGCGGTGCTCAACAACCTGGGCGACTCACGGCTGAAGGCGGTCGTCGACACCAGCCGCAACGGCAACGGGCCGCTCGGCAGCGAGTGGTGCGACCCGGCGGGCCGGGCGATCGGCACGCCGAGCACCACCAACACGGGCGACTCGCAGATCGCCGCGTTCCTGTGGGTCAAGCTCCCCGGCGAGGCCGACGGCTGCATCGCGGGCGCCGGGCAGTTCGTGCCGCAGCGGGCGTACGACATGGCGATCGCGGCGGGACCGACCAGCACCACGACGTCGACCACCACGTCGACTTCGACCTCCACCACCACTTCCACCACAACCACTACCTCCACGACCACCACCTCGACCACGACCACGACTCCGCCCCCGGGCGGATGTCGGGTGACGCACCGCGTGGTGAGCCAGTGGTCGGGCGGTTACACCGGTGAGATCGTCATCACCAACGGGGGCGCGGCGCTCAACGGCTGGACGCTGACGTACTCCGCACCCGGTGTGACCGTTTCCCAGGGCTGGAACGGGACGTGGACCGACTCTGGCGACATCGTTCGCGTCGGCAACGCTCCCTGGAACGGCGGGCTCGCCACCGGTGGTACCGCGACCATCGGTTACAACGCGAGCTTCTCCGGCAGCACCCCACCGTTCGCTTCTCCCACTTTGAACGGTGCCGCGTGCGCCTGAGGCCGTAAGCCGGCCCTCCCTCGAAGCGGCTCCCCTCCCCGACTGGCAGTCAACGGGAGGGGGGCCGCTTCCCTCTCTATCCTGGCTGCGTGACCGAACCGATGTCCGTGGCGCACGGTGTCGCCCTGGCCCGCGACCCGGACGACGCGGTGCGCGAGGCGCTGTCGACCGATCCCGCCGCGCCCGCCGAGGCGTTGGCGGTGCTCGCCGACGACCCGCGGCCGGCGATCCGGGCGAACCTGCTCACCAACCCGGCCGTGCCCGCGGACCTGCGCTACCAGGTGCACGCGTCGCTCTCCGCCGAGGCCGCCGCCGGCGACCGGGAGGCGGAGAACGCGCTGGCCTGGGTGCGCTACGACCGTTCCGGCCGCACCCCGTGCGACCGGCCGGAATGACGTCCACGCGGGTGACGACCCGCTGCCCGTGCGGGCTGGGCGACCCCTACGAAACGTGCTGCGGCCCGTTCCACCAGGGCCACCGCACGGCGCCGACCGCCGAAGCGCTGATGCGCTCCCGCTACAGCGCGTTCGCCCTGGGCCAGGAGGACTACCTCCTGGCGACCTGGCACCCGTCCACCCGGCCGGCGTCCGTGGACCTGGATCCCGACCAGCGCTGGACCCATCTGGAGGTCCTGGCCCGGACCGGCGGCACGCCGTTCCAGACGACCGGCACGGTGGAGTTCCGAGCCCACTACCGCGTGCGGGGTCAACGCGACGTGCTGCACGAGAACAGCCGTTTCGTCCGGGAGGACGGCGCCTGGCTCTACTTGTCCCCGGTCGGACCCTCCGGGGCCTGACCTTCAGCAGCCACGTCCTGCGGGGCCTCAGCCTCCGGGGCCTCAGCTCCGGGCTTGCGCACGGAGGCCAGCAGGTTCCGGGCCACGTCACGCAGCTTGGTGTTGTGCCTCTGCGACTCATCCACCAGTCGGGTGAACGCCTCCTGGGCGCCGACGCCGTGCGCGGCCATCAGCACACCCTTGGCCTGGTCGATCTCCGCACGCGAGTCCAGCGCGCGCTGCAGGTGCTCGACCAGCCGCCGTGACCGCTCGTACTTGCGGAACCCGGTGATGGAGGTGGAGGCGGCGGTGACGAACAGCCGCAACAGCGCCTCGTCGAACGGGTCGAACGCGCGGGCGTCCGAGCTGTAGAGGTTCAGCGAGCCGATCACGTCGTTCTCGACCACGATCGGCGCGGACAGGTACGCCTGCACGCCCGCTTCTTCGGCGGCGGCGGCGAACTCGGGCCACTTCTCCCGGCCGCTCTTCACGGTGGCGCGCACCGGGCGCTGGGTCCTGGAGGCTTCCAGGCACGGCCCATCACCGATCGCATACTGCTTCCGGTCGATCTCGACGACCTTCTCGTCGGTCCAGGCCTCCGTCGACGCGCCCTCGGGCCCGACGACGGTCACGCTCACGTTCTCGGCGTCCGGGATGACCCGCGACGCCGATTCGACCAACTGCTGGAGCGCGTCGTTCAGTGTCTGGCCGGTCACCAGCACGCCGGCCAGTTCTTCCAGCGCCTCGCTGGCCTCGTCCAGCAGGGCCGCTGGTACTTGCGCTTCGATGCTCACAAGCCATTGTCTACACCTCGGGGGCCATAATCGCCCCAATCGAAGGTGGTGGACGAAGTGCGCGTGCTGCTCGTCGAGGACGACGACGGGGTCGCGGACGCCCTCGTCGAGGCGCTGGAGGCGAACGACCACCGGCCGAGCCGCGTGGCGCGCGGTGCGGACGCGCTGCTCGTCCACCGTGATTTCGACCTCCTGCTGCTCGACCTGGGCCTGCCCGACACCGACGGGCTGGAGGTGCTGCGCAAGATCCGCAGGGTGTCACCCGTTCCAGTGTTGGTGCTCACCGCACGGGGTGACGAGCGGTCGCTGGTGCGCGGCCTGCGCCTCGGCGCGGACGACTACCTGGTGAAACCGGTCCGGCTGGGCGAGCTGCTGGCCCGGATGGACGCGGTCGCGCGGCGCAGCTCGGCGCTCACCGGACCGAAGGGCCGCACCGTTCGGGTGGGTGACGTGGAGATCGACCTGGAGGGCAGGCGGGTCGTCGTCGGGGACGCGGAGGTCTTGTTGACCACCAAGGAGTTCGACGTGCTCGCGGCGTTGGCGAGTCGGGCCGGCACGGCGGTGAGCCGGCAGCAGCTGATGGACGAGGTCTGGGGCGACGCGTACCTGGCGGTGTCTCGGTCGTTGGACGTGCACCTCGCGGGGTTGCGGGCGAAGCTGGACCGCCCCGGTCTGCTCACCACCATCCGCGGTTTCGGCTACCGGTTGGGTGGGTGAATGCGCCGCCGCCTGCTGCTGGTGCTGCTGCTGTTCTCCGCTGCCGCCGTGGCGGCGTTCGCCGTGCCCCTGTTGTCGGCGACGGCCGCCGAGCGCACCCAGCGGTTCGTGCTGACCCGCACCGCCGACCTGGACCGGTTCGCCGCGCTGGCCCAGCAGGCGGAGACGACCGGTGACAGCGCGGCCCTGGTGGACGAGGTCGCCGCGTACGTCGAGCTGTACGGCGAGCCGGTCGTGGTGGTCGACGCGCGCCGCCGGCCCGTCGCCCAGGCCGGTCTGACCTCCGACGACCCCGCGTTGGCGCGGGTGTTGGACGCGGCCCTGCGCAACCAGCCGGCGTCGTCGGTGCCCACGGTGCTGCCGTGGTCGTCGGGGGACGTGGTGTTCGCCCGACCGGTCGGCACGGGCACGCGGGTGGCGGGGGCGGTGGTGCTCCGGGCGTCGGTGGACCGCGCGGCGGCGGACGTGACCGGGCGGTGGCTGCTGATCCTGGGTGGCGCGGTGGCGGCGGCGTTGATCTCGGTGCTGCTGGTCGCCGCGGTGACCCGGTGGCTGCTGAGACCGCTGGCGGAGTTGGCGGTCGGCGTGCGTGCGGTGGCGGCGGGCGAACGTCGGGCGCACGTGGCGAGCAGCAGCGGGCCGCCGGAGGTGCGGGAGCTGTCGGAGTCGTTCAACCGGATGTCGGACGCCGTGACGGAGGCCGCCGACCAGCAGCGGCGGCTGATCGCGGACGCGTCGCACCAGTTGCGGAACCCGATGGCGGCGTTGCGGCTGCGGATGGACACGTTGAGCGGGCAGGTGAAGCCCGAGGGCCTGCGTGCGTACGCGGCGGGCGTGGCCGAGATCGAGCGGCTGGAGTCGCTGCTGGACGGGCTGTTGGCGTTGGCTTCGGCGGAGAGCGCGGCCACGGAGGTCGCGGCGGGTGGGCGTGAGCCCGGGTTGACCGACGTGGGCGCGCTGGCGGTGGACCGGGCCGGGTTCTGGCAGGTCCCGGTACCCGGGACGCCGACGCTGCCGGTGCTGGTGCGCTGCCCGGAGTCGGACCTGGCGCAGGTGCTGGACGTGTTGCTGGACAACGCGGTGAAGTACGGCGGGGCGGTGCGGGTGTCGCTGGGCGCGGACCGTTCGGCCGGTGTGGGGTGGGTCGAGGTGCACGACGACGGTCCGGGGTTGACGGCGGAGGAGCTGGCGTTGGCGACGTCGAGGTTCTGGCGCGGGCGGTCGGGGAAGCCGGGCACGGGGCTCGGCCTGGCGATCGCGGACCAGTTGGTCAAGGCGCGGCAGGGCGTCCTGTCGTTGTCCTCGGTGGACGGGTTCACCGCGCGCGTGACGCTGCCGCTGGAGCCGGTGCTGTGAACCGGCGGGTGTTCCTCCTCGGGCTGCTGGCCGGCACGGCCGGGTGCACCGCTGGGGCGCCGTCCGGCGAGTTGGCCATCGCGGCCGGTGAGCGCGGCGGGATGTACTTCGACTTCGCCACCCTGCTCGCCGAGCAGCTGGTCGACGTGCGCGGGCGGGTGCTGGAGACGGAGGGCAGCCTGGCGAACCTGGCCCTGCTCGCCGACGGTCGGGCCCAGGTCGTGCTGACGCTCGCCGACTCGGCCCGCGTCGCCGATCCCGGTCTGGAGCTGCGTGCCCTCGGTCGGGTGTACGAGAACTACCTCCAGCTCGTGGTGCGCGAGGACGATCCGGCGCGGATGCCCGCCGACCTGGCCGGGCGGACCCTGTCGCTGGGCGCCGAGGGGTCGGGCGCGTCGCTGTCCGGTGAGCGGATGCTGGTCGCCCTGGGTCTGCGGGACTCGGTGCGGGTGGAGCACTTCAGGCTCGGCGACGCCGCCCAGGCGTTGGTGGAACGGCGGATCGACGCGCTGCTGTGGTCGGGCGGGGTGCCGACGCCGATGTTGGACGGGCTGACCGGGATCCGGCTGCTGCCGCTCGCCGAGCTGCTGCCCGGTCTGCGCGCGGCGCACGGTTCGGTGTACGAGCAGGTGCCGGTGCCGGTGGGCGTCTACGGGGCGACCCGCGAGGTGCCGACGATCGGGGTGGCGAACCTGCTGGTGTGCCGGGCGTCGCTGCCGGACGCGGTGGCCGCCGCGATCACCCGCACGTTGATCTCCCGTGCCGCCGCCCTGGTGCCCCAGCAGACGCTCGGCACCCAGTTCCTGGACGTCCGCAGTCTGATCGGCACCGCCGGCCTCCCCCTCCACCCCGGCGCCGCCGCCACCTACCGCACCATCCACGGCTGACCCCCCGCGTGAGTCCTCCGTCCTGAACGGAGGACTCACGGGGTCATGTGTTGGCGGTGTAGGCCTCGCGGAGCAGGCAGAGGGTGTCGTCGTCCACGTCGTCGGCGCTGACGATGCCGATCCGGACGGTGATGGTGTCGTTGCCCAGGGAACGCGCCGCTTCGAGGCGACCGGTCGCCTCGTGGCCGGCCAACCGCAGGCCCAGGTCGACGCGGGCGCGCGAAGTCGCCTTGACGATGGCGAACGTGCGCCGCGGCGACACCAGCGCCACGTACGTCTTGCGCGCCTGGACGCGCATCGGCCCCAGCAACGCCGCCTCGGCCAGCAGCCGGTCGAGGATGGGACGCAGCTCGGGCCGGTCGGCGTACTGGGCGTCCACCAACGCGTCCGACGACGCCTCCAGCACGTCCGGGTAGCCGAACCGCTCCATCACCAACAGCATCTGCGGGTACCCGGTGACACCCTGCTCCCGCAGCCAGACCCGCAGGTCACGCTCGTTGCCGAGCCCCGAGGACAGCACCCGCCGGTTCCACTCGGGCACGCCCTCGCCGGTGCCGCGGCGCAGCTGCGCCGCGGACCAGTCGACCATCTCCCGCAACCTCGTCGACACCACGGCCGACATCCTGCCCGCTCAGGGCAGACGTTGCCCGAAGAGCAGCGCGCCGGCCACGGCGACCATCCCCAGCACGGTGCCCAACACCACCCACGGCCGCGACGCGTCGGCCTGCTTCTTCTCGTAACCGATCTGCTCGCCCAGCGTGTCGTACACCCGGCGCAGCTCCTCGGCGCTCGCCGCCTTGAAGAACTCACCGCCGGACCGCTCGGCGATCTCCTTCATGGAATCGTCGTCCACCGGCACTTCCTGCTGCCGTCCCTCGATCTCGACCACGCCGTCCTCGGTGCCGAACGAGATCGTGGAGATCGGGATGCCGGCCTTCTTCGCGTCATCGGCCGCCTCGGTCGCCTTGCGGGTGCCGACCGTCTCCTTGCCGTCGGTCATCAGCACGACGCGCGCCGGCGGTGGGCCGTCCGCGCCGCCGACGACCTTGCCGAACGAGTCGACCGCCGCCAGCGCGGCCACGATCGCGTCACCGGTGGCCGTCGACTGGGCGAGCTTCAGCCCGTCGATGCTCTGGGTGACCGCCTCGCGGTCGGTGGTCGGCGCGACCAGCACGGTGGCCGACCCGGCGAACGAGATCAGCCCGAGGTTGATGCCCGGCGTGAGCCCGTCGGCGAACGACTTGGCGGCGACCTGCGCGGCCTCCAGCCGGGACGGCTTGACGTCCGTCGACTTCATCGACAGCGACGTGTCGATCACCAGCATCACGGTCGCGCGGTTGCGCGGCACCTTCTGCTCGGCGGTCGGCCCGGCCAGCGCCACCGTCAGCACGATGAACGCCACCATCAGCAACGCCGCCGGCACGTGCCTGTACCAGCCCTGCCGCTTGGGCGCGACCTTCTCCAGCATCGGCAGGTTGGCGAACCGCAGCGTCCGCTTGCGCAGCACGCGTTGCAGCACCACGTAGAACACCGCGAGCGCCGCCACCACGAGGAGCAGCAGGAACCACCACGGCGCGGTGAAGCCGGACAGGCTCATCAGGCCACCCCTCCCGACCAGCGGCGCTTGCGTGCGACGACGAAGCGGACAATGTCGGCGATCCAGTCCGAGTCGGTGCGCAGGACCAGGTGGCCCGCACCGGCGCGGCGCAGGCCGGAGGCCACCTCGGCACGGTGTTCGGCCGCCGCCGCCGCGAACTCGCGGCGCAACAACGGGGACGCCACCACCTCGCGTTGCCGACCGCTCTCCGGGTCGGCCAGCACGACCGTGCCGACGTCCGGCAAGTCGATGTCGCGCGGGTCGATCACCTCGATGGCCACCAGGTCGTGCCGGGCGGACAACGCGCGCAGCGGGCGCTGCCAGTCCGTGCCGCCGAGGAAGTCCGAGATCACCACGACCAGACCGCGGCGACGCGGCGGGCGGCGCAACTGCTCGACCACCTCGGCCAGCGAACCGCGGGTGCCCTCCGGCGCGCGGGGTGTCTCGGCGACCTTGCGGATCAGGCCCCGCGAGTGCGCCAGGCCGCCGCGCGCCGGCACCCGGGCCAGGTTCTCGCCGGTCGACACCAAGGCGCCGATCCGGTTGCCGCCGCCACGGGTCAGGTGCGCGACCGCGGCCGTCGCGGCGACCGCGAGGTCACGCTTCTCGCACGCCGCCGTGCCGAAGTCGAGGCTCGGGGACAGGTCGATCGCGAGCCACGTCTCCAGCTCGCGGTCGGCGACCGTCTCCCGGATGTGCGGCACGGTGGTGCGGGCGGTGACCGCCCAGTCCATCCGCCGGACGTCGTCGCCGGGCTGGTAGGGCCGCGCCTCGCCGGGCTCGGAGCCCGGTCCGGGGACGAGGCCCAGGTGGTTGCCCTGGAGCAGCCCGTCGAGCCGGCGGCGGACCTCCAGTTCGAGCGTGCGCAGCGCCGCTTCCATCCGACCGCCGTGCAGGATCGGCGGCGCCCAGTTCGGCCGCTCGGGGATCGCCGGAGTCGACTCGGTCACGGCCTGCCCGCGGGCTGCGGGGCCTGCGGACGTGCCGAGACCTGCGGCAACGGCACGGTCTGGAGCACCCGGGTGATGATGTGGTCCAGCGGGACGCCGTCGGCCAGCGCGTCGTAGGACAGCACCAGGCGGTGGCGCAGCACGTCCGGCACCACGTCCACGACGTCCTGCGGCAGCACGTAGTCGCGCCCGCGGACCAGGGCCAGGGCGCGCGCGGCGGCGATGATGCCGAGGCTGGCGCGCGGCGAGGCGCCGTACGCGACCCACCCGGCCACGTCGTTGAGCTGGTGCTCCTTGGGCGCGCGGGTCGCGATGACCACCCGCACCACGTAGTCGACCAGCGCGTGGTGCACGAACACCCGCGAGGCCACGCCCTGGAGGCGGACCAGCTCGTCCGCGCCGAGCACCTGGCTGGGCACCGGCGACTCGACGCCCATCCGGTAGACGATCTCCCGCTCCTCCTCGGCCGTCGGGTACTCGACCTGGATCTTGAACAGGAACCGGTCGCGCTGGGCCTCGGGCAGCGGGTAGACGCCCTCGTTCTCGATCGGGTTCTGGGTGGCCAGGACCAGGAACGGGTTGGGCATCGGGAAGGTCTTGCCGCCGATGGACACGTGCCGCTCGGCCATGACCTCCAGCATCGCCGACTGGACCTTGGCGGGCGCGCGGTTGATCTCGTCGGCGAGCACGAAGTTCGCCACCACCGGGCCGAGCTCGACGTCGAACGTCTCGCTGCCCTGGCGGTAGATGCGGGTGCCGAGGATGTCGGCGGGCACCAGGTCGGGGGTGAACTGGACGCGGGAGAACGAGCCGCCGACGACGTTGGCGAAAGTCTCCACGGCCAGCGTCTTGGCCACGCCGGGCACGCCCTCCAGCAGCAGGTGGCCCTTGGCCAGCAGACCGACGAGCATCCGCTCGACCAGCCGGTCCTGACCGACGATCACCCGCTTGACCTCGAACACGGTGCGTTCGAGCAGCTGGGCGTCACGAGCCGGCGTGTGGATCGCCTCGGCGGCGGGCTCGGACAAAGGTCCTCCTCGACAGGGTTGTGCGACTGCCCGCCCAGTCTCCCCCGACGACGGTATGGACCTTGTGAAGGGGGTCCTGACGTGCTCGACGGCCCGTTCCCGCACGCGTGACCGCCTGCCGGCTCGCGCTGACCCGTCGACCACTCAGGCACCGCGAGTCCTCCGATCGGGCACCGCGAGTCCTCCGGTCGGGCACCGCGAGCCGCGCGCTGAGGCCGTTATCGGGTGAGGTCGTGGGGGGTGTCGACGTCGTGCGCCTCACCTGGCCGGGCGGCGACGGTCACCGGGGTCAACGGGCCGAGGACGGAGCGCATCGAGACGTCACGGGGGTCGGCGGGCAGTGCGCTGCGCAGCGCTTCCGTGCGCCACGCGCCGGTGAGCCACTGATGCCGGCCGGCATCGTCCACGAGCACCGCACCGGTGTCACCGACCGCCGCCAGCAGCCGGTCCACCGTGGACCGCGTGATGCCCGGCTGGTCCACCGCCAGCACCACGACCACCTCGGCGTCCACGTGCGCGAGCCCTGCCGCCAAGCCCGCCAGCGGTCCCCCGCCCGGCGGGTCCTCCCGTGCCCACGTCACGCCGGGCACACCGTCCTTGCCCGGACCGACGACGACGGTCTGCCGTGCGGGCGCAACGGCGGTCAGCACGTGGTCGAGGAGCGTGCGGCCGTCGACCACGACCGACGCCTTGTCGACCCCGCCCAGCCTGCTGCCCCGCCCACCCGCGAGGACCACCGCCGCCCAGGACGTCACGCGCCAACGGTAGCCGCGACCTACGCGGGCTCGCCCAGCGCGTCGTCCTCCGCGGTGAACAGCATCCACAGCAGCGCCGCCACCACCAGCGCGCTCGTCACGAACACCGGGAACACCAGGTCGAACACGCTCGTGCCCACCGGCACGTCGAACGCCGGGTCGACGTCCACCCGCACCGCCGCCATGCCGGTGTAGTGCATCCCGGTGACCGCCACCCCCATGATCAACCCGGCCGCCAGCCGCGCCACCGTCGCCTTCACCACCAGGGTGAACCAGAACGCGGCGGTCGCGGCCACCACAGCGATCACGCACGACAGCACGACCATGGTCCGGTCGTAGGAGATCTCACCCCGGAACCGGATCGCGGACATGCCCATGTAGTGCATCCCGGCCACGCCGAGCCCGGCCACCGCACCCGCGATCAGCAGCCGCATCCTGGTGAACCGCAGGAGCGTGACCAGGGACAGCCCGACCCCGACCACCCCGATCGCGACCGCGGCGGACAGCGCGGTGACGGGCGCCGAGTACTTGACCGCCGTGCCGGGCACGTCGAAGCCCAGCATGGCGATGAAGTGCATGAGCCAGATGGCGACGCCGCCGATCGAGACCGCGCCGAACACCGTCCACCGCACCTTGGCGCCGCGGGCCTGCTCCGCGCGGGCGCGGGCCATGCACGCCAGGCCCAGCAGCGAGCCGACGACGGAGACGACGTAGGCGAGCGCGAGGGTGGAGAGACCGTCCGAGAAGTGCTGCATCGAGTCGTGGTTCACAAGGGCACACCGATCCTGGGTCCAGGTGAGGCGCGCCGCGCTTCCCCATGAACTCGGCGGCACGCCACATTCCTAACCCGCTGTAATCACTTTCACCACATCGGACCAGGCATGTTCATAAAGTCGCAATCGAGATGGCCTATTTCTCTACTGTGGGTAGTCATGCCCTGCGCTGAACGGCCCACACCTGCCCCCATGTGGGTGAGAGTCCACAAATCGCGCCTCAACCTGCGGAGTGGACCAACCAGGGGTCCGCCAGCGCCCCACCTCCCCCGACCGCGACGGGCGGGTCGCGTCGTGACCACCCAGGACGGCTAACCGCCCGCCCGCCGGCCGACCACCCGGTTCCGACCGGCGTCCTTCGCCTCCAGCACCGCCACGCTCGCCTCCTCCACCGCATCGGTCACCGACGCGCCGGGCAGCACCTCCACCACGCCGATCGACACCGTCACCACCCCGCCGGCGTTGCCCCGGTGCTCGACGCCCAGCCGTTCCACCGCCTGCCTGATCCGCTCGCCCAACGCCAGCGCGCCCTCCAGCCGGGTGTCCGGCAGCAGCACGGTGAACTCCTCGCCCCCGTACCGGTACGCGCGGTCGGCGGACCGGGCGGTGCGGTGGATGGCCTGGCCGACCTCGCGCAACGTCTCGTGCCCGGCCAGGTAGCGGTACAGGGTGTTGTAGCTGTGGAAGCGGTCGATGTCGACCAGCAGCAGGCCGTACGGCTCGCCCACGCGGTTGAGCCCGGCGTGGTCGGCGTCGAACGTGGCCGGGTTCGGCAGGCCGGTCCGCTGGTCGATGGTCGCCGCCTCGGCCAGCGCCCGGTTCTCCGCGTGCAGCTCCTCCAGCCGTTCGGCGAGCCGGTCGACCTGGTGCTTGCGGGCCAGCGCCCAGTCCTCCAGGTCCTCGTCGTACACGGCCACGCCCACCGGGCCGATCGTCTTCGCCCGGTACATCGCCAGGTCCGCCTGGTGCAGCAGGTCCTCCGCGCCGTGACCCGGCCGGACGAACGTGATGCCGGCCGACACCGACACCCGGACCACGCCGTCCGCCAACGTCACCGGCGTGGCGATCACGGACAGGATCTCGCGCGCGGCGGCGATGGCCTGCTGTTCGTCCAGCCGGTCGAGCAGCACGACGAACTCGTCGCCGCCGAGCCGCGCCGCCGTGCCGCGACCGGTCACGACGGCGGCCAGCCGGAACGCGACGAGGCGCAGCACGTGGTCGCCCACCGCGTGGCCGTGGTGGTCGTTGACCTCCTTGAACTGGTCGAGGTCGAGGAACAGCAGCACCGTGCCCGGCGCGCCGCGCACCGCCTGCTCCAGCCGGGGCAGGAATCCGGTGCGGTTCGCCAGACCGGTCAGCACGTCGGTGTTGAGCCGGCTGCCCAGTTCGTCCGCCGCCTCCGCCCAGCCCGTGACGTCGAGCGCCACCACCACCAGGCCGCGCACGTCCGGGTCCTCGGTCAGGTCTCGGGCGACGAGGTCGACGCGCCGGTGCACGGACCCCTCCACCGGCACCGCGCACGTGCACCGCGACGCGCCCGTGCGGCCCACCGCCTGGAGGAACGTGCCGACCGCCGCCGCGTGGCAGGACGCCACCAGGTCGGGCAGGACACCGGACGCAGCGCCGAACAGCCGCCGCGCCGCCGGGGAAGCCCACCGGACGGAGAGGTCGGTCGGGTCGACCACCAGCACCGCGGCGTCGGCGTGTTCGAGCACCGCCTGGTGGAAGCGGCCGTTCATCGCGACGCGCTGGGGAACCGCGGCGCGGCCTGGTCCGCGGCACCGCGGCCACGTCTCCCGGTGTTCGCCCCGCCGTCATCGGGCAGCAGTGAGCCGGCCGTCATGGTCCCCCCTGGACGTGACTTCCCTCAGATCTCCGGACGTTACCGAATCCGTGTCGCGCATTCGGGTGATCATGACCGAAATTACCAAATATCCGCATTTCGGGACACTGATTCGCCACCACGCCGAATAAGGGGCATATTCGCCCTGAGTCCACAGTGGACCGGGCAATCCGAGTCCCGACCCCGCCATCCCGCTCCCGCTCGACCAGGTGAACCGGCTCAAGCCGTACGCGCGACCTGCCGATGGGGCGGTGCTCGATCGAGCGAGATCCAGACCTGTGCGGGAGGAGTTCGGCATGGTCTTGCGCGACCGCGTCCGCGACGTCGTGGACGGCAAGCGCTTCCAGCGGATGATCATCGGGGTGATCGTGGTCAACGCGATCGCCCTCGGCTGCGAGACGTCACCGGCCGTGGTTTCGTCGTACGGCGGCCTGTTGACCATGCTGGACAACGCCGCCATGGTGATCTTCGTCGCCGAGTTGGCCGCGCGGTTCTACGCGCACCGCCTCCGGTTCTTCCGCGACCCGTGGAACTGCTTCGACCTCGCCGTGGTCGGCATCGCCCTGCTGCCCGCCGCCGGGCCGCTGTCCGTGATCCGGGCGCTGCGCATCCTGCGCGCGCTGCGCCTGGTCGCGATGGTGCCGAGCATGCGCCGCGTGGTGACCGCGCTGGTGCGGTCGATCCCGGGCCTGCTGTCGCTGTCCGGTCTGCTCGTGCTGCTGCTGTACGTCAGCGGTGTGGTCGCCATCAACCTGTTCCGCCCCAGCGGCGATCCCCGCTTCGGCGACCTCGGGTCGACCGTGCTGACGCTGTTCCAGATCACCACCGGTGACGGCTGGTCGGACGTGATGCGGGACCTGATGGCCACGCAACCGCTGGCCTGGGTCTTCTTCCTGGTCTACCTGCTCGTCGGCACGTTCACCATGCTGAACCTGTTCATCGCGGTGGTGTGCAGCGCGATGGAGTCCGAATCCGAATCCGAACCCCGGTCCGAGTCCAGTCCCCAGCCCCAGCCCCAGCCCGAACCCGAGCCCGACAAGCCCGCGAAGGCGAGCGCCCCGGACGACCGGCTGCTGGAGGAGATCAGGGCGCTGCGCGAGGAAGTGCGGGCGCTGCGCCTCGAACCGGTGGGCGATCGCGGCTGAGCGAGACAGCGGCTACAGCAGGCGCGTGGCGTACGGCATGATCCCGCCGTACCGGACGGGGGCGACGCGGACGGACGAGCCGGAGTACGGCGCCTCGACCATCATGCCGCCGCCCAGGTACAGGGCGACGTGGGTGCCGCCGCCCGGACCCCAGAACAGCATGTCGCCGCGCTGCGCCTGGGCGAGCGGCACCTTGCGGCCGGCGTTGTACTGGTAGCCGCTGTAGTGCGGCAGGTAAACGCCCACACCCGCGAACGCGTACATCATCAGCCCCGAGCAGTCGAAGCCGACGCTGTAGTAGTCGCCGTGCGCGTCGCCGACGCCGCCGTCGCGGATGCCGACGGTCGGGCCGTCGTAGTTGCCGCCTCCCCAGGAGTACCGCACGCCGAGTTGGCTCATCGCACGGGCGACGACGGTCTCCACGCCGCCGGGGCTCGGCCGCACCACGGGCTGCGGACGAACGGCCGGCGGTGGCGCGGGCTGAGCGGCAGCAGCCGCGGCCAGTGCCGCCTGGCGCGCGGCTTCCTCCTCCGCGCGGCGCTTGTCGGCCAGCCACTGGTTGTACTGGGCGCGCTGGCCTTCCAACCCTTCCACCGCGCCCAACGCCTGGTCGAGCTCACCCTCCACCGCGGCCTTGTCGTCTCGGATGCGCTGCGCGGCGGCGGCCTCGCCCCGCTGTGCCTCGGAAGCGGCGGCCTGGGCGGCGTCCGCCTGCTGCTTCGCCTGCTCGGCGGTGGCCTCCTTCCGGCCGGCCAGGTCGAGCGCGGCACGGGCGGCGGCGTCCTTGTTCGCCTTCTCGCCCCGGCTGCGCTCCACGTCGTCCAGCGCGTCGAGGCTGGACTCGCTGACCGCCTCCAGCAGCTGCGCGCGGGCGAGCAGGTCCTCCGGGCTGGACGCGCCGATGTAGGCGGAGACCGAGCCGACGAGGCTGCCCTGCCGGAAGCTGGCGCCGGCGAACTCGTCCAGCCGGACGCGGGCCTGCTCGACGGCGTGACCGGCGGCGTCGGCCTCGACCTTCGCCGCCTCCGCCTCGCGGCGCGCCCGGTCGGCCTCGTCCCGCGCGGTTTCCAGGTCGACCCGCGCCTTGTTCGCCAGCTCCATCTTGAACGCGACGTCGTCGGTCAGCTGCCGCAGGCGGGCCTCGGCGTCGGTGAGCCGACCGGTCAGCTCGCCGACCAGCGCTGCCTTCGCGTCCGCCTGCTGCCGGCCGGCGCCGATCTCGGCGTCACTGGGATTGGGAGGTGGTGGCGGCACGGCGACGGCCGTGCCCGCCAGACCCACCACGGTGATCAGCGAGACCACGATCGGGACCATCCACCGCGTCACGACCCCCGCCTCCTCGCGCATTCAGCCGATCCGCGTTACGCCGAATGGCGTCACGGGATCCGACTCTGCCACTCCCACCTCACTGATTCCAATGGTCCCGGCGTGAACATCAACCACATGGGTCACAGCACGCGTCTCAAACATCCTGTCCATCGGCGACCGAGGGCCCTCAGTTGACCTCGCGGTCCAGGTCGGACCAGTACGGCGCGCGCAGCTTGAACTTCTGCACCTTGCCGGTGGCGGTGCGCGGGATGGCGTCGCGGAACTCCACCGACGTCGGCGCCTTGTAGCCGGCGAGCCGGGTCTTGCAGTGCGCGATCAGCTCCGCCTCGGTCACCTCGGCGCCCTCGGCCGTCACGATCAGCGCCTTGATCGTCTCGCCCCACCTGTCGTGCGGCACGCCGATCACCGCCGCCTCGGCCACCGCGGGGTGGCTGAACAGGGCGTCCTCCACCTCGATGGACGACACGTTCTCGCCGCCGGTGATGATCACGTCCTTCTTCCGGTCGGAGATCGTGAGGTGGCCCTCGTCGTCCAGCGAGCCGCCGTCACCGGTGTGGAACCAGCCGCCCTCCAGCGCCTCGGCGGTGGCCTCGGGGTTCTCCCAGTACCCGGCCATCACGACGTTCCCGCGGGCCAGCACCTCGCCGCTCTCGGACACCTTGAGCCGCCCGCCCAGCCCCGGCGCCCCCGCCCGCGACAGCTTCCGCGCCCGGTCGTCCGCCGACAGCGCGTCGTCAGCCGGTCGGGACCGGTTGAACGTGAGCAGCGGTGACGTCTCGGTCAGGCCGTAGAGCTGCAGGAACTCCCAGCCCAGCTCCTCGGCGACGCGGGCGATGGTGCGGCTCGGCGGCGGCGCGCCCGCGCAGATGATCCGGACGCGGTCCCGGCCCGGGATCTCGCCGTCCCACTCCTGGGCCGCGTCGAGGACGGCGCTCCAGACGGCGGGCGCGCCGCACATCAGCGTGACGCCGTGGTCGCGCACGCGCCTCAGGATCTCGGCGCCGTCGACCTTGCGCAGCACGACCTGCGGCACGCCGAGGCCGGCGAGGCCGAACGGCATCCCCCAGCCGTTGCAGTGGAACATCGGCAGGACGTGCATGTAGACGTCCCGCTCCCACGCGCGGGCGTGCATGGCGAACGTGACCGCGTTGATCCAGATGTTGCGGTGGGTCATCTGGACGCCCTTGGGCCGGGCGGTGGTGCCGGACGTGTAGTTGACGGTGGCGGTCGCGTCCTCGTCGGGCTCGCTCCACGGGCGCGGCTCGGTGTCGAACCGCATCAGCTCGGACTCGGTCTGCTCGCCGAGGACGAACCGGTGGCGGGCGGTGATCCCGCCGGAATCCGGTCCGAAGTCCAGTTCGGGGTCCACGAGCAGGACGGACGCGCCGCTGTGCTCGACGATGTAGGACACCTCGTCGGCGCGCAGCCGGAAGTTGACCGGCACCGCGATGCGGCCGGAAGCGGGCACGGCGTGCAGCAGTTCGAGCAGCCGGGCCGAGTTGTGGCTGACCACGGCGACCCGTTCGCCCTCGCCGACGCCCAGCGCGTCGAACCCGGCCTGCCAGGCGCGGACGCGGGTGGCGAACCGGCCGTAGGTGGTGGTCGGCACGGGGGCCGCGGGCTGGTCGGGCTCGTCGACGGCAGCCGTCGTGTCGGCGAAGACCTGCTCCGCCCGGTAGAGGAAATCGGCGACGGTCAGGGGTACGCGCATGCACCGTGACCTTATTGACCACCGCCCGCGTTGACCACCGTTCGGCTCACCCGGTCGTCAGCACGAACCGGCGGTTGAGGGGCTGCACGGGGCGGGAGTGGTCGGCGTGGGCGCGGATGAAGGCGCGCAGGGCCGGGTCGTCCACTTGGACCGGTTCGCTCATCACCACCCAGCTCACCACCTCCTGGAACTCGCCGGTGGTCAGCGAGCCCTCGTAGCGGTGGAAGCCGCCGCCGGGGAACAGCGCGGGCAGGTCGATGCCGCTCGGCGGTTTCGCCTCCGACGCGCCCGGCTCACCGAGGCCGAGGAACACCGCGACCACGCAGGCCCGCAGGCCGTCGTCCGCCCTCAGGTGGACGGCGTGCATCTCCGCACCCCGCGACCGGCCGTCGACCCAGTGCTCGCTCGGGCGGTGGAAGTGGATGTTGTCGAGCCGGAACTCGCGCCCGGACAGGAGCACCGTGTGCTCGCCCTTCGGCCGCAGGCGCCAGCCGTGCCCCTCCTCGGCCGCGCTGAACTGGTCCGCGCGCCACCGCACGGCCAGCTCGTCCGCCAACTGCGGCACGACCACGGCGTCGCGGATGTTGATCGGTGACTGCTGGCCTCCCACACCGGCGATGCTGCCACCGGGACCTGGTCACGAGAGGATGGTCCAGCCTCCCGAACGGGTGACTACCAGCTGCTCGGGTCGCCCCAGGTGCGGACCGGGCCGGTCGCCACCACCGGCACCGCCGCCAGCTCCGGCAACGCCGAGGCGGCCGGTTCGCGCACGACGGCAGCCGCCAGTTCGTCGTACGGCGTCGGCTCCAGGGCGCAGATCACCACCGCCGCGCCCGCCCGCGCCGCCAACGGCACCAGCTGCGCGGCGGGCTCCACCATGAGCGACGTCCCGGCCACCAGCATCACGTCGCAGTCCAACGCCGCCGTCCGCGCCGCGCGCAGCACATCGGAGTCCAGCGGCTCGCCGAACGCCACCGCGGCCGGCCGGAGGATTCCACCGCACACGACGCACTGCGGCGGCGAGTCACCACCGCGCACGCGGTCCAACGCCTCGCTCATCGCACCGGCGGCACCACACGAGACGCACACGACGCGGGACATCGACCCGTGCAGCTCCACCACCGACGAAGACCCGGCCCGCTGGTGCAGCCCGTCGACGTTCTGCGTCACCAGCGACCGCACCCGCCCGGCGCGTTCCAACACCGCCAACGCGTGGTGCGCGGCGTTGGGCTCGGCCGTCCACATCGGATCGTCCAGCCAGGACTCCCACGCCGCCCGCCGCGCCTCCGCCGACGTCGCGAACGACGACGCGTCGAACCCGAACCGCACCACGCCCGACTCGACGGAGACCCCTGCGCCGGTGAGCACGGTGATCCGCCGTGCGACGGCCATCACGTCCCGTGCACTCATGCACCTACCGTGCCACACGCCTGCGAGCATGTCGGGGTGCGAGGGACACGTCGGAGGAGCCGACCATGAGACGACCGTTGGCGGGGCCGACCACCCGACACCGGGCTGGAGCGGTGCTCGGAGTTATCGGTTTGGTCACAGCGGCGGTGGGCACGTTCCTGCCCTGGCTGCGTTCCGGCACGGTCACGAGGACCAGTTACGAGGTGCTCGCTCTTCGTGGTTTCGCCGGGTTGGACGGCGTGCCGGGGGAGATCGTGCGCGGGATCTGGGTCGGACTCACCCCGTTGGCGGTGTGCTGCGTGGTGCTCTGGGTGCTGCGACTTCACCGGTTCGCCGCGTGTGTCGCACTTCTCTTTGGCACGATTGCGGGAACGGTGGCGGCACTGGCCGCCGTCCAAGGGGGCAACGAGGCAGCACTGGTCGGGATCAGCATGACCGGACCGGTGACAACCCTCGGTGGTGCCGTGCTGGGGGTCGCAGGGGCGATCACCGTGCTCACCGCGAAATCCCGCACAGCGATCAGCACTCCAGGAGGAGCACCGTGAGCTACCCAGGCGGCGGCGGAGGCGAATGGCCACCGCAGAACAACCCGTACGGCCAGCCGCAGCAGGGGGGCTACCCGCAGCAGGGCGGCTACCCCCAGCAGGGCCCGCAGCAGGGCCCGCAGCAGGGCCCGCAGCAGGGGGGCTACCCGCACCAGGGCGGCTACCCGCAGACCGGTCCACAGCCTCAGCAGGGTTACCCGCAGACCGGTCCGCAGGGCTTCCCACCGCCCCAGCAGCCCGGCTACCAGCAGGACTTCGGCCAGCAGCAGCCGTACGGCTTCGCCGGTGGCGAGCCGCCGAAGAAGAAGCGCACCGGCCTCGTCATCACCGCCGTCGTCGCCGTCCTCGCGCTGGCCGCGGGCACGGTCGGCACGGTGTGGGCGCTGCGCAGCTCCGACGACGTGGCGGCGGGCTCCGAGAGCCCGTCCACGGCGGCGAACAACCTGCTCAGCGCGCTGGGCAGCGGTGACGTCCTCGGCATCATGAACGGTCTGGCGCCCGCCGAGGCCAAGCTGAGCAAGGACTACACCGAGGCCACCATCAGCGAGGCCAAGCGGCTGGAGATCCTGAAGGCGGACGCCGACCCGAACAAGCTCAGCGGTGTCCAGATCAAGAGCGAGGGCATCAAGTTCGACGACGCCGCCGCGGAGAAGGTCAACGACCGCCTGACGATCAACAAGGTGGTCGAGGGCAAGATCACGATCACCTCGGACGTCAAGCAGATCCCGTTGACCGACAAGCTGGTCGACGCGCTCGGCGCGGACCTCGACAAGGCCGCTCCCGAGACGGAGACGCTGGACTTCGCCAAGGAGATGGCGGACCGCAAGGGCAAGCCGATCGGCATCGCCACCATCAAGGTCGGCGACGAGTGGTACCCGAGCCTCTTCTACACCATCGCGCACGCCGCCTTGGAGTCCGAAGACCTCAAGTGGCCCGCCAAGGGCATCGCGCCGGCCGGCGCGGGCTCGGCGAACGAGGCCGCCAAGCAGATGGTGACGAAGGCGCTCGCCGGTGACTTCGAGGGCGTCATCGCGCTCCTGCCGCCGGACGAGATGGGCGTGCTCCAGGACGTCGGCCCGATCCTGCTGGACCAGATGGGCAGGACGCCCGACACGGGCGCGAAGCTGATCGAGCTGGAGACCGACTCGAAGGACGTCCCCGGCGGCTCCCTGCTCACCATCCGCGAGCTCGTGATCGAGGCCGAGGGCGAGGAGGTCTCGATCAGCCGTGACGGCGACTGCTACTCCGCCACCGTCCAGGGCAAGTCGCAGAAGCTCTGCGCGGACGAGATCACGCAGCTGGTCGAGCAGCAGGGCGGCAGCCAGATCCCGCCGGCCGCGGTCGACGTGATCGCCCGGATCGGCGCGCAGGTGCTGAAGGACGGCATCGGCGTGGTCGCCACCGAGGTGGACGGCAAGTGGTACGTCAGCCCGTTCCGGACCTACAGCGAGCTGTTCCTGACGCTGATGCGCGGTCTGGAGCCGAAGGACATCGACGAGCTGATCAAGGCCGCGAAGTAGTCCTGCCGAAAGTAGTCCTGCCCTGTCGTCCCGCAGTCCTGGTCCACCGGTCGGCCCCCGTCGCGCGCGTCATCCGCGGCGGGGGCCGACCGCTGTCCCGAGCCAGGTCGCGCCGGCCACGAACAGCACCGCGAGCAGGCCGGAGAGCGCCAGCGCGGACGTGACGCCGTCGTCGTGGGACAGCGACCACAGCACGTTGCCGACCGGCGGCGTGCGACCGAACAGGAACACCACCGCCACCAGGGCGGTCGCCGCGAGCACGGACCAGCCGGGCTGCGTGATCACCGGACGGCCGCACAGCACGCCGACGCCCACGCCGACGAGCGCGCACACCGCGAGCGCCGCGAACCCCTGCGCCACCGTGCCGAGCGGGTACGGGCGGGGCTGGGTCAGCACCGGCGCCAGTGCGGCGACGACGGCCAGCCCCAGCGCCGCGAGGACGGACAGCACGGTCACGGCGGCCTGGGCGCGCGCCCAGCCTCCCGCCGCCACCACCGTGATGGTCCGGCGGACCGGGTCCTCGGCGGTCGCGATCACCACCGTCAGCCACACCGACACCGGGTAGACCAGCACGCACGTCCCGGCGTACGCGGGCAGCGGCGGCCCGGCGTCGGAGGCGTAGAGCATCCCGAGCACGGCCACGTGCAGCAGCAACGGCGGCAGCCAGCGCTGGGTGCGCAGCACGTCCACCAGCAGGTACCGCACCAGCGCCGTCACGACCGCACGCTCCGCACCGAGCAGCCCAGCCGCAGGGCCTCGGCCAGCACGCCGTCGCTGAACCCGGGCCGCACCTCGACCCGCGCCCCGCCGCCGACCGCGCGTGCCGCGGACACCCCTTCCAGCGAGCTGATCAGCGTGAACGCCTCCCCCACGGACTCCAGTTCGATCACCACGCCACCATTCGCCACCGTGCCGAGCGCCACCTCGCGCGCACCGGGCACGTCGTGCCCGTGGTGGTCGGTCAGCACGACGGCGGCCCCCGACGACGCCACCAGGTCGGGCAGCACCCCGGCCGCGGCGGCGTCCAGCCCGGACCACGGCTCGTCCAGCACCAGCAGGTCCGTCGCGTGCAGCGCCTGTGCCAGCGCGACCTTCTGCGCGTTGCCCTTCGACAGGGTCGCCATCGGCGCGGTGGGTTCGCCCACGAAACCCAGCGCCTCGACCAGGTCCCACCGCACCGGCACGCCCCGCACGGCGGCGAGGTGGCGCAGGTAGTCGCGGGCGGACAGCTTCACGCCGCTGGGGAACCGCTCCGGCACGTACCCGACCGACGCGCCCCTGGTCACCCGCCCGGCCGAGGGCGCCGTGACGCCCGCGGCGACGCGCAGCAGGGTCGACTTGCCGGACCCGTTCCCGCCGCGCAGCACGACCACGTCACCGCGTTCCACCGTCAGCGAGACGTCGCGCAGCACCCACGGCCCGCGGCCATAGCGCTTGCCGATTCGATCAAGACGCACCACGGATGTGATGATGCCCCGATCAACGTAGGACCGGGTTGAAGCGGAATACAGGACACGCGTACTGTTTGGGGTGAGAGGGCGCCGCACCGCACGGTGCGGAAGACTCGACAGAAGTTCCCCTACCGACTTCGCGCGTGACCAGATGGAGTTTCACGTGACTGCACCAAGCAAGGACAGCTTCGGCGCCCGCGGCACGCTCACCGTCGGCGACGCCTCGTACGAGGTGTTCCGGCTGAACGCGGTCGACGGCGCCGAGCGCCTGCCGTACAGCTTGAAGATCCTGCTGGAGAACCTGCTGCGGACCGAGGACGGCGTGAACATCACCGCCGACCACGTGCGCGCGCTGGGCAGCTGGGATCCGTCGGCCGAGCCGAACACCGAGATCCAGTTCACGCCGTCCCGGGTGGTGATGCAGGACTTCACCGGCGTGCCGTGCGTGGTCGACCTGGCCACCATGCGCGAGGCCGTCACCCACCTCGGCGGCGACCCGACGAAGGTGAACCCGCTGGCGCCCGCCGAGCTGGTCATCGACCACTCGGTGATCGCCGACATCTTCGGCCGGCCGGACGCGTTCGAGCTGAACGTCGACCTGGAGTACCAGCGCAACAAGGAGCGCTACCAGTTCCTGCGCTGGGGCCAGACCGCGTTCGACGAGTTCAAGGTCGTCCCGCCAGGCACCGGCATCGTGCACCAGGTGAACATCGAGCACCTGGCCCGCGTGGTGATGGTCCGCAACGGCCAGGCGTACCCGGACACGCTCGTCGGCACCGACAGCCACACCACCATGGTGAACGGCATCGGCGTGCTGGGCTGGGGCGTCGGCGGCATCGAGGCCGAGGCCGCCATGCTGGGCCAGCCGGTCTCCATGCTGATCCCGCGCGTCGTGGGCTTCAAGCTGCACGGCGAGCTGCCCCCCGGCGCGACCGCGACCGACCTGGTGCTGACGATCACCGAGATGCTCCGCAAGCACGGCGCGGTCGGCAAGTTCGTCGAGTTCTACGGCTCGGGCGTCGGCGCGGTGCCACTGGCCAACCGCGCCACCATCGGCAACATGAGCCCCGAGTTCGGGTCCACCTGCGCGATCTTCCCGATCGACGGCGAGACCATCGACTACCTGAAGCTGACCGGCCGCACGGCCGAGCAGCTGGCGCTGGTCGAGGCCTACGCCAAGGAGCAGGGCCTCTGGCACGACCCGTCGGTCGAGCCGGTGTACTCCGAGACGCTGGAGCTGGACCTGTCGACGGTCGTCCCGTCGATCGCCGGCCCGAAGCGCCCGCAGGACCGGATCGACCTGACCGACGCCAAGCAGGCGTTCCGGCAGGCGCTGGGCGCGTACGTCTCGAACACCGACAGCGCGGCGGACTCGCCGGTGGACGAGGCGTCCAAGGAGTCGTTCCCGGCCAGCGACTCGCCCGCGCTGAGCAACGGCGACGCGGGCGGCAAGCCGCACGTGTTCCACACCGCCGCCGACGGCGCGGAGGGCCGGCCGTCCAACCCGGTCAAGGTGTCGCTGGACGGCGCGGAGTTCGAACTGGACCACGGCGCCGTCGCGATCGCCGCGATCACGTCGTGCACCAACACGTCCAACCCGTCGGTGATGCTCGGCGCGGCGCTGCTGGCGAAGAAGGCCGTGGAGAAGGGCCTGGAGCGCAAGCCGTGGGTCAAGACCACGCTGGCTCCCGGGTCCAAGGTCGTCATGGACTACTACGAGCGCGCGGGGCTGCTGCCGTACCTGGAGAAGCTGGGCTTCCACCTGGTCGGCTACGGCTGCACCACGTGCATCGGCAACTCGGGCCCGCTGCAGGACGAGATCTCGGCCGGCATCAACCAGGGCGACCTGGCGGCCGTGTCGGTGCTGTCGGGCAACCGGAACTTCGAGGGCCGGATCAACCCGGACATCAAGATGAACTACCTCGCGTCCCCGCCGCTGGTGGTGGCGTACGCGCTGGCCGGTTCGATGGACAAGGACATCACCACCGAGCCCTTGGGCACGGACCAGGACGGCGAGCCGGTGTACCTGGCCGACATCTGGCCGTCGCCGCAGGAGATCTCCGAGGTGGTCGCGTCGTCGATCTCCCCGGAGGGCTTCGCCAAGGGCTACAAGGACGTGTTCGCCGGTGACCAGCGGTGGCAGTCGCTGCCCACGCCGACCGGCAAGACGTTCGAGTGGGACCCGCAGTCCACGTACGTGCGCAAGCCCCCGTACTTCGAGGGCATGCGGATGGAGCCGTCCCCGGTGACGGAGATCAGCGGCGCGCGGGTGCTGGCGCTGCTGGGCGACTCGGTCACCACGGACCACATCTCGCCCGCCGGTTCGATCAAGGCCGACTCGCCCGCGGGCAAGTACCTGACCGAGCACGGCGTGGAGCGCAAGGACTTCAACTCGTACGGCTCGCGCCGGGGCAACCACGAGGTGATGATCCGGGGCACGTTCGCGAACATCCGGCTGCGCAACCTGCTGCTCGCCGACGAGGACAACGGGCAGGGCGTCCAGGGCGGGTTCACCCGCAACTTCCTGGAAGAGGGCGCGCCGCAGACCACGATCTACGACGCGTCCGAGGCCTACGCGGCGGCCGGTGTGCCGCTGGTCGTGTTGGCGGGCAAGGAGTACGGCTCCGGCTCGTCGCGCGACTGGGCCGCGAAGGGCACCTCGCTGCTCGGCGTGCGGGCCGTGATCGCCGAGTCGTTCGAGCGCATCCACCGGTCGAACCTGATCGGCATGGGCGTCCTGCCGCTGCAGTTCCCGGAGGGGTCTTCGGCGGCGTCGCTGGGCCTGGACGGCACGGAGACGTACGACTTCACCGGCATCACCGCGCTGAACGACGGCGACACGCCCCGGACGGTGCACGTGGTGGCGACGAAGGCGGACGGCTCGAAGGTGGAGTTCGACGCGGTCGTCCGCATCGACACCCCCGGTGAGGCCGACTACTACCGCAACGGCGGCATCATGCAGTACGTGCTGCGCAAGATGGTCCGCAGCTAGTCATCGGTGCGCGACAGGGCCGTCCACCTCCGGGTGGGCGGCCCTGTCGCCGTCGCGGCGGCCGGCGGAGAGCCGGCGGCACGCCGCGCGGATACCGCCCACCGCATTGTCGTCACAATTCCGACTACTAACGTAACGAAGCCCCGATCAAAAACGACCGATCATTTCCACTAGACCGATCGGGTGAACGCAGTGCCATTCCACGGAATACCCGCCTAACCTCGTCTTGCCGACGCCATCCGACTCGCACGGAACTGTCATTTGGTCGGATCTCTGCTGGTCCGCACCTGTTCGGGGACTGACAAACCCGGCTTCGCCGGGGTGCTCGACGTGATTCCAGAGGGGAATTCACGTCTCGTCGGCACGCACGAGGAGGTGCGAAACCGAATGCACAAGAACTCTCGAAGACGCGCTTGCGGCGTCACCGCGATCCTGCTGGCCGCATTGGCCTCCCCACTCGCCACGACCACCGCCGCGACAGCCGCCGACGGAACGGTCACCGGCACGAAGGCGCTCGGTGTCACGGACATCGCCTGTGGTGGCTCCGTCCCGGTCACCGTCACGCTCGACGCCGCGACCGGCATCGCCGGCAACCCGGTGGACATCGAGCTGGTCCTCGACCGGTCCGGCAGCATGCAGGGCGCCATCGGCACCCTCAAGGTCGCCGCCAAGTCGTTCGTGGACATCATCGACGAGGCCACCGACGGCTCGCTGGACGGTGTGATCGCCAACGGCAGCCGGATCGGCGTGGTCAGCTTCGCCGACGGCGCCACGGTGGACGCGCCGCTCTCGTCGGACGCGAACGCCGCCAAGGCCGCCATCGACGCGCTCAACGCGTCCGGCGGCACGAACCACTCCGCGGCCATCTCCACCGGCCAGGCGCAGCTCGCCGGATCACTGCCCGGCAACTCCAAGACGATGGTCGTCATGACCGACGGCGTGACGACCGTGGGCAGCGACGCGAGTGACGACGCGGCAGCGGCACGGGCGGCCGGCACCGAGATCTTCGGCATCGGCCTCGGCTCGGTCGACTCGGCCGAGATCCGGGACTGGACGACGGACCCCGACGCCACCCACTACTACGAGGCCCCGACTCCCGCGCAGCTGCAGGAAATCTTCGAGGCGATCGGCGCGGCCATCGTGGTGCCCGCGGCGACGAACGTGACCGTGGTCGACACCGTGGCGCCGCAGTTCTCGGTCAGCGGCGCGGCGGTCTCCAAGGGCTCGGTCGGACAGGCCGGCAACCAGCTCACCTGGACCATCGACGAGCTCGGCACCGAATCGGTGACCCTGACGTTCACCGCGACCCACCTCCCGGCTGCCGGCGGCGGCGCACTGGCGGTCAACCCGTCGGTCGTCTACTCCGACACCGAGGGCCACGTCGTGGCGTTCGGCAACCCGACCGTGAACGTGCGCGGCTGCGCGGCGGCCATCGACGTGGAGCCCGAGCACGAGGTCAACGAACTCGGCACGCCGGGCCAGACGCACACCGTGACCGCCACCGTCACCGACGACTTCGGCGACCCGGTGCCGAACACGGCCGTCACCTTCGCGATCCTGTCCGGCCCGAACGCGGGCGCGGCCGGTGGCTCGAACACCTCGGCCGCCGGCACGGCGGACTTCGCCTACCCGGCCACCCAGGGCCTCGCGGGCCTCGGCCAGGACTCGATCCGCGGCTGCTTCACCCACGCCGCCGGCCACCAGGTCTGCGACGACGTGCTGAAGGACTGGGTGGACACCACTCCCCCGGTCGTGACGTGCCAGCCCACCAACAACCCGAGCGGCGGCACCGTGCCGCCGGCCGACAACGAAGACGGCTTCTTCGTCCTGACCGCGACCGACGCGGTCGACCCGAACCCGCAGGTGTTCGTCTCCGACTCGGCGAGCACGGCCGTGTTCGGCGGGTTCCCGTCCGGCACGAAGATCAAGCTGGTGCAGGCGCCGGGCGCGACGCCGAACCAGAAGGCCGGTGTCGGTGACATCGACTGGCGCATCACGCTCAAGGGCGACGCCCTGGTCTACGGCGTGGACGCGTCGGGCAACCAGTCCGCTCCCGTGAGCTGCCTGGTCCCGCCGCCGCCGAAGTAACCACCGCACGCAGGACGACCGCACGCAGGACGTGAGGGGCGCAGACAAGGGCGTCCCTCACGTCCGCGCGGTCACCCGAGGATCGGGCCCAGGTAACCGCGGAGGACGTCTTTCAGCTCCCCCGCCAACGCCGGGTGCAACACCGGTAGTCGCACTGGCCACGGTCACGTCCCGAACGCCTGAAGCGACACGCCTTCAGCCCGAGTGAGCACGCCGGGTAGCAGGCGGACTTCCGCCTGCTACCCGTGCCGGTCCGACCGGCAGCCCTACCGGTGACGCCGAGGTCGCATCACGCGACGGCGGTCCCCTCCAGCTCGACCATCAGCTCGGGGATCGCCAGCCGGGCCACCCCGAGCATCGTGGTGGCCGGCGCCACCCCGGCGGCCCCCAACCGTGACGCCAGCACGCCGTAGTGCGGGAACAGCAGGTCCACGTCGGTGGTGTAGACGTTGAGCCGGACGAGGTTCGCCAGGGACATGCCCGCCTCGCCGAGAACGGCCTCCAGGTTGTCGAGGCTCAGCGCCAGCTGCGCCGCCATGTCACCGGCGTGCTCGGGCTTGCCGTCGCCGCCCATCGAGGTCTGCCCGGAGCAGTACAGGGTCCGGGTCTGCCCGGATACGATCTCGCCCTGGTTGTACCCCATCGGCACGGACCACCCCCAAGGGTTGACGGCCGTTCGTTCCACTGCCACATCAGCTCCATTCGACTCGTCGACACGTACGTGCAGCCTCGCAACGAATCACGACACCCTGTGTCGTGTATTCCCGTAGGGTTCTGGCGTGCGCGCCGACCGGTTGGTCTCGCTGGTGCTGCTGCTGCGCCGGCACGGCCGGCTGTCCGCGACGGCGCTGGCCCGCGAGTTGGAGGTGTCCACCCGCACCGTGCTGCGTGACGTCGAGGCGCTGTCGGCGGCCGGTGTCCCGGTCTACGCCGAACGCGGCCGGCACGGCGGTTTCGCGTTGTTGCCCGGTTTCCGGACGGAGCTCACCGGGCTGAACCACGACGAGGCGCTCGCCCTGCTGGTCGCCGGATCACGGCGCGGCGCGCAGGCGTTCGGCCTCGGCTCGGCGCTCGCGTCCGCCATGCTGAAGGTGGTTGACGCGCTGCCCGAGAGCCACCGGGACACCGCGGCCGACGTGGCCGAGCGCTTGCTCATCGACCCGGAGACCGACCTCCTCTCGCGCCGCGTCGTCGCCGAGGAAGTGCCCGACGCCATCGTGGCCGAGGTCCGGCGCGCCGTGTTCGCCGGGCACAAGCTGCGCATCCACTACGCGGCCGCGGGCCAGGCGCCGCAGTGGCGCACGGTGGACCCGATCGGCCTGGTCACCGTGCGCGACCAGGGCTACTTGCTGGCCACGAGGTCCGGCGCGGACCGCACCTACCGGCTGTCCCGGATCTCGGCCGCCGAGGAACTCGCCGAACCCGCGCAGCGAGCGGACCGGGTGGACCTGGACCGGGCCTGGCAGGAACGCAGCACGCGGTTCCGGGCCGGCGACGACCAGGTCACCGTGCTCGTGCGGGTGAACCCGGCACGGAGAGAGGACTTGCTGGGCACGGCGCTGGCCGTCCTCACCGAAGGAGCCGACGCGGACGGCCGGCTGCGGATGGAAGTGACCTTCCAAGACCGACGTCACGCCGAGTGGGCGCTGTGGCAGCTCAGCGCGAACGCGGAAGCCCTGGCCCCGCAGTGGTTGCGCACCGCCCTGTGCGACCGCGCCGCCGCGCTGGCCGACTGCTACCGCACCTGAACGCTGCCGCTGTCAGGCGGCGGCGCGGCTGGGGTCCTGGCGGGTGCGGCCGTCGCGTCCGCCACGGCCGCACCCCGGATCGCTAGAACGGCTGGACGTCGGGCTGGAACACCTGCCCGTCGGCCGGGGCCACGAGGTTCACCAGGTAATCCGTCACCAGCGCGTCCGCGCCGGCGCTGTCACCGAGGATGCAGTGCCCGAACGAGTCCACGCTGATCAACCGCGCGTTGCCGAGCTGCCGGACCATCCGCTTCGAGAACTCGTACCGGGTCGCCGGGTCGTAGTAGTTGCCCACCACGACGACCGGGTTCGGCGTGCGGCGGTGCCACGGGCCGGCCCACCGGTCGGGGCGGGGCGCCGGCCAGGTCGCGCACGTCAGCAGGTCGGACGCGGCCTGCTGGCGGCCGAACGTCGGCGACTCGCGCTCCCACTTCGCCGCCAGCACCGGGAACAGCTGCGGCACCCGGACGAACGGCTTGTCCGTGCAGTTCACGCCGTAGTACGAATCGTCGTACAGGTACTCGGTGTCGCCCGTGCGCCCGGCCCGGATGTCCGCCAGGCCGTGCTTGTTCGCCAACGGCGGCAGCAACTCGGCCTGCGCGGTGAAGGTGGCCACGCCCGGGTGCAGCACCGCGTAGACGCCCTGCAACCACGCCGCCAGCGCCTTGAACCTGGTCGGCGCGTACAGGTCGCCGGTGACCCGGCCGATGTAGCCGTCGTAGGTCACGACCTGGCCGGACGGCAGCGTGATCGACCGCGTGCGCAGGTGGTCGCGCACCTCGTCGAACTTCGCGCGCGGGTCGCCCTCGCTGTACGCGCACTTCTCGCCCTCGGCGTCGCAGCGCTCCAGGAACGCGTCCAGCGCCAGCTCGAAGCCCTGGGCGCGCTGCCGGTCGTACTCCGCGCCGTCGGACGTGCGCAGCGCCGGGTCGACGTTGCCGTCCAGCACCAGGGCGCGGGACTTCGACGGGAAGACGTTGGCGTAGGTCGCGCCGAGCAGCGTGCCGTAGGAGAAGCCCACGAACGTGAGCTGCCGATCGCCGACGCCCTCCCGCAGCAGGTCGAGGTCACGCGCGACGGCCTCGGTGGACATGTGGTTCAGCAACGGACCCGCGTTGCGCGCGCACGCGTCCGTGTAGTCCTCGGTCGCGTCCATGGTGTTGCGGATCTCGGTGCGGGTGACCGGGATGGCCGACATGCGACCGAAGATCTCGTCGGCCTCTTCGAGGGTCTTGAAGCAGCGCAACGGCGAGCTGCGCCCGACGCCGCGCGGGTCGAACCCGATCAGGTCGAACCGCTTCATGACCTCCGGCTGGAAGAACGAGCTGCCGTAGGCGGAGTAGATGAGCCCGGCGCCACCGGGACCGCCCGGGTTGATGAACAGCGAGCCGATCCGGTTGGCCTGGTCCTCCGCCGGGCGCTTCATCAGCGCGATGCTGATCTTCGGGCCGTGCGGCCGGGCGTGGTCCATCGGCACCGGGTGGTCGGCGCAGCTGACCTTGTCCCGCTGCGCGGCCGGGATCTCCGCCAGCACGTCGGCCGCGCACGTCGTCCACTGGACCGGGGCGGCGCCCGGAGTGGCGGCGGCGGCGTCGACGGCCACGAGACCGCACATCACCGTGCCCACGGCCAGCGCTAAGGCCAAGGTTCTCTTCTGGAGTTGCATGTGGTGGCGCTCCCTCGGTTCACTCGGCGTCGCCCCTCGGTGACACCACGACGCCATCGCGCGAGAGTCGCACTCGTTCGTGGGCGGCAACACCCGCAGAACGGAGGATTCGTGACCTACGGACGGTTCTTGCCAGGCCTCGTCCTGTCCGAGCGCTTCTACCGGGAGGCGGTCGAACCGCTGGTCAGGCGGCACTTCGGCGAGGTGCCGCACAGCGCGGCCCGGATCGGTCCCGGGTCCGAAGTGCTGGGCTTCGACACCGAGCGGTCCGCCGACCACGACTGGGGCCCGCGCCTGCAGCTTTTCCTGGACCCGGACGACACCCGCGCCGACGACATCCGGACGGCGCTCGCCGAGGACCTGCCCAAGTCGTTCCTCGGGTATCCCACGCACTTCGCCGGCGGCGGTAGCGCGCGGATGGCCCACACCGACGGGCCGGTGGACCACCGGGTGGACGTCACGGACGCGGGCGCGTGGTTCGACCGGGAGCTGGGCTTCGACCCGCGCGCCGGCGTGACCGTGCGGGACTGGCTGGCCGCGCCCACCCAGCGGTTGGCGGAGACGACGGCGGGCGGGGTGTTCCACGACGGGCTCGGTGTGCTGACGACCGCGCGGGAGGCACTGGCCTGGTACCCGGACGACGTGTGGCGCCACGTGCTGGCGTGCCAGTGGCTGAGGATCTCGCAGGAGGAGGCGTTCGTGGGCCGCTGCGGGGAAGTCGGGGACGAGCTGGGGTCGGCCGTCGTCGCCGCCCGCCTGACCCGCGACCTGATGCGGCTGCGCCTGCTGATCGACCGCCGCTACCCGCCCTACGGCAAGTGGCTCGGGTCCGCGTTCGCCCGGTACACCGAGCTGGTGCCGGTGCTGCGGGCGGTGCTCGCGGCCACCGACTGGCACGACCGGGAGCGCCACTTGGCCTCGGCGTACGAGGACGTGGCGTCCCGGTGCAACGAGCTGGGCCTGGCCGAGCCGGTGGACCCGACCACGCGGCCGTACCACGACCGCCCGTTCCGGGTGCTGCACGCCGAACGGTTCACCGCCGCCCTGCGCGCGGCGATCACCGACCCCGAGGTCGCCTCGCTGCCGCTCGTCGGTGCTGTCGACCAGTACGTCGACAGCACCGACGTGCTCGCGCACCCGGTCCGGATCAGGGTCCTGGAGCGCTAGCGGCGGCGCGAGCCACCCAACCGCGCGGGCCGCCCGATGGCGCCGGCCGACCGACGGCGCGGACTAGATGATTGATTCCAAGGGGTAGGCACCTGGAGATGTGGGGCGAGGGTGTCGATGTACGGGTTGTGACGACCGACATTGACACCCTCGCGACCGCACTCTATGTCAGAACCGACGACCTATTGAGGGACGCGCCGCACCTCGCGCCGTGGCGTCCGAAGGTCGGCCTGCGACCCCGCCTGACCGACGCGGAGTTGGTCACCCTGGCGGTGATGCAGGCCCTGCTCGGATTCACCTCCGAGGCCCGCTGGTTACGCCACGCCCGCGCGCATCTAAGGCATCTGTTCCGCTACCTGCCCCTACAGCCCGGCTACAACAAGCGGCTGCGCAAGGCGTCCGGCCTGGTCAAGGCGGTCATCCGGCTGTTGGCCGTCGACACCGCACTGTGGACCGACGACGTGTGGGTGGTCGACTCCACGCCGGTGGAGTGCGGCCGGTCGCGGGAGACCACGCGACGCTCCGACCTGGCCGGATGGGCCGAGTACGGTTACTGCGCTTCGCACTCCCGCTTCTTCTGGGGCCTGCGGCTGCACCTGGTCTGCACCCTGGGCGGCCTGCCGATCGCCTTCGCGTTGACCGGCGCGAAGGCCGACGAACGCACCACCCTGCTCGGTATCCTCGACGCCGACCCGACGCTCGCGGTCGAGCGTCCCGGCCAGGTCCTGATCGCCGACCGGCAGTACTACGGCCGCGACTTCGAACACGCCCTGGCCGACACCGGCCTCCGGCTGCTGCGCCCGGCACGCAAAGGCGAAGCCGAACGGCCCGGCGCAGCCCTGTTCAAACCACTGCGCCAGACCATCGAGTCGATCAACCAGACCTTCAAAGCCCAACTCGACCTCGAACGACACGGCGGACGCACACCCACCGGGGTCATCGCCCGCGTCCTGCAACGCATCCTCGCCCTGACCGCCGCCATCTGGCACAACGACCACACCGACCAGCCGATCAAGCGCTCCCTGACCGCCTACGACCACTAACCCTTGGAATCAATCATCTAGCCGACGGCGCGGGCCAGGGAGAGCGCGAACCGGCCCTCCGAGTCGGTCCACCAGCGGTGCACCTCGAAGCCCGCCGCGCCCAGCTCGCGGGTCACGCCGTCGCGCCGGAACTTCGCCGACACCTCCGTCCGCAGCTCCTCGCCCTCGGCGAACTCGACGTCGAGGCCGAGAGCGGCGACGTGGGCCTTGACCGGGCGGACCGCCCGCAACCGCATCTCGATCCACTCCTCCTCCGCGTTCCACAGGGCGACGTGCCGGAAGTCGTCCGGGTCGAAGTCCGCGCCCAGCTCCCGGTTCATCACGCGCAGGACGTTCCGGTTGAACTCGGCCGTCACGCCGTGCGCGTCGTCGTACGCGCGGACCAGGACGTCCGGGTCCTTCACCAGGTCCGTGCCCAGCAGCAGCCACTCCCCCGCGTTCAGCACCTCGCGCACCGACGCGAAGAACTTGTCGCGCTCCTCCGGGATCAGGTTGCCGATCGTGCCCCCGAGGAACGCCACCACCCGCGGCGGCGAGCCCGGCAGCAGGCCCAGGTGCTCGGTGAAGTCGCCGACCACACCGTGCACCCGCAGGCCCGGGTAGTCGGCCATGATCGCCTTCGCCGCCTCGGTCAACGCCGAGGGCGACACGTCCAGCGGCACGAACTCGGTCAACGTGCCGTGGTTGCGCAGCGCGCTGAGCAGCAGCCGCGTCTTCTCCGACGAGCCCGAACCCAGCTCGACCAGCGCGTGCGCGCCGGTGAGCGCGGCGATCTCCGGCCCCCGCACGACGAGGATCTCCCGTTCCGCGCGGGTCGGGTAGTACTCGGGCAGCCGGGTGATCTCCTCGAACAGGTCGCTCCCGACCGCGTCGTAGAACCACTTCGGCGACACCCACTTCGGCCGCGCGGTCAGCCCCGCCCTCGCCTCGGCCCGCAGCGCGACGGCCGCGTCCTCGGGAGTCAGGTGCACGTCCAGCACTGGCTCGGTCATCCTCGTCCAATCCGTTGAACGTCCACAGTAGACCGATCTGCCGTGACGACGTGCCCGTCGGGCACCTCCCGCCAGCGCGGGTCGTCGTCCAGCGGCTCGGAGGCCAACGTCACCGCGCCGGCGCCGGACAGCACCCACAGCGAGTGGGTCCACGTGGTGCCGGCGAGCACGGTTCCGTTGGTGAGCAACAGGTTCAGCCGCGAGCCGGGTGCGGCGGCGGCCACTTCGGACACCACGTCGGCGAGCGCCGCACCGGGCGCGGCGCCCGACGCGAGCCGGGACCGCACCAACGCCCACAGCAGGGCCGCGTCGGTCGGCGCGTCCAGCGTGAGCAGGGTGGACACGGGCAGCGTCCTGGCCACGCCCACCACGGACTCCGGCCAGTCGGCGACCCGACCGTTGTGGCTGAACAGCCACTGCCCGTCGGTGAACGGCGCGCAGGCCGTGTCCGCGACGGGCATGCCGACCGTCGCCGACCGGACGGCGGCCAGCACCGCGCCGGACACCGTGACCCGACTCAGCGCGAGCAGGTTCTCGTCCGACCAGATCGTGCCGGCCCGGCGGTAGCGCAGCGCCGGGCCGCCCGGCACGGGGTACCAGCCCACGCCGTAGCCGTCCACGTTGACCGTGCCGCCGCCGCGCATGTCCCGCGGCGCGTACGACTGCCGGACCAGCGAGTTCGGCGGGTCGTGCACCAGCGCGGCGACGGGCACGGCGGGACCCAGGTAACCCAGGTGGCGGCACACGTCAGACCGAGTCGTCGGGCGAGGCGTCCCGCGCGCAGCGGAAGCCGGCGAAGATCTGCCGCCGGATCGGGTAGTCCCAGTTCCGGAACGTCGAGCGCACCGCGGACTGGTCGCTGCCGAACGACCCGCCGCGCAGCACCTTGTGGTCCGGGCCGAAGAACACCTGCGAGTACTCCGCGTACGGGAACACCTCGAAGCCGGTGTACCCGTGGAAGTCGGAGCTGGTCCACTCCCACACGTCGCCGATGAGCTGGTGCACGCCCAGCGCCGACACGCCCGCCGGGTACGCGCCCACGGGTGCGGGGGCGAGGTGCCGCTGGTTCAGGTTCGCGTGCCGTTCCGCCGGCTCCTCGTCGCCCCACGGGTAGCGGCGCGACCGGCCCGTCGCCGGGTCGAACCGGGCCGCCTTCTCCCACTCGACCTCGGTGGGCAACCGCTTGCCCGCCCACCTCGCGTACGCCTCGGCCTCGTGGTGGCAGACGTGCACCACGGGCTGCTGCGGGTCGATCGGCGCGGTGACGCCGAACGCCGTGCGGTACCACTGGTCCCCGACGCGGTCCCAGAACCTCGGCGCGGCAAGGGAAGCCTTCCGGACGTGCGCCCAGCCGGCCTCGCTCCACCACCGCGGGTCGGTGTAACCGCCGTCCGCGATGAACGCCGCGTACGCGCCGTTCGTCACCGGGGTCGTGTCGATGAAGAACGGATCGGTGACGACCTGGTGCGCGGGCCGCTCGTTGTCCAGCGCCCACGCCTCGGTGGACGTGCCCATGGTGAACGGGCCACCGGGCACCAGGACCTCGGCCGGGCCGACCGGACCACCGCGCGGCGGCGGCGGGGCGTCCAGCACCGGCTCGCCCACGCGCAGCTGGTGGGTGGCGAGCATGGTCTCGTCGTGCTGCTGCTCGTGCTGCACGATCATGCCGAACGCGAACCCGCCGTCGACCAGCCTGTGGCCTTCGAGCGGGGTGCGCTCCAGCACGTCGAACACCTTGTCGCGGACCTCGCCGACGTACTGCCGGGCCTCGGCGGGGCCGAGCAGCGGCAGCTCCGGACGACTCGACCGGGCGTGCTTGAACGCGTCGTAGAGCTCGTCGATGTCCGCCCGGACCGGCTCCCGGCCGCCCACGTCGCGGACCAGCCACAGCTCTTCCTGGTTGCCGATGTGGGCGAGGTCCCACACCAGCGGGGACATCAGCTTGGAGTGCTGGCGGACGAGGTCGCGGTCGTCCACGGCGTCGGTGAGCAGCCTGCTGCGGTCGCGGGCACGGGTGAGCTGGGCCGCGATCCGGTCGCGGACGCCGGCGCTGTGGGACCGGTCGGCGCCGGTAGCGCCTGCGCCGGTCAGGCCTGCGCCGGTCGGGTTGAGGCTGGTCGGGTTCAGGCTGGTCGGGTTCAGGCTGGTCGGGTTCAGGCTGGTCATGAACGGCCCCCTGCCGTCTTCTCAGCGAGCATTCGGTGCAGTTCCTCGGCGATCGCGTCCGCCTGGCTTGCCGACAGGTCGGTGTCGGACAGCGCGACGCAGCCCAGGTCGACCACGTCGCGCGCCGCACGGGCGAGCACCGGGTCGTCCAGGCCGTAGCGCGCGGCGGCGAGCCAGCGGTTCGTCGCCGTCTCGGTGGCCGCCAGCACGCCGTCCACGGTCTCGGGCGCGCTGAACAGCGCCGCCATCAACACGACCGGCGGCAGCCACCGGCCGACCGGCGGGGTGTCGAGGTAGCGCACCTCCAGGTACCCGCGCGGCCGGACCGGCGGGAACTGGAGGGTGAGGTGGTAGTCGAGGTCGTCCTCGGTCGCCGGCCGGTCGTGCGCGCCCGCGATCCAGTCGGCGAACGTGAAGCGGTGCCGGGGCAACCAGTTCGGGCCCGGTCTGCGCACCGCGATGACCGGCGTGTCGAGCACGCGCTTGGCCCACGCGGCGGCCGGGTCGGCGCACACCGCCGCCGGACGGGTGCGCACCGGGTCGGTGGCGTAGAGGGTCCGCATCCTGGCGCTGGCCCAGTCGGTGCGGCGGCCGTTGACGCCGGGCGAGTTGGCGAACAGGGCGTTGAGGACGGGGCCGAGCGCGTGCACCGCGGCCCAGCGCTTCGGCAGGTCGCGGGCCAGACCGAAGTCCAGGCACACCTGGAGGCCCGCGGTGCTGCACATCATCGTGATGCCCTCGGGCCCGAGCGGGGCGAAGGCGTGCTCCATGGCCGCGTAACGGGGGATCTGGAGCATCCGGTGCGGCGGGCGGAACGGGTCCGCGCCGCGGTGGCCGAGCCGGAGACCGGCCGGTTCGAGCAGGTTCCGCAGGTGGTCCATGTCCGCCGTGACGGTCTTGACGAGTTCCGTCAGCGATTCGCGGGGCGGGGTGGAGATCTCGACCTGTCCACCCGGTTCCACGGTCAGCGGGGTGCCGGAAGGCAGTGGCCGCTGAGGGCTGTCGGGGACGAGGGTCGGTGGCGCGTGCTTGCCGAGAGCGGACGCGAGGGTCTTCGCGTCGAGCGGTCTGGCCGGGTCTTCGACGTGGTGGACGGTCCATTCGAATTCGACTCCGAGCAATCTCGGAGGTCCGTGCTTGAAGCAGACCGACGCGACGTACGCCTCGGCCTCGGCTCGATCCCGGAACACCGCCGGGGTGGGTCCCGGAACCGGGACATTACGGACAGCAGTCACTTTGGGCACTCCCCGTGATCATTCTGGCCCGATCGACGCTACACGGGGGCACCGACACTCGCAGCCGAGCAAAAGCCTTACAGATCAACGACATGTCGGTTGCGGGAACCACTCGTGACCACCGAACAGCCGGTGCGCGACGGCCGTCCGTCCGGCGACCGACCGCCGCCGCACTGCTCCGAACGGACGTTTCGCGGTGCCGGAGCGGACGACTCGCGGTGCCGGAGTGGAGGGCTCGCGGTCAGCGGGTGCGGTAGTGGGTGGCCCAGCGGTGGAACTCGGCGCGCGACGACGGCACGTCCAGCGCGATCCGGTCCAGCACCTCCACCTGGCGGCGCCCGGCGGGCAGGGCGAACGACGAGCGCAGCACCCCCACGTGCCCCGCCGCGAACGGCACCAGCCGGACCGGCACGTCACCCCGGCCCGCGAGCACGTCCAGCTGGTCGGCCATCACCGCTCCGTCGCCCACGCACGCGTGCAACGCGGCCTCGTGCACGAAGAACCGCGCGTGGGGCAGGGCACCCGACGCCGGACCGCCGTGGCCGCTGTCGTCACCCAGCGCCAGCGTGTACGCGGGTGTGCGCAGCGGCTCCGGGACGCACAACGTCTCGAACACCACCACCTCGCACCCGATCGGCTGGTCGGCCGGATCGCCCGATCGACGGCCCACCAGCCTGATCAGATCGATCAGGTCCGGTCCGCGCCGATTGCGGTCCACGGTGGACGGTCCACTCGACCAGCCCAATCCCGGCACCAGCCTGAGCGGCGGCCGGATGTCCTCACCTGCGGTCACGGTGCGCCACCGTAGTGACGTTGACCAGGGGTTTCGAGCCAGGAACACCAAGTCCACCCCAAAGTGGACCAAGTCAAGCCGTACGTACTGATTGGATTTCCCCGAGCGGCCCTGGCAACATCGACCGGTGCCCAGGGTGAGCCAGGACCACCTCGATGCCCGCCGCCGCCAGATCCTTGACGGTGCGCGCGCGTGTTTCGCTCGTTTCGGCTATGAAGGCGCGACAGTGCGCCGTCTCGAAGAGGCTACCGGCCTGTCCAGGGGCGCGATCTTCCACCACTTCCGGGACAAGGAGTCGCTGTTCCTCGCCCTCGCGGAGGACGACGCGCTGCGGATGGCGGAGGTCGTCGCCGAGCAGGGTCTGGTGCAGGTCATGCGCGACCTGCTGGAGCCGCCCGACCCGAACGAGGTCGAGCACCCCGCGGACTGGCTCGGCACCCGGCTGGAGGTGTCCCGCCGGCTGCGCACCGACCCCGAGTTCCGCGCGCGCTGGGCGGAGCGGTCCCGCCAGCTGACCGACGCGACGCGGCAGCGGCTGGAGCGCCAGCGCGAAGCCGGGAACCTGCGCGACGACGTGGACGTGGACGTGCTGACGTCGTTCCTGGAGCTGGTGCTGGAGGGCCTGGTGTCGCACCTGGCCATGGGCCTGCCCGCGGACGACCTCGAACCCGTGCTCGACCTGGTCGAGGAGAGCGTGCGCCGCCACCGACGCACGGGGTGACGGTCCGGGACCCCTGGCCGCCGGCCCCGCCCGCCTCGCGGACGGGATGGTCGCCGTGGCCGTGGTGCTGCTCGGCGCGTGGCTCGACCGCGCCCGCCGTCCGGTGTCCGCGTTGGCGGCCAACCGGTTCGTGCTGTCCGCCATGGCACTGGCCATGGTGTTCGCGCCCGCGCCGTGACTCGTGGCGGCGGCGTTCGTCGCGGGCATCACGCTGCCGATACGGGCGGCGGTTTCACCGACGTGGGTCCAGCCGCCTGGCGACCGACCTGCCCTGGGCCACGTCGCAGGACGCGTTGCTGTTCAAGGCGGCGGCGATCGGCGGACCGGCGCTCGCGGCGGTGCTGAGCACGGCCGCGTCGCCCGCCGTGGCGGTGGCCGTGGTCGGCGCGCTGTCGTTGGCCGGTGGGCTCCGCACGACGACGTTGCGCGTGCCGCCGCACCCGCCCGCCGAGCACCCGTCGCCGCGTTCCGCGATGTGGCGGGGTCTGCGGCACCTGGCCCCACTCCCCCGCTGCGCGGCTCGACGGTCGCGTCGGCCTGCCGCCAGTTGCCGCGGTGGCGTCCCGAACGGGTGGTCTTCACGACCATCGCGCTATACGGGGTGACGCTCGCGCCCTGGCGACCACCGCGCACTTCGCGGTGCTGGTGGGCTTGGCGGTGCTCAGCGGCCTGGCGCAGGGGCCGACACTGACCGCCACGATCACGGCGCGCCGGCGGTACACGCCCGAGGGATTGTCAGGACAGGTGTCGACCACCGGGGCGAGCCGGGAGGTCGGCGCGTTCGCGGCGGGCGCGGCGGGCGGCGGCGCGTTGCTCACCGCCTGGCCGCCGCCGGCGGTGATCTTGCTGGTCCCGGCCGGGCGGCTGGTCGCGGCGTCACTCGGAGCAGCCGCCGCCAGGCCGAAGCAGGCCGTTGCCGCGACCCCATAGGATCGCCGACATGGCTGACCCGCGACCTGCCCACGTGCACCGGGTGCGGGTGCGCCCGGTCGACTGCGACCGCCAGGGGATCGTGCACGCCTCGCGCTACGGGGTCTTCTTCGAGGCCGCGATGGTGGAGACGCTGCGGTCGCTGCTGGGGTCCTACAAGGAGTTGGAGAAGCACGGCATCGACTTCGTGATGGCCGAGACCTCCATCCGGTACCTCAGCCCGGCCCGGTTCGACGACCTGCTGCGCATCTCCGTGCGCGTGCGGACGCTCGGCACCACCACGTTGACCATGGGGTTCGAGGGCGACGTGGACGGCACACCGGTCGTCACCGGCTGGAACCGCTACGTCTCGTTCGGCACGCCGGAGCTGCGCAGCACCCCGATCCCGGCGGACTTCCGCAAGGTGCTGGAACGCCGTCCGGCCACGTCCCGGACCACCCCGGCCCCGAGGACAGCGCCTACGTCCGCACCCGCGCCCCGGAGCTGACCGCGTGACCCGCGCCTGAGCCCTCGGCCCGAGCCACGACCCGGCCCCCTTCGACGCGGACCGCGGTCTCGGTCTCGTCGCTCACCGCCGGCACGCCCGCCGCGCCCGCCAACGCGCCGTCCTCGTCGCACACCACCCGGATCGCGGGCCACGCGTGGACCGGGAACGCCTGCCGCAGGCTGACGCACAGCTGCGCCGTCACCAGCCGTGCCAGCGGGGCCAGCTCCGCCGGCGTGCCGGTGACCATCGCGAGGGTGACCCGCGCGCCGGTCCGCACCGCTTCCTCCACCGCCGCCAGCCGGTTGAGACCCAGCACGACGACGACGCCGTCCCCGTCCGGCGTCACCGGCTCACCGCGCACGAGGTCGACCACGGTCGGCGGCGCCCACGGCCCGTCCTCCCGCCGCACGGGCGCGCGGACGGGCAGCGGCCACCAGTCGCTCAACTCCAGGCCCGCCAACTGCTCGCACGCGCTGACCACGTCGAACGGCTCCAGGAAACCGGGCGCGGCGGTGGCCAACTGGCTCGCGCCGTGCAGGGTCGCGAGCACGACCTCGGCCTTGCGCACCATCCTGAACGGCGGCGAGCCGGGCTGCGGCACGACCCGGTCCAGGGCTTCCATCGCGAGGCTCAGCAGCACGGCGTCCAGCTTCAGCAGTTGCGTGAACGGCCGCCGCGTCACCTCCTCCGCGACCACCTCGGGCATGAAGTCGCGCGTCAGCGCGTCGTGGCTGAGCGAGGTGACCCAGGCGCGGGCCAGCGCGCCGAGGGCTTCGCGGACGTCCGAGCCGCGATGCGGGTCGGACGGCGCCGTCGCGCGCTCCGCCAGGTCCGCCAGCACGGCGAAGTAGAGCGCGCGCTTGCCGGGGAAGTTCGAGTACACCGCGCCCCGGGTGAGTTCGGCCCGCTGGGCGATCGTGTCGATCTTGGCGTCCCGGAATCCGCGTTCGGCGAACTCGGTGCGGGCCGCGTCCAGCACGCGCGCCCGGTTGCGCTCCTGCGCCTCCGCCCTGCTCAGCCGCGCCATCGAGCACCCCGTTTGCCACGCGTCACGGGATCAAGATACCGTCACCATTCAGATGATGAGAACATCTGATGTGAACATCCGGAGGCCCGCGTTGACCGTCCCCGAGATCGACCCCGCCAACCCCGACGTGCTGCTCGACCCGTTCACCGCCTACGCCAAGGCCCGTGAGGAGTCGCCGGTGGCGCGGATGCCCGTGCCCGGCATGGGCGACCTGTGGATCCTGACCCGGCACGAGGACGCCCGCGCGATGCTCGGCGACCCCCGCTTCCAGCTGAACGCGAACAGCTTCATGCGCCCGCCCGGCATCCCGGACCACTGCCTGCCCTACCTGCGCACGATGTCCGAGATGGAAGGCCCCGAACACGTCCGGCTGCGCAGGCTGGCCGCGCCCGCGTTCACCGCGCGGCGGGCCGAGGGCTTCCGGCCGCGCATCGAGGCGATCGTGACCGCGCTGCTCGACGCCCTGCCGGACGGCGACACGGTGGACCTCATGCCGCACTTCGCCCGGCCGCTGCCGATGGACGTGATCTGCGAGCTGGTGGGCATCCCCGCCGAGGACCGGCCGCGGTGGCGCGAGTACGGCGTGGCCGTGGTGGCGGGCTACGGACCGGGGTTCCTCGCCGCGATCCCGGGGATCGTCGAAGGTGCGAAGACGGCCGTTCAGCTGCGCCGGACGTCACCGGGGGACGACCTGATCTCCCAGTTGCTGCGCGCGCAGGACGACGACGGCGACCGGCTCTCCGACGCCGAGCTGGTCACCCTGGTCTGGCAGCTGGTGCTGGCCGGGCAGACGCCGGCGAACCTCATCGTCAACGGGCTGGAAGCGCTGCTCACCCACCCCGACCAGGTGGCGGCGGTGCGGGCGGACCCCGGCCTGATGCCGCGCGCGGTGGAGGAGTTGACCCGGTGGGTCGGCCCGCAGCTGCTCGCCGCGCCCAGGTACACGCAGGAGGAGGTGGCCTTCGGCGACGTGGTGATCGGCAAGGGTCAGCCGGTGATGGCGGGGATCCTGTCCGCCAACCGCGACCCGCGCGTGTTCACCGGGCCGGACGAGCTGGACGTCACGCGCGAGCCCTCGGGCGGGCACCTCGGGTACTCGCACGGCCCGCACTTCTGCCTCGGCGCGGCGTTCGCCAAGGTGCAGACCGAGGTGGCGCTTTCCGCTGTCCTGCAACGGTTCCCGGACCTCGCCCTGGCCGAGCAGCCGCGGGCCATCCCGGACGGCGGCACGTGGCGGTTGGCCTCGCTGGTCGTCCGGACCCGGAAGTGACCCGGAAGTGACCCGGCGAGCGACCAGGTGGTGGTCATGCGGTGAGCGGGGGATCAGGGGCCGAAGAACTCGGCGGTGATCTCGTCCGCGATGTCCTCGACGGTCCGACCGTCGGTGTCGACCACGAGATCGGCGTCGTCCGGCACCGGCGTGGGAACGGCCAGCCGGCGGAGGTCGTCCGCCGGACGTCCCCGGAGGTCGTCACCGGGGATCGGCGGCCCCTCTCCCCTGCCGCGCATGAGCAGGCGCGCCACCAGTTCGTCGTGACTCGCGCGCAGCCGGCACAGCTTCGCCCCCGGCAGGAAGTCGCCGTGGTCACCGGAGACGACGAGGTGCCGGGCGCCCTCGTCACGATGGGCCCGCCAGACCGCGTCGAGCCGGCGTGCGGTGCGTGCCGCGTCGAGCGGCGGTGTGGTGAAGGTGATCTGGGCGAGGTCGACGTAGGCGGACTTGGTGGTCGCGGTGAGGCGGGTGAACACCGCCCAGCCCACCACCGACTTGCCCACCGCGCGCGGTCCGGCGATCCAGAGGACGGTCATCCGCGCCACCTCGCCCGCACGTCCGCCGCGACCTCCGCCGGCGCGCGGCCACCGGTGTCCACGGTGCAGTCGGCGAAGTCGGCGCGGTCCAGCTCGTCGGCTTCGTCGAGGACCAGGTCGACCTGGTCGGTGAGCCACCCCCGACCGAGGAACCGGGCGCGCAGTTCGGCGCGGTCCACCCGCAGCCGGCACAGCGTGACGTCCGCGCCGGGCAGCCGGTCGGTGTAGCGGCGGGCCGTGGCGGCGGTGTCGAGGATGCCGGAGACGACGAGCGGGGCGCCTTCGAGGTCAGGCCACAGCGCACCGAGCGCGGCCGACTTGACCCGGTGGTTCTCCGGGTCGTCGGCGGAGCCCGGGTAGCAGAGGCCGAGCTGGTCGGCGTCGACGTAGGCGGCCCGGTCGAGCGCGCGGTAGACCAGCCAGCCGACCGTGGACTTGCCGACGCCGGACGGGCCGAGGAGCCAGAGGACGGCGGTCATCGCGCTGGAGCGTAGTGCGGCCGGGTCGAGAGGGCGAAGCGTTTTCGGGTGTGACGAATCGATACCCGTTCGGGGAAACCACCAGCCGGCATTCAGGAACGTGGTGCATGCTTGTGGTGCGCAACGACCCGCCGCACCGCCGCCGCGGCGGGTCGTTGCGCTTTATCCGCATTTCTGCGGACTCCCGAGCGCACTCACTTGCGCCGGCCGACCCGTTCTCCGGCATCGTGCTCCTGCCGGGCCTGCTCGACTTTCTCCAGGTTCACCGCCGACCACTCGGCCAACGCCGCGAACAATGGCGCGAGGCTGCGGCCGAGTTCGCTGATCTCGTACTCGACTCGCGGCGGGACTTCGGCGTGATAGGTGCGGGTGACGAGCCCGTCGCGTTCCAGTTGCCGCAGCCGCTGGGTCAGCACCTTGGGCGTGATCGTGGTGATGCGGCGGGACAGCTCCACGAACCTCAGCCGACCGGACGCGTTCAGCGTCCACAGGATCGGCGTCGTCCACCGGCTGAACACCATGTCGACCACCGGCGCGATCGGGCAGGCCTGCTCCGGATCGGACGCCGCACCGGGCGTCCACGTCGTGCCGCTGGTCACAGCGAGCCCCTTCCGCCATTACTTTCCTCTAGGTACCTACTATATCGAGGACAGTAACTTCCCCCGAGTACGCAGGACTCGACCACTCGGGAGTGGACATGATCGTGGTGACGGGGGCGACGGGGAACGTCGGCCGGACGCTCGTGCGGGCACTGGACGTGGCCGGTGAGCAGGTGACGGCCGTGTCGCGGAAGGTCTCGGCGGTGGACGTGCCGGACGGGGTGCGCACGCTGGCGGCGGACCTGATGGAGCCGGAAAGCCTCAAGCCGGCGCTCGACGGCGCCGACGCGCTGTTCCTGCTGACCGCCACGGCCGACTGGATGGCGGCCGGCGGCGACGGGACCGTGCTGGAGAACGTCCTCGACCTCGCGCGGGCCGGTGGCGTCCAGCGGGTCGTCCTGCTGTCGTCGCAGGGCGTCGGCACGGGCCGCCACCCGTCGGAGTTGGAGGACGCGGTCAAGGGGGCGGGGCTGCCGTGGACGGTGCTGCGGCCCGGCGGTTTCGACTCGAACGCCTTCGCGTGGTCCGCGACGATCCGCGCGGAGCGGGTGGTCGCGGCGCCGTTCGGCGACGTCGCGCTGCCGACCGTCGACCCGGACGACATCGCCGAGGTGGCCGCCGTGACGCTGCGGCAGCCGGGTCACGCGGGCGCGACGTACGTGCTGACGGGACCGGCCCCGATCACACCGCGGCAGCAGGCCGCGGCGATCGGGGACGTGCTGGGCGAGCCGGTCCGGTTCGTCGAGCGGACCCGTGACGAGGCACGGGCGCAGTTGCTGCGGTTCATGCCCGAGCCGGTCGTGGACGCCACCCTCGGCGTCCTGGGCACGCCGTCGGCCGAGGAGCAGCGGGTGAGCCCGGACGTCGAACGGGTCGTCGGCCGTCCGGCCCGCGCGTTCGCCGACTGGGCCGCGCGCAACGCCGCCGCGTTCAAGTGACCCTTCGTTACGCCGTACGGGTGCACTAGATCAATCCGCGCGCGGTCACCCGGCCGCGACCCACCGGCTCGGGGTGCGGTTCGGTGCAACGTTTGGTGCACTCGTGGGGTGGATCTGATCGAGGCTCACGGACGCGCGATGACGGAGTTCGACTCGCGGGTGCGCCGGGTGCGCCCCGAGCAGTGGGAGTGGGGCACTCCCTGCAAGGAGTGGACGGTCCGCGACCTGGTCAACCACCTGGTCCACGAGCAGCTCTGGGCGCCGGAGCTGCTGGCCGGCTGCACGGTCGACCAGGTGGGCGACCGCTTCGACGGCGACCAGCTCGGCGAGGACCCGCTGCACTCGTGGGTGCTGGCGGCGGCTGCGGCGAGGGAGGCGTGGATCGCGCCGAAGGCGTTGCTGAAGTCGGTGCACCTGAGCTCCGGCAGGTCGCCGGCCACCGAGTACGGCTGGCAGATGACGACCGACCTGGCCGTGCACGCCTGGGACCTGGCGCGTGCCATCGGGGCGGACGAGCGGATCGACCCGGACGTGGCCGAGGCGGTGCTGGAGTACATCGAGCCGAACGCCGAGTCGTGGGCGGCGAGCGGGCTGTTCGACCCGCCGGTGCCGGTGCCGCCGGACGCCGACGCCCAGACCAGGCTGATCGCCCTGCTCGGCCGCACGCCCTGAGGTCCGCCGACCGGCTGGGCCGTCACGCGCCCCGGAGGACGTGCCGCCGGTCACGGACCGTTGACGCCCGGCTCCCAGCTCTCCGGCCGACCGCTCTCGGTCAGCAGCAGCTGCCAGTCGCCGAAGCCCATCGGCGCGTCGTGGTGCCAAGGGAACCGACCCTCGGCGGTCGGCACGATGATCTGGAGGGCGGCGAAGTCGCCCTTGCCGTACAGCAGGAACGCGCTGCCGAAGAACTCCGGGTAGAAGCCCTTGAACACGCGCTCGAACGTGATCGGCACACCCTCGAAGAAGTCGTAGTACAACCGGCCCGGCACGAACCGCTCACCCTTGCGGGCCCGGTCGACGTAGGCGTGGATGAGCACCTTGGCGTGCTCCTCGGGCAGCCCGAGCACCACCGCCTCGGCCACGCCGAACCTCCGCCAGGCGCCCACGGAGAACGAGTACCCGGCGCCTTCGGCGTCCTCGGGCACGGCGACCACCGCGTGACCGTGGACCTCGGCCTGGGTCAGCAGCCAGTTGCGCAGGTTGATGTCTTGTGGGCTCGGGGCGGCAGGGCTCGACACCCGGCCCATTCTGCCTGTCCAGGCCGTTAACCCCGCATAAGCACCGCTCACCCACGCCGACAGCCCCGCGCCGGCACGACCGGACACGGGGCTGCGGAGCTGACCGCGGAGCTGCGGAACAGGAGGTCAGCCGACCTCCGCCATCACCTCGTCGGTGACGTCGAAGTTCGCGTAGACGTTCTGCACGTCGTCGCAGTCCTCCAGCGCGTCGATCAGCTTGAAGATCTTCCGCGCGCCGTCGGCCTCCAGCTGCACGGACACCGACGGCAGGAAGTTCGCCTCCGCCGACTCGTAGTCGTACCCGGCGTCCTGGAGAGCTTTGCGCACCGCGACCATGTCACCGGCCTCGGACACGACCTCGTAGCTCTCGCCCAGGTCGTTGACCTCCTCGGCCCCCGCGTCCAGCACCGCCATCAGCACGTCGTCCTCGGCCAGGTCGCCCTTCGGCACGATCACCACGCCCTTGCGGGTGAACATGTAGGCCACCGAGCCGGGGTCGGCCATCGAACCGCCGTTGCGGCTCATCGCCGTGCGGACCTCGGACGCGGCCCGGTTGCGGTTGTCGGTCAGGCACTCGACCAGCACCGCCACGCCGTTGGGGCCGTACCCCTCGTACATGATGGTCTGCCAGTCCGCGCCGCCCGCCTCCTCGCCGCCGCCGCGCTTGCGCGCACGCTCGATGTTGTCCAGCGGCACGGAGTTCTTCCGCGCCTTCTGGATGGCGTCGTACAGCGTCGGGTTGCCGTCCGGATCACTGCCGCCGGTGCGGGCAGCCACCTCGATGTTCTTGATCAAGCGCGCGAAGAGCTTGCCGCGCTTGGCGTCGATTGCGGCCTTCTTGTGCTTGGTGGTCGCCCACTTCGAGTGGCCGCTCATGTGTCCTCCGTCGAATACTCAGCCCGCCGCACGGACCATGTCCACGAAAAGGCGGTGCACTCGCCCGTCACCGGTCAGTTCCGGGTGGAACGAGGTGGCGAGCACGTGCCCCTGCCGAACCGCGACGATCCTACCGGCGGCCTCTCCCGAGTCCGCCGATTCGGGCACCCGGGCGAGTACTTCCACCTCTGGGCCGGCAGATTCGACCCATGGGGCGCGGATGAACACCGCGTGCACGTCGCCGACATCGGTGAAGTCGAGATCGGACTCGAAGGAATCCACCTGCCGGCCGAACGCGTTGCGCCGCACGACGATGTCGAGCCCACCGAGCTGGTGCTGGTCGGGCCGGCCGTCGAGGACCCGGTCGGCGAGCAGGATCATCCCGGCGCACGACCCGTAGGCCGGCATGCCTTCCTTGATCCGCGCCCGCAGCGGCTCCAGCAGGTCGAACGTGGCCAGCAGCCGGCTGATGGTCGTCGACTCGCCGCCCGGCAGCACCACGCCGTCGACCTCGGCCAGTTCCTCCGGCCTGCGGATCGGGCGGGCGAGGACGTCGGCTTCCGCCAACGCCACCAGGTGTTCACGGACGTCGCCCTGGAGGGCGAGCACACCGACGACGGACACGGCTGGGATTCCTCCTCGTTGAACTCCCACCAGCCTAGGTGACCGGGTCGGACGGGTGCTCGTGGCACCCGCCCGACCCGGTCGGCCTTCCCGCGGCGCGCTAGTGGTCGCGCACCGCGACCCGTTCGGCGGCCTGGTGGGCCGCCGAACGACGGGCTGTGGGCGGCTCGCCACCCGACGGAGGGCAGGACGGCGAGCACCGGGACATACGCGATCCGGACGGACCCGGCGAACACCGGATTCGTCGCGGAGGTGAACAGGAGGTCGCGAAGTGGAGAACCGAATCGCGGGAACACCGCCAACCGGCGTTCAGCACCTCGTCGCCTTCGCGCCGAACCAGGAGCGGATGCGCGCGGTGACCCGTTGTGGCAGGTCCGGCAGCCGCACAGCCCGATTGGGGCACCCGACGGCGACCGGCTCCGCGGCGCTCTGCTCATTCGTGACGACCGGACATTAGTGGCTCGCGGCGGGCTCCCGGAAATCGCTTGAGGAAGACTTGATGTAATCCTCTTCACAAGGTCCGGAAAGGGCCTGGTCGAGGTCGTCCCAAATGTCCTCGACGTCCTCCAGGCCGACGCTCAGGCGCAGCAGGTTCGCGGGCACGCCGGACGCCTCGCGGGCGGCGTCGGGCACGAGCCGGTGGGTCAGCGCGGCGGGGTGCTCGATCAGCGTGTCGACCGAGCCGAGGCTGACGGCGGGGGTGACGAGCCGCAGCCGGCGCACCACCGCGGCCGGGTCCTCGCGGGTGGTGAACGCGAGCATCGCGCCCGGACCGCGCATTTGCGTGCCGATCAGCCCTTCCGGGTCGGCGCCGGGAAGGCTCGGGTGCCGCACCAGACCGGTGCCGGGGTGCGCGTCGAGCCGCGCCGCCAACTCGACCGCGCCGCGCTGGGCCGCCTCGACCCGCAGCGGCAACGTGGCCAGGCCGCGGTGCATGAGGTAGCCGCCCAGCGGGTGCAGCACGGCGCCGGTGATGATCCGGACCTGGCGCAACGGCGCGGCGCGCTCCTCGTCGCACGCCACCACGCCGCCGAGCACGTCACCGTGGCCGCCGAGGTACTTGGTGCCCGAGTGCAGCACGTAGGTGGCGCCGTGGGCGGCGGGGTTCTGGAGCACGGGCGTGGCGAACGTGTTGTCCACGACCACCGGCACGTCACCTGCCCGCGCGACGATCGCGGCGATGTCCAGCAGGTCCAGGTTGGGGTTGGCCGGCGTCTCGACCACCACCAGGCCGGTCTGCGGGGTGATCGCGGCGGCGACCTCGTCGGCGGCGGCGTAGGTGGTGCGGACGCCGAGCAGGCCGGACGACAGGAGGTGGTCCGTGCCGCCGTAGATGGGCCGCACCGCGACCACGTGCGTCTTGCCGGTCAGCACGCACGCGGCCTGCACCACGGCGGTCACGGCGGCCATTCCGCTGCCGAACGCCACGGCGGCCGACGTGCCCTCCAGCGCCGCCAGGGCCTGCTCGAACCGGGCCACGGTCGGGTTGTGCAGCCGGGAGTAGACCGGCGAGGTGGCCCGTGCCGCGCCCTCGGCGAACGCCTGCAGCGCGTGGCCGCCCTCGGTCTGGTCCGGGATCGGGTAGGTGGTGGACAAATCGATCGGCAGGGCGTGCACGCCCAGGTCGGCGAGGTCGTCGCGCCCACCGTGCACCGCCGTCGTTCGCAACCGCGTCATGCCCGAATCGTGGACTTGTCGTCGGCCGTGGGGGGAAACTTCCGCAGGCTGTTCGGCGGGCGGAGGGGTTCGACGTGCTGGATTCGGTGGACGCGGCGATCGTGCAAGAGCTGCAGAAGGACGCACGGCTGCCCAACAAGGACCTCGCGGACCGGGTCAACGTGGCGGCGTCCACGTGCGTGGTCCGGCACCGGGCGCTGCGCGAGCGCGGCGTGATCACGGGGTACCACGCGGAGGTCGACCTGGCCGCCGTCGGGCGGCCCGTGCAGGCGATCATCGCGGTGCGGGTCCGGCCGCACACGAGGGCGATCGTGGAGCCGTTCATGGAGTACGTGCTGTCGTTGCCCGAGGTGCTCGCGATGTCGCACGTGGCGGGCCCGGAGGACTTCCTGGTGCACGTCGCCGTGGCCGACACGGCCCACCTGCAACGCCTGGTCCTGGACCGCTTCACCACCCGGCGGGAGGTGAGCGAGGTGCAGACGAACCTGCTGTTCCAGCACGTCCGCAAGCACACCGTGCCGCCGGCGGGAGACGACCGGTGGTCTTGAGCCGGTGGAGGCGTGGGGTCGGGGCCCGGCTTCGCGCCCCGACCCCACGTCCGGTCAGGCGGTGATCCGCACCGACGACGTGCCCGCGCCGTGCGACTTGCCCGGCGAGCGGACGCCGTTCACGGTCGAGGTGTCGAAGGCGAACGTGATGACCGCCGCGGCGATGGCGTCGGCGTTGACGTCCAGCGCCTCCGCGTTGACGTTGCCGCGCAGGTCGTAGCCCGCCGCCAGCTGCGCGTACAGGGCCGCGTCGGCGCCGTCCGCGACGGGCGTGAGGCTGTCGCACGACTGGTGGTAGCACGGGTCGAACGACGCGCCCGCCACCCCGCCGTACCTGGCCGCCTGCGCCGCGGTCTTCACGCCTTCGGCCCCGGTGAACAGGCCACCGGCCGGGATGCCCACGGCGATGAACGGGCCGTAGTCGGACCGGCCGGAGAACTCGGTGTCCTCCGACGGCACGCCCCGGTCGGCGTAGAACTTCTCGAACACGTCCTCGATCTCCGCCGAGCCGGGCGGGATGAAGCCGGGCGCGGCCGTGCCGCTGGAGTTGTCGCCGTCGTAGACGCCGTTGAAGTGGTTCGGCGAGCCGACCATGTCGAAGTTCAGGTACAGCGCGATCCGGTCCCGCTCGGCCTGCGGCAGGGTCGCGATGTAGTGCTCCGAGCCGAGCAGGCCCTCCTCCTCCGCGCCCCACCAGCCGAACCTGACCAGGTTGTTCGGCTTCACCTTGGCCATCTTGACCGCGACCTCCAGCAGCGCGGCGGAACCGGTGCCGTTGTCGTTGACCCCCGCGCCGTCCTGGACGCTGTCCAGGTGCGCGCCCGCCATCACGACGTTGTCGGCGAGACCCGCGCGGGACTCTGCGAACACGTTCCACGCGGTGCGGGTCTCGGACACGAAGTCGACCTTCACCCGGACCGTGCGCGGCCCTTCGGCGGCCAGTTCCGCGCCGACCGCGAACGTGGCGAAGACGACCGGGATCGCCAGGCCGGGGGTGTCGCCGACGGGCGTGGACAGGCCCGTGCGGCCCGGCTGGCCCTCGTTGAACAGGATCACACCGGCCGCGCCCGCGGCCTGCGCGTTGAGCGCCTTCTGGGCGAACCCGCACGAACCGCGTTGCAGCAGGGCGATGTCGCCCGCCGCGAACCCCGCGAAGTCGGCCGCCTCGCAGCCGCTGGAGTTGGAGTTCGCGTCGGGGCCGGGCGGGATGACCACGTCCACGGGCGTGACGGTGCCGGTGGCCTCGCCGGTGAACGTCGGGGTGAAGCCGTTGCGGGTGAAGTCGCGGTCCGCGACGTAGGTCCTGGGCGTGGGCGCGAGCTGCTGGAGCTCGGACTTCTCCTCCGTGTAGGGGAACTCGAACTCCTGCACGGTGGGCGAGTACCCGGCGGAGGTGAGGGTGTCGACGACGTAGTCGACGGACGCCCGGTAGCCGGGCCTGCCCGCGGCCCGGTCGCCGTGGACGTCGGCGATGTCCTGGAACGCGTCGAGGTGGCGCATCACGCCGTCGAGCGTGACGGCTCTGGTGAGCTTGTCGGGTGAGTTGTTGTTCGGATCGGCGGCGGCCGGCCCGACCACGAGGAGTGGCGCGGTCAGGACGAGCGCGGAGGTGACGGCGAGCCGCCCGCGGCGGGTACGAGAGGACATGACTTGCCTCCATGTGTGACGGGCACCACTGATGGGGTCGCCCGAACGTGGGTCCTCTGTTACACCGATCAGCCCACAGCCACCCTGGCGTCGGACGCACGCCGTCAAGCCGGTGCGGTGAACGTGTGTTAGCAAGGGGGCATGGGGATCACCGAGGACGACGCCGGCAACCAGACGACCGTGGACGCGCTGCGCGAACTGCTCGACGGCCGCTGGGGGGCGCTCCGCCGCAGCTCGATGGAACTCCTCGCCGGGCTCAAGCACCCCGGCGACCTCGGCCGCGAGGACTACCGGGCCTGGGTGCTGGAGCAGCTGCACGCGCTGGCCGACGGCGGTCACCCGCTGATCGGGTTCCCCGCCGAGTACGGCGGCCGGGACGACGTGGGCGGCTCGGTGGTGGCGTTCGAGGTGCTGGGGTTCGGCGACCTGTCCGTGATGGTCAAGGCGGGTGTGCAGTGGGGCCTGTTCGGCGGCGCGGTGCAGGCGTTGGGCACCGCCGAGCACCACGACCGGTACCTGCGCGCGATCATCGACCTGGAGTTGCCGGGCTGCTTCGCGATGACCGAGACCGGCCACGGGTCGGACGTGCAGAACCTGCGCACCACGGCGACCTACGATCCGTCCACCGAGGAATTCGTCGTGCACACGCCGGACGTGTCGGCGCGCAAGGACTACATCGGCAACGCGGCCCGTGACGGGCGGATGGCCGTGGTGTTCGCGCAGTTGGTGACGGGCGGCGAGGGGCGCGGCGTGCACGCGGTGCTGGTGCCGATCCGGGATGGCGACGGCGCGCCGACGCCGGGCGTGCGGATCGAGGACTGCGGGCCGAAGGCCGGTCTGAACGGCGTGGACAACGGGCGGCTGTGGTTCGACGAGGTGCGCGTGCCGCGGGCGAACCTGCTCAACCGGTACGGCGACGTCGCGCCCGACGGCACGTACTCCAGCGCGATCGAAGGCGAGGGACGCCGGTTCTTCACCATGCTCGGCACGTTGGTGCGCGGGCGGATCAGCGTGGCGGGCGGCGCGGGCAGTGCCACCAAGAAGGCGTTGACGCTGGCCGTCCGGTACGGCGACACGCGCCGGCAGTTCACCCGGCCGGACACCGGCGCCGAGGTCGTGGTGCTCGACTACCTGGCCCACCAGCGGCGGCTGCTGCCCGCGCTGGCGACGTCCTACGCGTTGCACTTCGCGCAGGAGGAGATGGTGGCGGCGCTGCACGACGTGGGCGACGACCGGCAGCAGCGCGAGCTGGAGTCGCGGGCGGCCGGGCTGAAGGCGGTGGCGACCTGGCACGCGACGCAGACGATCCAGACGTGCCGCGAGGCGTGCGGCGGCGCGGGGTACCTGTCGGAGAACCTGATCGCCGGGCTGAAGGCCGACACCGACGTGTTCACCACGTTCGAGGGCGACAACACGGTGTTGTTGCAGCTGGTCGCGAAGGGGCTGCTGACGAGCTACCGCGATCACGTCGGCGACCTGGACCCGTGGGGCATGGCCCGGTTCGTGGCCGACCAGGCGGTGAGCGTGGTGATCGAGCGGACGGCCGCTCGGGCGATCATCGACCGGCTGGTGTCGGGCAGCTCGGACGCGCTGCTGGACCGGGGCTGGCAGCTGCGGCAGTTCGAGGACCGCGAGAAGCACGTGCTGGAGGGGTTGGCGCGGCGGCTGCGGCGGGCGTCGGCGGAGAACGCGTTCGACGTGTTCAACGCCGCGCAGGACCACGTGCTGCACGCCGCGCGCGTGCACGTGGACCGGGTGGTGCTGGAGGCTTTCGTGGCGGCGGTGGACCGGTGCGGCGACCCGTCGGCGGCGACGCTGCTGGACCAGGTGTGCGACCTGTACGCGCTGAGCACGATCGAAGCGGACCGGGCTTGGTTCCTGGAGCACGGCCGGCTCACGCCGCAGCGGGCGAAGGCCGTTTCGCAGGCGGTGAACGAGCTTTGCGGCCGGTTGCGACCGCACGCGAGGACCCTGGTCGACGCCTTCGGCATCCCGGAGACGTTGCTCACGGCCCCGATAAGCGTCTGAAAGGTCCAGAATAGGCGTTATGGATGACAGCGCGCAGATCAGTCTCGGTCTGGCCCGGTACGTGCGAGCGGTGGCCGAAGAGGTCGGCGTGCCGCCCGAGGGCACCGAGTTCGAGGTCAGCGACACCGCCACGGCGTACCTGGGCCTGGAAGGGCCGGGACGCGACCTGATGCTGCTCTGGAGCGAACAGCGCGGCTGGTCGATCGCGGTGGAGACCGACCCGACCGAGAAGCCGGTCGTGGTGGCCCACTTGGGCCTGCCCCTCGTGCCGCCGCCGGACGCGGTGGCGAAGTTCGTGGACGACGTGCTGGCGGGCAAGCCGGGCAGCACCGAACCCGACCTCGGCGGCACCCGCGACCGGCACCGGCTCGCCTCCCGGCTGAGCGAGTACTTGTAGTTCCTACGACATGCCGGCGAACCGCAGGCCGGCGGTCGTCGCGGCGGCGAGCACGACCACCACCACGAACGGCGCCTTCCGCCACGCCGCGACACCGCCGACCAGCACCCCGATCGGGAGCGCGAAGCCCGCGAAGCCCTGGCCCTTGGCCAGGGTCGACGTGGCGACCAACGCGAACAGCAGGACCGTCGCCGAGGTCGCCATCAGCAGCTTGACCCGGTCGGACAGCTTCAGCCGGTCGCGCAGCAGCGGGCCGGAGAGCCGGAACGCGTAGGTGCCGGCGGCGAGCACCAGGATGGCGGTCAGGGTCATGCCGGCACCCTCTGACGTGCGGTGACCAGCAGACCTACCACCGCGCACAGCACCGGGACGCCGGCGGGCAGGAACGGCGTGGCGGCCAGCGCGACGGCCGCGCCGAGCAGGGCGGCGTTCCTGGTGGCGGCGTCCTTGAGGGCTGGCAGCAGGAGCGCGAGGAGCGCCGCGGGGAACACCGCGTCCAGACCCAGGGCGTTCGGGTCGCCGATGGTCTGCCCGATCAGCGCGCCGGCGACCACCGACGCGTTCCAGGCGATGAACAGGGAGACGCCGCACAGCCAGTAGGCGGTCTTGGCCTTGCGCGGGTCGGGTTGCGCCAGCGCGAAGGCGGTGGTCTCGTCGATCAGGAGGTGGCTGCCGACGAGCCGTTGGAGCAGGCCCTTGCCCAGCACGTCGCCGATGGCCAGGCCGAACGGCAGGTGGCGGACGTTGAGCAGGAGCCCGGCCACCACCGCGGCGGCCGGGCTGCCGCCGGCGGCGACCACCCCGACCGCCATGAACTGCGAGCCGCCCGCGAAGACGAGCAGGGACATCACGACGGGGAGCCACCAAGACATCCCCGCGCTGGTGGAGATCGCGCCGAACGAGGCGCCGCTGACGGCGGCACCGGCCGCCACCGCGGAGACGTCACGCAGCAGCTCGGGGTCCAGGGTTCGCCATGTCGAACGCATCGTCTTCTACGATGAACAGCGGAAGGCCGTTCGTCAAGCCGAACGATTGGACTGTCATGTCGAACACAGGCGCGCCGCTGCAGGTCATCGCAGCTTCGCTCCGCCGCGAGCGCGAACGCGCCGGGCTGTCGCTGAGCGAGTTGGCCAAGCGGGCGGGGATCGCGAAGTCGACGCTGTCCCAGTTGGAGGCGGCGAGCGGCAACCCCAGCGTGGAGACCCTGTGGGCGCTGGGCGTGGCGCTGGGCGTGCCGTTCTCGCGCCTGGTCGACCCCCCGGCTGGCCGCGTCCAGGTGATCCGCGCCGGGGAGGGCCCGGCGATCTACTCGGAACGCGCCAACTACACCGCGACCCTGCTCGCGTCCTGCCCACCCGGCGCGCGCCGCGACATCTACATGCTCCGCCTGGAACCGGGCACGGCCCGCGAATCCGAGCCGCACATGTCGGGCACCGTGGAACACGTGATCGTCAGCACCGGCCGGATGCTCGCCGGACCGCGGACGGAACCGGTCGAACTCGGCCCCGGCGACTACCTCGTCTACCCCGGCGACATCCCGCACACGGCACAGGCACTCGAACGGGGAACCACCGCCCTGCTGGTCTCGGAGCACGTCTAGATGATTGATTCCAAGGGTTAGTGGTCGTAGGCGGTCAGGGAGCGCTTGATCGGCTGGTCGGTGTGGTCGTTGTGCCAGATGGCGGCGGTCAGGGCGAGGATGCGTTGCAGGACGCGGGCGATGACCCCGGTGGGTGTGCGTCCGCCGTGTCGTTCGAGGTCGAGTTGGGCTTTGAAGGTCTGGTTGATCGACTCGATGGTCTGGCGCAGTGGTTTGAACAGGGCTGCGCCGGGCCGTTCGGCTTCGCCTTTGCGTGCCGGGCGCAGCAGCCGGAGGCCGGTGTCGGCCAGGGCGTGTTCGAAGTCGCGGCCGTAGTACTGCCGGTCGGCGATCAGGACCTGGCCGGGACGCTCGACCGCGAGCGTCGGGTCGGCGTCGAGGATACCGAGCAGGGTGGTGCGTTCGTCGGCCTTCGCGCCGGTCAACGCGAAGGCGATCGGCAGGCCGCCCAGGGTGCAGACCAGGTGCAGCCGCAGGCCCCAGAAGAAGCGGGAGTGCGAAGCGCAGTAACCGTACTCGGCCCATCCGGCCAGGTCGGAGCGTCGCGTGGTCTCCCGCGACCGGCCGCACTCCACCGGCGTGGAGTCGACCACCCACACGTCGTCGGTCCACAGTGCGGTGTCGACGGCCAACAGCCGGATGACCGCCTTGACCAGGCCGGACGCCTTGCGCAGCCGCTTGTTGTAGCCGGGCTGTAGGGGCAGGTAGCGGAACAGATGCCTTAGATGCGCGCGGGCGTGGCGTAACCAGCGGGCCTCGGAGGTGAATCCGAGCAGGGCCTGCATCACCGCCAGGGTGACCAACTCCGCGTCGGTCAGGCGGGGTCGCAGGCCGACCTTCGGACGCCACGGCGCGAGGTGCGGCGCGTCCCTCAATAGGTCGTCGGTTCTGACATAGAGTGCGGTCGCGAGGGTGTCAATGTCGGTCGTCACAACCCGTACATCGACACCCTCGCCCCACATCTCCAGGTGCCTACCCCTTGGAATCAATCATCTAGAACGCAGTTCGAGCGATCCAGTCGAGCGGTGAACCGACCGATGGATCTTGCATGCAGACGGCAACCGCGCACCTACAGTCGAAGGCATGAGCGAGCGCGACACCAAGCCGGTCCACATCCGCGACGTGCCCGCCGACGTGGTCGACACCCTCCAGGCAGGAGCGAACGCCGAGGGCATGTCGCTTTCAAGGTCATCCGAGGCCTGGACCTCAGTGGCAAGCCGACGAGCGAACAGGCGGCCTCGGTGATGCAGAACGTGCAGGACGCACCCATCGAGCGCTTCGCTCATCGCGAGCTGCTCGAACGCGGTGGGCCATCCGCCACAGCTTGTCCGCGTTCGACTCGCTCTACGTGGCGCTCGCGGAGCAACTGGACGTTCCGCTCCTCGCCTGCGACGAGAAGATGACCGGTTCCAACAGTCATCAGCCAGGTCGAGGTCTACCCGATTTCCTGACCTGAACGACTGCGGCCCGCCGGGTGCCGGCGGGCCGTCGTCATCGCGAAGCGCTACCGCGCCAGGATCACCAGCCGCGCTCGGCCAGGCGGTGGGGCTCCGGGATCTCGTCCACGTTGATGCCGACCATCGCCTCACCGAGGCCGCGCGACACCTTCGCGATCACGTCCGGGTCGTCGTAGAACGTCGTCGCCTTCACGATCGCCTCGGCGCGCTGCGCCGGGTTGCCGGACTTGAAGATGCCCGACCCGACGAACACGCCCTCCGCACCCAGCTGCATCATCATCGCGGCGTCGGCGGGGGTGGCGATGCCGCCCGCGGTGAACAGCACGACCGGCAGCTTGCCGGCCTCCGCCACCTCGCGGACCAGCTCGTACGGGGCCTGGAGCTCCTTGGCGGCGACGTACAGCTCGTCGGTCGGCAGGTTCTGCAACCGCAGCAGCTCGGCTCGGATCTTGCGCATGTGCGTGGTGGCGTTGGAGACGTCGCCGGTGCCGGCCTCGCCCTTCGACCGGATCATCGCCGCGCCCTCGGTGATCCGCCGCAGCGCCTCACCCAGGTTCGTCGCACCGCACACGAACGGCACGGTGAACTGCCACTTGTCGATGTGGTTCGCGTAGTCCGCCGGGGTCAGCACCTCGGACTCGTCGACGTAGTCCACGCCGAGCGCCTGCAACACCTGCGCCTCGACGAAGTGGCCGATCCGCGCCTTCGCCATCACCGGGATGGACACCGCGGAGATGATGCCGTCGATCATGTCCGGGTCGCTCATCCGGGACACGCCGCCCTGCGCGCGGATGTCGGCGGGGACCCGCTCCAGCGCCATGACCGCCACGGCGCCCGCGTCCTCGGCGATCTTGGCCTGCTCGGCGTTGACCACGTCCATGATCACACCGCCCTTGAGCATCTCCGCCATGCCCCGCTTGACGCGGGAAGTGCCGGTGACCTGGGTGCCGGTGTCGGGTGAAGTGGTCACGGCCAACCTTTCTCGAAGTAGAGGACTTACACCTCCATGTTACGGGCGACGTGGACCGCCCAAGCATGCCAATCACGCCCGTTCTCGGCAGGCCACTTCCCCTCCCTTCGCAGGTAGTGGCCTGGGCCACCCTCCGGTTCGCGACCTCCACCACCGGCACGCCGACACCGCGCCACAGCCCTGGTCGCGACTCCCGTCCGCGTTCCTCCTGCCGGGTTGGGTCTGACCGCTTGGGGTTGTCCCCCGCGCCGCACGGGTGTGAGATCGGACACTAATCACTTGTGGAGGTGTGGGTCCCATGGGCAACAAACACTCCGACAACGGCAACTCGGCAGGCGCGGTCGCTGTGGACGATCCGGCCAAGGTCCGCAACGTCGTGCTGGTCGGCCCGTCCGGCTCCGGCAAGACGACGCTCGCCGAGGCCCTGCTCGCCGGCACCGGCGTGCTCACCCGGGCCGGATCGGTCACCGAAGGCAACACCGTGTGCGACCACGACCCCGCCGCGGTCCGCCAGCAGCGGTCGGTCGGGCTCGCGGTGGCGCCGATCCGGCACGGCGACATCAAGATCAACCTGATCGACACCCCCGGCTACGCGGACTTCGTCGGCGAGTTGCGGGCCGGACTGCGCGCGGCGGACGCGGCGCTGTTCGTGGTCAGCGCGGCGGAAGGGGTGGACGCGGCCACGATCACGCTGTGGGAGGAGTGCGCGACGGTCGGCATGCCGCGCGCGGTCGTGGTCGCCCGCACCGACCACCAGCGCGCGGACGTGACCACCGAGATCGCGTCCTGCCAGGCGGCTTTCGGCGCCGGCGTCGTCCCGCTGTACCTCCCCGGCGACGATGGCGGCCTGGTCAACCTGCTCATCACCGACGACCCCCGCTACGAGGAGGACCGCAACACGCTCATCGAGGGGATCATCGCGGAGAGCGAGGACGAGACCCTCATGGACCGCTACCTCGGCGGAGAGGACGTCGACCAGGCGACGCTCGTCGCGGACCTGGAGACGGCGGTCGCGCGCGGCTCGTTCCACCCGGTCATGCCGGTGTGCGCGCTGACCGGCCTCGGCCTGCCCGAGCTGCTCGACGGCATCGCCCGCGCGTTCCCCTCTCCCCTGGAACACCCGCTGCCGGACGTGACCACCGTGGACGGCATCCCGCAGCCGCGCATCGAGGCCGACCCCGACGGACCGCTGGTGGCGGAGGTCGTGCGCACCTCCGTCGACTCGTACGTGGGCCGTGTCTCGCTGGTCCGCGTGTTCTCCGGGACGCTGCGCCCCGAACGCCCGGTGCACGTGTCGGGCCACGGCATGGCCGACCGGGGTCACGAGGACCACGACGTGGACGAACGGGTCGCGCACGTCTACTCGCCGCTGGGCGCGAGCCTGCGCGAGGTGCCCTACTGCGTGGCCGGCGACGTGTGCGCGTTGACCAAGCTCGGTTCCGCCGAGACCGGCGACACGGTGTCCGCGCCGGAGAAGCCGCTGCTGATGGCGCCGTGGGAGATGCCCGAACCCCTGCTGCCGGTCGCGGTCGTGCCGCGCAGCCGCAGCGACGAGGACAACCTGGCCCGCAACCTGGGCAAGCTGGTCGCCGGCGATCCGACGCTGCGGCTGGAACGCAACTCCGAGACCCACCAGCTGGTGCTGTGGTGCATGGGCGAGGCGCACGCGGACGTCGTGCTGGCCCGGCTGCGCGCGGGTGGGGCGGAGGTCGACACGGAACCGGTGCGGGTGGCGTTGCGCGAGACGTTCGCGAGCCAGGCCAAGGGCCACGGGCGGCACGTGAAGCAGTCCGGCGGGCACGGCCAGTACGCGGTGTGCGACATCGTCGTCGACCCCCTGCCGCGCGGGTCCGGCTTCGAGTTCGTGGACAAGGTCGTCGGCGGCGCGGTGCCCCACCAGTTCATCCCGAGCGTGGAGAAGGGCGTGCGGGCGCAGCTCGAACGCGGCCTGCTGGGCGGGCACCCCGTGGTGGACATCCGGGTGACGCTGGTCGACGGCAAGGCGCACTCGGTCGACTCGTCGGACGCCGCGTTCCAGACCGCCGGGTCGCTGGCGCTGAAGGACGCCGCCGCGAACGGCAGGACCGCGCTGCTGGAACCGGTGGACGCGGTGACCGTGCGACTGCCGGACGACCACCTCGGCACCGTGCTCGGCGACCTGTCCAGCCGGCGCGGGCGGGTGCTCGGCACCGAGGCGGAGAGCCCCGGCTACACGGTGATCCGCGCCGAGGTGCCCGAGACGGAACTGCTCCGGTACGCGGTGGAGCTGCGTTCGCTCACCTCGGGCACCGGCAGGTACACGCGCCGGTTCAGCCGGTACGACCCGCTGCCCCAGGCGTTGGCGGCCCAGGCGAAGTAGCGGTCGCGGGGACGGAACCGGGCCGGCGAACGCCACCGGCCCGGTCCTCGCCCACGCGTTCCGAGTGCTCAAGTCGTGCTGGGTGCTCAGGTGTTCCGGCGTGCTCAGGTGTTCCGGGGGAAGCCGAGGTTGACCCCGCCGTGGGACGGGTCCAGCCACCGGCTCGTGACGACCTTCGTGCGGGTGAAGAAGTGCACGCCCTCCGGGCCGTACGCGTGCGAGTCGCCGAACAGCGAGTCCTTCCACCCGCCGAACGAGTAGTACGCCACCGGCACCGGGATGGGCACGTTCACGCCCACCATGCCGACCTCGACCTCGTTCTGGAACCGCCGCGCCGCTCCGCCGTCGTTGGTGAAGATCGCGGTGCCGTTGCCGTACTGGTTGGCGTTGACCACGTCCAGCGCGTCGTCGTAGGTCGGCACCCGCAGCACCGACAGCACCGGCCCGAAGATCTCGTCCCGGTAGATCGACATGTCCGCGCCGACGTGGTCGAACAGCGTCGGCCCGAGCCAGAACCCCCCGGTGTCGCCGTCGATCTCGTGCGACCGGCCGTCCACCACCAGCGACGCGCCCTCCGACACACCGGCGTCCACGTACGACACCACCCGGTCGCGGTGCGCGCCCGTCACCAGCGGCCCCATCTCGCAGCCGGGACGACGACCGTCGCCGACGTGCAGCGCGGCGATCCGGTCCGCGACCTTGGACACCAGCTCGTCGCCGACCGGGTCCACCGCGACCACGACCGAGATGGCCATGCACCGCTCCCCCGCCGAGCCGAACCCGGCCGACACCGCCGCGTCCGCCGCCAGGTCCAGGTCCGCGTCCGGCAGCACCACCATGTGGTTCTTCGCCCCGCCCAACGCCTGCACGCGCTTGCCGTGCCGGGTGCCGGTCTCGTAGACGTACCGCGCGATCGGTGTCGACCCCACGAACGACACCGCCTTGACGTCGGGGTGCTCCAAGATCCGGTCCACCGCCACCTTGTCGCCGTGCACGACGTTCAGCACGCCGTCCGGCAACCCCGCCTCCGCGAACAGCTCCGCGATGAAGTTCGCCGCCGACGGGTCCTTCTCCGACGGCTTGAGCACCACGGCGTTGCCGCACGCGATCGCGTTCGGCACGAACCACAGCGGCACCATCGCGGGGAAGTTGAACGGCGAGATCACGGCGACCACGCCCAGCGGCTGCTGGATCGAGTACACGTCGACCCTGGTGGACGCGTTCTCGCTGAACCCGCCCTTGAGCAGGTGCGGGATGCCGCACGCGAACTCCACGGCTTCCAGCGCGCGCTGCACCTCGCCCGCCGCGTCGGACAGCACCTTGCCGTGCTCCGCGGTGACGATCGCGGTCAGCTCGCCCTTGCGGGCGTTCAGCAGCTCGCGGAACGCGAACATCACGGTGGACCGCTGTGCCAGCGAAGCGTTGCGCCACGAGGTGAACGCCTCGTGCGCGGTCGCCACCGCCGCGTCCACAGTGGGCACGTCGGCGAAGTCGACCCGCGACGCCACCTGACCGGTCGCCGGGTCGTACACGTCACCGGAGCGCGCGCTGTCGTCGTTCCGATCGTCGACTCCGCCGACGGTGTCCCACGGCTTGCCGCCGATCCAGTGCCTGATCCGCCCGGTGCTCACAGCACGTCCTCCAAGATGCCCAACGCCTCTTCGACCTCGTCCTCGGTCACCGTCATCGGCGGCGCGAGCCGGATGACGTTCCCGTAGAGGCCGCCCTTGCCGACCAGCAGACCACGTTCCCGCGCGCCCTCCAGCACCGCGACCGCCTTCGCCGGGGCCGGCTCACCACCCGGCCCGACCAGCTCGACCCCCACCATCAGCCCCTTGCCGCGCACGTCGCCCACCGCCGGCCGGTCCGCCGCGATGGACTTCAACCCGCCGATCAGCCGGTCTCCGAGCTTGGCCGCGTTGGCCTGGAGGTCGTGGTCGAGCAGGTAGTCCAGCGTGGCCAGCGCGCCCGCCGTGGAGATCGGGTTGCCACCGAACGTGGACAGCGAGTTGGCCTTGAGGCAGTCCATCAGGTCACCGCGCGCGACCACGCCGCCGATGGCCAGCCCGTTGCCCAGGCCCTTCGCGAACGTCATCGCGTCCGGCGTCACGCCGTGCGCTTGGATGCCCCAGAAGTGCTCGCCGGTGCGGCCCCAGCCGGTCTGCACCTCGTCCGAGACGAACAGGATGCCGTACTCGTCCAGCACCTCCTTGAACGCGGCGAACAGCCCGTCCGGCGGTGACGAGAACCCGCCGACGCCCTGGATCGGCTCGGCGACCATGCACGCCACGTCGCCGGCGGTCGTCGTCTCGATCACCTCGCGCAGGTCCGCCACGCACGCCTTGACGTAGTCGGCGTCCGACAGGTCCTTGAACGGGCTGCGGAACCGGTAGCCGCCGTGCACCCAGCTGACCTTCACAGGGCTCAGCGAGGACGCCGACCAGCCCCGGTTGCCGGTGATCGCGACGGTGGCGAACGCGCGGCCGTGGTAGGAGTTGCGCAGGGCGAGGACCTGGTCGCTGCGGCGGAACTGGGTGGCCAGCATGAGCGCCGTCTCATTGGCCTCGGTACCGGAGTTGGTGAAGAACACCTTGGCGTCCGGGATGCCGGACAGCTCGGCGATCTTCTCGGCCAGCTCGACCTGCGACCTGATCAGGTAGAGCGTGGAGCTGTGCAGCACGCCGGTGTCGAGCTGGGACCGGACCGCGTCGGAGATCTCGGCCACGTCGTAGCCGACCGCGTTGGTCAGGATGCCGGCGAAGAAGTCCAGGTAGGTGCGGCCTTCCCGGTCCGTGACCCGACGTCCGCTCGCGCTCGCCAGCTCGATCGGACGGTCGTAGTAGAGGGCCATCCAGTCGGGCATCACGGCGCGGTGCCGGGCCAGCAACTCCTCGTGGTCCATCGCGTCCTCCGGTCGTAGGTCCGTGCCCAGGAGTCTGGTCGGCCCAGGTGACGCCCGCCATGGACAACCTGTACCGCTTTCCGGGGATCGGCATTACGTTGTGTCCGTGTACCCGACGGTCGCCGAAGCGCTCGCACTGCCCGTGGTCCGGCGCGGGAAGCCCGCCGTGGTCGCGGGGGCGGCCGGCATGGGGAAGCGGGTGCGCTGGGTGCACGTCGCCGAGGTCGCGGACATCGCCCACCTGCTGCGCGGCGGCGAGCTGGTGCTGACCACCGGGATCGCGTTGCCCGACGACCCGGAGGGGTTGCGGAGATACGTCTCGGACCTGGCGTCCGTGGGCGCGTCCGGGCTGGTGGTGGAGCTGGTGCGGCGGTGGAGCGACGAGGTGCCGGGCGCGCTGGTGGCCGCCGCCGAGCAGCACGAGCTGCCGCTGGTCACGTTGGCCGAGGAGACCCGGTTCGTGTCCGTGACCGAAGCCGTGGTGTCGCTGATCGTGGACGCGCAACTGGCCGAGCTGCGGGCGGCCGAGCAGGTGCACGAGACGTTCACTGCGCTGACCGTGGCCGGCGCCGAACCGGCCGAAGTGCTGCGCGAGGTGGCGCGGACCGCCGGGCTGCCGGTCGTGCTGGAGACCTTGGGGCACGAGGTGCTGGCGTACGACGCGGCCGGTCAGGACCCGACCGCACTGCTGGCGGACTGGGGCCAGCGGTCCCGGGCGGTGGCCGTGTCGGAGCGGACGGCGTACCACGAGCAGGCCGGGTGGCTGGTCACGGTGGTGGGCGCGCGGGGCGCGGACTGGGGCCGGCTGGTGCTGCTCAGCCCGGACGCGCCGCCGCACCGGCACGTCGTGGTGGCCGAACGGGCGGCGTCGGCGCTGGCCGTGCACCGGCTGGTGGCGCGGGACCGGGAGTCGCTGGAGCGGCAGACCCACCGGACGCTGCTCACCGAGCTGCTCGGGCAGCCGCCGCACGACCTGCCGACGCGGGCTGCGGCGCTGGGGGTGCCGCTGGAACGGCGGCAGCTCGTCGGGGTGGCGATCCGGCCCGGCACGGCGACCGCGCCCGCGCAGGCGTTGGCCTCGCAGGAGGTGCTGCGCGACCTCGCCGAGGCGACGGCGTTGGCGGCCCGGCGGGTGACGGTGCCCGCGCTCGTCGGCGTCGTGGACGACACGAGCGTGCGGGCGTTGCTGTCGCTGCCGCCGCAGGGCGGGTTGGACGGTGTGCTGCGGCGGCTGGCGCGGGAGGTGCACCGGAGGGCGGCCGCGACGCAGCACGCGCTGCCCGTGGTGGTGGCCGTCGGCACGACCGTGACCGCGCTGCCGGACGTGCGGCGGTCGTTGGCCGAGGCGGCCCACGTGGCGGGCGCGGCCCTGCGGTCACCGGGGACGCGGCTCTACCACCGGCTGGACGACGTGCGGCTGCGCGGGCTGCTGCACCTGCTGCGCGAGGACGAGCGGGTGCTGGCGTTCGCGGACCGTGAGCTGGGAGCGCTGCTGTCGCGGGACGGCGCCCAGGGCACCCGGCTGGTGGAGCTGCTGCGCTGCTTCTGCGAGCACGGCGGCAACAAATCCGCCGCCGCGGCCGCCGCGCACCTCTCGCGGACCGCCTACTACCAGCAGTTGAGCCGGATCGAGCAGGTGCTCGGGGTGTCCTTGGAGGACCCGGAGTCGGTGCTCTCGCTGTACGTGGCGTTGCTGGTGCAGGAGATGGGCGAGCGGGACCCTCAACGGCCCCGCCCGCCCACGTCGACCTAGCCGATCCTCGGTGCCTGCACCGGCAGCGCGCCCAGGTCGGGCGCGAGGTCCGGCAGCTGCGGGGCCGCGACGGGCGGCGCCGGCAGCGGGAGGGCCGGCACCGGCGGCAGCGCACGGCCCTGCGGCGGGAGGGTGTCGCCCACCAGCGGCAGGCCGACCTGCGGGACGCTCGGCACGGCCGGGACCTGGGGCGCGGACCGCACCTTCGGCACGTGGACCTCCGGCGAGCCGGACGCCACCGGGGCGGGCAGCTTCAGGGCCCGACCGCTGAGCAGGTCGGTGACGGGCGTGGTGACCACGCTGCCGACCTTGGGCGCCTGGTCGATCGTGCTGTCCAGGGTGTCGGTGGGGGCCTCGGCGGCGGACGCGGTGGACGCGAGCAGCGGAGAAGCGCCGACGGCGAGCAGGGCAGCGGCACGCAGAAGTCCGCGCGTGCGGTTTCCGGACACGGTTTTCCTAACCTGGTTGGGGACCTGCAAGTGACCCCTATGGCATCGACCGTTCCCGCGCTCTTCCGTAGCCGCTCGATCAGGTGATCTGCGCGAGCACGATCCGTGAGACCGCGCGGGCCCGTGTCGTGGGAGACGCGACACGGACCCGCGACGGTTCCTCCCCCCGGTGCTAGGGGTTCGTGACCCCGAGCGCGTAGCTGCCGGACCCGCTGTACGCGTGCACCCGGTAGCGGTAGTAGCCGGCGGTGCCGTTGTAGGTCACCGCTTCGTTCGCGGCCGGGGTGTCGCCCTTCGCCACGACGACCCACGAGCTGCCGTTCCACTTCTGGAGGTACAGGTCGAAGTCGCCACCGCCCGGCCCGACCAGGCAGCCGACGTGCGCTCCGGACACCGTGGACCGGTAGTAGCTGTTGTCCGGCTGGTACGCCTGCCCGCCGGCGGCCAGGGAGCCGCGGTACGTGGTCTCGGAGCTCTGGCAGCCGGTCGGCGGGTTCGGGTCGCCGCCACCGCCGGTGACCAGCGTGAGGCCGTACGTCTGGAGGATCTCGTTGACCGGCTGGAAGTACGTGGTGCCGCCGGTGCGGCAGTTGCCGGATCCGCCGGACGTCACGCCCTGCGCCTGGGTGCCCGCGAGCAGGGAGCCGCCCGAGTCGCCGGGCTCCGCGCACACCGTGGTCTGGATCAGCCCGGACACCGTGCCCTGCGGGTACGTCACCGACGAGTTGCGCGCCTGGATCGTGCCGCAGTGCCAGCCGGTGGTGGAGCCGGAGCGGCACACGGTCGAGCCGACCGGCGCGTCCTGCGAGCCGGCGACCGATACCGTGCCGCCGGAGTAGTTGTTGACCAGCCCGCGCGGGGTGTTGCCCGCCGCGACCTGGACCCACGCGTAGTCGTTGCCGGGGAAGCTGGACCCGCGGAACGTGCCGCTCGGGTTGGCCGTCGACGCGCCGGTCGCGCCGCAGTGCCCGGCGGTGACGAAGCCGCCGGTGACGGAGAAGCCGACGGAGCACCGCGTGCCGCTGCCGATGGTGTAGGCGTTGCCGCCGACCACGTCGATCAGCGGGCGGGGCTCTTCGGTGGTGACGAAGTACCGGACGGCGGAGGCGGCCACGCCGGAGGACGCGACGAACCCGCGTGCGGCGGCGACGTTGCCGGGGTGCGCCTTCACGACCACGGTGTTGGTCGGCAGGTCGACGTACCAGCCGGGGACGGACCGCGGCGCCTTGGCCGCGTTGGCGTCCAACGCCGCCTTCACCGCGTCGAGGTCCTTCTCGCTGCGCTGGACGAGCTTCGTGCGCACGTCATGGTCCACTTCGGAGGGTTGGGTGACGCCGATGGTGAGGGCGCCTGACGAATCGATCCACGCGCCGCCGAACCGGGTGTCCAGCCGCTTGCGCAGGGTCCGCGCCGTCTCGGCGGATCGCGCGTCGGCGGCGAGGCGGGCCCGCGCCTGGTCGACGTCCAGCCCGAGGTCGCGTTGGATCGTGGAGAGGATCTCGGCGTTCTGGTCGGCGGGCGCGGCCTGGGCGGTGGGCGACAGGGTGCCGGCCGCGACCAGCGCCGCGACGAGCGCGAGCGGTCTGAAGAGTGCTGACATGGGGGTTTCTCCTCGAAGGGAGTGCAGGGATTCCCCGTGAAACTAGGTCCGCCGGTCCGCCCGCGGTAATACCGGTTGGGTCATAAGACGCGGTGATGGCCGCGCGGCCGGCCCGTGCCCCGGGTCGGACCGTGACGCGGCCGGCGCGCGGTCCGGTCAGACAGTGGCGCGGTCGGATGACGGGTGGAAGGCCGTCGCGCCGTACTCCGGGTGCGCCGGCAGCCAGGCCGTGTAGCGCGGGTTGCGCTCGGCGGTGTCGCGGTAGGCGTCGGCGGCGTACCGGAGCACCTGCGGCCCGAAGGCGGCGGCCGGGCTTTCGGGGTTCCAGCCGATGAGGTGCCGCCACCGCAGCGGCGCGCCCGCGAGCGGCATCGCGACCAGGCCGGGGGTGCGGCGGAACGTCGGCTGGCACAGCGCCACCGCGTCACCGGACGCGGCGAGGTCGATGCAGCTGTTCGTGTCCACCTCGTACATCGTGCGCGGGGTGAAGCCGGCTCGGCTGCACGCGGCCACGAAGCAGTCGCCGAAGCACCCGTCACCCGGCGTCACCGCCCACTGCATGTCCTTCAACTCCCCCAGCTCGACCTCCTCCAGCCGCGTGAACGGGTGGTCGTCCGGCACCAGCACGAACACCGGGTCGATCGCGATCACGCTCCACGTCAGCCCGTGCTCGGACGGCGGCGGCGCGTCCCCGCACACGCCCACGAGCACGTAGTCGAGCCGTCCGGCGGCGACCATCCCGGCGAGCTCGTCACCGGACCAGGACACCTGCGTCGAGACGTGCGAGCCGGGGTGCGCCTCGGTCAGCCGGTGCACCAGGCCGCCCAGCATCGGCCCGTTCACCGCGCCGACCCGGTACCGGTCGCCGGGCACGTCGTCGTCCACCAAGCGCATCGCGTCCTCCTGCAGACGGGAGAACGCGGGCAGCAGGACGCGGGCGCGTTCGAGCACCAACTCGCCCAGCGCGGTCGTCCGGGCGCCCTTGTGGTCCCGCTCGAAGAGCTTGCCGCCGAGGAGGGCTTCGATCCGGTGCAGCTGGGCGGTCAGGGCGGGTTGCGCCAGGCCGAGCAGCGAGGACGCCTTGGACAGGCTGCCCGAGTCCGCGATCGCGCAGACGACCCGCAGGTGCCGCAGTTCGAGCTTCATCCGAGGGACGGTAGGCCAACGGTGAACGGTGAGTCGAGGGCCGACCGGAGGTGCCCGGGACGCACCGGACCAGCGGCCGGAGTGGCAATGGACAGAGTGTGCCCTGATCATGGCAAGCGTGGACACTTTGCCACTGCCGACGCACGCGGGCCGACCGGAGGATGCCGGGATGGAATCGCGCCGAAGCGCCCGCACGAAGGGTGTTTCACGAGCGTAACAGGGAAGTGACCGATGGCCCTTGACCCCGCAACGCAGGTCACAGCCGCCTCCGACGGCCGCGTCGAGCTCCGCGATCATTCGGCGATCGCGGGCAGCCCGCACTACAACCCGGAACTGGCGCCGGTGCCGTTGGAGCGGCGTACGTGGACCACGTACAACTTCTTCGCGCTGTGGGTCGGCATGGCCACGAACATCCCCAGCTACCTGCTCGCCGCCGGGCTCGTCGCGATCGGGATGAACTGGTTGCAGGCGTTCCTGACGATCACCCTGGGCAACATCATCGTGCTGGGGCCGATGCTGCTCAACAGCCACGCCGGCACGAAGTACGGCATCCCGTTCCCGGTGTTCGCCCGCGCGTTCTACGGCGTGCGCGGCGCGAACCTGGCGGCGTTGCTGCGGGCGTTCGTGGCGTGCGGCTGGTTCGGCATCCAGACGTGGGTCGGCGGCCAGGCCATCCACGGCATCGTCGGCAAGCTGGCCGGCCCGGGGTGGAGCGGCGCGCTTGCCGTCGCGGGCCAGCCGTGGACGCTGTGGTTCAGCTTCTTCGCGTTCTGGCTGCTCCAGATGGCGATCATCTGGCGCGGCATGGACGCGGTGCGGGTGCTGGAGAACTGGGCCGCGCCGCTGGTGGCGCTGGGGCTGATGGCGTTGACGGGGTGGGTGCTGATCAAGGCGGGCGGCCTGGGCCCGATCCTGGCGGAGCCGTCGAAGCTGGGCTGGGGCGTGGACTTCTGGAAGGTGTTCGTGCCGTCGCTGATGGGCATGATCGCGTTCTGGGCGACGCTGTCGCTGAACATGCCCGACTTCACCCGGTTCGGCGGCAGCCAGCGCAAGCAGGTGCTCGGGCAGGTGCTGGGGCTGCCGACCACGATGTCGTTCATCGCGCTGCTGTCGGTGGTGACGACGTCCGGCACGGTCGTGCTCTACGGGGAGGCCATCTGGGACCCGGTCGCGCTGACCGCCAAGTTCGAGAGCCCGGTCGCGGTGGTCATCGGGCTGGTGATGGTCATCCTGGCGACGATCTCGACGAACCTCGCCGCCAACGTGGTGAGCCCGTCCTACGACTTCTCCAACGCGCTGCCGAAGCTGATCAGCTTCCGGGTCGGCGGGCTGATCACCGGCGTGATCGGCATCGTGATCATGCCGTGGCGGCTGATCACCGACCCGAACATCTACATCTTCGCGTGGCTCGGCTTCTACGGCGGGCTGCTCGCGTCGGTCGCCGGCGTCCTGGTCGGCGGGTACTGGATCCGGTCGCGCACCGCGCTGGACCTGTCCGACCTGTACGTGACCGGCGGGCGCTACTGGTTCACGTCCGGCTGGAACCCGCGCGCGGTGGCCGCGACGCTGGTGGGTTCGGTGCTCGCCGTGGGCGGCGCGTACAACGGACCGTTCCCGGCGGACGGGCTGATCCCGTTCCTCAAACCGCTCTACGACTACAACTGGGTCGTCGGCCTGGTCGGCGGGATGATCGTCTACCTGGCTCTGACGCCACGGAGGGAGAACGCGTGAGCACCATCATCCGCGCAGGTCTCGTGCAGCAGAAGTGGACCGGCGACAAGGAGTCGATGATCGCGAACGCGGTCGAGGCGGTCCGCACCGCCGCGTCGCAGGGCGCGCAGGTCGTGTGCCTCCAGGAGTTGTTCTACGGGCCGTACTTCTGCCAGGTGCAGGACGCGGACTACTACTCCTACACCGAGGGCATCCCCGACGGTCCGACCACCGAGCTGATGTGCGAGCTGGCCGAGCAGCACGGCGTCGTGCTCGTCGTGCCGATGTACGAGGAGGAGCAGCCGGGGATCTACTACAACACCGCGGCGGTGATCGACGCGGACGGCACGTACCTCGGCAAGCACCGCAAGAACCACATCCCGCAGGTGAAGGGGTTCTGGGAGAAGTTCTACTTCAAGCCCGGCAACCTCGGCTACCCGGTGTTCGACACCGCCGTGGGCAAGGTGGGCGTCTACATCTGCTACGAGCGGCACTTCCCGGAGGGCTGGCGGGCGCTCGGGCTGAACGGCGCGCAGATCGTGTTCAACCCGTCCGCGACCAGCCGCGGCCTGTCGGAGTACCTGTGGCGGCTGGAGCAGCCGGCGGCGGCCGTGGCGAACGAGTACTACGTCGGCACGATCAACCGCGTGGGCGTTGAACCGTTGGGCGACAACGACTTCTACGGCCAGTCGTACTTCGCCGACCCCCGTGGGCAGCTGGTGGGCGAGGCGGCCTCCGACACGGAGGAGGAGATCGTGGTCCGGGACCTCGACATGGACCTGCTGGCCGAGGTCCGGAACCTGTGGGCGTTCTACCGCGACCGCCGTCCCGACACGTACGAAGGGCTGGTGCGGCCGTGAGCATCCTGATCAAGGGCGGCACGGTGGTGAACGCCACCGGGGCCGTCACGGCGGACGTGCTGGTGGACGGCGAGAAGATCGCCGCGCTGCTGGCGCCGGGGTTCCCGCTCCAGGCCGACCAGACGATCGACGCCACCGGGAAGTACGTGATCCCCGGCGGCATCGACGCGCACACCCACATGGAGATGCCGTTCGGCGGCACGTTCTCCGCGGACAGCTTCGAGACCGGCACGATCGCGGCGGCGTGGGGCGGCACCACCACGATCATCGACTTCGCCGTGCAGGTGAAGGGCACCTCCCTGCTGTCCACGCTGGACAAGTGGCACGGCAAGGCGGACGGCAACTGCGCGATCGACTACGGGTTCCACATGATCGTCTCCGATGTCGACGACACGTCGTTGAAGGAGATGGAGTCCTGCATCGGCGCGGGCGTGAACACGTTCAAGATGTTCATGGCCTACCCCGGCGTCTTCTACGCCACGGACGGCGAGATCCTGCGCGCCATGCAGAAGGCCCGGGAGACCGGCGCGACGATCATGATGCACGCGGAGAACGGCATCGCGATCGACCAGCTCGTCGCGCAGGCGCTGGCCGATGGCCGCACCGACCCGGTCGAGCACGGCCTGACCAGGCCCGCCGAGCTGGAGGGCGAGGCCACGTCCCGCGCCATCACGCTGGCGAAGGTCACCGGGTCGCCGCTGTACATCGTGCACCTGTCCGCCGCGCAGGCGCTGGACGCGGTGACGAAGGCGCGCGACACCGGGCAGAACGTGTTCGCCGAGACGTGCCCGCAGTACCTCTACCTGTCGCTGGAGGACCTGGCGAAGCCGGACTTCGAGGGCTCGAAGTACGTCGCCTCTCCCCCGCTGCGCCCCAAGGAGCACCAGTCGGAGCTGTGGCGCGGCCTGCGCACCAACGACCTCTCGGTGGTGTCGACCGACCACTGCCCGTTCTGCTTCAAGGACCAGAAGGAGCTGGGTCGCGGGGACTTCTCCAAGATCCCCAACGGGATGCCGGGCGTGGAGCACCGGATGGACCTGCTGCACCAGGGCGTGGTGAGGGGTGAGATCAGCCTGGAGCGGTGGGTGGAGATCTGCTCCACCACGCCCGCCCGGATGTTCGGCCTGCACCCGCGCAAGGGTCTCCTCGCCCCCGGAGCGGACGCGGACATCGTGGTGTACGACCCGTCCGCGACCCAGGTCATCTCGGCGGCCACGCACCACATGAACGTCGACTACTCGGCCTACGAGGGCATGGAGATCACCGGCAAGGTCGACACGGTGCTCTCGCGCGGTCGGGTGGTCGTGGACCACGCCGGTTTCCACGGTTCGACCGGGCACGGGAAGTTCCTGTCCCGCGAGCTGAACCAGTACCTGGTGTAGGAGGCGGAAGTGGACTTCGGTGTGGTGCTCCAGACGGACCCGCCCGCGCGGGACGTCGTGGCCGCGATGAAAGCCGCGGAGGACAACGGCTTCCGGTACGGCTGGACGTTCGACTCGGTGGTGCTGTGGCAGGAGCCGTTCGTCATCTACTCGCAGGTGCTGGCCGCCACCCGGGAGCTGGTGGTCGGCCCGATGGTGACCAACCCGAGCACGCGGGACTGGTCGGTGACGGCGTCGCTGTTCGCGACGCTGAACGACATGTTCGGCAACCGCACGGTGTGCGGGATCGGGCGGGGCGACTCGGCGCGGCGGGTGATCGGGCAGAAACCGGCGTCGCTGGCGACCCTGGGCCGCGCGATGACGGTGATCAAGGAGTTGGCGGAGGGGCGGGAGGTCGAGCACCACGGCACGCCGGTGCGCATCCCGTGGGTGCGCGACGGCAAGCTGGAGATGTGGATGGCCGCGTACGGTCCCAAGGCGTTGAAGCTGGTCGGCGAGCAGGCGGACGGGTTCATCCTGCAGACCGCGGACCCGGACATCGCGCGGTGGACGATCGGGTCGGTGCGGGAGGCGGCGGTGGCGGCCGGGCGTGACCCCTCGGCGATCACGATCTGCGTGGCCGCGCCCGCGTACGTGGGCACGGACCTGCCGCACCAGCGCGACCAGCTGCGCTGGTTCGGCGGGATGGTCGGCAACCACGTGGCCGACCTGGTCGCGCGGTACGGCGACTCCGGCGTGGTGCCGGCGGCGCTGACCGAGTACATCAAGGGCCGCGAGGGCTACGACTACGCCCACCACGGCAAGGCGGGCAACCGGTCGACGGACTTCGTGCCGGACGCCATCGTGGACCGGTTCTGCCTGCTCGGCCCGGCGTCCGCGCACGTGGACCGGTTGCAGGAGCTGCGGGACTCCGGCGTGGACCAGTTCTCGCTGTACCTGATGCACGACGACAAGGACAAGACCCTCGCGTCCTACGGCAACGAGGTGATCGGCCGGGTGTGACCTGATCGGGGGGGTGTTCCTCGCTGTCGGGCGCACCCCCCGACCCGGCCCGACCCGACCCGCCCCGGATTGTCGGACCCCGTTGTCACCGTCGCTCGCATGATCCTCCGACCGCTGCCGAAGAGGCCCGTTCCCGGGCGATGCCGGAGAACGCGTGGGCCGGGCTCGGCCCGGCGCGACGTGTCCGTGGACGCCTTCGAGGAGGCCGCCCAGCTCGAAGAACACCTCGACCGGGCGCTGGAGGCGTTGGCCGAGGAGTGCGCCGGGTTGTCCGCCGAGGAGCTGACCGCGCTGGACCGGGTGGTCGAGCGGAAGGCACGGGATCGACGGGGCCGACGTGCACGAGGTCACCGAGGGCTCGGACGACGGCTTGCTGTACGCGCGGGGCTGCATCGTCGCCCTGGGGCAGGAGTTCCACGAGGCCGTTTCGCGCGATCCGCGGGTGGCCGTCGGTGACGCCGAGGGCGAGGGCCCGTGCTACTTCTTCGCGCGGGTGCACGCGGAGCGGTTCGGGGATTACCCGGAGACGGGGTCGGGGATCTCCCGGGAATCGGGCCGGAACCGGGCCGGGTGGGCGGATCTGGAGGTACGGTCGAAGGCGTGATCGACTTCGAGAAGCAGTCCGTCTTCAAGCTCGCGCCGTGCCGCCCCGAGGACATCGCGTCGCAGGTGTCGCCGATCCTGATCCAGGGCGAGCACCTCGTGTCGAGCTTCAAGACGGTGCGGGACTTCGTGGTGTTCACCAACAAGCGGGTGATCGCGGTGAACGTCCAGGGCATGACCGGCCGCAAGAAGGACTTCACGTCGCTGCCGTACAGCCGGGTGCAGGCCTTCTCCATCGAGACGGCGGGCACGTTCGACATGGACGCCGAGCTCGACCTGTGGTTCAGCGGCCTGGGTCACGTGCGGCTGGAGTTCAAGGGCCACGCCGACGTGCGGCTGCTGGGCCAGATGATCGCCACCTTCATCCTCTGACGGTCGTCCTCCAGCGCCGTTCCCGGCGGTCGGTCAGTTCTGCGCGCCCTGGTTGGGCGTGCCGTTCGCCAGCCCCGGCGGGTCGTCGGCACCGGGCACGCCCTTGGCCGCCTCGTTGGCCATGGACATGAGCATGTCCCGCGCCTGCGTGAACGGCATGGCCTGGAGCAGCGCCTGGGCGACGCCGCCGTCCGTGCCGCCGATGACCTGCGGCACGTTCACCTTCACCCACTGCGCCAGCACCCGCTCCATCGACACGTGCTCCGCGCCGAGCAGCCTGACCAGCGTCCGCAGCTCGATGAAGTCCAGCTGGCGGCGCTCGTCCTCGACCCTGACCTGCTTCAACGCGATCTCGCTCAGCACGTCTTCGTTGTGGCTCCGGGCTTGCAGCTCGGCCAGCTTCGCCTGTTCGAGCTTGACGCGTTCCTGCTGGAGCGCGATCTGCCGGCGCATGTCGTTGATCTCCGGCTCGTCGCACTCGAAGTTCTCCAGGGTGGTGGAGATGGCTCTGACACCCGTCCGCGCCATGGCCTGCCGCACCTCGCCCGCGAGTTCGTTGCACACCTCGTCGTAGCGGGTGATGAACTCCTGGATCCGGTAGCGGGCGGAGATCCGGCGGAAGTAGCCGTCGACCGTGGCCCCCAGCTCCTTCTTCACGAACTCCTGCACCGTGCTGCGTCCGCCGGCCTCGCCCTGCCCGCCCAGGCCGTAGCTGCGCACGATCCCCGGCGCCGCCTCGGCCGGGATGCGCACGGTCTGCTTCATGTCGAGCCGGACCCGGTGGCCCTGCACGTCCAGGACGATCCGGTCGAGCGAGATGTCCAGGTTGCCCGTCGCCTTCGCGGCCTTGGTCGTCCACTCCAGGATCAGCGTCCGGGTCGGCACCTCGACCACCTGCGCGAACCACGGGTTGATCGCGTAGCGCCCCGCCTCGTCCAGCGTCTCCTCCTGCACGCCCCGGCGTCCGTTTCCGTCGATGAACACCCAGGGCAGCTGGAAGGCGGCGTGGCCCGCCACGGGCGGGCCGAGGACGTTCGGATCGGTCTTGGCGCCGATGTGCGTGATCACCACGCCGGTCTCGCCGGTCGAGATCTCCACCACGGCGAGGTCGCGGGGCGTCAGGCCCTCGCGTTCCATGTCTTCCGGCGTGTCGACCGTGATCACCCGGAACAGGCGGGTGTTGATGTCGTAGTAGCCGCCGGTCAGCACCTGCATCTGGCGGCCCTGCCGGCCGCCGCCCCGGAGGAAGCGCACGCCGTCCTGGAAGTAGTCGCAGTCGACGTACTCGGCGATCTGGCTGTCGGGCGGGCTCACGGCGCCCGCCTCGGCCACGACCAGGCCGATCGTCCCGTTCGGCACGCACGTCTGCAGGATCAGCTCGACGTCGTACAGGTACGGAGCCAGCCAGGTGCGCGTGTTCGCGCGGAGCAGCCGTGCCTGCGGACCCGCGCCGTCGAACGCGCTCACCCTCGGGTTGTCCTCGGGGTGCCGTGGGCGCAGGGCGAAGCGCTTGGTCACCAGGCCGACCCGACCGGACGGGACGCTCCGCACCCCGGCGACACCCAACCAGCCGGCGGCGGCCAGCACGACGAGCACGACCACGAGTCCCATCTCACCCCTCCCAGCGCTGCAACCGGACGTGCACGGCCATGACGGTCGACGACCACTCGTCGTGCCAGGTCGCGTGGTCTTCCCGCTCGGGATTTCGCAATGTCGGGTGGAACGAATCCGCCGTAGCGCCGGAACGTCGACCGAATTCCCCGTAACGGGATATCACTTCTTCCCTTTCGGTCCGCCACCCGAGCCGGACGGAAAGCTCCCGGAACTCCTTCGGCCCGGAAAGTGCCAACCCGCCGAGCCGCGCGCGTTGGGCGCGGAATCCCGCCTCTCCCCCGGAGAAGTCCGACCAGGCGAGGTCGAGTTCGGTCAGCAGCGCGTCGGTCAGCAGTTCCCCGTCCGACCGGCGCAGCCACCCGTTGCGGCCACGGCCCGCCTCCGCCAGCAACGCCCACGTCGTCATCGCGTCCGCGCGGCGGAGGTCATCTCGCGCGAGCGCTTCCCGCGCCTCGCGCACGGCGTCGCGCACCTCGGGCGCCAGGTCGGCCGGCGCGGGCTCGACCACCTCCACCGCCGCCTCACGCCCAGCCGCCTCACGCCCTCTCCCCGGCGGCGGAGTGGGCGGCGGCAGCGTGGCTCGCAGGGACTTGATCAGGAGCGGAATGCCCGGCGGCTCGGGATCACGCGGAGGCTCGGGCCGTGCGGTGCCCTCGCGCGGCACGTACAGGTACGCGGTCTGGTCGAAGCCCTTGTCCGGCACGTCGACCCGGACCTGCCGGAACTGCCGCGGCCGCAGTCCGCCCAGCTCCGGGAGCACGGCCTTGCGGTACAGGTCGGCCGAGATGATCTGCGCGAGGTTCGCCTCCGGCGCTCGTGCCAGCGCGGCCCGCACCGCGTCGGAGTCGAGCAGGCGGCTCAGCACGGTCAGGGCGGGACCGGCGTACCCGAGCGGCCCCGGCTTCGTCACCACGTCGGTGTGCATCGCCACCCGCAGGCGGATTCGCGCCCCGATGCCGTGGTCCTCGTTGTGGTCGGTGAGCCCGGTGTCGAGCTCGGTGACGAACCGCCGCACCACCGCGAGCAGGTCCACGTCGGCCGGCAGCACCGCCACCTCGCCGTCACCGCCCGGATGACGCGTCCACAGCTCCCGGTCGAGCCCCACGCTTGCCGCCGCTTCGCCGAGCATCCGGTTCAGCGCCGCCTGGAGGACGACCTGGGTGCGGGCGACACGGGAGGAGAAACCCTGGATGTCCACCCCGACGACGAATCGCTCGACCAGTGACACGGAGCCTCCCGATGGCCCGGACAATTCGACGTGGCGCCCTCGCGGTTAACCGGAGCGGGGCATCCCCGGATCGACCGGCCGGCGGTATTCCCCCTGTCGCCAGTGTGCCACAGGGCGGCAACCGGAAGCATCAAGCAATTAATCCGCAGAATTGCGGGCGCGAATTCCCATTACCCCTCGAAGAGGTCGGACGCGGTCCGGCAGCGCGCACGGGCAGCGGCCCGGACCGAGTGAAAGTCGGTAGGATCCGAGCGGTGCTCGATGGGTAGCACGGCCACGCCGCCTCGGACAGGAGACCCCATGAAGTACGTCCTCGCACTCGCCGTCCTGCTCGCCGTCGCGATCGGCGTCGCCGCTTTCGCGTACGGAGAGGCCGACGACTCGCCGGGCCTCCAGCTGATCGGCGCCATCGTGGTCGTCGGCACGATCGTGTTCACCGTGCGGACCGCCCGAGCCGGCAAGACCCGCTAGCCGACCCGCCGCCGCTGGTAGGACAGCGTCACAGCCGCGAGCAGGGGCGCCCACGCCACCAGCGGCAGGTAGACGAACCCGACCCCAGGTAACCGGTGGACGTCATCGCGGCACGACCCGGCCGCCGAGCACCGGCACCCACCGGGGCAGCACCACGCCACACCGCCGCACCAGGCCGAACGTCAGCAGACCGGCGGCCTCGGCCAGCACACCCAGCACGACCGGGTACACGGCCCCGAAGCCGGGACCGACCGGCTCGCGCAGCCCTTGTTCGGCGTGGCCGAGCGGGTCCCCCAGCGCCGGACCGATCCGCCACACGTCGGACCGCACGGCGACAACGCCGGCACGTGCGCCGCTCGTCGCGCCCACCGGGGTGGGTCCGCCACGACCGGTTCCACGACGCCCCGCCGCTCCACGCTGACCACGTCCGCGACGGTACCGACCACGGCGCCGACGCCCGTGCCGAGCACCCGCCGCGACGGTCCCCGGGACTCACCGCACGGAGCGGGTGGCGCCGTCCCACTCGGAGAGCGCGCCGGGCAGCACCTCGGCCAGCTGCACGGGGTACACGGTCTCGTCGGTCGACGCCAGCTCCTCCACCGACCACCACCGGTGCCGTCGGATGGTCCGGCGCTCGATGTCGTCGAACCGCGAGGTGTCCACCTCGACCCCGTCCACCCTCGCCACGAAGAACCACTCGGCCGCCGCGTAGCTCAGGCCGTCGAACGCGAACACGGCGTGCCGCTTCCACAGCGGACCGACCAGGTCCTCCTCGGCCAGCCGCACGCCGGTCTCCTCGAACAGCTCCCGCACCGCCGCCGCCCGGACGTCCTCCCCCGGCTCCACCCCGCCGCCGACGGTGAACCAGAACAGCTCGTCGGGCCGGGACGGGTCGAAGCCCTCGAACATCAGCACCCGGTCCTCGGCGTCCAGCAGCACGACCCGCGCCGACACGCGCTGGGTCAACGAGGACGTCTCGGAGTCCGCTCCGGGCTCGGCGATCTCGAAGTACGACGGCGTGGGCGCGGTGCCCGCGAGACGCAGCCACCGCACGGACCGCCGCCGCCGCAACGACAACGTGTCTCGCACCGCGTCGTTGTGCACGCGCCGGGCCAGCACCACCCGCTGCTCGGCGTCGGACAGCTCGGCCGCCAGCTCGGGCTTGAGCACCGACCGGTCCAGCCCTTCCAACAACGCCGACAGCCGGTTCTCCGCCGCCTCCCGGTCGGCCCGAGGCGACCGTTCGGCCCGGTCCGCCGCCGCACGCAGGTCCGGCTTGCCGCACACCGCCGCCACCGCCCGCGTCACCACCGCACGTCGTGCCAGGGCCGCGTCGAGCGCCGCCCACGCCGCGTCCGTGCGCACGTGCAGCCGGTCCAGCCGGTTCGCCGTGCCGAGCGTCCACGGCCCGATCAGCACCGCCAAGCCCAACAGCACCAGGAACGTCATCGCGACGCCGGAACTGGTCACGCCTCGCCCACCCGCCGCGGATCGGCCGCCATGGCGCTCTCGTAGACCCGCACCACCTGGGCCGCCACCACCGACCAGTCGAACATCATCACCCGCTGCCGCGCCGCCGCCACGTAGTCCGCCCGCCGCACCGGATCGGTCAGCAGGTCGCGCAACGCCGCCGCCAGCGCGTCCGAGTCACCGACGGGGGTCAGCACACCGGCCTTGCCGTCGTCCAGCACCCGCCGGAACGCGTCGAGGTCGCTCGACAGCACCGCCGCGCCCGCGGACATGGCCTCGGTCAGGATGATCCCGAAGCTCTCGCCCCCGGTGTTGGGCGCGCAGTAGACGTCCACGCTGCGCAGGGCGCGCGCTTTGGTCTCGTCGTCCACCATGCCCAGGAACACCATCCGCGACGCCAGCTCCGGCCCCGCCCGCTTGCGCAACTCGTCCTCGTCACCGCGCCCGACGATCAGCAACCGCACGTCCGGCTCGTCCAGCGCGCGGAACGCGTCCAGCAGTACCGGCATGCCCTTGCGCGGCTCGGTGAACCGGCCGACGAACCCGACCGTGCCGCCCGGGCGCGGGTAGCCGTCCAGCGGCTTCGCTTCGGCGAAGAACCCGACGTCCACCCCGTTCGGGATCTCCACCGCGTCACCGCCGAGGTGCTCGACCTGCACGCGTCGCGCCAGCGCGGACACCGCGATCCGGGCGGTGACCTTCTCCAGGAACGGCTGCAGCACGGCCTGGAACGCGGACAGCATCTTCGAGCGCGGCGTGGACGTGTGGAAGGTGGCCACGATCGGCCCGTCCGCGACCATCAGCGCCAGCATCGAGAGCGACGGCGCGGTGGGCTCGTGCAGGTGCAGCACGTCGAAGTCGTGCTCGGCGATCCACCGCCGGACCCGGGTGAACGACACCGGCCCGAACGACAGCCGCGCCACCGACCCGTTGTACGGGATGCCGACCGCGCGGCCGGCGGACGTGACGAACTCCGGCATCGGCGTGTCGTCGTCCGCGGGCGCCAGCACCTCCACCTCGTGCCCGAGACCGCGCAGCGCACGCGCCAAGTCGACCACGTGGGCCTGCACGCCTCCGGGGACCTCGAAGGAGTACGGGCAGACTATGCCGACCTTCACGCAGTTTCCCCCCGGCGGGCGAGCACCCGGCGCAGCGCCTTCTGCCTGCTCTCGGGCAGGTCGGCCAGCCACAGCTGCTGCATCATGTGCCAGTCGGTGGGGTGCGCGGCGATGTCGGCCGCGAACACGTCCGCCAGCTGCTGGGTCGCGGCCGGCACGCCCGCCGTCCCCTGGACCCGGATCGGCGGGTGCAGCCGGATGACCCAGCCGTCCTCGGTGAACCACAGGCCCGCCGGGATCAGCGCCGCGCCGGTCGTCGCGGCCAGGTGCGCCGGACCGGCCGGCATCAGCGTGCGCTCGCCGAAGAACGTCACCGGCACGCCGCCGGCGGTGAGGTCGCGGTCGGCCAGCAGGCAGACGACCTTGTTGGCGCGCAGCCGTTCGGTGAGCACGACGGCCGGGTTGCGGTCGCCCCCGGTGAGCGGCACGACCTCGAACCCCAGGCTCTCGCGGAACGCGATGAACCGGCGGTAGAGCGATTCGGGCTTGAGGCGTTCGGCGACCGTGGTGAACGTGCCGCAGTGCCCGACCAGCCAGACGCCCGCCATGTCCCAGTTGCCGCAGTGCGGCAGCGCGATCACCGCGCCCCGGCCCTCGGCCAGCGCCGCGTCCAGGTTCTCCACGCCGGTCATCGTCCGGTCGCACTCGGCGTAGGCGGCCTTGAGGTCGAGCGACGGCAGCCGGAACGCCTCGCGCCAGTACCGCGCGTAGGAGCGCAGCGCCAGGCGGACCAGCTCGTCCAGCTCCGCCTCGCCGGCCCGCGGGACCACCCGGCGCAGGTTCGCCCGCAGCTGCTGGACACCCTCGCCGCCCCGTTTCGCGGCCCGGTCGGCGGCCAGGTCGAACAGCGGGCGCGCCCAGACCTCCGGCAGCAGCCGCACCAGGCGCCACCCGGCCGCGTAGGCGAGGTCGGCCAAGCCGCCTTTCACGTCCCGAGCTTTCACGTCCCGAGCTCCTTGGCGGCGCGGCTCACGGCCAGGACGCGCTGCACCACGGTGATCGTGACGAGCACCGCCAACAGGTACAGGGCGACCGGCAGGACGTAGGGCACGCCGAGCCCGTGCAGGCCGATGCCGACCAGCACGACGATGAACCGCTCGGCGCGTTCGGCGATCCCGCCGTCGGCGGACAGCCCGGACGCCTCGGCGCGCGCCTTCACGTACGAGGTGACCTGGGCGCCGACCAGCGACACGAGGGTCGCCGCGGCCAGGCCGTGCTCGTCCTGGCCGAACGCCCACCAGGCGATGGCGGCGAACAACGCGCCGTCCGCGATCCGGTCGCAGCTCGCGTCCAGGACGGCGCCGAACCTCGTGCCGCCGCCCTGGGCGCGGGCCATCGCGCCGTCGATGAGGTCCAGCAGCACGAACACCGTGACCAGCGCGGCGCCGACGAACAGCTGATCGCGCGGGATGAACCACAGCGACGTGGCGACGGAGCCGACGGTGCCCAGCACCGTGACGGCGTTCGGGGTGAGGCCGCGGCGCAGCAGCCACGCCCCGATCGGATCGGTGACGCGGGAGACGGACGCGCGGGCGAAGATGTTCAGCATGGGGTGGCGAGGCACCTACCGACGGGGACGAAGTGGTCCCCGGCAGCCTAACCGCCCAGCTCAGCCGAGCTCGCGGTGGTCCCTGGAGATCTGCGCGAGCAGGTCGTCCAGCGCGTCGCCGCGCACCGCCAGCCGTTCGAGCCTGCCGAACAGCCCCAGGTACTCGCGCACGTCGTGCGGGTCGGTGATGGTCGCGTTGCCGGTCAGCACGCTCAACGTCACCACCCGCTCGTCGTACACCTGGAACCCGTGCAGCGCCACCAGGTTCGCGTCCGCCGTCCACGGCACCACGCCCAGCTGCACATTGGGTCTTCGGCTGAGGCCGAGCAGGTGGTCGATCTGCTCGCACATCAGGTCGGCCGAGCCCATCCGCCAGCGCAGGGCGCTCTCCGCGAGCAGGAACACGAACCGCTTGCCCAGGTCGTCCATGCGGGCCCGACGGGTGCGCAGGGTGGCGATCGCGGTGTCCTGCTCGTGCGGGGGCGTGGCGTTCAGCACGACCCTCAGGTAGTTCTCGCTCTGCAACAGCGCGGGCACACCCGCGTTCTGGAAGAAGCGGCTGGTGGTGGCGCGGGCCTCGATACGTGCCACGGTCTGCTGGTGCCGGTGGGCCCCGCGGTGCAGCACCACTCGGCGGGTCTCCGCCTCGGCGTGCAACAGTCGGGCCAACTCGACCAGCTCGACCCTGGTCTCCCTGGTCGCGGACAGCTCGGCGACCAGGCGCTCCACGTCGGTCACGGACGGGAGGAGCATGCCGTTCTCGATCTTCGACAGCTTGGACTGGCTCATCCCGGTAGCGCGCGCCGTGGCCGTTCCGGTCATCTTGGCCTCGGTGCGCAGCCTTCGTAACTCGCGCGAGAGCCGTTCTCGGGCCAGCCGCGAACGCTCAGGTGCGGTCATGCAACGCACCGTATCGACGCTCACCCCTCTTGACGATCGGCCAGGAAGGTATGTAAAGGTCGGATCACCGCCGCACCGTGGTGATCTAACCCACGCCTTCCCGACGTATCCGCGCGAGTCCTACGCGGGGCGGGGGGTGGGCCAGGCGTCGGCGAGGAGTTGACGGGTCTCGCCGAGGAGCTGGGGCAGGACCTTGGTGTGGCCGATCACGGGCATGAAGTTCGCGTCGCCGCCCCAGCGGGGCACGACGTGCTGGTGCAGGTGGGCCGCGATGCCGGCGCCCGCCACGACGCCCTGGTTCATCCCGACGTTGAACCCGTGCGGGCTCGCCACGGCGCGGATCACCCGCATCGCCGTCTGGGTGAACGCGGCGAACTCGACCGTCTCGGCCGGTGTCAGGTCCGTGTAGTCCGGCACGTGCCGGTACGGCAGCACCATCAGGTGACCCGGGTTGTACGGGTACAGGTTGAGCACCGCGAACACCAGCTCGCCGCGCGCCAGGATCAGCCCCTCGGCGTCGTCCAGCCCGATCACCCGGCAGAACGGGCACCCCTCCGGCTCGTCGCCGACCGCCTTGCCCTCACCGCGCACGTACGAGAGGCGGTGCGGGGTCCACAGCCGCTGCAACGCGTCGTGGACCCCGACCCCGTCCTGCTCCTCGTACTGCTCCGTCACTGGACGAGTTCCGCCGTCGGCGAGGCGTTCTCCCGCCGCGCCACCCAGTCGACGACCGTCTCGACCGCCCGCTCCACCGGCACGCCGTTGATCTGCGTGCCGTCGCGGAACCGGAACGACACCGCGCCCTGCTCCACGTCCTTGCCGCCGGCCAGCAGCATGAACGGCACCTTCTGCGTGGTGTGGTTGCGGATCTTCTTCTGCATCCGGTCGTCGGAGGCGTCCACCTCGACCCGGATGCCCTTCGCCCTGAGCTGCTTCGCGACCGCCAGCAGGTGGTCCACGTGCTCGTCCGCGATCGGGATGCCGACCACCTGCACCGGCGCCAGCCACGCCGGGAACGCGCCCGCGTAGTGCTCGGTCAGCACGCCGAAGAACCGCTCGATCGAGCCGAACAGCGCCCGGTGGATCATGACCGGGCGCTGCCGGGTGCCGTCCGGCCCGGTGTACTCCAGCTCGAACCGCTCGGGCAGCGTGAAGTCGAGCTGGATGGTCGACATCTGCCAGGTCCGGCCCAGCGCGTCCTTCGCCTGCACGGAGATCTTCGGCCCGTAGAACGCCGCGCCGCCCGGGTCCGGCACCAGTTCGAGACCGGAGTCCTCGGCCGCTTCACGCAGGGCCTCGGTCGCCGTCTCCCACACCTCGTCGGAACCGACGTACTTCTCGTCGTTGCGGGTGGACAGCTCCAGGTAGAAGTCGTCCAGCCCGTAGTCGCGCAGCAGCCCCAGCACGAAGGACAGCAGCGACTTCAGCTCGTCCTGGATCTGGTCGGGCGTGCAGAAGATGTGCGCGTCGTCCTGCGTCATGCCGCGCACGCGGGTCAGGCCGTGGATCACGCCGGACTTCTCGTACCGGTAGACCGAGCCGAACTCGAACATCCGCAGCGGCAGCTCGCGGTACGACCGCCCGCGCGACTTGAAGATCAGGTCGTGGAACGGGCAGTTCATCGGCTTCAGGTAGTAGTCCTGGCCGGGCTTGCGCAGCTTGCCGTCCTCGTCGTACTCGGCGTCGAGGTGCATCGCCGGGTACATGCCGTCCTTGTACCAGTCGAGGTGACCGGACGTCTCGAACAGGTTGCCCTTGGTGATGTGCGGCGAGTAGACGAACTCGTAGTCCTCCTCGGCGTGCCGGGCGCGCGAGTAGTCCTCCATCGCCTTGCGGATGATCCCGCCCTTGGGGTGGAACACCGCCAGGCCGGAGCCGATCTCGTCCGGGAAGCTGAACAGGTCCAGCTCGACGCCGAGCTTGCGGTGGTCGCGCCGCTCGGCCTCGGCCAGCAGCTCCAGGTGCTGGTCGAGCGCCTCCTGCGACTCCCACGCGGTGCCGTAGATGCGCTGCAGCTGGGGGTTCTTCTCGTTGCCGCGCCAGTACGCGGCGGCGACGCGGGTCAGCTTGAACGCCGGGATGTGCTTGGTCGTCGGCACGTGCGGGCCGCGGCACAGGTCGCCCCAGACTCGGTCGCCGGAGCGCGGGTCGAGGTTGTCGTAGATCGTCAGCTCGCCGCCGCCGACCTCCATGATCTCCGAGGAGTCCACCGCGGGGTCGGACAACTCGGCTTTGACGTCCACCAGTTCGAGCTTGAACGGCTCGGCCGCCAGCTCCGACTTGGCCGCGTCGACCGACTCGACCACCCGGCGGTTGAACCGCTGCGCGCCCTTGATGATCGACTTCATGCGCTTCTCCAGCGCCTGGAGGTCCTCGGGCGTGAACGGCTTGTCGACCTTGAAGTCGTAGTAGAAGCCGTCCTTGACCGGCGGGCCGATGCCCAGCTTGGCCTCGGGGAACTGCTGCTGCACGGCCTGCGCGAGGACGTGCGCCGTGGAGTGCCGGATGACGCTGCGGCCGTCGGCGGTGTCGGCGGCCACGGCCTCCACCTCGACGTCGACCTGCGGCGTCCACGAGAGGTCGCGGAGGTGGCCCTCGGGGTCGCGCACGACCACGACGGCGTCCGGGCCCTTGCCCGGCAGCCCCGCTTCACGCACCGCCGTCCCCGCGGTAGTCCCCGCCGGCACCACCACGCGCGGTGGGGTTGGAGCGGCTGCGGGGCGCGGCTGGGACACGGTGACTCCTCGATGTGTATGCGGTCTTCGCCGGAGATGTTATCGGTGCTCACCGACTCCTTTTCCGGCGCACCGGACGGACCGCCGCGGCGTACCGCCGGATCACCCGCTCGGGGCGCTCCTCGGCCTCGGCCCAGCGCGGACGACGCGTCCACCGAGGTCACGGCACGTCAGGTGGACGGCGGGCGGGGTTCTCAGCTGACGTACAGCCGACGATCAGGATCAGCTCAGGTAGGCCGCGCACCATGGCGTCCACCAGCGCGATCACGTCACCGCGTCCGCCGGCACGACAGAGCAGGGAGTTCCGCCGATGCCAGACCCGCAGCCACCGTCCGAGCAGCACCCGTCCCAGCAGCCACCCGAGCAGGAGAAACCCACGTCACCGGCGGACCGGGCGCCCACCACGCCGGTGGAGACGCCGGTCGCAGGCCCGGCCGAACCGGCCGCCGCCCAGCAGGCCGCCGGACCCCCTGGTGAGCCCTCCACCGCAGGTCACCCGGCGCCTGGTGTGCCGCACCCCGCGCACAGCCAGACCGCTCCGGGCAAGGACGCGGTCGTCGGACGGGTCGTCAAGCACCGGGCCACCCAGCTGGTCGCCGTCGGCCTGCTCGGCCTCGTCCTCGGCGGCGGGATCGTGGCGGCGGCCGACCGCGACCACCACCATTACGGCGTCGGGTTCGACGGGCCGCCCGGCCACTTCCAGTTCGACGAGCGCATCCCGGAGCACAGGTTCGAGCACGGCCCGGAACGCCGGTCCGAGCGCTGAGGTCCGAGCGCTGAGGTCAGGAGGCGGGGTCAGGAGGCGGGGTCAGGAGGCGGGTCAGGAGCCGGGGGTCACGACAGGAAGCCGCGCAGCAGCAGGGCCGTGCCGTCCAGGTGCTCGGCCATCGCCCGCCGCGCGGCCTCCGGCTCACCCGCCACGATGTCCGCCACGATCGCGTCGTGCTGGTCGTTCGAGTGCGCCAGGTTCGGGGCCAGCAGCGGTATGCGGTCGAGCAGCGCGTTGACCCTGGTCCGGGCGTCGGCGACGGCCGCCGTGAGCGACGCCGACCCGGTCGCCTCGGCGATCGCCAGGTGCAGCCGCGAGTCCTTGCGCCGGTACTCCTCGACGGTCGCGTCGCGGCACTCGGCCAGCCGCGCCAGCAGGTTCCGCCGGTCGACCGATCCCAGCGCACGGGCCGCCGCGCACTCCGCCGCACCCGTCTCCACCGCCGCGCGCAGCGTCAGCGCGTCCGCCAGCTCCTCCGGGTCGACCCACCGGTCCGACGCGGGCGCCGGCAGCGGCGAGTTCACGAACGTCCCGCCGTACCGGCCGCGCCGCGACTCGACGTAGCCGGCGTCCTGGAGCGACCTGATCGCCTCGCGCAACGTCACCCGGCTGACGCCCAACCGGGTGGCCAGCTCGCGCTCCGCGGGCAGCCGCTCCCCCGGCCCCACCACGCCGAGCCGGATCGCCTGCATGAGCCGTTCCACGGTCTCCTCGAACGCGTTGCCCGCCCGCACGGGGCGGAACAACGCGTCCTGCACGGGCATCACAGCGGTGTCACGTAGGCACCGGCGATCCCGCCGTCGACCAGGAAGTTCGAGGCGGTGATGAACGACGAGTCGTCACTGGCCAGGAACGCCACCGCCGCCGCGATCTCCTCCGGCTCGGCGAACCGGCCGAGCGGCACGTGCACCAGCCGCCGCGCGGCCCGCTCCGGGTCCTTCGCGAACAGCTCCCGCAGCAACGGCGTGTTCACCGGTCCAGGTGACAGCGCGTTCACCCGGATGCCCTGCCGCGCGAACTGCACGCCCAGTTCCCGGCTCATCGCCAACACCCCGCCCTTGGACGCCGTGTACGAGATCTGGGACGTCGCCGCGCCCATCGTCGCCACGAACGACGCCGTGTTGATCACCGAGCCGCGCCCCTGGGTCAGCATGTGCGGGATCGAGTGCTTGCAGCACAGGTACACCGAGGTCAGGTTCACCTTCTGCACCCGCTCCCACGCCTCGATGCCCGTGGTCAGGATCGAGTCGTCGTCGGGCGGCGAGATGCCCGCGTTGTTGAACGCGACGTCCACCGAGCCGTAAGTGTCCACAGTGGTCTGGTACAGCGCCGACACCTGCTCCTCGTCGGTCACGTCGACCTGGACGAACAGCCCGTCCACCTCGTCGGCCGCCGCCTTGCCGGACTCCGCGTCGACGTCGGCCACGACGACCCGCGCGCCCTCCGACGCCAGCCGCCGCACCGAGGCGAGCCCGATGCCGCTGCCACCACCGGTCACCACGGCCACCCGGCCCTCGAATCGCTGAACCACGTTCTCTCCCAACCAGCGTCAGTGAGCGATGAAGACGTTCTTGGTCTCGGTGAACGAGTCGAGGGCGTCCGGCCCCAGCTCGCGCCCCAGCCCCGACTGCTTGAACCCGCCGAACGGCGTCCAGTACCGCACCGACGAGTGCGAGTTGACCGACAGGTTCCCGGCCTCGACGGCACGGGACACGCGCAGCGCCCGCCCGACGTCCCGCGTCCAGATCGACCCGGACAAGCCGTAGGCGCTGTCGTTGGCCAACCGCACCGCGTCCTCCTCGTCGGTGAACGGCAGCACGGCCACCACCGGCCCGAAGATCTCCTCGACCGCCGCGCGGTCACCGCGCCCGACCGGCGCCAGGACCGTTGGCGGGAACCAGAAACCCGCGCCCGGAGGAGCCGAGCCCCGGAACGCCACGGGCGCGTCGGAAGGCACGTAGGACGCGACCTTCTGCCGGTGCGCGGCCGAGATCAGCGGCCCCATCTCGGTGGCCTCGTCACCCGGCGCGCCGACCACGACACCCTTGACGGCCGGCTCCAGCAACTCCATGAACCGGTCGTAGGCCGACGCCTCGACCAGGATGCGGGACCGCGCGCAGCAGTCCTGACCGGCGTTGTCGAACACCCCGTACGGCGCGGTCGCGGCGGCCTGCTCCAGGTCGGCGTCGGCGAACACGACGTTGGCCGACTTGCCGCCCAGCTCCAGCGTCACCCGCTTCACCTGCTCCGCGCAGCCGGCCATGACCTGCTTGCCGACCCGCGTGGACCCGGTGAACACGACCTTGCGCACGTCCGGGTGCGTGACGAACCGCTGACCCACCACCGGCCCGGCCCCCGGCAGCACCTGGAACACGTCCTCGGGGATGCCCGCCCCCAGCGCCAGCGAGGCCAGCTTCGAGGCCGTCAACGGCGTCAGCTCGGCGGGCTTCAGCACCACCGTGTTCCCCGCCGCCAACGCGGGCGCGAAACCCCACGCGGCGATCGGCATCGGGAAGTTCCACGGCACGATCACGCCGACCACACCCACCGGCTCGTGGAACGTCACGTTCAGCCCGCCCGGCACCGGGATCTGCCTGCCGAACAACCGCTCCGGCGCGGCCGAGTAGTAGTGCAGCACGTCCCGGACATTCCCGGCCTCCCACCGCGCGTTGCCGATGGTGTGCCCGGCGTTCAGCACCTCCAGCGCCGCCAACTCCTCCAGCGCGCCGTCGACCGCCTCCGCGAACCGCCGCAGCAACCGGGCGCGGTCACCCGGCGCGACGGCACGCCACGCGGGCAACGCCGCCGACGCGCGGGCGATCGCCGCGTCGGTCTCCTCCAGCGAGGCCAGCCGCACCGTCCGGACCACCTCCTCGGTGGCCGGGTTGATCACGTCGAACGTCGTCACCGCACTCCCCTGTTCGAATCGGACGCCGCGTCCACCAGTGCGGCGAACAAGCGGTCGTCCTCGCTGTCTGCCTCCGGGTGCGACTGCACGCCGAGCACGAACCGCGAGCCCGGCAGCTCCACCGCCTCGACGGTCCCGTCCGGCGCTCCGGCGACCACCCGCAGACCGTCACCGAGGACGTCCAACGCCTGGTGGTGGTGGCAGTGGACGGTGGTCGCCAGGCCGACGACCTCCGCCAGCCGCGAGCCGGGGGCCACCGCGATGCCGGTGTGCTGGAACACCGCCGGGGCCGGGTTGTGGCCCTCGACGTGCTGGACGAGCGTGCCGCCCAACGCCACGTTGAGCACCTGCATCCCCCGGCACACCGCGAGCAGCGGCAGGTCGAGCTTGAGCGCCGCGCGGGCCAGGCTCAGCTCGGCCGCGTCCCCCTCCGGCCGCGCCGGTCCCGTACGGGGGTCGCGTGGCCGCCCGTACAGCGCCGGGTCCAGGTCCGCGCCGCCCGCCAGCACCAGGCCGTCCAGGAAGCCGATGGCGTCCGCGTCCCAGTCCCCGACCGGCGGCAGCAGCACGGGGTTGCCGCCCGCGCGCACGACCGAGTCGAGGTAGTCGCGGTGCAGCACCGCCGCCTCCACGTCCCAGATGCCGAACTTCGCGCGTTCCAGGTACGTGCTGACGCCGATCAGCGGCCGGCCACCCCGGCCGGCGGAGCCGCTGGAACCGCCAGAGGCGCTAGAGCCGTTCGAAACCACGGACGCGCTCCCAATCCGTCACCGAGGAGTCGAACGCGGCCAGCTCCACCCGGGCCGCGTTGAGGTAGTGCTCGACCACGTCCTGCCCGAACGCCTCCCGCGCGAGGTCGCTTCTCGCCAGCAGGGACGCGGCGTCGCGCAGGGTGGCGGGCACGGTGGGCCGGTCGGACGCGTAGGCGTTGCCGACGAACTCGTCCTCCAGCGGCAGCTCGTCGTCCACGCCGTGCAGACCCGCGGCGATCAGCGCCGCGACGGCCAGGTAGGGGTTCACGTCCGCGCCGGGCACCCGGTTCTCGAACCGCAGCGACTGCCCGTGCCCGACCACGCGCAGCGCGCAAGTCCGGTTGTCCTTGCCCCACGCCACGGCCGTCGGCGCGAAGCTGCCGGGCACGAACCGCTTGTAGGAGTTGATGTTCGGCGCGAGGAAGTAGGTGAGTTCGCGCAGCGCGGCCAGCTGACCGGCCAGGAAGTGCTCCATCAGCTTCGACATGCCCCGGCCCTCGGCGAACACCGGTTCGCCGTCCTCCGAGCGCAGGCTGAGGTGGATGTGGCAGGAGCTGCCCTCGCGCTCGTTGTACTTGGCCATGAACGTCAGCGACTTGCCCTGCTGCGCCGCGATCTCCTTGGCGCCGGTCTTGTAGATGCTGTGGTTGTCGCAGGTCGCCAGCGCTTCCGCGTAGCGGAACGCGATCTCGTGCTGGCCCGGGTTGCACTCGCCCTTGGCCGACTCGACCACCATGCCCGCGCCCGCCATGTGGTTGCGGATGGCGCGGAGCAGTGGCTCGATGCGCGCGGTGCCCAGCAGCGAGTAGTCCACGTTGTACTGATTAGCCGGGGTGAGGCCGCGGTAACCGCGATCCCAGGCGTCCTCGAACGTGTTGTCGAAGACGACGAACTCCAGTTCGGTGCCCACGAACGCGCGCAGGCCCCGTTCGGCGAGCCGGTCGAGCTGCCGCTTGAGGATCTGGCGCGGCGAGGCGACCACCGGCGACTCGTCCTCCCAGACCAGGTCGCACATGACCAGCGCGGTGCCCTCGTGCCACGGCACGCGGCGCAGCGTGGCGAGGTCCGGCCGCATGACGAAGTCGCCGTAACCGCTGTCCCACGAGGACATGGCGTAACCGGCGACCGTGTTCATCTCCACGTCCACCGCCAGGAGGTAGTTGCAGCCCTCGGCGTAGTGCGGCAGGACCACGTCCACGAAGTACCGGGCGGCGCAGCGCTTGCCCTGGAGTCGGCCCTGCATGTCGACGACGGCGACCAGGACCGTGTCGATCTCCCCGGCGTCCACGAGCACGCGCAACTCCTCCACGGCGAGCATCCGCAGTACCTCCAAAGGTATGTCAGCGAGCCATTGGATGCCCCATCTTGACACCATCAGGTGGGCCGCGCCACCCTCCAATCACCCTCCAAAGGAGCGCGACTGACCCATTAGGGAGCGAGCGCAGATGGCCAAGCACGTCGAGTACGAGAAGGTGGGCAGCGACTACCTGGAGCACCGGCAGCTGAAGCGTGGCGCCGCGGGCTGGGTGCTGCTGGCGGGGCTGGGTGTCTCCTACGTGATCTCCGGCGACTTCGCCGGGTGGAACTTCGGCATCGCGCAGGGCGGTTGGGGCGGGCTCCTCGTCGCGACGATCCTGATGGGCGCCATGTACACGTGCATGGTGTTCGGCCTGGCGGAGCTGGCCGCCGCACTCCCCGTGGCGGGCGGCGGTTACGGCTTCGCGCGACGGGCGATGGGGCCGCTGGGCGGGTTCGCCACCGGTGTCGCGATCCTCATCGAGTACGCCATGGCGCCGGCGGCCATCGCGGTGTTCATCGGCGGGTACGTGGAGACGCTGGGGCTGTTCGGGCTGACCAACTCGTGGCCGGTGTACCTGGTGTGCTTCCTGGTCTTCGTCGGGGTGCACCTGTACGGCGTGGGCGAGGCGTTGCGGCTGATGTTCGTCATCACCGGTGTCGCGGTGGTGGCGCTGGCCGTGTTCGTGATCGGGATGATCCCGAAGTTCGACTCGGCCAAGCTGTTCGACCTGGCCGAGGGCGGCGGGTTCCTGCCGTTCGGCGTGACGGGCGCGCTGGGCGCCCTGGTGTTCGGCATCTGGTTCTTCCTCGGTGTCGAGGGCGTGCCGCTGGCGGCGGAGGAGGCGCGCGACCCGAAGCGGGACATGCCGCGCGGCATCATCGCCGCGATGGCGGTGCTGCTGGTGTTCGCGGGCACGATCCTGGTGTTCGCGCCGGGCGGTGCCGGGTCGGAGGCGTTGAAGGGGTCGGACAACCCGCTGCCGGCGGCGGTGCGCGCGGCGTACGGCGGGGACAACCTGCTCGCGCAGGTGGTGAACTACGTCGGCCTCGCCGGGCTGGTGGCCAGCTTCTTCTCGCTGATCTTCGCCTACTCGCGGCAGCTGTTCGCGTTGTCCCGGGCCGGCTACCTGCCGCGTTGGCTGTCCCGCACCGGGAAGCGCAAGACGCCGTACCTGGCGCTGGTCGTGCCCGGCGCGATCGGGTTCGTGCTGGCGGCGGTGACCCGGGACGGTGCGTTGCTGATCAACATCGCGGTGTTCGGCGCGGCGCTGTCGTACGTGCTCATGATGGTGTCGCACATCGTGCTGCGCGTGCGCGAGCCCGGGTTGGAGCGGCCGTACCGGACGCCGGGCGGCGTCGTCACGACCAGTGTGGCGCTGGTGCTCGCGGTGGCGGCGGTCGTGGCCACGTTCTTCGTGGACGAACTGGCCGCCGGGATCACGGCGGGCATCGTCGTGGTGGCGCTGGCCTACTTCTGGTTCTACAGCCGGCACCACCTGGTGGCCTCCGCGCCGGAGGAGGAGTTCGCCGCGATCGCGCAGGCGCAAGAGGAGCTGAAGGACTGACCGACGGGGAACCGGGTGACGCACCGCCACCCGGTTCCACCGATCGTGCAACGCAAGTCTTCCTGGAAGTGGGCACCCCTGTAACGGGGCACCGACGAACAGGAGGCAACCATGACACCCAGGACATCCACCGCCGGAGCGGCGATCGCGGCACTGCTCGTCACCGCCGCCCCCATCGCCACGGCGCCCGCCGGCGCCGCCCCCGTCCACGAGCAGCAGGTCTTCGCCCTGACCAACGAGCAACGGGCCGCCGCCGGGTGCCCGGCGCTGGCGTCGAGCCCGGCACTGGACGCGGCGGCGCGCGAGCACACCGTCGAGATGGCGCGGACCGGCAACTTCAGCCACACCGGCGTGGACGGCAGCACGCTCGGGGAGCGCGTCACCGAGGAGGGCTACCAGTACCGGATGGTGGCGGAGAACATCGCGGCCGGCCAGACGTCCGCGGCGGAGGTCGTGCAGGCCTGGATGGCCAGCGCGAGCCACCGGGCGAACATCGTCAACTGCGAGTTGCGCGACCTCGGCATCGGCTACGCCGTCGACGCGAACAACAAGCCGTACTGGACGCAGGACTTCGGCGTCACGGGCTGACCGTCCCGAAGGGAATCCTCCCGATGGAGGCCCCGGGGACGTGCTGCCGGGGGAACGCCCTGGCAGGATCAGGGCGTGAGTGACATTCAACGTGTTGGAGTGGTCGGCTCGGGCCTGATGGGCTCCGGCATCGCCGAGGTCTGCGCGCGCGCGGGCCTCGACGTGCTGGTGGCCGAGGTCAGCCCGGACGCCACCGAAGCCGCGCGAGGGCGGATCGCCTCTTCGCTCGGCAAGGGCGTGCGCAGCGGCAAGCTGTCCGCCGAGGACCGGGACGCCGCACTGGAGCGCCTCCGGTTCACCACCGACCTCGCCGACTTCGCCGACCGGAACCTGGTCGTGGAAGCCGTCGCGGAGATCGAGCAGGTCAAGACCGAGGTGTTCACGACGCTCGACAAGGTCGTCGCGGACCGGAACGCGATCTTCGCGTCCAACACCTCCTCGATCCCGATCATGAAGCTGGGCATGGCCACCAGCCGTCCCGAGCAGGTCATCGGAGTGCACTTCTTCAACCCGGTGCCGGTGCTGAAACTGGTGGAACTGGTGCCGTCGCTGCTGACCGGCGACGAGACCCGGGCCAGGGCCGAGGCGTTCGTGACCGACGTCCTGCACAAGGAGGTCATCCGCTCGCAGGACCGGGCCGGGTTCGTGGTCAACGCCCTGCTGATCCCGTACCTGCTGTCCGCGATCCGGATGCTGGAGTCCGGCTTCGCCAGCGCCGAGGACATCGACACCGGCATGGTGCTGGGCTGCGCGCACCCGATGGGGCCGCTGCGCCTGGCCGACCTGATCGGCCTGGACACCACCAAGGCGATCGCCGAGTCGATGTACGAGGAGTTCAAGGAGCCGCTGTACTCGCCGCCGCCGCTGCTGCTGCGCATGGTGGACGCGGGGCTGCTGGGCAAGAAGAGCGGGCGCGGGTTCTACGACTACGCGTCCTGACCCGTCACTCCTCGCGGGGCCGTCGATCCACGTGATCGGCGGCCCCGTCCGCGTGTCCGGGGGCATTACCACACAACTCGTGCGCGAACCACGCCGAGCGCACGTCGAACAATCGACACCAGCGTCTTGAATGGTGGGACGTATTAGCGGCGAACGTTCGACCGTACCCCAGGCGGACGTCGGTACAAAATGCCACGATGCGTCATCGAAGATCACCTGGATCTTAGTGCGAAAGGCTGACGGCCACTCAGTCAAGCGGCCGTTCGGAGTAGTTCTGATTACTGGCACCGACCGCGCGGCAACTGATCGACAGGACGTCGACCTGCCTTTAGAGTGCGCTACGTCACGCTACGGCCGACCGGTGGACAAGATTGCTTCGCCTAGCGTACTTTTCGACTCGCCCCCCACGAGGAGAACCCCGCCTTGGACCCTCAAAAAGTCTCCATACGCGATTTCACGGGCCGTCAACTGAGTGCCCTTCTTCATTCCGTGGGCATTACGGACAATACCCTGGAATCCGTCGGGCTACTCGCGGACGCACTGGGCCCCGGTGGCCTGCGCCCGGTTTCCACCAGCCCCGCCTGGCCTTCCGGGGTCGCCGACGACCACTCCCCGGTCGAGTTCTCCACGGCCTTCGCGGCGGACGAGCCCCCGACCGTCCGCATGATCGTCGAACCCACGGCGACCAGGCCTTCTCGTGCCGCCAACCTGTCCGCCGCGCTCGCCTCCCTCGACCGCGTGCAGCGCCGCCACAACCTGGACACCGGCCGTTTCGACGCGGTGCGGAACCTGTTCCTGCCGGAGCACCCCGAAGCGGATTTCACGTTCTGGTATTCGCTCGTGTTCCGCCCCCACGTGAAGCCCACGGTGAAGGTCTACCTCAACCCGGGGGTGCGCGGCGAGGCCGCCGCCGAAGGGCTCGTGCGCGAGGCGTTGGACCGGACCGGTTTCGCCGCCGGTTTCCGGCCCATGCGGGACAGCGCGATGACGCGACCCGGCCTCGACAAGTATTCCTTCTTCGCGCTCGACCTGGTCGAACAACGGCAGGCCCGGGTGAAGGTCTACATCTCCCACCACGCCGCAGAAGTAACCGATGTCACTCGTGCGGCGAGCGCGGCGCGAGCTGTCGATGTGGACAGGGTGCCCGACTTCTGCCTCCTCACCGGGGGCAGCACCGGAACGTTCGACAAGCGTCCGCTGATTTCCAGCTACACGTTCCTGGACGGCGACGTGGGCGCGCCGAGCGGCTATTCCCTCTACGTGCCCATCAGGGACTACGTGACCGACGACGAAGAGGCCCGGCGACGGGTGCTCGCGGTGATGGCCAGGTACGACCTCGACCCCACCCCGTTCGACAACGCCCTGCGCACCGTCGCGGGCCGGCCGCTGGACGAGGGTGTCGGCCTGATCGCCCACGTGTCGCTGCGCATGGGCAGGCCACGCCCCGGAATCACCGTCTACCTCTCGTCCGAGGCTTACGACGTGGCCATGCCGCGTTCGATCAGCCTGGCTGTCTAGGAGTCACCATGCCGATCATGGAGCCGTACCGCATCAAGGTCGTGGAGCCCATCCCGATCACCACGCGCGCGCACCGCGAGCGCGCGTTGGCCGCCGCCGGGTACAACCCGTTCAACCTCGCCGCCACCGACGTGACGATCGACCTGCTCAGCGACTCGGGCACCGGCGCCCTGTCCGCCGAGCAGCAGGCGGCGGGCATGCGGGGTGACGAGACCTACGCGGGTGCGCGCTCCTACCACCGGTTCCACGACGTGGTGACGGAACTGACCGGGTACCCGTACGCGTTCCCCGTCCACCAGGGGCGCGCAGCCGAGCGGATCCTGTTCACCGCGCTGATCAAGCCCGGTCAGGTCAGCGTCGGCAACACGCACTTCGACACCACCCGCGCGAACGTCGAGATCGTCGGCGGCGAGGCGATCGACCTGCCGTGCCCGGCCGCCGACGACCTCGACAGCGACGCGCCGTTCAAGGGCGACATCGACCTGGACGCGTTGGAGGCGCTCCTGTCGAGCCGGCGGGACGTCGCCGTCGTGATGATCACCATCACCAACAACGGCTTCGGCGGGCAGCCGGTGTCGATGGGCAACATCAAGGCCGCCGGTGAGATCGCCCGCCGCCACGGCGTGCCGTTCTTCCTCGACGCGGCCCGCTTCGCGGAGAACGCGTGGCTGGTCACCCAGCGGGAACCGGGCTACGAGAACCACACCCCGCGCCAGGTCGCGGAGGAGGCGTTCCGGCTGACCGACGGGTGCGTGGCGAGCCTGAAGAAGGACGCGATCGTCCACATCGGAGGGTTGCTCGCGCTGCGCGACCCGGAGCTGGCGGCCAAGTGCGAGTCGCTGCTGATCGCGACGGAGGGGTTCCGGACGTACGGCGGTCTGTCCGGCCGCGACCTGGAGATGCTGGCGCAGGGGCTGCGGGAGGTGACCGACCCGGAGTACCTGCGGGCGCGGGCCGACGCGACGTCGTACGTGGCTTCGCTCGCCGCGGCGGCGGGCGTCGACAGCGTGCGGCCGACCGGGGTGCACGCCGTGTACCTCAACGCCGGGCGGCTGCTGCCGCACCTGCCGCCGAGCCGGTTCCCGGGGTTCGCCCTGGCCAGCGAGCTGTACCTGGCGGGCGGCATCCGGTGTGCGGAGCTGGGCTCGCTGTACCTCGGCGAGCTGGACGACGAGGGTGAGCTGCTGAAGCCCGCGCCGTACGAGCTGGTCCGCCTCGCCATCCCGCGGCGGGTCTACACGCAGAGCCACCTGGAGTACGTCGGCGAGACGCTGGCGGAGATCGCGAAGGCACCCGAGCGGGTGCCCGGTTACCGGTTGACGCACGTGCCGAAGCTGTTGCGGCACTTCAACTGCAAGCTCGCGCCGGTGGAGTAGGTCTCCGGTCGGCTCGTGGTTCTCTTCGGGGGCCACGAGCCGGTGCCCGCCGCTGGTGAGCACGGTGCCCGGACGGTCGAGCGCCTGCGGACGGGAGTGGCCGGTTGTGCACAGGCAGGGCTCTCGGTGCCCGGATTGCCGGTCCCTGCCGGCAGGATCAAGACAGGGGTCCCCTGCGGGGGACCCCTGCGGAGCAAGGTCATGCCAGGCGGGTGGCGCGGTTCCCTAAGCCATGGCGTCGAGCCGGTCCATGGTGTGCTGGATCAGGCTCACCAGCACCGTCTTCGCCGACTCGCGGTCCCGCGCGTCGCACAGCACGAGCGGGATGGCGGCGTCGACGTCCAGTGCCCGCCGCACCTCTTCCGCCTCGTACTTGTGCCCGCCCTCGAAGCAGTTCACCGCGATGATGAACGGGATGCCGCGCCGCTCGAAGAAGTCGATCGACGGGAAGCTGCTGTCCAGCCTCCGCGTGTCGACCAGGATCACCGCGCCGATCGCGCCGTACGCCAGCTCGTCCCACATGAACCAGAAGCGGTTCTGGCCGGGGGTGCCGAACAGGTACAGCACCACCTCCGGGTTGATCGTGATCCGGCCGAAGTCCAGGGCCACCGTGGTGGTCTCCTTGGCCTCCAGGCCGACCACGTCGTCGACCCCGACACCGGCCTCGGTGAGCAGCTCCTCGGTGTGCAGCGGCGGTATCTCGCTGACCGATTTGACCATCGTCGTCTTCCCGGTGCCGAAACCACCGGCGATGACGATCTTCACTGGGGTGGGGACCAGCAGTTCCCCACCCGGCCGCTCAGATCCCACGGACACCATCCAGCACCGCCTGCAGCAAATTCCGGTCCGGCACCTGCGGAACTCGGGAAGGGTCTCTGATCACGACGTCACCACGTTGGATCAGGTCGCTCAACAACACCTTGACGACCACCAGCGGCACGTCGAGGTACGCGGCGACCTCGGCCACCGACAACGGCCGCCGGCACAGCTCCATGATCTCCATGTGCTCGACCGCCAGCGCGTCGGGGTCCGACGGCGACGGCATCGCGCGCACCTGCGTCACCAGGTGCAGCTCCGGCCGCAGCGGACGTGTCCGGCCGCGCACCATCGCGTACGGGCGGACCAGCGGGCCCGCCGCCTCGTCGTACCACCAGTCCTTGCCGGCCATCAGGAGGACCTTCGGGCGGCGGGCAGGCTCGCGGCGGCGGTGCCGCGCGGCGCCGAGGACAGGTAGGTGCCGACGCGCTTGACGAGCATGTTCATCTCGTAGGCGATCATGCCCATGTCGGAGTCCTCCTCGCCGAGGACCGCCAGGCACGCACCGTGCCCGGCCGCGGTGACGAAGAGGTAGGCGTGCTCCATCTCGACGATGGTCTGCCGCACCGCGCCGCCGCCGAAGTGCCGCCCCGTGCCGCGGGCCAGGCTCTGGAAGGCCGACGCCATCGCGGACAGGTGGTCCGAGTCGTCCTTGGACAGCCCCGGCGAGCGGCCCAGCAGCAGACCATCCGCCGAGAGCACCACCGCGTGCCGAGCTCCGACCACCCGGGAGACCAAGTCCTCCAACAACCAGTTCAGTTCGTTGTGCTGGCTGGTCATGTCGTTCATCGGGTTGCCTTTCCGGTTTCCAGTCGTCCGGCCACTGCTGCTGGTCAGGGTTCGAGGTCGTCGGGTGTCCGACGGGCGTCGCGCGTGCCCCGTTGGAACGCCGACAAGCCCTTGCGGACCTTCTCGGCGGACTGCTCCGGGTCGACCTCGGCGAGCGGTTCGGGCGAAGGGTGGAAATCGTTGCGCACCAACTGCGGCGCCAGGTTCTGCTGCCTGCGCCGCCTGGGCAGTTCGGGTCGGTCGGCACCGCCGTTGGCCGACTCCGGATCCGCCGGGGGCCACTCGGTGGTGGCCCGCTTCCGCTGCGGCAGTTCCAGCTCGCCGCTGCGCTGCGACAGGTCCAGCCCGCCGCTCAGTCGTTCGACCTCGGGAAGGGGATCCGCGGTGACCGCGGCCTCGGCCTGGGCCCAGAACCCTTCCAGGTCTCGGGAACTGTCGGGAAACCTGGCGTCTCGCACTGAGTCGTCGCCCTGCTCGGGGATGTCGTGGAAACTGCGGCGCGGCAGCTGCCGGGTCTCGGCCGCCTCGGTCGCCGTGGTGGGGCCCGCGACGATCGCGGACGGGATCAGCACGAGCGCCAGCGTGCCACCGTACGGCGACTCGCGCAGCTCGACGTGGATGCCGCGACGGGCCGCCAGCCGGGCCACCACGAACAGGCCGAGCCGGGACTCGCCGCGCAGGCGCATCGCGTCGAACTCCGGCGGGTCGGCCAGCATCGCGTTGTGCTGCTCGCGGTCTTCCGGGTTGATGCCGAGGCCGTGGTCCTCGATCTCCACGACGATGCCCTGCGGCACCTCGCTGGCGTGCACCTGCACCTGCGAACGCGGTGAGGAGAACGCGGTCGCGTTGTCCACCAGCTCGGCGATCAGGTGGATGGTGTCGGCGACGGCCGCGCCCACCAGCGCCGTGTCCGGCACCGGGTTCACCTTGACCCGGACGTACTGCTCGGTCTCGGCGACGCCGGCGCGCAGCACGTCCAGCAGCCGCACCGGCTTGCGCCACTGCCTGCCCGGCTGCTCGCCCGCGAGGATGATCAGGTTTTCCGCGTTGCGGCGGGCGCGGGTGGCGAGGTGGTCGAGCTGGAACAGCGCGTCGAGCTGCTCGGGGTTCTCCTCCTCCCGCTCCAGCTTGTCCAGGATCTTCAGCTGGCGGTGCACGAGGCCCTGGTTGCGGTGCGCGATGTCGAGGAAGACCCGGTTCACGCCTTCACGGGCCTGGCTCTCCTTCACGGCCGCGGCGACGGCGGTGTACTGGGCGGCGTTGAACGCGTCGGCCACCTGGCCGATCTCGTCGCTGCCGTAGTCCAGCGGCGGCACCTCGACCTCGACGTCCACGTGCTTGCCCTCGCGGAGCCGTTCGACGATGTCGGGCAGCCGTTCGTGGGCCAGTTGCAGCGAGTCCTTCTTCAACGCCGTGAGGCGGGTGATCAGCGCGCGGTTGACCAGGCGGTTCGACGTGCGGATCGCGATCAGGATGCCGATGACCACGGCGAGCAGCGCGACCAGGCTGCCGATCAGCACCGTGCGGAACTTGCTCTCACCGCGCTCCATGGTGAGGTTCACGGCGCTGGCGGCCTGCTCGTTGACCAGCGCGGTCAGCTCGGTCGAGATCGGGCCGCTGATGCTCTGCCACTCCTGGAGCGACCCGGCGACCGACGGCTTCTCGCTGTTCTGGATCAGCTTGTTCTCGAACTCGACCAGCCGCTTCCAGTCGTCGCCCTCGATCATGAACCGGTAGTGCTCGCGGACTTCCGGCTGGGCGTAGGGGGCGATCGACTCGTACGAGGAGTGGTAGGCGCCGACGAGGCCGGCGAATTCGAGGTGCTCCTCCGGCGTGAACTGGCCCGCCGCGAGCGCGCCCGAGGCGAGCGAGGTGGCGCGGGACATCCAGTCGGCGGCCCTGAAGTACTCCGGGGCGATGATCGCGCCCTTCACCGACTCGTGGTCGGGCACCACCCGGGCCTGCACGCTGAACAGCGCGTGACCTGCGTCGAGGAGGTTGTTGTAGTACGAGTAGATCTCCGTCTTCGACGCGCGCCTCGCTTCGAGGGCGGCACGGCGCTGGGGCAGCTGGTCCAGCAGCACGTTGAGCGCGTTGATCCGGTCGACGATCTCCTGCGGCGCCTGGGTGGCCAACTCGTCGAACGCCGTGCGCATCCCGGTCACCGCGCGGTCGGTCTCGCCCTGCTGGACTTCCAGGTCGCTGGTGCCGCGGTCCGGCTGGCTGAGCGCCGTCATGCTCAGCTCGCGCTCCTTCTGGAGCGCGGCGAACGTCTGGACGGCCGGGATCGAGGCGTCCTTCACACCGGAGGCGACGGCGCGCAGGTAGAAGCCGTCGAACACGGTGTAGGACGAGAACAGCGCCCACATGATGAGCAAGACGATGCTGGGGACGACGACGACACCGGTAAGCCGTGAACGGATCGTCTTGTAGTTCGTCTCCGTGGTGCTCTTCTGCTTCACAGCGCTCCGCAGCCTCGTCACGTTGGCAGGTCAGGCGTAGCGACTATGGCCACTGCCTCTTCTTCACCCGATCGGCTACGGAACGGTAACACTCAGAAGATCATCATTACGAAGAGACAGCGATCACTCGCGCGACGCGACGGTCAGGCTACCCAGTGGAGTGACGTCGCGAACAGGGGGCCGATGTGAACTTCTTCGCACCGGCCCCCTGACTTTCACCATCTGGGAACGGAAACCGCGTTGTAGGTCGTGGTCGGCGTGGGCGGCGTGGTGAAACGCGCGTTCGGCAGGTACAGCCGGTGACCGAAGGAAGCGACGGTCGTCGGCACGTCGAAACGCGGATCGGTGATCTTGGTCACGAGCTTTCCCGTGGTCCCGTCCTCGGCCAGCGTGAACACCGCGATCGTGTTAAGGCGGTTCTGCACCACATAAAGGGTGCGACCCTCCACCAAAAGCCCGTCACCGTTGGTGAGCACCTCGCCTTGGAGGTCGACGACGGTCGTGCGACCCGATTCCTCGTCCACCCGATGCAGTTGACCGGTGTTGCTCTGGACGATCAACAGCGCTTCGCCGTCCGGGGTCTCCGCGATGCCGTTGGCGTTGTTGACGCCGGGAGTGAGGACGAAGTCGCCCGTCACCGGAATGGCGGTGTGGGAGGCGGGCAACGAGCCGTGCCGGCCGAACGCGACCCGGTACAGCACCGCCTTGCGCGAGTCGGTGAAGTAGGCGGCGTCGCGAGTGATCACGACATCGTTGACGAAAGTGTCGCCATCGCTCGCGAATTCATAAGACTCAAGCACCTCTCCCGACCGCGCGTCGACAACCCGCCCGTCACCGCCCGCGCCACCGGCCACGAACAACCTCTGCCGCCGGTCGACCTTCAACCCGACCGACGCCGTCCCCGGCCCCTGGCTGAACACCTCGCCGCGCCCGGTGCGCAGGTCGACCCGGAACAGGTCGCCGTCGGCGCGCGAGCCGAAGTAGGCGGTGGGGGCGGAGCCGATCGCGATGCCCTCCGGCAGGAACCCGTCGGGCAACCTGAACTCGGAGGGGAACGGGTGTGCTTGCGCTGCGGTGGCGGGCGCGGCGGTGATGAGGGAGACCCCCAGCACCACGGCTGCCAGCGCACCGAGTGTGCGAGACATGACCACTCCTTCTTCGCTTGTGAGGCGATCCAGAGTCTGGCGCAGCTCGCGTGGCGGGGCGAACGCTCGACGAGCCTCTACAGCGAACCGACAGGGTGGGGTAGGGGGGCCGGATGACCGGTGATCGGTGGACGAATGGGCCGATCGGCTTGGGCACGGCGAGCCGGGTGGCGAGGTCCGGTTGCAAGTCGGTGCTGGTGGTGGTGCCGCACGTGGTCGCGGGGACCAGGCTCGTGGACCTGTCGCCGCTGCTCGAAGCGGACCACCGGGTGCGGGTGCCGTTCACCGCCGCGGGCTCCGCGCACGGGACGGCCGGGTGGTGGCCGCCGCTATCGCGCTGTCACACCGGGACGAGTTCGACGTGCTGCGGCGTCGTGCCCCGAGGCCGAACCCGCCGCCGTGGTGGCCGGGACATCTGCCTGGACCGGATGGCGGCGGTGCTGCACCCGAGCATCCGGAGCGTCCACGGCGCACGGCAGGTGCAGGCGGTGCCACCGGTGCCGGTGCGGGTATGAGGCATGCCATCTGTGGCGGATGGCGCGGAGGCCCGGAAGTCAGGGGTCGGTTTCGATAACGAACAGGTAACGGTGAGGTCGCGGACCGGGGACGGTACGTATGCCACTGTGTCCACCGCCCACCGGCGGTCGGGGTTCTACGCAGGACATGCGCGTACCTACGACGAGGTGACTCATCCATGACGCGAAACCAGGGGCGGCACCGCTTCTCCCGGCGCACGAAGCTGACTGCCGGCGTGACCGGGTTGGCGCTCACGATCGGCCTGGCCGTCGCGATCAGCACCACCGGCGATCAGGGCACCGCCCAGGCGGACGGGGCCGACGTCTCCCTGTTCACCGACATCACGAAGCAGCAGCGCAACGTGAAAGCGCCCCGGCCGCAACGGGGCGCGAGCACCGGCACGTTCACGGTCGACTGCGGCCGCAACGAGAACGGCCACTTCAACCCGGACAACTTCATCGCGCAACCCGGTGTCCGCAACGGCGCCGAGCACCTGCACGACTACGTGGGCAACGTGTCGACCGACGCGGACTCCACCGACGAGAGCCTGCTCGAAGCCGACACCACCTGCGAGAACGGCGACAAGTCCGCCTACTTCTGGCCGGTCGTCCGGATCGACCGGGAGAACGAGGACGAGGAGCCGGGCGAACCGGCCGACGCCGAGGTCGAGTGCCCCGACGTGCAGCGGAAGCTGCGCGACGTGCCCCGCCGGGCCAAGGCGGAGGTGGACCGCAACCTCCAGGCGCTCAAGGACCAGGTCACCGAGGCGAACCAGAAGCTGAAGGCCGCCGCGGACGTCGACGACGCCAACTTCGTCAACAACACCGTCCTCAGGCCGTTGCGGGACAAGAGGACCGCGACGATCGACCGGATCGTCGAGGCCGTCGACCGGGTCGCGCAACGCCCGCGCGGGCTGAAGAGGCTCGCGCCGTGCACCGTGAAGGACGGCGACGCCAACGACGTCAAGGTCGCCGAGGCGGCCCGGGAAGCCGAGGCGGACGCGCCGGAGAAGGGTGACGGCCAAAGCGGGAGCGACGAGAACGAGCTGCCCGGCAACGAGGGCGAGATCCAGCGCCCGGAGGTCGTGGACATCACGTTCCGGGGCAGCCCGGTCGGCAAGGTCGAGGCGATGCCCCAGTTCCTCCGGGTCCTCTACGGCGACGCGAAGGTCTCCACGAACGGCCCGAAGAACGCGCGGAAGTCGTGGACCTGCACCGGTTTCGAGGACAGAGTTCTGATGGACAAGTACCCGATCTGCCCCGAGGGCAGCAAGGTCAAGCGCATCCACGACTTCGCCAGCTGCTGGGACGGCCGGAACACCGACAGCGCCAACCACCGCGACCACATCGTCTACCCGAACGGGATCGGCGAGTGCCCCGGGGGTTTCAAGGCCGTGCCGCAGCTGCGGATCAGCCTGACGTACGACATCCCGAGGGACGTGCAGCTGGCCGGGCAGTACGCGGTGGACGCCTTCCCGCAGGAGGAGCACAACCCGTTCTCCGACCACGACGACTTCGCGAACGTCATGTCCGAGGAGATCATGGGCCGGCTGGTCGATTGCGTGAACTCCGGCCGCCGGTGCAGGGAGTGACGGTGCCCCGGACCGACTTCCAGTCCGGTGTGGACGGACTGCCCGCCACCGGGTAGCACCCCCCGGCACACCGGGCTCGACTTCCCCACCACAGCGAGATCCCGGTCGCGACATCGCCGTCGCGATCGAGGGGCTCGGCGCGTGAGATGAGGAAGGGCCATCCCCGACCCGCGCGGCGGCCGGTCGGGGATGGCGCGTCTCCAGGTCAACCGGCCTGGAGTGCCAGGTACAGGTCCACCCGTTCGGCGAAGTTCGAGAGGTCGACGCCGAGCAGGTCCTCGACCCGCTTCACCCGGTACCGCAGGGTGTTCACGTGGACGTGGAGGCGGGCGGCGGCGGTGGTCCACGAGCCGGAGCAGTCGAGGAACACCCGCAGCGTGCCGACGAGGTCGGAGCCGTGCTCGGCGTCGTAGTCCAGCACCGGGCCCAGCAGTCGGCGGCGCAGCGAACGGCGCAGTTCCTCGGGCACACCGGCCAGCAGCAGTTGGTGCAGGGCGATCTCCTCCCCCGCCACCACGCACGTCCGCCCGGCACGCCGCTCCCCCAGCCGCCGCGCGTGCGACGCCTCGTCCGCCGCACCGCGCAGCCCCGCGTGCCCGACCGGCGACGAGATGCCGACCAGCACCCTGGTCGACCGCAACCCCGGCTCCAACGTCCGCAACGCCGACCGGACGCCCTCGGTCCACGACCCGGACGGCACGAGCGCGTAGACCTCCGCGCCGACAGCGGCCACCAGGAACGTCGGCGTGACGGCGGCCAGCACCTCCTCCACCAGCGCCACGGCCTGCTCGGGCCGGCCGGCCGACACCGAAGCCGCCAGCACCCGCAGCGGCACGTCCGGGTCCCACCCGACGGCCGCCACCCTGGCCCGGGCGTCGCCACCGGCGAACACCTCGCGCAGCAGCGGCCCGGCCGCCCGGTTCTCGATCTCCCGACCCTGCACGACCCGCGCCCGCTCCACGCCGACCAGGCTGGCCAGCTCGGCGGCGACGTCGTCCCGCGCCCGGTCGCCGGCGACCACCAGGACCCACCCGGTCAGCCGGGAACCGCCGCGCGTGGACACCGGCAGCAACGTCGTGCCGCGCACCACCTTGGGCAGCCGGTCGGCCAGCAGGAACTCCCGGACCAGCTCGGCGGCCTCGGGCAGCTCGGGCCCCGCGACGACGTGACCCGTGCACGCCAGCACCCAGCACGGCGCGTCCAGCTCCGCCGCACCCGCCGCCAGGAGCTCCGACAGCCCACCGCCGTCCGCGACCACGGTCAGCAGCCGCCGGTGCCGGCCGAGCTGCACGCCCGCGTCGCCGACCCGTTCCGCGGCCAGCTCCAGCACCACGCGTTCGGTGATGGCCGCGAACGACAGGTCGACCGGCACCTCCAGCAGCGGCACGCCGTGCCGCTCGCACGCCTCGACCAGGGCTTCGGGCAAGTCGCCGACATCGGGTGGGCTGGCCGCCAGCGCGGCCACGCCGGATGCCGCCAAGGACGAGACGAACTGCTCGCAATCGGCCGCCGTGCGATGCCACAACAGCCCCGAGAGGACCAGCTCGCCCCCGGACAGGTAGCGGGCCGGATCGGGCAGTTCGGTGCCGTAGAGCCTGGTCACGGGCCGGTCCAGCCACTCGTCGCCGCCGACCAGCCGCAACCGGAGTTCCGGCATCCCGAGCAGGCTCCGAACCAGCAACACGCCCGCCTCCCCGACGTCGCACCGGCCGTTCACCGTCGTCCGATCGTGTTTGTAGGAAAGCACAACTCCACTGCCTGTAGGAGCCTGGGGTTCATGCGGCGCCGCCGTAGCCGATCACCCCTCCGGGTCTGTGTACTGGCTCACACACCGCGCACGTCCAGCCACACCGAGGTAGCCGATGGATTTCCTCCGCCCCGACACCCTCGCCGAGGCGCTGGCCCACAAGGCCGAGCGCCCCGACGCCGTGCCCATCGCCGGCGGCACGGACGTGATGGTGGAGCTGAACTTCGACCACCGCCGTCCCGCCGCGCTGCTCGACCTGACCCGGATCGCCGAGCTGCGGACCTGGGACGAGGACGGCGGCGCGGTCCGCATCGGGGCGGGCGTCCCGTACACGCGGGTCATCGAGGAGCTGGGCGGGCGGTTGCCGGGGTTGGCGATGGCGTCCCGCACGGTCGGCTCACCGCAGATCCGCAACCGGGGCACGATCGGCGGCAACCTCGGCGCCGCCTCCCCCGCCGGTGACACGCACCCGGTGCTGCTCGCCGCGGGCGCGACGGTCGAGGCCGCCTCCGCCAGGGGCACCCGGCTCATCCCGGCCACCGACTTCTACCTGGGCGTGAAGCGCCACGCGCTGGAGCCGGACGAGCTGATCACGGCGGTCCACGTGCCGGTCACGCGGGCGCCCCAGCAGTTCTCCAAGGTGGGCACGCGCAACGCCATGGTGATCGCGGTGTGCTCGTTCGCCGTCGCCCTGCACCCGACGCAGAACCGGGTCGGCGCGGCGGTCGGCAGTGCCGCGCCCACGCCCCGCCGGGCGTCGGCGGCGGAGGAGTTCCTGTCGGCCGAACTGACGTCCACGAACCAGTGGGAGTCGCCGGAACCGCTGCTGGACTCGGTGAAGCAGCGGTTCGGCGACCTGGTCGCGGAGGCCGCGAGCCCGATCGACGACGTGCGCGGGTCGGCCGCGTACCGCAAGTACGCACTCTCCGTGCTTGCCCGCCGCACGCTCGGCTGGGCTTGGCGGGACTACACCGGGAAGGTGGCCTGAGCATGCGCGTGACCGTGACGGTGAACGGCGAGCAGCGGCAGGCCGACGACGTGTGGGAGGGCGAGAGCCTGCTGTTCCTGCTGCGCGAGCGGCTGGGCCTGCCCGGCTCCAAGAACGCCTGTGAGCAGGGCGAGTGCGGTTCCTGCACGGTCTACCTGGACGACGTGCCGGTGTGCGCCTGCCTGGTGGCCGCGGGCCAGGCGCAGGACCGCGAGGTGCGGACGGTGGAAGGGCTGGCCCAGGGCGATCGGCTCGACCCCGTCCAGGAGGCGTTCGTGGACGCGGGCGCGGTGCAGTGCGGGTTCTGCACGCCCGGTCTCGTGGTCGCCGCGCACGACCTGCTCGACCGGGTGCCGAAGCCCAGCGACCCTGAGATCCGCGAGGCGCTGGCCGGGAACCTGTGCCGCTGCACGGGGTACGAGAAGATCCTGGACGCCGTGCGCCTGGCCGCGAGCCGCAAAGCCGCGACCCGCGAGGGGGCCGGCGCATGACGCCCACGATCCTCGACGGCGTCGCGGTGGCCACGGTGGACGCCGCGGGCACCGAGCACGCGTTCGGCCACGTCGTGATCGAGCACGGCGTGATCACGGCGGTCGGCCCCGGCCAGGCGCCCAGGCCCACCGGCCCGCACACCTGGATCGACGGCAGCGGCTGCCTGGTCACGCCCGGCCTGGTCAACACCCACCACCACCTCTACCAGTGGGCCACCCGGGGCATCGCCCAGGACGCCACCCTGTTCGAGTGGCTGACCACGCTGTACCCGGTGTGGGGCGGGCTGGACGCCGGGATCACGCACGCGGCGGCGTCGGCCGGGCTGGCGCGGCTCGCGACCACCGGCTGCACGACCGCCGCCGACCACCACTACGTCCACCCGCGCGAGGGCGGCGACCAGTTCGAGGCGCTGGTCGGCGCCGGGAAGCGGATCGGCATCCGCCTGCACGCCATCCGCGGCTCGATGGACCGCGGCCGGTCGCACGGCGGTCTGCCGCCGGACAACCTGGTCGAGGACACCGAAGGCGCGCTCATCGCCACCGAACGGGCCGTCAACGACCACCACGACCCGCGTCCGGACGCGCTGATCCGGGTCGCCGTCGGACCGTGCTCGCCGTTCACCGTGAGCCCCGAGCTGATGACCGGAGCGGCGGAACTGGCCCGCGCCAAGGGGGTCCGGCTGCACACCCACCTCGCCGAGACGGTCGACGAGGAGGAGCAGTGCCTGGCCGAGTTCGGCTGCACGCCCACCGAGTACGCCGAACGCCTGGGCTGGCTCGGTGGCGACGTGTGGCTCGCGCACACCGTGCACCTGTCACCCGAAGCGGTGAAGCGGCTGGGCGCGACCGGCACCGGCAGCGCGCACTGCCCCACGTCGAACGGTCGGCTCGGCACCGGCATCGCCCCGGTCCGCGACCTGCTCGACGCGGGCGCGCCGGTCGGCCTGGGCGTGGACGGCGCGGCGTCCAACGAGTCCGGCGGGATGGTCGAGGAGCTGCACCAGGCCCTGCTGCAAGCCCGCCAGCGCGGCGGCCCCAAGGCGTTGAACGCCCGGGAAGCGCTGTGGCTGGGCACGATGGGCGGCGCGCGGTGCCTGGGGCGCGATCGGGAGATCGGCTCGATCGAACCGGGCAAGCTCGCCGACCTGGCCGTGTGGCGGCTGGACGGCCTGGACCACGCGGGCATCGACGACCCGGTGGCCGCCCTGGTCCTCGGACCGCAACCCCGGCTGAAACTGCTGCTGGTGGGCGGCCGGACCGTGGTGGACGACGGCGAGTTGCGCACCGCCTCCGGCACCGACCTCGCGCGCGACCTGCGTGCCGCCGCCGAGCGACTGAAGGGGACGCGATGAGCCTCACCCCCGCCGACCTGACCTCCGCCGTGGCCGGTGGCATCGGCGCCAGCGCGCAGCGGCCGGACGGGAACCTGAAGGTGCGCGGCGAGTTCGCCTTCGCCTCGGACCTCTGGCACGAGGACATGATCTGGGGCGCGACCCTGCGCAGCCCGCACCCGTACGCGCGGATCGTCTCGGTCGACATCACCGAGGCGCTCAAGGTGCCCGGTGTGTACGCCGTGCTCACGCACGAGGACGTGCCGGGGCAGAACCGGTACGGCCTGGAGCACGAGGACCAGCCGGTGCTCGCCGAGGACGTCGTGCGCTACCAGGGCGAACCGGTCGCGTTGGTCGGCGCGGACCACCCGGAGACCGCGCTGCGCGCCATGAAGCGCATCAAGGTCGAGTACGACGTGCTCACGCCCGTGGTGGACATGGAGACGGCGGCCGACGACACGCCGCTGCACCCGGCCGGCAACGTCGTGCGGCACGTGCCGATCCGGCGCGGCGACCAGCACGCGGAAGCCGAGGTCGTGGTCACCGGGCGGTACGAGGTCGGCATGCAGGACCAGGCCTTCCTCGGTCCCGAGTCGGGGCTGGCCGTGCCGGATGAAGAGGGTGGCGTCGACCTCTACATCGCCACCCAGTGGCTGCACGTCGACCAGGCGCAGGTGGCGGTGGCGCTGGGCCTGCCGCTGGAGCGGGTGCGGTTGACGCTGTCCGGTGTCGGCGGCGCTTTCGGCGGGCGTGAGGACCTGTCCATGCAGGTCCACGCGTGCCTGCTGGCGTTGCGCACCGGCAAGCCGACCAAGATGGTCTACAACCGCGAGGAGTCGTTCTACGGGCACGTGCACCGGCACCCGGCGGTGCTGTACTACGAGCACGGCGCGGACCGCACCGGCCGGCTCGTGTACGTCAAGGCGCGCATCTTCCTCGACGGCGGCGCGTACGCGTCCAGCACGTCCGCCGTGGTGGCGAACGCGGCGACGCTTGGCGTCGGCCCCTACGACGTGGCCAACGTGACCGTCGACTGTTGGGGCGTGTACTCGAACAACCCGCCGTGCGGCGCGATGCGCGGGTTCGGTGCGGTGCAGGCGGCCTTCGCCTACGAGTCGCAGATGGACAAGCTCGCCGCGGCGCTGGACCTGGACCCGGTGGACGTGCGGATCATGAACGCGATGAGCGAGGGCTCGGTCATGCCGACCGGTCAGGTGGTCGACTCGGCCGCCCCCGTCGCGCAGCTGCTGAAGCTGGTGAGGGACAAGCCGATGCCGCCGATGCCGGCCGCGGTGGACCTGCGGGACATGCCCGGCGGCGTCTCGAACACGACGCACGGCGAAGGCGTGGTGCGCGGCGTGGGCTATGCCGTGGGCATCAAGAACATCTGCTTCTCGGAGGGCTTCGACGACTACTCCACCGCGCGGGTCCGGTTGCAGGTCATCAACGGCGAGCCGGCCGCGTTGGCGCACACGGCGGCGGCCGAGGTGGGGCAGGGCCTGGTGACGGTCATGCAGCAGATCGTGCGCACGGAGCTGGGCGTGGAGCGGGTGACGATCCTGCCGATGGACACCAGCATCGGCAACGGCGGCTCCACGTCCGCGTCCCGGCAGACGTACGTGACGGGTGGCGCGGTGAAGGCCGCCTGCGCGGCCGTGCGGGAGAAGCTGGTCAAGCTCGCCGGCGGCCGGCACCCGGTGGACCTGGTCGAACTGCTGGGCGACGAGGTGATCGACGAGACCGTGGAGTGGCGGCACCGGGCCACTGAGCGGATCGACCCGGTGACGGGGCAGGGCAACGCGCACGTGCAGTACGGGTTCGCCGCGCACCGCGCCGTGGTGGACGTGGACGTGGAGCTGGGCCTGGTGAAGGTGGTCGAGCTGGGCTGCGCGCAGGACGTCGGCAAGGCGGTCAACCCGCAGGCCGTGCTGGGCCAGATCCAGGGCGGGTCGGCGCAGGGCCTCGGGCTCGCGGTGATGGAGGAGATCCAGCTCGCGGACGGCAAGGTGCGCAACCCGTCGTTCACCGACTACCTCATCCCGACCGTGCTCGACATGCCGCCGATGAGCATCGACGTGCTCGAACTGGCCGACCCGAACGCGCCGTACGGTGTGCGCGGCGTCGGCGAGCCGCCCACCATCTCGTCCACGCCGGCCATCGTCGCGGCCATCCGCGCCGCCACCGGCCTCGCCCTGACCCGCGTGCCCGTGCGGCCCGAACACATCACCGGCACCTGACCGTCCCCGCCGCTGTGGCCCATGCCCTGAGGAGCGCTCCATGACCACGTCCGTGTCACCCGACCACGCCTGGCTGCGCGAGTCGATCGACCTCGCCACCCGCAACGTCGCCGAGGGCGGCGGCCCGTTCGGCGCGGTGGTCGTCCGGGCCGGCGAGGTGATCGCGACCGGCACCAACCAGGTCACCCCGACCCTCGACCCGACCGCGCACGCCGAGGTCGTCGCCATCCGCGCGGCCTGCCAGGCCGTCGGCGACTTCAAGCTCACCGGCTGCGTGCTGGTGTCGTCCTGCGAACCGTGCCCGCTGTGCCTGTCCGCCGCGCTGTGGGCACGGGTGGACCGGGTCGTCTACGCCGCGGACCGGCACGACGCCGCCGCGGCCGGCTTCGACGACCGCGAGTTCCACGACCTCTTCGGCCGCCCCCGCGACACGTGGACCCTGCCGGTGCACCGGATCTCCACGAGCGACGACAACGCCCCGTTCACCGCCTGGCTCTCCCGCCCGGACCGGGTCGACTACTAGGCAGTGCCCGTGACTCGGGGGTGTTGTGCCTGATCGGCCCGGTCGGACCAGGGGAAGGCGCCGGAGATGACGGCGCTGGGCGGTAGTCCGTAGCGGTCTTCTCGAAGAAGGGCTGAGGTACTGCGCCTGGGCGATGTCCGCGTGGAGCTAGCATGCCGGCCGTGGCTGACATGATCGGAAGGCGCGCGGTGGTGGTGGGCGGCGGCATCGCAGGTCTCACCGCGGCTCGTGCTCTCGCCGACCGGTTCGAAGAGGTGGTCGTACTCGACCGCGACGAGTTGCCGGACGAGGTGGAACCGCGCAAGGGCGTGCCGCAGGGCCGGCACGCGCACACGCTGATGGCCGGTGGTCGCCGGGCTCTGGAGGAGCTCTTCCCTGGGCTGGACGCCGAACTGGTCGAGGCCGGAGCCGTCGACCTCGACCACGGCCTGGGCATCTCGACGGCCCGGTTCGGCCGGGTCGGATCGCATTGGACGGCCGGCGTGCGCATGATGAGCGCGAGTCGGCCGCTGGTGGAGACCTCGATCCGGCGCCGGGTGCGGGCGGTGGACTCGGTGCGGCTGCGGACCGGGGTCGCGGTGTCCGGGCTGGTCGGCGAGGACGGCCGGGTCACCGGTGTGTCCGTGGACGACGGCGAGGTGGTCGAAGCCGACCTCGTCGTCGACTGCACGGGCCGGGGAACCCGCTCCGACCACTGGCTCACCGCGCTGGGCCTGGCCGTGCCCGAGTCGGTCGAGGTCAAGGCCGGCGTCGGCTACGCCAGCAGGCTCTACCGCAGGACGGACCCGGTCGAGCCCAAGATCGCGTTCGCGGTGCCCGTCGCGCCCGCGGAGTTCCGGGCCGGGCTCATGCTGCCGATCGAGGGCGACCGCTGGCTGGTGTCGCTCAGCGGGTGGCACGACCGGTTCCCGCACGACGACGAGGAGTTCGAGGCGCACGCCGCGTCGTTGCCGCACCCGGCGATCCGGGAGGTCGTCCGCACCGGCGAGCCGCTGACCGGGATCTCCGTGATCCGGTTCCCGGCCAGTCGGCGGCGGTACTTCGAGCGCCTGCGCCGGTCGCCCGCCGGTTTCCTCACCCTCGGCGACGCCGTGTGCAGCTTCAACCCGATCTACGGCCAGGGCATGTCCTGCGCCGCGATGGCCGCCGCGGAACTGCGTCGGCTGCTCGGCGTGCACGGCGCCGTGACCCCGGAACTGTCCACCGAGTACTACCGCCGCGTCGCCGGCATCCTGGCCACCCCGTGGCAGTTCGCCACCGGCGGCGACTACTCCTACCCGCAGACCGAAGGCCACCGCCCGCGCGGCATCGGCCTGGCCAACGCCTACACCAAGCTGATCCTGCTCGCGTCCTCGGCGGACGAGGACCTGCGCCGGACGTACATCTCGGTCCAACACCTCCTCCTCGACTCGGCCGTCCTGCGGACCCCGCCCATGGTCCTCCGCGTACTCCGCCGCGCCGTCCAGGCAGCCCGGCGTTCACGCCGACAGGCCGCGGTCGCGACAACGTCTTCGAGCCGACCGCGGCGCGGCTAGGTGCCGAGCAGGCCGCGTTCGTAGGCCACGGCGACAGCGGCGGCGCGGTCCTTCACGCCCAGCTTGGCGTACGCGTGCACCAGGTGCGTCTTCACGGTCGCCTCGCTGATGAAGAGCTTCGCCGCCGCCTCGCGGTTCGTGCACCCGCGCGCGATCAGGCCGAGCACCTCCACCTCGCGGTCGCTCAACGGCTCCGCGGTGGGCGTGCGGACCTGGCCCACCAGCCGGGTCGCCACGGACGGCGACAGCACCGCCTCGCCTTCGGCGGCCGAGCGCACCGCGCGGAACAGCTCGTCGCGCGGGGTGTCCTTCAGGAGGTAGCCGGTGGCCCCGGCCTTGATCGCGGGCAGGACGTCGCTGTCCGTGTCGTACGTGGTGAGGACCAGGACGCGGGTCGGGAAGTCGCGCAGGCGCTCGATCGCCGTGACGCCGTCCACGCCGGGCATCCGCAGGTCCATCAGCACCACGTCCGGCGCCACGGCCCGCACCACGGCCACCGCCTCCGCGCCGTCCGCCGCCTCACCCACCACCTCGACGTCACCGGCGCCCGCGAGCATCCCGCGCAGCCCGTCGCGCACCACCGGGTGGTCGTCCACGATCACCACCCGGATCACGCCACGACCTCCGCCGGGATCGCGGGCACCGACGCGGACACGGCCGTCCCACCGCCCGGCTCCGACTCCACCACCAGGGCGCCCGCCAGCCTCGACACCCGCTGGCGCATCCCGATCAGCCCGAAACCGTCCGTGTGCACCGCCGGGTCGAACCCGGAACCGTCGTCGCGCACGTCCAGCGTCACCACGTCCTCCATGTACGACAGCGTCAACCCGACCCGTGAAGCGGCGGCGTGCTTGGCCACGTTGGCCAGCGCCTCCTGCGCGGCGCGCAGCAACGTCACCTCCACCTCGGGGTGCAGGGCGCGCGCCGCACCGGTCGTGTGCACGGACGCGGCCACCCCCGTCTGGTCCGTCCACCCCGTGACGACCTCGGCCAGCGCGTCCGGCAGGTTCGCGCCCACCAGCGCGGGCGGGCTGAGGGCGTGCACGGACCGACGCGCCTCGGCCAGGTTCTCCCGCGCCAGCCGCAACGCCGTCTCGACGTGCCTCGGCGGGCTCTCGTCCGCCTGGAGCTGCGTGATGATGCCGGTGAACCCCTGGGCGAGCGTGTCGTGGATCTCCCGCGCCAACCGCTGCCGCTCGTCCAGCACGCCGGCCTCCCGCGCCTGGATGAGCAACTGGGCGTGCAGCCCCGCGTTCTCCTCCATCATCGTCGCCATCTCGGCCACCATCTCCTTGCGGCGCCGGGCCTGCTCGGACGTGATGTGGCCGAACGTGGTGAACGTGCAGGCGATGACCACGATGAACACGACGATGGCCAGGTACACCACGATCGGCCCGAACTCCGCCGGCGGGAGTCCCCCGTGCAGGGACGTCGCCGCCAGCACGCCGGTGGCCGACACCCCGGCGAGCTTCCACCGGCCGGGCAGCACCTCGATGGCGAAGACGTACCCGGCGAAGGAGAAGAACCCGAACATCGGTTCGCGCAGCCCCAGCAGCGCGTACGCCACCAGGATGCCGACGAAGAACACCGCCATCAGGCCGGACCGGGAGCGCCAGCCGGGGTGCAGGGTGAACCACCACAGCATCCACAGGCCGGTCGCCACCGCGATGCCGACGTTGACGGCCGGGGTCGGCCAGGGGTCCGTCTCGACCACCAGGTACATCACGGTCGTCAGCACGAGCACGAAGTACGGGATGGCGTGGCCGGCGACGGTCAGCCGCCGCTCCCACGTCTCCAGCACGTCCATCGTGCGCACCCCTACTCCCAGCGGAAGGACTTCGCCGCGACGGTACCCGCCACCACCGTGACCAGCGCCAGGACGCCGAGGTGCACCGGGTCCGGCGCGGCGCCCAGCCACGACTCCTGGAGCGCGGCCACACCGGGCGGCATGTACTCGCCGATGACGTTGAGGAAGTCCGGCAGCAGGAAGCGGGGCAGGTACACGCCGCCGAAGAACATGACCAGCATGAACACCACGGTCGCCCACCCGCCGGCGGACCGCGCGTTCGGCGCCCAGGCCGCCACCAGCAGACCGATGGCGGACAACGACAGCATGCCGAGCAGGCACGTCACCAGGAACCCGAGCGGGTGGTGCGGCAGGTCGATGTCGAACACCAGCCGGCACGCCGCCATGAGCAGCACGATCGAGATCGCGCCCGCGATCACGTTGACGGCCACCTGCGCCACCAGCAGGCGTGCCGGGTGGACGGGGGTGGTGGAGAAGCGGCGCAGCACGCCCTTCTCGCGGTAGGTGGCGACGGTCGTGGGCAGCTTGTTCAGGCCCAGGAACGCCAGCGCGACCACCACCAGGCTGGACACGTAGGCGTCGACGAACCGCAGGTTGCCGAAGTTCGGGTCGGGGGTGCGCAACGCGGGGATCGCCCCGAGCACCAGCAGCAGGATGGTCGGGAAGAGGACGGCGAACACCACCATGCCGGGCTCGCGCAGGAAAAGCTTCCACTCGATGTCGATGATCTTCAGCATGCTGCTACTCCGTGAGCGTTCGGCCGGTGAGGCGGATGAAGGCGTCGTCCAGTCCCGCCTGCTCGACGCGCAGGTCGGCGGCGACGACCTGGTTGCGGGCGAGCACGGACGTGACGGCGTGCAGCAGGTTGCCGGTGCCGGTGACGACGAGTTGCACCCCGTGCTGCTCGACGTTCGAGACCTCGGGCAGCGCTTCGAGCAGCTTCACGTCGAGCGGCGCGGTGGGCCGGAACCGGACCCGCTGCTCACCGTCCACGCTGGACACCAAACCGGCCGGGGTGTCCACCGCGACCAGCTTGCCCCCGTCGATCAGGGCGATCCGGTCGCACAGCCGTTCCGCCTCCTCCATGAAGTGCGTGACCAGGACGACCGTGACGCCGGAGTCGCGGATCTGCTCGACCAGGCTCCACGTGTCGCGGCGGGCCTGCGGGTCGAGGCCGGTGGTCAGCTCGTCCAGCACGGCCACCTTGGGCTTGCCTATCAGCGCCAGCGCGATGGAGACGCGCTGCTTCTGGCCGCCGGAGAGCTCGCGGTACTCGGTCTTGACCCGGTCGGCCAGGCCCAGGCGGGCCAGCACGGTGCGCCAGTCGGCCGGGTCGCGGTAGAAGGAGGCGTAGAGGTCCAGCGCCTCGCCGACCCGGATGCGGTCCGGCAGCTCGCTCCGCTGCAGCTGCACGCCCACCCGCGTGCGCAGCTCCATCCGGTCACGTCGCGGGTCGAGGCCGTCGACCCGGATGCTGCCGCCGTCCGGCGTGCGCAACCCCTCGATGCACTCGACGGTCGTGGTCTTCCCCGCCCCGTTCGGGCCGAGGATCCCGAAGATCTCCCCCTCGTCGACGGCGAACGAGACACCGTCCACCGCGACTTTCCGGTCGTACCTCTTGACGAGGTCGACCACCTCGATGATCGCCATGCCACCAGCGTCGTCGCGGCGGCGCCCGTCCGGATCACTCGGCGGGTCACACCTCGCATCAACCGATCGGTTGATCCTCCCGTAGACCACCCCGAGGCCTCAGGGATCGTGGCCGGGGGCGCGTTGGGTATCGTTCGCGGCGTGGTCGTCCCGGTCCGTGTCCGCGCCCTGAGGTGGGTGTTGGTGCTGGGTCTGGCGATCGCGGTCGTGGGGATGCACCACCTGAGCGGTCACGGGGCCGGGCACACCGGGATGGACGCCGGGACGGATGTCGGTGTGACGGCCGTCGTCGAGCCCGTCGCCGTCGAGTGCTGTGCCGGCCACATCGGCATGGCCGGGCCGCTGCCGCCGGTGTCCTCGATGCCTGCGGTGTTCCCGGTACCCGAGGTGCCGGCGATGCCCTCGATGCCCGAGCCGTCCGGGCAGGACCTGCTGCACCTGTGCCTGGCCGTGCTCGTCGCCGCGCTCGGGTCGGGGCTGCTCCTCCGCGCGGTGCGCCGGAGTCCGGTGTCCGATCCGGTCGGCGCGTTCGTCACGAGGACGATCGGGCGGCGCCCAGCCCTTCCCCCGCCACGCGGCGTGCCCGCCGTGCTGGCCTCCCTCTGCGTGCTGCGGCTGTGACAGGCCGCACGTCGGCAGTCCACAAAGGACTCGACGTGCGTCCGCACCACACCACGACAGCACCCGCGGAGGAATCATCACCATGACCAGGAACCACCTGGTCGTGACGGCGCTCGCCGTCATGACCACCGTCCTCACCGCATGCGGCGGAGGCACGGACCACAACACCGACCACGGCACGAGCAGTGCGCACACGACGGCAGCGGCGGGGTCGGTCGCCGCGTCGTCGGATGAGCACAACGACGCGGACGTCACGTTCGCGCAAGGCATGATCCCGCACCACGAGGGCGCCATCCGGATGGCCCAGCTCGCGCCGAGCCGCACCGCCAACGCCCGGATCCTCGACCTCGCGGCACGCGTCGAGAGGGCGCAGGACCCGGAGATCCGGACCATGACCGCGTGGCTGGAGGCGTGGGGCGCCGACGTCACGCCGGGCGGCGGCCACGCCGGTCACGGCTCGTCCATGCCCGGCATGAGCGACGAGGACACCGCCAAGCTGGAGGCGGCCGAGGCCGCCGACTTCGACCGGGCGTTCCTCGAGTTGATGATCGAGCACCACCAGGGCGCGGTCGACATGTCCACCACGCTGCTGGGCTCGGGCCGGAACGCGGACGCCAGGAAGCTGGCCGAGCAGATCATCGCGGCTCAGCAGGCGGAGATCACCGAGATGGAAGGCCTGCTCCGGACCGTCGGCTGAGCTTGGCCGCGAACGTCGCGAACGCCGTGACGCCCTGGGGCTTGTACACGCCCAGGGCCGTCACGGCGACGCGGACGACAGCGACTCACGCGTTCCGGACGTAGGACTCACGGGAGGTGGGGGTTGAGGTCGTTCGTGAGGTGGGGAGGGAGTGGGCGGTGGTGGTGCTGCGGAAGCCGCGGAGGCGGAGGCTGTTCGACACCACGAAGACCGACGAGAACGCCATGGCGGCGCCGGCGATCATCGGGTTGAGCAGCCCGGCAGCGGCCAGCGGCAGGGCGGCGACGTTGTAGGCGAACGCCCAGAACAGGTTGCCCTTGATCGTGGCCAGGGTGCGGCGCGAAAGCCTGATCGCGTCCACGGCGGCCAGCAGGTCACCGCGCACGAGGGTCAGGTCACTGGCCTCGATCGCGGCGTCGGTGCCGGTGCCCATGGCCAGACCCAGGTCGGCCTTGGCGAGCGCGGCGGCGTCGTTGACACCGTCACCGACCATCGCCACGACCTTGCCCTCGGCCTGGAGCCGGGCCACCACGTCGACCTTGTCGGCGGGCATGACCTCGGCGATCACCTCGTCGATGCCCACCTCCGCCGCGACCGCGCGCGCCGCGGCCTCGTTGTCACCGGTCAGCAGCACCGGGGTCAGCCCCAGCGCGCGCAGCTGCCGGATCGCCTCGGCGGACGTCGGCTTCACCGTGTCCGCGACGACGAGGACCGCGCGGGCCGCGCCGTCCCACCCGACCAGCACGGCGGTACGGCCCTGCTCCTCGGCCGCCCGCTTCGCCTCGGCCAGCGGACCGTCCAGGTGGAGACCCCACTCGGCCAGCAGCCGCTCCCGACCGACGATCACCGCGTGGCCGTCGACCACGCCCTGCACGCCGAGCCCTTCGAGGTTCTGGAAGTCCTCGACCGCCGCCAGGTCGCCGACCCGCTCCGCCGCACCGACCGCGACGGCCTTCGCGATCGGGTGCTCGGAGGCGTGCTCCAACGCCCCGGCCAGCCGCAGCACCTCGTCCTCGTCCACACCGGAAGCGGTGTGCACGGCCACCAGGCTCATCCGGCCCGCGGTGACGGTGCCGGTCTTGTCCAGCACCACCGTGTCCACCCGACGGGTCGACTCCAGCACCTCAGGACCCTTGATGATGATGCCCAGCTGCGCGCCACGCCCGGTGCCGACCAGCAACGCCGTCGGCGTGGCGAGCCCCAGGGCGCACGGGCACGCGATGATCAGCACCGCGACCGCCGCCGTGAACGCCGCCGACACACCGCCACCGGCGCCGAGCCAGAACGCCAGCGTCCCGACCGACAGCGCGATCACGATCGGCACGAACACCGCCGAGATCCGGTCCGCCAGCCGCTGGGCCTCGGCCTTGCCGTTCTGCGCGTCCTCGACCAGCTTCGCCATCTGCGCCAGCTGCGTGTCCGACCCGACCCGCGTCGCACGGACCACGAGCCGACCGCCGGCGTTCACCGTCGCGCCGACGACCGCGTCACCGGGGCCGACCTCGACCGGCACGGACTCGCCGGTCAGCATGCTCGCGTCGACCGCGGAGCTGCCCTCCGCCACCACACCGTCGGTGGCGATCTTCTCCCCCGGCCGCACGACGAACCGGTCGCCGACCGCCAGCTCCGCGATCGGCACGCGCACCTCACGGCCGTCCCGCAGCACGGCGACGTCCTTCGCGCCCAGCTCCAGCAACGCCCGCAGCGCCGCACCCGCCCGCCGCTTGGACCGCGCCTCGAAGTACCGGCCCGCCAGGATGAACGTGGTCACCCCGGCCGCGACCTCCAGGTAGATGGACCCCGCGCCGTCACCGCGCGAGATGGTCAGCTCGAACGGGTGCGTCATCCCCGGGGTGCCGGCCGTGCCGAACAACAGCGCGTACAGCGACCAGGCGAACGCCGCGATCGTGCCCATCGAGATCAACGTGTCCATCGTGGCCGCGCCGTGCCGCAGGTTCGCCCACGCGGCCCGGTGGAACGGCAACGCGCCCCACACCAGCACCGGAGCGGCCAACGTCAGCGAGATCCACTGCCAGTAGGTGAACTGCGACGCCGGGATCATGGCGAGCAGCACCACCGGCACGGACAGCGCCGTCGACACGATGAGCCGCTGCCGCAACGCCGCCGTCGCATCCACCTCGACGACGGGCGCGTCGGCCCCGGAAGGGGTCTCGACGACCGGCAGCGCGGCCCGGTACCCGGCGGCCTCGACCTGCTCCACCAGCGTCGCCGGGTCCACGTCCGCGGGGAACGTGACGCGGGCCTTCTCGGTGGCGTAGTTGACCGTCGCGGTCACGCCGTCCAGCTTGTTCAGCTTGCGCTCGATCCGGGACGCGCAGGAGGCGCACGTCATGCCGGTGATCGCGAGCTCGACCTGCGACTCAGCCATGACCGTGTCCTCCTTCTTCCTCGACCGGCGCCTGAACGGTTCCCTCAGTCGGTGTTCCCGCAGTCGGTGTTCCCGCAGTCGGTGTTCCCGCAGTCGGTGTTCTCGCTGGCGGGGTCCCGGCAGCGGGGGTCTCCACAACGGGGGTTCCCGCTGTGGCCACGGTGAACTCGGCGGTCCGCACGATCCCGTTGTGCCGGAAGTCCAGGAACAGCCGGTAGCCACCGGCTGACGGGACCTCCGCCACGAACGCGATCTCCGGGCCGGCCGCCGTCTCGCCGTCACCGGGCGTGCCCGCCGGGTGCACGTGGAGGTAGGCCAGGTCACCCTGGCGCAGCGCGACCAGGTGCCCGTAAGCACCGAGGTACGGCTGGAGGTCGGTGACCGGCACCCCGTCCTTGATGACGGTCAGCCGCACCGGCGAGGCCTTGCCCGCCAGCAGGTCACCGTCCAGGCGCACCTGGTAACCGTCCACTTGGGCCACCCGGGACGGCGCGTGGGCACGGGGCTCGAACGCCCCGGCCGCGGCGACGTCGACACCCAGCGTGGTCGCTTCGCCACCGGTCGGCTTGAAGTCGGCGAACACCCGGTAGGAGCCCGCCTCGGCGACGTCCAGCGGCACGGTCCACGTGCCGTCCGCCGCCATCTCGGGGTGGACGTGCCGGTAGCCGGACGTGTCGCGCCGGACTACGACGAGGTGCATCCGCTTGTCGTGCTCGACGTCGAACCCGGTCACCGCGGCACCGCTCGGCCCGGTGATCCGGAAGGAGAATGGGTTGTTCCCCGTGGTCAGCGTCATGTCGGTGGGCGTGAGGGTGTAACCGCCCCGAGACGACGCCAGCCCGCCGGGCTGGTCGTTCGCGGCCTCCGCGACGGTGCCGCCGTGGTCGTCCCCGTGGCCGGTGCCCTCAGCACCGGACGTCCCGTCGGCACCGCGCGGGGCGGCTTCGACGGAGAAGGGACCGACAGCGCTACCGGCCGCCCAGGCGCCACCGGCGACCAGGGCGAGTACCGCACCGTAGGCGGAGAGCTTCGCTGCTGTGTTCATGTGCTCAGGTCCTTGAGACTGGTGGAGCCCGCCCCCACGGGCGGGCTCCGGATCGGCCGTTGTGCCGTTCGTGCCTGTCCTCACCTCGACCGGACGAAGCCGGTCATGCCGCTCGGGCCGCTCAGCCGGCGAGTTCGTAGCCCGCTTCCTCGACCGCCGCGCGGACGTCCGCCTCCGCGACCGGGGCGGCGCTGGTGACCTTGACCGCGCCGGTCGGCAGGTCGACGGCCACGTCGGTCACGCCGTCGATCCTGGTGACCTCCTCGGTCACGGACGCCACGCAGTGACCGCAGGTCATGCCGGTGACGGTGAAAGTGGACTCGGCCATCGGGTGCTCCTCGTAGTCGTTCCGATTCAGGACCGCACCAGGCGGGCGATCGCCTCGCTCGCCTCGCGGACCTTGTCGTCAGCGCCTTCGCCGCCCTGTGCGAGCGCGTCGGCGACGCAGTGCTTCAAGTGCTCGTCGAGCAGACCGAGGGAGACGGCTTGCAGGGCCTTGGTCGCCGCGGCGACCTGGGTCAGCACGTCGATGCAGTACTCGTCGTGCTCCACCATCCGCTGCAACCCCCGGACCTGCCCCTCGACCCGGCGCAAGCGCTTGAGGACGGCATCCTTCTCCGGTGTGTAACCCCGCATGTCCCACTCCCTCCGGCCTCCCGCCGGTCCATCGCGTTCCGGCGGGTGCCCTACAGCCACATTTATACCCCCGGGGGGTACAAGGGTCAAATCAGCCGGAGCCAGAGGTGAGCGTCGTCACGGACAGCCCTCGCCGGCGATACCCTACGGGGGTTACGTCTTTTTCGCGCACCGGGGGACGCCCATGCGGAACCGACCGCGGTGGAGGGCGTGGAGATTGACGGCCACGGCGCGGAGGAGGACCTGACGAGCGTCAAGTCGGGGGTGGGGCAGGCGGGTTTCCGGATCGCGTCCCGAAGGGGCGCCGGCACTCGGAGGGCCGGCAGCACTCGAAGGAACGGCAAGCCCCTCGAAGAGGCCGCTAGTCCTCGAAGACCAGCTCGGCCCACACGGTGGTGGTGGTGTCCTGCGACAGCACGCCCCAGCGGGCGGACAGCGCGTCGACCAGCAGCAGACCGGCCGCGGGACGCCAGGGCCCGGCCCGCTGGTCCGCGCGGTCGCGGACGCTGATGGTCAGGGACTCGCGCCACCGGTCGAGCACGAGTTCGACCACGTACGGCGGCGCGCCGTGGTTCCAGGCGTTGTCGAACAACTCCCCCACCACGACGCCGACCAGCTGCACGTCGTGCTCCGGCCAGCCGTCAAGGCGCTCGTGCAGCCAGAGGGCGACGTCCTCGGGTGAGGTCGAGTCCTCGTCCTGGACGACCAGGACAACCGCGTCGTCACCGGCCGTCACCACACCAGCGTCCCATCCCCGGTCCGGATCGCACCTGACGAGAACCTGACGATCCGCGCCTCAGGACTCGTCGATCACCGAGCGCAGGAACTGCCTGGTCCGCTCCTGCTTGGGCGAGTCGAACAGCTCGTCCGGCGGCGCGGACTCGATGATCCGGCCCTCGTTGAACATCAGCACGCGGTCCGACACGTCGCGGGCGAACTTCATCGCGTGCGTCACGCAGAGCATCGTCACGTCGAACGTGCGTGCGACGTCCCGCAGCACGTCCAGCACCTCGGCGGCCAGCTCGGGGTCGAGCGCGGACGTCACCTCGTCCAGCAGCAGCACGTCCGGCCGCATGGCCAGCGCGCGGGCGATCGCGACCCGCTGCTGCTGGCCGCCGGACAGCTGCGACGGGTACGCGTCGAGCTTGCCCGCCAGCCCGACCATGTCCAGCAGCTCCCGCGCGCGCTCCTCGGCCTCCTCGGCGGAGAGCCCCAGCACGTGCACGGGCGCTTCGGTGACGTTGCGCAGCACCCGCATGTTGGGGAACAGGTTGAACTGCTGGAACACCATCGTGGTGTGCCGCCGCATGGCCCGCAGGTGCTGTTCGCTCGCGGGCACCAGCGCGTCACCGCGCCGTTCCTGGAACAGCGGCTCACCGGCGATGGTGATCGTGCCGCTGTCCGGGCGGGTGAGCGTCATCAGCATCCGCAGGATGGTGGTCTTGCCGGAACCGCTGGGCCCGATCAGGGTCACCCGCTCGCCCGCGCGGACGCCGAAGGACAGGTCGTCGAGCACGACGGCGTCCCCGAACCGCTTGCCGACCCGGTCGAACGTGATCAACTCCGCGGTCATGCGATTTCCCTTCGGTACCGGCGTTCCAGGACCCGCACCGGCCACGCGATGACGAGGGCGGTGATCAGGTACAGCAGCCCGGCGACGGTGATCAGTTCCAGGTACTGGAAGTTCTGCGAGCCGACCGCCTTCACCACGCTGAGCACTTCGGCGATGGTGATGACGGTGAGCTGGGGGGTGTCCTTGAACAGCGCGATGGCGTAGTTGCCCAGCGCGGGCACCACCCGCGGCACGGCCTGCGGCAGGACGACCCTGGTCCACGTGCGGCCGCGGGGCAGGCTGAGCGCCTTCGCCGCCTCCCACTGCCCGGCGGGCACACCGTCGATCCCCGCCCGGTACACCTCCGAGGTGTAGGTGGCGTAGTGCACGCCGAGGCCGATCGCGCCGGTCGCCATCGCGGACAGCTCGATGCCGACCGTGGGCAGGACGAAGAACAGGAAGAACAGCTGCACCAGCAGCGGCGTGGAGCGGATGAACTCCACGAAGAACGCCACCGGCAGCCTGATCCACGGTTGCCCGCTGCGCCGCAGGAGCGCGAACGCCAACCCGAGCACCAACGCGATCACGTAGCCGAGCGCGGCGGCCTGGAGCGCGATCACCAGACCGCGCAGCAGTGCCGGCACCGCGTCCCACGCGGCCTGCCAGTCGAACGTCATCGTGCCCCCTCGACGGCCCGCGGCCCGGTGTGGGTGGTGCGGCCCAGCGACGCCGCGGCCCGCCGTTCGACCAGCTTCATCAGCCGGGTGAGCACCAGGGCGATCACGCCGTAACCGGCGAGCAGGCCGGCGAACGTGGCCGCGGTGTCACCGGTCGCGGCCCGCACGATCTGACCCTGGAACGTGAGGTCCTGGAGGTACACCAGCGACACCAGCGCGGTCGCCTTCAGCAGCTCGACCAGCAGGTTCCCGAAAGGCGGAACCATCGCCACGAGCGCCTGCGGCAGCACCACGAGCCGCATCCGCTGCCACGGCGTGAAGTTGAGCGCGGTGGCCGCCTCCAGCTGCGCGGTCGGCACCGAGACGACCGCGCCGCGGACGACCTCCGCGCCGTACGCGCCGATGTTGAGCGACAGCGCGAGCACCCCGGCGAACAGCGGCTCCAGCTGGAGGCCGAGGCCAGGCAGGGCGAACACCAGCCAGAACAGCACGACCAGCGCGGGCAGCCCGCGGAACCCCTCGGTGTACGCCATGGCGACGCCGCGCAGCAGCCGGTTCGGCGACAGCCGGGCGAGCCCGGCGGCGAACGCGAACACCAGGCCGATCGCCGCGCCGAACACGGTCAGTTCCAGGGTGACGACCAGCCCGTCGAGCAGCCGCAGCCACAGACCTGTGGACATGGGGTGACCCTTCCCCTCAGGCCCGGTCGGCCCGGCAGAGCCGGTCCGCGGTGAGGTCGGTCATCTCGGACTCGGTGAACCCGAACGGTCGGACGATCTCCAGCAGCTCACCGCTCTGCTTGAGCACGGTCAGCTCGGCGTTGAACGCGTCGCGCAGCCGCCGCTGGTCCGGGCGGAAGCCGAACCCGCCCGCGCCGTACTGCTCGACGCCGTCCAGCACCGGCACGAACGGCTCGGTCAGCTCCACCGCCGCGTCCGGCCTGCGGGCCATCGCGTCGCGCAGCGAGATCGCGGTGAGCAGGAACCCGTCCGCGCGACCCGCCAGCAGCCCGTCGATGCCACCCGCCTGGGTGGCGAACGTGACCGTCCGGTCCTCGGGCACCCCGTACCCGGCGGCGATCTCGACCTCGAAGCTGCCCAGGAGCAGGCCGAGGCGCGCGGTGCCGTCGCTGGCGAAGTCCTCCAGCGTGCGGTACCGCCCGACGTCCTCGCTGCGCACCAGGATCGCTTCGGGCGCGTTGTAGTCCGGGTCGGAGAACAGGATCTGCTCGCACCGGGGCGGCGTGATGAACATGCCGGCGGCGATGACGTCGAACAGCCCGGCGCGCAGGCCCGGGATCAACGCGCCGAAGTCGGACAGCGCGGGCACGAAGCCGGGCACGCCCAGCCGGCGGAAGACCGCCTTGGCGACCTCCGGCGCCTCGCCGGTCAGCTCGCCGTCGCTGTCGACGTAGCCGTAGGGGGCTTCGTTGGCGAAACCCATCCTGACCTCGCCGGTCGCGCGCAGGCGTTCCAGCAGGTTGCCCCCGTCACGCTCGGCGGACAGGTCGACGGTGCTGCACCCCGTCACGGTGAGCCCGGCGCCCAGGCCGGCCAGCATGAACAGGCGACGGGACAACTGTGGAGTGGACACGAAGCGGGATTCCCAACTTCGACGACAGGACGGCCCACCACACCGGGAGGGGCGGGGTGGACGTTGGCGACCCTAGAGACAGGCCACCCGGAGCGTCAACACGGCACGGCGTCGCGTGAGGAACGATCCCCGCCATTCTCGTTGCACAACAGGAGAAATCATCTTGTTGCACAGCGCAAAAATCCACAATAGACGGTGAACCTTGCGGTTTCGTGACAGCTGTCACAAGACCCGTTCACCTTTTCCGAGCGGCTGTTACGTTCCAGCAGCATGTTCGCCAAACCGACGAAACACAGCGCGGCCGAGGTCGGCCCGGGGCCACGGCTCCAGGTCGGGCGGCCGAACCCGGTGGACGGGGGCGCGCTCTGGCGACTGGCCCGGGACACCGGGGTGCTCGACGTCAACTCCTCGTACGCCTACCTGCTGTGGGCCAGGGACTTCGCGGCCACCTCGGTGGTCGCCCGGCACGACGGCGAGGTGGTCGGCTTCGTCAGCGGCTACACCCGCCCGGACGCGCCGGACACCCTGTTCGTCTGGCAGGTCGGCGTGGACGCGCGGCACCGTGGCCGCGGCGTCGCGCGCGCCATGCTCGACGACCTGGTCGGCCGTGGCGCGCGGTTCCTCGAAACGACGGTCACCGCGACCAACGAGGCGTCGATCCGGTTGTTCAGCGCGCTGGCGCGGGACCACGACGTCCGGCACACCGTCGAGCCGCTGTTCACCGCCGACCTGTTCCCCGACGGGCACGAAGCCGAGGAACTGCACCGGCTGGGCCCGTGGCCCGTCCCGGCCCCCACCGCACCCGAAAACTTGGAGTGACGTGAGCATCTTCGCCAGCCTCGAATCCGAGGTCCGCAGCTACTGCCGCAGCTGGCCTGTCGTGTTCGACCGCGCGGTCGGCGCACACCTGTACGACGAGGACGGCCGGGGTTACCTGGACTTCTTCGCGGGCGCGGGCGCGCTCAACTACGGGCACAACAACCCGGTCCTGAAGAAAGCGCTGGTCGAGTACCTGTCCGAGGACCGGATCACGCATTCGCTGGACATGCACACGGCCGCCAAACGCGAGTTCCTGGAGACGTTCGACGAGGTCGTGCTCCAGCCCCGCGGCCTGGACTACAAGGTCCAGTTCCCCGGCCCGACCGGCACGAACGCCGTCGAGGCCGCGCTCAAGCTGGCGCGCAAGGTCACCGGGCGCGAGTCCGTCGTGAACTTCACCAACGCGTTCCACGGCATGACGCTGGGCGCGCTGTCCGTGACCGGCGACTCGATGAAGCGCGGCGGCGCGGGCATCCCCCTCGTGCACGCCACGCCGATGCCCTACGACAACTACTTCGAGGGCCAGTACCCCGACTTCCTGTACTTCGAGCGGCTGCTCGGCGACGCGAGCAGCGGCCTCAACGCGCCCGCCGCCGTGATCGTGGAGACCGTGCAGGGCGAGGGCGGCATCAACGCGGCCCGGTTCGAGTGGCTCGCCGGGCTCTCCGCGCTGTGCCGCGAGCACGGGATCCTGCTGATCGTGGACGACGTGCAGATGGGCTGCGGTCGCACCGGCCCGTTCTTCAGCTTCGAGGCGGCCGGGATCAAGCCGGACATCGTCTGCCTGTCCAAGTCCATCGGCGGGTACGGGATGCCGATGGCGCTCACGCTCGTGCGCCGGGACCTGGACGTGTGGGAGCCGGGCGAGCACAACGGCACGTTCCGGGGCCACAACCCGGCGTTCGTGACGGCCACGGCGGCGCTGCGCACGTACTGGACCGACGACCGGCTGGAGAAGAGCACGCTGGCCAAGGGCGAGCAGGTCGAACGCGTGCTCCTCGACCTCTGCGCGACCGTGCCCGGCACCCGGGCGAAGGGCCGCGGACTGGCCCGCGGCATGTCGTTCGAGGAGCCGGGGCTGGCGGGCCGGGTGGCCGCGGCGGCGTTCCGGCGCGGGCTGCTGGTGGAGACGTCGGGACCGGAGGACGAGGTGGTCAAGCTGATGCCGCCGCTGACCGTCACCGACGAGGAGCTGGACCGGGGCCTGGCCCTGTTCACCGAGGCCGTGCGCGAGTGCGCCCCCGCCTGACAGGAGAGGCACCATGATCGTTCGTTCCCTGCACGACCTCGACGGCACGGACCGCGATGTCGTCACCCCCAACTGGCGCAGCAAGCGCATCATCCTGGCCGGTGACCGGGTTGGGTTCTCGATGCACGAGACGGTCCTGAAAGCGGGCACCGTCAACGACTTCTGGTACGCCAACCACGTCGAGGCCGTGCTGTGCGTGGAAGGCCACGGCGAGCTGGTCGACCAGGAGACCGGCGAGGTCCACCCGCTGCGGCCGGGCACGCTCTACCTGCTCGACGGGCACGAGCGGCACCAGGTGCGGCCGGTGACCGACATCCGCGCGATCTGCGTGTTCAACCCGCCGGTGACCGGGCGCGAGGTGCACGACGAGACCGGCGCGTACCCGCTGATCCGCCTGGAAGACCTGGAAGACCTGGAAGACGGCCTGGACAACGGCCCGAACGAGGACGCCGCCGGCCGGCCGTCCGACGAGGAGACCCGCGTATGACCGCGACCACCGCCACCACGACCGCGGACCGGTACCCGACCCGCACCCCGGGCGAGTCCGCGCCGATCAGCCGGACCGAGCCCGTGCTGTGGAACGGTGCGGCCTCCGGCCCGCTCGACGCCGAGACCGCGTCCTCGTACGACGCCAAGGGCTTCCTCACCGTCGAGGGCCTGCTGACGCCGGACGAGGTCGACGTGTTCCGGGCCGAGGTCGACCGGTTGCGCAACGACCCGGTCGTGCGGGCCGACGAGCGCACCATCGTGGAGAAGCAGTCCGACGACGTGCGCTCGATCTTCGAGGTGCACCGGATCAGCGATCTGGTCGCGCGGCTGGCCGCCGACCCCAGGCTGCTCGACCGGGCCCGCCAGATCCTCGGCTCCGAGGTCTACGTGCACCAGAGCCGGGTGAACTTCATGCCGGGCTTCACCGGCAAGGGCTTCTACTGGCACTCGGACTTCGAGACGTGGCACGCCGAGGACGGCATGCCGCTGATGCGGGCGGTCAGCGCGTCGATCGCGCTCACCGACAACTACCCGTTCAACGGCGGTCTGATGCTGATGCCCGGCGCGCACCGGACGTTCGTGCCCTGCGCGGGCGCGACACCGGACGACCACTACCGGGAGTCGTTGAAGGAGCAGGAGATCGGCGTGCCGAGCCGGGCGAACATCACCGCGCTGGCCGACGCGCACGGCATCGAGCAGTTCACCGGACCGGCCGGGTCGGCGCTCATGTTCGACTCCAACAGCATGCACGGGTCGGGCAGCAACATCACGCCGTTCCCGCGGTCGAACATCTTCCTGGTGTTCAACAGCGTGGAGAACGCACTGGTGGAGCCGTTCGCGGCGAACCGCCCGCGGCCGGACTTCGTCGCCTCGCGCGACTTCACGCCGCTGGGCTGATCCGACTCGTCAACTGTTCGTCAGCTTTTCGTCAGGTACGGCGGGCGTCCGTTGCGCGATGATGGTGGCGCGACTCGCGGGGCTTCGGCACCGCGAGTCGACCACACTTCGGGCGCCCGCCGGGTGAGGTACAACTTCCCCATGAATCGGGCCAAGGTCTCCAGCGGCGACGTCGACGCGCTCACCGACGCGGTGCTCACCGCGTCACGGCTCCTGGTCGCCGTGTCGGCCCGGTCGATCGCCGCGGTGGACGAGTCGATCACGCTGGCCCAGTTCCGGATGCTCGTCGTCCTCGACAGCCGTGGCCCGGTCAAGCTGACGTCGCTGGCCGAGCACCTGTCGGTCAACCCGTCCACCGCCACCCGGATGGTGGACCGGCTCGCCGCGGGCGGCCTGGTGGTCCGGCAGGCCAGCCCCACGTCCAGACGCGAGCTCGTGCTCGGCCTGTCCGCCGAGGGCAAGCGGGTGGTGCAGACCGCCACCCGCCGGCGGCGGGCCGAGATCCGCAAGATCGTGTCCCGGATGCCGGCGGAGACGAGGGCGGGGCTGGTCGACGCGCTGGTGGCGTTCGCGGACGCGGGCGGGGAGCCGGTCGTGCCGGACGACTGGACGCCGCTGGGCACGCTGGCCTGACGTTCTCCTTGCGGTGCGGCGCGGCCCGTCGTCGGGCGCACCCGACCGTCCTACTCTCGGTGTGACCGCACGTCGTGCACCGGGAGGACGACCGTTGCTGGACATCGACGACACCGCGACCAGCGCCATCAGGAAGCTCACCGACGCCGCGGGCGTGGCGCCGAGAGGCGGGCTGCGGATCGCGCGGACGCCGGACCTGCGGTTCGACCTGTCCATCACGGCGCGGCCCGGCGGTGACGACGAGGTCGTGACCTCCGAGGACGGCGCACGGGTGTTCCTGGAGCCGCAGGCGGCGGAAGTGCTGGCGGACAAGGTCCTGGACGTGCGCACCGACGACGACGGCCGGTTCCACTTCGGGGTCTACCCCCAGCTCTGACCGGCGAGCGGGCGGTCGGGGGCGGTCGGGGGCGATCGACGTGGTCGCAGCGGGACGGTTCAGTCGGCGCAGCGGAAGCAGTAGTGGGGCCCGACCGCGCGGTCGAGGCCTCGCCACCCCGCCTCGAACGCCTGCTCCCAGAGTAATCGCCAGTCGTGGACGACCTGGTCGACGCGGTTGTGGGTGCGTCCGCAGTGGTCGCAGACGAGGACGAGAGCGGATTCGTCATGGTCGCCGGGAATGGCGGTCACGGTGCCGGTATCGACTTCCTCATCGGGCGCTCCACATCTCGTCGGGCGCTCTGTCCTGTCGGCGGTGGGCAGGTGTCGGCCGCGTCTTTGCGGCCGACACCTGGTTGTGCACCCAGTGATTGCTCGGGAGCCTCGTACCACCTTGGTGGAGAACCGCCGCGGTGAACCTTGCGATCGGCTTGCGATCGCGGCGAGGCCTGTCCCCGTGCGACAGTCTGGGGCCGACCGAAGGTGAGGATCGGGGTAGATGGAATTCTCTGTGCTGCTGGTCGAGGACGACGAGCACATCCGGCAGGCGCTGGGACTGGCGCTCGACGACGAGGGCTTCGCCGTCCACGACGCGGTGTCCGGCGAGGAAGCGCTCGCCCTGCTGGACACGACCACGTTCGACGTGGTGCTGCTGGACCTGATGCTGCCCGGTGTGGACGGACTGGAGGTGTGCCGCCTGCTGCGGGCGCGCGGCGACCTGCCGATCATCATCGTGACCGCGCGCGCCGACGCCTCCGACGTGATCGCCGGGCTGGAGGCGGGCGCGGACGACTACGTGACCAAACCGCTGGTGGCGAGCGTGCTGGCGGCCCGGATCAGGGCGCTGCTGCGGCGGCGTGGCGGCGGGCGGCAGGACGAGGTGATCCGGATCGGCCAGCTGGAGATCCGGCCCGACGTGGGCACGGTGCACCGGGCCGGCAGCGAGGTGCACGTGACCCGCACGGAGTTCCGGCTCCTGGTGGAGCTGGCGTCGGCCGGCGGCCGGATCGTCACCCGCGAGCAGCTCCTGCAACGCGTGTGGGGCTACGACTACTTCGGCGACACCCGGCTGCTCGACGTGCACATCCGCCGGCTGCGCCGCAAGGTGGAGGAGAACCCCGACGATCCGACGCTGGTGGTGACCGTGCGCGGGGCGGGCTACCGGATGGACGTCTGATGGGTCGGTTCTCGCTGCGGTGGCGCGTCGCGCTGGCCCTCGGACTCGGGTCGGTGCTGCTGACCAGCGCCGTCGCGGTGGCGATCTGGAACCTCACGTCCGGCTACATGCTGCGCCAGCGCGAGCAGAGCGCGGTGCGGCAGGCCGAAGTCAACGTGCGGCTGGTCGCCGAGGCGCTGCGCACCGACTCGGACGGGCTGAACGAGCTGCTGACCGGCCTCACCACCGGCCCCGACTCCACCGTCCTGCTGTTCCACGGCGGGCAGGTGCTCACCAGCGGGCGTCAGGTGGACGCGCAGGTGCTGCCCCGTCGGCTGGTCGACCTGGGGCGGGAGGGGACGCCCGCGTCGCAGCGGCTCGTCGTGGACGGCATCCCGGTGCTGGCGGTGACGCTGCCGATCGAGTCGACCGACGGCGCCTACGTCGAGCTGGCGCCGCTCGTGCAGCTGGACCGCACGTTCCGGTTCCTCAGCGGCCTGCTGGTGGCGGTGACCGTGATCAGCGGCCTGCTGGGCGTGGTGCTGGGTTCCTGGGCGAGCAGACGGGCGCTGCGGCCGCTGAGCGAGCTGACGAAGGCCGCGTCGCGGATCGCGGGCGGTGACCTGGGTGCGCGACTGCCGGCCCAGACCGACCCCGACCTGACCCCGCTGGCGGCCACGTTCAACTCGACGGCCGACGCGTTGGAGCAGCGGGTGCGGCGTGACGCGCGGTTCGCCGGCGACGTGAGCCACGAGCTGCGGTCACCGCTGACCACCATGGTCAACGCCGCCGAGGTGCTGCGCCGCCGGCGCGTCGAGGTGCCCGGCACGGCGGGGCGGGCGCTCGACCTGCTGACGTCCGAAGTGGACCGGTTCGCGCGGATGGTGGTGGACCTGTTGGAGATCTCGCGGGCCGACCAGCAGGCCGAGGACCCCACGCTGGAGACGATCGACCTGGTCTCGCTGGTGCGCAACGTCGTCGCGGCCCGGCCGGGCGACCAGGCGCCGGTGCACGCCGAGGAGCCGCCGCCGCAGGTGCTCGGCGACCGGCGACGGCTGGACCGGGCGGTCAGCAACCTGCTCGACAACGCCGAGCGGCACGCGGGCGGGGTGGTGCGGGTGGCCGTGTTCAGCCGTGACGGGCAGGCGCGGATCGAGGTGGACGACGCCGGTCCGGGTGTCCCGCCCGAGCTGCGCGACCGCATCTTCGACCGTTTCGACCGGGGTGCGCGGGCCGGCAGCCGGGGCGCGGACACCGGCAGCGGCCTGGGCCTGGCCCTGGTCGCGCAGCACGTCCAGCGGCACGGCGGCACCGTGCGGGTGGAAGACCGCCCCGGTGGCGGCGCCCGCTTCGTGATCGAGATCCCCGAGGCGGACCAATGAGGACCGCCGCCCTCCTCGTAGCGGCCCTGGCCTTCCTCACCGCGTGCGGCGTGACCACCCAGGACGACCCACAGCCACTGGTCACGTCCACCGCGAACCCCTTGCCGACGCCGACGCTCACCCAGCGCCCGGACCCGACCACGCCCTCCTCCCCCGTCACCCCGTCCACCACCACCGCCGCTACGCCGACCACGTAGGCGCGGCGCGGCTCGCCCCCGCCCGGGAGCCGAACCCCGGCAGAGATCCGGCGCCGGCTCGCCGGCCCTGGTCCGCCCGCGCCGCACCCCGGCCGGATGATGGGGAGATGCGCAGGCGGGTGTTGTCGGTGGCGGCGGTGGTCGTCACCATCGTGGCCGTGGTGTTCGGTGGCGTGTTCGCGTTCCAGCGCAAGCTCATCTACCTGCCGTCCGGTGGGCCGCTGCCGGGCGCGGCCGAGGTGCTGGGTGGTGGACGGGACGTCACCCTGACCACCTCGGACGGCCTGCGGTTGTCGGCCTGGTACTTCCCCGTCGACTCGGCGCGCGCCACCGTGCTGGTCGCGCCGGGCAACGCGGGGAACCGGCGGCTGCGCGTCCCGCTCGCCCGCGCGCTCACCGCGCGCGGCCTGTCGGTGCTGCTGCTCGACTACCGGGGGTACGGCGGCAACCCCGGCGACCCCACGGAGGCCGGGCTGGCGCTGGACGTCCGCGCGGCGCGCGAGTTCCTGGTGGGCGACGCCGGTGTGCCGCCCGAGCGGGTGCTGTACTTCGGCGAGAGCCTGGGTTCGGCGGTCGTCGCGGAACTCGCCACCGAGCACCCGCCGGCCGGGCTGGTGCTGCGGTCGCCGTTCACCGACCTGGCGTCGGTCGGCTCGCTGCACTACCCGTTCCTGCCGGTGCGGTGGCTGTTGCTGGACGAGTTCACGACCGCCGAGCACGTGGCCCGGGTCGAGGCGCCCGTCACCGTCGTCCACGGCACGTCCGACTCGATCATCCCGGCGGAGCAGAGCCGGGCGGTGGCGACGGCGGCGGGCGCCCGGACCGTCGAGGTGCCAGGGGCCGACCACAACGACCGCGTGCTGCTGGACGGGCCGGCGGTGGTCGGCGCGATCACCGACCTGGCGCCGCCGTGACCGGCGGCGACCGGGCTACCGGCGCGCCGGCCGGGTGCCGGTCGGCCGCCGACCGGCTGCTCGCCCGCATCGCACCCGACCCGCCTCCGCTACCAGCGCTCGTCCGGCGCGGGCACGTCGTCGGGCAGCGGCACGGCGCGGCGCTGGTCGGCGACGTCCGCCGGGTCGGCTTCGGCCGGCTCCAGCGGCTCGGGAGCGGGGTCGGCCCGGCCGACCGACGCCTCCTCGTCCACGAGGCCCGCATCGACCTCGGGCTCGACGGTGCGCAGTTGGTCGGCCACGTCGTTCATCGGCTTCTCCATGCTCATCACGATGACCTCCACAGCGGCTGCGGGCAGGACGAGGCCCGCTGCGAACAAGGGTCGCAGCGGGCCGACGGATACGACGTTCAGAGACGGGTTCACACACCATCGGGGGATGCCGCTCGTGGTGCTCGCCTGCGCGCGTCACGAGACGCCGGGCCGGGCCATCCGCTCACGGCACCCGGGTAGCGGTGGGGCGAGCCACCTCGCCGAACGAGCCGGATCCCCTCATCGGGTCACCTCTCCCTCGGTTCCGGACGAACGAGCAACGAACAGTCCACCGTCGATCCGGCGCAGCGGAGGAGACCGCTCGCACGGATCGACCCGGTGGGCTCTGAGGTGCGCGGGACGGGCCGGCGGTCCGGCGGACCGGTCGGGGCCGCGACGTCCTTCCGACGGTCCCCGCCGGGTCGACCAGGGCAGCGGCGTGGAGGCAGCGCCGAAGTTCGCGCTGACGATGGCGGCGAACTCGGCATCCAGCCAGCCCTGGTCCGCCAGGACCAAGTCGGCGAAGCCGACCTGCCCGTCCTCGCGGACGCGACTGCTGACGCAACTGCTGCCGAACACGTCGATCACTCCCAGGCCACGTTCACCAGGTCACTGACCGATACACCTTTTTTGTAGTCGACACTGTAGGTTGTGTCAAGTGCTTGATGTGGCTACGTTGCGAAGGGCAGGTCACCCGCCTGCGGGAGGAGCTGTCCGTCGTGGCCCTGGACGAACTCGATGACGTCGACTTCCCGGCTTACACGATCGGACAGGCAGCCGACCTGCTCGGCGTGCGGCAGGCGTTCCTGCGCAGCCTGGACACCGCCGACCTGGTCCGCCCGCACCGCTCGGGTGCCGGCCACCGCCGCTACAGCCGCAGGCAGCTCCAGCTCGTCCAGCGCATCCGGGCGCTGTTCGACCAGGGCCATTCGCTGGCGGCGACCACGCGCATCCTCGAACTGGAGGACACGCTGGCCGCCGCCAACGCGGAGATCGCCGACCTGCGCAACCGGCTCGCGGACCGGACCACGAACGCGGACCGAGCCGAGCTCACCGACCACGACCAGCCCATCGACCGGATCGAGCTGCCGGGTCGGACCGAGGACGTGTCAGGTGGTCCAGTCGCCTGACAGCCCGGACACCGAGACCTCCTCCCCGCGAGCGCTGATCTGCGCGGTCTCGGCGCCCAGCTTCAGTTCGGACAGCGTCAGCTCGCCCCACCGCGCGGGCAGGTGCGGCTTGGTGGACAGGGTCCGACGCGGCACGTGCGGCTCCAGGCCGAGGAACGCCCGGACCAGCAGCAGCGGTGAGGCGCTGGCCCACGCCTGCGGCGAGCAGGACGTCGGGTACGGCACGGGCGGGTGGAAGTCGTCCCGGGAGAAGCCGCAGAACAGCTCCGGCAGCCGTCCCCCGAACGCCGCCGCGGCGTCGAGCAGGCCGTCCGCCAGCCGGTGCGCGAGGTCCACGGCGCCGGGCAGGTGGGCGTAGCGGAGCAGCCCGGCCACCGCGATGGCCGTGTCGTGCGGCCACACCGACCCGTTGTGGTAGCTCATCGGGTTGTACGCGCCCATGGACGAGGCGAGCGTGCGCAGGCCGTGCCCGCTGTCCATGTCGGGCTCGGCCAACCGCCGGATCAGCACGGCGGCGTGCTCATCGGTCGCGATGCCGGTCCACAGGCAGTGGGCGGTGTTGCTGGTCAACGCGTCCACCCGGTCCTTGCGCCCGTCGAGCGCCACGGCGTACCAGCCGCGGTCGGGCAGCCAGAACGCCTCGGCGAACCGCTGCCGCAGGTCCGCCGCACGCTCGCGCAGACGTGCCGCGGTGGCCTCGTCGCCGAACCCCTCCGCCAACTCGGCCCGCGCCAGCCACGCCGCGTACACGTAGCCCTGGACCTCGCACAGCGCGATCGACGGGATGGCCGGGCGACCGGAGAGGTCGTTGACGCCGTCGAAGCTGTCCTTCCAGCCCTGGTTCGCCAGACCTCGGTCGGTGGCGCGGCGGTACTCCACGAACCCGTCGCCGTCACGGTCGCCGTACCGGTCGACCCACGCCAGCGCGGCGTCGGCGGCGGGCAGCAACGAGCGCACCACGTCCTCGTCCGCGCCCCACCGCCAGCACTCGGCCAGGAGCATCACGAACAGCGGCGTGGCGTCGACCGTGCCGTAGTAGTGGTTGCCGCCCAGCACGCTCGTGCTGTCCGGGCCGAGGCGCAGCTCGTGCAGGATCCGGCCCGGCTCCTCCTCGGTCAGCGGGTCGACCGCCGTGCCCTGGGTCTCGGCGAGGGTCTGCAACGTGCCCAGCGCCAGCCCGACGTCCAGCGGCAGCGCCATCCACGCGGTCAGCAGGCTGTCCCGGCCGAACAGGGTCATGAACCACGGCGCGCCCGCGGCGACGAACGGCCGGCCGTCCCGCGCCGGGTCGTGGATGAGGAGCGCGCCGAGGTCGCTTTCCGTGCGGCGCAGCACTCCCGTGAGCACCGGGTCGGTCGCGGTGACGAGCGTGCTGGCCGCGCGCCACGCCCGCATCTTGCGCGCCGGACCGCTGCTCTCGATCCGCTCGCCCCGGTCGAACTGGGGTTTGACCGCCCGTCCGCCCACGGTCGGCTGCACGACGACCTCGGTGGACCACCGCCCGCCCGCGGGCACCACGACCTGCCAGCTCAACGCGCCGGGCACCACCACGGGCTCCGCGGTGGCGGTGATCGACACGCCGCGCGAACCGTCCTTGCGGTCGCGCAGCAGCAGTTCCGGTCCGGCGGCCAGGGCGTCGGACCCGCCGTGCACGGCCCGCCCCTCCTTGACCGCGAACAGGTCCGCGAAGTCGGCGTCCACGTGCAGTTCCAGCCGCACGGCGGTGGCCTCGCGGCCCAGGTTGTCGACGGTGATCGTCTCCCGCATCCCGTCGCCGACCAGTCGTTCGCGCACCAGGAGCAGGGTGCTGTCGGCGGTGCCGGCGGCGGGCGGGCGGCGCAGCACGAACCGCCCAGCGAAAGCTTCGGGGTGCGATACGGACAGCGGGTGCGGGGTGCGGCCGTCCAGCCGCAGTTCCCAGCGCGACAACACCCGCGCGTCGCGGAAGAACAGGCCGTGCGGCGTGCCGGGCTCGATGTCGCCGGTGCTGCCGGACAGGCAGAACGTGCTGCCCTCGACCAGCGTCGTCGTGCCGCCCACGGCACCGGTGAACGCCGGCTCGCCCGCGTTGAAGGGCTCCGGCGGCAGGTCTGCGGTCACGGGCGGTCTCCCGAGGGGTGCAGGGCGGGTCCTTCATCCACATTGCGTTCATAGACGCGGTCGAGCGCGGAGTCCAACGCCGCGTAGTCGCGGCGCAGCGCGGTGAGCGAGCCGTCCGGGGCGACCACCTCGCGGTAGGCGGCTTCGTAGCCCGCGCCGAGGCCGTCGACGTCGAAGTGCGCTGCGACGTGCGCCCGGCAGGCGGCCGGGTCCAGCGCGCGCACGTCGTGCAGGGCGGCCACCAGCTCCTCCGGCTCGTCGCGGACCAGCCCGGTGACGCCGTCCACCACCACCTCCGGCACCGCGCCCGCGCGCAACGCCACCACCGGCGTGCCGCAGGCCATCGCCTCGATCATCACCATGCCGAACGGCTCCTCCCAGCGGATCGGGAACAGCAGGCAGCGCGCGGCGGCGAGCAGCTTGCGCTTCTCGGTGGCGTCGGCGACGCCGAAGACGTGGTCGTGCTCGGTCAGCCGGGGACGGACCTCGCGCTCGAAGTACTCCTTCTCGATCGGCTCGGCGCACTTGCCCGCGAGGACGAGCGGCACACCGGCCGCGTGGGCCGCCTCCAGCGCCAGGTGCGGCGCCTTCTCGGGGTGGAAGCGGCCGAGGAACAGCGCGTAGTCCTCCTTGTGCGGGCGGAACGGCCAGTCGCGCAGGCGCAACGCGTTGTGGACGGTGCCGACCCAGTTCAGCTCGGGCGCCAGTTGGCGCTGCCGGTCGCTGATCGCGACCAGGCCCACGTCGTCGCCGAGTTCGCGGTAGTAGCGGCGCATGTCGGTGTCGACCGGGCCGTGGACGGTGACGACGGTCGGCAGTCCCATCGCGGCGTACGCGGGGGCGTTGAGGGGGCCGGCGAGGGTGTGGTCGTGGACGACGTCCAGCCCTTCGGACGCGGCCAGCTCCTCGATCTCGCGGCGGACGGCGGCGGCGTGGACGACCTCGGGGAACGGCTCGCCGAGGCGTTCGGGGACGGTGCGGTCCCAGACGGGGACGAAGCGCGCCGTGGTGCCGGGTTCGCCCGCGCCCAGCAGCGTCACCGAGTGGCCGCGGGCGACGAGGGCGTCGGCGAGGTCGGCCACGACGGCTTCGACGCCGCCGTAGGCCTTGGGTGGGACGTCGAAGTACGGCGGTGCCACGAGTGCGACGCGCAACCGGTCGGCGCGGGCGGAGTGGCGTGGCGACGTGACGGTGGACGGCAGGCTGCTCAAGACGACCTCCTCGACCTGGCGAGCAGACCACTGTTGGCACTCTTCGCCATAGAGTGCTAACAAAGATCACGGGTGGAGCGCAATATCCGCCAGAGCGAACATGACGCCGATCACGGACCGGCCCCATGATGAGAGGATCTTGCGGTGATGGCGGTTGAGGGGGATCTGGTGCCTTTGCGGGCCGACTTCGACGTGGTGTGGCGCGGCTACGACAAAGGCCAGGTGCGGCACTACGTCGAGGGCGCCGAGGCCGAGCTGCGGATGATCGCGGTCGACCGCGACGCTGCCGTGGCGCGGGCGGACGACCTCGCCCGTCAACTGGAGGCGGCGCGGTCCGAGATCCGCGACCTGCGCGCCCGCGTGGACCGGATCAGCCGGACGCCGATCGACCCCGGTGCGCTCACCGAACGCCTGCGGCGGATGGTGGAGCTCGCGCACGAGGAGGCCGCCGAGATCACCACCCGGGCGCAGGCCGTCGCCGAGCACCACTGGGCCACCGCGGAACGCGCCGCGACGCGGTTGCGCGAGCGGTCCGACTGGCTGGTCGAGTCGCTCGACGCCCGTCGGCGGGAGGCGGAGGCCGAGCACCGGGAGCTGATGCGGCGGGCCGGTGAGCGGATCGCGGCGGAGACCCGGCAGGCCGAGCGGCGGCGGCGTGAGCTGGACGAGCGGGCGGCGGCGCTGCGGGAGGAGGTCCGGGTGGACTTCGAGCTGGCCATGAGCGCCCGGCGGGCCGAGGCCGCGGCGGCGATCGCGGCGGAGGAGGCCGCCGCTCGGGCGCGGGCCGAGCAGGTGGTGCGTGAGGCGACCGAACACGCCCAGCGCATCATGGCAGAAGGACTGCGCCGCGTGGACGAGCTGCGCTCCCGCCGCGACCACATCGCCGCCGGCCTCCGCAACGCCCGGCAACTGCTGGCCGAGGCCGACCCGTTGCTGCACACACCGTTGGACGACATCCCGGCCCAGCGCACCGAACCGGAACCGGTGGGCTGAGCCGGGGAAGAGCCGGCACCCCGGCCCGGAGGTGCACGAGCCGGTCGGCTGGTTCGACGGCCGGTGGATCGGCGACATTGACCGTTCAATGTGTCCCTGTCGTCACGGTCGGTCAATCATGGGCGAGTGCGAGGAGACGGACAGGGACTCAAGGCCGAGGCGCGGCGGATCAGCATCGTGGACGTGGCCGCGGCGGCGGGCGTGTCCCGGCAGACCGTCTCCAACGTCCTCAACGGGCGCGACTCGTACTACTCGGAGACGACGTTCGAGCGGGTCACGGCGGCCATGCGGTCACTGGGCTACCAGCCGAACCGGGCCGCGCAGACGATGCGCTCGCGGCGGACCATGCAGATCGGCTACCACATCTTCGGCGAGCAGCTGGAAACCATGCAGGGCTTCACGCTGCACTTCCTGCAGGCGCTGGTGAAGGCGGCGTCCGACATCGACAACCAGGTGCTGGTGTTCACCCACCACCGGGACGACCCCCTCGGCGTGTTCAAGGACCTGGTCGCCCGGCGCACGGTGGACGCGGTGATCCTGTCGGAGTCCCGGATCGACGACCCGCGCGCCCGGCTCCTGGCCGACAGCGGCCTGCCGTTCGCCTGCTTCGGCCGCCTCGCGCCGGACCTGCCGCAGCAGTGGGTGGACGTCGACAACGTGGCCGGCATGCAGCCGCTGGTGGACCTGCTGGTCACGGAGGGCCACCGGCGGTTCGCGTACCTGGGTGCGGACGGCGACGAGTACTGGAAGACCGAGCGCCTGGACGGCTTCACGGCGGGCCTCGCACGTCACGGGCTGCGGCTGCCCAAGGCGGCGGTGTTCCGGGGCACGGACGCGGCGATCCGGCGGCGGGCGCGGCGGCTGCTGACCGGCAAGAACCCGCCGAGCGCCATCGCCACCGGCAGTGACTCCGTCGGCGCGGTGGTGGTGAACGTGGCGCACTCGCTGGGGCTGAAGGTCGGCTCGGACGTCGCGGTCACCGGTTTCGACGGCGGCGCGGTGGGACTGTTGAGCGAGCCGACCCTCACGTGCGCCCGGATCCCGGTGGAGCGCATCAGCCGGGAACTGGTCGCCCGCTGCCTGCGCCAGGTCGAGGGCGGGCCGAACGACGACCCCGGGCTGCTGGTGCCGACGGAGCTCGTGCGAGGCGGCAGCGCCTGACCCGGTCACGGCGTTCGGGCAGCTCAAGCGTTCCGGCGGTCAGGCGTCCTCGCGGTCCGGGTTCTCCAGCCGGAAGAAGTTGCTCTGCCTGCCGTCCGAGCGTTCCTCCTGGTAGATGAAGTTCAGCCGGCGCTCGTCGAACGTCTTGAACCACTCGTCCCAGTCGACCTCGCGCAGGCTGTCGCCGCCGTAGCCGGGGAAGTCGAACCTCAGCACGCCGAGGTGGTCGCCGTGCTCGGTGCCCTCGACCGTCGCCGGGGTGGCGTCGCGCGCCTCGGCCCACTGCCGGATGACCTCGTGGCTGGTGGTGGCGAGGCTGCGGCCGGGACGTTCCGGCTCGTCGGCCGGAGACGTGATCTCCTGCGAGTACTTCAGGCTCTTCGACGTGTCCTCACCGGTCCGGATGCCACCGCCCGCGTCCCGCTTGCGCGGCGGGCCCGGCTTCGGGGTGCTTTGTTGCTTCGTCATGTCGTCCTCCTTCCCGGGTTGGCTACCCCCGGACGCGCGGCCGATTCTCCTCGTCGCCCGGTGCGGAAAGGCGGCCGAGTGGTGGCGCAACCATGCGGGACGCAGGTAACGACCTCATTGCGAATCGATGTCCCCACGCGCGGTGGGGGGTTGTGATCCAGCTCATCAGCACGCATGCTGACGCCTCGATATGGGAGCGCTCCCAGTGGCGCTACGTGAGGAGCAGTCGAGTGGAAATCGGAGCGAGACGACGACGCGTCGGGCTGGCCCTGGCCGCGACCGTCGCGTGTGCGTTGGCCGGCGCGGTCGGCGCGATGGCGCAGACCGCGGACGCGGCCGGGCCGCCACACCTGCCCAAGGGCACGTCGTTCTACGTCGAGCCGGACACCAGCGCCGCGCGCCAGGCCGCGCAGTGGCGGCAGGAGGGCCGGGTCGCGGACGCCGAGCTGATGGAGGCGATGGCCGCCCAGCCGACCGCGATCTGGTTCACCACCGCGGGTGCGGACAAGGTCCGGGAGGACGTGCGGAACGTCGTGCGGGCCGCGCGCGCCAAGGACCAGGTGCCCGTGCTGGTCGCGTACTTCGTGCCCTACCGGGACTGCTCGCAGTGGTCGGCGGGCGGCGCGCGCAGCGAGCAGGAGTACAAGGAGTGGATCGACGCCTTCGCCACCGGCATCGGTGACGAGAAGGCCGTCGTGGTGGTCGAACCGGACGGCTTGGTGCTGATGACCAGCGAGCCGTGGTGCGCGATCGGCCCGGACGAGGAGCTGGTGCCACAGCGCTTCCGCGAGATCAACCACGCCGTGGACGCGCTCAAGCGCGGCAAGCACACCCGCGTCTACCTCGACGCCGGGCACTCCGCGTGGCAGGCGCTCAACGACTACGACGCGGGCTACGGCGAGCCGCGCCAGCAGTTGGGCATCGTCAACCGCCTGCTGCAGGGCGGCGTCACGCGGGCGGACGGGTTCGCGCTGAACACGTCGAACTACCGCTTCACCGAGGACCTGGTCCGCTACGGCACGCGCGTCTCCAAGTGCATCTACCTGCGCACGCAGCAGGGTGCGGCGACCTGCCCGGCCGAGTCCGAGTTGGACGCCATGGACGTGCACAAGCCGAAGATGACCCACTTCGTGCTGGACACCAGCCGCAACGGCCAGGGCCACTACACGCCTGGCGCCGACGAGACCGACTGGTGCAACCCGCCGGGCCGCGGCCTGGGCGCACGTCCCACCGCCAACACCGGCATCCCGCTGGTGGACGCGTTCGTGTGGACGAAGCGCCCCGGTGAGTCGGACGGCGAGTGCCAGGGTGGGCCTGCCGCGGGTCGCTGGTGGCCCGAGCAGGCGCTGGAGCTGGCGAAGCTGGCCTCCCCGCCGCTGAAGTGATCACCGGGGGTGGGGCCGCCTGACCATCCGGGCGGCCCCACCCCCGGGTTAGCCTGTGCGGGTCCGGGAGTCCACGGCGGCTGGGAGTGACGTTGTTCAGCGTGCCCGAGGCACGAGCGGAGTTGGTCGAGCTGCTGCCCGTGCTGGCCGAGATCATCGCGATCCGGGCCGACGCCGCCGAACTCGCCGCGTCGCTGCGGGAAGGCGGACGGCCGACCGACCTCGGCGGACTGCCGGAGCTGAAAGCCGCACAGGCCCGGCTGGACGACCTCATGACCGCGGTGCAGCAGACCGGCGCCGAGCTGAAGGGCTTCGCTCCCCTCCTGGTCGACTTCCCGTCCGAACTGGACGGTGTGCCCGTCCTGCTGTGCTGGCTGGAAGGCGACGAAGGCCTCGACTGGTACCACCGCGCCGACATCGGCTTCGCCGGCCGCCGTCCGCTGGCCTGACGAGCACCGGCACTAGAAGGTGATGCTCCAGCTGTCGATGTGACCGGCGTCGTTCGCGTGGACGTCCTTGACGTGCAACCTCCACGTGCCGTTCCTGGTCTCCGCTGACGTGTCGACGGTGAACTTCTCGTGGATGCCGTCCGGTGAACTGACACCGCCGAGCTCCCGCAGCATGAACACCGCGCCGCTTGGAGCCACCAGTCCCACCGCCAGATCGCCGCTGTACGGGTGCACGATGTCCACCTGCACCGCGGTCGAAGCACTGCCCTTGCCGTCGCAGTCGGACAGCACGATGCTCGACGTCACCGCCGGACCTCCGTCCGGGATCGGCACGTCGTCCGCGTTGGAGCCGCCCGTGCACGGGGCCGGCGCGTCACCACCGATGAAACCCGTGTACAGCAACCTGTCCGGCGAGTCCGCGCCGGGATCCTTCACCGCACCGGCGGTGGCGTTCTCGGTCAACGCCTTCGCCACGTCGGCCGGTGCGGACGCGGCGGAGCCGGACAAGTACAGGGCCGCCGCGCCGGCGACGTGCGGAGCGGCCATCGAGGTGCCGTCGATGGTGCGGGTGCCGCCGTCGTTCCAGGTGGAAGTGATGTCCGAGCCCGGTGCGAAGATGTCGGTGCACGTGCCGTAGTTGGAGAACGAGGACCGGCTGCCCGACTTGTCGGTGGCGTTGACCGTGATCGCCTCGGGGGTGCGGGCGGGAGAGGTGTCGCACGCGTCGCGGCTGTCGTTGCCCGAGGCCACGGCGAATGTGATGCCGGCCCCGACGGCCTTCCGGACCGCGCTGTCCAGGGAGGACTGCGCCCGGCCGCCGAGGCTCATGTTGGCCACCGCGGGCCGGACCGCGTTCTGCACCACCCAGTCCACGCCGCCGATGACCTGCGACCACTGGCCGGAGCCCTTGCAGTCGAGCACCCGGACGCCGACCAGCTTCACGCCCTTGGCCACGCCGTAGGTGGTGGAGCCGATCGTGCCCGCGACGTGCGTGCCATGACCGTTGCAGTCCTCCGTCTCCTTGTCGTTGCCGATGAAGTCGTAGCCGTCCACGGCACGGCCGCCGAAGTCGGGGTGCGCCTTGTGGATGCCGGTGTCGATGACGTACGCGGTGACGTCGGACGCGGTGGTGGCGTAGGTGTACTTGGAGTCGAGCGGCAGGGCCTTCTGGTCGACCCGGTCCAGGCCCCAGGTGGGGTCGGTCTGGGTGTCGGTGGCGTACGCGATGCCGTCCTGCTCCACGTACTCGACCGACGGGTCGGCGGCCAGCGCGCTCGCCTGCGCCTCGGTCATCGCGGCCGAGAAACCGCTCAGTGCCGCGGTGTAGGTGAGCTTGATCTGGCCGCCGTACTGGCCGACCAGTGCGGTGGCCAGGCTCGCGGTCTGCTGCGGGTTCGTGTCGCGCAGCACGACGATGTAGCTGCCGGGCACGGCGTCCACGTCATTCGCGCCGAGGATCACGCCCCCGGCCGGACGCGCGGCGGCGTGTGTGGCACCGGCCAGCAGGATTGCGATGGCCAGGCAGACGGCGGCCCGTCGGCGGGTAGAGGGGTCGTGCGGCATCGGCGGTCGCCTCCGGACCTCGACGGGCTCGTGACGACCACCGACTACCCTGCCCCCGACGGATCATGCGCCGGGGGCTATCACTGGATAGGGGGATCAACGGAGGTCAGGCGCTACGGGCGTTCGGGTTGCCCTTGAGCGCCAGGCCCAGCGCGATCATGCCGAGGCCGAGACCGAGGTGCAGCCAGTCGTCGGCGTTGTTGACCGGCACGAAGTTCGCCGCGCTGTCCTCGTCCACGATGAGCCCGTAGAGCCACAGCAGCAGGTACACCACGCCGCCGCCGACGAGGTAGGCCCTGGCGCTCGGCGCGCTGCGCGCCATCACCAGGCCCACGATGCCGAACAGCAGGTGCACCACGTTGTGCAGCACCGACACGTGGAACACGCCGAGCAGGTGCGCGCCCGACTCCGGGCCGGCGAACGTGATTTGATCGAGGTTCGAGGTCACGCCCGGGATGAACCCGAGCACGCCGACCAAGAGGAAAACGACCGCGACGGCCATCGCCGCCCCTCGGACCGGATGCGGCAGACGCGTTGTCGTAGCCATGCGGATCACCTCGCCTGAGACGGTGGTTTCCGCTCGACTACCCGTCGCTCGTCGCTCGAAACAGCCCGCCCCTCACCGTCCGCGACGGCAAGCCGGTCGCGTGCCGACCCGTCCACCCCGCCCAGCCCGCCGCCGGTCGACGCGGCACCCCGCACAGCCGCCGACGCGGCAACCCCTTCGCCGCCGTCCACCCCGTGCCCGCCGTCCGGAGACGCGGCAAGCCCGTCACCCGCCGCCACCAGCCCATCCCCGCCGGACGCCCTTCTTCCACGAGCCGCCGCCACATGCGAGCGCGCTGCCTCCGCACGCCCATCCCCGGCCCTCGACGCGACGCCGTCACCGCCGGACACCGCCCGCCCGCCCCTCGACACCGCACGCCGACCGGCGACCGAAGCCACCCGCCCGCCACCTGCCGACGCCGCACGCGGGCCACCTGCCGACGCCGCACGTCCGCCACCGCCGGCCGCCGCTGCCCCACCACCCGCACCACCGCTGGGCACGGCACGTCCGGTCGCCGCCGCCGCCACGTCCGGGTAGCGCGGGAACAAGCGGTCCAGGTCCGTCCGCTCGAACACCCGTCGCACGTGCGACGGCACGGCGGCCAACCGCAGCCAGCCCCCCGACCGCTGGGCCCGTGCCCTGGTCCGGACCAACGCGCTCATCGCCTGGGCGCCGCAGAACGACACCCCCGACATGTCGAGCACGATCCGGTCCCGCCCCTCGGTCACCAACCGGTCCATCCGGTCCAGCACCCGGCGCGCACCCGCCAGGTCCAACTCCCCGGTCGCCACGACCACCGCACACCCCGTCCGGTGGGCCTCGACCGACAGCGCCAGCATCCCGATCCCTTCACGCCACCCGGCAGTACTCGTCATCGCCCGCCCTGATCAGGGTGAGCAGCAGGCCCTCTCTGGTGGACCAGGGACATATCTCCACCTCGTCCTGACCGGTCGCCACCATCAACGCCTCCGCGACCAGGGCGCCGGCGAGCGACTGCTCGGCGCGGTGCCGCGAGATGCCGGGCAACCGCGCCCGCCTCGGCGCCGGCATCCGGGCCAGCTTCGGTATCCAGCCGCGCAGGTCGCAGAGCCTCAGCGTGCGCCGCACGAACGGCCCGTCCTGCTGCGGTCGCGCGCCGGCCAGTCGCGCCAGCTGCTGGAACACCTTCGAGCAGCCCACGGCCCGGTGGCCCGCGACGCTCTCGCCCCCCAGCGCGGCCACCACCCGGTCGTGCACCAGGACCTGCTCCTGCTCCAGGCCGCGGTGGTCGCGGTGGGCGCGGTGGGCGCGGTCGTTCCGTGCCGCCGCCCGGTCCAGGGCGAGCCTCCGGGTCAACGTCCGAGCGCCCAACGGCAGCGAAAGGGCCAACGACGGCTCCACGTCGTCACCGGCCGCGAGTTCGACCGTACCGCCGCCGACGTCGAGCACCAGCAGCGGACCGACGTGCCAGCCGAACCAGTGCCGCGCGGCCATGTAGGCGAGGCACGCCTCCTCCCAGCCTGGCAGCACGCGCAGCAGCGTGCCGGTGCGGCGGGCGACCTCGCTGATCACGTGGTCGGCGTTGGCGGCGTCGCGGATGACGGACGTGGCGAACGGGACGACCTCCGCGACGCCGGCCCGTTCGGCGATGCGGTGTGCGGTGCGGACAGCGGCCACAACCTGGTCGACGCCTTCCGGGCGGATTCGGTTGTCCTGGTCCAGGGTGCGGTCGAGCCGGAGCCGGGTCTTGTGCGAGACGACCGGGTGCAGCGGGGAGCCCGACACGACGACGAGGTGGGCGCTGAAGCAGCCCACGTCGAGCACACCGACCTGGCCAGGCCGTCCGGACATACGTCACCGCCAACCGCTGCTTGTGAGGTACCGGGGAGTACCCACGAACACATCGGGTGAAACCGGATTGGGTGATCCGACTGGGGGTAGTCGACGGCCATGAGTGCTGCGGAGAGGCCGCTGGCGGTGGTGACCGGCGCGTCGAGCGGGATCGGCTTGGAACTGGCGAAGGTGCTCGTCGAACACGGGTTCGACCTGGTCGTGGCGGCGGAGAACAACCTGGTCGAGGACGTGGCGCGGGAGTTGGCCGAGGGGGGCGCGCGGGTGGACCCGGTGCGCGCGGACCTGGCGACCTTCGAGGGCAACGAGGACCTGGCCGCGGTGGTCGAGGGTTTCGGGCGGCCGGTGAGCGCGTTGGCGATCAACGCCGGCGTCGGCGTCGGCGGTGACTTCGTGGACGACAGCGACCTGCGCTCGCACCTGCGGGTGGTGCACCTGAACATCGGGTCGGCGGTGCACCTGGCGAAGCGACTGGTTCCGGCGATGGTGGACCGGGGCGTCGGGCGGGTGCTGTTCACCTCGTCGGTGGCGGCGACCGCGCCCGGACCGTTCCACTCGGTGTACGCGGCGTCGAAGGCGTTCGTGGCGTCGTTCTCGCAGGCGTTGCGGGAGGAGTTGCGGGACAGCGGGGTGACGGTGACGGCGTTGATGCCGGGCCCGACGGACACGGACTTCTTCCGCCGGGCGGGCATGACGGACACGAAGGTGGCGACGGGGCCGAAGGACGACCCGGCGGACGTCGCACGGGCCGGTTTCAAGGCGATGATGGCCGGTGCCGACCACGTGGTGGCCGCGTCGCTGCGCAACAAGGCGCAAGCCGTCGCCGGACGCGTCCTCCCCGACCCGCTGAAGGCACGGGCGATGCGCACCATGACCGAGCCGGGCTCAGCCGAGTAGCCGCGCGCCCACCCGACCGACCCGCACCGACCGGCCCGCGCAACGGCGCTCGCGCCCCCCGGTCCTGCCCCTGCTCACCCGTTCGGGTCGTCGCCGATCAGGTGCCGGTACTCGTCCACTTCCTGCGGGGTGGGGTCGACGGGCGCCTCCTCCGCGACCTCGTCCGGGTCGATCGGGTCGTCCTGGTCGACAAGGTCGTCCGGGCTGACCGGGCCGACCGGGTCGCCGACGGGCTCCTCTGGCGGTTCCTCGATTGTCGTCATGACCGCCGGTTACCCGGTGTGCGCGCGCTCGAACGGGGTAACCGTCACGCCGTGACCATCCACGTCAGACGCGATGTACCGGCCCTGCCCGACCTCGTCTTCAACGCAGCCGCCGACCCGGTGCGCCTCGCATCGTGGCTCCCGGCCCCGTACCAGGTCGTCGGCCGAACGGACGACGTGCTGATCCTCCGCCGGCACCAGGAGCAGATGCAGGTCCAGCTGGCCGCCGACTACGACCGGCTCCTCCTCACCTGGGAACCGCTGGCGGACCACGGCTGCCGGGGTTGTCTGCACGTGTCCCTGGCGGGGGTGGGCGGCAGCGTCGCGGAACTCGAGGTGGACGGCTGCCCGGACGAGCACCTCCCGGCGCGGTTCCTCGAAGCGCTCGCGAATGAGGTTGAGCAGAACCTCACCGCCGGTTGACCATTTGGCGTGGACATCCGCCCCGCACGGCCCGAGGAACTGCCCCTGCTGCCCGAGATCGAACGCGCTTCCGGCGAGCCGTTCCGCGACTTCGGCATGCCGGAGATCGCCGACGACGACCCGATGCCGCTGGAGACCTTGGCGCATCTGAACGTCTGGGTGGCCGCCGATCCGCACCCGGTGGCCTGGGTCGCGGTCGAGGTGGTGGACGGCGCGGCCCACGTCGAGCAGATCAGCGTGCACCCCGACCACGCCCGGCGCGGCATCGGCGCGGCGCTGCTGGACCACGTCGGGCAGTGGGCATCGGTGCGGGGCCTCGACGCGTTGACCTTGACCACCTTCCGCGACATCCCGTGGAACGGCCCGTACTACCACCGGCTGGGATTCCACGAGATGGCGGAGCTCTTTCCCGGTCTGCGGGCGGTCGTCGAGGCCGAAACCGCGCGCGGACTCGACCCGTCGACGCGTGTTTGCCTCCGCAGGCCGCTCGGCGGTGGCGTTTGGGCGCGATACTGAACGGGCAGGCCTCCTGCCAGCAACCGTTCGGAGGTTCCCCCGGTGGTCGACTTCGTGCACGAGGCGCTGCTCTACCGCGATGACGAGCAGTACCTCGCGGGAACGCTGCCGTTCGTGCGCGACGGCCTGGCCGCCGGGGAGCCGGTGCTCGTCGCGGTGCCGCAACACGGCATCGACCTGCTGCGCGGCGCGTTGGGCGGGCAGGCCGACCGGGTCGAGTTCCTGGACATGAGGCGCGCCGGGCGCAACCCGGGGCGCATCATCCCCGGCGTGCTGTCCACGTTCACGAACCACGCGACCGAGGCAGCGGCCAACGGCCGGGTGCGGATCATCGACGAGCCGACGTGGCCGGACCGCACCGAGCTGGAGTACCCGGCGTGCGTGCAGCACGAGGCGCTGATCAACACCGCGTTCGAGGACCGCCCGGCCTGGATCCTGTGCCCGTACGACACGGCGAACCTGACGCCGGAGGCGGTGCGCGACGCGGAGGCCACGCACCCGATCATGGTCGAGGGCGAGCACCGCCGGCCGAGCGCCAACTACCGCGAGCCGTACCTGATCGCCGAGGAGTTCAACCGGCCGCTGCCGCCACCGCCGCCGGACGCCCTGACCCGCCGGTTCGACCTCGACGCGCTGAGCACGACCCGACGCCTGGTGGCCGGGTTCGCCACCGATGCGGGCCTGTCCGCCGACCAGGTCGAGGACCTGGTGCTGGCGGTGAACGAGCTGACCACCAACAGCGTGGTGCACGCGGGCGGCTTCGGGACGCTGTTCCTGTGGCGCGAGGGCGGCGCGGTGGTGTGCGAGGTGCGTGACGCGGGCCGGATCCCGAACCTCATGGTCGGCAGGCGCAACCCCGGCGTGAGCGCGCACGGCGGGTACGGCGTGGTGCTCGTGAACCTCCTGTGCGATCTCGTCCGCGTGCACACCCGTGAGAACGGCACGACGATCCGCATCTACGTCGGCTGAACCCCGATCTGTCGCGGCGAACCGAAGCCGCGTGCCTGTGTGCTTGCACACCAATCAGCCGTGAACCCGGTGTTCTCGGTGGTCGCGGACCGGGTTCGTGCCGCCTTCCTGCCGAAACGGCCCCGGCGCACCTCCTTGGCCCGGCAGAATCGGCCGGGTGACTCCCGCACTTCTGCTCGCCCACGGGGCCGGTGGCACCGTCCGCGCGAACTTCAGCCCGCTCATCCCGCAGCTGTCGCGCAAGCGCAAAGTGCACGCGGTGGACTTCCCCGGCTCCGGGACGACACCGCGCGCGACCTCGCCGTTGGAGCTGGACGACCTGGCCGACCGCCTCGTCGCCGCCGCCGACGGCGAGGAGCGGTTCGCGATCATCGGCTTCTCGATGGGGTGCGCGGTGGCGATGCGCGCGGCCCAGCGGCACCCGGAGCGGGTGACGGCCCTGGTGCTCACCGCGGGGTTCGCCCGCATCGACGACGACACCCGGGCGCGGATGCAGAAGTGGGGTCGGCTGCTGGACGGCGACCGCACCACGTTGGCGCGCTACCTGATGTCGATCGTGCTGAGCGAGCCGTTCCACCGGCGGATGACGTCCGAGCAGGCCGAGGGCTTCCTCGAGCTGATCGCCCTCACCGTGCCGCCCGGCACCCCCGAACAGGTCGACCTCGTGCAGCGCGCCGACCTGCGCGACGAAGCACCGTCCCTGACCGTCCCGACCCTCGTGATCGGCACCAAGCACGACCGCCTGATCACCCCCGCCACCACCCGCGCCCTCGCGGACATGATCCCCGGCGCGCAGTGGGCCGAACTCGACAGCGGCCACGCCCCCGCCCTCGAAGCCCCCGCCGAATGGGCTCGCCTGATCGAACAGTTCCTAGACGCCCAATCCCAATAACCCACCCCACCCCGCGCGAGTCCTCCACCCAGACACCACGAGTCGTCCGGTCCGGCACCGCGAACACGCCGCCCCGGCCCGCGAGTCATCCGGTCGGACACCGCGAGTCGCGCTGTCGGGCACCGCGAGCAAGCCGGTCCGGCCTTTCGAACCGGCCTAGCCGTCGTGAGCGCGAGGTTCGCGGTGTCCGACTGGAAGGTTCGGGGTGTCCGGGTGGAGGGCTCGCGGTGGGCGGTTTGCGGGTGGTCCGGCCTGGTTAACCAGGCCCCATGACCAACACGCTCGTCCTCGACGTGGACGGCACGCTGGTGGACACCAACTACCACCACGCGGTGGCCTGGTTCCGCGCGTTCCGGCGTTTCGACATCACCGTGCCGACCTGGCGGCTGCACCGCGCCATCGGGATGGGCGGGGACAAGCTCGTCGGCGCCGTCGCCGGCGACCACGTGGAACGTGAGCACGGCGACGCCATCCGCACCGCGTGGGAAGCCGCGTTCGAGCCGATGCTGGCCGAAATCCGACCGCTGGAAGGCGCGCACCGCCTGATCGCCGCCGCCATGGACCAGAACTGCACGGTGGTGCTGGCGTCCTCCGGCAAGCGCCACCACGTGGACCACTACCTGAAGCTGCTCGACGCGTCCGGCGTCATGTCGACGTCGTCGGACGACGTGGACCAGAGCAAACCCGCGCCGGACCTGATCGAGGTGGCGTTGCGGCGGGTCGACGGGAACGGTCGCGCGGTGGTCATCGGCGACTCCGTCTGGGACTGCGAAGCCGCTCAACGCGCCGGCCTGCCCTCGGTCTGCCTTCTCACGGGTGGTTTCGGCGAGGCCGAGTTGCGGGACGCCGGGGCGTCGGCAGTCTACGAGGAACTCGACGAGTTGCGGGCGGACCTCACCGACCTGCCCATGGCGTAGGAGGAAGCGTGCGCATCGGCTACACCCTGATGACCGAGCAGGCCGGCCCACGCGAGTTGGTCGAGCACGCCGCGCTGGCCGAGCGGGCCGGTTTCGACTTCGAGGTGATGAGCGACCACTACTCGCCGTGGCTGGACGAGCAGGGTCACGCCCCGTACGCCTGGAGCGTGCTGGGCGCGGTCACGCAGGCGACCGACCACGTCGAGCTGATGACCTACGTGACGTGCCCGACGGTGCGGTACCACCCGGCTGTGGTGGCGCAGAAGGCAGCGACCGTGCAGCTGCTGTCCGGCAACCGGTTCACGTTGGGCATCGGCGCCGGGGAGAACCTCAACGAGCACGTGGTCGGGCGCGGCTGGCCGCCGGTGAACGTGCGGCACGAGTTGCTGCGCGAGGCGGTGGAGATCATCTCGCAGCTGTTCGACGGCGGGTACGTCAACTACTCGGGTCAACACTTCCGGGTGGACTCGGCGAAGCTCTGGGACCTGCCCGAGCAGCGGGTGCCGATCGCCGTGGCGGTGTCCGGCGGGCAGTCGGTGCGGATGTTCGCGCCGCTGGCCGACGCGATGGTGGCGGTCGAGCCGGACGCGTCGTTGAGCCAGGAGTGGGACGTGTTCCAGGGCAGTCAGTCTCGGAAGATCGGTCAGCTGCCGATCTGCTGGGACCCGGACCGGGACAAGGCCGTCGAACGGGCGCACGAGCAGTTCCGGTGGTTCGCGGGTGGCTGGAAGGTCAACGCGGAGCTGCCGGGGACGGCCGGGTTCGCCGGTGCGACGCAGTTCGTGCGGCCGGAGGACGTGGCCGCGAAGATCCCGTGCGGACCGGACGTCGGGCCGGTGGTGGAGGCGGTGGCCAAGTTCCGCGACGCGGGCTTCACCGATCTGGCGCTCGTGCAGATCGGCGGCGACCACCAGCCGGAATTCCTGGACTTCGCGAAGGCCGAGCTCCTCCCCGCCCTCCGCTGACACGCCCACGCGCCCACGCGACTTCTACGCCGTACGGCCCGCACGGAGTTGCCGTGCGGGCCGTACGGGTCTGTTCACAGCGTCGAACCCCACGCGTCGAACCCCACGCGTCGAACGCCACGCGTCGAACCCCACAGCGCAGAACCGGGCGTCAGCCTCGGCCGGTCGTCGCGCCTTCCCTCGCCGGTGGGCCGACCGCGGTCGGTGTCACGGGCGACGGGGCGATGACCTCCGGCGGGTTCGCCGGCGCCTTCGTCGCCGGGTCGACCGGCTCCCTGGGCGGCTTGGTGTTGCCGCCACCGGCGACTTCGTCGTCGTCCGCCGGGTGGTCCGACCCGGTCCCGGTGTCGGTATCGGTGTCCGTCCCCGTGCCGGGGGCGACCCCGCCGACCGAGCCGTCCTCAGTCCCGGTCCCCACCGGTCGCACCTGCGCCGGCGATCCGTCCGGCACTGTTCCGGCAGACGTCGCGGGGTCCGCCACACCGCTCTTCGACGCCTGCTCCGCGACCGGAGCGGGCGCGGTGGTCGTGGTCTGACCGGCCTCGCCGGAGCCCGGGTCCGAGCCTGCCCCCGGCGCGAACGCGTCCCCCAGCGTCACCACGCCCAGCAGCGTCAACGCGCCCACGGCCACCGCCGCACCGGCGAACAACAGCCGGTTGTTGCCCTTCTTGGGCTCGGCCGCCACCTCGGCCCGGTCCGCCACCGCCACCTCGGCCCGGTCCACCACCGCCACCTCGACCAGCGGCAGCAGCCCCACGCTCGACCGCGCCGCCTCGTCCAGCAGCCGCTCGCACTCCGCCGCGGACGGCCGCTTGGTCGGGTCCGACGCGGTCATCTCGGTCAGCACGGCGGTCCACGGCTCCGGCAGGTTGGCCGGGATGCGCGGCTCGCGGTGCAGCCGGGACAGCGCCGCCTCCGTGTCACCGCCGGGGTACTCGGGCCGCCCGGTCAGGCACTCCAGCAGCACCAGGCCCAGCGCGTAGACGTCGGCGGCCGGCAGCACGTCGCCGCCACGCACCTGCTCCGGCGCGAGGTAGCCGGCGGTGCCGACCAGTATCCCCGACCGGGTGACGCGGGTGACCTGGCCTTGCAGCGCCAGCCCGAAGTCGGCCAGGTAGGCACGCCGCCCCTCGGCGTCGAGCAGGATGTTCGACGGCTTCACGTCCCGGTGCACGACGTCCTGCGAGTGCACGTAGGCCAGCACGCCCGCGATCTGCGCGCCGACCGTGGCCACCACCTCGGGCGCCATCGCGCCGCGCATCCGCCGCCGCAGCGTGCCGCCGTCGACCGCCTGCATCACGAAGAAGGGCCGGCCGCGGAAGACGCCGGTGCCGTAGACCTCGACGAGGCCGGGGCAGCGCATCGCGCCCAGCACCTGCGCCTCGCGGTCGAGCCGGATCCGGTCCTCACCGGAGGCCTCGCCCTGGAAGAACTTGATCGCGACCTTCCGGTCGAGGCGGGTGTCGAACGCGCGGTACACCTCGGCCATCCCGCCCGACCCGTACAGGACACCCAGGGCGTACCTGCCGTCGACCACCTCTCCCGTCAGGTCACCGTCCCACATCCGGTTGAACCTCCGCTGTGTCGACGAAGCCGGCCCGGAGGCCGGAAGCTACCGGTCGTGTGACGCGGCGAGCCACCCCGTTCGTCCTTATCGAATCCACCTACCCGCAGTGCGCTCGTCACAAACCCGTCTTTTCTTCGGGTTCCCGCACCCGTGTCGGACGGCCGCCAGCTGGGTACCTCCGCGGCATGACCGAACGCGAGCGGGAGCCCACGATCGACGAGTTCATCGACGACCCGGCGGCCAAGGTGGACGCCCTCGGCGAGGTGGACGGGGTGAGGCCGGCGCAGTACGGCACCGACCCGGACGAAGAGTACGAGCATGGGCCGGTCATGGGCGACGAACCCGTCGGATGAGCGCCGGAGATCACCCAACGGAGTGAACCTCGACATCCGATCGGCGCATCCGTCACGGCGTTGCGGTCGCACAGGGTGCCGTGCTGGGCGGGGTCGTCGTCATGCCGGGAGAGGACGGCGACGTGGTCACCGGTGGGCCGGACGCACCCGACCGGGTGCCGCCGCACTGGTCGATCTGCAGCAGGCCGTCCGACGAGGCCAGCCGGTTGAAGACCAGGTACTCGACGCCCACCGTCATCCTGAAGCTGCACGAGTAGTTCTTCAGCGTCACGACGGTGACGAAGCGCGGCACGTCGCCCTTGTACTCGGCGCGCACGACCACCCCGTACCGGTACCGGTCGTCGTGGCCGTCCCGCACCTCGACCTTCTCGCTGACCACCTTGCCGGAGAACACGTGCGTCGCCTGCTGGTAGCGCAGCGCCTCGTTGCCCGGGAAGCAGACGCAGGCGCCGGCAGGGCTGGTCAGCACGGCGGCGAGCAGCACCGCGGTGACGGTCACGACACCGGCCGCGCGGGCCAGGAATCGGAAGCGCGCCAAGGAGTCCCCTCGGAGTAAGGGCCTGGGCGGCGGTGCCCGACGACCTTATCGGTCAAGCGTGCAGGGCCAGCCACAATTCGGCGCGCACACCGGCGGATTCCAACGAACGCCCCAGAAGTTCCTCCACCCGCCGGATCCGGTTCCGCACGGTGTGCCGGTGCACGCCCAGGCGCGTGGCGGCCGGGTCGGCCTGACCGTGGCACGAGAGCCACACCCGCACCGTCCTACGCAGCACGTCGTCGAGCGGCGCGAGCAGGACGGCGGCGAAGTCGGCCGCGTCCGCCGCCAGCAGACCGGCCCCGGCGACCTCCTCGAACGTCGCCACCCCTTCTTCCCACGCCCGCAGTGCCTCCCGATACCCGCGAGCGACACCCCGCACGTCCACCGGGCTCGACGCGGCGGCGGGCACGTCCACCTCGTGCGCCAGCACGACCACCCGTCCGTCCACCTCCGCCCAGAACCCAGACGGCCAGAACCCCGACGACGGCTCAACCCCGTCTCGCAGCACGAAGACCCGGAACGGCCCGTCCGGCACCCCGTCCACCGGAACACCCGCCAGCAGCAGCCGGAACCGCGCCTCCCGCAGGTCCCGCCGCACCCCCTCCACCTCGTCCGACCGCGCCAACGCCACCGTGAGCAGGGACGCGGCGGTGTTCACCACCCCGGCGTCCAGCGGCCGGTCCGCCGCGACGGCCAGGTACCCGCGCCGGCCGAGCACCTGCATCGCGGCGTGCCGCTCCCCCACCCGCCACGCCGCCCCTGCCGGACCGCCCGACGCCGCGAGCCGCCGCACGTCACCGGAGAGGTCGGGCAGCGAGCCCACGACGTGCACCGGAGCGCCGCTCGGGTCCAGCAACGCCGCCCCGCCGTCGAGGAGCCGCGCCAGCCGCCGCACGACACCGAGAGGCCCTTCGCCGACCGCCGCACGCGTCAGCGCGCGCTGTGCCTCGCTGGTGCGTGCAAGGGCCGCGTACTCGTCCGCCGCGACGGCCCGCGACACCGCCTTGGTGATCGCGATGAACGGCGTGGCGCGAGGCACCTCCAGCAAGGCCAGCCCGGCCTCCCGCGCGGCCCGGACCAACCCGTCAGGCACGTGCGAATGGCTCAGCCCCGTCCCGAACCCGAGGCCCACCACGCCCACCGCCACCAGCCGCCGCACGTACTCGGCGTGCGGCCCGAGCGCGATCCCCGTGGTCAGCAGCAGCTCGCCGCCCTCCAGGAACGGCGTCGGATCGGCCAGCTCCGTGCTGTGCACCCACGTCACGACCCGGTCGAGCCCGGCGTCCACGTGCACGGTCAGACCGACCTCGCGGGCCAGCGCCCCGACCGTCAAAGCCATGGACACTGTGTACAACACCCGCGGGGAAGCTCGCCACACTGGACACTGTCGCCGCACCGCCGCAGGGGCGATGCTGGTCCCATGGCCCGACTGCGCACCGAGATCCCCGGCCCGCGCTCGCGTGAGCTGGCCGAACGGCGCAAGGGCGCGGTCGCCGCCGGTGTCGGCTCAACCCTCCCGGTCTTCGTGGACCACGCCGAGCCGGGCCTCCTGGTGGACGTCGACGGCAACCGGCTGATCGACTTCGGCTCCGGCATCGCGGTGACCGGCGTCGGCAACCCCGCGCCCCGCGTCGCCCGCGCCGTGCACGAGCAGATCGACCGGTTCAGCCACACGTGCTTCATGGTCACCCCGTACGAGGGTTACCTGGAGGTCTGTGAACGGCTGGCCGAGCTGACCCCCGGCGGGCACGACAAGCGCTCGGTGCTGCTCAACTCCGGCGCGGAGGCGGTGGAGAACGCGGTCAAGATCGCCCGGCACGCCACCGGACGGCCGGGCGTCGTGGCGTTCGACCACGCCTACCACGGCCGCACCAACCTCACGCTGGCGTTGACCGCGAAGGAGGTGCCGTACAAGCAGGGGTTCGGACCGTTCACGCCCGAGGTGCGCCGCGTGCCCGGCTCCTACCCGCTGCACGACGGCCTGACCGGCGGGGAAGCGGCCCAGCGCGCCGTGGACGCCATCGGGGAGCCGGACGGGGTCGCGTGCGTGGTGGTCGAGCCGATCCAGGGCGAGGGCGGGTTCATCGTGCCCGCGCCGGGGTTCCTCGCCGCGCTCGCCGACTGGTGCCGGCGCAACGACGTGCTGCTCGTCGCGGACGAGGTCCAGACGGGCTTCTGCCGCACCGGCGACTGGTTCGCCTGCGACCACGAAGGCGTGGTGCCGGACCTGGTGACCACGGCGAAGGGCATCGCGGGCGGCCTGCCGCTGGCCGCCGTGACCGGACGCGTGGACGTGATGGACGCGGTGCGCGCGGGCGGGCTCGGCGGCACGTACGGCGGCAACCCGGTGGCGTGCGCCGCCGCGTCCGCCGCGATCGACACCATGCGCGACCTGGACCTCAACGCCGCCGCCCGGCGGATCGAGGCGACCGCGCTGCCCCGCCTGCGCGGCCTGGACGCGGTCGTGGAGGCACGCGGCCGGGGCGCGATGCTGGCCGTGGAGCTGACGTCCGCCGAGGAGGCCGCGCGGGTCGCGGCCACCTGCCACGCGGCCGGTGTGGTCGTGCTGACCTGCGGCACCCGCGGGAACGTGATCCGCCTGCTGCCGCCCCTCGTCATCCCGGACGACCTGTTGGCCGAAGGCCTCGACGTACTCGAAGGAGCCATTCAGTGACGACGCCGTACTGGGTCGCGGGACAGCCCGCGACGAGCGAGGACCTGGTCGAGGTCCGCACCCCGCACGACGGCGCCCTGGCCGGCGTCACGTCGAACGCGACCGCCGAGGACGTGGAACGCGCCGTGGCCGCCGCGCACGCCGTGGCCGAGGAGTTCGCCGCACTGCCCGCGCACGCCCGTGCGGCGGCCCTGGACCACGTGTCGCGGCGGCTGGCCGAGCGTGCCGGCGAAGTGGCCGCGCTGATCACCGCCGAGTCCGGCAAACCGGTGAAGTGGTCGCGGATCGAGGTGACCCGGGCGGTGTCGACGTTCCGGTGGGCGGCCGAGGAGGCACGCCGGTTCTCCGGTGAGCTCCAGCGGCTCGACACCGATCCGACGGCGGACGGCAGGCTGGCGCTGGTGCGGCGGGCGCCGCGCGGTCCCGTGCTGGGCATCGCGCCGTTCAACTTCCCGCTGAACCTGGTGGCGCACAAGGTCGCGCCCGCGTTGGCGGTCGGCGCCCCGATCGTGGTCAAGCCCGCGCCGGCCACGCCGCTGGTCGCGCTGCTGCTGGGTGGGCTGCTGGCGGAAACCGACCTGCCCGCCGGGTCGTGGTCGGTGCTGCCGGTGCCGAACGAGGTGGCGGGCGCGCTGGCCGAGGACCCGAGGCTGCCGGTGGTGTCGTTCACCGGATCGGGTCCGGTCGGCTACTCGATCCTGGACCGCGTGCCGCGCAAGCACGTCGTGCTGGAGCTGGGCGGCAACGCGGCGGCCGTCGTCTGTCCTGATTGGACTGACGTGGACCGGGCGGCGCAGCGGATCGCGACGTTCTCCATGTACCAGGGCGGGCAGTCGTGCATCTCGGTGCAACGCGTGTACGTCCACGAGGACGTGTACCCGGCGGTGGCGGAAGCCGTGGTGGCGCACGTGCGCAAGCTCGGCACGGGTGACCCGGCCGATCCGGCCACCGACGTCGGCCCGCTGATCAACGAGGCTGCCGCGCGGCGCGTCGAGGCGTGGGTGGACGAGGCCGTGGCGGCCGGCGCGCGGGTGCTGACCGGCGGCCGGCGGAGCGGCGCGACGTACGAGCCGACCGTGTTGGCGGACGTGCCGGCGGCGTGCAAGGTGGTGGACGAGGAGGTGTTCGGCCCGGTGGTGGTGCTGGACTCCGTCCCGTCGGTGGACGAGGCGTTCGACCGGGTGAACGCGTCCCGGTTCGGGTTGCAGGCCGGGGTTTTCACGCACGACGTCCGGTTGGCGTTCCGCGCGGCGAAGCGGCTGGCGGTGGGCGGGGTGATCGTGGGCGACGTGCCGAGCTTCCGCGCCGACCAGATGCCGTACGGCGGCGTCAAGGAGTCGGGCACCGGGCGCGAGGGGGTGCGTGCGGCCATGGAGGACCTGACCGAGCAGCGGGTCCTGGTGCTCACCGGCCTGGAGCTGTAGGTCCTGGCGCACCCGACATCGGGGGTGGAACGGCGTGGGACGGGGCGCGCACAGGTACGGTCGCCGATCGTGGACACGGTGCGCGTCACGTCGAAAGCCGGGCTGAGCGGTGCGGGGCTGCCGGTGAGCCGGCCTGTGCTGGTGCTCGTCGGCGGCGCCGCCGGGATGGACGCGGCCGACCTGGAGGCGCTGGAAGCGGTGCTGCGCGGTCTGGTCGCGGTGCTGGACGAGCGCGACGCCGTGGTGGTCGACGGTGGCACGGACATCGGCGTGATGCGGGCCGTCGGCCGGGCCAGGGCGGCGGAGGGCGGGCGGTTCCCGTTGATCGGGGTGGCCGCCGAGGTCGCCGTCGACGCGGTCGCGTTCGAGCCGAACCACACCCACCTGGTGCTGGTCCCGGGCAGGACGTGGGGTGACGAGTCGCCGTGGCTCGCGGACGTGGCCGACGTGGTGGCCGGGCCGCGGTCCTCGCTGACCGTGCTGGTCAACGGCGGTGCGATCACGTTCCAGGACGCCGAGCACAGCCTGTGCCGCAACCGCCCGCTGGTGGTGCTGCGCGGCAGCGGGCGCACCGCGGACGCCATCGCCGAGAGCGCCGACGAGCGGTCGACCGCGATCGCCAACTCGCCGCTGACAACCGTGCTCGGCCCTGACCAACTGCGTCCGCACGTCGAACGGCTCCTGGCGCCACACGCGCCGACACCGTCGTCCGTGCCGCGCCGCAGCGGCTAGACGGCCTCCAGGACGAAGAACAGGAAGCTCAGGAAGGCCCCGGAGGGATACTTCGCCAGCTCGTCGGGGAAGAGTTCGCGGGCTTCCGGCGCCGGGGGCGGTTCGCTGATGACGGCGGTGCGGAAACCGGCCGCGGTGAAGGCGTCCGTCATCGCGTGCAGCGGCCGGTGCCAGTACGTGAGCACGGCCTTCCGGCCGTTGAACGTGTACTCCTCCGACCACTCGGCGGTCGCGAAGTAGTCGCGTTCGGGATAGATCAGCTTGAAGATGATCGGGTGGTTGACGGCCATGATCAGCCGGCCGCCGGGCCTCAGCACGCGCCGCAGCTCGGCCAGCGGTGCGGTCCAGTCCTCCAGGTAGTGCAGCACCAGGGCCGCGACGACGTCGTCGAACGAGGCGTCCGGGTACGGCAGCGGACCGCTGATGTCGGCGACCCGCAGGGCCGCGTCGGCGCCGAGCCGCTTCCGGGCCAGCTCGACCATCGTGGTGCTGAAGTCGAAGCCGCTCACGGTGGCGCCCCGGTCGCGCAGCGCCGCGAACAGGGGGCCGGAGCCGCAGCCGGCGTCGAGGACCTGCCTGCCGGCCACGTCCCCGGCCAGGTTCAGCATGGCGGGAAGCGTGTAATAGGCGTTGAGGAGGCTGGTCTCGTTCTCGACCGCGTACGCCTCGCCGAAGCTGTCGTAGTCGTTGACCACGGCCACGGCCACGGCCACGTCCGCGGACCCGGCAGGACTCTCGGGGGTGACAGGCATGCGCCCCATGCTGGCACAACCGCCCCGCCCCGCGTCGGGGGTCGTGGAGACGCCGTGCCGCGGCCCGGACGACTTGGCGCTGTGGAGGTGCAGCCGCCCACCGAGCGGAGACCGAGGGTGCGGGGGCCGGTTCGTCAGCGGGTCGCCCATTCCGGGAGCGGGGTCGCGGGGTGCAGGACCGCGATGGCGGTCGCCGATGGGACCAGTCCGCCGTCGCCCGCGTCACCCAGCACGACGTGGAGGCTCGTGCCTGCGGTGTGGAACGTGATGTGCCGACACCAGAGGCCGGGGAGCCCGCCTCCCCACGGGCGGTAGAAGCTGCTGTCGTCCGCTGCCGGCCCGGCGGGTCGGTCTCACTTCAGGTGCCGGGCGAAGAACCGGTTCCCGTCGTCCCCCTCGAACTGAGGGATGCCGGTGTGCCCGCCCATGTTGGCGTGCAACGTCTTCTCCTCGGAGCCGAAGGCGTCGAACAGCTCCAGGGCCAGCTGCCGGTCGTTCCCCGCGTCGTCCCACTGCAGCAGGACCTGCAGCGGAATGGTGACCTGCCGGGCCTCCTCGACCATGGTGCGGGGCACGAAGCTCCCGGCGAACAGGAGGGCGGCCGAGATGCGCGGCTCGACCACCGCCAGCCGGATGCCGATGGCGATCACCCCTCCCGCGTACCCGACCTGGCCGCCGATCCCCGGCAGTGCGAGGAGGGCGTCCAGGACGGCCCGCCATTCCGGGACCGCCTTGTCCACCAACGGGAGGACCAGCCGGTCGACGATCTCGTCGGCAACCGGCTCACCGGCTTCCAGTGCCCGGCGCAGGTCGGCGCGAGCCTCGTCGGCGACGGCGGAACGGGGCCGGTCACCGCCTCCGGGAAGTTCGATGGTGGCCGAGGCGAAACGCTCCGCCGCGGCGTGCCGGCCCCGGGCCACCAGTCGTGGGTACATCGTGCGCAGTCCGCCGGGGTGGCCGAGCAGGATCAGCGGCGCCGGTGCGGATGCGGATGCGGGTCCGGGCGTCCACAGGATGCCTGGGATCTCGCCTAGCGTGAATTCACGTTCGAGGACGCCGTCGTCGAGGCGCTGTTCGGAGGTGAACCCCATGGTCGTGCCTTTCGGGAGTGCTCGCGAACGGCGCTCCCGGACGGCCTATCGCCCGACCGCGACCCCGGAGGGGAGCACCCATGTCGATACGTTCACGGGTACCACCTCCTCGATCTCTCGCGCGGTCGCCGGGAACGTAGCAGCGGCACCCGTGGCCTGCCAACGGGTTTGCGGCCCCGGACCCGCCGAATGTCCGCTCTTACCCGCCGACGGCAGTGTCGAGCCCGGCCCGCAGGTCACACGGCGGCGACCGCCCACGCAATCCGGCTGTGACCACGGCGCTGGCCAGGCATCATGCCCCCGCATGTCAGAACTGCACCGGGATGAGGTCCGCAGCTCCTTCGACCCGGAACTCACGGGGGCGCTCCCTGACGTGTTCGTCCCGGACACCTCGGCAGACGACTGGCAGGCGGTCTTCGACCTGGTCGAAGCGCGTGGTTGGCAGCGGGGGTGATCGAAGGGGACGTGACCATCCAGCCGCCCCGGAAGTCTTCGGTGCACCTCGGCACTACATGCGGGCACTGCACTCATCGGGCGCCCGTGAGAAAGCAGCCCGGCGACGGCCTCGATGCGGGGCGGCCGTTCGCCGGCGCGCCGGTCAAGTGAGCGGGGTGACCAGGCGCCATGTCCGCACCACGGCCTTGGCACGGTTCAGGTTCGGCACCCGTGCCGTCGACTGCCCGTCCAGCGAGTCCTGGAGGACCAGCAGCTCGCCGTCGCTCCACCACTCGACGAGGAAGCCGCTCTTCCGTTCCAGCCTGCGCAGCGACGGATGGCGGCGGCGGAGCCCTGCCATGTGGTCGGTCACGTTCTCCGGCCAACCATGTCCGTTCCGCTCGAACCTCGCTGGGCGACGTGCCTCTGGCCTGCGCTCCGCGAAGCAGGTCCGGACGCTGGGTGAGCCGGTTGTCCAGCCCTACTTTGCGGATTTTCGGGTTGGGGACACCAGGACTGCCCGAGGAACGGCGGCGCGAACACGATCGCCGCTGCCACCAGTACGACGAGGATCACCGCCGTCGCCACCGCCGCTTCGCCCGCCCCCGGCCGGTCGCGGCTTCGGCTCTGGCGCGTTCGACTTGGTCCAGCAGCCTGTGGATTTCGACGATTTCAGCGCTGTCTGCGGTGTTGGCGCGCCAATCCTCCAGTTCCCGGGTCGCGCTGATGAACGATCCGGCCGCGAGCATCCGCTGTACCCGGTCGAGCCGCTCGGTCAGATCCGGTCGGTATCGCGACCGCAGGAGATGCTTTGGCCCTCCCTGCCCATGCCGAGCGCGATCGAGTTCTTCGACTGCGGACCGACGGGCCCGGTCCGCCTGCTCCCGCTGGGCGCGCACGCGTTCCTCGGCAGCCAACCGGAGGGCTCCCGACTCGATGAGTTCAAGCCACCTCACGCCCGCTCGGCGAGCTTGGACACAGGCGACGAAGCCGTGGACGCCGCCCAGCAGGAACAGCACTCCCATCAGCGCCAGCGGCCACAAGTCGATACTCGCGACCAGAGAGTTGACCACCGTGAACACACCCAGACCGGTGTAGATCAGGCCCATCCACGCCCACAGGGCTGGACTCATCCGTAACGAGACCACGTTCAGGAGTGTGCCAGGGCTGGTCGTGCGCAGGTGGGTGGTCGTAGTCCTGTCCGTTGTTGCCATGGCCCGTCACCCACCGGTGATCAGCACCCCGCGAACCAGGTTCGGACTCCGCAAGCACCTCCGCGAACCAGGTCCGGACACCGCAGGGTTCGATCGGACAGGACAAACACCTGACCAGCTCCGCCTGTAACAGTTGTCATCAACCAATCACAGAGAGTATGGTCTAGACCTGCCGCCGCGTTGGGTGAACGCCTGTTCCGCACCCACGCGCACTCGGGTCGGCGTTCGCCACAAGCGTTTCCGCCCATCCGACCGAAGGAGTCCTCATGTCACTCCGCCGAAGGATCGCCGCGGTGGCGGCAGGCGTGCTCGTCGCGCCGCTCGTGACGATCGTCCTGCCATCAGCTCCCGCGTACGCGCACGGCTACGTGTCGTCACCGCCCAGCCGTCAGGCCCAGTGCGCCCGCGGTCTCGTGCCGTGCGGCGACATCAAGTACGAGCCGCAGAGCGTCGAAGGCCCGAAGGGCCTGCGCAGCTGCAACGGCGGCGTCGCCCGGTTCGCCGAGCTGAACGACGACAACAAGGGTTGGCGGGTCGCCTCCACCGGACGGTCCGTCACCTTCAACTGGACCTTCACCGCCCGGCACCGCACCGCGAACTACGAGTACTACGTGAGCGGCAGGCGGGTCGGGTTCTTCGACGGCGGCAACCAGCAGCCCCCGGCCACCGTGTCGCACACGGTGAACCTGGGCGCCTCCGGCCGTCAGACGGTGCTCGCCATCTGGAACATAGGTGACACCGCCAACGCGTTCTACGCGTGCATCGACGTCAACGCCGGCTAACCCACCCACACCCCGCGTGAGTCCTAGGACTCACGCGGGGGTCAGGCGGTGGAGCCGCCGTCGACGTGCAACTGCGCACCCGTCACGTAACGGGCCTCGTCGGACGCCGGGAACGCGACCGCTGCGGCGACCTCCACCGGCGAGGCGTAACGCCCGACCGCGGGCACCCGCGGACCACGTCGGCTCCCGGACCGTCCGCCGGGTTCGAGTCGGTGTGTCGGTCGCACCGGGGTGCACCCGGTTCACCGTGACGCCCGCGGCCCCAACTCGCGCGCCAACGCCTTCGTCAGCCCCACCAACGCCGCCTTCACCGCCACGAACGCCGCACGCGCGTTCACGTCGAAGGTCCGGTCGAACTCGGCGACACCCAGGTCCTCCACGGGCGCCACGATGAACGCCCCGGCGTTGTTCACCAACACGTCCAACCGCCCAGCACGGCCACGGTCTCCTCGACCGCCGCACCGATACCCCTGCTGCCGCCCGTGACCAGCGCGACCTTGCCGTCGAAGTCCATGCCGACAACCTTGGCCGCACAACGCATCGCGGTCCGGCGGGAATCGGACCCCTTGCGGCCACAACGCATCCCGGGCCGGCGCGACCGAACGGGACGGTGATCAGGTCCACCTGGTGGACCGGCGGGAAATATCCGTTGCGAGGTCCGCGGCACCTCACATAGGTTCGCGGTACACGAGGAAGGAGGTGGTCCGAAGTTGAATAGCTATAGGACTCGTCGTGAGGTGGCTGTCCGCTAGGACCGACCTTTCCCAGGTGGTCTGGGCGAATCCCAGGCAGCCACCCGGCCCCCGTGACCCCGAGCCCAGTCCAGCTCGGCCCGCACCGAGTGCGGGAAGCGGTCAGGGGGCCGCTTCACGTTCTCGTCCCGCCGAGAGCAGCACAGTCGAGAGCACCCGAAGCTAGAGCACCCGCGCGCGATCGAGCGGAGCGCGGTCAACCCAAGTGCGAGCGCACCACGCGCAGGTCGGCCAGGAAACCCCGGTACGCCTCGTCACGATCCGGAGCGCGGAGCACCGACGACGGGTGCACGGTAGCGATCACGTCGTAGTCCTCGACGTGCTCCAGCCGCCCTCGCCGCTCGCTCACCTTGTACGCGCTCCCCAGCACGGCCTTCGCCGCCGTCGCACCCAGGCACACGACCAGGTCCGGCCGCACCTGCGACAGCTCCGCGTGCAGCCACGGCAGGCAAGCGACGACCTCACCGCGCGACGGCGTCTTGTGGATGCGCCGCTTCCCCCGCTCCGCCGGCACGAACTTGAAGTGCTTCACCGCGTTGGTCAGGTAGACGCCCTCACGGGCCAGGTCCGCCTCGTCCAACGCCTTGTCCAGCAGCCGGCCGGCGGGCCCGACGAACGGCTCGCCCTGCCGGTCCTCCACGTCACCCGGCTGCTCGCCGACCAGCACCAGCCGGGCGTCCTCCGGTCCCGCGCCGAACACCGTCTGAGTGGCCGGCTTGTACAGCTCGCAGCCCTCGCACCCGGCGGCGGCACGTCGCAGCGCCGCCAAGTCCGCGCCCTCGGGCACGAACGTGGCGGCGCTGGAGGTCGTCTTAGCTCTTGTCACCACGGAAGGCGTCCTTGACCTTCTCCCCGGCCTGCTTGATCGAGCCCTTGGCCCGCTCCGCGCGCCCCTCCGCCTGCCACTGCTCGTTGTCGGTCGCGTCGCCGACCGCTTCCTTCGTCCGGCCCTTGAGCTCTTCAGCCTTGTTGCTGAACTTGTCCTCGGTACCCATGTGACCGGTCCTCTCTCCAGACATTTCCTGCTGTCCAGGAGTACCCCTCACCCGGACGGGGAAACTCCGACCTCATCACCGCACACTTCGTCACAATCCCATGAAATGCCCATCAGGCCTGGTCACCGCCCTGAAACGGGGATGAGTTCCGGGTTCTGCCGCCCCGTTGAACCCCTCCAATTTCGCCGGGCCGCCCGCCCTCTACTACGGTGATCGTCTACGCGGTTGAAAAGCCAGCCGCAAGCCACCCGGCACCCGCGAGGGGACCCTGGGTCAGCGAGAGCTGTGGGCTTGCCTGTGCCTGCGACCGCGTATCCGGACGCTCTCGCACTGCCGGCCTGGCTGACCGGTACCGACGTGCGAGAGGAGCCCGACCGTGGTCGGGGACAACGGCCGTGACGATTCGCTGACCGCGCGGATCGCCGGCCTGGAGGCCGAGATCGCCGGCTTGCGCAAGGCGGTGCAGACGCGCACCGTGATCGGGCAGGCCACCGGCTTGATAGCCGCCGTGCAGGGCTGCACGCCCCAGGAGGGTTTCCAGCTGCTCGTGCGGATGTCGCAGCACCACAACGTGAAGCTGCACACCATCGCGCTGAAACTGCTCGACCTGTCCGCCGAACTGGGCCCGCAGCACGCCGTGCGCGCGGTGCACTCGACCACCGAGCCCGTCGACCCCGCAGAGCAGGCAGAACCGGTCGGGCCGCTGGAGCCCGCCGAACCGACCGAGTCCGCAGGGCGGCCCACTGGTGCCGTCGAGCCGCGGCGACACCACTTCGACGAGTGGCACAACGTCGAAGTGGTGCACGCGGCACGTCGGCTGGTCGCGGCCTACGACGCGGCCCGGCGCGCCGGTGACGAGCGGCCCGAGGTGCGAAGACACCTGGCCGACCAGGTCGCGCTGGCCGGCCGGCAGCTCGCCGAGAAGCTCACCGAGGTGGGCTGGCTCGCCCCGGAAGCCGCGGACTGACCACCACGATCGCGAAGGAGTCGGCGGGCAGGCGCACCACCTGCCCGTCCACCTCCAGCCCCGCCCCCACCGGCGGCGACGACAGCAGCACCTCGCCCACCGACGCGTCGAGCCGGACCTCGGCGTCCGGCCCGAGGTTGCACACCACCCTCAGCGAACCCCGGTGCAGCACCAGCACCGATCCCTCTTCCCGCACCACGAACCGGTCCAGCCGCGGGTCCGCCAGCTCCGGCCGTGACCGGCGCAGCGCGATCAACGCCCGGTACAGGTCGAACAGCTCGCGGTGGCCGGGCGCGGACACCTCGTCCCAGCGCAGCGTGGACCGGCGCACGGTCTCGGGGTCGATCGGGTCGGGCACCTCCGACTCGCCCCACCCGTGCCGGCCGAACTCGCGCCGCCGCCCGGTGCGCACCGCCTCGGCCAGCTCCGGGTCCGGGAACGACGCGAAGAACTGCCACGGCGTGCCCGCCGCCCACTCCTCCCCCATGAAGATCATCGGCGTGTACGGCGACGACAGCACGATCGCCGCGCCCACCGCCAGCCGCTGCCACGACACCGTCGCCGACAGCCGGTCCCCGGTGGCGCGGTTGCCGACCTGGTCGTGGTTCTGGAGGTACGCGAGGAACCGGTAGCCGGGCAGCCGGTGCCGGTCCACCGGACGGCCGTGGTGCCGCCCCCGGAACGACGACCACGTGCCCGTGTGGAGGAACACGTCCCGCAGCGTCCGGCCCAACGCGCCCTCGAAGTCCGGGTAGTAGCCGAACGTCTCGCCGCTCAACGCCACGTGCAGCGCGTGGTGCAGGTCGTCGGCCCACTGCGCGTGCAGCCCGTACCCGCCGCCCTCCCGCGCGGTCACCAGGCGGGCGTCGTTCAGGTCCGACTCGGCGATCAACGTCAGCGGACGGCCCACGGCGGCCGACAGCGCGTCCACCTCGACCGCCAACTGCTCCAGCACGTGCAGCGCGCTGCGATCCACCAGCGCGTGCACGGCGTCCAGGCGCAGGCCGTCCACGTGGAAGTCCCGCAGCCAGCCCAGCGCGTTGTCGATCACGTACCGGCGCACCTCGTCGGCGCCCTCGCCGTCCAGGTTGAGGCCCGGCCCCCAGTCGTTGCTGCCCGCGAAGTACGGCCCGAACCGGTCCAGGTACGCGCCGGACGGCCCGAGGTGGTTGTAGACCACGTCCAGCAGCACGGCCAGGCCCCGCCCGTGGCACGCGTCCACGAACCGCTTGAACCCGTCGGGGCCGCCGTACGGCTCGTGCACCGCGCCCCACAGCACGCCGTCGTAGCCCCAGCCGGCCGTGCCGTCGAACGAGTTGACCGGCATCACCTCGACGTGCGTGACGCCCAGCTCCACCAGGTGGTCCAGCCGCTCCACCGCGCCGTCGAACGTGCCGGCCGGCGTGAACGTGCCGATGTGCAGCTCGTAGACCACCGCGCCCGGCAGCCCGCGCCCGGTCCACGCCTGGTCGGTCCACGTGAACGCCGAGTGGTCGTACACCCGCGACGCCGCGTGCACGCCGTCCGGCTGCCACCGCGAGCGCGGATCGGGCAGCGCGTCGTCCGAGTCGCCCAGCAGGAAGGCGTAGTCGGCTCCCACGGGCTCGGACACGTCCGCGTGCCACCACCCGCCGTCCCCGGCTGCCATCTCGTGGTCCCGACCGTCCACCCGCACCCGAACGCGCTCGTGCGACGGCGCCCACACCGCGAAAGTCACCGATCTCCCCTGACCAGCAGTGCCACCGGGTAATGATCGAGCAGGTCGGTCAGCAGCGGCGCGGCGGGCCGGGAGGTGAGCACGTCGGTCCACTCCCCGGGCGGCAGCGGCAGCACCGTGTCACCCCAGCCGCCCGCGTCCGCCAACCCGACCGGGAGCCGGGTCGCCACCGCGACCAGGCCGTTCCGCTCGAACGCGACCACGTGCGACGCGGCCGTGCCCGACGCCGACAACGGCCGGTAGCCGCGGAACAACTCGGGCCGTTCCCGACGCAACCGCAGCGCGCGCCGCACGACGAGGAGCTTGGCCGCGCCCGAGTCGTCCACGTCCGGCAGCCAGCCGTCCTCGATCCGCGCCAGCAGCCGCCGCCGCACCTCGTAGTCCACCGGCCGCCGGTTGTCCGGGTCGACCAGCGACAGGTCCCACAGCTCGGTGCTCTGGTACACGTCCGGCACGCCCGGCGCCGTGAGCTGCACCAGCTTCTGCCCCAGCGCGTTGGACCAGCCCGCCGCCACGATCCGGTCCACGAACGACGCCACCTCTGCCGCCACCGGACCGGCCAGCACCTGCTCCGGCCACGCCGCGACGGCCGCCTCGAACTCCTCGTCGTGGTCGATCCACGTGGTGCGGACCTTCGACTCCTTGGCCGCCTTGTCCAGGTAGCCGCGCATCCGGTCGGCGGTGATCGGCCACGCGCCCACCAGCGACTGCCACGCCAGCATGGCCAGCGACGGCTCGTCGATCGGGTGCGCGGCGGCCCACCGGCGGACCAGCTCGGCGAACTCGTCGGGCACCTCGGCCAGCACCGCGAGCCGCGCCCGCACGTCCTCGGACCGCTTGGTGTCGTGCGTCGACAACGCCGTCATCGCCGCCGGGAACCCGGACTCGCGCAACGCCGCCCGCGCGTGGAACTCCTCCGGCGGCACGCCGAACCGGTCCGGCGCGCCGCCGACCTCGTTCAGCGCCACGAACCGGCTGTACCGGTAGAACGCGGTGTCCTCGGTGCCCTTGGCGACCACCATCCCAGACGTCTGCTGGACGCGGGTGGCCAGCTCGCCGTGCGGCTCGGCGCGCACCTGCCGGTCCAGCTCCGCCGCCGCCGGCGACGTCGCCGCGCTCACCGCCGCCGCCCACGCGTCCAGGCCTTCGGGCAGGTAGGAGCGGTAGACGGGGAAGTGGACCATCACCTCGGCGACGGCCTGCTCGGCCTGCTCGCGGTCGACGTCACGGACCAGGGCCGCGATCCGGCGCACCTCGGCGCGCAGGATGGTGCGGGTGACCAGGTCGCGGCACTCGTGCTCGACCGCGGCGAAGTCCGTGGGCACGCCGAACTCCTCGGCCAGCGCGGTGAACCCCGCCTCGCCCGCCGGGTCCACGAACAGCCCGCACACCTCGCGCAACGCGTCGTAGCCGGTGGTGCCGTCGACCGGCCACGTCGCGGGCAGCCGCTCGTCCGCACCGAGGATCTTCTCGACCACCAGCCACACGCCCGACCGCTCCTTCAGCCGCCGCGCGTACCCGCCGGGGTCGGCCAGGCCGTCCGGGTGGTCCACCCGCAGCCCCGTCACCTCGCCCGCCGCCACCCACCGCAGCACCTCGCCGTGGGTCGCCTCGAACACCTCCGGGTCCTCGACGCGCACCGCGGCCAGCGAGGTGATGTCGAAGAACCGCCGGTAGTTCAGCTCCGAGTTGCCGCGCCGCCAGTCCACCAGCCGGTAGTGCTCGTGCTCCTCCTCGGAGTCCTGGTCGGCGGCGAACGGCAGCAGCAGCGGCCCGGAGTCCCAGTCGACGTCGAAGTACTTCGCGTACTGGGAGACGCGGCCGTGCCGGAGCACGTCCCACCACCACGCGTTGCCGTCGTCGTGGCCGACCGCCATGTGGTTGGGCACGATGTCCACCACGAACCCGAGACCGGCCCGCTTCAGCGCCTTGTGCAGCGCGACCCGGCCCGACTCGCCGCCCAACTCCTCACGGGCCCGCGTCGGGTCGACCACGTCGTAGCCGTGCGTCGAGCCGGGCACCGCCTCCAGCACCGGCGACGCGTAGAGCGCGCCGACACCCAGCGCGTCCAGGTAGTCGACCACCGCTTCGGCGTCGGCGAAGGTGAAGTCGGGGGTGAACTGGATCCGGTAGGTGGACGCCGGCGCCGCTCCACCGGCGGAATCCCGCTCCGCTCCCCGTCCGCCCGTCATTCCTGGCCCGTCCGCTGGAGCACGACCAACGACCGCGCGGTCAGCGTGACAGTGGCGCCCGCCGGCACCGGTTCGCCCTGGTCAGGCGCGGTCACCTCGCCGGTCGCGGTGTCCACCACCACAGTCCACTGGAGGCCGTAACCCTCCTCGGGGAGGGTGACCTCGATGTCCTCGTGGTGGGCGTTGAACGCGAGCAGGAACGAGTCGTCCAGCACCCGCATCCCCCGCTGGTCCAGGTCCGGGATGCCTTCGCCGTTGAGGAACACCACGACGCAGCGGCCGAAGTCGTCGCCCCAGTTCTGCTCCGTCATCTCTTCACCCGACGGCGTGAACCAGGCGATGTCGCGGAGTTCGTCGCCCTTGCGGATCGGCTTGCCCTGGAAGAACCGGCGCCGGCGCAGCACGGGGTGCTGCCGGCGGAACGCGGTCAGCGCGGAGGTGAACTCCACCAGGTCGCGGTTCTTCTCCGCCAGCGTCCAGTCCACCCAGGCCAGCTCGTTGTCCTGGCAGTAGACGTTGTTGTTGCCCGCCTGCGTGCGCCCCAGCTCGTCACCGTGCAGCAGCATCGGCACGCCCTGCGACAGCAGCAACGTGGCGAGCATGTTCCGCCGCTGCCTGGCCCGCAGGTCGTTCACGTCCGGGTCGTCCGTCGGGCCTTCCACGCCGCAGTTCCACGACCGGTTGTCGTCCGCGCCGTCCCGTCCGTCCTCGCCGTTGGCCTCGTTGTGCTTCTCGTTGTACGACACGAGGTCGTGCAGCGTGAACCCGTCGTGCGCCGTCACGAAGTTGATCGACGCGTACGGGCGGCGGCCGTCGTCCTGGTAGAGGTCGGACGAGCCGGTGATGCGGGACGCGAACTCGCCCAGGGTGGCCGGCTCACCGCGCCAGAAGTCGCGGACGGTGTCCCGGTACTTGCCGTTCCACTCCGTCCACAACGGCGGGAAGTTGCCCACCTGGTAGCCGCCGGGCCCGACGTCCCACGGCTCGGCGATCAGCTTCACCTGGCTCACCACCGGGTCCTGCTGCACCAGGTCGAAGAACGTCGACAGCCGGTCCACGTCGTAGAACTCGCGCGCCAGGGTGGCGGCCAGGTCGAACCGGAACCCGTCCACCCGCATCTCGGTCACCCAGTACCGCAGCGAGTCCATGATCAGCTGGAGGGTGTGCGGGCTGCGGACGTTCAGCGAGTTCCCGGTGCCGGTGTAGTCGGTGTAGAACTCCGGCTGGTCTTCCTCCAGCCGGTAGTACGCCTGGTTGTCGATGCCGCGCATGGACAGCGTGGGGCCCAGGTGGTTGCCCTCGGCGGTGTGGTTGTAGACCACGTCGAGGATGACCTCGATGTTCGCCTCGTGCAGGGCGCGCACCATGCCCTTGAACTCCTGCACCTGGTTCGCCGTCTCGGGCATCGCGGTGTAACCGGCATGCGGCGCGAAGAACCCGATCGTGTTGTAACCCCAGTAGTTGCGCAGGCCCTTCTGCTGGAGACCGTGGTCGGTGACGAACTGGTGCACCGGCATCAGCTCGATCGCCGTGACGCCGAGGCTGTGGAGGTGGTCGATCACCGCCGGGTGCGCCAGACCCGCGTACGTGCCGCGCAGGCTCTGCGGCACCTCCGGGTGGTGCATGGTCAGGCCGCGCACGTGGGCCTCGTAGATGACAGTCTCGTTGTACGGCGTCTTCGGGGGCCGGTCGTTGGCCCAGTCGAAGAACGGGTTGACCACGACCGACAGCGGCACGTGACCGACCGAGTCCTGGTCGTTGCGGACGTCCGGGTGGCCGAACTCGTAGCCGAAGAGCGACTCGTGCCAGTCGATGTCACCCGCGATCGCCTTGGCGTACGGGTCTATCAGCAGCTTGTTCGGGTTGCACCGCAGCCCGCGCTTCGGGTCGTGCGGGCCGTGCACGCGATAACCGTACTTCTGCCCTGGGCCGACGCCCAGGATGTAACCGTGGTGGACGAAACCGTCCACTTCGGGTAGTCGCAACCGGGTCTCGGCGCCGTCGTCGTCGAACAGGCACAGCTCGACGTGGTCGGCGACCTCCGAGAACAGGGCGAAGTTGGTGCCGACGCCGTCGTAGGTCGCGCCGAGCGGGTAGGGCGTTCCGGGCCAGGGCCGCAAAGATTCCTCCGGGACGAGCAGGGACGATCCGACCCGCGTCGTTCTGCAGGGTCAACTACTACCGGTGTGTGACCTGGCGAGTTGGCCGCGTGCGGCCACCAGCAGCAGGCGGGCCTCCTGGAGTTCGGCGTAGCGCAGGTGTTCGCAGGCGGCTTCGGCGCAGGCCACGGCCTGGGCCAGGGCGTCGTCCGAGGTCTGGTCGACGCGCCGGAGGGCGGCGCGCAGGGATTCCTCGGCGTGGCGGGTGCCGGACAGCGGATCGGCCAGATTGGACGGCCGGACCGCCATCAGGACACGCTCGACGGTCGCTTCGAGCGCGTCCGCCGGGCTGCTCTGCGGGGTGGGGAGCGGAGCGGTGGGACCTTGTGGGGTGCTTTGTTCGGGCACCATCCCGGTGCGGTACACCAATTCGGTGTTCACGGGTGAATGCCACCTCCAACCATGGCGCGGGTGACGGCTTGACGATACCTCGCGGCTGGGCCGCGCGCTGTGACGTGGGTGTTCCGCTTCGCGTGCAAGTGCTTTACGTGCAACTGATTCACGTACGCGTCGTTCGCGGACGTGTGCTCCGCGTACGCGTGCTTCACGGGCGGCCACCGCCGACCCGGGGGGTGCGACCTTCGGCCAGCACGGCGGCGACGCGGCGCACCCTCGGGTCGGCGAACAGGTCGTCGAGCCCGACGGGCAGCGGGATGCGCCAGTTCGGGTACTGGTCGGTGGTGCCCGGCAGGTTGGGCTGGCGGGTCTCGCCCAGCGCATCCTGTGGCGATGTCAGCACGAGCACGGAACGGGCCTTCGCGAGCAGGGCGTGGAACGCGGTAACCAAGTCATCGGCATCCACGCCTTCCTGCTTGAGGAGTTCGAGCAATTCGCCGCGCTCGCGCTCGGCGGCCCGGTATTCCCCCTCGACCGGCCCGTCAAACCGATCCAGCTCCGCTCGCACCCGAACGTGTTCGGCGGCGAGGAACCCGGCCACGGTCGGCAGGTCGTGGGTGGAGATGCTGGCCATCGCCGACGCGGTCCACTTCTCCGGCGGGATCAGCGGGTGGTCCGGCAGGTCGTACTCCCGCTGGAACCACAGCACCGCCGAGCTGAGGACGCCGTGCTCGTGCAACGCCGCGGTGACCTTCGGCTCGATCGTGCCCAGGTCCTCCCCCACCACGACCGCCCGAGCGCGGTGCGCCTCCAGGGTCAGCACCGCGAGCATCGCTTCGGAGTCGTAGTGGACGTAGGTGCCCCGCTTGGGCGGCTCGCCCGGCGGGATCCACCACAGCCGCCACAGGCCCGCCACGTGGTCGATGCGGATGCCGTCCGCGTGCCGCAGCACGCTGCGCACCACGGCGCGGAACGGCTCGTAGCCCTGTTCGGCGAGCCGGTCGGGCCGCCACGGCGGCAGGCCCCAGTCCTGTCCCAGGCCGCTGAACGCGTCCGGTGGCGCGCCGACCGTGACGTCGGCGGCGAACGCGTCGCGCACGGCCCACGTGTCCGCGCCGCCGGGGTTCACGCCCACCGGCAGGTCGTGGACGACGCCCACGGGCATGCCCGCGTCGTGCGCGGCCCGGCGTGCGGCGGCGAGCTGCTGCTCGCACAGCTCCTGGAGCCACGCGTGGAACGCCACCCGTTCGGGATCGGCGGTGGCCGTGGCCGGGTCCTGCTGCTCGGGGGGCCACTCGCGCCAGTCCGGCCCGTGCACCTCGGCGAGCGCGCAGAACCGGGCGAAGTCGAGCAGGTCGCCTTCGGGCGCGTGGTGCTCCTGGCGCCGCCAGAGCAGTTCCAGCGCACGGGCCTTCGCCGACCACACGGCGTCGTAGTCGATCAAGTCGGTGTCGTTCGGCGGGCGCAGCGCGTCGATCTCCGCGCGGGTCTCCGGATCGGCGTCCGCGTAGGCCGGGATGTCGGAGATCCGCAGGTAGAGCGGGTTGGCGAAGCGGCGGCTCGACGGCGAGTAGGGGGACCGCTCGACCGGCGAGGTGGGGCTGATCGCCTGCACCGGGTTGACCAGCAGCACGCCCGCGTCCAGCTCGGCGGCACTGCGCCGGGCCAACGTCGCCAGGTCGCCGTAGTCGCCCATGCCCCACGAGTCGGCCGACCGCATCGCGTACAGCTGGAGCATCCAACCCCACGACCGGGGCACCGGCCGGAGCTTGCGCGGGGCGACGATGACCGTGCGGTCGCCGAGCCGGTGGTAGCCGAGCGGGAGCGCGGCGGGCAGCTCCTGCCGTCCACCGTCCTCCAGGTCGACCGCACCCGTCTCCTCCAGCACGTCACCCTCGCGCAGGACGACCGTCGCGGGTGGTCGTTCGGGCGCGGCGAGCGCGCGGCGCACCGCCTCCGGCGTCGAGGCGTCCACGTCCAACTGCGCGAGGACGGCCACCACCACGTCGGGGTCGACGTCCGCACGGCGTTGTCCCGCGTCCTCGTAGTAGGTGGCCACGCCGTGGGCCTCGGCCAGTGCCGCCAGCTCGTCGTCCACGTCGGACAGCTTCGCCTTCTCCGTCGAGTCGAATCCAGTGCGGTGACGAGTGGTCACCCGAAGGTTGCAGGATCTTGCCCCTGGTTAATAACCCAGGTGAGTGATCCCAAACCTGGACGTCACGAATTCGCCCGTTCCGGCTTCGGGCCGGTCGAGGCGCGCACCACGAGGTGCACCGACGGCGGCCCGGTCTCGTGGTCCTCGCCGCGCAGGCCGGCCAGCAGCACCTCCACGGCGTGCTCGCCGCGTTCCCGCCAGGCGCCCTCGACCGCCGTGATGCCCACCGCGCGGGCCAGGTCCGGCCCCTCCAGGCTGACGATGGACACGTCGCCGGGCACGTCGCGGCCGTCGCGGCGAAGCCGCAGGAACACGCCCAGGGCCACCTCGCCGCTGGTGGTGATGACGGCGGTCGGCAGGCTCTCGGCGTCCAGCAGCGCGTCCACCACCTGCTCGCCGCCCGCGACCGTGGAGGACGACCACAGCGTCCACTCGGGACGCACCGACAGGCCCTCGGCGACCAGCAGCTCGTCGTAGAACTCGTCGATGTCGCCGGCCAGCACCAGCGCGACGTCCCGGTGCCCCAGCCCCGTGAGGTGGCCGACGGCCAGCCGCAGCGCCTCCCGCAGGTCCTCGTCGCGGACCGGGACCACGGGCACGTCCAGGCTCTTGAGCGCGGTGTCCTCGGCCTCCGTGAGGTGCACCGACAGGGCCAGCACGCCGTCCACCCGCCGGCCCAGCGGCAGCTCCTCGAAGAACCGGCGGCGCGCGTCGGCGTCCTTGAGCACGTAGAGCAGCACGTCGTACCCGGCCCGGCGCAACGCGCCCTCCGCGCCCGCGAGCAGGTCGCCGCGCGCGACGTCGGCGGTGAGCACCGCGATGGCGTACCGCCGGCCGCCCGCGAGGCTGGACGCGTCCCGCGCGATCGCGTACCGCATCTTCTTGGCGACCTCGGTGACGTACCGGCGGGTCGCCTCGGAGACGCCGGGCTCGCCGCGCAGCGCGCGCGACACCGTCGCCGCGGACACCCCGGCGGCCCGCGCCACGTCGGACATGCTCGTCAACTCACACCTCCCGGCCTGGTACGAGATTAGCGAGAACCGTACGGTTGCCTTGTCGCGAGCACCGTGCGAGACGTGATCGACACCCTCCGGAAGGACGTACATGAAGCCCGGCGACCAGGCACCCGACTTCACCCTGCCCGACCAGGACGGCACCCCCCGCAGGCTGTCCGACCTGCTCGGCGGCGGCCCCGTGGTGCTGTTCTTCTACCCCGCCGCGATGACCTCCGGGTGCACGGCGGAGAGCTGCCACTTCCGCGACCTGGCGGCGGAGTTCGCCGAGGTCGGGGCGCAGCGGGTGGGGATCAGCCGCGACTCGGTGGAGCGGCAGAAGGAGTTCGCCGACAAGCACGACTTCGGCTACCCGCTGCTGTCGGACGGCGACGGCGGGGTGGCGGAGGCGTTCGGCGTCAAGCGCAAGCTCGGGCCGCTGCCGGTGAAGCGGCACACGTTCGTCATCGACACCGACCGGACCGTGATCGAAGTCATCAAATCCGAGTTCGCCATGAACGCCCACGCCGACAAGGCGCTGACCGTGCTGCGTCAGCGGGCCGAGAAGTCCGCCTGACCCCCCTCACCGGCCGGGGGCTTCGGGCCTGAGGCCGGCGAGGACGAAGTCGGCGATCTCGGCGCCGAGCCGGGTGGGCGACTTGGGCCCGTCCGGCCGGTACCAGGTGGGCAGCTGGTTGACCACGCCCAGGGCGATCAGCACGGTGGTGTCGGCCGGCACGGCGGAGCTGAACTCGCCGGTGGCCTGCGCCTGCTCCACCACCGAGCGGAACGTCTCGTGGTAGCGCCGCCGCTCCGCCCGGAAGCTCGCCATCCGGTCCGCGCCCAGCCGGTGCATCTCGCGCACGAACACCGCCGTCTCGTCCACGCTCTCGGCGGTCGTCTCGACCAGGCTGACCACGATCCGCCGCACGGTGGTCGCGGCGTCGAGCCGGGCCGACACGATCCGGTCGAGGTCGGCCATCTGGCGGCCGATCAGCGACCGGTAGATCTCGAACAGCAGGTCGTCCTTGGACCCGAAGTAGTGGTAGAGCGCCCCCTTGGTGACGGAGGCGGCGTCGACGACCTCCTGCACCGTCGTCGCGTCGAACCCCTTGGCGGCGAACAACCGCACGGCCGCGCCCACGATCCGCTCGGGCGTCGCCCCGGTCCGCCGCGCCACCGTCAGGCCCCTGGCGCCAGCGCGCGCACCAGGTCGAGCTGGTCCGCGCCGGTGGGCAGCAGGGCGATGACGGGCGTGTCCACGCCGTTGGACGCGTACCGCGCCACCCGTGCCCGGCACTGGTCCACGCTGCCGTGCACGATCAGCGCGTCCACGACCTCGTCCGGGATGAGCGCGCCCGCGCCGCGCCGGTCGCCGGCAGCCCACGCCTCGTGCATCGGGCGCAGCGCCTCGCCGCGCCCCAGCCAGTCGTGGAACGCCGCGTAGGCGGGCACGGTGAGGTAGGTGCTGATCAGCATCCGGCCCAACGCGCGGGCCGCACCGGCGTCCTCGGTCGGGCACACGAAGATCCGCGCGGCCAGCTCGCCGCCGCCCATCTCGGCGCGCACCTTCGGCACGTCGTCGGCGCCGAGCCAGTTGGTGATGGCGCCGTCCGCCTCACGCCCGGCGAGCCGCAGCATCCCGGGGCGCAGCGCGGCCAGCATGATCGGCACCCGGTGCTCGGGCGCGCGCTCCAGCTTGAAGCCGCGCACCGAGAACGTCTCGTACTCCTCGGTCACCTTCTCGCCCGCCAGCGCCGCCTTGAGGAACCTCAGCGTGTCCCGCGTGCGCTTGAACGGCTCGGTGAACGGCACGGAGTTCCACCGCTGCACGATCACCGGCGACGACGAGCCGATGCCCAGCACGAACCGGCCGCCGGACACCTCGGCCAGCGTGGCGGCCGTCATGGCCAGGGTCGCCGGTCCGCGCGTGTAGACGGGGGCGATGGCGGTGCCCAGTCGGATGCGGTCGGCCCACTGGGCGGCCAGGGCCAGCGGCGTGAAGGCGTCCGTGCCCGCGGTCTCCGCCGACCACACGTCCGTGTAACCGAGATCGGCCAGTTCGGCCACCAGCGCGCGGTGGTCGAGCACCGGCACACCGGTCAACGGCATGGTGATTCCCCAACGACCCACGATCGCCTCCCTGAACGCTCGGACCGCCACCGTACCGCAGGTACCGACCAGTCGGTATGTCCAGAGGTCCACCCGGCGAAGTTCGGAGGATTAGCGGGCGCACTACCGGGGTAACCCCGGACAGAGCTCTGCCCCGCCGGTCGGGGTACCGGCGGGGCAGAACGAGTGGCGGTCGCCTGTCGGGGTGCGTCCGTCAGAGCGAAATGCCCCGGGCACCCAGCCAGCCGACCGGGTCGATCTTCTGCGAGCCGTTGATCCACACCTCGAAGTGCAGGTGGGGACCGGTGGACTGACCGCGGTTGCCCATGGTGGCGATCTGCTGACCGGCCTGCACGCGCTGGCCCTGGGACACCAGGGTCTCGTTCACGTGGCCGTAGATCGTGATCGTGCCGTCGTTGTGCTGCACGCGCACCCACAGGCCGAAGCCGGACGCGGGGCCGGACTCGACCACGACGCCGTCCATCACGGACAGGATCGGCGTGCCGATGGCGTTCGCGATGTCGACGCCGTAGTGCGTCGTGCCCCAGCGGGCGCCGTAGCCCGAGGTGAACGAGCCCTGGGCGGGCTTGACGACCGACGGGCGCCGGGCGGCCTGCTCGGCGGCGACGCGGGCCGCCTCCTGCTGCGCGGCCTGCTCGGCGGCGACCCGGGCGGCTTCCCGCTGCGCGGCCTGCTCGGCCGCGACCCTGGCCTCTTCGGCGGCGATGCGGGCCTGCTCGGCCGCCTGCGCCTCCTGCTGCTGCTTGAGCTCGGCCTGCCGCACGGTGTAGCCGTTCGACGCGTGCTTGATCGCCTGGTCGATGTGCTGCCGGACGAGGAGCCCTTCGGACCGCATGAGCTTCGCGGCTTCGAACGCGGGCTGGACGGCGTGCACCGTCCTGACCGCGGGCGCCTTCGGCCCCGAGGTGTGCGCCAGCGCCGCGATCAGGTCCTCGCTGGCGGCCAGCGGGATGATCGGGGTGCTGCCGCCGGTCGCCGGGCCGGCCGCGCCGACACCGGTGGCGAGGGCGCCGGCCGCGACCACGACGGCCGCGACCCTGCCGCTGATGGGTTTCCGATCGCAGTCCGCGCGGTGGGAGCTGCGGTTGCCGGTGGTGTTGGGGGGCGCCGAGAACGCGCGTCGACCACTGGCTTTCGAGTGCCGTGCCAAGGTATTGCCTTCCTGCATCGGGGAGCACGGGCCGGCCAAGGGGACGCCTGGCGGGGGATCCAGGTGGCGCCGCTTTCGGGGAGCGACGCCGTGTCCCATTGGTGACCGAACCGTGACATGCGGCCGAGACCGTAACCCGATGTGACAGGAAGGGGCAACCCCCAGCGCGAATGCTGGTCCTTTTGGTGACAAGGACCACGGAAAGTGACTCTCCGTGTTCAGGTACCCCGTAGTTTCGTGTTGGTCCGTTATAAAAGCCCAGGTCAGAGGTGACGTAAGCCGTGACGGAAGGGCGTTCGAGGCCCGTTACCGGAAGCGCGGGTCGACCGGCGGGAGCGGCGCGGGCTCATGACCCTCGTGGATCACGTGCATGGCCCTGAACCAGGTCGGCGCAGCCACCAGACCACCGTAAACACCGTTGGCCTCGTTGTTGCCGCACAGCCTCGGCGGGTTGCCGATGCAGATCACCTGCGGCCGGGCGCCGTCGGTGAAGGTCATGACCGCGCCACCGAACTGGGGGGTGGCGCCCATGAAGGCCACCGAGTGGTGGTTCTCGGTGGTGCCGGTCTTGCCGATCATCGGCCGGCTCCAGCCCGCCGTGGTCGCCGCCGCGGCGGCCGTGCCGCCGGGCTTGGTGTCCGCGCTCATGCCGACGGCCAGCGCGTTCGCCACATCGGGCGCGACGGCCTGGTCGCAGGCCGCTTCCTTCAGCTGCACGGGGTTCCCGTTGCGGTCCACGATCTTCTCCACCGGCGTCGGCGGGCACCACTTGCCGCCGCTCATGATCGTGGCCGAGACGTTCGCCAGCTCCAGCACGCTGGTCGGACCGGCGCCTAGGGTGAACGAGCCGCTGTTGTCCTGCTTGTACTGGTCACCCTGGGACGGCCCGTTGGAGCCGTCCGCCTTGAGCGGGATGCCGGAGCGGTTGACGCCCTGCATCGACTCGCGCAGGCCCAGCCGGTAGGCCATGTCGACCACGTTGTCCAGGCCGGCCTTCTCCTCCAGGATGATGAACGCGGTGTTCGGCGACTGCGCCAACGCCTCGGTCAGCGTCATCTTCTCCTTGTAGTCGGCGGCGTTCTTCACCGTGTACGGCTGGCTGCCGTTCTTGTAGACCCGCGAGGTGTACGTCTTCGGCACGTCGATCTGCCGGTCGATGCCCGTGATGCCCCGCTCCAGCGCCGAGGCGGCGGTGAACACCTTGTAGATCGAGCCCGCGCCGAACTTGGTCACCTCGGCCGGGATCGAGTAGGCGCTCTGCCCGGCGTCGGCGTTGTTGCCGAAGTCGCGGTTCGCGGCCAGCGCCCGCACCCGGTGCTTGTCCGGACCCGGCTGCACGACGGCCATCGCGTTGGCGATGCCCGGCTGCGTCTTGGGCACGTGGAACTCGGCGGACTCCTTCGCGGAGCGCGTCGCGACCGGGTCCATGGTGGTGCTGATCGTGTAGCCGCCGCGCAGCAGCTCGTCGGTCGACAGGCCGGCCTGGTCGAGGTAGTCGATCAGGTAGCGGCAGAAGAAGCCGTAGATCGGGCCGTCGCCCGCGCCGACGCAGCCGTTGGGCAGCAGCCTGAGGTCGGGGACGACGCCGATGTCGGCGGCCTTGTACTCGGCGGCCTTCTCCTCGGCGACCTTCGCGTCCGGGCCGAACGCGCCGTTGTCGCGCATGCGGTCGATCACCGTGTTGCGGCGCTTGATCGCGGCGTCCACGTCGGAGCCCGGGTTGAGCCGGCTCGGCTCGTTCACCAGGCCCGCGAGCATCGCGGCCTGCGGCACGGTCAGCTTGTCCGGGGTGGTGTCGAAGTAGGTGCGGGCCGCCGCCCCGACGCCGTACGCGCCGTTGCCGAACGGGACGACGTTGAGGTACGCGGTGAGGATCTCGTCCTTCGTCATCTTCTGCTCGAGCTGGGTGGCGATGCGCGCTTCGCTGATCTTGCGGCCGATCGTCGCCTCGGTCGCCTTCTCGTACGCCTCCTCGGAGCCCTTGCCCACGACGAACGCGAGGTAGTTCTTCACGTACTGCTGGGTCAGCGTCGAGGCGCCCTGCGTGGTCTCACCGTCCACACCGGCCTTGGCCGCGGCACGGGCGATGCCCTGCCAGTCGACGCCGTTGTGCTCGAAGAACCGCTTGTCCTCGACCGCGATGATCGCGGCCTTCATGGTGTCGCCGATGCTCTCGGACGGGACCGGGATGCGGTACTGGTCGTACAGGTAGGCGAACGGCTGGCCGTGCATGTCCAGCACGGTGGTCACCAGCGGCAGCTCCGCCTTGGTCAACTCACCGGAGGTCTGGTCCACGGTGTCCGCGGCCCGGTTGGACGCCAACCCGAGACCACCCACGACCGGGAACAGCAACGCCGCGACGAGCACCCCCGCCATCAGGCACAACCCCATCAACTTGACCAGACCTGTCGCGCGCGCGGCGAACACTGAACCAGCAACCCCTTCCAAGCACCGCGGGAAGCCCCCACTGACTAAGTCGCACGACGACCACCGCGGGTTGCCCGACGACGGGCAGAAGTTCGCGGGGTGATCTCCGACGACCGTGTCGAAGTTACTCCTGCCCAAAGAAGCCCGTGGTCAAACCCCACTGGGCCGGACGGGTGGCGACCGCCAGGCGCGGAAGGGTGATCAGCCTCACGTCGGCCGGACGGTCGTCAGCGCGTGGCGCGGAGCCTGATCGTCGCGCTCGCCCGACGCACCTCGACCCCCGCGTGGTCGGGCAGCACGTCCTCCAGGAACCCGTACCCCTTCAGCTGCTCGTCCGCCCGCCGCGACACCGTCCGCCACCACGTGGCGATGTCCACCCACCCCGGCGCGGACAGCGACCCGCCGAAGTGCTGCACCGACAACGCCGCGCACAGGTTCGCGAACCGCACCTTGTCCACCAGCGGCCACCCGGCCAGCGTGCCGAGCACGAACCCGGCCCCGAACACGTCGCCCGCCCCGGTCGAGTCCAGCGGCGCCACGTTCAACCCGGGCACGTCCGCCACCTCGCCGGTCGCCGAGTCGACCGCCACCGCCCCGCCACCACCGCGCGTCACCACGACCACGGGCACGTGCTCGGCCAACGCGGCAGCAGCGCGCTCCGGGGTGTCGCACCGCGTGTACCGCTGGGCCTCGGCGTCATTGGGCAGGAACACGTCGTACCGCTCCAGCCGGCGCATCAGCTCCGGCGCCCACAGCCCGGTCCGGTCCCACCCGATGTCGGCGAACAGCAGCGCGCCCTGCTCCTTGGCCTGGAGCACCCACCGCTCGTCCTCGGCGCCCACGTGCACGAAGCACGCGCGCGTCCGGGGCGGCGGGTCCAGCATCTCGTCGGCCGACACGGGCGCCCGGTGGCCGTGCGTCACCATCGAGCGGTCGCGGTCCATCGCCATGGACACGGTGACCGGGGAGTGCCAGCCGTAGAACCGCCGGCAGTAGGACAGGTCGACGCCCTCCTGCTCGGCCAGCACCTCCCAGCAGAAGTCGCCGTAGGCGTCCTCGCCGAACGCGGCGGACAGCGCGGTCCGCAGCTCAAGCCTGCTCAGCGCCACGGCCAGGTTCGCGATGCCGCCGGGGCACGAGCCGAGTCCTTCCGCCCACACCTCGGTGCCGGGCGCGGGCGGGCACGGCAGGCCGGTGAAGATGATGTCCAGGAACACCGTGCCGGACAGCAGCACGTCGAACCCGGGCGCGGTCGACGACGGTGCGGGAGCCGAACCCGGCGGATGCGCGGGCGGCTCCGGTGACGGCACTGGCGACGACTGGGACGAAGGCTCCGGTGACGGCACCGGCGGATGAGGGGCGGCTGCCATCTCCCCACGATGCCAGTCCGGTCAGCCGTTCACAGCGGCGAACATCTCCCGCATCCGCGCCAGCGCCCGGTGTTGCGCGACGCGCACCGCGCCGGCCGTCGACCCCACGGCCGCAGCCGTCTCCTCCGCCGACAGGCCCACCGCGATCCGCAGCACCAGGATCTCGCGCTGCCGCTCGGGCAGCCTCTGCAACAGCTGGGTGACGTGCCCGATCATCTCGCCGGTCATCGCCCGCTGCTCCGGCCCGTCCTCCAGGGCGGGCGTGTCGGGCAGCTCGGGCACGACCTCGGCACGGCTGCGCACCGCACGTCTTCGCGCGTCGGCGACCTTGTGCGCGGCGATGCCGTACACGAACGCCAGGAACGAGCCCGGCTCGTACCGGTACGTGCCCAACGCCGACACCACGGCCAGGCAGACCTCCTGGGCGATGTCCTCGGCCGAGACGAGCGTGCGTTCCCGCGAGCCGACCCGCGCCCGGCAGTACCGCAGCACCAGGGGCTGGATGCGCGCCAGGACCTGGCCGATGGCGCGCGGGTCGCCCAGCAGCGCCGCGTCGACCACCTCGGTCAGCTCGGCCTCGGCCAGCCACCGGGCGGTCGCCCGCTCGGGATCGCCCACCGCGACCAGCCTGACCCCGGGACGACCGGGCGTGTCCGCGTCGCCGCGGTCCGCGCCGATCCCCACCTCGACGTCGGCTCGCACGGATGCGTGCTGCACCATCCGGCGACCTCCTCACGACTCGTCAATCTCCGGCCACCCCGGCTCATTGATGTAGAGCGCCTGGCAGCGCCCCTGATACGGAATCGGGGAAAGCGGACCACGGTTGAACTGTGCGTGGCGGAACGGCACCCGAGCGCGACCGGGGATGAGCCGATCGGCCGAGTGGCGGGTCCCGGTTACCTCGCCCTGGTGCACCGGCGACACCCGGCCGGCCCATCCCGGAGCCCGCTTCGGAGTAGGCGGCCGCACTCCGACATCCGCCGGAACGTCCCGTCGAACGCCCGGCGGCGCGCGAGAATGATCGCCGAGCGGGCCGACCGGTGGAGGGGACTGGAGATCACGGTGATCGAACAGCTGAGCGTGCGGACGGACGAGGGCGACTTCGACGCGATCGCGGCGGGGCCCGAGGACGGCCGGCCGGTGTTGCTGCTGCACGGCTTCCCCGAGGCGGCCGTGGAGTGGGAGCACCAGGTGGCGGTGCTGGGCCGCGAGGGGTTCCGGGCGGTGGCGTTCGACCAGCGCGGCTACTCCCCCGGCGTGCGGCCGGACCGTGCCGCCGAGTACGGCGTGGACGCGCTGGTCGGTGACGTGCTGGCGGTGGCGGACTCGTTCGGCTGGCCGGTGTTCGACCTGGTCGGCCACGACTGGGGCGGCGCGGTGGCGTGGTGGACGGCGGCCGAGCACCCGGAACGGCTGCGGAAGCTCGCCGTGGTGTCCACGCCGCACCCCGGCGCGCTCGCCGAGGCCCTGCGCACGGACGAGGACCAGCACATGCGGTCCGGGTACATGGTCGAGTGGCGCAACAGCACCACCGAGAAGCGGATGCTGGCCGAGGACGGCGCGGCGCTGCGGCAGATGTTCGAGTGGCGGGTGCCGCCGAGCCGGGTGGACGAGTACGTGCGGCGGCTGTCCGAGCCGGGCGCGCTGACCGCCGCCCTGAACTGGTACCGGGCCGGCCGTCCGGGCGGGAAGGCCGGGAAGGTGTCCGTGCCCACGATGTACGTGTGGAGCACGGAGGACGTGGTGTTCGGCTCGACGGCGGCGCTGAGCACCGGCGACTGGGTCACGGGGCCGTACCGGTTCGAGATGGTGGAGGACGTGTCGCACTGGGTGCCGGAGGAGGTCCCAGAGCTGCTCACGGCACTCCTCCTGGAGCATCTCTCACCGTGAGCGCACCTGAGCGCGCCCCGATCGCACGCTGATTGAACCGCGCCGGGGCACGGGACGTGTTCCGGCGTATGACGGAGTTGACCTACTCGGAGCGCAGGGTCGCGACCCTCGCCGCGTGTGGCCACAGCAACCGGGCGATCGCGATGCGGTTGCACATCACCGTGAGCACGGTGGAGCAGCACCTCACCAGGGTCTACCGCAAGCTGTCGGTGGCCGGCCGGGCGGAGTTGGAGGGGCACCGAGCGCTGGTGTGACAGGCCCTACTGTGGCCCCATGCGGGTTGCCGGGTTGCTGCTCGCCGCGGGCGCCGGACGGCGGTTCGGCGGGCCCAAGGCGCTGGTGTCGCACGGCGGCGCCCTGTGGGTCGACCAGGCCGCGGGCGTGCTCCGCGACGCCGGGTGCTCGCCGGTCGTCGTGGTGCTCGGCGCCTCGGCGTCGTCGGTGCGCGCGCGGGCGGCGTTGACCGGCTGCGTCGTGGTGGACAACCCCGACTGGGCCACCGGCATGGGGTCGTCGCTGCGTGCCGGCCTGGCGGCGCTGACCGGCTCCGGCGTCGCGGCGGTCGTCGTGCTGCCCGTGGACACGCCTGGCGTCACCGCGGCGGCGGTGGAGCGCTTCCGCGCGCTCGCCGCGCCCGAGGCGCTGGCGCGTGCGTCCTACGACGGCGCGCCCGGCCACCCCGTGCTGATCGGCACCGAGCACTGGGCGGGGGTGTCCGCGTCGGCGACCGGCGACGCGGGAGCCCGTGACTACCTGCGCACCCACAGCACGCTGGACGTGCCGTGCGAGGACGTCGCGGACGGCGCCGACGTGGACCACCCCCGCGACCTCACCAGCTGAACCGCTGTCAGGCCGACGTGGGCCGTTGCGGCTCGGCCTCCTGCTGCACGACCGGCAGCGGGCCGGACGTGATGCGGGGCAGCGGCAGGTCCGGCTCGGTCTCCGCGGTCCACCGGTCCGGCACGTCCAGGTGACCGGCCAGCAGCGCGTGCGCCTCGGCGGTCGCCTGCTGCACGATGGCGCGGGCCCGCTGGTCGGCCTCCGCGAGCCGCCGCTGGGTCTCCTGCTCGGCCTCGTCGAGCAGCACGGCCTGCTGCCGCGCCACGTCCTCGGCCCGCTTGAGCATCTGCTCGCTGCGCTCCCGCGCGTCGGTCTCGAACGCGTCGGCCTTCTGCCTGGCCACGTGCATCAGGTAGCGGATGCAGCCGGACACGGCGTTGTCCTTGGAGTAGCCCGCGTGCAGCACCCGGTACTCGCCGAGTTCGCTGCGCGCGTCCTCCAGCTCCCGGACCAGGTCGTCGGCGGTGGCCAGCGCGGCGTCCCGGTCGACCCGGAGGACGTCCAGCTCCCGCCGCAGGCGGGCCAGTTCCGCGTCCACCTCGTTCCGGTCGTAGCCGTGCCACCGCACGGTGAAGGGCGTGCCCTGGGGATTGTCGATGTGCATGGCTTGCCGCCGTTCCGGACGACTCAGCCCCGGGCCAGCGCCACGAGGTCGTCCATGGTGCCGTTGAACAGGTTCTGGTCGATCGGGGTGGAGGTGTGCTGCCAGATGGCGTGCACCGTCCAGCAGTGCGGGAGCGGGCCGATGCTCTCCGCGTAGCGGGCCACCCAGACCGGGCTCGTGGCGGTGAAGTCACCGACGCGGCCGGTGCACTTGTCCCACCACAGGGTCGACGTGTAGATCACCGGTGGACGACCGGTGCGGGCCTGGTAGGTGTCGCTGAACTGGCGGATCCAGTCGACCATCGCCTCGGGCGCGAGTCCGTAGCACGTGTCGTCGCCGTACGGGTTGTACTCGATGTCGAGGACGCCCGGCAGCGTCCGGCCGTCCGCGATCCAGCCGCCGCCGTGGTCCACGAAGTAGTGCGCCTGCGCGGCGCCGTCCGACCGGTCCGGCAGCGCGAAGTGGTACGCGCCGCGCACCATGCCCACGCCGTGCGAGCCGTTGTACTGCTGCCCGTAGTTCGGGTTCCGGTAGCCGGTGCCCTCGGTCGCCTTGACGTAGGCGAACCGCATGCCCTGGTTCCACCAGTGCGGCCAGTCCACGTCGCCCTGGTGGCTGCTCACGTCCATGCCGGGAACGGCGGCGCCGTCGAGCTGGAGTGCCGCCGGGTCGACCGGCGCCGCGCCTTCGTGCTTGGCGATCTCCGACCCCGCGTGGGCGGAGCCCTCCGGTGGCGGCACGGCGGTCGACGGCGGGCGGGGGGCCGCGAGGCTGCCCTGGACCGGACTGCCCTGGACCGGACTGCCCTGGACGGGACTGCCCGGGACGAGGCAGCACAGCACCAGCGCGGACGCGGCCGTCCGGGACACCCACCTGTGCGATCGCGCCGGCATTGGTCCGTCCTCCCCTTCACCGCTGGGTCTCCGGCGGAGCGCCGTGACTTCTGGGGAACGGCTACCACCAAGGGGCCCTCGACAACCTGAAGATGTTATTTCCACCCGACCGAATGACACGCCGCGCCATTCGAGGCGGCGAAGTGACCGTCCGACGCCGGGCCCGGCGTGATCAATTCCCCCTCAGCGGGGATATGCCGGCATTAAGGATCACTTCCGGGGGCACTCCCTGAGAGGCGCGACCGTCGGCGCGACGCATCGGAAGGTAGGAGCCATGACCTCGACCCGAGTGGACTGGGAGCCGTTCATCGAATCGCTGCACGAGGCGGCCGGGCTGTGGGACCGCGGCCTCGCGTGCCGGGCCAGTCGGTGCGACCTCGACGACGAGGTCGACGCCGACCCCCCGCGGGTCGTGCCGATCACCGAAGAGGAGGCCGAGCGACTGATGAGGGCCGTGGCCTTCCTCGCGCGCCGGCTGAGCGTGGCCGCGGAGTGCGTCGTCTACGTGACCGCGGAGTCCAGACTGGAGCCGGCCGTGGGCGACCCGGCGGCGGAGGCCGACGCGCTGTCGCTGACCGCGCTGCACGCCGCCGCCATGAGGCACGCGGCCGACCTGGCCAGTGCCGCGTTCACCCGCACCGATCATTCCGATCGTTTTCACGCTGCGTGAATACGTTCACGAACGGGTGAAGAAGGCCGGGTTAAACGTCCGGGGCCTATTATCCGTACGTTACAGTGAACCCGGATCCTCCGGCCTTTTCCCGCGCCCGTCCGAGCGTAACGTCAATGGTCATGCGAACCGCGTGCCTTGCCAAACTCGCCGGCCTCTGCCTGGTGGCCGGGCTGCTGCTCGCCGGGATGGCGATGCCGGTCGTCGGCACGGCCGGCCTGCTCTCCAACCGGATGAGCGACCAGGTCGCGGCGACGTCGGTCAACCTGCTCGACACGCCGCCGCCGCTGATGACGACCGTCACCGACAAGGACGGCGTCCCCATCGCCTACCTCTACGACCAGTACCGGGTGCTGACCCCGCCGGACCAGCTCGCGCAGACCATGAAGGACGCGCTGATCTCCGCCGAGGACCGCCGGTTCTACGAGCACCGGGGCGTCGACTGGCTGGCCACCGCGCGGGCCGCGATGCGCAACCAGTCCGAGGGCTCCGTCTCCCAGGGCGCGTCGACCATCACGCAGCAGTACGTCAAGAACCACCTGGTGCACGTGCAGGAACGGCACAACCCCGCCGGGCAGAAGGAGGCGCAGGAGCAGACGATCGCCCGCAAGCTGCGCGAGGCGCGGATCGCGATGCTGGTGGAGAACCAGCTCAGCAAGGACGAGATCCTGTCGCGGTACCTGGACGTGGTGCCGTTCGGCGGCACGGTCTTCGGCATCGCCGCCGCGTCGCAGGCCTACTTCGAGACCACGCCGGACAAGCTGACCGTGCCGCAGGCCGCGATGCTCGCCGGACTGGTCAACAGCCCGACGTTCCTGGACCCGGAGGCCCGGCCGGACAAGGCGGTCGAGCGGCGCAACATGGTCATCGACCTCATGGTGCAGAACGACAAGCTGTCCGTCGAGCAGGCCGAGGAGCACAAGCGCTCGCCGCTCGGCCTGGCCGACCCCGTGCGACCGCTGCCGACCGGGTGCGTCGGCGCCGGCCCGGCCTTCGGCTTCTACTGCTCCTACGTCGTGAACTACCTGACTCGCAGCGGTTTCACCCTGAACGAGCTGAAGAGCGGCGGCTACACGATCCGGACCAACCTGGACCGGGAGTTCACGCAGCAGGCGAAGCAGGCGGCCGAGGCACAGGTGCCGAAGACGACGCCGGGTATCGCGAACACGGCGGCCGTGGTGAAGCCGGGCAAGGACCGGCACGAGGTCGTGGCGCTGGTGGCGAACCGGGACTACGGGCTCGACCAGGCCCAGTTCCAGACGCAGTTCGACCTGCCGAGCGCGGTGGAGAACAAGTTCGGCGCGGGGTCGGTGTACAAGGTGTTCACGGCGGCGGCGGCGCTGGAGAAGGGGTTCGGGATCGAGACGGTGGTCGAGTCCCCGTTCTCGCACACGTCCAGCGTGTTCCGGGGTGGTGCGCCGGGGTGTCCGGGCACCGGCGAGCCGAACACCTACTGGTACTGCCTGCGCAACCACAACACCGAATACCCGCCTCGGATGACGTTGAAGGAGGCGTTGGCGACGTCGCCGAACACGGCGTTCGTGATCCTGGAGGAGAAGGTCGGGTTGGACGCGGTGGTCGACATGGCGTCCCGGCTGGGGATGCGGGAGACGATGGCGACGAACATCGCGGGCGTGCCGCCGGACACGAAGGCGAAGCAGAAGGAGCTGCGGGTGTCGCAGGCCGAGTTCTTCAAGTCGGCCGGGAACGCGTCGTTCACGCTGAGCCCCGCGCCGACGAGCACGTTGGAGCTGGCGAACGTGGCGGCGACGGTGATGTCGGGTGGGACGTGGTGCCAGCCGACGCCCATCGACAAGATCGTCGACCGGTACGGGAAGCCGGTGGACCTGGCCGAGCCGCCGTGCGAGCAGGTGGTGGAAGAGGCGTTGGCGAACGCGCTGGCGGTGGGGATGAGCGAGGACGACCAGGGCCGCGGCACGGCAGCGGCGGCGGCGAAGCAGTACGGGTGGACGCGGCCGGCGCTGGGGAAGACGGGCACGACGGAGGAGTACAAGTCGGCGGCGTTCCTGGGTGCGACCCCGGACTACGCCGGCGCCGTGCAGGTGTTCAACGACGGCACCTCGCCGGCCGGCATCTGCGTCAACGCCGGACCGCCCCGGCTGTGCGGGGAAGGTGACATCTACGGCGGCACGTTGCCGGCGCGGACGTGGTTCGACTTCATGTCGAAAGCACACGCCAACCTGCCCGAGAAGCCCCTGCCCCCGGTGGAACCGCGCTACATCCGCCCCTGATCACCACCTCGCGCCGGCTGCGTCGGCCCGGCTGCGGGCGGCCGCCGGTGGACCGTCGTGCCGTCGACGCGGAGGGACGCCGACCGGAGGGTGTCGAGGTGGCGCAGCCGCCGGAACTCCTCGCGGTAGCGGCGTTCCAGCTCCTCCCCGGACGTGAACCGCTCCAGGCCGCTGTCGCCATCCCGCACTGCCACCGCAGTTCGCCGGGCGGGCGGTGTTTCACCCGTGCCGACCGGTCGCCCCGGAGGTTGCCCCGCCACCGGGCGCCTCTGGGCCGGCCGCGTCGACGATCAGAGCGCCACACGCGCACCGGATCTTCACCGTCGCACCCTTCCACCCGCGGCACACCCGCCGGCTGCCCTGATGGGACGTCAGACGAGCCGCACGTCCACACCGGCCTCCCGCAGCCGGTCCACCTCGTCCTCCGGCGCGTCCGAATCGGTGACCAGCACGTCGATCGCCCCCACCGGACACACCCGCCCGAACGCGGTCCGCCCGAACTTCGAGCTGTCGACCGCGGCCACGACCCGGGCCGACGCCTCCACGGCCGCCTTCTTCACCGCACCCTCGGCGAGGTCGTGCGCCGACACGCCGTTGCGCGCGCTCAGCCCGCAACTGCCCAGCACCATCGTGTCGAACCGCATCGCCTGGAACGCGTGCTCGGTCAGCGGCCCCACGAACGCCAGCTCACCGGGCCGGAGGTCGCCGCCCGGCAACACCAGCCGCACCTGCTCCGCACCCCGCAGCACGTCGACCGCGTGCAGCGACAGCGGCAGCACGGTCAGCCGCCGGTCGGTCAGCCGCCGAGCCACCTCCACCGCGGTGCTGCCGCCGTCGAGCACGACGGTCTCCCCGTCGTCCACCAGCCCGGCCACCGCGGCGCCGATCCGCCGCTTGGCCTCCAGCCGCTGCCGCGCCCGCGCCGCGTACGGGGTCTCCTCCCCCGTCAGCATCCCGACCGCCGCGCCGCGCACCCGCCGCAGAAGCCCTTCGCGCTCCAACACGTCGAGGTCGCGCCGCACCGTCATCTCGGACGCGCCGACGAGCTGCGCCAGGACGCCGACCGCCACCCGTTCGCCACCGCGCAGGCGCCGGAGGATCTTCTCGTGCCGCTGGGCAACATCCACGCTGTTCATCTGAACACCATGGATGTTCACACGTCAACACCCTGGCAACTGGTGGGACTATCCGGTAGGACTGGCGAGCGACAGGTTGGTATAGACCACTGGAGGGTTCGCGATGACGATCGAGACGGTGACCGGCTCCGACTACGGCGACGTCGTGCGCACCCACCTGACCAGGGTCGAGCAGCACAACGCCGCCGCAGTGGACGACGTGGCGGAACTGGTGCTGGCGAGCGTGCGCGCGGACGGCATGGTGCTCACGGCCGGCGCGGGCCACTCGCTGGCCGCCGTCGCCGAGACGTTCTACCGCGCGGGCGGCCTGGCGTGCGTCCGCCCGGTCTACCACCCGGAACTGCTGCCGATGCACGGCGCCGTCAGCAGCACGTCCGCCGAACGCCGCTCCGGCCTGGCCGCCCAGGTCCTGGGCGAAGTCCCCTTGGCCGCGCACGACGTGCTGTTCGTGTTCTCTACGTCCGGCGTGAACCCGTACCCGGTGGAACTCGCGGTGCTCGCGGCCGACGCCGGGTGCCCGGTGGTCGCGGTGACGTCGGTCGCGGCGAGCGCGCTCGCACCGCGCCGGGCGGGCACGACGCTCGCCGAGAACGCCACCGTGGTGCTGGACAACATGGTCCCGCCCGGTGACTCCACCTACCCGCCCGGCAACCCCGTCACCGCCGCCGTCTCCACGCTCGCGACGACCTTCCTCTGGAACCTGGTGATGGTGCGGTTGCTCGACAAGGCCGCCGAGGCGGGCGTGACCCTGCCGCTGTGGCGCAGCGCGAACGTCGAAGGCGGCGACACCGCCAACGCGGACCTGCTCCGCAAGTACCAGACGAGGGTGCCGAACCTCGGCTGACCGTTCACGAAATCTCCACACGTTCGCGTTAGCCTCCGACGCAAGGGGGTTCTACTCGTGAACAAGAAATCGAAGCGCTTGGTGCTGGCCGTCGGGGGCGTCGCCACAGTCGGGATCATCGTCGCGGGAGCGCTGGTGCTGTGGTCGGGCGGTGCACCGGAGGCCGAGAACAAGCCCACCCGGGTACCACCGGGGACCGTCGCCCAGCAGTTCGCCACCGCGGTGGTGTCCGGCCAGCCGGGACAGGCGGCGGCGGTGACCGACGCGGCGGAGGCGGCAGGTGCCGCCCTCGCCCGCACGCAGCAGGGCATGCCGGGCTCGACCATCCACATCCAGCTCGGCCGGACCCCGCAGGTCCCCGAGGGCACCACGACGACCTCGATCGACGCGGACGTCACGTGGACCCTGCCCGCGGGCGTGCCGATGAAGTACCAGGTCAAGGTCGAGATGCGGCTCGTCGACGACCAGTGGCGGGTGCGCTGGTCGCCGACCGTGCTGCACCCGCAGCTCGCCGAGGGCCAGAGCCTCGCCTACACCACGACGTCCGGTGACGGCGCCCTGCTCGACCGGGCCGGCCAACCCGTGCCGGCGGGCTTCGCGCCCGAGGTGACCGGGGCGATCTCGGCGACCATCGGGCCGCTTGCCGGCACACCGGGCTGGCAGGTCGCCGTGGTGGACGCGGCGGGCGCGCCCGTGACGGTGTTGCAAGAGCAGAAGGCCCAGGTGAGGCAGTCGCTGACGCTCACCATCGACCCCAAGACGCAGGCCGCCGCGCACGCCGCGATCGACGGGTTGCAGCAGGAGGCCATGGTCGTCGCGATCCAGCCGTCCACCGGCGAGATCCTCGCCGTGGCGCAGAACCGTTCGGCCGGCGGGACGCACGTGACCGCGCTCGTGGACCACTACGAACCCGGTTCGACGTTCAAGGTCGTCACCGCCACGGCGGCGATGACCGGTGGCCTGGCAACCGTCGACACGCCCGTGGCGTGCCCCGGCAAGGAGACCATCGGCACCCGGACGATCACCAACGAGGACTCGTTCGAGCTGGGCACGGTGCCGCTGCGCCGGGCGTTCGCGGCGTCGTGCAACACGAGCTTCGGCCGGTTGGCGGCGGCCCTGCCCACGTCGGCGTTGCCGGGCGCGGCCGGGTACTTCGGCCTGACGTCCGACTTCACGGTCGCGGGCGTCACCACCAACACCGGTCGGGTCCGGGAGCCCGCGCCGGGCGCGGCGCAGGTGGAGGCCGCCATCGGCCAGGGCACGATCGGGGCGACGCCGTTCGGCATGGCCCTGGTGGCGGCGACGGTCGCGAACGGCCGCACGCCGGTCCCCCAGCTGATCCGGGAGATCAAGACCGAGGGTCTTCAGCCGCCGGCGCTGCCCGGTGGGGTCGCCGGGGCGCTGCGGTCGATGATGAGCGACGTCGTCACCGGTGGCACGGCGCGCGAGTTGGCCGGTTACGGCGGGTTGCGCGGCAAGACGGGGACCGCCCAGTTCGGTGACGGCACCCGCTCGCACGGGTGGTTCATCGGCTACCGCGGTGACCTGGCGTTCTCGGTGTTGGTGGTGGACGGCGGGTCGTCCAAGGCCGCGGTCGCCGCCACCGGCACGTTCCTCTCAAGTCTCTAGATCCGGGACCTCTCGGGCCGCTGGACCCCGGCGGGGGTCTCCACGTCCTCGTCCGTCCGGGTGGGCGCTTCGTCGAACTGCGTGTGGTACAGGTCGGCGTAGCGCCCCCCGGCCGCCAACAGGTCGGTGTGCGTGCCGCGTTCCACCACCCGTCCGTGCTCGATGACCAGGATCTGGTCCGCCGCACGAACGGTCGACAACCGGTGCGCGATCACCAGCGCGGTCCGTCCGCGCAACGCCTCGGTGAGCGCCACCTGCACCGCGGCCTCGGACTCCGAGTCGAGGTGGGCGGTCGCCTCGTCGAGGATCACCACGCGCGGCCGGGCGAGCAGCAGGCGGGCGATCGTGAGCCGCTGCCGCTCACCGCCGGAGAGCCGGTAGCCGCGCTCCCCCACCACCGTTTCCAGCCCGTCGGGCAGCGACTCGACCAGCTGGTCCAGGCGCGCGCGGCGCAGCGCGTCCCACAGCTCGTCCTCGGTGGCCTCCGGTCGCGGGTAGGTCAGGTTCGCCCGGATCGTGTCGTGGAAGAGGTGGCCGTCCTGCGTCACCACGCCGACCGCGCCGCGCAGCGACTCGAACGACAGCTCACGGACGTCCACACCGGACAGGCGCACCGCGCCGCCCTCCGCGTCGTACAGCCGCGGCACGAGCGAGGCGATGGTCGACTTGCCCGCGCCCGACGACCCGACGAGCGCCACCAACCGGCCGGGCTCGGCCCGGAAACTGATGCCGTGCAACACTTCCTCGCCACCGCGTGCGTCCAAAGTGGCCACTGATTCGAGTGAGGCGAGCGAGACCTTGTCCGCCGCCGGGTAGCCGAACCTCACGTCCTCGAACTCCACCGACACCGGGCCGTCCGGCACTCGGCGCGGCTTCTCCGGCTCGGCGATCATCGGCTTCAGGTCCAGCACCTCGAAGACCCGCTCGAACGAGACCAGGGCGGTCATCACGTCGACCCGGGCGTTGGCCAGCGCGGTGAGCGGCGAGTAGAGGCGGGTCAACAGCAGCGCGAGCGACACCACGGTGCCGGCGGCCAGCTGACCGATCAGCGCCAGGTAGCCGCCGAGGCCGTAGACGAGGGCCTGGGCGAGCGCCGACACCAGCGTCAGGCCGGTCATGAACCACCGGGTGGCCATCGCCGTGCGGATGCCGATGTCGCGGACGCGCGCGGCCCGGTCGGCGAACTCGTCCACCTCGGCGCCCGGTCGGCCGAACAGCTTCACCAACGTCGCGCCCGGGGCGGAGAACCTCTCGGTCATCTGCGTCGTCATGCCCGCGTTCAGCGTCGCCGCCTCGCGCTGGAGGTCCGCCATCCGGTTGCCCATCCGCCGCGCGGGCAGGATGAACGCCGGGAGCAGCAGCAGGGCGAGAGCCGTCACCTGCCATGAAAGGGTGAACATCACGACCAGGGACAGCCCGAGCTGGATCACGTTGGTGACCACGCCGGACAGGGTGGAGGTGAACGCCCGCTGCGCGCCGATCACGTCGTTGTTCAGGCGGCTCACCAACGCGCCCGTGCGCGTGCGGGTGAAGAACGCCACCGGCATCCGCTGCACGTGCTCGTACACCGCGCGGCGCAGGTCGAAGATGAGCCCTTCGCCGATCCGCGACGACTGCCACCGCTCGACCAGCCCGAGCGCCGCGTCGAGGATCGCGATCCCCGCGATCGCCACCGCCAGCCACACCACCACGGACACGCCGCGACCGCCCACGATCGCGTCCACGACCCGCCCGGCAAGCACCGGCGTGCTCACCGCGAGCACCGCCGACACCACCGTGAGCAGCAGGAACACGACCAACTTCGCCCGATGCGGGCCGGCGAACGCCAACACCCGCCGGAACGTGCCAGGCCGCACCCCGCCGGGTGCGTCCGACGCCTGCATCGCGCTGCGCATCAAACCCCAGGAACCGTCCACGACAGGCAGCAACGTCGGCGGAGCACGTGACGTTCCCATTTCACGCGCGCAGGTACACATCGTGACCCTGGGGCGTGCCCGAGCCAGACGTCGAGCCGAAGCGTCGCGGGCCAGCTGCGCCTGACTCCAGGTGCGGTCGGACTCCCGGCCTCACGGCTGGGGTGGCGGGGTGGTTCGCGGCTCGGTCATATCAACCGAGGGCCGGCAACAGTGTTTCCGTACATTTTCGGGCTGATCTCACCCGATCGTGTTCGGCGGACGCAGGTTCGGGGTCGGGTACGGGTCAGCCCTTGGGTGCTGCGAGGCGGGCCAGCTCGGTCATCCGACGCAGCTGGGCTTCGCGCTCCACCCGCAGCTGCTCCTGCTCGCTCGCGCCGTCCGCCGCCGACGCCAGCAGCGCCAGTGTTTCGCGCACCGCGCCAGGAAGGGGCCGGAGGAGTTGGGTGACGAGGTCGTCGACGGCCGCGTCCAGCCCGTCCTCGGACACCACGGCGTTCGCGAGGCCGATCCGCAGCGCCTCGTCCGCGTCCACCCACCGCCCGGTCAGGCAGATCTCGGCCGCACGCGAGTACCCGACCAGCCGCACCAAGGGCAGCGTGCCGCCGAGGTCCGGCACCAGGCCGAGGGACGTCTCGGCCATGCGGAACTTGACGTCGTCGGTGGCCACGCGGAAGTCGCACGCGAGGGCGAGCTGGAAGCCCGCACCGATCGCGTGCCCGCGCACCGCGGCGATCGTCACCCGATCAGGGTCGCGCAGCCAGCGGAAGCCCTCTTGGAAGTCCGCGATCTGCGCGGCCCCGTCCACCGGGCCCATGCGGGTGATCTCCGCCAGGCCAGGTTCGCCCTCCATCGGGGGGCCGGTGAACATCTGCCGGTGCAGCCCTGCGGAGAAGGCACGACCGGAGCCCCGGACGACCACCACGCGGACGTCCGGGCCCAGCTGCTCACCGATCGTCCGCAACGCCACCCAGGTCGACGGCGTCTGTGCGTTGAGCACGTCGGGACGATCGAGCGTGATCGTCGCGCGCGGTCCGTCCACGACGAGCCGCACGCCTCCGCGTTCCAACAGGCCGGCGTCGATGGTCGTCGGTGCCGACATGCGTGAGCCTCCGGGTTTCGTCAGGCGTCGTCTCTCCTCGACGCCATGTGGTTACCGGAGGGTAGCTTACTTCTTCTTCGTGCGGGTGGCGCCACCGCGACCGCGCAGCTGCACACCGGACTCGCTGAGCACCCGGTGCACGAAGCCGTAGGAGCGTCCGGTGGACTCGGCCAACGCCCGGATGCTCGCGCCCTTTTCGTACTTCTTCTTCAGGTCAGCGGCCAGCTTGTCCCGCGTGGCGCCGGTGATCCGGGCGCCCTTCTTCAGGTCAGCCACCTTGTCCCGCCTTCCGTAGACAGCAGGTCGGGCCTTCGAAAGCCCCTGTCGTCGCAATGATCGAACACGAAGAGCGAGAACGCCAGGTGATCAAGCGAAAAGATCGGCGAGCGGTCGTCCGATCACAGAGAGTCGATCAAAGCTCACATTGCTGTCCGAGCGGCGAAAACCCTTGGCTCAGGCCAACTGCACGAGTTCCAGGTACTCCTGGGACCAGTGATCCTCGGTCCCGTCGGGCAGCAGGATCACCCGCTCGGGCTCAAGCGCCTCCACCGCCCCGGGGTCGTGCGTGACCAGCACGACGGCCCCCTCGTAGCGGCGCAGCGCGTCGAGGACCTGCTCGCGGCTGGCCGGGTCGAGGTTGTTGGTCGGCTCGTCCAGCAGCAGCACGTTCGCCGCGCTCGACACCAGCCCGGCCAGCGCCAACCGGGTCTTCTCGCCACCCGACAGCGTGCCCGCGGGCTGGTCCAGCTGCTCACCGCTGAACAGGAACGTGCCCAGCAGCGACCGCAGCTGCTGCTCCGGCGTGTCGGGCGCGGCGTGTCGGATGTTCTGCCACACCGTGGCCTCGTGGTCGAGCGTCTCGTGCTCCTGCGCGAAGTACCCCAGCTTGAGGCCGTGACCCGCGATGACCTCACCGCTGTCCGGGCGCTCCATCGAGCCGATCAACCGCAGCAACGTCGTCTTGCCCGCGCCGTTCAGGCCCAGGATGACCACCCGCGAACCACGGTCGATGGCCAGGTCGACACCGCTGAAGACCTCCAGCGAACCGTACGACTTGCTCAGCCCCTCGGCCGTCAGCGGCGTCCTGCCGCACGTGGCAGGCTGGGGGAAGCGGATCCGGGCGACCTTGTCGGCCTGCCGGGTGTCCTCCAGGCCGGAGAGCAGCTTCTCGGCACGGCGGGCCATGTTCTGCGCCGCGACGGCCTTGGTGGCCTTCGCGCGCATCTTGTCCGCCTGCGCCATCAGGGCGCCGGCCTTCTTCTCCGCGTTCGCGCGCTCGCGGCGACGGCGCTTCTCGTCGGCGGACCGCGCTTCGAGGTACTTCTTCCAGCCCATGTTGTAGATGTCGACCTCGCCGCGCGTCGCGTCGAGGAACCACACCTTGTTGACCACGTCGTCCAGCAGCTCGACGTCGTGGCTGATCACGACCAGGCCGCCCTCGTGGGACTTGAGGAACCCGCGCAGCCACGCGATCGAGTCCGCGTCGAGGTGGTTGGTCGGCTCGTCGATCAGCAGGATCGTGCTCGACTTCGCGCCCACGCCGCCCTCGGAGGCGGCGAACAGGATGCGCGCCAGCTCCACGCGGCGGCGCTGACCGCCGGACAGCGTGCGCAGCGGCTGGGCCAGCACGCGGTCCGCCAGGCCCAGGTTCGCGCAGATCCGGGCGGCTTCGCTCTCGGCCGCGTACCCGCCCAGGGCGGCGAACCGCTCTTCGAGGCGGCCGTACTTGCGCACGGCGGCCTGCAGCTCGGCGTCGTCCACCAGCTCGGCCATCGCGGACTGCATCTTCTCCATGTCGCGGAGCAGCTGGTCCAGGCCTCGGGCGGACAGCACGCGGTCCTTCGCGACGACCGACAGGTCGCCTTCGCGCGGGTCCTGCGGCAGGTAGCCGAGTTCGCCGGAACGACGCACGTCGCCCGCGTACGGCTGGCCCTCGCCCGCGAGGACTCGGAGGGAAGTGGTCTTGCCGGCGCCGTTGCGGCCGACGAGGCCGATCCGGTCACCCGCCTGGACGCGCAGGGTCGCGCCGGACAGCAGAATGCGCGAGCCCGCGCGCAACTCGATATCGGTTGCGGTGATCAAGTTTTACTCCGTGGTGTGGTCATGCGAGGTCAACGGCGCGGGTGATGCGCTGGACTACTCGAGCAGGATGACCACGGGACCAGTCTACTGGGTGGACGCCGGCGGATTGACGGTGTGTGTCCACCGGCATACCAGCGGCATACATTGCCGGCTATGACTTCGGACTTCACGGGCAGGGCGGCGCTGGTCACGGGCGCCAGTCGGGGCATCGGGCACGGCATCGCGTTGGAGCTGCTGTCGCGCGGCGCCTCCGTCACCATCACCTCGCGCAAGGCGGAGGCGGTGACCGAGGCGGCGGCGGCGTTGGCATCCACCGCCCGGGTGTCACCCGATCGGGTGTTGGCGGTGCCGGGGAACGCGGGCAGCGCGGAGAACCGCGCGGAGGCGGTCGAACGGACCCTGGAGCGGTTCGGTCGGCTCGACGTGCTGGTGAACAACACCGGGATCAACCCGGTGCTGGGCGGGTTGATGGACGCCGACCTGGACGCGGTGCGGAAGATCTTCGACGTGAACGTCGTGGCGGCGCTGGGGTTCGTGCAGCTGGCGTGGAAGGCGTGGATGCAGGAGCACGGCGGGGCGGTGGTGAACATCGCTTCCGTCGGTGGCATCCGGTCGACCGGGGTGATCGCGGCCTACGGGGCCAGCAAGGCGGCGCTGATCCGGTTGACGGAGGAGCTGGCGTGGCAGCTCGGGCCGAAGGTGCGCGTGAACGCCGTCGCGCCCGCCGTGGTGAAGACCCGCTTCGCGGAGGCGCTGTACACCGGGCGCGAGGAGCAGGCCGCGGCTGCGTACCCGATGAAGCGGCTCGGGACGCCTGAGGACGTCGCGCGGCTGGTGGCGTTCCTGGCTTCGGACGCGGCCGAGTGGATCACCGGGGAGACCGTGCGCGTGGATGGCGGGCTGCTGGCCACCGGCACTTTGGGGTAGTCGACACCCGCTGGCTGGAGGCGCTGGCCCGAGACGCTGGCCAACCGGCGGCGAGGTGACCAACGGCAGGATCGACCAGTCGAAGGCGGACAACGGCGGGGCCCACGACATGCGGGTCCCGCCGTTGACGTGTCCGGGCACGCCGGGGCGGCCGGAGCGGGCGGCGCGGATGGGCTCGGTGGGGTGGCGGGTTACCCGGCGGCGGTGGTCTGGAGGGGTTCGTGGTCGGTGGTTGGGGCGTTGCCGTTGGTGCCGGCGATGGGTGTGGTGGTGGTTGTCGGGCCAGGTGCGGTGTAGGTGGTCGTGACGTGTGACGGGCTGGTCGTCATCGCCGGTGGCTCGGCGGACAGAGAGGTGTTCGGCGCTGTGATCGGCGGGCTCGTGGGGATGCCGGTGGTGCCGGTGGTCGTGTTGGTGGTGCTGGTTCCAGGAGCGGGTGGGCCGGCGGGCGTGTCCTGGTCCTGGTCCGGCGACTGGTTCAGGGCGATGGCGACCACCACGGCCACCATCGCTGCCGTGCCGGTGCCGGTCGCCCCCACCGCGTAGGCACGCCGGCGGCGTCTCAGGCTGACACCCCGGTGGACGATGTCCATCGCACCGAACGTGCGTGGCAGCGGCTGGATGTTCAGTTCCTCGAACGTCTTCTTCAGCTCGTCCTCAAGCACCGCGCGACACCTCCTGCCACAACGCGCCGAACTCCGGCCCCAGTCTCTGCCGCAACACCTTGAGGCCGCGGCTCGTGTTGCTCTTGACCGTGCCCACCGAGCAACCGAGGGCCGCGGCCGTCTCCTCCACCCCCAGGTCGTGCCAGTACCGCAGCACGAGCGTCGCCCGCTGCTTGGCGGGCACGGCGCTCAGCGCCTGCCACACCACCAGCTTGTCCTCGCTCAACGACCCGCCCACCGGCACCTCCGGCAGCACGTCGGTGAGCTTCTCCCGTTTCCACCGCACCCGGCGGCGCTCGGCCAGGAACGTGCGCACCACGATCTGCCGGAGGTAGGCGTCCAGCCGGTCGTGCTGCGCCGGCCCCGGACCGGCCAGGTAGAGCTTGAGGAACGCGGACTGCACCACGTCTTCGGCCTCGTGGTGATTACCGCACAACAAGAACGCGGTGAAGCGCATCGAGTCGGCACACCGGTCGAAGTGGTGGGTGAATTCCGCGTCCCAGCTCACGATGTCAGCGCCTCGTGCCGACCGTCGTCGTGGGCAGCGGCGGCGCTGTCGTGGTGGACGGCACCGGGGTCGGCTCGGGCGACGTCGTCACCATCACCGGCGGCTGCGGCCAGGCCACCGGGGTGGTGGTGACCGTGACCGGCGGCGGCTGGACGGGCGGCAGCAGCGGTGACGTCGTGGCGATGGACGTGGGCAGCGGCGGCGACGTCTCGATCGCCGCCGGCGACGTGACCGGGGGCGACGTGACCGGGGGCGACGCGACCGGGGGCGACGCGACCGGGGGCGACAGCGGAGGCGAGGTCAGGGGAGGCGACGTGGCGATGGACGTGGTGGTCGCCGGGGGCGCGACAGTGGTGGGCGGGGGCGCCTCGTCGCCACCGCCGGACGCCAGCGCGGGCACCGCCACGGCGACACCGCCGAGCAGGATGGCCCCGACCGCCAGCACGAGTCGTTTGCGCAGCAAGACTGCTCCTCGGGTTCGTGAGGCCACCCGTGGTCGGTGCCCCCTCACCCTTATGAATGCGGTCGGGCGGCACGGGGGTTGTCACGAGTTCCCGGGAGGCGGTTCCCGGACGACGACCTCCACCGCGCGGGCCCGGACGGCGGCCTCGTCCAGCACCGCCCGCCGGGGCTCCGGCACGTCCAACACCCGCGGTGACGCCAGCGCCAACACCTCGTCCAGCCGGCGGTCGCCCCGGAGGGCGTCCAACGCCTGACGGTCGCCACCGAGCACGACGGCGTCCAGCTCACCCGCCCGCGACCCCAGCACCCGCACCGCGTCGTCCGCCGCGGCCTGGAGGGCGACCCGGGCCTGCCCCTCCCGCCGCCGCGCGAACCGCTGCTGCGACCACCCGCCGGCCTTGTTGCGCCCGTGCACCTGACGACTGCCCGTAGTCGACACGAGCACCACGCCATCCCGCGCGACGCCGATGCTGTGCCCGCCGAGCCGCACCAACAGCAGCCCGATCCGACGCGGGGCGAACGCGTAGGCCAGCAGCCCGCCCAGTTCCAGCCCGGAAAAATATTCGCCCGAATGGGTGAACTCTTCGAAGGCCGGGGCCACCGAGGCCTCCGCCCCGTCCACCGCCGTGACCAGGTAACGACCAGGCGTCACCGACGTCGACACCACTCCGCCGTGCCGGGCGGCGAACCGCGAGAACCACCCTTCCAGGCGTTCCGGCGGCACCTCGACCGCCCGCCCACCGCCGGCGACCGGGCGGATCCGACTCATGCCGGCGCGACCGCGACCCACACCGGCAGCGGGTGGCCGCACTCGGCCGGAGGGAGCCGCTGCACCGCGCCGAAACCGGCGTCGGTCAACGAGGCGGCCACCTGCTCGGGCGACAGCACGCGGTGCCGGGTGGACACGGTGTTCGCCACCTCCCACGTCTCCGCGCCACGCACCAGCTGCACGACCTCCAGCGCGTAGGACTCCCCGTCCGCCGCCCAGTCCCAGAGCTGCACCGTGACCTGCCGGTCCTGACCTCGCCCGGAGACCTTCGGCGGCGGCGCGGTGGGCCGCAGCCGGCCGAGCTTGTCCAGCTCGGGCACCGCGGCGACGAACAGGCCGCCGGGCCGCAACGCCTTCCGGGCCAGCACCAGCGCCTGGGCCAACGCGTTCTCGTGGGCCAGCCGGGGCAGCAGGTCGTCACCCGCGCGGACCACGTCCACCGGCGGGCCCCCGTGGTGGCGCACCACGTCCAGCAGGTCGATCACCACGTGGTGGCCTGCACCGAGAACAGCGGTGGCGACCTCCGTCAGCGGGTCCTCCGGCAGCGGCACGACGTCCTGGGCGGCGGTCACGCCGGACACAGTAAGGCCAACGGATCACCGGCCGCCAACGGCCCGCACGCCCCGGTGGGGCGGGCGCGACCGAGCCCCGAAGGTTCCCACCGCCACACCACCGAAGCAGCCGTTGCACAATGTTACCGACGGGTTTACAAAGGGAAGAGACAGGATGTTCAGCACTTGACAGAACGATGCCCATCCCAGTGAACTCCTGACCCGTATGGCCCAACCATTGACTCCACTCGGATGGCACCAACGCCCTGCGTTGGCGGGTAGGGTCACTGGGGCGTGATCTCATGACAGCGGGGAGTCACAATGACCAACGCTGCCGGTCGACCCAACCTGTCCGTCGACGAACTCGACTCGACGGGCCACGGCAGTCTTGCGCAGCTTCTCACCACGGGACCGTTTCCCGAGGCGCTGAGGGCTGCGATCAAAGCAAGCAGGCTGAGTCTCGACCGCATCCAGCACCGGCTCGCGCTGCGCGGGGTCACCATCAGCGTCGCGACCCTGAGCTACTGGCAGTCCGGCCGCCGCCGACCTGAGCGACCCGAGTCGTTGGAGGCCCTGCGTCACCTGGAGACCGTGCTCGGCGTGCCGCAGGCAGGCCTGTCGGCGCTGCTCGGCCCCCCGCGTCCGCGCGGCAGGCGGTCGCGCCCGACGACGATGATGCCGATCGACGCGCTGTGGGAGCGCCGCGAGCGGGTGGCGAACCTGCTCACGCAGGTGGACACGTCCTCCGACGTGAAGCTCGGTCGGATCAGCCAGCACGACCGGATCGAGATCGCCGCGGACGGCGGTCAGCGCTCGGTGTGGGTGCGCCAGATCCTGCGCGCCGAGCAGGACGGCCCCGACCGGTGGGCGCTCGTGTTCGAGACCGAGCAGGCCGACGTGCTGCCGCAGGTCGTCAACCTGCGCAACTGCCACCTCGGGCGCGTGGTCGAGGACACCGAGGTCAACATCATGGCCGCCGAGATGATGTTCGACCGGCCCCTGACCAGGGGCGAGACCATCATCATGGAGTACCAGCTGCTGTTCGCCGAGGGCCACTACCCGGCGGGCAACAACTCGTTCACCCGCAAGTTCCGGCTGCCGGTGCGCGAGTACGTGATCGAGGTGCGGTTCGACCAGTCGAACCTGCCCGCCCGGTGCCAGCAGTTCAGCCTGCCCGCCGGCGACGACACGCCGTCGCGGCGGCGCAACCTGGCGCTCGACAACGCCGGCGGCGTGCACGCGGTGGCGCTCGGGTTCGGCCCCGGCGTGTTCGGCATCCGCTGGGAGTGGCCCAAGTAACACGTTACGAACAAGGCCCCGGGAGCGTGCTCCCGGGGCCTTGTCACGTCCGGACCGTCACTCAGACGTAACCGTTGATCTTCAACGACACCGTGCGGAGCGAACCGCGGTCGGACGAGGCCGCGTCCACGACCTTGAACTTCCACGTGCCGTCCACCGACTCGGTGAGCAGTGCGCTCAGCGGAGTGGTGGGCCGCCACGTCCCCGTGAACGGCGCCAACGCGCTGGTCACCGACGAGAACGGCCGCTCGGCCGAGTCGTCGAACACGACCTGGCACAGGTTGTTGCCGGTCGAGCCGTTGCGCTGGAACACCGTCGCCGTCGCGCCGGACGGCGAGGTCAGCGTGCCGACCAGGTCACCGACGAACGTGTGGTCGATGCCGACCGTGGTCGCACCCGTGTCCGCGCTGCAGGTGTCGCCGTCGACCGACAACGCGATCTTCGACCCGCGGCCGACGCCGCTGACCGGGATCTCCACCGTCACGCCGAGCGCGCTGTTGTCCGGGATGGCCACGACCGGACCGCCGTACGCGAACGTCTTCGCGTCACGGGACGGCTCGCCGACCGTGAGCGTGAACGCGCTCGTCGTCGGCGACGTCGAGCCGGCGAAGGTCACCCGCGCGTCCAGCTTGACCGCCGAGCCGACCTGCACCGCGGCGGGCACGGTCACCTTGAACGTGTTCGTCACCGTCTGGCCGACCTCGACGTTGCCGTAGTACTTCGACCTCGGTGCGATCGTCACGCCCAGCGTGGGCGTGGTGAGCACGAGGCTCGTCGACGCGGCCATGCCGTCACCGGAGTTGACCACCGGCACGGTCACCGTGGCCGTCGTGCCCGGCTTGAGGTACTGGCTGCCGTCGCTGTCGTTGACCACGGACGGCTTCGTCGCCTTCGCCAACGGCTGCGGCGACGCACCGGTGTAGGCGAGCACCAGGTCCGCGCGCACGACACCGGCGCCGGTGCGGTTGTCCACGCCCGCCTCGGCGATGTCGATCGCGGTGGTGGTCATCGCCTCCCGCACCTCGGCCGGCGACAGGCCCGGGTTGCCGGACAGCACCAGGCCCGCGATGGCCGCGGCGTTCGGCGCGGACGCCGACGTGCCGAAGAACGGGTTGAACCCGGCCACGCTGGTCTGCACGCCGTCCGCGGCCGTCAGGTCCGGCTTCTGCCGAACCTCCTCGCTCGGCGTGCCGTCGGGCGCGAAGAACACCCGGCGCGGACCGTCGGACGTGAACCGCTCGGGCAGCTGCGTGCCGTCGTACGCGTTCGGGAACGGCCCGCGCGGGTTGGCCGGGTCGCCCGGCTCCAGGGCGAACGGCAGCGGGTTGTTCGCCGGCGCCGCCGCGACGCTGATCGCGCCCTTCGCCGCCGAGTGCCCGCGCGTCACGCCCGGCGTCGCGAACTTCTTGAGCCCATCGGCGGAATCCTTGAACCGACCGCCCAACGCGGACAGCGACAGGTACTTGTCCTCACCGCGGAACTTCACCACGGCCAGCCGCAGGCCGAACGCGCTCGACGGCGTGTCCAGCCGCTCGTACGGGTCCTGGGTGCCGTCCTGCACGCTCTGGCTGAACGCCACCACGTTGCCCTGCGCGTTCGCCAGGTACAGGTCGTAGTCGTTGAACGACGCGGTCAGCGGGTCGGACCAGAACAGCGTCACCGGCACGTTGCCCGAGCTCTCCGACAGCGGGTTGAACACCTGCTTGGCGTCCGGCGACGGGTTGAAGTCGTGCGCGCTGCCGGCGAACTTGCCCACACCGACGCCCGAGTCGACGAACTGGCCCTCCCAGTGGCCGGACGTGCCGTCCGCGACGTTGCCCTCGTTGCCGGCGGAGGAGAAGAACAGCGCGCCGTCGGCGGTCACCGCGTCCACGGCCCGCGCGATCACGCCGTCCTGGAACGGCGACTCGTTGAAGTACAGGACGTCGTCCACGATGACGTCGCAGCCCAGCCGGAAGCGCAGGGCGCGGATGTTGTCGGCGAAGCTCGCGTCACCGTTGAACGCGGTGGCGAAGCCGAGGCTCGCGTTCGGCGCGATGTCGTGCAGGATCTCCAACATCGCGGTGCCCTCGTTGCCGGAGCCCTCCTGACCGGGGAGCACCTCCACGCCGGCGGGCAGTTCACCGGCGGTCTGCGACAGGGCCAGCGAGTCCACACCGTCGGACAGCGCGCACAGCTTCACGCCGGTGCCGGTGACGCGGAAGTCGTCACGCGCGGTGTCGGCGGCGTGCGCCCGGTCGCCCTCACCGGTCCGAATCGCCTGCGGGGCGATCAGGGCTTCACGGGTGCGGGCCTCGATCTCCTTGGCCTTGTCCTCCTTGGAGGGGGCCGGATCGGCCTTGCGGTCCTGCTTGTGGAACGTCTTCGCCTCGACCGCGGCCTCGACCCGACGGACGTCGTCACGTGCCGAGAGCTTGGCGAGCGAGTCGAGCGGCACCTGGGCCCGGACCGTCGCGCCTTCGGTGGAGACGGAACGGACACCGCCGCCCGTGGCGTGCACCGCGTCGACCAGCTCGTCGGTGACCTTGTGGGCGCGGATGTCCACCAGGACGGTGTTTCCGCTGTGGACCTTCACGCCCGTCTGGAGCGCGGGAAGCTTCTTGAACGTGCCGGCGTTCACCCGGCGGCGGCGCTCGACCACGAGCGCGCTGTCCATCTTGGACTCGGCCGCGGTGAGCGACTTCTTGATGTCCTGGAGGGCGGCGATCTGCGCCGCGGTGTTGGCCTCGACGCCCTTGGAAGCCTTGGGCGGATCGGCCGAAGCGGGCGACACCACGCCCAGGGCTAACAGTGCCGCGGCACCCGCCGCGAGCACGGCGTCTCTTCGGAACCGGCGTTTCGGTGAGCGCACAGGCGTCTCCCCCAGTTGGGCGTGCCCCCGATGCACGCAGCCACTCGGTCTGGAACCACGACCGAGGGGTCAACGTATTGCGCACGCCCAAGTACCGTCTGCCACCGTTCGGCCTACTCGTCAGACGGTCGACCCATCACATTTCACAGTACAAAAGCATCTGTCCACAGCTGACCGGTTCGCCCGGACAGCGCGTCGAGCAGCGCCGCGGCCTGGTTGTCGGTGAGCGAGGCGATGAAGTCGACCACCGCCCGGCCGCGGGCCAGCGCCCGAACGGCGTCCGGTCCAGAGGGCGTCTCACCCGTCGCGCCGACCAGCATCGACGGGTCGGTCCGGGCGATCACCGCGTACTCGGCGCCCGCCAACTCCACCAGGTCGTGCAGCCGGCGTGGCAGCCTGTTCGCCTCGTGCCGGTCGGTCACCCACTGCTCCAGCGCCTCGACCAACGCCGTGAGCAGCCGGGCCTGACCCCGTTGGTGCAGCGCGAGGTCCGGGCGGAGGAGCACGAACCGGCGGTGCACGAACTTCAGCACCTGCACCTCGTGCCACTGCGGCACGGCCAGCACCACGTGCCCGGAGCGCGTCGTGGGCTCCTCGACCACCGCGACCGCGTCGACCAGGCGGCGGGTCCACCGGGTGGAGAACCCGGCGACGGCCTGCTCGGCCTCCACCGAACCGTCGAAAGGCACCGCCAGCAGGCCGTCGACCAACTCGCCGCGGACCTTCGCCACGGCGTGCGCGAACGCGCCGTCGTCCACCGCCCACGAGTCCTTGGCGTGCAGCCGGCGGCGCAAGGACTCCAGCGAACGGCCGGGTTTGCGTTCCTGGGCGGCGAGGTCGGCGGCGGTCAGACCGGCCAGCTCCACGGCGTTGTCCAGCCACGTGTTCAGCTCGTTCGACACGGTGGCGTGCTGCAGCACACCCACTCGGTGGAAGTCCTCCAGGTCGTGGATGGCGTAGGCGATGTCGTCGGCGGTGTCCATGACCGACGCCTCGACCGTCTGCTGCCACGGCTCCAACCGGCCCGTGTAGAACGTGCGCGACTGCACGACGTCGTCGAGTTCGGTGACGTAGGCGGAGAACTTGCTCGAACCGGTGCCCGGCGAGTCGGTGGGTTCAGCGGCTCCCCTCGGCGGTGCCGCCATGTCCTTGGGGTGCGGGCGGGGATAGGAGAGACGCGTCCACGGGTACTTGAGCATCGCCGCGCGCACCGCCACGGTCAGGTCGAGCCCCACCGCCTCCGGGCCGCGCACGTCCGTCGTGGTGATGATCCGGAACGACTGGGCGTTGCCCTCGAACCCGTCCGCCAGGCCGAACCGGTGCCGGGCCAAGCGGTCGAGGACCTGCTCGCCGAGGTGCCCGAACGGCGGGTGGCCCAGGTCGTGGGCCAGGGAGGCGGCTTCGACGACATCCGGGTCGCAGCCGCCGAGCTTGTCGATCAAGTTCACGAGGTCCGGCCGGGCGTTGAGGCGTTCGGCGATGGCGCGGGCGGCCTGGGCGACCTTCAGGCTGTGCGTGAGGCGGTTGTGCACCAGGAGACCGGAGCCGGTCGAGCTGACGACCTGCGTGACGCCGCCGAGGCGGGCGAAGAACGGCGAACTCGCCACCCTGTCCCGATCGACCCTGAACGGGCTCGTGGCGAGGTCGGCTTGGACGGCGTTCCCGCCCGAACGTCGCTGCGTCCGGGGATCGGCGGCGTGCTCGTGCTGCATGGCAAGAAAGGTAGTCGCCGCAGCCCGGCCCTGCGTAGTGGCATCTCGAGTGCTGAACGCAAAAAAGCCTTCAGGGGCACTCGATCACGAGTGCCCCTGAAGGCGAAGAATGTTCGGCGGCGTCCTACTCTCCCACACCCTCACGAGTGCAGTACCATCGGCGCTGGAAGGCTTAACTACCGGGTTCGGAATGGGACCGGGTGTTCCCCCACCGCTATGACCACCGAAACACTATGAAATTACCAACCCGTAGGCACCCGACCCACCCCCGAAACACAGGGTGGACCAGATGGTCCGGTTCGGTTCTTTCAGAACCGCACAGTGGATGCGTAGCGTCTTCATGACAAGTCCTCGGCCTATTAGTACCGGTCAACTCCAGCCGTTACCGACCTTCCATCTCCGGCCTATCAACCCAATGGTCTCTTGGGGGCCTTAACCCACAAAGGGGTGGGATACCTCATCTAGGAACAGGCTTCCCGCTTAGATGCTTTCAGCGGTTATCCCTTCCGAACGTAGCCAACCAGCAATGCCCTTGGCAGGACAACTGGCACACCAGAGGTCCGTCCGTCCCGGTCCTCTCGTACTAGGGACAGCCTTCCGCAAGTATCCTACGCGCGCGGCGGATAGGGACCGAACTGTCTCACGACGTTCTAAACCCAGCTCGCGTACCGCTTTAATGGGCGAACAGCCCAACCCTTGGGACCTACTCCAGCCCCAGGATGCGACGAGCCGACATCGAGGTGCCAAACCATGCCGTCGATATGGACTCTTGGGCAAGATCAGCCTGTTATCCCCGGGGTACCTTTTATCCGTTGAGCGACCACGCTTCCACAAGCCATGGCCGGATCACTAGTTCCGACTTTCGTCCCTGCTCGACCTGTCGGTCTCACAGTCAAGCCCCCTTGTGCACTTGCACTCGACACCTGATTGCCAACCAGGCTGAGGGAACCTTTGAGCGCCTCCGTTACTCTTTGGGAGGCAACCGCCCCAGTTAAACTACCCACCAGGCACTGTCCCTGATCCGGATCACGGACCGAGGTTAGACATCCAGTACGACCAGAGTGGTATTTCAACGACGACTCCACACTGACTGGCGTCAGCGCTTCACAGTCTCCCACCTATCCTACACAAGCCGAACCGAACACCAATACCAAGCTATAGTAAAGGTCCCGGGGTCTTTCCGTCCTGCCGCGCGTAACGAGCATCTTTACTCGTAATGCAATTTCGCCGGGCCTGTGGTTGAGACAGTCGAGAAGTCGTTACGCCATTCGTGCAGGTCGGAACTTACCCGACAAGGAATTTCGCTACCTTAGGATGGTTATAGTTACCACCGCCGTTTACTGGCGCTTAAGTTCTCAGCTTCGCCCCGAAAGACTAACCGGTCCCCTTAACGTTCCAGCACCGGGCAGGCGTCAGTCCGTATACATCGTCTTGCGACTTCGCACGGACCTGTGTTTTTAGTAAACAGTCGCTTCTCGCTGGTCTCTGCGGCCGAAAAATCCTAGCCCGCAAGGGGCTTCAAATCCCTCGGCCCCCCTTCTCCCGAAGTTACGGGGGCATTTTGCCGAGTTCCTTAACCACAGTTCGCCCGATCGCCTCGGTATTCTCTACCTGACCACCTGTGTCGGTTTGGGGTACGGGCCGCATGAACACTCACTAGAGGCTTTTCTCGGCAGCATGGGATCACTCTACTTCGCCTCAATCGGCTATGCATCACGTCTCAGCCCTGATGCCTGGCGGATTTGCCTACCAGACGGCCTACACGCTTACACCAGTACTACCACTCACTGGCGGAGCTACCCTCCTGCGTCACCCCATCGCTTGACTACTACAAGTTCAGGTCCCGCGCTCCACGTCACCCCGCCCCCGAAGGGACAGAGCGGGCTTCGGGCGGTTAGTATCACAAGGTTCGCCATGGGCGCGTTCACACGGGTACGGGAATATCAACCCGTTGTCCATCGACTACGCCTGTCGGCCTCGCCTTAGGTCCCGACTTACCCTGGGCGGATTAGCCTGGCCCAGGAACCCTTGGTCATCCGGCGGACGAGTTTCTCACTCGTCTTTCGCTACTCATGCCTGCATTCTCACTCGTCCAGCCTCCACACCTGGATCACTCCGGCGCTTCAATGGCTGAACGACGCTCCCCTACCCATCCCAGCATTACACTGAAATGACACGGCTTCGGCGGTGTGCTTGAGCCCCGCTACATTGTCGGCGCAGGACCACTTGACCAGTGAGCTATTACGCACTCTTTAAAGGGTGGCTGCTTCTAAGCCAACCTCCTGGTTGTCTGGGCGACCCCACATCCTTTCCCACTTAGCACACACTTAGGGGCCTTAGCCGGCGTTCTGGGCTGTTTCCCTCTCGACTACGAAGCTTATCCCCCGCAGTCTCACTGCCGCGCTCTCACGTACCGGCATTCGGAGTTTGGTTGATTTCGGTAAGCTTGTGGGCCCCCTAGACCATCCAGTGCTCTACCTCCGGCACGAAACACACGACGCTGCACCTAAATGCATTTCGGGGAGAACCAGCTATCACGGAGTTTGATTGGCCTTTCACCCCTAACCACAGCTCATCCCCCAGGTTTTCAACCCTGGTGGGTTCGGGCCTCCACGCGGTCTTACCCGCGCTTCACCCTGGCCATGGCTAGATCACTCCGCTTCGGGTCTAGACCACGCGACTGGATCGCCCTATTCGGACTCGCTTTCGCTACGGCTACCCCACACGGGTTAACCTCGCCACGCAGCACTAACTCGCAGGCTCATTCTTCAAAAGGCACGCCGTCACCCCTAAAGGCTCCGACGGATTGTAGGCACACGGTTTCAGGTACTATTTCACTCCCCTCCCGGGGTACTTTTCACCTTTCCCTCACGGTACTAGTCCGCTATCGGTCACCAGGTAGTATTTAGGCTTAGCGGGTGGTCCCGCCAGATTCACAGCGAATTTCACGAGTACGCTGCTACTTGGGAACACTGTAAGAAGACGGTGAGTTTTCGCGTACGGGACTTTCACCCTCTACGGCCACGCTTTCCAGACGCGTTCCGCTAACAACACCGTTTTATAACTCCTTGCCAGCTCGGCAGAACTGACGAACAGGTCCCACGACCCCGCACACGCAACCCCTGCCGGGTATCACACGAATACGGTTTAGCCTCATCCGCTTTCGCTCGCCACTACTCACGGAATCACGGTTGTTTTCTCTTCCTGCGGGTACTGAGATGTTTCACTTCCCCGCGTTCCCTCCACACGCCCTATGTGTTCAGACGTGGGTGACCCCACATGACTGGGGCCGGGTTTCCCCATTCGGATACCCTTGGATCTCAGCTCGGTTGACAGCTCCCCAAGGCTTTTCGCAGTCTCCTACGTCCTTCATCGGCTCCTGGTGCCAAGGCATCCACCGTGTGCCCTTAATAACTTGCCACAAAGATGCTCGCATCCACTGTGCAGTTCTCAAAGAACAACCAGACACCATCCCACACTGCCCACGCCTACCGACCGGAGCCGGCGGTTCGCGGACGGAGACCGTCCTGTCGTTTCCCGCTGATCGAACACTCACGTGTTCTCTCAGGACCCAACAGCGTGCCGAACAGAAACCCTGAACCCTCGACGATCCCTTCCACGCCCTTACGGACAGTACTGACACCGTCGACAACCCGAGATCCTGCATGTAGCCAGCATCCACATCATTGAGCAACCACCGATCGATCATCCGCCGATCGCGAGGCTCTCCACAGGCCCTCCAGAAGAGAACCGGTGAGGAATGCTCCTTAGAAAGGAGGTGATCCAGCCGCACCTTCCGGTACGGCTACCTTGTTACGACTTCGTCCCAATCGCCAGTCCCACCTTCGACCGCTCCCCCCCTTACGGGTTGGGCCACGGGCTTCGGGTGTTACCGACTTTCGTGACGTGACGGGCGGTGTGTACAAGGCCCGGGAACGTATTCACCGCAGCGTTGCTGATCTGCGATTACTAGCGACTCCGACTTCACGGGGTCGAGTTGCAGACCCCGATCCGAACTGAGACCGGCTTTGTGGGATTCGCTCCACCTCACGGCTTAGCAGCCCTCTGTACCGGCCATTGTAGCATGTGTGAAGCCCTGGACATAAGGGGCATGATGACTTGACGTCATCCCCACCTTCCTCCGAGTTGACCCCGGCAGTCTCCCATGAGTCCCCGCCATTACGCGCTGGCAACATGGAACGAGGGTTGCGCTCGTTGCGGGACTTAACCCAACATCTCACGACACGAGCTGACGACAGCCATGCACCACCTGTACACCGGCCACAAGGGGGGCCGTATCTCTACGGCTTTCCAGTGCATGTCAAGCCCAGGTAAGGTTCTTCGCGTTGCATCGAATTAATCCACATGCTCCGCCGCTTGTGCGGGCCCCCGTCAATTCCTTTGAGTTTTAGCCTTGCGGCCGTACTCCCCAGGCGGGGTGCTTAATGCGTTAGCTGCGGCACGGAGGACGTGGAAGTCCCCCACACCTAGCACCCACCGTTTACGGCGTGGACTACCAGGGTATCTAATCCTGTTCGCTCCCCACGCTTTCGCTCCTCAGCGTCAGTATCGGCCCAGAGACCCGCCTTCGCCACCGGTGTTCCTCCTGATATCTGCGCATTTCACCGCTACACCAGGAATTCCAGTCTCCCCTGCCGAACTCAAGTCTGCCCGTATCGACTGCAGGCTCCACGTTAAGCGTGAAGTTTTCACAGCCGACGCAACAAACCGCCTACGAGCTCTTTACGCCCAATAATTCCGGACAACGCTCGCACCCTACGTATTACCGCGGCTGCTGGCACGTAGTTAGCCGGTGCTTCTTCTGCGGGTACCGTCAGTTGCCCTTCGTCCCCGCTGAAAGAGGTTTACAACCCGAAGGCCGTCATCCCTCACGCGGCGTCGCTGCATCAGGCTTTCGCCCATTGTGCAATATTCCCCACTGCTGCCTCCCGTAGGAGTCTGGGCCGTGTCTCAGTCCCAGTGTGGCCGGTCACCCTCTCAGGCCGGCTACCCGTCGTCGCCTTGGTAGGCCATTACCCCACCAACAAGCTGATAGGCCGCGGGTCCATCCTGTACCGCCGGAACTTTCCACCCACCACCATGCGGAGGCAGGTCATATCCGGTATTAGACCTAGTTTCCCAGGCTTATCCCAGAGTACAGGGCAGGTTACCCACGTGTTACTCACCCGTTCGCCGCTCGTGTACCCCGAAGGGCCTTACCGCTCGACTTGCATGTGTTAAGCACGCCGCCAGCGTTCGTCCTGAGCCAGGATCAAACTCTCCAATAAGGAATGTTTGATCGCTCCGAACAACACTGACAATAATGTCAGTTGTCCAGTAACAATCTCAAAGGAAACCTCTTGACGAGGTTCATAAATTTACTGGCTATTCGGCACGCTGTTGAGTTCTCAAAGAACACGCGCACACCGTCACTCATCACTACTGTGATTCGATCCGGGGCTTCTATGTTCGCCGCGCTCCGTTCCGGTCTCTCTCCGGCCCGTTCCGCGCTGACATGGAGAAAGCTACACGAGTGTCCCCGGATAGTGAAATCGGGGGGTCGGTTACGGCGTCTCCGCAGCTAGGCGTGGTGCGACCCCCTTGAACGGTGGATGCTGTGCCGGTGCAGCCATCTCCCGGACCCGGCCGGTACGCGCTCCACCTCCTCGTGGTGGCGGCCGGCTACTACGCGGGCGCGCGCCTCGGGCTCCTCCAGGCGTTGATCAACGACCAGGTGACCCCGCTGTGGCCGCCGACCGGTGTCGCCGTGCTCGCGCTGGTGCTCGGCGGTCTGAAGATGTGGCCGGGTGTCGCGGTGGGCGCGTTCGCGGTCAACGCCACGCTGACCGACGTCGCCTCCACTGTCCTCATCAGCGCGGGCAACACGCTCGGCCCGGTGGTGGCCTGCCTGTTGCTGAGGCGGATGGGCTTCCGGCAGGAGATGGACCGCACGCGTGACGCGCTCGCGCTGGTGTTCCTGGGCGCGTTCACGGGCATGGCGGTCAGCGCGACGGTCGGCAGCGGCGCGCTCCTGCTGACCGGGGTGATCGACGGCGCCGGTTTCTGGTCGACGTGGGCGGTGTGGTGGACCGGTGACGCGCTGGGCGTCCTGGTGCTGGTGCCGATCGTCCTGGCGTTCCGCACCGTGCGCCTGCGGAACCACCCCGCGCGCCGGTGGGTGGAGGCCGCGGCGCTGGTGGCGTGCACGACGACGGTCATGGCGGTGGCGACGACGCACGACCTCCGGCTGATGTACCTGGTGTTCCCGTTCCTGATCTGGGCGGCGTTGCGCTTCCAGCACCCGGGCACGACGCCGTGCGCGCTGATCGCGACGACCCTGGCGGCACGGGGTGCGGCGATGAGCTCCGGCCCGTTCGCCGGGTTGGACCTCTTCGTGCGCATGGTGACGTTGCAGGCGTTCAACGCGACGACGGTGTTGACGGCGCTGCTGCTGTCGGCGGTGATCGCGGAGCGCAACGCGGCGCAGCAGGCGATCGAGCGCACGGTGGCGCAGCTGGCGGACGTGGTGCAGCAGTACCGGCCCCTGCTGTTGGGCGACGCGCTGCCGCCTCGGCCCGGGGAGAAGCCCTAGATGGACGTGGTCGTGGTCGGTGGTGGCCCGGCGGGTCGGGCGTTGGCGCGGGCGTGCGCGGCGAGGGGCCTGGGGACGACGGTGGTCGACCCGAACCCGGGACGGCCGTGGCGGGCGACCTACGCGGGGTGGGTGGACCAGTTGCCGGCCGACGCGCCGGTAGCGCTGTCGGTGTCGAGGTCGCGTGCGGTGACCACCGCCGAGCACGTGATCGCCCGTGGGTACGCGGTGTTGGACAACGAGCGGCTGCGGTGGCTCCCGGACGACGTGCGGGTGGTCGCGGGCCGGGTCGTCGCGTGGTCGGCCACGGGCGTGACCCTGGCCGGCGGGCGGGTGGTGACCGGCAGGGTGGTCGACGCGACCGGCACGGCGGGTGGCCGGGCGGCGCAGACTGCGGTCGGCGTGGTGGTTCCGGCGGGACTGGCGGCGCCGTTCGTGGGTGCGGACGAAGCGCTGATCATGGACTGGCGCAGGCCGCCGGCGGCGACGACGGACGATCCGACGTTCCTCTACGCGATTCCGGTGTCGGCGGACGAGGTGCTGCTGGAGGAGACGTCGTTGGCCCGCCGGCCGGGTCTGCCGCTGGGTGAGCTGCGGCTGCGGTTGCACGCGCGCCTGGCCGCGCACGGCGTCCCCGTGCCGGAGGGTGAGGAGCGGGTGCGCATCGCACTGGACGGGCGGGCGCGGGACGGCGCGTTCGGCGCGGCCGCCGGGTCGGTGCACCCGGCGACGGGGTACAGCGTCGCGTCGGCGTTGCGGCGGGCGCCGGTGGTGGCGGAGGCCATCGCGGACGGGCGTCCGGTGACGCGGTCGACGGCCGAACGAGCGGTGCGCGGGTTGCGGTTGTGGGGCCTGGAGGCGGTGCTGGCGATGCGGCCGGACGAGGTTCCGGAATTCTTCAACCATTTTTTCCAATTGCCCGACAACCTCCAACGCGACTACCTCGACGGGGACGATGACCTGCGCAGGACGGTCCGCGTGATGCTCCGGCTGTTCGGTTCGGCGGACTGGCGTATGCGTGCCCGCATGGCATTTCCTGTGCAATCGGCCAAAGTTTTGGGAACACCTGGTTAACGCCCTCGGCAAAGGAGGGCCGACCGGGCACGATCGTGGCCGTGCCCGCCTTGCTGGATGACGTTCGCTTCGCCTTCCAGCCGTTGTTCAACCTCCACACCGGAGGGGTCGTGGCGGTCGAGGCGCTGGCCCGGCCGCACGACGGCAACGTGCAGGACCTGCTGCGGATGGCGTTCCGCGCGGGTTACCTGGCGAACACCGACGTGGCGCTCGCGTGCCGCGCGGTCCGCCAGGCGGCCGACCACGGCCTGGGTGTGCCCCTGCACGTGAACCTCCTCGCGATGACGATCGCGGACAAGCCCGAGTTCATGGCCCCGCTCTACGGCGCGCTGCGCGAGACCGGCCGCACCCCAGCCGACCTGGTCGTGGAGGTCGGCACGCCGTACTCGCGGGCGCCGCGCCGATTGCTGGTCAAGGGCATCGAGCGGCTGCGCGAGCACGGGTTCAGGATCGGTCTGGACGGGGTCGGCGAGGGTGACACGCCGCTGTCGCTGCTGACCGAGGTGCAGCCGGATTTGGTCAAGCTGGACCGCGAGGTTGTGGTGGCGCTGCCGTCCGATCCGGCCCGGTACGCGCTGGTCCAGGCGTTGCAGCACGTGTGCGAGCACGTCGGGTCGCTGGTCGTGGCGGAAGGCGTGGAGACGGAGGCCGAGCTGGGCGCGCTGCGTCGGCTCGGCGTGCGGCTGGCGCAGGGCAACCTGCTGGCGACCGCGCAGCGTCGGCCCAAGGTGGACGCGATGATCTCGGCGGTGTTGAGCGAGATCAGCGACCCGGAGGCGGTCACCAACACGATGACCGGGCCGTTGCGGCGCCGGTCGGGGCCGAAGGTCACCGACTTCCTTCACCCGGCGACCACGCTGCCCGAGTCGGCGACGTCCGAGGACGTTCGGGAGGTGCTGGCGAACCAGCCGACCGTGACCGGTGTGGTGCTGGTGGACGACTCCGGCCGGCCGCGGTGGACGGTGGACCGCAACCGGTTCCTGCTGGGGGTGACGGGGCCGTTCGGGCACGCCCTGCACGCGAAGCGGGTGGCGGCGCGGTTGGCGGACAAGCCGAAGGTGATCGGCGCGGATTCGAGCGCGTTGGACCTGCTGGACGTGGTGGCGCACGCGAACCGCGAGCGCACGAACGACGACCTGGTGGTCGTGGACGAGGACGACCGGTGCCTGGGCGTGGTGCGGGTCGCGGACGTGGTGCGCGGCGTGGCCGAGATGAAGGTGGAGCAGGCGGCGGCGCTGAGCCCGCTGACCAGGCTGCCGGGCAGCGACTCGATCGCGCGCGAGGTGGACCGGCGGATCCTGGGCGGCGAGCTGTTCGCGGTGGGCTGGCTGGACGTGGACGCGTTCAAGCGGGTGAACGACTCGGCGGGGTTCGCGGCCGGTGACGACCTGATCCGGGCCATCGGGCGTTCGTTGACGGAGGGTGCGGCGGCGTACCCGGGAGCGCAGGTCGGGCACGTCGGCGGGGACGACTTCCTGGTGGTCGCGGGACTGGACGAGATCGTGCCGTTCGCCGCCGGGGTGCTGGACTCGCCGTTCGAGGCGGAGGGTCGCGAGGTGACGTTGTCGCTGGCGACGTTGATCTGCGCGGCGGGGACCGTGGGGTCGTACCGGGAGGTGTCCCGGCTGCTCGCGCCGTTGAAGGGGCACGCGAAGTCGTTGCGGGGCACGAGTTGGGTGCTCGGTCGGCCGGGGAGCGACCACGTCGACGTCCTGCGCGGCGGGCCGCATCTCGCTGTAAGTTAGGGAAGTTCACCGCTTCGATGCATGCGCTGCCCGATCGATTACTCCTAGCATCAGGCTGACTACCCAGCGCAGGGAGGTCCCTGGTGAGCGAGGCCACCGCCCTACCGCTTCCGCGAATCGTCTCCGACCTGCCGCTGTCCGTGGGAGTCGAGGAGGAGTTCCTGCTCGTCGACGCGGAGACCGGGATGCTGGCGCCCCTGGCGTCCAGGGTGCTCGGTGGTGTGCGCACCGAGCTGGACCTCCAGCAGGAGATGACCCTCTACCAGGTCGAGAGCGCCACGCCGGTGTGCCGGAGCATGGCCGAGGTTCAGGAGCAGCTGCTGGCCGCGCGGGACGCGTTGGCGGCGTTGGCGGGTGGGCACGGCGCGCGGATCGTGGCGACGGGGACGCCGGTGCTCGGCGGGGTCAGGCCGCCGCCGCTGGCCGACAGCGACCGGTACCGGACCATCGCCGCCGAGTACGGGACGTTGATCGACGGGCTGACCATCTGCGGGTGCCACGTGCACATCGGCATCCCGGACGAGGAAGCCGGAGTGCTGATCAGCAACCACCTGCGGCAGTGGCTGCCGGTGCTGTTGGCGATCAGCGCGAACTCGCCGTTCTCGGAGGGCCGGGACACGGGGTACGCGAGTTCGCGGTACCTGGCGTGGAGCCCGTGGCCGTCGGCGGGCGCGCCGCCCTGGTTCGAGTCGCCGGAGGACTACCACCGGCACACCGGGATGCTGCGGACGGCCGGGGCGGCGTTGGACTCGGCGATGGTCTACTGGGACGTGCGGCTGTCGGCCCGCCACCCGACGGTGGAGCTGAGGGTGTGCGACGTGGCGGCGACCGTGGACGAGGCCGTGGTGCTGGCGGCTCTGGTACGGGCGATCGCGCGGACGGCGTTGGACGGTCGGCCCGCGCAGCGGGTGCCGGACCTGGCGGTGCGGACGGCGTTGTGGCGGGCGGCGCGGGACGGGCTGGACGGGGCGGGGATCGAGCCGCACACCGGCCGGTTGGTGCCCGCGGTGGACATGGTGCGGTCCCTGGTCGACTGGACGCGGCCGGCGTTGCGGTCGGTCGGGGACGAGGACCTGGTGCTGGACGGCCTCGACCGGGTGCTGCTGGACGGCACGGGGGCGGCGAGGCAGCGGCGGGCGTACCGGCGGCGCGGGTCGTTGCTGGACGTGGTGGAGATGCTGGTCGCGCAGACCTAGCCGGATCTTCCGGGAGTGGTCCGGGATGTGGTCCGAGGTGTAGACGGCGGCCGGTCGGCGCATCCTTGTTCCAGACGACCAAGGAGGTTCGGCATGACCACCGCACGGGAAATCATGAACGCCGGAGTCCAGTGCGTCAAAGAGGACCAGAGCCTGCTCGACGCGGCGCGCATGATGCGGGACCTGGGCGTCGGCTCGCTGCCCATCTGCGGCAAGGACGACAAGCTCCACGGGATCATCACCGACCGCGACATCGTGCTGAAGTGCGTGGCGGAGGGGCGGGATCCCGCTTCGATGATGGCCGGGGAGATGTCCAAGCACCTGCACTGGGTGAACGCCGACGACGACATGTCGCAGGTGCTGCGGACCATGGAGGAGAACCAGATCCGCCGGCTGCCGGTGCTGGAGAACCACCGGTTGGTGGGGATGGTGTCGGAGGCGGACATCGCCCGGCACTTGGACGAGAGCCAGATCGCCGAGTTCGTGGAGCGCGTGTACGCCGGCGCCTGAGCCCACTTCGCACGCTGTCTCGCACACAGCGCCGCACGCGGCCTCGCACGACTGGGGAACGCTTCGCACGTCGACGGACGGCCGTGGTCCGCTGTGGACAGTCATAGTCGGGTGTGGACAGTCGATGTCGGGCGCGGACGGTCCGAATCTGGTGTGGACGGTCCGCGTCGGATGTGGACGGTCCGCGTCCGAGGCCAGGAATTGTCGTACCCCGCCGGTAAAATCAAAGCAGGGGTTCCCTTGGCGGGGACCCCTGCTTCGATCTGCTGCGCAGCGTTCCTGGTGGAGCGTCCGGCGGGTGGACGTCAGACGGTGAAGCCCAGGGCGCGGAGTTGCTCGCGGCCGTCGTCGGTGATCTTCTCGGGGCCCCACGGGGGCATCCAGACCCAGTTGATGCGGAAGTCGTTGACGATCCCGGTGCTGCCGCCGCCACCGCCGACCAGCGCGGACCGCATCTGGTCCTCGATGACGTCGGTCAGCGGGCAGGCCGCGGACGTCAGGGTCATGTCGATGAGCGCGACGTTGTCCTCGTCGACCCGGATGTCGTAGACCAGGCCCAGGTCGACGACGTTGATGCCGAGTTCGGGGTCGACCACGTCGCGCATGGCCTCCTCGACGTCGTCCAACGCCGCCACGTCTGCCTTGGGCGCGGGCGGTTCGGGCATGCCCTCGACACCGCGCACCACGTCTTCTTCGGCGGTCATGCCTTTGCTCCCTCGCTGCGTGCCACCGCGTCCTTGAAAGCCATCCAGCCCAGCAGCGCGCACTTCACGCGCGCCGGGTACTTCGCCACGCCCGCGAACGCGATGCCGTCCTCCAGGACGTCCTCATCGGGCTCCACCTGGCCGCGGCCCTGCATGAGTTCCACGAACGCGTCCATCTTCTTGAACGCCTCGCCGAGCGGCTTGCCCACCACCAGGTCCGTCAGCACCGAGGTGGACGCCTGGCTGATGGAACAGCCCTGCCCGTCGTACGAGACGTCGCGCACCGTGTCGCCGTCCAGGCTGACGCGCAACGTCACCTCGTCGCCGCAGGTCGGGTTGATCTGGTGCGACTCGGCGTCGAACGGGTCGCGCAGGCCGCGCCCGTGCGGGTTCTTGTAGTGATCCAGGATGATCTCCTGGTACATCTGCTGCAACTGCATCTCACGCCCACCCAAAAGTCATCGGACGCCGAAGAACCTCTGCGCCTCGCGGACGGCGTCGACCAGCGCGTCCACCTCGTCCAGTGTGTTGTAAAGGTAGAAGCTGGCCCGCACGGTCGCGGCGACGCCCAGCCGCTGGTGCAGGGGCCACGCGCAGTGGTGGCCGACGCGCACCGCGACGCCCAGGCTGTCGAGCACCTGGCCGGCGTCGTGCGCGTGGACGCCCTCGACGTCGAACGACACCGCGCCGCCGCGGTCCACCGTGTCCAGCGGTCCGACGATCCGGACGCCGGGGATCTCGCCGAGACCCTTCAGCGCCGCTTCGACGAGCACGTGCTCGTGCGCGGCGATCCGGTCCATGCCCAGGGCCTTGAGGTAGTCGACCGCCGCGCCCAGCGCCACGGCCTGTGACGTCATGGGCACGCCCGCCTCGAACCGGGCGGGCGGCGGGGCGAAGGTGGACTTCGCCATCCGGACCATCTCGATCATCGACCCACCGGTGAGGAACGGCGGCAGCGCCTCCAGCAGCTCGCGGCGGCCGTAGAGGACGCCGATGCCGGACGGGCCGAGCATCTTGTGGCCGCTGAACACGGCGAAGTCCACGCCGAGCGCCGCGAAGTCGACCGGCCCGTGGGGCACGGACTGGCAGGCGTCCAGCACGGTCAGCGCGCCGACCCGCCGGGCCGCGTCCGCCAGCTCGCGGACCGGGTTGACGGTGCCGAGCACGTTGGACTGGTGGGTGAACGCGACGACCTTCGTCCTCGCGTTGACCAGGTCGTCCAGGTTCGACAGGTCGAGCCTGCCCTCGTCGGTGACGCCGAACCAGCGCAGCGTGGCGCCGGTGCGGGCGGCCAGCTGCTGCCACGGCACGAGGTTCGCGTGGTGCTCCATCTCGGTGACCACGATCTCGTCACCGGGACCGAGGCGGAACCGCTCGGCTTCGGGGCCGGCGGTGGCCGCGTTGCCCATCGCGTACGCGACGAGGTTCACGCCCTCGGTCGCGTTCTTGGTGAACACGATCTCGCCGTAGCCGACGCCCACGAAGTCGGCGATCTTCTGCCGTGCGCCCTCGTAGGCGTCCGTGGCCTCTTCGGCCAGCTGGTGCGCGCCGCGGTGCACGGCGGCGTTGGCCGTCTCCAGGAAGGCGCGCTCGGCGTCGAGGACCTGCCTCGGGCGTTGCGAGGTGGCGCCGGAGTCCAGGTAGACCAGCCGCTTGCCTTCCCGCACGGTGCGGCCCAGGATCGGGAAATCCGCCCGGACGGTAGCGACGTCCAGTGGAGTAGCGGTGGTGGTCACTGCCCCGACGCCTCCTCTCGAAACGAGTCAACGACAACTTGCCGACATGAGGTACAACGTCAGCCGATGCTGGCGGCTTCCTGCTTGCCGATGTACTTCACGTAACCCTCGGCCTCGAGCTTGTCGGCGAGCTCCGGGCCGCCGGACTCGGCGATGCGGCCGTTCGCGAACACGTGCACGAAGTCGGGCGAGATGTACTTGAGGATCCGGGTGTAGTGCGTGATCAGCATGACGCCGACCTCACCGGACTGCTTGTACCGGTTCACGCCCTCGGAGACGACGCGCAGGGCGTCGACGTCCAGGCCGGAGTCGGTCTCGTCCAGGATCGCGATCTTCGGCTGGAGCAGGCCCAGCTGGAGGATCTCGTGGCGCTTCTTCTCGCCGCCGGAGAAACCCTCGTTGACGGAGCGCTCGGCGAAGGCCGGGTCGATGTCCAGGTCGGTCATCGCGCCCTTGACCTCCTTGACCCAGTGCCGCAGCTTGGGCGCCTCGCCGCGCACGGCGGTGACGGCGGTGCGGAGGAAGTTCGACATCGAGACGCCGGGCACCTCGACGGGGTACTGCATGGCGAGGAAGAGACCCGCGCGGGCGCGTTCGTCCACGGTCATCTCCAGCACGCTCTCGCCGTCCAGCAGCACGCTGCCGGAGGTGATCTCGTACTTGGGGTGCCCGGCGACGGCGTAGGACAAGGTGGACTTGCCCGAGCCGTTGGGGCCCATGATCGCGTGGGTCTCGCCTGCGTTGATGGTCAGGTCGACACCCTTGAGGATCTCCTTGGAGCCCTCGTCGGTGTTGACCGAGACGTGCAGGTCCTTGATCTCCAGAGTGGCCATTGGCGGTTCGTTCTCCTGGTGTGACGAGCGGAAGTCAGTTCGTGGCCACGTCAGTTCGTGGCCAATGTCAGTTCACAGCCGTGGTGACGTCGACGTAGACGTCACCGGCGCGCAGCTCGACGGCGAACACGTCGACCGGCTCCGTGGCGGGCGGCGACGACGGGCGGCCGGTGCGCAGGTCGAAGCACGACCCGTGCAGCCAGCACTCGACGCCGTCGCGGCCCACCTCGCCGCCGTCGCTGAACGCGACCTCGGCGTGCGAGCAGACATCGCGCAGCGCGTGCACGGTGTCGCCGTCGCGGATGAGCACGATCGGGGTGTGCTCGTCACCGACCTGGAAACCCGAGGGCTTGCGGTCGTCGAGGTCGGTCAAGGAGCACACCTTGATCACACGCCCACCGCTTCCAGCTCCGCCTCGATGGCGGCTTCCAGGCGCTCGCGGACCTCGGGCACGGTGATCTTGAGCAGGATCTCGTGGAAGAACCCGCGCACGACCAGCCTGCGGGCCTGGTCCTCGGGGATGCCCCGGGCCTGGAGGTAGAACAGCTGCTCGTCGTCGAACCGGCCGGTGGCGCTGGCGTGGCCCGCGCCCTCGATCTCGCCGGTCTCGATCTCCAGGTTCGGCACCGAGTCGGCGCGCGCGCCGTCGGTGAGGATCAGGTTCCGGTTGAGCTCGAACGTCTCGGTGCCCTCGGCCGCGGCGCGGATCAGCACGTCGCCGATCCACACGGTGTGCGCGCCCTCGCCCTGCAACGCGCCCTTGTAGACCACGTTGCTGCGGCAGTTGGACGCCGAGTGGTCGATGAAGGTGCGGTGCTCCTGGTGCTGGCCCTCGTCCGCGAAGTACAGGCCGAGGAGTTCGGCGTCGCCGCCGCGCCCGGCGTAGGTGACCACCGGGGTGAGGCGGACGACGTTGCCGCCGAGCGTGATGACGGTGTGCTTGAGCGTCGCGTCGCGGCCGAGCTTGGCGTGGTGCGACGACACGTGCACCGCGTCGTCGGCCCAGTCCTGGATCGCCACGACGGTGAGGTGCGCGCCGTCCTCGACGACGAACTCGATGTTGTCGGCGTACACGCCGGAACCGCGGTGGTCGATGACCACGACGGCCTCGGCGAACTGCCGGGCGTGCACCTGGAGGTGGCCGTAGGCGACTTCGCCCACGCCCGCGCCGGTGATCGTGACGACGGTCGGCTCGACCTTCGCGTCACCGGGGAGGGTGATGACGGTGGCCTCGGTGAACGAGGACCACGCCTGGGCGGCCACGCGGTCACCGGGGGTGCCCGCGACGCCGAGGCGCTCGTCGTCCCGGCCTGCGGTCTCGACCGCGACGCCCTCGGGCGCCTTGACCTCGACGTTCGCCGTGCCGGTCGCCTCGGCGCCGTTGTGCAGGTTCGCCAGGCGCTTCAGGGGCGTGAAGCGCCAGATCTCCTCGCGACCGCCGGGCACCTCGAACGCGTTCACGTCGAAGGACGTGAAGTGGTCCGCGCGCGAGGACACGGGGGCGGCGCCGGTTTTCCCGGCGCCACCGTGCGAGTGGGCCGTCAGGCCGTGCTGCTGCTGTTCGGTGGTGACGGCCATGTCAGCCGACGGCCCCTTCCATCTGAAGCTCGATCAGGCGGTTCAACTCCAGCGCGTACTCCATGGGCAGCTCGCGCGCGATGGGCTCGACGAACCCGCGCACGATCATCGCCATGGCCTCGTCCTCGTTGAGACCGCGGGACATGAGGTAGAACAGCTGGTCCTCGGAGACCTTCGAGACCGTGGCCTCGTGGCCCATCGACACGTCGTCCTCGCGGACGTCGACGTACGGGTAGGTGTCCGAGCGGCTGATGTTGTCCACCAGCAGCGCGTCGCACTTGACCGTCGACTTCGAGTGGTGCGCCCGCTTGTTGACCTGGACGAGGCCGCGGTACGAGGTGCGGCCACCGCCGCGCGCCACCGACTTCGACACGATCGTGGACGACGTGTACGGCGCCATGTGGACCATCTTCGCGCCCGCGTCCTGGTGCTGGCCCTCGCCCGCGAACGCGATCGAGAGGACCTCGCCCTTGGCGTGCTCGCCCATCAGGAACACGGCCGGGTACTTCATGGTCACCTTGGAGCCGATGTTGCCGTCGACCCACTCCATGGTCGCGCCCGCTTCGGCCTTGGCGCGCTTGGTGACCAGGTTGTAGACGTTGTTCGACCAGTTCTGGATGGTCGTGTAGCGGCAGCGACCACCCTTCTTCACGATGATCTCCACGACGGCGGAGTGCAGCGAGTCCGACGAGTAGATCGGCGCGGTGCAGCCCTCGACGTAGTGCACGTAGGCGTCTTCGTCGACGATGATCAGCGTGCGCTCGAACTGGCCCATGTTCTCGGTGTTGATCCGGAAGTAGGCCTGGAGCGGGATGTCGACGTGGACACCCTTGGGCACGTAGATGAACGAGCCGCCCGACCACACCGAGGAGTTCAGCGCGGAGAACTTGTTGTCACCCGAGGGGATGACCGAGCCGAAGTACTCCTTGAACAGCTCCGGGTGCTCGCGCAGCGCCGTGTCCGTGTCGAGGAAGATGACGCCCTGCTCCTCAAGATCCTCACGGATCTTGTGGTAGACGACCTCGGACTCGTACTGGGCCGCGACGCCGGAGACCAGGCGCTGCTTCTCCGCCTCCGGGATGCCGAGGCGGTCGTACGTGTTCTTGATCTCGTCAGGCAGGTCGTCCCAGGTCGCCGCCTGCTTCTCGGTCGACCGGACGAAGTACTTGATGTTGTCGAAGTCGATGCCCGACAGGTCGGAACCCCAGGTCGGCATCGGCTTGCGGTCGAACAGGCGGAGCGCCTTCAGCCGGAAGTCCAGCATCCACTCGGGCTCGTTCTTCTTCGCCGAGATGTCCCGAACGACGTCCTCGTTCAGGCCCCGGCGGGCGCTCGCGCCTGCCACGTCCGAGTCGGACCAGCCGAACTCGTAGTTGCCGATGCTCGCCAGGGTCTCTTCCTGGGTGAGCGGGGCTGTGGTGGTGCGCTGCTCGGCAGCGGCAGTCATGCGGGCTCCCCTCCATCTGGGATCCGGGGTGTGTTCGGGATGTGCGTCGTGCACACGGCATCGCCGCGGGCGATGGTGGCCAGGCGTTGGACGTGCGTGCCGAGCAGGTCGGCGAACGCCGCCGTCTCGGTCTCGCACAGCTGCGGGAACTCCGCCGCTACGTGCGCCACCGGGCACAGGTGCTGGCAGAGCTGCTCGCCCGCCCCCACGTGGCGTGCCGAGGCAGCGTAGCCCTCCCTGGTCAACGCCAGGGCGAGGGCCTTGGCCCGCTCCGCGGCGTCCGGCTGGGCCACGATGGCCGCTCGGTGCTGATCGACGAATGCGGACACCCGTCGTTCGGCGAAGGTCCGTACCGCCTCCTCCCCGCCCTGTTCGGCGAGGAACCGCAGCGCGGCCACGGCGAGGTCGTCGTAGGCGTGCCCGAACCGGGCCCGCCCCTGCTCGGTCAGCAGGAAGAACTTGGCCGGGCGACCCCGGCCGCGCTGCCCCTGGCGGGGCGCCTCCCTGCTGGTCGCCTCACCATCGGCCACCAGCGCGTCGATGTGCCTGCGCACCGCCGTGGGGCTCAGGCCCAGCTGCTCCGCGACCGAGGCCGCGGTGACCGGGCCCTGCTCCAGCAGCAGGCGTGCGACGGCGTGCCGGGTCCGACCGTCGTGCCCGGACGGCACCACGGTCGAATCGCTCCCGACGTTTTTCACAACACCAGTGTTGCGTATTTCCCCGGCGGTCGCAAAGATCGGCCCGGGTCGGGTGACCCGACTCACGCGCCGGGGCCGCTCGCTACCCTTCGGACGTGACGGCGGGCGGAATGGCGATGGCGAACCGGGAAGAGATCGCTGAGGCGGCTCCTCTCGACGCCCCCGAACGACGGCAGCTCGACGTCATCCGCCGTTGGGGCACCGTGGGCGCGTTGCTGCTGGCAGTCGGCTCGCTCGGGTCGGGCGCCGCGCCGGTGTTCAGCCCGCTGCCCGGCACGCCGCTGCTGGGCCTGTTCCCCCGGATGCCGAGCGCGGCGATGGGCGTGGCGTGGACGGGCGTCTTCCTGATCGTGTCGGCGTGGCTGTGGCTGGGCCGGTTCGCCCGACCGGGGCGTCCCCGGCTGATGTCGCGCAGCCAGCTAGACCGCACGCTGCTGATGTGGATCACTCCGCTGGTGTTCGTGCTGCCCATGTTCAGCCGGGACGTGTACAGCTACCTGGCGCAGTCGCAGATCGCGGCGAACGGGCAGGACCCGTACGAGCTGGGTCCGGCCACGGCGCTGGGCGTCGACCACACGTTGACGAAGAACGTGCCGAACATATGGCGTGAGACGCCCGCGCCGTACGGGCCGCTGTTCCTGGCGGCCGGGCGGGTCATCTCGATGATGACCGGGGACAGCGTGCTGCCCGGCATCTTCCTGCACCGGCTGCTGGTGCTCCTCGGGCTGGCGATGATCGTGTGGGCGGTCCCCCGGCTGGCCCGGCGCTTCGGCGTGCCGCCGGTGAGCGCGCTGTGGCTGGGCCCGGCGAACCCGCTGGTGCTGTTCCACCTGGTCGTGGGCGTGCACAACGAGGGCCTGGCCATCGGCCTGATGCTGGTGGGGCTGGAGTTGGCGTTGCGGAAGATGCCCACGGTCCCGGGCACGCCGATGACGCGCGACGAGCTGCTGTGGATCGTCCTCGGCGCGACCATGATCACGTTCGGCGCGGCGGTGAAGATCCCGGCCGCGCTGGCGCTGGGGTTCCTCGGCGTGATGATCGCGCGGCGGTGGGGCGGGCGGTTCTCCGACCTGGTCCGGGCGGCCCTGTTGCTGCTGGTCGTGTCGAGTGTGGTGATGGTCGGGACGTGCCTGGGCACCGGGCTCGGGTTCGGCTGGGTGGAGACGCTGAACGTCGCCGGCACGGTGAAGAGCTGGATGTCGCCGCCGACCGCGATGGGGTTCATGGGCGGCGGGCTGGGGCTGCTGCTCGGGCTCGGCAACCACACCGAGTCGATGATCGCGCTGATGCGGATCGTCACGCAGGCCGTGTCGGTGGTGCTCGTGGCGACGCTGCTGTGGAAGGCGTTCCGGGGCCGGATCAAGGCGGTCAACGGGCTGGGCGCGGGATTGGGCGCGGTGCTGGTACTCGGGCCGGTGCTCCAGCCGTGGTACGTGCTGTGGGCGGCGTTGCCGCTGGCCACGGCCGTGCTGGCGCGCCGGTTCCGGATGTTCGCGATGGTGGCCAGCGCGGTGATCGCGGTGATCCTGCCGCCGACGGGCTCGGCGTTCGACGGGCGTGCCTACATCGTGCCGCAGGCGGTGGCGGGCGCTCTGATCGCGTTCGCTGTGTGCCTCTTCGTGGCCCGCAAGCAGGTCATGCCCCTGATCAGACTCGACCCCCTCCCCGGCTCCGTCTGACCCTCACTCCGCGTGAGTCCTACGTCACGCCGCGTGAGTCCTACGTTGACGACGCGTGAGTCCTACGTTCGGAGCACCCGAGTCGAACGCCCAGGACGTCAGCCTCGCGGGGGTGTAACCCGGTGGGGTGGGCGAGCGAGACATCGGTACGGGGAGGGAGTGCGGGATGGTCGACGTGCCGCAGGAGCAGATCCGGTTCGCGGTGGTGCTCAACGGGGGTGTGAGCCTCGCCGTGTGGATGGGCGGGGTGGTGCTCGAACTCGATCGGCTGACCAGGGCGGACGGGCCGTACGCCGAGCTGTTGGACATGGTCGGCGCCACGGCCCGCGCGGACGTCATCACGGGCACGTCCGCAGGCGGCATCAACGGCGCCGCGCTGGCGTTGTCGCAGGTCAACGCCAACGCCAGGCTGGAACGGCTGCGTGACCTGTGGGCCGAGCAGGGGCGGATGGAACAGCTGCTGCGCACGCCGTTCCGCGGGCAGCCGGTGTCGCTGCTCAAGGGCGACGAGTTCTTCCTCCCCCGGCTCCGGGAGGCCCTGGAGCGGCTGACCGCGGACTTCGACCCCACCCCGCAGGACGCCCGGCCGGTGGACCTGCGGATCACCACCACCCTGCTGGCGGGCGTGCCGACGGTCACCCACGACGACCTCGGCCAGACCCTCGTGCAGGCCTCCCACCAGGGCAGCTTCTCGTTCCGCCGCGACCCGGGCGGCCGGGACGACTTCAGCGCCGACAAGCTGCCGAGACTGGTCGACCGGATGGCGCTGGCCGCACGGTCGTCCGCCTCGTTCCCGTTCGCGTTCGAGCCGTCGTTCATCCCGGTCGCACCCGGCGCGCCCGACGGTGACAAGCCGAACATGGCCGACGTCGCGTCCTGGGCCAACGGCACCGACAACCGGTCCCGCTACGCGGTCGACGGCGGGGTGCTGGTCAACACGCCCACCAAGGAGGCGCTGGACGCCATCGACCGGATGCCCGCCGAAGGCCCGGTGCGGCGGGTGATGCTGCTGGTGTTCCCGCACGCGCCCGAGGCGGTCGTGGAGCCGGTGGCCCCGGTGGACGGCGCGCTGCCCAGCACCATCGCCACCGGCGCCAAGCTGCTCGGCGCGCTGACCAGCCAGAGCGGTCGCACGTACGTCGAGCGCATCGAGGAGCACAACCGCGACGCCGCGTCCCGGCGCGGAGGGCGGAACGCCCTGCTGGAACGCCTAGCGTCGGGCGGTTCGGTCACCGGCAAGCTGTACGCGCTGGCCGCGACCCTGCACGACCACTACGAGGACGTCCGCATCCGGCACGCCGCCCGTGACGTCACCACCCGGCAGTTCGAGGTGCCGGGCGCGAACGCCGCCGGCTGGTCGTTCGAACGGGTGCGCGCGGCGGCCGAGGCGGCCCAGCGTGCGTACCGCGCGGAGCACGGCGAGCTGCCGTACGTGCCGACGAAGCCGCAGCCGGCCGCGTTGCCGGAGCACGGCTGGCCGTGGGGCATCACGATGGCCGACCGGCTCGCGTCCGCCGCGATGGACCTGCTCAAACGCCTGGTGTGGGTGATGCCGGACGCCCAGCGGCTCGCGCTGGCCCGGACGAACCTGTTCGACGTGCGGGCGAAGCTGCGCGCCGCCCGGGTCGAGCTGGACGAGCACTGGACCACCAACGCGCACGAGGACCTGGACCAGGCGTACTGGGATCGGCGGGTCCGCCGGTTCGCGCGGAAGATGCTGGCGGAACCCGACGGGGTCGGGCGGCAGGTCCGGCAGCAGGTGGAGCGGATCGCGGACGTCCTCGGTGACGCGCACGACATCCTCGACCAGCTGGACGACGACCAGCTGCGGGCCGGGTCGCTGCGGTCGTGGCACCGGCTGCTGACCGAGCCGCGCACCGACGCGGAGGCCGAGGTCGGGCTGGTGGCGGGCGACCTGTGGCTGTCCCGCGTGCTGGCGCTGGAGGTCGCGACGACGTGCCTGGCCGACGACTCGCGCGGCGGCATGGACCAGGCCGTGGAGCTGGTGCAGATCAGCCTGCAGACGCGCAACGCGTTCGCCGAGTACAGCCTCACCGCCGAGGACAAGGCGGGCGGGGCGTCGCTGAGCCGGTTCTCCGGGTTCCTGAAGCGGTCGTGGCGGGTGAACGACTGGATCTGGGGACGGCTCGACGGCGCCACCATGCTGTGCAAGGTGGTGTTCGACCCGAAGCGGCTGCTGCGGGTGGACCGGATGACCGGCGCGGGCGGCGACCCGGTGGACCGTGCGTCGGCCAAGGTCGACGAGCTGGTGCTGGAGCTGTTCGGCGAGGGGTTGCCGGACGAGCTGGCGCCCTGCGTGACGCGGGCGAAGGCGGAGCTGGCCGCCGTCTACGCCCAGCCGGACGGTGATCACCCGCCGACGTGCGCGGCGCTGGCGGAGTTGGCGGCGTGGGCGCTGCACATCCGGATCATCTGCGAGGAACTGCCCGCACTGCGCGCCGCGATCCTGGCAGACCGGCACGAAGGGGCGGACCGGCGGTCGCGGGGCGAGCTGTTCCTGGAGGAGCAGGCCGCGTTGCTGGCCCGGCTGCCCGTGCGGACGGACGCGGAGCGGGTCGAGGTGGGCGTGCGGGCGTTGAGCGCGTTCGACCGGGCGGGCATCGGGCGTGAGCCGCTGGTGCAGGAGGCGAGCAGCGACCAGGTGATCCGGACGGCGGCGACGGCCGCGGCGGTGGCGATCACCGTGGCGGACAGCGACAACTCCGGGTTGGGCACGGCGAAGCCGCTGACCAGGACGTTGCGCGGGGCGGCGCTGCTGCCGTACTGGACGATCACGGGGTTGACCCGGGGCGGGCAGTTGGCCCAGTTCCTGGGGCTGCTGGGATTCGCCCTGGGCGGCGCGCTGCTGGTGCTGGCGTTGTTCGACCTGCTGCCGCCGTGGGCGGTCGGTCCGTCGGCGGCGATCGGCGGCGGCACGCTGCTGGCCGCGTTCGGTTACGCCGCGCTGCGGTCCGGGACGTTGCTGCACGGGCTGGTGCTGCTGTCACCGGTGATCCCGCTGGTGACGGTGGCGATCGACCGGACCCGTGACGCGTTGGCGGCGGGTGACACCGGTGACCAGGCCGTGACGGGGATGGTGGCGGTCGGTGGCGTGCTGCTGGTCGTGGTGGGGTTGTTGATCATCGGCAGCCTGCCCGCGCCGGTGGGCACGCCGCTCGCGGTGCTGGGCAGGATCCGGTTCAGGCCGCGGCTGGTGGTGCGGGTGCTGGTGGCGGCGGCGATCGTGGCCGGGGTGTGGGCTGTCGTGCGGTACCGGTTGTACGACCTGGACCCGGCGTTGGTGGTCGCGGGGACGGTGGTCGCGATCCTGTTCGGCGCGGGGGCGTCGTACGTGCTGGGCAGCTCGCTGCGGCGGTGGCGCCAGGTGGACGGGGCGTGGGGCACGGAGGCCGCCGAGCCGCCCGCGTCCGCGACCGCCGGGTGGGCCGCCGTGTACGGGTCGGTGCTGCTGGTGATCGCGGCCGCGGTGCAGGTGTTCTCGCTGCGGTTCACCGGGTGGGAGGCGGTGCTGGCGACGGCGTTGTCGTTCGGGCTGGTGCTGCTGCTGGTGACGACGTGGTGGGTGCCGTTGCAGGCTCGGCGGACGATCGCCCGTTCCCTGGTCGAGCAGATGTCCATCGTGGACTTCGAGTCGGACGACGTGGCGGAGGCCTTGCTGAAGCGGCTGGAGGGCCACGGGATGCTGTTCAAGTTCCTGACCGAGCTGGACGGCACCGGCATCCCCCGCCTGAACTCCACCGGCCTCCGCGTGGCCCACCGCGCCGCCGGCCGTTCCGCCACCGGCCGCGACCCCCACTAACCTCCACCACCCGCGAGTCGTCCACTGCGACACCGCGAGTCCTCCACTCAGACACCGCGAACCTTCCAGTCGGGCACCACGAACCGCGCGCTCGTGGTGTCGGACCGGCTGGTTCGGGGTGTCCCAGTGGAGGACTCGCGGTGTCTGAGTGGAGGACTCGCGGGTGGGTGGGTTAGGCGGCCAGGGCGGGGGTCTGGTGGACGGTGGGGAGGCCGAGGGCGCGGGCGTAGAGGGACTCGAAGGTGTCGAGGGTGGTGTCGATGGCGTGGGCGGCGATCAGGTCGCCGCTGGCGGCGCCCATGCGGGCGGTGACGGCGGGGTCCGCGGTGACGGCGTGCAGGCGGTCGGCCAGGCCGCGGATGTCGCCGGGCGTGAACAGCCAGCCGTTGCGGCCCTGCTTGCACAGGTGCGGCAACGCCATCGCGTCGGCGACGACCACCGGCTTGCCCGCCGCCATCGCCTCCATCGTGGCCAGGCTCTGCAGCTCGGCGATGCCCGGCATGCAGAACACGTCGCTGCCGGCGTAGGCGTCGAGCAGCTCGGACTCGCTGACGAAGCCGCGGAAGCGGACCCGGTCGGCGATGCCGAGATCACGGGCCAGCAGCTCCCACTCCGCCCGGCACGACCCGTCGCCGACGATCTCCGCGTGCAGCCGGGGCACGAGCGCCAACGCCCGCAGCAGCTCGTCCACCCGCTTCTCCTCGTCCAACCGCCCCACGAACAGCACGGTCGGCGCGTCGGTGTGCCGCACGGGCGTCCGCAGCCGGTACCGGTCGATGTCGATGCCGCACGACACCGGCACGGCCCGCTCGGGGAAACCGTTGTCGTGCAACAACTGCACGGCACGCGGGGTGGGCGCGGTCACGACGTCCGCCTGCCCGTACACGCGCCCCAGGTCACGCCACGCCCACCGCGACGCCATGCCCTGCAACCACGCCGGCACGCGGGCGTGGCCGAACAGGTTCTCCGGCATGAAGTGGTTGGTCGCCACCGTCGGGATCCCCAGTGCCGCCGCCTGCCTCAGCACGTACCGCCCGACCACGAAGTGCGCCTGGACGTGCACCAGATCCGGCCGCAACTGCCCCAGCAGCGCGCCGACGTCCTTGCGCACCTCCCACGGCAGCCCGATGCGGAACGAGCGGTGGAACGGCGTGCGGTGCGAGCGCAGCCGGTGCACGGTGATGCCGTCGACGGGTTCCGTCCGGGCCGGGCCGTCCGGCGACACGCAGATCACGTGCACGTCGTGGCCGCGGCCCGCGAGGCCGGTGGCGAGGCTGTGGGCGAACCGGGCCGCGCCGTTGACGTCCGGGGGGAACGTCTCCGCGGCGATCACGATCCGCATGGCGCGTCCGTTGGTCACTGTCGTCTCCGATCTGGTGGGAACTGCGGGAGGAGTGCGGTTGCGGGCCAGCGCCACGACACCGGCGACGGCGACGGCCGCGCAGACGAGTTGGGCGGCGCCCACGAGCGAGCTGGTGCGGGTCGCCTCTCCGAGCAGCCCCGCGCCGATGCCGACGGCGACGAGCGGGTCCACCACGGTGAGGCAAGCGACCGCCACGTGCGGCGGTCCGCTGGCGTAGGCGTGCTGGATGAACCAGCCGCCGACGAGGAGTGCGGCGACGATGCCCGCCGCCGAGAGCGCGGTGGTCCACGCCAGTCCGCCCTGCTGGACGTCCTGGGACACCGACCGCATGAGCACGGAGACGAAGCCGTAGGCGACGCCGCCAGCCGAGCCGAAACCGAGGGCGCGCACCGCCGGACGGGTCGACAGCACACCGATCAGGCCGGGCACCGAGATCAGCCCGAGCGCCAGCAGGGCGGCCTTCAGCTCGGCCTCCGGCACGACCGCCGTGGACGTGGCGCTCCCGGCGGCGAGCAGCACGAACGCCCCCACGCCGAACGTCGTCCAGGCGACCGCCGGCAGCTCACGCCGTCGCCCGTCGAGCACGGCGGTGATGCCGATCGCGACCACCCCGACCGGCTGCACCACGCTCAACGGCGCCATCCCCAACGCCGCCGCGTGCACACCCGCGCCGACGACGAGCAGCACCAGGCCCAGCAGCCACCGCGGTCGGCCCAGCAGCTCCCGGACCCGCAACGCGCCCTCGCTCGCCCGCACCGCCTCGTGCTGGAGGCGTGCGGCGAACGCGAAGAACACGGCGCCGAGGACCGCGAGCAGCACGGCGAACCACGTCATGACGACACCTCACGGCGGAGGACGGCGGAGGCGACGGCGAACAGCAGGCAGTACAGGAACGCGAACAGGATCCGCTCGAAAAGGCCCAGCACGACCGCGCCGCTACCGGGGTAGAGCACTGTGGCGTGACTCAGCATGAATGCCACCGAGGTGATCCCGGCGGCGACCGAGAAACGGCGCACCGTGGTACTCGCGATGAACGTCCGGGAAATCAGCCAGCCCGCCAGCGGGAGGCTCGCGAACATCACCGCCCCCGCGTACCGGTGCACCGCGCCGGAGAACGACGTGGGCGCGCCGGCCGGGTCGGTCGGGAACACGGTGGCCACGGTCAGGCCCGCCGCCCACAGCCCCATCAGCACCGCCACCGGCCCCCGCCTGGGCAGACCGGATCGGACGAGGGCGACGAGCAGGCCGACCGACGCGGCGGCCAGGGACAGCGCGGTGACGGCCAGCAGCCCGCTGCCGTTGTCGACGAAGATGTAGTCGCTGATCGTGTGGCTGATCGGACTAAGTTCGCCCACCGACGCCACGTGCAGGTAAACAATCGGGAACAGCGACAGGACAAGGCCCACAACAGCCAGCGGCAACACCGCCGTCCGACTTTTCCCCCGGATCTCCACCACGAGGAAAATCTTGGTGCGAAATGGCGACCGAAGATATCCGGAACACCCCCGAGTCGACCCTGAGGCCACCCCGAGAACCCTGGTAGGGCTGACCCCACCACCGGGTGGGGTCGGGCACGCCCTAGGCTTCCGCGTCGTGAGCCCGCACCCCCAGCACCCTGCCGTGGAAGTGTCGGGGCTGGTCAAGCGCTACGGCTCCACCGTCGCGGTGAACGGACTCGACCTCACCCTGGAAACCGGCACGGTCCTCGCGCTCCTCGGCCCGAACGGCGCCGGGAAGACGACCACCGTCGAGGTGTGCGAGGGGTTCCGGACGGCCGACGGCGGCGCGGTGCGCGTCCTCGGGCTCGACCCGAAGCGTGACGGCGACAAGCTGCGCCCCCGGATCGGCGTGATGCCGCAGGGCGGCGGCGGCTACCCCGGCGTGCGGGCGGACGAGATGCTGCGGCTCATCGCCGCGTGCGCCGCCAACCCCCTCGACCCCGCGTGGCTGATCGACGTGCTGGGCCTGTCGTCGTCGGTGCGCACCCCTTACAAGCGGCTCTCCGGCGGGCAGCAGCAGCGCCTGTCGCTGGCCTGCGCCCTCGTCGGACGCCCTGAGCTGGTGTTTCTGGACGAGCCGACCGCCGGCATGGACCCGCAGGCCCGCCGCCTGGTCTGGGAACTGGTGTCGGCGCTGCGCGCGGACGGCGTCACCGTGCTCCTCACCACGCACCTCATGGACGAGGCCGAAGCCCTCGCCGACCACGTCGTCATCGTGGACGCGGGCCGGGTCGTCGCCGAGGGCAGCCCCACCGAGCTGACCGAACACCACGCCGACGACCGGCAACTCCGCTTCCGCGCCCGCCCCGGGCTCGAGCTGACGCTCCTGCGCGACGCCCTGCCCGAGGGCCTGAACGTGCGGGAAGCCAGCCGGGGCACCTACCTCGTCCAGGGTCACATCGACCCGCAGGTCCTCGCCACCGTCACCTCGTGGTGCGCCCAGCAGGGCGTGCTGGCCGAAGAGCTGACGGTGGCGAGGCGCAGCCTGGAGGACGTGTTCCTGGAGCTGACCGGCAGGGAGCTGCGCTCGTGACCGAAACCTCCGGCACCGAATCCTCCAGCACCGAGTCCTCCGGCACCCCCGGATCGGGCGCCTTCGACTCCGGTTCCGTCGACTCCGGCTCCGTCAGCTCCGGCACGTTCACGCCGGGCACGTTCACGCCCGCTCCCGGCCGGGGCAGGCTCGGCCGGATGCTGCTCGCGCAGGCCCGCACCGAGACCGTGCTCACGCTCCGCAACGGCGAGCAGATCCTGCTGACCGTGCTCATCCCGGTGGCGCTGCTGCTCGCGATGGGCCTGATGGACGTCATCCCGGTGCCCGAACCGCGCGTCGGCTCGGCCACCGCACGCATCCTCGCGCTCGCCGTCATCTCGTCCGCGTTCACGGGGCAAGCGATTGCGCTGGGCTTCGACCGCCGCTACGGCGTGCTGAAACGCCTCGCCGCGACCGCGTTGCCACGCTGGCTCCTGGTCGCCGGACGGGTCGCCGCCGCACTCGCCGTGGTCGCCGTGCAGGTCACGATCATCGCCGTCGTCGCACTGCTGATGGGCTGGCAGCCGCCGTCCGCGACCGGCGTGCTGTGGGCGGTCGCGCTGATCGTGCTCGGCACCCTGTCGTTCGGCGCGCTGGGCGTGCTGCTGGGCGGGGCGCTGCGGGCGGAGATCGTGCTCGCGCTGGCGAACATCGTGTGGTTCGGGCTGCTGCTCGTCGGCGGCCTGTCGCTCGGCGTGGACAGCCTGCCGACCTGGCTGGCGACGGTCGTGGACGCCCTGCCTTCGGCCGCGCTGGCCCAGGCCCTGCACAACGCGGTGGTCGACGGGACCGCGCCGGGCCTCGGTCACGTCACCGTGCTGGTCGTGTGGGGTGTCGTGGCCGGCGCGATCGCCACGAGGACGACGAAGCTCGGCTGACACCCCGGCGGGCCGGTCTCAGGGTGCGGTACCTACCATCGGTTCGTGTCCGCCCCATCCTGGCTCACCACCTTCCTGAGCACGTTCCAGCGCACGTTCGCCATCGCCGTGGTGATCGCCCAAGGTGGCATCGCGGTCACCGGGTCGATCGTGCGGGTGACCGGATCGGGCCTCGGCTGCCCCACCTGGCCGCAGTGCTTCGAAGGCAGCCTCGTGCCGGTCGAACACCCCGAGGTGGCGTCGCTGCACCAGTGGGTCGAGTTCGGCAACCGCACCCTCACCGGCGTGGTCGGCATCATCGCCGGCCTGTGCGTGCTGGCCGCGTGGTACAACCGGCCGCGCCGCAAGCGGGTGCTCACCCTGGCGTTGATCCAGTTCGGCGGCGTCGTGCTGCAGGCCGTGATCGGCGGCTTCACCGTGTTGACCGGCCTGCTGTGGTGGACGGTCAGCGTCCACTTCCTGGTGTCGATGGTGCTGGTCTGGTTCGCCGTGCTGCTCGTCGCGGCGCTCGGCGAAGGTGACGAACCCGCCCGTCCGCTCGTGCCGAAGCCGTTGATGACGCTCCAAGTTGTGCAGGCCGTCACCCTCGGCCTGCTGCTGACGGCGGGAACTTTCGTCACGGCCGCCGGGCCGCACGCCGGTGACGCCGCGACCCCTCGCCTGGAGCTTCCGGTGGACACGCTGTCCCAGGTGCACGCCGACCTGCTGTTCCTGTTCCTCGGCATGCTCATCGCGCTGGGGTTCGCGTTGCGCAGCCACCCGATCCCCCGGCGGCCCTACTACGCGCTCGTCGCCACGGTCCTCGCGCAGGGGACGTTGGGCATGGTCCAGTACTGGACCGGGGTGCCGGAGGTGCTGGTCTCACTGCACGTGCTGGGCGCGGGCGCGGTCGTCGTCGCCACGGCCGCCCTGTGGGTGTCGACCCGCGAACGGCCTCACCGGGAGGACGAGGGCCTGCGCTCCCAGACGGCCGGCAGCTCGGTCGCCAGCCACGTGTAGAGGTCGTCCACGGTCCGCAGCCGCATGGCACGCTCCGGGTCGCCGCTCATCAGCCGCATCCCGGACTCGGTCAGCTGCCGCACGCTCACCAGCGCGTCCAGCTTGCGCTGGATCAGGTCCACCCACCGCTTCTCGTCGATCCGGTACTGCGCCGCCTGCCGCCCGCGCCGGGTGCGTTTCGTCACCAGACCGGCGTTGACCAGGAACTTCAGGTTCGTGCTGATCGAGCCGCTGCTGGCTTCCAGCTCCTGCGACAGCTCGGCGGCCGTGCGTTCCGTCGGCTGGCACACCAGCAGGTAGCCCAGGATGCGCCCGCCGATCAGCGGGATGCCCTCCTCGGCGAAGTGCGCCGCGAACCGCTCGATCCACGCCGACAGCCGCGTTTCCCGTCCGACGCTCATCCGACCCCCTGTGCTCCCGGACCGACACTTCGGTCGACACTGAAGTGATAGTAGGTCGGATGCTGATCATCGCGCAAAGGCCACGCCGTCCGAGCGTTGCATTCGGGGGGTCAGGAACGGAGGACACGGTCGTCCTGGACGTAGGACTCACGCGCTCCGGAGGTAGGGCTCTCGGGTCAGAGGCGGCGGAGGCCTGCCAGGACCCGTTCCATCAGGCCGAGGTCCGGCTCGTCGCCGTCGGTGGTGGCCGTGCGGTGGACCTCGATCAGACCGCGCTCGGCCATGTCGCCGAGGAGCACCTTGGCGACGCCCAGGGGCAGGCGCAGGAGCGCGGCGATCTCGGCCACCGACCGCGGCCGGGCGACCAGCGCGATGACCTCGTTGTACTCGGCCTTCATCCCTCCCGGGTACTCCCAGTCCACCGCCGAGACCAGCGTCTCGATCTCCAACTGGTACGACGACGTGGTGCGGCCACCGGTCCACGAGTAGGCGCGGACGATCGAGGCCGCCTCCTCCCGCGGGTACTCGAAGTCGTCCTCGTCGTCGAACACCGGCCGATGCGGTTTGGTGTCGCTGGTAGCGGGTTCCACGGGCGGCTTCGGCTTCTGCGGCGGCTTGCGCCGCCGCGAGGAGTCGAGGCTGAACCCGTTGAGCAGAGCGGCGAACGTCTCGTCCGACGCGGGCTCGTCGTTCCGGTCCATGACCACCTCACGCAGACGGGCGGGCCATCATCCGCTTCGCGCCGTGGAGCTGGGCGCGCAGCTCGGGGGTCAGGAGCTGACCGACCTGGTCCACCACCACGGTCATCTCGTAGGCGACCTGGCCGACGTCGGCGTCCGGCGCGGCCAGCACGGCCAGGCACGAGCCGTCGCGGATGGACATCAACAGCATGATCCCGTACTGCATCTCGACCACCGAGCGCAGCACGCCACCGCCGTCGAAGCACCGCGCCGCCGACTCCGTCAGGCTCGCCACGCCCGCGGCGATCGCGGCCAACTGGTCGGCCCGGTCGTCCGGCAGACCGCTCGACGCGGTCAGCAGCAGGCCGTCCACCGAGATCACCACCGCGTGGGCCACCCCGGGCACGCGTTCGGCGAAGTTGCCCACCAGCCAGCCGAACTGGTCGACCTGTCGCGACTTCTGCGTGCTCATCCGTTCTCCTGCCCAGCTCGATTTTCACCGGATCCCCGCACACTCTGCCGGATTCCGGTCTGGTAGCTGGCGAGAAACCCGCGTGTCGCCTGCGGATCCCTCCGAACGGGTGCGATCGCGTCAGGCGCGTTCGGCCGTTCGGCCACCAGATTGGTCCGCGGCTGCCGTTTGGGCAGTTCCGCCGGATTGTCGTTCACTGGCTTCTCGTGCGCTGGCTTGTCGTTCACGGGCGCCTCCCCGCGCGCGTGGATGTCCCCGGCGCGGTGCCGCGCCGGTTCCGCCGGCCCGGCGGGCACCGAGCCGCCGCCGAACCAGGTCGAAGCCGTCCGCCGCGGCGGGGACGCCGGTGCGGACGGAGGTGTGTCGACGGTGCGACCCCGGAACGGCGCCCATCCGTCCTGGGTCGACGGCACGGCCGGCGGTAGGGCCGGCTGTGGCAGACCCGACTGCCGGCCCGAATCCGGCTGGCCCGAATTCGGCTGGCCAGGATTGTGGTGGCCAGGATTGTGGTGGCCAGGATCATGTTGGCCCGACCCCGGCTGCTGGGGCGGGACCGGGAGGTGGGACGTCGCCGGGGGCAGTGCCGCGCGCGGGCCCGTGAGGTGCGGCAGGGCGGGCTGCGGGCCGGTCGAGTGGAGCGGCGCGTACCCGTTCGGGTTCGGCAGGCCCGTGGAGTTGGCGAGACCTGCGGAGTTCGAGAGGCCGCTCGCGGTCGAGAGGGCCGGGGAGTTCGAGAGGGCCGCGGCGACCGGGGCCGCCGCCTGCGCGGGCACCGGTCGGCCGGACAGCGGGCCGGTCGCGCGCACGAGCTCGGCGGGCAGCCCCACCACCGCGCGCAGCCCGTCGCCCTGCTCGCGCAGCATCACCTCGATGCCGTGCCGACCGCCGAGCCGGCCCACCACGTACAGGCCGAGCTGGCGGGACACCGGCAGTTCACCGGAATCCTCCGACGCGGCCAGCGCGATCCGGCGGTTGGCCTGCGCCAGGTCCTCCTCCGACATGCCGACGCCCTGGTCGACCACGTCGACCAGCACACCGCCGCCGGGCCGCGGCCGTCCGCCGACCACGACCTGGGTGCGCGGCGGGGAGAACGCGGTCGCGTTGTCCAGCAGCTCGGCGACCAGCCGGACCAGGTCGCCCGCGGCGTAGCCGACCACCTCCACCGACGGGGTGGTCTGCACGACGACCCGCTGGTACTGCTCGATCTCGGACGCGGCGGCGCGCAGCACGTCGCCCAGCGGCACCGGTCGGGTGAACCGGCGGGCCACGTCGCTGCCGGACAGCACCATCAGGTTCTCGTTGTTGCGGCGCATCCGGGTGGCGAGGTTGTCCAGCTTGAACAGGTTCGCCAGCTGCTCGGGGTTCTCCTCCTGCCGCTCAAGCTCCTCCATCAGCTTGAGCTGCCGCTCCACCAGGCCCTGGCTGCGGCGGGAGAGGTTGATGAACGCGTTGCGCATGCCGGTGCGGAGGTCGGCCTGTTCGGCCGCGGAGCTGACCGCCTGCCGGTGCACCGCGTCGAACGCGCGCGCGAGCTGGCCCAGTTCCTCCCTGGTGTCCACGGGCACGGGTTCCACGGTGATGTCGTGCGCCGCGTTCTCCCGCAGCTGCGCCACCAGCGTGGGCAGGCGGTGTTCCGCGACGTCCAGCGCGGCCGTGCGCAGTGTGCGCAGGGAGCGGAGCAGGTAGCTGCCGATGACGTAGCCGACCGCGGCGGCGGCGAACAGCGACGCCAGCAGGATCACGGACGCCGCGCCCGCGCGGTCGCTCGTGGTGTCCTGCAACCGGGCCGCGGCGGCGGCGAGCTGGTCCTCCAAGGACCGCAGCACGACGTCGATCTGCTTGAGGGTGCTCTCCGCGCCGACGTCCCAGCCCTCGGGGTCGATCATCGTCTTGACCGCGCCCGGGTTGGTGCGGACCTGTTGGTACAGGCTGTTGCGGAGGTCGACCTCCTGGCCCGCGACGGTGCTGCGGTACTCGGCCTGCTGCTGCGGCGTGGCGACGGCGGAGAAGTCGGCCAGCTTGTCGTGCTGGCGGGTGTAGGACTGCTCCAGCATCGTGACCTCGGTGTCGAGCAGCCAGCCGCGGCTGATGCCGGCGTGCACGGTGGCGTGCTGCCACGACACCTGTTCGCCCGCCATGGCGAGGTTGTGCAGGGCGCCGGCGGTGCCGGACAGCGCCGGGTCGCCGAAGTCGCCGACCATCGCCAGGTCGAAGTCGAGCAGTGCTCGCAGGACCACGGTGTAGCCGCCGATGCCGCCTTCCAGGTCGACGCTGCCGGACAGCACGCGCTCACGCAGCTGCGGCAAGCCGTCGAGCTGGACGAGGACGTCGCGGAACCGGGCGTTGGCGACCTCGCCGAGCGACGTGGTGCGGTCCATCAGGTTCCGCACTCCGGCGGCGGCGGTGTCGGTGGCGCGCACCAGGTCCGGGTACTCGGCGGAGTTCGCGCCGGCGCCCTCGGGCCGTCGCGCCGACAACGCGCGCTCCGCCTGCACGCTCGCGATCAACGGGTCGAGGCCGCCGCGCAGCGTCACGATCCGCTGCATGGCGGCGTAGTTGTCCGCGCTCCTGACGTAGCCGTGGATCTGCACCACGCCGGCGCCGACGGCCACGAGCACGGGCACCGCCAGGACGGCGGCGAGCTTCACTGGCAGTCGCCAATTCCGCCAGTCCGCGACGGCGCTCCACCACTGCCTGCGCGCGTTGTTGTCGCCAGTCACCAGAACAAGCCCCGGGGAGTCCGTAGTTGGTTCGAGCAGAACGACGCCGACGCTGCATGACGGCGGACGCGGATGTTGCTGCGCGATAGTAGGTGGTCAACAGGCGTGGGACAACGACCTTGCAGTCGGTCCTCATCCGATCGGCGCAGCGTGACGACCGGGAAGACCATTGGCTCCAAACGAGACGTACAGCCGGTCTGAGGTGCCTCCCGGTGACACGATCGAGGCCTTCTCGTCGTTGACTGACGGCCTAACGCGGTTACGCTGAGCGCTCGCCGCCGGCCCGCGCATCCGCGTGCGCGGCGAGGCAAATCCCCGTGGAGGATTGATGACGAAGGCGATCCTGCCTCCGACGGATTCGCGACCCGCCAGAGGTGGTCGCGGCTTCGCCACCTTCGACGATCCGGGGTCGTCGCTGCTGGTCGACGAAACGGGCGCACCGGACTTCGTCGCGCTCCAGGACAGCGCCGATTTCCGCGAGCTGCGCCGGCGGATCGCCATCTTCGTGGTACCCGCCACGTGCGGGTTCCTGCTCTGGTACCTGGGTTACGTCGCGCTGTCGGCGTACGCGCCGGACCTCATGGGCACGCCGGTGTTCGGCGTCGTCAACCTCGGCCTGCTGTTCGGGTTGCTGCAGTTCGTGACCACGATCGCGCTGACCCTGGCGTACGCCCGTTACGCGCGGCGCAGGCTCGACCCGCAGGTCGACGCGGTCCGCAGGCTCACCGCGGAGGACGAGGACTGATGGGCGGCAACACCGCGATCAACCTGGGCGTCTTCGGCGTCTTCGTGTTGATCACTCTCTACGTCGTGTACCGGGCGGGCAGCCGGAACGCCACCGCGTCCGACTACTACGCCGCGGGCAGCAGCTTCACCGGGCCGCAGAACGGCATCGCGCTGTCGGGCGACTTCCTGTCCGCCGCGTCGTTCCTCGGCATCTCCGGCAGCATCGCGGTGAACGGGTACGACGGCTTCCTCTACTCCATCGGCTGGGTCGTGTCCTGGCTGCTCGGTCTGATGATCATCTCCGAGAGGTTGCGCAACACCGGCAGGTTCACCCTCGGCGACGTGCTGGCGTTCCGGATGCGGCAGCGCCCGGTGCGCGCGGCCGCGGCGAACGTGACCCTGGTGATCTCGCTGTTCTACATGATCGCGCAGATGGCGGGCGCGGGCGCGCTGATGGCCCTGCTGCTGGACGTGCACAGCAAGGTCGGCCAGGCGGTCATCATCGCCGTGGTGGGCATCGTCATGGTGCTGTACGTGCTGGTGGGCGGGATGAAAGGCACCACGTGGGTGCAGATCATCAAGGCCGTGCTGCTGATCATGTGCGTGACCCTGATGACGGTGTTCCTGCTCGGCAAGTTCGGGTTCAGCCTGTCGGCGATCCTGGAGACGGCGTCGCGGAACACCCCGCTGGGGCCGGGGGTGCTGGAGCCGGGCGTCCGGTACGGCAGCACGCCGACCAACAAGCTGGACTTCCTCTCGCTGGCGCTGGCCCTGGTGCTCGGCACGGCCTCGCTGCCGCACGTGCTGATGCGGTTCTACACCGTGCCGAACGCCCGCGAGGCGCGGCGTTCGGTGGTGTGGGCGACGTGGATGATGGCCACCTTCTACCTGTGCACGCTGGTCATCGGCTTCGGCGCGCTGGCGTTGGTGGGCAGCGAGGCGATCGCGTCGGCTCCCGGCGGTGAGAACTCGGCCGCACCGCTGCTGGCGTACGAGGTCGGCGGCGCGGTGCTGCTGGGCGTGGTGAGCGCGGTCGCGTTCGCGACGATCCTGGCGGTGGTGGCCGGTCTGACGCTGACCGCGTCGGCGTCGTTCGCGCACGACGTCTACGCCAACATGATCAAGCACGGTCAGGCGGACCCGCGGTCGGAAGTCCGGGTCGCCCGGCTGACGGCGGTCGTCGTCGGTCTGCTGGCGATCGTGGGCGGTATCGCGGCCAACGGGCAGAACGTGGCGTTCCTGGTGGCGCTGGCGTTCGCGCTGGCCGCGTCGGCGAACCTGTCGACCATCATCTACTCGATGTTCTGGAAGCGGTTCAACACCACGGGGACGCTGTGGGCGGTGTACGGCGGGCTCGTGTCGTGCATCTTCCTGCTCACCTTCTCCCCCGCCGTGTCGGGCGCGAAGTCGTCGATCTTCCCCGACGTGGACTTCGCGTGGTTCCCGCTGAGCAACCCGGGCCTGGTGTCGATCCCGTTCTCGTTCCTGTGCGGGTACCTGGGCACGGTGCTGGGCAAGGACAAGGCGGACCCGGTGAAGCAGGCCGAGATGGAGGTCCGCTCGTTGACCGGGATCGGGTCCGGGCTGAAGTAGCGCTGCTGGAGTAGCGCTGTGGGCGGGGGCCGGATCGCGTGGTTCGCGGTGCCGGACCGCGCGACTCGCGGTGCCCGAGTGGAGGACTCGCGGGTGTTGTGGGTCGGCGGTCAGCGCTGGGCGAGGGCGGCGCGGACGGCGGAGGCGAACCGGAGCGGCGCGGTGGCGTCGGCCTGGCGGAAGCCCAGTGACGGCTCGACCAGTTCCAGTTCCAGCAGCAGCGGCGCGCCGTCGGCGCCGGGGACGAGGTCGACCCGCGCGTACAGGAAGTCGTTGCGGCGCAAGCCGGTCAGCTCCGCGGCGGCGTCCATGACGTCCTCGGCGACGCGGCGCTGCGCGGGCGACGGCGACGCGCCGGACAGCCGCTCCACGACGTAGAGCCCGGATTCGTCGTACTCCGCGTCGGCCGTGAGCATCGCGCCCTTGGTGAACGCGTGCGAGTGCTGCCCGCCGAAGAACACCATCGCCGTCTCGCCGGAGGCGTCCACGTTCGCCTGGTACGGCTGCACGAGCGCGGGCACGTCCAGCGTGGTCAGGTGCGCGGCGGCGGCTTCGTGGTCGCCGGCCGGGACGCGCAGCGCTCCGCGCGACCCCGCGCCGACGGTCGGCTTCACCACGAACTCGCCGTCCGGCCAGTCGGTGAAGCCCGGCTCCGCCACCGCCGTCGGCACCACGGGCACACCCGCGTCCGCGAGTTCGACCAAGTACGTCTTGTCGGTGTTCCACCGGACCACCGACGCCGGGTTCACCAGCTTCGGCTCGGCGTCGCACCACGCCAGGAACTCCGGCAGCCGTTCCGGGTAGTCCCAGGTGGACCGCAGCACGACGAGGTCGGCGTCGACCGGCGCGCCCCATTCCGCCCACGACGCCGGCACGCCGACGTCGGCCAGGACGTCCACCAGCGCGCCGTCGTCGGCGTCCCCGGCGGGCAGCGCCGCGCAGGTGGCGAAGACGACCCTCACCGGCCCGCCATGCGGCGGCGGTGCGCCGGGCCGATCTTCACCGCCTCCGTGGTCTCGCGGTCCCACTCGTGCCGGTCCAGGTCCGGCACCGCCTCGATCACCGCTTCGGCCGACGCCACGTCCGGCAGCACCACGTCGCCCATGGCGCCGTCGTCACCGACCAGCACGATGCGCGCGCTCGTCCGCCCGACGTTCTCCACCACGGCGCGCGCGGGCTTGCCGTGCGCGGCCACGAACGCGGAAGCCGTCTTCACGGCGCGACCGATCTTCTTGTCCTCTGCCACGTCGATCAGACTAGAACCTGTCGGTAACTTACGCGCACGTGACCGCACTCACGGCACCTGACTCCCTTGCCGCAGGTCGCGGATCGCTCTCCTTCTCCCAGCGGGGAACGTAGAGCGTCGACAGGCAATGCCCAACAGGATTCCGCCGCCACCCGATCCGCGCCGACGCGGGGTAGCTTCCGTGGTCGTGACCGGAAACGCACCCCTCGGCCGATTGGTCGAACAGTTCCTGAGCTGGCACTTCGACCACAACCCGGGCAACGCCGCGATGCTCGGATCACTGGCCCACGACCACACGCTCGGTGATTTCTCCGCTACCGCCTTCACCGAGTACGAACGCGGCGCGGAAGCGTGGCTCGACCGCTTCACCGTGATCGGGACCGACGACCTCCAGGGCTCGGTGGACCGCGACCTCGTCGTCGCCGTGCTGCGCGGCACGCGGGCGAAGGCGACCTGGCCGGTGTGGCGGCGTGACCCGTCCGTGTACACCGGCGCGGTGCTGTACCCGTTGTTCAGCGCGTTCCTCAACCGGCTGCGGCCGGAGGCGGAGCTGGTCGCGACAGTGGTGAAGCGGCTGGCCGAGGTGCCGGAGGTGCTGGCCGCGTGCCGGGCGAACCTGGACCCGGGGCTGGCCTCGCCGAAGATCGTGCGGCGGGCCGCCGACCAGGCCAGGACCGGTCGGGCGTTCCTCACCGCGACGCTGCCCGCCGAGGTGTCCGACCCGGCTCTGCGCGCGGAGGTGGCCGAGGCCGCCGAACCGGCCGCACGGGCGTTCGACGAGCTGGCGGCGTTCCTGGACGAGTTCGCCGGACGGGCCGCGGGCGACTGGCGGATGGGCGAGGAGCTGTACTCGACGCTGCTGCGCGACCAGGAAGTCCTGGGCTACGGGGCCGCGGAGCTGCACGAGCACGGCAAGGCCGCCTACGCCGAGCTGGAAGCGGAGATGCGCGAGCTGGCCGGGTCGGACGACTGGCACGCGGTGATGGCGTCGTTCCAGGACGACCACCCGCCGACGCCGGAGGCGATGCGCGCCGAGTACGAGGCGGAGACCCGGCGGGCGCGGGCGTTCCTGGTGGAGCACGGGCTGGTGACGTTCGCGGAGGGCGAGGAGTGCCGGGTGGTGCCCTCGCCGACGTTCCAGCGGCCGGTGCTGTCGGTGGCGTCCTACATGTCGCCGCCGCCGCTGACGGACCAGCGGACGGGCCACTTCTTCGTGCCCTTCCCGCCGGACGGGTTCACCGCCGAGCAGACCGCGCAACGCCTGCGCACCAACTCCCGCGCCCAGCTGGCCACCATCGCGGTGCACGAGGCGTACCCCGGCCACCACTGGCACCTGTCGTGGCTGGCCGCGCAGGACCGGCCGGTGCGCAAGGTGTTCCGCACCCCGTACTTCTCCGAGGGCTGGGCGCTGTACGCCGAGAAGCTGCTGCGGGAGCACGGCTACTTCACCGCCGAGGTCGTCGGCGACGCCGCCAAGGCCCGCGCGCAGGAGCTGGCGCACGTCGAGGCGCGGCTGTTCCGGGCCGCGCGGATGATCGTGGACACCGCGCTGCACTGCGGCGACATGAGCGTCGAGGAGGCCGAGGAGTTCATGACGACCAAGGCGTCGCTCACGCCCGGCACGGCGACCGGTGAGGTCAGCCGGTACTGCGCGTGGCCGACGCAGGCGCCGTCGTACCTGACCGGGGCGTTGGAGATCGAACGCATCCGGTCCGACTACACGGGCTCGCTGCGCGAGTTCCACGACACCATCGCCGGTGCGGGCGCGCTGCCGCTGGGTCTCGCGCGCCGGGTCGTTCTCGGCAGCTGAGAAGCGCCGGACCGCGGAACACACCGGCCGTTGGGACGGTTGGCGTACTGACGTACGGACATCGCTAGAGGAGGACGACTCATGCCCAAGGCAGTGGTGGTGCGCGCGACCGGCGGGCCGGACGCGCTGGAGTTCACCGACGTGGACCCGAAGTCACCCGCCGCCGGCGAACTGCTGGTGGACGTGGCGGCGGCCGGGGTGAACTTCATCGACTGCTACCACCGCGAGGGCCGCTACCCGCTGCCGGTGCCGTTCGGGCCGGGGCTGGAGGGAGCCGGCCGGGTGAGCGCGGTCGGCGCGGACGTGACCGGCTTCGCGGTGGGCGACCGGGTGGCCTGGTCCCAGTCCCTCGGCAGCTACGCGGAACAGGCGGTGGTGCGCGCCGGGGACGCGGTGCCGGTGCCGGACGGCGTGGACGACGACACGGCGGCGGCGCTGCTGCTCCAGGGCCTCACCGCGCACTACCTCGTGGCGTCCACCTACCCGGTGCGGCAGGGTGACGCGGTGCTCGTGCACGCCGCCGCCGGTGGTGTGGGGCTGCTGCTCGTGCAGCTGGCGAAGGCGCGGGGCGCGCGGGTGATCGGCACGGTGTCCACGGAGGCCAAGGAGGCGCTGGCCCGGGAGGCGGGCGCCGACGAGGTGATCCGGTACGACCTGACCGACTTCGCGCCCGAGGTGCGGCGGCTGACCGACGGCGTCGGTGTCGCGGCGGTGTACGACGGCGTGGGCGCGACGACCTTCGACGGCAGCCTGGCGAGCCTGAAGCCGCGCGGCGTGCTGGCGCTGTTCGGCGCGGCGAGCGGCGCGGTGCCGCCGGTCGACCCGCAGCGGCTCAACCAGGCGGGGTCGGTGTACCTGACCCGGCCGTCGCTGGGCGCGCACCTGGCCACCCGCGAGGAGTTGGAGTGGCGGGCCGGCGAGCTGTTCGCGGCGATCGGGGACGGTTCGCTGACCGTGCGGATCGGCGGGCGCTACCCGTTGGCCGAGGCACGGCGGGCGCACGAGGACCTGGAAGGCCGCCGCACCACCGGCAAGCTGCTGCTCGTCCCGTGAACGAACGGGAGGGCGGCCCCGGTGCGGGGCCGCCCTCCCGGTGGAGCGGTCCGGCTCAGCCCTCGACCTTGACCGCGTCCACCACGAAGATCAGCGTCTCGCCGGGCAGGATGTCGCCCCGGCCCTCCGGGTAGCCCTTGTCGGACGGCACGACGAGCAGCCGGCGGCCACCCTCCTTCAGCCCGATCAGGCCCTCGTTCCAGCCCTGGACGACCTGGGCCTGGCCGACGTTCTCCACGGTGTACGGCTGGCCGTTGTCCCAGGAAGCCTGACGGGTCCGCTGGTCGCGGAACGTCGCCAGCACGTAGTGGATCGTGGCGTTGGAGCCCGGCTTGATCTCCGGGCCGGTGCCCTCGGTGATGTCCTCGACGACCAGCCCGTCCTGCGGCGTGCAGCCGGTCGGGACGGTGATCTCCGGCTTCTCGCCCGGCGCACCGGCCACCTCGTACTGCGAGACCTCGCACGGCGGGCCGCTCGGCTCCGGCAGCTGGGACCGGGTGGTCTCCCGCGCCTCGGGCTGGGCGGCGGTCGCGGACGGGGTGTTGGTGAGGGTGGACGGCCGGTCGCTAGCGGTGCACGCGGTCAGCGCCAGACCGGCGGACAACAAGGACACGAGAGCGAGGGCCGTGCGGCCGACAGTACGCATGGTTGTCGAGCTTAAGGTCAACGCCCGGACGCCCCGCCGCAGACCCCACCGGCAGGCCCAACGCGATCACGGTCCGTTGTCACCGGGTGCCAAATTAATCCGCAAATATGCCACTAATTGCGGCTTCCGCGCGTGCGTACTCACGAGTACAGTAACTCCGCGCACTTGATCGGACACCCAGAGCATTCGTCCGTTCGAGTGCCCATCAGGGAGGTGACGCTGTGTCCGCGGAGCCGAAGGGCGTCCGCACCACCTTGCTGCAGGAATTGTTCTGGACCCGGACCGGTCTGCTCCTACTGATCCTCGTCGTCACTTCCGGCAGTTGTCTCGCTATTTCCAGCACAATGGATCAAGGTGCCCTCCGCACGTTCCTCACGTCGGTGGGCACCGGCACGTTGATCTCGGCCGTGGTCGGTTTCGGGCAGACGCTGATCACCAGCTCGGCCGCGCAACGGGCGTTGATCACCCCGGTGGTGGAGGAGAGCCGCAAGGCGCTGCGCGACCTCACCGCCGAGTACCGGGCGCTCGACCGCGAGTTCTTCCCCAGCCACGTGTTCGAGCCGACCGCCAAGCCCGACCCGGCGTTCAACCAGGTCATGATGCAGGACCTGGACCGCACCCGGCTGTACGTGTTCCGCGGCTTCGCGGGACGCTACGCCGCCTGCCGGTTGCTTCTGTCCCACACGGAGTGCGAGCTCAAGGCCGTCCTGGCCGATCCACGGGACGGTGACGCGCTCAGCGGGCGGGCTCGGTACCTGCTGCGCAACGAAGGCGCGGACGGCGACTACGACGCGATCGTGGCGAGGCTGCGCGAGCAGATCTACGTCGGCCTGGTGGGCCTGTTCCTGGCCCGCGGCCGGTGCTCGCGGATCGACCTGACGATCGTGTCCGACCCGCCGCTGGACCGGCTGGAGCTGTTCGACGACAGCGTGTGGCTCACCCTCTACAGCAACACCAGCGCGGGCGTCGTCCGCCTTTACCCGCGCACGGTGCGGTTCACCGAGGGCTCGTTCGTCTACGGGATGGAGCGCGCGGAGTTCCTGCGCATCAGCAATTCCAAGGCAGGGCTCCACGTCGTCATCACACCGGGAACCAGTCGGGCGGACTTCCTCGCCCTGTTCGAGAAGATCACCGGGACCGCGCTCACGGAGGACGGGTTCCGGTCACTCGAGGAGAAGTTCCACCTGTTCCGCAAAGAATTCTCCGCCTTCGCCCAGTTGGGGAGCTGATAAGTCGTGCTGACCGAGTTCACCGGGTTCTCCGCCCTCGCGGAGCTCGCCAGGATCGTCGCCGTGGCCGACCCCCCTGTCGTCGACCACTGGGAACACGTCGAGAGGCGGTTCCGCGAGTGGGCGGGTGGACCCGGCCTGAGGGAGAGGCTGCGCGGGCACCTGCGCGCCCTCTCACCGCAGGACGAGATGCGCGTGGTGGCCAGGTCCCGCGAGACGACCACGCACTTCGCGTGGTGCCTGCGGGACGAGCCGGCCGAGCCGTTCACGTTCTGGCTGCACGAGTACAAGCCGCAGCGCGACTGGCGCCCCGGCTACGCCGACTCCATCCACAACCACCGCTACCACTTCTGCACCATCATCCTGTCCGGCTCCTACCTGCACGAACGCTTCACCGCGGACGTGGCGGACGACGGTCGGGCGATCCTGTCGACCACCCTGCTCCGCAGCGCCGAGGCCGAGGAGGGCACCTCGGGGACCATGCTGGCGCACGAGTTCCACCGCATCCCGAAGGCGGCGGACGACACCATCACCTTCCTGGTGAAGTCACGCGCGGTCCGCCCGTGGAGCCTGAGCTACGACCCCGACACCCGGACCAGCCACCGGCACGTGCCGGTCGAGGCCCGGTTGGAGGTCCTGACGAACAGCCTGTAACCAGCGCCGAGGATCATCCCGCGCCCTTACCATCGGCCCACCCGGCACGGGAGGGTCCAATGAGCACTGTCACGAGTGGTGTCACGGCGCGGGCGATCTCCGAGGTGGAGCACGAGGTGTGGCGACTGTGCCGCGACCTCGCCGCGAAATTGCAGTTCCACGGCTGGCACCACGTCAGCTTCGTGCGGGACAAGGCGGTGCACTTCGCCCGGCGGAACGGTTCGGACGCGCCGCTGGTCGAGGTGGCCGCACTGGTCCACGACGTCAACTACATGGTCCGCCGCAACTCGCTGCCGGTGGACGGCCGCCGGCTGCGGCTGGACATCCTGACCCGCGCGGGCGTGCCCTCGGGTGTCGCCGCCAGGGTGGACGAGGTGGTGGACGAGGCCGAGATGCGCACCCGCCACCGCGACATCTCGCTGGAGGCGCAGGCCCTGTCCGACGCGGACACGCTGTTCAAGGCGCTGCCGGTGACGCCGGTGGTGCTCGCGCCGAAGTACCTCGAAGAGAACGGGATCACGCTGAAGGAGCTGGCGCACAAGATCGTCGGCGAGCAGCGGGACAAGCACGACGCGGGGTACTACTTCTACGACCCGGAGGCGGCGGCCACCTATTCGCGGTGGGTGAGCGCGAACCTGGAGCTGTGGTCGTGCATCGTGGAGTCGCTGGACGACCCGATGGTGAACGACCTGCTGTCCGCCGTGTCGTAGGACCTGCCGCCTCCCGCCCCTCCGAGGTCTTCACGCAGACCGCCGCGCCCTCCCCCACCTTGATCGACTCGACGTAGTCGTCCAACCCGGTGGCCGCGGCGCAGTCCTCGCGCGACGGCGGCGCGTCGAGGCCCTTCTCGGCGACGACGACGATGTACGGGGACCGGGAGCCGCCCTCGTAGGTCAGGTCGGTCTTCAGCGACGACTTGTCGGTCACGCCGCCGTTCTCACCGGTCGAGTCCAGGTCGATGAGGAGGCCGGCTACCCGCAGAAATGCGCTTAGAACGGCCAGCCGAGGACGGGCAGGCCGACCACCGCGTCCACGGCGAGGCCGCAGAACACGAGCATCAGGTACAGGTTCGAGAGGTGGAAGAACTTCATCGTGTTCGTCGACCCGCCGCGCCGCACGACCCCGTGCAGCCGGTGCGCGAACACCGCGAACCAGAGGCCCGACACGGCGGCCACGGTGACGTAGATCCACGACGTCACCGGCGCCAGCAGCAGCGTGCACACGACCGTGATCCACGAGTAGATGACGATCTGCCGGGTGACCTGCTGCGCCGTCGCCACCACCGGCAGCATCGGCACGCCCGCCCGCGCGTAGTCCTCCTTGAACTTCATCGCGAGCGCCCACGTGTGCGGCGGCGTCCAGAAGAAGATCACGCCGAACATCACCAGCGCGGGCCACTCCACCGTGCCGGTCACCGCGGACCAGCCGATGATCACCGGCATGCAGCCGGCCATGCCGCCCCAGATGACGTTCTGCGAGGTGCGGCGCTTGAGCACCAGGGTGTAGACGAAGATGTAGAACAGGATCGTGGCCACCGCGAACACGGCCGACACGAGGTTCGTGGTCAGCCACAGGAACCCGAACGACACCACCCCGAGCACGATGCCGAAGATCAGCGCGTTGCGCGGCGGGATGGAGTCCTTCGCCAGCGGCCGGGCGCTGGTGCGCTTCATGACCGAGTCGATGTCGGCGTCGAGGTAGCAGTTCAGCGCGTTCGCCGAGCCCGCCGCCAGGGTGCCACCGGCCAGCGTGCAGGCGATCAGCCACAGCGGCGGCAGGCCGCGGGCGGCCAGCAGCATCGCCGGGATCGTGGTGATCAGCAGCAGCTCGATCACCCTGGGCTTGGTCAGCGCGACGTAGGCGCCGACGACCTGCCGGGGCGACCGCGCCGGAGCCTCGGTGACGGCACTCATCGCGTCACGCTCCTCGTCAGCTCAGGGATGTGCGCAGATCGTAACCGCGGGTTCCGCGAGCAGCCCGTTCGGGTACTCCCAGAACGCACCGACCACGCCTGTGCGTACACCCACAGAGCGTGAGTAGTACGAGTGTCCGCTCGTCAGACTAGGCTGGCTGCGGACCTTGGTAGCCGCGGATCGGGCCTGACGGGATCGATTAAGTTCACCGCCGGCCGTCACAACCGCCGCCTAGTGAGTTTGGAGCTGGAAGTCAGTGTCCGTCACCGATGACATCGCCCGGTTGACCGAAGCCCACCTGCCCGAGGACTGGACCGACCTGGACAAGCGCGCGGTCGACACCGCCCGCGTCCTGGCCGCGGACGCCGTGCAGAAGGTCGGCAACGGCCACCCCGGGACCGCCATGAGCCTCGCGCCGCTGGCCTACACGCTGTTCCAGCGCGTGATGCGGCACGACCCCGCCGACGCCGACTGGATCGGCCGCGACCGGTTCGTGCTCAGCGCCGGCCACTCGAGCCTGACGCTGTACGTGCAGCTGTTCCTCAACGGCTACGGCCTGGAGCTGGACGACCTCAAGGCGCTGCGCACGTGGGGCTCGCAGACCCCCGGCCACCCCGAGCACCGCCACACCCGCGGTGTGGAGATCACCACCGGCCCGCTGGGCCAGGGCCTCGCCTCCGCGGTCGGCATGGCGATGGGCGCGCGCCGCGAGCGCGGCCTGTTCGACCCTGACGCCCCGCTCGGCGAGAGCCCGTTCGACCACCACATCTTCGTGATCGCCTCCGACGGCGACATCGAGGAGGGCGTGACGTCCGAGGCGTCGTCGCTGGCGGGCACCCAGAAGCTGGGCAACCTGACCGTGATCTACGACGACAACGAGATCTCGATCGAGGACGACACCGCGATCGCGCTGTCCGAGGACACCGCGAAGCGGTACGAGTCCTACGGCTGGCACGTGCAGGTCGTCGAGGGCGGCGAGAACGTCCAGGGCATCATCGAGGCCCTGGAGAACGCCAAGGCGGAGACCGACCGCCCGTCGTTCATCGTGCTGCGCACGATCATCGGCTACCCGGCGCCGAACAAGCAGAACACCGGCGCGGCGCACGGCGCGGCCCTGGGCGCGGACGAGGTCGCCGAGGTCAAGCGCATCCTGGGCTTCGACCCGGAGCAGACCTTCGAGGTCTCCGACGAGGTGCTGGAGCACACCCGCTCGGTGATCAAGCGCGGCGAGGCGGCCAAGTCCGAGTGGCAGAAGTCCTTCGACGCGTGGGCGCAGGCGAACCCGGAGCGCAAGGCGCTGCTGGACCGACTGATCGGCCGCGGCCTGCCCGAGGGCTGGGCGGACGCGCTGCCGACGTGGGAGCCGGACGCCAAGGGCGTCGCGACCCGCAAGGCCTCCGGCGAGGTGCTGAACGCGCTGCGCGACGTGCTGCCGGAGCTGTGGGGCGGCTCGGCCGACCTCGCGGAGTCGAACAACACCACCATGAAGGGCGTCGACTCGTTCGGCCCCGAGGCGATCTCCACCAAGATGTGGAACGCCAACCCGTACGGCCGCACGCTGCACTTCGGCGTCCGCGAGCACGCCATGGGCTCGATCCTGAACGGCATCGCGCTGCACGGCCCGACCCGCCCGTACGGCGGCACGTTCCTCGTGTTCAGCGACTACATGCGGCCGGCGGTCCGGCTGGCGGCGCTGATGAAGTCCGCGGTCACCTACGTGTGGACGCACGACTCCATCGGCCTCGGCGAGGACGGCCCGACGCACCAGCCGATCGAGCACCTGGCCGCGTTGCGCGCCATCCCGGGCCTGACCGTGCTGCGCCCCGGTGACGCGAACGAGACGGCCGCCGCCTGGCGCGCGGTCATCGAGAACCCGACCGGCCCGGCTGGCATCGCGCTGACCCGGCAGAACCTGCCGGTGCTCGAAGGCACCAAGGAGAAGGCCACCGAGGGCGTCGCGCGCGGCGGTTACGTGCTGGAGGGCGACGGCGAGCCGGAGCTGATCCTCATCGCGACCGGCTCCGAGCTGCAGATCGCGGTGGAGGCCCGGAAGGTCTTCGAGGCCGAGGGCGTCGCCGCCCGCGTGGTCTCCATGCCGAGCGTCGAGTGGTTCGACGCGCAGGACGAGTCCTACCGCGAGCAGGTGCTGCCGTCGTCGGTGAAGGCGCGCGTGGTGGTCGAGGCGGGCATCGCCCAGCCGTGGCACCGGTTCGCCGGCGACGCGGGCGAGATCGTCTCCATCGAGCACTTCGGCGCTTCGGCGGACTACCAGACGCTGTTCCGCGAGTTCGGCTTCACGACGGAGAACGTCGTCGCGGCGGCCCGCCGGTCGTTGTCCCGAACCAAGTAGGCGCCGAACCAAGTAGGCGCCGAACCGAGCAGGCACCGCGCCCAGTAGCCACCGGGCCTGGCGGACACCGGGCCAAGTGGACACCGGACCGAGCAGACACTTCAGGGAGTTGACGAGATGACCACCACACCGCTGGCCGCGCTCAGCGACGCGGGCGTGTCGATCTGGCTGGACGACCTTTCGCGCGAGCGACTGAACACCGGCAACCTGGCCGGCCTCATGGCCGACCAGCACGTCGTCGGCGTGACCACCAACCCGACGATCTTCGCCGCCGCCCTGTCCAAGGGCACGGCGTACGACGAGCAGGTCCGCGAGCTGGCCTCGCGCGGCGCCGACACCGACGCGGCGGTCCGCGAGATCACCACCACGGACGTGCGCAACGCGTGCGACCTGTTCCGCGACGTCTACAACGCCACCGACGGCGTCGACGGCCGCGTGTCGATCGAGGTCGACCCGCGGCTGGCGAACGACACCGAGGGCACCGTCGCCGAGGCGCTCGACCTGGCCAAGACCGTGGACCGGCCGAACCTGCTGGTCAAGATCCCGGCCACGGTCGAGGGCCTGCCCGCGATCACCAGGGTGATCGCCGAGGGCATCAGCGTGAACGTGACGCTGATCTTCTCGGTCGAGCGGTACCGGCACGTGATGGAGGCGTTCATCGCGGGTCTGGAGCAGGCCAAGGCGAACGGGCACGACCTGCGCGGCATCCACTCCGTGGCGTCGTTCTTCGTGTCCCGCGTGGACAGCGAGATCGACAAGCGGCTGGACGCGCTGGGCACCCCGGCCGCGGCCGAGCTGCGCGGCAAGGCCGCCATCGCGAACGCGGTCCTGGCCTACGCGGCGTTCCAGGAGACGTTCACCGGTGAGCGCTGGGAAGCGCTGACCGGTGACGGCGCCCGCGCGCAGCGTCCACTGTGGGCGTCCACCGGCGTGAAGGACCCGCAGTACTCCGACACCCGGTACGTGGACCAGCTCGTGGTGGCCGACACGGTCAACACGATGCCGGAGAAGACCCTGCACGCGGTCGCCGATCACGGCAAGATCGAAGGCGACACCGTGACCGGCCGTGCGACCCAGGCGCAGGAGGTCTTCGACGGGCTGGTCGAGGTCGGCATCGACCTCGACGACGTGTTCGTCGTGCTGGAGACCGAAGGCGTCGACAAGTTCGAGAAGTCGTGGGTCGAACTGCTGGAGACGGTGACCGGACAGTTGAACCAGGCCAAGGGCTGAGGCCGAGCCAGATCGGGAACGGGTACAGAAGATGACCGAGGTGATCTCCGTGGAGATCGTCCGCACGCCGAACCAGGACCAGGTCGACACCGTCATCGGCGACCTGGTCCGGGATTCGGCGCCGAGCAGGCTGACCGCCGGCGACCCCACCCTGTGGGGTTCGGAGGCGGAGTCGGAGGCGTCGATCCGGCTGGCGTGGACAACCTTGCACGAGACGTCCCGCCCGCTGGTCGCGGAGATCACCGCGCTGCGCGACGAGCTGCTGGCCGACGGCGTGGACCGCGTGGTCCTCGCCGGCATGGGCGGCTCGTCGCTCGCGCCCGAGGTGATCACCGGCACCGCGGGCGTGCCGCTGGTCGTGCTCGACACCACCGACCCCGGCCAGGTGGCCGAGGCGCTGGCGGGCGACCTCCAGCGCACCGTGCTCGTGGTGTCGTCGAAGTCCGGCGGCACCGTCGAGACCGACAGCCACCGGCGGATCTTCGAGGCGGCGTTCGAGGCGGCGGGCATCGACCCGTCGTCGCGGATCGTCGTGGTGACCGACCCGGGCTCCCCGCTGGAGGCGGCGTCCGCGGAAGCGGGCTACCGCAGGGTGTTCCTGGCCGACCCGCACGTCGGCGGCCGGTACTCGGCGCTGACCGCGTTCGGCCTGGTGCCGTCGGGCCTGGCGGGCGCGGACGTCGGCAAGCTGCTGGACGAGGCCGCCTCGGCCGCGCCGCTGGTGTCGGCCGACTCGCCGGACAACCCGGCGGTCGTGCTGGCCGCCACGTTCGCCGTCGCGCACGCTCACGGCGCGGAGAAGGTCGTGTTCGCCGACACCGGGTCCGGAATCGCCGGGTTCGGCGACTGGGCCGAGCAGCTGATCGCCGAGTCGACCGGCAAGAACGGCACCGGCCTGCTGCCCGTCGTGGTCGAGGGTCCGGGCGCGGCCGGCTTCGTGGACGCCCGCACGGACGCCACGACCGTCGCGATCGGACCGGCCACCGGCTCGTCGTCCATCGCGGTGGAAGGCTCGCTCGGCGCCCAGTTCCTGCTGTGGGAGTACGTGACCGCGCTGGTGAGCCGGGTGCTGGAGCTCAACCCGTTCGACCAGCCGGACGTCGAGGCGGCGAAGAAGGCGTCCCGGTCCTTGTTGGACGCGTCCGCCGCGTCCCCCGTGGACCCGGCCTTCGTGGACGGTCCGATCGAGGTCTACCCGAGCGAGGGCTGGCTGTCAGCGGACGTCAAGACGGTCGCCGAGGCGTTGAAGGCGCTCGTCGCCGCCGCGCCGGAGCACGGCTACCTGTCCGTGCAGGCCTACCTGGACCGGATCGACGACGCGTCGTTCGCCCTCGTTCGCCCGGAGTTGGCGCAGCGTTCGCACCTGCAGACCACCTTCGGGTGGGGGCCGCGCTTCCTGCACTCGACCGGCCAGTACCACAAGGGCGGTCACCAGAACGGCGTGTTCCTCCAGCTGACCGGTGCGTCCGAGGCGCGGCTCGACGTGCCGGGCAGGCCGTACGACCTCACCACGCTGCAACTGGCCCAGGCCCTGGGTGACGGTCAGGTGCTCGCCGAGCGGGGTCGTCCGGTGCTCCGCCTGCACCTGACCGACCGCGTCGCCGGGCTCGCGCAGCTCGTCGAGGCAATCCAGGAGGATGGTTCGTGACGGCGCCTACGAAGCGCAACCCACTGCGCGATCCGCGGGACAAGCGGATGCCGCGCATCGCCGGGCCCTCCGGCCTGGTGATCTTCGGCGTGACGGGTGACCTGTCGCGCAAGAAGCTGATGCCCGCGATCTACGACCTGGCCAACCGCGGCCTGCTGCCGCCGGGCTTCGCGCTCGTCGGCTTCGCCCGCCGCGACTGGGCCGACCAGGACTTCATGCAGGTCGTGCACGAAGCGGTCAAGGAGCACGCGCGCACGCCGTTCCGGCAGGGCGTCTGGGACCAGCTCGCCGAGGGCATCCGGTTCGTCCAGGGCACCTTCGACGACGACGTCGCGTTCGACACGCTCGCCAACACGCTCGCCGACCTGGACCGCGACCGCGGCACCGGCGGCAACCACGCGTTCTACCTGTCGGTGCCACCCAGCGCGTTCACCACGGTGGTCAACCAGCTGAAGCGGGCGGGCCTCGCCACGCCGCCCACCGACAACCCCGGCCAGTGGCGCCGCGTGGTCATCGAGAAGCCGTTCGGCCACGACCTGGCCAGCGCCAAGCAGCTCAACAAGACCGTCAACGAGGTCTTCCCCGAGGAGTCGGTGTTCCGCATCGACCACTACCTCGGCAAGGAGACGGTGCAGAACATCCTGGCGCTGCGCTTCGCGAACCAGCTCTACGAGCCCATCTGGAACGCGAACTACGTCGACCACGTGCAGATCACCATGGCCGAGGACATCGGCCTCGGCGGTCGCGCGGGCTACTACGACGGCATCGGCGCGGCCCGTGACGTGATCCAGAACCACCTGCTCCAGCTGCTCGCGCTGACCGCGATGGAGGAGCCGGTGTCGTTCCGGCCCAGCGACCTCCGCGCCGAGAAGGTGAAGGTCCTGTCGGCGACCCGCCCGCTGGCGCCGTTCGACGAGACCACCGCGCGCGGCCAGTACACCGGTGGCTGGCAGGGCGGGCAGAAGGTGCCCGGCCTGCTGGAGGAAGGCGGCTTCGCGCAGGACTCGACCACCGAGACCTACGCGGCCATCACCTGCGAGGTGAACACCCGCCGCTGGGCGGGCGTGCCGTTCTACCTGCGCACCGGCAAGCGGCTCGGTCGCCGCGTCACCGAGGTGGCCGTGGTGTTCAAGCGCGCGCCGCACCTCCCGTTCGACGACACCGCCACCGAGGAGCTGGGGCAGAACGCCCTGGTGGTGCGGGTGCAGCCGGACGAGGGCGTGACCATCAGGTTCGGCTCCAAGGTGCCCGGCAACACCATGGAGGTCCGGGACGTCACGATGGACTTCGGCTACGGCCACGCGTTCACCGAGTCGTCGCCCGAGGCCTACGAGCGGCTGCTGCTCGACGTGCTGCTCGGCGAGCCGTCGCTGTTCCCGAAGAACGACGAGGTCGAGCTGTCCTGGGAGATCCTGGACCCGGTCCTCAGGCACTGGGGCGCCGACGGCGCGCCGGAGAAGTACAAGGCGGGCACGTGGGGGCCGGCGTCGGCGAACGACATGCTGGCCCGCACCGGCAGGCACTGGAGGCGTCCGTGATCATCGACCTGCCCTCGACGACCACGTCGCAAGTCAACAGCAAGCTCGTGCAGCTGCGCGAGGAAGGCGGCGCCGTCACCCTCGGGCGGGTGCTGACGCTGGTCATCGTGACCGACGACGGCTCCAAGACCGAGGCCGCCGTGGACGCGGCGAACGACGCCAGCCGCGAGCACCCGTGCCGGGTGATCGTGGTGGCCCGCGGCGCGCGCAAGGCCGCTCCCCGGCTCGACGCGCAGATCCGCGTCGGCGGTGACGCGGGCGCGTCCGAGGTCATCGTGCTGCGCTTGTACGGCGAGCTGGCCAACGAGGGCGCTTCCTGCGTCGTGCCGCTGCTGCTGCCGGACACCCCGGTGGTGGCGTGGTGGCCGCACGAGTCGCCCGCCGTGCCCGCCGAGGACCCGATCGGCCGGCTCGCGCAGCGCCGGATCACCGACGCGGCGGCGGAGAAGAACCCGATCCGGGCGTTGGAGCAGCGGCGCGAGTCCTACGCGCCGGGCGACACGGACCTGGCGTGGACGCGGCTGACGCTGTGGCGGGCCATGCTCGCGTCGGCGTTCGACCTGCCGCCGTACGAGAAGGTCACCGACGCCGAGGTGAGCGGGGAGAGCGACTCGCCGTCCACCGACCTGCTGGCCGCGTGGCTGGCGGGGTGCCTGAAGGTGCCGGTGAAGCGGGCGAAGGCCAGCCGCGGTGAGGGCATCGTGGACGTGCGGCTGGAGCGCCGGTCCGGTGTGGTGTCGCTGACCCGGCCCGACGGGAAGGTCGGCACGCTGCGGCAGCCCGGCCAGCCGGAGCGGCGGGTCGCGTTGCAGCGCCGCGAGGTGCGGGACTGCCTGGCGGAGGAGCTGCGCCGGCTCGACCCGGACGAGGTGTACGCGTCGGCGTTGCGGTCGCTGGGCAAGGTCGTGCGCGGCAAGCCCGCGACGAAGTCCGCCGCCGCCCGCAAGTCCACGTCGAAGCCGTCCTCCAAGCCCGCATCGAAGCCCGCCGGCAAGCCCGATGCCAAGTCCGGAGCCAAGCCTGACGGCGAGGTGGACGCCAAGCCTGCGTCTTCGGCTTCGGCTTCGGCTTCGGGTCCGGCTTCGGCTTCGGCTTCGGCCAAGTCGTCCGGCCGGTCGTCGTCGGGCAAGGCGAAGTCCGACGGTGAGCCCGGAGGCCAGGCGAAGTCCGCCGCCTCGAAGGCGGCCAAGGTCAAGGCCGGCTCGTGAGCCGCCCGGAGGTGGTGGTCCACCGCGACGGCGACCTGCTGGCCGCCGCCACGGCCGCCCGCCTGGTGACCAGCCTGGTCGACGCGCAGACCGCGCGCGGCTCGGCGTCGCTGGTGCTGACCGGTGGGCGAACCGGCATCGCGGTGCTGGAGAACCTGCGCGACACCCCGGCCCGGGACGCCGTGGACTGGACCCGCGTCGACCTGTACTGGGGTGACGAGCGGTTCCTGCCCTCCGGGCACCCGGACCGCAACGAGACCCAGGCGCGCGAGGCGTTGCTGGACCACATCCCGGTGCCGGTGTCGCGGGTGCACGTGATGGAGCCGTCGGACGGCCGGTTCGGTGACGACCCGGACGCCGCCGCCGACGCGTACGCCGAAGTCCTCGCCGCCGCGCGCCCGGAGGACCTCGGCCCGGTGCCGTCGTTCGACGTGTGCCTGCTCGGCGTCGGGGAGGAGGGGCACGTGGCCTCGATCTTCCCGGACAGCCCGGCCGTGCACGAGGGCGGGCGCAGTGTCGTCGGGGTGCGGGACTGCCCCAAGCCGCCGCCGACCCGGGTCAGCCTCACCCTGCCCGCGATCCGTGCGGCCCGCGAGGTGTGGCTGATGACCACGGGGACGGCCAAGGCGGACGCCGTGGCCACGGCCCTGACCGGCACGGCCGAAACCGACCTCCCGGCCGCCGGCGCCCTGGGCCGTCACCGCACCCTGTGGCTGCTCGACTCGGCCGCCGCCGCGAAGGTGCCGGACCCGCCCGTGGCGTGATGCTCGTCCAGCTGCCGCTGCCGCCGTCGCCTTCGGGCACGGCGGCAGTGGCGTCTCCGCGGGTGATGTGGCGCACTCGCCACCCGCCGCCCAGCCACGATGTCCGCTCACCGGACGTTCGCGCTCGCAATTTTGTTGGCTGCCCCGCGTCCCGTTCGGGTAATCAGCGCATCTCGAATGGTGAGCGGGTCGATCGAGCACGTCGGGGGCGGGAAGGCGGGTCATGCCAAGCGTGATGGCGGCGCAGTACGGTGAGGACCGGCGGATAGCTGACACAGGAGGTCCGACCCTGGCCGGCAATGCTGTCGAGAGGCTGCCGAGCGGTCGGGTCAACGGCGTTCCGACCGGACGGGTGCGCCGGCCTGCCGTGGTGGAGGCGCTCTCGCGGTTGGTCGGACGGCACCGGCAGTTGGCGTTCGACGTGGCGGCGGTGGCGATCGCGGCGCTGGACGTGTGGCTGCGGGTCGTGCCCGAGGCGGAGACCTACAACTACGTGCTGTCGATCGTGTCGGTGGCGGCGGTGGCGCTGCGGCGGCGGTTCCCGTTCCTGGTGGTGCTGATCGCGGTGCCCGGGTTCCTGGCCGGGTGGGCGCAGCTCGCGGCGATGATCGCGCTGGGCACGTTGGCGCGGCGGAAGCTGCTGTCGACGCAGACGTACATCGCGGCGGGGTTGGTGTGGCTGAGCCGGTTCTTCCTGTGGCCGCCGGCCGAGTTCCTGGCGTTGGACTGGAAGTCCCACGTGCACAACGCGATCTACGGGTGCATCGTGGCGGGGATGCCGATCGCGATCGGGTTGCTGGCGCACGCCCGGGAGGAGCTGTCGGCGCGGATCACGGAGCTGGCGGTGAGCCGGGAGCGGGAGCGGGTGCTGCACGCGCATGCCGTGCGGGCGGATGAGCGGGCGCGGTTGGCGCGCGAGATGCACGACGTCGTGTCGCACCAGGTGAGCTTGATCGCGATGCAGGCCGGTGCGCTGCGGATGGCGGCGGCCGATCCGGACGCGCGGCAGGTGGCGGGGACGATCCGGATGCTGAGCACGCGGACGTTGGACGAGCTGCGGCAGCTGGTGAGCGTGCTGCGGACCACGAGCGGCGACGACTCCCCCCAGCCCAGGGTCGAAGACCTGCCGCAGTTGGTGAGCAGTGCGGGGATTCCGGCGACGTTGACGGTGCGGGGTTCGGTGGACGACCTGCCGGCGCCGGTGTCCGGAGCGGTGTACCGGACGGTGCAGGAGGCGTTGACGAACGTGCGGAAGCACGCGGGTGGGGCGGTGACGTCGGTGTTGGTGGTGGCGGATGCCGAGGAGCTTCGGGTGGAGGTGCGCAACGAGGCCCCGAACGGTCCGCGCGAGTGCGGGACGTCGCCGTTGCCGAGCGGTGGGCACGGGTTGGTCGGGTTGCGGGAGCGGGCGGCGTTGCTGGACGGTGAGTTCGAAGCCGGCCCGACGGACGGCGGCGGCTTCGCGGTCACGGTAACGTTCCCCCTGGTCAGGCCCCGGACAACCTGACCCGGCAGGTACACCATCGGGTGATCATCAGATAACAACTCCAGAAAACGCTGTTATCGTCAACCTGAAACGTCGGTTGGAACAACGAGGCCCCGCAACCACCCGGTCCCCACCGACCGCAGACTCAGGCGCAGACTCAGGCGCAAACGCGGGTGCGGACGCGGACGCAGTGAAGATCAGCTCCAGCGAACACCTTCGCCTCGCGAAAGAGCTGGCCGAGGCAGGTTGGCAGGCAGGGGCCGCCCGACAGGAGGAGCTGAGCGGGCACCTGCCTAGCGGAGGGCGGCCCGGCGAGTGGCCACGGCCGTGCACACAGCCGCCGCCACACCCAGCCCGCCGCACACCAACGCCGGCCACAGGTCGGGCGTGTGGCGAAGCAGCACGGACGGCAGCAGCCACACCGCCACGCCCAAGCAGAAGCCCAGCGGCACCGTGACGATCACCGCCCCCGTACCCGCCTGACGCCGTCGCAGCGACCGCAGGATCGACTCCAGGTACGCGAGCGCGAACAGCAGCAGCACCACGCTGCCCGCGCCCATGATGCTGATCAACGGGTGCGTGTCCGGCTGGAGCGAGTACTCCTGCGACCTGCCGTCGACCGTCACCGTCGCCACGGCCGCGCCGCCCACGATCCAGCGGCTCGCGCCGGGGAGTTCGAACGCCGGCGGCACCGGGGTGCCGGGCGGTGTGGCCGGGTCGGCTGCCGGTGGGGTCACGGCGGGGACGTCGGCGAGGGTGATGCCGGCGGCCGTGAGGGTCAGCCGGGTGGTCGCTGGGTCGCCGGAGGTTGGGTTGCCGGTCGCTGGAGGGTTCGTGGCCGACTCGCCGGTGGTCGGCGAGCCGGTCGCCGGTGAGTTGACGGCTGCGGCTACCTCGACCGGCTTGCTGAGGTCGACCGAGAGGGTCGGCAGGTCGCGGTTGGCGATGGTGAAGGGGATGGCGAGCATCAGCGCCGCGGTGAGGGCGGCTGCGAGCGTGAACCAGCGGGCGGGTGCGGGGGACGCCAGGACCTGTGCCGCCGGCACCAGGGTCTGGGCGCCCAGCTGCACGGGCGGCGCGGACGGTGGGTCGGCCGGCGTCGCCCGGACGGGGAGGTTGAGGGTTTCGCGCTGCGAGGCGGGAACGGCGGTCGGCGGTCGGGTGACGGAGGCGGCGACCTGGGGGGACAGGTGGACCGGGATGCCCAGGCGGAGTAGCCAGTCCGGGCCGAACAGGGCCGCTGCGGCGCCTGCCAGGTCCACCGCGAAAGTCTCCGCGTTCCGGTACCTGGCCTGGGGGTCGCGCTCCAGCCCTCGCATGATCACCCGCGCCAGCGGGTCCGGCACCTCGACCAGTTGGCGCGGCTGCTGGTACACGTGCCGCTGGATCATCGCCAGCGCCCCGCCACCGCTGTCGAACGGCAGCCGCCCGCTCAGCAGCTCGTACAACACCGTCGCCGCGCCGTAGACGTCGGCGGCCGGGCTCAGGGGGTTGCCCAGAGCCTGCTCGGGCGACAGGTACGCGGGCGTGCCGAGGACCTGGCCGGCGTGCGTCACGAGGGTCGCACCCTCGCTCACCACCTGCGAGATGCCGAAATCTGCGACCTTCAGCACCCCGCCCGCCGTGAACAGCAGGTTCTTCGGCTTCACGTCCAGGTGCAGCACCCCGGCACCGTGCGCGGCGTGCAGGCCGGAGAGCACGGCCAGGCCGAAGGCGCACGTCTGTGCCGGCGTCACACCTGAATCGGTGAACTTCGACCACACCGTGCCGCCGTCGAGCTTCTCCATCACCAGCAGGTGCTCGCCGCGGTCCTGGACGTAGTCGTACACGGGCACGATGTGCGGGTGGTCCAGCCGCGCCAGCAACCGGGCCTCGTGCGCGAACCGAGCGCTCATCCGCTCGTCCTCCGCCAACACCCCCGGCAGCCGCTTGACCGCCACCGGCCGCCCCAACGGCCGGTGCACGCCCGCGTACACGACCCCCATGCCGCCGCGCCCGATCTGCGCGCCGATGTCGTACTGCGGCAGCGCCGCGACGACGTTCGCGGACACCGTCACGCCCCACCGCCGGGCAACGGCCGCGTGATGCGGTGCGTCGATTCCGGGTCGACGAAAGGCTGGTCGACGAAAGGCTGGTTCGCCGCAGGCGCATCCGGCGAAGGCCGGGCAGGGGGCGGGGCGGGAGGCGGGACCGGCGGCGGGTCGGGGCGCAGGTCGTCGGCGTCCGGGTGCGGCGTCAGGTAACCGAGGACGAACGCCGCGGCGGCAGCGCCGAGGATGAACGGGATCTCGGCGGCCGGTGACGGCGCCATGATCCGCAGCACGGACAGCGAGATCACCGCGACCAGCCCGGTGCCGACGCCGGCGGGCAGGAACCGCATCGCGCGCTGCCAGCGGTTCGCCGGCAGCCGACGCCGGGCCAGGGCGAACAGCGCCCCGGCCCACGCCAGCACGGTCAACCCGAACACGGCCAACCCGAACACCCCGTACACCGACCACATGGACCCGCGCACGTCCCCGGTCGTCTCCATCGACGCGATCACGTCGCGGTTCGCCGCCAGCACCTCCAGCTCGGTCGGCAGCAGGCCGGTCGCCTGCTCCCCCAGCTGGCCGAGGTCGAGCACGAACCCGCGGGTGACGCTCTGCTTCGCCGGCACGTCGAACGGCACCGTCGTGTCGTAGGAGAAGAACGTCAGCGCCAACGCCGTGCCCGACAGCCGGATCGTCTTGACGTGCCGGACGGTGTCCGTTCCGTTGTGGACGGTCACCGAGATGCGGGAGGAACCGGTCGGGTCGAGCAGCAGCTCGTCCTCGCCGACCGGGGTGCCGTCCACGGTGACGTCGATGGTGACCTCGTCACCTGCGGCGGCTGCCGGGCCGACGCCCAGGAAGATCCCGCACAGGAGCAGTAAACCGACGCTGCTCATAATGCGTCTCACAAGGACACCTCGTCGGGTGGGTAGCGGACTAGTCCGGGAGTCGGGTATGCGATCGGCAGGAACACTAGCTTTACTCGGTGCCTTGGCGTACGGCGTTACGGCGCTTGTGGCTGCACCGGTATCGGCGCAGCAGCAGGGAAGCGCCACCGCGACCCCCGATTCGGGACCGGCGGGGAGCACGTTCACGCTGAGCTGGTCCGGTGTGTACCTCGATCCGGACTGCCGCGACTACACCGTGCAGATCCTGTGGGACGGCAGGCAGGTCATCGGCAGCGGCACGCACTCGTGGCGCGGCTCGGGCTCCGGAACGGCGACCGTGCCCAACAAGGCGGACGTCGGAAGCCACCGGGTCACGGCGAAACCGGTGTGCGCGGCGACGTCGAACCCGACGGACGGCTTCACCGTGACGCCGACGGCACCCGTCACGACGACCACCCCGCCGCCGGTCGTCACCACGACCACCGCTCCCCCGCCGCCGACCACGACGACCCAGCGCGCGACGGTCACCACGACCACCACTACGACGACGACCACCACCACCACGAGCACGACCACGACGACCGAGACGCCACCGCCGGCAGTCACGACGACGCCGTTCGACGGTGACGGCGCGCTGACCCTGGACAAGGACAACATCCAGCCGGGCGATCCGCTGACCGCCACCGGCACCGGCTGTGATCCGGGTGCGTCGGTGCAGCTGAGTTCACTGGGCGAGGACGTCGGCACGGCGAAGGCGGACAGCTCGGGCACGTTCAGCACCAGGGTCGAGTTCACCATGATCCAGCCGGGCCGGCACGTGATCCGGGCGGACTGCGGTGTGGTGCTGGTCGGCAGCGTGGACATCGCCTTGACGAGTTCGACCGGCGGCACCACGTCCACGCTCGTGGTCCTGGTGTTCTTCGTGCTGGTGGGCGCGGTCATGGTCCGACGCCAGTTCACCGGCCTGTTCACCAAGCGCCGCTGAGGCAGCCGCCGAGGCGAGGTAGGCAGCTGAGGGACGACCGGAACGGCGACGGCCCCCGCGGGAATCCCGCGGGGGCCGTCACACCGTTCTCGCCTGACTAGGGCTCTTCGCGCTGCTTGCGCAGCTTGATGAGCGCCTCTTCCAGGATCGCCTCACCGTCCGCGTCGGAGCGCCGCTCCTTCACGTACGCCAGGTGCGTCTTGTACGGCTCGTTGCGCGGCGGAGCAGGAGGAGCCTGCTCGTCACGCCCGGCCGGCAGGCCGCACCGGGGGCAGTCCCAGTTCTCCGGGATCTCGGCTTCGACCGCGAACGACGGCCGAGACTCGTGCGCGTTCGCGCACCAGTACGACACCCGACGTCGGGGCGCGGACTCGCCGCGCTCCGATTCGCCCATCGGGCCTGCGCCGACGCGGGTACCGCGAATCGCGTTACCACCAGCCATCGACCCTCACACCCCCACCACGTGGTTTCCCTGCTGTCAGTTGACCTTCATCAGCAGTCCGACGCCCACGATGGCGATGACCCAGACCGCGCCGACGAACAGCGTCAGCCGGTCGAGGTTTTTCTCCACCACGCTGGAACCGGACAGGCTCGACTGCATGCCGCCGCCGAACAACGAGGACAGACCGCCGCCACGCCCGCGGTGCAGCAGCACCAGCAGGATCAGCACGAGACTGGAGACGATCAACAGGATCTGAAGGAACAGGATCATTTCTTCCTCGCTGTCAGGCAGGTGACGCCACAGAGTACCCGGTCGACTGCCGACCGTGGACCACCGTAGTAGGAGTGCGTGTCAATCACATCAGGGTAGAGGTCCGCCTGCGGCGAGCGCGCACAGCTTGGCGAATTCGTCCGCGTCCAGGCTCGCACCACCCACAAGGGCGCCGTCGACGTCCTTCTGGGCGACGAGTTCGGCGATGTTCCCGGACTTGACGGAACCGCCGTAAAGCACCCGAACGGCCGAAGCGACGTCCTCGCCGTACAGCTCGGCGAGCTTCACCCGGAGCGCCGCGCAGACTTCCTGCGCGTCCGCGGACGACGCGACCTTGCCGGTGCCGATGGCCCACACGGGTTCGTAGGCGACGACCACGTCGCGCACCTGCTCGGCGGTGAGGCCCTTGAGGCCCGCGACGAGCTGGTCGGTGCAGTGCTCGACGTGCCGGCCGGCCTCGCGGACGTCCAGCTGCTCGCCGAGGCAGAAGATCGGGGTGACGCCGTGCTTGATCGCCGCCTTGACCTTCTTGTTGACGGTGGTGTCGTCCTCGTTGTGGTACTCGCGGCGCTCGGAGTGGCCCACGGTGACGTAGGAGCAGCCGAGCTTGGCGAGCATCGCGCCGGAGATGTCACCGGTGTAGGCGCCCGAGTCGTGCGGCGACAGGTCCTGCGCGCCGTACTTGAGCTTGAGCTTGTCGCCGTCGCACAGGGTCTGGATGGACCGGATGTCGACGAACGGCGGCAGCACCGCGACCTCGACCTTGGCGAAGTACTTCTCCGGCAGCGAGAAGGCGATCTTCTGCACCAGTGCGATGGCCTCGAGGTGGTTGAGGTTCATCTTCCAGTTGCCCGCGATGAGGGGCTGACGCTGAGCCATCACGCCTCCAACACAGACACGCCGGGAAGTTCTTTGCCTTCGAGGTACTCGAGGGAAGCCCCACCACCGGTGGAGATGTGCGAGAACCCGTCCTCGGGGAGGCCGAGCGCGCGCACGGCCGCGGCGGAGTCGCCGCCGCCGACCACGGTGAACGCGTCGCTCTTGACGAGCGCCTCGGCCACCGCGCGGGTGCCGCCGGAGAACGCCTCGAACTCGAACACGCCCATCGGGCCGTTCCAGAAGACGGTCTGGGCGTCGGCGAGCTTGGACGCGAACAGCTCGCGCGTCTTCGGCCCGATGTCGAGGCCCTGCCGGTCGGCGGGGATGGCGTCGGTGGCGACGACCTCGAACTCCGCGTCGGGCGCGAAGTCCACGGCGGCGAGCACGTCGACGGGGAGCACCAGCTCCACGCCGCGCTCCTCCGCCTGGGCGAGGAAGCCGCGGACCTGGTCGAGCTGGTCCTCCTGGAGCAGCGAGCCGCCGACCTCGTGGCCCTGGGCCTTGAGGAAGGTGTAGGCCATGCCGCCGCCGATGAGGAGCCGGTCGACCTTGCCGAGCAGGTTCGCGATGACGCCGAGCTTGTCGGAGACCTTCGCGCCGCCGAGCACGACGACGTACGGGCGCTTGAGGTCGTCGGTGAGCTTGCGCAGCACCTCGACCTCGGCCAGCACGAGTCCGCCCGCGTAGTGCGGGAGCTTCTCGGCCACGTCGTAGACGGAGGCCTGCTTGCGGTGCACGACGCCGAAGCCGTCGGAGACGAACGCGTCGGCCTTGGCGGCCAGCTCGTCGGCGAGGGCGGCGCGTTCGGCGTCGTCCTTGCTGGTCTCGCGGGCGTCGAAGCGGATGTTCTCGAGCAGCACCACGGTGCCGTCGCCGGCGGTCTCGGTGCCGATCTCGACCGCCTGGCCGAGGAGCTCACCGAGCCGCGCCGCGACGGGCGCGAGGGAGAACTTGGGGTCGGGCTCGCCCTTGGGGCGGCCCAGGTGGGCGGCGACCAGCACACGGGCGCCCGCGTCAACGAGCGCCTTGATGGTGGGGACCGACGCGCGGACGCGGCCGTCGTCGGTGATCCGGTCGCTGTCGAGGGGGACGTTCAGGTCGGCGCGCACGAGGACGCGCCGACCCGAGACACCCTCGCTGAGCAGATCGTCGAGAGTCTTCACAGCGAGTGACCTGTTTCGCTCAGAGCTTGCTGGCGACGAGGTTGACCAGGTCGGCGAGGCGGTTGGAGTAGCCCCACTCGTTGTCGTACCAGCCGACGACCTTGACCTGGTTGCCGATGACCTTGGTCAGCGGCGCGTCGTAGATGCACGACGCCGGGTCGGTGACGATGTCGGCCGACACGATCGGGTCGGTGTTGTAGCGCAGGTAGCCCTTGAGCGGGCCGTCGGCCGCGGCCTTGTAGGCGGCGTTGACCTCGTCGAGGGTGACGTCGCGGCCGAGGGTGACGGTGAGGTCGGTGGCCGAGCCGGTGGGCACGGGCACGCGCAGGGCGTAGCCGTCGAGCTTGCCCTTGAGCTCGGGCAGGACCAGGCCGATCGCCTTCGCGGCACCGGTGCTGGTGGGCACGATGTTGAGCGCGGCGGCCCGGGCGCGGCGCAGGTCCTTGTGCGGCGCGTCCTGGAGGTTCTGGTCCTGGGTGTAGGCGTGGATCGTGGTCATGAGGCCACGCTCGATGGTGAAGCTGTCGTGCAGCACCTTGGCCAGCGGGGCCAGGCAGTTCGTGGTGCACGAGGCGTTCGAGATGACGGTCTGCGAACCGTCGTACTGGTCGTCGTTCGCGCCCAGGACCACGGTGAGGTCTTCACCCTTGGCCGGTGCGGAGATGATGACCTTCTTCGCGCCACCCTCGTCGACGTGCTTGCGGGCGGCCGAAGCGTCGGTGAAGAAGCCGGTCGACTCGACGACGACGTCGACGCCGAGGTCCTTCCACGGCAGCTTGCCGGGGTCGCGCTCGGCCAACGCCTTGATGACCTTGCCGTCAACCGCGATGCCCTCGTCGGTCACGGTCACCTCGCCGTCGAGACGGCCGAGGATGGAGTCGTACTTGAGCAGGTGGGCCATCGTGTTGACGTCACCGAGGTCGTTGAAGGCGACGATCTCGATGTCGTGCCCACTGGCCTGAACGGCGCGCCAGAAGTTGCGACCGATGCGGCCGAAACCATTGACACCTACGCGAACCGTCACGGTGAGTCTCCTCGGTACTCGACTGGCGTTGTCCGCCAGGGGCGTGCAAGTCATGGGCTGACCAGGCAGCCAGAGCCAGCCTAGCCTTCGCGCTGCGGCCCTGGTCACGTGGACCACCAGGATCTCTTTATCGAGCAAGAAAATCCAGCTCGACGGGCTTATTACTTCCAGGTAACACAGCGCCGGCCGTTCGGGACCCCGGAGTACGCGGCTCACGGGCGGCTCACCTGGACCGGCCCGGTTGCCAGCGTAGGTCTCACGGTGCGTGAACGCAGAACTCGCGGTGTCCGAGCGGACAACTCGCGGTGTCGGAGTGGAGAACTCGCGGGGTGGGGGGTGTAGTGCGGTCAGACCTCGGCGTCGAGCATGTCGGCGGTCACGGCGGACTCGGTGTCGGGCATGCCCAGCTCCTTCGCCCGCTTGTCCGCCATCGCCAGCAGCCGCCGGATCCGGCCCGCCACCGCGTCCTTCGTCATCTGCGGCTCGGAGAGCTGGCCCAGCTCCTCCAGCGACGCCTGCCGGTGCGCCAGCCGCAACTCACCCGCCGCCGCCAGGTGGTCCGGGGCCTCCGCGCCCAGGATCTCCAGCGCGCGCTGCACCCGGGCCGCCGCCGCCACCGCCGCCCGCGCGGAACGGCGCAGGTTCGCGTCGTCGAAGTTCGCGAGCCGGTTCGCCGTCGCCCGCACCTCGCGGCGCATCCGGCGCTCCTCCCAGGCCAGCACGCTGTCGTGCGCGCCGAGCCTGGTCAGCATCGCGCCGATCGCGTCGCCATCCCTTATCACCACGCGTTCCGCGCCGCGCACCTCACGCGACTTGGAGCCGATGCCCATCCGCCGTGCCGCGCCGACCAGCGCCAGCGCCGCCTCCGGCCCCGGGCACGTGACCTCCATGGAGGACGACCGACCGGGTTCGGTGAGCGAGCCGTGCGCCAGGAACGCGCCGCGCCACGCCGCCTCCGCGTCGCACACACCGCCGGACACCACGGGCGCGGGCAGGCCGCGGACCGGTCGTCCGCGCGGGTCGAGCAGGCCGGTCTGCCGGGCCAGGCCCTCGCCGTCCTTGACCACCCGCACCACGAACCGGGTGCCCTTGCGCAGGCCGCTGGAAGTGATGGTGAACACGTCGGACTGGTGCCCGTACAGCTCGTGGATCTCGCGCCGCAGCCGCCGCGCCGTGGAGCCCAGGTCCAGCTCCGCCTCGACGACCACCCGGCCGCCGACGATGTGCAGTCCGCCCGCGAAGCGCAGGAGGGAGGCGACCTCCGCACGGCGGCAGCAGGTCTTCGAGACGGCCAGCCTGCTCAGCTCGTCCTTCACCGCCGACGTCATCGCCACGGCGCCTCGCCTCCCCTGCTCGCACGGTCTTCCTGGAGGGTTGTACTCGACGCCCCGCCGGTCTCGTCACCAGGGCCGGCCAACGCCCGCTCGATGCTCGACGCCAGCGCGACCGGGTCGTGACGGTCCGGCGCGCCCGCCACCGCGATCGGCGCGAGGTGCGCCGCAGCGCCGAGAGCTGCGGCGGCCCGTCCCAGCCGGTCGGGCACGGGCACCGCGCCGACGTCCGCGATCACCGCGTCCACCCGCAACGCCGGCGCGTGTTCGCACAGCACGTCCAGGTGCAGCTCCGGCGAGAACCCGGCGGTTTCCCCCGGTTGGGGGACGAGGTTGAGCACCACGACCTTCCGCGCGGACGTCCGGACCAACGCGTCGTGCAGCTCCGGCACGAGCAGGTGCGGCAGCACGCTGGTGAACCACGAGCCGGGTCCGAGCAGCACGACGTCCGCTTCCAGGACCGCCTCGACGGCCTGGGCGCAGCCGCGCGGAGCCTCCCCCGGGCCGCCCGGACCGTTCAGCCGGATGCGCTGCACCCGGCCCGGCGTGGTGGCGATCGCGACCTGGCCGCGGATGCGGCGCACCACGTCGGCGTCGTCGTCCAGCCCGGTCACGTCGGCCTCGATCGACAGCGGCTCGGTGCACATCGGCAGCACCCGGCCGCGCACGCCGAGGAGCCGTCCGGCTTCCTCCAGCACCGCGACCGGGTCGCCCAGCTGCTCCAGCAGACCCGCGAGCACCAGGTTCCCCACGGCGTGCCCGGCGAGCGCGCCCGTGCCGCCGAACCGGTGCTGGAACAGGCGCGACCACAACGCGCTCGACGCGTCCGCGCCGGCCAGCGCGACCATCGCCTTGCGCAGGTCGCCGGGCGGCAGCAGGCCGAGTTCGCGGCGCAGCCGTCCCGAGGAGCCGCCGTCGTCGGCGACGGTCACCACGGCGGTCACGTCGTCGGTCAGCCGGCGCAGGGCGGTGAGCGTCGCGTGGAGCCCGTGCCCGCCGCCCAGCGCTACCGCTCTCCGGTTCACTCGCGTCCCAGGTCCCGGTGGACCACCTTGACCGCCATGCCGTCCTCGCTGGCCAGCCGGCCCGCCAGCTCCTCGGAGATGGCGACGCTGCGGTGCTTGCCGCCGGTGCAGCCGACCGCGAGCGTCAGGTACCGCTTGCCCTCGCGCCGGTAGCCGGCGCCGATGAGCCGCAGCAGCTCGTGGTAGCGGTCCAGGAACTCCTCCGCGCCCTCCTGCGTGAGCACGTAGTTGCGCACCTCGCCGTCCAGGCCGGTCTGCTCGCGCAGCTCCGGGATCCAGAACGGGTTCGGCAGGAACCGCACGTCCATCACCAGGTCTGCGTCCATCGGCAGGCCGTACTTGTAGCCGAACGACAGCACCGTGACCCTGGTGCGCATCGCCGACTCGGTGCCGAACGTGTCCTCGATCTTGGCCCGCAGCTGGTGCACCGACAGCGCCGACGTGTCCAGCACCAGGTCGGCTTCCTCGCGCAGCGGCGTGAGGAGGATCCGCTCGTTCTCGATGCCGTCGGCGAGCCGCCCGTCCGCCTGCAGCGGGTGGCCGCGCCGGACCGACTCGAACCGGCGGATCAGCACGTCGTCGGTGGCCTCCAGGAACAGCACCTTCGGCTTGTAGCCGCGCGCGTCCAGGTCCTTGATCACCGCCGCCAGGTCCTCGGTGAACGCGCGGCTGCGCACGTCCATCACGACCGCGACCCGGGTGATGGCGCCCCTGGCCTGCGCGCCCAGTTCCACCATGGTCGAGATCAGCTCGGGCGGCAGGTTGTCCACCACGAACCACCCGAGGTCCTCCAGGCACTTCGCGGCGGTGCTGCGGCCCGCGCCAGACAGGCCCGTCACCACCGCGACCTCGATGCCGGACTTCTCGCCGGCCTGTGCGCTCACGTTCGCTCCTGTCCGATTGTCGACTCCGTCGACGGTCCTCCACTGCCGGCCGCGCCCAGCGTCGCGTGCACGGCCTCGGCGGTGCGCCGGCCCACGCCGGGCACCCCGCTGATCTCGTCGATGCTCGCCTCGCGCAACTTCTTGAGCGAGCCGAAGTGCTTCAGCAGCGCGGCTTTGCGCGACTGGCCCAGACCCGGCACCTCGTCCAGCGCCGAGGTCGTCATCCGCTTGGACCGCTTCTGCCGGTGGTAGGCGATGGCGAACCGGTGCGCCTCGTCGCGCACCCGCTGCAGCAGGTACAGGGCCTCGCTGGTGCGCGGCAGGATCACCGGGTCGGGCTCGCCGGGCACCCAGACCTCCTCCAGCCGCTTCGCCAGGCCGACCACCGCCACATCCGTGATGCCCAGCTCCGCCAGCACGTCGGAGGCTACCTGCGCCTGTGCCGCGCCGCCGTCCACGACCAGCAGGTTCGGCGCGTAGGCGAACTTGCGCGGCTTGCCCGTCTCCGGGTCTATGCCGGGCGTCGAGCCGTCCTTGTCGTCCCGGTTGTCGCGCAGGTAGGCCTGGAACCGCCGCCGCACCACTTCGGCGATGGAGCCGACGTCACCCTGGTCGGCGCCCTCCCGGACGGCGAACCGGCGGTACTCGGACTTGCGGGCCAGGCCGTCCTCGAACACGACCAGCGACGCGACCACGTCGGTGCCCTGGACGTGGCTGATGTCGGTGCACTCGATGCGCAGCGGCGCGGTGTCCAGGCCCAGGGCCTCCTGGAGTTCCTGGAGGGCCGCGGAACGGGCCGTCAGATCGCCCGCGCGGCGCAGTTTGTGCTGCTGGAACGCTTCCTTCGCGTTGCGCTCCACCGTCTCCATGAGCGCGCGCTTGTCACCGCGTTGCGGCACCCGCAGGGCGACCTTGCCCTTGCGCAACGCGGACAGCCACTTCTCGACCGCCTCCGCGTCGTCCGGCAGTTCCGGCACCAGCACCTCGCGCGGCACCGGCGCCGCCTCCACGCCGCCGGCCAGGGCGGACTCGACCTGCTCGCCGTAGAACTGGGTGACGAACTGGTCGACCAGCCCGGCGACGCCCGTCTCGTCCACCTTGTCGACCACCCAGCCGCGCTGGCCGCGCACCCGTCCGCCGCGCACGTGGAAGACCTGGACGGAGACCTCCAGGTCGTCCTGCGCGAAGGCGACCACGTCGGCGTCCGTGCCGTCACCGAGGACGACGGCCTGCTTCTCGAGGGCGCGTTTGAGGGCGGCCTGGTCGTCCCGGAGGCGGGCGGCCTTCTCGAACTCCAGCTCCTCGGCGGCGGCCGTCATCTCGCGTTCGAGGCGGCGCACCATCGAGTCCGTCTTGCCGGCCAGGAAGTCGCAGAAGTCCTCGACGATGTCGCGGTGCTCGTCCGCGTCGACCCGGCCGACGCAGGGGGCCGAGCACTTGTCGATGTAGCCGAGCAGGCAGGGGCGGCCGATCTGGCCGTGGCGCTTGAACACGCCCGCCGAGCAGGTGCGGGCGGGGAAGACGCGGAGGAGGAGGTCGAGGGTCTCGCGGATCGCCCAGGCGTGCGCGTAGGGGCCGAAGTAGCGGACGCCCTTGCGGCGCGGGCCGCGGTAGACGTGCAGGCGGGGGAACTCCTCGTTCAGCGTCACGGCGAGGACCGGGTAGGACTTGTCGTCCCGGTAGCGGACGTTGAAGCGCGGGTCGAACTCCTTGATCCAGTTGTACTCCAGCTGGAGGGCCTCGACCTCGGTGCCGACGACCGTCCACTCGACCCCCGCCGCGGTGGTCACCATCTGCCGGGTGCGCGGGTGCAGGCCGGCGACGTCGGCGAAGTAGGAGTTCAGGCGTTGCCGCAGGCTCTTGGCCTTGCCCACGTACACCACGCGACCGCCGGCGTCGCGGAACTTGTACACGCCGGGGGCTTCGGGGATGGTGCCTGTCGCGGGGCGATAGGTCGACGGATCGGCCACGGCGCAAGCCTACTGTGCTGAATTGCCGTGCTGAATCGCCGCTGCTCCGCAGGCGGCGGCTCGGTCACCTGGAAGTCGACCGCTCGCGACCCGTTTTCCGACGATCGAAGAGCGTGATCGCCGGAAGACGGGTCGCGAACGGTCGACGCGACCTCGCGGGGTGGTTCTGTTGGGGGCCGGTGGTGCGGGCCGGGGGTGACGGTGAGGGCGCGGGGCGCGGGTGCGGGGCGCGGGTAGAGCCGGGGAGTCCGCTTGTGGTGGGGGTGGCGCGCGGGTAGGGCCGGGGGGCGGGGCGCGAGGGGCGGCTCGCGGCGCCGGCTGCCCGGATTGGGCGGGTGGTGGGGTTAGGCCAGGACGATCTGGCCTGCTTCCACCTTGACGGGGACCTCGGTCAGGCCCTTGGTGGACGGGCCCTTCGTCACCGCGCCGTCCGAGGCGTTGAACGTGCTGCCGTGGTTCGGGCACGTGATGACGCCGCCCTCGGGCGGCGACACGGCGGTGCCCTGGTGCGGGCAGGTGGCGTCGTAGGCCTTGACCGTCTCCCCCGTGCGCACGAGCACCAGGGGCTTGCTGTTGGACGGGTTGCCGGCGAGCGTGCCGCCACCGTCGGGCACGTCGGCCAGCGCGGCGATGATCGCGGGGCCGGACGGGGTGCCGCCGGGGGTGTCACCGGCCGGCGCGGTGCCGGCGCCGGGTGGTGTGGTCTCGCTGCCGCAGGCGGCCAGTCCGCCCGGCACGGCCAGCGCGACCAGCACGCCGCACAGCATCGAGCGGCGAGACAGCGCTGTCTTCTCCACGGAACTCAAAACGATCCTCCGCTGCGTGGTGGGTAGTCGTTCGGATGCACAGGGAATACGACACCACGTGAAAGCGGGGTTCAACGCGCCCAGCAGTTGGGATGGTTCTTTCAGGAAAGCACCACGTCGGGCCCGGACACGGCGACCGCGATCCCGGTCAGCCCCCGGGGTGACGGGCCGGACAGCACGGCCCCCGAAGCGGGGTCGAACGCGCTGCGGTGCGTGGGGCACGTGATGACGCCGGCCGTGGGCGGGTTGACGGTCGTGCCCTGGTGGGGGCAGGCGGGGTGGAACGCCCGCACCTCCGACTCCGACGGTCTGACCAGCAACAACTGGCCGTCGTCACCGACGTCGACGAGCGCCCCGGATCCCACCGGCACGTCGGCGAGCGCGGCGATCCGCTCCCCCGGCCGGGCCGAGCCGACACCGGGTTCGCGCGCGGGCGCCGCTGTTCCGCACGCGGTCAGCGGCGCGCCGGCGGTGAGGGCGAGCAGTCCGCACAGGAGGGTCCGTCGGTCCACCCGCCCATCCTCGCCTACCGGTCCTTCGCGGCCGCCGTCCGGGCCAGGGCCAGCACCGCGGTGAACGGCGGGAACCAGTGCCGCGAGTGCGACGGCGGGTTCGCCCACCTCAGCGACCCGTACCGGGTCATGGTGGGTGGCAGGGCGATGCGCTGGGGCGAGCGGACGAACTGCACCTCGGCGGGCGCCTTCAGGTGCGTGGGCAGCAGCGCGACCAGCTCGGCGAGGAAGATCCAGTGCTCCCGCGGGCCGGGGATGACGGTGACGGGGCCGGCGAGCATCCGGGCCTTGAGGTCGGCCAGGACGCGGGAGCCGATGCGGGCGGGCATGGCGAGTGCGGTCGTCGCCGGGCCGAGCGGCAGGAAGACGCCCTGCTCGGTGACGGACACCTTCCAGCCCAGCAGGCGGTAGCCCGCGATCGCCTCGCCGAGTGCCTGCTGGTGCGCGCGGTCGCGCGGGCCGGATCGCGGGCCGGTGTCTGCGGTGGTGGAGGCGGTGATGCTCATGGGCGGAGGTCCCTCCCCGGTCGGGTGGAGCGGGCGGAGCGCACGGGCCGCGAGGTCGTCCCGGCACTGGCGCACACCACGGAGGGTCCGACCATCCGGCGCACTCCACAACACCGTTGTCGGGTGGGAACCATGCACCGTGCGGATCCACTCCATCCACCACACGGCGTCACGGGGGCTCCGGCATGGGGCCCACCGCCGCTTATGCACGAAATGCATGGACTCCCGATCACATCTCTATAGACTGGTGACCACGCTCAGTGACGGGAGCGAGCCGATGGAACGCAAAGCTCGAAGAGCAGCCAGTACCAGACGCGCATGCCCGTCGTGCGGGGCGTTGATCGCCGCCGACAACACCGACCTGCTCTGCCAGCGTTGTCGCCGCAACGCGCGGACGGAGCTCTACGGACCACCCGAGGTCCCCGGGGACTTCTGGGACCACGAGGCGATGACTGCCGCATTCGCCGACCGGGACATGGGCGCCCTCCTCGCCGCCTACCGGCACCACCCCCAGCACGTCAGCCGCGTCACCCAAGACCGCATGGCGTCCTGGTTGGGCATCTCCCAGGCACAGCTGTCGCGCTACGAGACCGGTGAGAACCCGATCGACCGGATCGACCGCCTGCGCCACTTCGCGCGGGTGCTCGGCATCCCGGCCGACCGGCTGTGGTTCGACCGCGTCGGAATCCCAAGCCAGGCGGGCCCCGATCGCGGTGCCCCGCCCGATGTGCTCGGCGCGGCGTGGGACGCGTCGAGCATTGCCAGATCGGTCGAGGAGACGGCGAGGAACGACTTGGCGATCAGCAGACGAGCGGCGCTCACCGGAGCTGCCGCGGTGGCGATGGGTCCCGCACTGGTCGAACCGCTCCAGCGGTGGCTCCACCCGTTGCAGCCCCTGTCCAAGTGGTCGTCCAGCGCGGCGATCAGCGAGGAGGAGTTGGCGGCGTTGCAGCGCGTCGCCGACGGGCTGCGCGGGTGGGGCGGACGAGGCGGGTACGGGCTGGCGCGCAAGGCGGTGCTCGGGCAGTTGGAGGAACTGGCCGAGCGGTTGTCGCGTGCGCCGGCGGGCCCGACGACGGAACGGGCGTTCTTCATCGGGGCGGAGTTGTCCAAGGTCGCGGCGAGCATGTCGTGGGACGCGGGCATGCACGACGCGGCGCAGCGGTACTACGTGCTCGGCGTGCGCATGGCGAAGGCGGGCAAGAACGATCCGTTCGCCGCGCTGTGCCTGGCCGCGATGGCCCGGCAGATGTTCGACCTCGGCCGCCCCGAGGACGGGTTGGAGCTGGTCCAGCTGGGCCAGTACGGCACCAGGCGGACGGCCACGCCGACGTTACAGGCGCTGCTGCTGACCCGTGAGGCGTGGGCTTACGCGCAGATGGGCAGGGTGCGGGAGTTCCACCGGGCGGTCGGCGAGGCGCAGGACAGCTTCGCGCAGCGGCGGTCCGGTTCCGACCCGTGGTGGCTGGACACGTTCGACGAGGCGGAACTGGAAGGCGTCATCGGGGCCCGGATGCGGGACTTGGCCGGGCACGACCCGAAGCAGGCGCCGATGGCCGAGCAGCACATCCGGCGGGCGCTGAGCCTGCGGGACCCGTCACGGGTGCGGAACAGGGCGTTCGACGTCATCGGGTTGGCCCGCACGAAGATGGTGGCGGGCGAGCCGGAGGAGGCGTGCGGGTTGATCCAGGAGGTGCTGCCCACGGCGGCGGGCCTGGCGTCCGGGCGGGTGGTGCGGAAGCTGCAGGACTTCGCCAAGGAGGCCGAGCGGCACCGCGACCTGGCCGTGGTGCGGGACACCCGTGAAGCGATCCGCGGGGTCCGGACGGCCTAGTGATGCGGGTGGGAGTCACCGGGCACAGCAAGCTGATGCCCGATTGCGTCGACGCCGTGCGTGGAGCGATTCGCTCGGCGTTGGAGGCCGAGGCGGCGGGCGGGTCATCCCTGGTCGGGGTGACCTGCCTGGCGCCGGGCGCGGACCAGCTGTTCGCGCGGGTGGTGCTGGAGCTGGGCGGGCGGGTCGAGGTCGTGCTGCCCGCGATGGACTACCGGGACAAGCTGAAACCGGAGAAGCGGGCCGCTTACGACGAGTTGCTGGCCCAGGCGCACGTGGTGAGCGTGCTGCCGAACGAGCTGTCGGGGCGGCACGCGTACGTGATGGCGAACGAGCGGATGCTCGCGTCGGTGGAGCTGCTGATCGCGGTGTGGGACGGGCAGCCGCCGGACGGGCGTGGCGGCACGGCGGACGTCGTGGAGACGGCGCGGGCGTCGGGTGTGCCGGTGGTGGTCGTGTGGCCGGAGGGTGCGCGACGCGGACAGTAGTTGTCCGCGTTGGCCGGCAGACTCCGGCTCATGCTGGAGACCTCGGCCCGTCTGCTGAAGCTGCTGTCGCTGTTGCAGGTGCGCCGCGACTGGACCGGTGCGGACCTCGCCGAGCGGCTGAGGGTGGACGTCCGGACCGTGCGGCGGGACGTGGACAAGCTGCGCAGCCTCGGCTACCCGGTGAACGCCGCGCCCGGTGTGTCGGGCGGCTACCAGCTGGGTGCGGGCGCCGAGCTGCCGCCGCTGCTGCTGGACGACGACGAGGCCGTGGCGGTCGCGGTCGGGTTGCGGACGGCGGCGAACGGGACGGTGGCGGGCATCGAGGAGACGTCCGTGCGGGCGTTGGCGAAGCTGGAGCAGGTTCTGCCGTCCCGGTTGCGGCGGCGGGTGAACGCGTTGCAGGCGCACACCATCGCGTTGCCCGCGCGCGGGGTGCAGGTGGACGCGGGCACGTTGACCACGATCGCGAGCGCGTGCCGTGACCACCAGCGGCTGCGGTTCCCGTACGCGGGGCGTGACGGGGACACGAAGCGGCACGTGGAGCCGTTCGGCCTGGCCCACACCGGGCGGCGGTGGTACCTGGTGGCGTGGGACGTGGACAAGGCGGACTGGCGGACGTTCCGGGTGGACCGGATCGAGGGGGAGCCGACGCTGGGCGCCCGGTTCACGCCTCGGGAGCCGCCGGCGGAGGACCTGGCGTCGTACGTGTCGCGGCAGCTGTCGGTGGCGCCGTACCAGCACGAGGCCCGGTTGATCATGCACGCGCCCTACGACGTGGTCGCGGCGCGGACTTCGTACACCTCGGTGCACCTGGAGCGGATCGACGACGAGCGGACGTTGCTGACGGTCGGCACGCCGGCGTTGGAGGACGTCGCGCCGTGGATCGCGATGATCGGGGTCGAGTTCGAGGTGGAGGGCCCGGAGGAGCTGAAGCAGCACCTCCGGGCCTTGGCGGAACGGCTCTTCCGGGCGTCCGGCGGCACGTGACGGCCGCGTTCCGCCGAGGGCTCAGAGGGTGAGCGGCGGGAAGCCGTCCACCGCCTCCACCACTGCCTGCGCCAGCCGCTGCTCGAACGCCTCGTTGGGCTGGGTGCCGTCCAGCAGTCCGGCTTGCGCCTTCTCCGGCGCGGCCGGGTCGCGCACCGCCGCGTCGAAGTCGACGAACTGGTCCGCGCCGAGGTCGATGTAGCTCGCCCGGATCAGGTCGTTGACCTGCTTGCGCAGCACCTCCGTGGGGTCGGTCGCGCTCAACCCCTTCGGCGGGATGGTGGTGAGCACGACCGACAGCGGCGTGCCGTCGGTGCGGGAGAACTTGCGCAGGCCCAACGGGCTGTTGGCGGCCATCAGCTTCTCCAGGCGCTGCCGCACCGAGGCCGGTGTGTCATTGGTGCCGACCTGGTTCATGTTGACGATCACCGTGCGCACACTCGGCTCCGCGAGCACGAACCGCTCCCTGGACCGGGCGGCCTCGTCCGCCCCCGGGTAGCCGACGTGGGTGATGCTGCCGGGCAGCCGGTCGCCGAGCGCGGACGACAGGAAGTCGGTCCACACCGGCGACCACTCCGGGTAGCGGTCGCCGTAGGAGAACCAGTCGTCGCTCAGCACCGCCACCGTGCCGTGGGTCGGGTCGGTGGAGCTGATCTCGATGCCGCTCAGGTAGTAGGAGTTGCCGTAGATCGACGCCCACTGGTCGCCGTACGGGACGCCGTCCACGTTGCCGGTCACGTCACCGGGCGCGTCGAACGCCATGTTGTTCCCGGTGACGTTGGTCGCCACCTGGGGCGCAGACGGCGGCAGCGCGACGCTGACCACCAGGTTGCCCGAACCTCCCGCCGTGCTGGGGAACGCGACGGGGTCGCTGAAGACATCGCCGCCCGCCGGGATGGTGACGCTCGCGCTGCCGTTGAACAGGACCGCCGTCGGCGTGGCCATCGCCGCGGCGGCGATGCCGGATTGCGCGGCCACCGTGGTGCGCAGGATGGTCGCGGGCACCGTCGCCCCCGTGTTGGACAGCCGGATCCGCATGGTCTGCCCCTGCTCGGAGGGCCGCACGACCATCCGGAACGTCTGGCCGGCCGGGCTGCTCTTGTCCTGCGTCTGGTCGATCGGCGCGGCCCACGCGCCGAGCCACCCGGCCGCCACCGGGGCAGGGGCGATCGACAGCACGTGCAGCGCGGGTGCCGGACCGCAGGTGTTGCTCATGAACGCGGTGCCGGTGTTGGGCAGGGTGATCGACGCGAGGGTCTTGGTCGGGTCGACCGGTGCGAACACCGCGTACGTCTTCGGCTTCTTCGTCGTGTCGGGCGTCGTGCCGCCGAGCCAGTGGGACAGCGTGGCGGCGGCTGCCGGCTGTGAGCCGCTGATCCAGTCCGGCACGCCCGGCACGACCGGGTTGGACGTCGTGCCGTCGGTGTAGGTCACCGTGGCCGTGGTGGGCTCGGTGTCACCGCACGTGCTGATGGCCAGCAGGCCGATCGCGGTCGCCTTCACCCGGTGCTCGGCGGGCAGCGGGATGGTCTGCCCCATGGCCACGACGTTGTCGTTGCCGGTGACCGGGTTGGCGGTCGGAATGGTGAACGTGGCCCGGCCATGGGTGACCTTCGTGCCCGGCTGGAGGCCGGCCGCCGCCAACGCGGTGCTCGACAGCGACTGGCCGTTGAAGTCCAGGCTCGCGGCCGTGGTGCCGTCGGTGCCGAAACCCCGGTTGTTCATCGCGTCGGTGAAGCTCGCCGCCGTGACGCCGTTGATCGCGACCGCGGTCAGGTAGTCGACGCCCGCCGTGTACCCGGACGAGCCGTCGTTCTTGCCGACGACCGTGATGGTGAGCCGGTGCTGACCGGCCTTGAGGTGCGCGCCGCCCAACGGCAGGTACGCCACCTGTCCATCGGTGGCCTGGTACCCGTCCCACGGTGCGGTGTCGGTGCGCCGCAAGGGCACGCCGTCCACCGCGATCCGCAGTTTGCCCCGGTCCGCCCGCTTGCTCAACGCGATTCCGAGCGCGTAGTCGGCCTCGTCGCGCACGGTGAACACCAGGTCGAACGACTTGTTCTGCACCGTCGCGCCGAACAGCAGGTGCGCCCCCTCGGAGAACGGGCCGTTGCCGCCGGCCTGCTGCTCGACGGTGAGCGGCACGCCCTGCCCGGTGGGCTGCGACGGCGTCACCTGCGCGGGCAGCTCGGCCTCGTAGCGGGTGGTGTGCGCGATCGTGATGTGGTCGAGGCCCGCCTTGTAGCGCAGCCCGACCGTGCTCGGGTGCGTGCCGGTGACGGTGACCTTGAACGTGTGCGTGCCCGCGGTCAGCCGCCTGATGCCCAGGTTGGTCAACGCGTTGATCGGCTCCGGGTTGTACCCCTCGATCGGGCCGACCGCGGCGGCCGGGTTGCGCCGTCCGATGGGCTGCCCGTCCAGGCTGAACGCGGCCTGTCCGTAGTCGGCGGACTTGGTCATGCCGATCGACACCTGGTAGTCGGCCTCGGTCGCCACGGTGAAGGAGACCGTGAACGACTGCCCGGCGGCGTCGCTCGACATCTCCAACTGCCGGTTCCCGGACCAGGTCAGGTTGCAGCACTGGTCCTGCCGCACCAGCGGCTTGTTCTGCCCGGTCGGCTGCGAGTGCGGCAGGTCCTCGGCCTCGTAGCGGATCGCGGCCTGTCCGGTGTTGGGCGCGACGTAGAAGACGTGCGCGGACGACTCAGGGGACAGGTTGTGCGCGTGGTCGAAGCCACGCACGTGCATGGTGTGGTACCCGACGCTCAGCCCGTGCGGGATGGGCAGCCAGGTCGGACCGTCCGCGCTCGCCGGCGCGAAGTTGCCGTTGGCCGTGTACCCGGCCGGTGTGTAGTCGCACGTCGTGGTGTTCGGCACCGGCTCGGTCCCGGAACCGGAGAACGTGTAGGTGAAGCCCGCCAGTCCGGTGGTGCCGCCGGAGTCGACCGCGATCGCGCCCAGCTCCCCCTTCGGCGCGCCCCAGTAGTTCGCCGGGTAGTCGACCGACGAGACGATCCGAGGGGCGGTGGCGGGAGCTGTGGCCTTGACGCGGAACCAGTGCCACGGCGACCAGGTGCCGTTCCACAGGTTCTTGGCGGGGTCGCCGGGGAACACGTTGTGGACCGCGATCCGGTAGGCGTAGTCACCGTCGGGGAGCGCGTTGGCCGGAGCCCACCCCTGCCGCACGCCTGACGCGCCGGACGTGGTGCCACTGGCCTTCAGCGCGATGCCGTCGCTGTCCCACACCTCGAAGGCCAAGGCGACGTTGAGCGGCGGGCTGTTGTTGTCCGACGCGGTGCCGTACAGCGTCGGCCGGGCGTCCGGGGTGATCGCCAGGCCCGTGCAGGCCACTGCGTTGGACACGCCGTGCACCGACGCCGGGCCGGGCGGGAAGCTGAACACCACGTCGAAGTGCGGCGCGGCGGTGCCGCTGGTGGCGAACTTCTTCCACTGGTAGTCGTTGCCCTCGTTGGGCGCGGCCAGCGCGACGTGGACGCTGCCCCAGTTGTTGTTCGCGCTGGTCTGCGCGTAGTTCTTCACGGCCGCCGCGTTGAACCTCACGCCACCCGGGCCCGAGCACTGGGTGCCCGCGCCCGAACTCCTGGTGTCCAGCGCGTTCGACAGCGTGCCGGTGCCCAGCGGCTGGTTGGACCACGTGATGCCGCTGTCGAAGTAGCCCGACGAGTACAGCGACACCGGTTCGGCGACGCACAGGTGCGCGCCCCAGACCTGGGTGAACCACATCTCGGCGGAGAACACCACCGCGGTGTAGCCGTTGCGCTTCTGGAGCGGCGCGGTGTCAAGCCGGAAGTAGGAGCGGGCGAGGGTGAGCGAGCCGCAGTGGCCCTCGCGGTTGTAGCAGCGGCCCACTTGGGCGTCCATGGCGGCGTTCCAGTACTTGTAGCCGTTGGCGGTGACCTCGGCCCACGCCTGCTGCCCGCCGGCCATGCCGGGGTCGATGTAGACCGGGTAGGTCACGCCGGGACCGGTGAGCGCGGCGCGGTCCGGCTGGACGCGCAGCTCCTTCACCTCCGACCGCGCGGCCTTGCGGGCCGTCAGGCCGACCTTGGTGACCTTGGCCCCGCCGGGGTCGGTGGCGGTCGGCGCGGGGGCCTTCTCGTCCTGCCGGGAGCCGTCCCACATCACGGGGGTGGAGCCCGCGAACACGAGTGCGCCCTTGGCGTCACGGGCGTTCAGCACGCCTTCGCCCACGTCCAGCGTCAGGCCCTGCGTCTCGGCGGTGAGCACGATGTCCAGCAGGGCGGGGTTGGCCGCCGCCTTCGCGTCGCGCACCACGAGCACGTGCGAGTAGCCGACGACGCTCGCCGCGACCACCAGGTCGACGCCGGGGAACACCTCCGGGTAGGTGGCCTTCGCGCCGTCCACGACGGGCGCGGGCAAGGCGGTCGGCCAGCTCAGCGAGACCCGGGCGTCGCCCTCGCGCAGGCTGATCACCGGCCCGGTGCCGCCGCCGGAGAACGCCACGTCCACCAGCGCGGCGGCGGGCGAGAGCGTGCCGTCCGGGTTGGCGCGCAACGACGTGTCGACCGGCGTCCACGCACCGTCCCGCTTCACCCGCTGCGGTGCGGCGTACGTGCGCAGGGTGAACGTGCCCTCCGGGTTGGCCAGCACCTCCCGCGTCTCGGTGGTGTGCTCGGGCACGACCACCTGTCTACCGGTCTCTCTCGCCTCGTCGAGCGCGGTGCGCTCGGCGGGCGTGGCGGGTCCTTGGACCTGCTCGGCCGCAGCCGCGGGCTCCGGAGCCGGCGGCTCCGGAGCCGCAGCCGCCGGTGCGGCGGGTACCAGCACGGATGCGGCGACGACCAGCGTGAGGATCGCGCGGCAGATCGCCGCGCGAGGTGTCCGTTCCACGGAAAAGCCCCCTGGGAAAGCGGATGAACGACATGTGGTTGACAAGTGGGGTTCTGGTCGCTCGGCTTTCCGTTGAACGTCCTCGACACCCGTGGGTCTATGCGGGCCCGACCCGGAGGATGACCCTGCGGCCCCGCTCGGCGTGCTCGATCACGACAGCCTCGACCGGCGTGCCGACGGCCGGAAAGGCCACCGGCTCCACGACTGCGCCGCCGGGGCGGTAGGAGTCGGTAGGGATGAAGGCCGCGACATCCGGCCCTGCGGTGAGCGTGATCTCCAGGCCCGACAGGTACCGGCCGGCGACCACGCCGCGGACCGGAGTGGCGATCGGCAGCGTGCGCTTGGTTTCGGCCCAGGCGCGTTCGTCGGCCGACGCGAGGTCGAGCGCTGCCCGGGTGAACTCGGCGGGCGGCCGGTAGCCGTGCCGGTCGACGTAGTGCGCGATCAGGGTCGGTGCGGCGTAGACGGCCCCGTCCGGCCCCTGCACGCGCACCTCCGCGCCGCCGAGCATCACCTCCCCCCGCTCCGCGGCTTCGAACGGCACGACCAGCGGCTCGGGATCGTCGCCGGGCTGCGGGTCGCAGAACTCGCACAGGTGGAAGCCCCTGGTGGTGTTGACCGGCCGGAACACCGCGAGCGCCAGCAACGCCGCGACCAGTCCCGGCTCGGGCTCTCCCACTCCGAACCGCGACCCGCGGCCCAGCCACCCGACGTTGAGCAGGGTGGGCGGGTCGCCCTCCTCCCGGAGGTAGGAGTACGGCGTCAGGTCTTCGAAAACGGCCACGTCGACAGCTCCTCAGCAGATGAACTCACGGCACGCGGCCCAGTGCGTCATACCCATGTCCGGGATGAGCAGCTCGCTGAGCGGCGTGGACCTGCCCACTGTGTACGAACCGCTCGCCAGGACCAGGTCACCCCGCGAGGGACCGAGTGTGTAATTCGGCACACGCATGCCGGGGCCGAACACCTCGACCGGCACGCCGCCGGTGCCCAGCTCGACGGCGAGCCCGGCGCTGTCCTTGATCCGTTCCCCCTCGTGGACGTACATGGCGATCGACGTGCCCTCGGGGACGGTCACCTCGCCCGCGCCCGGCCTCAGGACGCCGTGGCCCGCGAAGACGGTCTGGTTGTCCGGCCTGCCGCCCAGCTCGACCTTCTTCGCCGTGCTGTGCCCGGCCGCGTTCGAGATGGCCACGGACCCGCCGCCGCGCGAGGCGCCACGCGTCGCAACGCTCACCACGCCCTTGGCCAGCGGGCCGGCCACCAACGGGCCGAAGCCCATGATGCAGTCGCCGACCGCGCCCTCGCGCAGGCAGTTGACGATCTTGTCGGCGCCGGTCAGGCCGACCAGCAGGTCGCGGATCTGCTCGCGCATCGGCTTCTGCGCGGGCGTGGGCCTGGGCGGCGGGTGCGCCTTGTTGTAGGCGGCCCGCTCGGCGCGCGTCAGCGGGTCCGGTCCGACCGAGGGCCCCTTGGGCTTGGGCGGGACGCAGTTCGGCATCCAGGTGAACCAGATGGTGATCAGCACCGCGGGGATGTAGATCGGGATCTGCGGCCCGATGAACCACGGCACCCAAACCTTGACGTAGCCCCACTGGATGAAGATGTGCGCCTGCTGGTAGCGGCGCTTCGCGGTCACCTGGATGTCGTGCGCGGTCCCCAGCGCCTCGGCGATGCCGCCCTCGCCGACGCCGATGATGGTGAGCATCCCGGACGGGTCGCTGCGGGTGATCGGGTTGTTCTCCGCGTAGCTGTAGCCGCAGAGCTGGTCGGGGTTGCTCGGGTCGAGGATCGGGTCCACCGAGATGAACCTGCCGGTGGCGCTGTCGTACTTGCGCGCGCCGATGTCGGTCAGGCCGGTGTCCGCGCTGACCGGTTTGCCCAGGAAGCCCCGCGAGTCCGGCCAAGGCCCGTTCTCGACCGCGCCGATCTGGTTGCCGTACGGGTCCATCACGCGCCGGACGACGGCGAACGTCACCGAGTCGACCACGACCGTGGAGGTGCCGTGCTGGTCGGACACCACGTACTGCGGGTTGGTGTTGCCGACCCGCAACGCGACGACGACCCCGTTGTGGCTGTAATAGCGGGTGCCGGTGACGGTTCCGGTGTTCGTGTCGCGGCTCAACTCCTGGCCGGGCAGGTACAGCGTCACCTTGCCGGGATCGCTCCGGACGAGCTGGGCGCCGTCCGCGTCGTACAAGTAGCTCGTGGTGCCCCTGGGCGTCTTGACGGACTCCAGGCGGTTGTTGCGGTCCCACTTGAGCTCTTGCGCCCCCGACGGGACTTCCCGCGTGGTGGTGTTGCCGGACGCGTCGTAGCCGAACGTCGAGATGGTCGTGCCACCCGGTCCGGTGGTCGTCGTGCTCGCCAGCGCGTGCGGCTGGGCGCTCCCGCTGGTCGGGTAGTCGTACGTCGTGGTGGTGTCACCGCCGGTCGCGCCTGGCAGCGCGTGCCGGGTCTCGCTCTCCCGCAGCCCGCCTGGCTTGAACGTCCACGACGTCCAGTACGCGGTCGGACCGCCGACGTTGGCGCTCCCCTGCGTGTTCGACGGCGCGGCGGCGCAGCTGTCGGTCGCCGTCCACGCCTGTGACAGACGGCTGAACGCGTCGTAGGTGAAGCACTGGGTGCGCACCGGCGCCGAGTCCGGCTGCCCCTGCGTGTTGACCGACCTCGTGATGTTCCCCGCCGCGTCGTGGCTGTAGCGGGTGTCGTCGATCTGCGGGAACGCCTTCTGCGCCGACAGGTTGACGTTGGTGAGCCTGCGGGTCTGGGCGTCGTAGTCGTAGCTCAGCCACGCCGAGCTGGTCGACGGTCCCATCGTGAACTGGGAGTTCTCCCCGTACGGCGTGTACTTCGACGCGCTGACGTAGGCGTTGTAGCCCTGCGTGGTGACCGGTTTGCCGAACTTGTCGTTGGTGATGCCGATGACCTCGCCGGGCAGGCCGCCACCGGACGCCGGCTGGAACGTCGAGAGCTGACCCGTGCTGGTGTAGCCCATCAGCGTCGTGTAGTTGCCCGCCAGACCGGTCTCACCGGCCGGCACCTGGGTGATCAAACTGCTCGGCAGCCCCAGGCCGTTGTAGAGGCTCACCCCTGACACCCAGTTGCCGGTCGGCGTGTGCCGGGTCGAGTAGAAGAGCTTGCCCACGCCGCCCTGCGCACCGTCCCACACCCACGACGCGAGCTTCCTGCCCGCGGTGGATCCCTCGAACTCACCGGTCTTGCGGCCGAGTTCGTCGTAGGTGAAGGCGAGCACCTGCCCGCGCGCGTCCGTGGTGGACGTGACCAAACCGGTCAGGTCGTAGGTCGTGGAGGTGGTGCCGGAGTCCGGATCGGTCTGCCTGGTCCGACGACCGAGGAAATCGAAGCCGTAGGTCCAGGTGTTGCCTGCCGGGTCCGTCAGCTTTTCCGCCAACCCGATGTCGGTGAAGTGGTACCGCGTCGTGTCGTGCTGCCCGCCCGACACGACGCTGCCGTTCACCGTCGGCGGCGTGCTGTAGCGGTGCAGCTCCACGGTGCGGCCACGGATGTCGGTGACTGCCGTGGTGGTGACGGCGCCCTTGGGCGGGATCTCGGTCACCCGGTCGCCGCCGTAGACCGTGCGCGTCGCCCAGGTCTTCGTCAGTCCCTTGTACGCCTCGGACAGCACCGGCCGGCCGACACCGTCGTACGTGGTGACCGTGCGGTCGTCGACCGCGCTCGCGGCCACCGACACCAGCGACGTCGAAGGGGTGCCCGTGGTCAGGTAGCGGTTGTTGGTCACCCGCTCGCGACCGAGCGAGTCGTAGAACACGTCCTTGACCAGCCGTCCACCGTCGGTGGCATCGGTCTGGGTCTGCCGGAGCTGGCCGAACGAGTCGCGCAGCTCGACCGAGGTGACGTAGTTGGTGCCCGTGCCGTAGTCGACCAGCGCCTTGCTCGTGATGGCCAGCGGCCCGTCGGCGCGCAACACGTACTCGTGCAACGAGGACGCGGGGGTGCTGCCCTTGATCCGCCCCGGCTTCCACGCCGCGACCAGCCGGCCGAGCGCGTCGTAGTCGGCGTCGGTGCGCCGGCCCGCAACGTCGATCATCGTGGTCGTGTTGCCCCGGGCGGGCTCGACCTCGACGGTCTCCTTGTGCGCCTTGGCGTTCGTGGTGACCACCTTGGCGAGCACACCGCCGTCGGGCGGCGTGTACGCGACGGTGGAGCTGTACCCGCGGGCGTTGGTGGTGGTCAGGGAGCGGCCGGAGGCGTCGAACGTCGATTTGCCGGTCGTCTCGAAGACCAGCGTCCCGCTCTGGTTCGCGGTCGCGGTGTCGATGCGGGTCGCGTTGCCGGGGCCGGTGACGACGCCGAGGTCGGCGGAGCCGTCGTAGTAGGTGCGTACGGCGGCGACGATCTTCGTGGCGGTCGGGTCGCCTGTCGGGCACGCCTCGGTGGAGGTGGTGACCTGCTTGGCCCTGTCACGGACCCACGACGTGGTGTTGTCGGCGTACTGGGTGTGGACGCAGACGTCGGCCACACCGTCGCCGGAGTCGGTCTTGGCGACCAACCGACCCAGGTCGTCGTATCGGTTAGTGGTCGACGTCATCCGCGTGCCGCCCGCGGCCAGGTCGGTGATCTTGCGCTCCCGACCGGTCTTGACCACGTTCGCGGTGAGCGGGGGCAGGCCTGTGCGGTTGCGGGTGGCGGTGGTGGCCACCTTGACCGGGTCGTTGATCGCGGCCGAGACGCGGGGTCCTCCGTCGCCGTTGAACATCTGCGTCTCGCGGACCGAGCCCGCGAACACGTTGTCGTCCACGACGGAGTCGCCGAGGGAACTGCTCACCGACACCGAGCGGCGCCCACCGTTGGGCAGCGTGTCGCCGTCCATGCCGCGGAAGTACTTGGTGTGCACCAAGGTCCTCGCGTCCGGCACGCCGTCGATGGTGTGCGCCGTGTCGCCGGTGCGGGTTTCGACCTCGGCGTAGCCGCGGAACTGGCCGTAGGTGCGGTACTTCGGCTTGACGACCTCGTTGTCGTCGTAGTGCCACGCGGGCGCGCCGACGTAGTTGTAGTCGGTGACCTGCTTGGGGGCCAATGCGTTCGCGTCCTGCACCTCGACCCGCGTGATGACGTACTTGTGGAAGTAGTCGAGGATCGGGTCGCGGTTCAGCGGCAGCGTCCACCACACCGGGTAGCAGCGCTTGCCGTTGTCGGCCAGGTCGTTGTCGTTCGGCATCGAGCCGACGGCGCAGTCCGGCGTGCTGTAGGTGACCGAGATGACCGAGCCGGTGTCGGTGGTGATGTTGGTCAGCCGCCAGTGGGCCATCGCGGGCTGGTTGTTGTAACCGCTGACCCGGTTGGCGTACACCTGGCCGGTGAACTTGATCGGCGGCACCGCGATCGACGTGGTGCCCTGGTGCCCGGTGCGGGTGATCGAGTCGAGCCACAGCTCCTTGTCGGCGGCCGTGGGGAACTGTTGCGCCAGGTCGTAGGTGTCGACCTTCACCGGCCCCGCGCCGGTGTTGTACTGCGTGGTGATGTTCGTCAGCCGCTTGGTCGACCAGAACGTCGGGGCGTGGTTGTCGCACGGCTTGCCCGCGAGGCACTGCTGGTCCTGCGGGGTGTCGGGCCAGTGGCTGGCGTTCGCGGCGGTGAACTGCGCCGGGTCGCACGTGATCGCGCCGGACGGCGTGCAGCGCTCGGCTACCCCGAAGACGACCTGACCGGGCACGACCGCGCCGTACACGCTGTTGTTGGTCCTGCGGAGGCCGTAATCGATGCGCTTGAGCGTGCCGCCGCGCGTGTAGGCCACGCCCGTGGTGCCCTTGTTCGCGCCGTAGTGGTTGGTCTCGGGGCTGTAGTAGTAGGCGGTCGCGTTGCCGTGCGGGTCCTCGACGTAGTCCAGGTTCCAGCGCCAGGCCTGCGTGCACGACGACTGCGCGAAACCCGCCGGGTTGTGGCAGGGGTCGCCGGCGCGCGGTCCGTACACGGGCGCCGTCCACGCCGAGTTCGTCTGCTCCTGGTTCGTGTGGCCCGGCAGGCGGTTGAGCCCGAAGAAGTACTGGACGCCGTCGGTGGTAGTGACCTTCCAGTGCTCACCGTCGCGCGCGCCGTTGACCGCGTTCGACAGCTTCTCCACGCGCGCGCCGTTGTCGTTCGCCGAGCGCCAGGTCTTCTTGCCCTCGTCCCACACCAGCGCGGCGGTCTGGCCGCCGAGGCTCATCGTCAACACCGGGCCGGCCCAGCAGAGGTCGCCGGTCTGACTGGCCGCAGGCAGGTCCTTGTCGTCGGCGCACGCGCGGTAGGTGCGTTCGATGAAGCCCGGCTCGTAGTCCCAGCCCTGGCCGATCCACGACGACTGGTTGTTGGTCGCGGCGGTGCGGCCGTCGACGGCGGCCGAGTTGTAGCCCAGCGTGACCTTGGGCTCGATCGCGGAACCGGCCGAGGCGGGCGGCAGCTCGATCGGGTACGACCAGGTGAACGCGCCGGTGTTGCCGGTGACCGACCAGCTGCCGGACGGGGCGAGCGAGCTCGCCGCGAACTGACCGCCCGCGCCGCCCGAGTCGGCGACCGCGGCCAACACCGAGGCGGCCGATGTGACGTCGGCCGTGACCACCTGCTTGGCCCCGTCGTTGGTGGACGGCAGCGGGGTGCGGACGCGGCACTCGTCCCGTTCCGGCGTGGTCAGCGCGCAGGCGGGCAGTTCGACCAGGCGCAGCCGTGACCCGAACCCCGCGCCGACCGCGTCGCGGAACGTCGAGTAGTCGACGCCGACGGTCAACGGCCCGTCGCCCGAGCGGTCGGGTGTCACCGACAGCAGCACGCCGGTGACACCCGCGCGCTGGGCGGCGGCCTGGTCCGCCACCCGGACCCGCACCTTCGTGGCGTCACGCTTGCCGCGGGCGGCCACCTGCACCGGCAGCCCACCGGCACGGGTGCCCCCCGCGGCCAGCCGGGCGTCGGCGTCGCGCGAGGTCACCGGCGGCGTCGCGGCGGCCACCGCGACCTCGGCCTCGCCCGCCGAGGGCCAGGTGGTCGCGGTGGACGGCGCGCTCTGGGGCATCGACGGCGCCGCGACCCGCTCCAAGCGGTGTTCGGAGGTCTCCACGACCTTCGTCGGCGGCACCGCCGGCGCTCTCACCGGATCGGCGAGAGCGGGCGTGGCGGCCAACACGGACGCGGACAGCACGATCGCGACGCCCACGGCGGTGATCCGCCGGGAAAAGGGCGCGCGGGACCACCGCTCGGTGCGTGACAAGGCGATTCCCCCCAAGAAACCTGTGACCCACCTGAGAGCGGGCCCGCGAAAGGTAGCCAGGGAATCTTGTGGCGCGGAAGACGCCATTCGTCGCAGTCGCACCGCGATGGCGGCTGAGCAGGCCTTTCAAGGGAGAATCAGGTGATGGTCACGCTCGCATGCGGGCAAGGTGGTAAGCGGCGGCGCCGATGAGTTCCAGCGAGATCTGGAGGCGGTCCGGGCTCACGTTCTGGGCGATCGTGTCCTCGGGCGTGTGGTAGAGCGGTTCGAGCTGGTGGGGACCGCCCTCGCCGCGCCAGCTGAAGTTCGCGGCGGCGATTCCGCGCTCGTGGAACGGCACGTGGTCGCTGCTGCCGCGCGGCACGGGGCCGTGGACCTGGGCGCCGTAGCCGAGTCGGGTGGCGGCTGCGGCCACCTGCGCGGTGGTGGCGTTGTCACCGCCGTCCACGGACAGGAGCCAGTAGGCGGACGCGGGGCCGTGGCTGGTGGCGACCATGTCGTTCTGGAACACGCCCGCGATGCGCGCGGCCTCGGCGTCGGACAGCTGGTTGACGTAGTAGCGGGAGCCGAGCAGGCCCTGTTCCTCCGAGCCCCACAGCGCGAACCGCAGCGCCTTGTGCGTCGGGAGGTGGCGCAGCACGCGGGCCAGTTCGAGGGTCAGGACCGTGCCGCTGCCGTCGTCGTTCGCGCCGGGCGAGCCGGGGACGCTGTCGTAGTGCGCGGTCACCATGACCACGCCGTCGTCCTGGCCGGGGAACGTCGCAGGCCGGTCGGCGATGACGTTGTACGAGGTCAGGCCCGCGAGGTGGGTGGTGGACACGGTCACCGTGACGGCGCCGGCCGCCCGCAGCCGCTCCACGTGCACCTGCGCGACGCCCAGCACCGGCACGGCGACGTTCGCGGTCAACGCGGGCGAGAACGCGCCCGTCTTGCCCGCCGGCGGGACGGACACCCGGCCCACCAGCACGGCCGCCGCGCCCAGCCGCACCGCGTCCAGCACCGCGGTCGAGCCGGTCGGCAGGTTCACCAGCAGCGCGACCTTCCCGGTCAGGTCCTCGGGCAGCGTCGCGCCGTTGTCCAGGTCCACCACGGGTCCGGTGGCGGTGGCGCCGAGCGCGCCGAAGCGCGACGCGGCGGCGTTCCAGGTGTCCGACCCGACGGTCAGCGTGGACAGGTACTTGTCCGGCACGGTGAACGGCTGGAGCGTCACGTCGTACCGGAGGCCGCGCAGCACCGACGCGAGGTAGTCGCGGGCCCGGTGCTCGGACTCGGTGCCGCCGATGCGCTGGCCGATCCCCTCGCTGAGCGCCCGCAGGTGCTCCATCGCCTTGCGCGACCGCACGCGCCCCACCACGGGGTAGTCGCCGAGGGCCAGGTCGGGCACGTCCGACGCGCCGGGCCGCTGCGCCCGCGCCGCCGGGTTCAGGCCGACCGTGACCGCTCCCGCCACTGCCGCGGCACCGGTGAGGAGTGAACGTCTGCGCATGTCCGGACCCCCAAGCTCGTAGATCACACGAACCTAAGGAGAGGCCGGCACCCCTACAAGAGTGCCGTTGGCGGACAGCCATCCGCCAACGGCACCACGACGATCAGCGCTTACGCCAACGCCCCCGCACCGGCTAAGGCCCGGCGCGGGAGCGTTCGGGTCAGCGGGTGGCCGCTCGGTGGAGTTCCCGGAGGGCACGCACGGCGGCCACGGCGTGGTCGCGGTCGACGGCCTGGACCGCCATGATCGACACGTACTCGTCGTCGGGTAGTTCCAGGCGGGCCCAGGAGGCGCCGTCCGGGAACGAGACGTGCAGGACGTCCGCCCACGCGAACCGGTGCACGGTCGCCACGTTGCGCACCTCGACGCCCTCGGCGTCGGCACGGACGCGCGGCCGGGTCAGCAGCAGGATGCCGCACGCCAGCAGCACGCCCAGCAACACCATGGCGACCTGGTCGGACGTCCGGAAGATCACGCCGGTCGGCGTGTCGCCCAGCAGCAGGCCGACCACCGTGAACACGGCGACCAGGAACACCGCGCTGGTCCCGGCGACCCACCGGATCCTCTTCGGGCGGAACTCGACGGCTTCGGCGGTCATCGCGGCCCTCACGACCCCACCCGCGGCGACCCCGGCTGCGAGGAGCCCGGGTGCAAGGAGCCCGACCGGAGCCCGCGCAGCACGAGCGCCGTGTCCAACGCCGCCGCGCAAGCCTCGAAGCCCTTGTCCTCGGACGAGTCCGGGAACCCGGCACGCGCCAACGCCTGCTCCTCGTCGTTCGTGGTCAGCACGCCGTTGCCGACGGGCGTCGCCGAGTCCAGCGCCACCCTGGTCAGCCCGGCGGTCACCGCGTCGCACACGTACTCGAAGTGCGGTGTGCCGCCCCGGATCACGACCCCCAACGCCACCACGGCGTCGTGCGTCCGGGCCAGTTCCTGGGCCACCACCGGCAGTTCCACCGCGCCCGGCACCCGCACCACCGTCGGCGACACGACACCGGCCTTCGCGGCGGCGGCCAATGCCCGCTCGACCAGGTTGTCGGTGATCCTGGTGTGCCAGCGGGTGGCCACCACGGCCACCGTCAGCCCCGCCGCGTCCGGCACGGCGACCTCCGGCCGCCCCTCGCCGCTCATTCCGCTCCCTCCGTGCTCGACACCACCGCGCCGCCCTGCCCCAGCGCCTCGTACTGCTCCAGCTGGTGCAGCTCGTGCCCCATCCGGTCGCGCTTGGTGCGCAGGTACTGCAGGTTCTCCGGGTTGGGCGAGATCGGCAGCGGCACCCGGTCCAGCACCGTGAGCCCGTAGCCCTCCAGCCCCACCCGCTTGGCCGGGTTGTTCGTCAGCAGCCGCATCGACTTGATGCCGAGCGAGCACAGGATCTGCGCGCCGGTGCCGTAGTCGCGGGCGTCCGCGGGCAGGCCGAGGCCCAGGTTCGCGTCCACGGTGTCCGCGCCGCCGTCCTGCAACTGGTACGCCTGCAGCTTGTGCATCAGGCCGATGCCGCGACCCTCGTGGCCGCGCATGTAGAGCACGACGCCGCGTCCCTGCGCCGCGACCGCCGCCAGCGCCGCGTCCAGCTGCGGGCCGCAGTCGCAGCGCAGCGAGCCGAACACGTCGCCGGTGAGGCACTCGGAGTGCACCCGGACCAGCACGTCCTCGCCGTCGCCGATGTCGCCGTAGACCATCGCGATGTGCTCGATGCCGTCGAGCTTGCTGTCGTAGCCGACCGCGGTGAACGTGCCGTGCGCGGTCGGGATGCGCGCCTCGGCGACCCGCGCCACCTGGGTTTCCCTCCGCCGCCGGTAGGCGATCAGGTCGGCGATGGTGATCAGCACCAGGTCGTGCTTGCGGACGAACAGCTCCAGGTCGTCGCGCCGGGCCATGGTGCCGTCGGCGTTGGCGATCTCGCAGATCGCGCCGGCCGGGCGCAGGCCCGCCATCCGGGCCAGGTCCACCGCCGCCTCGGTGTGGCCCGCGCGCCGCAGCACGCCGCCTTCCTTGGCGCGCAGCGGGAACACGTGCCCCGGGCGGACCACGTCCTGCGAGGTCGTCGCGGGGTCGGCGAGCAGCCGGATGGTGCGCGCGCGGTCGGCGGCGGAGATGCCGGTGGTGACGCCTTCACGGGCGTCGACCGACACAGTGAACGCCGTGCCCATCCGCTCGGTGTTGTTCCCGACCATCAGGTCGATGCCCAGCCGGTCCAGCGCCTCGGGCTCCATCGGGGTGCACAGCAGGCCGCGGCACTCGGCCATGGTGAACGCCACCAGCTCCGGCGTGGCCTTCTCCGCGGCGAAGATCAGGTCGCCCTCGTTCTCGCGGTCCTCGTCGTCCACGACCACGATGGGCCTGCCCGCGGCGATGTCCGCGATGGCCCTCTCGATGTCGGCGAAGTCGTTCACCGGGCCTCCTCGGCGGCACGCAGGTGGGTGCCCTGGAGGTGAGGCGCTGCGAGCCGCTCGACGTACTTCGCGAGCACGTCCACCTCCAGGTTGACGTGGTCGCCCGGCAGGCGCCGGCCGAGGGTGGTGAGCTCCAGCGTGGTGGGGATGAGGCTGACCGAGAACTCGTGACCGGACCGGGCAGTCGTCTCGTTGCCGGCTCCGCCGGCGTCCGACACCGACACCACGGTCAGCGAGACGCCGTCCACGGTGATCGAGCCCTTCTCCACCACGTACCGGGCCAGGTTCGGCGGCAGTCCGATGTGGACGATCTCCCAGTGCTCGGCCTTCTCGCGGGCCAGCACCACGCCGGTGCCGTCCACGTGGCCCTGCACGATGTGGCCGCCCAGGCGCTGGCCGACGGCGGCGGCGCGCTCCAGGTTGACCTGCTCGCCCTCGGCGACCTTCGCCAGGCTGCTGCGGGTCAGCGTCTCGCGCATCACGTCCGCGGTGAACACGCCGTCCGCGACGTCCACCACCGTGAGGCACACGCCGTTGACCGCTATCGAATCGCCGTGCTTCGCGTCGCTCGTCACCAGCGGGCCCGCGATGGTGACGCGGGCCGCGTCCGGCAGGTCGGCTACCGCGACGACCTCACCCAACTCCTCGACGATCCCGGTGAACACCGTTCCTCCTCAACGCGCGGGGACTGCGGAAACCCGCACGTCCGGCCCGCACATGCTTACCTGCTCCACGACCAAAGCCACCGCGTCGGTGACGGTCGACACCCCCGCGTCCCCCAGGGCTGGCGGACCCGCGCCCAGGAACTTCGGCGCGAGGTACGCGAGCACCCGGTCGATGCGGCGCGCTCCGGCGAACGCACCCGCCAGCGTAGGCCCGCCCTCCAGCAGCACGTCGACCACGCCTCGTGCGGCCAGTGCGCGGAGGACCACGTCCGCGTCGTGCGTGCGCAGGTGCAAGGTCTCCGCCTCGTCGTCCAGGACGCGTGCGCCCGGCGGCAGGTCGCCGACGCCCACGACCACCCGCAACGGCTGGCGGACCACGTCGTGCCCGCGACGGGGGCCGCGCGCGGTCAGCCTGGGGTCGTCGGCCCGGACCGTGCCGGTGCCGACCACGATCGCGTCGACCTTGGTGCGGAAGTCGTGCACCTCGGCGCGGGACTCCTCTGAACTGATCCAGCGGCTGGTCCCGTCGGCGGCGGCGACCCGGCCGTCGAGGCTCGCGGCGTACTTCCACGTGACGTGCGGGCGGCCGGTGCGGGCGTAGTGCAGCCAGGCGCGCAGCGGGCCGCGTTCGACGTCGGCGGCGAGCACACCGGACTCGACCCGCACACCGGCGGCGCGCAGCACGTCCGCTCCCCCGGCCGCCTTCGGGTTCGGGTCCGCGACGGCGTGCACCACGCGTGCCACGCCCGCGTCGAGCAGCGCCTGCGTGCACGGCGGGGTGCGGCCGTGGTGGGCGCACGGCTCCAGCGTCACGATCGCCGTTCCGCCGCGGGCTCGTGCACCGGCCTGGCCGAGCGCGACGATCTCGGCGTGCGGCCCGCCCGGCGGCCGGGTCGCGCCCTCGCCGGCGAGGACTCCGTCCGCGTCCAGGACCACGCAGCCGACCGGAGGGTTCGGGCTGGTGGTGCCCCGGACCCGCTCGCTCGCCGCGACGGCCAGCGCCATCGCCTCGTCGGGGTTCACCGGGCGCGCGTCGCCTGCGCGCGCAGCCGCTCCAGGGCCGCGCCGGGGTCCGCGGCGTCGTAGACGGCGGACCCGGCCACGAAGCAGTCCACGCCCGCTTCGGCGGCCTGTTCGATGGTGTCGGCGTTGATGCCGCCGTCGATCTCGATCACGAGCTTGAGGTGGCCGGTGTCGACCATGCGGCGCGCGGCGCGGACCTTGTCCAGCACCTCGGCCATGAACGACTGGCCGCCGAAGCCCGGCTCCACCGACATGATCAGCAGCGTGTCGTAGTGCTTGAGCACGTCCACGCAGGACTCCAGCGTGGTGCCGGGCTTGAGCGACAGGCCGGCCTTCGCGCCCGCCGCACGCAGGTCCTTCGCCAGCCGCACCGGGTCTTTCGCCGCCTCGACGTGCACGGTCACGTTGTACGCGCCGGCCTCCGCGTACCCGACCGCCCAGCGGTCCGGGTCGTCGATCATCAGGTGGCAGTCCAGCGGGATGTCCGTCGCCTTGCGCAGCGATTTCACCACCGGCAGGCCGAGGGTCAGGTTCGGCACGAAATGCGCGTCCATGACGTCCACGTGCAGCCAGTCCGCGGTCGCCACGGCGGCGGCCTCGTCGGCGAGTCGGGCGAAATCGGCGGACAGGATGCTCGGTGCGATCATCGGCTGGTGGACCACGGCTGGTGAGTCTAGGCTTCCGCGTTCGCGCGGACCCGCCGGAGGGCTCGTCCCGCCTCCCCGGCCCGTCCCGGTCCGCGCCTTCCACCTGGTCTTCTCCGACTACTCACCCAAGTAGTTCCCCTAACGGTGTGGTGGCCATTACGTTCGGCCCGGGGGCAGCAACCGGGAGCACTGGGGATGAACACCGATTTCCGACACAAGATCGCACTGGTCACCGGGGCCTGCACGCCGCTCGGCGTGGCACTGGTCGAGTCGCTGGCCGCGCAAGGAGCGCTGGTGGCGGCCGTGGACAGCGACGGGGCCGGGCTCTCGGGCCTGGTGGAACGGCTGCACGGCGAGGGTCTGCGGATCGCCGGGCGGCAAATCGACGTGACGTCGAGCGCCGCCGTCGACGCGTTGGTCGACCAGGTCGAACGGGAGTTCGGCCCGATCGACGCGCTGGTGACCACGGCGGGCGCGGTGCGCCCGGGTCCGGCGCTGTCGGTCACCGACGAGGATTGGGCGCACAGCTTCGCGGTCAACGTGGACGGCGTGTTCAACGTCTCCCGCGCGGTGGCGTCGCGGATGGTCAAGCGGGGTCGCGGGACGATCGCGATGGTGCCCGCGCAGGTGCCGTCGGCGCCCCGGTCCGGCCTCGCGGCGTACGCGGCGTCGCGGGCGGCGGCGGTGGCGTACATCGAGTGCCTGGCCCTGGAGGTCGCGGCGCACGGGGTGCACTGCTCGGTGGTCGCCCCGGCGGACGTGCTGGGGGTGGCCGACGAGGTCCGGTTTCTGATCTCGGACACGGTGTCGAGCGCCATCGGGGCCTGAGCCGACCGAACGCCGTCGAGGCCGGTGTGGACGGACGGCGTCGGTTCCTGGAGGCGCACGGGCGGATCAGGTCGTCGAGGTCCCGGCGGTCTCCTGCTCGTGCGCCCACCTCGCCAGCTCCACCCGCGAGCTGATGCCGAGCTTCTTGAAGATGCCGCGCAGGTGGTAGTTGACCGTGTGCGGGGACAGGTACAGCTGCTTGGCCACCTGACGGTTGGTCATCCCGGCGCCGACGAGCCGGGCGATGTCCCGCTCCGGCTCGGACAACCGCCGCCACTCGGCGCCGGTCGCGTCGGGCCACCCGCGCAGCCGGGCCGCCTCGCCGTCCGCGCCCATCCGCTCGAAGATCCGCAACGCCCGCTCGGTGTGCGCCGCCGCGCCTTCGGCGTCCCCGGCGTCGGCGAGCAGCGCGGCCAGGTCCTCGTTGGCGTTCGCCCTGGCCCACGGGTGGCGGTGCCGGCCACCCGCCGCCAGCAGCCCGTCCGCGTCGCCCTCCAGCAACGCCCGCGCGTGGCCGGCGGCGACGGACACCGCCGGGAAACCGGGGTTGTCGCCGGCCAGCCGCTCGGCCGTGCCGACGACGTCGCCGGCCAGGTCGAGGTCGCCGACCGCCGACGCCTGGCGCACCAGCCACGGCGCGGCGCCCGGCTCGTCGACGAGCATCCGGCGGGCGGCGGCGACGTCGGCCATCCGTTCACGGGCCAGTGCGGCGACCCGGCCCGGTCCGCCCTCGGCGTGCGCCAGCAGCAGCTCGACCCAGTCGTACTGGCCGGAGTGCAGCACCGCCTCACCCGCCGCGAGGTCGGCCCGGTAGCGGCGCACGTGCTCGGCCGCCGCCGTTACCGCGCCCCGCTGCAACGCCACCGTCGCCAGCACGGTCGACGCGAACGGCACCAGGATGCGCAGGCCTCGGTCGCGGGCGGTCGACAGGCCGTCGTCCGCCGCGACCGACGCCGAGGCCAGCTTCCCGGCCTGGGTGAGCACCCTGGCGCGGGCGATGGTCCTGGCCGTGGGCGCGCCGGTCGTCACCGCCTCGTCATCGTCGCCGGGGACGTCGTCGCGGACCAGGCGTTCGGCCTGATCGAACTCGCCCAGCGCCGACAGCTTGACCGCGAACGACACGGCGGCCTGCGACTGCCACCACGCGGTGGGCCGGTCCACTCCCCACCGGGTCGACTCGCGGCCCCAGTACAGGGCTTCGGCGAGGTTCCCGGCGCTCCACTCCAGGCACGAGTGGACGGTCGCGGCCATCACCACGTCGGCGTCGCTGCGCTCCCGCTCCCGCGCGGTCAGCACCGTCATGGCCCGCGCGCCCGCCGGGCCGCCGGTGGCGAAGTACAGCGACAGCAGGCGCCCCGCCGAGGCCAGCCGCCGCAGCGGCTCGGGCGCGCCCTCCGCGGTCTCCGCGTGCTCCATCTCGGCCGCCGCGTCGGCGGGCCGCCCGTCGGCCAGCAGGATGCCGCCCAGCACGACGTGCAGCTCGGCGCCGGCGCCCGCGGGCACGCCCTGCGCCAGGCTCTCCCGGGCCAGCGCGATGGCGGCGCCGAGCCTGCCGTTCGCGGCCGACGTGCGGACTTCGCGCACGGCGTCCGTGCCCCGGTCCTCCGCCGGCGCGTCGTCGGACGTCCCGTGCGCAACGGCCGTGTCGTGCCGCAGGGCGGGCCGCACCGAGTCCGGCGCCGAGTGCGGCGTCGAGTCCGGCATCGACTCGGCCACCGACTCGGCCACGGCCCGCCACACCAGGTCGGAGGCGAACTCCAGGCCTTCGCCGGCTCGCACCACCAACCCGCAAGCCAGCACTTCCTCCACCACCGGGCACAACGCGTCCGCGGCGTCGCCCGTCCTCGCGGCCACCTCGTGCAGCGGGATCACCCGGCCGGTCGCGGCAGCGGCCCGCAGCACCCGGATCGCGTCGGCGGACAGCACGTCGACCCGCCCGCGCACCAGCCCGCTCACCCGGCGCGGCAGCCGGCCGCCGCGCAGCCGGGCCACGCCGCCGTCCACCTCCAGCCGGCCTTCTTCGCGCAGCCCGGTGATCAGCTCGGCTGCCAGGTGCGGGTCGCCGCCCGCCGTGGCGACCAACGAGGCCAGGTCGGGGTGCGGGGTGGCGGCCAGCATGGTCGTGGTCATCAGGCCGATCACGTCGTCGCCGACCGGGCCGAGCGGCAGCACGCAGCCGTGGTCGGTCAGGGCGTGCCGCACTGCGGGACCGGCGCTGGCGCTGGTCAACGCGAGCAGCGCGGTGATCCGCGGTTCCCTCAGCCGGGGCAGCAGGGCGAGCAGGGCGGCCGGGTCCCGGTGCGCCTGGTCGACCGCGATCAGCGTGCGGGTGTCGGCGCGGTCCAGCGCGCGCGCCACGTCGGTGGACGCGGCCAGGTGCTCACCGCGGACGAGGACGACGGCGTAACCGAGGTCGCGGGCGGCGCCGGTCGCCTCGTGCAGCAGGAGCGATTTGCCGGAGCACGGCGGCGCGTCGATGGCCAGCAGGCCACCCGGTGCGGACAGGAAGCGGAGAACCGAAGCCCATTCACAATCCCGGCCGTACAATTTCGACACAATCCAGACTGCTACGCATCTCGACTGACTGTCAATTCAGCCGCGCGCGCCGTTCCCGCCGCTTTCCCGGAACGTGGCGAATGGCGCAACCCGATCCAGTTCCCCTCGCACCGACTCGGGATCCGCCGCGAGCACGACCCCGGCGGAGCGCAGCACGGCCAGGTGGCCCTGGAAGGCGGGGTGCGCGGCCTGGTCGTCGGACAGCTGCGGCAGCACCACCATCGGGGTGCGTCGGCCCAATGCCTCGCACAACACGGTCAGCGCCTGGTTGTCGCCTATCCCGAGGGCGAGTTTGGCCAGTGAATTCGCCGTCGCGGGCGCGAACACCACCGCGTCCGGCACCGGGTGCGGTTTCGGCTCGGTCGGCAGCCGCGACGTCGAGCGCACCGGCAGGTCGGTGGTGTCGGCGAGCGCCGCGGCCTGCGGCTCCAGCCAGCGGGCGACGGTCGGGGTCAGCGTGACGGCCAGCCGCCAGCCCCGCCCGGCCAACGGCCGGGCCAGGCCGTCCACCAGCCACCGCTCCACCCCGCCCGCCGCGGAGGCGACCAGTCCGAGCACCGGGCCGGTGCTCGGGCCGGTCGCGCCCCCACCCGTCACGCGGGCCGCTGGAGCAGGGCGCAGAACATCGCGTCCGTGCCGTGCTTGTGCGGCCACAGCTGCACCTGCGGGCCGTCGCCCAGGTCCGGCATGCCGGGGAAGTGCTCGCGGGCGTCCAGCCAGTCCGCGCCGGTGCGGCGGGCCACGTCGCCGACCACGCCCACCGTCTCGGACAGGTGCGGCGTGCACACCACGTACGCCACCACGCCACCCGGCCTGACCAGCGTCAACGCCGCGGTCAGCAGTTCGCGCTGCAACCGGGCCAGCGGCGCCACGTCCGACGGCTGCCGACGCCACCGCGCCTCCGGCCGCCGCCGCAGCGCGCCCAGCCCGGTGCACGGCGCGTCCACCAGCACCCGGTCGAACGACCCCTCGGGCAGGCCGGACTCACGGCCATCCGCCACGTGCACGGTCATCGGCACGCCACCCGCCGCCTTGCGGATCAGGTCCGCCCGGTGCGGCGCCTTCTCCACCGCGTCCAGCGACGCGCCGGACAGCGCCGCCAGCGCGCCCAGCATCACGGCCTTGCCACCGGGACCGGCGCACAGGTCGAGCCACCGCTCGTCCGGACCGTCCAGCGGCACCCGCGTCAACGCGACCGCGCACAGCTGGCTGCCCTCGTCCTGCACCGTCGCCAGCCGCTCGCGCACCGGGTCCAGGTCGCCCGGGTCGCCCGAGCCGGTGTCCAGGTGCACCCCGTACGGCGAGTACGGCGCGACCTCGCCGCCGGTCATCGCGGCCAGCTCCTCGGCGCTGCACTCACCGGGCCGGGCGGCCAGGTGCACGGCAGGGCGCATGTCGTCGGCGGCCAGCGCGTCGCGCAGCGGCTCGCCGCGGCTGCCCAGGGCCTCCGCGAACGCCTGCGCGATCCACCTCGGGTGGGCGTTGGCCATGGCCAGGTAGCCGATCGGGTCGGTGTCCTCGTCCGGCGCGACCTCCTCGACCCAGCCCGCCTCGTCCTGGCCGGTGACCCGGCGCAGCACCGCGTTGGCGAAGCCCGCCGCGCCCGAACCTCGGTCGGCGCGCACCAGGTCCACCGTGGACGCGACCGCGGCGTGCGCCGGGATGCGGGTGCGGAGCAGCTGGTAGGCGCCCAGCCGCAGCGCGTCGAGCACCGCGCCGTCCACTTCGGACAGCGGGCGGTCGGCGCACGCGGTGAGCACCGCGTCCAGCAGGCCCTGCGCGCGCAGCGAGCCGTAGGTCAGCTCGGTGGCGAGGGCCGCGTCCCGGCCGGTGATCTTGCGTTCCCGCAGGATGCCGGGCAGCACGAGGTTCGCGTAGGCGTCCCGCTGGCGGACGGCGCGCAGCGTGTCCAACGCGGCCTGCCTCGCCGGGTCGCCGACCGGCGGACGGGGCGGGGTGCCGGTGCGCCCGCGCGGCGGGTGCGCCCGCTGCGGCCGGGACGGCCGGGAAGACCTCTGGGTCATGAAATCCGCTCCCCCGCCTCGATCCGGGCGCCGCGCGCCCAGTCGTTCGCCGACATCCGCTTCTTGCCCTGGGCCTGCACGTCGCCCAGCTCCACCGGGTCGGTGGCCGTGCCGACGAGCACGCGCTTGCGCTCCACCCGGATCTCACCGGGCGGGAGCGGTTCCTCCGACTCGACCGGGACCACCGGGCCGAGCTTGATCCGTTCACCGCGGAACTCCGCCCACGCGCCCGGGTCCGGCGTGACCGCGCGGGCCACCCGGTCGAGCGCGGCGGCGGGCGCGCCGAAGTCCAGGCGGGCGTCGTCCACGCTCACCTTCGGCGCGTAGCTCACACCCTGGTCGGGCTGCTCCACCGCCCGCAGCGTGCCGTCCGCGATGCCGTCCACAGTGGACAGCAACAGCTTGGCGCCGGACTCGGCGAGCCGGCCCAGCAGTTCGCCCGCGGTGTCCCGCTCGCGCACCTGCTCGGTCACCACGCCGTACACCGGTCCCGCGTCCAGCTCCTTGACGATGCGGAACGTGGTCGCGCCGGTGATGTCGTCGCCGTGCCGCACGGCCGCCTGGACGGGCGCCGCGCCGCGCCACGCGGGCAGCACCGAGAAGTGCAGGTTCACCCAGCCGTGCTCCGGGATCGCCAGCGTGGACTCGGGCAGCATCGCGCCGTACGCCACCACCGGGCACAGGTCGGGCTCCAGCTCGGCCAACCGCGCCCGGAACGCCGGGTCGCCCGCCTTGGCCGGCGCCAGCACCTCGATGCCGCGCTCGTCCGCCAGCGCCGCGACCGGGGACCGCTCGACCCGGCGGCCCCGTCCGGCCGGCGCGTCCGGCCTGGTGACGACCGCCACCACCTCGTGCCGGTCGGAATCCAGCAGCACCCTCAGCGACGGGAGCGCGACCTCGGGCGTGCCCGCGAAGACCAGGCGCATGTCAGACCCCTCCGAACGGCACGTGGGGGCTTGGTCGAGACGGCCGGGTTTCTTGGACGAACACGCACTCTCCTCGCATCTTCTGCGGATACGCAGACCGCAAGTCTAGGAGAGTGCCCCCGAGCCGGCTCGCGGGCGAGCCGTCGTGTGCCGAACAGCGGCTTTCAAGCACCGAAGAGGGGGTGCGGCGACTGCTTGATCGTGGGCACGCCGCCGTCGAACCACGGCTCCTGCCGGATGGCCCTCATGGCTTCCTTGCGGGTCGCGTCGTCCAGCCGGTCCACGAACAGCACGCCGTCCAGGTGGTCCGACTCGTGCTGGATGCAGCGCGCCAGCAGGTCCGATCCCTCGACCTCGACCGGCTCGCCGTGCATGTTCCAGCCCTTGGCCACCACGTGCAGGTGACGGCGGCAGTCCCAGGACATGCCGGGGATCGACAGGCAGCCCTCCGGGCCTTCCTGGTACTCGTCGCCGACCACGTCGAACGTCGGGTTGACCAGGTGCCCGGCGAACCCGTCGCAGTGGTAGGTGAACACGCGCAGGCCGACGCCCAGCTGGGGCGCCGCGAGCCCCGCGCCGCCGGCCTCGCTCATCGTGTCCCACAGGTCCTTGACCAGCTTGCGCAGCTCCGCGTCGAAGTCGGTCACCTCGACGGCGGGCGTCCGCAGCACCGGGTCGCCGAACAGCCGGATCGGTTGGACGGTCACGCGCACTCCTCGCAGCCTGGGGAGCCCCAGTCTACGAAAGGGCGCCCAGTGCTCCAGGTCACGGCCGGCGAGGACGACGCGGGGAGCAGATCGACCGCAACGGTGGGGGCGGTTGCGGCTACCTACTGGCATGAGTACTGCGACAACGGGTCGGCGGGGGGCAGTACCGGTGCCGGACAGCGACGCGGAACTGTGGGCGCGCGGGGACGAGACGGCGTTCGCCGTGCTGTTCGACCGGCACGCGGAGTCGGTGTGGAACCACGCCTACCGGATGACCGCGTCGTGGTCGCTCGCCGAGGACCTGACCTCAGCCACCTTCCTGGCCGCGTGGCGCCGCCGGGCCGACATCACCCTGGTCCGCGACAGCGCGCTGCCGTGGCTCTACACGGTGGCGGGCAACCTGGCGCGCACCGAGTTCCGCCGCCTCGGCCGGTTCAGACGGGCGTTGCGGCGGGTGGCCGACGACGACGTGGCGCCCGATCACGCCGAGCGCGTCATCGCGGCGGTGGACGACGACCGCGCGTTGCGCCGGGTGCTGGCCGTCGTGGACTCGCTGCCCAAGGCGGAGCGGGAGGCCGTGGAGCTGTGCCTGCTGGGCGGGCTGCCCACGGCCGAGGCCGCCGAAGTGCTCGGCGTCGCCGAGGTGAGCGTGCGCTCGCGGATCTCGCGGGCCCGTGCCCGACTGCGTGCTGTGGAGGAGCGATGAGCCAGCCGACCGGGAGCGTGCCGGACCTGCCGCCACGCCGTCCCCTACCCCCCGAAGTTCGCGAACGGATGCGCCGACGAATCCTGGACGCCGAGGTCACGAGCGGTGGGGCCGTTCGCGCGCCGCTGGCCGCCGCGGCGGCCGTCGCCGTGCTGGCGGCGGGCGGGGCGATCATCGCCCAGTCCACCCAGGGCGACACGATCGCGGCCTCGCCGCCGAGCACCACGTCGTCGACGGCCGGGCCGTCCCGGCACGACGAGTCCGCCGTCTCCGTCTCGCCCGGAGCGACCCCGGACGACGTGGCGCGGTGCGCGTTCGGCGAAGCGGACGTGCGGTTCACCCTGGGCCTGGCCGGCCGCCGGATCCTCGTGGCGGCGGACAACCGCTTCTGCGAGCTGACGCACACCTCGATCTCGCACAACCGGCCGGAGGCCGGCGCGGTCCCCTTCGCGGGAGGGGCGGCGTCGGTGTTGTGGCGCACCGGCAGCGGTGTGCTCATCGGCCGCGTGCCGGTCGGGACCGTCGGCGTGGGACTGGCCACGGGCGCGCAGACCGGCTCGGTGGCGCCCCTGCCCGTCACGCTGGTGGAGGAGCTGTTCGTGGTCCCGTTCCCCGCCGCGCGGATGACGGCTGAGTTCGCCACGACGGCCGCGCCCGTCACGGGGGAGGTCGACCTCGCCGTGCTGCCCGACCAGGACGTGTGGTCGGCGGTGCGGGAGGAATTGCCGCCGGGCGACCCGGACGTGGCCCGGTGCCTGAACCTGACCCTGCTGGACGGCGCGACGTGGGTGGGCGATCCGCTGAAGTGGCGTCCCGGCGCGTTCCCGGGCCCCGCCGACCACACGTGGCTGGTGATCCACGACCAAGCGGGGACCACCGCCTACTGCCCGATCGAGAACGGTCGGGTGGACCGGGCGCGCCTCGGTGACGTGACGCCGCAGGACGGCGCGCTGGTCAAGGTTCGCTACTCGGCCACCATCGGCGGCCACGGCCCGGCCGACTCGTCGTTGGTGCTGGCCGGCACGGTGGACGCGGCCGAGGTCGGCGGCATCGAGATCACCGACGCGCTGGGGCGCACCGCGCCGGCCGTCCTGCGGGACGGCACGTTCGCCGTGCTCCTGGTGGACCAACCGCCGGGTGACGCCACGACGGAGACCAGGGACGTCCGCGCCACGGTGTTCGACCACGAGAACCGGGTCATCGCGACGATCCCGATGTAGGGGACGGCAGGACCACCCGGGCGGCGCCTCCGCCACGCCGTGACGTCTCCGCCGCCGCACGCCAGCGCCCGTCCGGCAGGCGCTCGACCGCCGTGACGGAGCCGATCTCGTTGGCCGACGAGAAGCGGTGGCCCAGCAGCCGCAGCGCCTCGGCTTCCGGCGTGGCGAGGAAGGCGACCTCGGCCTGCGTGGTGGCGGCGTTGCGCTGGGACGCGCGAGGTGCGGCGATGGCCTGCACGAGCGGCAGGCCGCGGTCGATCCGCCGGGTGAGGACCTGCAGCACGGTGGTGATGATGCTCGCGCCGCCGGGTGAGCCGAGCGCCAGCACCGGCCGGCCGTGGTCCAGCACGATCGTCGGCGACATCGAGGACCGCGGTCGCTTGCCGGGACCGGGCAGGTTCGGGTCCGGCACGCCCGGCGTCACCGGGGTGAACGAGAAGTCGGTCAGCTCGTTGTTGAGCAGGAACCCGCGGCCCGGCACCACGATGCCGCTGCCGCCTTCCTGCTCGATGGTCAGGGTGTAGGCGACGACGTTGCCCCAGCGGTCGGCGACGGTGAGGTGCGTGGTGTCCGTGCCCTCGTACGGGGTGGCGGCGGGTTCGGCGGACGTCGCGCACGGGACCGGGTCGCGCGGGTCACCGGGTGCGACCGCGCCGGTCATGGCCACCGTGGGCGAGATGAGGCAGGCCCGGCTGTCGGCGAAGCGCTGGGAGAGCAGCTCACGGGTCGGCACGTCGCTGAACGCCGGGTCGCCCAGCCAGCGGTTGCGGTCGGCGAACGACAACCGGCTCGCCTCCAGGAACCGGTGCAGGTACTGGACCGGGGTCTCCCGGGCGAGGTCGGTGGTCTCCAGGATGTTCAACGCCTCGCCGACCGTGGTGCCGCCGGATGACGGCGGAGCCATGCCGACCACGTCGAGACCGCGGTAGCGGGTGCGGGTGGGCTCGCGCAGCGGGGCGTCGTACCCGGCGAGGTCCGCCGGGGTCATCCCCCCGGGCCGGATCTCGCGGGTGGCGCCGGGGGTGACCGGTGGCCGGCGGACGGCTTCGACCAGGTCGCGGCCGACGTCACCGCGGTAGAACGCCGACACGCCGTCCTCGCGCAGCTCGCGGTAGGTGTCGGCCAGGTCGGGGTTGCGGAACGTGCTGCCGACCGCCGGCGGCGTGCCCCCGGGCAGGTAGAGCGCGCTGGTCGAGGTGAAGTCGGCGAACCGGGCGGCGTTGTCGGTGACCTGGCGGTGGAACGTGGCGTCGACCGTGAAACCGCGGCGCGCCAGCTCCTCGGCCGGTCGGACGGCCCGGTCCAGCGACCACGTCCCCCACCGCCGCAACGCCTCCTGCCACGTCTGCGGCGTGCCCGGCACACCCACCGACAGGCCGCTGGTGACGGCCTCGGAGAACGGGATGGGCGCGCCGTCCTCCACGAACAGGTCGGCGCCGGCCGCCGCGGGCGCCGTCTCCCTGCCGTCCAGAGTGGACACCCGGTGCGCGCGGGCGTCGTAGTGGACGAAGAACCCGCCGCCGCCGATGCCCGCGGAGAACGGGTCGGTGACGCCGAGGGCCGCGGCCACCGCCACCGCGGCGTCCACGGCGTTCCCGCCGCGCCGCAGCACGTCGACGCCGATCTGCGAGGCGTCGGCGTCCACGCTGGACACCACCCCGCCGAAGCCCACGGCCTCGGGGACGCGCGGCGCGTCGGTGGTGGCAGGAGGAGCGGCGGCGGGTGCGGCGGCGGGCAGGAGCGGGACGAGGAGGAGGGATGCGAGGGCGCTGGCGACCTTCGACCGGAGCATCGTTCCCTTGTACTCCACCCCGGACGAAAGCAGAACCGCCTGCTCGGGGGACGGCGTCAGAGGACTTCGAGGGGGTCGAGCTTCACCCGCACCACGTCCGGTTCTTTCCGGGCGCTGCGCACGGCCAGCACGTCGGCCAGCATCCCGGCCAGGGCGCGGCCTTCCGCCCTCGGCACCCGGACCAGGGCGCGCTCCTTGTCCTCGGACAGCGGTACCGGCCCCAGGACCTGCCCGTTCGGTGGCAGGTGCAGCTCGTCCAGGACACCGGCCAGCGCGTCCGGGGAGCCGTCCACGGTCGCCATCCGCACGGCCGGCGGGAAGCCCAGCTCGGTCCGCGCCGCCAGCTCCTGGCTCGCGTGCCACACCGGGTCCCAGCGGACCAGGGCCTGGACCGGCGCCAGCGAGGACTCGGCCACCACGACCACCCGCCCCGCCGCGTGGACCAGCGCCGCCGCCGTCATCCACCGGCGGAGGGTCTCCTCGGCGGCCCTCAGGTCGGCCCGCCCCAGCAACGCCCAGCCGTCCAGCAGCAGGGCCGCGCCGTACCCCCCTTCGGCCACCGGTTCCGCGCCCGGCGTGGCCACCACCAGGGACGGGCCACCCGGGACGGTGGCCAGCACCTCGTCACCGCCGGACGTCCGCACCGGCACCCCGCTGAACGCCCGCCCCAGCTCCTCCGCCGTGCGACGGGCGCCGATGACCTGACCGCGCAGCCTGCGGGAGCCGCAGTTCGAGCAGCGGAACGCCGCCTCCGTCGCACCGCACCACCGGCAGTACGCGGGCCTCGGCACGCCGTCCTGGGTGCCTCCCGGCAACGCCAGCGGCCCCGCGCAACGGCGGCAACGCGCAGGCGACCGGCACTGGCCGCACGCCAGGGCGGGCACGTAGCCGCGCCGGGGCACCTGGACGAGCACCGGGGTGCCCGCCGCCAAGGCCGCTCGCGCCGCGTCGAAGGCGATGGACGGGAGCCGCGCCGACCGGGCCGCCGCGTCCTTCACCTCCTGCCACTCGTGGTCGCCCACGGCCGCCACCCGCGGCGCCACCGCCCGCAGCGTGTCCCTGGCCGCGACGACCTCGTGCGCCCAGCCGCTGTCGACCAGCAGCTGGGCCTCGGCCGTGCGGGCGAAGCCGCCGATCACCAGGGACGCGCCGGTGAGGTGGGAACGCTGCACCAGCACGTCGCGCACGTTCGGGTAGGGCATCCTCGGCTCGGAGTGCAGGTCGTCGCCGTCGTCCCACACCACCACCAGACCCAGGTCGCGCACCGGCGCGAAGGCCGCCCCGCGCGTGCCGAGCACCACCCGCACCACGCCGCGCCGCACCGCCAGCCACCGCTTGTACCGCTCGGACGGCCCGAGGTCGGCCGACAGCGACACCACGCCCGCCTCGCCCACGAGCGCCGCGCACGCCTGGTGCACCCTGGCCAGGTCGCGGTGGTCCGGCACGACCACCAGCGCGCCCTTGCCGGTCGAGGCCGTCGACGCCACCGCCTCGGCCAGGCGGGCCGGCCAGTCCTCGGCCGGCAGCGCCTGCCACACGGCCCGCGCGGCGCGGCCGGAGCGCAACGCGTCCAGCAGGTTCGGCCCGAACGGGTAGCGGGACCACCCCTCGTCCGACGGCGCTTCGGGCACGGGGGCCGGTTCACCGGAGGGCTTGGCCTCGACCCGCGCGTGCCGGGGCGGGATCGCCATCCGCAGCACGTCGATCAGCGACCCCGCGTACCGGTCCGCCACCGCCCGCGCCAGCTCCGCCACCTCCGGCGACAGCACCGGCTCCGGCGAGATCACCCGGTCCAGGAACGTCAGCTTGCGCCCGTACTCCGACGACTCGACCCGGTCCAGCAGGTACCCGTCCACCAGCTGCCCGGCGAACCGCACCCGGACCCGGCAGCCGGGCACCGCGTCCGCGTCCTGCTCGGTGGACACCTGGTAGTCGAACGCCCGGTCGAGGTGCGCCAGCGGCACGTCCACGCAGACGCGGGCGACCGGCAGCGAGGCGGCGGGAACCTGCTCCCCGCGCCTGGTAGTCGCCTTGCCCGCCACGGGTGGAGGTCTACCAGAGACCGGCGGGAACGTTCATCGGACCTGGGGTCACGACACCAGTATCGAACGCCTGTTCGAGGTTTGCAAGATCACTGTCGGGTGACCGCCGGCGCCACGCCCTCCCGGCCGTTCTCCACGTGCCCCGCCAGCCTGCGGTGGAAGGTCCCGGCGGACACCGTGAGGTCGTACCAGCCGTGCCGGAACCCGGTCAGCCACGGCACCAGCCGCCGCTTTCCCGGCCGCACCGCGACCTTGAAGTCCCGCCCGTCACCCACCACGGAGAACGTCACGTCCGACGGCCCGGAGTTCGCCAACGTCACCGACAACACCCGGCTGTGCCCGTGCACCGACGACTCCACCGCCGCGGACTCGCCCCGCGCCCCGGCGAACTCGCGCCGGAACCCGTTCGGCCCGACCACGGCGAACCGGTACTCCCCCTCGAACGGCACCACGAACTCGGCCGAGGACCGCACGTCGAAGTGCACGGCCTCCCCCACCTGCGGGTACAGCACCAGGTGCACGCTCTCGTCCCCCGAGTTCCGCAGCCCCAACCGCACCTCGCCGCCGAGCACCGCACCGGACGCGTCCGGCTGGTAGGGCAGCGGACGGGCCGGCCGCCGGCCGGGGAGCCGGGTGCCCGGACGCCGCCGGCCGAAGTCGAAAGCCGACGTCAGGTCGCCGCACGCGGTCCGCTGCCAGGCGCTGATCCCCGGCGCCGGCACGCCCAGCCACCGCTCCACGAACCTGGCCGCGGACGAGTGGTCGAACACCTGCGAGTCCACGTACCCGCCGACCGTCCACGGCGACACCACGACCACCGGCACGCGGGGCCCCAACCCCAGCGGCCCCCACCCCGGCGACCCGGCCGCGCCCTCGTCGCAGGCGATGAACAACGCGGTCGAGTCCCACACCCCCGGCTCCGACGCCACCGCGTCCACCACCTCGTGCGCCCACGAAGCGGTGGGCGGCGGCACCAGGTACGACACCTGCGGCAACCGCCCGGCCTCGACGTCCGCCCGGAACGACCCGACCTCCTGGTAGACGCGCCACGACTTGCCCGCGTCCCCGAGGTGCTCGGCGTAGGTCGCCCACGGGTACTCGGAGCCGTGGAAGGCGTCGCACACCGTGAAGGTGTCCGCCAGGTCGTCGCAGCGGCCGTTCTCCCGCATCAGGAACACGACGTGCCGGATGGCGGCCAGGCCACCGCGCCGCGGCTCACGGGCCAGCGCCTCGCGCACCCGAAGCGGCGGCGTCGTGCGGCGGGAAACCGGCATGACGTGGTGTCTAACGCGCGCGGGTGAACTCAGGAGGTCCTGCGGACCAAGCCGGTGAAGCCGGCGACGGACAACGCCACGAAGCCGCGCCGGATCCCGGGAACGACCGCGTCGCCGACCCGGGAGCCACGCTGATCGAGTTGATCGGTCAGCGTGGTCCCGGATCGGCGACGTGGATGACGCGGCGCCACCGGAGTCGCGGCCTCGCCGCGGCTCAGGCGTCCGGTGGAACGGTCACGCGCCCGCGGCGGCGCGGAGGGCGTCGGCGCGGTCGGTGCTCTCCCACGGCAGGTCGATGTCGGTGCGGCCGAAGTGGCCGTACGCGGCGGTCGGCGCGTAGATCGGGCGCAGCAGGTCCAGGTCCCGGATGATCGCGGCCGGGCGGAGGTCGAACACCTCGCCGATGGCCTGCTGGATCTTGGTCGGGTCCACCGTCTCGGTGCCGAAGGTCTCCACGAACAGACCCACCGGGGCGGCCTTGCCGATGGCGTAGGCCACCTGGACCTCGATGCGCGTGGCCAGACCGGCGGCCACCGCGTTCTTCGCCACCCAGCGCATGGCGTACGCCGCGGACCGGTCCACCTTCGACGGGTCCTTGCCGGAGAACGCGCCGCCGCCGTGGCGGGCCATGCCGCCGTAGGTGTCGACGATGATCTTGCGGCCGGTCAGGCCCGCGTCGCCCATCGGGCCGCCGATGACGAACCGGCCCGTCGGGTTGACCAGCAGCCGCACGTCGGCGGTGTCCAGGCCGAGCGCGGCGACCTCGGGTGCCACCACGTGCTCGCGGATGTCGACGCCGAGCAGCTTCTCCAGGTCGATGCCGTCCGCGTGCTGCGTGGACACCACGACGGTGTCCAGCCGCACCGGCTGGTCGCCCGCGTACTCGATGGTGACCTGGGTCTTGCCGTCGGGACGCAGGTACGGGACCGTGCCGTCCTTGCGGACCGCCGTCAGCCGGCGGGACAGCCGGTGCGCCAGCGCGATCGGCAGCGGCATCAGCTCGGGGGTGTCCGTGCAGGCGTAGCCGAACATCAGGCCCTGGTCGCCCGCGCCCTGCTTGTCGATCTCGTCCTCGGTGCCCTCGACCCGCTTCTCGAACGCGGTGTCCACGCCCTGCGCGATGTCGGGCGACTGCGAGCCGATGGCCACGTTCACGCCGCACGAGAAGCCGTCGAAACCCTTGGCCGACGAGTCGTAGCCGATCTCGACGATCTTGTCGCGGACGATGGACGGGATGTCCGCGTAGGCCTCGGTGGTGACCTCGCCGGCCACGTGCACCTGGCCGGTGGTGACCATCGTCTCCACCGCGACGCGTGAGCGCGGGTCCTTCGCGAGCAGCGCGTCGAGGATCGAGTCGCTGATGGCGTCGCAGATCTTGTCCGGGTGCCCCTCCGTCACCGACTCACTGGTGAACAGCCTGCTGCTGTGCTCGCTCACGACGCTCCCTAACTGTCCGATCTGCGAATGCCTGAAGAATACTGAGCGCCTGGGCGCGTCCGGTCAAAGTCGGAAGGCAGGTGCCACCGCGTCCCACATGGTGGACGCCAGCCGGGACTTCGAACCGTGCGGGATCGGGGTCTCGCCGCCGTCGGCGGACAGCAGCCAGCCGGCGTTGTCCTCGACCTCGAACGCTCGGCCGTCGCCGACCGCGTTGACCACGAGCCAGTCGCAGCCCTTGCGCTTGAGCTTCGCGCGACCGTACTCCAGGACGCTGGTCGCGCCGTCCCCGGTCTCGGCCGCGAAACCGACGATGACCTGCCCCGACCGCCGTGCGGCGACCAGTTCGGCCAGGATGTCGGGGTTGCGGGTGAGCGCGACCGGTTCGGGGTCCCGCTCGGATTTCTTGATCTTGTGCTCGACCGCGGCCACGGGCCGGAAGTCGGCGACCGCGGCGGCCATCACGACGACGTCGGCCGTCGCGGCCACTTCGTGCATCGCGGCGCGCAGTTCCAGCGCCGAGGCGACCCGCACGACGTCCACCGCGGCGGGCGCCGCCAGGTCGGCGGTGTGCGCGGCGACCAGCGTCACCCGCGCGCCGCGCTGGGCGGCGACCCTGGCCAGCGCGTAGCCCTGCCGGCCGGACGAGCGGTTGCCCAGGAAGCGCACCGGGTCCAGCGGCTCGCGGGTGCCGCCGGCGGACACGACGACGTGCACGCCCTCCAGGTCGCGCGGCAGCGCGTCGGGGCGCGCCAGCAGCAACCGGGCCAGGTCGACGATCTCGCTCGGCTCGGGCAGCCTGCCCTTGCCGGTGTCCTTGCCGGTCAGCCTGCCGCTGGCCGGTTCGGCGACGATCACGCCGCGGGACCGCAGCAGCGCCACGTTCGCCCGCGTCGCCGGGTGCTCCCACATCTCGGTGTGCATCGCCGGCACGAGCAGGACCGGGCAACGCGCGGTCAGCAGCGTGTTGGTGAGCAGGTCGTCGGCCAGGCCGTGGGCCGCCTTGGCGATCAGGTTCGCCGTGGCGGGCGCGACGACCACCAGGTCGGCGGTCTGGCCCAGCTTCACGTGCGGCACGGCGGGGACGTCCTCGAACACGCCGGTCTGCACGGGCTGACCGGACAGCGCCTCGAACGTGGCGGCGCCGACGAACTTCAGCGCGCCGTCCGTGGGCACGACGCGCACGGAGTGGCCGGACTCGGTGAGCCGGCGCAGCACCTCGCACGCTTTGTAAGCGGCGATGCCCCCACCGACCCCGAGGACGACCCTCGGGACGACAGGGGCGTCAACGGCCTCGGTCACTCGCCCTCGGTGTGCTCGAGCAGACCCGCGTGGATCTCCCGGAGCGCGATCGACAGCGGCTTCTCGCGCGGGCCCGGCTCGACCAGCGGGCCGACGTACTCCAGCAGGCCCTCGCCGAGCTGGGCGTAGTAGTCGTTGATCTGCCGCGCCCGCTTGGCCGCGTAGATCACCAGCGCGTACTTCGAGCTGACCTGCTCGAGCAGGTCGTCGATCGGCGGGTTGGTGATGCCCTCCGGGGCACCCGAAAGCGGGCCCAGCTCGGTGTGCGTGGTCACTCGTCAACGCTCCTGCGGTCGGTGTGTCGTGCCCGGTCGGTCGTACCGCCCGGCTTCTCAGCCAACACGGTTGTTCGCCGTGGAGTCGTCCCGTGCCACTCGACGCGCGCGATCACGCGCCGGGCACCGGGCCGACCACCAAGTTTAGCAAGCTCGCGGCGGCGGACTTCACGTCGTCGTTCACCACGACCTCGTCGAACTCCGGTTCGGCCGCCAGTTCCTCCCTGGCGATCTCCAGCCGGCGGGCCACCACGGTCGGGTCTTCCGTGCCGCGGCCGGTCAACCGGTCGACCAGGTCCTCCCATGACGGAGGTGCCAGCATGACGAGCTGTGCGCCCGGCATCGCGAGCCGGACCTGCCGCGCGCCCTGCAGCTCGATCTCCAGCAGGGACGGCGTGCCTGCCGCCAGGGCCCGCTCGACCGGCGCCCTGGGGGTGCCGTAGCAGTTCCCGGCGAACTCGGCGTGCTCCAGGAGCTCGCCGTTGGCGATCATCTTGCGGAACTCGGGGACGTCCACGAAGTGGTAGTGGACCCCGTCGATCTCGCCCGGCCTCGGCTTCCGGGTGGTCACCGAGACGCTGAAGTGGATCTCCGGCCCCATTCGGCGCAGCTCGGCCAGCACGCTGGACTTGCCTACGCCGGACGGGCCGGACAGAACGGTGAGGCGGGGCCGGACGCGGACGTCCGACCCCACCCCGGTGCCATCACTCACTCGCCGCTGAACTCGGTGAGCAGCGCCTTGCGCTGCCGCTCACCCAGACCGCGCAGCCGACGGCTCGGAGCGATCTCAAGGCGCTCCATGATCTGCTGCGCACGCACCTTGCCGACGCCCGGAAGGGCCTCAAGCAGCGCGGACACCTTCATCTTGCCAAGGACCTCGTCGCTCTCGGCGGCCTTCAGCACGTCCGTCAAGGTCGTGCCGCCACGCTTGAGGCGCTCCTTGAGCTCAGCCCGAGTGCGACGAGCGGCAGCAGCCTTCTCCAGCGCTGCGGCCCGCTGCTCCTCGGTAAGCTGGGGAAGGGCCACGATTTCCTCCGTGGTGTGGGAATTTCAATTCTGGATCGGTGCCGCGACCGTACCGAGCGCAATTGCCTGGGTACAACGTGGGTCCCAGTCAGGTGAATCTTTCAGCGCTGGAGTTGGAAGCGGCGGGTGGTAGTAGTACCAACACCCTCCGACTGGTCCAGCACCCGCCACCGGTAACGCCCTGCGCACAGCCTGTGTGGTATGCGCTTGGCGGGTGCTGGACCTGCCGGTGGCCAGGACCGTACCAGGGACCGTTTGCGCAGGTGAGCGGACCGGGCAAAGCGCGTCGGGATTTGATCGCGATCACAGGTCCAGGGACGCCCGGACCGCGTCCACCGCAGACCGCAATGATGCGGTCCCGGGGCCGTGCCCGAGCACGTCCCGGGAGGACGTCGGGAGCACTCCGCGCAGGTCCGACCCGAACAGCGCACGCAGGTCCGCGACCGTTGCGCCCTGCGCCCCGAAACCCGGCGCGAGGACGGGTCCGCGCAGGTCAGAGAGGTCGACGCCGAGGTCGCCCAGGGTCGCGCCGACGACCAGGCCGACGTCGCCGAACGGCTCCGCGCCGACGTTCGCACGGGCCGCCGCGTCCACGATCGACTGCGCCACCGAACGCCCGTCGGAGCCCACCGCGCGCTGCACGGAGGCGCCTTCGGGATTCGAAGTCAGGGCGAGCACGAATAGTCCGCGACCGCTCGCCGCGGCGGCTTCCAGCGCCGGGTCGAGCGATCCGAACCCGAGGTACGGCGACACGGTGACCGCGTCGCCGGCGAGCGGCGAGCCCTCGGTGAGGTAGGCCGCCGCGTACGCGGCCATGGTCGAGCCGATGTCGCCGCGCTTGGCGTCGACCAGGACGAGCGTGCCGCTGTCCCGGAGGTCGGCGACGACGCGTTCGAGCACCGCGACGCCCCGCGAGCCGTGCGCCTCGAAGAACGCCGCCTGCGGCTTGACCACCGCGACCCGGCCGCCGAACGCCTCCACGCAGGTCAGCGCGAACCGCTCCAGCCCCGCGGCGTCCTGGGAGAGCCCCCAGGACGCCAGCAGGCCCGGGTGCGGGTCGATGCCCACGCAGAGCGGTCCGTGCTCGGAGATCGCCTTGGAGAGGCGCGCGCCGAACCTCACGCGTCACCCCGCAGCGCGGCCTGGAGCGCCTGGAGGGGCCGCACGCCGATGTCGCCGCGGATGGCGGCCTCGATGCCGTGCACGGCCGCCGCCGCGCCCTGGATCGTGGTGACGCACGGGATGTCCTTGGCCACGGCCGCCGTGCGGATCTCGTAGCCGTCGATGCGCGGCCCGTTGTTGCCGTAGGGCGTGTTGATGATCATATCGACGGTGCCCGCGAGGATGGCGTCGACGATGTTGTCGGCGCCCTCGAAGTGCTTGCGGACGATCGTGCAGGGGATGCCGTTGCGGCGCAGCACCTCGGCCGTGCCGGCGGTGGCCAGCACCTCGAAGCCCAGGTCGGCGAGCCGCTTGACCGGGAAGATCATGGCGCGCTTGTCCCGGTTGGCCACCGACACGAACACCCGGCCCGACGTGGGCAGGGAGCCGTAGGAGGCGGTCTGAGACTTGGCGTAGGCCATGCCGAACGACACGTCGATGCCCATGACCTCGCCGGTCGACTTCATCTCCGGGCCGAGCAGCGAGTCGACGCCCTTGCCCTCCGGCGTGCGGAACCGGTGGAACGGGAGGACGGCCTCCTTGACCGCGACCGGAGCGTGCGCGGGCAGCTTGGCGCCGTCGCCGGTCTTGGGCAGCATCCCTTCCGCGCGCAGCTGGGCGACGGTCGCGCCGAGCATGATCCGGGCGGCGGCCTTGGCCAGCGGCACCGCCGTGGCCTTGGAGACGAACGGCACCGTGCGGGAGGCGCGCGGGTTGGCCTCCAGGACGTAGAGCACGTCGTCCTTCAGCGCGTACTGCACGTTGAGCAGGCCGCGCACGCCGATGCCGTCGGCGATGGCCAGCGTGGACCGCCGGACCGCCTCGACGTCCGACTCGCCCAGGGTGATGGGCGGCAGCGCGCACGCCGAGTCGCCGGAGTGCACGCCGGCCTCCTCGATGTGCTCCATCACACCGCCGATGAACACGTCCGTGCCGTCGTAGAGGGCGTCGACGTCGATCTCGATGGCGTCGTCGAGGAACCGGTCGACCAGCACCGGGTGCTCCGGGCTGACGTCGGTCGCGCGCTGGATGTAGCCGCGCAGGGACTCCTCGTCGTAGACGATCTCCATGCCGCGCCCGCCGAGCACGTACGACGGCCGCACCAGGACCGGGTAGCCGATCTCGTCCGCGATGGCCTTGGCGTGCGGGAACGACGTCGCCATGCCGTACTTCGGCGCGGGCAGCCCGGCGTCGGTGAGCAGCTGGCCGAACGCGCCGCGGTCCTCGGCGAGGTGGATGGCGTGCGGCGGGGTGCCGACGACCGGCACGCCCGCGTCCGCGAGCCGCCGCGCCAGGCCCAGCGGGGTCTGGCCGCCGAGCTGCACGATCACGCCGACGACCGTGCCGGAGCGCTGCTCGGAGTGGAACACCTCCAGCACGTCCTCGAACGTCAGCGGCTCGAAGTAGAGCCGGTCGGACGTGTCGTAGTCGGTGGAGACCGTCTCCGGGTTGCAGTTGACCATCACGGTCTCGTACCCGGCCGCGCGCAGCGCCATGGCCGCGTGCACGCACGAGTAGTCGAACTCGATGCCCTGGCCGATCCGGTTCGGCCCGGAGCCGAGGATCAGCACCTTCGGCTTGTCCCGCTGCTCGGTCACCTCGGTCTCGGCGTCGGGGTCCAGCTCGTAGGCCGAGTAGTGGTACGGGGTCTTGGCGGCGAACTCGGCGGCGCACGTGTCGACCGTCTTGAACACCGGCCGGATGCCCAGCCGGTGGCGCAGGGTGCGGACGCCGTCCTCGCCGGCCAGCTCGGAGCGCAGCGCGGCCACCTGCCGGTCGGACAGCCCGGCCCGCTTCGCCTTGCGCAGGAGGCGTTCGTCCAGCACCGGCGCGTCCTCGATCTCGCGCCGCAGCTCGACCAGCCAGGCCATCTGCTCGATGAACCACGGGTCGATGCGGGAGGCCTCGTGCACCTGCTCGATGCTCGCGCCCATCCTCAGCGCGCGGTCCACCGTGTACAGGCGGCCGTCGTGGCCCTTGCGCAGGGCGTCCAGAGTGGACTCCAGCGTCTCGTCCGGGTCCGGTGTGGTCCAGAAGCCGGCGGCCTTCGTCTCCATGGAGCGCAACGCCTTGCCGAGCGCCTCCACGAAGCTGCGGCCGATCGACATGGCCTCGCCGACGGACTTCATGGTCGTGGTGAGGGTGCTGTCCGCGCCGGGGAACTTCTCGAACGCGAACCTCGGCACCTTCACCACGACGTAGTCGAGGGCCGGTTCGAAACTGGCCGGCGTTTCACCGGTGATGTCGTTGCGGATCTCGTCGAGCGTGTAGCCGATGGCGAGTTTCGCGGCGATCTTGGCGATCGGGAAACCGGTCGCCTTCGACGCGAGCGCGGAGGAGCGGGAGACCCGCGGGTTCATCTCGATGACGACCATGCGGCCGTTCCCGGGGTGGATGGCGAACTGGATGTTGCAGCCGCCGGTGTCCACCCCGACCTCGCGGATGACCGCGATGCCGACGTCGCGCATGTGCTGGTACTCGCGGTCGGTGAGGGTCATCGCCGGGGCCACGGTCACCGAGTCGCCGGTGTGCACGCCCATCGGGTCGATGTTCTCGATGGAGCAGACGACGACCACGTTGTCGTTGCGGTCGCGCATGAGCTCCAGCTCGTACTCCTTCCAGCCGAGCACGCTCTCCTCGATCAGCACCTCGGTGACCGGGGACTCCGCGAGGCCGGACGCGGCCAGCCGCTCCAGCTCCTCGGGGGTGTGCGCCATGCCCGAGCCGAGGCCGCCCATGGTGAACGACGGCCGGATGACGACCGGGAGCCCCAGGTCGGCCACGGTCGCGCGGACGTCCTCCATGGTCTTGCAGACCGCGCTGCGCGGCACGTCGGCGCCGATCCTGCGGACCAGGTCCTTGAAGATCTGCCGGTCCTCGCCGCGCTGGATGGCGTCGATGTCCGCGCCGATCAGCTCGACGTCGTACTTCTGCAGCACACCGCGCTCGTGCAGCGCGATGGCCGTGTTCAACGCGGTCTGGCCGCCCAGCGTGGCCAGGACGGCGTCCGGCCGCTCGGCCGCGATGACCTTCTCGACGAACTCCGCGGTGATGGGCTCGACGTAGGTGGCGTCGGCGAACTCGGGGTCCGTCATGATCGTCGCCGGGTTGGAGTTGACCAGGGAGACCCGCAGGCCCTCCTCGCGCAGCACCCGGCACGCCTGGGTGCCGGAGTAGTCGAACTCGCAGGCCTGACCGATGACGATCGGGCCGGAGCCGATGACCAGAACGTGCTTGAGATCTGTCCTCTTCGGCATCAGCGACCCTCGCCCATCATCGTCACGAACTCGTCGAACAGCGGTGCGGCGTCGTGCGGACCGGCCGCCGCTTCCGGGTGGTACTGCACGCTGAACGCGGGCGCCTCCAGGGCTCGGACGCCCTCGACCGTGCCGTCGTTCGGGCAGTAGTGGCTCAGCAGCACGCGGCCGAAGTCGGAGGTGAACTCCTCGCCCGGCTCGCCCTCCAGCGCGAAGCCGTGGTTCTGCGACGTGATCGCCACCTTGCCGGTGGACACGTCGATGACCGGGATGTTGATGCCCCGGTGGCCGTAGCGCATCTTGTACGTCTCGCGCCCCAGCGCGCGGCCCAGGATCTGGTTGCCGAAGCAGATGCCGAACAGCGGGATGCGCCGGTCCAGCACGCCCCGGGTCAGCTCGACCGCGTGCGCCTGGGTGGCCGGGTCGCCGGGGCCGTTGGACAGGAACACGCCGTCCGGCTTGAGCGCCACCAGGTCGTCCACGGTGGAGGTCAGCGGCAGGACGTGCACCTCGATGCCGCGGGCGGCCATCATCCGCGGGGTGTTGGACTTGATGCCCAGGTCCAGCGCGGCGACGGTGAACCGGCGCTCGCCGACGGCCTCGACCACGTACGGCTCGGCCGTGGTCACGTCGCCGGCCAGGTCGGCGCCCTTCATCGCGGGCGCGCTGCGGACCCGTGCCAGCATCTCCTCGGCGCTGCCCAGGTCGTCACCGGAGAACACGCCCGCGCGCATCGCGCCCTGCTCGCGCAGGTGGCGGGTGAGCATCCGGGTGTCGATGCCGGCGATGCCGACGATCCCCTGGTTCACCAGCTCCTCGTCCAGCCCGCGCCTGGACCGCCAGTTGGACGGCACCCGCGAGGGGTCGCGGACGACGTACCCGGCGACCCAGATGCGGCCGGACTCGTCGTCCTCGTCGTTCCAGCCGGTGTTGCCGATCTGCGGTGCGGTCTGCACCACGATCTGGCGGTGGTAGGACGGGTCGGTCAGGGTCTCCTGGTAGCCGGTCATGCCGGTGGAGAACACCACTTCGCCGAGGCTCGCGCCGATGGCGCCGTAGGCCTCGCCGCGGAACACGCGGCCGTCTTCCAGGACCAGTGCCGCGTCGGTCTTGCCCAGGTCGATCATGCGGAGTCTCCCAGCGCTTGCACCCACTGCTCGTACACGTCCTTGTCGTCGCCCCGGAACCCGGTGTCGAGCACCTTGTCCCCGAGCTGCCAGCGCACGACCAGCAGGCCGTCCGCCGTCATCACCTTGCCCGCGAGGCCGCGTGCCGTGCGGGCGCCCGTGACCTGCTCCACCGGGATCCACAGCGCGCTCGCGCCCGTTCGCTCGACCAGCACGCCGTTCTCGGTGAGCCTGAGCGTGGCCTCGGCGCGGTGGCCGATGTCGCCGACCGCGACCCGGTCCTGCCAGTCGTCGCCGAGGGTGGTGCCGACGTAGACGCCGGTCGTCTCCAGCATCGTCGCACCGGTGTCGGCGGGCGGCCGGGGGAACTCCGGGAGCACCTCGGCCTGCCGGCGGGCACGGCGCTGCCAGCCGCGCCACATGCCGTACAGGCACAGCAGGAAGATGGCCAGCAGGCCCAGGGACAGCAACAGCCGGATCATGCCGGGATCCTTCCGCCGACAGCCGTCACGCGCCCGCGCAGCAGCGTCGCCACCACCGCGCCCGGCAGCTCCATGCCCTCGAACGGCGTGTTGGCCGCGATGCTGGCGAACGCCGCGCCGCGCACGGTCCACGTGGCGTCCGGGTCGACCAGCGTCAGGTTGGCCGGCTCGCCGACCTCGATCGGACGGCCGTGGTCGGGCAGTCCCGCGATCTCGGCGGGCCGCTCGCTCATCACCCGCGCCACGCCGCGCCAGTCCAGCAGGCCGGTCTTGACCATGGTCTCGACCACGATCGACAGCGCGGTCTGCAGCCCGAGCATGCCCGGACGGGCGGCGGACCACTCGCAGTCCTTGTCCTGCACGGCGTGCGGGGCGTGGTCGGTGGCGACGCAGTCGATGACGCCCTCCGCCAACGCCTCCCGCAGCACCTTCACGTCGGCCGCCGTGCGCAGCGGCGGGTTGACCTTGTTCACCGGGTCGTAGGTGCCCAGCCGGTCGTCGGTCAGCAGCAGGTGGTGCGGCGTGACCTCCGCGGACACCTCCGTGCCGCGGGCCTTCGCCCACCGCAGGACGTCCGCCGTGCCGGTGGTGGAGACGTGGCAGACGTGCAGCCTGGCGCCCGCGTGCAGAGCCAGCAGGCAGTCCCGCGCCACGATCGACTCCTCGGCGGCGGCCGGCCAGCCCTGCAGGCCCAGCCGGGACGCCTGCTCGCCTTCGTGCGCCTGCGCGCCGACGGTCAGCCGGGGCTCCTCCGCGTGCTGCGCGACGACGACGTCCAGCGCCTTGCTGTACTCCAGCGCCCGCCGCATGATCAGCGGGTCGTGCACGCAGTGGCCGTCGTCGGAGAACACCCGCACGCCCGCCTTGGCCATCGTGCCCAGCTCGGCGAGCTTCACGCCCTCCAGGCCCACGGTGACCGCGCCGACCGGGTGCACGTCGACCAGGCCGACTTCACGGCCCCGGCGTGCGACGTGCTGGACGATGACCTCGTTGTCCGCGACCGGGTTCGTGTTGGCCATGGCGAAGACGGCCGTGTAGCCGCCCAGCGCGGCGGCGGCCGAGCCGGTGGCGATGGTCTCGGTGTCCTCGCGGCCCGGCTCGCGCAGGTGGGTGTGCAGGTCCACGAAGCCGGGAAGCAGTACCGCGCCGTTCCCCTCGACCACTTCCGCGTCTTCTGCTTCGACGGACCCCACCTCGGCGATCACGCCGTCGCGGATCAGCACGTCGACCGGGTCACCCTCGCCGTACGGTCGTACTCCCTTGAGGATCAAAGGGCTCTTGGGCTTGCTGGTGTTCATCGGTTCGGTCGCGAGCTCCCTCACGCGGTTTCCTCCTCGTGGGCAAGCAGGTGGTAGAGAACGGCCATGCGCACGTGCACGCCGTTGCGCACCTGGTCGGTGATGGCGGCGCGGGGCGAGTCGGCGACCGCCGAGGCGATCTCCATCCCGCGCAGCATCGGACCGGGGTGCAGCACGACCGCGTGCTCGGGCAGCAGCTTCAGCCGGTTCTCGCTGAGGCCGTAGGCGATGGAGTACTCGCGGGCCGACGGGAAGAACCCGCCGTGCATCCGCTCGGCCTGCACTCGGAGCAGCATGACCGCGTCCAGGCTGGGCAGTTCGGCGTCCAGCTCGTGCGAGACCGTGACGGGCCAGCTCTCCACGCCCGTGGGCAGCAGGGTCGGCGGCGCGACCAGCGTCACGTCCGCGCCCAAGGCGGTGAGCAGGTGCACGTTCGACCGGGCGACCCGGCTGTGCAGCACGTCGCCGACGATCGCGATCCGGCGGTCCCGCAGGTCGCCGAGGCGTTCCCGCAGGGTGGCCGCGTCCAGCAGGGCCTGGGTGGGGTGCTCGTGCATCCCGTCACCCGCGTTGACGACCGACGTGCCGGCCTCCTTCAGCCAGCCCGCCAGCCGGTGCGCCGCGCCGGACGCCGGGTGCCGCACGATGACGCAGTCCGCGCCCGCCGCGGCCAGGGTCAGCGCGGTGTCCCGCAGCGACTCGCCCTTGCTGACGCTGGAGCCGGAGGACGAGACGTTCACCACGTCCGCGCTCATCCACTTGCCCGCGATCTCGAAGCTCACGCGGGTGCGGGTGGAGTTCTCGAAGAACATCGTGATGACCGTGCGACCGCGCAACGTCGGGAGTTTGCGCACTTCACGGCCTTCGAGGGCCTGCTTGAGGCTCGCCGCGGTGTCCAGGATGGCGGTCGCCTGGGTCGGGTCGATGCCCTCGGTGGTGAGCAGGTGCTTCACCGCAGCACCACCCCGTCCCGCTGGTCGAACTCCTCCAGCAGCACGTGGACCTCCTCGGTGCGGGCCGTGGGCACGTTCTTGCCCACGTAGTCCGCGCGGATCGGCAGTTCGCGGTGGCCCCGGTCGACCAGGACGGCCAGCTGGACGGCCCGCGGGCGGCCGTGGTCGCGCAGGGCGTCGAGCGCGGCGCGGATCGTGCGGCCGGAGAACAGCACGTCGTCCACCAGGACCACGAGCTTGTCGTCGACGCCGCCCTCGGGGAGCTTGGTCGCCTCCAGCGGGCGGGTGGGGCCGCGGCGCAGGTCGTCCCGGTAGAGGGTGACGTCCAGCGTGCCGGTCGGCACCTCGACACCGGAGAACTCGGCGATCCTGACGGCCAGCCGGCGGGCCAGCGGCGCTCCCCGGCTCGGAATCCCCATCAGGACTACTGCGGGTGCGCTCGGTGCATCAAGAGCGGTCTTCTCGATGATCTGATGGGCCATTCGGGCGACGGTGCGCGCGACGTCGCCGGCCGACAAGAGCTCTCGCTCCCGGGCCGGGTCCGTCGCGCCACGTTGACGTGGCGCCACGGTTGGACCTCCTTCCCCGCCTCGCTGGACGGGTCCTTAAAGGACGTCGGACACCCGGCTGCGACCGGGCTGACCAGGACCGTATCAGGCGCGGAGGGTCAATCTTCCGGGTGGTGTGCGTGGTCTCGCCCACCTGGGCCGGCGAGATCAGCTTGACCTGGTGACCACGGAGAGCAATCATTACTCTGCGTATTGATCTAAGCCTCCCCGCGGCAGTCCCCTACCGGCTGACGGGGCGAATGAACGGAGAACCGCCACATGGGCGACTACGCCAAGGCGCTGGGGGCCAAGCTCCGCGCGATCCGCCAGCAGCAGGGCCTGTCTTTGCACGGCGTCGAGCAGAAGTCCGGCGGTCGATGGAAGGCCGTGGTCGTCGGCTCGTACGAGCGCGGCGACCGCGCCGTCACCGTGCAGAAGCTCGCCGAACTGGCCGACTTCTACGGCGTCCCGGTGGCCGAGCTGCTGCCCGAGGGCCGGGTGCCGTCCGGAGCGGAACCCGCCACCAAGATCGTCATCAACCTGGAGCGGCTGCAACAGCTGCCCGCGGAGAAGGTCGGGCCCCTCGCCCGGTACGCGGCGACCATCCAGAGCCAGCGCGGCGACTACAACGGCAAGGTGCTGTCCATCCGGACCGAGGACCTGCGGTCGCTCGCCATCATCTACGACATGACCCCCGGCGAGCTGACCGAACAGCTCATCGACTGGGGCGTGCTGCCCCCCGAGGCCCGTCCGGCCAAGGAGGACTGAACACGCGGAAGGGCCACCCGCCGGTTCGGACGGGTGGCCCCTTCGCCGTGCTCCGAGCTGCGCGTTGTGGTGCTTTCAGTGCATCTCGGCGCTTGCCGGCCTTCGGGCTAGAGGACGGCCCGGAGCTGGTCCGCGATGACCGCGATCCGGCCGAGCACACCGTTGACGAACCGCGGCGAGTCGTCCGTGGACAGGCCCTTGGCCAGCTCCACCGCCTCGTCGATGGCGACCGCGTCGGGCACGTCGGCCGCCCACAGCAGCTCGTACAGCCCGATCCGCAGCACCGCCCGGTCCACCGCCGGCATCCGCTGGAGGGTCCAGCCCTCGGCGTGCTCGGAGATGAGGTCGTCGATGCGCGAGCGGTGCGCCGTGACGCCTTCCACGAGGGTGATCGTGTAGTCGTTCACCGGCGGCACGTCCGTCGAACCGACCCGGTCCGCGAGCAGCGTCACCGGGTCGACGCCCCGCAGGTCCGCTTCGTAGAGGACGTCGAGCGCGCGTTTCCGGGCCTTGCTCCGTGCGCCCATCTCAGCCGTTCACTCGGCCCAGGTAACGGCCGTCGCGGGTGTCGACCTTGATCTTCTCGCCGGTGGTGACGAACAGCGGGACCTGGATCTCCGCGCCCGTCTCCAGCGTGGCGGGCTTGGTGCCGCCGGTGGAGCGGTCGCCCTGGAGGCCCGGGTCGGTGTGCTGGATCACGAGCTCGACCGAGGTCGGGAGCTCGATGAACAGCGCGACGCCCTCGTGCATGGCGACGATCGCTTCCTGGTTCTCCAGCATGTAGTTCGCCGCGTCGCCGACCGTCTCGGCCGGGATGCTGATCTGGTCGAACGTGTCGCCGTCCATGAAGACGAAGTCGGCGCCGTCCTTGTACAGGTAGGTCATGCCGCGCTTGTCGACGGTGGCCGTCTCGACCTTGGTGCCCGCGTTGAAGGTCCGGTCCACGACCTTGCCGGACAGGACGTGCTTCAACGTGGTGCGCACGAAGGCGCCGCCCTTGCCCGGCTTGACGTGCTGGAACGCGGTGACGGTCCACAGCTGGCCGTCGAGGTTCAGCACCAGGCCGTTCTTCAGGTCGTTGGTGGTGGCCACGGTGGTGGGCTCTCCTGTTGCGTGAGTGAGGGGGACATCGGCTCGGCCGACGGATCCGACTTCAGACGATCCGACTAACAGAGCTCCACGAGCTCTTTCATGGTCAGGGTGAGGAGCTCCGGGGCGCCTTCGCGCACCACGAGCGTGTCCTCGATGCGGACACCACCCCTCCCGGCCAGGTACACACCGGGCTCGACGGTGACCGCCATACCGGGCAGAAGTGTACCGTCACCCGCCCTGGAGAGAGTGGGAGCCTCGTGGATCTCCAGCCCGACGCCGTGGCCGAGGCCGTGCAGGAACTGCTCGCCGAACCCGGCCGCCTCGATCACGCCGCGCGCCGCCGCGTCCACGTCCCGGATGCGGGCTCCCGGCTCCAGCGCCGCCCGCCCGGCCGCCTGCGACGCCGCGACCAGTCGGTACAGGTCGCGCTGCCAGTCCGCGGCCCGGCCGACGACCAGGGTGCGGGTCATGTCCGAGTGGTAGCCGTCGACCAGCGCGCCGAAGTCCAGCTTCACGAAGTCGCCGTCCTTGACCACGGCGTCGGTCGGCCGGTGGTGCGGGACGGCCGAGTTGGCTCCCGTCGCCACGATCGACTCGAACGAAGGACCTGCCGCGCCGTGGTCGAGCATGCGGCTCTCCAGCTCGCGGGCGATGTCCTTCTCGGTGCGGCCCGCGCGCAGGCCGCCGTGCTCGACGAGGTCCGCCAGCGCCCGGTCGGCCGCCGCGCACGCCATCCGCAGCGCCTCCACCTCGGCGTCGTCCTTGACCACCCGCAGCTGCTCGACCAGGTCGGACGCGCGGACCAGCTCGACCCCGTCGCCCGCCTCGCCCAGCGCGTCCAGGCCGTCCACGGTGACGTGGTTGCTCTCGAACCCGACCCGGCCCAGGCCCGCCTTCGCCGCCCGGCCGACCAGCGCCGCGTCGCACGGCCGGTCGATGACCCGCTCCAGGTCCGGCACCTGCGCCGCGGCCTGGGTGAGGTAGCGGCCGTCGGTGCAGAACACCGCGCCGTCGTCCGGGTCGGCGTGCACCAGCAGCGCCGCGTTCGACCCGGTGAACCCGGTGAGGTAGCGGACGTTCAGCAGGTTCGTCACCAGCAGGGCGTCCAGCTCCCGGTCCCGGAGCGTGGCGCGCAGGGCGGCGCGTCGAGTGGAGTGCGGCATACAGGCAGCCTAAGGCTCGGCGACCCACCCCACACCGCCACTCGATCGGGTGAACCGTGCCGAATCGTGCGACGGCTGTCGTGACTCGCCGTGCCGCCGTGGGTGACTCCTCGTCGGCACTATGTGCGGTCGTCCGTCACCCCTAGGGTGGAACGCATGCGCGCGTGGCTGGTCCGGGGTTTCTGGATGGGGTTGTTCCACGGCGGGGTGCAGACCGGCACCTCGGCGGTGAGCGCGCACAGCCCCGAGGCCGCTTCCTCGATCAGGTACATCGCGATCGCGCTGGTCGTCGTCATCGGCCTGCTGTGGGGCGCGGTGGACGCGTGGCGGCAGCTCGAAGGGCGCGGCATGGTGTGGTTCACCGCCGCCCTGGTGGCCGGGCCGCTGGCCGGGATCGCGGGCGTGGTCGGCCGGTCGCTGGTGGACCAGACCGGCCTGGAAGCGCTCTGGCCCGCGCTGACCGGCGGGGCGGCGTTCACCGCGCTGGTGGTCATGGGAACGGCGGCGATCGGGATCGGCATCGGCAACGCCCTGCCCCAGCCGGACGCGTCGCGGCAGCCCGACGGGTCTCGCTAGCTCGCTCCGGGCTCTCAGCGGCGCAGGTCGCCGGCCTTCTCGTGCGCGTCCCACGCGGCTTTCGTCACCAGGGTCGGCTCGGAGGAGTTCAGTGCGGCGACCTCGTCCGCGGCCTGCCCCGCGCCGAGGACCCACAGCTCGTCCTGGTTTTCGCCGAGCAGCACCCCGATCTGGCCGTCGGACGACCGCAGCGCCTTGGCGCCCGCCGGGATCCGGGCGACGACCGGCAGCAGGTCCACCACCGGGGGACGCCGGTCCAGCACCTTGGCGGCCAGCCGGTCGGTCACCGAGCGGCGCTCGATCCGGACGACCTTGCCGCCCAGCACGAGGTCCATGGTGTTCTGCGGTGACGGCACGGCGTACCCGTGCAGGACCGCCGCCGACGGCTCGGTCGTGCAGCCCGGCACGCCCACCAGGTCGAGGCCGAACTGCTGGAGGTCGGTGGGCGCGGCGGCCGGTCCGTCCACGGTCGCGCGGACCACGTCCACGGCGATCCGGCCGCACGGGTCCTCGGCGGACACCGGCGCGTGCCCGAGGGCGGTGCGGACCAGGCCGGGTCCTTCCCGCCACGGGCCGGGGATGTGCACCTTGGGGTGCGGGTTGGCGGTGAACTCCTTGTTCCAGAACGTCAGGGTGGTACCCGCCTCGGTCTCGTGCGCGATGGCGAACGCCCGCAGCACGTCGATGTACATCCAGTCGGCGCTGAACGCGTCGACCACCGAGCGGGTGCGCTTGGACCGGGTGTCGGGCACGGGCTGGAAGCCGTTGGGGCCCAACGCCTGCACGCCGGAGGCGAACGTCGCGTCCTTGGAGCGCAGCACGAACTGGCCCGCGCCGTTCCACCCGGCGGCCTCACCGGTGGTGTCGGTGAACATCAGGTAGAACCAGTCCTCCACGACCAGCACCGACGGCTGGCCGGCGCCGTAAGTGTTGTCCCTGGTCTTGTCGTAGGACGGGCTCACGATCGGGTCGCCGCCCGCTGCCCGGGTCCAGTTCAGGCCGTCCGGGCTGGTGGCGACGCCGATGGCGTTGCCGTGCGCGTGGTCGCCCGCCGCGCCGGTGTAGTAGAGGAAGTACGTGCCGCCGACCTTGATCACCGAAGGGTCGCAGGTGTGCACGCCGTCGAAGCCCGTGACGCTACCGGACAGCACCGGCATGGCCGGGGTGCCGTTGGGCGCGACGAACGGGCCGGCCGCCGAGCCGCTCTCCGAGTAGAGCAGGTCGTCGCCGGCGGGCGCGGCGGCGCCGAGCTGGCTGCACCACCACATCCGGTGCCGGCCGCCCTCCAGCACGATCGTCGGGCCGTAGTTGTAGGGCGAGTCCCCGCCGCCGTGGGCCACCACGGCGGCGCTCCACCGGCCGCGGTCGGTGGCCAGGGGCACCGGCTCGGGGTTGGGCGTGCTGCTCGGCGTGCCGCCCGGCGGGCCGCTGCTCGGCGTGGACGGGCTCGACGTGGGGCTTCCGCTCCGGTCGGCTCCCCTCGCCGGGTCGGCGGCACCCGGCGCGCAGGCCGTCAGCAAGGCGACGACCAGCGCGGATCCGAGGAACCTCGCCGCTCCCCCATCGGGACTGGCCATGGCGGGGCAGATCTCCACTTCTCCGGACGGATGGACCTCGGGCGAAGGACGCGCGGCACTACGGCGCGGCACCCGGTGTCACTACAGTGTAGAGATCGACTCAACCGCTCGGGCGTCAGCCGGACGAGGCAACCAGCTCCACTTCGAAGCCGTCCGTGTTCTCCAGGTACCCGGCGTAGTGCTCCGGACCACCCGCATGGGGGTACTTGTCCGCGAACAACGGCGACCACCCGTGGCTGGTCGCCGCGTCGACCAGCCGGTCCACCCCCGTCCGGTCCGCGACGTGGAACGCCAGGTGGTTGAGGCCGGTGGCGAGGCGGTGGTGGGTGTCCAGCGCGGGCGACTGCTCGACCACCAGGTAGGTGGGGCCGAGCCGCCGGCTCACGCCCGCTGGCCAACGCTGGTACTCGGCCCAGCCCAGTTCGCCGAGCAGCCAGCCGATGCTCCGCTCGGCGCGAGCCAGGTCGGGCACCCACAGCTCGACGTGGTGCAGGTGCCCGGCCGGGGTCACAGCAGGATGCTCCCGCCCGACTTCTGCTCGGCCGCCACGGCGGAGTAGGCCGCGGCGATCAGCGCCGGGTCCGGGCCTTCCAGCCGACCGGGCTTGGCCAGGCCGTCGAGCACCACGAACCGCAGCACGCCGGACCTGGTCTTCTTGTCGGCGCGCATGCCTTCCATCAGCTGGCCGAGCGCGTCCGGGTCATAGCCGGTCGGCAGGCCGAGCGACGTGAGGATCGACCGGTGGCGGTCGGCGGTGGCGTCGTCGAGCCGGCCCGCGAGGCGCGCCAGTTCGGCGGCGAACACCAGGCCGACGCTGACCGCCGCCCCGTGCCTCCACCGGTAGCGCTCGCGGCGCTCGATGGCGTGCGCCAGGGTGTGGCCGTAGTTCAGGATCTCGCGCAGGTCCGACTCGCGCAGGTCCGTCGACACCACGTCGGCCTTGACCTGGATCTTGCGCCGGACCAGCTCCCCGATCACGTCGCCGGTCGGGTCGAGCGCGGCCTCCGGGGAGGCCTCGATCAGGTCGAGGATCACCGGGTCGGCGATGAAACCACCCTTGACCACCTCGGCCATGCCCGCGACGAGTTCGTTGCGCGGCAACGTCTCCAGCGTGACGAGGTCGACCAGCACGGCTTGCGGCTCGTAGAACGTGCCGACCAGGTTCTTGCCCGCGTCGGTGTTGATGCCGGTCTTGCCGCCGACCGCGGCGTCCACCATGGCCAGCAGGGTGGTCGGCACGTGGACCAGCTTCACGCCGCGCATCCAGGTGGAGGCGACGAACCCGGCCAGGTCGGTCACCGCGCCGCCGCCCAGGCCGACCACCGCGTCGGACCGGCCCAGGCCGATGCGGCCGAACACGTCCCAGCAGTACCCGGCGACCCGCAGGTCCTTGCCGTCCTCGGCGTCGGGCACCTCCACTCGGTGCGCGTCGATCCCCGCCTCGGCCAGCGCCTCGCGGACCGCTTCGGCGGTCTCCGTCAGGGTCGGCGTGTGGACGATCGCCGCCTTGGCCGTGCCCTTCAGGGTCTCCACCAGTTCGCCGAGCAGGCCGCGGCCCACCACCACGTCGTACGGTCGTTCCGCGGCCACGCGGATCCGCACCGGCTCGCCCATCACCACTCCCCTCGTCGGGTCACCATTCGACCACGTTCGCTTCGAGCGCCTGGGCGCCCCACACCCCGGCCAGCACGTCGGCCTGGTACTCGACCGCCACGCGCGCGGAGCCCTTCACCTTCGACCAGCCCGTGACCTGGAACGTCACCGCGCGGCCCTTGAACTCGTACCGCCACGTGCCGGCCACCCGGCCGTGCAGGACGAGGGCGCCGGGGCTGCCGACCGGTCGCCACACCCGCCGGGCCACGTCCGGGTCCGCGACCAGGTGGCGCGGGCCGAGCAGGTACGGGTCACGCGGGAACAGCAGCAGGCCGGCGGGCGGGTCCGGCGCGTCGCGCACGTCTTCGTGCGCCAGCAGCCGCTTGCCGTCGACCCGGATCGGGCGCAGTTCCGGCCAGGTCTCCTGGGGTCCGGCGCCCAGCCACTTCTCCGCGTCGGCCTTGGCGAACGGGCCGACGAGCCGTGCGTAGTCGCGCAGCAGGGTCGGTTCGCCGGGTGCTCCGGGCTCCGGTCTCGCGGGCGGGCGGCGGAACGCGAGCTTCGCGCCCAGGTGCTCCAGCTCGATGCCGGCGAGCAGCGTGCACAGGCGGAACACGTTCTCGATGACGTGGTGGGACTCGCAGCCAGGGCAGTAGGGGGTGACGACCTCCGGCAGGCGCGGGGTGATCGCGGCCGACAGCTCGCCCTTCGTGGCGGTGTCACCGGGGAACTCGCGGCGCATCGCGTCCACGACCAGGTCGACGTGGTCGAGGTCCGGCACCGGGAACGCGCCGCACCACGCGGCCAGCTGCTTCGGCGTGCGAGGTCGGAGCTGCCCTCGCAACGCGGGCAGGTCCCCGCGGCGGTGCAGGTGGGGTGCGCCGCGCAGGCTCAGCACGCGGGCCAGGTCTTCGGTGCCCGCGCGGCGGCCACGGACGGCCAGCGCCGCCGCGCCCGTCTTGCTCGGGCTGTCCACGACGCCCAGCGCGAGCACCGCGTCGGCGTCGTCCCCGTGCAGGCCCTGCACGGCGGCGCGGTGGGCGAGGACCTGCGCTCCGGTCAGTTCCACGGACCCATTTTCACCGGTCGGGTCGGTCAGGCTTGGTGGGCGAGCACGGCGTCGACCACCTGCTCCGGCGTGAGGTCGTCGGTGACGACCTCGATGGTGGCAACCTCCCGGTACAGCGGCAGGCGGGCGTCCAGCAGGGACTTGAAGGTGGCGCGCGGGTTCACCCCGGCCAGCAGCGGGCGTGCGGTGGACATGCCGGTGCGCTTCACGCCCTCGGCCATGCCGACGTTGAGGAACACCACGGTGTGGCCGGCGAGGCGGGTCCGGGTGGTCGCGGACAGGACCGCGCCGCCGCCGAGCGCCAGCACGCCGTCGTGGTTCTTCAGCCCTTCGGCGACGGCTTCCTCCTCCAGCGCGCGGAACGCCGCCTCGCCGTCGCCGGTGAAGATGTCGGAGATCGGCTTGCCCGCGGTGGCCACCACGTCCTCGTCGGTGTCGCGGAAGCCGACGCCGAGGTGTTCGGCGAGCATCCGGCCGACCGTCGTCTTGCCCGCGCCGGGCGGCCCCAGGACGACGAACCGGGGGCTCACAGGCCCTCCCAGCGGGCTTCCAGCGCTGCCAGGTAGGAGGCGACGTTGCGCTTGGTCTCGGTGATCGAGTCGCCGCCGAACTTCTCCAGCGCCGTCTCGGCCAGCACCAGCGCCACCACGGACTCCAGCACCACGCCCGCGCGCGGCACCGCGCACACGTCCGAGCGCTGGTGGATCGCGACCGCCGGCTCTCCGGTTCGGACGTCCACAGTGGCCAGCGCACGGGGCACGGTCGAGATGGGCTTCATCGCCACCCGGACGCGCAGCGGCTCCCCGTTGGTGATGCCGCCCTCCAGTCCGCCGGCCCGGTTGGACCGCCGGGTGACGCCCTTCGGCCCGACGCCCCGGTCGATCTCGTCGTGCGCCTCGCTGCCCCAGCGCTCGGCGGTGGTGAAGCCGTCGCCGATCTCCACGCCCTTCATCGCCTGCACGCCCATCAGCGCGCCGGCCAGCCGGGCGTCGAGGCGGCGGTCCCAGTGCACGTGCGAGCCGAGGCCCGGCGGCAGGCCGTACGCGATCACCTCGATCACGCCGCCGACCGTGTCGCCCGCCTCCTTCACCGCCTCGACCTCCGCGACCATCGCCTCGGTGCCGCGCGGGTCGAAGGCGCGGACCGGGCTGGCGTCGACGGCGGCCAGGTCGCCGGGACCGGGCACGGGGGCGTCGGCGGGCGTCTTGGCCTTGCCGATGGAGACGACGTGGCTGATCACGTCCACGTCGAAGACCTGCTTCAGGAAGTGCCGGGCGACCGTGCCGAGCGCGGTGCGGGAGGCAGTCTCGCGGGCGCTGGCGCGTTCCAGCACCGGGCGGGCCTCGTCGAAGCCGAACTTCTGCATGCCGGGCAGGTCGGCGTGGCCGGGCCGGGGCCTGGTCAGCGCCTCGTTGCGGCCGGTGGGCTTGAGCAGGCTCGGGTCGACCGGGTCGGCCGACATCACCGTCTGCCACTTGGGCCACTCGGTGTTCCCGATCCGGACCGCGACGGGCCCGCCCTGGGTGAGCCCGTGGCGGACACCGCCCAGGATCTCGACCTCGTCGGCCTCGAAGCCCATCCGGGGGCTGCGGCCGAAGCCGAGCCGGCGGCGCTCCAGTTGAGCGGTCAGGTCGGCAGTGGTGACCTCGACCCCGGCGACCATGCCTTCCAGCACGGCGACGAGGGCCGGTCCATGGGACTCCCCAGCGGTGATCCAGCGCAGCACGGGCCCGATCCTTTCACAGTGTGGATCCGAGCCGAGAGAGCCCAGGTGGGAGAGCACGGGACCGTCCCGCCAGGTGGACGGCCGCCGCTCGGCGGGAGCCGTCGTTCACCCCGCTGTCACGGCCACCAGCCACGTCGCCGCCAGCAGGCCCGGTCCGTGCGGAACGGTGTTGGACGGCCACCAGGCGCTCAGGACGACGGTGATCACGCTCGCCAGCAGCGCGCCCGCCGGTAACGCGAGCCAGGACACGGACGCCAGCACCGCGCCCAGTGGTCCGGCCAGCTTCACGTCTCCCCCGCCCATCGCCGATGGCGCGAGGACGCGGACGAGCAAGTGGAAGCCGCCGAACACCAGGCAGCCCGCCAGCGCACGCCACAGATCCGCACCGCACAGCCACAGCGTGAGGCCGACCACCGGGTACGCGGGCAGCGTCAGGGCGTCCGGCAGCCGGCTGTGACGGAGGTCGGTCACCGTCAGCAGCACGCCCAGCCACCCCAACAGCAGCGGCACCGGGAGCCAGTGCGGAGGGGAGAGCGAGCGGGCCGCGAGCCAGAGCACCGCTGTCGGAACCGCGCACCACAGCCAGCACACGGTGGCGCCGCGAGGAAGTCGGCGGAGCAATCCGGCGCCCAGCGCACCGGCGAGGAAACCCGAGAGGACCATGCACCCAGCGTCGTGGCGCGGACACCCCTGGTGCAACGAGAAATGCGGATGAATGGTCCATTCATCCGCATTCGCCCGTCACCGCCGAAGATCGACCCCTCAGCAGATCAACCCCGCCGGATCACCGTTGCCAGGAGAACAGCGCGTCACCCGCCACGACCGGACCACCGGCCTGGTCCAGCAGCACCTCCGGCGCCGCGTCCAAGGCGATCACCGGGCAGATCGGCGCGAACCCCGCCGCCTCCACCTCCGCCGGGTCCCACGTCACCACGACCTGCCCCGCGCGCACCACCTCGCCCTTGACCACGTGCAGCGTGAAGCCCTCGCCCTTGCGCTTCACCGTGTCGATCCCCAGGTGCACCAACACCGCCGCGCCGTCCCCGGTCGCCACCACGAACGCGTGCGGGTGCAGCGTCACCACCGTCCCGTCCACCGGGGACACCACGTCGGCGCTCACCCGGTCCGGCTCGACCGCCACCCCCGGACCGACCATGGCCTGGGCGAACACCGGGTCCGGCACCTCGGTCAGCGGCACCACCCGGCCGCTGACCGGACTGGCCACCCGCAACGTCACAGGAGGTCCTCGATGTCGCTGGCGATGGTGTCGGCCTCCGGGCCCACCACCACCTGCACGACGTTGCCCTGACGCATCACACCGTGCGCGCCCAAGCCCTTCAAAGCCTTCTCGTCCACCAGGGATCCGTCCTCCAGCTCACAGCGCAGGCGCGTGATGCACGGCTCGATCTCCACGATGTTGTCCGCACCGCCGAGCGCGGCGAGGATGCGCTCCGCCTTGTCGTCCGCCACTTGAAGTCCCTTCTCGACACCTGGCCTGAGGGTGCCACCGCTCGGGCACGGTCCCGTAACGGCGGTTGACACCCGGTTGGCGCGCGGAGCATCCTCCCCGTCACCAACTGGTCTAGACCGGAAAGTACCAATCCCGGATTACCGACGCGAGCACCGGGGAGGTGTCGTGAGCCGCAGCGAGGTCCCCACCGAGATCGTCGAAGGGCCGAAACCCAAGCACGCGCAGCTCCGCGACATCCTGCGGCGCATGGCGGAGCACGAACTCCCGCCCGGTTCCCCGATCCCGTCCGAGCGCGACCTGGCCGAGCGGTACGGGGTCTCCCGCATCACGGTTCGCGCCGCGGTCGGCCAGCTCGTCAGCGAAGGACTCCTGACCAGGGCGAAGGGCCGCGGCACGTTCACCGCCCGGCGTCGGCTGGACGTCCAGCTGTACCTGGAGTCGTTCACCGAGGACATGCGTCGGCGGGGACTCACGCCCGCGACCGAGGTGCTGGCGTGCGCCGAGGAGGTGCCGCCGGCCGAAGCGGCCACCGCGCTCGACCTGCTGCCGCGCGAACCGGCGTGCAGGCTCGTGCGGCTGCGCCGGGCGGACGGCGTGCCACTGGCCGTCGAACGCGGTTGGTACAACCCGCGGGTCGTGCCCGACCTCGACCGGCACGACCTCACCACCTCGCTCTACACCCTCATCGCCGACCACTACGGCGTGCAGCTCGACCACGCGGCGCAGACCGTGTGGGCCGAGGGCGCCGACCCCGAGACGGCGAAGCTGCTCGGTGTTCGGACCGGCAGCCCGCTGCTGGTGTTCCACCGCGTCGCCGGCTCACGAGGCAGGCCCGTGGAGGACATGACGTCCTGGTACCGGGGCGATCTCTACCAGGTGACCATGCAATTGGACCGGACCGTCCCGGAATCCGGCCCGCACCACTCCGCCAAAGGAGGTACCCCATGAGCGCCAGCGCCCCCCAGGCGACCGGCGGTCGTGAGATCAAGGGACTGGCCGGTCTCCAGCGCTTCGGACGCAGCCTCATGCTGCCGATCGCCGCGCTGCCCGTCGCCGCTCTCCTGCTGCGACTAGGACAGAAGGACATCCTCGGCGAGGACCTGCTGGGCTGGAACGCGGTCGCCAGCGTCATCGGCGGGGCGGGCAACGCTCTGTTCGCCAACCTGCCGCTGCTGTTCGCGGTCGGTGTGGCGATCGGCTTCGCCAGGCGCGGCGACGGTTCCACCGCGCTGGCCGCCGTGGTCGGCTTCGTGGTGACGGAGGCCGTGTTCACGGCGATGTCGCCGCTGGTGCTGCCGCTGCCCGAGGGCGCCGCCGAGGACGCCAAGCAGGAGATGATCAACTACTCGGTGCTGACCGGCATCGTCGTCGGTCTCATCACGGCCGTCCTCTGGCAGCGGTACCACCGCATCAAGCTGCCCGCCTACCTGGCGTTCTTCGGCGGCCGGCGGTTCGTGCCGATCATGGTCGCGGGCGTGATGATCCCCGTCGGCGTGGTCATGGGCCTGATCTACCCGTGGTTCGACGCGGGGCTGACCGCGGTCGGCGAGGCGATCTCCAACAGCACGATCATCGGCGCGGGCATCTACGGCACGATCAACCGCCTGCTGATCCCGCTCGGCCTGCACCACATCCCGAACACGTTCATGTGGCAGGTGTTCGGCGAGTACGAGGGCGCGACCGGCGACATCCAGCGGTTCTTCGCGGGCGACCCGTCCGCGGGCACGTTCATGACGGGCTTCTTCCCGATCTTCATGTTCGCCCTGCCCGCCGCGGCGCTGGCCATCGTGCACACGGCGCGTCCGGGGCAGCGGAAGATCGTCGCCGGCATCATGGGCTCCGCGGCGCTGACCTCGTTCATCACGGGTGTGACCGAACCGCTCGAGTTCGCGTTCATGTTCGTGGCGTGGCCGCTGTACGTGATCCACGCGGTGCTCACCGGCACGTCGTTGGCCATCAGCAACGCGCTGGACATCCACCACGGGTTCGGCTTCTCCGCCGGCGTGATCGACTACGGCCTCAACTTCGGCATCGCCACCAAACCCCTGCTGATCCTGGTGCTGGGCGTGATCTACGCGCTCATCTACTACTTCCTGTTCCGCTTCGTGATCACGAAGTGGAACCTGAGGACGCCGGGCCGTTCCGAGGACGAGGATCCGGAGGCCGACCAGAGCGTGGTCGAGCCCACCCGGGACACGGCCGGTGTGGACAAGGCCGACGCGGACCGGACCAGCGACGGCAAGGCCGACAAGAACGGCGGGAGGGGCCGGGACGCCACGGCGTCCTGAGCCGGCAACGGAAAGACGAGAGGACGGGTCATGCCTGAGCGACGGGTCACCGTGGCGAGCAAGGTCGGACTGCACGCACGCCCTGCCGCACTCCTGGCGAAGGCGGCGGCCGGGCAGTCGGTGAAGGTCACCATCCGCAAGGACGACGGCCAACCGGTCGAGGCGGCGAGCGTGCTGGGGCTGATGACGCTCGGTGCGATGCACGGCGACGAAGTCGTGCTGGCCGCTGACGGTGACGGCGCGGAAGCCGCGCTGGAGGCCATCGCCGAGATGATCGCCACCGACCTCGACGAGGGCTGATCCCCCTCGGCACCACGACTGGGCACTGCTCGCACCTCGCGCGGGCAGTGCCCAGTGGCGTGTCGAGGCCACGCGAGTCGTCCGCTCCGGCACCGCGAGTCGTCCACCCGCGCACCTTGGGGCCCGAAGGGCTCGCACTGCTGGAGCTCTCACAGTGCCGGAGCGGACGACTCGCGGTGCCGGAGTGGAGGACTCGCGGTTAGAGGGGGAGGGGGAGGAGGTTGGTGGTGGCGTCGCGGAGGGCGGTGCGCATGGCTTCGCGGGGGGCCGGGAGGCCGGTGAACTGCTCGGCCTGGCCGAAGGACTGGTGCAGGAGCATGTCCAGGCCCGTGGCCAGGGTGCGGCCGCGCTTCTCCACCGCGTACGCCAACGGCGTAGGCCACGGGTGGTAGATGACGTCCAGAATGGTGGGGGCCTCGGCCAACGCCGCGGCGATCGGCTCGGTGGCGGCCGGCGGCACGGTGCTGACCAGCACGTCCGAAGACGCGGCCAGCGCGGCGAAGTCGGCGTCGTCCCAGGTGACGGTGTCCAGGGCCAGACCCAGGCGGGACGCGCACGTCTCCGCCTCGGCGGCACGGGAGACCGAGCGGACCACCAGCGACACCGACCGGACCCCCACCGACGCCATCGCCACCAGGGCCGCCGTCGCGGTGCCGCCCGCGCCCAGCAGGACGGCACGCGTGCCGGACGTGAAGCCGCACACCGCCCGCAGCGCGCCCAGCACGCCGTCCACATCGGTGTTGTCCGCCCGCCAGCCGTCGACCACCGGGACCAAGGTGTTCGCGGCGCCCACCTGGACGGCCCGTTCGGTGGACGAGGTGGCCACCGCCAGAGCCGCACGCTTGTTCGGCATCGTCACCGACAGGCCGGCCCACGACGAATCCAGCCCCGCCACCAACGACGGGACGCCGGCCGCCTCGCACTCGATCCGCGTGTAAGCCCAGTCGGCCAGCCCGAGCGCCGAGAAAGCGGCGTTGTGCAGCACGGGCGACAAGGAGTGGGCCACCGGCGAGCCGATGACCGCCGCACGACGCGTCACGTCAGAAGACGCCTTCCGCGCGCGCCTTGGCCACCAGCACCAGGTGCTCCTCGTACGTGGTCGTGAAGCACGACGTGCCGTCCTTCTCGCACTTCACGAAGTACATCCACGGCCCCTCTTCGGGGTTGATCGCGGCGGCGATGGCCTTCTGGCCGGGCGAGCCGATCGGCGTCGGCGGCAGCCCCTTCACCTGGTAGGTGTTGTACGGCCCGGACGCGTCGCGGTCCTCGTCGTCGGTGGTGATCCGCGGTCGGTCGAGCTTGTAGTTGACCGTGGAGTCGAACTGCAGGATCTGGCCCTCCGCGAGCCGGCTGTAGACGACCCGCGAGATCTTGCCGAAGTCCTCGGTCAGGCCTTCCTTCTCGACCAGGGACGCGATGACCAGCACCTCGTACGGCCGGAAACCGGTCTGCGTCGTGCCGCTGGGGATGCCGTAGCCCTGCAGCCGCGACAGCGACGTGGCGATCACGCTCTTCAGCAGCTCGGTGGCGTCCGCGCCAGGCTTGAGGTGGTACAGGCCCGGCACGATGAGGCCTTCGAGCCGGTTCTCCTTGGGCGCGTTCGCCACGTCGCCCAGCGCCCAGTCCGGGATGCCGAGCGCGGCCGGGTCGGCGTTGTGCGCCGCTTCCCTCAGCTCATCGGGCGTCACGCACTTCTCCTTGCCGTCCAGCTCGACGCACGACGCGTCGGACAGCTGCGACAGGATGCCCTTGGTGATGCTGCCGTCCAGCGCGGTGATGTCGTGCAGGACGTTGCCGCCCTTGACCTCCAGCGGCACGACCTTCGACGCCGGGTCCACCATCCGCGTCACCGCGGCCTCACCCGACATCTTCGTCTTCATCAGGTAGAAGCCGGGCTGGATGGCGGTGACCCGCCCGTCGCCCGCGCCCGCCTCGGTGAACGCCCGCGAGCTCGCCACCACGCCCTGCTCCTTGAGCGTGGTCGCGATGGTGGTGACCAGGTCGCCGTCCTTGACCTCGACCACCACGTCGGCCTCGCCGACGCCCTCGAAGTCGTCGTACGAGCCGATTCCGCTCAGCGTCTGGTACCCGTAGTACGCGCCGATACCACCGCCGACCAGCACCAGCGCCACGACGACCCACAGGATCGTCGTCTTGCGCCTGCGCTTGGCCCGCCGTGCTGCGGCGTCGTTCTTGCCGCGCGTCCGCTCGTCGTGGCGCGCGTCGGGATCGGTGAACAACCCGAGGTCGTCGTTCACGAGCCGTCCTTAGCTCCGGGGGCCCGCTCCTCAGCGGCGCGGGCCACGTGTCGCGCCCGTCCGTCCAGCCACGACTGCAGGATCTCGACCGCGGCAGCCTGGTCGACGACGGCACGTTGCTTCTTGCCTCGCACCCCGCGCTCGGCGAGCACCCGGCTCGCCGTGACGGTGGTCAACCGCTCATCGGTGAGCCGCACCGGCACCGGGGTGACGCGCTCGGCCAACGCCGCAGCGTACGCCGCCGCCGCCGATGCCGCCGGCCCGTGCTTGCCGGCCAGCGTGCGGGGCAGTCCGACCACGACCTCCACGATGTCGTGCTCGGTGACGAGAGCCGCCAGGTCCGAGAGGTCCCGGCCGCTCTTCACGTCACGTGCCAGGGTAACCAGCGGTGTCGCGAGGAACGCGCCGGGATCGCTCAGCGCCACCCCGACGCGGACCGCGCCGACGTCGACGCCCAGCCTCCGACCGAGGCCGGGGTCGTCGACGCCGGGACGGTCAGCGCTGCTCAAGAGCCCTGTCCACCTCGGCGCGCAGCGCGGTGACGGCCTCGGCCACACCGTTCGGGTTCGTGCCGCCACCCTGGGCGAGGTCCGGCTTGCCGCCGCCACGACCGCCCACGGCCGGGGCGAAGGCGGGCACCAGCTTGCCGGCGGCCAGGCCCAGGTCGCGGGCGGCGGAGGTGGTGGCGACCACGAAGCTCACCTTGTCGCCGTCCCGGGCGAACAGGCCGACCACGCCGGGCTTGGCACCGAGCCGGTTGCGCACCTCGGCGGCGACGGTCCGCAGGTCGGCGCCCGACGTGCCCGCCGGCAGCTCCAAGGCGACCAGGGCCACGCCGCGCACGTCCAGGGCCTGGTCGGCCAGCGAACCCGCGTTGGCCACGAGCTGGGCGGCCTTGACCTTCTCCAGCTCCTTCTCGGCCACCCGCAGCCGCTCCACCAGCGCCTCGACCCGGGCGGGCACCTCGGCGTCGGGCACCTTCAGCAGGGCGGCGACGTTCTGCACCAGGGCCCGCTCCTGGGCCAGGTACTTGAAGGCCTCGATGCCGACGTAGGCCTCCAGGCGGCGCACGCCGGAGCCGATGGACGACTCGCCGATCATCGTGATCGGGCCGATCTGGGACGAGTGCTCGACGTGCGTGCCACCGCACAGCTCGCGCGACCACGGCCCGCCGATCTCGACGACGCGCACCTCTTCGTCGTAGGTCTCGCCGAACAGGGCGACGGCGCCCATCTCCTGCGCGCCACCCATGTCGGTGTAGACGACCTGCACCGGCAGGTCCTTGCGCACGGCGAGGTTGGAGACCTCTTCGATCTCGCTGCGGGTCTCCTCGGAAAGACCACCCGTCCAGGCGAAGTCCAGCCGCAGGTAGCCCGGCTTGTTGTACGAGCCGCTCTGCAGGGCGGACGGGCCGAGCACCTGGCGCAGGGCGGCGTGCACGATGTGCGTGCCGGAGTGGCCCTGACGTGCGCCGATGCGCCACTCGGGGTCGACCCTGGCCTCGACGTGCTCGCCCTCGGCGATCTCGCCGCTGACCACGCGCACCTGGTGCACCCACAGCTTGCGGGCCACCTTCTGGACGTCCACGACCTCCAGCTCGGCGCTGCCGGACACGATCACGCCGGCGTCGCTCTCCTGGCCGCCGGACTCGGCGTACAGCGGCGTGCGGTCGAGCACGACCTCGACCAGGTCGCCCTCGCGGGCCGACTTCACGCGCTTGCCGTTGCTGACGATGCCGCGCAGGGTGGCCTCGGAGGCCAGCTCGGAGTAGCCGGTGAACTCGGTGGCGCCGAGTTCGAGCAGCTCCCGGTACACGGTCTGGTCGCCGTGGCCGGTCTTCTTGCCGGCGGCGTCGGCCTTGGCGCGGGCGCGCTGCTCGGCCATCAGCTTCCGGAAGCCGTCCTCGTCCACGGTGAGGCCCGCCTCGGCGGCCATCTCCAGGGTGAGGTCGAGCGGGAAGCCGTACGTGTCGTGCAGCTGGAACGCCTTGTCACCCGGGAGGGTGGCGCGGTTGTCGGCCTTGACCTCGGCGGCGGCGTTCTCGAAGATCCGCGAGCCGGCGTCGAGCGTGCGGAGGAACGTGTCCTCCTCGGCCTTGAGCACCTGGGCGATCCGGTCGAAGCCCTTGACCAGGTCGGGGTAGGCCGGGCCCATGGCGTCGCGGACGAGCTCGGCGAACTGCACGAGCACGGGCTCGGTCACGCCCAGCAGGCGGGCGGAGCGGACGATGCGGCGCAGCAGGCGGCGCAGCACGTAGCCGCGGGCCTCGTTGCCCGGCGTGACGCCGTCGCCGACGATCAGCACACCGCTGCGGGCGTGGTCGGCGATCACCCGGAAGCGGACGTCGTCGGTCGGGTTGTCGCCGTACTTGCGGCCGGACAGCTCCTCGGCCTTCTGGATCACCGGGCGGACGAGGTCGGTCTCGTAGACGTTGTCCACGTCCTGGAGCAGCACGGCCACCCGCTCGACGCCCATGCCGGTGTCGATGTTCTTGGCGGGCAGGTCCCCGACGATCGGGAACTCCTCCTTGGAGCCGCCCTCGCCGCGGACGTTCTGCATGAAGACGAGGTTCCAGATCTCCAGGTACCGGTTCTCGTCGGCGACCGGGCCGCCCTCCAGGCCGTACTCGGGACCGCGGTCGTAGTAGATCTCCGAGCACGGGCCGCACGGGCCGGGGACGCCCATCGACCAGAAGTTGTCGGCCATGCCGCGCCGCTGGATGCGCTCCAGCGGGAGGCCGGCGACCTTCTGCCACAGCTCGATGGCCTCGTCGTCGTCCAGGTAGACGGTGACCCACAGGCGCTCGGGGTCGAAGCCGTAGCCGCCCTCGTCCTGGGACCTGGTGATCAGCTCCCAGGCCAGCCGGATGGCGTCTTCCTTGAAGTAGTCGCCGAACGAGAAGTTGCCGGCCATCTGGAAGAACGTGCAGTGGCGGGTGGTCTTGCCCACCTCGTCGATGTCGCCGGTGCGCACCACCTTCTGGATGCTGGTGGCGCGCTTGAACGGCGCCGGGGCGTCACCGAGGAAGTACGGCTTGAACGGCACCATGCCGGCGTTGACGAACAGCAGGTTCGGGTCGTCGAGGATGAGCGAGGCGCTGGGCACGTACTTGTGGCCGGCGCGCTCGAAGTGCTCGCGGAACCGCTTGATGATCTCGTGGGTCTGCACGGGTCTTGATCCTTACGAAGGGTGGGAACCTGGGCGCGGTGAGGCGACCGACCGGGCTGTCCCGCCTCAGTCGATCGCCCGGCGCGCTCGCCGACCCGGCGTGACGCCCGTCTGGCGCGCCACGGTCTCGTGCAACTCGTCCTCGCGCTCGGACATCCCGGCGCGCACGTCGGCGCCGAAGGACCCGAGGGCGCCGGCCAGCTGGCGCAGGCCCTGCCCGACGTTCTCGCCGATGCCCGCGGGTGTGGCGGCGTGCGCGGCCTGACCGGCCTTGCGCGCGGCGGCCACGCCCGCGGCGATACCCAGTCCGAACCAGAACAGCCGACTCATCGCCTACCCCTGCGTCGAGAGTGCTTGTTGGGCGCTTCCTTCGCCGCGCGCCGGGCGCGGACGGCCTTGCTCACGCCGTAGGACAGCGCGGCGGCCTTGACCAGCGGCCCGCCCAGTGTGGCGGTGAACAGCGAGGTGAGCGCGGAGACGTTGCCGGTGACCGCGCGGGCGTTGGCGGTGATCCCGTCCACCCGCTCCAGCTGCGTGTTCACGTGAGAGATCGTCGTGTTCGCGCCGGTGAAGAGGGGGTCGCTGTTCTCGTGCGCCTTGCGGATCGCGACCGTGGCCTCGTCCAGCGTGCGGCCCAGCTTGATCAGCGGGATCGCCAGCAGGAGCACAAGCAGCACGAACGCACCGGCGGCGACCAGCGCGGCGATCTGCCCTGGCGACACGGATCCTCCTGGATGGACTGCGAGGGCCGAACGGCGGCCTCGAATGGTGGCCAAGGTTACCGCGCCGCCCCGGGCCGCCTCGAACGAGATCAGCGGTGGGCGCGCGGGCCCCGTGCCAAGGGTTGGGACGGCGGCCCAAGACCCCCCATTTGGCGTCGATTGGATCGCGGTCGCGGCGGCTAGCGTTGGTCGCACAGTGATCGTCGCGTCACAGGTCGTCACCCAGGGCTTGACATACACGACACCGAGTAGATGAGGTAAGCCTTACCTTGGTCGATTCGGTCGGAGGTGCCGTGTTCCCCGTCAGTTCCTCCGGCCGACCGATCCCGCCCGGCCGGCCCGCCGACGTGCTGGCGCGAGCCCAGCGGGTGCTCGGCGAGCTGCCCGAGCACGGCATCGGCGCGGACGCCGCCCTGGCCCGCGTCACGACCGTGCTCGCGGACGCCGGCGTCGACCTGGCCAACCCGTTCGCCGCCGCCCACCTGCAACCCCCGCCGCTGGCCGTGGCCGTGTCCGCGGACGCCCTGGCCAGCGCGGGCAACGCCTCCCTGGACACCTACGACTCCGGCCCGGCCGCCATCGCCGTGGAGCGGTGGGTGGTCGCGGCGCTCGCCCGGCTGGCCGGGTTCGACGCGGAGGCGGACGGGGTGTTCACGCCCGGCGGCACGCTGTCCAACCTGACCGCGTTGCTGCTGGCCCGGGACGCGGCGGCGGCCCGGCTCGGCGTCGACGTGCGGTCCGACGGGGTGGCGGCGTTACCCGATCCGGTGGTCTTCTGCTCGGAGCTGGCCCACTTCTCGATCGCGCGGGCGTGCGCGGCGCTCGGCATCGGCGAGCGCGCCGTGCGACCGGTGTCGGTGGACTCGCACCGGCGGATGCGGCCGGACGCACTGGCGTCGATGCTCAGGGCGGGGGGCACGCCGGTCGCGGTCGTGGCGACGGCGGGCACCACGGACTTCGGCTCGGTGGACCCGCTGCCGGAGCTGGCCGCGATCGCCCGCGAGCACGGCGCCTGGCTGCACGTGGACGCGGCGTACGGCTTCGGCGCGGTGTTCTCGTCGAAGCTCGCCGGGCTGGTGGACGGCCTGGCGCTGGCCGACTCGGTGACCGCGGACCTGCACAAGATCGGCTGGCAGCCGGCGGCGGCGAGCGTGCTGCTGGTGCGGTCGGCGGCGTCGTTCGGGCCGCTGGAGCGGTCGGTGGCGTACCTGAACCCGGAGGACGACCGGGCCGCCGGCTACGACGGCACGCTCGGCCGTTCGTTGCAGACCACGCGCCGGCCGGACGCGGTGAAGGTGGCGGCGACCCTGCTGGCGCTGGGCCGGGCGGGTCTGGGCGCGCTGGTGGACCGGTGTCACGAGCTGGCCGGCCACGCCGCCGGGCTGATCGCCGCCGACCCGGCGTTCGAGCTGGTGGGCGGGGCGACGTTGACCACGGTGGTGTTCCGGTACCGGCCGGCGGACGACTCGGTGGCGGACGAGGTGAACGCGCGGCTGCGGCGGACCCTGCTGCGGGCGGGCGAGGCGCTGATCGGGCGCACGCAGGTCGACAAGGCGACGTGCCTGAAGTTGACCCTGCTCAACCCGAACGCCCGGGAGTCGGACCTCGTCGCGCTGCTGGCGCTGGTCCGCGAGGCCGGATCGGCCGCCGAACGACTGCTGGAAGGAGCGGCATGAGACCAGATCCGCTGGAAGGCGACGCGCGGGCGACCGCGGAGCACGCGCACCTCGAAGCGCTGCTGCGGTGCTGGGTGCGGGAGCGGAACGTGCCGGTGGCGGACCCGGTGCGGATCGACGTGCTCGGCCTGCCGCTGGAGGCGGAGGTGCGGTACGCCTCGCCGACCGGGCGGCACCGGTTCGGGCCGGTGACGGTCGCGGGCAAGCCGGTCGACCCGGTGGTGGCGGTGGCGCTGGTGGGCGCGGAACTCGGTGGCGACACGGCGGACCTGGTGGAGCGCACGGCCGAGTCGGTGCGGCGGGTGGCGCAGTTCGTGGCCCACCGGCGCCGTGAGCCGGTGGGGCCGGCGGACCGGTTCCTGGACGCCGAGCAGCGGTTGATGCTCGGCCACCTGCACCACCCCGCGCCGAAGAGCCGGGACGGCCTGTCGGACGCGGACAACGCCCGGTACGCGCCGGAGCTGCGCGGGTCGTTCCCGCTGTTCTGGTTCTCCGCGGCCGAACAGGTCGTGTCGCACGGCTCGGTGGCCGGGCCGGACGCGGTGACGTTGATGTCCGCGCTGGCCGGCCGCAGCCCCGAGCCGGGCCGGGTGCTGGTGCCCGCGCACCCCTGGCAGGCGCACGACCTGCTGCACCGGCCGCGGATCGCGTCGTTGGTGTCGCGCGGGCTGCTGGAGCCGCTGGGCGAGTTCGGACCGGCCTGGTCTCCGACGTCCAGCCTGCGCACGGTGTACCGGACGGGCGCGCCGGTGATGCTGAAGCTGTCGCTCGGCCTGCGGATCACCAACTCCCGCCGCGAGTCCACGTCGACCGAGTTGCGCCGGGGCTCGGAGGTCCACCTGCTGCTGGAGTCCGGGTACGCGGCGGGCACCGAGAAGGCGCACCCCGAGTTCGACGTCCTGCGCGACCCGGCGTGGATCGCGGTGGACGAGGGCGGCGAGGTCACCGGGCTGGACGTGGCCGTGCGGAACGTGCCGGAGGACATCGGCGACTCGCGCTGCCTGGCCGGGATGGTCGCGCCGAGGCCCGGCATCGGGCGTTCCCTGCTGGGTGAACTGGTGCTCCGGCTCAACGCCGCCGAGTGGGTCGCCGACTACACCGACCACGTGCTGGTGCCGATGCTGCGGCTGTACGCGGAGACGGGCATCGGGTTGGAGGCGCACCAGCAGAACACGCTGGTCCGGCTGGACCCGGCGGGCCGCGTGGTCGGCGGGCGCTACCGGGACAACCAGGGCTACTACCTGGCGGCTTCGCACCTGCCGAGGGTGCTGGAGCGGCTGGGCGTCCAGGAGTCCACGCTCGCCGTGGTGGACGACGCGACCGTGGACGACCGGCTCACCTACTACCTGCTGCGCAACCAGGCGCTGGCGGTGATCGGGTGCATCGGTGTGGAGGGGCTGGCCGACGAACGGGACCTGCTGGGCGTGATGGCGGCGCGGTTGGAGGCGGCGCTGCCCGCGTTGGCCGAGGCCGGTCCGGACGGCGACCGGTTGGCGCGCAGGTGGCTGGAGGCCGACGTGCTGCCGTGCAAGGCGAACCTGCTGACCAGGTTGGAGGGCATCGACGAGGTGCTGGCGCCGCTGGACGCGCAGTCGGTGTACTTCGACGCGCCGAACCCGTTGCGGGAGGGCAGGTGCGCCCGGTGAGCCACCTCGACGCCTACCGTCCGACCGACGACCTGTCCGGGGTGCCCGGCCCGCCGCTGCCGGTGCTCGCCGACGGCTGGCACGCCCGCGCGGTCGACCCCGACACGCCTGACCTGGACCTCGTGCACCGCTGGATGCAGGCGCCGCACGTGGCCGCGTTCTGGCACCAGGCGTGGCCGCGCGACCGGTGGGAGGACGAGGTGCGGCGGCAGCTGTCCGGGCCGCACTCGCTGCCGGTGCTGGTGAGCCGGGGTGGCGATCCGGTGATCTACCTGGAGGTGTACCGGGCGGCGCGGGACGTGGTCGCGCAGGTGTACCAGGCCCGGCCGCACGACATCGGGCTGCACGTCGCCGTGGGCGATTTCGGGATGACCGATCGCGGGCTGGTGCGCGCGCTGCTGCCGGTGCTGGCGGAAGCGCTGTTCGAGGCCGATCCGCGGTGCACGCGGGTGCTGCTGGAACCGGACGTGCGCAACCGGCGGGCGATCGCCTCGTTCACCGCGGGCGGGTTCGCGCCGGCGGGCGAGGTGTTGTTGCCCGACAAGGTCGCCCTGCTGATGGTGCGGACCCGATGACCTCCCGGGCGGCGTCCGCGGACGTGGTGGCCATCGGGTGCGGCCCGTTCAACCTGGGCCTCGCCGCGCTGGCGTCCACTGTGGACGACCTGGACGTGGTGGTGCTGGAGGCACGGCCGGAACTGCGCTGGCACAGCGGGGTGATGTTCCCGGACGCGGTGCTCCAGGTCAGCTTCCTGGCCGACCTGGTGACGTTGGTCGACCCGACGCACCCGCTGTCGTTCCTGGCCTACCTGCGGGACGCGGACCGGCTGTACCCGTTCTACGTGCGGGAGAAGTTCCACCCGACCCGGCGCGAGTACGAGGACTACCTGAGGTGGGCGGCGTCCCGGCTGCCGGTGCGGTTCTCGCACCCGGTGACGTCGGTGCGGTGGGCCGGCGACCGGTTCGTGGTGTCCGGGGAGCGGTTCTCGGTGGAGGCCCGGCACCTGGTGCTCGGGGTGGGCACGACCCCGTTCGTGCCGCCGGCGCTGGCGGGGCTCGGCGACCGGCTGGTGCACAGCTCCGACTACCTGCACCGGGAACCCCCCGGCGAGGGAACCCGCGCAGACCGGGTGACCGTGGTGGGCTCGGGCCAGTCCGGGGCGGAGATCGTGCTCGACCTGCTGCGGCGCGACGTGGACGGGGGCCCGGCGGTGGCGTGGCTGACCCGGACCCCCGTGTTCGCGCCGCTGGACTACACCAAGCTGGTGCTGGAGATGACGACGCCGTCGTACGTGCGGCACTTCCACTCGTTGCCGCAGGAACGGCGGGACGCGCTGCGGGCCGAGCACTGGCGGCACTACCGGGCGATCTCGGCGGAGACGCTGGAGGAGCTGCACGACCTGCTGTACCGGCGGGAGTGGGAGCACGCGCGGGCGCCGGTCGAGCTGCGGCCGGGCGTGGCGGTCGTGTCGTCCTCGGTGGAGTCCGGCGAGGTGGTGCTGACCTGCGTGCACCGGGACACCGGCCGGACGTTCCGGCACCACACCGACCTGGTCGTGGCGGCCACCGGGTACGGGCAGGCGCCGACGCCGTTCCTCGCGCCGCTGGAACCGCTCGTCCACCGGGACGACCAAGGCCGGTACGTCGTCGCGCTGGACCACTCGATCTCGCTGGACCCGTCCGTCACCGGCCGGGTGTTCGTCGCGAACGCCGACCTGCACAGCCACGGCGTGGCCGCGCCCGACCTCGGCATCGGGGCGGTGCGCAACGCGACCATCGTCAACGCGGTGACCGGTCGCGAGGTGTACCCGCTGCCGAAGCACACCGCCTACACCAGCTTCAGCGTCCCGGGGGACTCCGGGCAGCCCGAGGCCGAGGCGCGACCGGGAGACGACGTTGACTGACCTGTGGCACGAGTGCTCGGCGGCGCTGCTGGCGAAGGCGATCGGCGAGCTGTGCTTCGAAGGGCTGCTGGAACCGACCGCGCACGACGGTCCGGCGCACGACGGTCCGGCGTGCCACGAGCTGCGGTTCGCGGACGCGGTGTACACGTTCACGGCGACGCGGACGGCGTTCGGCGGGTGGGCGGTGCGGCCGGGATCGGTGCGCCGGGCGGCGGCGGGCATCCTCGGTGACGACGTGGTCGAGCCGTGCGACGACGTGCAGCGGTTCGTCGTGGACGCGTTCCGGCACCTGAGGGTCGACCCGGCCACGACCGCCGGTTTCCTGGTCGAGGTGACGGCGACGCTGGCCGCCGACGTCGCCCTGGCCGCGACCGCGTGGCCGGTGGCGGAACTGTCGTCGTTGCCGCAGTCCGAGCTGGACGGGCACCTGACCGGGCACCCGTGGCTGATCGCGAACAAGGGCCGGGTCGGGTTCTCGGCGGACGACCTGGCCCGGCACAGCCCGGAGTCACGGACGCCCGTGCGGCTGCCGTGGGTGGCCGTGCACCGGGGCTTGGCGGAGTTCCGCGGCACGTCGGAGCTGTCGGAGGAGGGCGTCCGCGCGCGGGAGCTGGACCCGATGACGGTCGAGCGGTTCACCGAGGCGTTGCAGGAGGCCGGGGTCGATCCGGCGGCCTACGTGTGGCTGCCCGTGCACCCGTGGCAGCTGGACCACGTCGTGCGGACGTTGTGGGCGCCCGAACTGGCCACCGGCCGGCTGGTCGAGCTGGGTGAGGCGCCGGACTGGTACCTGCCGACCCAGGCGATCCGCACCATGTCCAACGTGGACTCGCCGGGGCGGTACCAGGTCAAGCTGCCGTTGCGGGTCCTGAACACGTCGGTGTACCGGGGCATCCCGCCGCACTGCACGCTGGCCGCGCCGGTGGTGACGCAGTGGCTGTCGGGTCTGTGGCGGGCGGACAAGCTGATCGGCGAGTGGGGCACGCAGCTGTTGGGCGAGGTCGCTTCGGTGACGGTCCGGCACCCGCAGCTGTCCCGGGCTGGGGACGTGCCGTACCAGTGGCTGGAGACGATGGGGTGCATCTGGCGCGAGCCGGTCGCCCTGCGGCCCGGTGAGCGCTCCTGGTCGTTGGCCGCGCTGCTGCACGTGGACCGCGCCGGTCGGCCGCTGGTGCTGGAGTACATCGGGGACACGGACCCGGCGGCGTGGTTCGCCGCGCTGCTGCGGGCTCTGCTCCGGCCGTTGCTGCACGTGCTCTACACGTACGGGATCACGTTCAACCCGCACGGCGAGAACGTCGTGGTGATCACCGACGCGGACGACGTGCCGGTCCGGGTGGCCCTGCTCGACCTGGTGGACGACGTGAACGTGTCGGTGGACCGCGTCCCGGCGCGCGGCCTGGAACCGGACGCCCACGACCCCGTGCTGCCGCGCAAGCCGTGGCCGATCCTGCGCCAGTACGTCGTGGACGCCCTGCTGGTGGGCGTGTTCCGGCCGCTCTCCGGCCTGCTGCCACTCCCCCAGGACCGGTTCTGGGGCATGGTGCGCGGCGAGATCGACGCCTACCGGGACCACTTCCCCACCCTGGCCGGCCGGATGGACGAAGGCTCGTTGACCGTCCGGGACTTCCTCCGCTACCCGCTGAACAGCTACCGGATCACCCTCGGCTACCAGGACCTGACCGCCCGCCCGCCGGTGCCGAAGACGGGCACCCTCCCCAACCCGCTGCACGACGCCGTGCCGATACCGCCGCTCGACGGCTGGTGAAGCTCGGTCGCCTCGCCCGGTATCCCCGACCGGGCGAGGCAGCCGGAGTCCTAGGGGCGGGCGAGGGTCAGGTAGGCGAAGCCGAGGTGGCCCCGGTAGCCCTTGAGCCAGCCTTCGCGGTGGTCGTCGACGATCTCGCGGACCTCGTCGGCGCGCGGGTCGTCGGGGTGATCCAGCAACCAGCGCTCGCGGGCGGCGCACCAGCGGGACTCGAAGCCGTCCCACTCGTCCAGGGTGGCGGTGGTGAGGTCGAGCAGGCGGTAACCGCAGGCCATCGCCAGGTCGACCAGGTCGGCGAGGGTGCCGACCACCTCCTCGCCGAAGATCTCGACCGACCGCGCGTTGGGCGGCTGTTCCCAGAAGCCGTCGCCGAGCAGCAGGGTGCCGCCGGGGCGGAGGCGGGCGTGCATGGCCTCCAACGTCTGCTTCGTGCCGCCCCACGCGTGGGAGGAGCCGATGGAGATCGCCACGTCGGCCGGCGCGGTCTCCCACGTGGTGACGTCGGCCGACTCCAGCGTGACGCGGGACGCCAAACCCCTGGCCTCGACGTTCGCCCGCCCCCGGCTGATGGCGTGGTCGTCGCTGTCGACCCCGAGCCCTCGCGCGTTCGGCTCGTGCTCCACCGCCCTGAGCAGCAACTCCGCCCACCCGCAGCCGTAGTCGACCACCGTCGACCCGGCGCCGAGGCGCAGGCCGCTGACCAGGTCGTACGCCTTGCCGTCCGACAGCGGGGCGTTGAAGTCGAGCAGGGCGTGGCCGTTCAGCGGTACGTCTGTCACGAGCACACCGTGTCAGAACGGGGTCGGATCGGAAATGGAATTACCGCTGCCGGGCGGGCGGCGACCCACTCGCCGCCCCCGGACTGCTCGCTGCCCCGGGCTACTCGTCGCCCCTGACCACGCGGCGCAGCTTGGGGAGGCGTTCGGCGATCACGCGTTCCGCGCCACGGCCCGTCGGCTGGTAGTAGTCCCGCCCGACCAGGTCGTCCGGCGCGTACTGCTGGGTCAGCACGCCCTCCGGCACGTCGTGCGGGTAGCGGTAGCCCCGGGCGTTGCCGAGCTTCGCCGCACCCGCGTAGTGGCCGTCGCGCAGGTGCGCCGGCACGGAGCCGATCGCGCCCTTCCGCACGTCCGCCATCGCCTCGCCGATCGCGGTCGTCACGGCGTTGGACTTGGGCGCGGTGGCCAGGTGGACGGTGGCCTGAGCGAGGTTCAGCGCGCACTCCGGCAGCCCGATGAGCTGCACGGCCTGCGCGGCGGCCACGCAGGTCTGCAACGCGGTCGGGTCGGCCATGCCGACGTCCTCGCTGGCGTGGATCACCAACCGCCGGGCGATGAACCTCGGGTCCTCCCCCGCCTCGATCATCCGGGCCAGGTAGTGCAGCGCGGCGTCGACATCGGACCCCCGGATCGACTTGATGAACGCGCTGGTCACGTCGTAGTGCTGGTCGCCCTGCCGGTCGTAGCGCACGGCCGCCTTGTCGACGGTCGCCTCCAGCGTCGCCAGGTCGAGCACACCGCCCGGACCGACCGAGTCCGCCGCCGCCTCCAGCGCCGTCAACGCGCGCCGGGCGTCACCACCGGCCAGCCGCACCACGTGGTCCTCGGCGTCGGGCTCCACGGTGATCGAGCCGTGCAGACCACGTGCGTCCTCGATCGCCCGCTTGACCAGCACGCGCACCGCGTCGTCGGTCAACGGCCGCAGTTGCAGCACCAGCGACCGCGACAGCAGCGGCGAGACGACGGAGAAGAACGGGTTCTCCGTGGTCGCCGCGACCAGCAGCACGATCCGGTCCTCCACCGCGCCGAGCAGGGCGTCCTGCTGGGTCTTGGAGAACCGGTGCACCTCGTCGATGAACAGCACGGTCGACTCGCCGGACCGGACCAGGCGGCGGCGTGCCTCCTCGATGACCGCGCGCACCTCCTTCACGCCCGCCGACAGGGCGGACAGGGCGGCGAACCGCCGACCGGTGGCCTGGGAGACGAGCGTGGCGAGGGTCGTCTTGCCGGTGCCGGGCGGGCCGTAGAGCATGATCGAGGCCGGTGACGAGCCCTCCACCAGTCGGCGCAGCGGCGCGCCGGGACCGAGCAGGTGGTCCTGCCCCACGACCTCGTCCAGCGTGCGCGGGCGCATCCGCACGGCCAGCGGCGCGTTCGCGGCGATGCGGGCGGCCTTCTCCTCCGGGTCGACGCCGAACAAACCCTCGTCGAACAGCCTTTCGTCCACGTGTTCGACTGTAGCTCTCCTGTGCACAGCCGCTGTCCGAGCGTGCAACGCCGGTTCCGCCGCAGGTCGTGGCCGGTGCAGGGTGGCGGCATGAGCAGGCTGAGTCCGGAGCAGGTCGCCCGGTACGCGCACGACGCGGGGTTCCGCGGGCAGGACCTGACGATCGCGGTGGCGGTCGCGCTGGCCGAGTCGGGTGGTGACCCGCGGGCGCACAACGCGACCCCGCCGGACAACTCGTACGGGCTGTGGCAGGTCAACATGCTGGGCTCGCTGGGGCCGGCGCGGCGGCGCGAGTTCGGGCTGGAGTCGAACCGGGAGCTGTTCGACCCGGCCGAGAACGCGCGTGCGGCGAACAAGATCTCCGACGACGGTCGGTCGTGGACGCCTTGGACCACGTACACGAGCGGCGCCTACAAGCGTCATCTGGACGAGGCCCGGCGGGGCGTGGACGCGATGAGGCGCGGCGGCGCGCGAGGCGGCCGGGGAGGCGGCTCGGGAGGCGGCGGGTCACGCGGGGGTGGTGGGTTCTCGGTCGACGTGGGCGTGCTGCGCGACTACGCGCGGCGGACGCGGGACACGGCCGACGACCTCACCGCGCTCGGTCGGCGGCACGTCCGCGAAGTGCGGGAGATCGCCGAGGACAGCTTCGGGCGCATCGGCAGGCAGTCCGGGTTCGCCGACGCGCTGGACGACTTCGGCGCGGCGCTGCGCAAGCAGGTCAAGGGCGTCGCGCGCAACTCCGACACGCTCGCCACGTCCGCGGCCCGTTCCGCCCGGGCGTACCAGGAGCAGGACGACGACACGGCTCGCGTCCTGCGTGGCGGAGGGGAGGGGTAGTGGACACCCGTGAGATGGCCCGGCACTTCGCCGAGAGCATGATCGGCCACCGGAACTCGTTGGCCGGCAAGGCGGAGGACGCGGTGAAGGCGCAGTACGCGCTGCACCAGACCGCGTCCGGCCTCACCGACCGGCACGAGGACCACGACAAGGCCGCCAAGACCGTGCTGGAGCACTGGAAGGGCGACAACTCCGAGGGTTTCGAGAAGCGGTCGAACCGGCTGGGCAGGCAGTTGCGGGCGACCGCCGAAGCCGCCCGGGACGCGGAGAAGATCGTCGCCGGGGTGTCGAGCGCGTTGACCACCGGGCACGCGCGGGCGCGACAGGCGGTCGAGGAGTACCTGGACCGGGCGACCAGGCTGCTCGACGCGGGCAAGGCCGTCGGCACGCAGGCCGCGCTCCTCAAGGCCGTGGCCCAGGCGGCGGACCTGGAACCCGGGTACACCGAGGAGACCAGGGCCACCGTGCGGCGCGTGCGGGGCGAGATGGAGGAAGCCGCCCGCAAGCTGCGCGCGGTGGAGAAGGAGGTCGAGCACGACGGCGTCGCGGACGGCCGCGCCGGGCGGACGGCGCCGTCGCGCGCCCGTGACCGGGGCCGTTCCCGGACGATCATCTCGGCCGCACGGCGTCAGCTGGGCACCCGCGAGAACCCGCCGGGCAGCAACCGCAACCCGTACGGGCCGACCGCGCCGTGGTGCGCGTCGTTCACCACGGCGATGTGGCGCAAGGCCGGGGTGGACATCCCGGTCCTGCCGTTCACCGGCGACGTGTTCCGGTGGGGTCAGCGGCACGGGAAGGCGTACACGAGCCTGAGCGCCGTGAAGCCGGGTGACGTGCTGCTGTTCGGGTCGGGGCCGAACAGCCCGGCGACCAGCACGCACATCGGGATCGTGGAGAAGGTGTCCGGCGGGACGGTGACGCTGATCGAGGGCAACTCCGGTGACGGCGTGCGGCGGAACACGCACAAGCTCAGCTCGGCGACGTTCTACGGAGGGGTGCACCCGTGATCACGGGCGACGCGCACGACCCGGACACCGGGATCGCGGTGGAGGTCGGTCCCGGCGGTGCCCTGCGGGACCTGGTGCTGGACGCGCGGTCGCTCAGGCTCGGGCAGGCCCTGTTGGCGAAGGCGATCCTCGACCTCGTCGACACGGCGACGGCCCGCGCCAACGCCCGCGTCCACCGCGCTGTCGGTGACGTCAGCGCCCTGGGGCTGGCGGTGGAGACCCGGATGGCCGAGTCGGTCGAGGACACGACTCCCGAGACCTGGCGGGTGTGATGCGGCTCGGCGAGCGGCTGGACGCCATCCGGCGGGAGGCTTCGGCGGCCGGGGTGACCGTGGTGGTCGACCTGCACGGCAAGCCCGTCGACCTGAGGTTCACGAGGGAGGCGCTGACCATGCGGCCCGACGAGCTGGCCCGTGTGGTCCGCGACCTGGCCGACGAAGCCGCCGCCGCGGCCTTGGCGGACGGGTTGGCGGTGGTGGGCGAGGTCGTGCCGGACGGGTGGTCGGCCGAAGCCTGACCGCGCACCGGTTGGAAGCCGTACATTCCGGCGATGACCGCACGCCCGTTCGCCCGCCTGCTGGCCTGGTTGATCGACTGGCTGTGCGTCCTGGCGTGGGTGGTCGTCACCGCTGCCGTCGGCGTGCCGCTGTACCTGACCGGCGTGACGGCCGCTGTCGGTCAGGTCGGGCTGAACGTCATCGCGACGGTCGTGACGGTCGTCCCGGTGGTGCTCTGGCTCAGCGCCTCCGAGTCGGGCAGGCAGGCCACGGTGGGCAAGCGCGTGCGCGGGCTGAGGGTGGTCGACGCGGCCACCGGAGCACCGATCCCGTTCCGTCGCGCCCTGGTCCGCAACACGCTGAAGATCGGGGTGCCGTGGCTGATCGGCCACGCCGCCGCCATCGCCATCGTCGGGGCGAGCGCCGAAGCGTCCGTGCCGCCGCAGGTGTGGGTGCTGACGGCGGTCGCCTACGTGCTGCCGCTCTCCTACGTCGTGTCCCTCTTCGTGGGCAGCGGCCGGACGCCGTACGACCTCGCTGCCCGCACGGTCGTCCGGGCGGAATAGCCCGCAGGACCATCTCGGTCCGAATTCACGCGTCCGTGCGGGCCGATAACGGATCGTGCCGTTATCGGCTGGTTTTCGCACCTACTCGGGTGATGATGTGCGAATACTTGTTCGACTATTGTTCTGGGTATGGATGTTGTGCCGGTGTTGTTGACCGAGGATGACGTGTTCGCCGCCGTTGCGGAGGTTGAAGCGTCCATTCGGGCATCGCACCGGCGGCGGTTGGAATTGTCCGCCGAGGTGGTGCGCTGCGGGTACGACCTGGATTCGTACCGGGCCTTGGTGCGGGCGAATCCGGCGGATTTCAAGCAGTGGGTCGCGCAGGTGGGGTTGTTCCTGCCGTCGGTCGCGCCGACCGGGCAGCCATTGCCGCCCCTGTGCCGGGTGGTGGGTGGGGCGTTGGCGGAGGGGGTGTTGTCGGAGGGTCATCTGCGGGAGTTGGCGCGGGCGGTCGGGACGCTGGAGCTGCCGGACTGGTCGGAGGAGGTTCTGGTCGAGGCGGCGCGGTCGGTGGAGCCGAAGGTGGTCCGGCAGCTGGCGGACCGCATCCGGGACCGGGTCGAGCAGGACGCGGTGGACGAGCTGGACGAACCGGCGGCGGAGCCTGCGGATGTGGTGTACCTGCGGGATCTGCCGGGTGGGCGGGTGGAGTTCCGGGGTGAGTTGTCGGCGGAGTCCGTGGCGCGGTTCACCGCGATGCTGGAGCCGTTGTCCGTGCCGCGTCCGGAGGGTCCGAAGGATCGGGCGCATCGGTTGGGTGAGGCGTTCGCGGATGTGGTGTCGCTGGCGTCGCGGTCGGGTGACCTGCCGTCCGAGGCCGGGGAGCGTCCGCACATCAGCGTGACGGTGGATGTGGAGACGCTGCGGCGTGGGGTGGGGCACGCGGTGCTCGACGGGGACCGCTATGTGAGTGCGGCGCAGGCGCGGCGGATCGCGTGCGACGCCAAAGTGATCCCGGTCGTGATGGGTGGCGATTCCGAGGTGGTGGATCTGGGGCGGACGAAGCGGACGGTGAGTGTGGCGCAGCGCAAAGCGCTGCACGCCCGCGACCGGGGATGCGCTTTTCCGGGGTGTTCACGGCCACCGAAGTGGTGCGACGCGCACCATGTGCGGCATTGGTCGGAGGGCGGGGACACCGATCTCGGGAACCTGGTTCTCCTGTGCCGCGCGCATCACACGCTGGTGCACCACTCACCATGGCGGATCACCATGACCGGCGGTGTTCCGACGTTCATTCCGCCACGTCACGTCGACCCGGCCCAGAGGCCCCGGCAGAACATGCTACACCGACCACCCATGCCCATCGCCGCCTGAACACCCGCGTGGGCCGGTGCGGCAGGGTGGGGTTAGGGCGAGCCGGAGAGCAGCGCGGTCAGGTGGCGGGTCAGCCAAGGGGTGTCGGCCGGGGAGAGGTGGACCCACTCCTCGTCGCCCAACCGCTCGGTGGTCAGCGCGTAGCGGCCGGCGGCGGTGTCGGTCCAGCTCAGGGTTCGGGAGCGGCCGGCGGGGCCGTTGGCGGCCAGTTGACCGGTCGACTTGCGCGGTGAGTCGACCAGGGTGGTGATCGCGCGGGTCGCACGGCCGGTGATGTCCGCCTGGGCGAGCGCGCGGTCCATCGCGGCGTGACCGGACGTGGCGTAGGCGTCCATCGCGGCGGAGAAGGCGGACCTGGGCATCCGGACCTGTTCGCCGGGGCCGGCCGGGGCGTCGCCGATGACCCTGGTGATCGCGGACGGCAGGTCGGTGATGGGCTCCAGGGCCACTTCGCGGTCGTTCAGCACGGCCAAGACGCCGCGCGTGCCCCGCGCCGTCGCCACCACGCGCCACGGGTGCGGCCGGAAGACCAGGGCGTCGATCGAGACCGCGCCGTGGGACAGCAGGCCGAACAGGTCCTCCAGCTCCGACGAGACCTCCCCGCCGTCCGCCAGACCGGCCTCGGTCAGCGTGCGGAGGACTTCGGCGCCCATGGCGTCCCGTTCGTCCATCGTCTCGCCGTGCGAGGGCACTTCCAGCGGGTAGGGCGGCTCCCCCACGCCCAGGTCCTCCCACAACAGGTCGAACTCCAGGTGGGACAGGACGACCGCGGTCGCCGAACGTCGCGCCATGGTCAACGAAGGTAGCGGCCGGAGCCGCCTTTCGCGGCCTGTTGGGCGACAACGCCGGCTACGCTGCCCACCGTGGACGTCGCCGGCGGGTTCCTCACTGTGCGGGCATCCGGTGCGGCGGCGGCCAAAGCCGCGCTCAGCGGTGGTGCGTCCACGCCCGAGCACATCCAGCTGCTGGTGGGCCGCACGGTCCCGAAGGGCGCGCCCGGCAACGGGACGGAGCTTCGGTTTCCCGACTGCGCCCTGCGCGTCCTGCCGGACGTGGTGATGCTGACGATGGCCGAGGCGCGGCTGACGGTCGGCTTCGGCGAGCTGAAACCGCTGATGTTCCAGCCGGTCCCGGTGGACGCGGCGCTGCACGCGGTGTTCTCCGGCGCGGTGGCGCACGTGCTCGCCGCGGCGCACGTCCTGGACCCGCACGGCCTGTCCCACCACCTGTTCGGGTTGGCCGAACTGGTGCTGCGCAGCGCCCTGCGCGCCGAGCTGGACCGCGTCGACTCGCTGGTCGCCCGGCGGCGCGAAGCGTTGGAGTACATGCGGGAGCACCTGGCGGACCCGGACCTGGGCGCGGACCGGGTGGCCGAGGCGTTGTTCATCTCCCGCCGCCGCCTCTACCAGCTCTTCGACGACGGGCAGGGCGTGTCCGAGCGCATCCGCGGCCTGCGGATCGACCGGGCGAAGGCGTTGCTGGCCGATCCGGCGAAGGCGGCGCGCGGCATCGGCGAGATCGCCAAGGACTGCGGTTTCGTCAGCGCCGCCCACTTCTCCCGGACGTTCCGCCAGGTGGTCGGGCGGACTCCGAGCGAGTTCCGCAATCGCTGAACCGCATGCCCGACACGAACCTGCCCGCGACACCGGACACGTCGAGCCAGCCGCGCCCGGTCGGCGAGTGCAGCGTGAACACCGCGAGCCGCGGGTGGTCCGGGTCGGTCACCACGACCTGGAGCTGCGCGCCCGGCCCGGACACCGGGATGCGTTCCACGATCGTCACCGGGTAGCCGGTCGCCGTCTCACCACGGGTGACCTCGCGGATCGCCGGGCCGTCGAGGGGGAAGTCCAGTCCGGGGCGGTCGACCGGGACCACGCACGCCACCAGCAGCGCCGGGTCCGCGTCCGGGTGCTCGACCACGGCCAGCAGCCCGGCGCCGTGCCGGTGCGCCAGCTCGGCGGCCTGCGTCGCGGAGACTTCAAGACCGGGGTCGCGCGTGCCCTTGAGCCGACGCAGCACGGCTGCCAGTTCCGCCGCGGTGTGGTCGGGGGTGCCGAGTGCCACCGGGGTCACCCCCGGCACGGGATCGAGTCTCACCCGAGCCCCGCCCGGAACGCCGCCGCCGCGCCCCTGCCGGTGGCCGGCCGGCCACCGCCGAGCAGCACGGACGCCAGCTCGGCGGTGAGGGACGAGAAGCCGGTCAGGGTGTCCGCGATCGCGGTCGACGGCTCCTCGGACCGCAGCCGCTCGGCGACCCGCCCGGCCTCCGCGCGGTGGTCGCGCTCCAGCAGCCGGGCCTCCTCCAGCACCTCGTCCAGCTGCCGCCGCAGGTCGTCGTGCCGCGTCACGGCCCGCTCGTGCGCCTCGCCGTCGGCGGCGGTGAAGCTCGCCATCGCACCGGTCCGGTCGACCTCGTCGGCGGCGTCGGCGAGAGACCGCCGCAGCCCCAGCGCGCGCCGGTCCAGCTCCTCGGCCCGCCGCTGGTTGCCCAACACCGTGGTGGCCCACCCGTCGAGCACCTCGGCCGCCGCCCGCATCGCGCGCCGCACCGCCGTCAGCTCCGACACCACCGCCTCCAACCGGGTCCTGAACCCGTCCGCCGCCGCACCCGTCCACCCCTCCGGCGGCGTACCGGGAACCGTGAAGGCGACCGCGCACCGCTCGCTCGCCGCCGCCACCGCGCCCGCGTGGCCCGGCGCGGGGTCGAACCCCAGGCCCCGGTAGTCAGTCATGGCGCAGCTCGTCGGCCTGGTGGTAGGTCTCGGCCGCCGCCCGGACCTCGTCCGCCACCACGTCCAACCGCACGCCCCGCAACGTCCGCGCCCACTCGGCCACCAGCTGCCCGACCGCCTCCGTGACGCCCTCCGGACCGAGGTCGCCCAGCGGTCCCTCCACAGTGGACGCGGCGGCGCCGACCTCGTCGGCGGCCTCGTCCAACCGGCCCGCGAACGCGGTCAACGCGTCCGGGTCGACCCGGAAGCCGTCGCTCATTCGCCGAGCACCGGCGGGAACGCGGGCGGCAGGTCGTCCAGCAGGTCCAGGCCGTTGTCGTAGCGGTTGCGGTGCTCGGCGTCCTCCTCGCGGTTGCCCGGCGCCATCGGCGGGTACATGCCGAAGCCCTGGGGGCCGCCCGCGCCGACGACCGGTCCGATGCCGCCCCGGGCCGCCGCGCCGCCGGGCACCGCACCGAGCACGCCGGACGCGCCGCCCGAGCCGATCGGCCCGAACGAACCGCCGCCGTAACCGCCGTGGCCACTGCCGGGCACCCCGTGGACGCCGCCGCTGATCCCGCCGTGGACACCGCCTCCGGGAACGCCGAACGTGCCCTGACCGCCCGTGGACGCGCCCACCGCCGGCGCGACGGCCGCCGCCACCGACGTCGTGCCCTCCCCCGACGAGACACCGGGCGTGGGCACGGCCACGGCAGGCGGCACGACGGGCGGGACAGGCAGAGGCGAGGGAGGGGGCAGCGGCGGGGACACGGGCCGGTGGTCCGGCTCGACCCGGGTGACACCGGGCGCGTTGTCGAACGTCGGCAGCGTGGTGTGCACGCCTCGGCTGGCGGACTCGTACTCCTCCATCACCCGCACCGCCTCCGCCCGCGCCGCCTGCTGCTCCTTCTTGGACGGCATGTGGTCGTCCAGCAGCTGGTCCAGCATGTAGGCGCCCTGGGGCCCGTCGAGCGTGGTCACGTCGTACCCGTCGCGGAACCACCGCTCCGCGTCCGGGTGCACCGGCTCCGGCATCCGCCTGGCCGCCTCGTCCACCGCAGACGTGTACGCGTCGAGCCCCGAGCCGACCGCGCACGCCCGCTTCGACGCGTCCGCCGCCCACTCGGTCAGCCTCGACGCCGATCCGGCCGCAGCCACCGCGGACGGACCGCGCCACGACACCACGAGCTGCTGCACGATCTTCTGCACGTCGGCGGTCGCCTGGTCGACCTCGTCCGCCAGCGACCGCCAGGCGACCATCCGCGCGGTCATCCGCGCGGTGTCGGCGGACTTCACCATGTCCCACAGCGTCCGGTGCGTGTACGCGTTCCAGTTGATCTTGCCGAAGTTCTCCGGCTGCCGGTTCGCCCTCCGCTGCCGCACCCGCCGCTCGCCCCGGCGCCGGGCGGCGGCCGACGGCTTGTGGTTCTTGGAGTAGTACTCGTCCCGGTTCACCGTCGCCCCAGCCCTTCGGCCACCTGCTCGTCCTCGGCCCGGTGCGTCGCGCCGACTCGGTGCAACGCGTCGCGCAACGCGTCCAGCTCGTCCAGGTACGACCGCAACGCCGCCTGCACGCCGCCTCCCAGCTCACCGGCGCGCAGCCCGAACGCCTGCCGCATGTGCCGCGCCACCGGGCCCCGGCCGTCGCCGAGCGGCTGCCCCAGCTCGCCACCGGCCCGCCCCAGCAGCTCGGACAGCGTGCCGTGCAGCTCGGCGAGGCGGGACTCGGCCCGGGTGAACTCGTCCAGGTCCACCTCGATCCGGTCGCCGCCCTCGGCCACCACACCCGCCGCGCCCGCGCCGGTCGGCGGCGCGATCACCGGCGTCACCGCCCTGGAACCGTGCCGCTCGTCCCGCAGCTCTTCGCGCATCCGCCTGGCGTCCTCGACGCCGCGCACCCTGACGACCATGCCCCCATCGTGGTGTGCCCGCGCCCGCGTGACCAGTGCGGGTGCACGCGGGGAGAAGCGGCGGTGCACGGCGGGACAAGGCGCTGTGCGAAAATCGTCCCCCGTGCCGTCACCTGCCGTTCACGCGCGCGCCGTGCTGCTCGCCGGTCCTTCCGGTTCGGGCAAGTCCACGCTCGCCGCCCACCTCGGTCTGCCCGTGCTGCGGCTGGACGACTTCTACCGCGAGGGTGACGACCCGCTGCTCCCCCGTGACGACGCCGGTCGCCCGGACTGGGACGCCGAGGGCTCCTGGAACACCGCCGACGCGCTGGCCGCCGTGGTGGAGTTGGCGACCACCGGCACGGTCGAGGCGCCGGTCTACGCGATGGGCCAGGAGAACAAGCGGGTCGGCTGCCGGACGGTGACCGCGCCCGGACTGTTCATCGCCGAGGGCCTGTTCGCGGACCGGCTGGTGGCGGGCTGCCGCGAGGCCGGCGTGCTGGCGGACGCCGTCGTGCTCACGCCCAACGCCGTGGTCACGGCCGTCCGCCGGTTCGCCCGGGACGTGGCGGAGGCCCGCAAGCCGGTGCCGCTGCTCGTCCGCCGCGGACTGCGGCTGCTGGGCGAGCACTCCGGCGTGGTGCGCCGGTGCGTGGACGCGGGTATGCGGCCGGCCAGTCCGCACCGCGTGCGACTGGCCACGATCGGGGAGTGGACGCCCACCGCGGTGTAGCCGACCGGCGTCGGGGGTACTGCTGCCGGCATGGCTGTGTTCGAGCATGAGCAGACGGTCCCGGTGGACGCGCGGGTGGTGTTCGACCTCGCCAAGGACGTGGGGGCGATGCAGGCGTGGCTGCCGGACGGGCTCCAGGTCGAGCCGAGCGGCCCGGAACGGGTCACCGGACGGGTGTCGATGGGCGACGAGGTCGGCGAGGGCGAGGGCTACCTGGCCGCGGACGACGACCAGCGCCGGCTGGAGTGGGGCGACCTCGCGGGCGGCGGCTACTCCGGGTGGCTCCAGGTGGACGAGCGAGGCCCCGGCCGCTGCCGCGTGGTGCTGCACCTGGACGTGAGGGGCGACCACCCGGAGGCCGTCGGTGGTGAAGCGCACGAAATAACGGACGAGTACATCGAGCAGGCACTGAGCCGGCTGGCGGCGCTCGCCATGCAGAGCGCCACGTGACTGCTTTCACTGATCATCGGGTGTGAACCCGGGAAGCGCCACCTATGTGTTGCGCGGCCGTCGCGGTGGCCGCCATCCGGCGGGACGAGCTGCACCCGTTGGAGGCCGGCCCGTCCGACCGGGTCGGTGTCGCCGCCGGTCTGCGCTACGTCACCGCCAGCGGCGCCTGCTCCTGCTGTTCGCGCTCGGTTTCACGCTGTCCAGCCTGGGGCGCAACTACCAGGTCACGATGGCCGCGATGAGCCCGGACGCGACCACGTACGGCCTGCTGTCGACGGTGTTCGCTACCGGCACGGTGCTGGGCGGGCTGGCCGCGGCGGCGCGCCGGGCGCTGACCGTGCGGCTGCTGCTCGCGGTCGCGTGCGGGACGAGCCTGCTCCAGGTCACCAGCGGACTGGTGCCCGGCGTGCTCGGGTTCGCCATCGTGCTGCTGCCGATCGCGGCGGGCGCGGTGGTCATCGACACGACCATGAGCACCCGCATCCAGCTGGACACCGAGGACGGGATGCGCGGCCGGCTGCTGGCGGTCAACTCGGCCGTCGGCGCGGGGGCGGGCGCGGTCGGCGCTCCCCTGCTCTGCTGGCTGTGCGAGCGGATCGGCGCGCCTGAGACCTTGGTGCTCGGTGGTGCGCTCACCCTCTTGGCCACGGCGTTCGCCGCGTCCGTGCTGGCCGCTCCGCCGCACCGCCGGAACGCTCTGGCACACCGCGTGCTGCACCGTCCGCACCAGCCGGCGCCACCCGGCGGGCACCCGCGCGGACCAGTGCGACCTGGGAACCGTCCCAGGCGGCGTACCCGCGTCCGGGTGTAGCTCCCCAGGGCCACAGGGCCGCATGCCCTGGGCCGCTCGGATGCACTGCGTAGTGGCCCATTCACAGATCGACGTGGGCGGGGCTACAGTCGAGCCGTTCCTGGGAGCGCTCCCAGAACCTCGACGAGGAGGTGAACGACGTGACGGCCCGACGATGGATCGCGCTGGCCGCGGCCGGTGTGGCAGGCTTGCTGATCGCGACGCTCGTGAACGTGGTCAGCCCCACCACGGCGTCCGCGCACGGCGCCATGATGAAGCCGGGCAGCCGGACCTTCCTGTGCTGGCGGGACGGACTGACCCCGCAGGGCAACATCCAGCCGAAGAACCCCGGTTGCGCCGCGGCGGTGGCGGCGGGTGGCGACAACGCCCTCTACAACTGGTTCGGCGTGTTGCGTTCCGACGGGGCCGGCCGCACCAGCGGCTTCATCCCCGACGGCAAGCTGTGCAGCGGTGGCAACCCGACGTTCGCCGGGTTCGACACCGCCCGCGCCGACTACCCGGTGACCCACCTGACCGCGGGCGCCAACTTCTCGTGGTCGTACAACAAGTGGGCCGCGCACCCCGGCACGTTCCACCTGTACGTCACCAAGGACAGCTGGAGCCCCAACCGCCCGCTGGCGTGGAGCGACCTGGAGAGCACGCCGTTCCACAGCGTCACGAACCCGGCGAACAGCGGGGCCGTGGGCACGGTCGAGGGCCAGTACTACTGGAACGCGAACCTGCCGTCCGGCAAGTCCGGTCGCCACATCATCTACTCGGTGTGGACCCGGTCGGACAGCACGGAGACGTTCTACAACTGCTCCGACGTGACGTTCGACGGCGGCAACGGCGAGGTGACCGGTATCGGCGGCGGCGGCACGACGACCCCCACCACCACGACCACCACGTCGACGAGCACCAGCACGTCGACCACCACGACGACGCCCACCAGCACCACCACGACGACCTCGACCCAGCCCGGCGACTCCAAGTGCATGGCGATCTACAAGATCACCAGCGCGTGGTCGGGCGGCTTCCAGGGCGAGGTCGAGCTGATGAACCACAGCACCAGCGCCTACAACGGCTGGACCGCGACGTGGACCTACGCGAACGGTCAGTCGATCAACAGCCTGTGGAGCGGCGTCAAGTCCGGCTCCGGTGCGCAGGTGATCGTCAAGAACGCCGCGTGGAACGGCACGGTGGCGCCGGAGGCGTCGGTCAAGTTCGGCTTCACGGCCACCTACTCGGGCAGCACCAACTCGCTGCCCACGGTGACCTGCACCAGCCCGTAACTCCCCGGGCGGCCAGTCGAGGCGGCTAGTCGAGGCGGAACCCGAACGGGAGCTCCAGCCGGTGCCGGGCGAGCAGCCCGGTGTCGGCCAGGAGCTCCCGCGTCGGTCCGTCGGCCACCACGACACCGCCGTCGATCAACACGCTGCGCGGGCACAGCTGCAAGGCGTAGGGCAGGTCGTGCGTGACCATCAGCATGGTGCGGTCCAACCCCAGCAACACCTCGGCCAGCTCTCGGCGGGCCACCGGTTCCAGGTTCGCCGAGGGCTCGTCGAGCACCAGGATCTCCGGGTCGCAGGCCAGCACGGTGGCCAGCGCGACGCGACGGCGCTGGCCGCCGGACAGGTGCAGCGGCGACCGGTCCCCGAACTCCTCCATGCCGACCGCGCGCAACGCGTGGTCCACCCGCTCGTCCAGTTCCGCGCCGCGCAGCCCGAAGTTCGTCGGGCCGAACGCCACGTCCTGCCGCGCGGTGGGCAGGAACAGCTGGTCGTCGGGGTCCTGGAAGACCACCCCGACGCGGCGGCGGATCTCCTTGAGGTGCTTCTTCTCCACCGGCAGCCCGGCCACCTCGACCCGGCCCGAACCGCCGCCCAGCACGCCGTTGAGGTGCAGCGCGAACGTCGTCTTGCCCGCGCCGTTGGGCCCGAGGACGGCGACGCGCTCGCCGCGCTCGACCTTCAGGTCGATGCCGAACAGGGCCTGGTGGCCGTCCGGGTAGGCGTAGGCCAGGCGCTCGACCACGAGCGCGGGCGCGGACCGTCGCGGCGCGACGACGTCCGGAGACCCCCCGCTGTCGGGCATCCGGCCCGTCCACCCGCGCGACACCATGGCGAGGTGCACCCTCTCACCCCGTTCGTAGGAGCGGATGAACAGGCTGCCGATGCCCCGTGCGGTCGCGCCGAGCTGCCACAGGAACCTCGGGTCGTCACCGCGCGAGATCCGGGCCACCCGCATCCGCTTGGCCTCGCCCACGATCACCTCGGCGTAGCGGAGCATCAGCGTGGCGATGGTGATCAGGACCGACGGCATGCGCAGGCGTTGCAGGCCCAGCAGGATGTCCTGGGGCGCGGTGGTGGCGGCGAGCGTCAACGACGTCAGCAGGCCGAGCGTGCCCTTGGCCAGGATGTTCCACCCGGCCAGCGCGCCCTCCTCGGACACGGACACGCCCAGCACGTCGACCCGGTCCCCCGCGCCGGTGAACGGCAGGAGCAGGGCCAGCAGCACGAACGGCGCCTCGATCACGGAGCGCGCGGCGAACCAGCGCACCGGGACGCGGGCCACCGCCCAGACCGCGGTGAGCGCGAGCAGGTAGACGCCGAACGCCCAGAAGGCCTCGCGCGGCGTCGCCACCACGCACAGCACCGCCACCACCGTGGCGACGATCTTCGTCTGCGGCGTGAGGCGGTGCACCGGCGAGTCGCCGGGCCGGTGCAGGAACCCGTGGCCCGCGCCCACCTCAGGTCGACTTCGCGTCGGGCTTCACATCGGGTTCCACGTCGGAACGCTTGCGCAGCAACCAGAACAGGCCACCGGCGAGAACCAGCGTGGCGACGACGCCGAGCACGCCCGCGAGCCCGGTGAACCGGTCGTCGCCGGCCACCGCGTAGTCCGCCAGCGGCGACCCGGCCAGCGGGTGGTCCTGCGCGTGCTCGGCGATGCCGTGCTGCTCGGTGACGTGGTCGAGCCCGTCCGGGTTCCCGTCGGCGAAGTAGGAGACAGCGCCCGCCAGAACCAGGCTGACCACCGCGAACACTGCGAAGAAGCGCTGCTTCACGTCTTCAGCTCCAACTTCTGCGGCACGCCGCGCAGCAGGTACACGAGGTCCGGTCGGGCCGCGGCGACCGCCGTCACGGTGACCGCCGTGATCACGCCCTCGCCGATGCCGATGAGCACGTGCACGCCGAGCACGGCGGTGGCGACCGTGCCGAACGCGACACCGCCCTGGCCGCCGATCGCGTACTCCAGCACGAAGCCGAACGACGCGAGCACGGTGTTGACCAGCGCGGACACGAACGCGACCGCCGCCAGACCGCCCTTGTTGCGGGTGGCGACCTTCCGCAGCGCCACGGCCGTGAGGTAGCCGACCGCGGTGCCGATCAGGGCCATGTTGGTGATGTTCGCGCCGAGCGCGGTGACGCCGCCGTCGGCGAAGAAGAGGGACTGGACCACCAGCACGATCGTCACGCACAGCGCGCCGACCCACGGTCCGACCAGGATCGCGGCCAGCGCGCCGCCGAGCAGGTGGCCGCTGACGCCGGGCAGCACCGGGAAGTTGAGCATCTGGGTGGCGAACACGAAGGCCGCCACCAGGCCGGCGAGCGGCGCGGTCCGGTCGTCGAGGTCGCCGCGCGCCTTGGCCAGCGCCACGCCCACCCCCGCGACCGCGACCGCCACGAACAGCAGCGACGTCGGCGCGTCGAGCAGGCCGTCGCTCATGTGCATTGCTACCGGATCGGACACGGGTCACACGCTAGTTGCCCATGACCCGCTATGGCCAGCTCGTTGCAACAACGATCCCGATCACACCTCGGACCGATCCGGACGGCCGGCCGGCCACAGGGCGGATCGGGCGGGCGCTGCTCACTGCGCGTTACCACTATGCTCTGCCTGCGATGACTCTCACCGACCGCCTGCCGGCCACCCCCGACCCCGACCTCCTCTACGACAGCTTCGCCGAGTGGGCGCAGGGACGGGGGCTGTCGCTGTACCCGGCGCAGCAGGAGGCGTTGATCGAGATCGTCTCCGGCTCGAACGTCATCCTCAGCACCCCCACCGGCTCCGGCAAGTCGCTGGTCGCCACCGGCGCGCACTTCGCCGCGCTCGCGGAGGGCAAGCGGACGTTCTACACGGCGCCCATCAAGGCCCTCGTGTCGGAGAAGTTCTTCGCCCTGATCGAGACTTTCGGCCCGGAGAACGTCGGCATGATGACCGGCGACGCGAGCGTCAACGAGACCGCGCCCATCATCTGCTGCACGGCCGAGATCCTGGCCAACATCGCCCTGCGCGACGGCACGAAGGCCGACGTCGGTCAGGTCGTCATGGACGAGTTCCACTTCTACTCCGAGCCGGACCGCGGCTGGGCGTGGCAGGTGCCGCTGATCGAGCTGCCGCAGGCCCAGTTTCTCCTCATGTCGGCCACGCTCGGCGACGTCGCGTTCTTCGAGAAGGACCTCACCCGCCGCACCGGTCGCGCGACGACGGTGGTCCGGTCCGCCGAACGCCCCGTCCCGCTGAACTTCCAGTACGTCACCACCCCGCTGCACGAGACGATCGAAGAGCTCCTGCACGGCCGCGAGGCCCCGGTCTACGTCGTGCACTTCACCCAGGCCTCCGCCCTCGAACGCGCCCAGTCGCTGATGAGCGTGAACGTCGCCACCCGCGCCGAGAAGGACGCCATCGCGGCCACGATCGGCCGGTTCCGGTTCACCTCCGGGTTCGGCAAGACCCTGTCCCGCCTGGTCCGGCACGGGATCGGGGTGCACCATGCGGGCATGCTGCCGAAGTACCGGCGGCTGGTGGAGCAGCTCGCCCAGGCCGGCCTGCTGAAGGTCATCTGCGGCACGGACACGCTCGGCGTGGGCATCAACGTCCCGATCCGCACGGTCGTCTTCACCGCCCTGTCGAAGTACGACGGCCAGCGCACCCGGCACCTGAAGGCCCGCGAGTTCCACCAGATCGCGGGACGGGCGGGCCGCGCGGGCTACGACACCGTCGGCACGGTCGTGGTGCAGGCGCCCGACCACGTGGTGGAGAACGAGAAGGCGCTGGCCAAGGCCGGCGACGACCCGAAGAAGCGGCGCAAGGTGGTGCGCAAGAAGGCGCCCGAGGGCTTCGTGTCGTGGAGCGACCAGACGTTCGAGCGGCTGAAGAACGCCGAGCCGGAACCGCTGACGTCCAGCTTCCAGGTCAGCCACGCCATGCTGCTGAACGTGATCGGCCGTCCCGGTGACGCGTTCGGCGCGATGCGGCACCTGCTGGAGGACAACCACGAGGAGCGGCCGGCGCAGCGCCGGCACATCCTGCGCGCCATCCAGATGTACCGGGGCCTGCTGGCGGCGGGCGTGGTGGAGCGGCAGGGCGGCGAGATCCGGCTCACCGTGGACCTCCAGGTGAACTTCGCGCTCAACCAGCCGCTGTCGCCGTTCGCGCTGGCCGCCGTCGAACTGCTGGACCGCGAGTCGCCGAGCTACCCGCTGGACGTGCTGTCCGTCATCGAGTCCACCCTGGACGACCCGCGCCAGGTGCTGTCCGCGCAGGAGCACAAGGCGCGCGGCGAGGCCATCGGCGCGATGAAGTCCGAGGGCATCGAGTACGACCAGCGGATGGAGCTGCTGGACGAGGTGACGTACCCGAAGCCGCTCGCCGAGCTGCTGGACGCCGCGTTCACCACGTACCGGCGCGGGCACCCGTGGGTCGCCGACCACCACCTGTCGCCGAAGTCCGTGGTGCGGGACATGTTCGAGCGGGCGATGACGTTCACCGAGTACGTCTCGCACTACCAGTTGGCGCGCTCGGAGGGCCTGGTGCTGCGGTACCTGGCCGACGCGTACAAGGCGCTGCGGCAGACCGTCCCCGAGGACGCCAAGACCGAGGAGCTGAGCGACCTCCAGGAGTGGCTGGGCGAGCTGGTCCGCCAGGTCGACTCCAGCCTGCTGGACGAGTGGGAGAAGCTGCGCAACCCCACCGAGGGCGCCACCGTGGAAGCGTCGATCAGCGACTCGCCTCCAGCGGTCACCGGCAACGTCCGGGCGTTCCGCGTCCTGGTGCGCAACGCGCTGTTCCGGCGGGTGGAGCTGGCGGCCCGGCGCGACTACTACGAGCTGGGGCAGCTGGACGCCGAGGCGGGCTGGACCGCCGAGGAGTGGCAGGACGCGCTGGAGCCGTACTTCGAGGAGCACGACGAGATCGGCATGGGGCCGGACGCGCGCGGGCCGGCGCTGCTGACGATCACCCAGGAGCCGGGGCTGTGGCGGGTGCGGCAGGCGTTCGACGACCCGGCGAAGGACCACGACTGGGGCTTCACCGCCGAGGTCGACCTGGCCGAGTCGGACGAGATCGGCACGGCCGCGGTGCGGATCACCGAAGTCGGCAGGCTGTAGCAGCCGCGGGGTCCATCCGGTGGTACTCCGGTGCGAACCGGAGCACCAGCATGTCCACGTCGGGAGAGAACGGAGGCGGTTGACCCTGTCTCAGGACGAGTTCGGCGTGCTGGGGGCCATCGTGGTCCGCCGGGACGGCCGTTCGGTCCCGGTCACCGCCGCCAAGCACCGCATCGTCCTGGCGACCCTGCTGCTGAGCGCGAACCGCTCGGTGCCCGCGAGCGACCTGATCCGCCGGGTCTGGGGCGAGACGCCGCCGGACCGCGCCGCGCAGACGCTGCCCGTGTACGTGATGCGGTTGCGGCGCACGCTCGGCGACCCGCAGCTCATCCACACCACGCCCACCGGCTACCGGATCGACCTGCCGCCCGACGCGCTGGACCTGCACCGGTTCGAGGCGCTGGCCGAGCAGGGCGCGGCGCTGGCCGCCGCCGAGGACTTCCCGGCCGCCGCGGCGGTGTACGAACGGGCACTGGACCTCTGGCGCGGCCCGCCGCTGGCCGACGTGCCGTCCGACTCGCTGCACGAGACGGAGGTGCCGAACCTCGCCGAGCGGCGGCTGCGGGCGATCTCGGAGCTGGTGGACGTGAAGCTGCGGCTGGACCGGTGCGACGAGGTGATCGCGGACCTGCGCCGGCTGACCGCGCAGCACCCGCTGCGGGAGCGGTTCTGGTCGCAGCTGATGGTGGCGCTGTACCGGGTGGACCGGCAGGCGGACGCGCTGGACGCGTACCGGCAGGCGTCGACGGCGCTGGCGCGGGAGCTGGGCGTGGACCCGAGCGACTCGCTGCGCGCGGTGCACCACGCGATCCTGACCGGCGACCCGGCGCTGTACCAGCCGGCGGCGAACACGTGGGCGCCCGTGTCGCAGCTGCCCGCGCCGGTGGGCAACTTCGTGGGGCGCGGCGCGGAGCTGGCGAGGGTGACCGGGCTGCTGACGCGGGCGTCGGCGACCGTGGTGGTGTGCGGGCCGCCGGGGGTGGGCAAGACGGCGTTCGCCACGTCGGTGGGGCACGCGGTGCGCGACCGGTACCCGGACGGGCAGCTGTACGTGAACCTGCGCGGGTACTCCACGTCGCCGCCGCTGTCGACGTCCGCGGTGCTGGCGCGGTTCCTGCGGGCGATGGACGTGCGGGCCGACCACATCCCGGTGGACGAGGACGAGCTGGTCCGCAGCTACCGGTCCCGGCTGCGCGGCCGGCGGGTGCTGATCACGCTGGACAACGCGGCGTCGGTCGACCAGGTGCTGCCGCTGCTGCCCGCCGACCCAGGCTGCTCGGTGGTGATCACCAGCCGGAACGAGCTGCGGCTGCCGGCCACGACGGTGCGGCTGGACGTGCTGCGGGTCGACGAGGCGTGGAAGCTGCTGGCCCGATCGCTCGGGCCGGAGGCGGCGGTGGCGCAGTTCGACGCGCTGAGCGAGCTGGCCCGGCTGTGCGGCTACCTGCCGCTCGCGCTGCGGATCGCGTTGGGGAACCTGGTCGGCGCGCCGCACGCCGACGTCGCGTCGTACGTGGACGAGCTGCGCGGCGGCGACCGGCTGTCCGCGCTGGCGGTGGACAACGACGACACGGCGGCGGTGCGGCGGGCGTTCGACCTGTCGTACGCGGCGTTGGCGCCGGACGCGGCACGCCTGTTCCGGGTGGTGGGGCTGGTCCCGGGGCCGGACTTCAGCGTGTCCGGCGCGGCGGCGCTGCTGGACGTGCCGGACGACGTCGCCGGCGGGCTGCTGGAGCACCTGGCGTCGGCGCACCTGGTGCAGCGGGTCGGGGCGGACCGGTTCTCGCTGCACGACCTGCTGCACGTCTACGCGGCGGACCGGGCCGAGGCGGCGGGCGACGACGTGGAGGCGGCGCGGCAGCGGCTGTTCGACTGGTACCTGCGCACGTCGGTCGAGGTCGGCGACGTGCTGTACCCGGAGCTGGGCGTGTCCGGGCCGCCGCGGATGAGCCCCGAGGTCGCCCGGACGTGGCTGGACGCCGAACGGGCCAGCGTGCTGGCGGCGACGGAGCACTGCGCGGTGCACGGGCCGCTGCCGATGACGTGGCAGCTGATCGACGCGGTCGGCGGGTACTTCGGGTCGCACGGGCACCACGTGGAGTTCGTGCACGCGATCGACGCCGCGCTGGGCGCGGCGCGGGCGGTGGGCGACCACGACGCCGAGACGCTGATGCTGGTGTGGCTCGCGGCGGAGCACCGGAACCTGGGCAACCTGCGGACCGCCCAGCGGTACCTGCGGTCGGCCCGGCCGACCGGGCGGACGGTGTGGCTGCACACCGGGCTGGACGGGGTGGTGCACCTGGAGCTGGGCGAGCTGCCGGCCGCGTTCGCCTCGTTCGAGCGGATGATGGCGTTGAGCGGTGAGCCGTGGGCCGGGCCGCACGTGCGGATCGGGGCGCTGGCCGGGCTCGGCGCGTTGCGGATGATGCGCGGCGACCTGGCGCCGGCGGAGTCGTTGCTGGCCGAGGCGCTGGAGCTGGCGAGGTCGGCCGACGGGATGAACGTGGAGGCCACGTGCGCCGCGTTGCTCGCGCGGTGCCGCACGGCGGCCGGTGACTACCCGAAGGCCGTGGAGCTGCTGCGGCACGCGCTGGCGGCGTGGTACCGGACGGGCGCCCGGCACGCGCGGGCGGAGGCGATGGCGCACCTGGCGGTGGCGCTGTGCCTGGGCGGGGAGCACGCGGAGGCGCTGCGCACGGCCCAGCGAGCGTTGGCGCTGGTGCAGGAGCTGGGCGGCAGTCCGCGGATCGAGTCGGAGGTGCACAACGCGCTCGGGCTCGTGCTGATCCACCTGGGCAAGCCGTCCCGCGCCGTGGCCGCCCACCTGCGCGCCCTGGAACTGGCCGCGTCGTCGGACTTCCGGTTCGGCGTCTGCCGGTCGCACATCCACCTGGTCCACGCCCTGGCCGCCGACGACCGCCGCACCGAAGCCCTCCGCCACGCCCGCGTGGGCCGCGACCTCGCCGCCCGCAGCGGCTTCGGCCAGTGCGAGCACCTCGCCACCGCCGCCATCACCGCCCTCACCTAACCCACCCCCGCGAGTCCTCCACTCCGGCACCGCGAGTCCTCCGGTCCGGCACCCTGAACCTTCCACCCGTGCGCCACATGACGAGGAACACTCCAGTGGGAATTGCGCGGGAAAGCGGCGGTGACAAGCGGGTATCCTCTGTTTCCGGTGTTTCGGTTACACCCGCCAATTGAGACCACTCCACCGGGTCGTTGACCACGTCGACCCGGACCGAGAACATCGGGTGTCGATACTTCGGCGGCTTACTCCTGGGGGATGCCATGGATTCCGATCCGCACCTCGACCTGGCGCGGATCGCGGACGGGACACCCCGCACTTCCGCGGAATTGGTCTCCGCGCTCACCGAGTTGGCGAGGTTGGCGAACGAGTGGTCGGACGTCGTCCTCGCATTGCGGGAACCGACGCGCAGGCTGGTGGGGAGCGCGGCGGCGGCGTCCGTGTCGCTCGCCGCGCGCCGGGCCGAGGAGGCCTCCCTCGAACTGGAGATGACCCTCGGTGACGCGCAGGCAGCACGCCGGTCATTGCCCTTGACCACCCCGAAGCGCGAGGATAGGCGTCCGGTGGTCTAATCGCCGACGCTGCCGACCACATCGCATTGGAACTCCATGACCTCAGGACTTCCCTGCCCTCTCTGCGAGGGCCCGGAGCGCCGTGGGGCGCTTGAGCGCACGTTGCGGGTCCTCGCCGTGGACGACGAGGCCCCCGCGCTCGAAGACCTCGTCTACCTGCTGCGCTCCGATCCACGAGTCGCCCACGTCGAGGGCGTCACCGACGCGACCAAGGCGTTGCGGACCCTGCACCGCGCCATGGACGCCGGGCAGCCGGTCGACGCCGTCTTCCTCGACATCCGGATGCCGGGCCTCGACGGGCTCGACCTGGCCCGCGTGCTCTCCCGGTTCGCCCAGCCGCCGCGCATTGTTTTCGTCACCGCGCACCAGGAACCGGCGGTCGAGGCTTTCGAACTGAAAGCGCTCGATTACCTGCTCAAGCCGGTGCGGGCGGAGCGGTTGGCCGAGTCCGTGCACCGGATCGTGCACGAAGTGCTGGATTCGAAGACGGCGGAACCGGCGGGCGCCGCACCGGCGGAGAAATCGCCTGAAGTGGGCGATGAGGTCATTCCGGTCGAACTGGGCGGCATCACCCGGTTCATCCGGTTGGCCGACATCCGGTACGTCGAGGCGCACGGCGATTACGCGCGGCTGCACACGGCCACCGGAAGTGGATTGGTCCGCGCCGCGCTCAACGGGCTGGAAGAGCGCTGGCGGTCGGCCGGCTTCGTCCGCATCCACCGCAGTCACCTCGTCTCGCTCGGGCACATCGACGAGCTGCGGCTGGAGGACGGGCACCTGAGCGTGAACATCGGCGGCGCGGTGCTGCCGGTCAGCCGGCGCCACGCCCGGCACCTCCGGCAGCTGCTGGTGCGCCGCAACCGGCAGCCGTCGTGAGCTCCCCGCAGCGCCCGCACACCCAACGGGTGGTGGTGACGAGCCCGCGCACCCGCGCGCCGCGCGCTCCCCGCCCGTACCCCGCCTCGCGCGAGATCGACGAGCAGAGCGAGCTGGGCGCGGTCTACATGCGATCGCTGATCCGGACGCAGCGGCGGCTCGGCCTGCTGCTGTGCGCGGTGGTCTGCGGGAGCGTCGCGGCGCTGCCGCTGGTGTTCACGTCCATGCCGTCGGTCGCCGCGCAACGGCTGTTCGGCCTGCCCTTCCCGTGGCTGCTGCTCGGCGGCCTGGTGTTCCCGGTGTTCGTGCTGGCGGGCTGGTTCTACGTGCGGCAGGCCGAGCGCAGCGAACGGGAGTTCGCCGAACTCGTGGAACGCTCGTGAGCAGTACGTACGGCATCATCGCGGTGCTGGTCGTCGCGGTCGGCACGATGTTGGTGGGCACGTACGGGCTGCGGATCTCGCGCACCACGTCGGACTTCTTCGTCGCTTCGCGCACGGTCTCGCCGTGGTGGAACGCGTCGGCCATCGGCGGCGAGTACCTGTCCGCGGCGTCGTTCGTCGGCATCGCCGGGCTGATCTTCGCGCACGGGCCGGACATGCTGTGGTTCCCGGTCGGCTACACGGCGGGCTACCTGGTGCTGCTGGCGCTGGTCGCCGCTCCCCTGCGCCGCAGCGGCGCGTACACGCTGCCGGACTTCGCCGAGGCCCGGTTCGCGTCGCCGGCGGTGCGCGCGGTGGCGAGCGGGTTCGCGCTGGGCATCGGGTGGCTGTACCTGCTGCCGCAGTTGCAGGGCGCCGGGCTGACGCTGCACACGGTGACGGGCGCGCCGGACTGGGTGGGCGCGCTGGTCGTCGCGGTCGTGGTGACCACCAACGTGATCTCCGGCGGGATGCGCAGCATCACGTTCGTGCAGGCGTTCCAGTACTGGCTCAAGCTGACCGCGATCGCGGTGCCGGTGGTGTTCCTGGTGATGGCCTGGCACGCGCACGGCGCGCGTGACCTGACCGGGCCGGGGTTCCCCGAGTTCCCGAAGCAGACGACCGTCACGTTCGACAGCGACACGGCGTTCCGGGTCGAGCGGTCCACCCCGTACAACGGCTCCGGCCGGGTGGACGGCGAGCGGGTCGACGGCGGCGCCGAGCTGACCGTCGGCGAGCACACGGTGGCAGCCGGGTCCCGGCTCACGTTCCCGCAGGGCGCGACCGTCCCGCACGTGCAGTCGATCCCGTCGAACACGAACGAGGTGTGGGCGCTGCCCATGCGCGGCGGCGAGCGGTTCCCGCTGTACGCGGTGTACTCGTTGATCATCGCCACGTTCCTGGGCACCATGGGCCTCCCGCACGTGATCGTGCGCTTCTACACCAACCCGAACGGCCGCGCGGCGCGGCGGACCACGTTGATCGTGCTGGGGCTGCTGGGCGTGTTCTACCTGATGCCGCCGATCTACGGCGCGCTCGGCCGGCTGTACACGCCCGAGCTGCTGATGACCGGGGACACGGACGCGGTGGTGCTGGTGCTGCCGAGCAGGATGATCGACGGGTTGGGCGGGCAGCTGCTGGGCGCGCTGGTGGCCGGCGGGGCGTTCGCCGCGTTCCTGTCCACGTCGTCCGGGTTGATGGTGTCGCTGGCCGGTGTGCTGAGCCGGGACGTGCTGCGGTTGCGCGGCGTGCGCGGGTTCCGGGTGTCGACGGTGCTGGCCGTGCTGGTGCCGTTGAGCATGACGTGGCTGGTGGGCAAGGTGCCGGTGGCGGACATGGTGGGCCTGGCGTTCGCGGTGGCGGCGTCGTCGCTGTGCCCGTTGCTCGTGCTGGGGATCTGGAGCACGCGGACGACCACGACCGGCGCGGTCGCCGGGATGATCGCCGGCGGGCTGCCCGCGCTGGTGGCCGGTCTGGTGACGATCAGCGGCGGCAGCAGGGGCGAGTGGTACCACGTGTTCCTGGCCCGGCCCGCCGCGTGGACCGTGCCGCTGGGTTTCGTCGTGATGTACGTGGTGTCGCTGCTGACGCCGCGCAAGGTGCCTCCGGGGGTGAACCACGTCATGGTGCGCTTGCACGCGCCGGAGAACCTGGGTCTGCGCAGTCAGGACCGGTTGTGACCGCGATGTGGACGGCCGGCGCGATCCTGCTCGCCGGGCTGGCCGTGGTGATCACGCTGTGGCGGACTTCCCGCACCCGCAACGACTTCCTGACCCACGAGCAGCGGATCACGTTCGAGACCCTGCACACCGCGTGGTCCGCCGCTCCCCCGCTGCGGGCGGGGTTGGTGCCGGAGGCGGCGAAGAAGTCGGCCAAGCACCTGCGCACGCTGCTGGGCACGCCCGCGCTGGCGTTGACCGACGAGACCGAGGTGGTGGCGTGGGAGGGCGACGGCGACCACCACGCGGCCGAGGCGATGGGCCTGGCCGCCGACGTGTTCACCACGGGGCGCACCCGGGCGTTCGACATCACGTGCTCGGCGGCCGACTGCCCCGTGCACACCGCCGTCCTGGCGCCGCTCACCGTCGAGGGACGGGTGGTCGGTGTGCTGGCGGCGTACAGCAGGGAGGCGTCGGCCGGGTTGGTGCGGGCGACGAACGAGGTGGCGAGGTGGGCGTCCGGCCAGCTGGAACTGGCCGAACTGGACCGGTCGCGGACCCGGCTGGTGGAGGCGGAGGTGCGGGCGCTGCGGGCGCAGATCTCGCCGCACTTCATCTACAACTCGCTGTCCGCCATCGCCTCTTACGTGCGCACGGACCCTGAACGCGCTCGCACGCTGCTGCTGGACTTCGCCGACTTCACCCGCTACTCGTTCCGCCGGGCGGGCGACTTCACCACGTTGTCGGAGGAGCTGAAGTCGATCGACCAGTACCTGGCGCTGGAACGGGCCAGGTTCGGCGAGCGGCTGAAGGTGACGCTGCAGATCGCGCCCGAGGTCCTGCCGGTGACCGTGCCGTTCCTGTGCCTGCAGCCGTTGGTGGAGAACGCGGTGCGGCACGGGATGGAGGGGAAGGTCGGGCCGGGGCACATCACGATCCTGGCGGCGGACGCGGGCGAGGAAGCGCACATCACCATCGAGGACGACGGCATCGGCATGGACCCCGACGCGCTGCGCCGCACACTGGCGGGACAGGTCGGTGCGACGGCCGGAATAGGGCTGGGGAACATAGACGAGCGACTGCGCCGGTGCTACGGCGACGACTACGGTCTCGTGGTGGAGACGGCGCAGGGGCTGGGGACGAAGATCAGCGTGCGGGTCCCCAAGTACCAGGCGGGCGTGCACGCCTAGCGGCGGACGAGGGTGGGCGGATGACGCGATCGGAGATCACGTGCTCCACCGCACCGCTCGCGCGACCCGCCGGTACCGGTACCGGCCCAGGACCCCCGTCAGGCCAGAATCCCGTCAGGCCAGGATCCCGTCAGGCCACGAGCAAGGCCATGCCCAGGGCCGCGGCCCCGGCGGCGGTGAGGCGGGCCGGCGCGCGGTGACCGGGTGCGACGGGGACCGCCGCTTCGATCAGACCGGCGTGCACGAGGGACCTGGCCGTGGTCGGGTCGCAGAACGGGAGCCCGTCCACCCGCACATCCGGCTCGGCACTGCGGGTCAGGTCGACCCGGTTCGCCTCGGTCGCCCTGAGCAGGGCGACCTGGCGCCTGGACAAATCCTGCATCGCTTCCATCTCCACACTGGGGGCCGGGCGGATCAGCCGACGTTCCTGTTCACCTCTGGGACGCCTGTCCGCCTGCCCTCGTTCCGTTCGTTCAGCCCGCGACTCGCGCGCCACGTCGTTCCGCCGCTTCCAGCACCAGCCGCAGCCACACCGCGTCCTCGACCACGCCTTCCAGCGCCACCCGCCGCAGCCGCAGCCACAACCCGGCCTCGGTCCACTCCTGGAACCGCCGGTGCACGGTCGGCACGGTCACGCCGAACGTCGGCGGCAGGTGCCGCCACGCGCACCCGCTGGTCAGCACGAACACGATCGCCGTGAAGAGCGCCCGGTCCGACACCCGGCCCCGGCCACCGCCCTGCCTGCGCACCTTCGCGGGCGGGATCAGCGGCTCCACCGCCGCCCACAGCGACGGCGGCACCAACCGCGCGGCGAGGTGCTCGGTCACGTCCGCGTGCGGCGGTCGGGGCGGTGCTTCCGGCGCCCGGCGCACCCACGGCTCCTGCCGCTGGGCGTCACCGCGCTGGCGGGCGCGCAGCAACATGGCCAGGGCGGCGTCGTCGGTGCGCCTGGGCGCGACCGCGGGGTGCGCGTGCTGCTGCACCTGGCGGGCGATCTCCGCGCCCACCGTTCGACCGAACGGCTGCGCTGGTCGTACGTAGTTGGTCATCTCAGGTCCTCCGCCCAGGACTGTCGTGATGCCCATCACGCTAGGAACCCGGACGCTCCCTGGTAAGAGAACGCGCGCCGAACGGGAGCGGTACAGCGTCACGCGGACACCATCTCCCTGCCGAACGGCTCCGAGGGAGCGACGAACGGATGAACGGTCACTGGCTGAGAGCGCCAACGCCCGGATATACGCTCGAAGGTGTGACCAAGCCGCCGCGACTCCTCGCAACCAGTGACCTGCACATCACCTACCAGCAGAACCGCGACTTCGTCGAAGCCATCCACCCGCACTCCCCGGACGATTGGTTAATCGTGGCGGGCGACGTGGCGGAGAAGTTCGACGACGTCGAATGGGCGTTGGACACCCTGCGCCGCCGGTTCGCCAAGGTGGTCTGGTCACCGGGCAACCACGAGCTGTGGACCACCAAGGACGACGCGGTGCAGACGCGCGGCGAGGTGCGCTACAAGCAGCTGGTGGAGCTGTGCCGGAGCATCGACGTGCTCACGCCCGAGGACCCGTTCGCCGTGTTCGAGGGCGCGGGCGGGCCGGTGGCGGTGGCGCCGCTGTTCACGCTGTACGACTACACGTTCCGGCCGCCGGGCACGACCGACAAGGCGTCCGCGATGGACGCCGCCCAGACCGCCGGCGTGATCTGCACGGACGAGTACTTCCTGCACCCGGACCCGTACCCGAGCCGTGAGGCGTGGTGCGTGGCGCGGGTCGAGGAGACCGAGCGGCGGTTGCTCGCTGTGGACAGTACGTTGCAGACCGTGCTGATCAATCACTGGCCACTCGTTCGGGATCCCACGTTCGTGCTGCGGTACCCCGAATTCGCGTTGTGGTGCGGCACCGAGCTGACGGCGGACTGGCACCTGAGGTTCCGGGCGGCGGCGGTGGTCTACGGGCACCTCCACATCCCGCGCACGATCCGCAAGGACGGCGTCCGCTTCGACGAGGTGTCGCTCGGCTACCCCCGGGAGTGGAAGCCGCGCGGCTGGACGTCCGCGCCGCTGGTGGACGTGCTGCGCGAGGGGGACGCGCGATGATCCTCGACCTGCTGCTGCCGCCGCCGGTGTCCGCGTTCGAGGTCTTCGGCGATCCCGACGGGCTGGTGCTGTTCCCCGAGGAGGAGGAGCACATCGCCAAGTCGGTGGACAAGAGGCGCAAGGAGTTCACCACGGGGCGGCACTGCGCGCGCACGGCGCTGGGCGCTCTCGGGTTCCCGCCGGTGCCCCTGCTACCCGGGGACAAGCGCGCGCCGACGTGGCCGGAGGGTGTCGTCGGCAGCATCACGCACTGCACGGGCTACCGGGCGGCGGCCGTGGGGCGTGTCGCCGACGTGTGGTCGATCGGGATCGACGCCGAGCCGAACGAGCCGACGCCGGAAGGCGTGCTGGACGCCATCGCCGTGCCGGGTGAGCTGGCCCGGATGCCCGGGCTGAGGGCGTCGGGCGACAAGGTGGCGTGGGACCGGCTGCTGTTCAGCGCGAAGGAGAGCGTCTACAAGGCGTGGTTCCCGTTGGCGCGGAAGTGGCTGGGGTTCGAGGATGCGGAGGTGACCATCAACCCGGACGACGGCACGTTCACCGCGCGCATCCTCATCGAGCCCCCGGTGGTGGACGGCGTGGTGCTCGACGGGTTCAGCGGTCGCTGGCTGGCGCGGGAGGGGTTTGTGGTGACCGCTATCGCGGTACCCGCGCGCTGATCACGGCTGGAAGGCGGCGGTATGGGCGACGAGGTCGGGCGACAGCAGTTCACCCGGGACGACCGGACGCGCTACCGCACGAAGGTGCGCCGCTGCCTGGACGTGTTCGCCCGGATGCTGGAGGAGTCGCGGTTCGAGTTCGACCGGCCGACCACCGGGATGGAGATCGAGCTCAACCTGGTGGACGACGCGGGCGACCCGGCGATGCGCAACGCGGAGGCGCTGGAGGCGATCTGCGACCCGGATTTCGTGACCGAGCTGGGCCAGTGGAACCTGGAGATCAACGTCGCGCCCCGGTTGCTGACCGCCGGCGGCATCTCGGAGTTCGAGGACGTCGTGCGGACGTCGCTGAACGAGGCCGAGCACAAGGCCCGGGGCGTGGACGCGCACATGGTGATGGTCGGGATCCTGCCGACGTTGCAGCCGAAGCACCTGGCGGTGTCCGCGCTGTCCGGGAACCCCCGGTACGCGTTGCTCAACGAGCAGGTGCTGGCGGCGCGGGGCGAGGACCTGCACATCGGGATCAACGGGGTCGAGCGGTTGCAGCTGACCGCCGACTCGATCGTCCCGGAAGCCGCGTGCACGAGCGTGCAGTTCCACCTCCAGGTGTCGCCGGAGTCGTTCCCGGTGTACTGGAACGCGGCGCAGGCGATCGCCGGGGTGCAGGTGGCGATCGGGGCGAACTCGCCGTTCCTGCTGGGCAAGGAGCTGTGGCGGGAGACCCGGATCGCGTTGTTCCAGCAGGCCACGGACACGCGCAGCGACGAGCTGAAGGAGCAGGGCGTCCGACCGCGGGTGTGGTTCGGCGAGCGGTGGATCACGTCGATCTTCGACCTGTTCGAGGAGAACGTGCGGTACTTCCCGGCGTTGCTGCCGATCTGCGACGAGGAAGACCCGGTGCAGGTGCTGGAGCGCGGCGACACGCCGTCGTTGGCGGAGCTGCGGTTGCACAACGGCACGGTCTACCGGTGGAACCGGCCGGTCTACGACGTGGTGCGGGACCAGCCGCACCTGCGGGTGGAGAACCGGACGCTGCCGGCCGGTCCGACTGTGGTCGACATGCTGGCGAACGGGGCGTTCTACTACGGCCTGGTGCGGATGCTGGCCGAGGAGGAACGGCCGCTGTGGTCCCAGATGTCGTTCAGCGCGGCCGAGGACAACTTCATCGCCGGCGCGCGGGCGGGGATCGACGCGCAGGTGTACTGGCCGGGGCTGGGCACCGTGCCGGCGGTGGAGCTGGTGCTGCGCCGACTGCTGCCGCTGGCGCACGAGGGCCTGGTCCGGATGAAGGTGGACTCCGCCGAACGCGACCGCTTGCTGGGCGTGATCGAACAGCGGTGCCTCACCGGGATGAACGGCGCCACCTGGCAAGCCCGGACCTTCCACCGCCACTACGACCACACGGCGCTGGACCGGCCGGAGGCGCTGCGGCGGATGCTGCGCACCTACCGGGACCTCATGCACACCAACGAACCCGTGCACACCTGGCCCGTGTCCTGAGCACCTCGGGTCCTCCGACGGCTCTTGACGCTCCGTCCAGCGGGGCGCCCCGGCGGTCGGCGGACCGTTGGTCCGTCGGGAGTTGCAGCGGGGTGCGGCACTCGCGCGTCCCTTGCGCGAGGGCTGGGTGTCACCGGGTGGTGCGGTGCGGAGACACCCAGCCCCTACCGGTCAGCGCGCCAGGCGGCTTTCCCCGATAGCGGTCACGAGGCGGACCAGCGTGCCTCGTGGCCAGGTCAGCACGGGGCCTTCCGGGTTCTTGCTGTCCCGGATGCCGAGGCGCTCACCTGCGACGGCCACTTCGACGCACTCGTTCTGCGCGCCGCTGTGGCTCGACTTCCTGAACTCGCCGAAACTGCTCATGGTCCCTCCATCTCCGCTGCCACCTCCCGTACCAGCGCGGCCGATTCCTCGGTCGGCAGCGCCAAGGCAGTCAGGGCTTCGAACTCCGCCGCGTAGTCCGCGACGGTCGCTTCGTCCTCGATCCACCGACCTCCACCGTGGTACTCCAGGTAGACCGAGTCGGGGTCGCTCCGGTCGTCGAAGCCGAGGATCGTGATGGCGCTGGTCATGACGCCGTGCGCGCCGGCCCGGTAGGGCAGCACCTGGACCGTGATGTTCGGCTTGCCCGCGCTGTCCAGCAGGTGGCGCAACTGCTCGACCATGACCTCCGGCCCACCGACGACACGACGGAGGGCCGCCTCGTCGACGACCGCGTGGAGGGTGAGCGGGTTGTGCTCGTCGACGAGCCGCCGTTGCCGTGCCAAGCGCGAGGCCACCGACTTCTCCAAGGACCGCTTGCCGGTTTGGAAGCGCTGCTCGGCGACGTGGATCGCGGTGGCGTACCGAGCGGTCTGGAGCAGGCCGGGAATGACGGTCTGCTGGAGCGTCCGCGCCGACACCGCGTCGGCTTCCGAGCGCAGGAAGGCCCGGTACTTCGGGCTCATGTCCACCGTGTGCTCGACCAACGTCGACTCCTCGACGGCGTCCTCCCACAGGGACTCGGCCGCCTGCCGCTGCTCCTCGTCGGCGTTGTAGAGCGCGAGCAGCACCGACAGCGTCGGGAAGTCCGGGCGGACGTGCCCGTTCTCGATCTTGCTGACCGTCGCGGGCGACTTCCGCAGGATCCTGGCCACGGACACGGGATCCTGGGACGACGCCTTGCGCAACTCCGCCAGGCACTCACCCAGCCGGCGCTTGCGACGAGTCTGCGTACTGGGCACAGCGTTCCTCCTCGGTTCGAGACGCCGGCCGAGCGTACCGAGAGATCCGCCGCCCAGGTTCACTCTACCGGGTAGTGTCGCTCAGGGAAATGAACCGGCTACATTCACGGTGCCGGCGAGGCCGCGTCGGTGCACCGGCCCACGAGTCCCTCTGGACCGGACTGCGCTTCCTCAACGCGGCTTCGCCGGCCCGATCGCGGAGGTGGTCCCCATGCCGGAAACGACGTTGTGATGGGCGTTCGCGCTTTTCGATGGCTGCCGCACGACGGGTCGCGCCACGCGATCCCCGCCGCGCTGGTGCCCCGTGACGACGGTCGGACGTTGTGCGGGGTGGAGGTGACGGTGCCGCACGAGCCGGCGCCCAGGTCTCCCGACGGCTGCTGGCCCACGTGCCAAGCCTGTGACGTGGCGTGGCGGAAGTCCGAGGGCATCGCGGTGTTCCCGTGGCCGCACGGGACCGAGGGCACCGAACCGGCCGTCGTCCGCGCCCTGCCGCGCCTCACCCTCCACTGCACCACCACACCGAAGGCACCAGCCCGATGACACTCCACCCCACGCTGCAGGCCCGCCTGCTCGGCCACGAGATGCGCCGGATCCGCGAAGCCTCCGGCCTGACCGTGACCGAACTCGCCGCCCGCAGCGGCCACTGCCCCAGCTACATCCAGCGCCTCGAAGACGGCATCACCGACGCGCCCGCGCCGGAACCGACCCTCTGGTGCCACTGGGACACCACAGCCACCAGCCTGATCAACGTCCTGTGCCGCCTCGCCGACCGCATCGACATCTACGCGCCCCTGGGCATCCACCCCGCCCTCGGGAACCTCGCCGCCGACCGCTGCACCGCCTACGTCCTCGACGGCACCACCGTCGACCGCGCCGACGTCACCGTCCGCCGCATCACCCACACCGCGCACCCCGGCGCCGAACACCCCCTGACCCGCTTCACCCTCCCCCACGGCCCCGCCGTCGTCCTGTACACGTACCTGCACGGCGCGCACTTCACCGAAGAGCCAGACCACCTCAGGTCCGCCTACGCCCTCTTCGAAGCGCTGGCCGGGATCTCCCGGCCGGTGTCGTGACGGCAGAGCCGGAGTCCTGGGCCGGCAGCCCGGGTCAGCAACAGTCGTCGGCACCAGTCGTCGGCACCAGTCGGTCGCGCCGGAGACTGCCCGACCGTCAGGGCTCCACGGCCCTCACGGCCCCGGTGGCTTCGATGGCCCTCTCCCACCACAGCTCGCCCTTCACACTCCCCTTGTGGAGCACGGACAGGCTGAACATGGCGTCCGGGTGGCCGGCCTCGGCGGCGCGGAGGAACCACGTTTCGGGCTGTTCCCGGGACAGGTCGTCCCGGCGGAGCGGGCGGAAGGGCGGCGTCCCGGCGGCACGGCTGCTCGCGCCGCCCCACCGGATCAGCAGCATCCCCATTTCGTACATGGCCTGGGTGTCGCCCGAGTCCGCCGCACGCAGGAAGCAGCGTTCCGCCCGGTCGACGTCACCTCGCCGCTGGGCCAGCACGCCGAGGACGACCAACACCCGGGCGCCCGCACGCTCTTCGCGCGCGCCGAGTTCGTCCGCTTCCAAGGCGGGCAACGACGTCCACAGGGCGTGGTCCACCTCGACGCCACTCGCGTCCGACGCCCGTGCCAGCCAGCGTTCGGCCTCCTCGACCTCACCGCGATGCACGAGGAGTACGGCCAGGGCGGTCATCGCGGAGGTCCGACCGGCCTCGGCCGACATCCGATACCACCGCACGGCTTCGTCCTGGCTGCCCGCCACGAGGACCGCGCCGAGGTGGGCCATCGCACCCACGTCGCCGGCCTCGGCGGCACGGCGGTACCAGGGCTCGGCCGCCTCACCACGGTGGGCGAGCACATGACCCAGCTCGACCATGAAGAACGGCTCACCGGTGGTTTCCACCGCCCGGCGAAGCCATCGCTCCGCCTCCTCGAACTCGCCCCGCTCCTGGAGGCGCGTGCTGATCACCGCGAGCGCACGGGGGTTCCCCAACTCGGCGGCACGGCGGTACCAGGAGTCGGACGAGGAGGCACCGGACGGGGTCGACTCCGCCAGCGCGACCATCGCGTCCGTGTCACCGAGGTCGGCGGCTCTCCGGTACCAGCGACGGGATTCGTCCGGGCGACCCCGCAACCGGGCGAGCCGGGCCAGGCCCTGCATCGCGGACGGGTCGTCGCACGACGAGGCACGGGCGTACCAGTGCCGGGCTTCGGCCACCTCGCCGCGTTCCTCGCAGATCAACGCCAACAGGGTCATGCCGGCGACGTCACCGCGTTCAGCCGCAGCGCGGTACCACCCCTCCGCCACCGCGACATCACCATTTCGCGCGGCGGCCACCCCCGATCGGACCAGTGCCCCGGTGTCGTCGATAGCCGCCCCCTCAAGCCGCACAACGCATCCCCGTTCAGGGTACGGCGCGGGCCGTACCCCGAACGGGCGATCGTCAGCTCGTCGGGAAGTCGTCCGGGGTGCGCATCCGGTCGCGGATCCAGACGCCGGCGGGCTTGAGGACGCCCGTGCCGGTGAACGTGGAGCCGGCGCAGGTGCCTTCCTTGAACACCGCGCCCGACCGGAAGTCGTCGGAGAAGTTCCAGTTCGTCCAGCCGATCTTGTTCGCGGCCAGGAAGTCCAGGTACCGCTGGCTGTACGCGAAGTCGTTCGCGCCGTCACCCGTGTACGTCTGCGTGCCGAACTCGGTCACGAAGATCGGGATCCGCGACGCCGCCCGCTGCAACGCGGCGAAGTACTCGTCCTGGTGCGACGCCGCGTAGAAGTGGAACGTGTACATGAAGTTCGTGGCGTTGATCGGGTTGTTGACGATGTCCTGCTCGGTGCGCCCGTCCGAGATGCCGAGCGAGCCCCACCCGTGCGTCCCGACGAACACCACGCCGTCCGGGTCCTGCGCCCGGATGACCGGGATCATCTGCTCCGCGTAGGACTTGATCCCCGCCCACGACACGCCGTTCGGCTCGTTCGCGATGTCGTAGATGATGTTGGTCTTGTCCCGGTGACGGGACGCGACCTCGGTGAAGAACGTGCGCGCCAACGAGATGTTCGCGTTCGGGTCACCCGGGGTCAGCTGGTGCCAGTCGACCAGCGCGTACAGGCCGCGCCGCGTCGCCTCCTCGATGTACCCGTGCACCATGTCGGTGAACCGGCGCGGGTTCGTCTCGTACCCGCCCTCCTGGACGTACATCGAGATCCGCAGCACGTCGGCGCCCCAGTCGGAGGCCAACGCGTCGAGGGACGCGGTCTTCACGCACTGCGAGTACCACTGGATGCCGTGCGTGCTCATGCCGCGCAACTGGATCGGCTTCCCGTACTGGTTGCACAGCTTCACGCCGCACACCCGCAACTGGCCGTTGACGTCGGCGGGCCGACCGGCGGCGGCCGTGCCGGTGTCGACGGTGAGCCGGTCGAGGTTGGGGCCGCCGGTGGACGTGGTCGCGGTGGCGCGGACCCGGTTCGTGCCGGCGGCCAGGGACACGGTCGCGGTCGCGGTGCCCCACGTGCTCCACGCACCGGTGCCGGGGAACGCCAGGCTCACCGGCGTCCCGCCGTTGACCGTGATGCCCAGCGGGCGGTTGGCGGTGGTTCCGTTGGCGTACCGGAAAGTCAGGGTCGCCGGGCCGGACGCCGCCGCGCCGACGGTGAACTCGACGTACGAACCGGACGCGTTGTCGTAGTTGACGAACCCGGAACCGGTGTACCCGGCGTGGTTGGACTCGGCCAGGCCTCGGGAGATCGTCGCGCTCTCCGCCTGGTGCTCGGTGACGGCGAGCGCCGCCGGCTGCGCCCAGCCGGACGTCGGCACGGCGAACGCGGCGAGCAGGGCCGCCGCGAGTGCGGGTCCGCTGAGCAATCGGGACAGGACGGGTGCCACAGGGTGCCTCCCACGGGTCAGGGATGGGGGGTGAAACCGCTGGCGGCGGATTCAGTTAGGAAAGTTTCCTATCTGTTGCGTGGATCACAGCATCCCCGGACACCCTCTGTCAACGGGTTCGAGGCAGGGGCCAGGGCGAGGGTGCGGACCAGGAGTCAGGGGAGGGTCAGGGCGTCGGGACCGGAACCTGCCGGGCTCGCAGGTGGGTGCTCGCCGTCCACGCGGACACCAGACCGGGCAGCAGGACGTGCCACGGCAGCACCGCCAGCACGTCCCGCCGCACCGCCAGGACCAGCCGACCCACCGCACCGCCGTCGAACCACACGACCCGCAACGGCGCGGAACCCGGCACGTCGTCAACGGCGGCGCCCGACAGGAGACCGGGCGCCGACACGACCCGGTGGACGCACGACTCGGCCGTGACACCGTCCAGGCGCAGCACCGCGTGCCGCACGAACAGGGACCGCACGGCGGCGACCAGGCGGCGCTCGCCCAGACCGGCGCGCACCTGGACGGCAATGCACTCGTACCCGGCGAGGGGCCGTGGGGGCACAGCTAGCCTTTCCTTCAAGTTAGGTAAGGCTGAGCTATCACTCAGTAGTCGTCGCCCCCGAAGAACGTCTCCTCCAGCCGGTCCGCCGTTCCGGCGAGCAGCGCCAGCGGTTCGGTGAACTCGTGGAGGTCCAGGTTCACCAACGGCAGCGAGTGCCGCAGCACGACGTGGTCGCCCATGATCGCCGCACCGCACGCGATGGTCGAGTTCCCGACCTCGGCGAGGAACGCGGCCAGGTCCACGTTCGCCGCCAACCCGATCGGCGACGCGATCTGCACCCACTCGTGCAGCTTGTCGAGCACTTCGCGGACCAGGATGACCACCTGGGTCCGCTCGTCGTCCTCGTCGAACTGCTCGAAGTTGAACAGGATCCTGATCTCGTCCTCGTTCTCCGAGATCACGTCATAGGTCTCGTGCACGTATGCGGCGAGGTCGCCCCAAGTGGCCATGCGATCACCCTACGGGCGTGACCGCCGCCCACACCGCATCACCGATGAACTCGCCCGCCACGGCGAGCTCGAGCCCACCCGCCAGGAACCGCCGGGCGCACTCGTGGGCGGGGCCCATGATGACGGGATCGAGCGCCCACAACGGGATCTCCCGCACCTCACCCGCCGCCATCCGCGCCGCGAACCAGCGCGCGACCGGCGCGAACACCTCGGCTTTCGCGGCCGGGTCGGCGGTCAGCGGCGCGGCGTACAGGAACCGCGCCCGACCGGGGTTGCGGACCACCCAGTCCAGGTACCGGGCCACCATCGCCCGCACGGCCTCCTCGGCGTCACCGACGTCCAGCGCCGGGATCATCGCGGCGACGCAGTGCGCGAAGCTCTCCCCGTACAGCACCGCGAACACACCGGCCCGGCTGCCGAAGTGGTGGTAGACGCTGCCGTTGGACACCCCGGACCGGGCGGTCAGCGCGCTGATCGTGACCGCGTCCAGCCCTCCCTCGTCGACCAGCGCCAACGCCGCGTCCAGCACAGCCTGCCGACCAGTCGCCCTCACCGGGTTAGAGTAACGCTCTAGAGCGTCGCTCCTCCAGGAGGTCACCGTGGCCCGTTCCATCCCCGATCTGTTGCGCGAGCGGGTGCGCGCCACCCCCGACACCGAGGCGCTGCGGTACCGCACCGGTGACGCGTGGACGTCGCTGACGTGGGCCGAGGTCGGCGAGCACGTCCGCAGGCGGGCGCTGGGCTTCCGCGAGCTGGGGGTGCGGGACGAGGCCCGGGTCGCGATCATGGCGACGACGAGCGCGGACTGGATCCTCACCGACCTGGCCGTGCTCGCGGCGGGCGGCGTCACGACGACCATCTACCCCAGCAGCACACCGGACATCGTCGCCCACATCATCCGCGACTCGGGCAGCGAGCTCGTGGTCGCGGACCCGGGACTCGCGGACGAGGTCGACGTGGAGGTCGTCCCGCCGGACTGGGAGCCGGACGGCGTCCAGGGCGACTACGACGCGATGGTGGACGAGCTGACGCCGGACCGGCTGGCCACGCTGATCTACACGTCCGGCACCACCGGCATGCCGAAGGGCGTCGAGCTGACGCACGACAACTGGTTGCACACCGCCGACGCGATCAGCGACCTGGGCGTGCTGACCCTGGACGAGCTGCACTTCCTGTGGCTGCCGATGTCCCACGCGTTCGGCAAGGTGCTCGAAGTCGGGATGATCGCGACCGGCGTGCCCACCGCCGTGGACGGCGACGTGGACCGGATCGCGGCCAACCTCCAGGAGCTGCGGCCGACCGTGGTGGCCGCCGCGCCGCGGATCTTCGAGAAGATCCACCAGCGCGTCGTGGCCTCCATGCGCGAGGCGGGCGGCGTGAAGGCGAAGCTGTTCGACTGGGCGCTGGAGGTGTCCGCGCACCCGGAGTGGCGGCTCCGGCGCCGCATCGCCGACAAGCTCGTGTTCAGCAAGCTGCGGGAGCGCGTCGGCGGGCGGATCAAGTACTTCGTGTCGGGTTCCGCGCCGCTGTCCCGGCCGGTCGGCGAGTTCTTCGAACGCGCGGGCATCACGATCCTGGAGGGCTACGGCCTGACCGAGTCGTCCGCGGCGTCGTTCGTGAACCGGCCCGGCTCGAACCGGCTCGGCACGGTCGGGCCGCCGCTGCTCGGCACCGAGGTGCGGATCGCCGACGACGGCGAGGTGCTGCTCGGCGGGCGCGGCATCATGCGCGGCTACCGCGGCATGCCCGAGGAGACCGCCGGGACGCTGCGGGGCGGCTGGCTGCACACCGGCGACATCGGCGAGCTGGACGAGGCCGGGCGGTTGCGGATCACCGACCGGAAGAAGGAGCTGATCAAGACCTCCGGCGGCAAGTACGTCGCGCCTCAGGCGGTGGAAGGGCTGGTCAAGTCGCACAGCCCGTACATCGGGAACGTGCTGGTGCACGGCGACCGGCGCAACTACTGCGTCGCGCTGGTCACCATCGACCCCGACCTCGCGCCGGCCGACCTGGACGCGGAGGCCGAGGTCGGCCGTGCGGTCGAGGCCGCGAACGAGAAGCTGGCGCGGCACGAGACGATCAAGAGGTTCGCGGTGGTGCCGGAGGACTTCACGGTGGCGGACGGCACCCTCACGGCCAGCCTGAAGATGCGCCGCAAGGAGATCGAGAGCCGCTACCGGGAGCTGCTCGACAGCCTGTACCCGGGCTGAGCCCGGTGCGCGGGCCTGGTCACCGCGATCGCCCACACGGCCGCGACCAGCACCGCGACCACCTCGGTGAGCACCAGCAGCCGCTCCACGTAGCCGAGCGGGATCACGCGCCACCAGGACGTGCCCACGACCGCGTTCACCGCGATCGCGTACAGGATGGGCGTGAAGGCCAGGGCGGACAGCACGCCGAAGCCGAACGTCCAGCGGGCGTGCGTGGCCCACACCCGGTCGCGCAGCCACGGGCGGGCCAGCAGCATCGCGGCGATCGGCAGGGCGATGAACGCCACCATGCTGCCGAAGCGGTGGATGCTGCCGCTCAGGCTCGGGCCGATCGCCCAGTTGTTCTTCGGGAAGATCACGACCAGGGTCAGGCCCGCCGACCACGCGGCGAACGCCAGCGCGCCCGGCGAGTGCCACTTCGCCACGCCGTGCCGGACCAGGACGGCCAGGATCGCGAGTGACCCGGCCACCAGCAGCAGCACGCCCGTGTCGAAGACCCAGCGCTGCGGACCCAGGGCGTACTCGCTGATCGTGCGGCGCAGGTGCCGGGTGGAGTCGCCCAGGCGGTAGAGGTCCATGCCGCCTACGAGGACGACGGTCAGCACCACGGCCGTCGCGCCTCCCAGCGCGGCGAAGCGGGCCGGGGCGGGGGCAGGGTTGTGGGTTGGGGCGTGGGGGTGGGTGGGTTCGGCGGTCGGCACGAAGCACAGAACGGACGGGGACCGGGGTGTTGTTCCGGTGGTCCGCGGATCGACAGGTTTTCGACAGGCGACGCGGTCCGGCCGCGGGTCCGTTGCGGAGGGGGTCCGGTCAGCTCGACTGGCGGATGACGAGGGTCGGCGCGAACACCACGGAGCTGACCGGGCGGTCCGGGCGCTCGACGCGTTGCACCAGCAGTCGGGCCATCTCGGCGGCCATGTCCTCGACGGGTTGGCGGACCGTGGTCAACGGCGGGTCGCACTCCACGGCCGGACTGCTGTCGTCGAAGCCGACGACCTTGATGTCCTCGGGCACGCGCCGGCCGGCGTGCCGCAGCACGGGCAGCGCGCCGGTCGCCATCAGGTCCGAGGCCACGAACAGGCCGTCGACGTCCAGGTCCTTGAGGCAGTGTGCCGCGGTGGCGCCGCCGTGGCGGGAGAAGTCGCCCTCGATCACGACGGGCGCGGGCAGGCCGTGCCGGGCCACCGCCGCCTGGAAGCCCCGGAGGCGGTCCTGGCCCGGCGGTGTCTCCAGCGGGCCGGTGATGGTCGCCAGGCGTCGGCACCCGCGCTCCACCAAGTGGTCGGCCGCGAGGCCCGCACCGGCGGCCTGGTCCACGTCGACGTAGGTGATCGCCATCGGGCGGACCGGGCGGGCCGCCAGCACCACCGGGAGGTTCGCCTCGATCAACTGGCGCGGCAACGGGTCCGCGCCGTGCGTGTGGATGAGGATCACGCCGTCCAGCCGGTGCTGCCGGATGTCGTCCACCACCTCGCGGTGGTCGCTCGTGGTCAGGACCAGCTGCACGCCCAGCGGCCGGATCACCGGCAGCACGCCGCCGACCACCCGGCCGAAGTACGGGTCGTGCAGGGTGCGGCCCTCGTCGGGCAGCACGAGCCCGATCGCGCCCGCCCGACGGGTGACGAGCGAGCGTGCCGCGCGGTTGGGGGTGTAACCGGTCTTGGAGATGGCCTTCTCCACGACCTGGCGCAGCTCCCGATCCACCGTGGCGACCCCGTTGACGACCCGGGACACCGTGGCCCGGGAAACCCCCGCGATCCGCGCGACCTCTTCCAGCGTGACGGGTCTGCGGTCCACGTGAGCCTTTATACCGGGCGTGCGGCCCCGCCGAGACGAGGCCGCACGCACCTCCTCACTGGTAGACGCGCACGTAGTCCACCAACATGCGCTGCGGGAAGACCGTGGTGGCGTCCGGCGGACCGGGCCACTCGCCTCCCACCGCGTTGTTGAGCAGGATGAAGAACGGTTTGTCGAACACCCACGGACCCCGCGTCGCCTCGACCGTCGCCTTGTCGATGGTGATGACAGTCACGCCGTCGATGCTGAACACCATGCCCTTGCTGTTCCAGTCGACCCGGAACAGGTGGAAGGCGTTGCCGTAGTCCTGGCCGATGTCCCGCACCTGCCCGATCCCGCCCGCGCCGAAGTACGCCGGGCCGTGGATCGTCTGGTACGCGGTGTTCGGCTCACGGCCCAGGTGCTCCATGATGTCGATCTCACCGCTCGCGGGCCACGCGGTGCCCTTGAAGATGTCGTCGCCGAGCATCCAGAACGCGGGCCACAGGCCCTTGGTGCCGGACACCTTGATGTTCGCCTCGATCCGGCCGTACGTCCACGACGCCTTGCCCTCGGTGATGAGCCGGGCCGACGTGTACTGGCACGTGCCGCTGCCGCTGACCGGGTCGACCGGGCACGCCGAACCGGGCGTGACCTCCCGCCTGGCCTCCAGCACCATGTTCCCGGCGCCGTCGGTGAACGCGTTGCGGTTGTCGGTGTAGTACTGGAGCTCCGCGTTCTGGCCGGTGCCGATCTCCGGGCGCCACTTGGTCGCGTCCGGCCGGGTGCCGGCGGGCGCGTTGAACTCGTCGCTCCACACCAGCCGCAGCGGGTTGCCCGGGTCCGGCGCCTGCGGCGGTGGCGGCGTGGGGCTGCCGCCGGTGCCGTAGACCTGGAACTCCCACAGCGAGTACCCGTACGAGCCGCTGCGCGCGGTGAGGTTCACCCGCACGTACCTGCCGGTGCCGTTCACGGCGAAGGTCTGCTTGAACCCCGTGCCGTTCGTGACCGAGTGGATCGTGGTCCACGCGGAGGCGTTGTCGGAGGTCTGGATCTGGAACGCGGTGGCGTGCGCCGGGTCCCACTGCACGACGACCTTGCTGATCCGGGCGGACGCGCCCAGGTCGACGTAGATCCAGCCGGGGTCGACCCAGCCCGTGGTGGGGCTGGTGGCCCACCGGGTCGCCGGGTTGAAGTCCAGCGCCTTGGCGGGCGTGCACCCGGAGCAGTGGCCGTCGTCCTGGAACGACGACGCGAACGCGGGCTTGTTGTAGGACAGCAGGCCTTCGGTCGGCGTGGTGTTCGTGCCCGTGCGGACGGCGAACTCCCACAGCGACACGCCGTACTGCGTGGCGCGGGCGGTGGCGTAGAGGCGGATGTAGCGACCCGTGCCGGTGAAGGTGACGTTCTGCGTGCCGCCCGTGCCGGTGGTGGTCTGGTGGACCGTGGTCCACGCGGCGCCGTCCGGGGACACCTGGATCTGGAACGCCGTCGCGTAGGCGGCCTCCCACTGCAGCGTGGCACCGCAGACGTCCCGGCTCGCGCCGAGGTCCACCCGCAGCCACTGCGGGTCGCTGAACGCGCTGGACCAGCGGGTGCCGGCGTTGCCGTCCACGGCCGAGGCGGCCGCGAACGGGCTGCCGGTCTCCACCGACGACGCGGTGACCGGTGCGTTCAGCGCCGCGTTGGCCGTGCCGCAGTCCGCCGCCTGGACCGCGGCCACCGGCACGACCAGCGCGGTGAGCAGGGTGAACGCGGTGATCGCGCTGCGTCTTCTCATGGCCGACCGTCCGCGCCGCACTTGATGATCGGGTTGATGCAGTCGCGCACCCGGCGGGCGAGTTCGTCCACCGGCCACGCGTTGAAGAAGTCGCCGTGCATGGTGAAGCCCGCGCCGGACGCCAGCCGGAACCGCGCCGGATCGCCGTTCACCGGGTAGCGCAGCACCTGGCGGAGCTTCGGCACCGGCACCGGGTGGGTCGACGGGCAGTCCGCGTTCACCGGGTACGCCATGTGGCTCTTGTGGTCCGCCGAGTCGAGGTCGCGGCCGTTCCAGCACTGCGGGAAGTCCAGGTAGGACTCCAGCATGGTGCCCGCCGGGCAGTTCACGAAGTCCTTGGACGCGCCGACGTGGCCGGCGTGCAGGCAGGACCAGCGCGAGATCGTGCCGGCGTCGGGCTGGGTCGCCTTCGCGTTGCCCGCGACGATCCGCAGGCCCAGCGGGAACGGCTGGATGCGGGCGATGACGTCGTCGCGGACGCCCTCGCCCAGGTAGTAGAACGTGGTGCCGGTGGGCTCCACGGGCTGGTTGTCCGCGTACAGGGTCGGGACCCAGTAGGAGGACAGGTCGGTGCCGGGGTTGCAGTTGCTGGTGCCCGCGAGCAGCGACTCGACGGTCGACCGGGCGTTGGTGGTCCGGTTGCCGAAGAAGCTGTGCATGTGCGACGCGCCGGGCAGGTTCGGCGCGACGATCGGGTCGTCCGGCAGGCGGTGGCTGTACGGGCAGTCGGCCAGGAACTCGGCGACCCGCACGATCGGGCCGCTGGTGTTCCGGACGCCGAACACCTGGAACTCCCACAGCGACACGCCGTACTGCGTGGCGCGGGCGGTCGTGTGGACGCGGACGAAGCGGGTGGTGGCCGAGACGGTCAGCTCCTGCGCGCCGGGGACGCCGGACGCGGTGGCGACCGTGGTCCAGGCGTTGCCGTCGGGAGAGGTCTGGAGCTGGAACGACCGGGCGTAGGCCGTTTCCCAGTTCAGGGCCACCCGCGTGATCGCGGTGGACGAGCCGAGGTCGACGCTGATCCACTGCGGGTCGGCGGCGGCGCTGGACCAGCGGGTGCCGGCGTTGCCGTCGACGGCCGCGGAGGCGGGCGTGCCGCCGTTCTCGGTGGAGGAGGCGGACACCGGTTTGCCCTGGGACAGCAGTTCCGGCGCCGCGGAGGCGGGCGAGGTGACGAAGGTCAGTGCCGACGCGGTCAGGGCCGTTACGGCTAACGCGGTGACCAGTCGACGACATCGGCGAATGGTGGGGATCACGGCTCCCCTTTCGTGGACGGTGCAGGCGTGAACGGGAGAGCGCTCTCACAGCGGAACGTAGGACCGTCCCGCTGATCAGTCAAGGAAAGCCGCGAGTTCCGGTCATCCCGGAACACCGTTCCAGAGAGCGCTCTCTCACCTGAGCGTTGAACTGACGCGTTCCGAACGCGGGACTCACGCGGTGGTGGGCGTGAGTCCTACGTCGGGAACGCGTGAGTTCAACGCTCGGGAGGGGTCGTCAGGAGAGGCGGGCGGCGGCGGGGAGGGCCGAGACCGGGGCCACCGGCCAGGCCGACGGGTCGGGGCCGAGTTCCCACAGCTCCGCGACCTGGAGGGCGCACCACGGCGAGATCGGGCGGGCGCCGGCCAGCACGGCGGGCGCGAACTCCGCCCACGGCGCCCACTCGAACGAGTCAACCTCGTCCGGGTTGGGCGTCGGGTCACCGGTGACGAGACCCCGGAACACGGGGCACATCTCGTTCTCGATGACCCCGTTCTCCATCACCGCCCGGTAGCGGAACGCGGGCAGCACGAGGTCGAGCGCGACGTCCTCCAGGCCCAGCTCGTCGACCAGCCGCCGCGTCACCGCCGACTCCATCGGCTCGTCGGGCGCGGGGTGGCCGCAGCACGAGTTGGTCCACACGCCCGGCCACGTCTTCTTGTGCAGGGCGCGCCTGGTCAACAGCAGTCGACCCGCCGAGTCGAACAGGTACGACGAGAAGGCCAGGTGCAGCGGGGTGGACGAGTGGTGAACGGAGGCCTTGTCGGCTACGCCGATCCCGACCCCGGACTCGTCCAGGAGCACGACTTGTTCCACACGCCCACCCTGCCACACGGACGATCACCGCGCGTCGGCGAGCACCCTCGGGTTGCGCACCAGCTTGCCGCTCGGCGTCCGCGGCAGCGCCCGCAGCACGTGGGTCCGCTGCGGCAGCTTGTAGTCGGCCAACAGCTCGGCGCACCACGACTCGACCTCGTGCGACGTCAGCGTGTCCGACTGGGTCGCCACGTAGGCCTCGATCACCTCGTCGTGCACCGCGATGGCCTCGGTGACCAGCGGGTGGGAGCGCAACGCCTGCTCCACCTGGGTCAGGTCCACCTTGTGCCCCTGGATCACCACGAGGGAGTCCGACCGACCCAGCAGCCGCAGGTTCCCGCGCCCGTCGAACTCGCCGCGATCACCTGTTCGGAACCACCCGTCCAGGTAACGGCCGGAGTCGTCCTCGCTCAGGTACGGCGACTGGTCCAGCGCCACCTCGACCAGCCCGTCCCGCACCCGGATCGTGGTGTCGGACAGCGGCTTGCCCACCGACGGCCGGCTCGCGCCGGTCACGTCCATGGTCAGCGCGCCGGTCTCGGTGGTGCCGAAGCACTCGCCGACCATGAAGCCGTAGCCGGAGGCGAACCGGTCGGCGATGTCGGGCCGCATCAGCTCGCCGCCCGCGAACGCGCCGCGCGCCGTGCGCAGCGCGGAACGGGCGGAAGGGGACCGCTCGGCCTCGGACGCCAGCAGGTCGAAGTGGAACGGCAGGCCGGTGATGAAGTCGACCTCGTGCCGCGCTGCGGTCCGCAGGATGTCGTCGGCGGCGTGCCGCGCGGCGAACACCAGGTGCACGCCGGTGGCCAGCGCGTGCAGCAGCCCGCCCATCAGGCCGAAGCTGTGCGCGGTGGAGTTGAGCAGCAGCTGCTTCTCGCCGCGCTTCGGCATGCCTTCCGCCGCGCCGAACCGCAGCACCTCGCGGATGATCGACTCGGTGCTGCGGCCGACCACCTTGGACCGCCCGGTCGAGCCGGAGGTGAACTGGACCAGCCGGTGCCGGGTCGCGGCGGGCACGCCCTCGGGCCGCCGCTCGGTCACCAGTTCGTAGCGTTCCCGGAAGACGCCGCCGGGTCCGCCGGAGACGCGCACGATGAACTGCGGGCGGGTCAACGCGCGCAGCACGTCGACCTCGGCGGGCTTGAGGCGGTGGTCGATCGAGATCACCCTGGCGCCGAGGCTCCACAGCGCGGGCACCACCTCCAGCTGGGTGAAGCTCGGGGGCATGTGCAGCGCGACGACGCTGCCCTCCCCCACCCCGGAGGCGGCGAAGACGCTCGCCTCGGCGGCGACCGCTTCACGCAGCGCTCCGTGGGTCACGGTGTGCTCGTGGGTGAACACCGGCACGTCGTCGCCGTGACGGCGCAACAGGTCGGTGACGAACTCGCGCATCCGGCTCAGGTCTCCTTGCAGAACTCGCCGATGGGGATGCCCACGTGCCGCTGCTCGGTCGCGATGTAGCCGAGCAGCTCGTCACCCCGCTGGAGCTCGGTGACGTTGCGGACCTTCCCGCCCGGACCGAGCACCCGCACGTGCCAGTCGTCCTGCACGGTGAGGCTCACCTCGACGCCCTCGGGCGAGTGCGCGGTGATGGTGAGGATCGGGCGGGACTCGAGCTTGGCCCGGCCGACGGTGAGCTTGCGGGTGCGGCCCTCGGAGTCGACGGCGAGCACGGTGCCGCCCGAGCGCAGCTCGGAGAGGTAGTTGGTGCGGTTGTCCGGGCCGAGCACGTACGAGTGCAGGGCGCCCGCGTTGACCCGGAACGGGCGGGTCGGCATGTACGGCAGCGGGTGCGTCTCGCTGCAGCACAGGATGAAGCCGGAGGAGTAGGAGCCGACGAGGATGCCCTCGTCCTCCCGGAAGTGCGAGGCGGTGTCCACGCAGACCCGGTCGCCCAGGCCGTTGTGGGTGATGCCCTCGACGACGAGCGTGGTCAGCTCCAGCGGCGGGGTGGTCGCCTCCAGCAGCCGGGCCAGCTTGAACACGTCGGTCGCGTCGCGCGGCGCCATCAGCACGCCGTCCGACCCGTGCTCCAGCACGTCCAGCACGATCCCGGCCTCTTCGAGGTCGGCCACCACGCAGATCAGCTTGCCCGTCGCGCCGTCGGCGGCGGCGATGACGATCTCCAGCGGGATCTTCGTCGGGTCGGTGAACTCCACGACGGTGTGCCCCAGCCGCACCGCCGCCTCGCACGCCAGCTTGAGCGTGCGGTCGTCCCGCACCTGCACGAACGCCGCGTCGGCGGTGAGCCGGTCCAGCCGGTCCTGGTCGTCCACCACGACGGTGACCAGGTGCGGGCTGTCGACCGCCGCGTCGGCGACGAGCACCCGGGTGATCGTCGGCGGCAACGTGTCCAGCAGCGCCGGGTCGTCGGAGACGACGCCGGCGAGGCGGGCGTGCACGGCCGCGTCGACCACGGCTTCGCGGTGCGCTTCGGGGACGGTTCGGAGGTCGATCCAGGCGAACTTCAACGGTTCTCCAATGAGTGAAAAGCCCGAACGGCGCCCGCGGCCGTCGCACCGCCGGTCCGGTGGCCGGCGGTGGCCGCGGGTGACGGGGTCATGACGAGGCCACGACGCCCGTCATGGCGCGGACCAGGTCCGCCTCGGTGTCGTCGTGGACGATCGTCGCGAGCTCCGCGACCAGTGACATCGGCGCGGGCGAGGTGAACACGCGGCGGCCGACGGCGAGGCCCGAGCAGCCGACCGCCATCGCGGTGCGGGCGTGGTCGACCACGCTGCCGGCGTCCGCCGGACCGCCCGCGACCAGCACGGGGATCGGGCAGCTGGCGATGACGTCGGCCATCCGCTCGGCGGGCAGGGCGAGGTTGGTCTTGACGATGTCGGCGCCGAGGTCGACCGCGATGTTCACCACGTGGGCGAGCAGCACCGGGTCGTTGGGGTCGGCGATGCGCGGTCCCCGCGGGTAGGCCATGGCGATCAGCGGCACGTTCCACTCGTCGCACGCCTTGGCCACCACCCCGAAGTCGACCAGCTGCCGCTCCTCGGTGTCCGAGCCGATGTTGACGTGCACGCTCACCGCGTCGGCGCCCAGCCTCAGCGCCTCGTCCACCTCGCCGACCAGCACCTTGGCGTTGGTGTCGGCGGCGTGCGCGGTGCCCGCGCTCAGGTGGACGACCAGCGCGCAGCCGGCCAGCACGTCCGGGTCGATCATCCGGACCCGTCCTTTGTGGACGATGATGGCATCGGCGCCGCCGACGACCACGGAGTCGATGAGGTCGTGCCACCTGTCGCGCGACACCACTGGACCATCGGAAACGCTGTGGTCGAGCGGGACGAAGAGGTACCTGTCGTCGCGCGGACGGGAAAGGCGTCGCAGCCGCAACGCTTTCCTCATGTCGCTCACACCTCCCCACGGATTCGGCGATAGCCTCCAGCAGGGTGGTCGAACGAGTGAGCGCGGCGGGAGGTGTGAGGTGGCGATAATTCCTCAGTTATGCACCTGTTGGAGCAACGGCACCGGACGTTCACGACTCTCCGTCAACCCCGCCCACTCCCCCGGTCGGTGTTTGATTTGTCCGCCTTGCCCTAGGCTGCCGCAGTGAACATGGAGCTCAGGCACCTTCACGTCGTGTTGGCGGTGGCGGAAGCGGGCAGCATCAGTCGGGCCGCCTCCTCGCTGAAGATCGCGCAGGCCGGGCTGACCGCCCAGCTGCGCCGCATCGAACGCGGCTTCGGTGCTCCGTTGTTCCTGCGCCGCACGGACGGCGTGGAGCTGACCGAGCTGGGCCGCCACGTGGTGTTGCGATCACGTGACCTGGTGGAACGCTTCGACGACCTGCTCGTCACCGCACGCAAGCTGGCCGCCGAGCACGACGCGACGGGCATCCGGCTGGGCGGGGTGGCCGGGTCGCTGACCGCGCTGCTGGTGGGGGTGGTGCGCTCGTTGCTGCCGACGCACCCGCAGACCACCCACATCGAACGCAACAGCGACGCGGTGCTGGAACTGGTGCGCGCCGCGAAGTTGGACGTGGCGTTGGCCACTGAATTCCCGCAGAGCCCGCTGCGGATACCCGAAGAAGTCGACTACCGGACCGTCGTGACGGAACCGATGTCCGTCGGAATAGCGGCCGGGCACCGGTTGTCCGGCCGCAGTGAGATCCGGTTGTCCGAACTGGCCGACGAAGAATGGGCGGTGCCGGACGAGAGCTACGGCGGCGGCCGTCTTAACCTGCACCTGGCCTGCGAGGCAGCCGGATTCACGCCGCGTTGCACGCATTTCGGGATCGACCCGGCGACAGCCGCGGAACTCGTGCGCTCCGCGCACACCGTGGCGTGTTTCTTCCCGACCGGGCACGACTTACCGGGCGTGCTGCTGAAACCGATCGTGGGCAATCCCGTGCACCGGCGCGTCACCCTGGTGTGGCACCGGGACTGCGCGGCGGCCGAGTACATCGACGACATCCACGCGGCGATGCTGGGCGCGTACCAGGAGCGGATCTGGGGTCACGCGCCGCGGACCGCGAAGCTGGCCGCCACCGGACTGGCCGTGGCAGCCAGCTGAACCCGGCCGCTCGTTCCCGGCTGACCGCGGACCACGCGGGTGTCGTCCGACCGAGGTCTCGCGGTCACCGCCGTGGACCCGCGGCCCCTCCGCTCCGGCTACTGTCGGTAGCCTTCGGATTACCGGATCACTGGTCCGAGTGGCGGAGCACGCTCTCGACCTCGGTGCGGAACGCGTTGACCCCGTCCTCGCCCTCCGGTGCGCCGTGCGCCTGGAGCAGGTGCAGCAACGCCACCCCGTCCGCCGAGCGCCGGGACAGGGCGCGGAACGAGAACGCCGCCTCGTAGGTGGTGGCCGCCGTCGCCAGCACCGCCGCGACCGTGGCCAGGAACGCCCACAGCGCGCGCCGCCCGTCGTCCGCCACGGCCACCGCGCCCAACGCCGCCGCGGCGGTGAACAGCAGCACGGTGACGGCCGTCGTCCAGCGGCGGGCCGACGTGTAGCGGACCTGGGCCTGCTCGAACCCGGCGAGCCGTTCGCCCACCCGGTGCCGCAGGTAGGCGCGGAGGAACTGCTCGCGGTGGTCGTCGAGGAGCGTCTGCCCAGCAGGAGTCGTGCCGGCGGGGGTCATGTGCGGCTCACCGGTTCGTGGCGGAGCCGCGCCACGGCCGTCGCCAGCTCGCGGGAACGCTCTTCGCGCTCCGCGTCGTCGGCGGCGGGTGGTGCGGCGAGGTGGTCGAAGTAGAGGGCGCGCAGCTGTTGGGCGCGGACGCGGGCGTCGGGATCCTCGCCGCCGCGGGCCATGACCGTGAGCACCGCGGCTGCCGCACCGGACACGGCGAGCAGCACACCGGGCCACGGCACGTCCCGCAGCCAGACCTGGAGGGCGGCGGAGACGGTGGTGCCGAACCCGGCGGCGATGGCGAGCACCACGAGGAGCCGGGCGCGTTCCTTCGACTTGAGCGCGGCGACCTCGCACTCGTGCAGCGCGGGGGCGATCGCCTGGTTGGCCTCGTGGATCGCGTCGGCGAGGAGCGGGTAGTCCAGCACGTAGCCGGGGTCGATCACCGGGCGCGGATCGGGCGCCCGGAACCGCAGGCGTGGCCACACGGCGGGCGGCGGCACGTCGGCGTGCAGCTTGGCGCCGGGCCGGTTGCCCAACACCCGCCGCAGCACCGCGACCACCTTGTCGGCGCCCTCGTCCAGGTGGACCACGGCCACCTGACCACTGCGCACCAGCACCGCCAGGTCGTCGTTCCGCGCGCCGGCAGCCGTCCCACCAGCGCCCGGTCCAGCCGCACCGGCGGTGGGCAGTGCCGTTGTGGCGGCGGCGTCGGGACCGGGGGTGTCGGGACCGGGGGTGTCGGGACCGGGGGCGTCGGGGGCGGGAGCACCCACGGCGTCCGGGTCGAGGGTGGCGGTGATGGCGGCGGCGGGGTCAGCGCGGTTCGCCGCGGTGGCGGCGTTCGCTTCAGGGGCGTTCGCCGCGGCGGCTCCGCCGGATTCGCCCGGTTCGTCGAGCCTGCCGCCCGCGATCTCGTCGGCCAGCGCCCCCGTGCCCGCGAGCACGAGGAGCGGCCGGTCGCGGCCCAGGTGGTCGACCAACGCCGCCCGTGCCAGGTCGTCGCCGCCGATCAGCAGCGCGAGCGCGGGCCGCTTCCACCCGGCGACGGCGTCCACCGTGCGGAACAGCGCGGGCGTCTCCTCGCCCCAACGCGAACCGGGCACGAGCACCGCCGTGTCGTGGTTCACGTTGAGCCGCACCTCACCCTCTGCGGGCTCGGCTTCCTCCGCCGCGACGCGGCCGGACGGTGCCACGCCGACGATCCGCGGCCACCGGCCGTCCAACGACTCGGCGGCCAGGCCGAGCAGGTGCGTGACGCCGACGTCGGCGCCCCCCGTGATCACGACCGCGTCCTCCCGCGCGGCGGCGGCGAGCACCGCACGCAGCACGGGGAGGACGGTGGCGGCCAGTTCGGTGTCCAAGGCGTCGGCCGAGCCGAACACGGCGAGGACCGGACGACCGCGGGGCAGACCGAGCGCACGTGCCCTGATGTCGGCGTCCGGATGGGCCAGTCGGCGCACCCTCGGGCCGGTACCCGCTGTAGGCATGCCGGGCACCCTAGCCGGGGCTCACGCGAATTTCACCCGTCCGGACGCCGATTTCACCACGGGTAGAGTGCTGGTCGTGCCGATTGACCCCGCCGAACTGGAAATCGCCCTGAGGGTGCTCGCCCAAGTGGACGAACTCGACACCGAGCACCCCGACGCGGTAGCCGTCCGCCGGGCCACCTCAGGTATCTGGAAGAACCTCCGCAAGCGCCGCAAGGCCGACCGCCGCGCCACCGTCACGGCCAACGACCGCGCCGTCATCGAGGCGACCGCCACCGGCTCGCCGTCCCGCATCGACGACGAGACCCGCGGCGTGCTGCTGCGCGAGCCGGACCCCGGCGCGAAGGCGGGCACGTTGCTGCGCGCCCGGTCCTGCTACACGTGCAAGAGGCGGTACACCGAGGTCGACGCGTTCTACCACCAGCTGTGCCCCGAGTGCGCGACCTTGAACCGGGACAAGCGCGACCAGGGCGCGGACCTGACCGGCAAGCGGGCCCTGCTCACCGGCGGCCGGGCCAAGATCGGCATGTACATCGCGCTGCGGCTGCTGCGCGACGGCGCGCACACCACCATCACCACCAGGTTCCCGCGTGACGCGGTGCGCAGGTTCGCGTCCATGCCCGACAGCGCCGACTGGCTGCACCGGCTCCGCGTGGTCGGCATCGACCTGCGCGACCCGGCCCAGGTGGTGCAGCTGGCCGACGAGGTCGCCGCCGCCGGTCCGCTGGACATCCTGATCAACAACGCCGCGCAGACCGTGCGCCGGTCGTCCGACTCGTACGCCCCGCTCGTGGCCGCCGAGTCCGAGCCGTTGAACCTGGGGCACCTGCCCCGGGGTCGGCTGCCGGAGCTGGTGACGTTCGGGCACACCATGTCCGCGCACCCGGTGGCGCTGGCGGGCACGCTGGCCGACACGATCCCCGCCGTCACGGCGCTCGCGCTCACCGCCGGGTCCAAGGAGATCGACGCGGGCGGGCTGGTGCCGGACGAGGCGCCGGTCAACAGCTGGGTGCAGCGCGTCAACGAGGTCGACCCGGTGGAGCTGCTGGAAGTGCAGCTGTGCAACAGCACCGCGCCGTTCATCCTGATCTCCCGGCTGCGCCCGGCGATGGCCGCTTCGCCCGCGCGCCGCAAGTACGTGGTGAACGTGTCGGCGATGGAAGGCCAGTTCAGCCGCGCCTACAAGGGTCCCGGCCACCCGCACACGAACATGGCCAAGGCCGCGCTGAACATGCTGACCCGCACCAGCGCCGAGGAGATGCTGACCACCGACGGCATCCTGATGACCGCCGTCGACACCGGCTGGATCACCGACGAACGGCCGCACCCGACCAAGATGCGGCTGGCCGCCGAGGGTTTCCACGCGCCGCTGGACCTGGTCGACGGCGCGGCCCGGGTGTACGACCCGATCGTGCGCGGGGAACTCGGCGAGGATCTGCACGGCTGCTTCCTGAAGGACTACGCGCCGGCGGCTTGGTGAGCGGTGCGCCGAGGCGAACCGCCCACCGGCGCCGGAGCAGGTAGTCGGGCGACTCGCCGGTGGTGATCCGGGGAAACCGGGGGGCGGACCGCGATACTGCCCGCCATGCTCACCGCCGACGGCCATCTGGTGCACTCCCCGGCGGACCTGGTCGACCTGCTGGAGTGCGAGCACCGCAGCAGGCTCGCGCTGGCGCTGGCCGTGGGGCTGCCCGGCGCGCCGGTGCCGGACGACCGGACGAACCACATGGCCACCAAGCACGGCATGGCGCACGAGCAGGCCGTCCTGGCGCGGTTCCGGGCCGAGCACGACGTGGTCGAGATCCCGCAGCCCGCCCCGACGCACGAAGCGCTCGCCCAAGCCGCGCGGCAGACCGCGCACGCGATCACGGCCGGTGCGCCGGTGATCTACCAGGCCGTCTTCTACGCCGACGGCTTCCAGGGCCGCGCCGACTTCCTGGTCGCCGCCGACCAGGGCTACGAGCCGCACGACGCCAAGCTCGCCCGGCACGCCACCCCCTCCGCCATCGTCCAGCTCACCGCCTACGCCAACGCGCTCCAGCACCACGCCGGCCCCTCCATGCACCTCCGGCTGGGTGACGGCACCACCAAGACGTTCCGGGTCGCCGACTTCCTCCCGCTGGTCCGCGACCTCCAGGCCCGGGTCAAGGCCCGCCTCGCCGCACCCGCGTCCCTGCCGGAACGGCTCTGGGACGACGAACGCCCCGCCTGCGCCACCTGCCGGTTCAGCCGCCATTGCGCGACCGGCCGGGAACGCGACCGCGACCTCTCCCTGGTCGCCGGCATCCGCACCGACCAGCGGCGCAAGCTCGCCGCCGCCGGCCTCGGCACGATCGACGCCCTGGCCAACGCCACCCGCGCCGACCGCCCCGCCACGATGTCCGCCACCACGTTCACCGGGCTGCGCGCCCAGGCCGCGCTCCAGGTCATCCAGGACGACTCGCGCACCGACGACGACCCGATCGGCAAGGTCGCCTACGAGGTGGTCGGACCGGAGGCGCTGGCCACGCTGCCCGTGCCCAGCCCCGGCGACCTGTTCTTCGACATGGAGGGCGACCCGTTCGCCCTCCATGTCGAAGGGCTGGAGTACCTGTTCGGCGTGGTCGACGCCGAGGAGGGGTTCACCCCGTTCTGGGCGCACACCCGTCCGCAGGAGAAGGCGGCGTTCGAGCGGTTCGTCGACTTCGCCACGCAGACCCTCGACGCCCACCCGGACGCGCACATCTACCACTACGCGCCGTACGAGGTGAACGCGCTCAAGAAGCTGGCCGCGCTGCACGGCACGCGTGAGGACGCCGTCGACCACCTGCTGCGCTCCAACGCGCTGGTGGACCTGTACGCCGTGGTGCGCAAGGCGCTGCGCGTGTCCCAGCGGTCGTACTCGATCAAGTACCTGGAACCGCTCTACATGCCGGACGCCCGCGCCGGCGACGTGACGAACGCCGTCTCCAGCATCGAGGCGTACGAGGAGTTCCTGGCCCTGCGGAACGTCGACCCGTCCCGCGCCGAGGCCGTGCTGACCGGCATCGCCGACTACAACGCGTACGACTGCGTGTCCACGCTCCGGCTGTACCGGTTCCTGCTCGAAGTGCGCGCGGAGGCGGGCATCGAGCCGCACGTGGCCGAGCCGTCGTTCAGCGAGGAGATCGAGGACGAGATCGCCGCCCAGCGCCGCGCCGAACGGGCCGAACGCCTGGCCGCCGTGGTCGACCCGCTGCTGGAGGGCCTGCCGGACAACCCGGCCGAGGCGACCGACGACGAGCGGGCGCGGGCGCTGCTGGCCGCCGCCGTCGGCTACCACCGGCGGGAGACGAACCCGGCGTGGTGGGACTTCTTCCGGCAGGTGGCGGCGCCGCTGTCGGAGTTGGAGTCGGACAGCGCGTGCGCGGTGCCGGTGTCGGTGCGGGCGGAGGACTGGGTGCAGCCCTCCGGCCGGGTCCGCAAGGCGAAGCGCAAGGTGCAGGTGTGGTGCGACCCCGACCGGCCGCACCCGTTCGCGACCGGCGACAAGGTCCGGCTGCTCTACCCCGGCACGCCGAACGTGACGCGGGACGCGGAGGTGCTCGCCGAGTCGGCCGAGGACATGGTGGTGCAGGAGAGCGTCGCGCCGGACGACGTCCACGGTGGACAGCCCATCGCGGTGCTCCCCGGCAGCCCGGTCCAGCCGAAGCCGAAGGACGAAGCGGTCTACGAGCTGGCCCGGTCCGTCGTGGACGGGCTGCCGGCGCTGCCCCCGCACCCCGGCATCGACCTGATCCGCCGCACGCCACCGCGCCTGAGGGCCGGCTCGTTGCCGCGCGGCGCGGACCTGATCGCGGACGTGATCGCGGCGGTGGACGCGTTGGACGGCTCCACGCTCGCCGTGCAGGGGCCGCCGGGCGCGGGCAAGACGTACCTGGCGGGACGGCTGATCGCGCACCTGATCCGCGGCGGGCGGAGCGTCGGCGTGACGTCCAACAGCCACAAGGCGGTGGAGAACGTGCTCAGCGCGGCGTTGGCGGCCGGGCGCGAGCTGGGCGTGGCGATCCCGACGGCGAAGCGCGCGAAGGGCACGCCCGCCAAGGACTGCCAGTGGGAGCAGCCGCGGGACAACCCGGCGTTGGTGCGGTGGCGCAACGACCAGGGCGGCGGGCACCTGGTCGGCGGCACGGCGTGGACGTTCTCCAACACGGCGTTGCGCGAGCAGCCGTTCGACGTGCTGATCGTGGACGAGGCCGGGCAGTTCGCGCTGGCCGACGCGCTGGCCGTGTCGACGTGCGCGCGGAACCTGGTGCTGCTCGGCGACCCGCAGCAGCTGCCGCAGGTCGTGCAGGGCACCCACCCGGCCGGTGCGGAGGCGTCGGCGTTGGGGCACCTGATCGGCGACGCGGACGTCATCCCGCCCGAGCTGGGCTACTTCCTGGACCAGACGCGGCGCTTGCACCCGGCGGTGTGCACGCCGGTGTCGAACCTGTCGTACGCCGGTTTGCTGCACGCGCACCCCAGCGCCGCCGCACGCGGGATCGCCGGGGTGAAGTCCGGGCTGTACGTGCACTCGGTGGCCCATTCGCACAACACCACGTCGTCGGCCGAGGAGGCCGCGGCGGTGGTGGACCTGGTGCGGTCGCTGATGGGTCGCCTGTGGACGGACGGTCCGGACGCGCGCGCGTTGGACGACTCGGACGTCCTGGTGGTGGCGCCGTACAACCTCCAGGTGCGGCTGGTGAAGCGCGAGCTGGAGAAGCACGGTTTCGAGCACGTGCGGGTCGGGACCGTGGACCGGTTCCAGGGCCAGGAGGCGCCCGTGGTGATCACCACGATGACGTCGTCGGCGGCCGTCGACCTCCCGCGCGGACTGGACTTCCTGCTGTCCCGCAACCGGTTGAACGTGGCGCTGTCCCGCGCGCAGGCCGTGGCCGTGCTGGTGTGCTCGCCGAGGCTGGTGGAGGCGGACATCCGCGGCGTCGACCAGCTGCGGCTGGTCTCGGGGATGATCGGCCTGATGGCCGACGCCGAACCGTGGGAGACCGTCCGGTGAGCCGCGGCCCCTGCGGGGAGTAGCCGCCAAACCCCGCACCACAGCCGGGTGAACGATGCCCGAGTTTCGCCCGCTGTCCTGACCGACCACGCGGGATCGGGCGCTCCTGTGCCCGAACCCGCCCGATTCCTGCCCGTTCCCGCCCCTCTCGACGCAGCGGGCCACCGGGGTCAACGCAACCCGGGGGCCCGCACACGCGTTCCGAACGTCGAACTCACCCGACCTCAGGGGAGGGCGGGGTAGTCGATGTAGCCCTGCTCGCTGCCGCCGTAGAAGGTGGACGGGTCCGGCGTGTTGAACGGGCCGCCGTTCGCCAGGCGGGCGGGCAGGTCCGGGTTGGCCAGGAACAGCGCGCCGAAGCTCAGGGCGTCGGCGGTGCCGTCGTCCAGCAGGGCCAGGTGCTCCGGACCGGTGGACCCGTCCGGCGTGAACGGGTTGAGGATCAGGACGCCGGAGAACCGCTTGCGCAGTTCCAGCGTCAACGCCCGCTCGCTCTGCTCGCCGATGTGCAGGTACGCCAGGCCCACCGGGTCGATGGCGTCGACCAGGGCCGGGTACAGCTCCTCGTGCGTCTCCTCGGCCATGTCGTTGAACTGGCCGGCCGGTGAGATCCGCAGGCCGACGCGGTGCGCGCCGATCGCCTCGGCCGTCGCCCGGACCACCTCCACCACGAACCGGATGCGGTTCTCGATCGAGCCGCCCCACTCGTCGGCGCGCAGGTTCGTGTTGTCGGCGAGGAACTGGTGCAGCAGGTAGCCGTTGGCCCCGTGCAGCTCCACCCCGTCGAACCCGGCCTCGATCGCGTTGCGCGCGGCGGTGGCGAAGTCGGCGATGGTCGCCTCGATCTCGGCCGGCGTCAGCACGACCGGCGTGACGAAGTCCTCCATCCCGGTGCCGGTGAACACCTTGCCCGCGGCACGCACCGGGGACACGCCCACGGGACGCAGGTCGCCGGGCAGCAGGTCCGGGTGGCCGATCCGGCCGACGTGCATGATCTGCGCGAAGATCCGCCCGCCCGCCGCGTGCACCGCGTCCGTGACGCCACGCCAGCCCTCGACCTGCTCCGCGCTGTGCAGCCCCGGCGTGTACGGGTACCCCTGGCCCACGACGGACGGCTGGATGCCCTCGGTGATGATCAACCCCGCACTGGCGCGCTGGGCGTAGTACTCGGCCATCACCGGCGTCGGCACCGTGTCGTACGCGCGGCTGCGGGTCATCGGCGCCATCACGATCCGGTTGGCCAGCTTCGTGCCGGCCAGGTCCAACGGTTGGAACGCGGTGCTCATGGCTTCCTCCAGATTGCTGTTTACCTGTCCGAACAGCAATTCACCCGCGCCGCATTCCGATCTCTTGCTGTGACGGCGCTCACGATCTGGGGGGACTAGAATCGTGCCATGGCACCGACCGGACAAAACTCCACGTCAGAGCAGCCTTCACAGGTCACGGGCGACAGTCGGATCAGCCATGCCATCGTCCGCGTGGCCCGGTTGCACCGCCTGCTCGCCGCACAGCTGCTCAGGCAGGCAGGACTGCACCCAGGCCAGGAACTGGTGATGATGCACCTCTGGGAGAGCGGTCCGCAGCGGCAGTCGGACCTGTGCGGCGTGCTGGGGTCGGACTCCCCCACCATGACGCGGACGGTGCAGCGCCTCGAACGCGCGGGTTTCGTGCGCCGCTCCCCCGACCCGACCGACGGGCGCGCCGCCCTCATCGAGCCGACCGCCGCCAGCCAGGCCCTGCGCCGGGAAGTCGAACGCATGTGGCGCGAGCTGGAGGAGGCCACGGTCGGCGACCTGGACGACGACCAGCAGGCCGAGACCCTGAGGGTGCTCGGCCTGCTGGAGTCGAACCTGGCGAGCCGAGCCCACCGGGCCTGCTCGGACGGCTCCTGAAGCCCGGTTTCCCACACCCGGTCTCCCAGAGCCGGACCCCCTGGAGCTGGATCCCAGAGCCTGATCCAGGCGGCGGAGTCGGTCGGCACGGCCCCGTCCACGAGGGGCCAGCGCCGCCTCCGAACGCCGGTGGGCGAGCACGGTCCGGTAGTGCGCCAGCATCGAGTCCGGGTCGCCGGTCTGCGCGGCCACCGACGGGGACTCCAGTGCTCGGGTCGTGGCAGCCACGACGGCCCGACCCGTCCTCGCCCCACGTCTTCGCAAGATGGTGACGAAATGTCGCAATTCAGTGAGCGCCTGGAAGCGCGCCGCCACCGCGTCGTCGCACGACACCCGTGGGGAACCCGAGGTCGTCCATGGCGGCGTTCACCAGCACCGCGGGCAGCTTGCGCCGCGTCATCTGCCGGTAGTGCTCGTGCGACGCGTCCGCCTGCGCGTACTGGCCGCCCGCGAACACCACGCCGGACACGTGCTGCTCGAACAGCAGCTCCAGGTAGTCCGCCTCGGTCACGCCGCCCGCCGTGCGGGTGCACAGCACCGGCGTGAAACCGCGCTGCGCGAGGGCGTTGCCGACCACGTCGGCGAACGCCGGGAAGATCGGGTTCTGCAGCTCCGGCAGCACCAGGCCGACCGGGTCGCGTCGGACACCCCGGGCTTGCCGTTCAGCACCCGGCTGACCGTCGCCTCGCTCACGCCGACCTTCGCGGCCACTTCGGCCAACCGCCGTTGCGTCATGGTGCAACTATGCGACAGGATTTACGCACGGCTTGCGCGGACTTGCACTCGTTTGCGAGTTCGACCGCTGTCCTCAACACCGCGGCCGACGGCACCACCCGGTCGACCAAGCCGGTGCGCAGCGCCTCGGCGGACGTCACCCGGCGTGCCACCAGCACCCGATCGCCGGTCATCCGGCTGAGACCGCCGTCCGACGCCAGCACCCGCAGGTCGCACGCCATCGCCAGCTCCGCCATCTCGCCGGTCGCGCTGCCGCCGATCGCCGCGACCACCGGCACCGGCAGGTTCGCCAACTCGTCCCGCACCCCCCGCAACGCGGCCGACACCGCCTCGCGCTCCGCCGACGACGTCCGGACCAGGCGTTTGATGTCGTCCCCGCACACACCGCCCTCCATGAGGAGCACGACGGCGCGGGCGTCGACCACCTCGGGCAGCAGCGCGCGGACGTCCGGCAGGAGGGTGTCCGACGACTCGTCGATCCGGATGACCGCGATCCCGCGGGTGAGTTCCAGTGAAACGGCCATGAGACCGCCATGGTGACCGACGATTCCCCCGGTTGTCATGTTCCGCCCATCTACCGGGTGACAGCCGGGTACAAATCCCCTGTGAAGCGGTGGATGGTGGCGGCGGTGGCGTTGGTCGGCCTGACGGGGTGCGCGACGCCGGTCGCGGGCACGGCGACACCCGGGCCGACGTCGTCGGTGGCCGGGGCGCAGCCCGAGGTCGTGCGCTGGATGAACAACTTCTGCGGCGTGGCGCAGTACATGATCGCGTCGGGCGGGGTGCAGTTCGACCCTGGCGAGCACGCCACCGACCCGGCGGCGATGAAGAAGGCCCTCAGCGACTCGCTCGGCCGCGTGATAGGCGTGCTCGACGTCGTCCTGCACGACCTGGACGAGCTGACACCCGCGCCCGCAGCCGCCGCCGACACCGCGATCGAGGTGGTCGAAGAGCCGCTGACCAGGGCGCGGGACAAGTTCGTCTCGGCCAAGTCGACCATGGACGCCGCGGCGGAGCTGACCACCGACGTGTTCGCCACCGTCATCCAGGACATGACCGAGGCCGTCGCGGTGATGAACGAGTCGGTCGAGAAGATGGGCGCGGTCTCGTTGCCCGACGAGTTCAAGGACGCGGCCGACCAGGCCGAGAACTGCGCCGACTAGCTGTACTGCCCCGGGGGCGCCGACCGGCCGGCGGCGGGGTTCACCACATGGGCAGCGTCCGTTCACCGCCCGGCAGGGTGCTGGTGACCTGCGGCGGAGAGGTTTCCGCACATGTGCGGTCCCGGGTGTGGCTCGCCGGCAAATCTGGGGGCAGCGCCCCCATGTGCGCCACGGCGTGCGCGTGACACGTTGAGCGACGTGTTCCCGTCCGCCGTAGACCGGCCGCCCGCCACGTGGTGGCGCAGCGGTGTGCGCGAGGACACCCGGAAGCTGGTCGTCCCCCGTGGACGGCCCTCATGGGCCGCGTTCGTGGAACGCGCCACCGCGACCGCGGCCCGTGCAGACTTCGCCGGGGGCGAGCCAGGTGACGGCGTCGACGGCGCGATGGCGGCCTTCGCGTCCGCGTTGCGGCCGTTGGTGCGGGCGGCGATGGCCGAGGACCCCCGGCTGGACGACGGGTTCGGCCGCACGCTCGGCCGGCGCCTGGCCCGGATCGCGGCGCGCACGCTCGTGCTGGAGCTGAACCTCGAACGGGTCGGCGAGCGGCTGACCGGCGACACGCCGGGCGAGCGGTTCGCCGACTTCGTCCGGCACGTCGACCTGCCCGCGCTGTTCGCCCGCTACCCGGTGCTGGCCCGGCTGCTCGGCCAGGCGTGCCTGCACGCGGTCGAGGCGCACCGCGAGCTGCTGGACCGGTTCGAGCAGGACCGGCCGGAGATCGTGCGGACCCTGCTCGACGGCCGCGACCCCGGTCCGCTCGCCGACGTGGAGACCGGTCGGGGCGACCGGCACGCGCGGGGCCGCTCGGTGGCGGTGCTGACGTTCGAGGACGGCCGCCAGGTCGTCTACAAGCCGCGCCCGGTGGCGCTGCACCGGACGTTCGCGGACTTGCTGACCTGGTTCGACGGCCACACCGGCCTCGGGCTGAGGGTGCCACGCGCGGTCGTCCGGCCGGGTCACGGGTGGCTGGAGTTCATCCGGCACGCGCCGTGCGAGGACGTCACCGCGGTCGGCCGGTTCTACCACCGGCTGGGCGCGCTGATCGCGCTGCTGTACGCGGTGGACGGCGCCGACATGCACTACGAGAACCTGATCGCGGCGGGCGACGAGCCGGTGCTGGTGGACGTGGAGACGCTGTTCCACCCCGCGGTCGGCATCCCGGCGGACCCGGCGGTGCGGGCGCTGGCCCGGTCCGTGCACCGGACCGCCGTGTTGCCGCAGGTGCTGCTGGGCGTGCACGGCGCGCTCGACATCGGCGGCATGGGCGGCGACCACGGCGACCGGTCGGCGGCCGACGGCGTGGCGTGGCTGCACCCCGGCACCGACCGGATGCGGCTGGTGCGCCGGCCCGCGCCGATGCCGCCGGCGCACAACCGCCCGGTGGTGGACGGCGTCGAGGCCGAGCCCGCCGACTACCAGGGCGCGCTGCTGGCAGGGTTCCGGATCGGCTACGACGCGCTGTGCGACCACCGCGCCGACCTGCTCGGCCCGGACGGCCTCCTGGCCGGCTTCGCGGACCTGCCGGTGCGGTTCGTGGCACGGATGACCCAGCTGTACGCGACGTTGCTGGACGAGTCGACGCACCCGGACGCGTTGCGCGGCGCGGCGGCCCGGCAGGACGTGCTCGACCTGCTGTGGGACGACTCGGCGGACGAGGCCGTGCTGCACGCGCTCGTGCCGCACGAGATAAGCGACCTGTGGGCGGGCGACGTGCCGGTGTTCACCACCCGGCCCGGCAGCCGCGACGTGTGGACGTCGACCGGCGACCGGCTCCCCGACCTGCTGCCGGTGTCGGGCATGGACGCGGTCACCGCCAAGGTCGCCGCCCTGGGCGAGGTGGACAAGCACGACCAGCAGTGGCTGATCAGCGCCGGGCTGGCGAGCCGGCCGCGTCCGGTGGACCACCGCACCGGCCTGGGCGTGGCCGCGCCGCTGGAAGCCGTCGTGCCCGATCCGCAACGGCTCCTGGTGGCGGCGTGCGGTGTCGCGGACGAGGTCCTGGCGCACGCCACCGCCGCCGACGGCCGGATCAACTGGGTCGGGCTGGAGCTGGTGGACGACCGGCACTGGGCGGTCGCCGCGATGGGCGCGGGACTGTCCAACGGCTACACCGGCGTCGCGCTGTTCCTGGCACAGCTGGGCAAGCTCACCGGCGCCTCCCGCTACACCGAGTACGCGCGGGACGCGCTCGCGCCGATCCCCGGCCTGCTCGCGGCGTTCGCCGAGGACACCGAGCTGGCGGTCGCCGTGGGCAGCGGCGCGTTCCACGGACTGGGCGGCATCTGCTACGCGTTGGCCCGGCTGGCGCACCTGCTGGACGACGCCGAGATCGGCGGCTGGCTGCGCGCCGCGGTGGACATCGCCGCGGCGGTGGAGGCGACCGGCGAGGACCCGGCCAACCTGGTCGAGGGGTGGGCCGGCGGCCTGGCCGCGATGCTGGCGGTGCGGGCGGAAAGCGGCCTGCCGGCGGCCGGGAAGCTGGCCCGCGCCTACGCCGACCGACTGCTCGCCGCGAGTCCCGGCGGCGACGGTTTCGCGCGCGGCCGGGCGGGCGTCGGCTGGGCGCTGCTGCGCTACGCGAAGGTCGGCGGCGACCGGTACGGGGTGGCCGGTCGCGCGAACCTGCGCGCCGACCACGCGCTGCGGCAACGGCTGCTCGACGTGACCGAAGCGGACCACAGCTGGTGCTCGGGCCTGGCCGGCGCGGTGCTCGCGCACACAGCGCACCACGGCCAGCCGGTCGACGCGTATACCCTGCACCTCGACCGGTGCCTGAACGCCTTGGCGGTGCACGAGCCACTGCGAGACCTGAGCCTGTGCCACGGTGAGCTCGGCGTGGTCGAAGCCCTGACCGTCCTCGCGGAACGCGGGCACGGCCTGGCGGCGGCCATGCAGAACCGGCGTGCCGGACTCGTCCTCGGCGCGCTCGACCAGTACGGGGCGCGCTGCGGCACCCCGGACGGCGTGCCGTCGGCCGGTCTGCTCACCGGCCTCTCGGGGATCGGCTACGGCCTGCTCCGCCTCGGTTTTCCCGAGCAGGTGCCTTCAGCGCTCCTGCTCGGATCCCGGCACGACACCTACCCTCGCGAGGAGAACGCCCGATGAGCAACGCCAACCACGACGCGGTCACCACCTGGCACGAAGACCAGGACGGCGACCACCCCGCCGGGGAGATGGCGCTGAACCGCAAGACGAAGACCGGCGCCCGCGCGCGTGCGCTGTCCGGTCTGACCCTGGCCGTCGGCGCGTACGTGGTGGTCGCCGCGGGCGCCAACAGTGGCCTCACGGTGAGCGCGCCCTACATCGGCTAGCCGAAGGCGCGACGCCGTCGCACCGCCGGACTGCCCGCCCACACTGGGGGTGCGGGCAGTTTGGCATGCCGTGGTTCGGCTTGACTAAGGTCGGCGCATGCACACCCGCGCGCCGGTCGTGGTCGGCCGCGACGAAGAACTCCGAGTGCTGGAGCGGGCGCTGGCCGACGCCGCCGACCTCCGTGGCCGCGCCGTGTTCCTCGTCGGCGAGCCGGGCATCGGGAAGACCAGGTTGGCGCGCTTCGCCGCCGGCGCCGCCTTCGAACGCGGTATGAGGGTGCTGCGCGGGCGCGGCAGCACGATCGGGCCGATCGTCCCGTTCCGGCCGCTGGCCGAGGCGCTGATGTCGCTGCTGCGCGCCCGGGACAGCCCTGATCTGCGCGAACTCGGCCCGTACCAACCGGCGTTGGGCAGGTTGGTGCCCGAGTGGGGCGGCGACGAGCAGCGGCAGCCGCACTCCGTGGTGGTGCTCGCCGAAGCGGTGCTGCGGCTGCTGGCCGTGGTCGGCCGGGAGCGGCCGTGCCTGGTGGTGCTGGAAGACCTGCACGACGCGGACGCCGAGACGCTGGCCGTCGTCGACTACCTCGTCGACAACCTCTACGACGTGCCGGCCGTGCTGCTGGTGACGACCCGCGCCGACCCCGGCCCGACGCTGGACGTGGTCCGCCTTGCCGCGCAACGGGAAGCGGGCGTCCTGCTGGAGCTGCGCCGACTGGACGAGGAGCAGGTGCGCCGAATGGTCGCCACCTGCCTGGAGGTCGGCGCCGCCGAGGTGCCCGACGAGGTCGCCGCGCGGATGTGGGCGGACAGCGCGGGCAACCCGTTCGTGGTAGAGGAGATGTTGCACGGTCTGGTCAACTGCGGCCTGCTGGTGCGCGGTCCGGGCGGCTGGCAGGTGCTGGGCGAGCTGCGCATCGACGTGCCGTCGGCGTTGGTGCGGTCGATCGCGCACCGCACCGACCGGCTGGGCCCGCAGGGCCGGGAGGTGCTGTCGGTGGCCGCCGTGCTGGGCCACCGGTTCCCGCTGTCGGTGCTGCGCGCGGTGACCGCCCTGGACGACCGGAGCCTGCTGTCGCACCTGCACGCCGGCGTGGCGGCCCAGCTCGTGACGCCGGACGAGCCGGTGCCGGACTGGTACGCGTTCCGCCACCCGTTGACCGCCGAGGCGCTGCTGGCGCAACTGCCGCCGCCGCACCGGGCCGAGCTGTCCCGGCGGACCGCCGACGCCGTGCAGGAGCTGCACCCCGGTCTGCCCGGCGAGTGGTGCCCGCTGGTGGCGTCGCTGCGGTTGGACGCAGGGGAGACCGCCGAGGCGGGCGCGTTGCTGGCCGAGGCCGGCCGGCGGGCGTTGGCGGACGGCGCCGCGGGGTCGGCGGTGCGGCTGCTGGACCACGCGCACCGGCTGCTGGCCAGCCAGGTGGACGTGTCGATCCGCGCCGACGTGCTGGACTCGCTGCTGCCCGCGTTGGCCGAGGCGGGCCAGTTCGAGCGGGCGTTCGCGCTGGTCGACGCCGTGGCGGAGTTGAGCGCCGCCGGGTTGAGCCGGCTGCGGCGGGCCGAGCTGCACACGAAGTTCGCCCAGGTCGCCAACATCGCGGGCCGCTGGACGGACAGCAGGGCGCACGTCAAGACGGCGCGCGCCCTGCTCGGCGCGGACGCCGACGACGAGCACACCGCGCGGTTGGACGCCGTGGCGGCGCTGATGACGCTGTACCTCGACGTGCCGGACCGGATCGCGTCGGCCGAGTTCCTGGCCCGGCGCGCGGCCGACGCGGCGAAGCGCGTGCCGCTTCCCGAGGTGGGCTGCGAGACGTGGCAGCTGCTGGGCGTGCTGGCGCGCGAGCGGGACCTGGGCGAGGCGGCCCAGTGCTTCCGGCGGGCGCGGGAGATGGCGGAGGAGCACGGGCTGCCCATCCAGGGGCTGTACGCGGCGAGCCGGCAGGCCGGGCTGGAGTGGCTGGCCGACGGCACGTCCGTCGAGCTGGTCGAGGCGCGCGAGGAGGCGCTGAGGATCGGCGCGATCAGCGTGGCGTACAACATGGACTCGATCCTCGGGCTGGACGCGGTGCTGCGCGGGCAGTACGCCGCCGCGACGGAGAAGCTCGCGGGCACCGTCGCGGACACCCGGCGGATGCAGCTCAAGCACCTCACCCTGTACGGGCTGATGGCGCAGGCGACGGCGGCGGCGCACCAGGGCCGGCGGGCCGAGATGGAAGCCGCGATCGAGGCGTTCGAGGCGATGGGCGGCGTCGGCTCGCAGGAGCGACCGCTCTGCTACGGGCTGGCGCGGACGTTCTGCGCGCTGCTGGAGGAGGACCGCCCGGCGGCCGGGCACGACCTGGCACGCGCGCTCGCGTACGAGGCGGAGGCCCCGACCGTCTACCACCTGTCCGGCCGGCACGGGCTGCACCTGCTGCTGGACGCGCTGTCCGGGGCGCTCGACCTGGACACGTACCGCTCGGTGACCCGGTCGGCCGCCGCCGGGATGCGCTGGAACCGGGTGTTCGCCCAGTACGCGCTGGCCGTGCTGCTGAGCCGGGAAGGCCGGGAGACCGAGGCGGCGCAGGCGGTGCGGATCGCACGGGACGCGGGGTCCGTCTACCCGATGGCGAAGCACCTGGGGTTGCGGCTGGTGGCCGAGGCGGCGGTGGCCGACGGGTGGGGCGAGCCGGTGAGCTGGCTGCGGACCGCCGAGGAGTACTTCCACCAGGCGGGCCAGCCGGCCGTGGCCAGCGCGTGCCGGGGGCTGCTGCGGCAGGTCGGGGCGACCGTGCCGCAGCGGCGCACCGGGTCCGACCAGGTGCCGCGCGCACTGCGGGCGCTGGGCGTGACGGTGCGGGAGTTCGAAGTGTTCCGGCTGCTGGCGGGTCGGTTGGGCAACAAGGCGATCGCCACCCGGCTGCACATCTCGCCGCGGACCGTGGAGAAGCACGTGGCCAGCCTGATCACGAAGACCGCGCAGCCGGACCGGGAGTCGCTCAGCGCGTTCGCCGCGTCGCTGGGACCAGCCGACCGGCCCTAGTGGCGTGGTCCGGGGTCCGCTACACCTGGTGCGGTGAAGATCCTGTTGGCAGTGGCGCTGATGGCGGTCCTGGGTGGCGGGGCGGCGCAGGCGTCGCCGGATTCCGACGACGTGACGCGCGGGCCGTGCGGCTACGAGGTGACGCCGGACGAACCGGCCGCCCGTCCCGTGCCGCTCCCCCCGGACCCCCGGCACACCCCCGACCGCGGCCATCCGACGGTGCTGCTGGCGACGAACCGGGGTCCGGTGCCGGTGGTGCTGGACCGCGGTCAGGCGCCGTGCACGGTCCAGAGCTTCCTGCACCTGGTGCGGAAGAAGTTCTACGACGACACGACGTGCCACCGGCTGACGGCGTACCCGACGTTGAAGGTGCTCCAGTGCGGCGACCCGTCGAACACCGGTGAGGGCGGCCCCGGCTACAAGTACAAGGACGAGCTGCCCACCGACCTGGAGCCCGTGCCGAACGACCCGACCGGCCAGCGCCGCATCTACCCGCGCGGCACCCTGGCCATGGCCAACGCCGGCCCGGACACCAACGGCAGCCAGTTCTTCCTGGTCACGTCGGATTCCGTGCTGCGGCCCAACTACACGGTGTTCGGCCGGATCTCCCCCGCCGGGCTCGCCACCCTGGACAGGGTCGCGGCGGGCGGCGTCGCGCCGAACCCGGACAGCGAGGTCGACGGCCGTCCCGCGCTGACCACGGACATCCAGCGCGCCAAGCGCACCGGCTGACCCCGGATCAGGAGGCGGGCGTCAGGAGACGGGCGCGGTCACCCGGATGTCGGCGTTCCAGTCCGTGAAGCGGTGGAGGCTGCGCTGGAAGACGTTGTCCTCCAACGTCTTCAGCACCTGCTCGACCCGCACCGGCAGGTCGCCCGGACCCACCCACACCGTGGCGGACGCGGTGAAACCGGACTCGTAGGCCGCCAGCAGCTGGGAGCGGCGGGTGCTGTCGGGGGTCCGGTCGGCCTGCTGCCGCAGGTCGACCAGCATCGTGTACCGGCGCGTCGGCACGCCGTCGACCTCCTCGTCGCCCTTGGCCACGACGAGGCTCCCGGCGAGCGACCTCACCACCGACGACGGGTCCACCTCGTCGGGCAGGCGGGCCACCGTGGTGTCCGCCCGCACGGGCGCGCGGTCGGCCATCGCGAGTTCGGTCCACGAGCCGCCCGACGTCCGGGAGTAGGCGGCGTCCGCGAGCACCACGACCTCGGTGGACGAGTCCTCGCGCAACGACACCAACCGGCCCTCTCGGGCGCGCACCAAGTCGCCGGCGAGCGTCACGTGGAGGCCGGACAAGGTCTTCTCGGCGTCGAACCGGACCGAGCCCTGCTCGGCGGCGCGGGCGGCGACCGTCCTGATCAGCACTGCGGTGTCGTCCACGACCGGGCCGAGGGTCGGCGTCGGCAGCCCCGTCCGCTCCGCGCAGCCCGCCAGGCCCACCACGGCCAGCACCAACGCGACGACGGACCTGCGCATGACACCCCCGCTCACGGTGAACACCACCATCCTCCCCCACCCGCGGCGGATCAGGAGCGCGAACTCGGAAAGTCCCCCTCCGCTACCGTCAGACCCATGCCCCATGTGCTGTCCGTCAACGTCGGCTCCCGCATCGAGTTCGACCACGCCGTCATCGGCCACACCGGTATCGCCAAGCGCCCGGTCCACGGTCCCGTGGCCGTCCAAGCCCCCGGTCCGCGCGGCGTCGGCAGCAGCGGCGTCGCCGGCGACCACATCTCCGACGTCCGCAACCACGGCGGCGACGACCAGGCCGTCTACGCCTACTCCCGGGAGGAGCTGGACGGGTGGTCGGCGGAACTCGGCCGCGACCTCGGACCCGGCCTGTTCGGGGAGAACCTGACCACGGTGGGCGTCGACGTGTCCGGCGCGCTCGTCGGCGAGCGGTGGCGGGTCGGGTCGTCGCTGCTCCAGGCGACCAGGCCGCGCATCCCGTGCCGGACGTTCGCCGGCGTGATGGAGGAAGCCGCCTGGGTGAAGACGTTCACCGCGCGGGCCCTGCCGGGCACGTACTTCCGGGTGGTCGAGCCCGGCACGATCACGGCGGGTGACGAGATCACCATCGAGCACCGGCCGGACCACGACGTCACGATCGCGCTCGCGTTCCGCGCCCTGACGCTGGAACCGGAACTGCTGCCGCGCCTGATCGGGGCCGGTGACCTCCTGCCCGAGGACCTGCGGCGGCGGGTCGAGCGGCGGATGTCCGAACCGGCGTAGTCACAGCCCCGCCCGGCCGAGCGCGGACGGCCGGGCTTCGGCCGGCACCGGGTCGGGGCACGACTCGCGCGTCGTGCCCCGCCCCGTTCCCGCCGGTCAGCCCTCCTGCCCGGCTCCTACTGCTTGGCCACCAGCGTGAGCACGTCGTACTTGGCCACCGACTCGCCCTTCTGGTTGACCAGGTCGGCGTCCCAGCGGACCTCGCCGTACTCCTTGTCCTCCCGCGGCGTGATCTGCTTCGCGGTCAGCGTCACGGTCAGCTCGTCACCGGGGAACGTCGGCGTGAGGAACCGCAGGTTCTCCAGCCCGTAGTTGGCCAGCACCGGCCCCGGCTCGGGCGAGACGAACAGGCCCGCCGCGAACGACACGATCAGGTACCCGTGCGCGACCCGGCCGCCGAAGAACGGGTTCGCCGCCGCGGCCTCCTCGTCCATGTGCGCGTAGAACGTGTCGCCGGTGAACTCGGCGAAGTGCTCGATGTCCGCCAGCGTCACGGCCCTCGGGCCGGCGACGACCGAGTCACCGACCTTCAGCTCCCGCAACGACTTCCGGAACGGGTGCACGTCCGACTCGGTGCGCGGCGCACCCGCGACCCACCGCCCCGTGACCGCGCTCAGCACCCTCGGGCTCGCCTGGACGGCCGTGCGCTGCATGTGGTGCAGCACGCCGCGGATGCCGCCCATCTCCTCGCCACCGCCCGCCCGGCCCGGGCCGCCGTGGACGAGCGCCGGGAGCGGCGAGCCGTGGCCGGTGGACTCCTTGGCGTCGTCCCGGTCCAGCACCAGCACCCGGCCGTGCCACGGCGACACGCCCAGCACGACCTCGCGGGCGAAGTCCGCGTCGTACGTGACGATCGAGCCGACCAGGCTGCCCGCGCCCCGTGCGGCCAACTCCACCGCGTGCTCGGCGTCCCGGTAGGCCATCAGCGTGGACACCGGCCCGAACGCCTCCACCTGGTGCGGCTGGGCGTGGTCCGGGTCGGCCTTGAGCAGCACGGGCGACAGGAACGCGCCGCGCTCGGCGTCGGCGTCCACCACGTCGACCCGGTCGAGTGAGCCGTAGACGACCTCGCCGACCTCCAGCAGCGCCTTCAGCGACCGCCGGACCTCCTCGCGCTGCTCCAGCCCGGCCAGCGCGCCCATCCGCACGCTCTCGTTGGCGGGGTTGCCGATGACGACCTTCGCCAGACGCGCGCTCGCCGCGTCCGCGACGGCGTCCACGAGGGGTGCGGGGACCAGGGCGCGCCGGATCGCGGTGCACTTCTGGCCTGCCTTGACCGTCATCTCGCTGACGAGCTGCTTGACGAACAGGTCGAACTCGGGCGTGCCCTCGACCGCGTCCGGGCCGAGGATCGAGCAGTTCAGCGAGTCCGCCTCGGCGTTGAAGCGCACGCTGTTGCGCACGACGGCCGGGTGGGTGCGCAGCACCTGGGCGGTGGACGCGGAGCCGGTGAAGCCGACCAGGTCCTGGGCGGTCAGGTGGTCCAGCAGGTCGCCCGCGCTGCCGGTGACCAGTTGCAGCGAGCCTTCCGGCAGCAGGTCGGCGGCGAGCATCAGCTCGACCAGCTTCTCGGTGACGTAGGCGGTCTGGGAGGCGGGCTTGATCAGGGACGGCACGCCCGCGATGAACGCGGGGGCGAACTTCTCCAGCGGGCCCCACATGGGGAAGTTGAAGGCGTTGATCTGCACCGCGACGCCCCGCAGCGGGGTGGCGATGTGCTGGCCGACGAACGTCCCGCCGCGGCTCAGCGGCTCCACCGCGCCGTCCACGTACACGGTGTCGTTGGGCAGTTCACGCTTGGCCTTGCCGGCGTAGCCGAAGAGGACGCCGATGCCGCCGTCCACGTCGATCAGCGAGTCGGTCCGGGTGGCGCCCGATCGGGCGGACAGGGCGTACAGCTCGTCGCGGTGTTCCCGCAGGTAGGACGCCAGGGCCTTGAGCAGGGCCGCGCGCTGGTGGAACGTGAGCTCCCGCAGCGCCGGTCCGCCGACGCGCCGGCCGTGGTCCAGGGCCGCCGCCATGTCGATCCCCTGCGACGAGATCCGGGCGAACTCCTCGCCGGTCACCGCGTCGTGCAGGGGTGTGCCCTCGGCGGACGAGGCGTGCCAGCGACCGGACACGTAGCTGCGCAGCATGGCCATCGGGTGTCGACCTCCTTGTCGGGCCGGTGGGTGTCCCGGCATGTCGACAGTAAAGCGCCACTACTTTCATCGTGACTTGATTAAAGGTCATGGAGTAAGTTCCAGCCTGGCCGTCGCCAGAGTGAAGGGAGTGTCGATGAGGACACGAGTGATGGTGGGCGCGGTAATACTCGCCTTCAGCGGGCTGGCCGTGCCCGCCGCGCAAGCCGCACCGGCAATGGACGCCTCCGCCGACGTGGGCACGATGGCGGTCACCTTCGCCGAGGAGTTCAACGGCCCGGCGGGTTCGCGGGTCGACGCCTCCAGGTGGAACACGGAGGTCGGCGACAACAACGGGAACAACCGCGAGCACCAGTACTACACGACGTCGGCGAGCAACGCGGCGATGGACGGCGCGGGCAACCTCGTCATCACCGCCCGCCGGGAGAACCCCGGCAACTACAACTGCTGGTACGGCCGCTGCCAGTACACGTCCGCCCGGATCAACACCGCGGGCAAGTTCACCACGACCCACGGCAAGGTCGAGGCGCGGATGAAGATGCCGCGCGGCAAGGGGATCTGGCCCGCGTTCTGGATGCTGGGGCAGGACATCAACTCCGGCAACCCGTGGCCGAACAGCGGCGAGATCGACATCATGGAGTTCCTGGGCCACGACCTGGACACGGTGTACGGCACCATCCACGGCCCCGGCTACTCCGGCGCGGGCGGCATCGGCCAGGCGTACAACGGGCCGAACTTCGCCGACGGCTTCCACACTTTCGCGATCGAGTGGTCGCCGACCGGCATCTCGTGGTCCGTGGACGGCAACGTCTACCAGCGCCGCACGCCGGCCGACGTCGGCGGCAACCAGTGGGTGTTCGACAAGCCGTTCTTCATCATCCTGAACCTCGCGGTCGGCGGCGAGTGGCCGGGCTACCCGGACGCGAGCACCGTGTTCCCGCAGCAGTTCGTGATCGACTACGTGCGCGTGTCGACGCTCGACGGCAACCCGCCCGCCGGCGGCGGCCGGATCACCGGTGTCGGCGGCAAGTGCGTCGACGTGGCCGGCGCGAACTCCGCCAACGGCACCCGCGTCCAGCTGTGGGACTGCAACGGCACGGCGGCCCAGCAGTGGTCGCGTCCCGGTGACGGCACCATCCGCGCGCTGGGCAAGTGCCTCGACGCGGCGGCCGGCGGCACGGCGGACGGCACGCTGATCCAGTTGTGGGACTGCAACGGGACCGGCGCGCAGAAGTTCGCGGTGAGCGGCGCGAACGACATCGTCAACATCCAGGCGAACAAGTGCCTGGACGCGCAGAACAACAGCTCCGCCAACGGCACCCGGTTGCAGCTGTGGACCTGCTCCGGCCACGCCAACCAGAAGTGGAACGTCGCGTAGCCGAGCGCGGCATGATCAGGACATGCACACCCTGATCAGAGCGGAAGCGGCCAAGGCCGACCACGATCGCCGACTCTCCCCGGCGGTCGTGGCGGCGCTGGTCGAGGCGGGCGCGACGCGGATGCTCGCGCCCGCCTCCCTCGGCGGCGGCGAGCTGGACCTCCCGTCGTGGGCGGTGGCGATCGAAGACCTGGCCCGTGCCGACGGGTCGGCCGGGTGGACCGCGATGACGACCAGTGCGACGTCGTCGCTGGCTTGGTACCTGCCACCGGACACGGCCGCCGAGGTGTTCGGCTCGCCGACGTCGGTGGTGGCCGGCACCGCCGCGCTCCTGGGCCGGGCGGTGGCGGCGGACGGCGGGCACCACGTCACCGGCCGTTGGGGCTGGGGCAGCGCGGTGCCGCTGTGCGACTGGGTGGTCGGCGGCGCGCTGACCCCGGACGGCCCGCGCCTGGTGCTCTTCCCGTCGTCGGACGTGACGGTGCACGACACCTGGCGCGCGGCGGGGTTGCGCGCGACCGAGTCCCACGAGTGGGAGGTCGCCGGCGGGTTCGTGCCGGCACGTCGCCAGGTGTGGCCGCCGGCCGTGCGGGTGCCCGGTCCCCTGCCGGCGTTCCCGTTCTTCGCGTTCCTGGCCGTGGGCGTGGCGGCGGTGGGTCTGGGCATCGCCGCACGGGCGGTCGAAGAGGTCGAAGCCCTGGCCGTGACCAAGACCCCTCAGCACGCCCAGGGCCTGCTGGCGGAGCAGTCCGACGCGCAACGCGACCTGGGTGTGGCCGAGGCGCGGCTGTCCGCGGCACGGGCGTTCCTGCACACCGAGGTGGCGGCCAGGTGGGCTGCGGCGGTGGCCGGGCGGCCCAGCACGACCGAGGAGCGCGCGCGCCTGCGCCTGGCCTGTTCGCACGCCGCAGCGGAGTCGGCGTCGATCACCCGCCAGGCCTTCGACACGGGCGGCGGCACGTCGGTCTTCGAGGACTCGCCGTTGCAGCGCTGCCTGCGGGACGCCCACGTGGCCGCCCAGCACGCGATGGTGTCCCGCCGCCTGTTCGAGACCTACGGCAAGGTCAAACTCGGCGTCCCGACCGACACCACCCGCCTCTGACCCGCCCTGGGCATCCCTTCCGCGCTCCCCCGACCGGAATGCGGGACCGCGCGAAGTCGTTGACGTGGTGGTGAGGCTTTCCGTGCTGGACCGGTCGCGGGTGCGCGCCGGTCACGGCCACCCCGAGGCGCTGCGCGACACGGTGGCGTTCGCCCGTGAGGCGGAACAGCTCGGCTACCACCGCTTCTGGGTGTCCGAGCACCACGGCGTGCCGGGCGTGGCCGGGTCCGCCCCGACCGTGCTGGCCGCCGCCATCGCCGCCGCGACGACCCGCATCCGGGTCGGGACCGGCGGCGTGATGCTGCCCAACCACCAGCCGCTGGTCGTGGCCGAGCAGTTCGGCGTGCTGGAGTCCCTCTTCCCCGGCCGGATCGACATGGGCCTGGGACGGTCGGTCGGCTTCATCGAGGCCGTCCGCAAGGCGCTGGGACACGGCAAGGAGGACGCCGCCGAGTTCGGCCCGAGGCTCGCCGAGCTGCTGGGCTACTTCACCGGCGACCAGGCCGTCCGGGGCTACCCGGCCGACGGGCTGCGCGTGTCCCCGTTCGTCCTGGCGACCGGCGCCGGGGCCGCAGTGGCCGCCGCCCACGGCGTCCCCCTCGTCATCGGCGCGTTCCGGGGCGAGGACGCCATGATCGACGCCATCGCCGCCTACCGCGCCCGCTTCCGCCCTTCGACGTGGGCGGCGGACCCGTACGTGATGATCTCCGCCACGGTGGCCGTGGCGGACACCGCCGAGGACGCCTGGCGCCTCCTGGTGCCGGAGGCGTGGGCGATGGCCCACTCACGCACCAGAGGAGAGTTCCCGCCGCTCAGCGCGCCGGACGACGTCCTCGCCCAGCCCATGACGACCCGTGAGCGCGCGCTGTTCGAGCAGTCCTTGCAGGGGCACGTCTTCGGCACGCCGCCGGAAGTCGCCAAGGCCCTGGACGCCCTGACGGACCGCACCGGCGCCGACGAGGTCCTGGTCACCACCAGCACGCACGACCGGGCCGCGATGCTCGACTCGTACCGCCGGCTGGCCGGCCTCTACGGCTGAGCGCGCTCGGCCAGCTCGACCTCGATGAACGCCCCGATCATCGCCCGCCACACCGCCTCCGCGACGGCGGGCTCCAACCCTGCGTCCAGCGCCCGCTCCCGCACCGAGGCCACCACCCGCTCGACCCGGTCCGGCGCGCGCACCGCCTGGTCGTCCGCCTTGAACGACGCGGCGGCCCGCACCAGAGCCTGTCGTCGCGCCAGCAGTCGGACGAGCTCCGCGTCGATCACGTCGATCCGCGCGCGCACCTCGGCCAGCGACGCCGGCGGTGGCGCGGAGTCGGACACGTCCCCCTCGTCCACGGCCACCGGTCAGTGGTCCCGTTGCTGCTCGGCCAGGAACCGCTCGAACTCGGCCCCCAGCTCGTCCGCGCTGGGCAGCGACTCCTCGTCCTCCAGGAGCAGGTTCTCCGACGACTCGGTGAACGCGTCGTACTGCCGCTCCAGCGCCTCGACCACCTGCGCGACCTCCGACGACTCCGCCACCTGCCGCGAGATCTCGGCGTCCGTCCGGCGGGCCGCCTCGTTCAGGGCGGCGGCCTGGATGACGAGACCCGTCGACTTCGTCACCGACTGGAGCAGGCCCAGCGCGGCGGCCGGGTAGGTGCCCTGCGCGAGGTAGTGCGGGACGTAGGCGGCGAAGCCCATGGCGTCGTGGCCGGCCTGGCCGAGTCGGAACTCCAGCAGCGCGGACAGGTTGCCCGGCACCTGCACCCGGCTGAACGGCGAGCCCTCGACGATCAGCTCGGGCCGGGTGGCGTGCGAGATGACCGACAGCTTGCGGGTGTGCGGCACGCCCATCGGGATGCCGTGGAAGCCGACGGCGAGCCGCACGCCCCACCGCTCGACCAGCGACTGCACGGCCGCGGCGACCGCCTCCCACCGGCGGTCCGGCTCCGGGCCGGTCATCAGCAGGAACGGGGTGCCCACCGCGTCGTGCAGCAGGTGGACGACCAGCTCGGGCGCGTCGTAGGACTCCCACCGGTCGGTGGCGTAGGTCATCGTCGGTCGACGGGACCGGTAGTCGATCAGGTCGTCGACGTCGAACCGTGCGACCACCCGATGCTCGTGCACATCGAGCAGGTGCGCGACGAGCGTCGCGCCCGCCGCACCGGCGTCCATGAAGCCCTCGAAGTGGTGCAACAGCACCGCTCCGGCCAGGTCCGGGACGTCGGAGTCGACCTCGTACAGATCTTCCGGGTCGAGCGCCACCTCGTGCCTCCCCAAGTGCTCACATGCCAGTCCTCCCCTCTGTCAACATCGACCGACCGCTGATCCATTCCCCGATCCCGTCGGGCATCCGGTGCGGCCGGGACGCGCCCGGCCTGCTTGACCTCCAGTCGACTCGAGGTCTTACGTTCCGGGCATGGACATGGAGACCACCGCGTGGATGTCGCTCTACCACGTGGCCAACGCGCAGGACGACAAGCGGCCGTTCTCCGCCGCCACCCTCCGCCGCATCTGGGCGTTCGCCCAGCCGCACCGGACGCGGCTGGGCCAGTACCTCGGGTTGAGCGTGGCGGTGGCGGTGCTGGCGGTGGCGACACCGGTCCTCGCGGGCCGGATCGTGGACGCGATCGTCAACGGCTCGACGTACGAGGTGGTGCTCGGGCTCGCGGGCCTGATCGCGGGCATCGCGATCGTCGAGGCGGCGCTGGGCCTGCTCACGCGGTGGCTGTCGGCGAGGATCGGCGAAGACCTGATCCTGGACCTGCGGACCACGGTGTTCGACCACGTGCAGCGGATGCCGATCGCCTTCTTCACCCGCACCCGGACCGGGGCGCTGGTGAGCCGGCTCAACAACGACGTGATCGGCGCGCAGCGGGCGTTCAGCGACACGCTGTCCAGCGTGGCGGGCAACGTGGTGACGCTGGTGCTGACGCTGGTGGTGATGATCAACCTGTCGTGGCAGATCACGCTGCTCGCGCTGGTGCTGCTGCCGGTGTTCGTGCTGCCGGCGCGGCGGATGGGTTCCCGGTTGGCGCGGCTGGAACGCGAGGCGGCGAACCACAACGCGACGATGAGCACGCAGATGACCGAGCGGTTCTCGGCGCCGGGCGCGACGCTGGTGAAGCTGTTCGGCCGGCCCGCGCACGAGTCGTCGGAGTTCGCGCAGCGGGCGCGGCGGGTGCGGGACATCGGCGTGCGCACGGCGATGGTGCAGACCGTGTTCCTGACCGCGCTGACGCTGGTGTCGGCGCTGGCGTTGGCCGTGGTGTACGGGCTCGGCGGGTTCTACGCGCTGCGCGGCGAGCTGGACCCCGGCTCGGTCGTGGCGCTGGCGTTGCTGCTGACCAGGCTGTACGCGCCGCTCACCGCCCTGGCCAGCGCGCGGGTCGAGGTGATGAGCGCGCTGGTGAGCTTCGAGCGGGTCTTCGAGGTGCTCGACCTGAAGCCGTTGATCACCGAGAAGCCCGACGCGCGGTCGGTGCCGGACGGGCCGGTGTCGGTGGAGTTCGAGAACGTCAGGTTCGCCTACCCGTCCGCGGACAAGGTGTCGCTGGCGTCGTTGGAGGAGGTCGCGGTGCTCGACAACCGCGGCGGGGTGGAGGTGCTGCACGACGTCTCGTTCCGGGCCGAACCGGGCCAGGTGGTGGCGCTGGTCGGCTCGTCGGGCGCGGGGAAGTCCACGATCGCCTCGCTGCTGCCCCGGTTGTACGACGTGGACTCGGGCGCCGTGCGGCTGGCCGGGGTGGACGTCCGGGACCTGTCGGCCGACGCGGTCCGCGAGGTGCTGGGCATGGTGACCCAGGACGGGCACCTGTTCCACGAGTCGATCCGGTCGAACCTGCTCCTCGCGCAGCCGTCGGCCACCGAGGACGACCTGTGGGAGGTGCTGGGTCGTGCGCGGCTGGCCGACCTGGTCGAGTCGCTGCCGGACGGGCTGGACACGGTGGTCGGCGAGCGCGGCTACCGGTTGTCCGGTGGCGAGCGGCAGCGGCTGACGATCGCCCGGCTGCTCCTGGCCAAGCCGCGCGTGGTGATCCTGGACGAGGCCACCGCGCACCTGGACTCCACGTCCGAGGCGGCGGTGCAGGCCGCGCTGGGCGAGGCGCTGGCCGGGCGGACGGCGGTGGTCATCGCGCACCGGCTGTCGACGATCCGGGCCGCCGACCTGATCCTGGTGGTCGAGGGCGGCAGGGTGGTGGAACGCGGCACCCACACCGACCTCCTGGCCGCCGGCGGACGCTACGAAGAGCTGCACCGGACCCAGTTCGCCGAGGAGACGCGCACGGCGTAGACCTCTGTGTTCGCGTGCTCGTCGGCACCACCGCCCCGGGGCGGGTCGCACCCACTCGCCGCGCCGATGGTGCCGCAGCGAAACCTGGTTGCCCCGGCCTCGCGCACCGGCACAATCGTGGCCATGCGGACCATCGGGTTGATCGGCGGGATGAGCTGGGAATCCTCGGCCGAGTACTACCGGCTGCTCAACGAGGAGACTCGACGCCGGCTCGGCGGCCACCACTGCGCGCCCAGCCTGCTGCTCACGGTCGACTTCGCCGAGATCGAGGAGTTGCAGCGCACCGGCCAGTGGGAACGCTCCGGCGAGCTGCTGGCCGACGCCGCCCGCACGCTCGAAGGCGCGGGCGCCGAGCTGGTCCTCTTGTGCACCAACACCATGCACAAGGTCGCCGACGCGATCACGGACGCCCTCAAGGTGCCGTTCGTGCACATCGTGGACGCCACGGCGCGGAAGTCGGCCGGGTACCGCAAGGTCGGGCTGCTGGGCACCCGGTTCACCATGGAGCAGGACTTCTACCGCGACCGGATGCGCGCGCACGGCGTCGAGCTGGTCGTCCCGGACGAGCCGGACCGCACGCTCGTGCACGACGTCATCTACCAGGAGCTGACCAGGAACCGGGTCGAACCCGCCTCGCGCGCCGCGTACCGGGACGTGATGGCACGCCTGGTGGACCGCGGCGCGGAGGCGGTGGTCCTGGGCTGCACGGAGATCACGTTGCTGGTGGACGGCTCCGACAGCGCCGTGCCGCTGATCGACTCCACCCGCCTCCACGTGGAGACGGCGGTCGACCTGGCACTGGCCTAGACGTCGGGCACGTCGTCACCGGGAGTCGGCGTGACGCCCGCGGTCCCCGAAGCGACTCGGACGAGAATCGCGTTCTCAGGGAACTCCCCGAGGCCCCGGACGTCCCGGTGCGGCAGAGTAGGCGGTATGGAGCTGAACCCGCGCGCCTTGTTCGACCTGGCCAGGACCACCGCCGAGACCGCCGTGTCCGTCCCCGGCCGGGTGCTCGACCTGCTGGGCGCGGCCGAAGCCGTCGTGCGCCGCGCCGACGAGCTGGTCATCCGCACCGGTCGGGTGCTGGACGAGACGGAGGCGCTGGTCGGCCGGGCGAAGGCGGTCACCGCGGCGGCGGAGGGCATCACGACCGACGTCGGCCACACCGCCCGCACGTCACGGGAGTTGATGGACACCTACGCGCCGATCGCGCAGAAGGCCCACCCGCTGGCACAGCGGTTCGTGGACGAGCTGTCGCCGCACGAGGTGGACGCCGCGGTCCAGCTGGTGGACCAGCTGCCCGTGCTGACCAGGCACCTGATGGACGACGTGCTGCCGATCCTGACCACCCTGGACCGGGTCGGGCCGGACATCCACCAGCTGCTGGAGGTCACCAACGACGTCCGGCAGGCGATCCTGGGCATCCCCGGGTTCGCGTTCCTGCGCCGCCGCGGCGAGGACAAGGAGGACGTCGACGTGGTGAACTCCACCGCGATCGATTCCACCAGGTCGTGACCCGGCGGGACCGGTGTTGGCGCGCGGCCGGGGGAAGATCTCGCGGATCGAGCCATCCCGGCCTCGCGGCGGCGGCCTCACGGTGGCTCCCGAGAATTTCGGCGAGCAGGGCTTCCGCCTCGGGACGTCCGGGTCGACCGACTGCTTCGTGATCGGCTCCGGGACGGCGTCGAGCAGCGCGACGTCCTCCTCGATGCCGGCCAAGCCCCTCGCCCGGGAAGTCATGCCCGGAAGACTCGGGCGGGGTGTCCTCCGGCGGTGTTCCCGTTCGTCGTAGTGGTGGAATGCACCGGACGACAGGAGTGACCGATGAAGTACATGCTGCTGATCTGCGTCGACGACACCATCGAGCCGACCGCGGGCGACCCGACGATCGAGCAGTGGCTGGCCGAGGTCGGGGGCAGGCGGCTGGACGGGTCGCAGCTGCGGTCGGTCCAGGACGCCACGACCGTGCGCACGCGGGGTGACGAGGTGCTGCTCACCGACGGGCCGTTCGCCGAGACCAAGGAGCACATCGTCGGGTACGACGTCGTGGACTGCGCCGACCTGGACGAGGCGATCCGCGTCGCGTCGCGGCACCCGTGCGCGCGGTTCGGCTCGGTCGAGGTCCGGCCCTTCGCGGAGTGACCGGAGTGACCGGGGCGGCCGGGGTGCCGGCGGCGGTGGAGGCGCGGGTCGCGGACCTGTTCCGGGCCGAACGGGGGCGGATCGTGGCCACGCTGATCCGCCTCACCGGCGACTGGGACCTGGCCGAGGAGTGCGTCCAGGACGCTTTCGCGCGGGCGCTGGAGTGCTGGCCGCGTGAAGGCGTCCCCCGGCGTCCCGGCGCCTGGCTGACCACGACCGCCCGCAACCGCGCGCTGGACCGGTTGCGGCGGTCGACCGTGGAGGCGGCGAAACTGCGGGAGGTGGCGGCGGTGCCGGACGACGGTCCCGACAGCGAAGACAGCCCTGACAGCCCCGACGGGCTCGACGGCGGGTTCGGTGACGACCTGCTGCGGTTGGTCTTCACGTGCTGCCACCCGGCGTTGACGCTGGAGGCGAGGGTCGCGCTCACCCTGCACACCGTCACGGGTCTCACCACGGCCGAGATCGCGCGGGCGTTCCTCGTGCCCGAGCAGACGATGGCGAAACGGCTGGTGCGGGCGCGGCAGAAGATCCGGAACGCCCGCATCCCGTACCGGGTGCCGCCCGCCCACCTGCTGCCGGAGCGGACGGGCGGGGTGCTGGGCGTGCTGTACCTCCTGTTCAACGAGGGTTACACGGCCAGTGCGGGCGCCGAGCCGATGCGGCGGAACCTGTGCGTGGAGGCGATCAGGCTCGCGCGCACGCTGGTCGACCTGATGCCGGACGAGCCGGAGGCGGTGGGGCTGCTCGCCCTGGTGCTGTTGCAGGACTCGCGCCAGGCGGCCCGGTTCGTCGGTGGCGACCTGGTGCCGTTGGAGGAGCAGGACCGGACGCGGTGGGACGGCGAGCGGATCGAGGAGGGCGTCTCGCTGCTCGACTCGGCGTTGCGGCGGGGCCGGCCCGGGCCGTACCAGGTGCAGGCCGCGATCGCCGCGTGCCACGCCACGGCGGGACGTGCGGCGGACACGGACTGGCCGCAGATCGCCCTGCTCTACGGGGAGTTGACCAAGCTCGTGCCGTCACCCGTGGTGCGGTTGAACCGGGCGGTAGCGGTGGCCATGGCGGACGGTCCGCCGGCGGGCCTGGCGCTGGTGGACGGCCTGGCCGGCGAGCTGACCGGCCACCTGCTCCCCGCGACCCGCGCCGACCTGCTGCGGCGGCTGGGCCGCGACGCGGAGGCGATCGCCGCGTACGAGGAGGCCCTGGCGTTGGCCCCGACGGACGCGGAACGCCGCCACCTGGCCCGCCGGATCACCGAGCTGACGGCCGTCACCCAGCGGCGTGCACGGGCGATGCGGTCTCCCAGGTGAAGCCGTCCGGGTCGGTGAACGGCCCGCCGTCGCCGCCGATCACGAGCCGGTGCGACCCCGTGCCGTCGAGCGGGACGCCGACGTCCTTGGCGAGGGCACGGCGCCGGTACAGGGCCGGCTTGACGGGACCGGACCCGGCCGCGAACTCGACGTACACGCGGCCGAAGCTCTTGCCCACGGCAAGCCCCTGCTCGACGTAGAACCGCTTGCTCGCGGCCACGTCCGCGACTCCCAGCAGGAGCACGATCCCGTCGATCCGCCGCGTCGCCGGGCCGGTGTCCTTCTTCGCCGACGTCGCGACCTTCCAGATCGTGCCGTCCGGCGCCTGCACGACACCACCGTAGCCCCAGAGCGACTTCGTGACCGGCTTCAGCGACGTGGCCCCTTCGGCGAGGGCGGAGTCGACAAGGCTGTCCACCGTGGACGGCTGCGACACGGTGAGCGCCATCGCGAACCCGCGGAAGCCCGTGGTGGGCGCCTCCGACGCCCGCAGGCCGATCTGTGCGTCGAGGCCGAAAGCGTTGGTGTAGAAGCGATTCGCCGCGGCGACGTCGGCGACTTCGAGGGTGACTGCGGCAATGGACGTCATGCCGACGACGCTAGATCCGGCGAGTCGACCGGCGCTTCTCGATTCCTGACCGGTCCACCGAAGCCATCCCCGCCACCACCGGGACCACCACCGGGACCACCGCGCAGCAGCACCGCCGCGCGCTCGACGCGCCGCGCCACCAGGTACGCGTACGGCGACATGCCGTACGCGAGCCGGAACTGGCGGCTGAGGTGCCCGGCGGCCATGTCGACGCCACGGGCCAGCGCCTCGACGTCCAACGGCTGCCCGTGCTCGCGGTCGATCCGGTCACGGACGCGCCGCAGCGAGGCGAGGTCGCTCAGGCGCCGCGCCGCGATGCGTGCGCGCGCCCACGAAGGGAGGCACATGAACAACTCCTTCTCACGTCGAGGGTGATCCCCCTGACGCTAGGCGGGCCCGTGCGCCCCTCCTTCTCGATTCCTGACCGATCCGGCGCCTGCTCCACCGAGTCGGAACCGGAGGATCCGCAGGTGGTCTTAGCCGATCCGGGCGGTGGCGAGGGCGTCCCGCGGCTGGTCGCTCTCCACCATGCACTCGGCCGCCTGCCCTCCACCAGGGCGAACCCGTGCGCGTGGTTGTGGTAGCCAGTTCTGTCCAGACTCGACCGAAGTTCGCAACAATTCCGCTGGATTCGACCGAAGCCGTGCATGAATGGCCGAAAGTCGCCGACGCGGCGGCCACAGACCGTCGACGACGTCGGGACGGCCCACAATGGGGCGCGTGGACGTGCTGCCGTGCGGGCATGCCGCGAACGCCGCCGACTACCGGGGCTGCGCGCATCTCGCCACCGAGAGACCCCCTGACCACTACGGGTGGTTCACCGGGGTGGGTCTGGCGTACGACCGGCTGTGCGGCGAGTGCGCGAAGCAGGACGACCCGCGGTCGTGCCTGGTGGCGGTGTGCCTCGGGTGCGCGGACCGGGTGGACGACTACAGCGACCTGCTGGGCTGGATCGGGCGGCCCGAGGTCCGACACCGCGACACCGAGCCGCGCGGCGTGTGGACGACGGCGGAGTGCGCGGTCGAGCCGGTGGACGACCGGTGCGTGGCCGCGCTGCCAGGCGGCTGGCTGGTGCTCGCGGAGGCCGGACTGGTGGAGGTCGACCAGGGCGGCGCGCGGTTCGTCATGCCGGTGCCGGTCCCCGCCTCGCCTTCGGAGCACCACCCACCGCGCCCGGCGCTGCACACCTCGCCGGACGGCCGGTACGCGGCGGTGGTGACCGATTTCGGCCGGTACGGCGTCGTGCTGGACCTCGTCACCCGCGCCCCCGTCCTGTCCTTGGACCGGGGCGACTACCACTACGAGCGGACGTGCTTCCCGGTGGCGTTCCTGGCGTCCGGGGCGGTCGTCACCGCGACGGACTGGAACCGGCTCGACGCGTTCGACCCCGCTTCGGGCCGGTTGCTCACCGCGCGGGAGACGTCCTGGTCCGGGGAGGGGCCGGCGCCCGAGCACTACCTCGACTACTTCCACGGCGCGCTCCTCCTGGACCCGTCGGGGCGTCGGATGCTGGACGACGGGTGGGTGTGGAGCCCGTTCGGCATGCCGGTGGTGCTCGACGTGGCGGCGTGGCTGGACGGCGACGTCTACGCGACCGAGCACGGCATGGACCTGTCCGCGCGGGACTGCTGGGACCTGCCGATGGCGTGGGTGGACGACCGCACGGTGGCGCTCCAGCCGATCGGCCGCTACGACCGGCCCGCGGTGGCGGGGGTCGAGGTGTACGACGTGGTGCGCGGGCGGAGGGTCGGGGCGTTCGCCGGGCCGGTCGGGCGGATGTGGGGGCACGACGGGCTGCTGTACGTCGGCGCGGCGGCGGGGCTCGAGGTGTGGGACCCGGAGGAAGGCGCGCGGACGGCCGTGGTCGAGGGCTTCGCCCCGAACGCCCACAACCCGCGCACGGGGAGGTTCGCCGAGCTGGCGGGCGGTCGGCTCAGGACGTGGACGCCGCTGTGGTGAGCCGGGCGTCGCCTCCTCGCCCTGGCCGGGTGGCGCGAAGCAGACTTGAACCTGACGTCGACGTCCACCAGGAGCAAGCGCCTCATCGGTCGACGGTACCGGGAGCCACCGACAGCGGGTGATCGCTGGACTGCGCCGCGGCGGGGCTTGCCGTGGTGGGTGGGGCGCTGTGGTGGGTGGCGAGGGGGTGTGGGCGGCGAGGCTGCGGGTGGAGGCACCGTGGCCCGGGCCGACGTCCGAAGTCCAGCCGCTCCACCAGGTCCTGCGCCCGGTCGAGCGACCGCAACCGATAGGCGCACTGGATGTAGCGGACGGGCTGGTCCACGGTCAGCTCGTCGTTGACCACGCTCCGCTGGTGCACGTCGATCGCGCGCAGCGAGAAGTCCGATGTGGACATGCAGGTCACCGCGCGCGACGGGTCGCGCAGGTGACCATCTCGGCCAGCGGCGACTTGGCGGCCGGATCCATCGGCGCCGAGCGCAGCGCGCTCAGCGCCCGGTCGGCGCGGATCGTGATCAGCCGCTCCACCCGGGCCGCGGCGCCGGTGGCCAGCACCACGTCCCGCAGCAGCGCGGCACCGTCCTGGTCCAGGTCCGGATCACCGTGCAGGGACGAGATCACCTCCCGCTGCCCCGGTGTGGCCTGCTGCCACGCCAACGCCATCAGCACGGTGTTCCTGCCGCCGCGCAGGTCGTCCAGGTCCGGTTTGCCGGTCACACCGGGGTCGCCGAACATGCCCAGCAGGTCGTCGCGGAGCTGGAACGCCTCGCCGACCGGCCTTCCGTACGCGCCGCACGCCCGCATCAGCGCCGCGTCGCCACCGGCCAGCGCGGCGCCGACGCGCATCGGCAGCTCCACCGTGTACCGGGCGGACTTGAGCCGCACCACCCGCCACGCCGACCGCACCGGGTCCACGGCGGACCGCCGGTCACCGGTCAGGTCCAGGTACTGCCCGGCGATCAGCTCGGCGCGCATGGTGTGCACCAGCGACCGCACCCCGCGCCACCGCCCGACGTCCATCCCGGCCCGGTCGAGCAGTTCGTCCGACCACGAGAAGCACAAGTCGCCCAGGAGGATCGCCATGGTCACGCCGAACCGCTCGGCCGCGCTCCCGTCACCACGGCGCGCCCCGCCGAACCGGCCGGCGAGCACCCGGTGCACGGTCGGCCGGCCCCGGCGCAGCGAGGAGCTGCCCATGATGTCGTCGTGCACCAGCACGAAGGTGTGGAACATCTCCAGCGCCGCACCGGTCCACTTCACCGCCGGGTCGCCGGGTGATCCGCCCGCGGCGAGGAAACCGCAGTGGCCGAACAGGGGCCGCAACCGCTTGCCCCCGGCGGTGAACGTGCGCAGCACGTCCACGAGCGGCGGCAGGCACGGGTCCGGCGCGGTGCGCACCTTCTCTGCCAAGAAGCTCTCGAGCGTGGCGTCCACCTCCGCGCGGACCTCGGCGAGGTCGCCGCGCACGGCGTCGGTGACAGTCATGGTTCCTCCAGAGGCACGAACAGGACCGGGTCGGCGAGGACGGCACGGGGAGCGGGGCGCGGGCGGACACGGTCCCTGCCCGGCGACCCGAAGCTAACACCGGTGGGCCGAGCCCGACGGCCGACCGCGCCCGCCGCCCCCATTCGGGCCGACGGGGAAGGTCTCCACCTGCGCTTCTCCTCGCACATCCGCCCTTCGACGTGGGACAACGCGGCCACCACCACGCTGAGGAACCCGTTTCCCCCATTTCCCGGAACGACACGCACACGTCCGTGTGGCAGCGCTGATCCCGTTCGCGTGAAACGCGTCGGCCCCCTTGAAGCCGGCACCGGTGGTGCGGCACGTTCGGCTCGACCCCGGTGGCCGCAAGGGCTTCCGAGCACCAGGAGTGGCCCGATGACCGACACGGCCGTCATCCCCGGAACCGCCCGCGTCCCGGCGCAGGCTCCCGGGCCAACCCCCGGACCTGTCCGGTCCTCCGCCCGGCGCGCTGGACGACCTGGCGCGCGAGCCGAGGACCCGCCTCGTCACCGCGGTCACCCGGAGCGGTGGCCACCCGGGGCCGGACCCCGGTGTGGTCGAGCCGGCCCTGGCGCTGCACCGGGTGTTCCGGCCGCCGCGCCACCCGATCGTGGTCGACACCGGTCACCAGTCGTCCGTGCACCGGATCGTGGAGACCTCACCGAGGAGGCCGTGCGCACCGCCGAGCAGACGCCGAGGTCGACATGACGGGGAGTGCGACATGGCGGCCGTCGACGTTCCCTTCCGGCTCCGGCCGTTCCACCGCCCGACCGACGCCCCGTTCCACCCGCGCGTCGCCGAGGTCGAGCGCCGCGCGATCGAGTGGATCGACCGCATCGGCCTGTGCGTGACCGAACGGGAGCGCAAAGGCTTGCTCGGCACGAACAGCGCCGAGTTCCACACCCGGTTCGCCCCGACGGGAGCTACGACGTCCGGTGCGGCGCCGGGGCGTTCAGCGGCGCCCCGCACGGCTTCCTCGCGATGGCCGGCACCGTGCAGCGCGCGCTGGAAGCCCCGTGGCACGAGGTGGTGGACGACCGGTTCCCGGTGGCGTTGCAGGACATCGGGGCGCGCGATGCACGACTGCGCCACCCCGTGCAGGTGCGCCGCGTCGCCGACGCCCACCGCGCGCGATGAGGACTGACCTTGCGCGACCGGGTGATGACGCGGTTCCCGCGACTGCGTGACCAGGTGGCGGCGCGGCCGTGCGGCGAGGCCTTGCGGATCTACCTCGACGGCCTCCCGGACCCCGGCTGGGCCGACGCGCCCACCGACCGAAACCCGGATCCACTGCCGATATCGGCCATTTCGTGGTGGTGGGACGACCTGTGAGCGCGTCGGGCGTGCTCACCGCCGCGGGGCGGTGCCGAAGTCGGCCGTGACGTCGGGCCACACGAGCGTGGTGGCGCCCCAGGTCAGCCCACCGCCGAACGCCACCGCCAGCACCCGGTCGCCGGTCTTGATCCGGCCGTCCGCGGCGGCCTGCGCCAGCAGCACGGGGATCGACGCGGCGGCCGTGTTGCCGACCGTCTCGACGTTCGACAGCACCTTCGACGCGGGCAGGCCCACGCTGCGCGCGACCCCGTCGCAGATGCGCTGGTTCGCCTGGTGCGGCGCGAGGTGGTCGACGTCGTCGGGGCCGAGGTCGGCGCGGGCGAGCGCGTCCAGCGCGACGTCCGACATCCGCGCGACCGCCTGCCGGAACACCTCCGTGCCGCGCATCCGGAAGTAGTCCTCGCCCGCCGGGATCTGGATGAGGTCGGCTCCCGTGCCGTCGCTGCCGAGCACGCACGGCCCGATGCTCCCGGGCTCCCCCTCGCCGACGACCACCGCGCCCGCGCCGTCCCCGAAGATCACCGCCGTGCCCCGGTCGGCCGGGTCGAGGATGGTGGAGAACGTCTCGGCGGCGATCAGCAGCACCGTCCGCGCCGCGCCGCTCGCGATGAGCCCCACGGCGTTCGCCAGCCCGTAGAGGAACCCGGTGCACACTGCGGACACGTCGTGCGCGGGCACGCCGACCATGCCGAGCCTGGACGCGACTGCCGGTCCCACGGCGGGACAACGCCGGTCCGGCGTCGTGGTCGCCACGATCACCGCGTCCACTGTGGACAGTCCAGCGGAGCGCATGGCCCGCGCCCCCGCGTCCACGGCCAGGTCCGACGTCGTCGTGCCCGCATCGACCCATCTCCGGGCGCCGATGCCGGTGCGCGACCGGATCCACTCGTCCGAGGTGTCCAGGAGGGCGGAGAGGTCGTCGTTGGTCACGATCCGTTCCGGCAGGCTTCCGCCGACCCCCAGGATCACCGCACCGGTCATCGTCCCCCCTCATGTCCTCGCGATGGCGAGCACCGCGTTCTGCCCACCGAAACCCAACGAGTTGCTCAGCGCGAGGTCGATCACGAGCGGCACGGCGGCGGTCGCCACGTCGATGTCCAGCCGCGGGTCGAGCACGTCGAGGTTGGCCGTCGGCGGCACGATCCCCCTCTCCACCGCGAGCACCGTGAACACGGCCTCCGCCGCTCCTGCCGCACCCAGCATGTGCCCGGTGACGCCCTTGGTCGACGTCACCAGCGGTCCGGACGGCAGCAGCCCGGCCAGGACCCGCCCCTCCACCAGGTCGTTGAGCTGCGTGGACGTGCCGTGCGCGTTGACGTGCCGGACGTCCGCCGGCGCAGCGCCCGCGTCCGCCAGCGCCGCCCGGACCGCCGCGGCCACGCCCCGCCCCTCGGGGTCGGGCTTGGTGATGTGGTGCGCGTCGGCGGTCGCGCCGTACCCGACGACCCGCGCCCGGACCCGCCGCCCGTCGGCCCGCGCGTCCTCGGCCCGGCGCAGGACCAGCACCGCCGCGCCCTCCGCCGCCACGAACCCGTCCCGGTCCGCGTCGAACGGCCGCGACGCGGTGGCCGGGTCGTCCCGGCGCGACAGCGCCCCCATCCGGGCGAACCCGGCCATGGTCAACGGGTTGAGCAGCGCGTCCACCCCGCCGGCCAGCACCACGTCGCACCGCCGTGCCGCGAGCAGGTCGCAGGCGGTGCCGATCGCGGTGGCCCCGGACGCGCACGCGGTCGCCACCACGAGGTTGGGTCCGCGGAAGCCGAACTCCATCGCGATCTGGCCGGCGACCATGTTCGGCAGGTGCATCGGCAGGAGCAGCGGCGACACCCCGGTCGGGCCGTCCGCGAGCAGCACGCCGTGCTGCCGTTCGACCGTGCCGCCGCCGCCCGACGAGGTGCCGATCACCACGCCCACCCGCGCCGCGTCCCACGTCGAGTGGTCCTCTTCGGCGACGGCCTCGCGGGCGGCGACCAGCGCCAGCTGCGCGAACCGGTCGAGCCGGACCGCCCGCCGCGCGCCGAGCAGCGCGTCCGCGTCGAAGTCGGGGACGCGGCAGGAGATCGACACCTCGTGCCCGGCCGGCAGCGGGTCGTGCGCGGCGGTCGACCGGCCCGCGCACACCGCCGCCCACCCCGCCTCCACCCCGATGCCGGCGGGCGTGACCAGGCCGAGCCCGGTGACGGCGACGTCGAGGCCGGTCACCGGTCCGCCCCGGCCCGTTCCTCCATCAGCGCGACGATGTCGGCGACGGTTCCCTGGTCGAACAGCTCGTCGTCGTCGATGTGCAGGTCGAGCTCCTTGTCGAGCACCATCGACAGCTCCACGAAGGCGATCGAGTCCAGCTCCAGGTCGTCCTTCGTGGCGTCCGGGGTGATCTGCTCGGGCGCCACCTTCAGCGTGCTGACGAGGATGTTCTTCAGCGTCTCGTACACGGTCTCTCCTCGGTCGCCGGGCTCCTCCCGACCATCGAACCCCATGCCCGCGAGCCTGCCGGACGCGGGCGGACGTGCGCGCCGCCGGATCGGGCCGGAGGTGTCCTCGCGCGTGCGCGCGGCGGTTCCCGGGTACCGGGTCCGGGTACTCCGGCGGCATGAGACGGCTCAGGTGGCGCAGCGGAGTGGCGGTGGCGGTGATCGTGGCGGTCGCGGTGCTGGTCGCGGCGGTGTTGGTGGTGCCCCGGTTCAGCGGTCCGGGCGCCGACACCGTCGACCGCAGCGGGCCGGCGTTGTTGAAGTCGTTGCGCGACCTGAGCCAGTACCACGCTTCGGCCGGCGAGTTCCAGGTCGTGCTCGACATCGAGCGTGACATCCGGTACGTGCCGGACGCGCTGGCGGGGCAGCGGACGCTGTTCGTGGCGTCCGGGACGGTGAACGCCTACGTCGACTTCGGCGGGTTGTCCGAGGACGCGTTGAAGGTGCCGCCGTCCGGTGAGCCGCGATCGGTGGAGCTGGCGCTGCCGAAGGCCGTGCTGGACAAGCCCAACCTGGACCAGGAGCGGTGTTACGTGTTCGCCCAGGAACGCGGCCTGTTCGACCGGTTGGCGTCGTTGGTGGAGACGCCGGACCAGCAGCCGTTCTACGTGGCGGCGGAGCGGAAGATCGCGGACGCGGCCCGGGAGTCGGGGCTGGCCGACCGGGCGGACGAGAACACCCGCAAGATGCTGACCGGCATGTTCAACGCGCTCGGCTACGAGGTGGCGTTCAAGAACCTCGACTGACCGCGACCCGCTCTACGATGGACCGGTGGCGGTGATCTTGGTGACGGGTATGTCCGGCACGGGCAAGTCCACGGCGTTGAGCCTGCTGGCGCAGCGGGGGTACCGGGTGGTCGACACCGACTTCGGCGGGTGGGTCGAGCACGTCCCCCGCCCCGATGGCGCCGGCACGGAGCCGCAGTGGCGCGAGGACCGGATCGACGCGCTGATCGCGGACCACGAGCGTTCGGGGCAACCGCTGTTCATCGCCGGCACGGTGTGGAACCAGGGCGCGTTCCACTCCCGGTTCGACGAGGTCGTCCTGCTCAGCGCGCCCCTGGCGGTGATGCTCGGCCGCATCGCCGACCGCGACACCAACCCCTTCGGCAAGACCGTTGGGGAACGCGAACGGATCGTGGCGGACACGACCGGGATCGAGCCGCTGCTCCGGTCGTCGGCCACCGTGGAGATCGACACCCGGGCCCCGCTGGCCGACGTGGTGGACCGACTGGCGGCGCTCGCCGGTCCGCCACCGGCCCCGGCCTCGCACTGACCGTCCCACCCGGCCGCCGGCCCGGTTTCCGCCGGGTATCGTGCCGGTGATGAGGCGCAAGCTCCGGCCGCCGCTCGACCAGCGCCACGGCCTCGACCCGGCACGTCTGCGGCTGCCCGACGGCGGGCCGTGGGCGACCGTTCGCGACCACCTGGTCGAACGGCTGCCGAGGGTCGCGCCCGAGCGGATCGACCTCATGCTCGCCGAAGGCCGCGTCTACGACCTGTCCGGCCCGATCGCGCCCGACGCGGCGTTCACGCCCGGCACGTCCGTCTGGTTCCACCGCGACCTGCCGGACGAGGTGGCCGTGCCGTTCGAGATCGGCGTCGTGCACCGCGACGACGCCCTCGTCGTGATCGACAAACCGCACTTCCTGGCCACCATCCCGCGCGGCAGGCACATCGTGGAGACGGCGCTCGTCCGGCTCCGCCGCGATCTCGGGCTGCCGCAGCTGACCCCGGCGCACCGGCTGGACCGCGTCACCGCCGGGCTGGTCATGTTCGTCGCCGAACCGACCCTGCGCGGCAAGTACCAGACGCTGTTCAAGGACCGCGTGGTGCACAAGGAGTACGAGGCGATCGCGCCGTACGACCCGGCGTTGGCGCTCCCCACCAGCGTGAGCAGCCGGATCGTCAAGGTCAAGGGCGTGATCACCGCGCAGGAGGTGCCCGGCCCGCCGAACGCCGAGACGCTGGTCGACCTGGTCGAGCACCGCGACGGGTGGGGACGCTACCGGCTGGTGCCCACCACCGGCCGCACCCACCAGCTCCGCCTGCACATGGCGTCGCTCGGCGTCCCGATCCGGCACGACGACTTCTACCCCGTCCTGCACGAGAAGCCGTTGGACGACTTCACGAACCCGCTCCAGCTGCTGGCGAAGGTGCTCGCGTTCACCGACCCGGTGACGGGCGAGCACCGCCGCTTCACCAGCGAGCTGACGCTCGACCTCTAGCCACCTCCGGTCACGTCTGGTCCAGGTAGCCGAGCATCTGCGCGATCTGCGCGGTGCGGGACTCGAAGATCCGCTCGGCCAGGTGCTTGGCCTGCGGGTTGACGCCGCCTTCCTTCTCCAGCTTCGCGATCGCCACCGCGTTGTGCTGGTGCCCGATGAGCAGGTTCAGGAACGCCTTCTCGAACTCGGCGGGCTCGGTCGCGGCCAGCTCCGCGATGGCCTCAGGGCTGGTCGAGTGGTCACCGCCGTGACCGGCGTGCAGGTCGGGGTTGTCGCCCGCCGACTCCGGCTGCTGCCAGTCCGCCAGCCACTTCGTCATCGAGTCCACTTCGGACAGCTGGGTGACCGCGATGGCCGCCGCCAGCGTCTTCACGTCCGCGCGCACGGGCCGGTCCTCGGCCAGTCGCACGATCTCCAACCCGGTCCGGTGGTGGGACACGGACATCTGGAGGAACATCACGTCGGTCGCGTTGAACTCGTCGGTCTCCACGACCGTCGACACCGGCGGTGGCGGCGTCGCGGGAGCGGAACCGCAGCCGGTCGACACGAGCAGCAAGGCCACCAGGGCCATCAGGCGTCGCAAGGTCGTCCTCCTTCACCGAAGGGCCTGGCCCGCCCGTGCCGCGGCAAGGGCGGCACGGACGGGCTCCGTCATCGGTCGTCGGTCAGACCCGCTGCCACAGGGCCGGCGTGTTCGGCGGTTCCCAGCCCGCGAGGGACGTGTGGGCCTGGACGCAGCGGTAGTTGGCTCCGCCGTAGCTCACCTGCGACCCCACCGAGTACGCGGTGTTGGCCGCCCACGTGCCGCCCACCGGGGGCTGCGTCGTGGTCGTCGGCGGCCGGGTGGTGGTCGGCGGGTTCGTGGTCGTCGGAGGGTTCGTGGTGGTCGGGGTGCCGCCACCGGAGCCGACCTGGAGGTCGACGCACGAGTAGAACGCCATGGGCGTGTCGGCGATGTTCCAGATGGCCAGCAGCTTGATCCGGCCGGTCCGACCGCCGAGGTTCACGTTGTGCGTCACGGTGGCCGCGGGCTGCCGGCCGCCGTCGTTGAACTCGGCGATCTTGCTGCCGCCGACGTAGTACTCCCACGTGCTGGTGGCGTGCCGGGCGGTGAGCGTCCAGTTGAACGCCACGGTGTTGCCCACCGAGGTGGTGGGCCACGGCCGGCTGTCGTCGTTGAGCTGGGCGAACTGGCTCAGCCCGGCGTGGCAGTTGCGCTGGCCCTTGGGGCCTTCCACGCTCTGCGGTTCGTAGACGATCTGGCCGCAGTTCGAGATGCGGCCCTGCGCGCACATCGCCTGCCGGCTCGGCGGCGACGAGATGTAGCCGTGCGCGCTCGCCGTTCCCGCCGAGACGACGACGATGAACGGGGCGATGCCCACGCCGGCGATGACCGCCGCGAGCTTGCGTTTCAGGCTCATGTGTCCAGCTCCTTCGGAGGGGACCCGAGGCGGGTCCCCAGGCAGGGTCCATGTCCGCGGCGGCCGGATCTCGCGTTGCGCGATGAGCCGAGGACGGCCCGTCACGCATGCGATGTGGTCTAGACCATAATCGTGAACGTCGAACCGGTCAAGGATCCGAACCGGGAGAGGCCTGACCCGGGGGGCGTGGGGAGCCGCTGGTTTCCATGCCACGGCGGCACACCGTCCTAGTCCACTTGGAACTGTCACCGACCGGGCTCACTCCGGTTGGCCGGGCGCACTCGGTCAGCTGTCGGGCCGGGGCACGTTCGATCGACCGGCCTGGCGTGGCCCGGCCGGGTTCGCGCACCTGTCACACCTGGTGCAGCGAGAAAGGGGGCCGTGCCCCCGGCACGGCCCCCTCGCCCCTGTCAGCAGTACAGGTTGTTGCCCGCCGGCACGCCGAGGATGCCGACGAAGCGCTGGTAGGCGTCGACACGGCTCTGGACCTGCGCCGGGTTGCGCCCGCCGCACTCCAACGACCCGTTGATGCTGCGGATCGTCTCACCGAAACCGTGCCCGTTGACCATCGCGTTGTGCGGGGTCATGGTGCCGGGGCCGGACTGGGTGTTCCAGTACCAGAGGGCGGTCTTCCAGGCCACCGAGGCGTCGTTCTGCACCAGCCACGGGTTGGTCAGCAGCGGCAGGCCGAGCGCGTCGCCCGCCGCCTTGTAGTTGAAGTTCCAGCTGAGCTGGATGGGACCGCGGCCGTAGTAGGCCGCCTGACCGGCGGGGCAGCCGTACGGTTGGCCCGCGTCGCAGTAGTGCGGGTAGTTCGCCTGGTTCTGCTCGACGATGTGCACCAGGCCGCCGGTCTCGTGGTTCGCGTTCGCCAGGAACGCCGCCGCCTCCTGCTTGCGGACGGTGTCCGTGCCGGTCTTGGCGAACCCGGGGTACGCGCTGAGCGCGGCCGTGAGCCCGGAGTAGGTGTAGAACGCGTTCCTGTTCGGGAACATCTGCCGGAACTGCGCCTCGCTCACCACGAACCCGCCCGGTGCGGGGGTGCTGGTCGTGGTGGTCGGTGTCGAGCCGCAGGTGTGGGGGTTCCAGTACCAGGTGCTGACCGTCGGGTCGTAGCCCGGGTTGTCGTGCTCGGCGATGTAGTGCTTGCCGTCGGTGTACCGCACGATGCTGCCGGCGGTGTACCACTTGCCCTGCGTCCACGCGGGGTAGTCGCAGGACGGCGGCGGGGGCGTGGTGCCGCCGCCGCAGACGCCCTGGTCGGCCCAGACCGCGGCCGAGCCGGGTGTCTCGTTCTGGGTCCACCACTTGGCCAGCCAGTTGCGCCCGGCGTGGGACGCCGTCATGCCGTTCGTGTAGACGGCGGACGACGTCCAGGCGGACGCGCAGGCGGCTGCGGCGGCCGTGTTGGCCACCACGACGGTCAGCGCCGCCCCGAGAACGAAGGCGACAATGGCCGCCACTACGCGGAATCTCGACACAAGATCACTCATTTCCGTTCGAGCGCCCTCGGACGTGATGGGGGCCACTCAACCGGAAATGGTCTACACCAGTCAAGAGCAGAACCCGAACTTCTCACACCTTCCGGGTGTGCTCCACCACCGCCGGGACCACCACGTCGGACACGCCCCTCGGCAACTCGTGCCCGGTGTCCTCCAGCACCAGCGACCGAGCCCCGGGCACCTCGCGGACCATCGCTTTCCGCGTGCCCCAGCGGCAACAACGGGTCAACGCCCCCGTGGACGACCAGCACGGGCGCCGTGATCGACCCCAGCCGTTCCCGCCAAGGCTCCACCGCCCACCTGGAAGTGGTTGGCACCGGCCGCGATGTCGACGGCCCGGTCGTGCACCCGCCCGCGACCTCCCGCGCCGCAGGCACATCCACCTCGCGCGGACCGGCGAACGGCCGCTCCGCGAAGTCGAGCGCCACGAGCTGCGCGATCCCCCGCCCATGGAGATCCCCACGACATGCGCCCGCGGCACCGCCAACGCGTCCAGCACCCCCCACCGCGTCCGCCGCGAGATCCGGGAACTCGTACCCGGGCTCGACCGAACCTCTCGCTCCACCACCGAATCCGGCACATCGCCCAGCACCACGCTCACCCCGACCGTCACCCGCACACCGGCCGTTCGTGCTCCTCGGCCGGCTCCCCCAACCGCGCCACCCCCGCGGCCACTGCGCCCAACGGCACGAAAGCCGGGCACCAGTGGTCGCCGAATCGGGCGGCCCGGCGCAAAGCGGCTCTCCCCCACCACCGACGAGCACCGGCGGCATCGCGGCGCCCGGCGACAGCGCGGCCTCCGCCCCGTGCGACGAAGTCGCCTTGCCCCGCACCGGATCCGGCAGCACGGCCGGCGCCGCGTCCGTCCGCCGACCCCGCTCCGCGAACGGCACGTCGACCGCCCGCCACGCCGCCTCACCGTGCGCGGCGCCCCCCTGCCGACCCCGAGCAGCACCCGCTCCCCCGACAGGTGCTGCACCGTGGCGATCCGCTTCGCCGCCCACGCCACCGGCCGCAGCGGCAGGACCATCACCCCCGTCGTAGCCGAGCATCCGCCCACCGGCCCGCAGCAGCCCGCGCCAACGCCCCCGCCGACCCCGTCGAACACCACGTCCACCACCGAAGCCCACCCGGCTCCCCTGCGATTCACCGGCGTCGCACCCCGCTCCGCCACCAACGCCCCCGTTGCCACTCGCAGCACCCACCACGGTCGCCCCCGCCGCGCGCCAGCCGCACGAGCAGGGTCCCGACACCGCCGGCCGCCGCCAGCACCGACACCCGCTGCCCGTCCACCGGCCCGACCGCGCGCGAGTTCATCAGCACCGCGCGACCGTCGGCCGGCAGCGCCACCGCCGTGTCGAGCCCAGCCCGTCCGGCACGCGCACGAGGTCCGCGTCGGCGGCCACCGCGCGTTCGGCGTAACCGCCCTGCCCCCGGTCGACGTGACCACCCTCGCCCCGACCCACGACGGGGCGACGCCGGGCCCGACGGACGCAACGACCCCGCCCACCCCGTTGCCCGGAACGGCGGGCGGCCGGATCGCGAACGGACCCATGCCGGTGCGTCGGAACTGCGTCCCCACGAACGTGACGCCCGCGTAGGCGAGGTCCACCACGACTGCCCCACCCGGCCACCGGCTCCGGCGCATCGCCGCTGACCGGCGCCTCCGGTCCACCGAACCCGGCCATCCGCACCGCCCGCATCCCGTCCCCTCCCGCAGCCCCGGTCCCCCTCGCACGCTGTGACCTCAAGTCGACTGGAGGTCAAATTCAGTCTTGTGAATGTGCCCCGAGTCACCCTAGAGTCCCTGGGAGCGCTCCCAGGGAGCGCTCCCAGAAGCGTCGTCAACCGTCAGAGCAGACGGAGGAGACCCAAGTCCATGAGATCGCTTCCTTCTCCCCGGTGGCGCCGTCAGGCCACCGCAGCACTAGCCCTAGTGGCGGTGAGCGGCGCGGTAGCGTCCGGAACGGCCCACGCGGCGGACTACGAGCGCTTGATCAACGGCACGTTCAGCAGCGGCGCCGACCCGTGGTGGGCCAGCGCCGGTGTGTCGAACCGGGTCGTCAACGGTGAGCTCTGCGCGACCGTCACCGGTGGCACGGTCAACCCGTGGGACTCCCTGATCGGCCAGAACGGCGTGCCGTTCGAAGCCGGCCAGTCCTACACGATGTCGTTCGACGCGTACGCCTCGGTCGCCCGCCCGGCGGCGGCCGTCGCCGGCGAGGGCGTCAGCCCGTACCGGCAGATCGCGAAGCACGACGTGGCGCTGACCACGACCAAGCAGCGCTTCTCCTTCACGTTCACCTCGGAGCTGGACTTCCCGGACGCCGGTCCGGGGCAGGTCACGTTCCACCTGGGCGCGCAGGCGGCCGACACCACGGTCTGCGTGGACAACGTGTCCCTGATCGGCGGCGTGAAGCCGCCGGGCGGCGACCCGGCCCTGCCGGCCAAGAAGGTGAACGTCGACCAGGTCGGGTACGTGCCCGGCCTGCCCAAGCACGCCACCCTGACCTCCGACGCCACCGCGCCGCAGACGTGGGTGCTGAAGAACTCGGCGGGCGCCTCGGTGGCCACCGGCCAGACCGTGCCGAGGGGCAGCGTGGACCCCGAGTCGGGCGACTCCACGCACCTGATCGACTTCTCGTCGTACGACACGGTGGGCACCGGCTACACGCTGACCGTGGGCACGGAGACGAGCTTCCCGTTCGACATCGCCACCGAGGCGATCAAGAAGCTGCGGTACGACTCGCTGGCGTTCTTCTACCACAACCGCAGCGGCATCGAGATCGAGGCGCAGTACGTGGGCGCCGAGTACGCGCGGCCCGCCGGTCACCTCGACGTCGCGCCGAACAAGGGCGACAACAACGTCCCCTGCCTCTCGACCGTCCCCTGCGGCTACACGCTGGACGTGCGCGGCGGCTGGTACGACGCGGGCGACCACGGCAAGTACGTCGTCAACGGCGGCATCTCGGCGTGGCAGGTGCTCAACACCTACGAGCGCGCCAAGCTGATCGGTGACGTCCAGGCGCTGCGCGACGGCACGCTGGCCATCCCGGAGAGGGCCAACGGGGTGCCGGACATCCTGGACGAGGCGCGCTGGGAGGTCGAGTTCCTGCTGAAGATGCAGGCGCCCGACGGCATGGTGCACCACAAGATCCACGATGCGAACTGGACCGGCCTGCCGATGCTCCCGCACGAGGACCCGCAGGCGCGGCGACTGTCGGCGACGAGCACCGCGGCGACGCTGAACATGGCGGCCGTGGCGGCGCAGTCGGCCCGCATCTGGAAGACGATCGACCCGGCGTTCTCGGCCAAGGCGCAGGCGGCGGCCGTGAAGGCGTACGCGGCGGCGAAGGCGAACCCGAACAAGATCGCCGACCCGAACGACGGCACCGGCGGCGGCTCGTACAGCGACGCGACGGTGACCGACGAGTTCTACTGGGCCGCGGCGGAGATGTACGCGACGACCGGTGAGGCGACCTACCGCACCGACGTGACGTCGTCGAAGCACTTCAAGGGCGCGAGCCTGGACACGCGCGGCTTCGACTGGGGTTCGACCGGTCCGCTGGGCGACATCACGCTGGCGCTCGTGCCGAACGGTCTGCCGGCGGCGGACATCGCGGCGATCAAGTCGGCGTTCACCGCGATCGCCGACGCGCACCTGTCGCAGATGGCGACGCAGGGCTACCCGGCGCCGTACAAGCCGACCACCGGTTACGACTGGGGCTCGAACGGCCTGATCGCGAACAACATCGCGGTGCTGGCGCTGGCGCACGACTTCACCGGTGCGGCGAAGTACCGGACGGGCGTGTTCGAGGGTCTGCACTACCTGATGGGCCGCAACCCGCTGTCGTACTCGTACGTCACGGGCTACGGCGACCAGCCGGTGAAGAACGTGCACCACCGGCACTGGGCGAACCAGCTGGAGCCGACCCTCCCGACCGCGCCCCCGGGCGTGCTCTCGGGTGGTCCGAACAGCGCGCTGCAGGACCCGGTGTCCGCGCGCCTGCTGGAGGGCTGCAAGGCGCAGAAGTGCTTCGTGGACCACATCGAGGCGTACTCGGTGAACGAGGTCACGGTGAACTGGAACTCCGCGTTCGCGTGGATCTCCAACTGGGCCGCGGAGAAGGTCACCACGGCTCCGCCGGTGGACACCACTCCCCCGTCGACGCCGGGCACCCCGGTGGCGTCGGACGTCACCACGACGAGCGTCAGCCTGACGTGGCCGGCGTCCACCGACCCGGAGAGCGGCGTCAAGTCCTACGACGTCATCGTCCAGGAGGGTGACGCGCTGCGCGTGGTCGCCACCGTGACCTCGCCGTCGGCGACGGTGACGGGGCTGCGGGCGGACAGCAGCTACCAGTTCTCGGTCATCGCGAAGAACGGCGCGAACCTGGCGTCGGCGATGTCGCCCCGGGTGACGGTGCGGACCAAGCCGGTCGTGGTGGCGGACTACTGCAAGGTGCGGTGGCAGGCCTCGTCCTGGTCCAACGGCATGTCGGCCAACATCACGGTGACGAACACCAGTGGTCAGTCGTGGTCCGGGTGGAAGCTCGAGTTCACCATGCCGGGCTCGCAGAAGATCACCCAGGGTTGGTCGGCGACGTGGAGCCAGACGGGCCAGGCGGCGTCCGCGACGAACGTGTCGTGGAACGGCACCGTGTCCAACGGCGGTGCGGCCAACATCGGTTTCAACTCCTCCGGGTCGGGTGCGGGTGAGCCCACCGACTTCCGGGTGAACGGCCAGTCCTGCACCAAGGGCTGACCGGATGACCGGTGGCGGGCTCCCCACGGTGTCCGCCACCGGCTCCACCACTACTGCGCCACCGGCGGCCGGACCACGCATCCGACAACCGGTGGCGCAGTGCTGTGCGCGGTGCCGCTCGCAGTGCTCCCGGTCACCGCGCGGAAATCCGCCTGCGCCCGGCGGCCCGGTTCTGCTTCCCTCGCACCATGACATCGGTCTGGGTGGGGTCCCGGGTGAGGTTGCGCGGCGTCGAGCCGGACGACTGGCAGGCGTTCATGCGGTTCACCGAGCATTCCGAGGACATGCGCGCGGTGGACCGGATCGAGCCGCCGCGCTCCGCCGCCGGCCACCGCGCGTGGACCGCCAAGCAGGCCTCCGCCGAACCGGAGGGCGACCGGCTGTTCCTCGCGATCGAGGCGGACGGCGTGCTGGTCGGCACCCTGAGCACGCACGCGACGGACCAGCGGGTCGGCAGGTTCGGCTACGGGATCGGCATCGGCCACGAGCACCAGCGGCGCGGCTACGCGGCCGAGGCGGTGGGTCTGCTGCTGGACTTCATGTTCGGCGAGCGCCGCTACCGCAAGTGCGAGGCGGGCGTGTACGCGTTCAACGAGCCGTCCCTCGCCCTGCACCGCAAGCTCGGGTTCCAGGTCGAGGGCCGATTGCGCGACCACGAGTTCTCCGCCGGCAGGCACCACGACGTGGTGCTGCTGGGGGTGCTCGCCGACGAGTGGTTCGCCGATCCCCGCTCGCGGTTCGGCCCGGGTGCCGCCGATGACCTGCCGTGAGCGGCGCGCCTGCTCACCTGTAGGCGTCCTGGCCCACCGGGCGCACCAGGATCTCGTTGACGTCCACGGTCGGCGGCTGGCTCACCGCGTACATCACGGCGCGCGCGACGTCCTCCGGCGCGAGCTTGGGATCGCCGGCGCGGGACGGCGGGATGCCGCCCGTGTCGGTCAACCCCGGCTGCACCAGCGTGACGCGGACGCCGGTGCCGACGCACTCGGCGCGGATGGCCTGCGCCAACCCCGTCACCGCCCACTTGGTGGCGGCGTAGAGGTTCCCGGGCCGCACGCCGCGACCGGCCGCCGACCCGGTCAGCACGAGGTGGCCGCCGTGGCGCATCAACGCGGGCATCGCGGCGCGGGCGGTGAACGCCGGTCCGCACACGTTGGTCAGCACCATGTCGCTCCAGTCGGCGGGCGGTGCGCCGGCGGTCGTGGTGAACGAGGTGACGACGCTGGCGCCCGCGTTGGCGAACACCACGTCGATGCTGCCCCACTCCTCCTCGACCCGGCCGACGAGCGCGGCGACCTGGTCGAACTCGCGCACGTCGCAGGAGGCCGCCCAGACCCGGTCCGGGCCGCCGAGGCGCGCCGCGAGCCCGGCCAGCGACGACCTGTCCCGTGACGCCAGGACCAGCCGGTACCCGGCCTCCGCGGCCAGCTCCGCGGTCGCCGCGCCGATGCCCCGGCCGGCTCCCGTGACGAGGAATACCCCTGCTCCCATGCCCGCAGATTACTGCTGTTCCGATCGAACCACTGATTCGTGACAACGCCGGCGGCCGTCATGGCGTCATAAAGACCGTATCCACTGATCGGGGGAACATGGGCGTCAATCGCAGGTTCGCGTTGGGGCTGGGCTCGGTGGCGGCGGCGAGCGCCGTGCTGGGCTCGACCGCCGGGACGGCTCAGGCGCAGACCACCGAGGAGGAGTGGGACGCGCTGATCCCGACGACGGCGCACCTGGCCCGGCGGAAGATCGCGTGGAAGTACACGTCGCAGGTGGCGCGGGCGGGCGGCACGTGGTCGTCGTACATCGGGGTGGCCGACCCGGACGGCGTGGTGCGGCCCGCCGTCGAGGTCGAGGCGGACCGCGTGGTCGAGGCGTACAGCGTGAACAAGATCGCGGTCGCGGTGGCGGTGCTGGACAAGGTCGACCGGGGTCTGGTCACGCTGGACCAGCGGGTGGACGTCACCGAGGCGATCGTCATCCGGGACACGGACGGGATCTTCGCGCTGGACGGCGCGTACCCGAGTTCGGTCACCGTGGGGCACGCGCTGGCGGCGTTGCTGACGGTGTCGGACAACACGGCGGTGCGCCTGTGCGGGCTGGTCGTGCCCGCGTTGGAGCTGAACGACATCCTGCGGTCCAAGGGTTTCGTGCACACTCAGGTGGTTCCCGTGGCGAACCCGAACCGGTTCTTCCTCGGCACCACCACGCCGCGGGAGACGTTCACGCTGCTGCACCGGCTGGCGGCGGGCGAGCTGCTGTCGCCGGCGTCCACGGAGCACCTGCTGACGGTGCTGCGATCGCTGACCTCGTTCACGGACGGGATCAGGCTGAACCTGTCGTCCTCGGAGCGGTTGAACGTGGCGACGAAGGCCGGTTGGTACGACGACGGGCGCAACGAGGCGGGCATCGTGTTCGACGTGGCGGGCAAGCCGATCATCACGTACGCCCTGTTCGCGTCCGGCCGGTTCTTCGGCGACCAGGCGGCGAACGCGGACAACTACAGCGCCACCCACCCGGCCGTCCGGGCCCGGGCCAACCTCGGTCGGGCGCTGTACGACTCGGTGCTCCGCATCACCGCCACCACCCCCCGCACCTACCGCGCCCAGCCGTACCGCCCGGGCAACGGCGGCTGATCGCACCCCGGGGAGGTACGGCGGAGCCCGCGTCCCGGTGCTGCCGGGCGCGGGCTCCGTCGTGCCGAGGTGCCGCGAGAGGTCGCCTTCCCGCGTCGGGTGGCGTGGTGCGCGCACGCCACGCCACCCGACGCGTCAGGCGACTACTTCGGCACCTTGGGCAACTCCTGCGTCGGGCTCTCGTCGCCCGGCGGGTTCTGCGGGTCGTGCGGTTTCTCCTGCTCGTCGTGGGACACGGTCGTTCCTCTCGTCGGTGGGATGAGTGGGCACACGCCGGTCGGGGTGGGGGATGACCAGGACCGTGATGTCGTCACGGCTGCCGCGCGCACGTGCCGCGGCGACCAGCTCCTCGGCGCACCGCTGCGGGTCGTCGCCGTGTTCGAGGAGCATGTCCGCCAACTCCTCGTGGGGCAGCTTGAGCCCGTCGGACGCGAGCACCAGCAGGCCGGCGACGGCCTCGAAGCCCTCGACGCCGTCGATCGGGACGCGGCCCAGGCTGTGCCGCAGCTTGTGGTCGTGAGCGGCGGCTTCCGCTTCCGGTGCGCCTTGGCGGCGCATCTCCTCGCCGAGGGTGTGCGGGGTCGTGAAGCGGTGGACCGTGCCGTCGTCCTTGAGGCCGTACGCGGAACTGTCGCCGGCGTAGGCGATGCGCCAGTACCCGCCGGCCCGCACCGACGCCACGACGATCGCGCCGTTGGGCCTGGCGCTGCCGTCCTCGGGGTCCGGGTCGGCGTAAGGGATCGCGGCGGCGATGACACCCAGCACAGGGGTCTCGCGCGCGGCCGTGCGGGCGGCGACGGACGCGGCGACGTGGGCGAAGTCGGCGACCTCCGGTGTCGAGCCGGTCCCGTCCACCACCGCCGCCGCGAACGTGCCGCGGTGGCGGTGGTGGACGTGGGCATCGGCGTTGAGCGGACGGGCCGGCCCCCGGGAGGTGGCCGCTCCCACCCGGGCGCGTGCCGGGGGCTCAGCCGCGGCGCCGGTCGGTGTGGTCATGGTCGGATCCTCTCGCGGCGAGGACCGCTTCGTGGACGACCGTAGAGCCGGACTCCGCGCGACCGCGCCGGAATCACCCTTCGGGGGTGCGCGGACCACACCGGCGGGCGACTCGACCCGGAGGTGTGTATCCAGTGCCCGCCGCCGCGCTCCTGTCGATGAGGGGGTGAACGGTGGCCGGTCGGCTGTGCCGCCACCCCTCTAAGGGGTCACCGGGAGCCGGTCGTGGCCGCCGTCCACGACCGGCTCCCACCCCGACGCGTGCCGCCGCACCAGGTCCGCCGCGACGGAGTCGTACGGCCGCGCCCACACGTCCTCGTTGAACACCTCGACCTCGACGTACCCGGTGTACCCGGCAGCGGTGACGAGCGACGTCAGCCCGACGAGGTCGATGTGCCCGTCACCGGGCAGCCCGCGCCCCAGCAGCACGTCGGCGGGCAGGGGCGTCACCCAGTCGCACACCTGGTAGGAGTGGATCCGCGGCCCGGCCCGCTCCACCTCGACCGCCAGCGACGGGTCCCACCACACGTGCAGGGCGTCGACCACCACCCCGACCACCGACGGCGGGTACGGCTCGGCCAGGTCCAGCGCCTGCGCGAGCGTCGACACGACGCCCCGGTCCGCGCAGAACACCGGGTGCATCGGCTCCAACGCCAAGCGCACGCCCGCCGCCTCCGCGTACGGGGCGAGCACCTCCAACGCCGACGCGACCCGCGCCCGTGCCGCCACGAGGTCGCGGTCCGGCACGCCGCCGGGCACCAGCACCAGGCACGACGAGCCGCCGAGCGCGGCGGTCTCGTCGATCGCCCGCCGGTTGTCGTCCAGCCGCTGGTCCAGGCCGGTGAAGAAGCCGCCCCGGCACAGCGACGACACCTCCAGCCCGGCCGACGCCACCAGCGCGGCCGTCCGCTCCAGCCCGTACTCGGCCACCGGGTCGCGCCACAGCCCGACCGCCGGGATCCCGTTCCGCACGCACACGTCGACCACCTCGGGCACGGACGCCCGCTTCACGGTGGCCTGGTTCAACGAAAGCCTCATGTCAGCACGTCCAGGAGTCGTCCCCACCGGGCCGCCGCCAGGTCCGGGTCGGGCAGCAGCCCGGCCAGGTCCGCGAGCCGCAGCGCCTCGCCGAGGTGCACCACGTCCCGGGCCGACTGCAGCCCGCCGACCATGCCGAACGCGTCCTGGAACCCGCCCAGCCACGCCAGGAACACGACGCCGGTCTTGTAGTAGTACGTCGGTGTCCCGAAGAGGTGCCGCGACAACGCGACGGTCGGCGCCAGCACCTCGTCGTACCGGGCGAGGTCACCGGCGTCCAACGCGCGCAGCGCCGTCGAAGCGGCCGGTGCGATGGCGTCGAAGATGCCCAGCAGCGCGTCGCTGTGCCCGGCGGAGTCCCCGGCGATCAGCTCCGGGTAGTTGAAGTCGTCGCCGGTGTAGCACCGCACGCCGGGGGGCAGCGCCCGCCGCAGCCCCACCTCGTGCGAGGCGTCCAGCAGCGACACCTTCACCCCGTCCACCTTGTCCGGGTACGCCTTGATCAGGTCCAGGAAGTGCCCGGTGGCCGCGGAGACGTCCGACGAGCCCCAGTAGCCCTCCAGCGCCGGGTCGAACGCCGTGCCCAGCCAGTGCAGGATCACCGGCTGCTCGACCTCCTCCAGCAGCGCCGCGTACACCTTCTGGTAGTCCTCGGGTCCGCGCGCCGCGGCGGCCAGCTTCCGGCTGCACATCAGGATCGGCTGCGCGCCCGCGTCGACGACGGCCGTCAGCTGCTCCCGGTACGCCGTCAGCGGGTCCGCCGTGTCGTGGTCCGTGCCGACGCCCGCGGACAGCCGGCCGCCGCCGATCGCGGCGCTGCGCCGGATCAGCTCCAGCGCCGTGCCCCAGTCCAGGCCCATGCCGCGCTGCGCGGTGTCCATGGCCTCGGCGACGCCGAAACCGTGCTCCCACAGGCGAACCCGGTACGCGAGGGTCGCGTCCCAGTCGAGGACGGCGGGCGCGCCGGGGCCGTTGCCGCCGAACGGGTCCGCCACCACGTGCGCCGCCGCGAACGCCACCCGCGACGTGAACGGCCCGGTCTCCCACGTGCGGGGCGCCGACAGCCGGTGCTTCCGGAACGCGCCGTCCCGGCCGGGCAACAGCACGGAGGTCACGCGGGCACCTCGATCCGCCGACCGGTGCGGGAGGACTCCAGGCCCAGCGCGGCCAGCCGCACCGTGCGCACCCCGGAGTGGAAGTCGTGCGCGAACGGCGCGTCGACCGCGACGTGCTTCAGGAACTCCTCCCACTGCACCATGAACCCGTTGTCGAACACCTCGTTGTCCGGCACTTCCTGCCACTGCGAGCGGAAGTCGATGGACGACGGCACGTCCGGGTCCCACACCGGCTTGGGCGTGATCGCCCGGGACTGCACCTTGCAGTTGCGCAGCCCGGCCACCGCGCTGCCCAGCGTGCCGTCCACGTGGAACTCGACCAGCTCGTCGCGGTTCACCCGCGTAGCCCACGACGAGTTCACCTGCGCGACCACGCCGCCCGCCATCTCGAAGATCGCGTACGCCGCGTCGTCCGCCGTCGCCTCGTAGGGCGCGCCGTTCTCGTCCCACCGCTGCGGGATGTGCGTGACGGCCCGCGCGGTCACCGCCTCCACCGGTCCGAGGAGCCCTTCGAGCAGGTAGCTCCAGTGGCAGAACATGTCGACCACGATCCCGCCGCCGTCCTCGGCCCGGTAGTTCCACGACGGCCGCTGCGCGGTCTGCCAGTCGCCCTCGAACACCCAGTAGCCGAACTCGCCGCGCACCGAGAGGACGCGGCCGAAGAACCCGCCGTCCAGCAGCCGCCGCAGCTTCCGGATGCCCGGCAGGTACAGCTTGTCGGCCACCACGCCGTGCTTCACGCCCGCGGCGTCCGCGTGCCGGGCCAGGCCCCGCACCTCCTCGGGGGTGGCCGCGACCGGCTTCTCGCTGTAGACGTGCTTGCCCGCGTCGATCGCCGCCGTCAGCGCCGACACGTGCGCCGACGTGACCTGCGCGTCGAAGTAGACCGACACCTCCGGGTCGCCGAGCGCGGCGTCCAGGTCGGTGGTCCAGCGCGGCAGGTCGTGCCGCTCGGCGATCTCCTTCAGCTTGGCGGCGTTCCGGCCCACCAGCAGCGGCTCGGGGACCAGCACGTCGTCGCCGACCCTGACCCCGCCGCGCTCGCGGATGGCGAGGATCGAGCGGACGAGGTGCTGCCGGTACCCCATCCGCCCTGTGACCCCGTTCAACGCGACGCCGATCGTGCGCACCGCCATGCGTACACCCCACTCGAAAGTCCGTGGCCGTCCAAGCTCTGGAAAGCGCTTTCCAACACGCTACGGTCGGCTCCTCTCGGACGTCAACCTCCCGGGCGGCTAGTCTCGCCCGACCAGGAACCCGAAGGAGGCGGCGTTGGCGTCGCGGCAGGTCACGCTGGCGGAAGTGGCGAAGCACGCGGGCGTGTCGCTCGCGACCGCGTCACGCGTGCTCAACGGCAGCACCCGGCAGGTCAGCGGAGAGCTGCGCGAACGGGTGCTCGGCACCGCGCGCGGGCTCGGCTACCTGCCCAACGCGTCGGCGCAGGCGCTGGCGCGCAACTCCAGCGTGCTCGTGGGCCTGGTCGTGCACGACATCGCCGACCCCTACTTCTCCAGCATCGCCGCCGGTGTGACCAGGATCGCCGAGGACGCGGGCCTCGTCGTGGTCCTCGGCACCACCGGGCGCGACGCGCGACGCGAGGTGGAGCTGGTGAACACGCTGCGCGCGCACCGGGCGCGGGCCGTGGTGATCGCGGGCAGCCGCACCACCGACCGCAACGCCTCCCGCCGGCTCGCCGAGGAGATCACCGCGTTCACCGCGCAGGGCGGCCGGGTCGCGTGCGTCTCCCAGGCCAAGCTCGGCACGGACACCGTGGTGCCCGCGAACCGGTCCGGCGCGCGGGCGCTGGCCCGGCGGCTCGCCGCGCTCGGCCACCGCGAGTTCGCCGTGCTGGCCGGTCCGCCCGGCCTGCTGGTGGCGCGCGACCGGCTGGCCGGGTTCAAGGCGGGCTTGGCCGACGAAGGTCTGGACCTGCCGGACGCCAACGTCTTCGGCAACGACTTCACCCGCGACGGCGGCCACGCGGCGGCGGCCGACCTGATCGCCGCGCGCACCCGTGCGACGTGCGTGTTCGCCGTGAACGACGTGATGGCGATGGGCGCGATGGCGGCGCTGCGGGAACACGGGCTGCGGGTGCCGGAGGACATCTCGGTGGCCGGTTTCGACGACATCCCGACCCTGCGCGACCTGGTCCCGGCGCTGAGCACGGTGCGGCTGCCGCTGGAGGAGATGGGCGAGCGCGCGGCCCGGCTGGTGCTGGACGAAGTGGTGACCGGCCCCCGCACGGTTCGCGTGGCGGGCGAGGTCGTGCTGCGCGCCAGCACGTCGCCACCCAGCGGTGTCGGACTGCGCTGACCGGTGGTTACGCTCTAAACTCGACCGAGTTCGACCACCCCTCACGAGGAGTGATCCCCTACCGTGCGCGACGCGCAGTCCGCGGGCTGCAGTACCGAGCCGGGTCCGATACCCGGCTGCCTGCCCCGCCCGGCCCACCACCGGTGGGCCCGATGACGATCCTGTTCAGCGTGCTCGGCATCGTCGCCGTGGTGCTCCTCACCATCGGCACGTTCATCGCGGTCGCCGCCGAGTTCTCCCTGACCGCCCTGGAGCGCAGCACCATCGAGTCGCACGTCGCCCAAGTCGGCGACGCCAAGGCGCGGACGGTGGAGAAGGCGCACCGCTCCCTCTCGTTCCAGCTCTCCGGCTCACAGCTGGCGATCACCATCACCACGCTGATCACCGGCTACATCGCCGAACCCACCATCGCCCGGCTGGTCTCCCCCGGCCTGACCGGCCTGGGCGTGCCCGCGTCGGCGGCCGGGCCGATCGCGCTGACCATCGCGCTGGCGCTGGCCACGGCTCTGTCGATGGTGTTCGGCGAGCTGGTGCCGAAGAACCTGGCCATCGCCAAGCCGCTGGAGACCGCACGTGCCGTCGTGGGCCTGCAAGCCGGGTTCTCCGCCGTGTTCCGGTGGCTGATCACCGCGCTGAACGGCACCGCGAACTGGTTGGTGCGGCGGCTCGGCGTGGAGCCCGCCGAGGAGCTGGCGTCGGCCCGGTCGCCGCAGGAGCTGGGCGCGCTGATCCGCTCCAGCGCCGAGCACGGCACGATCGACCCCGGCACCGCGACCCTGCTGGACCGGTCGCTGCGGTTCGGCGACCGCACCGCGGACGAGCTGATGACGCCGCGCGTGCGGGTCGAGTCGCTGCGGGCCGACGCGACCGTGCTGGACCTCGTGGCGAAGGCGCGCGAGACGGGTTTCTCCCGGTTCCCCGTCTACGACGGCGACCTGGACCAGGTGCGCGGCATGGTGCACGTCAAGCAGGTGTTCGGGGTGCCGCGGTCGCAGCGGGCGACCACGCCGCTGTCGGCGCTGACCCGACCGGTGCAGACGGTGCCCGCGACGCTGGAGGGCGACGCGCTGCTGGACCGGCTGCGCGCCTCCGGCCTGCAGACCGCGCTGGTCGTGGACGAGTACGGCGGCACGGCGGGCCTGGTCACGCTGGAGGACCTGGTCGAGGAGATCGTCGGCGACGTGCGCGACGAGCACGACCGGCGGGAGACCGCGCCGGTGCGGCGGCTGGGCGGCGACGCGTGGCTGGTGTCCGGGCTGCTGCGGGACGACGAGGTCGCCGAGGCGACCGGGTTCCCGATGCCCGAGGGCGACTACGAGACCGTGGCGGGCCTGGTGCTGGCGCGGTTGGGCCGCATCCCGGACACCGGTGACGAGATCCGGGTGGACGACTGGCTGATCACCGTGGTGCAGATGGACCGGCACCGGGTCGCCGAGCTGCGGGTGGCCCGGGTCGCCCGGGCGGCCGACCCGGCCCGCGCCACCGGCCCGTCGTTGCCCGACCGATCGGGGTTGTCGCGGTGAGCGTGCTGGTGATCATGCTGCTGCTGGCGGGAAACGCGTTCTTCGTCGGCGCCGAGTTCGCCATCATCACCGCCCGCCGGGACCGGCTGGAGGCGCTGGCCGAGCAGGGCGGCAGCCGGGCCCGATCGGTGATCAAGGCGGGCCGCGAGCTGCCGCTGCTGATCGCGGGCGCGCAGCTCGGCATCACGCTGTGCTCGCTGGGCCTGGGCGCGCTGGGCGAACCGGCGGTCGCGGCGATGCTGGAGGCCCCGTTCCACGGCGTCGGCATCCCGGACGCGGTGCGGCACGGTGTGGCGTTCGCGCTGGCGCTGATCATCGTGGTGGCGCTGCACACGGTGCTGGGCGAGATGGTGCCGAAGAACCTGGCCATCGCGGGGCCGGAACGCACCGCGCTGCTGCTGGTGCCCGCGCACCTGTGGTTCTGCCGCCTGGTCGCGCCGCTGCTGCGCGGGTTCACCGTGGTGGCGACGGCGGTGCTGCGGCTGATCGGCGTGACGCCCCGGGAAGAGCTGGAGTCCGCGTACACGCGGGACGAACTGGCCCTGCTGATCGGCCAGTCCCGGCAGGAAGGGCTGCTGGAGGACTCCGAGCACCGGCGGCTGGCGAAGACCCTGTCGTCGGCGGAGCGGACCGTGGCGGACGTCCTGGTGCCGCTGGACCGCATCACGTCGGTGTCCGGGCGACCCACCATGGGCGAGGTGGAGGACGCCGTGTCGGCCACCGGCTTCTCCCGCTTCCCGGTCCGCGAGGACGACCGGCTGATCGGGTACCTGCACGTCAAGGACGTGCTGGACCTCGCGGACGCCGATCCGTCGACGCGGGTGCCGCCGACCAGGGTGCGCGGGCTGCCGCGGGTGCCGGTGGACGCCGGCCTGGACGACGCGGTGGCGGCGCTGCGGCGCTCGCAGAGCCACTTGGCGCAGGCCGTGTCGGCGGACGGGGTCGTGCACGGCGTGGTGGCGTTGGAGGACCTGGTCGAGGAGTACGTGGGCACCGTCCGCGACGGCACGCACGTGCGTCGGGAGCTGTAGCGGTCCGGGGTGAGGCGGGCGTCGTCGACCGCCTCACCCCCGTTCTCGCGATCAGCTAGCTCACGACGCCGGCCGCACCGCGGGCAGGCCGATCCGCTCCCGGCCCCGTTCCAGGTCCCGGCCGTGGTGGTCGCGGCCGTCGTCGGCCGACAGTTCCAGCGGTGGCACGCTGACCAGCTCCAGGTCCTGGTCGGCGGCACGGTCGAGGGCCGCCACGATCCACGCCTCGAAGTCGGCGTTCGCGGCCATCGCGGCCCGCCGCCACCGGTCCACCGCCTCGGTGCCCGCGCTCACCCTCGGCATCGCCACCCGGTAGGACTTCGAGCCCGGGTCGCGGTCCTCCCGCAACGCCCGCCGCAGCGCCGTCCGCGACCAGCTCTCCCGCTCCGCGCGGTCCAGCCACGCTTCCTGCTCGGCCGGCGGCAGCGCCGCGACCTCCGCGTGGTGCTGGAACGGCAGCCCCGGCCGGCGCCGGGACGGCTCGAACTTGCGCGCGATCCACGCGTAGTTGCGCAGCGTCTGGTAGTCGAGCCCCACGGCTTCGACCGCCCGGCGGTACCGATCGGTGTACTTGTCCTGGCCGAAGACGAGCCAGTCGCCCAGGTACCACGCGGACGAGCTGGCGATGCGGGAGATCCGCTGACCCGCCTGCTCCCACGACTCGAACGTGACGTCCCGAGGGAACGCCAGCCCCACCGGCGTCGTCAGGATCCGGCCATCGGCCCTGGCAACAGGCCGCCGGGACCGCACTCCGTTCACCTTGTCCACTACTCCCCCTGATTTGCTCTGGACGTCCTTGCTACTCCAGGGGTCCTCACACACCGGTCAACTTCCGCTCACACCGCGAACCCGATCGGGCCCGTCGGCGGACAGCAGGTGACCGCGCTCACCGGGGAACAGCCGGAAAGGCCACCATGACACCCACCGACGCCGAGGTCATCGGCCGGTCGCGGGACGAGCCGCACGCCGGCGATCGGCATCACCTGGCCCGTCCCGGCGGGCTCGGCGCGCGAGGCGCGGCCGGTGGTGATCGTGTCCGACGAGGACGCGTACGAGCTGCTCGGCACGAACCTCCACGCCGTGACGGCGCCGGCCGTGGTCGACCGGGTCGAGCAGCGGCCCCGACGGCGGGTGGGACCGGTCCGGCGGGGCGCGGCCGGTCCCACCCGACTACGGTTGGTCACGTGGATCCGCGTGAGGACGACGACGAGGACGACTTCGACCCCGAAGAGGACGAAGACGAGTTCGACGACGACGGATTCGACGAGGACGACGTCGAAGACGAGGACGACCTGTTCGGCGTGACCTCCGAACCGCGCACCATCTGCCACCTGTGCGGCGGGGCGGGCTTCATCGCCAACCCGACGACCGCCGTGATCGGCGGCGCGCCGCGGACCGTGGACAACGGCCGTGAATGCCCCCACTGCAACGGCGCGCGCAAGTTCCCGGGTCTGGTCCCCCCGCTCTGACCCGCTCCACGCGGCGTGACGGCTTGAGCATCAGCGGGCGGCGGCGGCCTGCTCCGCCTCGCGGAACGCCTGCGTCGACAGGCCACGCCAGGTGACGACCAGGGCGCCGACCTGGATCACCGCGCCCACCACCCACACCGCGCGCAGGCTGAAGCCGGCGGCGACGAAACCTCCGGCCAGGGCACCGAGCGGCATCAGGCCCCAGGCCAGCGCGCGGTGGCTGGTGAGGACGCGGCCGAGCAGCGCGGGCGGGGTGAAGCGCTGCCTGCTGGACTGCGAGCAGACGTTCCACACCATCACGATCGCCGACTGGGCGAACCACGCGATGCCGATCGCCCACGCCCACGGCGGCAGCACGGCGACCAGGGCCATCGTCACCACCATGCCGACCTGCGCCAGCCGCATCGACCACGCGTAGCCGAGCTTGCGCACGATCCGGCCCACCACGAACGACGACACCACCCAGCCGGCGGCGGCGCACGCCAGCATCACGCCGTAGCCGACGGACCCGAGCCCCAGCACGTCCTTGGCGTACAGCACGAACATCGCCATCGTCGCGCTCGCCGCGAACGACCCGAGCGCCACCGCGATGGTGATGGACAGGAGCAGCCTCGTGGCGATCAGGAACCTGAGCCCGTCGGCGATGTCGCGCAACGGGTGCTTGGTGGAGGGCGCGGCCGGGGCCGAGCGGAGGCCGGGCACCAGGGCGAACGCGACCACCGCCGCCGCGCACGCGACCCACGCGGGGGTGCCGAGGCCGTAGGCGACCAGGAAACCGGCCACCGGCGGCACCACGAACTGCACGACGCCCCGGTCGATCACGATCAGCCGGGTGTTGGCGGTGGCCAACCGCTCCGGCTCCACCACCTCCGGCACCAGCGCGCCGGTCGCGCCGTCACCGAGCACCTGCGCCGACGTGACCACGAACGCGACGACCACCAGCAGCGGCAGGCTCAGCGCGTCCGTCACGCCCGCGACGGCGAGCGCCAGCGCCGCGCACCCCTGCACCGCGTACGCCGACGCGAGCACGGCGCTGCGCCGCACCCGGTCGATCAGCACGCCCGCGAACAGCGAGAACAGCAGCCACGGCGACTGGCCCACCACGTTCACCAGGGACAGCTGACGCGGGTCCGAGGTGATCGTCGCCGCGATCCACGGCAACACCGACAGCATCAGGCCCTCGGCCACCGAACCGGACACCGCGACGGCCTGCAGCCGCACCCACCCCCTGGACATGGTCATCACCTTGCCAACGGGGACTGGCACGCAGCGACGTTTTAGCGTGGAGTGAACCGATGGCCCTCCGCTTCGCCGTCTCACCGCTGTGGGAGACGATCGCCGGTCTGCGCGTGCTCGCCGCCCCCGGCCTGTCCCCGGTGCACCAGCGGTGGATCGCGTGGGCGGAGAAGCAGCTGGTGGAACTGGGTCCGGACCCGTCCCCGCTGCACGTGCTGGCGACCCGTCCGGTGGTGCCGGAGTTCCTGATCCCGACGCCGGGCGTGCGGTCGGTGGGCATCGACGTGGAGATCGACGCGCTCACCAGGGCCACGCCGGAGCGGATCGCGGCGGCCGTGGACGACCCGGGGTTCCGCGCCGATCCGGCGACCGCGATCGCCGCCGTGCAGGAACGGCTGCACGCCGTGCACGACGCGATCATCGCGCCGGTCTGGCCCCGGCTGGAGGGTGTGCTCCAGGGCGACGTGGAGCGGCGCGGGCGGCGGCTGGTCGAGGCGGGTGGGCAGACCGTGCTGGCCGAACTCCACCCCGAGGTGTCGTTCCGCAACCCCGAGCTGACCGTCGCGGACCGGACCGTCGCCATCGGCGAGCGCGACCTGGTCCTGGTGCCGTCCGCGTTCACCTGGCCGCACGCCTACCTGCGGGACAGCCCGGTGCGGCTGGGGCTGTGCTACCCGGCGCACGGTTTCGGCTCGTTGTGGGAGCGGTCGGCCGCGCCGACGCACGACGCCCTCGCGCGCCTGGTCGGCAGCACCCGCGCGCGGCTGCTGTGCGAGTTGGAGCGGCCCAGCACGGTGACGGAGTTGGCGACCAGGCTCGGTGTGACGGTCGGCGCGGTGTCGCAGCACCTGGGTGTGCTGCGCGCGGCGGGTCTGGCGGTCAGCCGCCGCGAGGGGCGTGAGGTGGTGTCGCTGCGCACCGGGCTCGGGCTCGCCCTGGTCCGCGGGGAAGTACCCTGAGGAATCGTGGGGGTCGTTTTGTCCGAAGCCGAGTGGACCGCGCGCCGTGACGCGCACGCGGACCGGGTGCGGCAGTGGACCGGTCCGCACCACGAGCGCAAGGCCACCGGCCGCAAGCACCCGGTGCTGGACTTCCTGTTCAGCTACTACTCGCACCGCCCGTCCCGGCTGGAGCGCTGGCACCCCGGGCCCGGTGTGGTGCTGGAAGGCGACGCGGCGCTCGCCTACCTCAAGTGGCCCGTCTACCGGCGCACCGACGACGGCGTGACGCTGGACGTCGAGGCGTTCGCCGGGGACCGGGCCAACACGATCGAGTTCGCGGGCCGGCTGCTGACCGCCACGGCCGGCCGCGCGCCCCGGCTCGGCTGCTTCGGCCTGCACGAGTGGGCGATGGTGTACCGGCAGCAGCCGGAGCAGGTGCGGCACAACGCGTGGCCGCTGCGCCTGGGCAGCGCGGGCACCGACGAGGTGGTGGAGTCGCAGCGGGTGCAGTGCGGGCACTTCGACGCGTTCCGCTTCTTCACACCACCGGCGAGGCCCCGCAACGCGCTCCAGCCGACCAGGGAGACCCAGGTCGAGCTGGAGCAGCCGGGGTGCCTGCACGCGAACATGGACCTGTTCAAGTGGGCGTACAAGCTCGACCCCGCCACGCCGTCGGAACTGGTCGCGGACTGCTTCGAGCTGGCGTTGCGCATCCGCGAGCTGGACATGCGGGCCAGTCCGTACGACCTGTCCGCGCTGGGCTACCGGCCGGTGCCGATCGAGACGGCCGACGGGCGGGCCGAGTACGTTCGGCAGCAGAGCGCGTTCGCCGAGGCCGCGGCGCCCTTGAGAGCCAGGCTGATCGCGCTCACGCGGCTGCTGTCGCAGTTCACCCTTTCCGCGGATGTCATTTGTTAGCGTGACGCCGGTCGGGATTCGCCAGCCGTAGTCGGACGCTGAGAGGAAGACGATGTCTCGACACCGCGCGCTGCGGACGAAGGTCCGGCGCGGGATCGCGAAGTGGCCGGTCGCCATCGTCGGCCTGGTCGCCCTGCTGGTGCTCGGCTGGCTCGGCTGGAGCTGGGTCGGCGGTCTCGTGGAACGCCGTGCCGCGGCCCAGGCGGGCGACTGCGACGAAGGTCAGGCGCTGCTCCGGATCGCGTCGACGCCGAGCGTCGCCGAGGCGGTCAAGCAGGTGGCCGAGGCGTGGAGCAGGCAGCGGCCCGTCGTCTACGACCACTGCATCCAGATCGAGGTGCAGTCGATCGACTCCGAGGTCGTGCTGGCGGGCCTGACTCAGGGGTGGGACGAGGCCGCGATCGGCGCGCGCCCGCACGCGTGGGTCACCGACTCGATGCTGTGGGCGAACCGGCTCGGCGCGCAGGACGCGAGCCTGCTCGGCGCGGCGCCCGAGTCCGTCGCGACGAGCCCGGTGGTGCTGGCGATGCACCAGGAACCGGCGCAGGCGGTGCAGTCCGGCTCCGGGTTCCGCTGGACGGACCTGCCGGAGCTGGCCGGCGCGGCGGACGGCTGGGCCCGGTTCGGTCGGCCCGAGTGGGGCGCGTTCACCGTCGCGATGCCCGATCCGGCGACGAACGCGGCCACCGCGATGGCCCTGCAGTCGGCGCTGGCGGGCGCGAGCCCCGAGGCCAAGGGCCCGGTCACCACCGAGATGCTGGCGCTCGACCCGGTGAAGACCACCATGAGCAGGTTGACGGCGGCCAAGCCGGAGCAGACGCCGGTGGGCACGGTGGAGGCGTTGACGCTGCTGGCCGCCGACCCGGCGGTGAACGCGGCGGGGTTCAGCGCGGTCCCGGTGTTCGAGGTGGACCTGTACCGGCACAACACCGGCAAGGACGGCGTCACGCCCGCCCAGCCCCTGTACGGGGTGGCGACGGGCGGGCCGACGCCGATCGCGGACTTCCCGTTCGTGCCGTTGGCGGGCGACTGGGTCGGCGAGGCCCAGGTGCGCGCGGCGCAGACGTTCCGGGAGTTCCTCCAGGGTGACGGCCAGCAGAGGATCATGGCCGCCGCCGGCCTGCGGGTCGACGCCACCACCGAGCGGCCCAAGCCGTCGCCCGGGATCCGGTGGGCCGCGGTGACGGAGACGCTGGCGCCCGCGGACGCCAACACCACCCAGCAGGTCTCGGCCGCGTGGGCGACCGCGGACAACGGCCAGGTCGTCACCGTGCTGGTGGACACGTCGAAGTCGATGGAGGAACCCGGCGGCGACGGCCGCAGCCGGATGGAGTGGGTGAAGCAGGCGCTGTCCGGGCAGGTCAACAGGTCGGTGTCGGGGTCGTTGGGGCTGTGGGAGTTCTCCATGCAGCTCGACGGCGACAAGCCGTACCGGCAGCTCGTGGGCACCGGGCCGGTCGCCGGGCAGCGGCAGGCGCTGCTGGACGGCGTGGCCGCGCTGGAGCCGCGCAGCGCGACCCAGCTGTACACCAGCGTGCTCGCGCTGTACGAGCGGATGCTGGCCGACTACCAGGACGGCAAGCTGAACCGGATCGTGGTGCTCACCGACGGGGTCAACGACGGCGGGCTGACGTTCGAGGAGCTGACCTCGCGGCTCTCGGCGGTGAAGCAGCCGGGCAAGGACGTCGTGATCAGCGTGATCGCCCTCGGCCCCGACCCGGAACGGGGACCGCTGGCCGAGCTGGCGCGCTCCACCGGCGGCACGCTGTCGGTGGTCGAGGACGGTCGCGGCGTGGACGCCGCCCTCGCCCAGCTCCTCTCGGCCGCTTAGACCCCGCCGTCCAGACCGCTCCGTCTAGACCCCTCCCGCTGGACCGCGCCGGCCTGGACCGTCAGCACGACCTTGCCGCGCGCGTGGCCTTCCGCGACGTGCGCGAGCGCCTCGGCGGCGTCGCGCAGCGGGTAGGTGCGGCCGACCACGGGCGTGAGCTTCCCGGCCTCGACCAGTTCGCTGAGTACGTCCAGGTTCTCCAGGCGTCCCTGGGCGATGAACGGCTTCACCCGGTGCCGCACGAACAGCGAGAGCAGCATCGCCTGGAACACCCGTTTCGCGCCGCCGACCCACCGGCCGCTCCCGCCGCTGTTGGGCACGAGCGTGCCGCGCGGTGTGAGGACGCGCCTGAGCGCGGACAGCGAGTGGTTGCCGACGTTGTCCAGCACGAGGTCGTACCGCTCGTCGCCGCGGGTGAAGTCCGCCCGGGAGTAGTCGATCACGTGGTCGGCGCCGAGGGACCGGACCAGCTCGACGTTGCCCGGTCCGCACACTCCCGTCACCTCCGCGCCGAGCGCCTTCGCGATCTGCACGGCCAGCGTGCCGATCCCGCCGGACGCGCCGTTGACCAGCACCTTCTGCCCGGCCTGGACCCGGCCGTGGTCACGCAGGGCCTGCACCGCGGTGTACCCGGCCAGCGGCAGCCCGGCGGCCTGCTCGAACGTGAGGCCATCGGGTTTGCGCGCCAGCGCGCCCTCCTCGGCCGACGCGTACTCGGCCAGCGAGCCCTCGCACCAGCCGAACACGTCGTCACCGGGCTTGAACCTGGTGACGCCCCGGCCGACCGCGGCGACCCGGCCGGCCACGTCGGTGCCGCGGATCTTCACCTTCGGCCTCCGCAGCCCGTAGCCCGCCACCCGCAGCAGGTAGGGGGTGCCGGTCATGATGTACCAGTCGGCGATGTTGAGCCCCGCCGCGCGCACCTCCACCAGCACTTCGCCGTCGCCGGCCACCGGCCGGTCGACGTCGCGGAACTCCATCACGTCGGTGCCGTACTCGTCCTGCTCGATCGCCTTCATGGTCAGTCCACCGATCTGAGGATGTGCTCGACGGACGCGGTGCGGGTGCGCAGGTCGGCCAGGTCCGCCGCGGTGCGCTGCTGCACGTCGAGGGTGTTCTCGGCCAGCTGCTCGTAGCGGCGGACGAGTTGGCGCAGCCCTTCGGCCTGCTCGGCGCCGATCTTCGCCTTGCGGATGTCCAGGAAGCTGCTGAGCAGGAACATCACGAAGACCAGGACCAGGAACAGGACGCCGACCGTGAGGATCGCGCCGGGCCAGGTCGTCTCGCTGAAATCCATCACGAACGCTCCTCGCGAGCCGGACCGCGCGGCGGGTCCGGTGTGGTCAGGGTCGGGACCGCGGCGGCCAGCGCCGCCGGGGTCAGGGTGAAGTCGAAGTCCGCGACCTCGAAGTACTTCATGGCCTTGCCGTCGGCGGACAGCTCCAGGCTGCCGACGACCAGCCCGGCCGCTTCCAGCCGTTGCAGGTGCATGTGGAGCAGTGGCCGGCTCACGCCGATCACGCGGGCGAGGTTGCTCACGTAGTCCCGACCGCCCGCCAGCGTGGCGACGATGCGCAGCCGCAGGGGGTTGGCCAACGCGGCCAGCACCTCGACCAGCTCGTCACCGGTGGGCCGGGTGGCCGTCATGTCACTCCTTCACGTGTAAGAATTCTCTTACACGTGACAGGCTAGCACGGATCATCGGCGGTAGACGGCGGTCATGGCGGCGAGCCGGGCGATGACGCGTTCGCGCAGCTCCGGCGGTTCCACGACCTCTACCTCGGGACCGAGCTTGAGCAGGTCGACCAGGGCGTGGTCCACCGACTCGACCGGCACGCGCACGGTCGTCCACTCGCCCTCGGGCTCGACGTCCTCCAGCTCACGGGCCGCCGCGAGGCTGAGCAGGACGCGGGCGCCCCTGAGCCCGTCCGGCGTCAGCCGGACCGTCACCCGCACCGGGTACATGCGCTCCTCGAACCGCTCCGACCAGTCCTGCCAGAACCTGGCCAGGTCGAACCCCTCCGGCCGGTCGAACGGCTCGTCCAGCGGGGTCAGCTCCAAGACGCGGGACACGCGGTACGTGCGCAGGTCGTCGTCGGTCCGCGCGACGAGGTACCAGATGCCCGCCTTGAGCACGAGCCCCAGCGGCTCGACCGTCCGCTCCACCTCGACCTGCGCCCACCGGACGTACCGGACGCGGACGCGGCGTTGCCGCAACACGGCCTCCGCGAGCGCGGCGACGTGCGGCGTGCCCCGGTTGCCGCGGAACCAGCCGGGCGCGTCCAGGTGGAACCTCTCCCCCACCCGCGCGGCGCGCGACCGCAACTCCGGCGGCAGGGCGGCGAGCACCTTCAACTGGGCCGCCGCCACCACCGCGCCCAGGCCGAGTTCGGCGGCCGGACCCGGCAGGCCCGCCAGGAACAGCGAGTCGGCCTCCTCGGTGGTCAGGCCGGTGAGGCGGGTGCGGTAGCCGTCGACCAGCCGGTAGCCGCCCGCCGGGCCCCGGTCGGCGTACACGGGGACGCCGGAGGCGCTGAGCGCGTCGACGTCCCGGTAGACGGTGCGGACGGAGACCTCCAGCTCGTCCGCCAACTCCTGCGCCGTCATCCGACCGCGGGCCTGGAGCAGGAGGAGCAGGGACAGCAACCGACTCGCGCGCATCCCGCCATCCTTCCTGACACGGGTTGTCAGGTACGCCCGGCAAGGTTCCCGCCATGACCACGGTGACCGCGAGCGCGGAGATGAAGAGCTGGGACGAGCACACCTGGGACGGCAGGCGGTACGACGAGGTGAGCGGCCCGAAGCAGACGGTGGGCGGCATGACCGTCGGGTACAGCGGCGGGTTGGAGGCCACCGGCGACATGCGTTTCGTGATGTCGTACCCGGACGACGAGTCGTGCGGTTCGACGGGCTACGAGGTCGTGGCCGGCGCCCTGGACGGCCGCGAGGGCACGTTCGTCCTGCACCACGTCGGCGGCTTCCGTGACGGCGTGGCCGACGCCACCGTCACCGTCGTGTCCGCCACCGGCGCCCTGACCGGCCTCACCGGCACCGGCCGCATCACGTGGGCGCAAGGCGGACCGGGGCGGCTGGAACTGGACTACGAGATCAGCTGATCCACCGCGCGTCCGCCGGAACCGCCGTGGTGCCGACAGGGCTCGCGGTCAGGCGAAGGGCCGGCGGCAGCCGCCCGCCCCGGCTGCGAGGGGCGAACTCGCAGCCGGGGTTCCGGGGCAGAGCACCGATCAGCCGCCGTAAGCGGAGATCGGCGGGCAGGAGCAGACCAGGTTGCGGTCGCCCTTGGCGCCGTCGACGCGGCGGACCGATGGCCACACCTTGGTGGCCGACGTGCCCGCCGGGAACACCGCCACCTCGCGGCTGTACGGGTGGTTCCACTCGGCGGTGACCGAGGCGGCGGTGTGCGGGGCGTTGCGGAGCGGGTTGTCGTCCGCCGGCCACTCGCCCGAGCCGACGCGGTCGATCTCGTGCCGGATCGCGATCATCGCGTCGACGAACCGGTCGATCTCGGCCAGGTCCTCGCTCTCCGTCGGCTCCACCATCAGCGTGCCCGCCACCGGGAACGACATGGTCGGCGCGTGCAGCCCGTAGTCCGCCAGCCGCTTCGCCACGTCGTCCACCGTCACACCGGTCGCCTTGGTGATCGGCCGCAGGTCGAGGATGCACTCGTGGGCCACGAAACCGCCCTGGCCGGTGTAGAGCACCGGGAAGTGCTCGTCCAACCTCCGCGCCACGTAGTTCGCCGCCGCCACGGCGGTCAGCGTGGCCCGGCGCAGGCCGTCCCCGCCCATCATCCGCACGTACGCCCACGAGATCGGCAGGATCGACGCGGAACCCCACGGCGCGGCGCTGATCGGGCCGACACCGGTGGCCGGGCCCGCGGTGGGCTGCAACGGGTGGTTCGGCAGGAACGGGGCGAGGTGGGAGCGGACGCCGATCGGGCCGACGCCCGGACCGCCGCCGCCGTGCGGGATGCAGAACGTCTTGTGCAGGTTCAGGTGCGACACGTCCGACCCGAACTTGCCGTACTGGGCCAGGCCGATCAGGGCGTTGAGGTTCGCGCCGTCCACGTACACCTGGCCGCCGACGTCGTGCACCAGGCCGCACACCTCGCGCATGGTGTCCTCGTACACGCCGTGCGTCGACGGGTAGGTGATCATGATCGCGGCCAGGTCGTCCCGGTGGGCTTCGACCGTGGCGCGGAGGTGCTCGATGTCCACGTTGCCGCGCTCGTCGCACTTGACGACCACGACCCGCATCCCGGCCATCACGGCGGACGCGGCGTTGGTGCCGTGCGCGCTGGACGGGATCAGGCACACGTCGCGGTGCGCGTTGCCGTTGGCGCGGTGGTAGGCGCGGATCGCCAGCAGGCCCGCGAACTCGCCCTGGCTGCCCGCGTTGGGCTGCAACGACACCGCGTCGTACCCGGTGATCTCCGCCATCCACCGCTCCAGGTCGCCGACGATGGTCAGCAGCCCCTCGGCGTCCGACGCGGGCGCGAACGGGTGCAGCTCGGCGAACTCCGGCCAGGTGATCGGCTCCATCTCGGCCGTGGCGTTGAGCTTCATCGTGCACGAGCCCAGCGGGATCATGCTGCGGTCCAGCGCCACGTCCTTGTCCGACAACGCGCGCATGTAGCGCAGCAGCGCCGTTTCGGAGCGGTGCGCGTGGAACACCGGGTGGGTCAGGTAGTCGCTGGTGCGGCGCAGGTCGGACGGGATGCCGTCGGCGGTGTCGGCGTCCAGGCCGTCCACGTCGGCGACCGTCACGCCGAACGCCCGCCACACCAGTTCCAGGTGGGCGCGGGTGGTGGTCTCGTCGCACGCGATCGAGACCACGTCGGCGTCCACCTGCCACAGGTTCACGCCCAGCTCGCGCGCGGCGGAGACGACGTCGGCCGCACGGCCCTCGACGCGGGCCCGCACGGTGTCGAAGAACTCGCCGTGCACGACCTCGATCCCCGCCTCGACCAGGCCCGACGCCAGCACGGTCGCCATCCGGTGGGCGCGGGTCGCGATCGCCCTCAGCCCGTCCGGACCGTGGTACACCGCGTACATGGAGGCGATCACCGCGAGCAGGACCTGCGCGGTGCAGATGTTGCTGGTCGCCTTCTCCCGGCGGATGTGCTGCTCACGGGTCTGCAGCGCGAGGCGGTAGGCGAGGGAGCCGTCCGCGTCGACGGACACGCCGACGAGCCGGCCGGGCAGCTGCCGCTCCAGGCCCTGGCGCACGGCCATGTAACCGGCGTGGGGGCCGCCGAACCCGATCGGCACGCCGAACCGCTGGGTGGTGCCCACGACGACGTCCGCGCCGATCTCGCCGGGCGGGCGCAGCAGCGTCAGCGACAGCAGGTCGGCGACCACCACGGCCTGCGCGCCCGCCTTGTGGATCTCCGCGATCACGCCGGAGTGGTCGCGGACGACGCCGGACGCGCCGGGGTACGACAGCAGCACGCCGAAGTAGTCCCCGCCCAGGCCGAGCCCTTCCAGGCCCTGCGACAGGTCGGCGGTGACGATCTCGATGCCCAGCGGCTCGGCGCGGGTCTCGATGACGGCGAGGGTCTGCGGCAGCGTGTCGACGTCGACCACGAACTTCGCCGACTCCGCCCGGCCGGCGCGGCGGACCAGGGTCATCGCCTCGGCGGCGGCGGTGGACTCGTCCAGCATCGAGGCGTTGGCCAGCGGCAGACCGGTCAGGTCGCCGACCATGGTCTGGAAGTTGAGCAGCGCTTCGAGCCGGCCCTGCGAGATCTCCGGCTGGTAGGGCGTGTACGCGGTGTACCAGGCCGGGTTCTCCAGCACGTTGCGGCGGATCACCGGAGGGGTGGTGGTGCCGTAGTAGCCGAGGCCGATCATCTGCGTCATCGGCCGGTTGCGGGCGGCGAGGGCGCGCAGCTCGACCAGCGCCTCGGTCTCGGTGGCGGGCGACGGCAGGTCCAGCACGAGGTCGCGCTCGCGGATCGACGACGGCACGGCGCGCTGCGCCAGCTCCTCCAGCGACCCGACGCCGATGACGTCGAGGATGCGGGCCAACTCCACGGGCCGCGGGCCCACGTGCCGGTCGGCGAAGGGAGTGCCGTGCTCCAGAGCGGCCAGGGGAATGCGGTCCTGCGTCATGTGATGCGCCTCCAGGATGGGCTACGGACACACTTCTGCCGTTGCCCTCCCCCTCTGTCTCTGCCCGCTCACGGGCGCCTGAGAGCTTCACCCGACACGCGGGCTTGCACCGTCGGCGGGGTCGCCCGGAAGGGCCGACCCGCTTTCCAGAGGCGTCTCACCCGCGCGGTCTTTGCGCCTGAGAGGTTCCGGGGAGGATTTGCTCCTTCGGCGCCGAGACTGGCTCGGGCTCTCCCGCGCGGGTTGAAGCGACTACGAACGAGACGATACCTCGTGGTGGCGTCCGTGGTATCGCCGCGCGACCGGGATCTCAGCGGGCGTCTCACCAGGGCTTCGCGGCGGACGTCCTGGCGGGGTCCGCGGGGACGTCTTGGCGGGGTCCGCGGCGGGCGTCTCAGCCGATGGCGCGGGTGCGGCGACGGCGGGACAGCTCGTCGTCGGCCGCCTCCACGATCTCGGCGCCGTCCGCGCGCTCGGCGGGGAAGTCGTGGATCGTGCCGCTGATCTCCCGCATGGCGCCGCTCACCGCGATGCCGAACACGCCCTGGCCGCCTTGGAGCAGGTCCACCACCTCCTCCGGCGAGGTGCACTCGTAGACCGTGGTGCCGTCGCTGAACAGCGTGATCCGGGCCAGGTCCTGCACGCCGCGGCGGCGCAGGTGGTCGACCGCGACCCTGATGTTCTGCAGTGAGACACCGGTGTCCAGGAGCCGTTTGACGACCTTGAGCACCAGGATGTCCTTGAACGAGTAGAGCCGTTGGCTCCCCGAGCCGTGGGCGCTCCTTATCGTCGGGTTGACCAGCCCCGTGCGGGCCCAGTAGTCAAGCTGGCGGTAGGTGATTCCCGCGATCTGGCACGCGGCGGGGCCGCGGTACCCGACGAGTTCGTCCGGCAGCGAGGAGTCCGGGAACAGCTCGCCCTGTTCACCGGTTCCGGCCCGGATGGGCGCTTCCTCGACCACGCCTGCCTCCCCTCGGTCCGGTCACGACGACCGGCGACCAACGTGAAGCCGCCGCGGTGTCGAATCACACCGTGGCAATTCACCTGAGTTCGACGGTAAGACCGCCTAGGGGGCAGGTCAACGCGACGCGCGGGACGTGTCTGCCCTAAACCTCAGGTTGAGGGTGAGAGAGCCGCCCGGCGTAATCCATTCGAGTGACGTTTAGTGATCGTTTAGCCGGTGATCGTTGACGTTGTGTAACCCGATGGTGTTACACGGACGGATGACGCATGGTGCTGATCCACAACGCACCGCACACGGTTTCCCTGCGGTTGTCCCCCGCAAACACGGCTGTTTCGCGGTTGTCCACAGAGGTGGGCCGACGGGGCGACGTTGTCGCCCCCGCCTAAAAAGATCAAAGCAGGGATCCCCTGGGCGGGGACCCCTGCGGAAGCGTTGAAGCGTGCGTGGGCGAGGCGAGACCGTGCGGCGTGACCGTGCGGGCGTGGCCGCGCACGGCTTTACGTGTCGGCGCCGCGGAAGTCTTCCGGGGAGATGGAGTCGAGGAACTCGCGGAACTTCTCGACCTCGTCCTCCTGCTCGTCCGGGATGATCAGGCCCGCCTCGGCCAGCACCGACTCGTCGGCGTGGATCGGCACGCCGACCCGCAGCGCCAGCGCCACCGAGTCGCTGGGCCGGGCGGACACCCGGATGTCGCCGTCGAACACCAGCTCGGCGAAGTAGGTGCCTTCCTGCAGGTCGGTGATCCGGACTTGCTCCAGCTGCCGACCGAGGGCGCCGATGACGTCCTTGAGCAGGTCGTGCGTCAACGGCCGGGCGGGCCGGACGCCTTGCTGCTCCAACGCGATCGCCGTGGCCTCGACCGATCCGATCCAGATCGGCAGGTACCGTTCGCCCTCGGTTTCGCGCAGCAGCAGGATCGGCTGGTTGGCGGGCAGTTCCACCCGCACGCCGACGACGCGCATTTCGCTCATCGGGTCTCGCCTCCCTCAGCGCGCTGAAATTCTGGCGTCCCCGTTACCCACGAGGATCCCCCACGTACCCTTTCGACGCTACCCGCCAAGCGGGCCTTGTGCGCAACCGTCCGCGGGCTCGGGATCACGATGCGGACACACGTCTATCTCGGTGGAATCCGGTTACCCGGTACGTCGCGCAAGCCAACCTTCACCAGCAGTGTGTGCAGGGTCACCGACAGCGCCGCCAGCTCCCGCACCACCTCTTCGACGCCCGCCCGGTCCCGCTGCCGGTGCACCGTGGCGAGCACCTGTTCGACCAGGCCGATCTCGCGGTCGGCGGCGGCGCGGAAGGGGCGCAGGTGCCGCGCCTCCAACCCGTGCTCGACCATCGCCCGCACGGTCGACGCGATCTGCACCGCCTCGTGGTCGTAGAACCCGCCCGCGCCGGCCCTGATCAGACCGTGCTGCTCCAGGTCCGCCAGCACGCCGGGCTCGACGCCCGCGCGCGCCAGCAGGTCCTCGCGGGACACCCGGTGCCCGGTCGCCAAGGCGGGCTCGGCCGCGCGCAACGCCTTCGAAGCACCCTGGTCGGCCGCCTCCAACTGCTCCCTGATGACCTTCAGCGGCAGGTAGCGGTCCCGTTGGGCGGCCAGCACGTACCGCAGGCGGTCGACGTCCGCCGAGGTGAACTGGCGGTACCCCGACGCCGTGCGCGCCGGGCGGACCAGCCCCTCCGACTCCAGGAACCGGATCTTGGAGATGGTCACGTCGGGGAAGTCCGATCGGAGCTGCGCCAACACGGCCCCGATGCTCAACCCCCCGCGTGACCGCCCGGCCGCCGTCACCGGAGCCCCATCGCTCAGGCCCCCTGGCCCCCGGCGCCCGGACCGGTCAGGAACACCAGGCGGAACTTGCCGATCTGCACCTCGTCGCCGTTCGCCAGCACCGCCTGGTCGACGGGCTCGCGGTTGACGTAGGTGCCGTTGAGGCTGCCCACGTCGATCACCACGAACTCGCCGCCCTCGCGGCGGAACTCGGCGTGCCGGCGGGAGACCGTCACGTCGTCGAGGAAGATGTCGCTGTCGGGGTGCCGGCCCGCGCTGGTCGTGTCGCGGTCCAGCAGGAACCTGGACCCCGCGTTGGGGCCCCGCTTGACCACGAGCAGGGCCGACCCAGCGGGCAGCGCGTCGACACCGGCGACGGCCGGCTCCTGGGCGGGCGCCTCGGCGCCCTCGACCTCGGCGAGGAAGTCGGCCCGGAAAACGGAGGTCCGCTCCGGGGACTGCTCTGGCGGAACGCCTGGCCCGTCGTTCGTGCTCACCTGAGCTCTCCTCCTGCTGCTGGAAGCGTCGAGACCGCTAGAACCTATCGTGCCCGAACCCTTGTCTGAGGAGCGGCTCCCCCACCGACCGAAGAGCCGCCGGAAGATCGACGTCACTCCTGTGCCGCCAGCTCCTGGTACGCGGCGGCGTCGAGCAGGTCGTCGACCGCGGCCGGGTCCACCAGCTTCAGCTCCACCATCCACCCCTCGCCGTACGGGTCCGAGTTCACCAGGTCGGGCTGCTGGTCCAACGAGTCGTTCCGGGCGACGACCTCACCGGCGAGCGGCGCGTAGATGTCCGAGACGCTCTTGGTGGACTCCACCTCGCCCAGCGTCTGACCGGCGCCGACCTGCTCGCCGAGCTCGGGGAGCTGGACGAACACGACGTCGCCGAGTTGCTCCTGGGCGTAGTCGGTGATGCCCACGCGCACGGTGTCCTCACCCGTGCGCAGCACCCACTCATGTTCCTCGGTGTACTTGAGCTCCTCGGGAATCACCGCGGTGTGCTCCTTCAATGCCGGTGGATCTTCGCTGCCGGATCTTCCCACGTCGCCGTTCAGAGGGGCGCGACCCCCGGCTGTCGGCGCAGCGCGAGGCCGAACTGGTAGACGTACAGCGCCCCCGACCAGAGGTAGAGGGCGCAGCCCCAGACCATGAACGCGTAGGCCACCGGCCGGGCGACCTGGGCGGCGGTGGACGTGCCCTGGGCGAGCAGCAGGATCGGGAACGCGTAGAGCAGGTTGAACGTGGCGGCCTTGCCCAGGTAGTTGACCTCGAACGGGCCGTAGCCGCGCACGCGGAGGACGGGCAGGCACGCGCCGACCACGAACTCGCGGCCGACCAGCACCACGGCCACCCACCACGGCACGATGTCGCGCGCGACGAACGCGACGAGGGTGGCGAGGATGTAGAGCCGGTCGGCCGCCGGGTCGAGCAGCGCGCCGAGCCTGCTGGCCTGGTCGAGCCAGCGGGCGATCTTGCCGTCGAGCCAGTCGGACAGGCCCGCCGCGACCAGCACGACGAGCGCCCAGCCGTCGGCGTGGGGCCCCAGCAACAGGTACAGGAACAGGGGCACGCCGAGCAGCCGCAGCACGCTGAGCGCGTTGGGGATGGTCAGGAGCCTGTCGGCCGGATCGTGCGACACGCACGAACTGTAGTCACTGCGCGCGTGTGCGGCTCCAGCCGCGGCGTTGCAGTTCGTCACCGCTGAGCGCCTGCGGACGACCCCGGTCGTCGACGCCGACCCAGCGGGCCCGGAAACCTTCGAGCACATAGGCGTGGCCCTGGCTCCAGACCACGCTGCACGGGGCTGTGGGCAGCGATCCCGCGCCGGTCGTGCCGGGACGCGCTGCCTTGGGCTTCGCGGGCTCGGACTCGGTTTCCGTTCTGGTGCTCATCTGAGATCCCTCCATCAGGGTTGTCGCTCACGGCTCTCGTGGCGTTATCCCCGACACGGAATTCTGCGCGACTGTGGCCGGGACCACTCGTCTTCCGGGCCCGGCCGCGCCGGGAGGCGGGTTTCGTCGCCGAGTTGTGCAGAACCCGAAGTACGCCTTCCTTCGAGGTGTATCCGCCCCCGCCCGGATCAAACCGTTCACCGTGCGTGGCCCGCCGTACACCGAAACGCGCACTACACTGGTACAGGTCATGCCGCCGCCCACGTGCTTGTGGTGTCGCCACGGGCTACGTACCGTGGGCGGTGCAGCGGTTGAGCCAACAGCCGCGCCGGGAAGTCCGGCTAGCGGGCACGTTTCCGCCACGCTGCTCTTCAGTGCTGCGCACCTCGCCGTGCGACCGGGCTTCCCACCCAGCGGTTTGAGCTGAAGCTGAAGAGGAGAACCTCGTGACGGTTCAGGATCCGGACGTCGTGGCGACGAGCGGAGCCGAGTCCGCCGCTGCCGCCGGCCCGCGGGCCGGAGAGATCCGGCTCGCCGTCCGCACGGTGTCCGAAGGGGTCACCGTTGTCGCGGCCGGCGGTGAAGTCGACATGCTCACCGCGCCGCAGCTGCGCGCGGAGGTGCTGCCCCGGTTGGACGCGAGCACCACGCTCGTGCTCGACCTGTCCGGCGTGAGCTTCCTGGGCTCGGCCGGTCTGGCTGTGTTGGTGGAGGCGTCGCAGCACGCCAAGCGCCGCGGCTCCGCCTTCCGGGTCGTGGCCGTGGAGCGCGCGGTGACCCGCCCGTTGGCCGCCACCGGACTGGGTGAGGTGTTCAGCGTGTTCGAGTCGGTCGAGCGCGCGTTGGAGGCCGACGAGTCCCGTTGAGGCCGCGCGCCCACCTAGCCGTGCGGCACCAGGTCGATGACTTGATCCACGCCCGCCGCGACGAGTGCGCGGCGGGCGTGGCCGTCGTGCGGCGCCCGCACGACGACCCGGTTGCCGGCCGCGGCGGCGGCGTCGGCGACGGCGCGCAGGCCGCGGATGAGTCCTTCGTTGCGCTCGCCGAGGTCGTGCAGGTCCACCACGACGGGCACGGTGCCCCCGCGCGCGGCGGTGAGGATGCGGCGGCGGACGGCGGGTGCGGCGTGCGCGGGCACGTCGCCGAGCACGGACACCTCGACCCAGCCGTCGCGTGCGGCGACCTGCACCGGGTCGGGCGGCGAGGCGGGAGCGAGGAACGTGCCGCGCGATCTGTTCCCGGGTGTCAGCACGAGCGTGACGGTGGTGCCGTCCGGCCGCCGGTCGACCATCACCTCGTCGACGTTCTCGCGCATCAGCAGCAGGCCGCGACCGCGGGTCGACAGGGCGGGCGCCGGCACGCGCCAGCTGCCGTCGTCGGCGACGACCACCACGACGCGGCCGTCGGGCCGGGCCTCGGCGTCGATGTGCACGGCGCCGGTCGAGTCCGGGGCGTACGCGTGCTCGATCGCGTTGCTCGCGGCCTCGTTCACCGCTATGAGCAGGTCGTAGCGGTCGTCCTCGGACAGGCCCTCGCCCGCCAGCCAGGCATCGAGTCGGGCGCGGACCGCCGCGAGCTCCCCGGGTCGTGCCGGGAACTCCACTCCCCAGTGGTGGTCCGCCAGTTGATCCGTCAAAAGGCCTCCTGTCGCACCAGTCAGTCTTCCCGGCCCGCGTGCCTCTTACACGTGTGAACGACGATCAATTCGGGTACCGATAGCTTCAGCAGCACAACGAGACAGAACGGACGACGAGGTGAGCGTGTCGCACACTGAGCCGCGCAGCGGTGAGTCGGAGAACGCCCTGGCCGGGGTCGAGTTGCGGATGGCGGCGGATCCCACGCAGCTGTCCATCGTCCGAGCCGTGGCCGCCGACATCGCCATGCGGCAGGATTTCGACCTGGACTCCATCGAGGACTTGAAACTGGCGGTGGACGAGGCGTGCTCGACCCTCATCTCGCTGGCCACACCGGACGCCGTGCTGAGCGCGCGGTTCGTCGTGGTCGACGGCTCGGTGCAGGTGTTCACCGAGGTGGGTTCCGAGCGGTCGGCGCCGCCGGACCGGGACAGCTTCGGCTGGCGGGTGCTGAGCTCGCTGGTCGACTCGGTCACGACGTGGGTCGCGCCGCAGGCCGACGCGTTCGAGGTCCACATCGACCTGGTCAAGCGGTCACTGGGGACGGTGGATGCGTGACGGGGTCCGACGGGGGCACGACACGGTCCGGCACACAGGGGGACTACGACCACCTGGCGCCGCTGTTCGTCCGGCTCGCCGCGACCGCGAAGGACGACCCCAAGCGGGAGCGGCTGCGCGACGAGCTGGTGACCGAGCACCTGCCCGTGGCCAAGCACATCGCCCGGCGGTTCGGGCACCGCGGTGAGCCGTACGACGACCTGGTGCAGGTCGCCACGGTCGGTCTGATCAACGCGGTGGACCGGTTCGACCCGGAGCGGGGCAGCGACTTCCTGTCGTTCGCCGTGCCCACGATCATGGGCGAGGTCCGCAAGTACTTCCGGGACTCCAGCTGGTCGGTGCGGATGCCTCGGCGGCTCAAGGAGCTGCACCTGGCGATCAACGCGGGTTCGGCGCGGCTGTCGCAGGAGCTGGGCCGGGCGCCGACGCCGAGCGAGCTGGCGCAGCACCTCGGGCTGAGCCGGGAGGAGATCCACGAGGGGCTGGCGGCGGGCAACGCCTACCACAGCGCTTCGCTGGACGACCTGCTCGTGGCGGACGACAGCTCGATCTCGCTGGGCAGCACGCTGGGCGAGGAGGATCCCGAGCTGGAGGCGATCGAGCAGCGGGAGGCACTGCACCCGTTGCTGGAGAAGCTGCCGGAGCGGGAGCGGAAGATCGTGGTGATGCGGTTCTTCGGGAACATGACGCAGACGCAGATCGCGCAGAAGGTCGGCATCTCGCAGATGCACGTGTCGCGGTTGCTGGCGAAGACGTTGCGGCAGCTGCGCGAGGGCCTGAGCGAGTAGGGCCCGGCCGAAGAGGACAGCGCCGAACGTTCGAGGCCGCCTGACTTCCGGGTCAGGCGGCCTCGGCGTGTCCGGCCTCGGCAGTGGGGCTCGGGGGTTTCAGGTCGAGCGGCGGGCCGGAGACCGGTCAGGCGGCGGAGCGGCGGCGGCTCGCGATGATGCGGCGCCGCTCGTCCTCTCCCATGCCGCCCCAGACGCCGTACGGCTCCTGCACCGCCAACGCGTGCTCGCGGCACGGGTCCACGACGGGGCAGCGGGCGCAGAGCTGCTTGGCCTTCTCCTCGCGGGCGGCGCGGGCGGAACCGCGTTCGTTGTCCGGGTGGAAGAACACGGCGCTGTCACGGCCTCGGCACAACCCCTCCTTCTGCCAGTCCCAGACGTCGGTCACGGGCTTGGGCAAGCGCGCGGTGCTGGTCATCGAATGAACCCCCTAGCGGTGTCACAGGTGCTTGATCACGGCGTACCCGCTGGTCCGGGGAAGGCAAACGTGGTGCGCCCCATCTGATTACTCCGGTTCCTCCTGCGCGAGGCGTTCGTCGAGGTTTTCGCCCTCGCAACTCGCGCTTGGTGGTGCCGTGGCGGTCGGCACCGCTCCAGTGCTCGGGCGGCTCGACGCCCTCCTCCAGCGGATCGGCGTCCAGCTCGTCCTGGTCCAGCTGTTCGATCTCGTCCAAGGGACGTTCGTTCGGGTCGGTCATCGCGCACCCTCCGTGCGATCGGCTCGCCGGCCGGTTACCGGGCGGTGAGCGCGGGTGCCACCGTGTCGGCCCAGAACTCGAAGAACCTCTCCTGGTCCGGGCCGATCTGCTGCACGTAGAGCTCGTCGTAGCCGGCGTCGGCGTACTCGCGGACGGCGTCCACGTACGGCTGCGGATCAGGACCGACGGGCAGGGCGGACGCCACCATCTCCTCGGTGACGAGCTTCGAGGCCTGCTCGAAGTGCCGTGGCGTGGGCAGCAGCTGGGCCAGTTCGCCCGGCAGCTGCTCGTTGGCCCACAACCGGTGCGCCGTCTTCACCGCGGCCTCGGCGGAGTCGGCGTGGCACACCTTGAACCCGGCCTGGGTGGGTTTCCCCTCGCCGCCGGCGGACCGGAACTTCGAGATCAGCGAGGAGTCCGGCATGGTCGAGCACAGGCCGTCGCCGATCCGGCCGGCCAGAGCCGCCGCCTTCGGCCCGAACGCCGACACGTACACCGGGACGGGTGACGGCGGCAGCGTGTAGAGCCGGGCGTTCTCGACCTTGTAGTGCCGGCCGCGGTGGCTGACCTCCTCGCCGGTCCAGAGCGCCCGCATCACCTCGACGGCCTCTTCGAGCATGTCCATCCGTTCGGGCGCGGACGGCCACGGGTCGCCCAGGATGTGCTCGTTCAGCGCCTCACCGGTGCCCACCCCGAGGGTGAACCCGCCGCGGCACTGCACGGCGGCCGTCGCGGCGGCCTGGGCCACCACGGCCGGGTGAATCCGGACCGTCGGACAGGTGACGGCGGTGGTCACCGGCAGCGAGGTGACCTCGGACAGCGCGCCGATGACGGACCAGACGAACGGGCTGTTGCCCTGCTCGCCGTTCCACGGGTGGTAGTGGTCGGAGATCCACAGCCGCTCGAAACCGGCCTGCTCCGCCCACCGCGCCTGGCGCACCAGCTCCCGCGGCCCGAACTCCTCGCTGGAGAGGAAGTAACCCATCGAGACCATGGACGACGGTTACCCGCGCACGAGTTGCCGAACCCCGGTTCACCCGCATCGGGCACACCGGCCTCAATCCACAAAGGACGTTCAGGCCGGAAGGCCACCCGGGTCGGACGGTCGCTCAGACGGGGAGCAGCATCCTGCCGCCCACCAGGAGGGTGCCGATCGTGACGACCGCGAACAGCACCACCCACATCAGGCCGGGCACGCGGGTGATCCGGGCCAACTGGTCGGCGTCGGACTGCGGCGCGCGCCCGCGCATCCGCCGGCGCTGCAGCTCGCCCACCGGTCGGACACCGCCGAGCAGCAGGAACCACGTGACGAACAGCGCGAACGACGCCTGCCACTCGGTCGTGGCGTACCAGGACACGGCGAACATGACCCCGCCGGTCAGCACGACCGACAGCACCCCGAACGCGTTCCGGATCATCACCAGCATCCCGACGAGCAGCACCACCGTCGCCCACAGCAGCGGCCGGACCTGCTCGGACGTCACCAGCGCCGCCGCGCCCAGGCCGAGCAGGGACGGCGTCACGTACCCGGCGAAGTACATCAGCACCACGGCGACGCCGGTGGGCCGTCCGCGCGACACCGTGACCCCGGACGTGTCCGAGTTCAGCTTGATGCCCTCCAGGCGGCGGCCGGTGAGCAGCGCGACGAGGGCGTGCCCGGCCTCGTGCGCGATGGTGATGACGTGCCTGCTGTACCGCCACACGCCGGGGCTGGCCACCAGCACCAGCGCCAGAACGGCGGGAGCCCATTTCGTCAGTGTCGACATCGCCGCCCAGCATGCCAGGGGCTTGACCCGGAGCGCGCTCCAGCATCCACGCCGGCCGCCATGAGACGACAGCGCATCGGTTCACTGGGAGTCAGCTCCCTGGGCCCGGGGACGCTCCCGTTCGGCAAGTGGGTGGCTGGACGAGGCGTGGACCTGACACAGCGCACTGGTGCACGGCCCGGGTGGGCCGTGCACCAGTGCGCTGTGTCAAAGCCGTTGTGTCAGAGCCGTTGAGCCAGAGCCCTCACGTCAGCGCCGTTATCGCCAGGCCGCTGGGTCAGGGCCGCTGCCTCAGTGGCCTCGCCGTGCCCGGTGCGGCTCGACGGACGGGTCGATCGGCTGCCGCGGCTGCACGGTCGGGTCCATCGACTCGATCCGGGTGTCCGGCGGCACGCCGGGACGCTGGGTCGGCATCTCCTGGGTGGTCGGATCCGCCTGTGCCTGCGGGTTCCGGATGCCGGCAGGTCCCGTCGTGCGCTCGTCCACGATCGGGCGCTCGGCGACCGGCTCGTCCACCACCGGCTCCGTCACGAGCTTGCGCCGCGCCGGGAGCACCGCGATCAGCAGACCCAAGGCGGTGAGGCCGAGGTGCAGCCAGTTGTCGTTGGTGTTGAGCGCCAACGGGTTGCCCAGCCCGGAGACCGGGTTGGTGGAGAAGACACCGGCGAGGGCGAGGCCCCAGAGCAGCACCACGCCGTAACCGAGGAACAGGAGCCAGCCGTAGAGCCGGGCCAGTCCGGCCTTGCTCGCCATCACCAGGCCGAGCACACCGGACACCAGGTGGACCACGTTGTGCAGCGGGTTCAGCGAGAACCCGAGCAGCGTCGCGTGCTGGTCACCCGCGAAATCACCGAACCCGGTGCGCACGAAGCCCAGCACACCCAACGCGAGGAAGACCAGGCCGACCAGGCCTGCCAACACCTGGGCGGGCTGCAGACCCGCGACCTTGACACGACCGGCGGTCGAGTGGTGGGTCATCACGCCCTCCAAATGAGGACCACGAGCCCGTCTTGCACGGGCTCCGGACGACCACCGACTACCCCTGCGCCCCGAACGGCAAACCACTCGGCGCCCGAGGCGGGGGCGACCGAGGTGGAGGCGGGCGCACGAACCCGCCCCCGTTCCCGACAGGAGTCCCGCTCCCCGTCGTGCCGGGGCTTTCCACCCGTCCCGACCCACCCCATGAAAGCCGGGCCGGCGTGCCGCGCGATTACCCCCGGAAATCATGACCCAATAATCCGGGCCGATTTCCGGGCAATTACGCGCCGTCTCGCCTGATTCGCCGTGCACGCAGGTCAGGAGCGTGCACGGGCGTTACCGGCGGCGCGCGTCGCCGAGCCGTTCCACTCGCTCTCCCTGCTGACCACGATGAATCCCTCCGATTGTCCGGACACCACTGCGGCGTCCACACGACTATCCCGCCGAAGTGGTGTTGTGGTCAAAGGAATTACCACCACCCGCCGTGATCACTTGACCTCCAGCCAGCTCGAACTCCTAGCGTGGCGGGCAGAGGGGACTAACCAAGATGCACGCCATCCGTCAGCACGAGTTCGGTCCGGCCGGGAACCTGCGCTACGAGGAGACGCCCGACCCCGAGCCGGGGCCGGGCCAGGTGCGGATCACGGTGGCCGCGGCGGGGGTGCACCTGCTCGACACGAGCATCCGCCGCGGTGAGGGCGGCGGGCCGTTCCCGCTGCCGGCGCTGCCGATGACGCCGGGACGCGAGGTCGCCGGGGTCGTCACACGGCTGGGTGACGGGGTCGAGGCGCGCTGGCTGGGCAAGCGGGTCACCGCCCACCTCGGGCAGGCGAGCGGCGGTTATGCCCAGCTGGCGGTGGCGAGCGCCGCGTCGCTGCACGAGTTGCCGGACCACGTGTCGCACGACGCGGCGGTGGCCATGATCGGCACCGGCCGGACCGCCGTCGGCGTGCTGCGGATCGCCGAGATCGCGGCGGACGACGTGGTGCTGGTGACGTCGGCCGCCGGCGGGTTGGGCGCGTTGTTCGTGCAGGAGGCGAAGGCGGTCGGCGCCACGGTGGTCGGCGCGGCGAGCACCGCCAAGCTGGACCTGGTCCGGGAGCTGGGCGCGGACGTGGTGGCCGACTACACCCGGCCGGGCTGGTCGGACGGGATCGGCCAGGTGACCGTGGTGCTCGACGGTGTCGGCGGCGCGCCGGGGCGCGAGGCGCTGGAACTGCTGGGCGTCGGCGGCCGGATCGTCCTGTTCGGGTGGTCCGCGGGCGAGCCCACGCGGCTCGACACCGCCGACCTGTACCGCCTCGGCATCACGGCGGCGGTCGCGGTCGGGCCGCGGATGATGAAGGGCACCAGCCTGCGCGGGCTGGAGGAGCTGTCGCTGCGCGCCCTGGCCGACCAGCGCCTCACGCCGCTGACCACGACGTTCCCGCTCCGTGACGCCGCCGAGGCGCACGCCGCGCTGGAAGGCCGTGCCACGGTCGGCAAGGTCGTGCTCAAGCCCTGAACGGGCGGATGCCCCCGTGCGGCGAGCACGGGGGCATCGCACCGGCTAGACCGGGACCGTGACGATCCGCTCCCCCGCGAAGGTGCGGACCTCGACCGCGACGACGTCCTCGGGCGCGATGAGCGCCGAGCCGTCCAGGTTGGTGCCGTCCTCCTCGCCGGCCGGGGAGACCAGCCAGCTGCCGGCCTCCTGGCTGCTGCCGTCCTCGGCGACGACGAACAGCTTGCACTTCTCGCCCTTCGCGACGCCCGTGACGGACGCGTTCACCCGCACCCACCCGGCGGCGGGCCTCACCTGCGCGGTCATCCGGGCGCCGGTCACCGGGTCGGTGGCCGACCCGAGCCTGGTCCCGGCCGGCGGCGCGGGCGGGGTGGTCGACTGGTGCTGCTGGGCCTGGCCGGTGTCGGGCGCGGTGCCCCGGCCGACCGCGAAACCACCGGCCAGCACGATCGCGGCCACGGCCGCCGCCGCCAACCCCGTGCCGACCCGCCGGCGGACCACGCGGCTGTCGCGCTCGGACCGCACCTGCCGCAGCGTCCGCTGCAACAGCAGGTCGCCGTCGTCGGGTGGGCCGTCCAGCAGCGCCTCGGGCGGCACGTCGCCCATCACCTCCTCCATCACCCGCAGACCGTCCACCTCGGCGCGGCACCGCGTGCAGGACGCCAAGTGGTCCTCCACGGCACGCGCCTCCCGCTCGTCGAGCACGCCGAGCACGTAGGCGCCCAGCAGCTGTGGATCGTGGTTCGTGGTCATCCGGCCACCCCCTTCAGCGCGACCTGCTGCCCGACGAACGTCTCCCTCAAGGCCCTCAGCGCGTAGTGCGATCTCGATTTCACCGTGCCCGGCGGCACCCCCAGCGCCGCAGCCGCCTCGGTCACGCTCCGGCCCCGGAAGTAGATCTCCATCAGCACGTCGCGGTGGTCGGACGACAGCCGGTCCAGTGCTTGGAGCACCACCATCGAGTCCACCACGGAGTCGGCGTGGTCCCGCTGCACCGGCGGGGTCGCGGGCGTCTCGGGCACCTCCCGGGGTCGGGCCGCCTTCGCCCTGATCCGGTCGGTGACGATGTTGCGGGTCACGGTGACCAGCCAGCCCCGGACCGAGCCCCTGCCGTTCACCAGGGCGTCCGGGTGCCGCCAGGCCCGCACGAGGGTTTCCTGGACGACGTCCTCGGCCGCCACCCGATCACCGGTCAACCGCGTCGCGTACGCGAGCAGCGCCCGACCGTGCTCCTCGTAGAGGGATCGGATCAGTGCCTCGTCGGCCGCGGCCTCCCGTTCCCGGGACCACAGAGCCGCCATCCACCCACTCCTCTCGTCAACTCCCTCCCCGGACACGGGTGCCGGACCGGTTCGGTTCACCGCGGGCGGGAGGAGTTCGCCGGGAGCAGTTCGCTAGGAGCAGCCCTCGCCGGTGTTGAGGCAGGCCGTGAGGCGGTCCATCAGCGGCTCGGGCATGACGTTGACGGCCATGGCGTGGTCGGTGCCGGGGTCGCGCCGCTGCTCGGGGAAGCTGTCGATGGCGTACGGGGCGCCGGCGGGCACGTCGTAGGCGACCCGCACGCTCAGCTTCGGCACCGGGAACGTCCCGATCCGGCACACGCCGTTGGCGGCCGGGAACTCGACGTGCGCCCGGTGGCTCGGGCTGTCGGTGTTGCGGCCGTCCCAGCAGCTGGGGAACTCGAACGTGCGCAGGACCTTGCCGCCCGGCGCGCACTCGGGGTAGCGGTCGGTGTGCCGGTCCTCGAACCCGGTGCAGCTCCACCGGGCCCGGCCGCGACCGGTGTTCAGCGCGGCCGGGTCGCCGGTGATCATGCGCAGGAACCGGGGCATCGGCACGACCCGGCTGACGGGGCTGCCGGTGAACGTGATGTCCACGTCCGCCGGCGGCAGCACCTCGCCGGTGTTGCCGTGCACCCCGCCGCCGGGCTCGTGCTCGTCGTGGCCGGTCCGGTCGGTCAGCCGCAGCACCGGCCAGTAGTAGGTGGACGGGTCGCCGCCCTGGCAGGTGGTGCCGGCGGCGGCCAGCGACTCGTCGGTGGAGCCGGCGTCCGTGCCGACGTTGCCGACGTACTCGTGGGTGTGGTGCGCGCCGAACGGCTGACCCGGCGCGATGACCATGTTGTCCGCGTTGAGGTGGCGGGACTCGTTGCGCCCGCAGTCGACGGCGAACGTGCCGGTCGAGGCGTCGGGGGTGGTGGTCGCGGAGTCCACCGCCACGGGCACTTCGTCGATGGCCACGGTGCGGCTGTCCGCGCAACCGGCGACCACCACGAGCACCAGCGACAAGGACGCCCACCTCACGGACATGAGCCTATTCAGCTCAGCCGCACGCGGGGGATGCGGGTGTTGGAGATGCGGGTGTTGGAGTTGTGCGGCGCGCTGTCCTTGTCATTGTCGCTGGTCGTCAGCCGGAGGCTGCCGTCCGGCGCGGGTTCGACGGCGCGCAGCCGGCCGTAGGCGCCCGGGAAGTGGGCTCGCCACGCCCTGCACGTCGCGGTGCCCGTAGGTCCACACGTCCAGGGCGTTGCCTCCGTTGGCGTAGAACGGGTTGCCGGTCGGCGCGGAGCCGTCCGCGCCGAGCCGCGGCACCTTCCCGCCCGGGTCGGCAGGCGCCGGGTGCGGGGTGTGCCTCGGCCCCGACTGGATGTGGCCGAACCGGATGTGCCCGAGCGGGATGTGCCTGGGCCGGGTGCCCCTGGGTTCGATGCCACCGGGCTGGATGCCACTGAAGCCTCCACGGATCGCCGGCGTGCGTCGACCTGGGCGGAGGCAGGCCGTGATCGTCTCGTCACCGAAACGGTAAAGGCCTTCCCCCTTGGCGTCCAGTGGAGCGCCCGGCTTGGCGGTGAAGGCCCGGCGGCGATCGGGTCAGGTGAACGACTCGGGGCCGAAGGCGCGGCCCCACGCCACGAAAGCGGCCAGCGAGAGGTAGACCAGGTCCGCCACCATGAACTTGTACTCGCGCCGCCGGGCGCGGAGGATCGCCGCGCCGGCCATGATGATCGCCAGGCCGAGGGCGGCCAGCGGCACGAGGACGGGCGCGATGTCGAGCACTGCGGGCAGGATCAGACCCACCGCGCCCAGCACTTCCAGGACTCCGATGGCCTTGATGCCGGCGGGGTTGACGTCCTCCGTCCACTTCGAACTCGGCCCGAAGGACGCGATCTTCTCCTTCGACATGATCACCTTGCCGGCGCCACCGAAGAGGTAGGCGGCGGCGAGCAGTCCGGCGACGATCCAGAGGGCGAGGTCCATGGTGTTCCACCTTGCGGGGCGTAGTCCTGTGGGAATGGCATGTCGAGCAAGAGATGCCGGCGACCCGGCCCCTGTGACACGGCGTTCGGGTGACGCGCACCACAAGGCGAGCGGAGAGGGCGCGACATGAGCGCGGGGTCGTCCGGATCCGGCCACCGAGGCGTTCGTGGCGCACCGGAACCTGCTGTTCACCGCGACGTACCAGTTGCTCGGCTCGGCCGCCGACGCCGAGGACGTCGTCCAGGAGAGGTGGCTGCGCTGGGTCCGCGTCGATCCGGACGCGGTGCGTGACCGGCGGGGCGTACCTCGTCCGGATCACCACCCGCCAGGCCCTGATGAGGCTGCGCGCGCTCGGCCGGCGCAAGGAGCGTGTCGATGGCGGTGCTGCTGGTGCTGGAGACGCTCGCGCCGACCGAGCGGGCGGTGTTCGTGCTGGGCGAGGTGTTCGACCTCGACTACGGCGAGATCGCGGAAGCCGTCGACAAGACGCACGTCGCCGCGCGCCGGCCGCGCGAGGTCGCCTCACCGGACGAGACCAGGGCGGCGCTGGAGGCGTTCCGGCGGGCGGTCGAGACGGGTGACGTCCAAGGCCTGCTCGACGTCCTGGCGCCGGACGTCGTCGCGCTGAGCGACGCCGGCGGGCTCAAGCAGGCCGCGCTGCACCCCGTCGTCGGGGTGGACCGGGTGGCACGCCTGCCGGCCGCCCGGTGGGCCGCCGTCGGCCCCCGGACGACCGTCGAACCGGTGCGGGTCAACGGCGGTCCGGGGCTGGTCATGCGGCTCGACGTGGAGGTCGACGGCGTGGTGGCGGCGCGGGTCGGGGACGGCTTGGTCACCGGCCTCGACATCGTGCGCAACCCCGAGGAGCTGTCACGGCTGGACCGGGAGACGGTCTTGAGCCGCTGACCGCCGTCAGGCGTAGAGGCCGTCGTACCGCTCGGCGTGGGCGGTGTGGACGACCCTGCGCTTGACCTTCAGCGTCGGGGTCAGCTCACCGTCGTCCTGGCTCAGGTCCCGGTCCAGGATGGTGAAGCGCCTGACCTGGGAGAGGTGGGAGAAGTGGGAGTTCGCCTCGTCCACGACCTCCTGGACCAGGGCCTGGACCTCCGGCGTGCGGGCCAGGGTGGGCAGGTCGGCGGGCAGGCCCCGCGCCGTGGCCCACGGGACGATCTCGTCCTGGTCCAGGGTGATCAGGGCGACCAGGTACGGCTTCCGGTCCCCGTACACGACGGCGTGCGAGATCCAGCGGGACTGGCGGAGCTGGTTCTCCACGTTCGCCGGGGCGATGTTCTTGCCGCCGGCGGTGATGATGATGTCCTTCTTGCGCCCCGTGATGGTGACGAAGCCGTCGTCGTCGACCTCGCCCAGGTCACCCGTGTGCAACCAGCCGTCGGTGAGCACTTCGGCGGTGGCCTGGGGGTTGTTCCAGTAGCCGGCGAACACGTGCGGGCCGTTCATCAGGATCTCGCCGTCCTCGGCGACCTTCAGCTGGAGGCCCGCGATGCCGAACGTGCCGACCGAGCCCAGCTTGTGCCGGGTCAGCGTGTTCACCGTGCCCACGCCGGTGGACTCGCTCATGCCGTAGCCCTCCAGCACCGGCACGCCGGCGGCGCTGAAGAACTCCAGCACCTCGACCGAGATGGGCGCCGCGCCGGACAGCGCCTGGCGCAGCCGGCCGCCGAAGATCGCCCGCACCCTGGCGAACACCGGGTCCACCTTGTCGAACGCGGCGGCCAGGTCCGGCGGCAGCGGTTGGCCGGCGGCTTGCAGCCCGCGGACGGCCAGGCCGACCTGGACCGCTTGGCGCAGTTGGTCTTCCGGCACGCCGGCGGTCGCGGCGGTGTAGACCTTCTCGAAGATCCGGGGCACGGACGGCAGGTACGTCGGCCGCACCTGGGCCAGCTCCGGCACGATCTTCGTCGCGTCACCGCCGTAGAACGCCAGCGCCGCGCCGACGTGCAGCGCGGACAGGTGCACGATCTGCGCGAACACGTGCGCCAGCGGCAGGAACAGGTACACCACGTCGTCCACCAGGACGTACGACAGCTCCTCGGTGAGGTGGCACATCGTGATGAAGTTCCGGTTGGTCAGCACGCAGCCCTTGGGCGGGCCCGTGGTGCCGGAGGTGTAGATGATCACGGTCGGGTCGTCGAGGTCGATCGCGGCCCGGCGGTCGTCCAGCTCGGCGGGCAGCGGTGACGTGCGGCCCTGCGACCGGAGGTCGGCCAGTCCGCCGTCGTCCATGACGATCACCTCCCGGAGCGCGGGCACCTGGTCCCGGATCTGCTCGACCTTGGCGCGCTGCTCGGCGGTCTCCGCGATCAGGAGCACGGCGCCCGAGTCGCCGATGATCCACGCGCACTCCTCCGGCGCGCTGGACGGGTAGATCGGCACCACCACGCCGCCCGCCGCGAGGATCGCCAGCTCCACCGCGGACCACTCGGGGCGGGTCTCCGACAGCACGCACACCCGGTCACCCGGCGCGACGCCGAGGTGCACCAGGCCGGACGCCAGTTCCATGACCCACTCGGCGACCTCGGTGAACGTCAGGTCGTGCCACTGCCCGTCGCGCAGGTGGCGCCAGGCCACCCGGTCGTCGTGCACCTGGGCGGCCACGAAGGGCAGGTCGGCGGTGACGCGCGCCGTGGTCACGGGCATGGCGGTACTCCTCACTGGGCGGGCTGGGCAGGCACGGGCTGGGCGGCGGGCACGGGCTGGGCGGGCTGGGCCGGGGTGACGTGCACGCGGACGCCGTTGAGGACGGCGGTGCCGGAGAGCGGGTCCACGGCCAGGTCGTCGGTGAGCAGGTTGACGTTGACGCCGGGGTGGGCGCGGGCGGTGGCGAGGCGGGTGCCGGGCCGGTCGTGGCCCCAGCCGTGCGGCAGGCTGACCACGCCGGCGGCCATGTCGGCGCTGACCTCCACGGTGGCCTCGACCTCGCCGACCCGTGACGCGACGCGGGCCGCGCCGCCGTCCACCAGGCCGATCCGCTCGGCGTCGGCCGGGTTGACCAGCAGCGTGCACAGCTGCTTGCCCTTCACCAGCGCCGGCACGTTGTGCAGCCAGGAGTTGTTCGACCGCAGGTGCCGGCGGCCGACCAGCACCATGCCGTCGACCGGCTCGCGCAACGCCTTGAGCACGCGCGGCACGTCGGCCGCGATCGGGTCCGGGCACAGCTCGACCCGGCCGGACGGGGTGCGCAGGATCTCCGGCACGCGGCTGGTCAACGGCCCGAGGTCGACGCCGTGCGGCTGGTCGAGCAGGGCGTCCACCGACAGCCCGTAGGGGCCGGACCGCAGGCGGACGTCCAACAGCCGTTCCTCGCGGGTGTGCTCCGACTCGCCGGACAGGCCGACCAGCGCGTCCAGGTCGGTGTCGGGGCCGAGGCCGCTGAAGATGCCGGTCAGCCGCAGCAGGATGTCGCCCTCGCCGGGTTCACCGGGGGCCGGCTCGACGGCGGGTCGGGAGTACTTCGCCACGTTCCGCACCGCGAACGACAGGAACGCCAGGTCGTAGTGCCCGCGTCGGCTGGGCGGCGGTGGCGGCAGGATCACGTCGGCGTGCCGGGTCGTCTCGTTGAGGTACGGGTCGACCGACACCATGAAGTCCACAGTGGACAGCGCGGCGTCGAGGCGGGCCGAGTTGGGCAGCGACAGCGCGGGGTTGCCCGCCACCGTCACCAGCGCGCGGACCTGACCGGGACCGGGCGTCTCGATCTCGTCGGCCAGCGTGACCGCCGGGAACTCCCCCGCCACCTCGGGCAGGCCGCGCACCCGGCTGTGCCACCGGCCGGTCGTGAAGCCCTTGCCCCTCCCGGTGCCGCGCCGCATGTGCGCGGGCAGCGGGAACATCGCGCCACCGGGCCGGTCCAGGTTGCCGGTGAGGATGTTCAGCACGTCCACCAGCCAGCTCGCGACGGTGCCGAACTGGACCGCGGTGGTGCCGAGCCGCCCGTACACGGCCGCGCGGGGCGCTGCGGCGAGCCGGTGCGTCAACGCCCGGATCTCGTCGGCGTCGACACCGCACCGCGACGCGACCGCCTCCGGCGTGAACGGCTCGCTCAACGCCCGCACCCCGTCCACCCCGACCACGTGCGGCGCGAGGGCGCCGAGGTCGACCAGGGACGCGGCGAACAGCTCGTTCACCATGGCCAGCAGCAGGAACACGTCCGTGCCCGGCACGATCGGCAGGTGCCGGTCGGCCGCGGCGGCGGTCCGGCTGCGCCTCGGATCGACCACGACGAACGCCCCGCCGCGCTTGCGGAGCGCCTTGAGCCGGCCCGGCACGTCCGGCACGGTCCACAGGCTGCCGTTGGAGGTGAACGGGTCCGCGCCGAGCAGCAGGAGGAAGTCCGTGCGGTCGATGTCGGGCACCGGGATGGTGAACATCCCGCCGTAGAGCAGGCCGGACGACACGTGCTTGGGCATCTGGTCCACTGTGGCGGCGGTGAAGACGTTGCGCGAGCCGAGCGCCTTGCGCAGCACGCCCGCGTACAGGCCGCCGGCCAGCGAGTGCACGGTCGGATTGCCCAGGTACAGGGCCACCGCGTCCCGCCCGTGCGCGTCGATGACCTCCGTCAGCCGTTCGTCCACCAGGGTGAACGCCTCGTCCCACGACACGGGTTCGAACTCGCCGCCACGGCGGGCCAGGGGCGTGCGCAGGCGGTCCGGGTCGGCGTCCAGCGCGCCGAGCGAGGCGCCCTTGGGGCAGAGGAAGCCGTTGCTGAAGGTGTCCTGCCGGTCGCCGCGGACGGCCGTGACGCGGTCGTCCGCGACGGTCAGCTCGAGGCCGCAGGTGGCCTCGCACAGCGGGCAGGTCGTGTAGGCGGTGCGCATGCGACTCCTCAACGGGCGGTCCGGTCGGACGCGAGGGGGTGCAGCCGGCCGGCGGACGTGAGGCCGGTCAGCTCGCTCAGCGCGGCGACCACCATCTCGGGCCGGGCCAGGCAGTCGGCGAACCGGAACCCGACCACGGCGCGCGACCCGAGCCGCACCGGGTCCACGACGACCGGTTCGCCGTGGCAGACGAGTCGCCCGAACGGGGCCAGCAGCGCCAGCGCCCCGTCGACCTCGACCACGCCGGTGGGGAGCCCGACCACGACGTCGACCAGTCCGCCGGCGAGCAGCCGTTCGGTGAGGGCGGGCGCGGACGAGTCCACCGCGACGTCGGCCCCGAGCCGCACCGCCAGCCGCCGCTGCGCCTGGGTCGGCGCGGTGGCCACCACCCGGCCCGCGCCGAAGCTGACCGCGAGCTGCACGGCCAGCGCGCCGACGCCGACCGCCGCGTCGTGCACCACGACGGACTCGCCCTGCCGCAGGTGGGCGCAGGTGCGGAGGAGGTGCCACGCGGTCACGCCGTGGTGGGCGAGGGCGAGCGCGGAGGCGTCGCCGATCTCGGCGGGCAGCGGGAAGCGGACGCCGTCGAACGACAGCTCCCGACGCCCGGCGTCCGCGATGACCTCCACGTGAACCAGGCAACACCGGAAGTTACCGGTCGGTTAGTGGGGACTCCACGACAACTAAGCGAAGCCCGGAACCGCTCGGGTGGTCAGGGCTGCTTGTAGTACGGGTACTGCGGCTGCTGGTGCATCAGCTGGAGCCGTCGGGTGCGTCGGCGACTCCGCACCACCAGCACGGTGATCACGGCGCCGATCAGGAAGAGCATGAGGAAGCCGATGCCGGCGACCCAGCTCCCGACCGATCCGCCCGGCCCCTCGGGGTGGGTCCCGCGCGGGCCGAACGCCTCCTCCAGCTGCTCGTAGGTGGCGCTGTTCGTCCGGCCGTTGACGGTGACGACCAGCTCGTCGACCTCCGCCGGGTAGGTGTCCCAGACGATGCGGGCGATGCGCTCGCCGTCGTCGTCCGCGGCGGTCGTGGTGGCCGAGACGGTCAGCCTGTCGACGCCGCCGGTCGTGTGGTGCGCCGAGACCCGGGTGTACCCGTCTTCCTGGATGCGGGACTGGAGGTTCACCAGTTCGCCGAGCGAAACGCACCCCGCAGCCAGCAGCAAGGTCATCAGCAGGGCGGACAGGCGCACAACGGCAAGTCTTTTCACGAAGTCCCCCCGGACCACACGAGTGACACGACCCGCGGCTCCGTGGGCAGGGCGCCGCCGTGGGAAGAGGGTACGTGAGCGGACGTGCTGTTCGGGTCGCCTGAGCCGAACCGTTGCTCAGGTGCGGGCGTCCAGGGCGCGGGCCAGTTCGAGGCGCGACGACACGTGCAGCTTGGCGTAGATCCGGGACAGGTAGACCTCGATCGTGCGCGGGCTGTAGTGCAAGGCGGCGGCGATGTCCCGGTTCCGCATTCCCTGCTGCACCAGCCGGGCCACGTTCTCCTCCGCTTCGGTGAGCACGCCGGGCGCCTTGGCCCGCGCGCGCGGCACCTTCGCGCCCAGTTCGCGCAGCCGACCGCCGGCCTGGCGGCGCAGGCCGTGCGCGCCCAGGCGCTGGAACAGGGCGTAGGCGTCGAGGAGTTCCGGCACGGCGTCGCGGTCGACCGCACCGAGGGCGAGTTGGGCGCGGGCCTTCTCGAAGACCAGTCCCCCGGCCTCGGCCTCCCGCACGGCCTCGCGGAGCACGTCGACGTCCCGATCGGCCAGGCCGGTGACCCGGCGGACGGTGGTGCGGGTCCACGGCGCCACCCGGTCGGCCGCCACCGCGCAGAGCCGCTTCACCGTCTGCCGCGCCTCCTCCGCCCGACCGCGGGCCAGGTCCAGTTCGACCAGGCGACCCAGCAGCACGCAGCTGTACGCGGTCATGCCGTCGTCGTCCACAGCCTCGACCAGGGTGGTCCGGGCGCCTTCCGCGTCACCGCGCGCGGCCAGGTAGCCGGCCATCGCCAGCGCGTGCAGGCGGGACATGTTCGGGCTGGTCGGCGGGGTGCGGGCGGCCAGCCGGGCGGCCACGTCCAGCTCGCCGCGCCAGGTGCGGACCTCCAGCTCGATCGCGCGCAGGCCGTCCAGCATCATCAGCTCCTGCCGCGACTCCAGTTCGGCGGCGGCCCGGCCCACGCGTTCCAGGCAGGCGTCCCACGCGCCGCCGAACCAGTCCAGCGCCACCCGTGCCACCTCCAGCTCACCGCGGAACGCGTGGCCGCCGGTCCGCTCCCGCAGCTCCTCCGCCCGGCGCAGGCGCCAGGTCGCGTCGTGCACGAGGCCCGCCAGCGCGCCGGTCGACGCGCCGACGGCCAGCGCCTGGAGTTCCAGGATCGGCTGGCCGGCGGCGGAACGCAGGGAGCGGTTGGCGTACTCGACCGTCTTGTCGTGCCGGAACAGCATCGACGTGATCACGGCCAGCCGGTCGAACACCACGACGCCCTCGGCGGCGGAGGTGACCGGCATGGCCTCGATCCGGTCGGCGGCGGCCAGGGCTTCGGCGTGCCGCCCGGTGAAGACGAGGAGCAGCGCGCGCTGGGCGTGCAGGGCGGCGGGCGCGGTGCCGGTGGCGAGTTCCGCATCGGCGAGGCGCAGGGCCTCGGCCATCCGGCCGACCAGGAACAGGCTGGTGAGCACGACGACCGCGCACCGCGACCGGTCCGGGCCGGGTGGCAGCACGTCGAGGGCGGCCAGTCCGGGCGCGATGGCGGCGGCCGGGCGGGACGCGTGGGCCAGCGCGCGGCACTGCGAGGCCAGCAGCCCGGCGCGTTCCGGGGCGGCCACCGGCAGCAGTTCCAACGCCCGCGCGCACAACGCCGCCGCCGTCTCCGGTGCGGTGGTGCGGTTCGCCGCGGCGGCCTGCGCCATCACCCCGATGGCCCGCAGGTCGCCGGGCGGTGCCGACTCGGCCAGGTGCCAGGCCAGCTCCATCTCGTCCACGGCCAGGCCGCGCGCGCGGTCGTCCAGGAGGCGGGCGCTGATCAGGCTGTGCAGGTGACGGCGTTGCGCGGGGCCGATCTCCTGGTAGAGCGCCTCGCCGACCAGGGCGTGCGAGAACCGGTAGCCGCGGTCGTCGTCGCGGACCACGATGTGCGCGCGCAGCAGCCCGTCGAACGCGTCGACGACGGTGTCCTCGGGCAGCGACGACACCCGGGCGAGCAGCCCGATCTGGTCCAGCCGCACCCGCCGGAAGATCGACACCGCGCGGGCGACGGCCCGGGTGTCCCGGTCCAGCGGCGCGACCCGGCGCAGCACCGCTTCCCGCCTGGTGAGCCGGATGGCCGACGGCGACACGGTGAGGCGTGCCCGGTTGCCGTCCACCGCGACCAGGTCCAGCTCGCGCAGCGACCGGGCGATCTCGACGGCGAAGAACGGGTTGCCGTCGGCGCGCTGGTGCACCTCGTGCGCGAGGCCGTCGTCCACCGGCGTGCCGAGCACCGTCTCCACTATCCGCGCCACGTCGCCGCCGCTGAGCGGCGCCAGCTCCACCCGCACCACTTCGGCGTGCCGTTCGAGCCGGTCCAGCAGTTCGCCGACGCCGGGGTTGCGGTGGTGCGTGCGGGCGGCGGTGATCAGGACGAGCGGGGCGGCGGTGACGCGGCGCAGGACGACGGCGAGCATGGCCAGCGAGTCGTCGTCCACCTGGTCGAGGTCGTCCAGGACGAGGGCCGCGGGCCGGTCGGCGGTGAGGCCGGTGAGCACGCGGGCGACCAGTTCGCAGGAGCGGCCGAACCAGGTGGCGTCCGGGGTGGAGGTGAGGTCCAGCGCGTCGAGGGCGGCCCGCACGTCGTCCGCCACCGGCACCGTCCGCAACGCCGTCGCCACCGCCGCGTACGGGATGCGCCTGCTCACGTCGTCCGACTCCGCGGCGGCCACCGCGCAGCCGCGGTCACGCAGCCGGCGGCACGTCTCGGCCAGCAGGCTGGACTTGCCGATCCCCGGCTCACCCGACACCACGACCGTCACCAACCCGGCCGCCGGCACCCGCCCGACCGCGTCGAAGACCGCCGCCAGCTCACTCTCCCGGCCGAAGAAGGCCCGGCCCGAGGACGACAACAGGCGACCTCCCGTCGATGGGCCACTCACCCTACCGACTGGTACCGGAGCGTCCCACCCCCGCCGCTGCCGGTTCGGACAGCCGGATCAACGCTTGGCGGACCTCCTGCTGCTCAGGGATCTGCCGCCACGCCGGATGTGAGGCCGGCATCTGGGCAAGGGCGTCTCGCAGCCGCTTGCGGTCCTTGCCCCGACTCAGCCGCCTCATGGCGCGGAATTCGCCCTCGGTCAGCGCGATCCGGCCGAGGACGGCGATGTCCTCGCGGTGACGGTCGGGGTCCCGGGAGTCGGCCACGGAGGCCACGGACTTGGCGACGAGCGCGCCGAGAAGGTTGGGACGGCGGACCAGGCCGGTGCGATCACCCAGCCGAACGGGAAGGCGTTCGCTCCGGATCAACGCCTGGTTCCCACCTGGCATCTCGACCCCGCGACGTCCCGTGGCGGTGGTCGGGATTCGTTGCTGACGGCCGAAGTCCTCGGGCAGCAACAGATCGATGCTGGCGGTATCACGTCGGTACCGATAGCCGTATCCATCACCCGTGACGTCCTCCGTGAACCCGTGCTCGGTCAGCAACACGCTCGCGTGGCGCAGTGCGTCGCGATCGAGCCAGACGCCCAGGACGACGTCTCCGTCCGTGGTCGCCCGCGGGATGGGTTGTCCGTACTCCGCGCTGATCAGCGCCACCATCTGGCCGCCGATGAGTGACCAGTGGCAGTGCAGACCGTCTTCGAAGTCGAGGATCGTCGACCACGCCGCTTCTTGAGGCGGTGTCATGAACGGTAGGACGACCGGATCCCGCACGACGTCCACGATCCGGATGGGCAGTTCCTTTGTGACCGCCACGCGGCGATGTGAGTCGTGAGAAGCGCCGGAGGCGACAGCACGAGCCGCTCGATCGGTGCGATGACAGGTGCCTTGGCGTCGAGCTCGATCGGTGCGAGGCGTACACGGCGAATCACGGAACCGAGCGCTTCAACGACCTTCTCCGGCGACGCGGCAGCCGTGCCGCCTTTCATCGCCGCCGCCCGGAACGCGGTGTCGAGGCGGTCACGGGCTTCACCGCTCACGACTGCCAGTGCGTCGAGCACCTCTTCGTTCCCGGGTAGACGCTCGTCAGTCACGCCGGTCACCACCGTCCGCCATCGGTCGAAGCACGTCCCCGAGCAATCGCGCCCCCGCGCTCCTGCTTCTCGTGTCATCACCGTCCAAGAGATCGGTGGCGACCACGAGTCGTGGGACGACCGATACTCCGTCGACCGTTCGCGCTGTGCGCTGATGCCAGTTCAGGCCACTGGCTTCGACACGCAGCATGAGGTTTCCGCGCTCGGACGCGATCAAGAAGAACTCGTCGACGAGCCTGGGGACGTCGGAGCCGCCGATGTAGACCTCCGCCTCGTCCGCGGACGACAACCCCAGGTCGTACGACGACGCAGCGCTGATGCCACCGGCCACCACGGCCTCGTCCGCGATCAACTCGGCGATGTCGGCGGCGGCGATGCGATAGCGGGCGACCGATGCCCGCTTCCGCATCCACCACCGGTGGATGTCGACACCGTCGCCGTCATGTCCGGCGAGACGGGAGCGCAACCGCGACCGCTCGCTGCTCGCGAGCCAGGGCGTCGCCTGTCCGTCCAGCAATGCTGCCGCGCTCCAAGCACTCCGGCACGACAGGGGACGGCCACGAGTCGACGCGGCCATCTCGAGCCGACTCCTCACCGAGTCGTCATCGACAATCCACTGCGATCCGACGCGCCGGCCGGTGAGGCCACCCTGCTCCAGCAGCGCGCGGATACGCGCCGGCGTCACGGCCAAGCGCTCCGCCGCTTCGCGCACGCTCAGGTCGGCCACGTACACAAAGGTAGCGAACTCGCTACCGAAGTGCTAGCTAGCCGTCCAGTCCCGCCAGTGCCCCTGCAGTCGTACGGACTGAGGAATCCCTACTCACGTGTCGTGGCTCACCGTGGTGGCATGGGGTCCGACAACCGCCGCACCTGGAGGGTCGATGACGGTCGAGGGCAGTTGCGCCGACGAGTTCGCCGAGGTCCGCGCCGAGTTCGAGCGGAACTTCGCCGAGCGCGGCGAGGTGGGCGCGGGCGTTCACGTGACGGTGGACGGCGAGACCGTGGTCGACCTGTGGGGCGGTGACGCGGGCGGACGGGCTTGGACTGAGGACACGATCACGCACGTGTGGTCGTGCACGAAGGGCGCCACGGCGTTGTGCGCGCACGTGCTGGCGTCACGGGGCGAGTTGGATCTGGACTCGCCGGTGGTGCAGTACTGGCCGGAGTTCGGGCAGAGCGGCAAGGCGGACACGCTCGTGCGGCACCTGCTGGCGCACCAGGCCGGGTTGACCGCGTGGCGGGAACCGGTGCCGCCGGGCGGGATGTTCGACTGGGGGTCGATGACGGACCTGCTGGCCCGGCAGGAGCCTTACTGGACGCCGGGCACGCGGCACGGCTACCACGCGTTGACGTTCGGGCACCTGGTCGGCGAGGTGGTCCGGCGGGTGTCCGGGGTGTCGTTGGCGGAGTTCTTCGAGAAGGAGGTCTCCGGTCCGCTGGGCCTGGACTTCTGGCTGACGTTGCCGGAGGACCTGGAGCCGCTGGTCGCGCCGACGATTCCCGCCGACCGCGCCGACAGGCTGCCGAACGTGTACCTGGCGGGCATGAGCACGCCCGAGTCGATGCAGGCGATGCTGCTGACGAACAACGGCGGGTACGTCGCGGCGTCCAACACGCGTGAGGCGCACGCGGCGCAGTACGGGGCGGTCGGGGGGATGAGCAACGCGCGCGGGCTGGCGCAGATGTACCGGCCGCTGGCGCTGGGCGGCGAGTACAACGGGGTGCGGCTGGTGGCCGACACGCAGGTCCCGGCGATGTCGTCGGTGGTGGCGGCCGGGCACGACGAGATGCTGCTCGCGCCGACCCGGTTCTCGCTGGGGTTCATGAAGGCGGTCGACAGCCGGTACCTGCCGGCGGAGGAGCGCGGTGTGCTGATGTCGGAGGACGCGTTCGGGCACTCGGGCATGGGCGGCTCGCTCGGGTTCGCGGCCCCGGAGTCCCGGATGTCGTTCGGGTACGCGATGACGCGGATGGGGCAGGGCTTGGGCGTCAACGAGCGCGGGCAGTCCCTTGTGGACGCCGTGTACCGGTCACTCGGCTACCGCCAGGCCCCCAACGGCCTCTGGTTCCACTAACCCACCCCACCCCGCGAGTCCACCGTTCGGACACCGCAAGTCGTCCACTCGCGCACCACGAAACCACCACTGCGGCCGATCGGAACGCAGGCAGCACGAGGTTCGCGGTGTCCGAGCGGCCGGTTCGCGGTGCGTGGGTGGAGGACTCGCGGTGCGTGGGTGGAGGACTCGCGGTGCGTGGGTGGAGGGCTTGCGCGGGTCAGGTGGCGTAGATGGAGCGGAGCCAGACGTGGGTGAGGGTGTCCACCAGGTGGCGGTCCCGGGCGGTGGAGCGGCGGGAGTGGGAGCGGGTCAGGAAGGCCTGCTCGTTCATCGAGACGAGGGCGGTGGCGAGTGACTTGGCGTCGGGGCCGGGAGGGGCGGTGCCGGCGGCGCGTTCCAGGGTGATCTGCGAGGCGGTCGCGTCGATGAAGCGGCGGGCCACGCCGGTCCAGAACTCGCGCATCAAGGGGTCGGTGTCGCGGGCGCGGACGGCGGCGCGGAGGACCGGGCCGTGTTTGCGCCACAGGGCGAGGGTGGCGTCGAGCGCGCGGCGGATGGAGTCCTCCGGCGGTTCGTGGCCACGCCGGAGCCACGCCTGCGCGGACTCGTAGACGGCGTCGAGGACGGCGCCGGAAAGCGCGTGCAGCACCGCCTCCCGTGAGGCGAAGTGGAAGTAGAAGGTCGACCGCGAGATGCCCGCTCCCGAGGCCAGCTCGTCGACCGCGATGTCGTCCAGGGAGCGCGTCTGCAGCAGACGCTCGGCGGTGTTCAGGATCGCCTGCGTGGTCAGGTCGCCCTTGCTGGGCCTGCGCCGCGACCCGACCGTGCCGGCACGTGGGGACATGCGGAACATCCTCGGTTCAGCGGCCCGGCAGCCGCAAGCCTTCCGCGCGCACCGCCGCCAAGTCGCAAGCTCCGGCGGTCGGCGCGACCCGGCGGCCCGGGGACCGACGGACGAACGCGGACGAACGCGGACGCACAGCGGGCGTCCGGGGCGTCGCCGGGTTCGGCGGTTGGCGCGCGTTCCCGCGCCGGGCGGAGTAGACAGGACGTCGTGGATCCGCTCTGGGCATTGCGGCAGGTGGCGTTCCAGCTGGAGCGCGCGGGTGAACCCACGTACCGGGTCCGCGCGTTCCGCAAGGCGGCGGAGGTGGTGGCCGCGCTGCCGGACGGCGAGGTGGCGAAGCGGGTCGCGGCGGGCACGCTGACCGACCTGCCCGGTATCGGCAAGGCCACCGCCGGGGTGATCGCGGACGCGGTGGCCGGGCGGGAACCGGCCTACCTGGGCAAGTTCCGGGAGCCGGTGGTCGGCGGGCAGGCGCTGCGGGCGTTGCTGAAGGGCGACTGCCACACGCACTCGGACTGGTCGGACGGCGGCAGCCCGATCCGCGAGATGGCGGAGGCCGCCCGCGACCTCGGGCACTCGTGGATGGTGCTCACCGACCACTCCCCCCGGCTGACGGTGGCCAACGGGCTGTCCGCCGACCGGCTGATCGAGCAGCTGGACGTGGTGGCGGAGCTGAACGCCGAGCTGGCGCCGTTCCTGATCCTGACCGGGATCGAGGTGGACATCCTGGACGACGGGTCGCTGGACCAGCGGCCCGAGTTGCTGGAACGGCTGGACGTGGTGGTGGCCAGCGTGCACTCGAAGCTGCGGATGCCGGCGCCGGAGATGACCCGGCGGATGGTCGCCGCGGTGTCGAACCCGCACGTCGACGTCCTCGGGCACTGCACCGGGCGGCTGGTGGTCGGCAAGGGCCGGCCGGAGTCGGCGTTCGACGCGGAGGCGGTGTTCTCGGCGTGCGTCGAGCACGGCACGGCGGTGGAGATCAACTCACGGCCGGAGCGGCGCGACCCGCCGGAGCGGTTGCTGCGGTTGGCGCTGGAGCTGGGGTGCTCGTTCTCGATCGACAGCGACGCCCACGCGCCGGGGCAGCTGGACTGGCTGTCGTTCGGCTGCGAGCGGGCCGAGAAGTGCGGCGTGACACCGGATCGGGTGATCAACACGCGGGAGGCCGCCGACCTGCTGGGGTGACGTCAGCGCCCGGCGGTGGCGGGGCGGGCGGCGCGCGAGGACCGGAGCAGGTGGCCGTACCACGGCACGAGCGGACCGGTGCGGCCGTCGACCAGGCGTTGCCAGGTGGCCCGGCACAGGGCGAGGAACGGTGCGGCGTCCCAGCCGCCGGCGAGGTCCGCCAGCGGTCGGTCCAGGACGTTGCCCAGGGCGTAGCGGCGGTCGAAGCCGTAGGACACCGGCACCGCCGCGCCGTTCGGCTCGATCACCAGCGGCGTCAGCCACCGGCCCAGCGGCTGCTCGTCGTCCACCGGCACGGCCATGAACGCCTCCGGCCGGCGGGCCAGCATGGTCCGCGGCACGGCGTCCAGCTGGACGGCGAGGCCGTGCTCCTCGGCGATCCGGCCCAGTTCCACCGCCGCGTAGGCGAGTTCGACCGCGTCCGGGCGTTCGCCGGCCATCAGCCGGTTCGCGGCGCCCTCGGGTTCGAGCGGGTGGACCTGGAGCAGCAGGGCGCCGGACTGCGTCGCGGCGAGGGCGACGTCACCGAGCTGGGTGGCGTTGCCCTGGGTCAGGGTGGTGATGACGCCGACCGGGACGCCCGCCTCGGTGAGCCTGCGGATGCCGGCGAGCGCCTTGTCGAAGCACCCCTCCTGGCCGCGGATCCGGTCGTGCGTGGCCCGGTCGCCGTCCAGGGACACGGCCACCAGGTCGACCAGCCCGCGCACCAACCCGATCCGGCGCTGGGTCAGCGCGACCGCGTTCGTCGTGACGGTCGTCCGCATTCCCGCCGCACGGGCCGCGCGCAGCAGCGCGGGCAGTTCCGGGTAGAGGAACGGTTCGCCGCCGGACACGTTCAGCACGTCGTACCCGAGCCTGGCCGCGTCCCGGACCACGGTGGACAGCACCGCTATGGGAATCGATTCAGCGACGTCCGGCCCTGAGCTGGAGTAGCAGTGCAGGCAGCGCAGGTTGCACAGTCTCGTCGGGTGCACCTGCATGACGGCCCGGCCACTCGTCTGCCCCATTCGACCCTCCCGTGGTGCTCGCTATCCGTATGGAGCACCGTCGGGCCGGCTTGATACGTCGTTCGGTCAGGGCATTCGAATTTCGTCGGTCCCACCGAGCAGCGGCACCCCGGCGTGGAACGAGCCGGGGTGCCGCGGTGTCCGAACAGGGTGGGATCAGCTGTAGCAGGGCTTCTCGAACTTGAAGTCCTTCGCCGTCGGACCGGTGAAGAAGTCCTCCTCCAGGCTCAGCCCGGTCTGCCCCGCCTCGTCCGGCTTGTAGATCAGCGTCTGCCGGAACGCGGCGTCGTTCGGGTTGCCGGCGAAGTTGCCGGCGCCCTCGGGCAGCATGCCCTCGTAGTCCACCGACTTCAGCTGGCGCACCGCGTTCAGCAGCCCGGCCCGGGTCAGGTCCTTGTTCTCGGCCGCCTTCTCCAGCGCCGCCTTCAACGGGTACGCCCACACCCAGCCGGACGTGTAGCCGTCGTTCGGGGTGACGGACGGCAGCGCTTCACGCAGCGCCTTGTGCCCCGGGGAGTCCGTCGTCCACGTCTTCCACGGCGCCGACTGCATGTACAGCGCCTTGATCGCGGGCGCCGCCGGGCTCGACATCAGGCCCTGGTTCCACGTCGGCGACGTGCCGATGAACTTGCCCTTGAACCCGCGCGCGGCGGTCTGACCGATGATCACGGCCGCGTCCGTCGGCCCGGTGGTCAGGATGACCACGTCCGGCTGGTTCGCCAGCACCGCGTCGATCGCGCCGCCCTGGTTGTCCTGTCCGGTCTGGGTGACCGCGCTGGTGAACGTCAGCCCGCGCTTCTCCGCCGCGATCTTCGCGCCCCCCGCGGCGTCGTCGCCGTAGTCGCCGGGCAGGTGCACGGCCATCACGCTCTTCGCGCCGAGGTTGTCCACCGCGTAGTCCACCGAGTTCATCGACTCGATGCAGTAGTTCGCGCCGGACTCCAGGATGACCTCCTCCACGCCCCACAGCGACGTCCACGACGCGGGCACGCTGACCATCTGCGTGCTCTCCAGGTCGGGCAGGATCGCGGCGGTCGTGGGCGAGCCCAGGGTCTGGGTCAGCGCCAGCACCTTGCCCTTGATCTCCTGGTACACCTGGTTGTGGATCTGCGGGTTGTACTTGTTGTCCTTCACGTACGACGTGACGTCCACGTCGTAGCCGCCGATGCCGCCCTGGTCGTTGACGCGCTTCCAGAACGCCTTCTGCGCGTCGGTGATCGGCACCGCGAGGGTCTTGAACGGCCCTTCGGTCAGGTCCGAGATCGTTCCGAGGTAGATGCAGCCCCGGTCACTGTGGCCGGTGTCCGGGCACGGTTCACTGGTCACGCCGGCATCGACCTTGATACCGCCCTTGCCCTCCTGCGGTGCCGCGCCGTCGCCACCGCGACACGCGACGGCGGCCAGTGCGACCACGGAGAGCACCGCGAGCACCACTCTGTGACTTGCCATCCCATCCACCCTTTCAGTACGAGAAAGGCCAAGTGCGCCAGTAGCTGCGCACGCGCACCCAGATTCCGAACAGGCCCCGTGGCTCCACGATCAGGAACACCACGATCAGCAGCCCGTAGAGGACCGCCTCGACCTGGAACACCGAGATCCCGCCGGTCGCGTCGGAGCTGATGAACGGCAACACCGTCGGGAGTTCCCGGGTGATGCGCGGCAGCAGCGTGATGAACAGCGCGCCCATGATGGCGCCGGAGATCGTCCCCGCGCCGCCGATGAGCACCATGGCGATGTACTGCACCGACAGCAGCAACCCGAACGAGCCGGGGTCGAAGAACCCGTTGACCACGAACAACAACGAGCCCGCCACACCGGCGTAGAACGACGACACGGCGAACGCCAGCGCCTTGTACCGGGTCAGGTCGACCCCGATCACGGCCGCCGCCAGGTCCCGGTCCCGCACCGCCGCGAACGCCCGCCCGATCCGCGACCGGACCAGGTTCCGCGCCAGCACGCCGAAGATCACCAGCAGCACGAACATCAGCAGGTACAGCTGCTGCGGCCCGGTGAACAGCGCCGACGCCCGGTCCAGCCGCACGCCGAACAGCTCGGGCACCGCCGCCGGCCGGCCCACGCCGGGACCGCCGGTCAATGACGTCCACTCCCGGAAGACGTGCTCACCGAGGAAGACCAGGCCCAGCGTCACGATCGCCAGGTACAGCCCGCGCAGCCGGGCCGCGATCGGGGCCACGATCAGCCCCGCCAGCCCGGCCACCAGCCCGGAGGCCAGCAGCCACACCGGCAGCGACGTGACGCCGAACCCGAGCACCCGCCCGTCCGGGTCGCCTGACAGCGCGGCGCCCGTGTACGCGCCGATGGCCAGGAAGAACGCGTGGCCCAACGACACCTGACCGGCGTACCCGGTCACGATGTTCAGCCCGATCGCGCCGATCGCAGCCACGAAACCGGTGGCCAGCAGCAGCAACAGGTCGTCGGTGATGGCGAACGGGAGGAGCAGCGCCAGCACCACCAGCGCACCCGTCCACGACCGCTTGGGACGCGTGTTGAGGAACGCCGTGTCCTGCGCGTAAGAGGTGTACAGCCCTGGACGGCCCTTCACACTCGTTCCACCTCCTTGCTGCCGAACAGCCCGTAGGGCCGGACGAGCAGCACGACCAGCATCAGCACGTACGGCGCGACGAGAGCGAAGTTCGGTCCGAGCCACGGCGCGACGTCGCCCTGGTAGGTGCCGACGAGCGATTCCACGACCCCGACCGCGAGCCCGCCGACGACCGCGCCGCCGAGCGAGTCCAGCCCGCCGAGGATGATCGCCGGCAACGCCTTCAGCGCGATCACCCACAGCTGCTGGTCGACGCCGGCGCCGGTGGCCACGAACACCCCGGCCAACGCCGCCAGCCCGCCCGCGATGGCCCACGACAGGGCGAACACGGAGCCGACCGAGATGCCCTGCGCCAGCGCCACCTCCTGGTCGTAGGCGACCGCGCGCATGGCCAGCCCGATCCGGGAGAACCGGAAGAACGCGAACAGCACGGCGACCACGACCACCGTCGTCGCGAACATCACCAGGTACCGCTGCTGCACGTCGACGCCGAACAGCGTCACCGTGGACAGGCCCCACGGGTCGCCCACCTGGCGGACGTCCAGCCCGATGAACGAGTTGGTCACCACCCGCACCACCACGTCCACGCCGATGGTGATGATCGCGACCACGAACACCGGCTTGCCGATCATCGGCCGCAGCACGGTCCGCTCCACGCCCAGCGCCAGCACCGCGATGAGCACCGCCGCGACCGGCACGGCCGCGAAGAACCCGATCTCGGCGGCCAGGTAGCTGACCAGCACCGCACCCGCCAGCATGAACGCCGGCTGGGCGAAGCTGATCACCCTGGTGGACTTGTAGATGATGACGAAACCCAGCGCCAGCAGCGCGTAGATCGACCCGGAGCCCAGGCCCCGGAGCATCGACTGCACGAACTCGCTCATCAGCGCCCCCCGAGGTACATGTCGTCCACGAGTTCGCCGAACACCTTGGCCAGCGCCGACCGCTTCACCTTCTGCGTCGCGGTCAGCTCGCCGTCCTCGTGGTCCAGCTCCTTGGGCAGCATGCGGAACTTCTTCACCTGTTCCACGGAGGCGAACTTCTCGTTGACCTTCGTGACGATGTCCTGCACCAACTCCCGCACCTCGTCCTTCTCCGCCAGGTCGCGGTAGGTGGTGTACGCGATCCGGCGCTGCCTGGCCCAGTGGCCGACGGTGTCCTGCTCGATGCCGATCAGGGCCACCAGGTACGGCCGCTGGTCACCCACCACGATCGCTTCCTTGATGTACGGCGACGTCTTCAGCGCGTTCTCGATCTCCGACGGCGCCACGTTCTTGCCGCCCGCGGTGATGATGATGTCCTTCATCCGGTCGGTGATCCGGACGTGCGTGCCGTCCACCCACACGCCGACGTCACCCGTGCGCAGCCACCCGTCCGGGGTCATCGCCCGCCGGGTGGCGTCCTCGTCGCGCCAGTAGCCCGCGAACACGCCCCGGTGCCGGGTCTGGATCTCGCCGTCGTCGGCGATCCGCAGCTCCACGCCGGGGTGCGGCTCGCCGACCGTGCCGACCTTCACCCGGCCGGGCCGGTTGCCGGTGGCGATGGCGCTGTTCTCGGTCATCCCGTACACCTCGTGCATCGGGACGCCGATGCCCATGAAGAACCGCAGCACCTCCGGCGCGATGGGCGCGGCGCCCGACGACGCGTACCGGACGTGCCGCATGCCGATCCGCGTCTTCAGCGCGCGGAAGCAGAACAGCCAGCCCACGCCGTACTTCAGCCTGGTGCCGACCGTGTGCTCGCCGCCGTTGCGGACCAGCTGCTCGCCGAGCCCGTCGGCCACCCGCAGCCAGAACCGGGTCACGAGGCGCTTGAACCGGGTGGCGCTGGACGCGCTGATCGTGATGCCCGCCAGCACCTTCTCCCAGATCCGCGGCACCCCGAACAGGATCGTCGGCTGCACCTCGCGCAGGTTGGCCTGCACGGTGTCGATGGATTCGGCGAAGTGCACCTGGACCCCGGCCGACGCGCTGAACCAGGTGGTGAAGATGCGCTCGGCCACGTGGCACAGCGGCAGGTAGGAGAGCGTGACGTCCTTCGGCGACGGCGGTGGGTCGGTGAACCCGCCGCCCTCGACGAGCGACTCGATGGCGAACTCGACGTTCGCCACCGTCAGCATCGCCCCCTTGGGCGGCCCGGTGGTGCCGGACGTGTAGATCAACGTCATCACGTCGTCCGGCGCGGCCTCCCGCATCCGGCGTTCCACCGCGTCCGGGTGGGTCTCCCGGTGCTCCGCGCCGAGCGCCAGGAAGTCGTCCCAGGCGAGCAGCTTGGGGTTGTCGTAGCGGTGCCGGATGCCGCGCGGCTCGATGTAGACGATGCGTTCCAGCTCGGGCAGGGAGTCGAGCACGGCGAGCGCCTTGTCCACCTGCTCCTGGTCCTCGGCGATGAGCACGCGCGCCCCGGAGTGCGACAGCAGGTAGGCGACCTCGCTCGCCGGGTTCGTCGGGTACAGGCCCACGGTGATCGCCCGGACGGCCACCGCGCCGATGTCGGTGTAGAGCCACTCGCGGCGGTTCTCCGAGTGGATCGCCACCCGGTCCCCCGCCTCGACGCCGAGCGCCAGCAGGGCGTGCCCGACCAGCTCGGACCGCTCCCAGTACGCCGACCAGGAGACCTCGCGCCAGATGCCGAAGTCCTTGGCCCGCAGCGCCACCGCGTCCGGGGTGGCCTTCGCCCGGTCCCGCACGCGGGTGACGATGGTGGTCAAGCCGGCGGCGGTGGTGGTCGGGGCGCTCATGCGACACCTCCCACGGCTTGGTGCGCCTCGCCCAGGTAGGCGCGCACCACGTTCGGGTCCTGCTGCACCTCGGTGGGCGTGCCGGTGCGGATGGGCTTGCCGAAGTCCAGCACCATCACCCGGTCCGCGAGGTCCATCACCAGGCCCATGTCGTGCTCGACCATGATCATCGCGATGCCGAGCTCGTCCCGGACGTCCAGCACGAACCGCGCCATGTCCTCGGTCTCCTCGACGTTCATGCCCGCGACCGGCTCGTCCAGCAGGAGCACCTTCGGCTCCATCGCGAGCGCGCGCCCCAGCTCGACGCGCTTCTGCACCCCGTACGGCAGCAGGCCGACGGGCTGGCCGCGCCACTGCTCCAGTTCGAGGAAGTCGATGACCTCCTCCACCGCCGCCCGGTTGGCCAGCTCCTCGCGCCGAGCCCGGCCGACCCACGCGAACGCGGCCAGCGCGCCGTACCGCATGTGGTTGTGCCGGCCCAGCATCAGGTTCTCCACCACGGAGAGGTGCGCGAACAGCTCGATGTTCTGGAACGTCCGGGCGATGCCCATGGCGGCGATCTTGTGCGGGCGCTTGCCCAGGATCTCCTCGCCCTGGAACCGGACCGAGCCCTTCTGCGGCCGGTAGACGCCGGACAGCACGTTGAAGATCGACGTCTTGCCCGCGCCGTTCGGCCCGATGATGGCGAACAGCTCGCCCGCGGCCACGTGGAACGACACGCCGTCCACGGCCGTGACGCCGTCGAACGCCAGCGTCACGCCGTCCATCTCCAGGACCTTCTCCCGTGGGGCCTTGTCAGGAAGGCTCACGACAACCACCGCTTCCGCCGCTTGTAGTGCTTCACGTCGCGGAACGACTGCGCGGCGCCCTCACCGCGCAGGCCCAGGTAGAACTCGCGCACGTCCTCGTCGGCCAGCAGCGCGGCGGCCGGCTTGTCCATCACGACCTTGCCGTTCTCCAGCACGTAGCCGTGGTCGGCGATGGACAGCGCCATGGTCGCGTTCTGCTCGACCAGCAGCACGGTCGTGCCCGCCGCGTTGATCTTGACGATGAGGTCGCGGATCTGCTGCACCATGAGCGGCGCGAGACCCAGGCTCGGCTCGTCCAGCAGCAGGTAGCGCGGCTCGGACATGAGCGCCCGGCCGATGGACAGCATCTGCTGCTCGCCACCGGACAGGTAGCCCGCGCTCTGCCTGCGCCGCTCCTTCAGCCTGGGGAACAGCTCGTACATCCGTTCCAGGTTCTGCTTGATGCCGCGCGGACGGCTGTGCCCGCCCACGCGCAGGTTCTCCTCGACCGTGAGCTCGCCGAGGATGCGCCGGCCCTCCAGCGCCTGCTTCACGCCGAGCGACGCGATGCGGGTCGGCGAGGAGCGGTGGACCGGTTCTCCGTCGAGCGTGATCCGGCCGCGGGTGATCTTGCCGTCGTGCACGTCGAGCAGGCCGGACAACGCCCTCATCAGGGTCGTCTTGCCTGCTCCGTTGGCGCCGAGGAGAGCGACGATGCGCCCTTCGGGCACCTTCAGGCTCACGCCGCGAAGCACCAACATCACGTCGTCGTAGACCACCTCAAGGTTGTTCGCCTCAAGCACCAGGCGCCTCCGTGGGGATGTCGGGGTGGCGATCAGTATGACTCCAGTCACAGGGTTACCTACCGCTGTTCGCAAACCGTGATGAACCAGCTCACGGCATGTTCGTCTTTCACGATTCTGTTGCTCAGTCCTGTGTGGACGGGTGTAGCGGAAGGTGGCCGTGGGTATGCCCCCGGCGACGACAACGGGGTTGTGAGGAGCGTTCGCCACACATGGACGGCTCGGAGCTGGAGCTCAGGGTGGCGGCGAGGCCGGCCCACCTCTCGACCGTCCGCGCGGTCGCCGGTGCGCTCGCCCGGTCCACGCCTGAGCTGGCCATCGACCTGGTCATCGCGGTCGACGAGGCGTGCACCGCGCTCATCGCGCGGTCGCTCGCGCCCTCGGCCGAACTGCTGTGCCGGTTCGCCCGGGAAGGTGATTCCGTGCGCTTCCGGGCGGAGGTCAGGTCAGCCGCCGTCACCGTGCCCGATCATGACTCGTTGTACTGGAAGGTTGTCAGTTCCGTGACCGACACGGTGGCCACCTGGATCGACGGGGAGGGCCGGTTGCGGGTCGAGCTGAGGTGCCGGGCGTGAGTGGGTGTCGGCGATGAGCGGGTGTCGGCTGTGAACGGGTGTCGGCGATGAGCGCGGTGGACTACCAGCCGCTGTTCCACGAGCTGGCCGAGTCCGAGCGGGACGGCGAGCGGTACCAGCGGCTGCGCGAGCAGCTGGTGACCGAGCACCTGCCGATGGCCAGGCACATCGCCGACCGGTTCGCCGAGCGCGGGGAGTCGGTGGAGGACCTGCGGCAGGTGGCCGCGCTGGGGCTGATCAACGCGGTGGACCGGTTCGACGTGTCGAGGGGGATCGACTTCCTGGCGTTCGCGGTGCCCACCATCACCGGCGAGGTGCGGCGCTACCTGCGTGACCAGGGGTGGGCCGTCCGCGTGCCGCGCCGGTTGAAGGAGCTGTGCGTCGCCATCGACACGGCGCGGGTGGAGCTGTCCCGGCACACCGGGCGGACGCCGACGCCCAGTGAGGTGGCGCGGCACCTCGGCATCCCGGTGGACGACGTGTACGAAGGGCTGCACGCGACGTCGGCGTACCACCTGCTGTCGTTGGACGAGAAGACGATCAGCGACGAGCTGGACCACGTCGACGCCCTGATCCGCGACGACCCGGCATTGGAAGTGGTCGAACTGCACCACGCGCTGGACCCGATGCTGCGCGGGCTGCCCAAGAGGGAGAGGCGGATCGTGGTGCTGCGGTTCTTCCGGAACATGACGCAGAGCCAGATCGCGGACTCGGTGGGGGTGTCGCAGATGCACGTGTCACGCCTCCTCAGCCGATCACTGGCCCGATTGCGCGCTCTGCTCGATGATGAGCAGCACCGGTAGGCCCGGCAGCGGTCGGTAGCACTCGGTGACGAGCCGAGTTCGACGGGTGGGACGGCCGGTGGCCCGTCAAGGCGAAAGGGGTGGTCGCGGTGGTGACGAACCTGGAGACCCTGGCGTGGCCGCAGCGGGCAGCCGTGGCGTTGGGCGTGGTGCTCGCGCTGTGGGGTGTGGTGGATCTCGTGCGGGGCGAGGTGCCCGCAGGGGTGCTGCACCTGGTGACGGGTCTGGTGATGGCAGCGGCGGCGGTGCGCACGCGACGTGCCCGTCTGGTCGGGTCGTTGCTGGGGGTGGTGTACCTGGTCGTGTTCGCCCTCGGCGTGGGCGAGCCCGGGGGTGCGATGGACGCCGGGCTCGTCGGCAACGTCGTCCACCTGCTGATCGGCTTCGCCTCGGTAGCCGTGGCCGAGAGCTGCGCCTGGTGCGAGCAACACTCCCGCGAACGCCAACGCCCCGCCCGCCCCCACTAACCCTCCCCCCTCGGCTTGCCCTCCTCTTGCCCTACCTCCTCCGTGCCCCTCCCCTTCGCGTCGCCCTCCGCACGCCCGTGCCCCTGCCCGGCACACGCCACACCCCACACCTTCGCGTTGCACTGCCCCACTTTCGTGGCCCGGAAGTCACCGGCGCACCGTGGCGCCACTCCGCCGAAACGGTTGCATCGGGCCACTTTCGGGTACCACCCGAGTGACCGAACGGGGAGGATTGATGCACACGGCGAGTCTGCACACCCTGCTGGACGTCGAGGGCCCGTTCGTCTCCGTGTTCCTCGACGTAGGCGATCACGTGGACCTGCGATGGCGGGCGATGAGAGACCAGCTCCAAGCCCAGCAGGCCGATCCGTACCTGGTCGCGTTGACGCACAACGCGATCACCTCAAGCGTGACACCGCGCGGCCTCGCGGGTCGGTGCCTGATCGCGGGCGGCGGCCGGATCCTGCTGGACCGCTACGTCCCCGTCCCGCCCTCCGGCTACACCGCGCGCTACGGGCCGCTCCCGTACTTCCTGCCGCTGGTCGACCTCTCGGAACCCCTCCTCCCGCACGTGGTCGTGGAGGTCGGCGAGCACGGCGCCGACCTGCGCGCGGTGGACCCGACCGGCCGGCCGGTGGCCGTGGCGACGGTGGGCGCCCGCCGACCGGGGCGGCGGCTGAACGCGGCGGAGCTGGCGGACGTCGCCGAGGAGGCCACCACCCTGGTGGACCGAGTGGACGCGTCGCTGCTGATGCTGGCCGGACCGGTGGACGGACGGCGGTCGCTGCGGGTGGCATTGCCCGCCCACTACCACCACCTGGTGGTCGAGGTGGAGGGGTCGCCGGACCGGGCGGTGCTGCACCTGGCCGGGCGGGCGAACCAGGACGCGCGGCGGGTGGTGGTCGAGCGGTTCCGGGACGAGTCGACTCGGCTCACCGGGCGCGCGGTGCACGGGATCGAGGCCGTCGTACGGGCGCTGGACGCCGGGCGGGTCGACACGTTGCTGCTCACCGATGCCCTCGTGGGGTCCCGGGAGGTCGACGGTGCACGGGCCGACGAGGTGCTGCCGTTGCGGGCGGCGGCTTGCGGGGCCGAGATCGTGTTGGTCGGCGGGGCGGTTCACCTGCACGAGGATGTCGGAGCGTTGCTTCGGAAGGGCGAGGCCGAGTCAGGGACCACGTCAGGAGCCGAGCCGGGCGCGAAGTGAGGGGCGGTCACGGTCGGCTTCGGGAGTCCTTCCGTCGAACCCCTAGGCACGGCGCAGCATCCGCCACACCGCGCGTTCCACGGTCTCACGATCATCCGACTTCGGCTTGATCACCCGCCCCTCCTGGAACAGACGCACCACCCTCGGGTCGACGTACGACTTCCGCGCCACCGCCGGCGTGTTCCCCAGGTTCTCCGCCACCTCCCGCATCACCGCCGCCTCCACCCGCTTCCGCCCGCGCTGCGACTCCGGTCGCCCCTCCCGCGCGAACGCCACCGCCGCCGTCACCGTCGCGTGCCACGTCCGCAGGTCCTTCACCGTGAACTCCGCCCCCACCAACTCCTTGAACCGCTCGTTCACGTCGTCCGACCCGATCTCGCACCCCCGCGCGTCCACCAGCAGCCGCTCCGGGCCGGACCGCCCGCGCAGCAACGACTTCACCGCCCGCGCCAACGCCACGTCCTCCACCGAAGTGGTGAACTCGATCCCACCCTTGGCCGGATAGCAGAAGTACACACCGGACACGGCAGAACCCGACCGGACGGTCACGTGGGAGCACAGCAGGGTGGCCACGCCGTGGGTGCCGTTGTCCGCGGCGTACTCCTCGCTCCCCACCCGGAACACGCCGCGGTCCAGCATGGCCAGCGCCACGGCGAGCACCCGTTCGCGGGAACGTCCCCGGGACGCCAGCTCCCGCGCCACCTCCGCCCGGAATCCCGGCAGCACTGGCACCAGCGCCAGCACCCGGTCGTGCTTCTCCTCGTCCCGCTCCTGCCGCCACCGCGGGTGGTAGAGGTACTGGCGGCGTCCGGCGGCGTCCGTGCCCACCGCCTGGATGTGGCCGTTCGGGTACGGGCACACCCACACGTCGCGCCACGCGGGCGGGATCACCAGGGACTTGATCCGCTCCACCGACGTGGCGTCGACCGGCGCGCCCTCGGCGTCGGTGTACTGGAACCCTCGGCCACGGGCGCGGCGGTGCCAGCCGGGGGCGGACGGGTCGCTGCGGCGCAGTCTCACAGCGGGCAGGTTCCCGGCTGCGCCCACCCGAAACACCGCTGGGCGACCGGTCACCGACATGGGGGTTGAACGGGCCGGCAAGTGGGTAAGGAAGCGTCATGACACCGCCGTGGACCGTGGGGGTCGAGCAGGAGTTCCTGCTCGTGGACCCGGAGTCGCGCCGTCCCGTGCCGCTGGCCGAGTCGGTCGCGCAGCACGCGGACGCCGACTTGGACGTGCAGCGCGAGTTGACGCCGTTCCAGATCGAGGTGGCCACGCCCGTGTGCGAGACGGCGGAGGAGCTGGCCGAACAGGTCATGCTCGGCCGGACGCACCTGGCGAAGGCCGCGCACGCGGCGGGCTGCCGGCTCATGGCCTCGGCCGTGCCGCCGATCGGCACGCTCGGGCCGCCGCCGGGCACCGACGACGCCCGCTACCGGCTGATGCGGGACTCGCACCGCAAGATCATCGGTGGTCAGGGCGTGTGCGGCATGCACGTCCACGTCGGCGTGCCGGACCCGGACGTCGCTGTGCGCGTGTCGAACGCGATGCGCCCGTGGCTGCCCACGCTGCTCGCGTTGAGCGCGAACTCCCCGATCGAGCAGGCCGAGGACACCGGGTACGCGAGTTGGCGCTCGGTCGTGTGGTCGCGGTGGCCGGTCAGCGGCCCGCCGCCGCACCTGGAGTCGGCCGACGAGTACGACCGGCTGGTCGGCGCCCTCGAATCGACCGAGGTGCTGCTCGACGCCGGGATGGTCTACTGGGACGTCCGCCCGTCCGTGCAGCACCCGACCGTCGAGGTGCGGGTCTCGGACATCCCGATGACCGCCCGCGAGGCCGTCGTCATCGCCGAGGTCATCCGGGCGTTCGCCCGCACCGCCGCTGACACGGGTGAGACCGAACGGGTGAACGACGCGCTGTTGCGCGCCGCGTACTGGCGGGCCGCGCGGGACGGGGTGGACGGCCTGGCGGTCGACCCGCGCACCGGGCACCTCCTCCCCGCCCGGCAGCGCCTCGCCGAACTCGTTTCCTGGTGCGGGCCCGCGCTCCGCGACGCCGACGCTCTGTCCACTGTGGAGGATCATCTCCGGTGGCTGGACAACCACGGCAGCGGCGCGGCGCGGCAGCGCAGGGCGTTCGGAAGTTCGCCCGACGCCCGTCGGCTCGTCGACCTCATCCTGGCCGAGACGGTCGACGAAGCCTTCTGAGGACTACCGTGAAGTCGACGCCGGGGCCGGCGTCGTCGAGTGAGAGGAGAACCGGAGTGCCAGAACCCGCGGCAACGCTCGCTTCCGTCAGGGTCGACAGACCCTCGGACGGCGTGGTGGTGCTGCACGTGTCCGGCGAGTTGGACACGAGCAGTGCGGACGAGTTGGCCAGGCCGCTCCAGGAACACCTGGTCGAGAACGTGCGGGCCGTGGTCGTGGACCTCGGCGGGGTGCGATTCCTCGGCTCGGCGGGCTTGGAGTCGCTGGTGGTCGGCCGTCAGCGTGCGAGCAGCCTGGGTATCCCGCTGGTGCTGGTGGCGACCAGCCGGGCGACGCAGCGGCCGATCGAGGCGACCGGGTTGGACTCCGTGTTCACCGTCGTCGGATCCGTCGACGAGGCGTTGAGCCGGTTCTAGCCGAACCGGCGGACCGTCCTGATGGCGCAGCGCACCGCCCCCACCGGGGGCAGTGCGCCCGCCGGGGGGCACGACCCACCTGGACTCGGCGGCCGGGATGCTGCGCGGGCCGTGCCAGTAGCGGACGCCCGGCGGCGGCACGTGCGGGAGCACCGGCCCCGGGTCGGGTCTGGCCAGGAACAGCCACCGCAGCCGGCGGCCGGGGATGGCCAGGATCGGGCCGAGCGGCCCGGCCGAGCGGAGTCGGTGGCTGACCTCGGCGCCCCAGCTCCCGGGCACCTCCACCGCCACCGCGGTCTCGTCGAGGACCAGTGCGTCGAGCGATTCGTCCACGTGCCGGCGTTCCATGCCCGCTGATCCTGGCCACGCCCCGTGTCGGGATTGTGTCCGCGCGCGGCGCGGCGCGTTAATCCTGGCCGATGTCCTCGAACCACAGCTCCGGCTTGGCGGCGATGAAGTCGGTCATCATCCGGACGCACTGCGGGTCATCCAGGAGGGTGATGCGCACCCCGTGTTCCGCGAGCCAGTCGTGACCGCCGTGGAACGTCCGGGCCTCGCCGATCACCACGTGGGGTATGCCGAACTGTCGAACGAGGCCGCTGCAGTACCAGCAGGGTGACAGCGTGGTGACCATGATCGTGCCCCGGTAGCCGGCCCGGCGGCCCGCGTCGCGGAACGCGGCGGTCTCGGCGTGGGTGGAGGCGTCGCCGTCCTGCACGCGCCGGTTGTGGCCGCGGCCGAGGAGGGTGCCGTCGGAGGCGAACAGCGCCGCGCCGATCGGGATGCCGCCCTCGGCGAGCCCCGCGCGGGCCTCGGCCACCGCCACGGCGAGCATGTCCTGTTCGTCCACCGGACCAACCTACTTGGCCGGCCGTCGCAGCGTCTCGTGCAGCGAAGGACGTGCGGCCCGAAGGCGTGCGGCGCGAAGACGTGCAGCAGGAAGACGTGTGCGCCGACGAGTCCGCTACGCGCCGAAGCAGAGGAACCCGGCGCTCGCGGCGTACGCGGCGTCGCCGTCTTCCCGGTGCGCTTCCTGGGCGGCGGCCAGCGCGACCGCGGGCGAGTCGCCTGAGCCGAGCCTGCGGTGCAGGTCGACCATCAGCGGGGTGGTGACCTCGGCCGGCACCGGGACGACCGGCGCGACGAGGGTCCGGGTGCCGAGCCCGAGGAGGGCGGCGGTGAAGCCCATCAGCTCGTCGCCGGGGCGCACCGCGGACAGGCCCGAGTCGCACGCGGACAGCACGACGCGCGCCGGCGGGGTGCGCAGCCGTTCCAGGTCGTAGACGGTGAGCGGCCCGTCGGCCAGTTCCAGGGCGGAGAACAGGGGGTTGTCCGCGCGGAACGAGCCGTGCGCCGCCACGTGCGCCAGCGGTGCGCCGTCCATCGCCGCCGCCACCGCGTCGACCGTCGCGGACGCGCCCACCAGCACCGATGCGGAACCACCCGGCGGTGAGCCGGCGGCGATCGCGGCGATCTCGGTCGGCGCGGCCGGCAGCCGCGGACCCGCCGCCAGGACGACCCGGTCGTGGGAGACCGGGGTGGAGGTGGCGGCCCGCAGCCAGACCGTCGCCGACGGCACCACGGTCACCGACCGGCCGCGGCACGCGGGCAGCGCCGACCACGGCAGACCGCCGAGCTTCCCGGTCGGCGCGAGGACCAGCGGCCGTTCGTCGAGCCGCCGCCGCAGCGGTTCCAGCAACCTGTCCTGCAACAGCTTCGCCGCGTGCTCGGCGCCCGCGCGCACCGCCGTCCGGTCGACGTGCTCGGGCAGCGTCACCAGCCGGTGCAGGGCGAACCGCAGCAGCCGCAGTTCGCGCAGGGCGGCGTCCAGCGGGCCGAGGCGGTGCAGCGACGCCCGGCCGCCCGCCACCACCACGGCCAGCAGCGCTCCGTCGTGGTCGATGTACTCCACCAGCGCCGAGGAGCCCAGTGCCCGCGCGAGGTCGCGCACGGCGGGTGGCTTGAACACCGCGCCGCCGCCACCGGCCTGCCGGGTCAGCTCGCGCACCCGCTGCTCGCCGCGCACCTGCCGCTGCCGCAGTGCCGCCGTCGGCCGGCCGGCCGTGGACGCCGCCTCCACGTCCGCCGTCACGGTCCGCAGCTCGGCCAGCGCGTCGGCCAGCCCGGAGTCCTCCGGCGGCCGGGCGGGCGTCATCCGCAGCGCGCCCGCCCGCCACGCCTCGGCCCAGCTCAGCACCCGGCCCGCCTGCCCGCCGGCCACCGCCGTGCGCAGGCCCTCCAGCGCCAGCGCCTTGCCCTGCGCGCCGCTCAACGCCCGCAGCTCCGGAGCGCCGAGCGACACCCGGTACTCGTCCAGCAGCGCCAGGCCCTGCCGCAGCGCGATCTGCGCGCCGCGCGTGTTGCCGAGCAGGTCGCGCCGCAGCGCCTCCGCGTACCAACCCTGCACTCGGTGCGCCGCCGGGCCGCCGCGCCGGGCCGCGCCCGCCGTCGACAGCTCCGCCACCGCGCGCCGGCGGTCGCCGATGTCCCGGGCGACCAGGGCCGCGTCGACCCGCGCCTCCAGGCCCGCCATCGGCCAGCCGAGGTCGTCCAACCGGGAGGCCACCCGCGTCAACGCCGTCACCAGCGCCCTGGTGCGCTGCCCGCTGAGGTACGCCGCGCGCAGCTCCACGTGCCGCGCGCCCGCCTCCCACACCTCGCGCTTCTCCCGGCGGAACCCCTTGCGCGCCGCCACCGCCAGCTCGACGGCCCGGTCCAGGTCGCCTTCCAGCAGCGCGATCCTGGCCCGGTAGAACAACGCTTCGGACCGGGCCAGCACCAGGTCGCCGCCGAGTTCCGCGAGCGCCCGGTCGGCGGCTTCCCGCGCCTCCTCCAGCAGCGGCACGGACACCAGCAGCTCCAGCCGGTTGATCAGCAGCGCGGGCCGCGGCACCGCCAGCCGCCGGTACTCGCGCTCGGCCTCGGCGAACATGGTCAGCGCCCGCGGCACGTCGCCCGCCCGTGACGCGGAGATGCCCGCGTTCCACCGCACGTCCGCGACGGCCAGCCGCTGGTCCAGCTCCCGGTACAGCAGGGCCGCGCGGTCGAAGTCCTCGTCCGCCGCGCGCAGGCCGCCCGTGTAGGCGCGCAGGAGCCCCCGGTTGTTCCGGGCGCGCGCTTCACCCAGCTTGTCGTCGGTGCGGCGAGCGGCCTCGATCGCCCAGTTGTACTCGCGCTGGGCCTCCTCGTACCGGCACAGGTAGTGCAGGACGAGGCCGCGTTGCATGCGGGCGATGTCCGCGTCGCCGCCGTGCAGCTCGGGCAGCGCCGCGTTGATCGCGCGCAGCGCGAGCGCGTGGCGTCCGGTGTTGGACAACACGAATGCGAGGCTCACCCTCGCCAGTGCGGCCAATCGCGTGGAACCCGCGCGCCCGGCGGCGCGGATGGACCGGCGCAAGTGGGTGAGCGCGCCTTCGAAGTCGTGCAGTTCGCGCAGTGACAGCCCGATCGCGCGCTCGGCTATGGACGCCTCCGCGGCGTCGCCCGCCGCCCGCGCCGCCTTCAGCGCCGAACGGCCCATCTCGATTGCCGCCCGCGGATCCCGTTGCCGGGCTTCCAGTGCTGCGGCGGCGGAAACCCCTGCCACGACCCCACCTTATTACCAGTACCCCTGTGGTAGCTTGCCGGTCAGCACCCGTCGACGCTGCTGTGAGGCCTCGGTGTCCGAAACCTCGAATCGCTCCGAGCTGTATCAAAGAGCCTTCCACCAGGCCCTCCTCGACCACAAGAACTACCGGCTGCACGCCGAGCGCGGACGGGAATTCATCTTCGTCGCGGGCGAGCTGCTGACCATTCCCGAAGACTCCGATCGGGTGGTTCGGAAACTCGCGCAGAACGGCATCGCCACTCAGCGTGGCAGGGATTTCGCCGGAATGGTCCGATTGGTCCTGCCGCGCAATTCCGACGACATCCCCGACATCGTCCGCCTGCTGCGCGACCCGCAGCAGTGGCCCGGCGAGCGCACCCCGTTCGTGCAGCCGCACCACGTGCTGGTCGGCCACGGCGGCAACATGCACGGCCACCCGGGCGGGCCACCGCACGTGGCCGGCCCGCTCGCGGACCCGGACAACGCCTCCACCGGGCTCGGCAAGGGCGTGGTCGTCGGCATCCTGGACACGGGCATCTCGAAGACCGCCGCGACCGACCACCCGCTGTGGCTGTCCGGCGCGTTCCTGCCCAAGCTCGACGAGGTCGACGCCGCCTACTCGCACGACGACGTGTTCGCGGTGGAGGGCGGGCACGGCACGTTCGTCGCGGGCGTGGTCCGGCAGGCCGCGCCGGGTGTCCGGTTCGACCCGGAGAAGGCGCTCGACCCGACCGGCCTGGGCACGGAGGAGGACTTCGCCGAGGCGCTGTCCTCGTTCGACGAGAAGGTGCAGGTCATCAACATCTCGCTCGGCTGCTTCACGCAGGACGACGTGGCGTCCGAGCCGATCCGCAAGGCGGTCGCGGCGCTGCCCGCCGACGTGGTGGTGGTCGCCTCCGCCGGCAACCAGGGCACGAACCGGCCGAGCTGGCCGGCCGCCCTCCAGCGCGTGGTCGCCGTGGCCGCGGTCGCCGAGGAGCTCGACGGCACCCGGAGCCCGGCGTGCTACTCCAACCACGGGCACTGGGTGGACGCCTGCGCGGTCGGCAACCGGACCAGCACGTTCCTCAAGGGCCAGTGGGTGCTGCCGGGTGAGCCGCCGGACGTCTACGACCGGTTCGCGTACTGGCTGGGCACGTCGTTCGCGGCGCCGCACGTGGCCGGGCGGATCGCCGCGACCATGACGACGCTGGGCCTGTCGGCGGTCGCGGCGCGCGACCACCTGCTGGCCGGGCCGGAGTTCTTCCCCGGCTACGGGGTTCTCGTCGACTAGCTGTATCTGGCGGCGGTGTCGGTGCTCCGTAGTGTGTGGCAGCAACGAATCCGAAGTCCATGACCCGCCTGGGGTCCGCGCCGGCGCAGGTCGGGGCGGAGGCGCAGCATCCCCTGGACAAGAGGAGGGGACGTGACCCTTGCATCCCCGATCGCCGCGCTCGTCGCGGCGGCGGCGGAGGGCGACCAGCGCGCCTGGAACGAGATCGTCGAGCGCTACACGCCCCTCGTCCTAGCGGTGGTGCACCGGCACCGGCTGCGCCCCGCGGACGCGGCGGACGTGCACCAGACGGTGTGGTTGCGGCTGGTGGAGCAGGTCGGCCGGCTCCGCGAGGCGGACGCGCTGCCCGGTTGGATCGCCACGACGACCCGCAACGAGTGCCTGCGGATGCTGCGCATGCAGCAGCGCGTCCAGCCGTTCGACCCGCAGTCCGAGGACGAGCCGCCGAGCCCGGACGACGCGGTCGCGGACCTGGACGAGGAGATGGAGGCCGCCCAGCGCCGGCAGGCGCTGCGCGAGGGCTTCCGGGCGCTGCCCGAGCAGTGCAAGGTGTTGTTGGCGAAGCTCATGGCGGACCCGCCGCCCAGCTACGCGGTGGTCAGCGAGGAGCTGGAGATGCCGGTGGGCAGCATCGGGCCCACCCGGATCAGGTGCCTGGACAAGTTGCGCAAGACCCCCGCGGTGCTGCGGCTGGTCGGCCCGCCGACGGTCGATGGAGGAGGTGTGCTCGGTGCTGAGGGACGATCCGGGGTGGGAAAGCGATGAGGTGCTGCTGCGGGAGCTGCGCGCGGCGCTCGCCGAGGAGCAGGACGTGCCCGAGCACCTGTTCCAGGCGGCGCGTGCCGCGTACACGTGGCGCACAGTCGACGCCGAGCTGATGGCGCTGACCACGTACGACTCGATCGTGGACACCGGGCTGGCGGCGCGGGCGCGGGCGGCGCAGACGGCGCGTCAGCTGGTGTTCGACGCGGTGGGCTGGTCGGTGCAGGTGGAGGTGACCGAGGCGGGGGTCGCCGGGCAGGTGCTGCCGGCGCGGCCGGGCCGGGTGTGGCTGCTCACCGCGACCGGGCCGGTGGAGGACGCGGAGCTGGACGAGCTGGGCATGTTCCTGCTCGGACCGCCGCCCACCGGTCCCGTGCGGTTCCGCTGCGAGGTCGACGGCACGACCGTCATGACGGACTGGGTCTGCGTCTAGCCCCGTCACGGCATCCAGGTGCTCGTGGCGGGGCGTTCGCGCGCCCGGCCCCTTGACGGCGGTGGCCGCGGGTCCGCAAGATTCAGGAACCTGATCTTCACCCACCGCCGCACACCACCACATGACCGAGCCCGCCCGAACCACCCCGGCCGAGGGCACTGCCGCCTCGGCTCTCGTGGCGCGCCAGAACGGCGGGCCGCCGGCAGCGGAGCTGTCCGCCGGCGAGCTGTCGGCCGGCGAGGTCTGGGCCGTGGAGCTGCCCGAGCTGTTCCGGCAGGTCTTCGTCGGGTCCACCGCCGGTCTCGCGATCTTCGACGCGGACGGCGCGCCGGTGGTGGCCAACCCGGCGCTGGAGGCGATGCTGCCGTCGGCTGACCTGTCGACGCTGTTCGTCGCGGACGACGTGAAGGTGCAGCGGGAGTTCACCGACGCGGCCGGTGACCCGGTGTGGGTGGACGTGGCCATGTCGGTGGTGCGCGACCCGGACGGGCGGCCCCGGTGGCACGTCGCCGTGGTCGAGGACACCACCGAGCAGCGGGTGCTGCGGGACTACCTGCGGCACCAGGCGCTGCACGACGTGCTGACCGGCCTGCCGAACCGGCAGGGCTTCCTGCCGGAGCTGGAGCGGGTGCTGGGCCGGCCGGGCTCGGTCACGTTGTGCTACCTCGACGTGGACAGCGTCGCGATCGTGAACGACGGCCTCGGCTACGAGTACGGCGACGAAGTGCTGAAGGTGGTCGCACGGCGGCTGACCGAGGTGGTGTCGGGCGAGAACGCCACCGTGGCGCGGATCGGCGGCGACGAGTTCGTCGTGCTGATCGAGGATGCGCCCACCACACCGGGGATCTCCGCGCTGGCCGAGGCGATCGAGGCGGCGCTCACCGAGCCGGTGCACCTGGCCGGGCACGGTGTGGGCGTGTCCGCGGGCATGGGTTTCGTCCGCACGTCGGCGCGCGGGTCGGACGCGATGGCGTTGCTGCGCCAGGCGCACAGCACGCTGCGCCGCGCGGAGAGCGGCGGCAAGGGCCAGTGGGGCATCTACGACGCCGGGCAGGACGCCCGCGACCGCACCCGGCTGTCGCTGATCGCGACCATGCCGGGTGCGTTGCAGAACGGCGAGATCGCGCTCGACTACAAGCCGGTGACGCAGGACGGCGAGCAGGTCGCGACGACGACCCGGTTGCGCTGGCACGACGCCGAGTCCGGCCCGGTGTCGCACGAGGAGTGCCTGCGGTTCGCCGACGAGCTGGGGCTGAGCGGCCCGCTGGCCGAGTGGGTGCTGGACGAGGCTTGCGAGTTCGCCGCCGCCGAACGGCTGCCGGTGCTGGTGCAGCTGTCACCGGACCAGTCGCGCGACCCGGACCTGGCCGCACGGGTCGCGGAGGCGCTGCGCACGTCCGGGTTGGAGCCGGGGTCGCTGTGGCTGAGCCTGGCGGCGCGCGGCCTGGTCGAGGACCTGGAGGCGGTGGAGGACAACCTGACCACGTTGGCGGACATGGGTGTCCGCCGGCTGTTGTACGGCGTCACGTTCGCGTTGCCGGAACTGTCCGTTGTGGAGCGTCACGCCCTGTACGGCGTCGAACCGGCCACCCCGCCACCGGAACCGCTGGCGCGCGAGGCCTTGGCCGCGTTGCTGCCGCTGGTGCGGGCGACCGGCGCGCTCGTGGTCAGCGACGGTGGCCTCCCGGGGCTGGATCTTCCGGGGCTGGACCTGCCGGGCCTGAACCTCCCGGGAGTCGACCTGGTCGTGCGATCGTGATGATCTCGCGGCTGGTGTCGGTGAGCGGGGCCCGGTCCCAGAACCCGTAGCGCTCGGCCACCTCGAACCCCGTCTCGGCCAGCAGCCGGTCCAGCTGGTCTGTCGTCGTGAACCGCAGCGTGCCGCGGTCGACGCGGGGTTCCGGCCAGTCCGGGCTGCTGAACGTCTCGGTCATCGTGACCAGCCCGTTCTCCACGCTCTCCACGAAGTGCTCGACGCGCACCCGCTCGCCGTCGTGGCCGACGATGTCGGTGCCGTTCTCGGGCGTCCACCGCTCCCACTGCCGCGCGCCGGGGTTGCGGGTCTCGAACGCGAACCGCCCGTCCGGCTTGAGCGCCCGGCGGATCGCGGTGAACTGCGCGCGCACCTCGTCGTCGGTGAGGAAGATCTGGAACGCGTGCCCGGTCATCACGACCAGGTCGAACTCGCCGTCGAACGCGACCGTGCCGAGGTGGCCCCGGATCCACTCCACGTCGGGATCGCGCCGCGCCTGCAGGAGCATGCCCTCGGCCGGGTCGAGGCCGACCAGGCGACCGGGGTGCTCACCGGCGCGGGCGGCCTTGAGCAGCGTGCCCGTGCCGCAACCCACGTCGAGCACGGCGTCGGCGGCCATCACCAGCTCCAGGTAGAAGTGGTCGTCCGCGCCGAACTCGTTGATCAGGTCGTAGTAGGCGGCCAGGTCCGCGTCTTCGAAGGAATGCGCCACCCGTCCGAGTCTGGCCCGCACGGAGAGGGGCCGCGACCGAATTTCCGGTCACGGCCCCCTCGGTCCCGCGGTCAGGCGAACGTCGGCAGTCGCATCGCGTGCTGGACCAGCGTGATCAGCGTCTGCTTGGTGGACTGCCGGTTCCGCGCGTCGCAGGGCACGATCGGCACCGACTCGTCGATCGTCAGCGCCTCCCTGATGTCCTCGATGCGGTGGTGCAGCAGCCCGTCGAAGCAGTTCACGCCCACCACGTACGGCAGTTCGCGGTCCTCGAAGAAGTCGATCGAGGCGAACGCGTCCGACAGCCGGCGGGTGTCGACCAGCACGACCGCGCCGATCGCGCCCCGCACCAGGTCGTCCCACATGAACCAGAACCGGTGCTGGCCGGGTGTGCCGAACAGGTACAGGATCAGGTCGCTGTCCAGCGACACGCGACCGAAGTCCATGGCCACCGTCGTGGTCATCTTGTTCGGCGTCGCCGACAGGTCGTCCACGCCGACGCTGGCCTCGGTCATCACCGCCTCGGTGGTCAGCGGGACGATCTCCGACACCGACCCGACGAAGGTCGTCTTGCCGACACCGAACCCGCCCGCCACCACGATCTTGGTCGACGTGACCGTCAGGCTCGCCGCGGGTGTCCCCGTCCGCCCGGGAGCGCCACCGCTCATGTTGCTCTGCTTTCCCTAGTAGTAGGACCTCGCCGGGTGGTGGGACCTCAGCCGCGCATGGCGACGTGCAGCTGCGAGCGGATCTCCGGGGTGAGCTGGATGCCGACCCGCTCGACCAACCGCGCCATCGCGTAACCGATGAGGCCGATGTCGCAGTTGGGCGCGGCCAGCACGGCCAGGCAGGAGCCGTCGCTGATCGACATCAGGAACAGGTAGCCCCGCTCCATCTCCACCACGGTCTGCTTGACGTCACCGGCCTCGAAGCAGCGTGCCGCACCGAGGTTCAGGCTCACCAGACCGGACGAAACGGCCGCGAGCTGCTCGGCGCGGTCGATCGGCAACCGCTCCGAGGACGCGAGCAACAGTCCGTCCGCGGAGACCACGATCGCGTGCGCGACGCCCGCGACCCGGGCGACGAAGTCGTCGACCAGCCAACTGAAGTTGTCGAGTTCCTCGGTTGCGGTGGTCACTTCTGCTCCTTGTTGTCGACGTTGCCGAATGACGGGCCTTCCCACGGCATCCCTGCGTCGTCGCCGGTCTGTCGGCCCAGCTCCACCCCGCGCTGGTAGGTGGCGAAACGCTGCCGCAGCCGGTCGGCGGACCGGCGCGGCGGCGCGGCGGTCGCGACACCGGACGGCGCCGAGCCGTTCACCGCCGGCTGGGTGGCCGTCGGCGCCGACCCGCGTGGCGCGGGCGCGGTGAGCGAGCCCGGAACCAGACGCGCCTTGGGGACGCGCTTGGGTAGGCCCGCGTTCGTCGTGTCGTCCACCGGCGCCTTGAGCACGCTGCTGGCCGTCGACCAGCTGTCCTCCCCGGCGCCCCAACCGGCCGCCGGCGGAACCACCGCGCCGGACGAGGGGATCGCGGACGGCGCGGGCTCGCGCTTGGGCAGACCCGCCGGGGTGGCGGACCGCGGCGCCGGCGGCGGTGCCGAGGCCTTGGGCGCGGCTGCCGGCGCGGACGTGATCAGGTCGGACCGGTCGGTGTAGACCGTCTGCTCCGACGCCGTGCCCTCGCGGCCGGTGGTGGTCGGGTGGTCGCCGCCGCCCATCAGCTCGGCGCGGTCGGCGAACATCGTCCGCTCGGACGCCGTCTCCGGCGGCGCGGTCGTCGGCTCCCGGTCGCCCAGGTCGCCGTTCACGGCCGCCTCGGCCTCGCCGCCCTGGAACCAGCGGGACAGCACGTCCTCGTAGATCGGCAGCCGCTGGGTGGACGCGTCGTCCTCCGGCTCGAACACCGGCGCCGGCGGCGGCGGTTCCGGCTGGCGGGTGGACGGCGGGTACGAGTAGTCCGGCAGCTCCTCGTCGACGGGCGGCACGGTCTCGGTCACCGTGGCGGTGAACAGGTCGGCCGCCGGGGTCTGCTCGATCTCGAAGAACCCGCCGGGGTCGGCCTCGTGCGTGTGGACCACCTGCGGGAACGGCGCGGGCGTCGCGTCCAGCGGCTGGTAGCCGCCCGGTGCGACCTCCGGCGTCCACTTGGGCACGCCGGCGAGCACGCCGACGCCGCTCTCCTCCAGCTCCGGGTTCGCCTGCCGCTGCGGCAGGGCGAGCGGGGCCGGCTGGGCCTGGATCGGCTCGGGGCCGCGGTGCAGCAGTCCGACCGGCAGCACGACCTGCGCGGTCACGCCACCCTCTATGTCGTCGTTGTTGGTCAGCGTCACCCGGATCTCGTGCCGCTTGGCCAGCTGGCCGACCACGTACAGGCCCATCTCGCGGGCCACCGACACGTCGACCTCGGGCGGGTCGGCGAGCTTGATGTTGGCGTCGATGACGTCCTGCTCCTGCATGCCGACACCGCGGTCGTGGATGCGGATGGACACCTCGCCGCGCCGGGTCTCTATGGCCCGCACCGTCACCTTGGTGGTGGGCTTGGAGAACGCGGTCGCGTTGTCCAGCAGCTCGGCGATGAGGTGCGCGAGGTCGTTGACCACGCGGCCCTGGACCTTGAGCTCCGGCGCGGGCGCGATCTGGACGCGGGCGTACTTCTCCACCTCGGAGACCGCGGCGCCCAGCACCTCCGAGATCGGCACCGGCCGGGTGACCCGGCGGTTGACCGTGGTTCCCGACAGCACCAGCAGGTTCTCGCTGTTGCGGCGCATCTGGGTGGCCAGGTGGTCCAGCTCGAACAGGCTGGCCAGCTGGTCCGGGTCCTGCTCGTCCTGCTCCAGCCGGTCGATGACGGTGATCTGCCGCTCGACCAGCGCCTGCGAGCGCCGGGACAGGTTGATGAACATGTCGTTGACGTTCGCGCGCAGCGCCACCTGCTCGACCGCGAGGCGGACCGCTTCGCGCTGCACGGCGTCGAACGCCCGCGCCACCTGGCCGACCTCTTCGGTCGTGTTGATCGGCACCGGCACCAGCGCCTCTTCCGCGGCACGGGCCGGGTCGCGGTGCGTCCGGATCCGCTTGATCGCGTCCGGGAGCCGGTTGCGGGCCACGTCCAACGCGGTGCGGCGCAGCAGGCGCAGCGGCGTCAGCATCGAGCGCGCGACGAACGCCATGAGGGCGAACGCGATGACCAGCGCCACGGCGACCAGCGCCGCGTCACGCCACGCGGACGCACGCGCCTCCTCGGTCAGCGCGACCGCCTCGGCCTCCGCCTGACGCTCGATGTCCTGCGACACGGACCGCAGCAGCGCCGCGGTCTCCTCGCCGACCCGCATCACGTCGGCGTCGGAGATGGACACCCCGCCGGAGTTGGCCTGCTGCACCAGCGCGAGCTGCACGAGCCGGTTGCGACCGTCCACCGAGGAGCCCGACACCTTGTCCGACAGCAGCTGCCGGTTCTCCGGGCTCGCCGTGATGGCGTAGTCGGTCAGCGCGGCGTCCAACCGGGACTGGGCCGCGCGCAGCGCGTTGACCTGGCCGGGCGCGAACTCGCCGCGCATGGCCGTGGACAGCAGGATCGAGTTCTGCTGGCTCAGCTGCTCCTTGGCGCTGTAGAGCGCGAGGTTGCCGCCCGACAGCGGGATGATCCGCTCGTGGCTCTCGCTGCTCGCGGTCGCGCGGTGCACCTGCGACAGGGCGGCCAGGACCTGGCCGTAGGCGCTGTGCACCGAGATGTCGGGGTACTTCGTCGTGGTGACCGTGTTCCGCAGAGCGTTCAGCCCGTCCAGCGACTGCAACGACTTCTGGAACGCTTCGCGCACGGCTTCGTCGATGCCGGTCGTGGCGGCGGCGACGTCCCGCAGCCTGCCGACCTCGGCATCGACCTTGCTGGACCGCGTCAGCAGCTCGTTGGCGTTCGCCTGCCGGCCGCCCGCGACGAACCAGACCGCGGCGTCGCGCTCCAGTTGCAGCGCGTCCGCGACCGCCGCCGTCTGGGCGGACAGCTGGAGCTCCCGCTGGACCTGGCCGAACAGCTCGACATCGTCGAGTTGGGTGTTCAGCCTCAGCCCCGCGAGGGTCAGCGTGCTCAGCGCGGGCACCAACAGCACCACGGCCAGCTTGCTGCGCAGGCGCCAGTTCCGCAGACGCCACCGGGACATTCCCCGGTCGGCGGGCACGGCGCCTGTGCTGGGACCCGAGTCGGGTGGACCGCTACCCGCGGCACCCGCGTCGAGTTGAATCCGCTCCGGATCTCTCCCGGAGGCGTGGTCGTCATGACCGCGCACCGTCAGCACACTCCCCAGCCCCCCAGCCAGTGATATCGACACTTCCCTACAAACCCGGTGGATCTTGGTGGAAATTTCCCCCGAGTCATACCGCCGTTCGGACGAGGAAGCCGGTAGTTTGCAAATCAACCATTGTCGCGCACACCACACTCGGACGCGCTAAACGATCGCTAACCGGCGTTCACGGATTTGTCATGCGCCCGACCCGGACGGGAAACACCGGAGGGGGAGCCCGACGAGGGGCTCCCCCGTCCGATCAGCTACCCGACGCCCCGACCAACATCGTCTTCACGTCGAACTCGTTCTCCAGCAGGTTGTAGGTTCGCATCAGGTCCGCGACGCGCTGCAACCGGGTGGCGTCCAACGTCGTGGGGAACTCGCCGAAGTGCACGAGGCTGGCGGTTTCCTTGTCGACCTTGGCGTACTCCACCAGCAGGGGCTCGACCGTGGGACGGTCGGCCGCGTCGCGCTGGCCCTTCGCCATCGCGCGCTGGAACGCGGCGACGGTGTTGGGGTTCTCCTTCACGAACTTGCCGGTCGTGCCGTAGCCCGCGATCGGGATGCCGTCGGTCGGGCCGGACGCCGCGTCGAGCACCGTGATCTGGCCGCTGGCCCGCTGGGCGCGGCTGATGAACGGCTCCACCATGAACGCCGCGTCCACCGTGCCGTTCTGGACCGCCGCTTCCATGTCCGGGAACGGGAACTCCTTGAACGTCACCTTGTTCGGGTCCACGTCGTTGGCTTCCAGCGTGGCCTTCGCGGTGAGCTCGGCGATGTTCTTGAAGGTGTTGATCGCGATGGTCTTGCCCTCGAGGTCCTTCGGCGACTTGATGGCCGAGTCGGACTTGGCGAGGATCAGGAACATCTCGGGCTTCGCCTGGTAGCCGTCGTTGATCAGCTTGAGGCCGTCGACGTCCTTCGCGGCCTGCTGGACCTCGGCGTTGATGAACGAGACCCAGTTGCCGAAGCTGATGTCGAGGCTGCCGGTGATCAGACCGGGGATGGCCGCGGCGCCACCCTGGATGATCTTGGGCTCGACCTCCAGGCCCTCCTCCTTGAAGTAACCCTTCTTGATCGCGACGTGGACCGACGCGACGTCGAGGATCGGGAGGAGGCCGAGGGTGATCTTGCTCTTCTCGAGCTCGCCCGGTGCGGCGGCCCCGGCGGGCTTCTCCTCGGCGGGCTTCTCCTCGGCTCCACCGAGCAGACCGCAGCCGGATACCACGGCGAGCATCGCGACAGCGGACACTGCGCCGAAGATCCTTCGGGCCGAGAGGCCGACTCTTCGAGTCATGGGGGGCATCTCCTGTTGGAGTGGCGACATTGCGGGGGCAGGATGCACGAGCGACCAGGGCGCTGCGGAACCACTCAACGTGACACGTGTGGTTCGGCAAGACCCCAGTCGACCGACACTCGAAGGCTGATCCACTACCTTCGGTGAGCATCTTTGCACAGGCTGTCCAGAGGTTGGGGTATGCGGTGAGCGATCTTGACGCGGAATGGGCCGTACAGAGCAACCGGCGTCCCGTGGGCATCGTCGGAGCGGGCCCGGCGGGATTGACGTTGGGGAACCTGCTCCGCGAGGCCGGAATCCCCTGCGTAGTGCTGGAAAAAGGCACTCGGGAGTACATCGAGACCCGGCCGAGGGCCGGGGTGCTGGAGCACCGGGCGGTGCAAATGTTGACAGAACACGGGCTTGCGGACCGGTTGCTGCGAGAGGCGGACAGGCATGGTGCTTGCGAATTCCGGGTGAACGGCAAGGCGTACGAAGTGGACTACGCCACCCTGTACGACGGCCAGAACCACTACATCTACCCGCAGCAGGACGTCGTCCAGGACCTCGCGCGGATCTACGTCGACGAGCGCGGCGGGGAGGTGCGCTGGTCCGTCAAGGACGTCGAGCTGCACGACATCGAGTCCACCGAACCGGCTCTGACCTGGACCAACGCCGACGGGACGCGGGAGCGGCTCGACTGCTCGTTCATCGCCGGCGCGGACGGGTTCCACGGCGTGTCGCGGCGCAGCATCCCGCCGGGCGCCGTCCAGGAGTTCACCCACCAGCACGGCATCGAGTGGCTGAGCATCCTCGCCGAGGCTCCGCCATCCACCCACAAGGTGATTTACGCACTTCACCCGGATGGCTTCGCGGGCCACATGCTCCGCAGCGCCACCGTCTCCCGCTACTACCTCCAGGTGCCGGTCGACGACACCGTGGACAACTGGCCGGACGACCGCGTGTGGTCGGAGCTGCGCAAGCGGCTGGAACTTCGGGACTCCGACTGGAAGCTCGTCGAGGGCCGCATCGTGGAGAAGCGCATCCTCGACATGCGCAGCCATGTGGTGGAACCGATGAACCACGGCAGCCTCTACCTGCTCGGGGACGCCGCGCACATCATCACGCCAGTGGGCGCAAAGGGAATGAACCTCGCATTGCACGACGCCGAGGTGTTGGCGGGCGCCCTGGTCCGTTACCACCGAACGGGTGACGAGTCAGGCCTGCGGGGCTACTCCGAGATCTGCCTCCGGCGCGTGTGGCGTGCGCAGGAGTTCTCGCAGTGGATGGTATTCATGATCCACCGTTCGCCGGAACCGTTCTTGAGCCGTTTGGGTCAAGCGCGACTCGAACACCTCATCGCCTCCGGGTCTTCCGCGGGCTATTTCGCGCAGAACTACGTGGGGCCTTGAGGCGCAAGGTGCGATTAACGGGTCCGTTACACCGGGAAACGGTCCGTAAAACGAGGGGATTACCGCCGCCTTGTTCTCCACCGAAGCCCGTCGGTGTGCTTCTCCCCGGAGAACAAGGCGAGCCCGCCCCGATTTATCGCCACAGTGGAAGTCCGGCTGAACGCGGCAATTCCGCCCGCCAACCGGATGTATCGGCCGCCGATTCCACGGGCTGGACGGTCGCGTGCACCCCTCACATCCTTCCGGGTGCGCCCGTCGACCCATCGGAATCATTAATGGGAATGTCCGGCGCGAGCCCGGAAAACGGCCGGATGCCTACGGTCTGTGACTATTCCACCACAGCGGTGGACCCTGAGACGGCCGCCGGGCCACCGGCCGGGACAACAACGATGTCGAATCGTTGCCAACGGAGCCCGTCGAAACCTCTTCGGCCCCCAGCCGTTCTCCGCACGTGACAACGGGCGACCTCCGGCACCGCCCCCGAGGGGCCGACGCAGCCGAAGATCGCCCGCTGGACGTTCTCAACCCCCGCGAACAGGGCTCCTAGGTCGTGGCGCGGTCCTCCGCCTCGGCCCGCGAGACCTCCGCGCGCTCGGCTTCCGCCCACTTCGCCGCCTGCTGCTCGTTCGCCTCGCGGCGCGCCTTGACCTCCTCGGAGGTCTTGCCGACGTTCAGCAGCCGCGCCACCTCGGCCCGCAGCGCCACGAACGCCTCGGACTCGCGCGTGGTGATCTGGTCCCGCTGTCCGGGCAGGTCGACCTTCAGGTCAGCCACCACGGACGCGGGCGACGTGGAGAGCACCAGCACCCGGTCGCCCAGGTACACGCTCTCGTCGATGTCGTGCGTCACCACGAGGACCGTGGTGTCCTGCTCGGTCCGCACCTTCAGCAGCAGGTCTTCCAGCTCGAACCGGGTCTGCGCGTCCACCGACGCGAACGGCTCGTCCATCAGCAGCAGCGCGGGCCGGTAGGCCAGCGCGCGGGCGATCGCGACCCGCTGCTGCATGCCGCCCGACAGCTGCCACGGGTACTTCCCGCCGGCGCCGGACAGACCCACCCACTCCAGCGCCTCCGCCGCGCGCACACGGCGTTGCGCGCGGCCCAGGCTGCGGCGGAGCGGGAACTCCACGTTCTTCTGCACCGACAGCCACGGGAACAGCGAGCGGCTGTAGTCCTGGAACACCACGGCCAGGTCCTCGGGCACGCCGCGGACCTCGTTGCCGTGCAGGCTGACCTCGCCCTGGGTCGGGCGGATCAAGCCGGAGATCGTGCGCAGCAGCGTGGACTTTCCGCAGCCGGACGGGCCGACCACGCAGACCAGCTCGCCGGCGCCGACGGTGAACGACAGGTCGGCTATCGCGGTGTGCGCGCCGTCCTTCGCCTGGTACGTGTGGCCGAGGTCGGCCACTTCGAGCATCGCGGTCATGATTTTTCCTCCACCGTCGCGGGGGTGCGCTCCTGCTTCGGTTGCCACGCAAGGGCTTTGCGCTCGAATGCGAGGAGCACGGTGTTGAGGGCGTAGCCGAGGACGCCCAGCAGGACGATCCCGGCCCACATGTCGGGGAAGTCGAACTGCCGCTGTGCGACGAGCAGCTGCGACCCGATCCCGTTGTCGGTGCCGACCAGTTCGGACACGACCATGAGCACCAGCGACAGCGACAGGGAGACCCGCAGCCCGGCGAAGATCTTCGGCGCCGCGGAAGGCAGGACGACGCCGAAGATCCATTGGATCTTGGGGATGCGGAACACCGCCGAGGTCTCGAACTTCGTGGCGTCGACGGAGCGGGCGCCGTCGACGCTGTTGAGCATGATGGGCCACAGGACGCCGAAGATGATCGTGGCGACCTGCATCTGCGTGCCGACGCTGAACAGGAGCAGGAACACCGGCACCAGCAGCGGCGGCGGGATCGAGCGCATGAACGTCAGCAGCGGCCCGGCGTACTCCGCGGCCGTCGCGGAACGGCCGAGCGCCACGCCGAGCGAGATGCCGAGCACGGCGGCGATGGCCCACCCGCCGAGCAGCCGGCCGATGCTCGGCAGCACGTGGTCGAACACCGTGTCGGTCAGGAACAGGTCACCGGCGGGGCCGGACAACCACAACCCGTGCGCCGCCACGGCGATCTCGGACGGCTGCGGGAAGAACGTGTCATCGGCGTACCAGGTGAACAGCTCCCAGACCACGACGAGTCCGACGAACACCGCCCACCGCTGGACGAACCGGTTCACGAGCGACCTCCGGTGACCGAACTCCAGCCGACCCAGCGCCGCTGGGCGCGTTCCAGACCTTCGTTGAGCAGATAGCCGATCACGCCCGCGACCACGGTGCCGGCGAGGACGATGTCCATCCGCCCGGCGCCGCTGCGCGCGACCGCGATGAACTGCCCCAGCCCACCGGAGCCGCCTTCCAGCAGCTCCACGCTGACCACCACGACCAGGCTCGTCGTGGCGGCGAGCCGGATGCCGGTCAGCACGAACGGCAGCGAGCTGGGCAGCGCCACGGACAGCAGCACCCGCACCCGGCCGGTGCCGAACGCACGCGCCGTCTCGACCAGCAGGGGGTCGAGTTCGTCCAGCGCGTAGATGGTGTTGAACAGGATGGGCCAGATCGCCGCGTACACCGCGAGGGTGATCTTGGTTTCCGGCCCGATGCCGAGCACCACGATCGCGAGCGGGATCATCGCCACGGACGGGATGGGGCGCAGGAACTCGACCACGGCGCGGGTCGCGTGCCGCACCGACGCCACGCTGCCGAGCACCAGGCCGAGCGGGACGGCGATCCCGACCGACAACCCCACGGAGATGAGCAACGCGAGGACCGTCGCGACGACGTCCCTCAGGAAAGCCTCATCCCCCAACAACTTCACGAGTTCCACCGCGACCACGGACGGCGGTGGAAGAAAATCCGAGCGAATCAGTCCGGAGCGACCGAACAGCTCCCAGACGACGAGGAACCCGGCCACACCGAGCAGTCCTCGGGTGAGCGCACGCACGCGCAACGCCTCTTCCCAGTTGATCAACGCCAGCCGACTGGCTCAATCTAGAGAGTGAAGCGCGTCGCCACAACGAGTGGTGGTGAAACTTCAGGTTGTGATCTTCCCGGCGCGAGTCGTCCAGTCGGACACCTAGAACCGACCATTCACGCACCTCTAGCCGTCCACTCCGGCGTGCGAGTGGACGGCTAGAGGTGTCCGACTGGAAGGTTCAGGGTGCGCGAGCGGAGGGTTCAGGGTGCGTGAGTGGACGACTCGCGCGGGGAGGAGTTACAGGCCTACGGCCTTGTAGAGGGAGCCGACTTCCTGGCGGTTGAGGACGCGCATCGAGCCGGGCCGCTGGTTGCCCAGGCGCACCTCGCCGACGGCGGTCCGGACCAGGCCGATCACCGGGTGGCCGACGTGGTCCAGCAGACGGCGCACGATGTGCTTGCGGCCCTCGTGCAGGACCACCTCCACCAGCGCCTTGCCCGGCATCGCCGAGATCAGCCTGAACGAGTCGACCTGGATCGGACCGTCCTCCAGCTCGATGCCCGCGCGCAACCGCTTGCCCAGGTCCTTCGCGATCGGGCCGGGCACCTCGGCGAGGTACGTCTTGGAGATCTCGTAGGACGGGTGCATCAGCCGGTGCGCCAGGTCGCCGTCGTTCGTCAGCAGCAGCAGGCCCTCGGTGTCCGCGTCCAGCCGGCCGACGTGGAACAGGCGTTCCTTGCGGTTGTGCAGGTAGTCGCCGATGCACGGGCGGTGCGAGTCGTCGTGCATGGTCGACAGCACGCCGCGCGGCTTGTTGAACGCGAGGGTGACCACGTCCTCCTTGAGGACCACGCGCACCCCGTCCACGTGCACCACGGCCGTGTCCGGGTCGACGCGGCGGCCCTGCTCGGTGACCACCTCGCCGTCGACCTGCACGCGGCCGAGTTCGATCAGCTCCTCGGCGACCCGCCGGGAGGCGATGCCCGCCTTGGCGAGCACCTTCTGGAGCCGGATCCCCTCGTGGTGTTCCGAGGGGTTCGGCGCCGAGGAATTCGGCACGGCCTGGTCAGACATCGTCGATCGCATCCACTTCGGGCAGCAGGGGGGCGATCGGCGGCAGGTCGCCCAACGACGACAGCCCCAACCGCTCCAGGAACAGTTCGGTCGTGCGGTACAGGATGCCACCCGTGTCGGAGTCGGTGCCCGTCTCGGCGATCAGGCCGCGCGCGACGAGCGTGCGGATGACCCCGTCGACGTTCACCCCGCGCACCGCCGCGATGCGGGCCCTGGTCACGGGCTGCCGGTAGGCGATGACCGCGAGGGTTTCCAACGCGGCCCGGGTGAGCTTGGCGCGCTGCCCGTCGAGCAGCAGCTTCTCCACGAATGGCGCGAAGCGGTCCCGCGTGTAGAACCGCCAGCCGTCACCGATTCTACGCAGGTCGATACCGCTGCCCTGTTCGGTGTACCGCGCGGCCAGCCGGCGGAGGGCGGCGGTGACGCGCTTCACGGACTGGTCGAGGACGCCGGCGAGCTGTTCCTCGGAGATCGGGGAGTCCACGACGAGGAGGATCGACTCCAGCGCGCCCTCGAACTCGGCGTCGCCGGAGAGGTCCGGCAACCCGCCCTCCTCAGCCTCAGCCTCAGCCTCGGGTTCGGGCAAGTCGGCTTCCGGTTCGGGCACGCGGGTCTCGGGCGAGGACGGCTCCGCATCCACGACGGGCTCGGGCACGTCGGCTTCGGCAGGCGCGGTCGGTTCGAGAGCGCCGACTTCCGCGGCCGCGACAGACACATCGGGTTCCGCGGGCATGGCCGGTTCGTACCCGGCGGCGACCGACTCCATCGCGACCTGCCCCGCCTCGCCCACCTGCCCGGCTGGCTCGGGCGGCCTGGTTGCTCGGTGGTCGCTCACCCGTACTCCTCGTCCTCGTCGCGGGCCTCCGCCTGCGCCTCCTCGATGGTCCCGCCGACCCACGTGATGCGCAGCTCGCCGAGCGGATCCGGCTGCTCGAACGCCAGCGCCCGCTCCCGGTACAGCTCCAGCAGCGCCAGGAACCGCGCCACGACTTCCATCGTCTCCGTGCACTCGGCGATCAGCTCGGCGAACGTCGCCGTGCCCGCCTCCGCCAGCAGCGCGCGCAGCACCTCGGCGTGCTCGCGCACCGACACCCGGTGCTGGTGGATGTGCGACGTCGACACCGTCGGCGGCGGCTTGGGCCGGAACACGACCGCCGCGATCTCGGCGAACCGCTGGGCGTCCACCCCCAGCATCACCTCGGGCAGCAGACCTTCGTACCGCTGCTCCAACGCCACCGACCTGGGATAACGCCGGTACGCGCCCCGCTCCAGCTCCGCGAACAGCGCCGCGACCTGCTTGTACGCCCGGTACTGCAGCAGCCGCGCGAACAGCAGGTCCCGCGCTTCCAGCAACGCCAGGTCGTCCTCGTCCTCCACGTCGCCCTGCGGCAGCAGCCGGGCCGCCTTGAGGTCCAGCAGGGTCGCCGCGATGACCAGGAACTCGGTCGTCTCGTCCAGGTCCCACTGGTCGCCCAACGCCCGGATGTACGCGATGAAGTCGTCCGTGACGGTGTGCAACGCGACCTCGGTCACGTCCAGGGTGTGCTGCGAGATCAGCTGGAGCAGCAGGTCGAACGGGCCCTCGAAGTTGGTCAGCTTGACCTTGAACCGGCCGTCGCCGGGCGGCGCGGGCTCGACCGGCACGTCAGCACCGGCCCGCACGTCAGCACCGGCCCGCACGTCAGCCCCGACCGCCACCTCGGGTTCCGTTCCGGGTGCGTCACCGCTCACCGCTCGCGCAACCTACGCACCAGCAGCGAGTCCTCGCCGTGTCCTTCGAGGTCGTCCAGCACGATCGCGATGGCCTCGCGGACCACGCGGCCCCGGTCCACCGCCAGGCCGTGCTCGCCGCGCAACGCCAGCCGCGCGTGCTCCAGCGCCAGCAGCTCCTCGTCCGACACGTACACGGTGATCTTCGTGGAGTGCTTCTGCCGCCCGGTGCCGCGCCGCTGCGCCGGCTGCTCCGGTGCGGGCACGTCGGCGGGCGCGGGAGCGGTCGTGAGGCGGAACAGCTCGGACGCGCCCGGCAGCGATGGGCGTCGGGTCACCGGGCGATCACCTCGCGCGCCAACGCGCGGTAGGCCTTGGCACCCGCCGAGCGCGGCGCCCAGCTGGTGATCGGCTCGCCGGCGACGGTCGTCTCCGGGAACCGGACCGTGCGGTTGATCACCGTGTCGAACACGACGTCGCCGAACGCCTCGACCACCCGCGCCATCACCTCGCGGGAGTGCAGGGTGCGCGGGTCGTACATGGTGGCGAGGATCCCGGTGATCTCGAGCTTCGGGTTCAACCGCTCCCTGACCTTCTCGATGGTGTCGATCAACAGGGCGACCCCGCGCAGGCTGAAGAACTCGCACTCCAGCGGGATGAGGACGCCGTCCGCAGCCGCGAGCGCGTTGACGGTGAGCAGGCCGAGCGACGGCTGGCAGTCCACCAGCACGTAGTCGTAGTGCTCGATGACGGGCCGCAGCGTGCGCACCAGCGTGTGCTCCCGGCCGACCTCGGACACCAGCTGGATCTCCGCGGCGGACAGGTCGATGTTGCTCGGCAGCAGGTCCATGCCCTCGACCGGGGTCTGCATGATCACGTCACCGACGGCGACGTTGCGCTCCATGATCACGTTGTAGATCGTCTGGTCGAGCTGGTGCGGGTGCACGCCGAGGCCCACGGACAGCGCGCCCTGCGGGTCGAAGTCGACCAGCAGCACCCGCCGGCCGTACTCGCTCAGCGCCGCGCCGAGGTTGATCGTGGACGTGGTCTTGCCGACCCCGCCCTTCTGGTTGCACACCGCGAGGATCTTCGCCGGACCGTGCCCGGCGACCAGCGGCGGATCGGCGATCTTGCGCAGCGGCCGGCCGGTCGGCCCCATGTCGCCCGCTACCTGCTCGGTGTGGTCCTCGTCCGCGGGTGCGGCGTGCGGGGCGAGGCTCAGCTCGACCGAGGCGCGCGGCACACCGGACGGTGAACGGGGCGGTGGGGGCGCGCCCCACGTCTGGCCCGCGTGCTCCGGTGTCGACATCGCCTTCCCGACTCCTAGTCCTCTGCCTGGGCGAAGCCTAGGCACACCGGGGTCCACCGGCAACGCGCCTCGCCGAAGCGCGCGCAACCGTTCTCAGCGCGTTGTGCCCGGTCCACCGGCCGCCGCGGTGGTCCGCTCGGCTGTCCGGACGTCGGCGCGTCCCTCCGGACGGACGTCCGGACGGCCACAGGTGCGGTCGGCCGCGCGGAGCACCACGTCGAGCAGCCCGGGGAACAGCTCGTCCAGGTCGTCGCGGCGCAGCGACACCCAGCGCTGGTTCCCGCGCGCCCTGGTACGGGTGATGCCCGCCTCCCGCAGCACGCGCAGGTGCTGCGACAGGGTGGACTTGGCGACGTCCACCGTGAGCGCGCCGCACAGGCGTTCGCCATCGGTCTCGATCTGCCGCACCACCGCCAGCCGGGTCGGATCGCTCAACGCGTGCAGCACCGCGCCCAGCTCGATCGCACGGCGCTCGGGCTCGTCCAAGTTCGGCACCTGGTCGGCACCTCCAGCTCGTCGGGCTCTGTCCTCGTCGGACTCTGTGATCGTGGGTGGAGCACCCGGTCAGGTGCGCACACGGTACCTGTGGAGCCCTCATGTTCCACCCGATGCGCGAGGATGGGCGGTCGCGTAGACCTCGCGCAAGGTGTTGACCGTGACCAGCGTGTACACCTGCGTCGTCGTCACGGAGGCGTGGCCCAGCAGCTCCTGCACGACCCGCACGTCGGCGCCGCCTTCCATCAGGTGGGTGGCGAACGAGTGGCGCAGCGTGTGCGGGGAGACCCGGGCGTCGATGCCCGCCCGTTCGGCGGCGGTCTTGAGGACGTGCCACGCCGTCTGCCGGGACAGCCTGCCGCCGCGCGCGTTGAGGAACAGGGCGGGCGTGCCGCGTTTGGCCAGTGCGGGGCGGGCGCGGACCAGGTAGGCGTCCAGGGCCTGGAGCGCGGGGCGGCCGACGGGCACGACGCGCTGCTTGCCGCCCTTGCCGTCGAGCAGCACGGTGCGCTCGGTGGCGTCGACGTCGTCCACGTCGAGGCCGACGACCTCGGAGATCCGCGCGCCGCTGGAGTACAGGAGTTCCAGCAGGGCACGGTCGCGGAGCTGCGCGGGGGTGTCGCCGGGGACTTCGAGGAGCTTCAGCACGTCGTGCACGGGCAGTGCCTTGGGCAGTCGGCGCGGCGGGGTCGGCGGGCGGACGGCGCGGGCCGGGTCGTGCGGCGTGAGGCCTTCGCGGTGGGTGAAGCGGTGCAGCCCGCGCACGGCGACCAGGGTGCGTGCGGCGGACGAAGCGGCCAGGCCGGATTCCCGCAGCGTCGCGAGGAAGTCGCCCACCACCGGCTCGGTGACGTCCGCCAGGTCCGTGAGGCCCTTGCCGGCCAGGTGCTCGGCGTACCGCCGCAGATCACGGCCGTAGGAGTCGAGCGTGTTGCGCGCCGTGCCCCGCTCCACCGCCAGGTGGTCCAGGTAGGCGCCCATCGCACGCCCCGCAGGGGTCCCCGCCAGGGGGTCCCCTGCTTTCACCTTACCGCCGGGGTCCGACAATCCCGCCGCCTCGCCACCGTTCACCGCTGGTCCGACACGTGGTCGGGCGCGTAGGCAGGCACGTGGTCGGGCACGTGGTCGGGCGCGCTGGTCGCCGGTCCGGAGCCCTTGCCCGCCAACGCGGTCACGCACGGCAGGGTGAACTCCACGAACGCCCGCGTCGAGCCGCGCCGGACCGCGTCCGGGGTGACCTCCACCCGGAACTCGGGATTCACCTCACGAGGCATTCCGGCCGGCACCCCCGAAGCGTAGGTCTGCCCGCGAGTTCCGGCTCGACCGGTGCCCGCGGGCTGTTAGCGTTTGCCCGGTGTCGGAACCACACCAGGTGCGCATCGGCAACCAGCAGCGCGAAGAGGCGATCAGCGCCTTGAACGACCACTTCGCGGCAGGTCGGCTGGAGATCGGCGAGTACGAGCAGCGCGTCGGCTACGCGTCCGCGGCCCAGACGGCGCAGGAGCTGGCGGCCCTGTTCCAGGACCTGCCGCAGCCGCACCCGGTGTTCCTCCCGCCCACGTACCCGCCCACTCACCCGCCGGGCGGCTCGGACCCCGGCTACTCCACACCCGGCTACCCGGCTCCGGGCTACCCGGCTCCGGGCTACCCGGCTCCCGGTTACTCGGCTCCGGGCTACCCGGCTCCCGGCTACCCGGACATGAGCCAGGGCCACGCGTCGCCGTACGGCCGGCCCGGCTACCCGGGCTACCCGCCGAACGCCCCCTACGGCGTGGACCCGCTCACCGGCGAGCCGCTGTCGGACAAGTCGCGCATCGCGGCGGGCGTGCTGCAGCTGGTGCTGCCGTTCGGCATCGGCCGGTTCTACATCGGGGACACCGCGATCGGCATCGCCCAGCTGCTGACGTGCGGCGGGTTCGGCATCTGGTCCCTGATCGACGGCATCTTCCTGCTGGTCAACGGCGGCACGGACGGCGAGGGCCGCAAGCTACGCGACTAGGTTCCGCACGAGCATCCACGTGACGGCCAGCGCCACCACCGGCACGCCGACCTTCCGCGACACCGGCGGCGCAGGCCGACCGGCGCGTGCCGCCCGGAACCACCGCACCCACAGCCACGCCAGCAGCGGCAGCCCGGCGACCAGCATCACGGCGTTGAACTGCCAGGCCGCGACCGGATCACCGTGCAGCAAGGCGTGCGCCATCCGGGTGGACCCGCAGGCCGGGCACTGGATCCCCGTCAACGCGAACAGCGGACAGGGCGGCAGCAGCGCGCCCGGCTCGGTGGGGTCCACGACCAGCAACACCCCACACCCGCCCACCGCGGCCACCACCACGGCCAACGGTCCCCGCACCCCACCCGACCTCACGCCCACACCCCCACCCTCCGCGTGAGTCCTACGTCGAGAACGCGAACGCAGGACTCACGCGGAGGTGGAGGTTCGACTCGCATGGGAAGAGGGTCAGCGGGAGCGGGAGGCGAAGTGGGTGGGGCGGTCGGGGAAGGGAGCGTCGGACGGGCGGCCGGAGGCGCCGCCGGTGATCACGGTGTGCGCGGCGAGCAGGCCGGACACGGCGGGGCCGTTCACGATCTCCCCGGCCAGGACCATGTCCACCGCCTCGGCCAACGGGAAGCCGCGAGCCTCCAAGTCGGCCTCTTCCTCACCCTGCACCTCGCGGTCCACCGCGGTGAGCCCGCGGGCCAGGAACACCCGCACCACCTCGTCGGTGAACCCCGGCGACACGGCGACGTCCACCAACGTCACCCACTCCGACGCCGCCAGCCCGACCTCCTCGGCCAACTCACGCCGAGCGGCGGCCAACGGCGTCTCGTCACCCCCGTCCAGCAACCCGGCGGGCAACTCCCACAGCCGGCGCCCCAACGGGTGCCGGTACTGGTGGATCAACGTCACCGCGCCGTTCTCGTCCAACGCCACCACCGCCACCGCACCGAGGTGTTCCACCACCTCGCGCGACGCCGTCCCACCACCGGGCATGGCGACCTCGTCAACCCGCAACGCGACCACCCGCCCCACGTGCACGTCCCGCGACGACACCGTCGAGAACGCGTGCCTCGGAGAAGTCACTGCGCCGCCCCCGCCGGTTCGGACAGCGGCAGCCGGTCGGCCAGCCGGTAGTCCAGCGCCGCCTTCACGAACGCCGCGAACAGCGGGTGCGGACGGGTCGGACGCGACTTCAGCTCCGGGTGCGCCTGCGTGCCCACGAAGAACGGGTGCACGTCGGCCGGCAGCTCCACGAACTCCACCAGCCGCCCGTCCGGCGACGTCCCGGAGAACACCAGCCCCGCCGAGCTCAACTGCGAGCGGTAGGTGTTGTTCACCTCGTACCGGTGCCGGTGCCGCTCGGACACGTCCACCGACCCGTAGGCCGCGGCGACCTGCGACCCCGGCACGAGCGACGCCGGGTAGGCCCCGAGCCGCATGGTGCCGCCCATGTCGCGCTGCCCGGAGACGACGTCCTCCTGGTCGGCCATGGTGCTGATCACCGGCGTGCCGGTGTCCTCGAACTCGGACGAGTTGGCGTCCGCGATGCCCGCCAGGTTCCGCGCCGCCTCGATCACCATGCACTGCAACCCCAGGCACAGCCCCAACAACGGGAGGCCCCGGGTCCGCGCGTACGTGATCGCACCGATCTTGCCCTCGATGCCGCGCACCCCGAAACCGCCGGGGATGAGGATCGCGTCCAGCCCGCCCAACGCGTGCGCCGCGCCGGACGGCGTCTGGCACTCGTCCGACGGGACCCACACGATCTCGACCTTGGTGCGGTGGGCGAACCCGCCCGCGCGCAGCGCCTCGGTCACCGACAGGTAGGCGTCCGGCAGGTCGACGTACTTGCCGACCAGCGCGATGCGGACCTTCTCGGACGGGTTGTGCACCCGCTCCAGCAGGTCGCCCCACACGGTCCAGTCGACGTCGCGGAACGGCAGCCCGAGCCGCCGCACCACGTACGCGTCCAGGCCCTCGCCGTGCAGCACCTTGGGGATGTCGTAGATGGACCGCGCGTCCACCGCCGCCACCACCGCGTCGGTGTCCACGTCGCACATCAGGCCGATCTTGCGCTTCAGCGCGTCCGGGATCTCCCGGTCGGCCCGGCACACGATCGCGTCGGGCTGGATGCCGATGTTGCGCAGCGCCGCGACGGAGTGCTGCGTCGGCTTGGTCTTCAGCTCGCCCGACGGCGCCAGGTACGGCACCAGCGAGACGTGCAGGAAGAAGACGTTGTCGCGGCCGACGTCGTGGCGCACCTGCCGGCACGCCTCCAGGAACGGCAGCGACTCGATGTCGCCGACCGTGCCGCCGACCTCGGTGATCACCACGTGCGGGGTGACACCGTCGGCGCCCGGCTCGGCCATGGCGCGGATGCGCCGCTTGATCTCGTCGGTGATGTGCGGGATCACCTGGACCGTGTCGCCCAGGTACTCGCCGCGCCGCTCCTTCGCGATGACCTCGGAGTAGACCTGCCCGGTGGTGACGTTCGCGTCACCGGACAGGTCGCGCGCCAGGAACCGCTCGTAGTGGCCGATGTCCAGGTCGGTCTCCGCGCCGTCGTCGGTGACGAAGACCTCGCCGTGCTGGAACGGGTTCATCGTGCCCGGGTCCACGTTGAGGTACGGGTCCAGCTTCTGCATGGTCACGCGGAGTCCACGTGCGGTGAGCAGCTGTCCGAGGCTCGACGCGGTCAGCCCCTTGCCGAGGGACGACGCCACGCCCCCGGTGACGAAAACGTGCTTGGTCGTACGTGCCTGCTGCACCAAAGAGGCTCCCCGTGGTCTGGATGTCCGCAAGGGGACCGGCTGCGGCGGTTCCGCACAGCTCAGCGCCCTGTCCACGGGCCCTAACGCTAACACGCCGCCGGTCACCCAGCGCGCCGGCAGGCCCGGTGGCGTGTCACTCGGATGGCCTACGACCGCCCGGACCGCGCGCCACCGGCCGGTGAACCACCCGGAAACACCCGGCAACACGTCGGAACGCGCAGGACACCGGCACAGCAGCCACACCTGCACCTGGGCATCGGCACCCGACACCAGCACCCGGCACCGGACCGGCAGCCGTGGCGGAACCGGCAGCGGCACCGGGGACCGGCAGGGTCAGCCCACGGCCCCGGGCGCGATGCCCTCGGCGTTGCCCGCCACCCCGTACCGCCCCGACCTGCCCTCCAGCTGCTCCCGCAACGCCAGCACGGTCACCACCCGCCCGCCGGCCGTGTCCACGTTGTCCACCGTGGACAGCACCGACGTGGACGCCGTGTCCGCCCGCGCCACGCCGACCGCGCCGGTCCCGTCCGCCGAACCCGAGCCGCCCGCCAGCACCGCGCCCGCGCCGGACCGGTCGAGCTGGCTCGCGAACCGCGCCACCGTCGCCGCCCGGTCCGCCGACGAGTCGCCCCGCACCGCGCCACCCGTCAGCACGACGGCCAGCTGGGCCGGCCGCAGGTTCTGACCCGGCTTGACGAAACCGGCGCTCGCCAGCCCGCCCAGCGCCGCCGCCGTCTCGTCCGGCGTGGCCTGCGGCTGGTTGTCGTCCTTGCTGATCAGCAGCAGCGTGCCGAGCAGCGCGCCCGCCCGGGTGCCGGGGTCGGTGCCGGTCGGCAGCTGGGTGCCGGCGGGCTGGAGCCGGGCGACCAGGTTCAGCAGCTGGTCGGCCTTGTCCGGGTCGGCGAACGACTCGGTGAGCTGCACTTCGCCGGTCACCGTCGCGCCCGCCGCGCGCAGCAGCTCGGTCAGCGCGTCCCGGTCGTTCGGCGTGGTGTCGGCGGTGGTGACGACCACGACGGTCCGCTCCGCCAGCTGCCCCTTCACCGCGAGCGGGCCGACCGAGGCGGCGAACCGGTCCGAGTCGGCGAGCCGGGCGTCCATGGCGTTGCGCTCGGCCTGGAGCGCGGCGACCTCCTCGCCCAACGCGCTCTTGTCGTCGTTGAGCCCGGACAGCAACCGGCCGCTGATGGCGGTGGAGCCGAGCACCACCCCGACCGCCAGCGCCAGGAACACCGCGGTGATGGAGACGATGTGGTAGCGCAGCGAGATCACGCGAACAACCCCCTGAACCAGTCGACGACGGATCGGAACGCGTCGGCCGCCAGGTCCACGTAGACCTGGCCGACCCCGGACACCGCCAGCGCGGCGACCATCACGACGACCGCGGACAGCACCAGCAACGCGATCGCACCCAGCGACACCCGGCTGCGGTGCAGCGCGGCGACGGCGTGCCCGTCCACGAGCTTGTTGCCCAGCTTGAGCCGGGTGAGGAACGTCGACGGGTTGGACCCGGAGTGCCCGCGGTCCAGGAACTCGCGCAGACCGGCCTGGAGGCCGACGGTCACCACCATCGAAGCGCCGTGCGCGTCCGCCAGCAGCAGCGCGAGGTCCTCGGCGTTTCCCGTCGCGGGGAACGTCACCGCGCCGATCCCCAGGTCCTGGATGCGCTCCAGCCCCGGCGCGTGGCCGTCGACCTGCGCGGGCACCACGACCTCGGAGCCGGACCTCAACGTCTCGGTGCTGATGGCGTCCGGGTCGCCGACGATGACGTCCGGCTTGAACCCGGCGGCGTGCAGGGTGTCCGCGCCCGCGTCGACGCCGATCAGCACCGGCCGGTACTCCCGGATGTACTTGCGCAGTTTGCGCAGCTCGTCGGCGTGCGTGGGACCGCCCGCGACGACCAGCACCTGCCGGTCCCGGACCGGCACGACCAGTTCGGGCACACCCACGCCGTCGAGGATCAGCGCCCGTTCCCGGCGCAGGAACTCGATGGTGTTCGCGGAGAACGCCTCCAGCTGCGCGGCCATGCCCGCCTTGGCCTCGATCATCGCGTCGGCGATCGACTCGGCGGTCTGCTCGGCGCCCCGCGCGACCTCCTTGTCGCCGACGAAGATCACGCCTTCGTGCAGGCGCAGCTTCGTGCCGTCCCGCAGGTCGCGCAGCACCGACGTACCGACACCGTCGACCAGCGGGATGCCCGCATCGAGCAGCAGTTCCGGGCCGAGGTTCGGGAACCGGCCGGAGATGGACGACGACGCGTTCACCACGCCCACCACCCCGGCGTGCACCAGGGCCTCGGCCGTGCGGCGGTCGATGTCGACGTGGTCGAGCACCGCGACGTCACCGGGACTCAGCCGGCGCAGCAGGTCGCCGGAACGGCGATCGACCCGCGCCACACCGACGACCCCGGGCAGTTCGCGGTTCGTGCGGCCGAGCAACGCGGAGAGCTTCATGAACCGATGGTGACTCACCTCGCGCGCGGTTCCACGGGCAACACGCCGAACGAATCCGGGCAGGTCAGTGCCGTCACCATTCCACAGTGGACAGATTAACCCGGTAGGGTGACGCCGGTCCGCTCGGCCACTCGGAGTATCACCTGGTGTGGTCGGGCCCCCCGGTGGGCCGCTCGTACTCGGACTCGGGGATCTGCGCGACCTCGACCACCGGCACCTCCGGCGCCCCCGCGACCGGCATTCCGACCACCGGCATCCCGAACGGCGGGGTGTCCATGTCGTCGTCGCCCTCGTCCACCCGGTACACCACCGCTCCCTCGGGACGCGGCTCCGCACGGCGGCCGTGGATCAGCACCACGCCGACCACCGCGGCCACCACCGCCGCGACGAGCACCAGGAGGCCCTCGCCCACCCCACCGGAGTACGTCCCGATGTCGTCGGACGGCGGCGCGTTGCCGACCATCGCCCTCACGTACATCCCCGTCGCCGCCACCGAGCCGGCCATGAGGCCCGTCGCGCCGACCCCGAGGTAACGAGCCGCCAGCCGCTGGTGCTCCGGCAGGAGCACCAGCGCAGCCGCGACCACCAGCAGCACCGCCGACACCGCGATCGGCACCCCGAACCGGGGGCTCTGCCAAGGCGGCATGTCGGCGAACTCCGGCGACACGTTCTGGAGCTCCAGCTTCCACGACGACGTGACCACCCGCAGCGAGTCGACCCCGACGTGGGCGCCTTCCCAGTACAGCGGCAGGAACGTGCCGACCGCGGCGCCGACACCGGCCGCCAGCAGCAGCACCGCACCGAGCAGCCGCCGGCTCACCCGTCCCCCTCGCGCCCCGCCGGAACCGTCTCGGGGATCGGCGCGATCTCGACCACCGGCACCTCCGCGACCGGCATCCCGACCACCGGCATCCCGAACGGCGGGGTGTCCATGTCGTCCCCGCCCTCGTCCACCCGGTACACCACCGCTCCCTCGGGACGCGGCTCCGCGCGCTGGCCGTGGATCAGCACCGCGCCGACCACCGCGACCACGGCCGCCGCGATCAACAGCACCGTGCCCTCGCCGACTTCCACCATGTAGCTGCGCGGCGCGTGCGGATTCTCCTGCGACAGCGCGGTCACCACCACCACGCCCGTTCCCCACACCGACCCGACGAGCAGACCGGCGCCGCCGACCGCCGTGTACCGGGCAGCCAACCTCTGGTGCTCCGGCAGGAACACCAGCGCCGCCGCGACCAGCAGCAGCACCGCCGCGAACACGATCGGCACCCCGTACTGGGGGCTCTGCCCCACCACCATGTCGACGTCCAGCTCCGCGGACCCCGTGGTGACGCGCCACGACGTCGCGGTGAACCCGACCCTGGTCTCCTCGCGGTCGCCGAAAACGCTGCCCGTCCAGTACAACGGCAGGAACGTGCCGACCACGGCCGCCGCCGCGGACGCCACGAGCAGCAGCACCCCGAGCAGTCTCCGGCTCACCTCTTGCGCGCCTTGCGGCGCACCACGGGCACGCTCTCCTTGTCGGCCTTCGCCGCCGCCAACAACTCCTCGGCGTGCGCCCGACCGGTGTCGGTGGAGTCCATGCCGGCGAGCATCCGGGCCAGCTCGACCACCCGCTGCGACTCGTCCAGCCTGCGCACACCGCTGCGCGTCAGCACGCCGTCCGCCGTCTTGTCCACCACCAGGTGCCGGTCCGCGAACGCGGCGACCTGCGGCAGGTGCGTCACCACTATCACCTGGTGACTGCGCGCCAACCGGGCCAGCCGGCGGCCCACCTCCACCGCCGCCCGACCGCCGACACCCGCGTCGACCTCGTCGAACACCAGCGTCGGCACCGGGTCGGAGTGCGACAGCACGACCTCCAACGCCAGCATCACCCGGGACAGCTCACCGCCGGACGCGCCCTTGTGCACCGGAAGGGCGGGCGCGCCGGGGTGCGCGATCAAGCGCAGCTCCACGTCGTCCACACCGCCCGTGCCCGCGTGCAGCCGCTGCCCGTCCACGTCCACGGCCTGCGGGTCACCCTGCTCGGCCACCCTCGGCCGCACCGCCACCTCGACCGTGGCGTGCGGCATGGCCAGCCCGGTCAGCTCCTCGGACACCGCCAGGCCGAGCTCCTCCGCCGCGGCGACCCGCGCGGCCGTCACCTGCCGCGCGTACCCGGCCAGCTCCACTGCCAGCTCGTCGCGCCGCGCGGCCAACGCCGCCAACGCCTCGTCCGACGTGTCCAACCCGGCCAGCCGCGACGACGCGTCCTGCGCCCACGCGATCACGCCGTCCACGTCCGCCGCGTACTTGCGCGTCAACGACTTCAACTCGGCCTGGCGGGCGAGCACCTGCTCCAGCCGCGCCGGGTCGGCGTCCAGGTGCTCCAGGTACGACGCGATCTCCGCGCCCACGTCCGCCAGCAGCGTCTCGGCCTCGACCAGCCGCGACTCCATCCCGCGCAGCTGCGGGTCGTCGGACGCCACCAGCCGCCGCCGGGCCTCGCCGATCAGCCCCAGCGCGCCGGGCACGTCCGGGTCGCCGTCCGGTGAACCCGCCACCGCGTACTGCGCGCCGGACGCGGACTCGCGCAACTGGTCGGCGTCGGCGAGCCGACGCGCCTCGGCGACCAGCTCCTCGTCCTCACCGGGCTTCGGGTCGACCGAGGTGATCTCGGCCAGGCCGTGCCGCAGCATCTCGGCCTCGCGGGCCAGCTCGTGCGACCGGGCGGTGCGCTCGGTCAGCTCCGTCGCCACCCGCAGCCACTCGTCGCGCACCTTCCGGTACGCCCGCAGCGGCTCGGCCACCTCGTCACCGGCGAACCTGTCCAGCACGGCGCGCTGCTCGGTCGGCCGCAGCAGCCGCAGCTGGTCGTTCTGCCCGTGCACCGCGAGCAGCTGCTCGGTCAGCTCCGCCAACACCCCGACCGGCACGGACCTGCCGCCCAGGTGGGCGCGGGAGCGGCCGTCGGCGCCGACGGTGCGGATCGCGATCACGCTGCCGTCGTCGTCCGGCTCGCCGCCGACCTCCTCGGCGACCTTCGCCGCCGGGCTGCCCGCGGGCGCGTGGAACCGCCCCTCCACCACCGCTTTGTCCGCGCCGTTGCGCACGCGGGACGCCTCGGCCCGGCCACCGCCCAACAGGTGGAGCCCGGTCACGACCATCGTCTTGCCCGCACCGGTCTCGCCCGTCACCACGGTGAAACCGGCGTCGAGCTCAAGGGTGGCCTCGTCGATCACACCGAGGCCCTGGATGCGCATCTCGGCCAGCACGTGCCGAACACTACTGGGCGACACGGGCAAAGCGTGTGCTCGGGGGCCGGTGCGCCCTACTTGATCTTCAGCCGGCCGAGGGGCCGCGCCACCCCTGCACCGGCAGCCCGAACTTCTCCACCAACCGGTCCGTGAACGGCCCCTGCCGGAGCCGGATCAGCCGCAACGGGGTCCGGCCGCCGACCACCTCGACCCGCGCCCCCGGCGGCAGGTTCACCGTGCGGCGGCCGTCCGCGCACAGCACCGCCGGGTGACCCTCCGGGTCGACCTCCAGCGCCACCACCGACCCCGGCGACACCACCAGGGGCCGCGCGAACAGGGCGTGCGCGTTGCTCGGCACCACCAGCAGGGCCTGCACGTCCGGCCACACCACCGGCCCGCCCGCGGAGAACGCGTACGCCGTCGACCCGGTCGGGGTGGCCACCAGCACGCCGTCGCAGCCGAACGCCGACACCGGTCGGCCGTCGACCTCCACCACCACGTCCAGGATGCGTTCCCGCGTGCTCTTCTCCACGCTGGCCTCGTTCAGCGCCCACGTGGTCTCCAGCACGTCGCCGTTCACCGACGCCGTGATGTCGACCGTCATCCGCTCCTCGACCTCGTAGTCCCGGTCGATGACGTGCGTGATCGCCTCGTACAGCGCGTCGGAGTCCGCCTCGGCCAGGAACCCGACCCGGCCCAGGTTCACCCCCAGCACCGGCACCCCCGCCGCCCGCGCCAACTCGGCCGCGCGCAGCAGCGTGCCGTCACCACCGAGGACGAACACCAGCTCGGTACCCTCGGCGGCCTTCTCGTCGGCGAGCACCACCTGCGTGAAGCAGGACGGGTCCAGCTCCGGCGCCTCGTCCTCCAGCACCCGCAGCCGCACCCCGCCCGCCGCGAACCGCGCCGCGACCTCCTGGGCCACCAGCACGTTGCTGCGCCGTCCGGTGTGGACGACCAGCAGGATCTCCCTCGTCACCGGACCGCCGGTCGCCGCGACGTTCACCGCGGGAGCGTTCGCCGAGGGGATGTCCCCCGGGCGGGCGTTCGCTGGGGACGCGTTCGCCGAGGGGGCGTTGGCTGCGGGCACGTTCACTGGGGCCCTTCCGCTACGGCGGCGCGCACGAGCGCGGTGGCGTCCGCGACGTCCAGGGGCTCGCCCCGGCGCAGCCAGACGAAGAACTCGACGTTGCCCGACGGTCCGGGCAGGGGGCTGGCCGTGACACCGTGCAGCCGCAGGCCGAGCCCGGCGGCGGACGCGACCACGTCCAGCACCGCCTCGGCGCGCAGCTCCGGACCACGCACCACACCGCCCGAACCGAGCCGGTCCTTGCCGACCTCGAACTGGGGTTTCACCATCGGGACCAGGTGGCCCTCCCCGTCGAGGCACGCGGCCAGCGCGGGCAGCACGAGCCGCAACGAGATGAACGACAGGTCGGCCACGACCACGTCGACCGGACCGCCGATGTCCTCCGGGGTCAACGACCGCACGTTCGTCTTGTCCTTGACCACGACCCGGTCGTCCGTGCGCAACCGCCAGTCCAGCAGCCCCCGGCCCACATCGGCCGCGACGACCTGCCGTGCCCCCGCGCGCAGCAGCACGTCGGTGAACCCGCCGGTCGACGCGCCGGCGTCCAGGCACCGCTTCCCCTCGACCTGCACCGCCTCGAACGCCTCCAGCGCGCCGACCAGCTTGTGCGCGCCCCGCGAGGCGTAGTTCGGGTCGTTCGTCTCGCGGACCACCAGCGCGGTGTCCAGTTCGACGGCCGTGGCGGGTTTCGTGGCCACCGTGCCCCGCACGGTCACCTTGCCCTCGGCGACGAGTTGGCTCGCGTGCTCCCGTGACCTGGCCAGCCCGCGGCGGACCAGTTCGGCGTCCAGCCGAGCCCTGCGCGGCACCGGTCAGACCTTGTCGATGGTGGACAACGCGGCGGTCAACGCCATGTGCGCGTCGTCGAACCGGGCCACGTGCTCGACCACGTCGAGCTGATCCAGCCCGTCGAGACCGGCCAGGGCGTCGTCGATCCCGGCCACGGGATCACGCGGCGGGCCGGGAAGGGGAACCTCGAAGCTCACGGGATTCAAGGTAGCCGAAACAGCACCGAGAGGTCGGCAGCCACATAGGTAGGACGCAGGTCCTCCGGCAGGCTCGCCGCCTCCGCCTCCGTGGACACGCCGGTGAGCACCAGCAACGAGTCCATGCCCGCGTTCACCGCGCCCGCGATGTCGGTGTCCAGCCGGTCGCCCACGACCAGCGGCCGTTGCGCGCCCGCGGACTTCGCCGCCTGCTCCAGCAGCGGCGTCGCCGGCTTGCCCGCCACCAGCGGTTCCGCACCGGTGGCCGTCTTCAGCGCGGCGACCAGCGAGCCGTTGCCGGGCAGCAGACCGCGTTCGGTCGGCAGCGTCGCGTCCACGTTGCAGGCGACCCAGCGCGCGCCGTTCCGGATCGCGACGCACGCCTCGGCCAGCTCACGCCACCCCAGGTCCTGCGACAACCCCTGCAGCACGGCCTTGGCGTCGTCGGCGCGGTCGGTCGGCTCGAACCCGCGCTGCCGCACCTGCTCGGCCAACGCGTCCGTGCCGAGGACCAGCACCGTGCTCCCGGCCGGCACCAGGTCGAGCAGCATCGCCGCGCCCGCCTGGGCACTCGTGCTCACCTCGTCCAGCGCGGCGTGGAAGCCCAGTTCGTTCAGGTGCTCGGCGACGGTCTCCGGCGACCGGGACGCGTTGTTCGTGACGAACCGGATGCCGGTGCCGTGCGCACGGGCGGCGGCGACCGCCTCCACCGCGCCCGGGACGACTTCCCGGCCCCGGTAGACCGTGCCGTCGAGATCCAGCAGCAGGGCGTCGTAGCGGGCCAGCAGCACGGGCGTCTCCGTTCGCGGTGTCCTGTGGACAGTCTGAAGGCTCGGCGCCGGGTGGCGCCGAGCCTTCAGGTGTGACTTGTGTTGCGACTTCGGGGTTCACACCGGTTCGGCGCTCACTCTCCCGAGCTCACTGCCGGGTGCTCACTCCTGCGGGCTCAGGTCGAACGCCCGCTCGGCCGCATCGGTCTCGTTGTCGTCATCGGCCTGGGCCGCGTTGAGGAACCACTTGACGGCCTCGTCGGTGCGGCCCGCCGCCTCCAGGTTGTCGGCGTAGGCGTAGAACAGCCGGGCGCTCCACGGCTCACGCCGCTTCTCGTCCAGGTCGTCGCCCTGCAGAGCCACCACGGCCGCGTCCAGCTGACCCATGTCCCGACGTGCGCCGGCCGCCACGATCCGCAGCTCCACCGCCTCCTCGGGGGCCAGCGTCGCGACCTGGGCCTCACGCGCCAGCTCGATGGCCCGCTCCGGACGCCCCAGCGCCCGCTCGCAGTCCGCCATCACCGCGACGTGCCCGGTGCTGTTCGACATGCGGCGTGCGGCCCGCAGCTCGGACAACGCCTCGGCCCACTCGCCGGCGTGGTAGGCGGTCAGCCCGGCGGCTTCCCGGACCACCGCGACCCGCGCCGCCTTCGACCGCGCGTACCGCGCGTGCTCCAGCGCCAGCTCGGGCTCGCTGTCGATCAGCATGCCCGCCGCCGCGAGGTGCCGGCCGACGATGTCGGCCAGACCCTTGGGCAGCCCGCGCAGCTCCTGCTTGACCTCGGGGTCGAGCGCGGAGATGTCGGCGCCCTCGGGCACCTCCGGCGTCCGTGCCCGCACGTACACGGGCTCGTCCGAGTCAGCCGCAGGAGCCGGCTCGGCCGCCGCTTCGACAACGGTCCCGGCAGCAGCCTTGTCGGCAACCCCGTCAGCGGTCGTGTCGACCGCCTTGTCGGCAGCGGTGTCAGCCGTCGTGTCGGCAGTCTCCTCGATCGCCGCTGACGCCTCGTCCCGGTCCTCAGCCTCAGCACCTACCGAGCCCTCGACCCCGACCGCATCCAGCTCGGCCGCGTCGACCACGGCCGCGTCGACGGCAGCGTCCTCGGTGACCTTCGAGTCATCGGTCTGGGAAACCCGATCCTGGAACCGCGCGGCCCGCTCACGGCTCCGCGCGTCCCGACGATCGTCACTCGGCTTGTCGTGCACAGGCCGATCATGCGACGGCTTGTCGTAACGGGGCTTGTCCTGGCGAGGCTTACCGCCATGGCTGGGCTTCTCGTAACGAGGCCGGTCGTCCCGACGCGGGTAGCTGGGACGCTCGCCACGGTCACCACTGGGCTTGTCATCGCGACGCGGGTAGCCACCGCCACTGCTCGGACGGCCGCTGCCCGCACGGTCATCGCGACGCGGGTAGCCACCGCCACTGCTCGGACGGCCGCTGCCCGCACGGTCATCACGACGCGGATAGCTGGGACGGTTACCACTCGGCTTGTCGTCCCGGCGGGGGTAGCTGGGACGGTCACCGCTCGGCCGGTCGTCGCGACGCGGGTAACTCGTCCGCTCGCCACCACCGGCGCGGTCATCACGACGCGGGTAGCTGGGACGGTCGCCACTGGGCCGGTCGTCCCGGCGGGGGTAGCTGGGGCGCTCGCCACTGCCGGTGCGGTCGTCGCGACGCGGGTAGCTCGGGCGGTCGCCGCGGTCGTCCTTGCGGAACCCACCACGGTCACCACTGGGCCGGTCATCGCGACGCGGGTAGCCACCACCGCTGCTCGGACGGCCGCTACCCGCACGGTCATCACGACGGGGGTAGCTGGGACGGTCACCGCTCGGCCGGTCGTCCCGACGCTGGTAACTCGTCCGCTCGCCACCACCGGCGCGGTCATCACGACGCGGGTAGCTCGGGCGGTCGCCGCGGTCGTCCTTGCGGAACCCACCACGATCGCCACTGGGCCGGTCATCGCGACGCGGGTAACCGCCACCACTGCTCGGACGGCCGCTACCCGCACGGTCATCACGACGCGGATAGCTCGGGCGGTCACCGCGGTCGTCCTTGCGGAACCCACCACGATCACCACTGGGCCGGTCATCGCGACGCGGGTAGTCACCACCGCTGCTCGGACGGCCGCTACCCGCACGGTCATCACGACGGGGGTAGCTGGGACGGTCACCGCTCGGCCGGTCGTCCCGACGCGGGTAGCTGGGGCGTTCGCCACCACGGTCAGCCCCACGGGCCGCACCGCGATCGGCGGAGCCACGGTCGTAACGAGGACGCTCACCACGGCTGTCATCGCGCCGGAACCCGCCCCGGTCACCACTGGGGCGGTCGTCGCGACGCGGAGCGCCACCGCGATCATCACGAGGCTTGTCGTAGCGGGGCCGCTCACCGGAATCCCGGCGCGGCGCGGCGCCACGGTCGTCACGAGGCTTGTCATAACGAGGCCGCTCGCCTCGGTTGTCATCTCGCCGGTCGCCACCGCGAGGCTTGTCGCCGCTGCGGTACCGGTCATTGCCTGGCCGGTCGTCCCGACGCGGGTAGCCACCGGTCGACCGTTCACCCGACCCACGGGCGTCACGGCCACCGCCACTGCTGGTGGTCGGCTTACGGCTTCCCTGGGTACGGCCACCGTCGTCGGATCGGCGCGGTCGGTCTCCCTGGCCACGCTGACGGTCGCCGGGTCGATCCCCGAACCTGGGCACTAGCTCCTCCTACTGGTGGACACGCCGAAAGGGCTTGCGGTGTGGAGCACAAATCAATGTGCCCCCAACCACAAGCCCTTTCAGGGAAGAATGTTCGGCGGCGTCCTACTCTCCCACACCCTCACGAGTGCAGTACCATCGGCGCTGGAAGGCTTAACTACCGGGTTCGGAATGGGACCGGGTGTTCCCCCACCGCTATGACCACCGAAACACTATGAAATTACCAACCCGTAGGCACCCGACCCGGGACACAATCGTCCCCGACCAGATGGTCCGGTTCGGTTCTTTCAGAACCGCACAGTGGATGCGTAGCGTCTTCATGACAAGTCCTCGGCCTATTAGTACCGGTCAACTCCAGCCGTTACCGACCTTCCATCTCCGGCCTATCAACCCAATGGTCTCTTGGGGGCCTTAACCCACAAAGGGGTGGGATACCTCATCTAGGAACAGGCTTCCCGCTTAGATGCTTTCAGCGGTTATCCCTTCCGAACGTAGCCAACCAGCAATGCCCTTGGCAGGACAACTGGCACACCAGAGGTCCGTCCGTCCCGGTCCTCTCGTACTAGGGACAGCCTTCCGCAAGTATCCTACGCGCGCGGCGGATAGGGACCGAACTGTCTCACGACGTTCTAAACCCAGCTCGCGTACCGCTTTAATGGGCGAACAGCCCAACCCTTGGGACCTACTCCAGCCCCAGGATGCGACGAGCCGACATCGAGGTGCCAAACCATGCCGTCGATATGGACTCTTGGGCAAGATCAGCCTGTTATCCCCGGGGTACCTTTTATCCGTTGAGCGACCACGCTTCCACAAGCCATGGCCGGATCACTAGTTCCGACTTTCGTCCCTGCTCGACCTGTCGGTCTCACAGTCAAGCCCCCTTGTGCACTTGCACTCGACACCTGATTGCCAACCAGGCTGAGGGAACCTTTGAGCGCCTCCGTTACTCTTTGGGAGGCAACCGCCCCAGTTAAACTACCCACCAGGCACTGTCCCTGATCCGGATCACGGACCGAGGTTAGACATCCAGTACGACCAGAGTGGTATTTCAACGACGACTCCACACTGACTGGCGTCAGCGCTTCACAGTCTCCCACCTATCCTACACAAGCCGAACCGAACACCAATACCAAGCTATAGTAAAGGTCCCGGGGTCTTTCCGTCCTGCCGCGCGTAACGAGCATCTTTACTCGTAATGCAATTTCGCCGGGCCTGTGGTTGAGACAGTCGAGAAGTCGTTACGCCATTCGTGCAGGTCGGAACTTACCCGACAAGGAATTTCGCTACCTTAGGATGGTTATAGTTACCACCGCCGTTTACTGGCGCTTAAGTTCTCAGCTTCGCCCCGAAAGACTAACCGGTCCCCTTAACGTTCCAGCACCGGGCAGGCGTCAGTCCGTATACATCGTCTTGCGACTTCGCACGGACCTGTGTTTTTAGTAAACAGTCGCTTCTCGCTGGTCTCTGCGGCCGAAAAATCCTAGCCCGCAAGGGGCTTCAAATCCCTCGGCCCCCCTTCTCCCGAAGTTACGGGGGCATTTTGCCGAGTTCCTTAACCACAGTTCGCCCGATCGCCTCGGTATTCTCTACCTGACCACCTGTGTCGGTTTGGGGTACGGGCCGCATGAACACTCACTAGAGGCTTTTCTCGGCAGCATGGGATCACTCTACTTCGCCTCAATCGGCTATGCATCACGTCTCAGCCCTGATGCCTGGCGGATTTGCCTACCAGACGGCCTACACGCTTACACCAGTACTACCACTCACTGGCGGAGCTACCCTCCTGCGTCACCCCATCGCTTGACTACTACAAGTTCAGGTCCCGCGCTCCACGTCACCCCGCCCCCGAAGGGACAGAGCGGGCTTCGGGCGGTTAGTATCACAAGGTTCGCCATGGGCGCGTTCACACGGGTACGGGAATATCAACCCGTTGTCCATCGACTACGCCTGTCGGCCTCGCCTTAGGTCCCGACTTACCCTGGGCGGATTAGCCTGGCCCAGGAACCCTTGGTCATCCGGCGGACGAGTTTCTCACTCGTCTTTCGCTACTCATGCCTGCATTCTCACTCGTCCAGCCTCCACACCTGGATCACTCCGGCGCTTCAATGGCTGAACGACGCTCCCCTACCCATCCCAGCATTACACTGAAATGACACGGCTTCGGCGGTGTGCTTGAGCCCCGCTACATTGTCGGCGCAGGACCACTTGACCAGTGAGCTATTACGCACTCTTTAAAGGGTGGCTGCTTCTAAGCCAACCTCCTGGTTGTCTGGGCGACCCCACATCCTTTCCCACTTAGCACACACTTAGGGGCCTTAGCCGGCGTTCTGGGCTGTTTCCCTCTCGACTACGAAGCTTATCCCCCGCAGTCTCACTGCCGCGCTCTCACGTACCGGCATTCGGAGTTTGGTTGATTTCGGTAAGCTTGTGGGCCCCCTAGACCATCCAGTGCTCTACCTCCGGCACGAAACACACGACGCTGCACCTAAATGCATTTCGGGGAGAACCAGCTATCACGGAGTTTGATTGGCCTTTCACCCCTAACCACAGCTCATCCCCCAGGTTTTCAACCCTGGTGGGTTCGGGCCTCCACGCGGTCTTACCCGCGCTTCACCCTGGCCATGGCTAGATCACTCCGCTTCGGGTCTAGACCACGCGACTGGATCGCCCTATTCGGACTCGCTTTCGCTACGGCTACCCCACACGGGTTAACCTCGCCACGCAGCACTAACTCGCAGGCTCATTCTTCAAAAGGCACGCCGTCACCCCTAAAGGCTCCGACGGATTGTAGGCACACGGTTTCAGGTACTATTTCACTCCCCTCCCGGGGTACTTTTCACCTTTCCCTCACGGTACTAGTCCGCTATCGGTCACCAGGTAGTATTTAGGCTTAGCGGGTGGTCCCGCCAGATTCACAGCGAATTTCACGAGTACGCTGCTACTTGGGAACACTGTAAGAAGACGGTGAGTTTTCGCGTACGGGACTTTCACCCTCTACGGCCACGCTTTCCAGACGCGTTCCGCTAACAACACCGTTTTATAACTCCTTGCCAGCTCGGCAGAACTGACGAACAGGTCCCACGACCCCGCACACGCAACCCCTGCCGGGTATCACACGAATACGGTTTAGCCTCATCCGCTTTCGCTCGCCACTACTCACGGAATCACGGTTGTTTTCTCTTCCTGCGGGTACTGAGATGTTTCACTTCCCCGCGTTCCCTCCACACGCCCTATGTGTTCAGGCGTGGGTGACCCCACATGACTGGGGCCGGGTTTCCCCATTCGGATACCCTTGGATCTCAGCTCGGTTGACAGCTCCCCAAGGCTTTTCGCAGTCTCCTACGTCCTTCATCGGCTCCTGGTGCCAAGGCATCCACCGTGTGCCCTTAATAACTTGCCACAAAGATGCTCGCATCCACTGTGCAGTTCTCAAAGAACAACCAGACACCATCCCACACTGCCCACGCCTACCGACCGGAGCCGGCGGTTCGCGGACGGAGACCGTCCTGTCGTTTCCCGCTGATCGAACACTCACGTGTTCTCTCAGGACCCAACAGCGTGCCGAACAGAAACCCTGAACCCTCGACGATCCCTTCCACGCCCTTACGGACAGTACTGACACCGTCGACAACCCGAGGTCCTGCATGTAGCCAGCATCCACATCATTGAGCAACCACCGATCGATCATCCGCCGATCGCGAGGCTCTCCACAGGCCCTCCAGAAGAGAACCGGTGAGGAATGCTCCTTAGAAAGGAGGTGATCCAGCCGCACCTTCCGGTACGGCTACCTTGTTACGACTTCGTCCCAATCGCCAGTCCCACCTTCGACCGCTCCCCCCCTTACGGGTTGGGCCACGGGCTTCGGGTGTTACCGACTTTCGTGACGTGACGGGCGGTGTGTACAAGGCCCGGGAACGTATTCACCGCAGCGTTGCTGATCTGCGATTACTAGCGACTCCGACTTCACGGGGTCGAGTTGCAGACCCCGATCCGAACTGAGACCGGCTTTGTGGGATTCGCTCCACCTCACGGCTTAGCAGCCCTCTGTACCGGCCATTGTAGCATGTGTGAAGCCCTGGACATAAGGGGCATGATGACTTGACGTCATCCCCACCTTCCTCCGAGTTGACCCCGGCAGTCTCCCATGAGTCCCCGCCATTACGCGCTGGCAACATGGAACGAGGGTTGCGCTCGTTGCGGGACTTAACCCAACATCTCACGACACGAGCTGACGACAGCCATGCACCACCTGTACACCGGCCACAAGGGGGGCCGTATCTCTACGGCTTTCCAGTGCATGTCAAGCCCAGGTAAGGTTCTTCGCGTTGCATCGAATTAATCCACATGCTCCGCCGCTTGTGCGGGCCCCCGTCAATTCCTTTGAGTTTTAGCCTTGCGGCCGTACTCCCCAGGCGGGGTGCTTAATGCGTTAGCTGCGGCACGGAGGACGTGGAAGTCCCCCACACCTAGCACCCACCGTTTACGGCGTGGACTACCAGGGTATCTAATCCTGTTCGCTCCCCACGCTTTCGCTCCTCAGCGTCAGTATCGGCCCAGAGACCCGCCTTCGCCACCGGTGTTCCTCCTGATATCTGCGCATTTCACCGCTACACCAGGAATTCCAGTCTCCCCTGCCGAACTCAAGTCTGCCCGTATCGACTGCAGGCTCCACGTTAAGCGTGAAGTTTTCACAGCCGACGCAACAAACCGCCTACGAGCTCTTTACGCCCAATAATTCCGGACAACGCTCGCACCCTACGTATTACCGCGGCTGCTGGCACGTAGTTAGCCGGTGCTTCTTCTGCGGGTACCGTCAGTTGCCCTTCGTCCCCGCTGAAAGAGGTTTACAACCCGAAGGCCGTCATCCCTCACGCGGCGTCGCTGCATCAGGCTTTCGCCCATTGTGCAATATTCCCCACTGCTGCCTCCCGTAGGAGTCTGGGCCGTGTCTCAGTCCCAGTGTGGCCGGTCACCCTCTCAGGCCGGCTACCCGTCGTCGCCTTGGTAGGCCATTACCCCACCAACAAGCTGATAGGCCGCGGGTCCATCCTGTACCGCCGGAACTTTCCACCCCACAAGATGCCTAGTGGAGTCATATCCGGTATTAGACCTAGTTTCCCAGGCTTATCCCAGAGTACAGGGCAGGTTACCCACGTGTTACTCACCCGTTCGCCGCTCGTGTACCCCGAAGGGCCTTACCGCTCGACTTGCATGTGTTAAGCACGCCGCCAGCGTTCGTCCTGAGCCAGGATCAAACTCTCCAATAAGGAATGTTTGATCGCCCCGAACAACACTGACAATAATGTCAGTTGTCCAGTAACAATCTCAAAGGAAACCTCTTGACGAGGTTCATAAATTTACTGGCTATTCGGCACGCTGTTGAGTTCTCAAAGAACACGCGCTCATCATCACTCACCGCTCGCGCAGCTCGGTCCGAGGCATGTGATTCAGAAATGCTGTGGTGAAACTAGACGCCCTGGCCGCAACGGCTCAGAGGAGCCGGGCTGGGTCTTCCGTTTCGAGGTCACCCACTCTACCACGCTAGCGGGAGCTTGGTTCGTGACCTGCCGCACTCCGTTCCGGCTTTCCCGGCCCGTTCCGTGCTGACATGGAGAAAGTTACACGCAGCCGAACCGGAGGTCAAATCGGGGGCGCAACACCACACCACTGGCTGAAACCGCAGGTCAGCAGCCCGTGGTGCACTCAAGTCCACGCTATCCGACCCGATCCGACTGCAACAGTGTGACTGCGATCACACCCAGAGACGGGGAAGGCCACCGGTCCACGGGGGACCGGCGGCCTTCGAACCAGTGCTGTTGGAGCGTTCGCGCAGGTCAGGCCTGCACCCGCACGCCGGCGGTGTTGCGCTTGCCGCGCCGGACGACCAGCCACGTGCCGTGGAGCAGGTCCTCCTTCGCGGGCACCCACTCCTCGTCGACGACCTTCGCGTTGTTCACGTACGCCCCGCCTTCCTTCACGGTGCGCCGCGCCGCGCCCTTGCTCTCCGCCAGCCCCGAGCTGACCAGCAGGTCGACGATGGTCGGCGAGTCGGCCAGGCGGACCTCGCCGGTCGGCGCCTCGGCCATCGCGGCCTCGAGCGTGGAGAGGTCCAGCTCGCGCAGCTCGCCGCGGCCGAACAGGGCCTGGCTGGCGGCGATGACCTGCCTGGTCTCGTGCTCGCCGTGCACCAGGTTGGTGAACTCCTCGGCCAGCTTCTTCTGCGCGGTCCGCAGGTGCGGCGCCTCGGTGGTCTGCCGCTCCAGCTCGGCCATCTCCTCCCGGGTCAGGAAGGTGAACAGCCGCAGGTAGCGGAGCACGTCGGCGTCGCCCACGTTCACGAAGTACTGGTACCAGGCGTACGGGGACGTCATCTCGGGGTCGAGCCACACGTTGCCGCCGCCGGTGGACTTGCCGAACTTGCGGCCCTCGGCGTCGGTGACCAGCGGCGCGGTCAGCGCGTGCACGGACTTGCCGTCGACTTTCCGGACCAGGTCGACGCCGCCGACGATGTTGCCCCACTGGTCGGAGCCGCCCACCTGGAGCTTGGTCCCGTACTTCCGGTTGAGCTGGAGGTAGTCGTGGGACTGGAGCAGGAGGTAGCTGAACTCGGTGTACGACATGCCGTCGCCTTCGAGCCGGCGCTTGACCGTCTCCCGGGCGAGCATGACGTTCACCGAGAAGTGCTTGCCGACGTCGCGCAGGAACTCCAGCACGCCGACGCCGCCGGTCCAGTCGAGGTTGTTGACCACGATCGCCCCGGTGGGGCTGTCGTCGAACTCGACGAACCGCTCCAGCTGGCCGCGGATGCGCCCGACCCACTCGGCGACGGTGTCCAACGTGTTGAGCGCGCGCTCGGCGCTGTCACGCGGGTCGCCGATCATGCCGGTGGCGCCGCCCGCGAGGACGACCGGCCGGTGCCCGGCGCGCTGGAAGCGGCGCAGCATCAGCAGCGGGACGAGGTTGCCGGCGTGCAGGCTGGGCGCGGTCGGGTCGAACCCGGCATAGAGGGTGAGCGGGCCCGCGTCCAGGTCCTTCCGCAGGGCGTCGAGGTCGGTGGACTGCGCGATCAGGCCGCGCCAGGACAGCTCATCGAGGATGTGCTCGCTCACGGGACGCCATTCTCCCCCACCTGGTCAAACCGGTTTGAGCCGGTGCCCGATCGGGGTAGCCGACGACGGGGCCCCGATGCATGGAGAGGACCGACAGCGATGACCTATCCGGATCGCGACCCACGTCCCGCTGACCGTCCTACCGAGTACGTCCCCCCGTCCGAGTCGCCGTACTCGCAGCGGGAGGAGGTCGTCGAGCGGGACGACAGCCGGGTGCGCACCGTCCGCGTGGTGTGCGCCGTGATCGACCTGCTGTGCTGGCTGTTCGCGATCGTCCTGGCGATCCACATCTTCCTGGTGATCGGCGGCGCCAACCCGGCGAACGGGTTCGCGCGGCTGATCGACTCGTGGTCGGCGGCCGTGTCGCTGGGTCTGCGCGACCTGTTCACGCCGGCGGATCCCGGCGTGCGGACCCTGTTCAACGACGGTCTGGCCGCGTTGTTGTGGCTGGTGATCGGCGCCGTGCTGACGAACATCATCAGCCGGGTGGCGCTGCCGTCGGGCGAGCGGCGGAGGTGGTACCGGAGGACGGTGCGCTGACCCTTGAGCGCTGACGGCGTGGTGAGCCGTTGCTGCCTGGGCGGCCCACCACGCCGTGCGCTACCCACCGTCACCGCGTTGTTCACTCTGGCGCACCGGGGTATGCCCCGGCTGGTCAATTGTCCTGGCCGCGTTCCCCGGCCAAGTTTGCTTGCGTGGCCAGCGACTTGCAGCGGAAGAAGACCTCCATCGTGTTCGCCGCGATGGACGTGAACGGCGACGGGTTCCTCGAGCGGGCCGATTTCGAGGCGTTGACGAACCGGTGGGTGGACATCCGGGGCGCGGACGCTCAGGAGAGGTTGCGGGACATCATGATGGGCTGGTGGGACGCGCTGCGCTCGGCGTCCGACCAGGACCGGGACGACAAGGTCACGGTGGACGAGGTGCTGTCCGTGGTGAGCAACCTGGGCACCATGCTCGACCTCGTGGTGGCCACGGCGGAGTCGATGTTCGAGGCGGTGGACGAGGACGGCGACGGCGCGGTGTCGGCGCCCGAGTACGCCCGGATGATCCACGCCTGGACGGGGAACGACGCGCCGACGGACGGCGTGTTCGCCCGGTTGGACATGGACGGCGACGGCACGATCTCCAAGCAGGAGTTCGTCAGCCACTGGGTGGAGTTCTGGGCGGGTGACGACGCGGACGCCCCCGGCGCGCACGTGTTCGGCGAGGTGCGGGTGTAGCGCGGCGCGTCAGTAGGGGCGGCCGACGCTGGTCGCGGGCACGGGGGCACCGATGCACGCGGCCCAGCGGGCTGCGTGCGCGAGGGACGCCTGACCGGTCAGGCCGGCGACCGCCAGGCCTCGGGACGGTGCGTCCAGTCGGCGCCACTGGTCGGTGTGGCGGATGAGGGCGCCACGGTGGCGTAGGTGCCGTCGGGTTCGATGAGGATCTCCACGGCGGCGTCGCCGAGCCGGTCGTGGAGCGCGCGGCGCAGCTCCGGGTTGAGGTGTTCGTGACCGGTGGAGACGCGGCCGTCCGTCTCGACGCTCGTCCGGGACGAGATCCCGTCGTGCCCGAAGAGGGTGGCGCGGTACGCGGCGCGGCCCCATCCGGGGGCCGCCGAGCCGACGATCAGCCTGCACGCCCGCGCGAACAGGTCGTCGGTCGTCGTCCCTCCGGGTGGGTGGTCCTAGGTGACGATCCGGGTGCGCCGCGTGCCTCGCCGGTACGTGCTGACGGCGGGCGAGTCGATCCAGAACCGCCACGGGACGTCCACCGCGACCGCGACGCCGACGCGGGGGCCGGTCCGGATGTCGGACTCCGGGACGGGGTCGCCGGCCAGGAGGCGCACTGTCGCGTCGGACGACGTGAGGTTCACGCCGTTGTGCTCGCGGTCCAGGCCGAGGACGCTGGTCAGCCTCGCCGGCCCTTTGGCCAGCTCGGCGTGGCTGCGGGCGGACGGGCGGCGGACGTGGGCCAGTGGCTTGCCGGTCAGCACCTCGCCGGCGCGCAGCAGCACGGCGCCGGGCACGCCGTCGGTCAACGACACGACGTTCGCGCAGAAGTGCATGCCGTAGACGAAGTACACGTAGAGCCGCCCGGCCGGGCCGAACATCACGTCGTTGCGCGGTGTCCGGCCGCGGTAGCAGTGCGACGCCGGGTCGTCGCCGCCCCGGTACGCCTCGACCTCCACGATCCGCACCCCGACCACGCCCTCGGGGGTGGTCGACTCGATGACGCTCCCGAGCAGGAGCCGCGCGGCGTCGATCGGGTCGACGGCGAGCTCCTGCTCGGTGAGCTGCCTAGGCGTTGCGGGCAACGGACACCTTGTCGCGCAGCCGCTTCAACTGCTCGGCGACCCGGTCGGGCGCGGTGCCGCCGTAGGCGTCGCGTGACGCGATGGAACCTTCCACGGTCAACACGCTACGCACGTCCGGCGTCAACGCGGGCGAGATCGTGGCGAACTCCTCATCGGTCAGGTCCTCCAGGCCGACGCCGCGCGTCTCGGCGACCCGGACGCACTCGCCCGCCGCCTCGTGCGCCACCCGGAACGGCACGCCCTGCCGCACCAGCCACTCGGCGATGTCGGTGGCGAGGGTGAACCCGGCGGGCGCGAGGGACGCCATCCGCTCGGTGTCGAACCGCATGGTGGCGATCATCCCGGCCAGGGCGGGCAGCAGCAGCTCCAGCTGCTCGACCGAGTCGAACAGGGGCTCCTTGTCCTCCTGGAGGTCCCGGTTGTACGCGAGCGGCTGGGCCTTCAACGTCGCCAGCAGGCCCGTGAGGTTGCCGATGAGCCGGCCGGACTTGCCGCGGGTCAGCTCGGCGACGTCGGGGTTCTTCTTCTGCGGCATGATCGAGCTGCCGGTGGCCCACGCGTCGTCCAGCACCGCGAAGCGGAACTCGGCGGTCGTCCAGATGATCACCTCTTCGGCGATCCTGGACAGGTCGACGCCGATCATGGCCAGCACGAACGCGATCTCGGCGGCGAAGTCGCGGGACGCGGTGCCGTCGATCGAGTTCTCCACCGGACCGTCGAAGCCCAGCTCCGCCGCGACCGCCGCCGGGTCGAGCCCGAGGGACGAGCCGGCCAGCGCGCCGGACCCGTACGGCGACAGGGCGGTCCGCCTGTCCCAGTCGTGCAGCCGGTCGACGTCGCGCAGCAGCGCCTGCCCGTGGGCGAGGAGGTGGTGCGCGAGCAGCACGGGCTGCGCGGACTGGAGGTGCGTGCGGCCGGGCATGACGGTGGCGGCGTGGGCGGTCGCCTGGTCCGCCAGCGCCTCGACCACGTCGAGCACGCCCGCCGACACCCGCTGTGCCGCGTCACGCAGCCACATCCGGAACAGCGTGGCCACCTGGTCGTTGCGGGACCGGCCGGCGCGCAGCTTGCCGCCCAGCTCCGGCCCGGCGCGTTCGATCAGACCGCGTTCGAGCGCGGTGTGCACGTCCTCGTCGGCCAGCGTCGGGGTGAACGCGCCGGAGGCCACGTCGGCCTCCAACACGTCCAGCGCCGCCAGCATCCGGTCCAGCTCGTCGGCGGTCAGCAGGTCCGCGCGGTGCAGCACGCGGGCGTGCGCCCGGGATCCCCTGATGTCGTACGGGGCCAGTCGCCAGTCGAAGTGCGTCGACGCGGACAGCAACGCCATCGCGTCCGCCGGACCACTGGCGAACCGGCCACCCCACAGTGCGCTCACTTGCCCAAATCCCTCTTCGCGGCGATCTTGCTCGGCAGGCCCCACAGTTGCACGAAGCCCTTGGCCAGACTCTGGTCGAACGTGTCACCCTCGTCGTACGTGGCGAGGGCGAAGTCGTACAGCGACTCGTCGCTGCGCCGCCCGGTGACGACCGCGCGGCCACCGTGCAGCACCATCCGGATCTCGCCGGTGACGTGCTGCTGGGTGGTGCCGACGAAGCTGTCGAGCGCGTGCTTGAGCGGCGAGAACCACAGGCCGTCGTACACCAGCTCGGCCCACCGCTGCTCGACCTGCCGCTTGAAGCGGGCCAGGTCGCGCTCCAGGGTGACGTTCTCCAGCTCCTGGTGCGCGGTGATCAGCGCGATGGCGCCGGGCGCCTCGTAGACCTCGCGGGACTTGATGCCGACCAGCCGGTCCTCGACGAGGTCCAGCCGGCCGACGCCCTGCGCGCCCGCGCGCCGGTTCAGCTCCTGGATGGCTTGCAACGCGGTGACGGTCTCGCCGTCGATGGCGACCGGCACGCCCTTGTCGAAGGTGATGACCAGCTCGTCCGGGTCGTGCGGCTCGGCCGGGTTCCGGGTGTACGAGTACACGTCCTCGACGGGCGCGTTCCAGATGTCCTCCAGGAACCCGGTCTCCACCGCGCGGCCCCACACGTTCTGGTCCACCGAGTAGGGCGACTTCTTCGACACGTCGATCGGCAGGTTCCGGTCCTCGGCCCAGGCGATGGCCTTCTCCCTGGTCCACGCGTAGTCGCGGACCGGCGCGATGACCTTCAGGTCGGGCGCGAGCGCGCCGATGCCGACCTCGAAGCGCACCTGGTCGTTGCCCTTGCCGGTGCAGCCGTGGGACACGGTCGTCGCGCCGTGGTACTTCGCGGCCTCGGCCAGGTGCTTGACGATCACCGGGCGGGACAGCGCGGAGACCAGCGGGTAGCGGTCCATGTAGAGGGCGTTGGCCTGGAGCGCGGGCAGGCAGTACTGCTCGGCGAACTCGTCGCGGGCGTCCGCGACGACGGCCTCGACGGCGCCGCAGTCCAGCGCGCGCTGGCGGATGGCGTTCATGTCCTCGCCGCCCTGGCCGAGGTCCACCGCGACCGCGACGACCTCGGCGCCGGTCTCCTCGGCGATCCAGCCGATGGCGACGGAGGTGTCCAGCCCGCCGGAGTACGCGAGCACGACCCGCTCACTCATCGCTCTCTCCCTGCTGTCGGCCTTCTCCTTGGTGGTGGTGGTCTTCTCCGGGATGACCCTCTCCGGGGTGGTTCTCTCCGGGGTGGTTCTCTCCGGGGTGGTTCTCTCCGGGGTGGTTCTCTCCGGGGTGGTTCTCTCCGGGGGGTGGCGCGTGGTCCTGGCCCGCGGCGAGCGCGGTCACCCGGGCCGCCAGGTCCGCTCCGGTGAGCGGTTCCCTCGCCACGGCGAGGATGGTGTCGTCACCCGCGATGGTGCCGACGATGTCGTGGAGCGCGGCCCGGTCCAGCGCGCTGGCCAGGAACTGGGCCGCGCCGGGCGGGGTGCGCAGGACCGCGAGGTTGCCGGAGTGGTCGACCGACACCAGCAGTTCGCCCAGGACGCGGGTGAGGCGGGACGTGCCGCCCTGCACGCCGCGCACCGGGCTGCCGTCCTCGGGGATGACGTAGACGGGCGCGCCGCCGTCGGGGCCGCGCAGCTTGACCGCGCCCAGTTCGTCCAGGTCGCGCGACAGCGTGGCCTGGGTGACCTCGATGCCCTCCACGGCCAGCGTCTTCGCCAGCTCGGACTGGCTGCGGATGGCGCGCTGGGCGACCAGTTCGACGATGCGGGCCTGCCGCGCGGTCCTGGTCACCGCGACTGCTCCAGGAGCCACACCAGCAGCGCTTTCTGGGCGTGGAGGCGGTTCTCGGCCTCGTCCCAGACGGCGCTGTCCGGGCCGTCCAGCACCTCGTCGGTGATCTCCTGGCCGCGGTGCGCGGGCAGGCAGTGCAGCACGGTCGTCTTCACGCCGGTGGCGGCGACGAGGTCGGCGTTGAGCTGGTAGGCGCGGAACGGGCGCTTCCGGTCGCGGCCGTCGTTCTCCTGGCCCATGGACGTCCACGTGTCGGTGACCAGCACGTCCGAGCCGTCCACGGCCTCCCGCGGGTCCTCGATCACCTGGATCGAGCCACCGGTCTCCACGGCGCGCTTGCGGGCGTCGTCCAGGACCCACGGCAGCGGCTGGAACAGCTCGGGCGCGGCGATCCGCACGTGCATGCCCGCCGTGACGCCGCCGAGCAGCATCGAGTGGGACATGTTGTTCGCGCCGTCGCCGAGGTAGGTGACGGTGAGGCCGGCGAGCTTGCCGTGCACGCGGCGGATGGTCTGGAGGTCGGCCAGCACCTGGCACGGGTGGAACTCGTCGGTCAGCGCGTTGATCACCGGGACGCGGGAGACGGACGCCATCGCGTCGATGCGCTTCTGCGCGAACGTCCGCCAGATCACCGCGTCGACGTACCCGGACAGGATGCGGGACGTGTCCTCGATGGTCTCCTCGCGGCCGAGCTGCATGGACCGGCCGTCGATGATCACCGGGTTGCCGCCGAGCTGGGCGATGCCCACCTCGAACGACAGCCGGGTGCGGGTCGAGTTCTTCTCGAAGATCACCGCGACGGACTTGGGCCCGGCGAGCGGCTTGGCGACCAGCCGGTCGGCCTTGTACTCGTCCGCGAGGTCGAGGACGGCGGCCTGCTCGTCGGGGGTCAGGTCGTCGTCACGCAGGAAGTGGCGCACCATCACGACTCCTCGGGCGAGGGCAGGAACGAGGGCAGGTCGGCGACCAGCCGGTGGGCGTCGGCCTCGTCCAGCACCAGCGGCGGGGCGAGGCGGATCACGTCGGGCTGGATCGGGTTGATCAGGTAGCCGGCCCGCTGCGCCGCCGCTGCGGCCTGGGCCGAGACCGCCTCGCGCAGCATGATGCCGATCAGCAGGCCGGCGCCGCGCACACCGGCGATGAGCGGGTGGCCCAGCGCCTCGACCCCGGTCGCGATCTCCTTGCCGACCGCGGCGGTGTGCTCCAGCAGGCCGTCGGCGGCGATCGTGTCCAGCACCGCGAGGGCAGCGGCGCAGCACACCGGGTTGCCGCCGAACGTGGTGCCGTGGTGGCCGGGCTCGAACAGGTCCTTGGCCGGGCCTACCGCGATGCACGCGCCCAGCGGCAGCCCGCCGCCGAGGCCCTTGGCCAGCGTGATCACGTCCGGCACGATGCCGGCCTGGTGGAACGCGAACCAGCTGCCGAGGCGTCCGATGCCGGTCTGCACCTCGTCCAGGACGAGCAGGGCGCCGTGCTCGGCGGTGATCCGGCGGGCCGCCTGGAGGTAGCCCTCGGGTGGCACGACGACGCCGTTCTCGCCCTGGACGGGTTCCACGACGAACGCGGCGGTGTCGTCGTCGATGGCGGCTTCGAGGGCCGCGACGTCGCCGAACGGGATGTGCACGACACCCGGCACCAGCGGTTCGAACGGCTCGCGCTTCGTCGGCTGGCCGGTCAGGGCCAGCGCGCCCATCGTGCGGCCGTGGAACCCGCCGTCCGTCGCGACGACCTTGGTGCGGCCGGTGCGGCGGCTCAGCTTGAACGCGGCCTCGTTGGCCTCCGCGCCGGAGTTGCAGAACAGCACGCGGCCGTCGCCGTCCACTCCGGACAGGTCCAGCAGGCGCTCGGCGAGCTTCAGCGCGGGCTCGTTGATGTAGAGGTTCGAGGTGTGGCCGATCCTGCCGATCTGCTCGGTGACGGCCGCGACGACGGCCGGGTGCGCGTGGCCGAGCGAGTTGACCGCGATCCCGGCCAGCAGGTCGAGGTACCGGTTGCCGTCGGCGTCCCAGACGTGCGCGCCCTCACCGCGGATCAGCGTCAGGCCCGGTGTGCCGTAGTTGTTCATCATCGCGGCTTGCCACCGCTGCTGGTCGCTCATGCCTCGCCGTCCGCCCCAGTCCGACCGCCGGCGTCGCCGGCGGTCACCATTGTCCCGACACCCTCGGAGGTGAAGACCTCCAGCAACACGGAATGAGCGAGCCTGCCATCGATCACGTGCGCCTCGGGGACACCGCCGCGCACCGCGCGCAGGCAGGCCTCCATCTTCGGCACCATGCCGCTGTCCAGGTCCGGCAGCATCTTCTCCAGCCGGTCGGCGTGCACCTGGTGCAGCAGCGAGCCCTTGTCCGGCCAGTCCGCGTACAGGCCTTCCACGTCGGTGAGCACGACGAGCTTCTCGGCCTTCAGCGCCACCGCCACCGCGCCCGCCGCCGTGTCGGCGTTCACGTTGTGGACCACGCCGTCGACGTCCGGCGCGACCGTGGACACGACCGGGATGCGGCCCGCCTGGACGATGTCCAGCACCGCGTCCGGGTTGACGTCCACGATGTCGCCGACCAGGCCGATGTCCACCGGCTCACCGTCCACCATGGCCGGTCGGCGGGCGGCGGTCAGCAGGTGGGCGTCCTCGCCGGACAGGCCGACCGCGAACGGGCCGTGCTCGTTGATCAGCCCGACGAGCTCCCGCTGGACCTGGCCGACCAGCACCATCCGGACGACGTCCATCGCCTCCGGCGTGGTGACCCGCAGTCCGCCGCGGAACTCGCTCTCGATGCCCAGCCGCTTCAGCATCGCCGCGATCTGCGGGCCGCCGCCGTGCACCACGACCGGGTGCAGGCCGGCGAGCTTCAGGAACACCATGTCCTGCGCGAACGCGCGCTTCAGCTCGTCGTCGACCATCGCGTTGCCGCCGTACTTGACGACCACGGTCGCGCCCCGGAACCGCTGCAGCCACGGCAGCGCCTCGATCAGCACCCCGGCCTTCTCGTGCGCGTTCACGAGCTGTACGCGCTGTTCTCTTCGACGTAGCCGTGCGACAGGTCGGTGGTGAGCACGGTGGCCGTGGCGTCGCCGACGTTCAGGTCGATCACGATGTCGACGTCGCGGCCGGACAGGTCGGCCTCGCTCCGGTCGGCCGCCTTGTGGCCGCCCTCGAACAGCGTCACGCCGTTGATCGCGATGCCCAGCTCGTGCTGGTCCACGGTGGCGGGGGCGCGGCCGACGGCCATCGCGATCCGGCCCCAGTTCGGGTCGGAGCCGAACAGCGCGGTCTTGACCAGGTTGTCCTCGGCGACGGTCTTGGCGACGACGACCGCCTCGGCCTCGGTGCGCGCGCCGTTGACCGTGATGGAGACCTCCTTGGTCACGCCCTCCGCGTCCTGCTGGAGCTGCTTGACCAGGTCCTTGGCCACGGCGGTGAGGACTTCGCCGAACTCGTCGGCGGTCGGCGTGACACCGGAGGCCCCGGAGGCGAGGACCAGCACGGTGTCGTTGGTGGACGTGCCGCCGTCCACGTCGAGCCGGTCGTAGGTCTTGCCGGTCGCCGCGCGCAGGGCCGCGTCGAGGGCGTCGCCGTCGATCACCGCGTCGGTGGTGAGGACGCTGAGCATCGTGGCCATGTTCGGGTTCAGCATGCCCGCGCCCTTGACGAACCCGCCCACGGACCAGCCGTCCGGGTGACTCGCCCAGGACTGCTTGGGGTGCGTGTCGGTGGTCATCACGGCGGTGGCGGCGTTCAGCCCGGCCTGGTCGGAGGCGTCCAGCTCCTGGGCGGCCTTCTCGACGCCCGCCTTGAGGTTGTCCATCGGCAGGCGCTCGCCGATGAGGCCGGTGGAGCACACCGCGACCTCGATCGCGCCGACGTCCAGCACCTCGGCGACCTTCTCGGCGGTGGCGTGGGTGTCCTGGAAGCCCTCGGGGCCGGTGCACGCGTTCGCGCCGCCGGAGTTCAGCACGACGGCGTGGAGCTCGCGCTCCTTGATCACCTGCTGCGACCAGAGGACGGGCGCGGCCTTGACCTGGTTGGTGGTGAAGACGCCCGCGGCGGCCTGGCCCGGACCTTCGTTGACGACGAGCGCCAGGTCCAGCGCGCCGGACTCCTTGATGCCGGCGGCGACACCGGCGGCCTTGAAGCCCTTCGGTCCGGTCACGCCCTTGTTGCGGTTCACGGTGCGACTCCCACGGTGGACAGGCCGGTGGTCTCCGGCAGGCCGAGTGCCAGGTTCATGCACTGCACCGCGGCGCCCGCGGTGCCCTTCGCGAGGTTGTCGATGGCGGCGACCACCACGAGCCGGTCCAGGTCGCGGTCCACGGCCACCTGGAGCTGGACGGCGTTAGAGCCGAGCACCGCGCCCGTGGTCGGCCAGTGGCCCTCCGGCAGCAGGTGCACGAACGGCTCGTCCGCGTACGCCTTCTCGTAGACGGCGCGGACGTCCGTGTCACCGTCCTTCAAAGTCGCCGAGCACGTGGCGAGGATGCCGCGCGGCAACGGCGCCAGGACCGGAGTGAACGACACCTTGACCTGCTCCTGGGCGACCTTGGACAGGTTCTGCGCGATCTCGGGGGTGTGCCGGTGCGCGCCGCCGACGCCGTAGGCGCTGAGCGAGCCCATGACCTCGGAGCCGAGCAGGGTGGCCTTGAGCGACTTGCCCGCGCCGGACGTGCCGGAGACCGCCACCACCGTCACCTCGGGTTCCACCAGGCCCATCGCGGGGGCCAGGGCCAGCGAGGACACGGTCGGGTAGCAGCCGGGGACGGCGACCCGGCGGGCGTCGCGCAGCTCGTCGCGGTGACCGGGCAGCTCGGGCAGGCCGTACGGCCAGCTTCCGGCGTGCGTGCCGCCGTACCACCGGTCCCAGGCGGCGGGGTCGGTGAGCCGGTGGTCCGCGCCGCAGTCGATCACCAGCGTGTCGTCGCCGAGCTGCGCGGCGATCTCGGCGGAGTGACCGTGGGGCAGGGCGAGGAAGACGACGTCGTGGCCCTTGAGGGTGTCGGCGGTGGTCTCGTCCAGCACCCGGTCCGCCAGCGGCAGCAGGTGCGGCTGGTGGGCGAGCAGCTTGGTCCCCGCGTTGCCGCCGGCGGTGAGCGCGCCGATCTCCACGTCCGGGTGCCCGAGCAGGAGCCGGAGCACCTCGCCCCCCGCGTATCCGCTGGCCCCGGCGACCGCGATCCGTACCGTCATGCGGATAAGTATGCACGCTGATGCAAAGTCACTCAACCCGGATTCAGGCGCTCCACCTCCCGCGGGTGAAGAGCTTGATCACCCGGGGCGCGTCGTGACGAGACCCTGAGTGGTCGGGAAGCGGTCTCGCGGGCGGCCCGCGCGTGCTAATCCTCCTGCACAAGGGACGCGAGGGGGACACCGATGAGCGACGACTCGCCAGTTCCTCGACCCCTCCGACAGCAGTCGAGCGGTCGGACCGGTCGAGAGTGACTCCACCGGCCCCGGCATCGGGCTGGTGGTCGTCGGACTGCTGCTGTCGGTCGTGGCCGCCCTCGGCCACAGCACGTCCAAGCGCCGGTGACGCTCCCGGTCACCACGTGACGGGCAGCGACGCGAGCCCGTGGACGACCTGCCGCGACCGGTAGTCCGGTTCCCCGTCGGCGGCGCGGAGCGCGGTCATCACGGGCCCGCCCGGCACCAGGTGGTGCGGCGAGTTGCCGAACCGGGCCGGGTCGCCGAGGACCTGCCGGACGTCCGCGATCCGCGTCACCAGCCACGCCGGTCCGTTCAGCGCCGGGTCGACCCGGCGGACGCCGTCCTCCTCCCGCAGCGGGGCCAGCTCGGGGCCGGGGGCGAACCCCTCGCGGCGCATGTGCAGGGGCGTCGTCGATCTCGTGGCCATGCGGCCTCCCGCGTTCCGGTCCTGTGAAAAAACGTAGTCATCGGCCGGAGTGGTGCGGGAGCCTTCACACGAGTGAGTCGGAACTACTCACCGTGACGACGAGGGAGCGTGCATGTCGAACCGGCTGCGGGCCGTGATCTTCGACTGGCGGGGCACGTTGGTGCTCGCGCCGACCTTCCGGGGGTGGGTGGCGGAGGCGTTGCGGCGGATCGGGCGGGACGTCGGGCAGACCACCGAGGTGATCGGGAGGCTGGACGTGCGCCGGCTGGACGCGCCGGGCATGGACACGGACCCGGACCTGCACCGGGAGGCGTGCTACGCGGCGTTCCTGGCGGCCGGGTTCGACCCGGTGCTGGCCGATTCGCTGTACGCGGTGGAGTGCGACCCGGCGTTCAACCCGTTCGCGGTGGACGCCGGGCCGACGTTGCGGGAGCTGCGCGCGAGGGGTGTGCGGATCGGCGTCCTGAGCGACATCCACTTCGACATCCGGCCGGCGTTCGGCGACCTGCCGGTCGACTCGTTCGTGTTGTCCTTCGAGCACGGTCTGGCGAAGCCCGACCCGGCGATCTTCCGACTGGCGCTGGACGAACTCGGCGCCGAGCCGGAGGAGGTGCTGATGGTCGGCGACCGGTCCACCCACGACGGGGCGGGAGTGGAGGCCGGCATGCCGACGCTCCTCGTGCCGCCGCTGAGGGACGTCAACGACGCACGGCTGCACCTGGTCACCGCGTTGGTGACTTCCACCGGCTGACCATCACCGGCTGATCGACGCGCTGGGGACCGCTTCCACCTCGTCGCGTCCGACCACCCCGGCTTCGGGCACAGCGGCGACCTCGACGGGCCGCACACGTTCGACCGCCTCGCCGACACCGTCGAGGCGTTCGTGGACGCGCTCGGCGCGCGGAGGTTCGCCCTCTTCGCGCTCGACTTCGGCGGGCCGGTCGGCTTCCGGCCGGCCGTGCGGCGACCCGAGCTGATCGCGGACCTCGTCGTGCAGGACGCCAACGCCTGCACCGAGGGCCTGTCCGAGGAGGCGCGCGGGTTCATCTCCATCGACGACCACGAGGTGGCGGCCGGGAAGCTGACGCCCGAGTTCATCCGGAGCCACTACGAGGACGGCACCACCGACCCGTCCCTGCTCTCCCCCGACGGCCGGACCCTCGACCAGCACTTCCTCGACCTGCCCGGCCGCAGGCGCGTCCAGGCCGACCTCGTCGTGGACCACCGGTCCAACGTCGACCTGTACCCGGAGTGGCAGGCGTTCCTGCGCGACGTGCCCGACGCCGAACTGCACCTGTTCGACACCGGGCACTTCGCGCTGGAGGAGTGCCTACCGGAGGTGGCGCCGCTGATCGCCGCGTTCGTCGACCGGCTGGCGCGGACGCCTAGGCGCCGAAGCGCTCCAAGGCGCGGATCTTGTTCGTGGCGTCGAGCGCGGCCACCTTGTACGCCTCGGACAGCGTCGGGTAGTTGAAGACCGTGTCCACCAGGTAGTCCACCGTGCCGCCGCACGCCATGACGGCCTGGCCGATGTGGACCAGGTCGGTCGCGCCGGTGCCGAACAGGTGCACGCCGAGCAGCTTGCGGTCCACAGTGGACACCAGCAGCTTGAGCATGCCGTAGGCGTCGCCGACGATCGAGCCGCGGGCCAGCTCCCGGTACCGCGCCAAACCCACCTCGTACGGCACGGCGGACGACGTCAGCTCGGCCTCGGTGGAGCCGCAGTACGAGATCTCCGGGATGGTGTAGATCCCGATCGGCTGGAGCGCGGACAGCTCACGCGCGTACTCGCCGAACGCGTGGTACGCGGCGAGCCGGCCCTGGTCCATCGACGTGGCGGCCAGCGCCGGGAAGCCGATCACGTCGCCGACCGCGTAGATGTGCTCGACGGGGGTGCGGTAGTGCTCGTCCACGGACAGCCGGCCGCGGTGGTCCGCCTCCAGGCCCGCCAGGTGCAGGTCCAGCGCCTCGGTGTTGCCCTGCCGGCCCGCCGAGTACATCACCGCGGCGGCCGGGATGCGCTTGCCGCTGGCCAGCGTGGTCACCGTGCCGGTCTCGGACACGTCGACGTTGACGACCTTCTCGCCGAACCGGAACGTCACCGCGAGGTCGCGCAGGTGGAACTTCAGCGATTCCACGATCTCCGGGTCGCAGAAGTCGAGCATCCGGTCGCGCTGCTCGACCACCGTCACCCGGCTGCCCAGAGCGGCGAACATGGACGCGTACTCGATGCCGATCACGCCCGCGCCGACCACCACGAGGGACGCCGGGATCTCCTCCAGCGCCAGCACCTCGTCCGAGTCGAGGACGCGTTCCTCGTCGAAGTCGACCTGGTCCGGCCGGACGGGACGGGTGCCGGTGGCGATCACGATCTTCTCGCCGGTGACCGAGTGGTGCTCGCCGCGGTGCGCGCCGTCGACGGCGATCGTGTGCGGGTCGAGGAACCGGGCGGTGCCGCTGAGCAGGTCGACCTGGTTGCGGTGCAGCTGCGCGCGCACCACCTGGACCTCGCGGCCGATCACGTGCTGCGTGCGGGCGAGCAGGTCGGAGATGGTGATGTCGTCCTTGACCCGGTAGCTCGCGCCGTACAGCTCGCGCTGGCTCATCCCGGTCAGGTACATCACCGCCTCGCGCAGCGTCTTCGACGGGATGGTGCCGGTGTTCACGCACACGCCGCCCACCATGTCGGGCCGGTCCACGATGGCGACCCGCTTGCCGAGCTTGGCGCCCGCGATGGCGGCCTTCTGCCCGCCGGGCCCCGACCCGATGACGACGAGGTCGTAGTCGTACTCGCTCATGCGGGAAGCCTCGCACACCGGACCGTGCCGCGGTGCGACGCCGACCGGACTCGCGGCGGTGATCCCGCCCCGGACCTCGACCCCGCCCCGGACCTCAGCCGCGCGCCGCCCTGCCGGAGTACGTCAGCGGGAAGACCAGGTCCTGGCAGGCGGCGGGCAGGTCGTGCGCGATCTGCACGACCATCTCGACCTCGACCGACCCGGCGGGCGGGATGACCACCGGCTCGGGCATCGGCACCACGGTCAGCACACCGGCCGGGCAGTCCGGCACGCGGTTCTGCGCCTCGTCCATCGGCTGGCCCGGCACGGCCTGCAACGTCAGCACCACGATGTCGACGCTGTTCGGGTTGGACAGCCGCACCAGGCGGAAGCCCTCGCTGCCCGGCGTCAACTCGACCGCGCCACCGGAGATGTCGTTGATCTCGAACGGCCGCAGGTCGGACACCTCACCGCCGCTCACCGCGTACGCCATGGGAGGCAACTCGGGCTCCGGCCAGGTCAGGTGCATGGCGGCCACCACGGCGGCGCCCACACCGAGGATGCTCATGGCGACGGCGACTTCCATCCGCGGACCCAAGCTGCGCATGAGGCAACCTCACTCGATTGCTGCTCCAGGCGGTGGGTTCGCCGCTAGCTCCCCGTCGGACCGGCGACCAGACTCGCCCGGCGGTTCATCGCTTCGCCCCTCGGCCCAGCGGGCCGCGGAACCAATCTTGGAGAACGTTCAACCTGCGCGCAAGGACCAACGCGGCCCGGATAAACGGGCCTTTGGACCTCTTGACACGCACGGCGACGACCGCTGACCAGCGCGTTCACCTTCGCTCGACAGAGGAGTGGTTCACCCGTCCGGCCTAGTCCTGGACCCGCACTGGTGCGGGTCCAGGACAATCGGCCAGCTCCTCAGGCGTGCCAGCTCCTCAGGCGTGTCGGCCTGTCGCGGCTGTCAGCCTCTCAGCACCGCGCCGAAGCGCTCCGCGGCGGCGGCCACGGCCGCGTCCCGTGCCGCCGTCGCCTCCTCCACGGTCAGCGTGCGGTCCGGCGCGCGGAACCGCAGCGAGTACGCCAGCGACCGCTTGCCGTCGCCGACCTGGTCACCGGTGTAGACGTCGAACAGCCGGACGTCCTCCAGCAACGCCCCGCCGCCGCCGCGCAGCGCCCGCGCCACCTGCTCGGCGGGCACCTCCAGCGGCACGACCACGGCCACGTCCAGCAGCACCGGCGGGTACGCCGACACGATCGGCGCGGGCCGGTCGTCGGTCAACGGCATCGCGTCGAGGTCCAGCTCCAGCGCCACGGTCCGCTTGGGCAGCCCCAGCGCTTCCACGACCTTCGGGTGCAGCTCGCCCGCGTGGCCCACCGGCCAGTCGCCGACGCGAAGCTCGGCGCACCGGCCCGGGTGCCACGGCGCCAGGTCGGAGGCGACCACGGTCAGCTCCACCCCGTACGCCTGGCCGACCAGCCGCGCGGCCTGCACCGCGTCCGCCCAGTCCGCCGGGCGGCCCTTGCCCCACCAGCCGGCCTGCTCGCGGTGGCCCGCCAGCACGGCCGCCACGTGCACCGGCTGCTGCGGCAGCGCGGCCAGCAACGACGCCACCTGCGCGTCCGTCGGCCGCTCGCCCACGCCCACCTCGGGCACCGGCACCTGCTGCGCGCGCGGCAGCGTCACCTGCGCGATCGTGTAGACCGCGAGGTCCTTCTGGCCGCGCGCCAGGTTCCGCTGCACGGTCTCCAGCAGCCCCGGCACCAGCGTGGTGGCCAGCGCGTTCTTGTCCGATTCCAGCGGGTTCAGCACGGTCACCGTGTTCCGCCGCACGTCGTCCGCGGGCAGCCCGAGCGCGTCGAACACCGTCGGCGCGACGAACGGGAACGGCTTGACCTCGACGAACCCGTTCTCGGCCAGGGCGCGCGACACCGTGCGGCGACGGCGCTGCTGCTCGGTCAGCCCGCGACCGGCCGGGGCGGGCGGCAGCGTGGACGGGATCGTGTCGTACCCCTCCAGCCGCAGCACCTCCTCCACCAGGTCGGCGGGCTGGGTCAGGTCCGTGCGCCACGTCGGCGGCACGGCGGTGACCATGGTCGCGCCGTCGTCACCGGTGGTGACCTCGACCTGGCAGCCGATCTGGCCCAGCCGGCGCGCCGTGACGCCCCGCGCGTAGCGGACGCCGGCGACCCGGTCGGGCAGGTCGATCGGCATCGTCACCGGCGCGGGCGTCGCGGCCGCGCCCACGTCCGTGCGGCCCGGCTTGATGCTGCCGTCCGCGAACATGTCCAGCAGGCGTGCCGCGCGTTCCAGCGCGACCGGCGGCAGCGCCGCGTCCACCGCGCGCTCGAACCGCTTCGCCGCCTCGCTGGGCAGCTTGTGCCGCCGCACGGTGCGGGCGATGGACGCCGGGTCCCAGTTCGCCGCCTCCAGCAGGATGTCCGTGCTGCCCGTGCCGACCTCGGTGCTCGCGCCGCCCATCACACCGGCCAGCGAGATGACGCCGCTGTCGTCGGCGATCACGATGTCGTCCGGGTCGAGCGCGCGGACCTGGTCGTCCAGCGTGGTCAGCTTCTCGCCGGCCACCGCCCGCCGCACCACCAGGCCGCCCTTGACCGACGACGCGTCGAACGCGTGCAGCGGCTGGCCGAGCTCCAGCATCACGTAGTTCGTGACGTCCACCGGCAGCGAGATCGACCGGATGCCGGCCAGCATCAGCCGCCGGCGCATCCACCACGGGGTGGGCGCGGTCGGGTCGACACCGCTGACGCGGCGGGCCACGAACCGGGAGCACGCCGTCCGGTCCTCGATGTGGACGGGCAGCACCTCGCCCTCACCCTCGGGCACCTCGGCCGTGCCGGGGTCGCGGTAGGGCACGTCGAACGCGCAGGCCAGCTCGCGGGCCAGACCGCGCACGGAGAACGCGTAGCCGCGGTCCGGCGTCGGCGCGACCTCGATCACCGTGTCGCCCAGCCCGAGCAGCTCGACCGCGTCGTCACCGGGCTGCGCCGTGCCGCTGGGCAGCACCATGATGCCCGCGTGGTCGTCGCCCAGGCCCAGCTCGCGGGCCGAGCAGATCATGCCGTCGCTGGTCTTGCCGTAGGTCTTGCGGGCGGCGATGGTGAAGTCGCCGGGCAGCACCGCGCCGGGCAGCGCCACCACGACCGTGTCGCCCTCGCGGAAGTTCGTCGCGCCGCAGACGATGCCGTTGACCTGGTCCGGGCCGACCTCCACCTGGCAGTAGCGGATCGGCTTCTTGAACTCGGTCAGCTCCTCGATCTCGACCACGCGACCCGCGACGAGCGGACCCGTGACGCCGCCCAGTCGGTGGACGTCCTCGACCTCGATGCCGATCCGCACGAACGCCTCGGCGAGCTGGTCGGGCGTGGGGTTCTCGGCGAACTCCAGGTTCTCGACCAGCCAGGTAACCGGAATGCGCACCGGTCAGGCCTCCGTTCCGAATGGCTGGGTGAAGCGGACATCGCCTTCGACCATGTCGCGCATGTCGGGCAGACCGTTGCGGAACTGGAGCGTGCGCTCCAGGCCCATGCCGAACGCGAACCCCGAGTACACGTCCGGGTCGACGCCGCAGTTGCGCAGCACGTTGGGGTTGACCATGCCGCAGCCGCCCCACTCGACCCAGCCCGCGCCGCCCTTCTTCTCCGGGAACCACACGTCCACCTCGGCGGACGGCTCGGTGAACGGGAAGAAGCTCGGCCGCAGGCGGGTCTTGGAGTCCTCGCCGAACATGGCGCGGGCGAAGGCGTCGAGCGTGCCCTTCAGGTGCGCCATGGTCAGGCCCTTGTCCACGGCCAGGCCCTCGACCTGGTGGAAGACGGGGGTGTGGGTGGCGTCCAGCTCGTCGGTGCGGAACGTGCGGCCGGGGCACACGACGTAGACCGGCGGCTCGCGGTCGAGCAGGGTCCGCGCCTGCACCGGGCTGGTGTGCGTGCGCAGCACCAGGCCCGAGTCGGCGGGCGCCACGTAGAACGTGTCCTGCATGGAGCGCGCCGGGTGGTCCTTGCCGAAGTTCAACGCGTCGAAGTTGAACCACTCGGTCTCCAGCTCGGGGCCCTCGGCGACCTCGTAGCCCATGGCCACGAACACGTCGGCGATGCGCTCGGCGAGCGTCGAGATCGGGTGCCGGGCGCCGCGCGGCACGCGGTCCCACGGCAGCGTCACGTCGACCGTCTCGTCGCGCAGCACCCGTTCGTCGCGCTCGGTCTGCAACCGGGCGCGGCGCTCCTCGAACGCGAGCTTGACCGCGTTCTGCGCCTCGTTCACCCGCTTGCCCGCGTCCGCCTTCGCGGCCGGCGGCAGCGCGCCGATCTCGCGGCGGGCCAGCAGGACCGGCGAGCGGTCGCCCAGGTGGCTCGGTTTCACGGCGGCCAGCTCGTCGAGGTCGGCCGCCTTCGCGAACGCCTCACGAGCCTGCCCGACCGCCGCTTCGAGCGCTTCCGGGGAGAGCGCCGCGACCTGCTTGGGGTCGTACGGGTCGTTGGCTCCGGACATGGTTGGTGGACAGCTCCCGTCACGGACACAGGTGGTCAGCCCTCCGCACGGCATGCGGAGCAGCGGGTCGATCCTAGGTGATCGGGCCGACCCCGGATCCACCGCCGCCCGCCGGGCGCGCGCTGCGTGACGTTGCCCTCACCAAGGTCGGCACGGCGGTGCTCTTCAGGGTGAACCACGCTGCCCGGCCGGCGGCTCCCCGGTACAACGGGTCGGCTCGGCGGGTCCGGGCCGTTCGCACACCGCCCGAAGGGGGTGTCGCCGTCGTGGACCTCACCGTCCGCGAGGTGTTCGCCGGCGACGTCCAGCGGCACCAGGCGTTCGCCCTCCTCCTTCCCCCCGGCAACGTGGCCCCCTTCGTCGAGGACAACGTGCTGGAGGCGGCCGGGCTGCGGGACTTCCGGGGCGCGATCGAGGCGTTCACGACGCTGTCGGCGCGGCACTACCCCGACGGCCTGCCGGCGCACTGCTACGGCAGCTACGCGTGCGTCGTCCCGCGAGCCCAGCGGCAGGGCCTGGGCGAGCGGAGGATCCGCGCGGTGCTCGACCGCTGCGCCGAGGCTGGCATCGGCGTCCACGCCGAGGCGACCTCGTCCCGCGACCCGGCCCCGTACCTGCGCTGCTGCCTGTGCCGCGCGGGCGCGCCCATCGCGCTGCCGCACGGTCCCGACCTCCGACCGGTCTGGTGCCGCCCGGCGTCCTCCCCCGCCTGACCGGCCGAGACCCGACGCCCTCGCGGCGGAGTGCACCCGGCCCGCCGGAATTGTCGGTGGGCCGTGGCAGTCTCTTGACCACGCGAGCAGGACCCCGGCGGGCGATCAGCGGAAAACCGGGCCACAAGCCGCCGGCACCCCTCTAGAATCGTCCGTCCTACGTGACCTTGACCCGAGGTGAACTCCACTCCCATGGCACACACCTTCGGTGTCGACCTGCGCGGGATCATCGACCTGCTCAGCCACCACCTCTACAGCAGTCCCCGCGTCTACGCGCGTGAGCTGCTGCAGAACGCGGTGGACGCGATCACCGCCCGCCGCGCGCTCCAACCGGACGCGCCGGGCGAGGTCGTGATCGAGCCGGTCGGGTCCCCCGGCGGCACCCTCCGCATCTCCGACACCGGCATCGGCCTCACCGAGCGCGAGGTGCACGACCTGCTCTCCACGCTCGGCCGCACGTCCAAGCGGGACGACCTGGGCTTCGCCCGCCAGGGGTTCCTCGGCCAGTTCGGCGTCGGCCTGCTGTCCGCGTTCCTGGTCGCCGAACGCATCCGGCTGGTCAGCCGGTCCGCGCGCGGCGGTCCCGCGGTGCGGTGGACGGCCGATGCGGCGGGCAACTACGAGGTCGAGGTCGTCGGCGGGGCCGGCGACCCGACATCGGCCGACGACGCCGACATCCCGATCGGCACCACCATCGAGCTGGTGCCGCACCGCGACTCCGAGCACTGGCTCGAGCGGGACGTGGTGCGCGCGCTCGTCGCCGAGTACGGCGAGCTGCTGCCGGTGACGGTCAGGGTCGGCGACGAGGTGATCACGCGCGGCGAGCTGCCGTGGACCGAGGACCCGCTGGCGTACGGCGAGAAGGTGCTCGGCGTGCGGCCGTTCGACGCGATCCCGGTCGAGGTGCCGACCGTGGGCCTGAGGGGCGTCGCCTACGTGCTGCCGCGCGGCGTGCACCCCGGCGCCCGCCAGTCGCACCGCGTCTACCTCAAGCGGATGCTCGTCGGCGACGCCATCGAGGGCCTGCTCCCCGAGTGGGCGTACTTCGTGCGCTGCGTGATCGACACGACGTCGCTGCGGCCCACCGCCAGCCGTGAAGCGCTCTACCAGGACGAGACGCTGCTCGCCGTGCGCGAGGAGCTGGGCCGTCAGGTCCGGGACTGGCTGGTCCGCCTCGACGCGACGAGCCCGGACCGCACGCAGGCCCTGCTCGACGCGCACCACCTGGGCATCAAGTCGCTGGCCAGGGTGGACGACGAGATGCTGCGGCTGGTCGAGCGGTGGCTGCCGTTCGAGACCACCGACGGGCCGCAGTCGCTGCGCCAGTTCCGCCGCAAGCACGGCGTGATCGCGCACGTGCCGGAGGTGGACGAGTTCCGCCAGCTCGCGCCCGTCGCGCACGCCCAGGGCATGGGCCTGGTCAACGCGGGCTACGCCTACGACGCGGAGATCATGGAGCGCCTGATCGCCCTGGACGGCCCGACCGCCGCGCGCCGGGTCGCGCCGAGCGAGGTGCTGGCCGCGCTGGACGACCCGGACGCGGAGCTGGAGCGCGCGCTGCGCGAGCGCCTGGTGCAGGCGAAGGACGTGCTGGAACGGCACGACTGCGAGGTCGTGCCGCGCGACTTCGACCCCGGCTCGCTGCCCGCGCTGCTCGTCACGAACGTGGAAGCCGAGCGGAAGCGGGACGCCGAGCAGGTCGGCGAACAGGCCGACCCGCTGTGGGCGGAGCTGCTGGGCAGCCTGGTGGAGTCGACCTCCGACGCGTCGCAGCGGCTCGTGCTCAACTGCCGCAACCCGCTGGTGCGGCGGCTGGCGGGGCTGACCGACCCGGCGTTGGTGGAGCTGACCGTCGAGTCCCTGTACGTGCACGCCCTGCTGCAAGCACGGCGTCCGATGCGCCCGAAGGACACCGCGGCGCTGAACCGTTCGTTCCTGGAACTGCTGGACCGCGCTGTGGATGGCCGAAGAGGATGATGCTGCGGTGAACGAGGACAAGGAAGCCGCCGAGCGCCAGTTCGTGGAGGCGTACCACCTGCCCGAGGGCATGCCGCGGCACGAGGCGCTGGAGCGGGCGGCACGGGCCGCGGACGCCCACGACCACCTGCCGCTGGCGGTGAGCTGCCGGATCGCGCTGATCCGCTCGGCGTACGACCTGGGCCGCTACGACCTGATGCTGGCCCCGTTCGCGTGGTGCGGCACGGCGGAGCAGCGCGACCCCACGGCGTTCGACGAGTGGGAGACGCACAGCTTCGACTGGGCGCACAAGTGGATCGTCAGCGGCCTGATCGCGGACCACCGGTTCACGCTGGCGCAGATCGGGTCGTTCGTGGACCAGCTCGCGGCCCGCTACCAGCGGCTCGGGTACTCGATGCAGCCGGTGCACGGCGCGCGCGCCGACCTGGCCGCGCACATCGGCGACGACGAGGCGTACCGGGAGCACTTCGCCAAGTACCTCGCGGTGGACCGCGGTCCGATGAGCGACTGCGAGGCGTGCGTCATCGAGGAGCAGGCCGGGCACCTGATCCGGCAGGGCAGGCACGCCGAGGCGGTCGCGCACGCGGAGCACCAGCTGGAGCAGGAGACCGGGTGCGCGACGCAGCCGCAGGGCATCCTGACCACGTTGACGCCGGCGTTCGTGGCGCTCGGCGACGTGGACCGGGCTCGGCAGGCGCACGTGGTGGCGTACCGGCTGGTGCGTGACGACATGGTCAGCGGGTACCTGGACGACCACCTGGAGTTCTGCGCGACGTCCGGCAACGTGCGGCGCGGGGTCGAGCTGCTGCGCGGCCACCTGCACCGGGTGCACCACTCGACCAGCCCGTCACGGGCCATGCACTTCGCCGCGGGCGCGGCCGTGCTGCTGACCCGGGTGTCGCCGGACGAGGAGTTCGCCGTGCCGCAGGACGGGCGGACGACGGTGATGTCGGCGCCGGAGCTGCGGAAGTCGCTGGAGGCGCAGGCGCTGGAGATCGCGGCCCGGTTCGACCGGCGCAACGGCAGCGACGCGGTGAGCACCCGGATCCGCGGGACGCTGGCCGCGCAGGACACCATCCCGGTGGAGCTGGCCGTGCCCGTCGCCGCTCCCCCGACGCCGGTGGTCGAGGAGCCGATCGCGGTCGCCGACCCGGTGGAGCTCGCGCGGCAGATGTGCGACGCGTTCGACCAGGGCGAGTTCATCCTCGGGATGCGGCTGCTGCGGTCGCTGCCGGAGGACATGGACCCGTTGCTGCCCGAGTCGCTGGGCGCGCTGGTCGCGGCGCGGCGGGCGGTCGTCGGCGGGCACGTGCGGCCGAAGGCGGAGGTGCTGGCCGAGCTGGACGCCGCGGTCGACCGGCTGGCCGCGTGCGGTGAGCACGACCTGGCCAACCGGTACCGCTCGCGGGGTGCGGCGCTGCGTTCGGAGGAGGGCGGGACGGCGGAGTGCACGGCCGTGGCGCGCACGTGCCTGGCCGAGGCCGAGGTCGCCGGCACCGCCTACACGCGGGTCTTGACCAGGCTGCTGCTGGCGGACCTGCTGGCCGACGCCGCCGATTCGGCCGACCCCGAGGACACCACCTACGCCGACGAGCAGGGCGCGCTGATCGCCGAGGCGCTGGAGCTGGCGCGGGCGGAGGCGCCGGAGCTGGTGTCGCGGGCGCGCTGCGACCGGGCCCAGCACCTGGCGTCGACCGGGCTGTTGGACGAGGCGCACGACGAGGTGACCGACATCCTGGCCGGCGGCCCGTGCGCGTCGGTCCGGTTCGACGCCCTGCGGCTGTTGCTGAAGGTGCGGACCGTCCGGGGTGAGGAGGACGCGGTCCGCACGGCGACCGAGTTCGTGGCGGCGTTCAGCACCCCGCGCGGCCCGTGGACCGCCGAGGCGCACCGGCAGCGCGTGGCGTCGGTGGAACGGCTGGGGCTGGAGGGCGAGCACCTGGCGGAGCTGCGTGAAGCGGTGGCCGCAGGGCACGAAGTCGGCGTGCCGGACGACGTGGCGAAGGCGTGCTACGCCCTGGCAGGCGGCTACCTGAAGTCGGGCCGTTTCGTCGAGGCCGCGGAAGCCCTCGAAGAAGCGGTCCGCGTCATCGAGGCGGGCGACGTGGACCCGGACGTGATCGTCCCCGTCCGCTACCGCCTCGGCCAGGTCTGCGCACGCCTGGACGAGACGGAAACCGCCCGTCGTCACCTGGAAGCGGCACTGGGCCTGGTCCCGCCGGACGAGCCGTGGCGACGCGCCATGGTCCTGGACGTCCTGGCCGGAGTCCTGCGCCGGTTGGACCTCCGGGTAGAGGCCGCCTCCGCCTACCAGGGCGCAGCGGCGGCGTGGCAGTCGGTGTCGGAGTTCACCGAGGCAGCGGGTTCTCTGGTGGAGGCCGCGGCAGCGCTCCCGAACGACGAAGCCGCCGAGTGCGCCACCACGCTGACCGAAGCCGAAGCGCTGGTGCCGTCAGTGGAGGACCCGGACCACCGCACCCACCTGACCGCACGAATCGCCGCGATCCGGGCGTTCCTGCACATCCAGGCGGGCGAGCACGCGGCGGCGATCGAGCAGAACGGCATCGCCGAGGAACTGGCCGCGCAGCTGGAGGACGTGGACTGGCAGACGTTCCTGGTGGCCAGGGGCGCGAGGTTCCTGCTGGACTCGGGCGACCCGGTCAACGCCGAAGCCGAGGCCCGCCGGGCAGGGGCCTTGATCAACGACGAAACGCCCCCACAGATCCTCGGCGACATCGCCAACGTCTTGGACGAGGCGCTCAGAGCCCAGTCCAAGCCCACCAGCGGCGACCCACTGCTCCGAGCCCTGACCACTCGCCTAGAGGACTAGACTCAGACCGCTTGACCAGCCAAAACAAGCCGCGTCGGACGCCCGGTGTTGTCAACCATGATCACCACATCGGGCGAACCGACTGCACAACGAGAACCAAAATCCACTTCGCGCGTCGCCTATAACAAGGGAGGAGGCCGGCCCAGGCACGCGAGCAGCCACGATTCACAACGGCTCGCGGACCTCAGGTGCACCGCACCGCAGGCCTGCTGCACCTCGGGTCCGCTGCCGCTCCAGGCTCGCTGCCTCAGGCCCGCTGTGCCCGAGCCGACGCATAAAGACACACCGCGGCAGCAGTCGCCAGGTTGAGACTCTCCGCCCCACCGTAGATCGGCACCTTCAACGAAGCGTCCAGCCCGGCCACCACCTCGTCGGGCAGCCCATGCGCCTCACTGCCGAACACCCACGCGGTCGGGACCGCGAGGTCCCCGCGGAGATCGGCCGTGACGAGATCCTCCGGCGCGTAGCCGTCCGCCGCCACCAGTCGCAGCCCCGCCTCTCGGCAGGCGGCGAACGCCTCACCGGCATCACGCACCCGCGCGATCGGCAGGTGGAACACGCTGCCCGTCGACGCACGCACGCACTTGCCGTTGTGCGGGTCGACCGTGTCGCCCGCGAAGATCACCGCATCGGCCCCGGCCGCGTCCGCGACCCGAGCCACCGTGCCCGCGTTCCCCGGGTCCGCCACCCCGTGCAGCACGGCCACCAGCCGCACCCCCGGCGACAACGCCACCGCCACCGGCACGTCCACCAGCGAGCACACCGCGACGACGCCCTGCGGCGTCACGGTCTCGGACAGTGCGGCGGCGGCCTTGTCGGTCACGGCGCTCACCGGCACGCCGGCGTCGACCGCGTCGCGCACCAACGCCGGGTTGCGGGCGGCGGCGGTGGGGGTCACGAAGAGTTCGTGCACCTGGCCACGGCCGGCGGCGGACCAGGACAGGGCTTCGCGGACGGCCTGTGCGCCTTCGGCGAGGAAGCGTTCGGCTCGGTCGCGGCCGGGGCGTCTGGTGAGGCGTCTAGCGGCAACGACCCGGGGAGTCCGTTCGGTGAACGGAGCATCCCCGGGTCGTGGTGCGCGGTCGTTCGCGCTCAGGCCTTGTCCTCGGCGGGCGCGTTGACGTCGCTGGGCAGCGCTGCCTTGGCCAGCTCCACCAGCGCGGCGAACGCGCCCGGGTCGCTGACGGCCAGCTCGGCCAGGATCTTGCGGTCCACCTCGATCTCGGCGAGCCGCATGCCCTGGATGAAGCGGTTGTACGTCATGCCGTTGGCGCGGACACCGGCGTTGATGCGCTGGATCCACAGCTTCCGGAAGTCACCCTTGCGGGCGCGGCGGTCCCGGTAGGCGTAGTTGAGCGAGTGGAGCACCTGCTCCTTGGCCTTGCGGTACAGCCTCGAACGCTGGCCGCGGTAACCGCTGGCGAGCTCAAGGGTGGTACGGCGCTTCTTCTGGGCGTTCACTGCCCTTTTGACGCGTGCCACGGGTCCATCCTGTCGATCTCGTGGGGCCGGTGGAGGGCCCCGGTGTTCAAAGGGGTGAAGGTCTTAGAGGCCGAGCAGCTTCTTCAGCCGCGGCACGTCGTTCTTCGCGACCTCGGTGGTGCCGGAGAGGCGACGCGTCAGCTTGCTGGACTTCTTCTCCAGCAGGTGGCGCTTGCCGGCCTTCTCGCGGAGCAGCTTGCCGCTGCCGGTGACCTTCACGCGCTTGGAGGTCCCGCTGTGGCTCTTGTTCTTGGGCATTTCCGTCCTCAGTCTCGTGCAGCCACCGGGGTTGGGGGCGGCCATGTTTGCTCCCGGCCCGAGGCCGGGAGATCACTCTTCGACAGACTCGTCCGTCGCCTCGTCGGCGCTGTCGTTCCTGATCGGACGGGTCTTCGTGGTCTTGTGCGGCGCCAACACCATGATCATGTTGCGGCCGTCCTGCTTCGGGTTTGACTCGACGAACCCCAGCTCGGCGACGTCTTCAGCGAGCCTCTGCAGCAGTCGGTAACCCAGTTCCGGCCGGGACTGCTCTCGACCGCGGAACATGATGGTCACCTTGACCTTGTTCCCGTGCGACAGGAAGCGGGCCACGTGGCCCTTCTTCGTCAAGTAGTCGTGCGGGTCGATCTTCGGCCGGAGCTTCTGCTCCTTGATGACCGTCAGCTGCTGGTTTCGGCGCGATTCGCGGGCCTTCTGCGCGCTCTCGTACTTGAACTTGCCGTAGTCCATGAGCTTGCAGACCGGCGGCCGAGCCTGTGCGGCGACCTCGACGAGGTCGAGATCCGATTCCTGGGCGAGTCGGAGCGCGTCCTCGATGCGAACGATCCCGACCTGCTCGCCGTTCGGCCCGACCAGACGAACCTCGGGCACGCGGATGCGGTCGTTGATGCGTGGCTCGGTGTTCACCGGAACACCTCGGTTCGAGGGACTTGTCATTCACGTCCTTTGTGACTCGTTGTGCGCCAAAGACAAGAGGCCCCACACCTGCCCGGTGTGAGGCCCGCTTCCTACCGATCGCACAACGAAGGGCGCAGTCGACCCTTCGATGGACCGGACCCGGCCACCTGCACGAAGCGGCAGACTCGGGTGGGAGCGGGGCTCCACTTGCCGTCCCCACAGGTGCGGGGACTGGTCGCGCGGAGAATAGTAGCAGACGGCCTTGTCAACCCCCGAATCGGCGAGCCGCCGGGGTGGGTTGCGAGAATGGCTCCCGTGACCGACCTGCCTTCGAACAACGTCCGCGACCTGTCCGATGTTCCCAGCGTCGAGGTGATCAGCAAGGCGGCGATCATGCTGCTCTCCGCCGCCGCCGACCGCCTGGGCCTGGCCGACGAGGACCCGGACCACAGCCCGCGCCGCGACCTCGACGAGGCCCGCCGGCTGATCACCGCGCTGGCCGGCCTGGTCACCGCGTCGGCCGAGTACCTGGGTCCGCACGCCGGCCCGCTGCGCGAGGGCCTCCAGTCCGTGCAGCGCGCGTTCCGCGAGGCGTCGGCGTACCCGGACGAGCCGGGCCAGGGTCCGGGCGAGAAGTACACCGGCCCCGTCCACTAACCCTCGGTAGTGCATTCGTAACGCGCAGGTCCTTCCTGTGGAACGCGCGATGTCTATGTTCGGAACAGGCCGGGTTGAACGTTCGTCGGGCGCGCCTCCCGCGGCGGGACAGCCGAGTGATCCGCATCGCTCTCCGCCTTGCGACACGGGCGTGACCTGGGTCTCCGCCTTCATGCGGCCGGGGTGCGCGATATAAGGGGTAGGGATTCGCGGCCCTATTGGTTATTGTTCGATCACGTTCGCGCGAACTCCTGCACATCGGCCCTGCTCAAGGGGGGAACCCAGACATGGGTAGTTTTCGCGCGCCTCGGAATCGGATAGTCGGCACGGTCGGCGTCGCCATGGTCGCCGTGGTGGCGTCGGCCCTGGTGGTCACGCCTGCACAGGCAGCCGAAGGCGAGATCCGCCACGCCGGTAGACAGAACACCGTGGCGGACAGCTACATCGTGGTGCTCAAGGACGCGGGTCAGACCGACGCGGTCGCCGCGAAGGTCGACGCCCGCGTGACGCACCGCTACACCGCCGCCCTGAACGGCTTCGCCGCGTCCATGAACGAGAAGGCGGCCAAGAAGCTGGCGGCCGACCCGGCCGTGGAGTTCGTCGCGCAGAACCAGAAGTTCAAGGCCACGGGCGACCAGGTGAACCCGCCGTGGGGCCTGGACCGGCTCAGCCAGCGGGACCTGCCGCTCAACCGGCACTACAGCTACACCACGACGGCCTCGAACGTGCACGCCTACGTCATCGACACGGGCATCCGCACCACGCACACCGACTTCGGCGGCCGGGCGACGTTCGACGTCAACACCTCCGGTGACGGGTACAACGTCGACTGCGGCGGTCACGGCACGCACGTGGCGGGCACGATCGGCGGCGAGCTGTACGGCGTGGCGAAGGGCGTCAAGCTGCACGCCGTGAAGGTGCTGGACTGCGACGGCTGGGGCACCACCGCGGGTGTCGCCGCGGGTATCGACTGGGTGACCGCGAACGCGCAGAAGCCGGCTGTGGCGAACATGAGCCTCGGCGGAGCGCCGGACGACATCGTGGACGCGGCCACGCGCCGGTCCATCGCGTCGGGCATCACGTACACCATCGCGTCCGGCAACGAGTCGGACAACGCGTGCTACGTCTCCCCTGCCCGCGTGGCCGAGGCCATCACGGTCAACGCCGCGGACCGGAACGACGCCCGGGCCTGGTTCTCCAACTGGGGCACGTGCACGGACATGTACGCGCCTGGCCTGGACATCCTGTCGGCGTGGCACTCCAGCGACACCGCGGTCGAGACGATCAGCGGCACGTCGATGGCGGCGCCGCACGTGGCGGGTGCCGTGGCGATGTACCTGGCGACCAACCCGACCGCTTCGGCGGCGCAGGTCCAGGCCGCGCTGAAGGGTGTCTCGACGCCGAACCGGGTCACGGACGCCGGTGCGGGTTCGCCGAACCTGACGCTGTTCACGGGTAACGCGGTCGCGGACACGCTGGCCAGGGGCGAGAGCCTGACGGCCGGCAAGAGCAAGTCGTCGCAGGACGGCCGGTACCGGCTGACCATGCAGACGGACGGCAACCTGGTGCTGTACACGGCGGCCGGTCAGCCGCTGTGGCACACGCGTTCCAACGGCTCGGGTGCGACGCACGCGACCCTGCAGACGGACGGCAACTTCGTGGTCTACACGGCCGCGGGTGTGCCGGTGTGGCACAGCCGCACCGACCGCACGGCGGGCGACCGGGTGATGGTCCAGAACGACTCGAACGTGGTCCTCTACGGTCCGCAGGGTCAGTACTTCTGGCACCGCCACCTGGGCTAGAGCTGTAGAGCAGCGCACAACGCCGGGTCCCGAACGGGACCCCGGCGTTGTGCTGTTCAGGGGTGGCTGTTCACGGGTGGTTCTTCAGGGGTGGCGCTTCAGAGGTGGCGCTTCGGAGGTGGCGCTTCAGGGGTGGACGCCGCTGGCCCGCAGCTGCCGGTCGGCGAGGGCCTTGACGACGTCGGCGTCCTGACGGCGCCAGCCTTCGACGGGGTCGCCGGGGAAGGCCGCCAGGTCGCGCAGCGACAGGGTGTTCAGCGCGTGCAGCGCGAGCAGGTCGTAGCGGCCCTGGTCCCGCAGGCGTCGGGCGAGGGCGGCGCGCCGGGCGAACCGCAGGCGCAGCGGCAGCCACGTGATCAGCAGGAACGCCACGGGCAGGGCGATGAACGCGACGGTGAGCCACAGGGCGGTGGTCTCGACGGCGTCGACCTGGGCGCCGCCCGCGTCGGACAGCGTGCCGCCCGCCGACTTGCCCCGGTCCAGCGCGTCGGCGAGCTGTCCGCCGACCAGCGGGAGCCCGCGTGCCTTGGCGGCGGCGTCCCCGAACGTCTCGCTCAGGTTCCGTCCCGCGTCGACGAGTCCGTCACCCGGCGCGCGCAGCGTGCGGACCGCGTCACCTACCGCCAGGGCTAGTGTCGCCCAGAACCACATCCAGGCGACCGCCAGCAGGTCGGCCACCACCTGCCGCGCCAGCCGGGGCGAGGGATCCGCGTACCACTTCATGAGGTGTGGTCTTACCAGTAAAAGGTCACCGGAAGCGGACGTGATCGGCATCGCCGGGCTCGGTGGGGTCGTGGCGCACTAATGTCGACGTGTGGGGATGACGTTCGGTGAGCTGCTGCGCGCGCACCGGTTGCGGGCCCGGTTGACGCAGGAAGAGCTGGCCGGGGGTTCCGGTGTCAGCGTGCGGGCGATCAGCGACATGGAGCGAGGTCGCGCGAAGGGGCCTCAGCGACGCACGGTGGAGGCGTTGGCCGGTGTGCTGTCGTTGGCGGAGCCGGAGGTCCGGGCGTTGTTGGACGCGGCCAAGGAGGGCCGGGTGCGGCGTGCGCCGTCGGTGACCCCTTCGGCGTTGCCGCCTGATGTGGCGGATCTGGCGGGGCGTGAGGCCGAGTTGGCCGTGTTGACGGCGGTGGCGGAGGAGACGCGGGCGGGGACCACGTCGTTGGTGGTGGTGCACGGGCCCCCGGGTGCGGGGAAGACGGCGTTGGCGGTGCGGGCGGCGTACCGGTTGGCGTCCCTGTTCGCGGACGGGTGCTTCTTCTTCACCCTGCGGGGGATGGACGCGCGGCCGGTCCACCCGTCGGAGGTGGTGCACCGGATGCTGTTGGCGCTGGGGGTGCCGGAGAAGCAGGTCCCGGCGGGTGAGGCGGAGCGTTCGGACCTGTACCGGGCGCGGCTGCGGGAGCGGTCGACGTTGTTGGTGCTGGACAACGCGTCGGACGAGGCACAGGTGCGGCCGTTGTTGGCGACGGGTGGGCGGTCGCTGGTGGTGGTGACGTCGCGGCTGGTGCTGGGCGGGTTGGAGGCGGGTCGGCGGTTGGGGCTGGACGTGCTGGCCCCGGCGGAGTCGTTCGAGCTGCTGGGTGCGATCGCCGGGCGGGCGAGGGTGGGCGCGGAGCCGGTGGCGACGGCGCGGGTGGCGAAGTTGTGCGGGCACCTGCCGCTGGCGCTGCGGATCGCGGGCAACCGGTTGGCGAGCCGTCCGAAGTGGACGATCGGGCACCTGGCGGGTCAGCTGGTGGACGAGCGGCGCAGGCTGTCCGCGTTGACGGCGGGTGACCTGCAGGTGCGGACGGCGTTCGAGATGTCGTACCGGCAGTTGGGCGAGAAGGCGGCGGTGCTGTTCCGGAGGCTGTCGTTGGTGCCGGGGGCGGATTTCGGGCCGGAGCTGGCGGCGGTGTTGGCCGATGTGGACCGGTTCGCGGCCGAGGACATGGTGGAGGAGCTGGTCGACATGAGCCTGCTGGACACCGCGGAGGTGCCCGGCCGGTACGTGTTCCACGACCTGATCCGGGTGTTCGCGGGTGAGCGGCTGGTGGACGAGGAGCCGGCGCCGGTGGTGGGGCGGGCGCGGCGGCGTGCGGTGGACTGGCTGCTGGGGACGGCGGTGGAGGCGGCGGGGTTCTTCGGGCCGGAGGCGCGGGCGTCGGGGGCGTTGGGCGGTCAGGAGGAGGCGGATGCCTGGCTGGCGGCGGAGACGGCGAACTGGCTTGGTGCGCTGCGGTGGGCTTCGGCCGACGGGCTGCACGCCGAGGTGTTGCGGCTGGCGACGGCCATGCACTGGTATTCGGATCAGCGCGGGCGTGGTGAGACGTGGGTGGAGGTGTTCACCGCGGGCGTGGCGGCGGCGCGGGCGTTGGGGAGCGTGCGGGACGAGGCGGTGCAGCTGAACTTCCTGACGTGGACGCTGGAGGTGCTGATGGGGCGGCACGCGGAGGCGTTGGCGCTGCACGGCGAGGCGTGGCGGGCGGCGGTGGAGGCGGGGGACGTCCGGGAGCAGGGTTGGGCGTTGCACTACCGGGCGGTGTCGGAGCTGCGGACCGGGTTGTCGGAGGCGGCGCAGGTGAGCGCGCGGCGGGCGCAGGAGTTGTTCCGGGTGGCCGGTTACCCGTTGGGTGAGCGGATCTCGTTGTCGTGCCTGGCTCTGGTCTTGGACCAGTTGGCGCGCTACGAGGAGGCGTTCGAGGTGAACCGGGAGCTGCTGGCGGACGTGCGCTCCGGCCGGTTGGGCCTGGCGCCGGTGATGACGGCGGAGATGTCGGCGACGCTGTTGGTGCGGATGGCGGAGAGCCTGTGCCGGTTGGCGCGGTGGCCGGAGGTGCTGGCGACGGCGGACGAGGCGCTGGGCCTGGTGCGATCGGCGTTGCCGAGCCTGTGCGATGCCCGTTACCTGCGGGGGCTGGCGATGCACCGGCTGGGTGATCCGGCGGGGGCGCGGGCGGAGCTGGTGTCGGCGGTCGGGTTGGCGGACGGGCACCGCCACCGCCGCTTGGCGGATGCGCTCGACGCGTTGGCCGAGGTGCACGACGACCTGGGCGACCCGGTCGCGGCTGGGGAGTGCCGTGACCGGGCCGTGGCCGTGAGGTCGCGTCGGTAGTCCGCCGTCGTCCGCGGGAGTGGGCGGTCCGACGCGCTCAGCCGATCGGTGATGCGTTCCTAGCCATCGCCGGGTCCTTCCATGACGTGCTTCTCCGAGGGGGTTGCGGCCCCAAGTCAAGTCGTCGTGGCAGGTGAAGACCACGCAGAACTACCGGCAGAAGTACCGGGCCGGTCGAGCACGGGGTCAGTCGAGCACGGCGAGGGCGTCGATCTCGACCAGGAGGCCGGCGGGCAGGCCGACGTAGACGGTGGTGCGCGCGGGGAACGGCTCTTCGGTGACGACCTCGTCGTAGACGGCGTTCATGTCGGCGAAGTGGGCGGTGTCGGTGAGGTAGACGCGGAGCATCACCACGTCGGCGAGGGACGCGCCGCCGGCCTTCAGCACGGCGACCACGTTGCGCAGCGCCTGCCGGGTCTGCTCGGCCACGGTGTCGCCGACGACGGCGCCGGTGGCGGGGTCGAACGCGACCTGGCCCGCCACCTGGAGGATGGGGCCTTTGCGGACGCCCTGGGAGAACGCGGCCACGGGAGCGGGGGCGTCAGCGGTCCTGATCTCGGTCTTCTGCATGTGCTTCCTTCTCTGGTGGGTGGTCAGTCGCGGGGCGACCAGCCGCACTCGACGGACGCCGCCCGTGCGGTCGCGAGCAGGTCGGGCAGGTGGGCGAGGAGGCCGTCGAAGTCCAGCAGGACCTTGGGCACGGACAGCGACACGGCCGCCACGACCTCGCCGCGCGCGCCGCGGACGGGTGCGGCGATGCAGTGGATGAAGTCCTCGTGCTCGGCGTTGTCCACGGCGTAGCCGGCGGTGCGGACGCGGTCCAGTTCGGCCAGGTAGGCGTCGGGTGAGGTGATGGTGTTCGCGGTCAGCGGCACGTAGTCGATGGTGTGCGCGACTTCGCGGCGGCGCGGTTCGGGCAGGTCCGAGAGCAGCACCTTGGCGACGGCGGTGCAGTGCAGCGGGGCGCGTCTGCCGATGCACGAGTACATGCGCATGGGGTGGGTGCTGTCGTACTTGTCGATGTAGATGACCTCACCGCCCTCGTAGGAGGCGAGGTGGACGGTGTAGCCGGTGCGGGTGTTCAGGTCGCGGAGGGCGCTCTCGGCGCTGCGCCGCACGTCCCGCTCTTCCAGCGCCCGGTTGGCGAGGTCGAACAGCGCGGTGCCGAGCCGGTAGTGGTGCACGCCTTCGCGCTGCACGAACCGGTGGGACTCGAGGGTCCGCAGCAGTCGCATGGCGGTGGACTTGTGCACGTCGATGGCGCCCGACAGCTCGTCCAGCGTCTTCGGTCCGGTGGCCAGTTCCCCCACCAGGGTCAGCGCCCGGTCCAGGCTTTGGCTCATCGACGTCTCCTCAGGTGTGCGGCGGCCCACGTGCGGGAGTCGGCGTCCAGCAGTGGCGCGGTCACCGCGGGTGGCAGCGGGTCGCCGACATCCTCCCTGGTGAGCAGGGCCGCGGCGGCTTGGAGGTGGCCGGCGCGCAGGCGTCGTGCGGGTGGCTCGCCGGCGAGGTGCGCGGCGAGGTAGCCGGCGGCGAACGCGTCACCGGCGCCGACCGGTTCGACCACGTCGACCCGCAGGGCGGGTTGGAACGTCGTCGCGTCGTCTTCCACGACGGTCGCGCCGCGTGCGCCGTGCTTGACCACGAGGGTCTTCGGTCCCGGGAGCAGCGCCCGCAGTTCCGCCGGGTCGCCGGTGCCCCACACGGTCTGCGCCTCGTCCGATCCGGTGAGCACGATGTCCGCGGCGTCGGCCAGGCCGTGCAGCACGGACGGGTCGCGGTCGCGCCACAGGGCGGGCCGCCAGTTGAGGTCGAACGACGCGGGGACGGTGCGTGGTCGGGCGAGGATGGCGCGCACCAGGTCCAGGCAGGTGTCGGAGAGGGCCGCGGTGATGCCGGTGACGTGCGTCAACACGACGTCGTCCAGGGTGAGCCGGTCCAGGGTGGCGGGGCCCATGGCGGACGCCGCCGAGCCGCGCCGGTAGTAGCGGACGGGGCTGCCGTCGGCGTGGGCTTCCTTGACGTAGAGGCCGGTCGGCCGGTCGGGGTCGACGCGCACGTCGGTGACGTCCACGCCCGCGCCGCCGACGGTGTCGAGGACGGCCCCGCCGAACGCGTCGTCGCCCACGGCGCTCACCCACCGGCTGCGGACGCCGAGCCGCGCGAGGTGGATGGCGACGTTGGACTCGGCGCCGCCGATCGCGCGCGTCCAGGTGCGGGCCGCGCGCACCGGGCCGGGTTCGGCGGGGACCAGGACCGCCATGGTCTCGCCGAGGCACACCACGCCGCCCGGCAGGTCGAACCGCATCCTTGCTCCCTCGGGCTCGCGTGATTGACGGGGTGGGCGAGCGAATGTTACACACTGGGTGATCACATCGCGCAATAGTCGTTGCGTTACATGCAACGTGAGGAGCGGGGACCGTGGACCTGGACGCTGTGGCCGCCATCCGCGACGAACGGGTCGACTGGCGGTTCAAGGGCCTGCCGGCGGACGTGTTCGGCGCGACGATCGGCGACGTGGCCGGGCGCCGGCTCGACCTGTTCACCGGTGGTTTCGTCGGCCCGCTGGTCGTGCTGGACGCCGCCGCGCTGGAGCACAACCTCGCCGCCATGGCGCGGTGGTGCGCCGATCGCGGTGTGCTGCTGGCGCCGCACGGCAAGACGACCATGGCCCCGCAGCTGTTCGCCCGCCAGTTGGCGCACGGCGCGTGGGGCATCACGGCGGCCAACACGAGCCAGCTCCGGGTGTACCGGGCGTTCGGGGTGGGCCGGGTCCTGCTGGCGAACCAGTTGGTCGATCCGGCGGGGCTGCGGTGGCTGGCCGCGGAGCTGGCCGCCGATGACACGTTCGAGTTCACCTGTTGGGTGGATTCGGTGGCGGGGGTGGCGCGGATGACCGAGGCGTTGGGCTCGGTCGCGCGCCCGGTCGACGTGCTGGTCGAACTGGGTGCGCACGGTGGGCGGACCGGGGCCCGTGACCTGGCCACGGCTCTCGACGTCGCGCGTGCGGCGGTGGCCAGCCCGGTGTTGCGGGTGGCCGGCGTGGGCGGTTACGAGGGCGCCTTGGCGCATGACGCGTCCGTTGCAGCACGATCCATTGTGGACGGATACCTGACTTCGTTGCGGGAGTTGACGGTCGCTTTGGCCGACCTGTTCGAAGTGGACGAACCGATCGTCACGGCCGGTGGTAGCGCGTACTTCGACCAGGTGGCGGCCAGGCTGACCGAGGCGTGGCCGTTCCCGGTGCGGCCGGTGCTGCGCAGTGGCGCTTACATCACCCACGACGACGGGTTCTACCGCGGTATCTCGCCGTTCGGGCGCACGCCGGGTTCGGAACCGTTCCGGCCGGCTCTGCGGGCGTGGGCGCAGGTCACGTCGCTGCCGCAGCCCGACCTGGCGTTGCTGACGCTGGGCAAGCGGGACGCGTCGTTCGACGAAGGGCTGCCCGAGCCGCAGGTGGTGCGCGGTCGTGACGGTGCCGAGCGTCCGTTGCGGGCCGAGGTCACGGCGCTCAACGACCAGCACGCGTTCGTTCGGCTTTCCGGTGACGACGTGGAGGTCGGTGACTGGGTCGGTCTGGGCCTGTCGCACCCCTGCACGGTGTTCGACAAGTGGCCGCTGATCCCGGTGGTCGAGGGCACGACCGTGGTCGACCTGGTGCGCACGTACTTCTGAGGGCTTTCGAGGGCGGCGGCGTGGAGATCGTCTTCAGGGGCGCGCGGGTGGTCGACGGCACCGGCGCGCCCGGGTTCCGGGCGGACGTGGGCGTGCGCGACGGGCGGATCGCCGCGATCGGCGGCCGGATCGGCGGGCGGCGGGTGGTCGACGCCGGCGGTCTGGTGCTCGCGCCGGGTTTCATCGACATGCACTCGCACTCCGACCTGCGGTTGTTGGTCGAGCCGGAGCACCTGGCCAAGGTGTCCCAGGGCGTGACGACGGAGGTCCTGGGACAGGACGGGCTGTCGTACGCGCCGGTCGACGACGACGTGCTGGCCGTGCTGCGCGGGCAGCTGGCCGGGTGGAACGACGACCCGCCGGGGTTCGACTGGGACTGGCGGTCGGTCGGCGAGTACCTGGACCGGCTCGACCGGGGCGTCGCGGTCAACGCCGCGTACCTCGTGCCCCAGGGGACGCTGCGGATGCTCTGCGTCGGGTACGACGACCGGCCGGCCACCGACGCCGAGCTGGACCGGATGCGGGTCGTGCTGGCGCGGTCGTTGCGCGAGGGCGCGGTGGGGATGTCGTCCGGGCTGACCTACACGCCCGGCATGTATGCCGACACGGCGGAGCTGACCGCGTTGTGCCGGGTCGTCGGCGGGCTCGGCGGGTTCTACAGCCCGCACCACCGCAGCTACGGCGCCGGCGCGCTGGAGGCGTACGCGGAGGTGTTGGGGGTGGCGCGTGAGTCCGGGTGCCCGCTGCACCTAGCGCACGCGACGATGAACTTCGAGGTCAACCGGGGTCGGGCCGGTGAGCTGCTGGCACTGCTCGACGACGCCGCGGCGGCCGGCGTGGACGTCACGCTCGACTCGTACCCGTACCTGCCGGGCGCCACGTACCTGTCCGCGTTGCTGCCGAGCTGGGCCGGTGCGGGTGGGCCGGCGGCGACGGTGGCCCGGCTGTCCGATCCGGACGCCCGGGAGCGGATCCGGGTGGAGCTGGAGGAGACCGGGTCGGACGGTTGCCACGGGGTGCCGGTGGACTGGGAGGTCATCGAGGTCAACGGGGTGCGCGCGGCGGAGAACGCGCACCTGGTCGGGCTTTCCGTGGCGGAGTCGGCGCGCCGGGCCGGTCGGCCGCCCGCCGAGCTGTACTTCGACGTGCTGGTTTCCGAGCGGCTGGGGACGTCGTGCCTGATGCACGTGGGTGACGAGGACAACGTGCGGGCGATCATGCGGCACCCCGCGCACACCGGCGGCAGTGACGGGCTGTTGGTCGGTGACCGGCCGCACCCCCGCGGGTGGGGGACGTTCCCGCGTTACCTGGGCCGGTACGTGCGGGAACTGGGGGTGCTCGGGTTGGAGGAGTGCGTGTCCCACCTGACCGGGCGTGCGGCCCGGCGGCTGCGGCTGTCGGACCGCGGACTCGTCAAGGTGGGGTATGCGGCCGACCTCGTGCTGTTCGACCCGGACACGGTCGCCGACCGGGCCACGTTCGAGGAGCCCCGGCAGCCCGCCGTGGGCATCGCGCACGTCCTGGTCAACGGGGTCCCGGTGATCGACGAGGGCCGGCGCACCGGCGCCCTACCCGGCCGCTCCCTGCGCCACCGCGCGTGATCGGCCGGCGGGTTCGCGCGGGATCAGCCGGCAGGTCCGACACCGGCGGCGAGTCCTGGACGGTGGACTCGGGGGTGGTGAACGTCGAACACGTGTGTTCCGAACGGAGGACTCACGCGTTCTGGACGGAGGACTCACGCGTCCGGACGTGGTGCCCGCGGGGTAGGGCTCGGGTGCGCTCGGGCAGGACTCAGGCGGTTGGCGATGTGCTGGAGGCGGCCTGGAAGCCGGCGAGGTAGGTGCGGAGGCCGCGTTGGCCGCTGCGCATCATCAGCTCGTGGTTGGCCTTGAGGATCGGGCGGCTGACCAGGGCCAGGCGGCGGATCAAGGGCTTGCGCACCACGACTTCCTGGTCGTACACGATGCGCGACCCGGTTCCCTGGGCGGAGATCCGCCAGCTCACCGTGCCGTCCATGTCGCCGACCAGGTCGGCGCGCAGCAATCCCGCGTCCGGCTCCTTGGCGTTGTGGTGCGCCTCGAAGACCAGGTCGTACGGCAGCACGGAACGGCACCGCAGCTCGGCCGCGTTCTCGGCCACCTGGCGCGCCTCCCGCACCTCACGCCACCAGTGCGGGTAGCTGCGGAGGTCGGCCAGCACGTCGAAGGTCTGCGCGGGAGTGCTGTCCACTGACCACACGCTGCGGAATCGGTACGAGTTCAGCGGCATACCGCCATGATCACGCACGACGACCGCCCGCGCGACCCCCCTACCTTCCTGCGCACGACCAACCTGGCCTTCCGGCGACCCCACCTGTCCTTCCGGCGCGACGGCCACCCGTCCACCGGGTACCCGTCCACCGGTGTGCCAGGCCGCCGCTCCTCCATACTTCCGGCAACGCAACCGGGATTACCGTTCATCCCCGCTAGCCGTAACGCTTCTGGGTGATCTTGGCTCAGCGGATGCTCAACCCACGGCGGCCTCGGCGGGCAGCACCTGCCGCAGGAACTGCCCGGTGTAGCTGTCCGGGACGTCCGCGACCTGCTCCGGCGTGCCCTCGGCGATCACCATGCCGCCGCCGGACCCGCCCTCCGGCCCCATGTCGACCAACCAGTCCGACGTCTTGATCACATCGAGGTTGTGCTCGATCACGATCACCGTGTTGCCCTTGTCGACCAAACCGTTGATCACGCCGAGCAGCTTGCGGATGTCCTCGAAGTGCAGGCCGGTGGTCGGCTCGTCGAGGATGTAGACCGTCTTGCCGGTGGACCGCTTCTGCAGTTCCGCCGCCAGCTTCACCCGCTGCGCCTCACCGCCGGACAGCGTCGGCGCGGGCTGCCCGAGCCGCACGTACCCGAGGCCCACGTCGACCAGGGTGCGCAGGTGCCGGTGGATCGAGTTGATCGGCTCGAAGAACGTCGCGGCTTCCTCGATCGGCATGTCGAGGACTTCGGCGATCGTCTTTCCCTTGTAGTGCACTTCCAGCGTCTCGCGGTTGTACCGGGCGCCCTTGCACACCTCGCACGGCACGTACACGTCCGGCAGGAAGTTCATCTCGATCTTGATGGTGCCGTCGCCCGCGCACGCCTCGCAGCGCCCGCCCTTGACGTTGAACGAGAACCGCCCAGGCTGGTAGCCGCGCACCTTCGCCTCGGTGGTCGACGCGAACAGCTTCCGGACGTGGTCGAACACACCCGTGTAGGTGGCCGGGTTGGACCGCGGGGTGCGGCCGATCGGCGACTGGTCGACCTGCACCAGCTTGTCGACCTCCTCCAGGCCCCGGATCCGGGTGTGCCGGCCCGGCACCTGCCGGGCGCCGTTGAGCTTGTTCGCCAGCACGGTCGCCAGGATGTCGTTGACCAGCGTCGACTTGCCGGAGCCGGACACGCCCGTCACCGCCACGAGGCAGCCGAGCGGGAACGACACGTCGATGCCGCGCAGGTTGTGCTCGCGCGCGCCGACCACCGTCAGCTGCCGCTTCTTGTCGATCTTGCGCCGCACCGCGGGCATCGGGATCGACCGGCGGCCGGACAGGTACGCGCCGGTGATCGACTCCTTGTTCTTCAGCAGCTCCTTGTACGGGCCGCTGTGCACGACCTTGCCGCCGTGCTCGCCCGCGCCGGGGCCGATGTCGACCACCCAGTCGGACGTGCGGATGGTGTCCTCGTCGTGCTCGACCACGATCAGCGTGTTGCCCAGGTCGCGCAGCCTGCTCAGCGTCTCGATCAGCCGGTGGTTGTCGCGCTGGTGCAGCCCGATCGACGGCTCGTCCAGCACGTACAGCACCCCGACCAGGCCGGAGCCGATCTGCGTGGCGAGCCTGATCCGCTGCGCCTCACCACCCGAGAGGGTGCCGGACGCGCGGTCCAGCGACAGGTAGTCGAGGCCCACGTCGAGCAGGAAGTGCAGCCGTGCCTGGATCTCCTTGAGCACCGCGCCGGCGATCATCGACTCGCGCTTGCCGAGCTTCAGCCCGTCGAGGAACTCGGAGCACTCGGCCACCGACATGGCGCACACCTCGGCGATGGACTTGTCGCCCTTGCGCCCGTGGTGCAGCGTGACGGCCAGGATCTCGGGCTTGAGGCGGGTGCCCTGGCAGGACGGGCACGGCACCTCCCGCATGTAGCCCTCGTACTTCTCCCGCATGTACTCGGACTCGGTCTGCTCCTGCCGCCGTTCCAGGAACGGGATCACGCCCTCGTAGTTGGCGTAGTAGGAGCGCTCACGGCCGTAGCGGTTCTTGTAGCGGACGTTGACCTGCTCGTCGACGCCGTGCAGCACGGCCTTCTGCGCCTTGGCGGGCAGCTGCCGCCACGGCGTGTCCATCCGGAAGCCGATGGCCAGGCCCAGCGATTCCAGCAACCGGGTGAAGTACTCGGCGGTCTGGCCGCTGGCCCACGGTGCGATGGCACCGTCGGCCAGGGACAGCTCGTCGTCCGGCACGACGAGCTCCGGGTCGACCTCCTTGCGCACGCCGATGCCGGTGCACACGGGGCACGCGCCGTAGGGCGAGTTGAACGAGAACGACCGGGGCTCCAGGTCCTCGATCGCCAGCGGGTGACCGTTCGGGCAGGCCAGGTTCTCGGAGAAGCCGCGCACCCGGCCGGGGTCGTTCTCCGGCACGTCGACGAACTCCAGCTCGACCAGGCCGTCGGCCAGGCGCAGCGCCGTCTCCACGGAGTCGGTCAGCCGCTGCTTGGAACCGGCCTTCACGCTCAGGCGGTCGATCACGACCGCGATGTGGTGCTTCTCCTGCTTCTTCAGCTTCGGCACCTCGCCCAGCGCGTACACGACGCCGTCGACCTTGGCGCGCGAGTAGCCCTGGGACTGGAGGGTGGAGAACAGGTCGAGGTACTCGCCCTTGCGGCCCCGGATGACGGGCGCGAGGACCTGGAACTTGGTGCCGGACTCCATCGCCAGCACCTGGTCCACGATCTGCTGCGGCGTCTGCTTGCTGATCGCCTCGCCGCAGGTCGGGCAGTGCGCCTTGCCGGCGCGGGCGTAGAGGAGCCGCAGGTAGTCGTAGACCTCGGTGATGGTGCCCACGGTGGACCGCGGGTTGCGGCTGGTGGACTTCTGGTCGATCGACACGGCGGGCGACAGGCCCTCGATGAAGTCGACGTCCGGCTTGTCCATCTGACCGAGGAACTGCCGCGCGTACGCGGACAGCGATTCGACGTAGCGGCGCTGGCCTTCGGCGAAGATCGTGTCGAAGGCGAGGCTGGACTTGCCGGAGCCCGAGAGCCCGGTGAACACGATGAGGCTGTCCCTCGGCAGGTCGAGGTCCACCCCTCGCAGGTTGTGCTCGCGCGCCCCGCGAACGACAAGCCGGTCGGCCACAACGGTTCCCTTCGGTATTCGACCTTCCCCCGAACAGACGTTCGAAAAGCGTATCGGACCACTGCTTCGGCCCTGTCGGGGAGGGCGTCAACCATGCTAGGTGCGACCACCGACAAAACCGTTACGGGCACTTTCACGATCGTGCGCCAACGGCTCTACCGACAGGTAGCCATGGCCCCTACGCTGGGGCGATAGGCCGTTCGGCCGCATGACTCCGGGATGAGGTGCCCATGAGCTTCGCCGATGCCGCCCAGGTCCGATCCGACCAGACGAGCGTACCCGCGCCCCGCGAGCAGTCTTTCGCGGTCCAGGCCGCGGTCACCGGACTCGCCGAGGTGGAACGGGCGACAGAGGCGTTGTACGAGGTCGTGGCGGCCCTCGACCTCGCCGCGCTGCGCGGTCCGAGCCTGTTGCCGGGGTGGAGCCGGGGGCACGTCGTGACGCATCTCGCACGCAACGCGGACGCCTTGGTGAACTTGCTGACATGGGCGAAGACGGGCGTCGAGCACCAGATGTACCCGAGCGCGGCGGACCGTGACGCGGACATCGCCGAGGGCGCGGGCAGGTTGCCGCAGCTGTTGCGGGCGGATCTGGACGCGGCGTGCCAGCGGTTCGCCACGGCTGCCCGCGAGCTGCCCGCGACGGCGTGGGAGGCGGAGGTCACGCACCCGAAGGGGGGCGCGTTCCGGGCGCACCGCGTGCCGTGGCTGCGGGTGCGCGAGGTGTGGTTCCACCTGGTCGACCTCGATCGGGGCATCGGCTTCGAGGACCTGCCGGTGGAGCTGCTGGAGCGCTTCCTGGACGACGCCGCCGCGGTGTTCGCGGGCCGGGCCGACGCGCCCGCGGTGCGGGTGGAGGCGGTGTTCCCGGACGGCCGTCAGGGCAGTTGGGCGTTGTTCGCGAGCGGCGCCCCATCACCGGCCGCGAGCGGCGCGGAAGCCGACGTGAGCGGTGCGGCGGCCACCGTGAGCGGTGCGGCGGCCGACGTGCTGGCGTGGCTCACCGGCCGCAGCAGCGGCGCCCGGTTGAACGGGAACGCGCCGACGCTGCCCAAGTGGCTCTGAGCGCCGCGCAGTCGGGCGGAGAGCAGCAGTCCGACCAGGGTGGGGCGGCTCGCGGTCAGCGCCCGGTGCGCGGGGCGTTCCACGAACTTGGTCAGCAGCCAGCCGAGGACGACGGCCGTGCCGAGGAAGGCCGCCAGCTGCGCCAGCGGTCCGCCGTGGGGTGCGACCTTCGCCATGACCACGTAGCCGATCTCCTGGTGGACCAGGTACACGCCGTACGAGACGCCCGCGAGCCACCTGATGGGTCGGGCGAGCGCGCGGATGGGCGCGATGTCCCAGTCCTGCCCGCCGGCGGCGGCGCACACGCCGATCAGCAGGACGCCGAGGCCGACGGTCGACTCGAAGTTCGCGCTGTGCACCGCCTGCGCCAGGAGGGCCGCGGTGAGCAGGGCGAACAGGTGCCGGTCGCCGATCCGCCCCCGTGACCAGAGCCAGATGCCGACGCCGATGGCGAACAGCTGCCCGCGGTGCACTCCGAGGCCGTCGTAGAGGGCGCGGACCACGCCGGGTTCGACCGTCCAGAGCCGGGCGACCAGCGGTGCGGCCACGAGCGCCCAGAGCAGGACCTTGACCGCGCCGCCCTTGACCCGCGAGACCAGCAGCGCGCCCGCGACGAAGCCCGTGACCTGCACGGGGAGCGTCCAGTAGGAGAAGTCGACCAGGCGGACGTCCGGGACCCAGTTCTGCAGCATGAGGATGTTGAAGAGCAGGTCGCGCGGTTCGAGGTGGCTCCAGCCGTCCGGCGCGAGGTAGCGCAGCACGGTGTAGGTGCAGGTGGCGGCCACCACGTAGGCGGGGATGAGGCGGGCCAGGCGGTTGCGCAGGAAGCGGGCCGGTTCGCCCTTGGCCAGCGAGGCGCAGGCGAAGAAGGCCGAGATCACCACGAGCGAGCTGGCGCCGAATTCGAGGGTGAAGGCGAAGTGCGGTCGCCCGATCTCGGGGTGGACGGACGGTCCGGCGTGGGTGCCGTGTTGGAGGAGCACGCACAGCACGGCGAGGATGCGCAGGACGTCCCAGTTGATCCGACGTTTAGTAGGCACGAGGTGGCAGAACCCTAATCAGATGGCATCGGCGGTGCGGCGGTGACCGGTACCAACCCTAAGGGGTGGACCTGTGGAGATCCTGAAGGGTGGCCGGTCGGCTACCGTCGGCCATCGTGGACGTACTAGAGGACTACACGGGGCACGTGGCACCGGGCGGCCCGGCGGCGCGGCGCACGTTGGACGCGCTGACCATCACGAAGATCTCGGTCGGGCCGATGGACAACAACGCCTACCTGCTGGTGTGCCGTGAGACGAACGAGGCGCTGCTCATCGACGCGGCGGCCGACCCGCAGCGGCTGTCGGACGTGGTGGGCCACTCGGTGGACCGCCCTCGGCTGAAGACGGTCGTGACGACCCACCAGCACGCGGACCACTGGGGTGCGCTGGGCGCGGTGGCGGGCGCGAACGGATCGAACACCGTCGCGCACGCGGCGGACGCGCCCGTCCTGCCGATTCCGCCGGACGTGCTGGTGGAGCACGGTGACACCGTGCACGTCGGCGAGGTGCCGTTGACGGTGATCCACCTGCGCGGCCACACCCCGGGCTCGATCGCGCTCCTGTACCGGGACCCGAGCGGGCACCCCCACCTCTTCACCGGCGACTCGCTGTTCCCCGGCGGTCCTGGACGGACAACAAGCCCGGAGGACTTCACGAGCCTGATGGACGACTTGGAGGCCCGGGTCTTCGGTGAACTACCCGATGACACCTGGTTCTATCCCGGTCACGGGGACGACTCCACGCTCGGGGCGGAGCGTCCCAAGCTCCACGGATGGAGGGAACGCGGTTGGTGAACTCGCCGACCCCGGAAAGCCGTCGCGAGAGCATCCGCGATCTCCTCGACGCCGAACTGATCCGCGCGGGTGACCGCCTGCGGCTCACCCGCCCCAGGGCAGGCGAGGAACACGTCGCCGCAGTCTCGCGGGAAGGGCGCATCGTCCTGACGAGTGGCGCCGAGTACGACACCCCGTCGGACGCCGCGAAAGCAGTCACCGGAACACAGATCAACGGTTGGATCGTGTGGCGCACCGACGCAAACCGAACCTTGGCATCTCTGCGCACCTCTTGCGCATGGTACGGCCGTGTGACGCACCCCGACGGGCCGGTCGGGGCCGGCACCGCGGTCAGCTGTCCGACCGCCACAGAGCGGAAACCGGAACGGCCCAGATCCGGTCGCCCAGCGGGAGCACTTGCGATCCGGCGTGGAGCACCAGACCCGTCGTGAACCGACTTCCCAGCTTGTCCCGCAACATCACCAGGTGCTTGGCATGCCGAGCAGTCGGCGTGCTGGTCAGCTTGATCTCCAAGCCGGCCAGCTCACCAGACCTGCGGTCCTCCACGATGAGGTCCACCTCGGCCCCATCACGGTCACGGAAGTACGACAGGTCCACGCTCCGCTCGCTCCACGTGGCCTGCTTGAAGACCTCGGTGATCACGAACGTCTCGAACAGCGCACCTGCCGCAGTCCCATCGGCGGTCAGGGAGAACGCCTGCTCGCCGAGACCGCAGAGATCCGCCGCGAGACCCGTGTCCACGACAACGACCTTCGGGCGACGCTTCGCCCTGTTCGTGATGTTGGTTGACCACGCGGGCAGCAAGGTCACCAAGTGGAGGGCCTCCAGCAGGGCTACGTAGTTCGACGCGGTCTCACGGCCGATCTCGGCGTCCCCGGCAACTCCGGCGACAACCAGCTCCTGACCGGTGCGAGCGGCCAGGAGACGCAGCAGCTTCCGCAGCCCGGCCTCCAACCGGACCTCGGCGATCGGGCGAAGCGCCTCCCTTGACACGACGTCGTGCACGTACGCCTCGAACCAGTTCCGGCGCTGACGTCCGGCAAGCCCTTCGGTGACGATCTCGGGGTACCCGCCCTCCAACAACGTGCTGATCAACTCCGCACGCGGCAACAGCTCGAACCGACCCGGCCACCGGGTCGGTTCGAACAGCAGGTCCAGGAAGGTCTCCCGCACGCCCAGCCGCTCTCCCATCGACAACGGCCAGAGCAGCAGCCTGCCGGCGCGGCCGGCCAAGGTCTCCGAGAGGCCCTTGTCGGCCAGGTAGTTGGTCGACCCGGTCAACAGCAGTTGACCTCGCGCGCGGTCGCGATCGGCCGCCTGCTTCACCGCGAGCAGGAAGCCGCGTCCGGCACGCTGGAACTCGTCGACCGCCGCCGGTCGCGGCAAGGCGTCCACGAAACCGACCGGATCGTCCGCCGCACGGGCGAGCACAGCCTCGTCGTCGAAGCTGAACCAGGCGTGGCCAGGCAGGTCGAGCAACTCGCGCACCAGCGTCGTCTTCCCGGTCTGCCGCGCGCCGCCGAGCAGGACCACGCGGAACGAAGCCAGTAGCTCGGTCACCCTTGCAGCTGCGTTGCGCTGTACGAGAGCACTCACGGGGCGACTGTAACCGACAAAACGCGGTCTCCCAAACCGACATAACGCGCCGTTTCTGGGCCTCACTCTGCTGAACCGCTTGCCCGGCAGCGGTAGCGCTGACACCGACCAGGACGACTGTTCGCGGAGAACCCGGCGGTTCCCGGGCGGTGTCGGCAAGACCACGTCACCGGAAACCTTCACCTCGTTGATCGACGACGTGGAGACCCGGATCTTCGCCGAACTGCCCGACGACACCTGGTTCTACCCAGGTCACGGCGACGACTCCACCCTCGGGAGTGAACGACCTCACCTGGCCGAGTGGCGCTCGCGGTTGGTGAACCCGTCCGGCCTGCTTCTCACACCTCGACGATCTGGACCATGCCGTCGAGTCCTGCGAAGTCCTTGGCGTTGCGGGTGTAGAGCGGCATACCTCGGGCCGAGGCGATCGCGGCGATCATCAGGTCCAGCCGGCGCGGTTTCGGGTCGCGGTTCGCTTCGAGGGTCAACGCCACGAGCGTGCCGAAGCGAACCGCAGCCTGTTCGTCGAAGGGCAACGGCTCGAACTCGACGATCGCCGCACCCAGCTTCTCGGTTCGCACCGCCCGCGTCGCAGCGTCCTTGGCCATCGCGACCCCCCGGTGCAACTCGGCCAGGGTGATCGCGGTCAGCTCGGGGACCTCCGGCAGCACCGCCGGGTCCAGCAGCCCGAGGTCGATGTACGTGCAGGTGTCCAGTACGCCCGACTCGTGCCGGTCAGCCACGGCTGCGCTCCCACGGGTCGTCGTCACCGATCCGGTCCTCCGAGCCGAACACCTCGTCGGCTTCGCGCCGCATGAGGCCGGGATCGACCTTCGGCAGCTTCCTGTGCCGCTCCACCAGTTCCTCAGCGGTCAGGCGTCGACGACGGGACAGCGGACGGACCTCGGCGATCTCCACGCCGTTGCGGGTGACGTGGTAGACCTCGCCCGATTCGACCGCGTCCATGACCGCAGCGGAGTTGTTGCGGAACTCCCGTTGACTGATGACCTTCACCGACACAGCGTAGCTTCGCGTAGCACGGGAAGCTACACACAGCTTGACCTCTTGCCCGATCAGGTGCATCCGGAGGATGAAGCACAGCCGGCCGCGGCTGGTCGGCTTTCGCGCCAGGCGGACCGGCGGCCGTGAGCCCTGCTCGACGCTTCGCGCATCCGACGGGCGGGTGAACACGTCCTCGGGGAGCGCGCAGCCGTAGTCCTGCGGAAGGCGCGGCTCGTCCAGCACGAGTTCGCGCGTCCACCCGGCGGGCGACAGGCCGTCCGGGCGGTCCGGGACGCGGACGCCCGGCAGTGGCGAGCCGGTGGTCGGCCGTTCCGCCAGCTCCTCGTGGCGTTCCAGCAGCGCGTGCACGGCGTCGGGGGCGTCGGCGACCGCCGCTGCCACCTCCGCGTCGGTCAGCCCGGGTGCAGCTCCCGGCACGCGGTCCGGGCGGCGGCGAGGAAGCGGTCCGGATCCACCACCACGAGGTCGCAGCGGGTCCGGATGCTGGTGGTCATCCCGGCGACGGGGCTCCTCGGATGGTCCACGTCGGCGAGCGTAGGGCGGACTTCGGGGGCGGGGGTCCTTGATCGTGGTCAGACTGTGGGGATGGATCACACCGGCTTCGGCCAGTCGAGTGAGCTGCTGGGTTATCCGCCGGACGCCCGGGTGCTCATCGTCAACTGCGACGACCTCGGCATGCACGAGGACATCGATGTCGCGGTGGTCGAGTCGATCGAGGCGGGGATCGCCCGTTCGTGCAGCCTGATGACGGCGGGTCCGTCGGCGCAGCACGCGGTCGGGTTGCTCCGACGGCATCCGGGGATCCCGTTCGGCATCCACCTCACGCTGGTCCGGGACACGCCCGCCGATCGGTGGGGGCCGGTGGCGGAGGGGGTGCCCTCGCTGCTGGACGACACGGGCCGGCTGTTCACGGCTGACGAGCGCGCCACGCTGCTCGCCCGCGCCCGGTTGGACGAGGTCGAGGTGGAGTTCCGGGCGCAGGTCGGCGCGGTGGTGGACGTCGGGCTCGCGCCCACGCACCTCGACTTCCACTGCCTGGCAGACGGCGGACGTGACGACATCCTGGAGCTCACGGTGGCGTTGGCGGCGGAGTACGGCCTGGCTGTGCGGGTCTGGTCGGACGAGGGCAGGCGGCGGATGCGGGGGCGGGGACTGCCGGGGGCGGGGACTGCCGGGGGCGGGGACTGCCGGTGACGGACAACCCGTTCCTGGACAGCTTCTCCCTCGACGTGGACACCAAGCCCGCCCGGTACGCCCGGCTGCTGCGGGACCTGCCGACCGGGCTCAGCGAATGGGCCGTGCACCCCAGCGTCGCCGGTGAGCGGTCGCGGGGGATCGACGGCGGCCGGCGGGTGCGGCGGTCCGACTACGAGTTCCTGATCTCCGCGCGGGCCCGTGAACTGATCGACCGGGAAGGGATCACCGTGATCGACTACCGGCCCGTTCAGGAAGCCTGGGCGTTCAGGGCGTCCAGCACGTCCAGGTAGCCGGCACCGACTCGCCACAACGCGTCCGAGGCGGTCGTGAGCTTCCCCGGACTCCAGCGCTTCTCCTCGTACGCACGCGTGTGGCGGCGCAGCGCCCGCAGGCTGACCGCCAACTCGTCACGCAGCCGCGCACGAAGTTCGTCCGCTCCGGGCGCGGGTAGGCGGACCCGCGCGCCCCGTCCGTCCTCGATCGCCGCCAGGGTGGCCTCCACCGGCCCGTCCACCGCGTCCCAGACCAGCGCGGGCCGGTCGACGAGGTGGTTCCAGACCGGTGCGTGCGCCGAGCGCCACAGCGGCCTGATCGGGTTCCTCGCCACCCGGGTCGCGTTCGCCCAGTGCTCGGCGCCGTGCGGCTCGCTCAACCACGGCACGTCGTCGACGGGCAGGTCGACCACCACGGCGACGGTCACCTGGTCGAGGTCACGGGGCTCGCCGAGGACGTCCCCGACCGCCCAGAGGCCCACCACCCGCAACGGCTGGATGGAACTCGGCAGGCTCGCCGACTCCGCGCACTTGGCCGCCAGCTCCTCGACGTGCCGCACCGCTCGTGACCACTTCACCCGCCCATCCTCACGTATCGCGCCACCCGGTCGGACGGCCGGTGAGGAACCCTCGCGCCCGCCTGACGCCGTGTCCCGGTGGCCGGGGTCGGCTCGGTATGTTTCGCCGCATGGAGCAGGTGGTGGAGATCTACACCGACGGCGCGTGCAGCGGGAACCCCGGGCCGGGTGGTTGGGGCGCGGTGTTGCGGTACGGGGCGCACGAGCGGGACCTGTTCGGTGGGGAGTCGCAGGCCACCACCAACAACCGGATGGAGTTGATGGCGCCGATCCGGGCGTTGGAGACGCTGCGGAGGCCGTCGGTGGTGCGGATCTACACCGACAGCACGTACGTGCGCAACGGGGTCATGTCGTGGATGGCCAAGTGGAAGACCAACGGGTGGATGACGTCCGCGCGGCAGCCGGTGAAGAACGTCGACCTGTGGCAGCGCCTCGACGCCGCCGCCACCCCGCACGAGGTGGAGTGGCACTGGGTGAAGGGCCACGCGGGGCACCCGGAGAACGAGCGGGCGGACCGGCTGGCGGTGCGCGGTGTCCGGGCGGCGGCGGAGTCGGATCTGCGGGCAGACGTCGTACATGACGCGGAAGAAGCGGGTCGACTCGGGTGACTTCCCGGGCGGCAGGGCGAAGTAGCCCTTCGCCGCCTCCACGCAAGGGCTGAGCAGGCTGTTCTCGGTGGACAGGGCGGACTCGCGGTTGAGGTTGGTCTCCAGCGCCCGGTCGAGTTCAGTGGCGGCTGCGATGCCGGGAACGGCTCCGGCGGGGTGGTGGGCTGGTGGTCGGCTTCGGGCGTGGTCATGTGGGTGTTCCCGGTCGGCCGTTGTCGTTCGCGCGGGCGATGGCGGGGCCGATGGCCGCGTCGTCCTCATCCCTGGCCGCGATGATCGAGTCCTTGGCCGGCACCGCGCACTCGCGCAGTTCGGCGTTCTGCTCCTCCAGCCGGGAGATTCGCTCCGCGTCCCGCGCGCCGGCGAACAGCACGATCGTCAGCACCGACGCGCCCACCAGCACCACGACCGCAGCGAGCAGCACGACCGCCGGCCACGCCCGCCACCTGCCGGGGGTCGCGCCGAACCGGTCCCCGGAGCGGGACCAAAGACCCGGGGATCAAAGACCCGGGGATCACCGCCAGGCCGGCGTCGTCGTGGACGTCGGCTCAGAGCCGGCGCAGGACGGTCGCCAGCCTCCGCATGCCCTCGGCGATGTCGGCGGGGGTGTTCGTGGTGAACGACAACCGCAGGGTCGACGGGTCCGGTGTCGTCGCGTAGAACGGCGCGCCGGGCACGAACGCCACGTCCCGCTCCAACGCCGACATGACCAACGACCCGGTGTCCACACCACCCGGCCCGACCCCATCCGGCCCGACCCCACCCGACCCGACCCCATCCGGCCCAGTCCCGCCCGGCAGGGTCACCCACACGAACATCCCGCCGTCCGGATCGCTCCACCTCGTCCCGGCGGGCACGGTCGACGGCAGCGCCGCGATCATCGCGTCCCGCCGCTCCCGGTACGCCGCGCACAACCCCCGGATGTGCACGTCCAGGTCGTTCGCCTCCAGGTACGCCGCCGCCGCGGCCTGGTCGATGGCGGACGTGTGCAGGTCCGCCGCCTGCTTCACGATCACCAGCGTGCGCATGAGCGACGCGGGCGCGCGCAGCCAGCCCAGCCGCATCCCCGGCGCGCCGACCTTGGAGAAGCTGCCCGCGTACAGCACCCGGTCGCTCAACGTGGCCAGCGACGGCACCGCCCCGCCCCGGTACCGCAGCTCGCTGTACGGGTCGTCCTCGACCACCCACAGGCCGTGGCGGTCGGCGAGCGCGGCGATCTCCGCCCGCCGGTCGAGGCTCAGCGTCCGGCCGGTCGGGTTGGCGAACGTCGGCACCAGGTACAGCAGCTCCGGGCGTTCCCGCTCGATCACGTCGGCCAGCGCGGCCGGGTCCATGCCGTGCTCGTCACCGGCGACGGGCACGATCCGCGCGTCGGCGAGCTGGAAGCACTGCAGCGCGGCGAGGTAGGTCGGCTCCTCCACCGCGACCACGGCGCCCGGTTCGAGCAGGGCGGTCACGACGAGCGTCAACGCCTGCTGCGAGCCGCTGGTGACGAGCAGGTCGTCCACACCGGTGGGCAGTCCGCGCCGGGTGAGCCGGTCGGCGACCAGCGAGCGCAGGTCCACGTCGCCCTCGGTGGGCGCGTACTGGAGGGATCGGCGGGACACCGCCTGGTCGAACGCGGTGCGCAGGCCCTCGACGTCGAACAGCTCGGGCGCGGGCAGGCCGCCGGCGAACGAGATCACCTCGGGGCGGGAGGTGAGGTCGAGCAGGTCGCGGACGGGCGAACCGGTGAACGTGCGCGGCACGGGGGCTCCTCGGGTCAGGGCGAGAGGACGGATTCACGCGGTCGTGCCACGCATGAGGTGGGTCGCACTGGGGTCGAGGCGCCGTGGTTCATCCTAACGTGTGGGTGTGGACCTGGAAGCGCATCGCGTGGAGCTGACCGGCTACTGCTACCGGATGCTGGGCGGGCCGTTCGAGGCCGAGGACGCCGTGCAGGAGACGTTCGTGCGGGCCTGGCGCACGTTCGACCCGGAGCGCGGGTCGCTGCGGGGCTGGCTGTACTCGATCGCCACGAACGTGTGCCTGGACATGCTTCGCAGCGTGCAGCGGCGGGCGGTGGCGATGGACCTGACGTCGCCCGCCGCCGTGGGCACACCGCTGGGCGCGCCCCTGCCGGACTCGACGTGGGTGCAGCCGATGCCGGACGCGCGGGTGCTGCCCGCCGACGAGGTCGCCGTGGGGCGGGAGACGGTGCGGCTGGCGTTCGTGGCGGCGTTGCAGCACCTGCCGCCGAGGCAGCGGGCGGTGCTGATCCTGCGGGACGTGCTGTGCTGGCAGGCGTCCGAAGTGGCGGGGTTGCTGTCCACGACGGTCGCTTCGGTGACCAGCGCGCTGCAACGCGCGCGGGCGACGCTCGCCGACCGGAAGCCCGAGCCGTTGCGGCCGTTCGACAAGGCGTTGCTGGAGCGGTACACGGCGGCGTTCGAGCGGCACGACGTGGAGACGTTGGTGGCGTTGCTGCACGAGGACGCGACGATGACGATGCCGCCGTTCGCGTGGTGGCTGCGCGGGCGGGCCGACATCGCGACCGCGCTGTCCTTCGGGGACAGTGGCTGCGAGACCGCGCGGCTGGTGCCGACGTGGGCCAACGGCGCGCCCGCGTTCGGCCAGTACCGGCCGGACGAGGAGGGCGTCCACCGGCCGTTCGCGCTGGTGCTGGTGGAGTTCTCGGGTGCCCGGGTGGTCGGCTCGACCACCTTCTTGGGTGGCGATCTGTTCCGGCTCTTCGATCTGCCGATGATTTTGCCGGACCCGTCCCGTACGAGTGGGTGAGACCCATGGGAGGAGCCGGATGTACGAGATGGTGAACGGCAGGCGCACCTGGTGCGAGGTGCGCGGGGAGGGTGAGCCGCTGGTGCTGCTGCACGGCGGGTTCAGCGATTCGCGGGACTGGGAGCCGAGCCTGGCGCGGCTGGCGGACCGCTTCCAGGTGTTCCTGGTGGACCGCAGGGGCCACGGGCGGACACCGGACGTGCCTGGTCCGGTGTCCGTGGACGTCCTGACGGACGACGTCATCTCGTTCCTGGAGCAGGTCGTCGGCGGCTCCGCGCACCTGGCCGGCTACAGCGCGGGCGGCGTGGTGGCGCTGGGCGTGGCGCAGTGGCGGCCCGACCTGGTGCGCAGGCTGGTGGTGCTGAACTCGGCCTACGCCAAGGACGGCTGGGTGTTCCTGCCGCAGCCGGGCGGCGAGCTGCCGGCCGAGGTCGCCGACCGGTACGCCGAGGTGTCGCCGGACGGCCGCGACCACCTGCCGGTGGTGGTGGACAAGTTCGCGCGGGCGGCGCACGACCCGGACGTGCTCGACCCGTCCCGGATCACCAGCCCGACGCTCGTGCTGGCCGCCGACGACGACATCGTGCACCTGGAGCACACGGTCGCGTTGTACCAGGGGATTCCCGACGCGCAGCTGTGCGTCCTGCCGGGCATGTCGCACCTGATGCTGTTCGAGCAGCCGGACCTGTGCACGTCGCTGGTGGCCGATTTCCTCACCACGACACCCGCACCGCTGATGCCGATCCGCCGGGCGGGAGTGGTCGCCTGACGCCGGCCGGTTCGGCTTGACAGTGCATATGCCGTAGAGGCTATATTGCCGACATGGCATCTACATTCGCCGTGCTCGCCGACCCGCAGCGGCGGCGGATCCTGGACGTGCTGCGGGACGGCGAGCGGCCGGTCAACGACCTGGTCGACGGGCTCTCGGTGAGCCAGCCGACGGTGTCCAAGCACCTGAAGGTGCTGCGCGAGGCAGGGCTGGTCGAGGTGCGGCGGGACGCGCAGCGGCGCCTGTACCGGCTGCGACCGGGACCGTTGGCCGAGGTCGACGCCTGGCTGGCGCCGTACCGGCGGATGTGGGAGGACAGCCTCGACGCGCTGGAACGGCGACTGGACGGGATGGAGCAGGCCTGATGCACACCGAGTTGCGGCGGATCGACGGCAAGCCCGTGCTGAGGTTCGAGCGGGTGCTCGCGCACCCGCAGGCCTTGGTGTGGCGGGCGGTCACCGAACCGGACGAGTTGGCGCACTGGTTCCCGGCCGCGGTGGCGATCGACGGGCGGGAGATGACGTTCTCGTTCCCCGACCAGGTCGCCACCGGCGAGGTGCTGGAGTCCGACCCGCCGAAGGTGTTCGCGTTCCGGTGGAACACCGACGTGCTGCGCTTCGAGCTGATGCCGCACGAGCACGGCTGCCTGCTCGTGTTCACGCACGTCCTCGGAGACGAGCACGGCGCGGGGCGCAACGCCGCGGGCTGGGACACGTGCCTCGCGGGCCTCGAAGCCCGGCTCGACGACCGCCCGTTCGAACCGCCCACGGACGTGCTCGGGCCGATGGAGCACTACATCCGGGAGTTCGGGCTGGACGAGGGGCGGCTGGACGACGGCGTGGTGCGGTTCGTCCGCGACCTCGTCTGGCGTCCGTTGGACGAGGTGTGGGGGGCGCTGCTCACCGAAGAGGGCGGTGACGGTGGGAGCGGGGGGAGCGGCGGCGGTGTGCCGACGCGCGCTCTGAACCCGCACGTGCCGGCCGGGCCGGTGGTCGAGCGCACACCGCCGCGCGTGCTGGCGTTCGACTCCCCCACCGGGCGGGTGCGCTGGGAGTTCCGGCACGACCCGGACCAGGGCACGACGGTGGAGCTGACGCACGAGGTCGGTGACCCGGCGTTCGCACCGCAAGCGCTTGCGGCGTGGCACGCGCACCTGGAGCTGTTCTTCGCGGCGACGTTCGGCGACATCCGCTGCCCGTGGCCGGAGGACCGGGTCGCCGGGCTCGTCCGGCACTACGCGAGCCGCTACAGCAGCTGAGCGTCCACGCGGGTGAGGTGGTCGCGGCCGTAAGGCCCGTTCTCCAGCCCGTCGACCAGCACGGCGGGCAGGTCGGCGCGGATCTCCGCCGAGCGCGACGCGGCGGCGAGGGCGACGGTGGCGACCGTGTCGACGTCCCCGGTGAAGGCCACGCACTCCCGCAGCACCGAGCTCAGCGAGCCGCCGGCGGACAGCGCGGTCAACGCCGCCCGCACGCTCATCACGCCCTTCGGCCCGACCTTGCCGCGCCACGGCTGCGCCCACACACCGGAGCCGAGCCGTTCGGCGATCCACGACCCGACCGACGCCACCGGCCCCACCTCGTGGTGGCAGTAGTGCACGGCCAACGCCGCCGCCCGTGCCGCCGCCACCCCGTCCGGCGTGTCGTGGGTGACCTTGGCCTGCACGTCGGTGTGGTGCAGCACGTCGGCCACGGTGGGCAGCAGGCCGGCCGGCGCGGCCCGCATCGCCGCACCGCTCTTGTCGCTGTCCGGACGGATGCGGGCCAGGAACTCCGCGCCGGTGTGCACGGACTCCAGGAACGCCTGGAAACCGCGCGCGTAACCCTCGCGCGGGTCGCGGTGGAACGCGGTCACGAACGCCGACGCCACGTTCTCGGGCGTCCACGGCGCGCCGGACACCCGCAGTTCCGCCAACGCCAGCGCCATCTGCGTGTCGTCGGTGTACGCACCGGGTCGGATGCCGAGGTGACGGGGGTGCCGCACGTACCCGGCGAGCGTGTTGTGGCCGGCCACCAACGACCGGTCGGCGTACTCGAAGCCCGCGCCGTACGCGTCCCCGATGGCCAGTTCGACGAGCATGCCGCAGACGTTATAGCGGCGTCGCAGCGCGATGGCCCGCGTCGCGGCAGGAGACGGTCCGCGTCACAGCGCGCCCCAGTCGCGCGAGCGGGCCATCAGGTGGCTGTGCGCCAACGCGACCGACGGGTTCGCCAGCCCACCGGCGCGGGTGGCCAGGAACAGCGTGTTCAGCGGCGGCACGGCGGCCTGGTGCGCCAGCTCCACCGACCCGGCAGCCAGCGCCGGATCGGCCAGGTAACGCGGCAACGCCGACACACCGGCGCCCGCGACCACCGCCGCCAGCACCGCCCGCAGGTCCGGCACGACGACCGCGACGGGGTTCGGCGGACGGCGGCCGAACTCGCTGCGCCAGTACCGCCGCACGATCGGCAGTTCCTCCGCGTACGCGACCAGCGGCAGGTGCGCCAACGCCCGCACCGGGTCGGACGCCACCAGCGAGCGGTCGATCGTGCGCACCAGGGTCGGCGCGCCGACCAGCACGAACTCCTCGTCCACGAACGGTGTGGCGACGAGCGCCCGGTCGGTGGGCCGCACGGAGGACACCACCAGGTCGAGCCGGGCGTTGGCCAGCGCGGCGAGCAGGTCGTCGGCCAGGCCGAGGGTGATCCGCAGCCGCAACCCCCGCGTGGTCAGGGGCGCCAACGCGGGCAGCACCCGTGCGGCCATCACCTCGACCGCGCCCGCGAGGTGCACCGTGCCCGAGTACGCCGCGCGGTCGTCCACTTCGGACAGCGCGGAGCGCAGCCCGTCCACGTGCGGGCCGATCCGCCGGGCCAGCTCGTCGGCCCTCGCGGTCGGCGTGACACCCCGGCTGGAGCGCACGAACAGCGGCTCGCCCAGCTCCCGCTCCAGCCGGGCGAGGTGCCCGCTGACGGCCGGCTGGGTCAGGCCCCGGCGGTGGGCGGCGGCGGTGAGCGAGCCGGCCCGGTAGATCTCCACGAACGTGGAGAGCAGGTCGAGATCGGTGATCGCGCAACTCCGGAGCTATAAGCGATGTGATGACCTGCCGAACGGTACGGGATGAAACGTGATGGGCTTGCGGTTGTTGGGCCTGTAGGTGACGACAAGCGGAGGGTTGGGTTGATGAGCAGGGTTCTGGTGGTCGTCTCGGCGGCCGACAAGCTGGTGCTGGCGGACGGCACGAGCCACCCCACCGGGTTCTGGGCCGAGGAAGTGGTCGAGTCGGTGCGGGTGCTGCGGGACGCGGGCGTGCGGGTGGACATCGCCACACCGGGCGGCGCGGGGCCGACCGTGGACGCGGCCAGCCTGACCGACGAGTTCGGCGCGTACCTGGAGTCGATCGACGGCGAACTGGCGGCGCCGCTCCGGTTTGCGGAGGTCGACGTCGCGGACTACGACGGCGTGCTGCTGCCCGGCGGCCACGGCCCGATGGCGGACCTGGCGTTCGACGCGGAGCTGGGCCGGCTGCTGGTGGCGTTCGACGACGCGGGCAAGGTCGTCGGCGCGCTGTGCCACGGGCCGGCCGGGCTGCTGTCCGCGGTGCGGGAGGACGGCACGTTCGCGTTCGCCGGACGGCGGCTGACCGTGTTCACCGACGAGGAGGAACGCCAGGGCGGCCTGGCCGTGCCGTACCTGGTGGAGTCGCGGCTGCGGGAGCTGGGCGCGGTGCCGGAGACCGGGCCGGCGTGGTCGAGCAAGGTCGTCGTGGACGGCAACCTGGTCACCGGGCAGAACCCCCAGTCCAGCGTGGACACCGCGCGGCGGGTGCTGGACGCGTTGTCGTCACGGGGACGCGCGGCCTCGTCGTAGCGGGAGCGTGCGGCGGCCGGATGGGCGGGTCGGGCCGGTCGTGGTGAGCGTGTGCGGGGTGGCCGGGCCGCGGGCCGGGCGTCCGGTGGGACGACCCGGCGTTGAGCGGGAGGTACCGGGCGTTCCGGGGGTCAGCCAGGCGGCACGGGCCACCGACCTGCTGGGCGCCGGGTTCGCCGACCGGTATCCGGACAGCGCGGTCCGGTACGTGCTGCACAACCCGATGTTCGTGGACAGCGGGCTCGGCGCGCAGGTCGGCGGGTTGGGCGGAAAAGCGCTGGACGTGGTGGCCCGGGTGGTCGCCAGGAAGGTGGACGACGCGGCGGACCAGGTGCGCCGGTTCCTGGCGGAGCCGCCCACCGCGCCCCTCACCGCTTCACGGGCGGGCACGCGGGTGAGCCTGGGAAGACCCGAGTTCGACCGGACGACCGCCGGCCGCCGCTACAGCTTGATGGACGGCATCACGAGCCGGCGAGAACGGTGCTGAACGCCGGGGTACGCGCAGACAGGCCACAAGGGAAAGCGCGGGAGTCCGGCCCGTCCTGATGGGGCACCTGCGGCACCGTGGGGTGGCGTGGGGTGTGGCGTTATGTGAGCACACGGAAGCGCAGGTGCAGGACGTCGTCCGCCTCGGCCACCGCGATCCGCTCCAACTCGGTCGGCCGCAGGCCGTCCAGCAGTCGCGCGCCACCGCCCAGGAACACCGGCACCAGCTGGAGCCTGATCTCGTCCACCAGCCCCGCCCGCACCACGTGCTGAGCCGACTCCGCCGCCGCCATGACCAGCACGTCCTTGTCCCCCGCCGCCGCACGCGCCTGGCCGACAGCGCTCTTCGGGCCGTCCGTGACGAACGTGAACGACGCCGACTTCATCGCCGGCGGCGGGCGGGCCTCGTGGGTCAGCACGAAGCTCGGCACCGGGAAGGGCGTGTCCTGCCAGAACCTCAACCCGAGGTCGAACGTCCGCCGACCCAGCACGACCGCGCCCACGGACGCGGCGAACTCCGCGTCACCGTCCGAGCCTTCGGCGAACATCCACCGGTGCAGCCGTTCACCGCCCTCGCCCATCGGGTGGTCGTCACCCGGGTCCGGCCCGGCGCTGTACCCGTCCAGCGACACCGAGCCGTTCAACACCACCTTGCCCACGGTCATCCCCCCACGAACTCCGCGCGCACCCCCAGCAGGCGTACAGCGCGAGTGTCCTCGAATCGCGCCAACGCCGCCACGGCCGCGTCCTCGATCGGCCCTGCCTCCGTGGTGGGCGCGTCCAGCGTGACGCCCCGCGTGGAGGTGAAGAACGGCACGAACCGCACCTTCACCACCACCCGCGCCGCCGGCCGCCCCTCCGCGCGCACATCCTCCACCACCCGCCGCGCGAGCAGCCGCACCTGCGCGCGGATCTCCTCCTGGTCGGTCAGGTCGTGCTGGAACGTCGTCTCCCGGCTGCGCGACTTCGCCACCCACGGCGTCGCGGTGACGTCCGTGTCGCCCGCACCCAGCGCCAGCTGCCGGAAGTGCGGCCCCATCGCCGGGCCGAACCGCGCCGCCAGCACTCCCGGCTCGGCGCGCGCCAGCTCCTCGACCGTCCGGATCTCCAGCGAAGCCAGCTTGGCCGCCGTCCGGGAGCCGATGCCCCACAGCGCGGTCACCGGCCGTCCGGCCATCACCTCGACCCAGTTCTCCCTGGTCAGCCGGTACACGCCGGCGGGTTTGGCGAACCCCGTGGCGAGCTTCGCGCGCAGCTTGTTGTCGCCGATGCCGACCGAGGACTCCAGCCCGGTCCCAGCCTTCACGGCCCGCCGGACGGTCAGGGCCAGCGCTTCCGGGTCGTCGGTGCGGGCACCCAGGAACGCCTCGTCCCAGCCGATCACCTCGACCACCACGGGCAGCTCCCGAAGCACGTCCATCACGTGCGCGGACACCTCCTCGTAGGCGGGCGCGTCGGAGGGCAGGAACACCGCGTCCGGGCACCGCTTCTTCGCCAGCCGCAACGGCATCCCCGAGTGGACGCCGAACTCCCTCGCCTCGTAGGACGCGGTGGCCACCACGGCGCGTCGCGTCGGGTCGCCGGCTCCTCCGACGACCACGGGCCTGCCGCGCAGCTCGGGCCGGCGCGCGACCTCGACCGCCGCGATGAACTGGTCGAGGTCGACGTGCAGGACCCAGTCCCGTTCGGACACGTCCGCCAGTATCACCGTGCCATGCTGTCCGCGTGCAGCCGGAAGGACTCGCCCACCTGCGTCGGGCACGGGACTTGATGGACCGCGAGTACGCCCGGCCGCTGAACGTGCCGGCCATGGCCCGCGCCGCGCTCATGTCGCCCTCGCACTTCGCCCGGCAGTTCAAGCTGGCCTACGGCGAGACGCCGTACAACTACCTGATGACCAGGCGCATCGAACGGGCGAAAGCGCTGCTGCGCCGGGGCGACCTCACGGTGACCGAAGTCTGCATGCAGGTCGGCTGCACCTCGCTCGGGTCGTTCAGCACGAGGTTCACCGAGCTGGTGGGCGAGACGCCCAGCGCCTACCGGGCGCGCACCCACGACGCGGTCGCCATGGTGCCCGCGTGCTGGTCCAAGGTCGTCACCAGACCGAGCAGGTTTCGAGAAGCACGAGCCTGACCGGCGGGCATAGGTTCGCGGACATGGGCCTCAAGATCTCGCACACGTTCCTCCAAGTCCGCGACCAGGAAGAGGCGCTGACCTTCTACCGCGACGTGATCGGCCTCGTGGTGCGCCTCGACGCGCCGATCGAGGAGTTCCGCTGGCTCACCGTCGGCCCCGCCGACCAGCCCGACGTGCAGATCGTGCTGGAGAACCCGGACATGGGCCGGTCCCCCGACGACGCGGTCGCGATGAAGGAGCTGATGGCCAAGGGCTCGCTGGGGTCGGTCATCTTCCAGGCGGACGACTGCGACGCCACGTTCGAGAAGGTCCGCGCGGCGGGCGCGGAGGTCATGCAGGAGCCGGTGGACCAGGCCTACGGGGTGCGGGACTGCGCTTTCCGCGACCCGTCGGGCAACCACATCCGCTTCGCCGGTCCGGTCAAGGGCTGACCGTTTCGCGCGGGCGGTCGTCCGTGCCACGATCAAGACGTGACGACCAGCCCCCGCGACCGTGACGAGCAGGGCCGGGCCCGCAACGCGAGACCGCGTGACGGGCTCGGCCGTCCGCTGCCCTACGGGGCTCCAGGTGTCGAGCGCCAACCCGAGGGTGTGCCCCGCACGCCCTCGGAGGCGTTGACCGAAGCTCAGCGCCTGCTCGACCTCGGCCGCCCGTTCCACGCGCACGAGGTGCTGGAGGACGCGTGGAAGACGGCGCCGGAGTCCGAACGGGAGCTGTGGCGCGGGCTGGCGCAACTGGCCGTGGGCATGACCCACTCGCTGCGCGGCAACGCGGCCGGCGCTTCGTCGCTGCTGGGCCGGGGCGCGCGCACCATCTCGCCTTACCGGGACGACCCCCCGCACGGGGTGGACGTGGCGGGCCTGCTGGCCTGGGCCGCGTCGGGTACCGGCGTGCCGCGGCTGACAGGGGGTTCGTGACGTGGTGATCAGGCCTTATCGGGAGTCGGACCGGGACGCGGTCGGCGAGATCTGCGCGCTCACCGCGGACGCGGGCGGCGACTCCCGGCACATCTACCCCGACGTGGACCTGATGCCGACGCTCTTCGCGTGGCCGTACGCCGAGTTGGAGCCGTCGCTGGCGTTCGTGGCGGACAACGGCGAGCGCGCGGTCGGCTACGTCGTCGGCACCGCGGACACGCCGACGTTCGTGTCGCGGTTCGAGTCGGAGTGGCTGCCGAAGGTGTCCGACCGGTACCCGAAGCCGGTCGACGAGCCCACCACGCCCACCGAGCACATGGTGGCGCTGCTGCACAACCCGCACCACATGATCGTCCCCGCGTTGGCCGACTACCCGGCGCACCTGCACATCGACCTGCTGCCGGAGTACCAGCGGGCCGGGCACGGGCGGGCGCTGATGACGGCGTTCCTCGGCGCGCTGGCGTTCCAGGGCGTGCCGGCCGTGTTCCTGGGGATGCTGACGGTGAACACGCCGGCCCGCGCGTTCTACGACCGGCTGGGCTTCCACGAGATCGACGTGCCGAACCCGGAACCGTTGACCTACCTGGGGCTTCAAGTTGGGCTGAATGCCCGCTTGGGGGCACCTGCGGCGGGGTAACTGGTGGGTGACCACCCCCACCCTGGAGGCACCAGTGCTAGCGATCATCGCCGCGGTCATCTTCGGCCTCGCCCTCCTGCTCGACCTGGCGAACGCGTCGTTGGGCACCGTGCTCGACGGCGGCACGCTCCTGATGGCCGGGCTGCTCTGCGTGGCGCTGCACCTCGCCGGTGTCGGCGCCGGCGCGAAGGCGCTCAGCTTCCGCCGCCGCCGCTGACCCCGTCCGCCCGGTGCGGGCACCGTCCCGGGTGGACAATCGACCGGTGGACGTGACCGCGAGCCGGGTGATCCCCCGGCCACCGGAGGTCGTGGCGCGGTACGCCATGGACTGGCGCCACGACCACGAGTGGACCCGGGGCATCAAGCGGGCCGAGTTGAGCGCTCCCTCGCCCGGCGGCGGGTTCGGCGTGGGCGCGGAGGTGACGCGCACCGCGCGCTTCCTCGGCAAGGAGTTCGACTACGTGCTGCGGGTCGTGGCGCACGACCCGCCGACGCTGCTGGAGATGACGTCGGTCGCCGGGCCGTTCCCGATGCACGTGGCGTACCGGTTCGACACCGCGCCGGGCGGTGGCACGGCCGCCTCCATCCGCGTCCGCGGTGACGCGAGCCGGCACTACCGGCTGTTCGGGCCGTTCATGGCGCGGTTCGTGCGGGCCAACCTCCGCAAGGACCTCGGGGACCTGGCCCGCCACGTCGGCTGACCGCCCTCAACGCGGCGGTGGCACGACGAGCAGGCACGCCACGCACGGCATGCCCTCCGGCTCCGGCAGCAGTTCCGCCGTGCCCACGTCGATCCGCTCGCCGCACAACGTCAGCAGCGCCGACTGGGTCCCGTCCGGCAGCGGCACCAGGTGGCAGCACCGCTCCCACTCGCCCCCGAGGTCGCCCCTCCTGCGCACGAGCAGCACCGGGTCCTGGGAGCGCTGCGAGGCGTTCACGTGGACACCAGCTCGTCGTCCGTCACGACGCACACCACGGCGTCGGAGGTCGCGTAGAAGTCCAGCCAGTACGGACCGCAGTGCTGCCTGGCGCCGACGTTCCCGTCGCCTGCGGCGTCCCGGGGTGGCGGCTCCGTGGGTTCCGGTTCGATCACCCTCCCATCGTGCGGCGAGACCGACGGGTAGCCCAGCGTCGGCGGTGAATCGGTCGCGCCGTACCCGGAAGTCGCATAGGGATCGGTTCAGCGGATCTCACGGGCGAGCTCCGCGACGTCCGGCGCGCCTTCCCACGGACCGAGCCTGCCCAGCTCGCGCACCACCAGCGCGGACTTGGTGGCGCGGGCGGTGTCCAGCGCCTCGTACGCCAGCGACACGGCGTGCTGCCGTTCACCGGCCATGGCGTGCGCGTGGGCGAGCTTGGCGGTGTGCACCCCCTGCTCCCACGTGCACAGTTGCAGCCACACCCGGTCCTGGACGTTCTGGTAGACCTCGATCGCCCGGTTCGGCTTGCCCAGCTCCAGCCAGCTCGCCGCGCGTTCCATCTCGAACTGCTGGGTGGTGGCGCAGTAGCCGATCCAGTACTCCTCGTCGGTCCGCGGCGTCACCCGCTCGAACTCGGTGCGCGCCTGGTCCAGCCGGTCCATGCAGGACGCCTCGTCGCCCGCCACGGCCAGACCCCGTGCCTCCTGCCGGAACGCGAGGGCGCGCACCATCGGGCTCAGGTCCTGCTCGCGGCGGGCCGCGCGGGCCAGGCCGACCACGCGGTCGGCGTCGCCGTCGGCCTCCGCCAGCTGGGACATCCGGACGTAGGAGTAGGCGACGACGTCCCGGTTGTCGGCGGCCTGGCCCTGTTCCAGCGCGCGGGCCGTCCACTGGATCGCCCCGCGCGGGTCGCCCAGCTCGTCGTGCATCCAGCCGAGGAATTCGGCGTAGGTGGCGGCGATGCCGAGCAGGTCCCGGCGCCGCTCGCCGCGCGCCGAGCGGCGCAGCGCGTCGATGAAGTCGTACATCCCGCGCGCGGTGGGCATGAGGGCGCGGGAGCTGCGCCAGTTGTGCGCGTCGTTGACGATTCGGCGCAGCACGCGCAGCCGGCTCAGCGCGTCGTCCGCGACCGCGCCACCGGACGCTCCGCCGCCGAACACGGCCGTGCTCGTGAGCGCCATGAGGGTGTCGACGCCGATGCCGACCGCGCCGTCCAGCAGGTTCGTGAAGCCGGGCGCGAGGCGGTCGAGGGCGGCGCCGTCCACCGGCAGCGAGTCGTCGGCCAGGCCGAGCAGGTGCGCCGGGATGCCCAGCAGGCGCTGCAACGGCCGCAGCACGCGCAGGTCGTAGGAGATGTTGCTGCCGGACTCCAGCCGCGAGATGGCCGACTGGGAGAACCCGGCGAGCGAGCCGAGTTCGTCCTGGCGCAGCCCGTGCGCCCGCCGTGCCACCGCCACGACCGCGCCCGGGGACTGGTTGCGGACCGCCTCCCGCACTTCGCGGCTGTCCCACAGCGAGCGGGGCAGCGGCGGCAGCGCCGCCTCCGGGACCACCACTGCGGGCCGCCCCGCGGTCGGGTCGGTGCGATCGAGTGCCATGACCAAGTCCTTCCGAGAGACACAGCATCCTGGCACCGCTCCCAGAACCGCGCGACCGCCGTTGCAGGGGTCGGGTCACCCATTGCGGGGTCACGTGGCCGGCCGCGCCGATATGCTCCGCCGGTGATCAGGGTGATGCGGGACTTCTCGACCGGTGTCGGACTGCTCGGACAGGGTTTCGGGCTGGTGTTCCGCTCGCCGAAACTGCTGCTCATCGGCGCGATCCCGGCGTTGCTGACGACCGTGCTGCTGATCGGCGGCGCCGTGGGCCTCGCGGTCTACATCAACGACATCGCCGCCTGGGCCACGCCGTTCGCCGACGACTGGAACGAAGGGCTGCGGGCGGCCACCCGGTTCGCCGCCGGGTTCTCCATCATCGGCGCGTTCATCGCGATCGGGCTGCTGCTGTTCACCGCGATCACGCTGATCATCGGCGGCCCGTTCTACGAGCACATCGCGGAGACCGTGGAGGACACCCACCTCGGTGGCGTGCCCGAGACCGACCAGGCGAGCTGGGCGAGGTCCGCCGCGGTGGGCATCCGGGACGCGGTGCTGCTCGTCGGCCTGGCGATCCTCTGCGCCATCCCGCTGTTCGCCGCCGGGTTCATCCCGATCATCGGGCAGACCGTGGTGCCGGTGATCGCGGTGTGCGTCAACGCGACGATCCTCGGCATCGAGCTGACCGGCATCCCGTTCACCCGGCGCGGCCTGAAGCTCAACGTGCGTCGGCAGGTGCTGCGCAAGCGGCGGGCCGTCACGCTCGGCTTCGCCGTGCCCACCTACCTGCTGTGCCTCATCCCGTTGGCGGCGCTCGTGGTGCTGCCGGCGGCGATGGCAGGCGGCACGGTCCTCGCGCACCGCCTGCTCCACGACCAGATCAGGTGAACGGCACCCACGCCAGGGTCGCCAGCCCGTCGATCCGGTTGACCTGGACGCCCACCGCGGACACCGTCCACAGGTCGTCGCCGATCACCAGCGCCCGGCGGATGCCCGGGTCGTAGGTCGACGCCTCGTGCTCGATCGCGCCCAACGCGGAGAACGCGCCGTCGCCGAGCCTCAGCACGAGCAGCCCGCTGGAGATCTGCTCGACCGGCTTCCGCCCGACCGGCGTGGTCAGCACCGGCAGCAGGACCAGGTCGCGGGCCGGCCAGTACAGGAACGCGTGCGGGTCGAACTCGACCTCCGAACTGGCGCCCGGCAGGTGGTGGGCCGCGACCCTGGTCGGCACGGCCGGGTTCGACACGTCGAACAGCGACACCTGCGTGCCCGTGGTGCGGCCCTGCGAGGTGGCCTCCTGACCGACGCCGATCAGCTTCCCGTCACCCGCCGGGTGCAGGTACGCCGAGTAGCCGGTGATCTTCAGCTCGCCGACCTTGCGCGGCTTGGCCGGGTCGGACAGGTCCAGCGTGTACAGCGGGTCGACCTGGCGGAACGTCACCACGTACCCGACCGGGCCGACGAACCGGACGCTGTAGATCCGCTCGCCCAGGCCGAGCCCGTCGACCTTGCCGACCTCCTGGAGCCGCGCGCCGTCCCGCTTCAGCACGGTCACCGCGCTCTGCGTCGCGGGCGCGTTCTCCGGGATGCCGGGCGCGTCGGCGGACGTCGTCGCCACGCGCAGGTGGCCCTGGTGCTCCGACAGCGAGTACTGGTTCAGCAGCGTGCCGCCGACCTGGCCGGACGCCACGTGCTTCGGCGGTCCCGGCTGCGAGATGTCGAACTGGTGGATCGCGGTTGTCGGCGGGACGTTCGGCGCCCTGCGCGTCATCGGCCGCAGGTGGCGGTCGTCGGCCACGTAGAGGGACGTGCCCGTGCCGTAGACGGTGTCGCCGTCCGCCATGATCGTCACGGCGTCGCCGGTGCCCAGGTCGCCGGGGAAGTCGAACGTCAGCACGGACAGCATGGACGTGGCCGAGTGCTGCTCGGGGTGGCTGACCCGGTCGCAGTCCACCAGCGTGCCCTCCGAGCGGGAGCCGTCGGCGGCGGTCAGTTCGTAGCGCGGGAACCACGTCCCGATCGGCGCGGTGGCGGCCACTTCCCGGTTCCGGATGAGGGATTCCGCCTCGGTGCGGCCGTCCGTCGGGTACACCCACGGCAGGCGCGGCCCCGAGTGCACGACCACGCGCACCACGTCGCCGATCTGGCGGGCGTCCACGTAGCGGCCATCCACGGTGAGCGTGTTCAGGACGCGCGGCTCGGCGGTGAGGTCGACCAACGTCACCGACGAGCCGTCGACATACGGTTCGTGCGGGCTGTCGACCGCGATGCGCTGAGCCACCATGCCCTGCCCGCCGCCGACGACGAGCGCGCGGTCGCCGTGCAGCAGCAGTTGGGACGCGTAGCCGCCGGGCACGTCGAGGGTGCCGGTGAGCCGGCGGGTGGCGACGTCCAGCACGCGCAGCTTGCCGTCGGCGATCGTGACGACCCGCTCGCCGTCGGTCTTCACGAGGTCCGGCTCGTCCACGCCGGCTTCGTGCGCGTTCGTCTTGGAGTGCTCGGGGACGTCCGCCGCCTCGCCCGCCGCCATCGGCGTGCCGGCCGGCGCGCTGCGCGAACTGGCGTCCGCGTCCGCCCTCGACTCGATGGCGATGTCACCGTCGATGGCCAGGAAGCCCGAGTTCCCCAACCCGTACACGCCGACGTGGGGGCGGATCGCCTCGCGCAGTTCGGTCAACGCGGCCTCGCACGTGTCGAACGCGACCAGTTCGACCGGCACCGCCTCGATCGGCGGCGCGGTCCGCCAGTCCTCCACCACGGCGGGCACGGCCGACGCCGCGCTCACCCCCACCACCAGGGCGACACCACCGAACAGCGCCGCCCGTGAACCCCAGGGCCGTCTCGTCATGTCCACAGGACGGGACGAAGTGGCCGAAGGGTTGCGTGCCGCGGGTCCCGGTGTGCGTGCCGCGAGTCCCGGTGTGCGGGGGCGCGGGCCGGTCGGCCGCGGGAATCGTGACGTGATTGAGTAGGCCAGGACCTTGCCCAACGCCCCCGTCCCGGGGGCGGAGCGACACAGGAGAGACATATGGCCCCGAGCAAGCCCGTGGTCGAGCCGTACGAGGGCGCCCCGCCCGCCGACCTGGTGATCGAGGACATCACCGTCGGCGAGGGCACCGAGGCGGCGCCCGGTCAGCTCGTGAACGTGCACTACGTCGGTGTGTCGCACTCGACCGGCGAGCAGTTCGACGCCTCCTGGGACCGCGGCGAGGCGTTCAGCTTCCCGCTGGGCGCCGGGCGCGTCATCGCCGGCTGGGACCGCGGTGTCGCGGGCATGAAGGTCGGCGGCCGGCGCAAGCTCGTCATCCCGGCCCACCTGGGGTACGGCGACCGGGGCGCGGGCGGCGTGATCAAGCCCGGCGAGACGCTGATCTTCGTGGTGGACCTGCTCGGCGTGAACTAGGAGTCCCCGGACGGCCGCCGCCCGTGCGGGTGGCGGCCCGACAAACCGCGACAACGGCCCGTTCGGCGCGGTGGCGATCGACCGGCGCACCGGGTTGATCACGGAAGGCGTCAACGGCCAGGACTTCGACGTCATCGCCCCCGGCCAACCCGCACCCGCTCCTGCGCGAGAACTTCCGCGACATGGACCAGTGGCAGCACCCCGTCATGAAGAACGAGGTGGAGCGGCACCAAGCCCCGGTCCTCGGCCCGGACGGCAGGGCGCTGAGGGACGAGGACAACCAGGTCATCAACGAGGACTGGGTCCTCCAAGGCCAGGTGCACCAGGACGTTCGCCTGCGGCACGCCGAGGTGAAGGCCGTCAACGAACTGCTGTGGGCCCGTCAGCGCGACCACGAGATCGAGTGGCGCAGGCAGCACGGCGCGGACTCCGACCCGTCGCCGTGGAGCCGGCAGGCGCCGGAGGACATGCGCTTCGACCCCCGGCACCTCCAGGACCAGTTCCGCAAGAAGGAGCAGGTCGGCAACCTCGGTGACCCGGGTCCCGCAATTCGCGCCTTTCGACTACCGGTCCCGAGGCAGTCTCATCCCCCCAGCAACGCAATGACGAATGCGAATCGACCAGAACGACACCTACGTCGACGAGACCCAGCGCGTCTTCCACGAGGACGAGTTGTTCACCGGTGAGCTGGAGTCCAGGGACGAGGCCGGCAACCTGCTGGAGCCGGCGAACTACTACGACGGCGTGAAGCACGGCGTGCAGGAGCAGTGGTGCCCCGGCGGCCAGAAGAAGGTCCAGGGCATCTCGAAGATGGGCAAGGCCGTCGGCGACTGGTACCGGTGGCACCCCGACGGGCAGTCGGCCATGCACCGGACGTTCAACGACAACGGCTGGCCGCTGCACGTCAAGCGGTGGGGCGCGCAGGGCAACCTCGTCCAGGACCAGAAGCTCAGCTGAACCCCGTCGAGCAGCGACCGGTCACGGTCGGCGCGGGCCTGACCAGCGGTCTCCCATCCCGACCACGCGTCCGTGTCCTGGCCGTTAAGATCAGCGACACCGTGTCGGGGGGAGCCAAAGGGGTGTTCGACGCATGAGCCAGCCAGCCACACCGCTGACCGAGCAGGAGCAGAACCAGCTCGTCAAGCAGATCGGCCGCGCCATGCTCCCCGCCCTCCCACCGGGGTGGCAGCGGATCCGGGCGGAGTACCGGGCGGCGGGTCGGCACATCGAGGTGGACCTGGCGTTCGCCGGTCCGGACGGCCAGTGGCGGCAGGTCCGCCCGCCGATGGACGTGGTGCAGCTGTTCGGACAGCTCCGCGCCGGGATGTACGAGCCGGTCCGGGGCACGTGGCTGAGCGCGGTGTACGAGATCGAGGCGCCGGCGGCGTTCGCGGTCGACTTCAACGCCGAGGACGAGCCGCGCTGGCGCAACCCACCGCCGCTGATCGGCTTCCAGGACGAGCTGCGCACGTTCCCCCGCCAGGACGAGCGCATCCCGGAGTGGCTGCGCCGGCGACTGGGTCTGCCGCCGCTCCCGGCACCCGTCGAACCGGAGCCGGAACAACAGCCCGCCGCACCCGTCGTGCAGGACGGCGAGCTGCGCACCGCGCACGTCTACGACGGCCGGGACGAGGAAGGCCGCCCGGTGGTCAACCGGCAGGCGATCGACCGCCAACTCGGCGACGCGCTGCTCGCCTACCTGGAGGGCGCGCCGGTCGTGCTGGCCGCACGGGACCCGGACGTGGACGAGTTCGTCCCGGCCGAGCGGGACGTGCCGCTGAACTTCCGCACCGACGGCACCTGGATCTGGGCCGGCGCCGTGCCGCACTACCTGCGCAAGCACGGCCTCCCTCCGGAGCCCGACCTGGTGGAGCACATCGTGGCCCGCGGTTTCCGGCTCGGCGAGGTGGACGAGGCGACCCGCGAGCGCGCGGTCGCGGTGATCACCGGCGGGGCTTGACCAGCAGCACCAGCACGGCGACGCCGACCCACACGTAGGCGTTGCCGACGAGGTGCTGCCACCACGTCCACTGGAGTTCCAGGTCCTCCTCGTGCGGCAGGAACCACATCGGCGCGACCAGGAACAGCAGCGCGAGCAGCCCGGTCCACAGCTTCGACCGGTACGCCAGGTAGATCAGGCCGGGCGCGATCCACACCCAGTGGTGCGACCACGACACGGGCGACACGAGCAGCCCGCCGACGGCGACCGCGAGCAGGGCCGCCACGTGGTCGTCCTTGGCGCGCGCGACGGCGATCCACACCAGGACCACCGCACCGAGGCTGAGCAGCCCCCACACGGCGGTCTCCGCGAGACCGGTGAGGCCGAGCCGGTGCACCAGTCCGCGCAGCGACTGGTTGCCGACGTACGCGAGTCCACCCACCCGGCCGGGGTCGAGCAGCGCGTCGAACCAGTACTGCTTGGTGTCGGTCGGCGCGGCGACGAGACCGGCCAGCCCGAACCCGACGAACGACGCGAACGCCGTCACCACGGGCTTCCACTGGCGGCGGGGCAGGAAGAACAGCACGAAGATCGCGGGCGTGAGCTTGATCGCGGCGGCCAGGCCGATCAGCAGACCGCGCGGCCACTTCGTCTTCGGCAGCAGGCAGTCGAGCGCGACCAGGCCCATCAGCAGCAGGTTGATCTGGCCGAAGTCCAGCGTCTCCCGGACCGGTTCCAGCACCAGCGACCCGGCGGCCACGCCCAGGCCGACGAGCACGGCGCGCTCACCGAGGCCGTGCACGTGCCGCGCGGTGGTCAGGCAGACCACGGTGAGCAGCGCGAGGCCGACACCGGTCCACACCAGCACGGCCGCCGACCACGGCACGACGGCGAGCAGCGAGAACAGGGTGGCGGCGATCGGCGGGTAGGTGAAGGGCAGCGCGGGCCCGTCCAGCGGTTTCGGGAAGCCCTCGGCGTACAGGCGCACGCCTTCCAGCCACGCCTGGCCGCCCACGCGGTAGACCCGCAGGTCGATCAGGCCGGTGCCCGACCGGATGAGGACCACGGCGAGCGCGACGGCCATCACGGCGACCCACACGCCGACGACCCGTTTGTCCGTGCGAACCGGCACCGCCACCGAACACCCCCGATTTGTCTTCCGAGGCATCGTAGCCGGCGGCCGGGGCCACCTCGGACACCGTGCGCCGATGCGCGGAGTGAGGTCGACATCACCGTGCCCCACCTCGTTCGTTTACGTAGGGTGGCGATGTGTGCGCACACAGTCGAGCACTTCCGACGATCGGGTTACCTCAGCGCACAAAAGCGCACGCACGGGATACCCTGTGCGCATGAGTCCCGCGCTGGAGGCGGTGTTGGCCAAAGCAGGCCTGCAGGTCACCCCCGATGAGTTCCTGTCGCTGGTGGCCGACGCGGCGAAGAAGCTGGCGCCGCCACACCCCGATCCCGCGAGCTACTTCCCACCGGACCAGCGCGACGCGCTGGTCGAGGTGGGCCTGGACCTGAGCCCGCACCTCGTCACCGACGACCAGGGGCGCGCGCGGACCGTGGTGGCGCACGCCGTGCTGCGGGACTCGGCCCTGACCGTGGCCGAGGCCGCCCGGCAGCTGGGTGTGGACACCAGCCGCGTCCGGCACCGGCTCGGCGTCGGCCGCCTGGTCGGTTGGAAGGACCGGGGCAGCTGGCGGCTGCCCGCCTGGCAGTTCGCCGGCGGTGGCGTGCTGCCGGGGCTGGAGGCCGTGCTGGCCGCCGTGCCCGCGGACCAGCCCGCGCTGGTGGTGGCCGGGTTCATGACGACCGAGCAGGAGGACCTGTTGGTGGACGGCAAGCCGACGACGCCGCGCGAGTGGCTGCTGGCGGGCGGTGATCCGCGCCGGGTGACGACGCTGGCCGCGCAGCTCGGCACACCAGCCTGACGCGGCGCCCGGCTGCCGACGAACCCGCGACGAACCCCTACCGACGACGACGCCGTCGGCAACGAGAGCTGCCGTCGACGGCCTCGCCGTCGATGATCCTGTCGCCGAGAACCTTGGACGCGAATGTCACGGCTTCCCCTGCCGCCCGCTCCCGCTGTGCTCCAGGCGAACCTGCGCCGCACCGAGGACGTCGTGGCGGTGCACCGGGCGACCCGGTTGGTGCGCGTCTTCGCCGCGAAGGGTCTGCACCCGCAGCGGTGGAACAGCTTCCGGTACACCGGCCCGCTGCCGCACGCCCGGTTCGACACCCAGCCGCCCGGCCCCGACGGGTCGCCCACGCACGCCCACGACCAGGGGGTGCTGTACTTCGGGCTGACCGTGCGGACGTCGGTCGCCGAGGTGTACCAGGCGACGTCCGTGGTGGACCGGCGGACCCGCAGCCCGTTCCTGGTGGTGCTGCGACCTCGGCGGACCCTGCGGCTGCTGGACCTGGCCGGGCTGTGGCCGACCAGGGTCGGCGCCTCGCAGGAGATCAGCACCGGGCCGAAGGCCGTGACGCAGCAGTGGGCGCGGGCCATCCGGGCGGCCTACCCCGAGTTGGACGGGCTCTGGTACCGGTCGTCGATGGACTCCGGCGCGCCCGCCGTGTGCCTGTGGGACCCGCCCGGCGGCTCCGGGCTGCCCGTCTCGCCGGACGTGCTGCTGCCGCTGGAGCACCCCGGCCTCGACCTGCCGCTGGCGCGGGTGTGCGAAGAGCTGAACTACACGCTGCTCGGCTGAACGGCCGCGGCACGGGGCCGCTCAGACCTTCGTCGTCTGCCTGCCGCGCTTGCGGGGCGCCGGCAGGAACCGGCCGTACCTGACCTCGGGCAGGTTCTGGTCGCCCAGCTCGTAGCGGTGCACCAGCCCGTCGTGCCGCCAGCCGTGGGACTCGTAGAACGCCCGGCTCTTGGCGTTGTCCTGGAACACCCACAGGACCGCGTACCGGAACCCCTGCTCCACCAAGTGGCGGACCGCGGCCTCGTGCACCACGTGGCCCGCGCCCCGGCCGTGGTAGCGGGGGTCGGCGTAGATCGCCACCAGCTCACCCGTGTGCAGGTCGGGGTGGGCGTCCTTGGACTCGCGCACCGAGTCGACGGCGCAGTAGGCGCCGATCTTCCCGGTGCCCGGCTCGACCGCGACGAACACCCGGCTGGGGTCCGGCAGCCGCAGCACCCGCGCCCACGCCGGGAGCCTGCTCTCGGGCAGCATCCGGTCCAGCACCGGGTCGTCCACTATCCCCCGGTACGAGTGCTGCCAGGCGTCGACGTTGATCCTGGCGATCTCGGGCGCGTCGTCGGGCTGTCCGGCCCGCACGGTCCACTGCATCGGGGAAGCGTGCCGCAAGCACCGCACCGTCCGCTAGCCCCGCCGCGGCGGGCCGGGGCACACGTACCCCGCGTAGGAGGTGCCCTTCACCCGGAAGCGGGTCGCCCGGAACCGGTTCGGGTCGAGGTCGTGGAAGCGGGTGCGGACCACGTCGTCGAACAGGCGCTCCGAGATGATCAGCACCAGGTCGCCGTCGGCCACCGCGAGCTCCCGGCGCACGACCTTGGCGTCCAGGAGCCGGCTGGTGACGATCGGCGCGTCGCCGACCAGGCCGAACCGGCCCGCGGTGAGCGTGCCGCAGTGCATCGCGACCCGCATCCGCAGCGGGGTGCCGGCGCGGCGCAGTTCGGCGAGCGCGTCGGCCAACCGCTCGGTGAAGTGGGCGATCACCCACGCGGTGTCGGCGTCGGCCGGCAGCACCGCCAGCTCGCCGTCACCGCGGAGCTGCCGGTACCAGTGGGATCGGTCCAGTCCGGCGTGGTGGGCGGCGAGGTCCATGACCTCGCCCAGCCTCGACTGCACCAGGGACTGGTCCAGCGCGTCGAGCTTGCTGTACCCCTCGACGTCCACGGCCACCACGAGGCGGTAGACCAGTCCGTCGAGCGGTGTCATGGTGTCGGTTGTCACCGCCACAGCATCCGGCCGTCCGGCGTCCGGAAGTAGGGCGAACGCCGGGTTTCCCGTTTCCGATCGGGTTTCCCCTTTTCCGGCGGTCAGGCGCAGGCAACCCTGGCCAGCACGTCCCGGTCCACGATCGTGATCGCCCGGTACCCCATGCTGATGACGCCCCGGTCCCGCAGCACGCGCAGTTCGCGCCGCGCGGTGTCCTCCTCCACGCCGATCAGCGACCCCAGTTCGCCCTGGGTCAGGCCCAGCTTCAGCGTGACGCCGTCCGGGCCGGCGCTGCCGTAGGCGTCGGCCAGGTGGTTCAGCACGCGCGCCAGCCGCACCACCGCCGAGTAGCCGTTGACGTCGACCCGGCGCTGCTGGTTCCAGCGCAGCGTCTTCATGATCATCCGGGTGAGGGCGAGGTTCGCCTCGGGGTGCTCGCCGAGGAAGCGCTGGAACTGCGCCGCCGTCACCACCCGGGCCCCGGTGTCCACGCACGCGGTCACGGTCGCCGAGCGCGGTTCGCCGCTCAGGAACGCCATCTCGCCGACGACGTCGCCGCCGACCTTGATGTTGAGCAGCGCGACCCGCCCGTTGTCCAGCGTCTCGGTCACCTTGACGAGCGCCTGCACCAGCACGACCACGTGGTCGGACCGCTCGGCCTCGCGCATGATCACGTCACCGCGCCGGAACACCTTCCGCGCGCCGAGGCCCAGCAGTGCGGTCCGGGCGGCCGGATCGAGCGTGTCCAGGTAGGTGCCCGCGGGCCAGTTCGACGGGATCGCCATCGTGCCTCCCTCCGCGAGCACCCAGTGTGCCGCCCGCGGAGGCCGCCGATCCCGGCATTTGCCGTATTTCAGGCCAAGTGACGACGCCACCACGCCAGCACCGCGTCGAACCGCTGCTCGCGGTGGCGCGGCTTGCCGGAGCGGGTCAGCTCGTGGCCCTCGCCGGGGAACACCAGCATCTCCGCCTCGACGCCGTTGCGGCGCAGGGCGACGAACATCCGCTGGGCCTGTTCGAGCGGGCAGCGCCAGTCGTGCTCGGAGTGCACCACCATGAACGGCATGGTGATCTTCTCGGCGTACGTCAGCGGGCTCATCGCGCGCTGCGTCTCCAGGCTCGGCCCGCAGTAGGCGTCGGCGAAGAACCAGCCGATGTCGGACGACCCGGCGAACGAGTCCCACGCGTTGACGGCGCGCTCGCTCCACGCGGCGCGGAACCGCTCGCCGTGGTGCGCGGCCAGCCACGAGGTCATGAACCCGCCGTACGAACCGCCCATCACGCCCACGCGGTCGCCGTCGAGGGCCGGGTCCTCCAGCGCGACGTCCAGCACGGCGAGGACGTCGTCCACGTCGACCGTGCCGAAAGCGCCGATCACGGACTGGCCGTGGGTCTGGCCGTACCCGGCGGAACCGCGCGGGTTCGGCAGCACGACCGCGTACCCGGCCGCGGCGTACACCTGGGCCTCGTCGAAGAAGCCCCAGCCGTGGTACATGAACGGACCGCCGTGCACGGCCAGCAGCACCGGGTGCGGCCCTTCGCCCTCGGGCAGCACGACCCAGCCGTGCACCGGGTAGCCGTCCGGCGCGGTCCCGGTCAGCTCCCTGGCCGGGCGCAGCGGCACCGTCGAGCCGAAGTCGGTCAGCGCGCCGCCGCCCACGAGCACGACCTCGCCGGTGTTGTCCGGCGTGGACACCACGGCCACGACCCGGTCGCCGTCCGCGGCGAACGACTTCACCTCGGCCCGTTCACCGGCCACCACGTCGAGGTCGGACAGCACGGCGTTGTCGGCGTCCAGCGGCACGCGGCGCAGCTCGACCGCGCCCCGGTTCCGGACCGCCACGAACACGCCGGCGTCGGTCACCACCGGCCGACCGGCGGCCTTCTCGCAGTCCACCGTCTCCAGGTCGGTGAGCCGGGTGACGCGCTCGCCGTCGAACCGCCACAGGCTCGTGTTGCGCGCGACCGACGCCGAGACCGGCCCGTGCTCGGGCGAGTAGAACAGCAGGCCGCCGTCGGGCAGCGCGACCGGGCACGTGGCCCAGCCCGCGGTCCGCACGACCAGCTCCGGCGCGCCACCGGACGCGGGCACCCGGTAGACGTCGTTGGCGAACGCCTCGGCCACGCCCAGGTCGCGTTCGGCCAGGAACAGCACGGACCCGCCGTCCGCGGTCCAGGCCGGCTCCGACGCGGAGAACGAGCCGTCGGTCAGCTCCACCGGCTCGGCGTCCGGGTCCAGCGCGTCCACGGTGAACAGCCGGGAGCGCCGGTCGGCGGTGAAGCCGACGTCGTCCAGCCGGTAGTCCAGCCGGGTGATGTGGCGCGGCGCCTCGGCGTCCGGCGTCGGGGCCTCCTCGCCCTCGGCGAGCGGCGCGCCGTAGCGGCCGGGCTCCGGCACCCGGGAGGTGAACGCGATGCGCCGCGAGTCCGGCGCCCACACCGGCACGCCCGCGCCCAGCTCCAGGTCGGTGACCCGGCGCGCCTCGCCGCCGTCCGCGGGCATCACGTGCACCTGCGGCGGCTTGCCACGGGCCGTGACGCGCAGGAACGCGACCCAGCACCCGTCCGGTGAGATCCGGGGGGCCAGATCGCGTTCCGCCCACGTCCAGCGACGCGCCCCGCCGCCGTCCAGGGCGACGCGGTGCAGCCCGCCCCGATAGGCGTTCGCGGTGACGTCCGGGGTGGTCACGTCCACCAGGACGAGGTCACCGCGCACCGACACGGAGCCGGGCAGGGTCAGCGATTGCAAGTCATCGGGGCGCACGCCTCAGCACGCTACCGCACCGATTCTTAGCAAGGCTCACGAGAATTTGACGCTCACAGATGGTCACTCCTGGACGCCTGCTCCAGCGCCTCGGCGGCGTCCCGCTTCACCTTGACCAGGCTCGCGATGGTGGTGATGGCCAGCACGCCCACGATCACCGTCAGCGACAACTCGATGCCGATGGTCGGCACGTGCAGCGGCTCGCCGCCGTTGAGGAAGCCCAGCGAGTTGGTGTGCAGCGCTTCCAGGATCAGCTTGACGCCGATGAAGCCCAGGATCACCGACAGGCCGATCGACAGGTACACCAGCTTGCTCAGCAGGCCGCCGAGCAGGAAGTACAGCTGCCGCAGACCCATCAGGGCGAAGGCGTTCGCGGTGAAGACCAGGAACGGCTCCTTGGTCAGGCCGAAGATCGCCGGGATGGAGTCGAGCGCGAACAGCAGGTCCGTGGTGCCGATCGCGACGATGACGATGAACATCGGCGTGACGAACCGCTTGCCGTTGATCCGCACGAACGACTTGGCGCCCTGGTAGCCGTCGGTCACCGGGTACACCTTGCGGACGAGCCGCAGCGCGACGTTCTCCTTGTACTCCTCTTCCTCCGCGTTGTGGTCCGTCCGCGCCAGCTTGTAGCCGGTGTAGATGAGGAACACGCCGAAGATGTAGAAGACCCAGCTGAACTGCGCGATGACCGCCGCGCCCACGGCGATGAAGATGCCGCGCATGACCAGGGCCATCAGGATGCCGATCAGCAGCACCTTGTGCTGGTGGATCGCGGGCACCTTGAAGGTGGTCATGATGATCAGGAAGATGAAGAGGTTGTCGACGCTCAGCGAGTACTCGGTGATGTACCCGGCGAAGAACTCGCCCGCGTAGACACCACCGGACCAGATCCAGATCCCGATGCCGAACAGCACCGCGACCCCGACGTAGAACGTGACCCACCGGGCGGCTTCACCGATGGTGACCTCGTGCGGTTTGCGGTCGACGATGAAGAGGTCGATGGCCAGGAGGACCACCAGGCCGGCGATCGTGGCAAACCACAGCCACACGGGTACGGACATCAGACAATTACCTCCGGTGCATCGCGCGCACGCCAATGACCGGAGGTCTCCTCCGCCGGCTCCGAAGAACCGACCGGCGGCACCGGGAACCTCACGCCAGGCTCCGTGCTGACGACACCGCCGCGAGGGAGTACTCCCCTCCACGCTCAGCACAGTCTCACGCATGAATGCGGGTTCGCGCCAGCGGAGGTGATCAGACGCACCCGTCCGGGACCTGAGGGCACCACGCTCGGCTGACAGCCCGTTCTCAGGTAATCGCGCATATGGTCAACTCCGTGGCCTCCCTCAACCGCCTCCGCGGCAGGTGGTCGCTCCCCGCGCTCGTCGTGTTGGTCGCCCTGGTGGGCGCCTTCGTGGTCTGGACGCGACAGGGAGACGACCCCGTCCCGGTGAGCACCCGCGAAGCGGTGATCGACGTGCCGGAAAGTCCGGACAGCGACCGCACCGTGCAGATCGACACAACCCTCTACCTGCCCGAACGCACCCCCGCGCCCGCCGTGCTGCTGCCGCACGGCTTCGGCGGCAGCAAGGCGAGCGTCGCCGCGCAGGCGACCGAGCTCGCGCAGCGCGGGTTCGTCGTGCTGGCGTACTCGGCCCGCGGCTTCGGCCGCAGCAGCGGGCAGATCGCGCTGAACTCGCTGGACCACGAGGTCCGCGACGCGCAGAAGCTGCTCGACTGGCTGGCCACCCGGGAGGAGGTGGTGACCGACGGTGGCGGCGACCCCAAGGTCGGTGTGACCGGCGGCTCGTACGGCGGCGCGCTGGCGCTGTCGCTGGCCGGCGTCGACCGGCGGGTGGACACCATCGCGCCCGTCATCACCTGGAACGACCTGGGCCAGGCGCTGCTGCCGAACTCGGCGAGCACCGACGACGTGACCACCGACACCCCGGCGGCCGGCGCGTTCGCCGACGACGGCGTGTTCAAGCGGTCCTGGGCGGGCATCTTCTTCTCCGCCGGCCTGTCCGGCGTCGACACCGCGAACCCCGGCCAGGAGGCCTCCGAGCCCGGTCAGGACGACGACGCGGGCGGTGGCCTGGACGGCGCGGCCACCGCGGCCACCACGCCGCCCGTGCAGCAGGGCGAGCCCCGACCGGCCGGTCCGGTGAACGGCGCCTGCGGCCGGTTCCAGGCCGACGTGTGCGCGGCGTACACCGAGGTCGCGACCACCGGCAAGGCGGGACCGCAGACGCTGGAGATCCTGCGTCGGGCCTCGCCGTCGACGGTGACCAACGAGATCACCCAGCCGACCCTGCTGGTCCAAGGCGAGCAGGACACCCTGTTCGGTCTCGACCAGTCCGACGCCAACGCCCGCCAGATCGCCGCGAACGGCGCGAAGGTCAAGGTCGTCTGGTACTCCGGCGGCCACGACGGCGGCTCCCCCGGCCCCGAACTGCGCGGGCAGATCGCCGACTGGATGGCGTTCCACCTGGAGGGCAAGGGCACCGACCCCGGCACGGCGTTCGAGTACACGGTCGTGGGCGCGTTCCGCAGCAGCGGGTCGCCGTCACTGCGCACCGTCGTCGCTCCGAGCTACCCCGGCCTCGGCGGCACGGGCGCCGCGGAGCGCAAGGACGTCGAACTCTCGGGCCGCGAGCAGATCGTGGTGAACCCGGCGGGCGGCAACCCGGCCGCCGTGTCCAGCCTGCCCGGCCTCGGCTCGGCGCTCTCGCGTTCCAGTTCGCTCGCCTCGCGGCTGTCGCTCGACCTCCCGGGCCAGGCGGCGGTGTTCCAGAGCGAGCCGCAGACCGCGCAGACCCTGCTGACCGGCGCGTCCACGGTGAAGCTGCGCGTCGCCGCCGTGCCCGGCCAGCCCATCCCCGCCGACGGCGCGGTGCTGTTCGTGAAGCTGTACGACGCGGACGGCAGCGGCGTGCGGACCCTGCCCGGCTCGGCCGTGGCGCCGATCAGGGTGACCCTGCCCCCGGACGGCAGCCCCGCAGAGGTCACCGTGACGCTGCCCGGAGCGGTGCGCCCGGTCGAGGCGGACCACCGCCTGCAACTGGTCGTGTCGACCACCGACATGGCGTACTCGAACGCCACGGAACCCGCCGCCTACCGCGTCTCGCTGGCCTCACCGATGCTCTCGGTGCCGGTGGTCGCGGGCGTGAACGCGACCAGCGAGGTGCCGACCGCAGCCCTGTGGGGCATCGCGATCGTCCTGGCGATCTGCCTGATCACCGCCGTGGTGGCGTGGTTCCGCCGCCGGCTGACCGCCGACGTCGACCCGGACCTCGAATCCGTGCCGCTGGTGATCGAGAACCTGACCAAGTCCTACCCCGGCGGGCTGACCGCCGTGAAGGAACTCTCGTTCCGGGTGGAGCACGGCCAAGTGCTCGGGCTCCTCGGCCCGAACGGCGCGGGCAAGACCACCACGCTGCGCATGCTGATGGGCCTGATCCGACCCACCGAGGGCGGGATCAGGGTGTTCGGCCACCGGGTCAGCCCAGGCGCGCCGGTGCTGTCCCGGATCGGGTCGTTCGTCGAGGGGTCGGGCTTCCTGCCGCACCTGTCCGGAGCCGAGAACCTGCGGCTCTACTGGGCGGCGACCGGACGTCCACCCGAGCAGGCGCACGTCGAGGAGGCCCTGGAGATCGCGGGCCTCGGCAACGCCGTGAACCGCCGGGTGCGCACGTACAGCCAGGGCATGAGGCAGCGGTTGGCGATCGCCCAGGCCATGCTCGGCCTGCCGGACCTGCTGGTGTTGGACGAGCCGACCAACGGCCTCGACCCGCCCCAGATCCACCAGATGCGCGAGGTGCTGCGCCGTTACGCGGCGGCAGGGCGGACGGTCCTGGTGTCGTCGCACCTGCTGGCCGAGGTCGAGCAGACGTGCTCGCACGTCGTCGTGATGCACAAGGGCAAGCTGGTGGCAGCCGGCCTGGTGGAGGAGATCGCCACGAGCAGCGGCGAGGCGAGCTTCCGCGTCGACCGGCCGGACGAAGCGGCCACCGTCCTGCGCAGCCTTTCCGGTGTGCACGACGTGCACGTAGACGGCGAACAGGTCCACGCCAGCCTCAACGGGATGCCCCGCGCGTCGGCGTTGCAGGCACTGGTGGCAGCAGGTGTCGCCGTGGACCAGGCCGGCCCCCGCCGGCGGCTGGAAGACGCATTCTTGGAGTTGGTCGGGGAATGACTGAGAACGGTGTGCACACTGACCCGGCCGCGATCTCCGATCTGACGGACGCGGCGAAGGCCGAGCACTCCTCGGTGGCCCCGGACGGCTCGAAGGTCGGCTACCGGGCGAGCCGGACGCTGCCCGTCCGGGTGGAGCTGGTCCGCCAACTGCGCCGCAGGCGGACGCAGCTGGTACTGGGTTTCCTGGTACTGCTGCCGTTCATCCTGGTGGTGGCGTTCGAACTCGGACAGGCGTCACCGAACCGCCGGGCAGGCGGGTTCGTCGACCTGGCCACGGCCAGCGGCGTGAACTTCGTGATCCTGACCCTGTTCGTCAGCGGGAGCTTCCTGCTGCCGATGATCGTGGCGCTGTTCTTCGGCGACACGATCGCCTCCGAGGCGTCGTGGTCATCACTGAAGTACCTGCTGGCCGCACCCATCCCCCGCCACCGCCTGCTCCGGCGCAAGGCACTGGCGTCCGGCCTGATGTCGGTGTTCGCCCTGGCGCTGCTGCCCGCGGTGGCCTTGGTCGTCGGCGTCATCTGGTACGGAGCAGGGGAAGCGGTCTCCCCGACCGGTGAGGCCGCGTCCTTCGGGGCGGGCGTCTACGGCGTGGCGCTGGCCGTCGTCTACATCTCGATCCACCTGTTCTGGGTGGCGGGCCTGGCGCTGTACCTCTCGGTGTCCACGGACGCGCCACTGGGCGCGGTCGGCGGCGCGGTCCTGGCGTCGATCGTGTCGCAGATCCTCGACCAGATCACCGCGCTGGAGGGCCTGCGGGACTACCTGCCGACGCACTACGCGTTGGCGTGGGCGGACCTGCTGTCGTCCGACGTCGACTGGTCCCAGATGGCGAAGGGCACGTTCTCCGCCCTCGCCTTCGGCTCGTTCTTCACCCTGCTGGCAGCCCGCAAGTTCGCCCGCAAGGACATCACCAGCTGACGGGGGAACGGCGCACCGGGACGTCCCGGTGCGCCGTTCCTCTTAAGGTGATCACGTGACTGTCTACACAGACGAGGAAAGCCGGATCCTGCGCACGGCGGTCTTCGGCGCGATGGTGCTGGTCTCCACCGCCGAGCCCGGCGCCCTGGACGAGGAGAGCCACGCGGGAATCCGCGCGATGGCGACGTTCTCCCCGCCTCTGCGCCGAGCCCTCGGCGCCGCCCCACCCGAACTGCCCGCCGGCTCCACCGCCGACGTGGAGAAGGGCGTGCTGGCAGCCCTGCGCCACTCGGTGGAGATCCTGGCCGCCAAGTCCCCCGAGGAAGCCGCCGCATTCCCCACCGCCGTCCTGGCGATCTGCAAGGAAGTGGCCGAAGCCGACGGCCAGGTGGGACAAGCGGAACACGCGGTGGTGGCCAAGATCCGCACAGCCCTGAACCAGACCCGACAAGGCGCGATCTGACGGGGGTTCGGGTGCCCTGGGCTGGTCGGAGCCGGGGTGCTCGCAAGGGCCGGCCCCATGTCCGATCGGGCCGGCCCACCTCAGCGCCCGCTACTTGACCCCGGCCGCGTCCATCCCCCGCAACTCCTTCTTCAAGTCCTGGATCTCATCACGCAGCCGAGCCGCCAACTCGAACTGCAGCTCCCGAGCCGCGTTCATCATCTGATCAGTCAACTGCTGCACCAGGTCGGCCAGCTCGGAACGCGCCATGGTCCCGGTATCCCGATCGGCCAGCACACCCGAACTGGCACGACCACCAGCCCCGGGATCCCCGGTCGGCTTCTTCCCCCGCGACGCATTGCGCCCGGACCCGCCGGGAGCAATGGCGTCCTCGGCCTCCGCGTACACCTGCTCCAGGATGTCCGTGATCTTCTTCCGCAACGGCTGCGGATCGAGCCCGCGTTCCTCGTTGTACGCGACCTGCTTGGCCCGCCGCCGGTTGGTCTCGTCGATCGCGTGCCGCATCGAATCGGTGATCCGATCCGCATACATGTGGACCTCGCCCGACACGTTGCGAGCCGCACGCCCGATGGTCTGGATGAGACTGGTCGCCGACCGGAGGAACCCCTCCTTGTCCGCGTCCAGGATCGCCACCAGCGACACCTCGGGCAGGTCCAGCCCTTCCCGCAGCAGGTTGATGCCGATCAGTACGTCGTAGTCACCCAGCCGCAACTGGCGCAGCAGCTCGACCCGGCGCAACGTGTCGACCTCGGAGTGCAGGTACCGGACCCGGATGCCCAGCTCCAGCAGGTAGTCGGTCAGGTCCTCGGCCATCTTCTTGGTCAACGTGGTGACCAGGACCCGCTCGTCCTTCTCCGCCCGGACCCGGATCTCGTGCACCAGGTCGTCGATCTGGCCCTCGGTCGGCTTGACCACGACCTCCGGGTCGACCAGACCGGTCGGCCGGATGACCTGCTCCACGAACTCGCCACCCGCCTGACCCATCTCGTACGGGCCCGGCGTCGCGGACAGGTAGACGGTCTGCCCGATCCGGTCGGCGAACTCCTCCCACGTCAACGGGCGGTTGTCCAGGGCGCTGGGCAGCCGGAAGCCGTGGTCCACCAGGTTGCGCTTGCGGGACGCGTCACCCTCGTACATGCCGCCGATCTGCGGCACCGTCACGTGCGACTCGTCGACGACCAGCAGGAAGTCGTCCGGGAAGTAGTCGATCAGGGTCGCCGGCGCGGTGCCGGGGCCCCGGTCGTCGATGTGCCGGGAGTAGTTCTCGATGCCGTTGCAGAAGCCGACCTGGCGCATCATCTCGATGTCGTAGGCGGTGCGCATGCGCAGGCGCTGGGCCTCCAGCAGCTTGCCCTGCCGCTCCAGCGTGGACAGCCGCTCGGCCAGCTCGGCCTCGATGTTGCCGATCGCCTTCTCCATCCGCTCCGGACCCGCGACGTAGTGGGTGGCCGGGAAGATGCGCAGCTCGTCCACCTCCTTGACCACGTCACCGGTGAGGGGGTGGAGGTAGTAGAGCTTGTCGATCTCGTCGCCGAAGAACTCGACCCGCAGCGCCAGCTCCTCGTACGCCGGGATGATCTCGACCGTGTCACCCCGCACGCGGAACGTGCCGCGGTTGAACGCGATGTCGTTGCGGGTGTACTGGATGTCGACCAGGGCGCGCAGCAACAGGTCGCGCTCGACCTCGCCGCCGACCTCCAGCTTGATCGACCGGTCCAGGTACGACTGCGGCGTGCCGAGGCCGTAGATGCACGACACGGACGCGACCACGATCACGTCGCGCCTGGTCAGCAGGCTCATGGTCGCCGAGTGGCGCAGCCGTTCGACGTCCTCGTTGATCGAGGAGTCCTTCTCGATGTACGTGTCCGTCTGCGGGATGTACGCCTCGGGCTGGTAGTAGTCGTAGTAGCTGACGAAGTACTCCACCGCGTTGTCCGGGAAGTACCCCTTCAGCTCGTTCGCCAGCTGCGCGGCCAGCGTCTTGTTCGGCGCCATCACGAGCGTCGGCCGCTGCACCTTCTCCACGAGCCAGGCCGTGGTGGCCGACTTGCCGGTGCCGGTGGCGCCGAGCAGCACCACGTCCTTCTCCCCGGCGCGGATGCGCCGTTCGAGCTCCGCGATCGCGGCGGGCTGGTCGCCCGCCGGCTGGTAGTCGCTGACCACACGGAACTTCGCGTCGGTCCGGGGGATGTCACCGACGGGACGATGCGACGAGTGCGCCTTGACCGGGATCTCGGTAGGGAAAGCCACGACACGACGGTACGCCGGGGGTACGACAAAGTTCCATCGCCCCAGGTCACACCACGTCAGCAGGTGCAGTCGCACCCCGAACCGCCCGAGCAGTCAGGACACGAGCAGTCCCCGCACGAGTCGTTCGGCTTGCCGCTGAACGGCCCGGGGAAGGGATCGCGACAGCACTGCTGACAGGTGCCGCACTGGTAGAGCACCGCCAGGCACCCCAGGACCACGCCACGCCTGACCGGCGGCTCCTTCAACTTGGGCCAGCACCACAGCCCGCTGCCGGGCTTCAACGGCCCCCCGCCGCGCTTCTTCCTGCCACCGGTCGGCGGCTCCGGCGGACCCCCGCCGCCCGGAGCGCCAGGCGGCGGCGCCTGGCCAGGCGGCGGCACGCTCCCCCGGTGACCGGGCTGCCCGTACGGCCCAGCCTGCCCGAACCGCCCCGGCCCCGGCTGCCCGGAGTGCCCTGGCCCCGGTGGCGGATACATCCCCGGCCCGGGCTGCCACCCGGGCGGCGGAGGCGGGGTGTGGGCCTGCGCCCCGCTGCCCCCGTGCACCCCACAAACCCCAGGCCCACCCGACTCGCCGAAAGCCCGGCGAACCGACTCACGCACCTCGTGCACCAACAGCGCGTGCACCAACCGGTCGTCCGCGAACTCCACTTCCCCCAGGGCGAGCTCGATCCCCAACGCCGCGTCATCGCACAACCGCCGCGCCTCGTCCACCGTCGTCCCGGTCGCCGACAACGGGTTCCAAGCCCCGGACGCCCGATCGGCCGCCAAGTCCTCCACCGCGTCCAGCAGGTGCGCCATCCGCCCGAACAGCCGCCCGACCTCCCGCAACGGCTCCGCGTTCCCCGGCCGCCCGGCCACCACGGCGGTCTGCGCCACGGCCTCTCCCGTGGCCGTCTCGGTCGGCTCGGTCACGAGCAGGACCGACGACCCCACCCCCGCCGAACCCTCGGCCGACGACTGCCGCCGCACCGCGTCCACCAGCACAGCCGTGTCGAAGCCCAGGTCCAACCCCGTGGCCGACGCCTGCGCTGCCCACCGGCGCGCCACCTGCCTGCCGACCCCTCGCATCGGCGCACTCGCGAACACACCGTCGCCATCGGACACGTGGTCGCCGACCTTCGCCGACGCCAGCACCAGCGACACCGTCGCGGCCAACCGCGCACCGGCGCCCACGGCCACGTCCGCCGACCGCATCCCCCGCAGCGCGCACGGCCCCGCCGTACGCCGCGTCCGTCCTGCCTGGGCCCCCACCTGCGCCTCGACCAGCGCGGAGATGAGGAGACCGTCGTAGTTGGTGACCAGGCGCGCCATGTGGCCGTGGTCGTCGCGCAACGCCAGGCACAACCCGCACAGGTGGGCCAGCCAGGACTCGCGCAGCTCAGGGCCCAGGCGGTTGCGACAAGGGCGGATGATGCCGAACATGGCGGGAAGACTAAGCGATCATCATCCTTTTGGGTGACAGTAAGGGGCATTCCAGGAGTGCCGATGCCTAAAGTCGCCGTTGTGACGCCGAGCGCCGCCGGGACCCGCATGCACATCCACCCGCCGAAGATCGAGTACTTCGACCTGGACGCGAAGAGCAACACCGACCCCAAGGGCCACCGGCGCGGGGTCGAGGAGTACCGGCTGACCGACCACGGCCTGTACATGTCCCGCCCGGTGCCCGGCCACCCGCACCTGTCCCACTTCGAGTCGTGGCTGCTGCCCGCGCACGGCCTGCGCCTGACCCGGCAGTCCTGGCACCCAGGCCACGAGCGCGACTACGACCTGTACGTGGACGTGGTGGAGATCAGCTCCAGCGGTTCGGTGTGGAAGACCGTGGACCTGTACCTGGACCTGGTCGTGCGCACCGGTCGGAGCGTGACCGTGCTGGACACCGACGAGCTGCTGACGGCCTTGAACCAAGGCCTCGTCCGGTCGGACCGGGCGCAGTGGGCGCTGGAGACGACGTACCGCGCGGTGGCCGGGATCGCGGCGCACGGGCACGACGCGGTGCGGTGGCTGGCGTCCCAGGGGACGGTCACGACATGGCGTCGCCGGTAAATACAGACGGTGACAGTTGCTGGTCAACCGCCATCCGTGTCCTGTCACCTGATAGAGACCACCTACCACACAGACCGTGATGTAACGAATCAAACCGCATAGTTACCCGCAGCACATCTCCGGCTACCCTCGGATCGCGTGGGAGCGGTCACAACACCTCAGCTGGTCGACGTTGTCGACACCGTCAGCGCAGTTCGGAGCTACTCGAGCGGCATGTCGAGGCACCTGTCGACGTGCCGGGTGGAGCACTGGGGCCTGCGCCTCGAATGCCCCACCCCGGAGGATCCGTTCTCCGATTCCGAGGTCACCTGGTTGATGCCCGAACTCGGGCTCCGGCTGACCCACCACCGACCTCGTTCACGGCACGCGCGCAGCGGCCCGAGCGTGCTCAGCGCGGTCCGCGTCCAGCGCGACGGGCGTGCGTGGCGCACCACCGACCTGCTCCTGGGCCTGGCCGTGCCGGGCGGCACCACCGCGCGGATCGTGCGGTCGGAGGAGTTCGCCGCGGCCGTCGCCGGACGCGTCCTCGGCCCCGGTGACGCCGACCAGGCGCTGCGCACCGTGCACCGCACCCTGGAGGAAGTCAGCCTGCACCGGCACGACCTCCGCTCGTGGCTGACCCACCGGGGCATCTTCGACATGTGGCCGTCCCTGTAGGAAGCGCCGACCTCGCAGGAGCAGCCGACCTCGCGGGGACGCCCCGCCCTACCCCTTCCGTCCCTCGAAGAACGCGTCCACCCGCGCCGTGGCCGCACCCATCCACGGCTCCTTGGACTCGCCGTAGGCGAGCCCGTCCGCGTCGCCCCGGTGCTTCGCGGCCAGCTCCAGCTTCAGCGCCGCGTATTCGTCCCGCGCCCGCTCGTCGGCCCGCAGCCAGTCGCGGAACCGCAGCGCCCAGTTCCACCCCGGCCCGCCCTCCACCCGGACGTGCAGGTTCACCCGCCGACCGGGGTCCGCACCCGCGTGCAGCCGCTTATGCCAGTCCTCCGGCGCGTCACCCTCGTACCTCACCGCGTCTTCGGTGATGCCCAAGCTCGGGAACCCGGCGAGCGCCAGCGCCTCCTCCAGCCCGTCGGCCTCCTCCAGCGACGTCACGGCCAGCTGGAAGTCCAGCACGTCCTTGGCCGCGAGCCCCGGCACGGACGTGGAGCCGATGTGCTCGACCCGCCGCCCGCCCGCAGCCGACCGGATGCGGGCCGCGACCCGTTCCGCCTGCACCGGCCACGTCTCGTCGTACGGCACCACGATCGGCGGACCAGCCGCGTGGCGGCGCAGCCGGATGTTCGACTCGTACCGCACCAGCCGGTCCGCCCACAGGGCGTCGACCCGCGCCAGCACCACGTCGAGCGAGCCGGAGTTGTCCAGCCACACGTCCGCCACCGCGCGGCGGCGCTCGTCGTCGGCCTGCGCGGCGATGCGGCGGCGCGCGTCCTCCTCCGCCATGCCCCGGCCGCGCAGCCGGGTGAGGCGCTGGTCGAGGTCCGCGTGCACGATCAGCACCAGGTGGTAGTGCGGCGCCATGCCGTTCTCGACCAGCAGCGGCACGTCGTGCACGACGATCGCGTCCTCGGGCGCGGCGGCGAGCAGCTCGCCCGTGCGGGCCGCGATCCTGGGGTGCGTGATGCCGTTCAGCGTGGCGAGGGCCTTCTCGTCGCCGAACACCTTGGCCGCGAGGGCGGGCCGGTTCAACGCGCCTCCGGCGTCCAGGACGTCCGTGCCGAACGCCTCGGCGATCTCGCGGAGGCCGTCGGTGCCGGGTTGGACCACCTCCCGGGCCAGCCGGTCGGAGTCGATGACCACCGCTCCGTGCTCGGCGAGCCTGCCCGCCACCGTCGACTTGCCCGACCCGATTCCCCCGGAGAGCCCCACGCGCAACATGGCGACCAGCCTGCCATGCTCCGGATCTTCGAGCCCCCAGCCCCTCAGGCGTCCTCGACGGGCGTCATGGCCTGCTGGGCGAGCGCGGCGAGGAAGACGCCGACCTGCTCGTCCGGCACGACGCCGACCTTCGCCCGGCTCACGAACGTGGTCTTGCCCAGCGACCCGATGAGTAGCCGTTCACCCTTGGTGCTGACCAGCGACGCCTTCACCTTGCCGACATCCACCTGGGTGATGGAAGCGCCGTGCTCGCGCTCGGCGGCGACGCTCTCCTCGACCCGTCCGGTGGCGGTCGGCGGGTCACCGTAGGTGGCCAGGCCGACGACGACGGGCGCGGCGCCCAGGGGCTGGCGCTCACCGAGGCCGTAGTAGCAGTCGACCTTCGCGGTGCGGCCGAGCGACGGCTCCGGGATGCCGATGATCGTTCTCAGCTCGCCGGGCAGCTCGCGGCCCAGGAACTTGTGCACGCTCGGCACGGGGACGATCAGCTCGCAGTCGTCCGGCAGGGGTCTGTCCGTCATCTGGGGCACGCGGGTGAACGTCGTCGGCGGCACGATCGTCGGGATGGGCGGGGCCACCCGGGGCGGCGGCTCACCGGTGGAGCACGCCCCGCACGCGAGCACCACCACAGCCGCCAACACCGTCGTCCGTACGCCCATAAGACTCTTAATTTAACCCACCACAACGACTTCGCACCGCGAGATGCCGAAACGACGATCGCCCCCCGCCCGTGGTGGGCAGGGGGCGATCGAGTCGATCAGTCAGCCGACGAGGTGCCGCCGGCCGGTGCTGCTCAGGCGCCGCCCGACAGCTTCTCGCGGAGCGCGGCCAGCTGCTCGTCGCTCGCCAGGGTGCCGCCGGCCTGAGCCGGAGCGCCCGTGCTGGACGAGGTCGCGGCGGCCGGAGCCTCGCCACCGGAGGAGTAGTTCGTCTCCCCGGCAGCCTCTTCCTCGGCCACGGCGGCCTTGGCCACCTGCTTCATGTGGGCCTCGTAGCGCGTGTGGGCCTCGGCGTACTGACGCTCCCACTCCTCGCGCTGCTTGTCGAAGCCTTCCTGCCACTCCTGGGTCTCCGGGTCGAAGCCCTCGGGGTAGATGTAGTTCCCCTGGTCGTCGTACTCGGCGGCCATGCCGTACTGGGTCGGGTCGAACTCGGAGTCGACCGTGAAGCCCTCGTTGGCCTGCTTGAGCGACAGCGAGATGCGGCGACGGTCGAGGTCGATGTCGATGACCTTGACCATGACGTCGTCGCCGACCTGCACGACCTGCTCCGGGATCTCGACGTGGCGCTCGGCCAGCTCGGAGATGTGGACCAGGCCCTCGATGCCCTCGTCCACCCGGACGAACGCGCCGAACGGGACGAGCTTCGTGACCTTGCCCGGCACGATCTGACCGATCGCGTGGGTGCGGGCGAACTGGCGCCACGGGTCTTCCTGCGTCGCCTTGAGCGACAGCGACACGCGCTCGCGCTCCATGTCGACGTCCAGGACCTCGACCGTGACCTCCTGGCCGACCTCGACGACCTCGGAGGGGTGGTCGATGTGCTTCCAGGACAGCTCCGAGACGTGCACCAGGCCGTCCACGCCACCCAGGTCCACGAAGGCACCGAAGTTGACGATGGAGGACACGACGCCCTTGCGGACCTGGCCCTTCTGCAGCTGGTTGAGGAACTCGCTGCGGACCTCGGACTGCGTCTGCTCGAGCCACGCACGGCGGGACAGGACCACGTTGTTGCGGTTCTTGTCCAGCTCGATGATCTTGGCTTCGAGCTCCCGGCCGACGTACGGCTGCAGGTCGCGGACGCGGCGCATCTCGACCAGGGAAGCGGGGAGGAAGCCGCGCAGGCCGATGTCCAGGATCAGGCCGCCCTTGACGACCTCGATGACCGTGCCCTTGACGGGCTCGTCCTTCTCCTTGAGCGCCTCGATGGTGCCCCAGGCGCGCTCGTACTGAGCGCGCTTCTTGGAGAGGATCAGCCGACCTTCCTTGTCCTCCTTCTGGAGAACAAGAGCCTCGACCTCGTCACCAACCTTGACGACCTCGTTGGGGTCGACGTCGTGCTTGATCGACAACTCGCGCGAGGGGATGACGCCCTCGGTCTTGTAGCCGATGTCGAGCAGGACCTCGTCCCGGTCGACCTTGACGATGGTGCCCTCGACGATATCGCCGTCGTTGAAGTACTTGATCGTCTTGTCGATAGCAGCGAGGAAGTCCTCCTCCGTCCCGATATCGTTGATGGCGACCTGCTTCGGCGCAGCGGCAACCGGGACAGTGGTGGTGTCGGTGGACATTAGGTAGGTGGCTCCGGTACGGATTGGGGTTAGGCCTGCGGGTTTCAACGCTACGCGGAGGGCACGCCCCACCACGAAGACCGACTCACCAGGTGATCACCGATCAAGGACGGCGCGAACCCACTACGCGGGCGATATCGTACGCGGCCGGCCGTCCACCCGGCAAACGCACCCCCTTGAATGGAGCAGTGTGTCCGACCAGCACGCGAGCGCGGAACACGCGCTCGGCACCACCGGCATCGCCAAGCGGGGCGTCGACGCGGCCGAGTCGCGGACGGCCAACCGGATCTGGTGGGACGCCGACGCCGACGACTACCACGCCGAGCACGGCGACTTCCTCGGCTCGGCGGACTTCGTCTGGTGCCCGGAAGGCGTCCGCGAGGAGGACGCCGGCTACCTCGGCGACCTGCGCGGACGTCGGATCCTGGAGGTCGGCTGCGGCTCCGCGCCCTGCGCCCGGTGGCTGACGGCGAGGGGTGCGCACGCGGTGGCGTTCGACATCTCGGCCGGGATGCTGCGGCACGCGGTGGCGGCGAACAACGCGACGGGTGTGGCCGTGCCGCTCGTGCAGGCGAGCGCGGACCAGCTGCCGTTCGCGTCCGGGAGCTTCGACGCGGCGTGCTCGGCGTTCGGCGCGGTGCCGTTCGTCGCGGACGTGGGCGAGGTGTTCGGCGAGGTCGCCCGGGTGCTGCGGCCGGGCGCGCCGTGGGTGTTCTCGGTGACTCACCCGATCCGGTGGATTTTCCCGGACGACCCGGGGCCGGGCGGGCTGACCGTCACCCAGTCGTACTTCGACCGCACCCCGTACGTCGAGGTCGACGACAGCGGCCGGGCGACGTACGTGGAACACCACCGGACCACCGGGGACTACGTGCGGGCGCTCGTCGGCGCGGGCCTGGAGCTGGTGGACGTGGTCGAGCCGGAGTGGCCGGCGGGGCACACCCGCACGTGGGGGCAGTGGAGCCCGCTGCGCGGCCGGCTGTTCCCGGGCACCGCGATCTTCCGCACCCGCAAGCCGTAACCTGCCTGGCATGACCGTCGGTCAAGGGCTGATGGAGGCGCAGAGCGCGCGCTTCGCGAGCGTCGACCCGTTGCTGCCGTCCGTCGTCGCGCCGCCGGAGGGCGACGTCATCACCGCCGCGCTGCCGGACGGCACCAGGGTCGCGGGTGTGCTGCACCGGCAGGTGCACGAGCGGCGGTCGGCGGCCCGGCTGTGGTCGGCGACCGAGGTGTGGGAGCTGACGCCGCTGCTGGGCACGACGGGCGCGGTGGGCATGGACGCGCTGCTGCGGGCGTGGCGGAAGCGGCTGGACCTGCTCTCACCGGCCGAACGCGACTCGGCGTGCGTGCTGACGTGGCCGAGCCGGGACGCGGAGGCGACCAGGGCGCTGCTGGACCACGGCCTGGTGCCGCTGACCGTGATCGCCGTGCGGAAGGGTCCTCCCCCGCCGGTGCCGGGCGGCGCGACGATCCGCCGGGCCACGATCGCCGACCTGGAGACGGTGCTGACGCTGGCGCTGGCCGAGCTGCGCTACTCGTCCATGGTGGGGTCGACGGTGCACCGGCCGGACGCGGTGGAGCTGAAGCGGCGGACGCTGGCCGAGCGGCTGGCGGCGGGCGGTCCGGCGTGGCTGGCCGAGCGGGACGGCATCGCGGTCGCGCTGGTCGAGTGCGCGGTGGTGACCTCGGAGGCGGGCAACTGGACCGCGACCAGGCTGCCGCACGGGCGGTGGGGTTACGTGAACTGCGTGTCCGTGCTGCCGGGCGCGCGGGGGACCGGGCTGGGCCGTCAGATCATGGCGCACGTGCACCGTGAGCTGCACCGACTGGGCACGGTCGGCACCTACCTGTACTACAACCCGCCGAACCCGCTGTCCTCCGTGTTCTGGCCGCGCCAGGGTTACCGCCCGCTGTGGACGATGTGGGAGGTGCGCCCGGCGGGGGCGTTGCGCTAGCTCGCGGACGGCCGTTCGCCGGTCCCGCCGCAGCACGGGCTGTCACGGGGGTACGCGGGGGACGGGCGTGTGCGCCGCGCTGATCCTGGTCGCCACGTGGTCGCGCGCCTAGCCTTGACGACGCTCGCCGCGTACCGGCAGCGGGTGTGGACGCCGGCCCGGTTCAGGCCCGAGCCGGCGCTGCGACTCCGACCGAGGGGGTGCTCCGGTGACCGGCACGCGACCGGGCCGTACCGCCGTGTCCAGGCAGAAGCTGTTCGACGCCGCGCTGCGGCTGGTCGGCGAGCGGGGCGCGGCGGGCGTGACGGTGGAGGAGATCGCCGCCGAGGCTGGGGTGGCGAAGGGGACCGTCTACTACAACTTCGCCAGCAAGGACGCGCTGGTGGACGCGTTGCTGCGGCACGGCGTGGACCTGCTGGCCGCTCGGCTCCGGGTGGCCGAGGAGGAGTCGGGGACGTCGTCGGCGATGGCGTCGCTGGTGGACGGGATGCTCGGGTTCTTCGCCGAGTACCCGGCGTTCGGGCAGTTGCTGGTGTCCGAGCTGTGGCGGACGCCCGGTCAGTGGCACGACACGTTGAGCCTGCTGCGGGACGACATCGTGTCCATCGTGCGCGGTCAGATGCAGCGGATGGCCGACGCCGGCCTGCTGCCGGACGGCGTGCAGGTGGGGACGGCGTCGGCAGCGCTGTTCGGCACGCTGCTGGTGATCGCGCTGGACTGGCAGGTGTTCCAGCCCGAACGGAGTCTGGAGGACGTGCGCGAGTCGGTGTTGTCGCTGGTCCGGGGCTTGCGGCCGAGCTGACCGCGGTTACGTGAGCGGTTACGTGAAGCGGTGCTCCCGCTTCGCGTAACCGTTCCGGAGGTCGCGGAGCACGACGAGAGCTGGTGTGGCGGGCTCCGGCCGGCAGTTCGAGCCGTGCAGGTCCAGGGAACCGAGGTCGGTGGCGATCCCGGTGGTGAAGCACCTCTGGTCCAGGTCGAACGCCGCCGTGGTCCCGGCGCCCCCGGCGGGTCGAACGGCTCCGGTTCTCCGGTCGGGCGCAGGCCCGCGAGCACCTATGGACGGTGCCGGCGGGAAGTCTCGCCGACTTACAGGACCTTGATCCGGACGTCGCTGTGGTCGTTCACCTTCTTGCCCACTTCCCTGCTGCCGCCTGGTACCGCCGTTACGCCGTCCTAGTGCCGCATCACCCAGGTGTCGACTTCACCGACTTGGTGCACCGACGGCGGTCTGCCGTCCAGTGCCCGGTGCACGGCTTCGAGGACGCCCACCGACGTCTCCTCGTGGCTGAGCCAGCGGGTGCTGCCGCCGTGGCGGACGAACCCCAGCACCACCTGCTGGGTCGGGTGGCCGTCGAGGGCCGGGTCGGGCACGCCGCGCACCGGGTTGACGGCGCCGCTGTCGTGCACCTCCACCACCGGGGCGTGCGGGGCGAGCAGGGGTGCGACGGCCTTGAGCACGGCGTCCCGGTAGCTCGCGTGCACCCACGCCACCAGCAGGTCCGCCGGCTGGTCCATCACCTCGCGCACCCGGTCCGCCAGCTCCTGCGGCCGGGACCAGTCCGCCGTCACCGTGATCCGCTTCGCTTCGCCGACCTCCTGGACCTGGCTCACGTGCGGCAGGTGGCCGCGCCCGCGCAACGCCGCCTTGGCCGCGCGGCCCAACGCCCCTTCCGGGCGGCGGCTCGGGAGGACCACCTGCCACCCCTGTTCGAGGAGTTCGTCCGCGCACCCCTTCAACATCCCCGTGCCGCCCAGCACCAATGCCGTCCGCTCACTCATCGCACCGACTCCTCGCCCCGTTCGGCGGCCCGGCGCAGAGGGCCGGACCGCCATTGGTCGACCTCACGCTGCCCGCGCAGCCGCACGACGGTGACGCGTTCGCCGTGCTCGCCTTCGAGCACGGCTCGGACTCGCTCACCGGTGCGGCGGTGTGACTTCCACGCCCAGCGCAGCAGGTGCTCCCGATCCGTGAACACCGTGCGCAGGGGCGGTTCGACGTTGCCGTTCCACAGTTCCTGGCGGCGGACGCGGCGGACCGCCGTGCGCACCGCCACCCGGCGCATCACGACGTGCCGGGGGTGGTCCAACCAGACCAACGTGTCCGCGTGCTCCAGCAGCACCGGGCGTGCCAGGCGGTACTGCCACTCCGTCGCCCAGGCGCCGAGCTTGACGAACCGGCGCACGTCCGACTCGAACTCCGGCCGCTCCGTCCACTGTGGACCGTGGAACAGGGAGTCCATCTCCACGTAGGACAAGCCGAGGGTGCGGGCGACGAGGTTCGCCAGGGTGGACTTCCCCGAGCCCGACGTGCCGGCCACGAGCACCCGGCGCGGCGGGTGCGGCAACTCGTCGGCTGGTCCCAGGAGCGGCACCGCGCCAGGCTACCGCCGCACCGCAAGCCCTGGTGAAGACCGGGGAACACCGACCGAAGATCACCCTTCCGAGCTAACCGGAGATGAATGGGCAACTTTTCGCGGGCGAGTTGCGTTGCCGGGAAAGAAGGAGGCGGCGGCGCGGCGGGACAGGTCGGCAGGGCGACGGACAGGCTGGTCCGACAGGTCGGCCGGGCAGGCGCGTCGGGCAGGCGCGTCGGGCACGGACCAGGAGTCGGACAGCGATCGGGCAGCGGGCCGGACCTACGGCAGGCGCGACCCGTAGGCGCGCAGTTAGGCAGACGCACAGGTCGCGCCTACGGGCAGGCGTAGCCCGCAGGCGCACGTCGGGCGGGCGCGCAGGCCGCGCGGGCGCGCGTCGGCCGAGGGGCGGTTGGGCCTGGCACGGCGGCTGGGGCGCGAGCGGGTCGACCGGGCGGCTCGGCGCGACCGGGTGGGCATAGCGGCGCGAGGTCGTCCTAGCGGAGGTCCAGAAGGTCGGTCACGTGGACTGGGTTGCCGGTTTCGAAGCTGTGGTTGGCGGCGAAGCCCGTCAGCAGTGACAGCGCTCCGTCACGATGGGTGGCTTGGCGGCCCAGCGGGTCCGGTTGACCGGGTGGGCCGTACAGGACCTCCGTCATCCGCGCGTCCGCACCGCCGTGCCCACCGGAGCCGGACTCCAACTCGATCTCCTGGGCGCGTTCGAACAGCGGCTGCACGGTCAGCCGAGCCGAGCCCTCCTCGGGGTTCGCCTCCTTGCCGTGCACCGCCGGCTGCTGCCCGCTGACCCACGTGTTCTCCACGACCTCCAGTTCCAGCCGTCCCCTGCTGCCGTTCACCATCAGCCGGTAGCCCTCCCACGGCGAGTAGGCGGTCAGGTGGTACGTCAGGTTCGCACCGCCGGCATACCGGACCAGCACAGACATGTCGTCCTCAATGGACACCCCCGGCGCGAACGGGTTCCGGTCGCGCTGGTAGCCGTCCTCGTGCTCCGCGTCCAGGTACAGCCGGCGCAGCCACGTGTCACGCTCGATGTGCAGCGCGAACGGGTCGTCCACGGCCTCCGGTGAACCGTGCACCCGTCCGTAGGGCCGAGCATGCCCATGGCGTTCACCGTTCTCGTCCCCGTAGAAGAACAGCCGCCCGTGCGCGTACACGACCTCCGGCACTGAATCGACCCACCAGTTCAGCAGGTCGAAGTGATGGGTCGCCTTGTGGACCATCAGCCCACCCGAGTTCGCCTTGTCACGGTGCCAGCGACGGAAGTAGTCGGCGCCGTGGCGAACGTCCAGCAGCCACTCGAAGTGCACTGAACCGATCTCACCCACCGCTCCCCCGGCCAGCAGCTCGCGAACCTTCTCGTGCACCGGGTTGTACCGGTAGTTGAACGTGACCGTGACCCGACCGTCGTTGCGCTCGACCGCGTCGAACACCTTGCCCACGCCGGCCGCGTCGACCGTCATCGGCTTCTCGGTGACGACATCGCACCCCGCGTCCAGCGCCTCCACGATGTACGTGTCGTGGTGGCGGTCGACGGTGCAGACCACGACGACGTCGACCCGCTCGGTCTCGATCATCCGGAGGAAGTCCTCGGCGGCGTACGTCGGCACGGGCCTGGCCAGGCGCTCGTTGTGCACTGCCATGCGGGTGGGGTTGACGTCGCAGAACGCGACCAGTTCCCCCTGCTCCGCGTGTCCGACGATGGCGTCGATGTGCAGCTCCGCCCGTGCACCGGTGCCCACGACCGCGTAGCGCCGGTATGCCATGCCGCGTGCCATGCCGCGCCTCCAGGTAAGCGTTTTCCACACGCTATCCCGACCGGCCCGCACGCCGTCAAGGCCAGGTGCGCGCGAGCACGGTCCCGCACCCGCGCGCACCTGCCGGAGGTCGACTAGCAGGCCGGGAAGAGGCGGCGGGTGGTGTTCGGCGCGGTGTAGGCGGTGGGGTCGCTGAAGCGGCAGCCGTAGTCGGGGGCGGCTACGGCGGCCGGGTCGTCCACGACGTCACCGGCGGGACGTCGACCGGTGTCCACCCACGTCACCAGGTCGTCCCAGGCCGTGCCGACCTCGTTCGGGCTGAACTCGCAGTGGTTGATCGTGCGGATCGCCCGCTGCGCGAGCAGGTGCCCGCGATCGTTGCGCTCGACGTCCCGCGCGTAGGCCTGCTCCATCGAGAACGGCACGAACAGGTCACCCAGGCCGTGCAGCGACAGCACCGGCGCGGTCGGGCGGCCGGCGATGCGGGGCACCTCGGTCAGCTTCGGCGTCAGACGTGCCCTGAGGTTCTGCGGGATGACCCGCTCGACCGCCCGGTTCACGTCGACCGGGGCGTTGGGCTCGTACCGGGTGGTGGCGTTGGTGGCGAGCTGACCGGGGTTGGCGGCCAGCCCCTCCCCGGACGAGCCGGCCGCGAGGCCGAACAGGAAGTCCCTCCAGAACGCGAACGCCTGCGCCGCGCCCGGACGTGGCCCGCCGCTGCGGTCGGTGACGATGGAGACGAACTGCGCGCCGCGCTCGTTCGGGGTGCCGGTCAGGCCGAGTTCCGCCTGGATGCGCGGAACGACCGCGGTCAGGTAGTCGTCCGGCGCGGGCCACGCGCGGATGCCGCTGATGGCCTGGGCGACGACGTTGTAGTCGAGGATGAAGTCGAACAGCTCGTGGTCACCGAGCACACCGCACAGCGGCAGGGCGCCCCGGTAGAAGCCGGGGAACTGCTCCAGCGAACGGCCGATGACGTGGCCGCCCATGGACACGCCGATGACGAACGTGTCCTTCGGCTTGCCGACCAGCTTGCGGAAGTGCTTGGCCAGGCCGTGCGTGCCGAGGACGCCGGCCTTCACGTCGTACGTGTTGGCGTAGTAGCTGGACGCGGCCCAGGCGAAGCCCTGGTCGAGGAGCTTCTGGCGCAGGCCGAAACCGGGCGGCTCGACGGTGAGGACGGTGCTCGCGCCGCGGTAGCCGTGGGCCCACATGGCGAGGCGGCCGTTCCAGCGCGGCGGGACCTCGATGATGTAGGCGGCGTGCTCGTGCACGCCTTGCAGCACGCGTGACGGTTCGCCGCCGACCTGGGCGGGCGGCAGCGGCGGGTTGTTGATCGTGTAGCCGGGGAGCGGCCGGTCACCGGGCGGCGAGGCCGCCGCGGCAGGTGGCGCCAGCAGTGCCAGGACGAGCACCAACCCGAAGATCCGTCGCATGCGGGCCATTGTGCTCACCACCGGAGGCCCGCCACCAGGTCTTCGTGGGTCAACTGGTAGTTCAACGGATAGCTGACCCGGATGACGTCGTCCTCGTCCCTGACCAGGCGGGCGCCGGGGAAGGCGCGGGCGACGAGGCGGAGCATCGGCTCGTTGTGGCCGAGGACGTCGCCGTGCAGCTCGGTGTAGTGCAGGCCGGCGGCGAGACGGCCGAGTGCGGCGATGAGTCGTGTGCCGACGCCCTTGCGCTGCCACGGGTCGACGACGGCGAGCGCGATCTCGGCGGTGTCGTCGCCGGTCGCGGCGAGGCGGGCGATGCCGATGGGCCTGCGCCGGCACTCGGCGACGACGGCGGCTTTGCGCCGGCCGTCGAGGTCGGTGAGGTGCCGGCGCATCGTGGCGCTGAGACGGGGCATCGGAGCGTGGAACCGCAGGTAGCGGCTCTGCGGGGACAGGCCGTGGAAGACGGTGTCGACGGCGTCGCCGGCCTCGGCGGCGTGCAGTTCGCGGACCTTCATGGCGTTCGCCCCTTGAGTTCGGATTCCGAACCCTAGCTGGATCCGTTTTTCGAACGCAAGCGGTTTCAGGCGGTATTGTCGATGGACATGGCCCACGTGAAGGTTGCCGACGAGCTGTGCACCGTGTCGCTGCCCGCTGCCCTGCTGGGCGAGCGGTGGACGTTGCTGCTGCTGCGGCAGGCGTTCCTGGGCACACGGCGGTTCGAGGACTTCCAGTCGGCGATGGACATCTCGCGCAGCGTGCTGACCGAGCGCCTGGGCACGCTGGTCGAGGAGGGCATCCTGCGCCGGGAGGCGTACAAGGAGGTGCGGACCCGGTACGAGTACCGGCTGACCGAGAAGGGCCTCGACCTCTACCCGGTGCTGATGGCGCTGCGGAAGTGGGGCGACAAGTGGATGTCGCCGGACGACGGCCCGTCGTTCGACCTGCACCACCGCTCGTGCGGCGGGGACGTCGGGGTGCACGTGGCGTGCGAGGAGTGCGGCGCCGAACTGACCGCGCGGGACGTCCGGGTCACGCCGCTGCGCCCACACGCGTAAACCGGGGACGGGTGACGGTCACGGCGAGGGGAACACCCACCGCCGGCAACTCAGGCCAACTCCTCCTGCACCACGTCGAAGGCGCGGCCACGCGCGTTCACCGCGGTGATGGACAGGGCGTCGAACGCGGTCCGCCGCGCGGTGGCGAACGGCATGGTCGTGCCGGTGGTCAGGATGACCCGGTCCGGGTCGTCCTCGGCGGCGAACGAGTCCCGCTCCTCCTCCAGGTCGACGTTGTAGCCGACCCACACCACCAGCTCGAAGGTGTCCTCGCCGTCCTCGTCGACGTAGTCGCGGTCCGCGGTGCGGGCGGCCAGCGCCTCTTCGTCCCAGGTGTCGCAGAACAACGCGTCGTAGCCGTGCGCCCCACCGTCGAAGAGCAGGAACGACCGACCGTCATCGGCGACCGCGTGCACCAGCGCGGGCACGTCCTCCCCGGTGACGTCTCCCCCGGTGACGCGACCCTCGACCAGCTCGCCGTGGTAGCGCAACCGGAACGAGGTCCGGCCGTCCGGCGTGCGCAGTGCCCCGGCCCACCCCACGGCCAGGAGGCCCGCCCACTCCCGGTCGGTCACGTTCGGCGGGCGGACGGCAGGTGCGGTCAGCCCTTCGAGGTGCGGCGGGCCGAGGTGCCGTGGGTCGGAGTGCCGTGGGTCGAGGTCCGTCGTCATCAGTGCGCTGCCGCGTCCCACGAACGGCCCACGCCCACCGAGACCTCCATCGGCACCGACAGCTCGTACGCCCGGCCCATCTGGTCCCGGACCAGGGCCTCCACCTGCTCGCGTTCGCCCTCGGCGATCTCCAGCACCAGTTCGTCGTGCACCTGGAGCAGCATCCGCGACCGGAGCCCGGACTCCTCCAGCGCGCGGAACACGCCGAGCATCGCCACCTTGATGATGTCCGCCGCACTCCCCTGGATCGGCGCGTTCAACGCCATCCGCTCGGCCATCTCCCGCCGCTGCCGGTTGTCGCTGGTCAGGTCGGGCAGGTAGCGCCGCCGACCGAGGATGGTCTCGGTGTACCCCTTCTTCCGCGCGTCCTCGACCACCGCGTGCAGGTAGTCGCGCACCCCGCCGAACCGGGCGAAGTACGCCTCCTTCTGCTCCCGCGCCTCCGCCGCCGAGATCCGCAGCTGCTGCGCCAGCCCGTACTCCGACAACCCGTACGCCAACCCGTACGACATCGCCTTCACCCGCCGGCGCTGCTCGCCCGACACCTCCGACGTGGGCACCGAGAACGCACGCGACGCGACGAACGTGTGCAGGTCCTCCCCGCTGCGGAACGCCTCGATCAGGCCCTCGTCCTCGGACAGGTGCGCCATGATCCGCATCTCGATCTGGCTGTAGTCGGCCGTCATCAGCTCGGCGAACCCCGGACCGACCACGAACGCCTCGCGGATGCGCCTGCCCTCGTCCGTCCGGATCGGGATGTTCTGCAGGTTCGGGTCGGTGGACGACAGCCGCCCGGTCGCCGCGATCGTCTGGTGGAACGTCGTGTGGATGCGCCCGTCGTCGGCGACCGACTTGAGCAGCCCGTCGACCGTCGACTTCAGCCTGGTCTTGTCCCGGTGCGCGAGCAGGTGCTGCAGGAACGGGTGCTGCGTCGACTCGAACAGGCTCTGCAACGCGTCCGCGTCCGTCGTGTACCCGGTCTTCGTCTTCTTCGTCTTCGGCATCTGCAGCTCGTCGAACAGCACCGTCTGCAGCTGCTTCGGCGAGCCGAGGTTGATCTCCTTGCCGATCACCGAGTACGCGTCCTGCGCCGCCTGCTTCACGCCTGCCGCGAAGTGCGCCTCCAACGCCGCCAGGTGCTCGGCGTCGATCGCGATGCCGACCGCCTCCACCTCGTCCAGCACCACCATGAGCGGCAGCTCCAGCGACGCCAGCAGCGACTCCTGGCCGGTGGCCACCAGCTCCCGGTCCAGCGCGTCGGCCAGCTCGCCCACCGCGAACGCCCGCACGATCGTCGACTGCGCGACCTTCTCGCGCTCCTCTTCCTCGTCCGCCAGCAGCGACAGCTGGCCGTCGTCCGGCTCCTCCGCGCGCAGCTCGCGCTTGAGGTAGCGCAGCGCCAGGTCGTCCAGCGCGAACGACCGCTGGCCGGGCCGCACGAGGTACGCCGCCAGCGCCGTGTCGCTGGTGACGCCGCGCAGCTTCCAGCCCCGCCCGCGCAGCAGGCGCAGCGGCAGCTTCAGGTCGTGCGCCGCCTTCGGCACCGACTCGTCGGCCAGCCACGCGGCCAGCGCGTTCTCGTCCTCCTCGGTCAGCGACGCGACCTCGACGTACCCGCCTTCGCCCCCGACCGCGGCGAGCGCCAGGCCCTCCAGGTCGCCGCCGGACGAGCGGAACGCGACGGAGACCCGGCCGGACCGGGCGTGCGCGTCGAGCCAGGACGCCAGCGAGCCGACCGGCACCGGGCCGCCGCTGACCGTGAAGCCCTCCTCGGCCTCCGGCTCGGCGGTGGACAGGGTCGAGAACAACCGGTCCCGCAGGACCCGGAACTCCAGCTCGTCGAACAGCCGGTGCACCGCGTCCCGGTCCCACGGCCTGGCTTCGAGGTCGGCCGGGCCGAGCGGCAGCTCGACGTCCTTGACCAGCTCGGTCAGCTGCCGGTTGAGCATGATGTTGGACAGGTTGGCGCGCAGCGCGTCACCGACCTTGCCGGGCACCTCGTCCACGTGGTCGATGAGGCCGTCGAGCGAGCCGAACTGGGTCAGCAGCTTCACGATCGTCTTGGGGCCGACGCCGGGGGTGTTCGGCAGGTTGTCCGACGAGTCGCCGCGGACCGCCGCGTAGTCGGCGTACAGCGCGGGCGGCACGCCCTGCTTCTCCAGCACCAACTCGGGGGTGTATCGGGCCATCTCGGACACGCCCTTGACCGGGTACAGCACCGTCACCTTCTCCGTGACCAGCTGCAACGCGTCGCGGTCGCCGGTGCAGATGAGCACCTCGAAGCCCGCCGCCGTCGCCTGGGTGGTGAGCGTGGCGATCAGGTCGTCGGCCTCGTAGTTGTCCTTCGAGAGCACCGGGATGGACAGCGTGCCGAGCACGTCCTCGATGAGGCTGACCTGGCCGCGGAACTCCTGCGGCGTCTCGCTGCGACCGGCCTTGTACTCCGCGTAGGCCTCGCTGCGGAAGGTCTTGCGCGAGACGTCGAACGCGACCGCGATGTGGGTGGGCTTCTCGTCGCGCAGCAGGTTGATCAACATCGAGGTGAAGCCGTAGACCGCGTTGGTGGTCTGGCCCGTGCCGGTCTGGAAGTTCTCCTTGGGCAGCGCGAAGAACGCCCGGTAGGCCATCGAGTGGCCGTCGACCAGCAGCAGGCGGGAGGCTTCAGAAGTGCTCACGCCGGCGAGTCTAGGGTGAGGGTCTGACAGTCTCGCACCGAGTGGAGCACACGTGACGCCAGCACCCGAGGACGTTCCCGGCGCCGACCAGGACGCCGCCCACGAGCAGCTGACCGCGAGGCTCGGCATCGAGATCACCCGATGGGATGCCGAGCGGTTGGTCGGGACGATGCCGGTGAAGGGCAACCGGCAGCCGTACGGGCTGCTGCACGGCGGGGCGAACGCGGCGCTGGCGGAGACGCTGGGCTCGATCGCGGCGGCCATGCACGCGGCGCCGGAGCGGCTGGCGGTCGGGCTGGAGCTGTCCTGCACGCACCACCGGGGTGTCACGGAGGGTGTCGTCACGGGCGTGTGCACGCCGATCCACCGCGGTCGCAGCACCGCCACGTACGAGATCGCGATCACCGACGAGCAGGGGCGCCGCGCGTGCACGGCCCGGCTCACGTGCTTCCTCAAGGACGCCCCTAAAGCGTGAACATGCGGTCCTATCGTCCGCGGGCGTGGAATACCCCCGGGCAGGGAACCCGTGAGGTGGAGGTGCGCGTGCGTCGACTGGTGGCGGTGTTGTCCGTGGTCCTGGTGGCGGGGCTCACGTCGGCGTGCGGCGGGATCCCGGTCGAGGCGGGCCCGCAGTCGGTGACGTCCCCCGCGCCGACGTACCCGGTGCCGGAGCAGGCGGTCCGGCCGGACGAGAAGGTGCTGAAGATCCCGACCACGCCGGACGGCGACACGGCGTTCACGCTGCTCGGGATGACCGCGGAGATGCCGATGCTGATCGGCAGCCACGCCGAGTACCAGGCCAAGGGCCAGTTCGTCCGGATCCGGATGAGCGTGATCAACAACGGTCGCAGCAGCGTGTCGTTCGACGCGCGCCGGCACGTGATGATCGACCACCGCGAGGCCGAGTACCAGGTGGACTCGCAGGCGATGAACGTGAAGCGGCAGCCGGAGACGATCGACCTCGGCGCGAACGTGCGCCTGGAGTACGACGTCTACTACGACCTGCCCCAGGACGCGAAGCCGCTGGCCCTCCGGGTGTACGGCGGTCCGACGCTGACCGACCTGAAGGACGAGTCGGGCACCGAGATCCCGCTGGCCCAGTTGTAGGGCCAGCGGGGTCCCGGACGCTCAGTGACCGCCGAGGTACGCGGCGCGCACCTGCGGGTCGTCCAGGAGCTCCGGGCCGGGGGCGCTCTTCACGACCCGGCCGGTCTCCAGCACGTACGCGCGGTGGGAGAGCTTCAGCGCCTGCTGCGCGTTCTGCTCCACCAGCAGCACGGTCGTGCCGCGCTTGTTGATCTCCTTGATGATCTCGAAGATCTGCGCGATGAGCATGGGCGCGAGGCCCATCGACGGCTCGTCGAGCAGGAGCACCTTGGGCTTGGTCATCAGGGCCCGGCCGATGGCGATCATCTGCTGCTCGCCGCCGGACATCGTGCCGCCGAACTGGTTCTTCCGCTCGGCGAGCCGCGGGAACAGCTCGTAGACCTCGGCCAGGTCCGCGTCCAGCGGGTCCTTCCGGGTGTACGCCCCCATCAGGAGGTTCTCCTGCACCGTCATGCCGGGGAACACGCCGCGGCCTTCCGGTGACTGGCCGATGCCGGCGACGACCCGCTTGTGGCCGGGCATCTTGGAGATGTCCTCGCCGTTGAACAGGATCTGGCCGCTGGTCAGCGGGCGCAGGCCGGAGACCGTCTTGAGCGTCGTCGTCTTGCCCGCGCCGTTGGCGCCGATGAGCGAGACGATCTCGCCGTCGCCCACTTCGAGGCTGATGCCCTTGATGGCGGCGATCTTCCCGTAGTGGACGTGGATGTCCTTGATCTCAAGAAGCATCTTCGGACACCCCCAGGTAGGCCTCGATGACCTTCGGGTTGTTCTGCACCTCTTGCGGGAGCCCTTCTGCGATCAGCTGGCCGAAGTCCAGCACCGCCACGCGGTCGCTGACGCCCATGACCAGGCTCATGTCGTGCTCGATCAGCAGCACGGTCCGGCCGCTGTCGCGGATCTTGCGGATCAGCGCCTGGAGCGATTCCTTCTCGGCCGGGTTCATGCCGGCCGCGGGCTCGTCCAGCAGGAGCAGCTTCGGGTCCGTGGCCAGGGCGCGGGCGATCTCCAGCCGGCGCTGGTCGCCGTAGGGCAGGTTCTTCGCGGTCTCGCTCATCCGGCCGGGGATGCCGACGAAGTCGAGCAGCTCCCGGGCCACCTCACGGCCGCGCTTCTCCTCCTTGCGGTGCCAGGGCAGGCCCAGCGTCGCGCCGACCGCACCGGTCTTGTGGTGCGCGTCCGCGCCCACCATCACGTTCTCCAGCGCCGACATGTTGTGGAACAGCCGGATGTTCTGGAACGTGCGGGCGATGCCCATCTTGGTGATCTTGAACCGCTTGGTGCCGTCGATCCGCGTGCCGTTGAACAGCACCTGGCCCTCGGTGGGCTGGTAGACGCCGGTGACCACGTTGAACACGGTGGTCTTGCCCGCGCCGTTCGGACCGATCAGGGCGAAGATCTCGCCCGGGTTGATGCTGATCTTCGCTTCGCGGAGGGCGACCACACCGCCGAAGCGCATGGTCACGTTGTCCAGCTGAAGGACGGGAGTGCTCACTTGGCCGCCTCCGTCGTGGTCACATCGGTGTCCGGACCCGCGACCTCGGCACCCATCGTGCCCATGCCGCCGGTGCCCTCGTGCAGTTCGGCCTTGCGCCTGCGGGAGGGCAGCAGGCCTTCCGGCTTCAGGCCCATCATCAGCACCAGCACGGCGCCGAACAGCAGGATGCGGTACTCGGCCGGGTCCTGGCCCAGCGCGTTCTTCAGCCACTCGACCTCGCGGAACCGCTCCGGCAGCCAGGCGATGACGAACGCGCCGAGCATGACGCCGGGTAGGTTGCCCGAGCCGCCGAGCACGACCGCGGCGAGGATCGTCGCGGACAGGATGAACGGGAACGTGTTCGGCTCGATGAACACGGCCTTGCCCGCGTAGATGCCGCCCGCCAGGCCGCCGATCATGGCGCCGGTGGCGAACGCGAGCAGCTTGAACTTGAACGTCGGCACGCCCATCAGCTCGGCGGCGTCCTCGTCCTCGCGGATCGCGGCCCACGCGCGGCCGACCCGGCTCTTCTGCAGCCGCACCGAGAAGATGATCACCACCACGATGGCGGCCACCATCAGGTAGTAGTACGGCGCGGGCAGGAGCGCGAACTCGACCACACCGGGGATGTCCGTCGGGTGCGGGATGTTCGTGATGCCGCGCGCGCCGCCGATCTCGTCGGTGTTGTTCGCCGTGATGCGGACGATCTCACCGAAGCCGAGCGTCACGATCGCGAGGTAGTCGCCGCGCAACCGCAGCGTCGGTGCGCCGAGGATGACGCCGGACACCGCCGTGATGAGGATGCCGAACGCCACCGTCGCCCAGTAGTTCCAGCCGTACTGGGTGCCGAAGTAGGCCACCGAGTAGCCGCCGATGGCGAAGAACGCGACGAAGCCGAGGTCGAGCAGGCCCGCTTGGCCGACCACGATGTTCAGGCCGATGGCGAGCAGGATGTAGGTGCCGATCGGGTAGATCAGCACCGTCGTCCAGTCCGAGCCGGGCGACATGAAGCTGCCGATCCACGGCGCGGGCAGCACCAGCGCGAACACGATCGCGGCGAGGTAGACGAGGTACCGCTGCCACGTCTTGGCGCGTTCCCACCACTCGCGGGCGCCGTCGAACAGGGCGCCCACGCGCCTCAACGGATTCGCGTTGCCAGTCACTCCGTTGCCTTTCATGCGCGGGCCTTCTGTAGGGATTCGCCGAGGATGCCGGTCGGTCGGAACATCAGCACGACCACCAGCACGGTGAACGCGATCACGTCCTTCCACTCCGAACCCAGGAAGATCGCGCCCCAGTTCTCGATGAGGCCGAGCACGATACCGCCGAGCAGTGCGCCGCGGAGGTTGCCGATACCGCCGAGCACGGCCGCGGTGAACGCTTTGATACCGAGCACGAAACCGACGTTGAAGACGGTGTTCTCGAACTCCATGAGGTAAAGCGCGCCCGCGACGCCCGCCATCGACCCACCGAGGAGGAACGTGACCCGCACGATGTTGTCGATGCTGACGCCCATGAGCACGGCGGCCTCGGGGTCCTGGGCGGTGGCGCGGATACCGCGGCCGATCTTGGTGCGGTTCACCACGCGGTCCAGCGCGATCATCATGATGACGGCGGCCACGATGACGATGATGTGGTCCGTGCGGATCGCCGCGTTGCCGACGGTGAACACGGTGTCGCGGTCGACGATGCGCGGCGCGGACTGCTGGTTGCGGCCGGGCTTGCCGGTCAGCCACGGGATGATGACCAGCGCGAACAGCTCTTGCAGGAACAGCGAGGCGCCGATCGCGGAGATCAGTGCGGTGAGCCGGGTGGCGCCCTTCTTGCGCAGCGGCCGGTAGGCCACCACCTCCAGCAGCATCGCGGCTCCACCGGAGATCGCGGCGGACAGCACGATGATCAACAACATCACGCCGAGCAGCGCGAACCCGGTCAGCGGAGACGCGGGCGCGATCGCGGTGATCACCACGAGCGACGTGAACGTGCCGATCATGAAGATCTCGGAGTGCGCGAAGTTGATCAGGCGCAGCACGCCGTAGACCATCGTGTAGCCCAAGGCGATCAGCGCGTAGATGGAGCCGAACACCAGTCCGCCCACCGTGCTGGGTAGGAACTGGTTGAGGAGATCATCAAGCATGACAGGTTGCCTCACGAGACGGGCGGGGGAGAGAACATAGCCATAGTGGTGGGGAGCGGGAGCATCGTTCCCACGACGCTCCCGCTCCCCAACTCGCTAGCTTGCGTGCCGATCCGTTCCGGATCAGCCCTCGAGCTTCGCTTCCTCCGCCGGCCCCAGCAGCTTGAGGACGCCGCCCTTGACCTGGTAGATGAAGATGGCGTTGTTCTCGGGCTCGCCGTTCGCCTTGAACTTGATCGGCTTGGAGATGCCGTCGAAGCTGATCGTCTTCAGGTGCTCGTTGATCTTCTCCGAGGTGGTGTTGCCCGCGTCGACGGCCTTGATGAACGCCGTCGCGGCGTCGTAGCCCTCGGTGGAGTAGATCGCCGGGTCGGCGTTGCTGGCGGCCTTGTACTTGTCGAAGAACTCCTTCAACGGGCCGGTCACGTCCGCGGACGGGATGTTGCACGGGCAGGCGAGGACAGCGCCCTCGGCCGCCGCGGCGCCCGCACCGGTCACCAGCTGCTGGTCGAGCGAGCCGTCACCGGAGGCGAACGTGGCCGTGACGCCGCCGTCGCGCAGCTGCTTGAGCAGCCGGCCGGCCTGCGCGTAGTAACCGCCGAAGACGATCACGTCGGGGCTCGACGCGGCGACCTTCGTGACGGTGGACGAGTAGTCGGACGCGTCCTTGGCGAACTTGTCCCGCTCGACCGTGACGCCCGCGCCCTCGAACGACTTGGCGACGGCGTCGGCCAGACCGACGCTGTACTCCTGGTCGTCGGACAGGACGAACGCCTTCTTGGGGCTCTTCGCCTTCACGAGGAAGTCGGCGATGCCGGGGCCCTGGTCGTCGTCGTTCGCGACGACGCGGTGCCAGTAGGTCCAGCCGTTCTGCGCCAGACCGGGGTTCGTCGCGGACGGCGAGATGCTGGGGATCTTGCTCTCCTCGAGCTGGCCGCCGATGGCCTTCGACTCACCGGAGAAGGCCGGGCCGATGAGGCCGACGATCTTGTCCTGGGTGACTGCCTTCGTGATCAGCGAGGTCGCCTGGTCGGGCTTGCCCTGGCTGTCGTAGGGCACCAGCTCGATCTTGACCTTGGGGTTCGTGGCGTTGTACTCGTCGATCGCCATCTTCGCGCCGTTGCGCGGCGGGATCACGATCGCCGAGTTCTCACCGGTGAGGTCACCCATGAACCCGATCTTGACCGAGGTGACTTCGCCACCCGCCTCGTCGCCGCCGCCGCCACCGCCGCCGGCGCAAGCCGCGAGCACCAGCGACGAAGCCGCCGCCAGCGCCAGAACTCGGCCGAGTCGTGCTCCTGACACCGGAATACCTCCCATGACACCAACCATCCCGCCGGTAGGCGGATGCCCTCACACGAGGGCTGGGTTAGGGCAGGAACGTAGCTTCAGATGAGTTCGATGAACAGGTGGTCTTACTGCTCTGTGTCCACATCGTGACGGTAGTCACCGGAAAATGCCCGGACGTTAAGAACCCTAAATCCAGCTCAAATAGCCGCAGGTCACGCGGCCAATGCGGGCAGTAACCAACAATGACCCGACGTACTGTCCGATACTCGAACGTGTATCACTCGCGGGGGGTTAGTCACCCGAAGTTTTCGATGACGGCTTCGGCCACGGCCTTCATCGTCGTGCGGCGGTCCATAGCCGTCCGCTGAACCCAACGGAATGCCTCGGGCTCCGACAGACCCTGCTTGGTCATCAGCAATCCCTTGGCCCGCTCGACCACCTTGCGCGTCTCCAGCCGCTCGGTGAGCCCCGCGACCTCGTTCTCCAACGCCTGCAACTCGGCGAACCGGCTCATCGCCAGTTCGATGGCGGGCACCAGGTCCCGCTTGGCGAACGGCTTCACCAGGTAGGCCATCGCGCCCGCGTCACGCGCGCGTTCCACGAGATCGCGCTGGCTGAACGCGGTGAGGATGACGACCGGGGCGATGCGCTTGCCCGCGATCACCGACGCGGCCTCGATGCCGTCGACCTTGGGCATCTTGACGTCCATGATGACCAGGTCCGGCCGGAGTTCGGTGGCCAGCGTGACCGCCTCGTCGCCGTCGGCGGCCTGACCGGCCACCTCGTACCCCTCTTCGCGCAGCATCTCGACCAGGTCGAGTCGGATGAGGGCTTCGTCCTCGGCCACGAGCACGCGCCGTGGCGCGGCCTCGGGCTGGGCCTCGGCAGCCGGTTGGGTCACCGGGGTTCTCCTGACACTCTGACGGCGGCTCGACGCGGTCGCGTCGGACGAAACCGCAGTCTACCGGCGGGTCGTGCCCCGCCGGGGCGACCTGGCCGTGATCGCCGCCACCGCCGGCGGCGTGGTCGGTTCGGGCGGAACCGATCCGCCGAACGCGCCGGGCGGACGCCATCCCCCGGCCGGTGCGCGGGACGCGGCGCACCGTGTCGGGTGGACACCGGCGCGCGGCAGGTGTACCCGATCGGGTCTGCCTATGGCAGGCGGGGTCGCTCCCCCGCCCACTCCGCACCCATCCCGGGGCGCGCGGACCGTGCGCGGCCCGCTCGCGGGCGCGGAAGAAGGCTGCGCGCCGGCATCCGAGGTCGGTGTGCCCGATCAGGCCGGTGGTGCCGGGCGGCCCATGTGGACGCCCGGCACGGCAGGTCAGCGCACCGACTGCGGCGGCTCCCACCAGCCCGTCACGCCCGCCGGCCACTCGACTGCGGCCAGCGCGGGCTCGTTCGCCGGGTCGGGACCGTCGACCTCGCGCAGGAACAGGTCGTACCAGCCGGTGGAGATGCCGAGACCGCCTCCGACACTGGGAACTTCCACAGACCCCGGCAGCCCGAACACCGGGTGCAGCAGGCGGTCGGCGACCTTCGGCACGCCGAGGCTCGTGGGCCACTCGACCCACCACTGGTCGCCCTGCACCAGCGCCCGCACCCACGGCGCGGCGGCGAACAGGGGGTACCGGCGCAGCAACGCGCTGCCCACACCGGTCGGGCGCGGCGCCTCCTCCAGGCGGTCGCGCTCGGCCGGCGCGAGCGGACCGTCGATGAACCTGTCCCCCAGGTCACGGCCCTGCAGGAGGTTCCTCACGTACTTCATGCCGTCGGCCCAGGCCCGCTCGTCCACGCCCGCCAGGTGCACCGCCGCGCCCAGGCCCACCAGGCGCAGCTCCACCGAACGCGGGTGGTGGGCGACCCGCAGACCGGCCGCCCCCGCCACCCAGTCCCCGTCGTACCGGGGCAGCAGCTCGTAGAGCAGCGGGCCGAGGGCGTGTTCGGCGAGGTGCAGGCGGAGGTCCGCGCCAGGTTCAACGGCGGCGAACGCGTGCGCCGGCCGCATCATGCTCGCGGGCGGGCGGAGTTGAAGGTGGGCGGCGGCGTCCAGACCCGCTTGCAGCACCACGCATTCCAGCGCGCGCTGGTCGTCGTCCTCCGCGTCGGGCAGGAACAGGCCGCGCACGTCGGCCTTGCCGCCGCGAAGGGCGTCGACCACGCGTTCGCGGCGGTCGTCGGGCAGGTCGTGCAGCACCGCTTTCACCGCGGGCACGGCCTGGGTCAGGTTCTCGCCGGTGTACGTCCGGCGGAGGTCGACCAGCTGGTCGGTCAACGACGATCGCGCCATGGCAGTCCTCGCTCCCGCCGCCCGGCTCGGCGCGACAAGGACGCGTTACGCGTCGTTCGACGGTCTTCGGTGGTCTTCCATGAGCAGGGGTGCCCTCACCCCGCGGCGGATCACGCCACCCTCTTGCCGGGGAGTGGCTCCAGCCTCACGTCTGCTCACACACGCCGCTTCCGACGATAGCAAAGCGACGTTGTGCCGTGACGCCCGCGCGACCCAGAACGCCGCACGCCCAGGACGCCCGCACGACCGACGAGGACGGCCGGCACGAATCGGTCCACGGCCGCATGATGACACCTTGGTGTTAACAGCTGCCGTAAGGTGTCGAACATGAGTTCGAACGAACGTACGTGGCCCGGCCCGGACGCCCGGGACGAGCTGCGGTTGATGATCGAGTTCCTCACGTTCCTGCGGCTCACCGCCGTGTCGAAGGTGGAGGGCCTGAGCTGGGCGGACGCCACGTCCGCGCCCATCCCCACGTCGCCGGTCGTGAGCGCGCTCGGCGCGCTGCGCCACCTGACCGCCGTGGAGCGGTGGTGGCTGTCGATCGAGGTGGGCGGCGTGGAGCTGCCGTCGTTGTGGGGTGAGGACTCGGACGCGTCGTGGCGCATGCACGAGGGCGACACGGTGGAGTCGGTGATCGACGAGTACCGGGCCGAGTGGGCGCGGTCGGAGCACGCGCTCGACGGGTTGGGCCCGGACGAACGGACGCGCGGCGACCACGACGGCAAGGGCCGCACGGTCCGCTGGGTCCTCGCGCACGTCGTGCAGGAGACCGCGCGGCACGTCGGGCACCTGGACTTCCTGCGCGAGCTCGCGGACGGCGACAAGGGCGAGTGACACGCGGGCGTGACGCTTGCGGGTGAACGACCCTGCGGCGCGCGACGGGGGCTGTTTGGATCGACTCCCATGCGCCACTTGGTTGCCTTCCTCGCCGCACTGCTCGTGCTGCCCCTGTCCACCGCGCCCGCGTCGGCGCTGGAACCGCCCGCAGCGCCCGCCGTCGACGTCGACTTCAGCGGGATCGTGTCGTTGCGGGGCTGTTCGGGATCGGTGGTCCGGCCGCCGGAGCACGACCCGTCCGACCCGGCGATGGTGCTGACCAACGGGCACTGCGTGCGGCTCCTGGGCGCCGACGAGGTCGTCGTGGAGGAGCAGGCGAACCGGACGTTCACCCTGCTCGACCAGGACGGCGACGGCACGCTCGGCACGCTGCGCTCGTCCTGGCTGGCCTACGCGACGATGTCCGGCACCGATGTCGCGCTCTACCGGCTGACGTCGACGTACGCCGAGGTCGAGGCGATGGGCACGCGGGTGCTGGAGCTGTCGCCGACGCACCCGGCGACCGGCATCGACATCCGGCTGGTGTCCGGCTACTGGCGCCGGGTCTACGCCTGCCACGCGGACGGCTACGTGCACGAGCTGCGGGAGGACCGGTGGTCCTGGCGCGGTTCGATGCGCTACACCGCGCGGTGCGACAGCAAGGGCGGCACGTCGGGCTCGCCGGTGGTGGACGTGGCCACGGGCAAGGTGGTGGCGGTGAACAACACCGGCAACGAGGACGGTGAGCGGTGCACGATGCACAACCCGTGCGAGGTGGACGAGACCGGCAAGGTGACCGTGCGCCACGGCATCCGGTACGGGCAGCAGACCCATCAGGTGGTGCCGTGCCTGACCGGGGGCGGCCGGGTCGACCTGACCGCCCCCGGTTGCGGGCTGCCCCGACCGGCTGACTAGCGCCGTTTCGCCCAGGACCCCGCTCGTCAGAACCGTTCGCCGGACAGGGCCAGGACCGCCGCCATCGGGTTGCCCAGGTGGTAGTGGTCCACGGCCAGGTACGTCGGCGTCTTGCGGGCGGCGGGCTCGCAGAACCGGCGGGCCCGGTCGGCGAGCTTGCCGTTGTCGGTGGTCGCGGTGCCGGTGATCGGCACGTCCCGGAAGTGGTTCATCACGAACAGCGGCCGGAAACCGGGTTCGGTGCGGTTCAGCGGCGTGCTCCAGCGGCTGTGGCAGGACCAGTCCGAGGCGCCCAGGCCGGAGCCCATCGACCAGTGGTTCTCGACCGTCCACTCGGACTGGTACATCACGCCGAACGTGTCGCGCTGCGGCGAGTCACCCGCACGCCCGCGGTCGGTGAAGATCATCAGCCGCTTGCCGTTCGCGCGCAAGGTGTTCAAGGTCGGCCAGCCGTTCGTCCGCACCCCTGCCTGGTCGGGGCGGAACAGCACGTTCGCCAGGCCGTCGACGCGGGACAGCTCGGAGCGCAGCACCCCGGCGGAGGCGTAGTCCTCCAGGAACACCGTGACGAACTCGTCCGGGTTGCGGTTGAGGAAGTCCACGATCCGCTGCACGTCCACCCACAGCGCCACCGGGCGGCTGACCCACGTGCAGCTGTTGTGGCACAGGATCGCGCCGTCCGGGGTCTGGTGGACGTCGAGCTGGAACCCGCGCACGCCGTCGCGGAGCTGCTGCTCGATCCCCCGGGCCTGGTTGGGTGCGAGGTTGACGAACGGCGGGGCGAAGCCACCGTCCACACCGTTGGCGTAGGCGTTGTGCGTGGTGAGGAAGGTGACCTGGTCCAGCCGCCGCTCCCCCTCCGCCGGCACGGGGACCCGCCGGGGTGACACGGGGGTGAGGTACCAGAGGTCGGCTCCGCTGCCGATCCGCACCTGGTCCGGGCCGGAGGCGATCAGGTGGCGGTCGACGCCGGGGACCTTGAGCCGGTGCCGGTCACCGTCGGGCAGCACGTCCCACTGCGCGTCGGGGCTGGAGCAGGGCAGGACCACGGCCTGGTCGGCCTGGCGGCCCAGGCACTGGGTGCCTTCGCGCAGCGTGCGGCCGGCGAGGGTCCACTGCTGGCGGTCCTCGTCGCCCTTGGGCCGGCGTTGGAGCACCGAGGTGCCGGAGACGCCGGCGTTCAGGCCGGTGGTGACGCTTTGCAGGTAGTAGACGCCGTCCGCCGGCTGCCCCTGCGGTTGCGCTTGGGCCGGTGCGGCTGCGGTCAGGGACGCGACGAGCGTGACGACCAGGGCTGATCGGGTGGCGCGCATCAAGAAGTCCTCTCGAAGGCTCCGCGGCGGCGGGCTCGCCCAGGGTAGAGGCGCACGGACTCAACGCGAAAGAGCTTCATGTCCGGCCGTTCTAGGCTGGTGCCATGACCGAACCGTGGGGTGACCCCGAGAAGATCCGCCGGATCCTGGCGGACGGCGAGACCTGGGCCGTGGTCGGGCTCGCCGACCACCCGCACCGAGCCGCCTACGGCGTGGCGAGGTTCCTCAAGCAGCACGGCAAGCGGATCGTGCCCGTGCACCCCGACGCCCCGACCGTCCACGGCGAACAGGGCTACGCGTCGCTGGCCGACATCCCGTTCCCGGTGGACGTGGTGGACGTGTTCCGGCGCTCCGAGGCGGCGGGCGAGTTCGCGGACGCGGCGGTGGAGATCGGCGCGAAGGCGGTGTGGTTCCAGCTCGACGTGATCGACGAGGCGGCGTACGAGCGGGCCACGGCGGCCGGGCTCGACGTGGTCATGGACCGCTGCCCGGCCATCGAGTGGGCGGCACTCGGGCCACGCTGACCACCACGGCTCACCACCGCACCGCCCACCGCCGCACCGCCCACCGCCGCATCGGCCACCGCCGCACCGGCCACCGGTCAGGACCGGCGGCGGGCGGTGACCTCGATCTCGATCCGCATCCGGGGGTCGGCCAGGCCGCACTCCAGCATCGTCGCGGCCGGGCGCACCTCGCCGAACACCGCGCGCAACGCGGGCCAGCAGGGCTCGAAGTCCTCGGCGTCCGGCAGGTAGTAGGTGACCCGGACGACGTCGGCGAAGGTGCACTCGGCCTCGGTCAGCGCGGCGCCGATGTTGGCCAGGCACTGCTCGGCCTGCGCGACCACGTCGTCGGAGATGGTCATGGTGGCGTAGTCGAAGCCGGTGGTGCCGGAGACGTGCACCCAGTCGCCGTCGACGACGGCCCGCGCGTAGCCGATCTGTTCCTCGAACGTGGAGCCGGAAAGGATCACTCGCCTCATGGCGTTCACCCTAATTGAGTAACCTGCGGGCCATGCCGATCGTCGCGCTCAACGGGATCAACCTCAGCTACCAGGTGGAGGGCGAGGGTGAGCTCGTCGTCATGGTCATGGGCACCGGCAGCCCCGGACGGGTGTGGCGCCCGCACCAGGTGCCGGCGCTGCGGAACGCCGGGTTCCGGGTCGTGACCGTCGACAACCGGGGCATCCCGCCGACTGACGAGTGCGCGGCCGGGATCGAGATCGAGGACATGGTCGGCGACATCACCGCGTTGATCGAGCTGCTCGGCGGGCCGGCGCACGTGGTCGGCACGTCCATGGGCGCGCGGGTGGCGCAGGAAGTGGCCCTGGCCCGTCCGGACCTGGTCTCGAAGGCCGTGATGCTGGCGACGGCGGGCCGCAACGACCACTTGCAGAGCGCCCTGTCGCGGGGTGAACGCGCACTGCACGACCAGGGGATCACGTTGCCGGGCGAGTACTTCGCGGCGGTGAACGCGGTGCTGAACCTGTCCCCCGCGACGCTGCGCGACCCGAGTGCGGCGCGCGACTGGCTGGACCTCCTGGAGCTCTCCGGTTCCACCGTCGGCAAGGGCGTGCGGGCGCAGATGGGGATGAACGAGACCGAGAGCCGGCTCGACGCGTACCGCGGGATCAAGGTGCCGTGCATGGTGGTGGGCTTCGCGGACGACCGCGTGCTGCCCACGTACCTGGCGCGCGAGGTCGCCGACGCCATCCCGGGCGCGCGGTACGAGGAGGTGGCCGACGCGGGCCACTTCGGCTACCTCGAACAGCCGGCGGCCGTGAACCGGCTGCTCGTGGACTTCCTGAAGGGCCCGGCTCGGCACGCTTCGTGACCGGTCGACCACGGGAACCCTTCTACCACCTCGGTGCGAACGCGGTTACCGTCGAGCGCGACCTGGTGGAGGGGGCACATGGACGCGCGACGGCTCGGCCGCACGTCCCGTCTGATCGCGCTGATCGGGTTGGGTGCGGTGACGTTCCTCGTGCTCGTCCCCGTCGCGGTCAACACGGTCACCGGCGGGTCGGCGGCACCGGTGCTCGGGCCTCATGCGCTGTGGTTGTGGCCTGTGCTGGCGGTGTTGTCCGCGCTCACCCTGTGCCTCGCGGCCTGGGAACCGCTCCTCGGGCTCGTCCTGCGACGGCGTCCCTCTCACCCGGCGAACCGCCGGGCGGCGCTGGACCGGGTGGAGCGGTTCGTGCGGGCGCGGGTGGACGGGTCGCTGGCCGAGCAGGTGCGGCTGAAGCTCGGTGTCGTGCCCCGCGTGGGGCCACGGCTGCCCACGCGAATCCGCCACCCGTTGATCGTGGCGGGCGAACCTGGCGCCGGGAAGACGACGTTGCTGCTGTCGCTCGCGGAGACGTTGGCGGCGCGGGCGCGGGAAGACCTGAGCCTGCCGGTGCCGGTGGTGGTGGACCTCGGCGGGTGGCAGCGGGACGACGACTTCGGCGAGTGGCTGCTGGGGGCGTTGTCGGCGCACTACCGGATCGGTGCGCGCTTGGGGAAGGCGTGGCTGCGGCAGGGCAACCTCGTGCTGTTGTTCGACGGGCTGGACGAGTTGCCGCCGGCGGATCGGGTGGAGTGCCTGGCGTGGATCACCGCGTTGAAGCTGCGGGAGGTCGTGCTGTGCAGCGCTGGTGACGAGTACCAGCACATGCCGCGCTGTGACGTGGCGCAGGTGAAGGTGTTGGGGCGCAACGAAGTCCTGGACCTGATCACGGCTTGTGGTCCCCGGTTGGACGGTCTGCGCGACGCTCTGGAGAAGGACCCGGAGCTGTGGGACGAGGTGCGGACGCCGCTCGCGTTCGGGCTGCTGGCGCTGGCGTACCGGGCGGGGCGTGCCGAGTACCGGGGAGTGCTGGACACGTACCTGGTGGAGTCGGTCGTGCGCGGCCCTTCCGATCCTCCTGGCTCTACTTCGGGTCCTTCGGGTCCTTCGGGTTCGTCTCGTACGGAGCGGACGGTGCGGGCTTTGCGGTTCCTGGCCCGGATCGCGCGGCGATGTCGTGACCTCCAGGCGCGGTCCAGGTTGCCTTCGCGGGACGTGTGGCTGGAGTTCGTCGGGCCGGACGTGGTGTGGCGGTTGTTCCGCCGGGCCGGGCCGGGCGCGCTGGCGGGGGCGGCGACCGCGTTGTGCTTCGTGGTGGGGGTGCGGCTGGGTCTGGTGGCGGCCGTCGTCACCGCTGTCGCCACGGTCGGTGTGCCGCGTAGCGCGTTCATCGTGGCGCGTGGTGATACCCGACGCGGGAAGCGTTGGGCGGCAACGGGTTTCCTGGCGGGGGCGTTGGTCACCGGCGTGGTGGCGGTGCTGGGAGGGCTGCTCGGTGGGCTGGTCTCGGGGTGGCCTCCGGCGGTCGGGTACGGGGTGGTCGTCGTGGTCGCGCTGCTCGTCGCCTACGGCAACACCCGTGACCGGTATTGGGCGTTGGCGTGGGCTCTGGCGCCCGTCGGGGTGATGGTGGTGACGGGGCCCGGACCCGATCTGCCGGTCGGACTCGGCATCGGGCTGGCGTCGGGGTTGGCGGTGGGCGCGTTCGTCGGCGGTCTGCGCGGGGTGTGGGCGGGGCTGCACACGCGGGTCGCCATCGGGCTGCGCTGGCTGCCGGTGGCGGGGTTGGCCGGGGTGGGGCTGGCGGCGCTCGCGGGTGCTGCCGTTCGCCCTTCGGCGTTGGGCGCGGTGTCCGGTGTGGTGCTGGGCCTGGCGGTGACGCCCGTCGTGAACCGGCCGTTCGACGTGGTGGCGGGTCTGCTGGCGCGGCCGTTGGCGTTGGACGAGTTCCCGTTGGGGCGCAAGGCGATCCTCCAGTCCGCCCGGGATCGGGTGCTGCTGGTGGACGGGCACCGGTTCCCGCACGCGCTGGTCCGCGACCACCTCGCCTCGTGCGACCCGGTGGAGGTGGCGGCTCAGGTGGAGCGGCGGCGTGTCGGTCTCAACCCGACCGCGTCCGGCCCAGCGACGCCCCACCTGATCGCGTCCGGCCCCACCTCGTCCGGCCCCACGGCTTGAACACCGACAGCACGGTGTTGAAGGTGTAGAGGGCCAGGGACACGCAGGAGGCGGCCAGGACGTCGGCGCCGGCCGTGGCGACCGCTGGCCTGGTAGAGCCGCGGCGCGTCGAACGCCGCCAGTGCGAGCACGAGCATGCCGACCGTGACGCCGAGCCAGCCGACGGACGAGATGGCGTGCAGCGCCGGCCACGACTTCCGCACTTCCGGTCTCATGCCGCAGAGCGTGTCCCGCCCCACGCCGTCACCGCGTCCGCCCGACAGCGGCACCCCCGCCTACGCCCCCGACGTACTCCGCGACTCACCAGGGGGTGGGTGGGGTCAGGGCCAGTGGGGCGGGTGGGTCAGGGTGGCGGGGAGCTTGGTGGCGCGGGTGCCCCTGGCAGCGTCCACCTGGGCCTGGGTGAGGAAGAACGCGCCGGTCAGGTCGGCGCCGGAGAGGTCCGCGCCGCGCAGGTCGGCACCGATGAAGTCCACCAGCCGCAGGTCGGCCCCGCGCAGGTCGGTGCCGATCAGGTACGCGCCGCGCAGGTTGGACGCCCGCAGGTTCGCGCCCTTCAGGCCCTTGCCGATCAGGTCGGCGCCCCGGCGGTTCTTGCCCTTGCCACGCGTCAGCTCGCTGGCCCGCAGCAGCAGCGCGTTCGCCCGCTCCCAGTACGGGCCGACGTCCAGCGCCAGCAGCTCTTCCGGGGTGCCGGCGGTGAGCCCTTCGATCGTGGTCCGGAGCTCGTCGGCAGCGGCGTGCAGCGCGCGGGCCTTCTCCAGACCCCGCACCTCGGTCAGGTACCAGAGCAGCTCGTGCAGCTGCCGCATCACCGGGAACACGCCGAACATGTCCGCCGCCGACGCCGGGTCGTCACGCCAGCTCGTCCCGCCGAACGTCACCTGCGCCACCTGCTGGCCCGCGCCGAAGCAGTCGTACACCGTGCACCCGGTGAACCCGCTCTCCCGCAGCTTCGAGTGGATGCCGCAGCCGAAGTCCGCGAGCAGGTTCCGGCACGGCGTGCGGGCCGGTTTGTCGATCGCGAAGTCGACCGACTCGGCGAACGCGGGCACCACGCAGCACAGCGCGAAGCACCGCGAGCAGTCGGCACGGAGGTCGTTCATGCGCTCAACGTGTCCAGGATCTGCTGCCCGTACTTCGCCAGCTTGTTCTCACCCACACCGTTGACCGTGCCCAGCTCCGCCAACGTCGACGGCGCGGACGTGGCGATCTGCCGCAGCGTCGCGTCGTGGAAGATCACGTAGGCGGGAACCCCCTGCTCCTTGGCCGTCGCCGCACGCCACGCCCGCAACCGCTCGAACACCGGCGTCGCCTCGGCGGTCAGCTCCACCTGCGCCGCCGCGCTCTTCGTGGTCCTCACCTTGGCCAGGCGCTCCGGCTCACGCCGCATCAGCACCTTGCGCCCCTGGTACAGCACCTCGTCGCCGCCCGGCGTGACGACGAGCGTCGAGTACTCACCCTCCACCGCGATCAGCCCCTGCGCCAGGAGCTGCCGGATCACCCCGCGCCAGCCGCTCTCGTTCAGCTCGGTGCCGATGCCGAACACCTTCAGCTGGTCGTGGTCGTGCTGGATGACCTTCGCGGTCTTGCGCCCGAGCAGGATGTCGATCGTCTGCCCGGCGCCGAACTTCTGCCGCCGCTCGTTGCGCAACCGCACCACGGTGGACAGCGCCTTCTGCGCCGCCACCGTGCCGTCCCACGTCTCCGGCGGCACGAGGCACGTGTCGCAGTTGCCGCACGGCGTGCTCGGCTGGCCGAAGTAGTCGAGCAGCCGCACGCGGCGGCACTCGACCGTCTCGCACAGCGCCAGCATCGCGTCGAGGTGCGCCATGAGCTTGCGGCGGTGCTGCTGGTCGCCCTCGGAGTCGTCGATCATCTTGCGCTGCTGGACGACGTCCTGGAGCCCGTACGCCAGCCAGGCGGTGGACGGCAGCCCGTCGCGGCCCGCGCGGCCCGTCTCCTGGTAGTAGCCCTCCACCGATTTGGGCAGGTCGAGGTGCGCGACGAACCGCACGTCCGGCTTGTCGATGCCCATGCCGAACGCGATGGTGGCGACCATCACCAGGCCGTCCTCGCGCAGGAACCGGGACTGGTTGCGCGCACGCGTGCCCGAGTCGAGGCCCGCGTGGTAGGGCAGGGCCGGGATGCCGTTCTGGGTGAGGAACTCGGCGGTCTTCTCGACCGAGTTGCGGGACAGGCAGTAGACGATGCCCGCGTCGCCCTCGTGCTCGGTGCGGAGCAGTTCCAGCAGCTGCTTCTTCGGCTCGTTCTTGGGCACGATCCGGTACTGGATGTTCGGGCGGTCGAAGCTGGCGACGAAGTGCTTCGCGTCACCGAGGCGGAGGCGTTCGGCGATCTCGGCGTGGGTGGCCCGGGTGGCGGTCGCGGTGAGCGCGATCCGAGGCACCTCCGGCCACCGTTCGTGCAGGTGGGAGAGGGCGAGGTACTCCGGCCGGAAGTCGTGGCCCCACTGGGAGACGCAGTGCGCCTCGTCGATGGCGAAGAGGGAGATCCTGCCGCGCTCCAGCAGGCGGGTGGTCTGCTCGGTGCGCAGGCGTTCAGGGGCGAGGTAGAGGAGGTCCAGCTCGCCGGCGAGGAACTCGGCCTCGACCAGCGCGCGCTCGTCCGGGAACTGGGTGGAGTTGAGGAACCCGGCCCGCACGCCGAGGTCGCGCAGCGCGTCCACCTGGTCCTGCATCAACGCGATCAGCGGCGAGATCACGACACCGGTGCCGTCGCGCACCAGGGAGGGGATCTGGTAGCACAGCGACTTCCCGCCCCCGGTGGGCATGAGCACCAGTGCATCGCCACCCGCGATGACGTGGTCGACGATGTCCTGCTGCTCCCCGCGGAAGGACTCGTAGCCGAAGACCCTTCGCAGCACCTCTTGCGAAGCCATCGCGCAATCCTAACGGACCCCTCCGACACCTCCCGGCGCGGTTCCGGCGGCCTTCGTGCGGCGGAGGAGGTGGAGGACACGAGCGCACGCCACGCCGAGCAGCAGCTCCACCGCGGTGGCGAGGACCAGACCGGCCGCCGGCATCCCGTCCACCGCCATGCCGAGCAGGCGGGACAGGCCGTAGGAGAGGTGGACGAGGGCTCCGAGCACCGCGGCGGTGGCGGTGAGCCTCGGCACGAACGCGCCGGACAGCACGACGGAGCCGGCCGCCAGCAGACCGCCGCCCGCCGCGCGCAGTTCGCTCAGCACGCTTGGGCCACCGGCCGCGTCGATGCCGTTGACGGCGTGGAAGGCGACGGGCGCGAACAGGCTCGCGGCACCGATCACCACCAACACCAGACCTGACACGGACAGCACGGCTCTCGGCACGGCGGGCATCGGGGTTCCTTGTCCACGAGCGGATGTCGGAACCCAGTGTCTTGGCGCGTCCGAGGTCCGGACAACGACCGCGCGTCCGCCGCCGATTGCCGTTCGTCCGCCGCCGTGGACGCCCGTTGCCCCCGGTGGCACGCTCCGACCGTGCCGAGCCGAGACTTCCCCGCGACCGCCGACCTGTTGGGCGAGGTGCTGCACCTGCTGAGGCTGACCGGCACCCTCTACTGCCGCGCGGAGCTGACCGCGCCGTGGGGCGTGGCCGTCCCCCGCCTCGACGAGCTGATGACGTTCCAGGTGGTGACCGCCGGCCGGTGCGTGCTGGAGGTCGACGGTGACGAACCGCGGGTGCTGGAGCAGGGCAGCCTGACCCTGATCCCGCACGGCACGCCGCACCGCCTGCTCAGTGCGCCGGGCACGCCGACCGAACCGCTGTTCGACATACCGGTGGAGCGGATCAGCGACCGCTACGAGGTGCTGCGCCACGGTGGCGGCGGTGAGCTCACGCAGGTCGCCTACGGCGCGGTCCGCTTCGACCACGTGACCGCGCAACGCCTGGTCAGGCAGCTGCCGCTGGTCCTGCACGTCGGCACGTGGGACGAGGACGCGGCGGGCTGGCTGCACAGCACGCTGCGGTTCATCGCCGCCGAGGCGGGGACGCCGCGGGCCGGCGGGGAGACCGTCATCACGCGCCTGGCGGACATCCTGGTCGTGCAGGCGATCCGTTCCTGGCTCGACTCGGCGCCCGAGGCCGACCAGGGCTGGTTGGCCGCCGTGCGCGACGAGCACGTGGGGCGGGCGCTGCTGTCGATCCACCGCGAGCCCGAGCACCCGTGGACCGTCGCCGAACTCGCCCGGCACGCCCACCTGTCACGCTCGGCGTTCGCGGCGCGGTTCACCGCCCTGGTCGGCGAGCCCGCGATGCGCTACCTGACCGAGTGCCGCTTGCAACTGGCCCACGCGCACCTGCGGCGGACCGCCGAACCCCTGTCCACCGTCGCGCACCGCTTCGGCTACCGGTCCGAGGCCGCGTTCTCCCGGGCGTTCAAACGCGCTTTCGGCGTGCCACCGGGCAGCCTCCGCAGCCCGGTCGGGACCGACGCGGCACTCGGATGACCGCTCTCCGGGGACGAAGCCGGAGCGCGCGGCCACGCGGACTACACCGGCAGAACCGCTAGGTGCCTTTGCCGGCTCGGGTGGCCAGGGAGCGTTGCAGGACCACGACCAGCAGGAGGAACGCGCCGCTGACCACGGACTGGTAGTTGCTGTCCAGGGTCCCGATCTGGTTGATCACGTTCTGGATCACGGTCCGCAGGCCCACGCCGATCACCGTCCCCAGCACGGTCCCCGCGCCGCCCGTGAGAAGAGTCCCGCCGATCACCACGACCGAGATCGCGTCCAGTTCCAGCCCGACGCCGATCACGGTCACCCCGGACTGCAGGTACGCCGCCGTCACGGCTCCCGCGAAACCGGACAGCACCCCGCTCATCGTGTACACGAGCACCTTCGTCCGCGCCACCGGCAACCCCATCAGCACCGCTGACTGCTCCGCACCACCCACGGCGAACACCGACTGGCCGAACCGCGTCCGCCGCAGCACCAGCCCACCTGCCAGGCACAACGCCAGCGCCAGGAACACCGGGTACCCGAAACCGAACACCGTCCCCCGCCCCAGCTCCAGGAACGCCGAGCCGGACGCGATGCGGTAGGTCGTCGACCCCTCGGACGTGATCGCCAACAACAGCCCGCGCGCCAGCAACAACGTCGCCAGCGTGACGATGAACGGCGCCATGCCGGTCCGCGCCACCAGCACCCCGTTCAGCAACCCGATCAGCCCGCACACCGCCAACGGCAGCACGAGAGCGACCACGAAACCCCACTGCGAGCCGTACGCGGCCAGGACGCCGCCCAGGGCGTACACCGACCCGACCGACAGGTCGATCCCGCCGGTGATGATCACGAACGTCATGCCGAGCGCGACGATCGCCAGGAACGACCCCTGCAACGCCAGGTCGCGCAGGTTGTCCAGGCTGCCGAACCGGGGGAACGACAGCCACGCCACCAGCACCATCACCACCAACGCGACCGCGGCGCCCTGACGACCCACCCCGCGCCGGAAGCGCACACCGACCGCGTTCACCGGCTGCTCCGCTCGCGCGCCAGGTAGACGGCGCCGACGATGATCGCCGCCTGCGCCATCTGCGCGGTCGAGTCGGGCAGGTTGTGCTTGATCAACGTCGCCCGCACCAACTGCATCAGCAGCGCCCCCATCACGGTCCCCAGCACCCGCACCCGACCACCGGTCAACGGCGTGCCGCCCACCACCACGGCGGTGATCGCGGACAGCTCCATCAGCAGCCCGACGTCGGCCGGGTCGCTCGCGCCGAGCCGCGCCGTGGACAGCACACCGGCCACCGCCGCCAGCACACCGCAGATCGCGTACACCCCGATCAGCACCCGCCGCACCGGGATGCCCGCCAGCACCGACGCCGCCCGGTTGCCGCCGATCGCGACCAACTGCCGCCCGAACGTCGTCCGACCGACCAGCAACGCCACCGCCACCGCGAACAGCACCGCCGCGAACACCCCGACCGGCACGCCGAACACGTCACCCGTGCCGAGGAACAGGAACGCCGGGTCGTGCAGCTGCACCAACTGCCCGTTCGCCAGCACCAGCGCCAACCCGCGCCCACCGACGAGCAGCGCCAACGTGGCCACGATCGGCTGGATGCCCAGGTACGCCACCAGCACCCCGTTGACCATGCCCGCGATGAGCCCGGCCACCAGCGCGAGCGCGATCGACGGCAGCGTCCCGTAACCGAGGTACAGCGGCACGACCGCGGCCGACAGCGCCATCACGGCGCCGACCGACAGGTCCACCCCCTCGGTCCCGATCACCAGCGCCATGCCCAGCGCGACGATGCACACCGGCGCCGCCTGCACGAGCTGCGTGCGGAAGTTGCCCACGGACAGGAAGTTCGACGTGAACGCGATGTTGAACAGCAGCAACGCGGCCACGGCGACGTACACGCCGTACTCCTGCAACCACCGGGCGGCACGCGCCCGGTCCAAGCGGTCCAACGAGAGAGTCATGATCCCCCCGAGTCCGAGTCGGGCTCCAAGTCCAAGTCCCGGTCCGAGTCCGGGTCACCCGATGCGATCGCGGACAGCATGTGGTCGCGGGTGAGCTGGTCGCCGACCAGTTCGGACACCACGGCGCCGTCCTTCAGCACCACCAGCCGGTCCGCGCCGTCCAGCAGCTCCTCCAGCTCCGACGAGATCAGCAGCACCGCCAACCCGTCCCGGGCCAGCTCGTCGATCAACGCCTGCACCTCGGCCTTCGCGCCCACGTCGATGCCGCGGGTCGGCTCGTCGAGCAGCAGCACCTTCGGCTGCGTGCACAGCCAGCGCGCCAGCAGCACCTTCTGCTGGTTCCCGCCGGACAGCTCGGCGACCTTCTGCTCCGGCCCGGACACCTTGATCCGCAGCCGCCGGATGAACGTCTCCACCACCCGGTCCTGCCGCGCCCGGCTGACCACGCCGAAGCGGGACAGCCGGGGCAGGGCGGCGAGCACGATGTTCTCCCGCACTGACAGGTTCGGGATGATCCCCTCGGCCTTGCGGTCCTCCGCCAGCAGGCTGACTCCCGCGCGCACCGCCGCGCCGACGTTCCCCCGCAGAGCCCTGCCGCCCAGGAGGACCGTGCCGGAATCCAGCGGCAGCGCGCCGATGATCGCCCGCGCGGTCTCCGTGCGGCCGGAGCCGAGCAGCCCGGCGAGACCGACCACCTCACCGGGCCGGATCGACACGGAGACGCCTGCCAGCCGACGCCCGCTGGTCAGGTCTTCCGCCCGCAGCAAGGGTTCCGCGCCCGCGTGGTGCTCCTCGCTGAACGCCGTCGCGCCGTGCTCGCGGATGTCGCCGACGCTGCGGCCCAGCATCATCGCCACCAGCTCGATGCGCGGCAGGTCCGCCAGCGGCCCGGTGTGCACGTGCCGGCCGTCCCGCAGCACGGTGACCCGGTCGCAGATCCGGTACAGCTCGTCCATCCGGTGGCTCACGTACACGATCGCGATGCCGCGCTCGTGCAGCCGCTCGATCACCGAGAACAGCGTCTCGACCTCGCGCGGCTCCAGCGACGACGTCGGCTCGTCCATGATCACCACGTGCGCGTCCGCCGAGACGGCCCGTGCCAGCGCCACCATCTGCTGCGCGCCGACCGCGAGCGTCCCGAGCGGACGTCGCACGTCGTCGCCGATGCCGTAGCCGGCGAGGATCCCGGCTGCTTCCGAGTGCATCCGCGCGAGGTCGACCAGGCCGAACCGGGTGCGCGGCTCGCGGCCGAGGAACAGGTTGGCCGCCACGCTCATCAGCGGGACGAGGTTGACCTCCTGGTAGATGGTGGAGATGCCGGCTTGCTGCGCGTCCAGCGGCCGGTGGAACTCGACCGGCTCGCCCCGGTGGCGCACCTCCCCCGAGTCCGGCCGGTGCACCCCGGTCAGCACTTTGATCAACGTGGACTTGCCCGCGCCGTTCTCGCCGACCAGGGCGTGCACCTCCCCCGGCCGCACCGAGAACGACACCCGGTCCAATGCCTTGACGCCGACGAACTCCTTGGTGGCGTCGACGACCTCCAACACCATGTCAGTACGCGTTCGCGAGCTTCTGGGCGGCGTTGGACCGGTCGTACTCGTCATCGGAGATGATCACCGTCGGCGGCACTTCCTCGCCGTCCGCGAAGTCCTGGAGCGTCTGGAACGCGAGCGGGCCGAACCGCGGGTTCGACTCGATCACCGCGTCGTAGCCGCCGTCCGCGACGAGCTGCACGGCGTTGCGCGTGCCGTCGATGGAGACGATCTTCACGTCCTGGCCGGGCGTCCTGCCGGCGGCCTTCAGCGCGGTCACCGCGCCGATGCCCATCTCGTCGTTCTCGGCGTAGACAGCGGTGATGTCCGGGTTGCTCAGGATGAGCTGCTCCATCACGGACTGGCCCTTGGAGCGGTCGAACTCGCCGGTCTGCTCGGCCACCACCGAGATGCCCGGCGTCTTGGCGATCTCGTCCTTGAAGCCCTTGGTGCGGTCGGTGGTGACGTTGTTGCCCGACGAGCCGAGCAGGATGGCCACCTTGCCGGTGCCGCCGGTGGCCTCCACCATCGCCTGGGCGGCGCGCTTGCCCTGCTCCACGAAGTCCGAGCCGATGAACGTCAGGTAGTCGTCGCACGGGTCGGACGTCACCTTGCGGTCGATCGTCACGACCGGGACCTGCTTGGCCTTCGCCGCGTCGAGCGCGGGCTGGAGGCCGTCGGAGTTGAGCGGCGCGACGATCAGCAGCTGCGCGCCCCGGTCCAGCAGCGACTTGATGTCGCTGATCTGCTTGTTCAGGTCGCTCTGGGCGTTGGTGACCAGGAGCTTGTCGTCCGGGACGCCGAGCTTGGCCGCCTCGTCCTTGATCGACTGGGTCTCCGCGATCCGGAAGGGGTTGGCCTCCTTCTCGGACTGGGAGAACCCGATGACCGCGTCCTTGACGTCGACCTTCGGGTAGCCGATCCGGTCACGGGCGCAGCCCGGCCCGCTCGTCTGGGAGGCGGCGGCGGACGCGGCGGGGCCGCCGGTGCCCTGGGTGGACGTTGCGGCTTCACGACTGGTGCAGGAGGTCAGCAAGGCGGTGGCCGCGACCACCGCGACACCGACACGGGCAGGCAGGGACATGTGTCGCTCCTCGATCCGGGTGTGAGTGAGTGGCGTCACTCTCAAGAGCGGCTCCGTTCTTACATCGTTGATACAACGTTGTAAAGGTTCAGACCGGAGGCGCTACGGAGGTCGGTCGACGCCCGGAGGTCCGACGGAGAGCAGGCAAGCGCTTACCCAGCGGAGTCGGGCACGGAGGACGGCGCGGCCGTGCCAGGGTGACCTGACGACGATTGGTCTGGACCTCCGAGCGAGAGGATCGGGAGATGCGCGGCACCACCGTGACACCCGGAACGCCCTGCCGGACGCCACGCGGGGGCGAGCTGCCCGTGCACCGGCTGGAAGTTCCGCTGCCCAACGCGCTGCCGTTCGCCGTCGGCACGTTCGACACGATCGGCCCGCTGTCGCGCGCGCCGTTCCCGCACCGGCACACGTTCCACGAGATCGTGCACGTCACCGGCGGCACCGGCACGCACGTGGTCGACCTCGCCCGCTGGGAGCTGCGCCCGCCGCACCTGTGCGTGATCGCACCCGGCCAGGTCCACCACTGGGACGACGCGCGGGACCTGACCGGGTCCGTCCTGCTGTTCACCGACGACTTCCTGCTCGACCACCCGGCCGACCGGGACCTGTTGCGCCGGCTGAGCGAACGCCCCTGGCTGACCCTGGACGAGCCCGCGCACACCCGGATCGCCCGGCTGGTCGCCGAGCTGGAGGACGAGTACCGGCGGGGCGAGCCAGGCGTCGGAACGGTCCTGCGCGCGCTGCTGCACGTGCTCGTCGTGCGTGCGGCCCGGCTGCGCGCGACCCCTGCCGCGCCCCCTCCGGCACGGGCCGGTGCGGTGGCGGAGGAGTTCGTCCGGCTGTCCGGCCGCACGGACCACGCGCTGTGGTCGGTGCGCGCGTACGCGGAGCGGATCGGCGTCACGCCCGGCCACCTGACCGAGGCGGTGAAAGCGGCGACCGGGCGCACACCGTCGCAGCTCGTCCGCGAAACCCGGACGCACGAGGCGAAGCGGTTGCCGGCCAGGACGGACCTGACCGTGCGGCAGGTCGCGGCCCGGGTGGGCTTCACCGACCCCGCCTACTTCTGCCGCTTCTTCCGCCGCGAGACGGGCGTCAGCCCGGGCGCCTTCCGACGCGGCGACGACGCGCATTCACGGTGACGCGCATTCACGGTGGGGACAACGGCAACAGCGCCCGCGAGGATCACCACGAACCACGGCTCCAGTCCATCGTGGCGACCCGGCCGACGTCCCTACGTTCGGTGTGATCCCCTTCGACCACACGAGGAGCAGGTATGGACGCACCCAAGGACGAACCGGGCGACGGGGACGGACACCCACCTCAGCCGCAAGACCGTGCTGCGCGCCGCGCTCGCCGCCGGGGTCGCGTTGCCGGCCGCGCTGATGGGCGTGCCCGCGCTGGCCCGCACGGTCGGTCCGGACGGCAGCCCGCTGGACCTCACCCCGGCGTGCGACGACGGCGACGACCCGACCCCGCCGCAGATGGAAGGCCCCTACTTCAAGCCGAACTCGCCGCGCCGCACGTCGCTGGTCGACGCGGGCACGCCGGGCACCCGCCTCACCGTCACCGGCTACGTGTTCGGCCTGGCCTGCCAACCGCTCGGCAACGTGCTGCTGGACTTCTGGCAGGCGGACGTCAACGGCGTGTACGACAACACCGGCTTCCGCTTCCGCGGCCACCAGTTCACCGACGCCGGCGGCGCGTTCGCGCTGACCACGATCGTGCCCGGCCTGTACCCCGGCCGCACCCGGCACATCCACGTGAAGGCTCAGGCGCCCGGACGCCCGGTGCTCACCACCCAGCTGTACTTCCCGGGAGAGCCGCGGAACACCACCGACAGCATCTTCGACCCCCGGTTGCTGATGGCGGTGCGGAACGCGGGCGGCGGTCGTGAGGCGACGTTCGACTTCGTGCTGGACGTGTCGCAGACCGGCACCACCAGGCCCACGTCCACGACCACGTCGTCCCCCGGCGGCGGCACGTGGGCGGCGGGCACCACCTACGCGGCCGGAGCGCGCGTCACCTACGGCGGCGCAGGGTACGTGTGCCTCCAGGCCCACCTCGCCCAGCCGGGCTGGGAGCCGCCGAACGTGCCCGCCCTCTGGCGCGTCGGGTGAACCCGAGGTAAGAAACGGGTGACGACGCCCGGACCACGTCGCGCGAACCCCTCGGTGCGCCGGCCGCACCGAGGGGACATGGCCCCCGTAGGGGTGGGGGCAGGGGTGCTTTCTGGGGTTCCCCCCGTCGTCCGAGGCGGTCATATTCCGTCTTTGACACCATCCTGCATACCCGGGGGACCCATGACGGCGCAGACCGTGCCCGCCCACGTCGACGCTCGCGATGTCGAGCCCGATTTCCGCGCACCGTCAGTCCGGCTCGGCCGGCTGCTGGACGAGGACTCCGCACAACCGCTGCACGAGGCGGACGACAGCGGCGTGAGCGCGGTGAGCGGCCTGATCGACGGCCAACCCGTGATCGCCTACTGCACCGACGCGACCAAGATGGGCGGCGCGCTCGGCTGGCCCGGCGCGATGCACATCGTGCGCGCCATCGACGCCGCGGTCGAGCAGGGCGTCCCGGTCGTCGGCCTGTGGCACTCCGGCGGCGCGAAGCTCGCCGACGGCGTCGAGTCGATGGACGGCGTCGGCCGCATGTTCGCCGCGATGACCCGCGCCTCCGGTGTCGTGCCGCAGATCTCCGTGGTGCTCGGCCCGGCCGCCGGCGCCGCCGCGTACGGCCCCGCCCTGACCGACATCGTGGTCATGTCCGAGGACGCCCGGATCTTCGTCACCGGCCCGGACGTGGTGAAGACGGTCACCGGCGAGGTGATCGACATGGAGGGCCTCGGCGGTCCCCTCGCGCACGGCCGCAAGTCCGGCGTGGCGCACATCGTCGTCGGCACCGAGGAAGAGGCCTACCAGCGGACGCGCCGGCTCACCGGGTTCTTCACCAAGCCCGGCGAGGTCGAGGTGGCGTCCGCGGGCGAGCCCGACGACCTGCGCGCGTTGCTGCCCGAGTCGCCGCGGCGCGCCTACGACGTGCACCCGGTGATCAACCGGCTGCTGGACGACGCCGTGTTCGAGGAGCTCCAGGCCGGCTGGGCGCCGAACGTCGTGGTCGGCCTCGGCCGGCTGTGCGAGCGGACCGTCGGCATCATCGCGAACAACCCGCTGCGCAAGGGGGGCTGCCTCGACTCGCTGTCGGCGGAGAAGGCCGCGCGGTTCGTGCGGATGTGCGACTCGCTCGGCGTGCCGCTGGTCGTGCTCGTGGACGTGCCCGGCTACCTGCCCGGCGTCGGCCAGGAGTGGGGCGGCGTGGTGCGGCGCGGCGCGAAGCTGCTGCACGCGTTCGCCGAGTCGAGCGTGCCCCGGATCACCCTGATCACGCGGAAGTCGTACGGCGGCGCGTACATCGCGATGAACTCGCGTTCGCTGGGCGCGACGGCCGTGTTCGCGTGGCCGGACGCCGAGGTGGCCGTGATGGGTGTGGAAGCGGCCGTGGGCATCCTGCACCGCAAGAAGCTGGCCGCCGTGGCCGACGAGGCGGAGCGCGCCGAGCTGCGGGAGAAGCTGATCGAGGAGCACCGCCGGATCGCCGGCGGCGTCGACCGCGCGATGTCGCTCGGCGTGGTGGACGAGGTGATCTCCCCGGACGAGACCCGGGTCAGGATCGCGAAGGCGCTGGCCAACGCACCGGCCGGCCGGGGACGGCACACGAACATCCCGTTGTGAGGTGACGATGTCGAATCGCGAACTGACGGCTTTGCGGGCGTTGATCGACCAGGCCCGCACGCACACGGACGCCTTGCGCGCCGACTTCCGGGACCACCCGGGGGTGCGGCGGCTGGTCAACGACCTGGAGCGGCTCGCGATCGACGTGGACGAGGTGGCGGGGGTGGCCGGTGCGCCGGCCACCCCCGCCCCGCGCCGGCGCGAGGACCTGGTGACCGTGCCGGACACCCCGTACGCGCCGGACTTCTGGCACGGCGCGGACGACGAAGGGGTCGGCGGCCACCGCCCGTACTACCGCTAGGGCCGTGGGCGTGCGGCAGCCCTGGACGTGGGTCGAGCACCCGGGGCCGTGTTGGGAAGTTCAGACCGCAAGTGCCCAGGGCGTGCTTGAAGCGGAGCCCGCGACCGGTTCGGGTCACGGGCTCCGCTGAGCGGTTCTTCCTGCCGCGGTCAGGCCATCTCGCCGGTGTTCTGCGGCGGCACGTCGGCCGGCTCGCGGAACAGATCGGTGTAGGACCGCTGCTCGTCCCGACCAAGACCGTTCGCGGTCTCGGTCCGGGTCGTGTCCGGGTGGCTGAACAGCTCGTTGAACGAAGTTGACATGTGTTCCGACTTTCTCCGCGTCCGCTGCGTGCTCACGGCCGGCTTTGCCGGACCGGAGATCCCCACACGGCGCGAGGGTGTTCGGGTTCAGAAGATATGAATCGCCCCGATGGCACCCACGGTACACGTCGTGGTGCCGCGGGCGCCACAGCGTTGCGGCGGGCGTGTCGGGCGCGACTCGCGGGGCGGCGGTAGAACCGGTGGTCGGGCGCCGAGGACGACGCGGGTCCGGTCGAGGGCGGAGGTCGCCGCGCGTCGGGTGCGCCGGACGTGGCCGTGCGCCACTGCGTCCGGCGGCCCGGCGCGGGGCGGTGGTCGTGCACGCCGAAGAGGAGTTGGCGCACGCAGGGCGCTGACCAGGCACGGGACCTCATGGACGCTCCCCCGAACGGGTGACAAGCCGCGGGTCGGGAACTAAACGGGCCACCGGTGGGTTGTACGAGGTGGTCGTCAATTTTGTGTCCGTGTTTCCACAGAAGTTTCGCGGAATGATGTTGCGGACGAAGTTCTTCCTTTGCCTTGCAGGACAAGCTGGAGAAGTCGTCGTCTGAAATCCGACCCGGAGCCGCGCACAGCGGCGCCGATCCAGCACTGCCAAGGAAAGAGAGAACACATGACTCAGGGAACCGTGAAGTGGTTCAACTCGGAGAAGGGCTTCGGCTTCATCTCCCACGACAACGGCCCGGACGTGTTCGTGCACTACTCGGAGATCGACGGCTTCGGCTACCGCAGCCTCGAGGAGAACCAGCACGTCCAGTTCGAGATCAACCAGGGCCCCAAGGGCCTGCAGGCCGTCGGCGTTCGCCCCGTCTGAGCCGCTTGGTCCTTCCTACCTGCTCCTACCGGCTCAATCGCTGACGGAGACGCGGAAAACCGGTGCCCCTCGATCCCTTCCGGACCGGGGGGCACCGGCATTCGTCGCCCACGCGGCGCACCCGCACCGATCGCCCGAGACCCCGGCGGCGGAGACCAGGTCACGTCACCGCACGCACGGAGGTACCTCCCTTGACCGAAGCAGTACGCACGAACCCGCGGACGGAGAGTCCGCACAGCGCGCCCGAGCCGATGCTGGCGGGTGAGAAGTCGTCGACCCAGGTCCTGCTGGTGAAGCTCTTCGTCATCATCCCGGCGCTCGCGCTGGCCGCAGCCGTGCCGCTGGCCTGGGGCTGGGGCCTCGGCTGGCTCGACATCGGTCTGGCCCTCTTCTTCTACACGCTGACGTGCCTCGGGGTGACGATCGGCTTCCACCGCTACTTCACCCACGGCGCGTTCACCGCCAACCGCGGTCTGCGGATCGCGCTGGCCGTCGTCGGCAGCATGGCGATGCAGGGACCGGTCATCGACTGGGTCGCCGACCACCGCAGGCACCACGCCTACGCGGACCGCGACGGCGATCCGCACTCGCCGTGGCGGTTCGGCACGTCCGCGAGCGCGATGGCCAAGGGCTTCTGGCACGCCCACCTCGGGTGGATGTTCCAGCGCGAGCAGACCAACGCGGCGCGCTTCGCGCCCGACCTGCTCGCCGACGCCGACCTCCAGCGCGTCAACCGCTGGTTCCCCGCGCTGACCGTCGCGACGCTGCTGTCCCCCGCCCTCATCGGCGGCCTGGTGACGTGGAGCTGGTGGGGCGCGCTGACCGCGTTCTTCTGGGCGGGTCTCGTGCGCGTCGCCGTGCTGCACCACGTGACGTGGTCGGTGAACTCCATCTGCCACATGATCGGCGACCGGCCGTTCGCGGCGCGGGACAAGTCCGCCAACTTCTGGCCGCTGGCCATCGCCTCCATGGGCGAGTCCTGGCACAACTCCCACCACGCCGACCCCACGTGCGCGAGGCACGGCGTGCGTCGCGGCCAGATCGACATCTCGGCCCGGGTCATCTGGGCGTTCGAGAAGCTGGGCTGGGCCACGAAGGTCCGCTGGCCGAGGCCGGAACACCTGGCGCGCAAGCTCAAGACGCCCGCCGCCTGACCCACCCGGACTGCCCGTGCCGGTGACGACGCGGGCAGTCCGGTGGTCACGGCGGGGCGCTCCGGCCGTGTACCGTGGGTGGTGGCGGGAACCGTTCGAGCATCAGGCTCCACGTTGCCGGTTTCCCGATGCCTTCTCGCATCGCCCGTAAGCGGGACCGCGTTCGTCGGGCGGTGACACGTTCAGGCGGACGTCCGGTCGATCACAGTGCTTCGTGCGTGCGGACTGGATGGAACACATGAACCAGCTCTTGCCGACGATCGAGTCGAACGTCAGTGGCGAAGCCGACGGTGTCGCGTCGCCGAAGTGCGTCGCGTGCAAGCACTCGTGGGCCTCCCACGACCGGATCGCGATGCGCTTCTGCACCGCGACCACCACCGAGCACCACAGCCGGGGCTGCGTCTGCCCCGCCGGCGACTGACCGGGCTCACCAGCGCCGGACTCACCAGAGGCCGGGTTCACCGGGTCTGGCTCACCAGGCCGGACGGCTCCGGTAGGCCGGTTCCGGCTCCTCCTCCACCACGGGCGCCTCACGTCGGACGACGCGGGGCGCGATGGCGCGGGGTTCCTGCGGTGGCTCGTCGCCGAACACCCGCCGGTCCTCGGCCAGCACCTGGTCCAGCAACGTCGTGTCGCCCAACGCCGACCGGACCACCTCGGCCTGTCGGCGGGCGGCCTCGACCCGCGCCGACGCGATCGTCCGCAACGTCGTGGACGACAGCGCCGCCGGGTCGGTGGTCCGCACGGCCGCGCCGAACGTGATCGACCTGACCGCGCCGTCCGACCCGGCGACCACGGTCACCACGCCGTCGTCGGACGTCGCCGTGCCCACCACGTCCTTCAGCCCTTCGGCCATGCGCCGGTACGACTCGGCGCGCAGCCGGTTGTCGGCCGCGGCCGTGTCGATGGCCTCGATGCGGCGCAGCAGGATCTCGGCGGACCCGCTCACCGGGCCGCTCCCTCGTCCGGGCGGATGGTCTTGAGGAACGCCTGGAAGTCGCCCACCAGGTCCTCGAACTGCTCCGGCGTCGCGCTCAGCACGATCTCCAGCACCGCGCGCCGGTTCTCGTCGCGCACGTCCGGCATGGCCAGGAACACCTGCAGTTGCAGCAGTTCCACCGGCCGCCCGCCGATCGGCACGGTCATCCGCACTACCTGCGTGTAGGCGGACTCCAGCTCGTTGCGGCGCCCGATCTCGACCGGGCCGACGTCGCGCTCCAGCCGTGCCGCGGCCTCCGCCGCCACCTCCGCCACCGTCACGCCGCTACGGACCTCGCCGCTGATCGTCACGTTCGCGGTGAACCCGGCACTCGGACCGGGGTGCAGCGCGACGAACGCCGCCTGCGGCGCGCCCACCTCGTCGGGCGGGGCCGAGAGCCACCCGTCGGGCAACGAGAACTCGATCGGCACCGGAAGGGTGGTGGCCATACCTGGATCTCCTCCTGGGGTGTTGCGGTAGGTCATCGGCCGAACAACCGGCCGATCGTGCGGCCGGCGCCTTCGGCGACGTTCTCCACGCCGCGCCCGACGTCCTTCGCGATCTCGCCCACGTCGTCCGCGACGTCGACCACCGTCTCCACGACCTGGACCGGGTCGACGGTGACGTCGAACCCGACCTTGCCACCCACGCCCAACCCGACGCCCAGCGACCCGCCGATGTGGAACTTGCCGTCCTCGCCCATGCCGAACTGCCCGCCGGCCTGCGCGCCGACACCGGCCCACGCCTCGCCGTTCACGCCCGCGCCGATGCCCGCGACCTCGGCGCTCGCCTCACCGGACACCCTGGCGCCCGCGAACGCCTCCGCGTTCCCCTTCGCGCCGAGCCAGCCGACCGTGCCCTTGGCCTCGGCGGACGCCCCGACCATGCCGTCCGCGCTGCCCGAGACACCCGCGTGCCTGCCCAGGCTGATCTCGCCCTCGGCGTGCCCCTTGGCCAGGTAGGCGCTCGCGTTCGCGCCCACGGTGACGCCCGCGGTGCTCGACGTCGCGGTCACCCCGGCTTCCGCGCCGAGCACCGAGCCGCTGATGCTGCCGTTTCCGGCCAGCGGCCCGGCCGTGAAGTCGCCTTCCTTCGCGCCGTGGGCGACGTCGACCTGCCAGTCCTCGCCGGCGGTGCGCTCGTGCAGGTCGATGCCGAGCTTCTCGGCGACCTCGGCCAGCGCCTCGGTGAGCAGGCGCTTCGACTCGCTGCCGGACTTGCCCTCGTACGACCGCCCGCCGGGACCTCCCTGCCAACCGCCGGGGTCTTTGCCGTTCTCCTCGGTCCCGCGGTGCGAGGCGCCGAACTTGGTGCTGCCGAACGACTTCTTGTAGCCGCCCTGGCCGTCGGACTCCCAGCCGAGCGCCTTGGCGACCACGTCACCGATGCCGGACAGCCCGTCGCGGGCGTTGTCGAGGACCTTCTGGGCGTTGGCCGTGGCAGCTTGGCCCGGGTCCTGGAACGGGGCGGTCGGGGCGCCGGACAGCACCGCCGCGTCGTGCTGGGCGGCGGCGAGGCGGGTCGCGGCCTGCGCTTCGAGGTGCAGCTCGATGGCGCGCTGGGCTTCCGCCTGGCTCTGGACCAGCGCGTCGCCGTAGTCGGCGAGCAGCTGACCGCCGCCGCCGAGGTCCGCGCCGGCCTGGAGCCAGCGCGGCGGTTCGGACCGGAAGACCGACCGGAACACGGTGCTCGCGCCGCCGGTCCAGCCGCCGGGGTCGATCCGGCCCAGGTCCTCGCCGACCGCCACGACCATCCGCAGCGTCTTCACGAGTTGCCGAAGGTCACCGGTGATCAGCTCGGGCTCGCCGGGGACGAGCGCCTTGGGGTCATTCGTCTCGCCGAGTCGTGCCGCCATCAGGACACCGGCTTCAGCGGCGTGGTCCCCAGTCGGCGCGCGATGTCGCCGGTGGACACCGGTTCCCCGAGCCGTCCGAACCCGACCGCCTCGTCCCCGTCGACGTCCACGTAGGACGATGCGGCGGCGCGGAGCCCGATGGCGTGGTCTTCGGCCTCCTGCCGCAGCCGCTCCACGTACGCCTTCATCTCCTCGATGAACAGCTCCCAGGCGCCGGCCACGCCGTCGTGCCCGTACTGACCGCTGGGCCCGCACCACACCAGGCCCACCGTCTTGTCGCCCGCGTCGCCGATCTCACCGGCCGCCCGCCGCAACTCCTCGGGCACCGCCCCGAACCCGCTCATGTCCACCCATCTGTCCACTCGACACCAGGCCGTCGGACGCAACCGGCGCGGTGATCGTTCCGCGTGATCCGGATATCGGTGCGGGTGGCGGCGAAGGTGGTTCGGTCAGCGCGGATCGACGCTGGTGGCGGTGTCGCCGAAGACGAACGGGCTCGGCTCGCACTCGGCGATGAAGTCGGCCGGGAAGCCGAGCCGGAACTCCACCGCCTCCTCCAGCCGCCGGATCGCGTCGGCGGGCAGGGTGACGTCGAGCGCGCCCAGGTCCTCTTCGAGCTGCGCGACACTGCTCACGCCCACCAGCGGCAGCACCGCGCGCGACTTGGCGCGCGTCCACGCGAGCGCCACCTGTGCCGGGCGGACGCCCAGCTCGTCGGCCACCGTGCGGACCGCCTGGGCCGCCGCACGGTCGCGGGCGGTGAGGGAAGCGGGGTCGACGCGCTTCGACCGGGGTGAGCCGGGCGGCGCGTCGACGGCTCCCGACAGCTTGCCGGCGGCGAGGGGCGCCCACGCGGTCACGCTCAGCCCCAGTGCCTCAGCCATCGGCAGCAACTCGCGCTCAGCGTCCCGCTTCAGCAGGTTGTAGGGCACTTGGAGGCCGGCGAACGGGGTCCAGTCCCGCCACCGCGCGAGGGTGTTGGCGTGCGCGACGACCCAGGCCGGCGCGTCGGAGATGCCGGTGTAGAGGATCTTGCCGGCGCGGACGGCGTCATCGAGGGCGCGCATCGTCTCCTCGACCGGGGTGTGCCGGTCCCAGATGTGCACCCAGTAGACGTCGATGTAGTCGGTGCGCAGCCGGCGCAGGCTCCGGTCCAGCGACCGCACCAGGTTCTTGCGGTGGTTGCCGGAGGCGTTGGGGTCGGCGGCGTCGTGCGACAGCGTGTACTTCGTGCCGATGACGAACCGGTCGCGTCGCTCCACGATGGAGCCGAGCAGTTCCTCGCCGTCGCCGTAAGCCGACGCGGTGTCGAGCACGTTGCCGCCCGCGTCGGCGTAGGCGTCGACGATGCGGCGTGCCTCGGCGGGATCGGCGAAGGCCATGGTGCCCAGCAGGAGTTCGGACACGCGCAGGCCGGTCCGGCCGAAGAGTCGGTACCTCATGCCGCACAGCCTGGGGCGGCCGGCCCGCCGGAGGGAGGCCCCGCCAGGGCCCCTCTGCGCCCCCCTGGCTGCGGCCCTCCGGCTGTGCCCCTCCGCGCGACCTAGACTCGGCGGCCATGAACGCGTTGGGCGGGTTCCTGCGTGCCCGGCGGGAGGCGATCACCCCGGCCGAGGTGGGGCTCCCCACCGGTTCACGCCGCCGCACGCCGGGGCTGCGCCGGGGTGAACTGGCCGACCTCGCGGGCGTGAGCGTCGAGTACCTGACCCGCCTCGAACGCGGGCGCGACCGCCACCCGTCGGCCCAGGTGCTCGGGGCGCTGGGCGACGCGTTGCGCCTCTCACCCCATGAGCGCGTGCACCTCCACCGCCTGATGAAGGCGGGCGGCGGTGTGGTGTGCCCGGAGTCGACGGCCCCGCGTCCGGTGCGGCCCACCGTGCTGGCGCTGCTGGACCGGCTGGAACCCACGCCCGCGTTCGTCGCCGACGCGCAGGGTGACGTGCTCGCCCGCACCGGCGGGTTCCGGTGGCTCGCCGGACCGACCGGTCTGCTGGACGCCGACCAGCCGAACCTCGCCCGCTTCGTGTTCGGCGACGCCAGGGCGCGCACGGCGTTCCCTGACTGGGAACGGGTCGCCGACGAGCGCGCCGCCGACCTGCGTGCGGCGGCCGACCTGGGCCACGGCGCGGCGGCCAGGCTCGCCGAGGAGCTGTCCATCACGGCGGGCGCCGAGTTCGGCCGCCGCTTCGCCACGTCGGCCGTCCTGCCCGCCGGGACCGGGGTCGAGCAGTGGCAGCACCCGGAGGCGGGCACGCTGAGGCTGGCCTACGAGAGCCTGACCGTGCCGGGCGACGAGGACCACCGCCTGGTCGTCTACGTCCCCGCCACCCCTACAGAACCGCCGCCAGACCCTCCAGGGGGTCTTCCCCCACGGGGATGAGCACGACGCTGTCCACGCCGGCGGCGAACAGCTCGTCCAGCCGTGCCCGCGCGTCGGCCGGCGTGCCGGTCACGGCCAGCTGCCGCACCCACTCCTCGGGCAGCCGACGCACGAACTCCTCCCGGCTCCCGGACTCCCGCCGCAGCGCCGCGAACTCGTCCGCGAACGGCAGCGGCGCCAGGTGCGGCGCCCAGTCGGGCTCGCCGATCCACTCCAGCCCGGCGCGGACGGCCTCGACCGCCACGCTCGCATCCGCGTGGACGGCGGCCACGTTGTAGCCGACGAGCCGGTGCGGCCGGTGCGGGTCGACGTGCCGCAGCGCCGCGCGCGCGTACTCCGGTGTCGTCGGCTCGGCCAGGATCGTTCCGTCCGCCACCCGTCCGGACACGGCGAGCGACCGCGGCCCGCGCACCCCGGCCAGGACGAGCGGCGGGACGTCCGGCACGCACGCGCCCTCCAGCCGAACGGAGTCCAGCGCGACGTACTCGCCCGGCTCGACCGCGTCCCCGCGCAGCAGAGCGGTGACCGCGCGGACGTACTCCTCCAACAACGTCAGCGGACTCGCCGGCCACTCCCCCACCGACCGCATCCACGCGGGCATCCCGTGCCCGATGCCGATGTCGACCCGGCCGGGGAACAGCTGGGCGAGCGTCGCCACCTCCATCGCCGCGAACGCCGCGTTGCGCGCGCCCACCGGCAACAACCCGATGCCGACCCTGATGCGCTCCGTCGCCGCCAGCACGGCCGCGGCCTGGGCGACACCGCCGCGGAAGCCCAGGTCCTCCACCACCCACAGCTCGTCGAACCCGAGCTGGTCCGCACGCCGTGCGTACGGCAGCACCTGTGCCGGTGCGAGGTCGCGGGGCAGCATCACGCCCACCGATCCGGACCGCTCCACTCCAGTTCCCCTCACGTCCGCAAGTAGGAAGCGCCGTTGAGGTCGAGCACCGTGCCGGACGCCCACTCGGCGGCGGGCGAGGCCAGGTACACCACCGCGGCGGCGATCTCCGCCGGCTCCGCGACCCGGCCGAACGGACTCTGCCGGCGGACGTCGTCGGTCACCATGGACGCCACCCGATCGGTGCCGACGAAACCGGGCGCCACCGACGTCACCGCGATGCCGTGCGGGGCAAGGGAGACGGCCAGCGACTGCCCCATCGAGTGCAGCGCGGCCTTGCTCGCGCCGTAGGCCGGCATGTCCGGCTCACCGCGGAAAGCGCCACGGGAGCCGACGTTCACGATCCGCCCGCGCACACCCCGCTCGATCATGTGCCGCGCGACGCAGTACGACATGTTCGCCGCACCGAACACGTTCACCTCGAACGTGCGGCGCCACAACGACTGCCACTCCTCGTACGACTTGTCCGTCAGCGAGCCGAGCTCCACCAGCCCGGCGTTGTTGACCAGGACGTCGATGGCGCCGAGCGTGTCGGCGGCGGCGTCGACCATCTTGGCGATCGCGTCCGGATCGGCCAGGTCGACGTCCGCCGACGACAGCGCCACCACCCTGTCCCCGGCTTCCCGGAACGCGTCGGCGATCGCCGCGCCGATGCCCCGGCTGCCGCCGGTGACCAGCACACCCCGGCTCACTTCGCGAACACCTGCGACTCGTCCTCGAAGGCCTTGAACTCCAGCGCGTTGCCGGCCGGGTCGCGGAAGAACATCGTCCACTGCTCCCCCGGCTCGCCCGCGAACCGCAGGTACGGCTCGACCACGAACTCCGTCCCGGCCGCCCGCAGCCGGTCGGCCAGCACGTGGAACTCCGGGATCGGCAGGATCAGGCCGAAGTGCGGCACCGGCACGTCGTGGCCGTCGACCGCGTTGCGGCCGGAATCGGCGCGCGGTCCGGGCACGACGTGGGTCACGAACTGGTGGCCGTAGAAGTTCCAGTCGACCCACTTGTCGGCCGAGCGCCCCTCTTCGAGCTTGAGCACGCCACCGTAGAACGCGCGGGCCGCGGCCAGGTCGTCGACGGGGACAGCGAGGTGGAAGCCGGGTCTCATGGCTCCACCTTGACCACGCACCCCGCCGATGTCAACATTCGACATCATGCAGCTGCGCAAGGCCGACCGTCGGGGTCTGGCGGACGAGGCGGCGGACCGGATCCGGGAAGCGATCCTCGCCGGCGTGTTCCCGCCGGGCTCGCCGGTGCGCGAGGTGGAACTGGCCGCGTCGCTCGACGTCAGCCGGGGCTCGGTGCGGGAAGGCCTCGCCGTGCTGGAGCGGGAAGGGCTGGTGCGGAGCGCCTGGCACCGCGGCACCAAGGTGATCGACCTGACCGTCCAGGACGCCGAGGAGGTCTACTCGGTGCGCGCCGCGCTGGAAGGGCTGGCGGGCCGCGGGGCGATCGGCCGCGTCGACCTCGACGCGCTCGGCCGGTTGGTGGACACGATGGCCCGGCGACTGGCCGTTGGCGCGCCCAGCACCGAGTTGCTGGCACTGGACATCGAGTTCCACGACGCGATCTACGAGGCCGCCGGCAACCGGCGGCTGCTCGACGCGTGGCACGCCGTGCGCTCGCAGGTGCACCTGTTCCAGCTCACCCGGATCCGCTTGGGCTACCCCGATTACCGGGCGGTGGTCGTGGACGAGCACCGCTCGATCGTGCGGTTGCTGGAAGCCGGTGACGCCGACGCCGTCGCGCACCACGCCTCCGAGCACGTCCACTCGGCGTTGCGGGTGCTCGTCGGCCAACTCGACCGTTGATCCATGCCTTGTGCCCCTTGCGGTAGCATGCCGCGATCGACTTGGCGGGGGTGTGGGGGCAATGCTGTACTTCGGTGGCTTCTTCGGTCTTCTCACGCTGTGCCTGTGGCTGTTCTGCCTGATCGACGTCATCACCACCGACGAGGGCGCCGCGCGGAACCTGCCCAAGATCGGCTGGCTGCTGATCGTGCTGTTCTTCCCGCTGGTCGGGTCGCTCGTCTGGTTGGTCGCGGGCAGGCCGGTGGGTCCGGTCGACAGCGCACGCGCCCATGACCGCGCCACGCCCGCGTTCCCCGAGTACGACCGGCCGGGCCGGTTCGCCGCCACGGACACCGAGTCCGACGCCGAGTTCCTCCGCCGCTGCCGCGAACGCGCCGAGGAACAGCGCCGCAAGGCCCGCAAACTGGACAACGACCCCCAGTAACCCCACCCCACCCCCTCCGCGAGTCCTCCACTCGGACACCGCGAGCCACGCGCTCCGGCACCGCGAGTCGACCGCTCCCGCACCGCGAGTCGCGCACTCCGACACCGCGAGTCGACCCCTCCCGCACCGAGGCCCCGCGTTCGAGCACTGCGTGTGACGCATTCCGGCACTGCGAGCCATGGTTGACGAGTCGCGCCTGACGAGTCGTGTGTCCGGCTGCCGAGGGCCGGCCTCCGCCACCACCGCGACCACCGCCCCCGGCGGCCACCAAGTGAGACTGCCGGCGCGTATGGCGGCATTGACATGTTTCGCTGAGTCGACCGAAACTTTAGGTAATTCGCCTCAGTGATCATCGATCGCCGCCGTCGCCTGGTCACGTCCACCCACTCGGAAGGAGAGCCCCCGTGAACATCGACCCGGGCCGCTCCAAGATCCGTTCGACGGTCGTCATGCTGGCGGTGACCGCACTCACGCTCGCCGGAACGCTGACCGCGATAGCGAATTCGCACTCCGCCGTAGCCGCCGACACAGGTGCCGCCGACGTGGGCGTCGCGGCCGCAGGTGTGGAGGATGACGGTGCGGACTGCCCGGTGTCGTTGCCGGGGTCGTTCCCGTCGAACTCGCAGTTGCCCGACCCGTTCACGAAGGTCAACGGGTCGCGGATCACGAGCAAGGCGGACTGGCGGTGCCGCCGGGCGGAGATCCGCGAACTGGCCGAACGCCACGTCTACGGCGACAAACCCGCCAAGCCCTCCGCCGTCACCGGCACCGTGTCCAGCAGCAACATCACCGTGAACGTCTCCCACAACGGCCGCAGCAGCAGCTTCTCCGCCCGCGTCGAACTGCCCGGCGGCACCGGACCCTTCCCCGCCGTCGTCGTGCTCGGCGGATTCGGCGCAGACACCGCCGCCATCAAAGCCGCCGGCGCCGCCGTCATCAACTACGACCCCTACGCCGTAGGCCGCGAAGGCACCCCCCGCAACAACAAACAAGGCGCCTTCTACAGCATCTACGGCGCCACCAGCAGCACCGGCATCATGATGGCCTGGGCCTGGGGCGTCAGCCGCATCATCGACGTCATCGAAACCTCCGGCGGCAACACCCTCAAAGCCGACGCCGTCGGCGTCACCGGCTGCTCCCGCTTCGGCAAGGGAGCCTTCGCCGTCGGCGTCTTCGACCAACGCATCGCCCTCACCATGCCCATCGAATCCGGCACCGCCGGCGTCCCCGTCTACCGCGGCATCCCCGGCGAAGGCGCCCAAAGCCTCAGCAGCGCCTACGGCGAACAACCCTGGTTCGGCGACGCCTTCAGCCCCTACACCGGCAACCCCAACAGCACCCCCATCGACACCCACCAACTCGTCGCCATGGTCGCCCCACGCGGCCTGTTCATCATGGACAACCCCCACATCGCCAACCTCGGCCCCCGCTCCGCCGGCATCGCCGCCCTCGGCGGCGCCGAGGTCTACAAAGCCCTCGGCGCCGGCGCCAACATCACCTACTGGTCCGACGTCTCCGACGGCAGCCACTGCGCCAACCGCACCGAATGGCGCACCCCCCTCCAGCAGAACATCCAAAAATTCCTGCACAAGACCGGCACCACCACCGGCACCATGCGCATCTCCAGCAAAGCCTCCGGCAACCTCGCCCAATGGCGCACCTGGCAAACCCCCACCCTGACCGACGGACCCACCACCACGACCACATCCACCACCACCACCACGAGCACCACCGGCACGACCACGATGACGACCACCACGACCACTCCGCCGAACGGCGGGTGCTCGGCGTCGGTGTCGATCAACCAGTGGACGGGTGGCTTCGTCGCCACGGTCCGCGTCACGGCCGGTTCCTCGACGGTCAACGGCTGGAAGGTCGCCATGACCCTGCCGTCCGGCGCGACCATCACCAACGCCTGGAACGTCAACCGCAGCGGTAGCAGCGGGGCGGTCGAGTTCACCAACGTCAGCTTCAACGGCTCGATCCCGGCCGGGATGTCGACCGAGTTCGGCTACCAGGCCACCGGCACGGGCGCGGGCATGTCGCCCACCTGCTCCGCCGGCTAACACGCGGGTTCCACGAAAAGGGCACCGAGCCGACCAGGCTCGGTGCCCTTCTGCGTTGCCACCCCCGACCGACGACGTGACCGGCCGGTAACCACATCTGTTATCGCTAACAGACAGCAACCGGTCGAAGAAACCGGCTACAACGTGCTCAAAACCCGTCCACATCGGTCTCGATCGACCAAAAGCACCAGCATCTCCGATTGACTGTTGAAGTTGGCCGACTCGTGCTGTTAGCGTTAACAGACCTCGGCACCCGGCAACGTCGGCACTGCAGACGACCGTCGACGGGTCCCGAACGCAGTGCTCCACGCCGCCGTCTCCCGCCTGCCCGAACGCTGTTGGAGGCCACAGTGACGACCCGCGCACCGTGGCGCGTGCCGCTGCCGCCTCCCACTCCTGTCGGGCAACCCGGCTGACACCTGATCACCTCGTTCCCTGCAACGGCGCAAGGAGAAACACATGAGATCGGCCCTCGTCCTCGCCACCACGGCGGTCCTGCTCGGCGGTGCGGTGGTCGCCCTGCCGCAGTCGGCGTCCGCCGCAGTGGTGGACACCAACGCGACGTACGTGTTGGTCAACCGCAACAGCGGCAAGGCGCTGGACGTCTACGACCTCGCCACCAACGACGGCGCGCGGATTTCGCAGTACACGCGCAACGACGGCGCGTGGCAGCAGTGGCAGTTCCTGGACTCCGGCAGCGGTTACTACCGGCTGAAGTCGGTGCACAGCGGCAAGGTGCTCGACATCGAGGGCGCGTCGACCGCCGACCGCGCGAACGTGATCCAGTGGGCGGACCGCAACGCGACCAACCAGCAGTTCCGGCTGGCCGACTCCGCCGGCGGGTTCGTCCGACTGGTCAACCGCAACAGCGGCAAGGCCGTGGACGTGCTCGACTTCTCCACAGCCGACGGCGCGCAGCTCATCCAGTGGCCCGACACCGGCGGCACGAACCAGCAGTGGCAGCTGGTGAAGCTGGGCGGGACCACGCCCGGGACGTTCACCAACCCGATCAAGCGCAACGGCCCCGACCCGTGGCTCCAGTACCACAACGGCTACTACTACCTGGCCACGACGACGTGGAACTCCACGATCACGATGCGCCGCTCGCGGACGCTGGCCGGCCTGTCGACGGCGGCGGACCAGGTGATCTTCAACCTGACCAGGCCGAACGGCTGCTGCAACATGTGGGCGCCGGAGTTCCACCTGCTCAACGGCCGTTGGTACCTGTACTACGTCGCCGGGCAGAACGTGCCGGACTTCAACCCCACCCAGCGCATGCACGTGCTGGAGTCGGCCGGTTCCGACCCGATGGGTCCGTACTCGTTCAAGGCCGACCTCGGCAGCACCTGGGAGCTGGACCCGAGCATCCTGCAGCACAACGGCAAGCTGTACCTGATGGGCAGCGCGACCGACGGCAGCCAGTCGCTGACGATCACGCCGCTGTCCAACCCGTGGACGATCAGCGGCAGCCGCCGCACGATCTCCCAGCCGACGCTGTCGTGGGAACGGCAGACGCACCCGGTCAACGAGGGCGCGGAGCCGCTGTACCGCAACGGTCGCACCATGATCGTCTACTCGGCCAGCGCGTGCTGGGGGCCGGACTACAAGCTGGGTCTGCTCACCCTGACCGGCACCGACCCGCTCAACCGGGCGCACTGGACCAAGTCCCCGAACCCGGTGTTCCAGCGCAATGACGCCAACGGCGTGTTCGCCCCGGGCCACAACGGGTTCTTCAAGTCACCCGACGGCACGGAGGACTGGATCGTCTACCACGCCAACGACTCGGCGGGCGGCGGCTGCGACATGAACCGGTCGACGCGCGCCCAGAAGTTCACCTGGAACGCGGACGGCACGCCGAACTTCGGCACCCCCGTCCGGCTCGGCACCCAGCTCGCCGCGCCTTCCGGCGAACCCACCTCCTGACCGAACTGCCCTGCCAGGTGGCCGGCGGCACGTCTCCCGCCGCCGGCCACCCACCCCTCCCTCCCAGTGGACAAGGACGTCCATGTTGCGACGACGCACATTCCTGGCCGGCGGCTTGTCCGCGGTCGCCCTCACGGGGACGACCCGCGTGACCGCCCAGGCAGCTCCGGGCGACTCCGCCTACGTGATGGGCTACTTCACCGAATCGCCCTCGAAGCTGGCGGACCGCTACGCCCTGCACTTGGCGGTCAGCACCGACGGGCTCAGCTGGACCCCGTTGAACCAGAACAACCCGGTCGCCACCCCGACCGCGGGGACGCGCGGCCTGCGTGACCCGTTCATCATGCGCAAGCAGAACGGCGGGTTCGTCGTGCTCGCGACGGACCTGACCGGCACGGACTTCGGGCAGCAGAACCAGTACATCCACGCCTGGGACTCGCCGGACCTGAGGTCGTTCACCGCCTACCGCAGGCTGAAGATGCACTCCATGCCCACCCACACGTGGGCGCCGGAAGCGTTCTGGGACGCCGCGCGCGGCCAGTACGGCATCCTCTACTCGGCCAACAGCGGCGGCCGTGACGCCTTCTACGTCAACTACACCACCGACTTCGTCACCGTCAGCGCGCCGCAACTGTTCTTCGACCCCGGCTTCAACGTCCTGGACGCCACCATGCACGTCGGCAGCGGGATGAACTACCTGTACTACAAGAGCTTCAGCGACGGACGGCTCTACGGCGCGCGCTCCACCACGCTCAACCCGCGCAGCTTCGACCGCGGCACCTACACCAGCGGTGTGATCAGCGGCGGGATCGAGGCGCCCATCGTGGTCAAGGCGCACAACCGCAACGAGTGGTTCCTCTGGGGCGACTCGTTCGTGCCGGTCAACGGAGAGCTGTACGCGTGGCGCAGCGGAGACATCAACTCCAACAGCTGGTCCCCGCTCACCAAAGCGCAGTACAGCCAACCGCTGAACGCCAAGCACCCCACCATCTGCGGCATCACCGCCACCGAGCACGCCAACCTGATCGCCCGCTGGGGCGCGCCGGCGTGGAACCGGGTCAAGTCCTACAACTTCCCCGACCACCTGATCCGGCACGCCGACAACGTCGCACGCATCGACCCGTACCCGTTCGACCCGTACCAGGACTCCCAATGGCGCCTGGTCCCCGGTCTCGCGTCCTCCGCCGGGGTGTCGTTCCAGTCGGTCAACTTCTCCGACCGCTACCTCCGCCACGCCAACTACGTCGTCGGCCTGGCGCAGAACGACGGCTCGGCCACCTTCGCCGCCGATGCCACCTTCCACCGCGTCCCCGGCCTGGCAGACGGCGCGTGGACCTCCTTCCGGTCGCACAACTTCCCCGACCGGCACCTCCGCCACGCCAACTACCTGCTGCGCATCGACCCCGTCAGCACCACCGCGGACCGCGCGGACGCCACGTTCCAGATCGGCTACTGACCGCAGTTCTCTTGGGAGGAATGGATGTTCCCCGCAAAGAGCACGCTCCGGCTCGCGAGAGCCGCACTGGTGGTGGCCGCGCTGGCGGCCGCACTGACCACCGCGCCCACCGCGTCGGCCGTCATCGGCTCACCGCTGGTCGGGGCCGGGTCCGGGCGCTGCCTGGACGTCGCCGGCAACAACACCGCGCTCGGCACCGAAGTGTCCATCTGGGACTGCAACGGGCAGGCGAACCAGGGCTGGCACTTCACGTCCAGCGGTGAGCTGCGGACGTTCGACGACACCCGTTGCCTGGACGCCTACAACCACGGCACCACCGCCGGCACCCGGCTGGTGATCTGGAGCTGCACCGGTGCGGCGAACCAGAAGTTCCGGCTCAACGGCGACGGCTCCGTCACCGCGAACGCCTCCGGGCTGTGCCTGGACGTGCTGGACCACAGCACCGCCAACGGCGCCAGGGTCGTCCTGTGGACGTGCACCGGCGCGCCCAACCAGCGGTGGTCCACCGGGTCGACCGGCTACCCGAACCCCGGTCACGTCACCGGTGACATCGGCGTGCACGACCCGACCATCGTCAAGCGGCCCACCGGCGGCTACCTGGTGGCGCACACCGGCGACAACGTCGCGCTGAAGACGTCGACCGACCGGACCACGTTCCGCAACGCGGGTCAGGCGTTCCCCGGCGGCGCGCCGTGGACGACGACCTACACCAACGGCGGGCGCAACCTGTGGGCGCCGGACATCTCCTACCACAACGGCCAGTACTACCTGTACTACTCGGCCTCGTCGTTCGGCTCCAACCGGTCGGCGATCTTCCTGGCGACCAGCCCGAGCGGCAACTCCGGCACCTGGACCCACCGCGGCCTGGTGATCGAGTCCCGCACGAGCGACAACTTCAACGCCATCGACGGCAACCTGATCGTGGACGACCAGGGCCGCTGGTGGCTCAACTTCGGCTCGTTCTGGTCCGGGATCAAGATGATCGAGCTGAACCCGTCGACCGGGCTGCGGCTCAACAGCACGTTGCTGAGCATCTCGGGCCGGGGCGGCGGCGCGACCGAGGCGCCGTTCATCTTCAAGCGCGGGTCGTACTACTACCAGTACGTCTCGTTCGACCGGTGCTGCCAGGGCGCGGCCAGCACGTACCGCGTGATGGTCGGCCGCTCGACCAGCGTCACCGGCCCTTACCGCGACCGCAACGGCGTGGACATGAACGCCGGCGGCGGCACGCAGATCCTGGCTTCGCACGGCAGCGTCCACGGCCCGGGTCACCAGGCCGTGCTCGCCGACACCGATGGTGATTTCCTGGTCTACCACTACTACGCCGACAACGGCGCGTCGCTGCTCGGCATCAACCGCTTGGTCTACGACTCCGCGGGCTGGCCGAGCGTCCAGTAAGGCCTGGGGGTGTGGCCCGCCGGGGTGAAACCGGCGGGCCACACCGTCACGGCAGCACGTGGTACGAGCGGCTCACGTCACCCGACACGGCGCCTTCGGGCGTCCGGCTCGACACGGTGAGGTAGAACGGCCCGGTCGGCGTGTAGGTGAACGTCACCTTGCCGTCCGGACCGACCGGCAGGACCTGCGCCTGGTTGTACGCGGCGGACCACAGCACCTCGTGCGAACCGGGCAGCGCCGGCGTGACCGTGAACTCGACCGGCTGACCGACCCTGGCGGTCGACGGACCGCCGTCCGGGAACTGCGGGCTGGTCACCATCGGCGGCAACGCCTTGACCCGGAACGAGAAGTACGTCTCCTCGGTCCCGACGCCCGTCGCCGTCACACCGCTGACCCGCAGGGTGTACCAGCCGGGCTTCGCGGGCGTCCACTGGACCGACGCCGTGCCCCCGGCGCCCGCCTCGATCGCCTGCTCCGCCTCGTCGGTGAACACGTACCGGTAGGAGACCACCGGCAGCTGCGGCGACGAGAACGTGAACGTGCCGGTCACACCAGGACCGCCGCCCTCCGGGTAGCCGGGGTACTCGACGCTCGTCACGGTCGGTGCGGGTGCGTCCGCGACGAGGGCGGACTCCCCCCAGCCGGAACGGACGCCGGCGCCGTTCACGCTCGCCACGAGCACGTCGAAGTAGCCCGGCGCGGTCGGGGTGTGCTCGAAGGTCAGCGAACCGTCCGCCTCGGCGGGCACCGACACCTCGGGTTCATCGCCGATCCGGTACACGTACGACACGACACCGGTCCGGTTCGGCGTCACGGTGAAGACCCGCTTCTGCCCGACGAGACCGGCCCACACGTCGACGTCCACCCACGGCTGCGCCTGGTTGACGTGCAGGCGCTGGTCGTAGACGCCCGACTTGAAGCCCATGGCGTCGACCGTCCACACCATGAAGGTGTGGTTGGTCTGCCCCGACTCTGCGAACAGGAGCGTCACGCGGCCGGTTCCGTCCGCGGCGACCGGCACCGTCTGCTCAGGACCGCCGTCGAGCCGGTAGACGAACGCCGTCGCACCGGCCTGGAACGCGGTGAACACCACGTCCCTCGGCACGCCCAGTTCGAACAGCGGCAGCTCCACCGAGGGAGCGGTGGTCTTCACCCAGTACCGGTAGGTCCGGGCCGGTGACCGGTGGCCCACCCGGTCGACGCCGTTGACCTGGATGTGGACCGGTCCGTCGGTGTCGGGGGTGACCGTCACCGTGGCCGAACCGCCCGGCTGGTCGGCGTCCACCCGGCCACCCTGGATGCCGAGTCCCCAGTAGTCGAACGCCACCACGTCCTGGTCGCCGTCGGCGCTGAACGTGAAGTCGCCCGGGATGCCGTCGCCTCCGTCACCGGGCGGGGCGCCGTTCTCCCGGTACACCGTGGAGGTGACCGTGGGAGCGTTCGTCGGCGCCGTGAGGTCGGCCGTGAACACGCACGGCGCGGACCACTCGGAGTTGGCGAAGCCGTCCTCGGCGCGGGCGGCGAACGCGTAGGTGCCGCCGTCCTCCACCATGCCGGCGGGGAACCAGCCGGTCACCCGGTCCCGGGTGGAGGTCTGGACCTCGACCCGCTGGTCCGGCGCGTCCACCGGCCAGAAGGCCAGCCGTCCGTCCAGCCCGTACGTGCCGTCCGGGTCGCTCGCCCGTGCGGACACGAACGGGCGGTCGCCGTAGAAGAACATCGGCTCGGCGGTGCACGGCAGGTGCTCGACGTGCAGGTCGGTCGGGGTCGCCGGCGGGGTGTTGAACGTGGTGTTCAGGACCGCGAAGGCGTTGTGGGTGCGGCCGTAGGCCGCGTCGCCCTGGAACTCCTCGGCGACGCGGACGGCGACGGTGAGGGACGTGCGGCCCTCGGCGACGGCCTGCTTGACCACGTCGAGGACGTTCCAGTTGAGCCACGGCGTCGTGCACCCGTCGCCGGCCGTGGGGCCTTCCACCCGGACCACCTCACGCGGCTGGTTCGCCCACGTGATCGCGTCCGCCTGCTCGACGACCCACAGTTCGGTCGCGCGCGGCTTGTCGCAGTCGTTCGCGGACAGCTCCGGCGTGCGGATCGACGCGGTGAACAGCTGGGTGCCCGTGAACCGGGTGAGGTCGAACGTGAAGTAGGACTTGCCGAGGTGGTGCTTGCCCTCGGCGTCCCGCCACGCGCCGACGCGGGCGTCACCGGTGGTGACGGCCTCGTTCGGGGTGCGGGAGTCGGTGGTGACCCACTTCGTCGAGTTCTGCGAGGCCCAGTTCGGGCTCTGGGCCGCGGCGGCGGGGCCGGGCACCACGGCGAGGCTGCCGATCAGGGCAGCGACGAGCACTCCGGCGCGCGCGACGCGCACCGGTCTTCCGGACGATCTCATGTCCACCTTTGGGATGTGTGCGACGGGCGTCGTGCCGCGTCTGGTGCACGAATACTCGCAGGTGGGGATCGGATTCGTCCGGGAATTTCCACAGGTCAGGACCGGCTCGGCAGCGAGCGTGAGGACGAACAGGCCCGCTCGTGCAGAGTCCAGAACGCCCAGAACGTTCCGGAACGTGTCAGAACAGGGACCGCACGGCCGAGATGTCGTACTCGGACACCGAGGCCGACACGATCGCGGCGCCCTGCTCGTCGGCCGGACCACTACCGCGGAACGCCTCCACCGCCGCCTGCGACTCCCAGCGTTCGAAGATGACGATCCGACCGGCGTCCACCAGGTCCGCGGTGATGGCGAAGTCGAGGCAGCCGGGAGCGCGGCGCGCCTGTTCCACCACGGTCACGCAGTCCGCGAGGTAGGACTCCCGCTCCTGCGGGTCGACCTCGATGTGTCCCGCCACGATCACCATGCGCCACTCCTCCGCTGCCTGCCCGAACCTGTCACAGCGTATGACTTCGAGACCTGCCTCGACGGCCCTTCCGCACGACCGAGGGCTGCACGCGCAAGGGCACCCCGCATCGGAACGTCCACTGCCGGATGCTGGTTCCCGACAATGCCGGAACGGCGCGGAAAGACGCGATCCGGCTCAGGGACGGGCGTCCCCATCCCTGAGCCGGAGGTCGTCACGACCTCCACTGCTCCGCAGGCGACACGCCGGGAATCACCAACGTGGCGATCGCCTTGTCGGAGGAACACCATGGACGAACACGCTTTCCAACCACGGTCGTGTCGTGCATCCGAGGTGACGGGGGCAGCAGCGGGGCGTCAGGTATGTACGTGCGGCGGGCGAGCGCGTTGGTCCAGAAGGGACGGTCAATCAGTGTCGCCATCGACCAGCTCGGAAGCCCAGTTCGCGAAGAACGCCCGAAGGTCCGAAACCTGCCGTCCGGGATGGGCAGTTTCCCTGTCCTCAAGCGGGACAGCGTGCTCAGCATCTGCGCGAAGACAGCCGTGGCGAACCCCATGTCGACTTCGGCGGCGCGGGCAAGCAGCAAGTCTTTGCCGTAACGCTGAGCCACGGTGTAGACGTCGGTGATGTCGCAAGCCTCCGCACGGTCGAACAGAGGGAGATCGACCACGAGCGAATCCGGTTCCGGAAACCACGGGCCGGCAGAACGTCGCCCCACCTCGAACTCGTCCCCCGGACCGCCCTCGCGGAGCGCGATCTCATAGACGCGCGCCCGTTCCGACCGGTTGGCGAGGTTGAACCGCCGTCCCGGTGCGGACCAGTTCAGGTGGATCGGCAAGGTCGCAGTGGACAACGCCGACCCACCGGAAGCCGTCAACCCCTGCGGGGAGCCTCACCGGGAACAAGATCGGCCCTTGACCTGGTTCACACAGGTCAAGGGCCGATCTTGGGTGGATCGATGATGTGCCCCCGGTGCGACTCGAACGCACACTGGACGGATTTTGAGTCGGCTACGTAGCCAAGGCACCTATGGCGACCTGGGCAGGGAGCGTCTCGCGCAGCGGCACTCAGTGGCCTGGAGGCACCGAAGCGCCATCGTTCATGGACAGCTTCATGGACATGCCACTTGCCGCTATAGATCAAGTTTTGCTCCTGATAGAGGTCAACTCCGGTCTTCGCTGCACTCCCGGAGCTCGCCCATAGGCGTAGGCTATGCGTCCACCGTCAACCGACTAGTTCAAAGTTAGATAAATTCCGAAACTATCAGAACGGTAGTGTTCATGTTCCCTAACGCCCTGCCAAACGCAGCTGAACTACTCGAAGGCCGAGAACTGGACGGCGGGTGGATCGTAACCGAGCGAGTCTCACGTCCAACAAGCGCCACAGGCGGCAACTTCTGCGTTGGCTACAAGGTCGAAAATAAGGACGGCCGCCAAGGCTTCTTGAAAGCACTAAATTACGCACGCGCACTCGGCGGAACAAATGTTGCCCAGATCCTTAACGCACTTACTGATGAGTACTTGTTCGAACGCGATCTATTGAAGCATTGTGGTGAGAGCAGGATGTCCAAAGTTGTAGTTTCACTAGCAGATGGTGAAGCCTACGTCGATGGATGCCCGATCCCCACCGTTAGCTATATAATATTTGAGCTAGCCGATGGTGACATTCGAGCTGAATTGGACCAGCATACCGATGTAAATGCAGTGTCAAGACTAAGAAGTTTGCATCATGTAGCGACTGGCCTGAAACAACTACATCAGCACATGATCGCACATCAGGACCTCAAACCTTCCAATGTTCTAATCTTTCCCGACACCGACAACGTCCTGCGGGTAAGCAAAGTCAGCGATCTAGGTAGAGCAACTGACGCCAGTCGACCTGCCCTGCATGATGATTTTGCCATTGCTGGCGATCCGAGCTATGCACCCCCTGAACAGCAATACGGCGCGACTCCAACCGAATTTTACGCGCGCCGATTTGCGTGCGATCTCTACCACCTCGGAAGTCTTGCAACATTTATGTTCACAGGAGCAAGCATCAACGCCCTTATGAACATGGAGCTCCATCCAATGCATGCGCCCGCCAACTGGACGGGAACTTACACAGAAGTACTTCCCTACGTTCGTGATGCATTCGGCAGAGCACTATCACGGCTTTATTCTGCTACCCCGGTCAACATTGCCGACAAACTGACAAAGACTGTTAGTTACCTCTGTGATCCAGATCCGGAGCTTCGTGGCCACCCAACAACTCGACGTTCCGCCGGTAACCCATACGCCCTCGATCGAATCGTAACCACTCTCGACCTCCTCACGAAGCGGGTCGACCTCTTGACTCGGAACATGCCATGACTGCACTGAACGGTTCCGAGGACAGAATGATCATTCCACGATGGCGGATGTGGAAGTTCACGCGGTGGAGCAGCGAGGTGATCTCACTTTCCAGTCGGACCAGTCCAGCAGAAACTGCTTTTCCAGTACCATTCGCCGAGCGCGTCACAGAAATCACTAAAAGGATGGCCAGCTTCAAGTCAAGGCCAGGAATTCACAGTGCAGCAGACTTGGTAGGAACCGCGCTAGTACTTGATTTGCTAGACCATGATGGGGTCACAGAAGCAGCTCAGTACGTAATAAGTCAAAAAAGTGCTCCGATCAACGCACGTAAGATTGCCGAGAGGGCACTTGGGCTGACCGACGCTATTCTACCCAGCGGATCGAGTCCGGATTTGAACTCGAATGCCGCACGTGATCGAGTGGTACAACTAAGGAGAGCAGTTAGCCTTCAACCCAGAAACGCTATCTGCTGGGCAGATCTTGCCCATGCACATACAACGCTCGGAACTAGTCAGTCAGCACTCAAAGCGATGCGCATTGCCCTCGCTCTTTCGCCTGATAATCGCTTCATTCTGCGGTCAGCCACGCGCCTCCATCTACAGATGGACAATTTTGATACGGCTCACGACCTGCTTGTCACAAACCCTCGCCGCCTCGAAGATCCCTGGGTTCTGGCCGCAGAAATCGCTACGGCTAACTTGGCCGGACGCCCCATCAGGAATCTGCGACGAGGACGACAGATGCTTGACGCGGGCTTCACTCCTCTTCATATCAGCGAACTTGCAAGCGCACTTGCTGCACTAGAACTACAAAGCGGTAATACTAAACAGGCTAGACGACTCCTCCGCAAAGCACTCGAAGACCCTACCGAGAATGCGGTGGCACAGGCTGAGTGGTCCGCCCAGCATGGTGTGGATGTCGTAAAACCTCAACAACTCGATATTCCGCAGGGCTTCGAAGCCAGGGCGCTGTATGCAAGTCGAATCGGCGACTTCAAACAAGCGGTAGAACATGCCACATACTGGCTAGCCGACCAACCTTTTGCGTTGGATCCGGCTATATTTATCTCGTACACCGCCTCATTGCTTGCACAGGATTACGAGGCGGCAGCCAAAGCAAGTCAACTCGGACTTATTACGAACCCCAACGACCCAACGTTGCTCAACAACTTGGCGTTCGCATTGGCTTCCATGGATCAGCCCACACAAGCAGCGGAAGTAATGAGGCGTTACCCACAAGGTACGGGCGACACATTGGAACGCGCAGCCTTTACCGCTACGCGTGGACTAATCGCGTACCGACTGGGTGATATTGAAGTTGGCCGCAAGCTGTACCTCGACGCCGTTGAAACTTTCCGAACCAAGGGTCGAGCGAGCACTGCCGCTATTGCGATAGTGATGTGGGCCTGCGAAGAGATTCGCTCAGACGGCCCACTCGCCGACGAAGCAATCGAACTAGCGAGCTCAGCTTTCAAGAGAAATCAGAGCGATAAAGAGCTAAATGCGCTTCACGATCGATTCGAGCAGGCACTTGCAAGGCGTCAGCGCATCAAAATAGGCGACGTTGTGCGCAAGTTCCAGTAGATGTCCACTTGCAGTTCACTGCATCTTCCAATAGTGTACAACGTCGTGACTCGACACCCCGAAGAGCTCAATTGGACCGTCCACGGAGAACGAACCGTCTACGACAACAAATGGGTACGACTAAATTTGGTCGACGTCGCACCGCCAGATGGCAACCGGTTTGAGCATCATGTGGTCAAGCTGCACCACGTTGCGGTTGCGCTGCTGTTGAATGAGCGCGAAGAGGTGCTGACGCTGTGGCGGTATCGGTTTGCTGTTGACCAGTGGGGTTACGAGCTCATTGGCGGGCTGGTTGAGGAGGGTGAAGATCCGGCCGCTACGGCTGCGCGGGAAGCTGTAGAGGAGACCGGTTGGAGGCCGATTGGCGAGCCTCAACACATCGCTACTTTTCAGCCGTTGCCTGGCATGGTCGATGCTCCGGTGAATGCCTACATCTGGCGGAACGCCGAGAAGGTAGGCGAGCCTACCGATGGCGAGGAGGCCGCGCGGATCGAGTGGATTCCGATTGATCGGATGTTGGATCTGATCAAGCGTGGTGAGGTGCTGGGGTCCGGGGCGATTGTGCCGCTGTTGTTCTACTTGGCCTCACGCAATGCCGGTCCGGCCGATCTCGGGTAGCTGCAACTTGGCTAGACGCTGGCGTTGGCGGTCGGAGCCGATGCGGGTGGCTAGTTGGCGAGCTTTGGCGGCGTAGGCCAGTGCTCCCCTGCTGTCGCCAGCGGCGGCGTAGGCGAAGGCTAGGTCTGTGTACGTGTGGAGTTGGGCGCGGATGGTTGAGCGCGGGGAGGTCTCCATTTCTCGCGCTACCGCTTCGAGGCTTCCGATGGCGTCCTGGTCGCCTAGGCGTACTAGGGCGCTGCCTCGCCACCTTGCAAGGTGACCGTCGCTGAGGAGTAGGTGGGGCAGCTCAGGGTCTACCGGGTTCGCGGGCAGAAGTCCTTGTGCCTCATCGAACGCGCGTAGGGACTCGTCGTGGCGTCCGGCCGCTGCGAGTCCTTCTCCGTGTGCTGCGGCAAGCCATGTCCGCAGGAGGGACGGTGCGTGGTTCTCGGCTACGTAGCGCGCGTACTCCAGCAGCTCGACGGCTGCGGTCGGTTCGCCGATGTCCAGGAGGATCACCGCCTGTTGGGCGGCAGCGTGGGCCAGGAGGAACGGCGAGTCTGCTTCGCGGGCGGAAACCTTGGCGTCCTCGTGGTACTGCCACGCCTGTAGTTGCGATCCCCGGTCGAGAGCTGTCCAGCCGGCCAGGGTGCGGGCGTCGGTGAGGATGGCTGCCAAGCGTTCGCGGTGTTGCGTCCTGACGCTGAACGTCTTGACGCTCTCCATCTGGCGGACGAGGTTGTTCAACTGGTCGAGAACGACTACTGCGCCGAATCGCTTGTCTGAGTTGCTCAGGTCGTTGACTTGGCGTTGGAACAGGTCCACGGTCTCACGGTCGATGTTGCGCGAGACGATCAAACGGTCGCGGAGTTCTTCGGCCGATTAGTTCTGGTGTTCTGGTGTGAAGCCTAGTTCTTCGTTGGTCCGGCCGTAGAATTCTCGGAACAGGCGTTGGTAGCCGGGATCGGTTACTTCTACGCGGCCGTTCTCCCAGCGGGAGAGCATGACCGATAGTGCCGACTCGCTGGCTACCGGGATGCCCAGGGTCTTGCCCCTGGCGAGGAAGTAGCGGACGACTTGCGCTTGCGTGCGTCCGGACTCCCTGCGGATGGCCTGTAGCCGCGTGAGCGGCGGGGCACCTCGTCCTCGTCCTGCCACGTTCTCCCCCGTCCCCTGAGGCCGTGACCTGCGAACTTAACTCGACCTAACATGTGGCGCGTTAGTCGCTGACAATTATTTCGTCCCCCTGTTCGGCTGTGTGCTGTTGCCATGACAGCGACACGGAAACCGCCGAACGATTGCCGCGAATCAGTCCTTTCTTCGCGCCTCGTCGTCGAGCCGGTTGGTGAGCGTCCCGAGTTGGGCGCGCAGTCCGCGGATCTCGCGGATGATGGTGTTGAGCAGCGGGATTACCGGGTTGTCGACCGGTGCTGCGGTCGCATCTGCTTCCGGCGGGTTCTGGCCGTTGAGAACCGCTGTCAGGTGCTGCGGGTGACAGTCGAGCGCGATCGACAGCGCTTCGAGGGTGCGCGGATTGCGTCGGCGTTTGATTCTGCCTTGCTGGATCTCGCGCACGATCGCCAGCGAGACGCCCGACTTCTCGGCGAGTTCCCGCTGCTTCAAAGCCAGCTCGGCCGCGCGGGCGTTCACTGCCTCCGCGACTGCCGACCAATCCTCTTTCACGTCCGCCTCCGTGCGCCGCCCTCAGCGCCGACGTTAGCGCGGGGTTCCTGCCGTTATCGGCGCGATCACTGACATCAGCGGCTATTGACCAATAATCAACGCTTATGTCAGCGCTCCGAGCGGTGAAATCAGTCATCCGGAGGTGCGACCAATGAGTACAACCACTGGGGCGGGTGCTGGCTCGCCCACCTTCTACACGGTGCCTGAGGCTGCCCGCCTCATGCGCATTGACCCATCCACCTTGTACCGGGCGATTCGGGAAGACGCCTTCCCCGCTGTCCGGGTGCGGACCAGGTACGTCGTCCCTGCACGGGCCGTCGAGGAGATGGTTCGGCAGGCGGTGGACTCCGGCGGCGTGGTCGACGTGGCCGGTATGGCTGCCGAGCGGCGAACCGCCCGTGAGGTTGCTCGGCTGACCGGGGGTACCTCGTGGTGAACGGCGAGAACTACTACGAGGTGATCGCGGCGGACCTCGACCGGTTCGCGGCGGTACCGGATGAGGTGTTGTTGGAGATCGTCACGCGGGACGGCCGGTGCTTGTGGCTGGTGCCGGGTCACGGGTCGCCGGAGTGGGACAACGAGGAGATGACCGATCGGGAGTTGGCGGCCCGGTTGTGTGCGGAGTGTCCGGCGCGGCGTGCGTGCTTGGAACTGGAGTTGCGTACGGCCGGTGCTGACACGGTCGGCGTGTGGGGTGGCCTGTCCGACGAGGACCGGCGCGCCCTGTACCCGGTGTGGCTGGCGCGGCGTGGCCGGATGGGTGGGCCGTCGTCATGACGATCAACCTGACGGTCACGCAGGTACTCGCTGGTGTGGGTGTGCTGCTGGCGCTGGTGATGGTGTGGCGTGCCGGTTCGCGCAAGGCGAAGGCTGCGGCGGACACGGCGCGGGCCGGTGCGCGGTTGCTGTCGCTCACGGGTCGGGTCGTGGTGACGGCCGGTGTGATCGTGGGTGTTCAGTGGCTGGTGATCACCCACGGACGGGACTCCACGCTGCTGTGGGTGGTGTTGGGTCTGCCGGCGCTGTTCTCCGGCTACACGCTCACCAAGGCGCTGACGGTGACTGCGGTGGACGGTCCGCGTCGCAGGGGTGATCGGCGGTGAGCACACCGAAGGGTGTGGGAAGGGTGGTCGCCTTCGGGCGGCCACCCGCCACGCCGGACGAGAACACACCGGCCACGCTGACGCGTGAACTCGGCGGGGGCGGGCTGTCGTGAACGGCGAGAACGGTTCGCTCCCGGTGCAGGCGTCACGGCGTGACCTCGTGAACGCCGTCCTTGACGGCGAGTTCGTGAACGACCAGCCGCCAACGGACCGGACGTCGTGGGTACGGCGGATCGCCGGTTGGTGGCAGCGTTCGCCCCGTGTGCCTGCCGTCCTGAAGTCGCGTCGGCTGGTGGTGCAGGCCGTCAAGGATTTAGTGGTGGCGGTGCTGCGGTCGCCGTTCCGGTTGGTCGGTGCGGTGGTGCGTGGGCTGATGGTGGCGTTGCGGTGGTGGCGGTCGTGGGTCCGGGTCGCGGACTACCGGGCGGCTGCGGAGCAGTCGGAGAAGTTGGCGGACAAGTTCACCGACATTCGGGCGTTGGGGTTGTTCCGGTGGAAGGTCACCGGCGCCACACTCGTCGCCACTGGCGTGGTGGTCGCGGTGCTCGATCTCGTCTACGGGCATCGGGTGCTGTGGACGGGTGGCGGGGTGGTCGCGGTGGTCCTGGCGGTGCTCGGCCGCCGCAAGGACGGCTCGCCCGGTCGCACACCCGTACTGGCCGGACCTCGGACGCTGACGTGGACGATGGACCCGCAGGTGCTCGTGGACGCGTTCCGCGACGCGAAGCTCATCGGCAAGGACGAAAGCCTGCGGCTGGTTGAACGCGCCACGCGGCAGGGTGACGGGTGGGCGGTCACCGTGGACCTGCCCGCGACCCGCAAGGCGGCCGACGTGGTCAAGAACCGGGAGGCGCTGGCGTCGGCGCTCGCGGTGGACGAGGTGCAGCTCATCGTGGAACGGGTGCGTGGCAACGGCGGCCATGCGGGCAGGGTGGCGCTGTGGGTTGCCGATGAGGACCCGTACGGGTCGCCTCCACTGCGGACCCCGTTGCTCAATGTGGAGCGGTGGGACGCGTGGCGGCCGGTGCCGTTCGGGCGTGACGCACGGCAGCGGCGAGTGGACTTGCCGTTGGTGTGGACGTCGTTGCTCGTGGGCGCGATTCCCAGGCAGGGCAAAACTTTCGCGGCACGGTTGGCAGCCGCGGGCTTGATCCTGGACCCGTACACACGGCTCTATGTGGCCGATTTCAAGGCCGGAAAGGACTGGTACGCGGCGGGACGGGTGGCGCACCGGTTCATGGCCGGCGACGAACCGGCGCACGTCCTGGCGCTCGTGGACTGGCTCGTGGAACTCGTCGCCGAGGTGCAGGGCCGCTACCGCCGGATGCAGGACCTTGACGACGAGGTGTGCCCCGAATCGAAGATCACCCCGGCCATGTCCCGTGACCCGAGTCTCGACATGCCGGTGACCGCGATCATCGTCGACGAGGTGCAGATCCCGCTGGAGGACCGGACACCCCTGGAGGTACAGGACAAGAAGCTCACCGCAGGCGAGTACGTCGGTGAGCTGCTGACGTGGCTCGCGCGCAAGGGACCGGCCGCCGGAATCGTGCTCGTCCTGGCGACCCAACGCCCGGACAGCAAGACCATCCCCAGCAACCTGCGGGCGGTGCTCGGCTCACGGTTCGCGTTGCGGGTCATGGACTGGCGCGACAGCAACATCGTCCTGGGCGAGCAGATGAACACACGCGGCTATGACAGCAGCCGCCTACTCGCCACGCACAAGGGCGTCGGCATCCTCCGACCGGACGGAGAGACCACAGCAGGAGCCGACGTACTCGCAACGACCGTGCGGACCTACTACATGCCCAACGAGGACTGGCGGACCATCTGCGCCCGTGGACGCGCGCTACGGGAGGCAGAGGGCACGTTGAGCGGCCATGCAGCCGGACAGGACCACCGGCCGGCGCTCGATCACGCCGCTGTAGCCAAGGCGATTGGGACGGTGGCCCAACGTCCGGAGGAAGTGGAGGTGCCGGAACCACTGGCGTCCGTTGTGGACTACCTCGGCGACGATCTCCAACCCGGTAGGCGGGACTTCGTTCCCACAGCGGAACTCGTGGCCGCACTGGACGTCGAGCCAACAGCGTTCGGTCTGCGGATGGGCGAGTTCGGGTGCCGACCGAAGCGCGACCGGATCACCACCGACGACGGTGTGCGGCAGGTACGCGGCTACCTCGTCGCGGACATCCGCGCGGCGCTGACCGCAGTCAGGGACGGGACCATGGTGGATGGCGAGGTGATCGAGGATGACGACTGACCCGTCACCGAATCCGTCTCAAGCCTGGCAGCCCGTCACACCCGCCGGGACACCCCCATTACCAGCCCTGACCTGTACAAACAGGCTGGTGTGACGGGTGGGACATGGGACGGGCCACCCGTCACAGACAGCGCGAAACGGCCGTGTGCGGTGCCATCCGGATGGATGGTTCGCACACGGCCGTCCCGTCCCACGGGTGCCGGCGAGGGAGGCGATCGGCACCCGTGCACCAACCGTCCATCCCACTAACGAGGGTTGGAGGTCTCCAGCAGACTCGCCAACTCCGGACCGGTCATCAGCCGTTCGCACTCGGCCGGCGACACGAGCCACTGCACCGCGTACCCCTCGACCACGACCGGCGGCAGTGGAAGGGTCGCCCCCGGCGGGATGACGAACCCCTCGTCCAACCCTTCCGTAGACGAGAGCACGAATACGGCGAACTCCACCGTCAGGCCGGCCGCCGGAAGCGGCAGCATCACCACGGGCGTAGGAGCGGCGCGGAACCGCGCAGAGGTCATCACGTGCCGGGCTCGCTCCGGTCGCACCGCGAACGCGACCAACGCCGGACCCAGAACAGCCAACGTCGAACGCGTGACTCCTTCCTCCAGCACCGGCCACAACCGCCGGACCAACTCCGGGTCCGACGTCGCCATAGCCGGCAGGCACAGAGCAAGGGACTCGCAGTCGAGGTTCGTCACCGGATCGACGTAGGTCTCATCGATCCACAGCGCCCCCGGCACCACCGGCCATCCGCGCGCCAAGCACTCCAGCGCAGTCGCCAGGCCGCTACTCCCCACCCTCGCCCCCGACCCACACCACACGGGGAACCGCCTGCCCGCCAGCTCGGAAGAAGATCAGGGCGGTTTCCGCCGACTGAAGGCTCATGTGCGCACCCCCGTGGACCGGGAACACCTCGACACCCTTCCGCGTGGTCATGCCCCACGCCGCAACCTGCACGTCCTCAGGCTCGAACGTCTCCCGCACCACCGCGAACAGACGCGGTGCCTGATCGTTCACCAGCTCCTGAACCTCAGCGACGATCTTCGGGTCATCGAACAACGACGCGCGCTGCTCTCCACCCTCACCCCGGTCACCGTCACTCACCAGCGTCAACGTCACGACTACCTTCCCTCTGCTCCTCGCGGATCTGGCACACCTCGTCACGCGCCCAGACCGCCACCTGTGCGTTCTCCTGGCTTTGCCGCACGTATCGCCTGCCGACGATGACGAGGTAGAGAAGGGGGATCACGAGCCACACCAGAAACAGCGCGACCCCGCCGAAATCGCTCGCAAGCTCACTCCACACCACGATCACCACCGCCCTTGACGAATCGCTGACTTCAGCTTGCCCACTGGTCCGCCAGGAGCAAATGACCTGCCAGCGCCCCAGCGGGACCTATGGGGGCATAGACTGGTCAGCGCTGACATTGGTGATATGGAGATCAACCGATGACGTCAGGGCACGGACGAACACTGCTGGGCGAACTACTCCACAAGCGCGGGCTGACAGCAGAGGAGTTCAGCGAACAGGCCACCCTGTTCGCCTACGAACACGGCATCGACGCGACGCTCAGCGTCCGCCACGTCCACCGCCTGGCATCGGGCCAACGCGCCGACGGCCGACCACTGGGGCCGGTACGAGCAGGCACCAAGCGACTGCTTGAGGAAATGCTCGGCGTCCCGATCGACCGACTGCTCAAACCTGCCACACCCTCACCATCCGAGGTCCAGTCGTGGTCCGGGGAGGCGCTGGAACTGCGGGCACGGATCACCTCCGGACGAGCGGTCGATCAACAGACGATCTCACTGTTTCAGCAGAAGCTCGATCTGACTCGGGTCATCGACCGGCGGCTGGGTGGGTCGGCGTTGCTCGGCGAGCTGCGCGCTCAAATCAGCCAGATGTGGAACCTGCTCGGGAACGTCCTCGATCAACGATCGAGAATCGCACTCGCGCGTGTCCTGGTGGACGCGTGCACGTTGGCCGGCTGGCAGTCGCTCGACCAAGGATCGCTCCGCGAATCCTGGGAGCACTACGACAAGGCTCGAAGCGCGGCACGCGTCGCCGAGTCGAGTGCTCTGGAGGCTTACGCCTGCGCGGGGCAAGCGGTCGTGCTGCTCGACATCGGCGAACCTCAAACCGCAGTTGAGCTGACGCGCCACGCGTGCGCTGTTGCGGAACACCGCGCGCCCGGACTTCTCACCTCCTGGCTGTTGGCCGGCCACGGTGAAGCATTGGCCGCGACCGGAGACCGTGACGGCAGCCTCCTCGCCTTCGAGCACGCGGAACGGACCATCGCGCGCCATTCCAGCGACGTAGAAGCGCCCTACCTCGTGTTCGACGGAACGCACCTGGACAGGTGGCGGGGTAGCGCGTTGGCACGGCTTGGTGAGCCGGAAGCGGCCGACGTGTTGACCGGCGTGCTCGACCATCTGGACCCTGATTTCGCGCGAGCGGAAACGGCTCTGCGAGTGGACCTCGCGCGTGTGCTGTCCGCACGAGGAGAGCAGCGCGAGGCAACCGTTCACGCGGAACGGGCACGGCTGCTCGCTGCGCAAGTCGGATCGGTTCGACAGCGTCAGCGACTGGAGGCGCTAACCGGCTGACGTCAACTACGCGTCCGCTTGGGCATCCTCGACCCCAGAATTTCAGCCGCCTTCCGGTCCGACGCGGCCACCCATGCCGCATACACGCGCAAAGTGGTCGCACCTCCCCCGCCGTGCCCTAGACGGCCGGCGACCGTGCGGAGGTCTATACCAGCGGTCAGCAATTCGGTAGCCGAGTAGTGGCGCAAAGCATGTAGGTGCGTGTCGATCTTGAGCCGGTCTGCCATGTCCTTGTACCGCTGGGTCACGGCATTCGGCGAGTACGGCTGCTTGTGGTCGAGCGACCTGGTGCCGCTAAAGACGAACAGGTCTTCGGTGAACTCGCCTCCGATCGAACACACCCGGTCGGCTACGCGCTCACGCTGTTCACGGAGCAGCGTCACGGTTTCCGAGTCGAGCGCGATCCGCCGGTTCTGGTGGGTCTTGGTGTCCTTCTCCTTGCCACCGACCCAGTTGCGGCGAAGGTCGATCAGCTCCGCGTCGAGGTCCACCCGGTTGAACCGCAACCCACACAGCTCACCGCGACGCATTCCCGTCGTCATGACGAGCCACACCAACGTGCCCCAGTCGTCATCCATCCGGAACGCCTCTTCAGCCAGCCGCGCTGCTTCAGCGGGACTCGGCGGGTCCGGCTGCGGCGGCTTCTGCTTCGGGCGTCGGGCGAGCTGCGCCGGACTGGCGTCGATCCACTCCCAACGGGCTGCGGCATCCAGTGTGCCGCTGAGGATCGAGTGGATCTGACGCACTGTCGACGCAGCCATTCCCTTGCAGGAGTGGGCCTTGCACTTCTCTTCGAGGCAGTCGTGGGCTCGGCCGTCTTGTGCTTCTCGATGTACGGCTTGCCATCGCAGCGCACCCGGCACCGGCGAAGCTCCGTGTAGAAGCTCTCCAGGATGCGCGGGCTGATCTTCTTCACCGCCAGACCGCCCACGGCGGGCTTGATGGTGCGCTCTATGTATCCGACGTAGGTCTTGCGGGTGCTGTCCTCGATCTCGCTGGTGCGCATCCACTCATCCAGCGCGTAGGACAGCGAGACGCTCGACTCTGCGGAGCGCTGCTTGTTCACCTGCGTGCGGAACTCGGCGAGCTTGTCCTCCAGCCTTGCGGTAAGCCGCATCGTCGTGACCGGGGATCGAAGCGGTGAGGTAGACGTCCTTGCCCGTGACCGGGTCTCGTCCGGCGAAGTACCGGACCTGAAGCGAGTTCCCGCGCTCCCGGATGTTGCCCTTCGGGCGGCGCGCAGCACTAACTCTGCCCATGACCTCAGTGTACTCATGGACACTGTCATGGACAGAGATCAACATCTCTGATCTTGGTTCAGTTGTTCGGCCTGGTCAGGCCTTGTGCCCCCGGTGCGACTCGAACGCACACTGGACGGATTTTGAGTCCGCTGCCTCTGCCGATTGGGCTACGGGGGCCGGTGGGAGCACTCTACTCGATCAGGTCGCCCGGCCGCCGCACGACCCCCGACCCCGGGGAGCGACGACCGGGAGTCCCGGCCCTCAGGATCGGACTAGGCGGCCGATCGCGGCGGACGCTTCGGCGATCTTCGCCTCCGCAACCTCGCCACCCTCGGCCGCGGCTTGCGCAACGCAGTGCTTCAGGTGTTCGTCCAGCAACCCCAGGGACACCGCCTGCAACGCCTTGGTCGCGGCCGAGATCTGGGTCAGCACGTCGATGCAGTACTCGTCGCTCTCCACCATCCGCTGGAGGCCGCGGACCTGCCCCTCGATGCGCCGCAATCGCTTGAGGATCGCGTCCTTGTCCGGCGTGTAACCGTGCATCGCTCCCGACCTTCCCTACCCTGGGCGGGTACCCGACTCCCAGGATAGGCCACTCGACCGGGTGTGACCGGCACCACGGACGACGCTTCGGCACGCTCCCATTTCGGGTGGCTGCGGTTAAGCCGGCGAAATGACCCGTCCGGGGGCATCAGTCACATTTTCGCCGCGAAAGGTTAGGCGATATTCCTCTGGTGCACTATGGTGTCGTCGAAGCGTGTGGCGCAGAACAAGTCGTAGGCAGCACGCGCTATGCGAGCACACACGGAGGAACAGTGGCACAGCAGACCGTCGTCCAACTCATCGACGACCTCGACGGCAGCGAAGCCGCCGAGACCGTGACCTTCGCGCTGGACGGAGTGGAGTACTCCATCGATCTCTCCAAGGACAATGCGGACAAGCTCCGCGAGTCCCTGGCCGACTTCGTCGCCAAGGCGCGCCGGGCGGGTGGCCGCAAGCAGCGCAAGGGCACCGGCAAGAGCACGGTAAAGGCTGGTGACAAGGCGCAGGCGCAGGCGATTCGGGACTGGGCGCGCGCGCAGGGCCACCAGATCTCCGACCGCGGTCGCATTCCCCAGGGCCTGGTCGTGCAGTTCCAGGAAGCGCACGCCTCCTGAGTCGCGTCGTTTTCCCCTGCGGTGGACCGCCACTACCGCAGGGGAAAAACGCAGGTCAGTGGCCGTCAGGCCATTCTGGTGCGCCCTGGGAACTCGGCGTCCAGCAGGCTGAGCAGCGCGGTCGCCTTGACCGCGGTCTCCTCGAATTCCTCCTCGGGGTCGGACAGCGCGATGACCGCGCCCCCCACCCCGAAACTCACCTTGTCCCGGTCCACCACCAGCGTCCTGATGACGATGCTGAAGTCGGCCGTTCCGGAGAGTGAGAAGTATCCGAGCGCCCCGGAGTAGACCCCCCTGGGCCCGGCTTCCAGCCCGTCGATGATCTGCATTGTCCGGATCTTGGGCGCACCCGTCATGGACCCACCCGGGAACGCCGCCCTAACCACGTCGGCGGCGGAACTTCCGGAACGCAGTCTGGCCCGAACGGTGCTGACGAGCTGGTGCACTGTCGCGTAGCTCTCCACCTCGAAGATCCTGGGCACCTCGACGCTGCCGACTTCCGCGCAATGGCCCAGATCATTGCGGACCAGGTCCACGATCATGAGGTTCTCGGCCCGGTCCTTCGGGCTGGTCGCCAAGGCTGTGCGCAAAGCCTCGTCCTCGACGGCGGTGGCCCCGCGGGGTCTCGTGCCCTTGATTGGCTCCGATTCGACGACACCCCGTCGGTCGACCCTGATGAACCGCTCGGGTGAAGTGCTGAGCACGGAGAGCGCACCGAAACGGAGCAACGCGCCGAACGGCGCCGGGCTTTCCGCGCGGAGGAACCGGTAGGCGTCCCACGGGTCTACCTCGCCGCGCCACGTCACCGTGTTCGTCAGGCACACCTCGTAGCTCTCGCCGGCCGTGATGGCCTCCTGGCAGGCCGCCACCAGCTTGAGGTAGTGCGAACGGCTGTGCCGGGCTTGCACCGACTCCGCACGCGCGGGCCGGGGCGCCGATGCGGCAACAGTGGTGAAATCACGCAGGAAATCGGCCGTTCGGCCCAACCAGCCGTCCTCGTCGGTCAACGCCAACAGGTAGACGCACCGCGAAACGTGGTCGAAAACCAGCGCCCGGTCGGCGAAGACGAATGCCGCATCGTGCTGCTCCGAACGGTGCGTCGCCACGCCGCCGCATTCGGCCTTCACCTCGTACCCGAGGTAGCCGACCCAGCCGAGCGCGAACTCGAACGGCACGTCGTCCGGCGGTGTCACCCGCCACGCGGCCAGGTCGGCTTCCAGCCAGTCGAAGAACGGCCCGGGATGCGTGACGCCGTCCACGGTGACCTCCCCGGTCCACACGTCGTACGTCGCCACGCGCGCCAGCGGCCCCTGCGCGTCGCCCATCACGGAGAACCGGCCCCGTGCGCCGACGAGGCTGCTGTCCAGCCAGAACGCGTCATCAGATGCCCCGTACAGAGCCGCGAACACGTCCTCCGCCGACGGGTGCACGTCCACGCGCCGCACCAGCACCTCCCGGACCGAGGGGGCGGAAGCGGCGGTCGGAGCGGCGGCGGGGGCCGCAGGAGGAGCGTTGACCGAAGGCAGGGGAACGACGGCGGGCGAGACGGCTGCGGCGGAGGTCAGGTCCCGGAAGTTGGCCAGGAGCTGGTGGCCGTGCGACGTGCACACCGACTCCGGGTGGAACTGCACGCCCCACGCGGGCCGTGAACGGTGGCGCACGCCCATCAGCACGTCGTCCGAGGACGTCCACGCGATCGGCTCCAGCGCATCGGGCAGGTCGGTCACGGCCAGCGAGTGGTACCGCACCACGGGCAGCGGTGACGGCAGGCCGGCGAACACGTCCACCCCGGTGTGCCGCACCAGGTCCACCACCCCGTGCCGGGGCGGCACCAGCTCCACCGACGCGCCGTGCGCCAGGCACAGCCCCTGGTGCCCGAGGCACACCCCGAGCAGCGGGATCTCCGCCTGTTCGATCACCGCGCGGCACAGTCCGAAGTCGGCCTCGCGCTGCGGCCGGCCGGGTCCGGGCGAGATCACCACGTTGTCGAACCGGCGCAGGTCGGACAGCCGGAACCCCGAGTCGTCGTTGGTGATGACGACCGGCTCGCGCCCGTTCACCTCGGCCAGGTACTGGAAGAGGTTGAAGGTGAACGAGTCGTGGTTGTCGATGAGCAGGGTCCGCATGGCACACACGACGTTACCTGCACGAACACCCGGATGGAGTACCCCTGGACGGACGACACACCGACACCCGGACACGCGCGGACACCGAAGAGGCCGGGCACCCGCGGCGCCCGGCCTCCCCGTCCCTCCCGACTCAGTCCAGGCGGAACTTCGGGTCGGCGGCGATGGCCGCGAGCTGCTGCGGCGTCAGCGGCAGCTCGGCCAGCCCCGGGTGACCCGAGCGCTCGTACTCCCTGGACTGGGCCACGATCACCAGCGTGCCGTCGGCGTGCTTGTAGAAGGCGGCCTGCTCCATGCCTTCCGCCGTGCCTTCGGCGGTGACGACGGCGACCCGTGCGCCGGCCGCGTCGACCTCGTCACACCGGCCCCCCTGGCTCGCCGGGTACACCTGTTCGACGACCATTCCGCAGCCCCCCGGGCCTTGGAGGCGCTTGTTGCCCTTGGTCTCGACCTGGACCCACAGCTGCCCGACGCCCGGCGCGCCGCTGCGCACGACCGGCGTGTACGCCAGGTACTCCCAGACCTCCAGCCCGTCGGCGGCGTAGTCGGCGAACTGGGACTGGGTGCGCGTCATCGGCCCGTAGTCCCGGTGCTGGAGCCGCTCCCGGTCCTCGACCCCGACCCCGTTGGGCAACGACGAGGCCAGGTCGTTGAGCACCGCGACGCTCTTGTCCGCCCGCGGCCCGTTGGTCGAGGTCCGGTCGCCCTGCCCGTTCGGCCAGGGAACCCCCTCCTCACCCCGGGACGGTGACGCCGAGGCCGCGTTCGAGGTCTCCGGCTGGGGCGGCGACGGTGGGATCGACGTCATCGACGGTCGGGCGTCGGCCGACCGCGACTCCGACGACTGCGCCCCCACCCCGGCTAGACCGTCGCCACCCGCCAGGTTCGGCACCAGCACGGCGCCGACCGCGATGGCGACCACCCCGAGTCCGGCGACCGCCCCTCCCCACGTGGCCTGCCTGCGGCGGTGCGCACGGCGGCCCCGTTCCAGCGCAGCCCCGGCATCCATCGGTGGCGGCGGGCTGCTCGCCACCATCGCGTCCTGCAACGCGCTCTTCAGCTCGTGCTCGTTCATCGCACCACTTCTCCCTGCTGAGGGGTGATCAGGCCGCGCAGCGTCTGCAGCCCCCGCGCGGCCTGGCTCTTCACCGTTCCTTCGGAACAGCCCAACGCCCTGGCGGTCTCCTCGACCGACAGGTCTTCCCAGTACCGGAGCACGAGCACGGCGCGTTGCCGCGGCGGGACCCGGGCCAGCGCCGCCAGCAGCACCAGCCGGTCCTCCGTCGAGCCGCGCCCGACGGCCGCCGCGTCGGCGGTCGTCCCGCTCACCCGTTCGTTGCGGAACCACCCCCGACGCAGGTCGGACACGAACGTCCGGACCAGCGTCTGCCGCGTGTAGGCGTCGAGTGCCTCGTGCCGGTTGATCCGCCGCCACGCCACGTAGAGCTTGGTGAACGTGGCCTGGACCAGGTCCTCGGCACGGTGCCAGTCGCCGCACAGCAGGTACGCCGTGCCGCGCATGGCCTCGGACCGCGCCGCGAAGTACTCGGCGAACGCGGTGTCCCGATCACTCATCTGTCCTCCCCCGTGCTGCGGTACGAGGTAATCACGCAGCCGGGCACTCAGGAGGTTGCATGCGAGGTTCGAGAGTCGTGGAAACTGGTCCCATCACCACCTTGGAGGCCGGGCTTGTTCTTCTTCGTGCTGTTCGCCGTCGTCATGGGCGCAGCCCACTACTACATCTGGAAGCGGGCCGTCCGGGACACGACCCTGCCCGGCCGCGGCCGCCGGACCGGCACCGTCGTGGTGCTCCTCCTCTACGTGCTGGTGATGGCCGGCCTCGCGGTGAGCAGGCTCGGGTCGGCCCTCGGCGACGCGCTGGCCTGGCCGGGGTTCTTCTGGCTGGCGGGCGCGTTCTACTTCGCGCTGATCCTGGGCGTGCTGGAGATCCCGCGGCTGCTGATCCTGCGTTCGAGGCGGCGGCTGGAGGTGGCGGTCGCCACAGGTGTGCCCAACGCGGTCGTGGAGGCACCTGAGGGCGCACCGGTCGCGGAGGCGCCGAGGGAGGCGCCGGAGGGTGCACCGGTGCCCGAGGAGCAGCCGGCCGACCCGGGCCGACGGCTGTTCATCGCACGGTCGCTGGCGGTCGCCGGCGGGGTGGCCACGGCGGGCGTCGTGACGTACGGCGCCACGCAGGCGTTGGGCGACCCGGTGATCAAGCGGGTGCCCGTGACGCTGGGCAAGCTCGACCCGCGGCTGTCCGGCTACCGGATCGCGGTGGTGAGCGACATCCACCTGGGGCCGCTGCTCGGCCGCTCGCACACCGAGCGGATCGTGCGGATGATCAACGAGCAGCAGGTGGACCTGGTCGCCATCGTGGGCGACCTGGTCGACGGCACGGTGGACGAGCTGGGTGAGGCCGCGGCTCCGCTGCGCGACCTGGTGAGCACGCACGGCAGCTTCTTCGTGACCGGCAACCACGAGTACTACTCGGGCGCCGAGCCGTGGCTGATGGAGCTGGACCGGCTCGGGGTCAGCCCGCTGCGCAACGAGCGGCTGACGATCGAACGGGCGGGCGCGGCGTTCGACCTCGCGGGTGTCAGCGACGTCACCGGTGTGGCCTTCGAGGACGCGCCCGACTTCGCCCGCGCCCTCGACGGTCGGGACAAGTCGAGGCCCGTCGTGCTGATGGCGCACCAGCCGGTGCAGGTGCGCGAGGCCGCGAAGCACGGGGTGGACCTGCAGCTGTCCGGGCACACGCACGGCGGCCAGATGTTCCCGTTCCACCTCGCGGTCGGCCTGCAGCAGCCGATGCGCAGCGGGCTGGAGACGATCGACGGCACCCAGGTCTACACCACCAACGGCGTCGGCTTCTGGGGTCCGCCGGTGCGGGTGGGCGCGCCGCCGGACATCACCGTCGTGGAGTTGCATCACAACTTCGCCGGCCGATAGCGCATTTTTCACCTTCAGCACCTAGAGTGGACGGCCGTGCCCGAACACGGTTGCGGAGGGGGACCCCTAGCGAGATGACGAAGAGCTTTGCCGATCAACGGCTTGACGAGGCAACAGCTCGTATCCGTCGTTTCCTGGACCATGAGCAACCGGACACCCCCTGCCTGGTGATCGACCTCCCGACCGTGCGCGACCGGTTCGCGGCCATCCGCTCGGCGTTGCCTCAGGTGGGGATCTTCTACGCGGTCAAGGCGAACCCGACGCCCGAAGTGGTCGAGCTGCTGGCCGCCGAGGGGTGCTCGTTCGACGTCGCCAGCCCCGCGGAGATCGACCTGTGCCTGGCGCGCGGAGCCGCGCCGGAGACCATCTCGTACAGCAACCCGATCAAGAAGGCGCGGGACATCGCGTACGCGTACGGGCGGGGTGTGCGACTGTTCGTGTCCGACAGCGAACAGGACGTGCTCGCGCTCGCCGAGCACGCGCCCGGCGCGTCCGTGCTGCTGCGGATCCTGGTGAACAGCAAGGGCTCCACCTACCCGTTCGGCAAGAAATTCGGCTGCTCGCCCGAGATGGCGACGGATTTGCTGCGGTTGGCGGCGGAGTCGGGGCTGGTTCCGCTGGGTGTGGCGTTCCACGCCGGGTCGCAGCAGCTCGACCCGGGCGGCTGGGACGCCGCGATCGCCGACGCCGCCCTGATCACCGGGAAGCTGCGCGCCGAGGGCCTGCCGCTGACGACCGTGAACCTGGGCGGCGGCCTGCCCGCCGGCTACCTGGAGCAGCCACCGCCGCTGTCCGCGTACGGCACGGCCATCAGGGCGTCGATCGAACGCCACTTCGGCGGCCTACCCGCCGACTGCCGCACGCCCCGGGTGATGATCGAGCCGGGGCGCGCGATCGTCGCCGAGTCGGGCGTCATCCGGTCCGAGGTGGTGCTGGTCGCGCGGAAGTCCTATTCGGACGAACGCCGATGGGTGTTCCTCGACATCGGCAGGTACGGTGGACTCGCGGAGACCGAGGGCGAGGCGATCGCCTACCCCCTGAGGACCAGCCGGGACGGCGGACCCGTCGGCCCGGTCGTGATCGCCGGCCCCACGTGCGACGCGGACGACGTCCTGTACCAGAACACGTGCTACCACCTGCCCCTGGAGTTGCGCGCGGGCGATCACGTCGACCTGCTCGGCGCGGGCGCTTACACGGCCAGCTACTCCTCGGTGGCGTTCAACGGCTTCCCGCCGCTGGCCACCCACTGCGTGCGATGAGCACGCCCCCGCCTGTCCGTCGCAGTGCACCTCCTGAAGATGTTTGGAGTGATTGATGTCCGAACTCCCGTGCGAAATCGAGCCGGTTGGCTTGTTCGCAGGACAGCACGTGCTCGCCGAGCTTGAAGGCGTGAGCCCCGAACTGCTCGACGACGAGCGGTTCCTGCGACACGCGCTCGGTGAAGCGCTCACCCAGGCGGATGCCACGGTGTTGGAGGTGGTCTCCAAGCAGTTCGAGCCGCAAGGGGTCACCGTGCTGGCCCTGTTGTCGGAGTCGCACGCGTCCATCCACACGTACCCGGAAGTCGGAGCGGTGTTCGTGGACGTGTTCACCTGCGGCACGCGCGCCAAGCCCGCGCTCGCGGTGCAGTTGCTGGCCGAAGCGCTGGGAGCTGTGTCGGCACGGACGGACATTGTCAGCCGGGGACACCGCGTCCCCGCGCTCGTCGGTGAGGAGAAGGCGTCTTGATCCGCGAACCGCTCGCGGCCGGTATGACCAGGCACTGGGACGTCGAGGAGGTCGTGGTCGACACCAGGACCGAGTTCCAGCACCTGGTGATCGCCCGCACCGCCCAGGGGTTGTCGCTGTTCTGCGACGACGACCGGCAGAGCACCGAGTTCAGCCAGCTGACGTACCACGAGGCGCTGATGGCGCCGGCGCTGCTGCTCGCCGACCGCGTCGACCGGGTGCTGGTCATCGGGTCGTCGGAGGGCGTGGTGTGCCAGATGGCGGTGGCGGCGGGCGCTTCGGTGGTCGACCACATCGACATCGACTCGCAGGCCGTGCGGCTGTGCGCCGAGCACCTGCCCTACGGGTACACGCAGGCCGAACTGGCCCTCGCCGAGAAGGGCGAAGGCCCGATCCGCGTGCGGTACATCGACGGCTACGAGTACATCCGGACGACGTCGGAGCGCTACGACATCGTCCTGGTGGACCTGCCGGACGAGCGCGAGGAAGAAGCGCAGCACAACCGCCTGTACGGCGAGGAGTTCCTGGCCATGTGCAAGGCGCTGCTCACGCCGGGTGGCGTCGTGGTGTCGCAGGCGGGCTGCCAGACGATGTGGCGCAACACCACGCTGATCCGGATGTGGCAGCGGTTCAACGAGGTGTTCGGCACGGTGGCGTACTACGGCTCGGACGAGCACGAGTGGGCCTACCTGTTCGGGCGCGCCGACGAGGTGGCGGACCCGACCGCGCTCATGGTCGAGCGCCTGCCGGAGTGCGGCTACCAGCCGGAGACGATCGACGACCTCGCCCTGGTCGGCAACTCGATCCCGCCCTACCTGGTGCGGCACTCGCCGGCGTGATCTGTTCCGCGAAGGGGCCGCCCCGGCTTTCCCGCCGGGGCGGCCCCTTCCGTCTGCCGGGTCCTAGCCCAGCGACCGCTTGAGGAAGTCGACCTGGAGCAGCAGCAGGTTCTCGGCCACCTGCTCCTGCGGGGTCATGTGCGTGACGCCGGACAGCGGCAGCACGGTGTGCGGGCGACCCGCGGACAGGAGCGCCGACGAGAGCCGCAGGGTGTGGGCGGCCACCACGTTGTCGTCCGCCAGGCCGTGCACGATCATCAGCGGGCGCTCCAGCTTCGGGGCGTCGGCGATGAGCGAGTTCGTCTCGTAGACCTCGGGCCGGTCGGCCGGGTGGCCCAGGTAGCGCTCGGTGTAGTGGGTGTCGTACAGCCGCCAGTCGGTGACCGGCGCGCCGGCGATGCCCGCGTGGAACACGTCCGGGCGGCGCAGGACGGCCAGCGCGGCCAGGTACCCGCCGTACGACCAGCCCCGGATGCCCACCCTGGTCAGGTCGAGGTCGGGTTCCGTGGCGGCGACCGCGTGCAGGGCGTCCACCTGGTCGTCGAGGGTCGCTCCGGCGAAGTCGAACGCGATCTCCCGCTCCCACGCCGGACCGCGGCCCGGCGTGCCGCGGCCGTCCACCACCAGTACCGCGAAACCCTGGTCGGCCAGCCACTGCGAGGTCAGGTAGGCGTTCCGCGCCGACACCACGCGCTGCGAGTGCGGCCCGCCGTACGGGTCCAGCAGCACCGGCAGCCGCACGCCCGGCACGTGGTCGCGCGGGAACAGCAGCGCCGCCCTCAGCTCTCGTTCACCGACGGTCATCAGCCGCACTTGCGGCGTGAGCACGGGGGTTTCCGCGAACGTCCCGATGTCGCCGCCGGTGGACACCGTGACCTTCGGCCCGAAGCGGTCCATCGCCGAGGACACCAGCACGAGCACACCGCCCGCCCTGGTCGCGCCGTGCACACCATCCTCAGCGGACAGCCGGGTGACGCTGTCGGCGGTGACCAGGAAGACGTGCGCCTGCGTCGGGTCGTCGGTGGACGCGGTCACCAGGACGCCGTCCTCGGCCACGTCCAGCACCGCGCGCACCTGGAACCCGTCCGGCGTCCACGGGCGGTCGCCGACGACGAGCCGGTTCGCGTCACCGACCGGCAGCACGCGCAGCAGGTCGCCGTCCGGCGTCCAGCGCGGCGCGCCCGGCACGATCTCCAGCCAGTGCGGGTCGGTGTCGTCGGCCACCACGTCCACGTCACCGGTCTCGACGTCCACCGCCAGCACGCGGACGCGGCGCTGGTCCCGTGACTGCACCTGGAGCAGCGGCCTGCCGTGCGACGACCACGACACCGTGGCCAGGTACGGGAACGCGTCGCGGTCCCACGTCACGTCGACCCGTTCCGCGCCGAAGACCGACACGCCGACCACCGCGTTGGCATCGCCCGCGGCGGGGTAGGCGATCTCGGCGGCGGGCTTGTCGGGGTTCGCCGGGTCGGCGATGTGCCAGCGCGGCACGGGCGCGTTGTCCACCCGGGCCGCCAGCACCCGCTCGCCGTCCGGGGAGAACCAGTACCCGCGGTACCGGCTCATCTCCTCCGCCGCGATGAACTCCGCCAGGCCCCACGTCACGTCCGGTCCGTCCGGCGCGGCGACCACCCGGTCCGCACCCGACTCCAGCTCCACGACGTGCAGCGCGCCGTCCGCCACGTACCCGACCTTGCGCCCGGTCGGGTCGAGCCGGGGGTCGACGGCCGCTCCGGCGACCGGCAGCCCGCGCACCGCGCCGGTGGCGAGTTCGACCACGAACAGCCTGCCGGACAACGCGAACACCGCCCGCCGCGCGCCGCCGTCCGTGGCGTAGCCGACGATGCCCGCCGCCTGCTCACGGGTGCGCTCGCGGCGTGCCTTCTCCTCCGGGGACAGGTCCTCGGGATCGGTCAGCAGCGTGGCCGGGTCGACCAGCAGGGTCTCGGACCGGGTCGCGGTGTCGAACGCCCACAGGCCGTTCGCCCGGCTCGTGGCCGTGGCGGTGCGGAGGAAGTACACCGCGGCGCCGTCCGGTGCCACGGTGAAGGTGCGCGGTGCGCCAAGGGTGAACCGCTGGGTGCGCGCGTGCTGGCGCGGGAAGGAGATCTCGTTGCCCACCGGAACACCCTACGCGGTGTCCGGAAAACGGCCCGGACGTTCGGGCGCGAGAGGACCGGACCCCTGTCTCCGCGCCGGGCCTGAACCACGTCCGAGGAAGGGCCGTATGGGTCGGTGGAGCGATTGACGGACCAAGGAGGAGTGAGTGTGATCCGACGAAACCGCATCGCCATCGCCGTCGCGGGCGGCATGGCTGCCGTGCTCGCGCTGGTCATGTGGACTTCCAACGCCACCGGGCTGCAAGGCCGGACGGTCGCGCAGACCGGACAGGTGGGGGCCGCTGCCCAGGGCGACTACGGCGACGTCCCGGAGCCCCTGGCCCCTCCGACCAGCGAGGAGCCCGCACCGGTCGAGGACGCCGACCCGGCGGAAGCCTCCCCGGACGAGAGCCTCGCCGAGGAGGCCGACGTGCCGGAGGCCCAGGCCGCGCCCGCGCCGTCCGGCCCCCGGATCTCGTTGGTGGGCAAGAGCGTCCCCAAGATGGGCGACGTCGTGCAGGACGGCGACGGCCGGACGCTGTACCGGTTCGACAAGGACACGCCGACGCCGGCGAAGTCCAACTGCGAGGGTCAGTGCGCCGTCACGTGGCCGCCCGTGCTGTCCAGCGGCGCGCCGCAGTTGCAGGGCGTCGACCCGGCGCTCGTGTCGACGGTGAAGCGGGCCGACGGCAGCGAGCAGGTCACGCTGGACGGCTGGCCGCTCTACACCTACGCGAAGGACGAGGCACCTGGCCAGTGGAAGGGCCAGGGCGTCGGCGGCACCTGGTTCGTGGTGCAGCCCAACGGGAAGCGCAACGTCGAGTGCCTGCCGCCGGGGGTGACGGCGCCTGCCGCCTGATCCACCGGTTGCCCAGCCCACCGGCTGGCCAGTCCGCCGGGCGCACGACCTGTGCAGTCCGCTGTGGACACACCGATCCCCCGGCCTGGGTTGGCCGGGGGATCAGGGCGGTCAGACGACGGTGACGACTTCGGCGAAGTCCAGGCGCGGGTTGCGCGGGTGGGTGCCGGAGGGGTCCGGGTGGCCGATGTTGACGACCACCAGCGGGATCTGGGTCGTGTCGGCGAAGAACTCGCGGCGCACGCCGTCCTGGTCGAAGCCGGTCATCGGACCGGCGGCGAGACCGGCCGCTCGGACGCCCACGATGAAGTAGCCGACCTGGAGCAGGGCGTTCATCTTCGCCGCCTCGGTCCGCCCGGCGTCGTCGGCGAACGCGTCCTTGGCGCCCGGGTAGTTCGGGAACGTCCGGCCGAAGTGCTCGTGGAAGTCCGTGTCGGCGGTGAGGATCACGGTCACCGGGGCGGACCGGGTCTTGGCCCGGTTGCCCTCCGACATGTGCGGCAGGAGCCGGTTCCTGGCCTCCTCGCCGCGCACGACCAGCACCCGCAGGGGCTGGCTGTTCATCGAGGTCGGACCCCACTTCACGAGCTCGTAGACCTCGCGGAGCTGCTCGTCGAGCACCGGTTCGTCGGTGAACGAGTTCGCCGTGCGCGCTTCGCGGAACAGCAGGTCCTGTGCGTCGCGCGGCAGCGCCAAGGCGTCGAACGTCGTGGTCATGGTGCCTCTTTCAGTTGTCCCGTACGCGGGTGGCGCACGGGACAACCTCCAGTGGGCACGGGCTATTTCGTGGCGTAGTTCACAGGTTCGGGTACAGCGGGTGCTTGGCCGCCAGCACCTCGACCCGGGACCGCAGCTCGGCCAGGTCCGGCGACGCCTGCAACGCGGTCGCGATGATGTCCGCCACCTCGACGAAGTCCGCTTCGCCGAACCCGCGGGTGGCGAGCGCCGGCGTGCCGATGCGCAGGCCGGACGTCACCATCGGCGGACGCGGGTCGTTCGGCACCGCGTTGCGGTTCACCGTGATCCCCACCTCGTGCAGCCGGTCCTCGGCCTGCTTGCCGTCCAGCTCGGACGCCACCAGGTCGACCAGCACGAGGTGCACGTCCGTGCCGCCGGTGAGGACCTTCACACCGGCCGCCGCCGCGTCGGGGCGGGACAGCCGGTCCGCGAGGATCTTCGCGCCCTCGACCGTGCGCCGCTGCCGGTCCGCGAACTCGGGCGACGCCGCGTGCTTGAACGCCACCGCCTTGCCCGCGATCACGTGCTCCAGCGGACCGCCCTGCTGACCGGGGAACACCGCCGAGTTGATCTTCTTCGCCAGGTCGGCCTCGTTGGTCAGGATCACGCCGCCGCGCGGACCGCCGAGGGTCTTGTGCGTGGTCGTGGTGACGACGTGCGCGTGCGGCACCGGGCTCGGGTGCAGACCCGCCGCCACCAGACCGGCGAAGTGCGCCATGTCCACCATCAGGTAGGCGCCCACCGAGTCGGCGATCCGGCGGAACTCGGCGAAGTCGAGCTGACGCGGGTACGCCGACCAGCCCGCCACGATCAGCTTCGGCTTGGACTCGGTGGCCAGCCGCTCGACCTCGGCCATGTCGACCCGGCCGTCGTCCTCCGACACGTGGTACGGGACCACGTTGTAGAGCTTGCCGGAGAAGTTGATCCGCATGCCGTGGGTGAGGTGGCCGCCGTGCGCCAGGTCGAGGCCCAGGATCGTGTCGCCCGGCTGGATCAGCGCGAACATCGCGCACGCGTTCGCCTGCGCGCCGGAGTGCGGCTGCACGTTCGCGAAGCCCGCCCCGAACAGCGCCTTGACCCGCTCGATCGCCAGCCGCTCGATCACGTCGACGTGCTCGCAGCCGCCGTAGTAGCGGCGACCCGGGTAGCCCTCGGCGTACTTGTTCGTCAGCACCGAACCCTGCGCCTGGAGCACCGACACCGGCGTGAAGTTCTCCGAGGCGATCATCTCGAGCGTGCCCTGCTGGCGGCGCAGCTCGGCGGCGACGGCGTCCGCCACCTCCGGGTCGAACTCCGCGAGAGAGGCGTTGAAGTGCTCGGACATGTGTGGGTCTCTCCCTTAGCTGGTTCGCGTGTAGAACGGCAGTGCGACGACTTCGACGGGCTCGTGCCTGCCCCGGACGTCCACCGACAGCCGGGTGCCGGGCTCAGTCTCGCCGACGGCCACGTAGGCCATCGCCACGGAGTACCCGAGCGTCGGCGACAGCGCGCCGCTGGTGACCTCGCCGATCGGCTCGCCCGACGCGTCCAGCACCGGGTACCCGTGCCGCGGCGCCCGGCGCGAAGTGGTCTTCAGGCCGACCAGCCTGCGGTCCACACCCTGCTCCGCGACGGCGGCCAGCGCCTCGCGGCCGACGAAGTCGCCGGGCTTGTCGAGCTTCACCACCCGGCCGAGGTTCGCGTGGAACGGCGTGCGGTCGCGGCCCAGCTCGTTGCCGTACAGCGGCATGCCCGCCTCCAGCCGGAGCGTGTCGCGGCAGCCGAGGCCGGCGGGCTTGAGGTCGTGCGGCTCGCCCGCCTCCATCAGCGCCGCCCAGACGTGCGCGGCGTCGTCCGGCGCGACGAACAGCTCGAAGCCGTCCTCGCCGGTGTAGCCGGTGCGGGCCAGCAGCACCGACTTGCCCGCCACCTCCGTCGGGTACGACGCGTAGTACTTGACCTCGCCCAGGTCGGTGGGCGTGAGGCCGGCGAGGATCCCGGTGGCCTTCGGACCCTGGACGGCCAGCAGCGCGTAGTCCGTCGACCTGTCCTCGACCGTCGTGTCGAAGCCCTCCGCCCGCTCGACCAGCGCGTCGCGCACGACGGCGGCGTTCGAGGCGTTGGCCACGACCAGGTACTCCTGCTCGCCGGTGCGGTAGACGATCAGATCGTCGATCACGCCGCCGTCGGCCTCGCAGATCATCGTGTAGCGGGCGCGGCCGAGGCGGATCGCGGACGCGTGGCCGACGAGGGCGCGGTCGAGCGCGGCGCCCGCGCCGGGGCCGGTGAGCACGATCTCGCCCATGTGGGTGAGGTCGAACAGGCCCGCGGACGTGCGCACGGCGTGGTGCTCGGCCAGCTCGCTGTCGTAGCGCAGCGGCATCCGCCAGCCCGCGAAGTCGGTGAACATGGCGCCCAGCGCTTCGTGCTCGGCGTGCAGGGGCGTGCGACGGCTTTCCATCAGGCGAGGTCCTCCCTGGGGTGCGGACATGCCGGTAGCGCCGACCGGTCGGGTCGGCGCGGGGCTGGTCCGAGAATCACACGTGCGAAGCGAGAGCGGCTCGGGTCGGCCCGGGTCACAGGCTCTTCTCGGCCCGGACGCTCTCGACCACCTTGCGCTCGGCGTAGAACGACACGAACGGGATCGTGCCCGCGAGCAGCACCAGCGCGGTGCCCTTGATCGACCAGCGGGCCTTGAGCGCGAGGTCGACCGTGAGCACGAGGTAGACCGCGTAGAGGAAGCCGTGGACCGGGCCGACGACGTGCATCATGGCGTCGTCGCCGCCCGCGTACTTGGCGATCATGGCGATCACGAGGAGCAGCAGGCCGATACCGACCACGTAAGCCATGAACCGGAACCTGGTCAACGCGCCGCTCATCGCCCTACCTTCGTTCACCGCTGGTCCCGCGCGTGGAGTGCGGCGAGCATGCGGTTGTAGGCCGCGAGCTCGTCGTCCTCGTCGTCGTGCGCGGGTGCTCTGACGGGCTCAACGGTAACGACCGGCTTCGACGGCGCGACCACCGGCTCCGGGACGGCCCCGTCGGCGGCGCCGGCTTCGGCCGCGGCGGCCTCCTCGGCCTTGCGGCGGGCGTCCAACCTGCGGATGCGCCACACCATGAACGCCGGGAAGAGGCCGAACAGCGGCCACTGGAAGACGTAGCCGAGGTTCTGGAACGTGCCACCGGTCGCGGAGAACCGCTCCCACTGCCAGTAGGCGAGCCCGCAGCACACGACCATCGCCGCCACGCAGACGGCCGCGACAGCCAAACGCTGGGGGGTGATGAGGCCACGCACGCCTCAAGGGTACTGCTACGGGGCTGGGGCTCCTCGCACAGGAGCCCGCCCCTCAAGGTGAGGGCTCCTCTGTCATCGCACAGGAGCCCGCCCCGACTCGTTCCGACTAGGCCACGCCATCCCGGCGTTGCCTCTGCAACCTGGCCACGCACCAGGCCGCTGCGCTACCCCGACGCAGGTGCTGGAGCACCGTCATCGGGCCGAGGCGACGACCGAGGTCGGCGGGGGTCAGCCCGGCCGCCCGGTAGTCCAGAGCACGTTGGTCCAACGGGCTGATGCCCGCGTCCCACCACTGCTCCGCCTCGCGCATGTCACCCACCAGCTGCCAGTAGCTGGCGGCGGCGGCGAGCAGAGCCTCGGGCACCTCGGGCGCCCGCTTCCGCATCGCAGCCACGTAGGCGGGATCCGCGGACTCGACCTTCATCAGGCCGCGGGGACCGCCATTCGCCCGCTGCACCGGGATGCCCGGCAGGGACGGCGGTGCTTCCGCGAGCCACGCGTCCTTGATCCGGTTCACCTCCTGCAGCTCGGCGTCGTCCGAGCGCTCAGCCGCCCACTGCCGCAGCAGCTCGTCGACTCCGGAGTCCTCGACCATTCTGCCTCCTCATCGGTCGAAGATCAGCCAATGCGACGCACCGTATTAGCGGGTACCGACAACCGCTAGACCCTTGTTTGCCTAAAACCCTGTTACCAGGGCGTTATAGCCCTCATTCCACCCGTACGGTGCAACGCCTGACCTGCGCGATCACCGATCGTGACCGCATTGAGCGGAGTTCCCGCAGCGGGCTAGGCGAAGAGGCTGCGGACGAAGGTGATGATCGACTCGGCGCCGGACTGGAGCCAGCCGAGTGCGGTCCGCACCGCCCCCGCCGACTCGTTGGGCTGGGTGATCAGGAGGAACAGCACCAGCGCGACCGCCGCCAGCGTCACCACCTTCTTGACGTTCACTGATCGGTCTCCGTCCGTATCACAGGGCAGGGCGGCCGAGCGCCGCTCCGGTTCGGTCACCCGCCATGGTCCCCCATTCACCCGGATGATGCGGCGAAACCCGCCGTCCTCGCCCGACCGGTCTCACCGCCGACCACGGATCCCTGCCTGGACGACGCCTCGCGTCACCCGAACGGACGATCAAGGGGGCCTGGGGTCCCGCCGATCACCAAGGTACGGGCCACTCGCCCATCCCCCCGGCACGGACATCGAGGTTCATCGACACCGTCAGTTCTTCGTCGGCTCTCGTAGCTCATCACCTGATTGCGCCGGTGTACGCACCGAGCGTGACACGGCCGCTGTCGGTCGCACACATTTCCGGTACCCCTTCAGGTGATTTCTCGCGCCCTTTTTCACACATCACCTCGACGGTCGCGTTCGCGTGGCCGAAGCATGTCAACCGATGACACCGAACGGTCAGTCGACGACACCGGAGCGGGTCAGCCGATGACACCGGCATCCCGCAGGTCGGCGATCTCCGCATCGCCCAGCCCCAGCTCGCCCAGCACCTCGGCGGTGTGTTCGCCGATCGCCGGCGGCGGGCTCGGCACCGGAGCGGGCGTCCGCTCGAACCGGGGCGCGGGCGCGGGCTGCGACACGCCTCCCACCTCGACGAACGTCTCGCGCGCCGCGATGTGGCCGTGCCGCGCGGCCTCACCGGGCGCCAGCACGGGGGCGAGGCACGCGTCGGTGCCCTCGGCCAGCGCCGCCCACTCGTCCCTGGTCCGGGTGGCCACCGCCGCGCCGATGCGGGCCCGCAGCTCCGGCCAGTTCGCCGGGTCGTGCCGTCCGGGCAGCCCCGCGTCGACCAGCCCGAGCACCGCCAGCAGCTCGGCGTAGAACTTCTCCTCCAACGCGCCGATGCTGACGAACCGGCCGTCCGCCGCCTCGTACACGTCGTAGAACGGCGCGCCGCCGTCCAGCAGGTTCGTCCCGCGCTCACCCGGCCAGGCGCCCATCGAGGACATCCCGTGCAGGCACGTGGTCAGCAGCGCGGCGCCGTCGACCATGGCCGCGTCCACCACCTGCCCGCGCCCGGACCGCTCCCGCTCGTACAGCGCCGCCAGCACGCCCATCGCCAGCAGCAGCCCGCCGCCGCCGAAGTCGCCGACGATGTTCAGCGGCACGGTCGGCGGCGCGCCGGCCCGCCCGATCGGCTCCAGCGCGCCCGCCACCGAGATGTAGTTGATGTCGTGCCCGGCGCGGTCGGCCAGCGGCCCGTCCTGGCCCCACCCGGTCATCCGCCCGTAGACCAGCCCCGGGTTGCGGGCCAGGCACTGCGCCGGACCGATGCCCAGCCGCTCCGTGACGCCCGGCCGGAAGCCCTCGATCAGCACGTCCGACTCCGCGACCAGGCGGAGCACCAGGTCGGCGCCCTCCGGCCGGCGCACGTCCACGCCGATCGACCGCCGCCCGCGTCCCAGCACGGGCACTTCCGCGCCGCCGCCGACCCGGTCCACCCGGACCACCGACGCGCCGAGGTCGGCCAGCACCATGCAGCCGAACGGCGCGGGCGCGATCCCGGCCAGCTCGACGACCTTCAGCCCTTCCAACGGCCCCGGCACTAGAGCGACCTCGCGATGATTTCCTTCATGATCTCGTTCGTCCCGCCGTAGATCTTCTGCACGCGCGCGTCCGCCCACGCGCGTGCGATCGGGTACTCCGTCATGTAGCCGTAGCCGCCGAACAGCTGGACGCACTCGTCCACCACCCGGCACAGCCGCTCGCTGGCCCACCACTTGGCCATCGCCGCCGTGGGCACGTCGAGCCTGCCCTCCAGGTGCTCCGCGATGCACTGGTCCACGAAAGCCCTGGTCACGCGGGCTTCGGTGGCGCACTCGGCGAGCGTGAACCGGGTGTTCTGGAACTTGATCAGCTCCCGCCCGAACGCCGTGCGGTCCTTCACGTAGGCCAGCGTGAGGTCCACGGCCGCCTCGATGCCCGCGACCGACGCCACCGCGATGATCAGCCGTTCCTGCGGCAGCTGCTGCATGAGCTGGACGAACCCCTGGCCCTCGACCTCGCCGAGCAGGTTCGCGGCGGACAGCCGGACGTCATCGAAGAACAGCTCGGCGGTGTCCTGGCCCTTCAGCCCGATCTTGTCCAGCACCCGGCCGCGGCGGAACCCGGGCGCCGACCCCGTCTCCACGACCAGCAGCGAGATGCCCGTGGCGCCCTGGCCGGGGTCGGTCTTGGCGACCACGATCACCAGGTCGGCCTGCGCGCCGTTGGTGATGAACGTCTTCGAGCCGGACAGCACGTACTCGTCGCCGTCCCGCAGCGCCTTCGTCTTGATGTTCTGGAGGTCGGAGCCGCCGCCGGGCTCGGACATGGCGATCGCGCCGACCGACTCGCCGGACGCCAGCTTCGGCAGCCAGCGCCGCTTCTGCTCCTCGGTGCCGTAGGCGTTGACGTAGTGGGCGACGATCCCGCTGTGCACGCTGTTGCCCCACGCGCTGTCGCCGCACCGCGCCTGCTCCTCCAGCAGGACGGCCTCGTGCGCGAACGTGCCGCCGCCCCCGCCGTACTCCTCGGGGATGGACAGGCAGAGCAGCCCGACCTCCCCGGCCTTGTTCCAGAAGTCCCGGTCCACCTGCTTCTGCTCGGCCCAGCGCTCGTGGTGCGGGACCGACTCCCTCTCGAAGAACGTCCGGGCCAGCTCGCGCAGCTGGTCCAGGTCCTCGGTCATCCATGCGGAACGGCGAGTTGGCATGAGGATGACGTTCCCACCGTCCGGCCCGTCCCGCCATGACCGCGACAGGCCAACGTGACGTGTGATCGTGAGCGCAATTGTCAGGATCGGAGGGCGTCGCTGCCCAGCTCGGCCGGGCGACGTCCGCTCCGTGAGCTAATAAGTCACCTGCTGCGGTCATGGGCAACGGGCGGCGACTTCCCTACCGTGGAGTACATGAGCGAAGCCTTGATCTTCGACGCGGTGCGCACACCGCGTGGCAGGGGGAAGCGCGGTTCGCTGCACAGCGTCAAGCCGATCACCCTGGCCTCCGGGGTGCTCGCGGCGTTGGCGCGGCGCAACGACCTGGACACCTCGGCGGTGGACGACGTGGTGTTCGGCGTCGTCTCGCCGGTCGGCGAGCAGGGCGCGGACATCGCCCGCACGGCGGTCCTGGCGGCCGGCTGGGACCTGCGGCCGGCGGGCGTGCAGCTCAACCGGTTCTGCGCGTCCGGCCTGGAGTCGGTGAACCTGGCCGCGGCGAAGGTGGCGTCCGGGTTCGAGGACCTGGTGGTGGCGGGCGGCGTCGAGTCGATGTCGCGGGTGCCGATGGGCTCGGACGGCGGCGCGTGGATGGCCGACCCGGAGACCAACATGGCGGTCGACTTCGTGCCGCAGGGCGTGAGCGCGGACCTGATCGCCACGCTGGAGGGGTTCAGCCGCGAGGACGTGGACGCGTTCGCGCTGCGCTCGCAGCAGCGGGCGACGCTGGCCCGTGACAAGGGGTACTTCGACCGGTCGCTGGTGGCCGTGGTCGACCAGAACGGCGCGGTCGTGCTGGACCACGACGAGGCGATCCGCCCCGAGACCACGCTCGACGCCCTGGGCAAGCTGAAGCCGAGCTTCGCGTTCCACGGCGACCTGGGCTTCGACTCGGTCGCCATCGACCGGTACCCGACGGTGGAGCGCATCTCGCACGTCCACACGCCGGGCAACTCGTCGCAGATCGTGGACGGCGCGGCGGCGATGCTGATCGGCAACGCCCGCATGGGCAAGGACCTCGGCCTCACGCCCCGCGCCCGGATCATCGCCACCGCGATCATCGGCTCGGAGCCCACGATCATGCTGACCGGCCCGGCCCCGGCCGCGCGCAAGGCGTTGGACAAGGCCCGGCTGACGGTCGAGGACATCGACCTGTTCGAGATCAACGAGGCGTTCTCGTCGGTGGTGCTGAAGTTCCAGCGCGAACTGGACCTGCCGGACGAGAAGGTCAACGTCAACGGCGGCGCGATCGCGATGGGCCACCCGCTCGGCGCGACCGGCTGCATGATCCTCGGCACCCTGCTCGACGAGCTGGAGCGCCGGGACCTGCGGCGGGGGCTGGCCACGTTGTGCGTGGGCGGCGGCATGGGCATCGCGACGATCATCGAGAGGGTCTGATGGCTATCCACTTCGAGCGGGACGACGAGGGGATCGTCACCCTCACGATGGACATGTCCGGATCGGCGAACGTGATGAACGCCGAGTACCACCGGGACATGGGCGAGGCGGTCGCCAAGCTGGAGGCCGCCCGTGACGACATCACGGGTGTGGTGCTCACGTCGGCGAAGAAGACGTTCTTCGCCGGTGGCGACCTGAACCTGCTGATCCGGATCACGCCCGAGAACGCGTTGGAGTCGCTCGGCTTCCTGGAGGAGGTCAAGAGCCAGCTGCGGCGGTTGGAGCAGCTCGGCAAGCCGGTCGTCGCGGCGATCAACGGCAGCGCGCTGGGCGGCGGTTTCGAGATCGCGCTGGCGTGCCACCACCGGGTCGTGCTGGACGACGACAAGATCAAGGTTGGGCTGCCCGAGGCGACGCTGGGCCTGCTGCCCGGCGGTGGCGGCGTGACCCGGATGGTGCGGCTGCTGGGCGTGCAGCCGGCGTTGCCGCTGTTGATGGAGGGCAAGCAGCTGCGGCCGGCGCGGGCGTTGCAGGCGGGGCTGGTGCACGCGCTGGCGTCGTCGCGCGAGGACCTGATCGCCCGGGCACGGGCGTGGATCAAGGAGAACCCGGCGCCGCAGCAGCCGTGGGACAAGCCGGGGTACGTGGTGCCGGACGTGCGGTTCGGCGACCCGAACCTGTACGGGCTGCTCGCCGCCGCGCCCGCCGTGCTGCGGAAGAAGACGCACGGCGTGTACCCGGCGCCGGAGAAGGTGCTGGCCGCCGCCGTCGAGGGTGCGCTGGTCGACTTCGACACGGCGTTGCGGATCGAGACCCGGTACTTCGTGGAGCTGGCCTCGGGCCAGGTCTCCAAGAACATGATCAACACGTTCTGGTTCCAGCTGAACGAGATCGGTGCGGGCAAGTCGCGGCCGGCCGGGGTACCGGCGTCGAAGGTGACCAAGGTCGGCGTGCTGGGCGCGGGCATGATGGGCGCGGGCATCGCGGAGGTCAGCGCCAAGGCCGGTATCGAGGTGGTGCTGAAGGACGTGACGCTGGAGGGCGCGCGGCGCGGCGCCGGTGACACGCCGGGCATCACGCCGACCGACTCCGACGCCGACCTGGCCGGGTGCGACCTGGTCGTCGAGGCGGTGTTCGAGAACCGCGAGCTGAAGAACAAGGTGCTGCCGGCGGCGGAGTCCGCGGCCCTGCCGGACGCCGTGATCGCGTCCAACACGTCCACGCTGCCGATCACCGGGCTGGCGTCGGCGGTGGGCGACCCGACCCGGTTCGTCGGGCTGCACTTCTTCTCGCCGGTGCCGAAGATGCGGCTGGTGGAGATCATCCGGGGCGCGGAGACGTCGGACGAGACGCTGGCGCGGGCGTTCGACTACGTGCTGCAGATCGGCAAGACGCCGATCGTGGTGAACGACAGCCGCGGGTTCTACACGTCGCGGACGTTCGGCACTTACGTGACCGAGGCCGTGTCGATGGTGGCGGAGGGCGTGTCGCCGGCGTTGATCGAGAACGTGGCGCGGCGTGCCGGCATGGCCGTGGGGCCGCTGGCGGTGTCGGACGAGGTGACGCTGACGCTCCAGCTGAAGATCCGCGACCAGACGTTGGCGGACGACCCCTCGGCCTCGGGCGCCCTGGCCGACCACCCGGCGTTCCGGGTGCTGGAGGAGTTGGTCGGCGAGGGTCGGACCGGCAAGTCCGGCGGTGCGGGGTTCTACGAGTACCCGTCGGAGGGCAAGAAGTTCCTGTGGCCGGGGCTGGCGCGGTACGCGCGGGCGGACGCGGGCGTGACGGAGCGGGACGTCGAGGACCGGCTGCTGTTCGTCCAGTCGCTGGAGACGGTGCGGTGCCTGGACGAGGGCGTGCTCACGTCGGTCGGTGACGCGAACATCGGCAGCGTCTTCGGGTTCGGCTTCGCGCCGTGGAGTGGCGGCACGGTCCAGTTCGTCAACTCGTACGGCTTGGCCGCGTTCGTGGAACGCGCGGACTACCTGGCCGACACGTACGGCGAGCGCTTCCGCCCACCCGCCTCTCTCCGCGAACGCGCCGCCCGCAACACCCCCTTCTAACCCGAGAGTCCTCCACTCCGGCACCGCGAGTCGTCCGGTCGGACACCGCGAGATGCACATTCGGACACCGCGAACCCCGCGCTCAGTCAACCCGAGCGCGGGGTTCGCGGTGTCCGACTGGACGACTCGCGGGTGCTCACGGGACCAGGGGGTCGTAGGGCGTGTTCTCGGGGGTGAAGATGAGGACGAAGTCCTTGCCGGGGCCGGTGGCCACCTCGCGAAGACGGGTCACGGCTTCGATCCCGGTGGGGAGGGTCAGGCCCAGGGCCTCGGCCGCGCGGGCCTGTTGGGCCGGCAGGTCCGGGATGTCCTGCCGGTACTCGGCGGCCAGGCCGGCGACCTCCTCCGCGCTGAACGTCCGGCAGTCCCGCCACCAAGGCGCGACCAGCAGGAGCCGCAGCAGCTCCGGCAGGCCGATCGCGACCAGGGACGCACGCCCTTCGGAGTCCGCGTGCAGGATCGGACGTTCCTCGCCACCGTCACCGCAGAAGAAGTACGTCCCGCCGCCTCCCTCGCCCGCGAAGCCCTCCAGGGCCGCGCCGGACGCGAGGTGGACCTCCTCGCCGTGCTCCCGTCGATCGAGTTCGAAGTCGCCCGGCCAGTTCAAGAACCGGGCGACGTCGTCGTCTTCGGCGATGGCAGTGAGCAGCGATCGCATGTTCAGCCTCCTGAGTGTGGAACTCAGGGTGCCTGAACGGAGGACTCGCGGATTCAGGACGTAGGACTCACGGGGTGGTGGTCAGGCGGCGGCTCGTGCGGGGGCGGGGAGGGCGGTGGTGATGTCGGCACGCTGGGTCACGCCGTTGACGGTCACCGCGACCGTCACCCGACCCGGGCGCAGCGCCTCGAACGCCCCGCCGGCCGGATCGAGCCACCCCACGTGCCACGGGCGCACGCCGGACTCCGGGCCGACGTGGAGGTTCGGTGAACCGGACCAGTCGGCCGACACGGGGTAGGCCACCGGCACCTGCCGCGAACCCTGGGCGATCGCCGCCGTCACGGCGGTGGGACTGCCGATCCGGACGGTCGACGGCACGCTCAGCGTCAGGTCGTCCACGTGCGGCCGGATCTCGGCGGCCAACCAGTCGTCGTCCGACGAACGCGGCTCGACGCCGAGCATCGTCCACCCCGTGAACCCACCGCGTCCGGCCTCGCCGGCGGGCGCCTTGCCCGAGTTGCCGTTGATCAGGTACGGCACGCCGTCCACCCGCGAAGCGTGGAACAGCCCCACGTGCGCCCCGATGAACGCCGCGCCCTTGCCGGTCGTGCGCCGGAAGTCGCCCAGCCAGTCCTCGACCACGTCGGCCTCCATCCGGTCGATCAGCTGGCTGCCCTTGGTCGGCGTCGGGTCGCGCGGCGGGTGGTGGTGCATCACGACCACCGAGTTCACCGACTCGTGGTCGCGCAGCGCGTCCCGCAGCATCACGGCCTGGTCGAACCCGCCGCCGCGCACCGTGCCGGTGGACGAGTCCAGCAGCACGAACCGCGTGCCCTTGTGGTCGAACACCCGGTTCGTCGCCCCGAACTCGCGTCGGAAGTTCTCGATCGAGCCCGGTCCCATGATCTCGTGGTTGCCCGGCACGTAGTACCAGGGCAGCTCGTCGCCCAGCTCCTCGGTCAGCACCCGGCGCGCCAACGCCAGGTCCGCGGGCGCCGCCTCGTCCACGAAATCGCCGTTCACCACCAGGAAGTCGGGCCGCTGCGCCTTGATCTCGCGCAACGTCCGCCGCGCCGCCCGCACCAGCTCGCTGTCCGGGTTGCGCGCCACGAACTGCGCGTCGGACATCACCGCGAACCGCCACGGCCGGTCGGCCACCGTGCCGTCCTGCACCACGAACCGGTCCGCGGGCTCCTCCACCACCGGCAGCTCCACCGCGGGCGGCACCTTGACCACGATGTCGTCCACGACCACCTCACCGGTGTACTGCCGGTCCGCCTTGGTCTCGATCGTGTAGAACCTGTTGACCCACAACGGGAACGCGAGCCCGGACGGCACCGCGACCTCCAGGTACCGCCACCCGGTCCACGTGATGTACGGCCCGTAGAGCGAGCGGCTGACCCCGGACGCGTCGGTGACGGTGAACGCCGTCCACTCGCCGCGACCGTGCCCGTACACCCACGCGCCCAACGCCAACGGCTGGCCGGTCACCTCGATCGGTTGCGGCGGGATGGCGTACGCCGTCCGGGTGCCGGTGGACTTCGAGAAGTCGTACGTCATCCGCAGGCCGGCCCCGGTGCGCCCCTCGGCCACCGGCGTCACCGAGCCGGAGGCGCGCGCCGTGCCGAACTTCCACGCCGCGCCGTCGTCGAACCCGGCGATCAGCCGTTCTTCCAGCCCGACGGTCACCGGCACGCGCACCACGTGCTCACCGACCCGCGCCACGACGGTCGTCGCACCCGGCTTGAGAGCGGTGATCCGCAGGTCGCCGTCGGCACCGGCCGCGATGTCGACCACCGACCGGTCGTACTCCAACGCGAGGTCCGCGGGCTCGACCGGCGCGGTGAACCCGTCGCCGTCACGCCCGACCACACCGAACCCGCCCGCGCCGCCCACCTCGGGCAGGCTCAGCCGGCTGGTGGTCGCGGACAGCCCGGCCAACGCGCCGAGCACGGTCAGCCGCACCTCGCCCGACGCCCCACCGCGCTGCGCCACGGCCGTCGTCGTGCCCGTCCGCGCAGCGTGGAACACGCCGTTCTCGTCCACCTTGCCCACGTCGGCACGCGCAGTGTGCCACCGGTGCGCGTCGTCACGGGCAGGGCCGTAGGTCTCGTCGTGCCCCTCGGCCACGAGCCGCCGGGTCAGACCGGGGAACACCCGCTCGGGGTGACCGCCCGGCACGGTGTCCACGCCGGGCGCGCGACGCGGGTCGATCGCGGTCCGCACCCAGAACCCGGTGAGCGAGCCGCTGCCCTCCGGCGCGTACAGCGCCAACCCGTTCGGCACCAACCGCTCGCCGCCGTCGGACGGCGTGTTCTCCACGTCCACCGACTCCGCGCCCGGCATCCGGGCCACCAGCGTGGACGAGCCGCCGCCGTCGAGGTTGAGCGCGTTGTGCGCGCCCATCTCCAGCAGGATCGAGGCCACGTCCTTGAGGTTCAGCCCGAGCATGAACGCGCCCTGGCGACCGTCCACGGTCAGCATGAACATCTTCTTGCCGTCCGCCGAGAACCCGACCGCCGTGCGCGGGTGCAGCGGGTCGTCGGGGGCGACCACCACGCCGTCCTTGAGCAGCAACTGGTTCCCGCCGATCGCGGCGCGCAACGAGCTGCCGTCACCGGCCTTCGTGGTGTGCTCCACGGCGATCCGCTGCCCGACGACGAGCGTGGCCAGCGCGTCGGCGCCCGCCTCCCGCCCGACGAGCACGTAACCGTCGGCCGGGATCGGGTCGGCGCCCGCCCGGTCACGCCGTTCGGCCACCACGCCGGCGCGCACCACGACCTCGGTCACGCGGGACGCGCCCTGCACCGCCCGCGCCCGGCTGTACGAGCCCCAGATCGGGTCGAACACGCCGACGCCGCCGGACTGGATCGCCGCGCTGTTGAGCTGGTGCAGCCGGATCGACGTGCCGTCCTCGCGGATGACCTCGCCGTCGAAGAACACCTCCATCACCCGGCCGACGCCGGCCGCGTCGAGGCCCACCGCGCGGCGGTGCCCTGAGGCGGGCGACTTCACCGTGCGGCCGTCCTGGACGCCGACGCCCTGCGGCGCGTTGGAGTTGTTGATGTCGAAGAAGTCGCCGTTGACGGCGGCCACCGCGCGGGTCCGGTCCGCCTGCGCGGACAGCGGTTCGGCGGCTGCCACCACGCCGGGGTAGAGGTAGTCGACCTCGGTGCCGGCGGTCAGGTCGACGGTGAGCGCGTCACCGCGGATCCAGCCGCCCGCGCCGCCCGGCTCGTACCAGTCGAACGAGCTCAGGGAGACGCCCGGCGCGACGGGCCGGGTGGTGCGCGCGGTCTCGATGCGGCGGGCGGGGTCGACGGCGGGCGCGACCGCCACACCGGGCAGGTCGACGACGGGGGCAGGGGGCTCGGCGTGTGCTGCGGGCGCCGCCAGCGCGAGCACCAGCACCGCGGCCAGGGCGGAGGAGCGAGGGCGTGGGGACACGGGTACTCCCGCAGGGTGGGTGAGAACTTACGGGATATCAGTCCACCGTGTTGGAAGTTCTCCGGACACGGCCGTTCGGACGCAGTTGGCGGCCCGATCGGCCGCCGGCGTCAGCTTGCAGGTCCACCCCGGTACGTTCCAGGACTGCTGCCCGTCCACCGCTTGAACGCTCGGTGAAATGCGCTCGCCTCGGAAAAACCCAGCCGCAGCGCCAACTCCTCCACCGACTCGCCGCCGCGCACCAGGCTCGCCACCGCCTGGTCCCGCAGCAGCTGTTCCCGCACCTCGCGGAACGACGTGCCCTCGGCGGCGAGCTTGCGCCGCAACGTCGGCGCGCTCACCCCCAGCCGCGCGGCCACGTTCTCCAGCCCGGACACGCCACCGGCCAGCATCCGCCGCACCTGGCTGGACGCGTCCGCGCCGTAGTCGCGCCGGGACAGGAGCTCGGCGGGCGAGTTCCGCAGGAACCGGCGCAACGCGGCCTCGTCCTGCACCACCGGCATCCGCAGGAAACGGGCGTCGAACGTCAACGTCGTCGCCGGGGCCGAGAACCGCAGCGGCGCGCCGAAGATCAGGTGGTACTCCGCGCCGTGCGCCGGTTCCGGGTACGCCAGGTCGACCCCGCGCAACGGGATGCGACGGCCGATCAGCCACGACGAGAACCGGTGCCACAGCACCAGCAGCGATTCGACCAGGAACCGGTCGGGGTCGTCCACGCCCTCGGCGGACAGCGTGAACGTGGCGACGCCGTCCTGCTCGGACAGCGCCATCGCCGGCCGCACGTCGAACAGGCCGTAGAACGCGAGGCCGCGCCGCAACGCGTCACCCAGCGACGAGCAGTGCACGGCGAGCAGGCACATGGTCGGGAACGTCCCGCGCTTGCTCGGTTGCGGCCCCAGGCCCATGAACTCGTCGTCCAGGACTTCCCACAGCGTCTGGACGAGCTTCGTGTACTGGGCGGGGGTGACGCGGGCCCGTTCGTCCGCGAGCAGGGCCTCGCCGATCCCGGCCGACGCGAGCAGCCCGCCGATGTCGTGACCACGCCGTGCGGCCCCCCGCAGTGCGGCGGTGACGTAGTGGATGGCGATGGTCCTGGTGAGCATCACGCACAGTGTGCATCAGTGCCGTGAACGGCGGCGCGGTGTGGGGAGAGAAGGTACCGCGCCGCCGCCACGGTGGCCCACCCCAGTGAGCCGGCACCTCGACGGTGGGGCATCCGCCCGCCCATCGTCGAGGGACGTCGTGGTGCGCATTATCTTATGTGGTCTAGACCACATACGTCAATACTGGAAAACTCCACACCAATTGAGATTTGTTTCCGCTATGTGTCAGACCTGTTCCAGGGGTGCCACTCCGAAACCCTCGGAAAACCTCGCGCACCAGATCACGACGCTGCGAACGGTCGTCAGGTCGACCCCGGCGGGCACCTCGTAGACCTGGTTGCCGCGATTAGCCTTCAGTTTCCCCAGGTTCGTGAAACCGGAGTCGAACGCGGCCTCGGTCGAGTCCGCGGACTTGTCCGACAGGTACACGTGGAGGTCCGGGCCGTCGGTCGTGTCCAATCCCTCGAACTGGACGGCGAGCTCGCCGTCGGGCGTCCGGACCAGCGTCGCGTTGCCGGTCGTGGTGTAGTCGAGCGACCGGAACGGCCCGCCGGCCAGCGCGACGGGACCGGTGGGCGCGGCCGACGTCGTGGTGACCGGCGCGGCAGTGTCGGGCGCGACGCTCGATCCCGCCTCGGCGGTCTTCGCGACCGTCGTGGCCGTCGGCAACAGCAACGCCTCGTCGGCGGTCCGGTTGGTGACCAACCGCCACGGCTGGAACAGGTACAGCCCCACCACCAGGGCGACCACCACCACGCCGGCCACACCGACCACCACTACCCGCTTGGACATCGCACGCCTTCCGAAAGTCGTCTTGTGCCGACAACTCTGGCGAATCGGGCGGCGCGAAGGGGGCGAAACGGGGTTACGAAGTTCTGACGCCTCCCTGCCGGCGTTGTTAGGGTCGCCGGGTGGGTGAACGGACCGGGTTGGCGATCGTGTGCGCGCTCATGGTGGGCTGCGCCGCGTTCGGGCCGTTCCCGCACCCGGTTCCGCTGCTGTTCGCGATCGCCGCCGTCGGCGCGGCCAACGCCGTGTTCCCGTTGATGCGCACGTTCGGATCCGCCCTGCTCGGTGGGGTCGCGGCGGCCGGCATCGGACTGGCCTCCGTGCCGTTCGTGACGTGCTCCTCGGAGAAGTTCACGGAAGTGTTCACCTGCTCAGGTGACGCTCCTACCTGGCACATGACCGGTGCGGTGCTGGTGGCCGGGCTGTCCGGAGCCGGGCTCGTGCTGGCACGGGCACTCGGAACGGCCGTGTTGGAGCGCCGACTGGCAGCCGTGGAGAACCAGGGGGAACGCGGCTGAGGGACGCTCGACAGGGTGTACAGACCGCCGGAGATTTCCGTCCTGGTAGTCGTAGCGCGCGGAACGGCGGCCGGGGCGCGGTCCGCGGGGGACCGGCGACCGTCACCGCCGAGCCGTTCCGCTCGTTGTCCCCGGTGACGAGGGAGGCCGCCGACGCGGTGGACCGGTGGGCCGTGTGAGACGGCCCGGTGGGCGGTAGTGTTCGGCTCACCGTCGCACCACGAGTACGTACCGTTAGGAGGATCGCTGTGCGGGTGCTGTGGGCCACGTGCGGCTTGGCCGTCGCGGCGTCGGCGCTGACCGGTGTCCTCATCGGGGTGGTCATCGACGGGGTGAACGACGACCAGCAGGCCGACACCCCTGCCTCGACCTGGATCACCGACAGACCGTCGACCAGCGTCACCAGCAGTTCGACCCCGACGACGGACGTCGGCACCACGGAGGCCGGTCCGCCGGCCGCCAGCCCGACCGCCGCCGCCGCCAAGACCACCACCACGACGACGCCTCCCGCGCCGCCACCGCCACCGCCGGTGACCACCGAGGCCCCGCCGACGACGACCACGACGACCGCGAAGACGCGGGACAGCGAGTGGCCGTGCAGCCCGCTCAACCTGTTCCCGCCGCCGCACTGCAAGGACTGACCGGCCCGGCCGTGCCCCGCTGGAACGCACAGGCCCGGCACCCTGGCTGACCGGCCCCCTCAACGGAGCCGAAACCTCAGCGCCCCCGCGCGGCAACGTCGGGCGAGCAGCCTGGGCGCATGGACACCACACCGAAGACCTGGCGGCTGAGGGTCGAGCTGGACGACAGTCCCGGCGCGCTGGCGCGGGTGACCATCCGGCTCGCGGACCGGGACTGCAACGTGCTGGCGCTGTCCGTGCTCCCGGTGCCCGGCGGGGTGATCGACGAGCTCGTGGTGCGGGCCGGACCGGGCCTGCTGCCGGCCGACCTGGTGGCCGCGGTGCGCGCCGAGGGTGGCCGGTGCGTCGGCATCACGGCAGCCGACATGCGTGATTTGGTGGACGCCCCGACAGCGGCGCTGCGGGCAGCCGGGCACGCCATGCGCGACCCCGGCGCCGTGTGCGACGCACTGCGCGCCGTCCTGGCCGCAGACTCCGTCACCGTCCTCCCTCCCGACTCAGCCACACTCCCCCACTCAGCCACACTCCCCACCTCCGCCCCACCCACCGGCTCCACCCCACCCACCGCCCCATTCCCCGACTCCGCAGTCATCCGGTCTCAACGCACGGAAGACAACCGCGAGGTCGCGTCGACCGTTCGCGGCGCGTTTTCCGACGATCACGCCCTTCGATCGTCGGAAAACGGGTCGCGAACGGTCGACTTCCAGGCGACCGAGCCGCCGCCTGCGGAGCAGCGGCCATCCAACACAGCCCGTCTGGTCACGAAGAGCGGGGTGGTGGTCCAGGCGAGGCGCGGGTGGTCGCCGTTCACCCAGGTCGAGCTGGCGCGCGGGCAGGCGTTGATCGACCTGCTGTCGGACGGGGGCGTGGTGATGCCGCAGTCGACGGCGCTGCTGACCGACGACGGCATGGCGGTCGTGCTGCGGCCGGGCCGCGCGGGCGACGAGGAGGCCTTGGCGGGGCTGCACTCCCGGTGCTCGATGGGCACCCTGTTCAACCGCTACCACTCGGGCGTGCGGACCGTGCCGCGGCGACTGCTGCACCGGCTGCTCAGCCCGCCGCGCGGCACGACGGTGGTGGCCCAGTGCGCGGACCGCGTGGTGGCGATGGGGCAGCTCATCCCGATGTCCGACCCGCACGGCGCCGAGGTGTCGTTGCTGGTGGAGGACGGGTGGCAGGGACGCGGCGTGGGCACCGGGCTGCTCGGCGCGCTGGCCGGCGCGGCACGGGCGGACGGTCGCCGCGAGCTGGTCGGCTGGTGCCTGCCGGCCGAGACCGGTCTGCTCCGCACGGCGGCCAGGGCCGGGCTGCCGACGTCGGTCCGCCGGGAGGACGGGTTGCTGCGGGTGTCGATCACTCCCGACCGTTTCCCGATCCCCGGTCCGGGTCGGCTTGGAAGCGCTTCCCGACAGATCGCCTCCGGCTAAGCTGGTTGCGTATGGCGATCGTCGAGGAGTGGTGCTCGTGTCCGTTTCATCGCACTCAAGCGCCCGGCCCACGCTGGAGGACGTAGCGGCGAAGGCTGGCGTTTCCCGTGCGACGGCGTCGCGGGTGCTCAACGCGTCCCCCAGGGTGAGCCCGGAGGCCCACGAAGCGGTGACGGCGGCGGTGGTGGAGTTGGGCTACCAGCCGAACCAGGCCGCGCGGGCGCTGGTGACCCGGCGTTCCGGCGCGGTGGCGGTGGTGTTCTCCGAGCCCGAGCCGAAGATCTTCGACGACCCGCACTTCGCGTGGCTGATCCGGTCGGCGGCGCGGTCGCTGGCCGACGCGGACGTGCAGATGGTGCTGATGCTGGTGCACTCGCCGCAGGACAAGGCCCGGGCCGAGCGGTTCATGGCCGGCGGGCACGTGGACGGCGCGCTGATGTTCGCGCCGCACAAGGGCGATCAACTGCCGACGGTGGCCCGCAAGCTGCCGCTGCCCGTGGTGTACGCGGGGCGGCCGTGGGGTTCGCTGCGCGGCCTGCACACCGTGGACCACGACAACGAGGGCGGCGGGCTGCTGGCCACCGAGCACTTGATGTCGTTGGGGCGCAAGAAGATCGTCTCGGTGACGGGTCCGCTGGACGAGCACTCGGCGATGGACCGGCTGGCCGGGTGGCGGTCGGCGGTCGGCGCGGACGACGAGACGACCGCGTTCATGACCGAGGACGGCGGCTTCTCCCGCGAGGGCGGCCGGCGGGCGATGGAGAAGCTGCTCGCCCGGGTGCCCGACCTGGACGCGGCGTTCGTGGCGTCCGACCACATGGCGGCGGGCGCGCTGGACGCGTTGCGCGAGGCCGGGAGGCGGGTGCCGGACGACGTCGCCGTGGTCGGGTTCGACGACCACCCGATGATCGCGCCGCACACCACGCCGTCGTTGACCAGCGTGCAGCAGGACACGAGCGCGCAGGTCCGGCACATGGTGACCCACTTGCTCCGACTCCTGCGCGGCGAGAACATCCGGGCCCGGCGCGAGGTCCTGCCGACGGTCCTGATCCGCCGCGAGTCCGCCTAGCGCACGTCCGGCACACGCCCGGCACAGCCCGGTGCCGGAAGGTCGCGCCGGAATACGCGGCGGCCGTCCCGGGGTTGTCGATGGCATGACCGACGCGCGATTCGACCCGCACGACCTGCTGGCGCGGAGCCGGCTGGGCGTGCTGGCGACGATCAAGTCCGACGGCCGGCCGCAGCTGTCCCCCGTGCAACCGTCGTACGACCGGGCCGCCGGGGTGGTCCGGGTGTCGACGACCGAGCGGACCGCCAAGGTGGCCAACCTGCGCCGTGACCCGCGTGCCGCGCTGGAGGTGACCAGCGAGGACGGTTGGGAGTGGGCGACCGCGGAGGGCACCGTCACGCTGGTCGGACCGGGGACGGACCCGCGCGGTCCGGAGGTCGAGGCGCTGGTGGACTACTACCGCGCCGCCGCCGGCGAGCACCCGGACTGGGACCAGTACCGGTCCGTCATGGTGTCCGAACGCCGGGTGCTGATCACGATGGCGGTCGAGCACGTGTACGGCGCCAAGGTCGGGTGAAGGTCGGGGGCTGCCCCAGCGGCACCAGGCAGCCCCCGGGTTCCTGGGTCAGGCCACGTCGTAGCCGGCCGCGGGAACGGCGTTCGCGCCGATCACCCCGGCCAGCGTGCGACCGCTCCGCTTCACCGTGCGCACCTGCGTGTCGTAGTCGACGTGCACGATGCCGAACCGCTGGCCGTAGCCCTCGGCCCACTCGAAGTTGTCCAGCAGCGACCACGCGAAGTACCCGCGCACGTCCACGCCCGCCGCGATGGCCCGGTGCACCGCCCGCAGGTGGTCGACCAGGTACCTGGTCCGCGCCTCGTCCACCACCTCGCCGTCCTCGACCACGTCGGGGAACGCGGAGCCGTTCTCGGTGATCACCAGCGGCACGTCGACGTCGCGCCCGAGCCGTTCCAGCAGGTCGGTGAGCCCGCTCGCGTCGATCTCCCAGCCGAACCCGGTCACGTCACCGCGCGCGGGCAGGAGGTCCACGCCGCGCAGGCCTGGGAACGGCCCGCCGGTCACCACCTCCGGGTCGGCGGCGACGGCGACGCGGGTCGGGCTGTAGTAGTTCACGCCCATCCAGTCGATCGGCGTCGCGATCACGTCGAGGTCGCCGTCCCGCACGACCGCCGTCCAGTCACCCAGCCACGCGGTGTCCTCGATGACGTCCCGCGGGTAGCCTCGACCGGCCAGCGGGTCGAGGAAGAGCCGGTTCTGCAGGCCGTCGACCTTGCGGACCGCCTCCTGGGACGCGTCGTCCTCCGTCATCGTCGCGCAGAAGTTCAGCACGATGGAGAACCGGTGGTCGGCGGGCGCCTGCACGCTCATCGCCTGCACCGCCAGGCCGTGCCCGAGCAGCAGGTGGTGGGCCGCCTCCAGCGACCCCTTCGGGTCCACGACCCCCGGCGCGTGGATGCCGTTCGCGTACCCGAGGAACGCCGAGCACCACGGCTCGTTCAACGTGGTCCACAGCTGCACCCGGTCGCCCAGGTGCTCGTGCGCCAGCGCCGCGTACTCGGCGAACCGGTAGGCCGTGTCGCGGTTGCGCCACCCGCCGAGGTCCTCCAGGGCCTGCGGCAGGTCCCAGTGGTACAGCGTGGCCACCGGCTGGATCCCCCGCCCCAGCAGCTCGTCCACCAGCCGGTCGTAGAACGCCAGTCCCCTGGGCTCCACCCGGCCCGCGCCGAGCGGCTGGATCCGCGGCCACGCCAGCGAGAACCGGTACGCGCCCAGCCCCAGCTCGGCCATCAGGCCGACGTCCGAGGAGTAGCGGCGGTAGTGGTCGCACGCCGGGTCGCCGGTGTCGCCACCGGCCACCGCGCCGGGCTTCGCCGCGAACGTGTCCCAAATAGACGGTCCGCGACCGTCCACAGTGGTCGAACCCTCGATCTGGAAGGACGCCGTCGCGGCTCCCCACAGGAAATCCGGTGGGAAGCGCAACAGGTCCCGCCCGACCTCGGTGTCCGGGTCGGTTGTCGTCATCCGAAAGTTCACCCCTTCACAGCGCCCTGCATGATCCCACCGACGATCTGTCGGGCCAGCAGGATGAAGATCCCCACCACCGGCAGCACCGCGAGCGACGCGCCGGAGAGCATGAGCGAGTAGTCCGTGTAGTAGCCGCTGGCCAGCGTCGACAGCGCCACCTGGACGGTGGGGCTGTCGTTGGGGTCCAGCACGATCAGCGGCCAGAAGAAGTCGTTCCACGCCGTCATGAACGTGAACATGCCCATCACCGCCGCCTGTGGCCGCACGGCCGGGAACGCCACGTGCCAGAACGTCTTCAGCACCGAGCAGCCGTCCACCCTGGCCGCCTCGACCAGCTCGTACGGCACCGACTCCTCGCACGCCTGCCGCATCCAGAACACCGAGAACGCGCCGATCAGGGCCGGCACGATCACCGCCTGGAGCGTGCCGTACCAGTCGAGGTCGGACATCAGCATGTAGAGCGGGATGACGCCGAGCTGCGTGGGGACCATGGACGTGCCGACCACGATCAGGAACAGCGAGTTGCCGCCGCGGAACCGCAGCCGGGCGAAAGCGAACCCGGCCAGCGTGCCGAGCACGACGTTGCTGAACGCCACCGTGCCCGCGACCACCAGCGAGTTCTGCATGGCGAGCCAGAAGTCGACGGTGTCGAACACCCTGGTCAGGTTGGCGACGAGGTTCCCGCCGGGGATCAGCGACGGCACCGCGTCGCCCAGCGCCGAGTTGTCCTTGCTGGCGATCAGGAACGAGTAGTACAGCGGGAACACCGACGCGAGCAGGATCACCACCAGCAGCGCGTAGGCCACCGGCCCGGAGCGCGTGAGGCGCTTCCCCGAAGACCTGGACACAGTCATCCGCGCCTCACCCCTTCGACGCGATGCGCCGCGCCACCGTGAAGTTCACGATCGCGACCAGCAGGATCACCAGGAACAGCACCCACGCGATCGCCGACGAGTAGCCCGCGTCGAACAGCCGGAAGCCCTTCTCGTACAGGTACATCACCAGGGTCTGGAACTGCCGGTCGTCGCCGCCCGTGCCGGTGGCCGTGCCGCCCGGGTCGAACAGCTGCGGCTCCACGAACAGCTGCATGCCGCCGATGGTCGACACGATGACGGTGAACAGGATCGTCGGCCGGATGCTCGGCACGGTGATCGACCAGAACACCCGCCAGCGGGACGCGCCGTCGAGCATCGCCGACTCGTACATGTCCTTGGGCACCGACTGCATCGCGGCCAGGTAGATCAGCGCGTTGTAGCCGGTCCACCGCCACATCACCATCGAGCTGATCGCCAGGTGCGAGGCCCACGTCTCGGCGCGCCAGTCGACCGGGTCGACGCCCACGAAGCCGAGCAGGGCGTTGACGATGCCGAAGTCGCGGCCGAACAGCTGCGCGAACACCAGCGCGACGGCGGCCACCGAGATCACGTTCGGCAGCAGCACGCCCGCCCGCCAGAACGCCCGGCCGCGCAGGCCGCGGTCGAGCAGGGAGGCCAGGCCGAGCGCCGCGAACAGCTGCGGCACGGTGGACAGCAGGAACAGGCTGACCGTGTTGCCCAGCGCGTTCCAGAAGTTCTTGTCGGACAGCAGCTCGGCGTAGTTGTCCAGGCCGGTGAAGCCCTGGTCGCCGTCGATGAGCTGCCACTCGTGCAGCGACACCCAGGCGGTGAACAGCAGCGGGTAGAGGCCGAAGATCCCGAACACCACGAAGAACGGCGCGATGATCAGGTACGGCGTGTACCTGGTGTCCAGCCGACCGAGCTTGTCCCGCCACGACAGGCGCTGCGCCGGCGGCGGGACGGGCGTGGTGCCCCGTCCCGCCGCGGCCCGTTCGGGTGCGACCGTCACTTGACGGCGTCCCGCGCTTCCTGGAGGGCCTGGGCGAAAGCGTCCGCGGTGGACTGCTTGCCCGTTTCCACGCGGGACAGCGCGTTGTTGAAGACCGGCACGACCTTGGAGTCCTTCGTGCCGCGGTAGGTGGGCTTCAGGCTCTCCGCCGAGCTGCCGAAGATCTGGCCGACCGGGGCCTTGTTGAAGTACTCGTTGGTCGTCGCGGTGACCTCGGGGTCCTTGTACGCGGCGGGCTCGCTGGGCAGGTTGCCGGTCTCCTTGAAGATCCGCTTCTGCTGCTCGGGCGCGGTCAGCCACTTGGCCAGCTCGTAGGCTTCCTTGGGGTGCTTGCCCTGCTTGGGCACGGCCAGGAACGAGCCGCCCCAGTTGCCGCCGCCACCGGGCGCCGCGGCGACGTCCCACTTGCCCGCGGCCTCGTCACCCGCACCGGCCTTGATCAGCGCGAGCGCCCACGCCGGGCAGGTGGTGGTGGCGAAGGACGCCTGCTTGAGCGCCACGTTCCAGTCCTGGCTGAACGGCGCCAGCGCGCCGGTCTGCTTGCGCTCGCCCAGGGTGGCGGCCAGCGTGAATGCTTCCTCCACCTTCTCGTTCCTGTCACCGATGAACGAGTCGTCGGCCTTGGCGAAGTACCCCTCCTCGGTCTGGTCGAGGATGGCCTTGTAGACGTTCTGGGCGGTGTCGACGAACTTCACGTGCGGCGTCTTCTGCGAGAACGTCTCGGCGACCTCCAGGTACTCGTCCCAGGTCGGCCACAGCTTGCCGACGGACTCGCGGTCGGCGGGCAGGCCGGCGGCCTCGAACAGGTCGCGGCGGTAGCACAGGGCGAGGCTGCCCATGTCGGTGCCGAGCCCCAGCACGAAGTCGCCGTCGTCGGTGGTGCCCTGGTTCCACTTCCAGGCGGCCCACTGGCTCTCCAGCTCCTTGGCGCCGTAGTCCGCCAGGTTGACGAACTTGTCCTTCGACTGGCGGAACTGCGCGATGTTGCCTTCCTCGATCGCCACGATGTCCGCGGCGCCGCGACCGCCCGCGAGCTGCGTCGCGAGCTGCGTGTGGTGCTGCTCCATCTTGACCGTGCGCTGCTCGATCTCGATGTCCGGGTGGGACGCCTGGTACTCCTTGATCAGGTTGGCGTACCCGAAGTCGGAGAACACACCGATCGACAACTTGATCTTGCCGTCGCCCGCGTCACTTCCGCCGCCGCAAGCGGCCACCAGGGTCGCGGCCAAGGCGGCCGCGGTGATCGCCGTCGTCCGGCCGACCAGAGTCCTGCTCATCCGTCCTCCTCGACGCACTCGCCGGTTTCCGACCCGGCTTCATGAGAGCGCTCTCACAGTCGTGAGTGAGGGGGGTGCTGTCAACCCGGGAAGTACCGGTCGACACCGTTCCGCAACATTCTGAAGCGCTCTTGTGCGCTCAAAGTGACGGCGACTCACACAACGCGTGAGCCGCCGCGGTGGACCGGGTGGAAGCTGGAGGGTGCCGGATGGCCCGGCCCTCGCCCGGGCCATCCGGCACCCTGTTAGAGGCCTTCCGGGCCCGGATGTGACGCGTGCTCGCAAGAAATCCTGTGACGCGCATCGCATCGGCCGCGCGTGCCCCGGTGGCCCGTTCCTCCCCCGAGGAGCGGGCCACCGGGGTTTTCTACGCCTCGGCCATCCCCGCGACGACCGAGGTCCGGGCGGCGCGCCGGGCGGGCAGCGCCGCGGCCACGACGGCCGCGATGACGGCGCCCGCGAGCATCACGCCGATCTGCCCGAACGGCACGACCAAATCGACGGAGATGGTGTCGGTGGACAGCGACTGGGTGATCACCCAGCCGAAGCCGACGCCCAGCAGCAGGCCGATCGCCGCGCCCATCAACGCCATCAGCACCGACTCGACCACCAGCATCAGCCGCAGCTGGCCGCGCGTCAGGCCGAGCGCCCGCAGCAGCGCCGACTCGCGGGTCCGCTCCAGCACCGACAGCGTCAGCGTGTTGGCGATGCCGAACAACGCGATCAGCACGGCCAGCCCGATGAGCGCCCAGACGAAGGTCAGCACCTGGTTGAGCTGCTGGTTCAGCTGCTCCTTGGTCTCCGCGGCGCTGTCCAGCGAGGCCAGCGGCGAGGGGTCGGTGACCCGTTCCACCGCCGCACGCCCGTTCTCGACGCCGTCCTTGAGCTTCACCAGGATGCTCTCGTAGCCCTCGGCTGCCCGCGGGAAGCGCAACGACGTCTCCATCGTCATGATGCCGTCGGACAGCCGCTGCCCTTCGACCACCGCGACGACCTCCAGATCCTGCGCCCCGCCCTCCGCCGCGTCGATCGTCACCGTGGAGCCGACGGACACGTTGGTCCGCTTGGCGTAGTCGGCGCTCACCGCCACCGCGCCGTCGCCGAGGTCGGCGAGCGAGCCCTTGGTGACGGTCGGCCGGAACAGGTCGCCGAGCGCGTCACGGGGGATGCCGATGAAGTACTCGCGATCGCCGTAGACCACGGTGGTCGGCGCGACCTTCGCCACCTCCGGCACGGCGGCCAGCTGCGTGGCCAGCTCGTGGGGCAGCGGCCGGTCGTGGACCGCGGACGACACCGTGTAGTCGGCGGGCATCCGCTCGTCGATCTCCGCGTTGGCGGTCTCCTTGGCGCTGTTGGCGACCACGGTCACCAGCGCCACGATCGTCACGCCGATCATCAGCGCGGCGGTCGTCGCGGCGGTGCGCTTGGGGTTGCGGCCCGCGTTGGCGGAGGCGAGCTTGGCGGGCACGCCCAGCACCGCCCGCGGCAGCGCGCCGAGCACCCGGTTGACCGGGCCGACCAGCAGCGGGCCCAGCACGAGCACCGAGGCCAGCAGCGCCATCGTGCCGGAGCCGCTGATGAGCACCGCGGCTTCCTCGTTGTCCACGCTCATGCCGAACACGACCGCGCCGACGCCGATCACCGCGAACAGCACGGCGGTCAGCACGCGCACCACGCCGGTCCGGGCGACCTCCTCGCCGCTGTCGGGCTGGCTGCGCAGCGCGGCCACCGGTGCGACCCGGGTCGCCTTGCGGGCGGGCAGCACCGCGGCGAGCACGGTCACCAGCGTGCCGACCGCGAACGCGGCGAGCACCGTCGTCACCGTCACCGGCAGGTACACCGCACCGGAGCCGCCGTCGCCGAACGAGAAGATCACCCGTTGCAGCAGCGCGGACACGCCGATGCCGCCGAACAAGCCGATCACCGACGCCGTCAGGCCCATGACCAGCGCCTCGGCCAGCACACTGCGGAACACCTGGCCGCGGCTCGCGCCGACGCACCGCATCAGGGCCAGCTCGCGGGTGCGCTGGGCGACCAGGATGGTGAACGTGTTGTAGATGACCATGGCCGCGACGACGAGCGCGATCAGCGCGAACGCCAGCAGGACCGCGGTGAACCCGCCCGACTGGGACTCGACCCGCGCCAGCGCCTCCTCGGTCAGCTGCTCGCCGCTCTGGATCGTGAACCCGTTGTCGCCAACGGCTTCGCGGACGCTGTCCACGACCTGCTGCTGGGTGAAGCCGGCCGCGGCGGTGGCGACGACCTGGTAGGGCGGGCGCTCGGGCTCCAACGCCTGGAACGCCTCGGGGGTCAGTCCGATGTGGTCGTAGCCGGACAACGAGACCGAGTTCGTGCCCTGCTGGTACGTGCCGACGAGCGTGTAGGTGTGCTGCTTGTCGTCCTTGCCCAGCAGCACGACCGGCCGGCCGATGGTGAACTTGGCGGTGGCGGCGGTGCGCTTGTCGACCGCGATCTCGTCGGGCGACGTGGGGTAGCGCCCCTCCGTCAGGTCGTACTCGCTCAGCTTCTCGTTGGTGGCCAGGGGAACCGCCCAGGCAGGCTTGGCCTTGCCGTTGGCCGCGAGCACCGGCACGGTTTGGAAGCCGCGCGTGTCGGCTGCCTCCACGCCCGGCGCATTGCGGATCGCCGCCAGCGTTTCGGGGGTGATCCCCTCCACGTCGGGCGATTCGCCGGACACGGTGACCGAGACGTCCACGTTGCGGGCGCTCTTGGCGAATTCGTCCTGGAGGCTCGCCTTCATGGCGTCGCCGAGCACCAGCGTGCCCGTCACGAAGGCGACGCCGAGGGCGATCGCCACCGAGGACAGCACGAGCCGCGCGGTGCGGGCCTTGAGACCCGCGATGATCGTGCGCAGCATCAGGTCACGCCCCCAGGTGCTTGAGCGCGGACAGCACGGAGTCGGTGGTCGGGCGGTCGATCTCGCCGGCCGGCCTGCCGTCGGCGAGCAGCACCACGCGGTCGGCGTAGGAGGCGGCCACCGGGTCGTGCGTCACCATGATCACCGTCTGGCCGAGCTTGCGCACGGACATGCGCAGGAAGTCCAGCACCTCCGCGCCGGAGCGGGAGTCGAGGTTGCCGGTGGGTTCGTCGGCGAACACCACGTCGGGGCGTGAGACCAGGGCGCGGGCGCAGGCCACGCGCTGCTGCTGGCCGCCGGACAGCTCACTGGGCTTGTGCTTGAGGCGGTCGCGCAGGCCGAGGACGTCCACGATCGTGTCGAACCACTCGCGGTCGGGCTTGCGGCCGGCCAGTTCGAGGCCGAGCAGGATGTTCGCCTCGGCGCTGAGCGTGGGCAGGAGGTTGAACGCCTGGAAGACGAAGCCGACCCGGTCGCGGCGCAGCTTGGTCAGCTCCTTGTCGCCGAGCGAGGTGATCTCCGTGCCGCCGACGTGCACCTTTCCGCCGTCGACGTTGTCCAGCCCGGCGAGGCAGTGCATCAGGGTGGACTTGCCGGACCCGGACGGGCCCATGATGGCGGTGAACCGGCCCGCTGTGAAGGCGACGCTGACCCCGTCCAGCGCCCGGACGGCGGTGTCGCCCTTGCCGTACACCTTCACCAGGTCCTCGGCGGCTACAGCGGTGCGGGTCCCGACGTCGGACACCAGTGCGGACATGCTCCCTCATTCCCTAGCTTCCCCGGACGTGGAGAAAGCTAGGCGGCGCTCCCGTGCCCGGTCGTCACGCCGACGGCGGAACCGCACGTCAACCGCCGGGATGACGCCCCTAGTCCCCCGGTCTGACCCTCCGCGCGAGTCCCGCGTTCAGAACGTGGGACTCACGGGTCGGGGAGGTCCAGGAGGCCGCGGTCGAAGGCGTTGGCCACGGCTTCGGCGCGGCGGCTCGCGCCCAGCTTGGACATGATCCGGCTCAAGTGGACGCTGACGGTCTTCTCCGAGATGTACAGCTCTTCGCCGACCTGGCGGTTGGTGCGACCCTGGGCGACCAGTTCGAGGACCGAGCGCTCGCGCGGCGTGAACGGGTCGACGCGGTCACGTGGGCCGACGTCGCGCAACGCCACCCGCGCCCGCCTCGCCACCAGGTCCAACGCCTCGCGCAGCGGCGCCGCGCCCAGCTCGTCGGCCACCGCGCTGGCCGGCCGCAGCTCCGCCGCCGCCTCGTCCCGCCGGTCCGCCGCCAGCAGCGCCTCCGCCAGCCGCCACCGGCACACGGCCTGCTCGAACACCGACCCGTAGCCGAAACCGTCCACCGCACGCCGCCACAGCTCCGGGTCACCCGGCCCGGTCAACCGCGACTCCTCCGCCGCCACCCGCGCCAGCCAGGCCGTCCCCTCCGGCCCCAGCACCCCCGTGCGCGGTGCGCCCATCTCCACCGTCGTGCGCGCGTACGACGCCAGCTCCCGACCGGCCCGCACGGCTTCCTCCTCCTCCCCCGCGGAGTCCCGCCGGCGCCGTGCCCGCGCGGCCAGCTCCACGTACCCCGCCACGCCCAGCGCGGCCAGCCGGATACCGGCCAGCATCCACTCGCCCTCACGACGCGACCAGCTGATCGCCTCCGCGACCCGGTCCACCGCCAGCTCCGGCTGCCCCCGCCACAACGCCAACTCCGCACCCGTGCCACCGGTGATCAGCGCGATCTGCAGGTCACGGTGCCAGTCCGCGCGCAGCTCCCGGATCATCCGCTCGGCCTGCTCGAACTCGCCCCGGCTGACCGCCACGTGCGTGCCCGCCGCCGCCAACCGCGCGGACACCGTGCTCGACACCCGCAGGCCGGGCGGTTCGGCGGCCGTCGCCGCACCGTCCCACTCACCCCGGTAGTACCTGGTCAGCACCTGGAGGATGCGCAGCTCCAGGCCGAACGAACTCCACGTCAGCCCGGTCTCCTTGGCCCGCGCCACGCCCTCGTCGAACACCCGCCCGGCCTCGGCCAGCTCCCCGAGGTCGTAGTGGTGCAGACCGAGGAAGTACCGGGCGCGCAGCTCGGTGCTGACCGCCTTCGCCTCCATCGCGCAGGCCACCGACGCCATCAGGTGCTCACGCGCCCGGGGCACCTCGCCCTCCGGCTCGTCCAGCAGCCCCAGCGTGGTCAACGCGTCCGCCACCGCCGACTCCGCGCCCGACGCACGACCGTCCGCCACCGCCATCTCGGCACGTTCACGGGCTTCGACGTACTTGCGGTCGTGCCGCAGCGCCGCCGCCCACACCGCCAGCACCCACGCGCGGGCCGGGCTCGCGGGCCGGTCCCGGACCAGCCGCCACGCCTCCTCCACCGCGTGGTACTTCTCGTCGTCCGTGCCGTCGAGCACCTGCAACGCCTGAGCGAAGCGCCGCCACATCACGGCCGCGCCCTCCGGGTCGGACTCGTCCACGACCGTCGTGCCGGTGCGGGCGAACGCGATGGCGCGCTCCGGCTGACCGGCCGTCCCCGCGGCCCACGACGCGCTCCGCAGCAACTCCTGCTCGGTCAGGCCGGCCGGCCGGTCACCGGCGGGCACCCCCGGCCACAGCTTCAACGCCTGCTCCAGGTGCCGCAGCGACTCGGCGGGCGCACCGGCGGCCTGCGCCTCGTGCGACGCGTCCACCGACGCCCGCAGCGCACGGGCCAGGTCGTGCGACTCCAGGCTGTGGTGGGCCAGCGCGGCGGCGGCGCCCCGGTCGCCCGACGAGGCGAGCCGGTCGGCGTACGCCGCGTGCAGCCGCACGCGTTCACCGGGCAGCAGGTCGAGGTAGACGGTCTCGCGCAGCAACGCGTGCCGGAACGTGTACACCTCGTCGTTGTTGATCAGCAGCACGTGGTGCTGCACGGCCTCGCGCAGCGCGCCGTCCAGGACGACGTCGTCCATGCCGGCCACGTCGCGCAGAAGGTCGTGGCGCACCGACCGGCCGCCGACCGAGGCGACCCGCACCACGCGCTGCGCGTCCGGGGACAGGCGTTCGATCCGGGCCAGCAGCACCTCGGCGAGCGTCCCCGGCACCTGGCCGGCGCAGCAGGCGGCGACCGCGATCAGCTCCTCGGCGAAGAACGGGTTGCCGTCCGAGCGCTCGGCGACCTCCAGCACCACGTGGTCGGGCAGGTCGTCGGCCAGCGCGGCGACGAACGAGCGGGCGTCGATCGCGCTCAGCGGGGTCAGGTCGAGCCGTCGCACGGCGGGCAGCCGGACCAGCTCGTTGAGCAGCGGCCGCAACGGGTGGCTGCGGTGCAGGTCGTCGGAGCGGTAGCTGCCGATGATCAGCAGCCGCTGCGAGCGCAGCCGGGAGAGCAGGAACGACAGCAGGTAACGGGTGGACGCGTCGGCCCAGTGCAGGTCCTCCAGCACCAGCAGCACCGGCCGCTGCTCGGCCAGGTCGCACAGCAGCCCGTACACCGCGTCGAACAGCTGGAGCTGGCCGACGTCCTGCTCGGGACGGCGGCCGACCAGGTGCGACGGGAGGCCGGACACACCCTGGTTGACGTCGTGGCCGGGCGGCAGCGCCAGCTCCGGCAGCAGCAGGCCGAGGGCGGGCCGGGCGGCCACGTCGAGCAGGCCGGCGTCCCGCACCTGCCCCAACGCCTCGGTGAAGGGCAGGTACGGGAGGCCGGTCTCGCCGATGTCCAGGCAGCGACCGGTGAGCACGAGCGCGTCACCCGCCGCCGCGGTCAGCTCGTCCACCACCCGCGTCTTGCCGACTCCCGCGTCACCGGAGAGCAGGACCGCGCCCGCCGTGCCGTGAACGGCTTCGTCGAGGGCGGCGCGCAGCCTGGTCATCTCCCGGCTACGCGCCACCAACGGGATTCCGGAACCGAGGCGTGCCACACCAGGCATGCTGTCACACCTCAGGCGGCGTCGCGGTGGCCATTCCGGTCCACCGGCAGATCCGGGCCGGGACGGTGACCCAGCCGCCGCCACCACGACCGCCTGGCCGGGAGCGACTGCCGGCCGACCCGGTAGTGCGCGGCGTCCGCTCGCAGAGCGGCCTGCCGGTAGTCGATCTCCGCCCGCAGGCCCTCGGTCGTCCAGTCCATGACTCGCTCCTCGTGTCGTCCGCTTCTCTGATGACACGAAGAGTCGTCCTGAGGGACCGGGGCGGGCATCGGTCGTTCACGTGGGTTGAGGTGTTGGTCCCCTTACCCGCCGCCGTAAGGGACAGCAGACGGCGGGTAAGGGATGCCTCAGGTGGGCGGTCGCGGCACGTCGGGGAGGCCTCAGCAGGCGCCGAGGTCGCGCCAGACCCCCCACTCGCCGGTCGTGCCGGGCTCCTCGCCCTGCGTCCACCACTTCGCCTGCCAGCGCTTGGCGCCGTGGGAGACCTCGTTGCCGCCGTTGTAGACCTTGGCGCGGTCCCACGCGGGCACGGTGCAGCTCGGCCGGCTCGTCGTGGTCGTGGTCGTGGTCGTCGTGGTGCTGGTGGTGGTGGTCGTAGTGGTCGGGTCCGTGCCGCCGCCGCCGCCACGCGGGTGGTCGGAGGCGATGGCGTAGGACTTGCCGCCGAACGTGAGCTTGAAGTTCGACGGGGACGCGATCGGCAGCTGGTAGCTCAGCGCCACGTCCACCGACGCGCCGGGCGCAAGCGCTTGCCACGTCGGCAGCGTCAGCTCGACGTGCTGGAAGTCGCCCTTCAGCCCGCCGACGTTGCTGCCCGAGTGGCCCTTGGCGGTCACCCGGAGCCCGAACCCGGACTGGTCGGCCATGCTGCCCGGCGCGCTGGTGCCGTAGTCGAACTCGATCTTCGTGCCGCCCGGCAGCGTGGTGGTCGAGTTGTTGGTGATCTTCAGCTTCGGCGTGATCGGGTAGTTGCTGTCGCCGAGCGCGAACCCGGAGACGGTGGCGCTCACGTCCAGCACCTGGCTCGGCGTCGTCCCGGCCGCCTTGCGCGCACCGTACGGGGCCGCGCCGCGCAGGCCTTCGTTGATCTTGGTGAGCAGGGTGTCGCCGACGGTGTACTGGCCCTTGGCGGCGTCGAAGCGGTAGTCACCCGCCAGTTCCCAGATCATGATGCCGCCGATGCCCTTGTCCGCCACGTACTTCGCCTTGGCCGCGATGGACTGCTCGTCCTCGGTGGACAGGAACACCTTCTTGTCCGCGTTCCACAGCCACGGCGAGGTGAGCGTGCTGTCGTAGAACCGGTTGTACGAGCCGGTGACGCGGTCGGTCGGGTCGTTCGCCGGGTCCAGGCCGTGCTGCGCCAGGTAGTCCGGCGTGATCTCGTTCTCGAGGTTCTTGGCGTGCCACATGGGGTTCACGCCGGACGGGACCTCGGCGCCACCGGCGGTCGAGTCGTGCCACAGGTTGTCGATGCCGACGGCGCCGTTGCCGCACGGGGTGGTCGAGCCGACGGTCGAGCCGGTGCCGGCGGGGCACTTCGTCTGGTCGGGCAGCGCGGCCCGGCCCCACAGCCCGTTCGTGCCGCCGGTGACGCCCTGCCAGCCGCGGCTGTAGAAGGGGACGCCGATGTTGATCCGGCCGGCCTGCATCGCGCCGCGGTAGTAGTGGTACGCCCAGTCGGTGTTCAGGTAGCCCATGCCCTCGTACTGCGGCGCGGTGTAGACGCCGCCGGCGGTGAGCTCGCCGTCCTTGCCGTCGTCGTAGAGCGCGGCGTTCGGGCCGACGAAGTGGTTCCACGAGCCGTGCAGGTCGTAGCTCATCACGTTCAGGTAGTCGAGGTAGCGGGTGACCTGGTAGGCCTCCTGCCCGCGCAGCAACCAGCCCGAGGCGGGCACGGCGGCGGTGAGCAGGTAGTGCTTGCCGTCCTGCTGGGACGCGCGGTCCAGCTTCTCCCGCAGCGTCTTCATGATCTTCTCGTAGCCGGCCCACAGCGTGCCGCGGTTGGCGTTGGAGATCCAGAAGTCGTCGGGGTTGCCCGCGTGGTTGTTCGACGTGGCGTACTCGTAGTCGATGTCCACGCCGTTGAACCCGTACGTGCGGATGAACTGCACGGCGGAGTCGGCGAACGCGTCCACCGTGGACTGCGGTTGCGCCCCGAGCTTGTAGAACCCGCCGTTGGCGTTGCGCGACCCGTCCGGGTCGAGGAAGCCGCCGGTCTCCGCCCAGCCGCCGACCGAGATCAGCGTCTTCACGTCCGGGTACTGCTTCTTGTACTTGTTCAGCAGGTTGAAGTGGCCCTTGTACGGCAGGGACGGGTCGAGCTCGACGCCCGGCCAGGTCATGCCGGTGGACGCGTTGTCCGGGCCGTCCGGGCCGACCGAGACCCGGTACTGGGCGTCGAGGTGCGCGAACGCGTAGTTGAGGTGGGTGACCTTGGTCCACGGGATGTCGGACGCCAGGTAGGCGGGCGAGCCGTTGCGGCCCGTGCGCCAGCTGGTGAAGTAGCCGATCACGCGGCGGGAGTGGGCGGCGCCCATCGACTCCCGGCCTTCGGTGTCGTAGACGGAGCAGTACGGCACGGCGACGCCGGGCGTCTGGTAGAGGCCGTCCGGGCGGCACTCCTCACCGGTGGCGGCACTGGACGGGGACGGGGACGCGACCGCCACTACTAGTCCGGCCACCGTGGCGAGCAACGCCATCAGCGGCAACAACCTGGTTCTCTGGGACACGACCGACTCCTCCTGCACGAGGCGGCGGCCACGACGCAGCTGACGGAAACGTAAATAGGTCTAGACCTCGTTGTCAATAGGTCCAGACCACTCGACCGATCAGGGACGTGTTCCCGCGGGTGCCGGCGGGGTGTCAGACGGTGGTGGTGGCGCGGGCGCGGGCCAGGCGCTCGCGCACCTGGTCCGACTCCGGGGCGTTCAGCTCGGTGAACAGCGCCAGCGCGCGCTGCCAGTGCGCCACCGCGCCCGGCAGGCCCAGCCGGTCGAACACGGTCGCCAGCCGGTCGTGCGCCATCGCCTGGTGGTACGGGCTCGCGGCGGCCGAGGCGACCGACAGCGCCGTGCGCGCCGACGCCAGGGCCTCCCCCTCCTCGCCCGACTCCAGCAGCACCATGGCGAGGTCCGTGTGACAGGTCGACTCCCCGCACTGCTCGCCGACCTCCCGGTACATCGTCAGGGCCGCCCGCAGCCACGTCCTGGCGTCGCCGTACCGCCGTGACGACAGGTGCAGCAGCCCCAGGTTGTGGTGCGCGTTCGCCTCCGCCCACCGCGACCCGGCGGACCGGCTCACGTCCAGAGCCTCCTTGTACGACGCCTCGGACTCGTCCAGCCGGCCCAGGAACGCCAACATGTCCGCGACCGTCGTCAACGCCCTGGCCTGCGCCTTCAGGTCACCCGACGCGCGCGCCACGTCCAGCGCCTCGCGGTGCCGGGCCAGCGACTCGTCCATCCGCTGGAACTGGGCCAGCACGATGCCGAGGTTGAACAGCATCACGAACTTCGCCTCGGGGTCGCCGAGCGTCATGGCCGCCTGCAACGCGGCCTCCGTGGTGCGCAGCCACGTCGTCCGGTCCGCGCGCAGCCACAGGAACCGCGACAGCGTGTACGGCAGCTGCCACGCGTGCACCGGCCACTCCGGGGCCGCGGCCGGCGCGGCGGCCAGCTCGGCGGCGGCGATGATGTTGCCCTGCTCGGCGTCCAGCCAGGCGGTCGCGGCGGCCGGACCGGACAGCTTCGGCAGCTCCACCGGCACGTGCTCGGGCGCCACCCGCACACTGCCCCGGCCGACCGGCAGCTGACCGTCCGCGAGGTCCGCGCAGTGCAGGTAGTAGTCCAGCATCCGGCCGGTCGCCTCGTTCCGGACCTCCGCGGGCAGCTCGGCCGCCAACGTCCGGGTGTAGACGCGCACCAGGTCGTGCGCCCCGTACCGGCCCGGCTCGTTCACCGACAGCAGGTTCGCCGCCGTCAACGCGTCCAGCGCGCGCTGCGCCTCGCCGACCCGCACACGTGCCATGGCGGCCACCACGAACGCCGTCACGTCCGGGCCGGGGTGCAGGCCCAGCAACGCCAGCAGGCGCGCGGGCAGCGGCGACAGCGCCCGGCGTGACGCGTCCAGCGCCGCGCGGACCGTCGAGTCCTCGTCCTCCAGGCCCAGCGCCGCCAGCCGGCCGTGCTCGTCGTCCAGCTCGGCGACGAGTTCGGCGACCCGCAACGTCGGCGCGACCGCCAGCCGGGCCGCCGCGATCCGCAGTGCCAGCGGCAGGCCGTCGCACAGCACGGCCAGCCGGCGCAGCGCGGCGGCCTCCGTCCCGTCCCGGCCCGCGATCCGGCCCACCACGGCCACCGACGCGTCCAGGTCCAGCATGTCCAGCTCGACCAGCCGTGCCTCGGCGTGCGCTACCAGCCCGACCAACCGCCGGCGGGACGTCACCACGACGCACGACGGCGGGCCGGGCAGCAGGGGCAGCAGCTCGGTCGAGCCGCGGGCGTTGTCGAGCATCACCACCATGCGGCGGTCCGCGATGAGCGTCCGGAACAGCGCCGACCGCTCCTCCGCGGTGACCGGGATGTCCGGTGACGGCACGCCCAGCGTGCGCAGGAACCGGCTCAGCACCTCGCCCGCGCCCAACGGCTCCTGGTTCGGGTCGTAGCCGTGCAGGTCCACGTACAGCTGACCGTCCGGGAAGTCCTCGCGGAGGGTCTGCGCCCAGTGCAGGGCGAGCGCCGTCTTGCCCACGCCGGCGGGGCCCGTCACGACGAGCACCAGGCCGCCGTCGGGGTGCGCGGCCAGCAGGCCGTCCAGCTTCTCCAGCTCGTCGTCGCGGCCGATCAGCGTCGCCGAGGCGCGCGGCAGCTGCGCGGGCGTGATGGCGGGCCTCGACTCGCCCACGGGGCGCAGCGTCATCGGCCGGGTCGGGCGTTCGGGCTCGGGGTTCTCGCCGGACAGCACGGCCTGCTGGAGCTTGCGCAACTCCGGACCGGGCTCGACGCCCAGCTCCTCGACCAGCACCCGGCGTGCGTCGCGGTAGACCGCCAGCGCCTCGGCCTGCCGTCCCGCCTGGCACAGGGCGCGCATCAGCAGGCCGTGGCCGCGTTCGCGCAACGGGTGTTCGCCGATGAGCGTGGTCAGGGACGGCACCAGTTCTGCGCCGCGTCCGATCAGCAGCAGCAGTTCGGCCCGTTCCTCCAGCACCGCCAGCCTCCGTTCGGCCAGCCGGCCGCGCTCGACCTCGGCGAACAGCCCGGCGACGCCGCCGAGCGGTTCACCGCGCCACAGGTCGAGGGCCTGGTCCAGGGCGGTGGCCGCCGCGACCAGGTCGCCGGTCGAGCGGAGCCGGGCCGCCGCCGCCACGCCGCGTTCGAACTCGTCCAGGTCCACCGCGTTCGGGTCGACCCGCAGCAGGTAGCCGTCACCGACGGAGGTCAGCAGCTCGGCCGGCGCCCGGCGGGCCCGCCGCGGTTCCAGCGCTCGCCGCAGGCCCGCCACGTAGGTCTGCACCAGGTTGACCGCGCTGGTGGGGGTGTTGTCGCCCCAGACCGCCTCGATGATCTGACCCCGGCTGACCGGCGCGTTGCGGGCGAGCAGCAGCACCGCCAGCACGGCGCGCTGCTTGGCGGCGCCGAGATCGACCTCCACGCCGCCGCGCACCGCCCGGAGAAGGCCGAGCACCTCGAACCGCAAGCGCTCTCCGCCGCCGTCTGCCACCGACCGATCCTTCGTCGAAAGTCGAACCCCACGAAGGAGCCTAGGAGATCACTTCAGTCGGGCTCCAGTCGTCCTGTAGCCGCATTCTTACGCTAAGCGTGTCCGACCAACCACACAGGGCGAACCCCGGTGAGCGAGGTTGGACCAGACAGCGGAACATCCGCTGCTCTCCCTGAACGACGAGGGCAGGCCGGCGTGCAAGGGGCATCCAGCCCGCGGCGGCGGAACGCCGGCCCGCCCTCGTCCCCTTCTCCACCGGAGAGGGGTCGTCCGGTAGGGGACGACCCACCTCCTTGCCCTCCCCCAGTTGAAAGGGCCGCGACCGGGATCCGAACCCCCGGCCGCGGCCCTTTCAGCACGCCCACCCCCGCGAGTCCTCCACTCGGACACCGCGAGTCGCGCACTCAAGCACCGCGAGTCCCACCGTCGCGTTCTGGACGTAGGACTCACGCGGGGGTCAGGCGACTTCGGACAGCTCTCGCGGCTCGTTCGCCTTGGCAGCCGCGCGACGGCGGCGCAGCACGACGACGACGCCGACCACGATCGCGACGGCCATCAGCACCCACATCACGCCGTTGAACGCGGACTCGACGTACTTCGCCGACGCGCCCGCTGCCGACCCGATCCCGATGTGCAACGCGGACCAGCTCACCGCGCCCGCGATCGACGCGGGCAGGAACCGGCGGTACTCCAGCTTCGACGCACCCGCCGACGCCGGCACCAACGTCCGCACCACCGGCATGAACCGGGCGAAGAACACGGCCCAGGCACCACGCCGCCGCAGCAGCGCCCCCGCCTTGTCCCAGTGCTCCTGACCGACCCTGCGCACGATCTTGCTGTCCCGCAGCCGGTCACCGTACTCGCGCCCGAGGAAGTAGCCGATGCTGTCACCGGCGATCGCGCACACCGACACCACCAGCCACATCACCAGGAAGCGCGGCACGGTCGTCGCGGTGGTGGCCGCCAGCAGCAGCGCGCTCTCCCCCGGCGCGATGAACCCCACGCCCAACGTGCACTCCGCCAACGTCAACGCGCCCGTCACCGCGAGCACGGCGGGTTGGGGCAGACCGGCGAGCCCTTCCAGGGCGTCGGTCAGCAAGGCCATGGTTCATCCCCCTGTGGATCATGACTGTGAAGATCAAGAGCCCGCACCGGGGTGCAGGCCAAGGGGAGTCCACCGCGATGTCACCGCCGGGCGCATCGGACCAAGGGCTGACCGGCCACCAGACCACGGTCGTACGGGCCCTGACAGAAGTCGGGGGACGCACCCGGGGCGCGTCCCCGAACCACCACCGGCGGAACGATTCTCTCAGCGCGAGTCGACCGCGCCGCCCTTCGCCGTGCCGACGAATCGGGACCACGGCGTGACGCCGAAGCCCAACTCACCGCCGGCCCGGTTCTTCGAGTCGCGAACACCGGCCCCGGTCGGGTCGAGCGCGATTTCCACGCACTCCGCACCACCCGCCGACGACCTCGTGCTCTTGCGCCATTCCCGTTGCATGGAAATTCACCTCGGATTTCAGCCGAGCTCGCGCGCCACCCGCCCGATCAGCGCGGACGACGCGGTCGGGTCGAGCGATTCCGCGCAAAGCCGCGCGAACATGTCGGCATACCTGACGACGTCCGAGGACTGCTCCAAATAGACGTCGCCATGTGTGCTTTCGATGTATACCACGTCCGGATCCAGGTGCTCGGGAAACGTCAGGATCACGAACGGTCCGTCCATCGCGGCATGTCCACCCGACTCGAAGGGGACAACCTGCAGGGTGATGTTCGGCAGTTCTCCGACTTCGCGGAGTCGCCGCAATTGCCCACCCATCACCTCCCGGCCGCCCACCAGTCGTCGCAAGGCGGCTTCGTCGATCACCACGTGCAACCGCAGCGGATCGTCCTCCAGCAGCAACGCCTGCCGCGCCTTGCGCAACGCCACCCGCCGGTCCACCTCGGCGGGCGCGGCGTCGGGCAGCACCTCCCGGATCAACGCCCTGGTGTACTCCTCGCACTGGAGCAGTCCGGGCACCATCAGCCCTTGATAGGTGCGCACCGATTCGGCGTCCGCCTCGAACCCGACGTAACGGCCCGGCGCGATATCGCCGAACTCGTCCCACCACGCCTTGCGCCGCGCTTCACGGGCCAGTTGCACGAGCTCCTCCAGCGTCGCCGGATCGGCCCCGTAGGCGACGAGCATGTCGCGGGCGTCGCGCGGCGTGACACCGACCCGCCCGGTCTCGATGCGGCTGATCTTGGAAGCGGAGCACTCCAACCGCTCGCCGACCTCCTCGATCGTCAACTCCGCCGCCTCGCGCAACCTGCGCAATTCACTGACCAGTCGACGCTTTCGCAACGTCGGGCTGCTGCCCCGTGCCATCCGCACACCTTCCATCGGCGATCTCCAGCCCCGGCGACACCGCACAGTGTGTGGCCCGCCGACAACGGCGCAAAGCGACGTCATCCATTCGTGTACTGCATCTTGCAGTCAGCCCGATGCGGTAACAGGCTGCGTGCAGCACCGCCCACTCCGGGAAGGGAGCGCAGAAGGTGTCCGTCACCGTCTTCAGCCAGCTCGACAGGTACCTCCACGAGCACCTGGCCACGCTGGTCCGCCTGGCGTCGACCGGCAACGACGAGACGGCGGTGGAGTTGGCCCGCTCCGAACTGCCCCGGCTGGTCACGGCCGTCAAGGCGTTGCTGGACGAGCACAACCCGGACGAGCACGGCCGCTGCCCCACCTGCCGGACCCGCTGGTGGAGCCGCCGACTGCCCTCGCCGTGCCGCGCCTACCTGGGCGCGCAACTGGCTCTGACAGTCGGCGACGAAGAGTCGTCCGGCAACCACCGCAGACATCTCCGCAGCTGCGTCTGAGCACACCGGCTACACGCAGACGGGCTCCAGGCCGTCACGTTCCGGGTCGACGAGGTAGACGCGGGCGGCCGAGATGTCGAAGTACATGCCCACCAGCCGCAGGGACCGCGTCTTCACGGCCTCCTGCACGCTCGGGTACGTCAGCAGGTTGTCCAGCTGCTGCGCGACGTTCGCCACCGCCAGGCGGTCCACCACCGACAGGTCCGACTCGGTCGCGTGGAACCGGACGAGGCTCGGCTCGACGCCCTTCAGCCACGCGTGCAGCCGCGTGCCGGGCCGGGTCGAACCGTGCACCACGGCCTTCATCGCGCCGCAGTCGGAGTGCCCGCACACCGCGATCGTCCCGACGTTCAGCGCCTCCACCGCGTACTCGATGGCGGCGCCGACCGAGTCGTCGCCGTCCATCGGCACGATGTTGCCGATGTTGCGCACGCAGAACAGGTCGCCCGGACCACTGGTCGTGATCAGGTTCGGCACCACGCGGGAGTCGGCACACGTGATGAACAGCTGCCGCGGGCGTTGGCCCCGCGCGGCCAGCTCGGACAGGAACGGGCGGACCAGCGGCGCGGTGGTGCGCTCGAACTCGCGCATCCCGCGGATCATGGGGTCGACGTCCGTGCGCTGCCGGGGCAGGGTGATGGCGTGCCGGCGCTGCCAGTGCGACCACGGTGCGAACCACCTCGGCAACGGCGACAGCGGTGTCTTGCGCAGCGCCGGGATGCCCTTGGTGGCCTTGCTGAACCACGTGTCGTGCACCTCGTCCACCTCGACGTGGCCGCCGAGCCGCTCGTAGCCGACGCGCCAGTCGTTGATCGCCTCGTACGCGCCGTGGTCGAGGAAGTCGATGTGCAGCTCCAGCACCACGCGCTGACCCAACGGGATGGCGCGCAGCCCGCGCACCAGCCGTCCTGCGCCGAGGAACACCAGCGAGCCGCGGATCACCACGCGCCACCCGTCCGCCTCGGGGTCGATGCGCACCGAGCTGCGGGTCAGCCGGTGCAGCGACCGCAGCGCCGCCACCGCGACACCGAGCAGCACGCCTTCCACCAGCCCGATCACCACGACGCCGGCCACCGTGACCGCGTACGCGGCGAACTCGCCGTGCCGCCACAGCGCCTGCATCCGCCGGACGCTCACCAGCCGCACGCCCATCACCAGCAGCACACCGGCCAGCGCGGCCAACGGGATCAGCTCCAGCACCGACCCGAGTGCGAGCACGAACACCGCGATCCACACGCCGTGCAGCACGGTCGACGCACGGGTGCGCGCGCCCGCCGCGACGTTGGTGGAACTGCGCACGATCACCCCGGTCACCGGCAGCCCGCCCAGCGCGCCCGCGACCGCGTTGGCGGCGCCCTGGGCGACCAGCTCGCGGTCGAGGTCCGCGCGCGGCCCGTCGTGCAGCTTGTCGACGGCGACGGCGGACAGCAGCGACTCGACGCTCGCCACCACGGCCACCGTCAGCACCGCGAACGCGATCCCGGCGACCGTGCCGGACGGCATCTGCGGCAGCACGACCTGGCCCAACGGGTCACCGGGCAGGTCGACCCGCGCCACGTCGAGCCAGCCGGCCGCCAGCGTCGCGACCAGGACCGCCACCAGCGGCGCGGGCACGAACGCGGCACGCGGCACCCATGGCCACAGCAGCAGCGCCGACACGGTCAGCACGGCGACGAGCAGCGCGGACCACTGCACGTCGGTGGTGAACAGCTTGGCGAGGTTGTCGACCACGGAGGTGGCCGCCGTGCCGCCGAGCACGACGGCGACCTGGCCCACCGCGATGCTCACCCCGATGCCGGCGAGCATCCCGTGCACCACGGCGGGCGACAGGGACAGCGCGGCCCGGCCGACGCGGCTCAGCCCGAACAGGATCTGCACGAGGCCGGCGGCGAGCGTGATGGCCGCGGTGGCCGCCCAGCCGTACTCGGCGATGATGCCGGCGGTGACCACCACCATGCCCGCCGCCGGTCCGCTGACCTGCAACGGGGCTCCGGACAGCGCCCCCGCCACCACACCGCCGACGACCGCGGAGATCAGCCCGGCCATCAGCGGCGCGCCGGTCGCGGCGGCGATGCCGAGCGACAGCGGCACGGCGATCAGGAAGACGACGACGGAGGCGGGCAGGTCGTGGCGGAGCACGGTGGCGAGCCCGCCCGGAGGCCCGGCCGTGGTGTGCTCGCCGGCGTGGGACTTGCTGGGGCGCGGTCGGTTCATGTCAGGTCCTTCCGAGCAGCAAAGGGTCATCGCCCCACGCGGGCGCGCGGGGTGTCGTCGTTCGGGGAGGGGTGCCTACGACCGCGCTAAGGGCGGCAGCAGCAGGCGCGGCCAGCAGGCGTCGAGTCCGGCGGATCGGCACTCGGCCCCGGCGCGGTGATGAGGGATCGCCACGGTGGCACCTCCGTGTCGGCACAGGGGACGTGTCGGCACAGCCCGCGTCGCACAGGTCGCGTCCACACCATGATGACGAGGATTTGGCCGATCTGACAGCGGATCCACCCGGACGTGTTGATCAACGCCCGCTTCGTCACCCGAGGTGACGGTTCCGACCCCTGACAGCGGGAAACCCCGCCACAGCCGACAGGCGGCCGTGACGGGGTTTCCGTCAGAACTCTCTCAGGCGTCCACTTGGGACCGGTCGCCGGACCAGAGGGTGTGGAAGCTGCCCTCGCGGTCGGTGCGGCGGTAGGTGTGCGCGCCGAAGAAGTCGCGCAGGCCCTGGATCAGGGACGCCGGCAGGCGCTCGGACCGCAGCCCGTCGTAGTACGCGAGCGCGGACACGAAACCGGGCGCGGGCACGCCGGCGGTCACCGCCTTCACCACGACCCGCCGCCACGCCGCCTCGGCCGACCGCACGGCGTCGCGGAAGTAGTCGTCCACCAACAGCGACGGCAGCTCCGGCGCCTTGTCGTACGCCTCGCGGATGCGGTCCAGGAACCGGGCCCGGATGATGCAGCCGCCGCGCCAGATGGTGGCCATCGCACCCAGGTCGAGGTCCCAGCCGTACTCGGCGCTCGCCGCCCGCATCTGGTCGAAGCCCTGCGCGTACGCGACGACCTTGGACGCGTACAGCGCCTGCCGCACGTCCTCCACCAGCGAGGTGTCCGCTCCGCCCACGACCTCGGCCGGCCCGAACGCCGCGCGGACCGCCTGCCGCTGACCCGCCCGCCCGGACAGGGACCGCGCGAACACCGCCTCCGCGATGCCCGTCACCGGCACGCCCAGCTCCAGCGCCTCCTGCACGGTCCAGCGGCCGGTGCCCTTCTGCTCGGCCTCGTCCGCGATCACGTCGACCAGCGCGGCGCCGGTGTCCGCGTCCACGTGGCCCAGCACCTCGGCGGTGATCTCCACCAGGTACGACTCCAGGTCGCCGCTGTTCCACCCCCGGAACACCTCGGCCACGTCGGCGGGCGTCATCCCGCCCACCCGGTGCAGCAGGTCGTACGCCTCGGCGATGAGCTGCATGTCGGCGTACTCGATGCCGTTGTGCACCATCTTCACGAAGTGCCCGGCGCCGTCCGGCCCGACGTGCACGCAGCACGGCACGCCGTCGACCTTGGCCGCGATGTCCTCCAGCACCGGCCCGAGGTGCGCATAGGACTCCTCGGGCCCGCCCGGCATGATCGACGGGCCGTTCAGCGCGCCTTCCTCGCCACCCGAGATGCCCGCGCCGACGAAGAGCAGCCCGGCTTCCTTCAACGCGGCCTCGCGCCGGCGGGTGTCGGCGTAGTGCGCGTTGCCGCCGTCGATCACCATGTCGCCCGGCTCCAGCAGGGGCACGAGTTCGTCGATGACGGCGTCCGTCGGCCCGCCCGCCTTGACCATGATGATGATCTGGCGCGGCGTCTGGAGGCTCGCGACGAGCTCTTCCAGCGTCTCCGCGGGCACGAAGTCGCCCTCGTGGCCGTGCTCGGAGATCAGCGCCTTGGTGCGGGTGTGGCTTCGGTTGTGCACGGCGACGCGGTAGCCGTGTCGGGCGAGGTTGCGCGCCAGGTTGCTGCCCATGACGGCGAGCCCGGTGACGGCGATCCGCGCGGGTGCCTCGGAGGTGGTCATGCGCACAGCCTGCCCCAAATCCGCGCCCGCGCGCACCTGTGCGACACCCCTGTGATCGAAGAGTGGGATCGGCGGCACCAGGCGGTCGGACGGCCTGTAACATCCTGAAACAGATGTGGAACAGGGGGCGCGGATGACCAGGGCGACGGTGCGGGACGTGGCGAGGGCGACCGGGCTGTCCATCGCCACCGTCTCCAGGGTGCTGAACGGCCAGGCCAACGTCGCCGCCCACACCCGCGAACTGGTGCTGAAGGCCGTGGCCGGACTGGGCGCGGAGGCGCCGAGGCCGCGTGGCGCGAAGCCGGCCGGGCCGATCTACGTGCGCTGCCCCTACCTGCTCACCGACTACTTCGGACTGATCGTGTCGACGGTCGCCGAGACGTTGTCGCTGCACCACCGGCAGGTCCTGCTGAGCGCGGGCACGTCGGCGCAGCGCGCGTCCGCGCTGCCCGGTCTGCCCGGCCGGTCCGACGTGGGCGGCGCGATCCTGATACTGCCACCGGAGCCGGTCGAGGAGCTGGTCCGGTTGCGGGACAGGCGGTTCCCGTTCGTGGTGGTCGACCCGCGCACCGAGCTGCCGCGCGACGTGGCGTCGGTGTCCGCGGCGCACTTCGCGGGAGCGCGCCGGCTGATGGCGCACCTGGTGGAGCTGGGCCACCGCCGGATCGGGATCATCGGCGGTCCGGGTGACTGGCTGGCGAGCGACGGGCGGCTCGCCGGGTACGCGGCGGCGTTGTCGGACGTCGGCGTGCTGCCGTCGGCGGAGCTGCTGCGGCACGTGGACGAGCCGACCACGGAGAACGGCTACCTCGTCGCACGCGACCTGCTCGACCTGGCGGACCGGCCCACGGCGCTGGTCGCGTTCAACGACAAGATGGCGGTGGGTGCGTTGCGGGCGGCTCGGGAACACGGGCTGGACGTGCCGCGCGACCTGTCCGTCGCCGGGTTCGACGACCTCGACCTCAGCCGTGCCACGCGACCGGAGCTGACCACCGTGCGGCAGCCGTTGCAGGAGATGGGTCGGATGGCCGTGACGCTGCTGATGCGGCTGCTGGACCGGCACGAGCTGGAAGCGCTGCACGTGGAGCTGGCCACGGAACTCGTGGTCAGGGCGTCCACGGGGCCGGCGCCGCGCGTCTGACGCACCGGCGTTCCCGCGCTTTTCACGGTCTTTACCGGGTTTCACCGGGCTTGATCGGCGACCTTGACACGGGTTGCGCGCCATTGTTTCCTTCAGGTGCGCAGATGTTCCACAGATGTTCCATTCTGTTTCAGCCGCCGATGACCCTGTGCACAACGTCGTGAAAGGAGTCCGAGGTGCCCTCTCCCCACCGTCGGGCGTTCATCAGCACCGCTATAGCCATGATCACACTCGCGGCGGCCGTCACCGCCTCGTCACCCGCCTCCGCCGCGGGCGAGACGGTGAACGTCTACCTGACCACCACGTCCGACGCGGGCGGCCGGACCGTCACCCGCGGCCTCGCCCAGCAGCCGTCCGTCGTGTTCGGCACGAACGGCGGCAGCGCGAACCACACCATCACCGTCAACGAGGGCACCACCTACCAGCAGTTCGAGGGTGGCGGCGCGTCCATCACCGACACCACCGCGTACCTGCTGCGCGGCGGGCCCGTCTCGGCCGCCACCCGGGACGCGGTGATGCGCAGGCTGTTCCACCCGGTCGACGGCATCGGCCTGTCGTTCGTGCGCAACCCGATCGGCGCGTCCGACCTGTCCCGTCCGGGCCACGTCTCGCTCGACGACACGTGCTGCGACCTGAGCGACTTCGGGACCAACGGCTACGACACGAACGTCCGCCTGCTCACGCAGCAGGCACGCCAGCTCAACCCCGCCCTCGCGGTCAAGGGCGTGCCGTGGAGCGCGCCGGGCTGGATGAAGGACAACGGGCGCATGGACCAGATGGGGTGGCTGAAGTGGGAGCACTACCCCACGTACGCCCAGTACCTGGTCAAGTACGTGCAGAGCTACCAGGCGGCCGGCGTGCCGCTCAAGTACGTCTCGGTGCAGAACGAGCCGAACTGCTGCCAGGCGTCCAACCCGACCGCGATGAACTACCCCGGCATGAGCTGGAACCCGTCCGGCCTGGTCGAGTTCACCAAGAACCACGTCTACCCGGCGTTCCGCGCGGCCGGCATCACCACCAAGGTGCTGGTGCACGACTGGAACTACGGCGACTACGCCAACTTCGGCGCGGCCATCCTCGGTGACGCGGGCGTGCGCAACGACCCGCTGTTCGGCGGCATCGCGTGGCACGACTACTTCGGCGAGCCGGCCGTGGGCACGCAGGTGCACGGCCAGTACCCGAACGTGAAGCAGTTCAGCACCGAGCACTCCGGCGGCACGTGGGTCTCGAACCAGCACAACGAGGACATGGGCGACATCGTCGAGCACGCCCGCAACTGGAGCTCCAGCATCGTGAAGTGGAGCCTGGCGCTGAACCAGAACATGGGGCCGCACAACGGCGGCTGCGGCACGTGCACCGGCCTGATCACCGTGCAGGAAGGCGGTTCGCGCGCCGGGCAGGTGGATTACACGATCGAGTACTACACCACCGGTCACCTGACGAAGTTCGTGAAGCCGGGCGCGCACCGGATCGACTCCACCGCGAACGGCACCGTGCAGAACGTGGCCTACCGCAACCCGGACGGCTCCAAGGCCCTGATCGCGCACAACGGCGGCACGTCGTCCCAGTCGATCCGGGTGAACTGGGGCAACCAGTCGTTCACCTACACCCTGCCCGCCCGCACGTCGGCGACGTTCACCTGGCAGGGCACGCCCGGCAGCGGCGGCGGCACGGGCGGCGGCGCGATCACCGGCCTGGCGGGCAAGTGCGTCGACATCGCGGGCGCGAGCAGCGTGGACGGAACGGCGGTGCAGCTGTACACGTGCAACGGCACCGCGGCGCAGCAGTGGTCGCGTCCCGGTGACGGCACGCTCCGCGCGCTCGGCAAGTGCCTCGACATCAAGGACCACGGCACCGCCGACGGCGCTCAACTCCAGCTGTGGAGCTGCGCGGGCGGCGCGAACCAGCAGTGGACCCACACCGCGAACCACGACCTGGTGAACCCGGCCACCGGCAAGTGCGTGGACGTCACCGGCAACAACAGCGCCGACGGCACCAGGCTCCAGATCTGGACGTGCACCGGCGGGGCCAACCAGAAGTGGAACGTGGCCTGACCGCTCTCGTCGGATTGCGGTCCGACCGCTACGGGGTCCCGCTCCACCGGGGCGGGACCCCGCTGACCGCCGCCCAACGACAGGCGTACCTGAACCACTACGCACCGGTCATCCTCAAGCGGGGTGACGAGAACAACGGCAAGCAGGGTCGGGACCGGCTCGCGAACTTCGACTTCGACCGGGACGGCGTCTACGCCACCAACCGCGCGAACCGGCGCCAGGTCCCGCAGTACGTGGCCGGCACGGCGGGGTACGAGCGGTGGCGGATCCGACCCACGCTCTACACCGCGCTGCTGGAGTCCACCGAGAACGGCAGCAAGTCGTTGGTCCTGCTCTACCACGTGTACAACGCGGCCGACAAGGACGGCGACGAGATCCACGACTGGGAACGGGTCGAGATCGTGGTGCGCGGGGTGACCGGCACCCCCGGCGGCGCGGGCGAGTCGTTCGCCAACGCCACCGTGACGCACCACAAGGACCACGTCATGCGGCGGTCCCACGACCCGGACGTCCACTTCCTCCAGACCTCCACCGGCGGGCACCTGCTGCTCTGGCAGCCCGACGAGAGCGACTTCGACCTGCCGAGCGCCGGGCCGCACGCGCACGAGCTGCGGTTCGTCACCACCACGTGGGCCTCCATCTCGGGGCGGATGGCGGTGGCGGCGTTGGGCGCCGTGCCGCTGACGTCCGCCAACGCGTCCGTGCAGGCGAGCCGGGTCGCCAACGGCACCAAGGTCGCGTGGCCGCGGGTGAAGCGGCTGACCTACGAGCTGCAGGACCTGGCCGACATCGTGCCGACGCACTGGTCGCAGGGCGCCTGTCAGACGCACTGGCCGGCGACCGACGGGGTGGACGTGCGGTTCGAGACGCCCGCGCTGGGCATCGGCACGGGCGTGCAGCGGTGGTCGACGACTTCGGCGGGTTCGCCGGCACCGGTCCGGACAGCTCGGGCCGCAGCCGGGGCGGTGAGCGGCGATCTGGCGTCGCACGGCGTCTACCGGCGGCAGCACGAGTACTTCGTCCACTCCGGCGGGATCGACGACAGCACGAGCCGCGAGGTGGGCGCGTGGCTGCCGCCGGGCTGGCACCTGGCTGCCAACGGCGGCTTCGACGGCCGCTGGCAGCCGTTGTTCGACAACCGCCCGGACGCCTGACCGCGCCCGCGCACCGACTGTTCGACGACCGCCGGACACCTGACCGACCGGGGCCGCCGACCACGTGCGGCCCGGCCCGCCGCCGCACGACCGGCGACGGGCCGGGTACCGCGGAGCGCCCGCCACCGCACGACCGGTGGCGGGCACTCGCCTAACCGGTGGCGCGGTACGCCTCACCGGCCGGGTTCGGCGTGCCACCGGGCAGGTACAGCCCCGTACCCGGCTTGTCCGCGGGCAGCGCGAACCACGCGTAGCGCTCCACGTAGGACAGTCCTTCGAGCATCCGCGACGACGCTCCCGCGAAGTCCGCCAGCTCTTGCGGGCTCGGGTACCGCACACCACCGCCGGAGAAGTCCATCAGCGAGTACTCGGTGAGCCAGATCGGCAGGCCGTAGCGCGCCCGGACCGCGTCCAGGTAGCTCTTCAGGTGGCCGACGGCGGCCGGGCCGAAGTCCGAGCCGTACCAGTGCAGCGTGATGAAGTCGACCCGCAGCCCGCGCTGCCGCGCACCGGTCATGAACCGGTCGAGCCAGCCGCCGGCCCGGTCACCGCCGTACGCGACGGCCGGGCTGCCCAGCCGCATCCCCGTCGCCTGGAGCTGCGGCCACAGGTCAAGCGCCCGCTCCACGGTCATGTCCGCCTGCTCGGCCAGGTCCGGTTCGTTGAAGCCGAGCAGCGTGGTGCCCTGGCGTTCGACCGCCTCCAGGTCCGCCGGCGTCACGGTCTTCGCGCCCCAGATCATCGGCACGTACTCCACGCCGGGCGCCTGCACGCCCTCCCTGGTGGTGGCCCAGTTGTAGAACCAGCCCGCGCCGACGTCCGACAGCGCCCGCGTCACACCGTCGAAGTGCCACGTGCCGACCCCCTTCTTGATCGACTTGGTCACCGGCGCGGGTGCCGGAGCGGGTGCTGGAACCGGAGCCGGAGCGGGCGCAGGTTCGGACGCGGGAGCCGGTGGCGGCGCGGGGAGCTGGGGAGTGGTCGTTCCGGCGGTCGGGGGTGCGAGGGCGGTGGTCGCCGTGGTCACGATGGCCGGCGCGGCGACCGGCACCGGCGTCGGCTGCCGGTCCACGGGCAGCAGCACGACCGCGCCCGCCACCGCCACCACGGCCGCCGCCGCGACCAACGGCTTGGTGGCGGCGTGCGCCCAGAGCCCCTTCTTCGCCACCGCCACGACAGGCTCCACGGCCTCCGCGCCGAGCAGGTCGAACCCGGCCGGCAGCGGCACGAGCGGGATCCTGGCCAGCAGGCCGTCCACCACAGCCAAGTCGTCGAACCCGCGCTCGCACCGGGCGCACTCGCGCGCGTGCCGGACGATCCGCTTGCGCCACAACGCGCTCGGCTGCCCGTCCCAGTCCTCGATCACCACGGCCAGCTCGTCGCACCGGGGCACGGCGAGCACCCGCACGACCACCCGTGCCGAGTCGAGCTGGGCCTTCATCCGCTGCACCCGCACGGCCGCGTGCTGCGGCGTGAGGTCGAGCGCGGACGCCAGGTCGGCCCGCGTGATCCGGCCGACCTGCTCCATCCACCACAGGGACAGCAGCTCGCGGTCGTCGTCGCCGATCCACCGGGTGGCGGCCACGACCTCACGGCGCTGGCCGGTGAGCTGGAGGCGGGTGATCGCCAGGTCGGCGAAGTCCGCGCCCGGGTCGGCGACGTCGACGGGTTCCGCGTCGGCGAGCGGCAGCCGGGTCCGGTGGTGGTCGCGCACCTGGTTCAGCGCGATGGCCAGCAGCCACGACCGGAACGCCTCGGGCTCGCGCAGCTTCGACAGGCCGTTCAACGCGCGGAGCATGGTCTCCTGGACCACGTCGTCGGTGTCGGGGTGCCCGGCCAGGGCGTGCCCCACCACGTTGTAGACCAGCGGCAGGTAGACCGCCACCAGCGCGTCCAACGCGCCCGGCTCGCCCCGCTGCGCGGCCGTCACCGCCGCGGCGTCCCCTGGTGTGCGCATGCCGTTCCTCTCGGCCGAACCGGGCTCTTACCCACCGGAGACGATCGGACCGCGACACGATAACGAGAATTACGCGGCGAACACCGAAGCGGCCATGCCGATCAGCGCGGTGCCGCACAGCCGCTCGAACACCGGCCGCACCTTCGGCCGTGACAGCAGCAGGGCCAGCCGGCCCGCCAACGGCACCACCACGGCCCAAAAGCACGCGAACACGCCCACCGCGACCGCCGACAACAGCGCCGCCTGCGGCAGGGGCGGGGCCGCCGGGTCCATCGCCTGCGGCACGAGGCTGAGGAACGTCAGCATCACCTTCGGGTTGAGCAGGTCGCACAGCACGCCGCGCAGGAACAGCGACCGGTCCGACTTCGGCGCCCGGGTGATCGGCCCGCCGGCGCGCGCCGCCCGCAACGTCATCACGCCCAGGTACGCGAGGTACAGCGCGCCCACCGCCTTGACCGCGAGCAGCGCCGCCGGCACCGCCGCGACCAGCGCGGACACGCCGACCGTGGCCAGCGCCGCGTGCACCAGGAGCCCGGTGACGACGCCCGCCGCCGTCACCGCGCCGTGCCGCAGGCCGCGCACCGCGTTGCCGGTGATCAGCACGAAGTCGGGGCCGGGCACGACGGTGACGACGACGAGCGCGAGCAGGAAGGAGGTCCAGGCGATGTGCACGCGCGCATCCTCAGTCACACGTTCGGGTGTATTCCACCTGACAGCTACAGTGTTCGGTTGTGGACGACGCAGCCGAACTCGATTCGGTCGACTGGCTGATCCTGGAGGCGTTGCAGAACGACGCGACGCTGCCGAACCGGACCCTCGCGGAGCAGGTCGGCATCGCGCCGTCGACGTGCCTGCAACGGGTGCGCCGGCTGCGGGACCTGGGCGTGATCACCGGGTTCCACGCCGTGGTCGACCCGCGCACCACCGGCCTGCCGCTGGAGGCCGTGATCTCGGTGAACGTCCGCCCGCACACCAGGCCGGTGGTGGCGGGCTTCCGGCGGTTCGTGATGGCGCAGCCGGAGACGCGGTCGCTGTTCCACGTCAGCGGGCAGGCGGACTTCCTGGTGCACATCGCGGTGGCGGACAGCACGCACCTGCAGGCGTTCCTGATGGACAAGATCGCCTCGCGGACGGAGGTGCGGAACCTGACCAGCTCGGTGGTGCTGGAGCGGGTCGAGACGCGCGCCCTCACCCCGCCGAACGACCGGCGCCCCACCCACCGCAGGCGGCGCGTCTAGAACCGCCGTCTACATTTCCGCGGTATGGACCCTGACGAGTTCCGGCGGATCGGCCACGAGGTGGTCGACTGGATCGCCGACTACCGTGCGCGGATCGAGGACTTCCCGGTGAAGTCGCAGGTCGAGCCCGGCTGGGTGCGGGGGCAGTTGGGCGGGTTGCCGGAACAGGGAGAGGGCTTCGACGCCCTGCTCGCCGACCTGGACCGGGTCGTGCTGCCGGGCACCACGCACTGGCAGCACCCGGGGTTCTACGCCTACTTCCCGGCGAACGCGTCCCTGCCGTCGGTGCTGGGCGACCTGCTGTCGTCAGGCCTGGGCGTGCAGGGCATGTTGTGGTCCACCTCGCCCGCCGCGACCGAGGTCGAGCAGCACCTGATGGACGAGCTCGTCGGCGCGATGGGCCTGCCCGCGCGGTTCCTCGGTGGCGGCGTCATCCAGGACACCGCGTCGTCGGCGGCCTTGGTCGCCCTGCTGGCCGCCCTGCACCGGACGTCCGGCGGGAAGTGGCGGCGGACCGGGGTGGACGGCAGCGAGACGGTGTACGTGTCGTCGCAGACCCACTCGTCCGTGGAGCGCGCCGCCCGGATGGCCGGGCTCGGTGAGCAGGCCGTCCGGTCGATCGAGGTCGACGCCGTGCTCGCCATGCGCGTGGACGACCTGGCGTCGCGGATCAGGTCGGATCTCGAAGCGGGCCGCAAGCCGGTCCTGGTGTGCGCGACGATCGGCACCACCGGCACGGGTGCGGTGGACCCCGTCCGCGAGATCGCTTCGCTGTGCGCCGAGCACGGGATCTGGCTCCACGTGGACGCCGCGTGGGCCGGTCCGGCGGCGCTGTGCCCGGAGTTCCGGGGCCTGTTCGACGGCCTGGACCAGGCCGACTCGTTCACCGCGAACGCGCACAAGTGGATGTTGACGGCGTTCGACCTGACCCTCTTCTGGACCGCGCACCCGGACGTGCTGGTGGACGCCCTCACGATCCTCCCCGAGTACCTCCGGAACACGGCGACCGAGTCGGGGGCGGTGGTCGACTACCGCGACTGGCAGATCCCGCTGGGCCGCCGGTTCCGGGCGTTGAAGCTGTGGTCGGTGCTGCGCTGGTACGGCTTGGAGGGCGTGCGCGCGCACCTGCGCGGTCACGTGGGGCTGGCGACCCAGCTCGAATCGTGGGTCGCGGCAGACGAGGAGTGGACCGTCGTCGCTCCGCGCTCCCTCTCCCTGCTCACCATCGCCCACCGCGACGGCGACGAGCCCACCCGAGCAGCGATGGACCGCGTCAACGCGGCGGGCGACGCCTTCATCACCCACACCACCGTCAACGGCCGGTTCGCGATCCGCGTCGCGATCGGCGCCGAGTCCACCAGGGAACACCACGTCCGGGCGCTGTGGGACCTGCTGCGGGCCGGTGGCTGATCGGCTACAGGACCCGGAGCAGGCCCTCTTGGACGACGGTGGCCACCAAGTGGCCGTCCTGGCTGTAGAAGCGGCCGGTGGCGAGGCCGCGGGCGCCCGAGGCCGACGGGGACGCGCAGTCGTACAGGAACCACTCGTCCGCGCGGAAGCGGCGGTGGAACCACATGGCGTGGTCGAGGCTGGCTCCCAGGACCTTGTCGGTGCCCCAGTACACGCCGTGCCGCACCAGCACCGAGTCGAGCAGGGTCATGTCCGACGCGTAGGCGAGCACGCACACGTGCAGCATGTCGTCGTCCGGCAGCTTGCCGTCCGCCCGCATCCACACCTGGCTGCGCGCCTCCGCCGGCCCGTCCTCGCGCGCCAGCCACGGCGGCGACGTCACGTACCGGATGTCGATCGGGCGGGGCAGCCGGGCCATGCCGACCTTCTCCAGGTACCCGGCCGCCGACTCGGCGTACGTGGGCAGCGACGACGGCGGCGGCACGTCGGGCATCGGTTCCTGGTGGTCCAGGCCGGGCTCGTCCAACTGGAAGGACGCCGACAGGGTGAAGATCGCCTTGCCGTGCTGGACGGCGACCACGCGACGGGTGGTGAAGGACCGTCCATCGCGGACCCGGTCCACTTCGTACACGATCGGCACGCTCGGGTCGCCGCCGCGGATGAAGTACGAGTGCAGCGAGTGCACCCGGCGCTCCGGGGGGACGGTCCGACCGGCGGCCACCAGGGCCTGACCCGCGACCTGCCCGCCGAACACCCGCACGGGCGATTCGGCGGGCGACACCCCGCGGAAGATGTTCTCCTCGATGCGCTCCAGGTCGAGCAGCGCGACGAGGCGGTCGAGCACGGGCTGCCCGTGCGGCACGCCGTCGGTGTCCAGCGGAACGTCCGAGAACTCGGCGGAAGCCGCGGCGCGGGCAGCCTCGGTCACGTCAACTCCTAAGCGTGGTCGTCCTCTCCCAGGCGGTGCACCCGGATGAGGTTCGTCGAGCCGATGGTGCCAGGCGGCGAGCCTGCCACGACCACGACGAGGTCGCCGGGCTGGTAGCGGCCGATGTCGATCATCGACATGTCCACCTGGCGGACCATCTCGTCCGTCGAGTCCACCTTAGGCACGATGAACGTCTCGGTGCCCCAGGTGAGAGAAAGCTGACTGCGCACGCTGGGCTCCGGCGTGAACGCCAGCAGCGGCAGCGGCGTGTGCAGGCGGGCGAGGCGCCGCACCGTGTCACCGGACTGGGTGAACGCGACCAGCGCCTTGGCGTTCAGCCGCTCGCCGATGTCCCGCGCCGCGTACGAGATCACGCCGCGCTTGGTGCGCGGGACGTGCGTCAGCGGCGGGACCACGGTGGACTCGGTCTCGACGGCCTCGATGATGCGGCCCATCGTCTTGACCGACTCGATGGCGTACCGGCCGACCGACGTCTCGCCGGACAGCATCAGCGCGTCCGCGCCGTCGAGCACCGCGTTCGCGACGTCCGACGTCTCGGCCCGCGTCGGCCGGGAGTTGGTGATCATCGAGTCGAGCATCTGGGTGGCCACGATGACCGGCTTGGCGTTCTCGCGGGCGATCTGGATGGCCCGCTTCTGCACCAGCGGCACGTGCTCGAGCGGCAGCTCGACGCCCAGGTCGCCGCGGGCGACCATGACGCCGTCGAAGGCGAGCACGATCGCTTCGAGGTTGTCGACCGCCTCCGGCTTCTCGATCTTGGCGATCACCGGCTTGCGGCCGTGGCCCACGCGGTCCATGACCTGGTGGACCAGGTCGATGTCCGCGGGCGAGCGCACGAACGAGAGGGCGATGAAGTCCACGCCCAGGTTGAGGGCGAACTCCAGGTCCTCGATGTCCTTCTCGGACATCGCGGGCACCGACACGTCCATGCCGGGCAGCGAGAGGCCCTTGTTGTTGCTGACGGGGCCGCCCTCGGTGACCTCGCACACGACGTCGGGGCCGTCGACCTCGGTGACGACGAGGCCGACCTTGCCGTCGTCCACCAGCAGCTTGTCGCCGACCTTGGCGTCCTGCGCCAGCATCTTGTAGGTCGTGGAGACGCGGTCGTGGGTGCCCTCGACCTCCTCCACCGTCACCCGGACGACGTCACCGGTGCGCCATTCGACCGGGCCGTGGGCGAACCTGCCCAGGCGGATCTTGGGTCCTTGCAGGTCGGCCAGGATGCCCACCGCGCGGCCCGAGGCCTCGGCCGCGGCGCGGACGAGCTCGTAGACCTGCTTGTGGTCGGCATGGCTGCCGTGGCTGAAGTTCATCCGGGCAACGTCCATACCGGCCGCCACCAACTCGTTGACCTTGTCCTCGGTCGCGGTGGCAGGGCCCATCGTACAGACGATCTTCGCGCGTCGACTCACGTCTCAGGAGAGTAGTCGCTGTCACTGGACCGATCAGGATGTACCGGGGGGTAACGTCGGAGAAACCGGCAGAATCTGCCCGGTGGGCGTCAGAATCCTTCCGTTCGTGGTCGCTGCGTTGCTGAGCGTCATCGTGTTGTTCACCCCCGCGTCAGGTGTGCCGACGTCGCCGCCGGGCACCGACAAGGTGGTGCACTTCCTCCTGTTCGCCCTGCTCACGGCCACCGGGTGCTACGGCGGGCTGCGGCCCGTACCGCTGCTCGCCGGCCTGGTCGGTTACGCCGCGGTCTCGGAAGTGTTGCAGTGGCTCATCACCGGGCTGGGCCGCGGCGGCGACGTCCTGGACGGCCTCGTGGACGTGGCCGGCATCGCGTTCGGCTACCTCGTGGCCCGGCGGTGGGCGGCACGGCGGCCGGTCAGCGGAAGCCCACCTCGGTGAGCCCGATGTGGTCGGCGCACCAGTCGACGAACGGGGTCGCCTCGCGCCACGCGTCGCGGACCCGGTCGAGGCACTCCGGCTCGTGCAGCACGTCGTCCGGCGGCCACACCTTCGCCACGTAGAGGCGCTTGTGCTTGAGCAGCTCGATGCGCGGGTGCTCGGGGTCGAAGCCGCGCGGCGCACGCTTGAGCTTGTCGCCGCGCAGCTCCCAGCCGGTGCGGGCCAACCCTGCGAGCAGCTTCTCCAGCGCACGTCCGCGCAGGTCGTCCGCCGCGGACTCGCGGTAGCGGGCGACCTGGTCGGACGCCATGGCGAACGACCCGCCGGCCACGAACAGCCCTTCGGGGCCGACTTGGACGTAGTGCGCGCCGCCGCCGCGGCCCAGCTCGACCACTCCGCCGCAATGGTCCTTATAGGGCGTTTTGTCCTTGCTGAACCGCACGTCGCGATAGGGCCGGAAGACCTTGCCCTTGCCGAACTCCGGCTCCAGCGCGGCGAGCAGCGCCTCCATGGGCGCGCGGACGTCCTCCAGGTAGACGTGCTTGTGGTCCTCCCAGTACGCCTTGGAGTTGTCGACCTGGAGCCCGTCGTAGAAGTCGATGGCGTGTTCGCCGAAACCGGTGAAATCCACGGCGTCAAGCCTACGTTCGTCCATTGGTGGCTCATTCGAACGCCCTATCGCAATGCATGACCGACCTGTCACGTTCTGTGCATAATCGGCCGGGTGGGTAGGAAAGCGGCGCTGGCCGGCTGGTTGCGGGGGCTCGACGCACAGGACATCCGGGACATCTTGGCGCTGCGCAAGGACGCGGCGGACAGCCGGCCGCAGTCGCTGCGCGCGCTGGCGGACGAGTTGGCCACGACGGCGTCGTTGCGGACGGCCGTGGACGGGCTGGACCAGGCGTGCCGGGACGTGCTGGACACCGCGCTGAGGCTCGGTGACGAGGCCGGCGCGGAGGCGCTGGCGGAACGGTTGCGGTGCAACGGGAAGGCATCGCGGGCGGAGCTGAAGCGGACGTTGGGCGAGCTGCGGGCGAGGGCGTTGCTGTGGCCGGCGGACGGCCGGTTGGTCACGTCACCGGGGTTGCGGCAGTTGGAGGAGGAGCCGCCGCGCCGGATCACACCCGCGCCGCGCACCCCGCGCCGTGCCGCCCAGCACCGGGGTTTCGCCGACCGGGCCGCGATCGCGCCCGCGACGTCCACTGTGGATGGTGTGACGCGGCTGGTGGAGCTGTGCGACGTCGAGCAGGTGGCGTGCCGCACGGGGGTGGGGCTGCGGGAGCTGCGGCGGATCGCGGGCGTGCTGCGGACGGAGGAGAGCCGGGCGCGGCTGTGGGTGGAGCTGGCGCTGGAGGCGCGGCTGCTGGCGGTGGACGACAGCCGGTTGGCGCCGACCAGCGGGTCGGACGCGTGGCGGGACGAGTCGCCCGCCGGTCGGCTCACCACGTTGGCCGACGCGTGGCCGCGGATGGCGTGGACGCCGGGCAAGCAGCGTGCGGCGTCGGCGGAGCCCTCGTCGACCGAGTCCGGCGACCGGACGCGGCGGGGTGTGCTGGAGCGGTACGCGGTGCTGGGCGAGGACGAGGCGTACGAGCACCGGCACGAGGTGGTGGCCGACCTGGTGTGGACGCGGCCCGCGGTGCACGGCCGGGCGGCGACCGAGGCGGCGCTGGTGGAGGCCGAGTCGGTGGGCCTGGTGGCGCTGGGCGCGTCGACCGCGCTGGGCCGGGCGGTGTTGGCGGGTGTCACGGCCGAGGTGGCCGACAAGTTCGTGCCGCCCGCCGCGACGACCGCGCACCTGCGGCCGGACCTGACCGCCGTGGTGGCCGGGTTGCCGTCCCGTGAGCTGAGCGGCGTGCTGGACCTGGCGGCGGACTGCGCGACGGGCGGGTGGCGGTTCAGCGGGGCTAGCGTGCGGCGGGCGTTGGACGCGGGGCACGAGCCGGACGCGTTGCTGGCGCGGCTGGCGTCGGTGGCCGAGCACGGCGTGCCGCCGACGTTGGAGCACCTGGTGCGGGAGGTGGCGCGGCAGCACGGGCGGATCACCGTGACGCCGGTGGCGTGCTGCGTGCGGACGGAGGACCCGGCCCTGCTGCGGGAGATCGCCGGGCACCGGCTGCTGGCGCAGCTGTCGTTGCAGCACCTGGGGCCGACGGTGTTGGCGTCGTCGCAGCCGGTCGCCGAGACGTTGGCGCTGCTGCGGGCGGCCGGGTACGCGCCGACGACGTCGACGCCGGACGGGATCGCGATGGTGGAGCGGGTGCCCCGGCGTCGGGTCGAGCCCCCGCCCCCGAAGGTGGCCGAGGGCGGGTGGCGCGCGCCGTTGACGGGGCACGAGCTGGCGAAGCTGGCGATGGCGCTGGTGGAGCGGGAGCGGCCGAGCCCCAGGTTCGTCGTGCCGGCGGCGGACTCGCTGCGGATCGGGACGGTGCGGCTGCTGCGGGACCAGTCGCTGGTGCTGCGGGACTCGGAGGTCGCACTGCTGGCGGAGGCGCTGGCGAGCCGGACGTCGGTGGAGATCGCCGTGGCGAACGGGCCCCGGAGCACGGTGAAGCACGTGATCACGCCCGTGGACCACGCGGCGGGCAACCTGAAGGCCAACTGCGCCCCTCGCGGCGACCGCTGCGAGTTCCCGGTGAGCCGCATCCGTTCGGTGCGCGCGGTGACCGGGGTCTGATGCGCGACCCGCGGTCCGGTCGTCTCCCGGCCACGAGGTGGGCCCCGGCCCGGGTCCGCGGGCCGGGGCTCTCGTCGGCGGGGCGAGGTCAGGGCAGGTGGAGTTCCACCTGTTCGGTCTCGCCCGCCGCCGCGGTGACCTCGGACGGAGGCCCGGTCCGGTCGTCCTTCGTGGCGGTGAACTCGTAGTGCCCCGCGTCCAGGTGCCATTCGTAGCGGCCGTCCGGTCCGGACAGGACCGCCAGTTCCGGCACGGGCCGCGGTGGTGAGTCGAGCGACTTCGGTTGCACCAGGGCGCCCTCGACAGGACGGCCGCTCTGGTCCACGACCACGCCGGTGACGGTGGCCTGGGTGTTCGTCAGGGGTGGTGGCGGGTCCTGGTCGGACGTGCCGGTTTCCCGACCGCACGCCCCGAGCACCAGCAAGCCGATCAGCAGGACCGCTCGCACGCGCAGTGGATGTCGCACGATCTGCTCCTCTCGGTCACGTCGAGGACGGAACGGTCGGGGTGCGCGGTTGCCTGGCAGGCAGGTGGCGGCGCCGAACCTCAGCGCCAGCCGAGGACCAGGTTGAGCCGGCTCTCGGTGATCCGCGGCCCGCTGTTGTGCGTGCCCGAGCCGACACCGTAGGCGTGGAACGCCAGGGAGCACCGGCCGGAGCACCCGGACGACCCGGCCGCGCGCACCGTGTGCACCGAGCTGCCGCTGTTGCCGCCGACGGTGTCGTTGTCGTAGTACAGGCGCAGGGAGTTGCTGACGCGGACCTGGTCGGAGTGGGTCCACTGCTGCTGGGACTTGTCGCCGGGGTAGCCCTGGATCGTGGTGGGCGTGCCGTTGAGCGACGCGGTGGTCCAGTACGCGCCGTACCAGCCGGTGGTGTTGCCGACGGAGCAGTCGAGGGTCGCGCCGCCGTAGTCGGCGTCCGGGCTCCCGTCGACGGTCCAGCCGGTGTTGGACCGCAGGGTCGCGGCGGTGCAGGAGCCGTACGGGTAGGTGGTCCCGTCCGCGCCGGGGTAGAACTTGAGCTGGCCGGTGTACCAGCCGGTGCTCTGGTTGAACACGCAGTGCCCGGCGGTGAGCACGAGGCTCGCGCCGAACATCCAGCCCGTGCAGTGCAGCCGCTCGACACCGCTCACCGTGCGGGTGATGAGCACCGTGGCGCGAGCCGGGAAGCCCGTCGTCGGGGTGACCCGCACGCGGCCGTCCGCGCCGATGATCGACTGGATGCCGATGTCGTCGCCGGTGGGCGACTCGTAGCCCTCGATCCGGTGCCCGGCGGGCACGCGCTGCGCCCCGTACGCGGTCACGTCGCCCGGCACCCCGGTGCCCTCGTAGCTGGACACGCCGCGCAGCCCGCGCGCCGGCGCGGCCGACGTGGTCACGCCCGCGGTGTCGCTCGCTCCGAGTTCCACGCCCTCCGGCGCGCCGGCGGACGACGGCGACACCAGCCCGAGGGTCGCCAGCAACGCGCTCGCGAGCACCACGCCGCCACGTTGCGATGATCTACGCATATTCACCGCGATATCCTTTCGTCGGGGAAAGGCTCTCCAACCGCTTGAGTCGCCGGAAACGTCGTTCCGCTACAGAGAAAGTGAAACTTCGCCCACTCGCCGACTCGAATGGCGCCACCGGCCCATTACCCGACCCCCCGATGGCGGCACGAGAACTATTCAGCCCAAGTGACGTGGAAATTACCGGAGGGACGATGTTGTCCAGCGATAGCGCTCCCGCCGCAGTGCTGGATGCGGAGTCGCCGGATCGGCGCGCGCACATCCGACGTTTGATCGACAGCACCGAGGAGGGCTTGGACGACAAGATCCTGGCACTGCTCGGAGACGAGCGGAGCACGGTGGAGGCGGTGCTCTGCCGCATCCTCGCGGAGCGGGACCCGGACCGGGACCCGTTTTACGCGCTCGCCACCTTCGCGCGCCGGCCGAAGTCCGGGAGGAAACCGGGCCGGATCGACGCATGGTTGCGCAGTCAGGCCTATCGCACCCCGATGGGGATCCCGTACGGGATTCCCCGTCTCCGTCGCGCGTCGCCGATCGAGCACTATCGACGGGACCTGACGAGTCGGATCGCCCTACGTCGGTTCAACCCGGTGTTTTCCCTCGGTGACACGGCGGACCCGGCCGCGGTGCCGCTCGTCGTGAAGGCGTTGCGGGACTGGAAGTGGTACATCCGCACGGAGGCCGCCGGGGCGATCCGCCGGCTCATCAGGGATGGTGCCGTCGCACCGGAGGCGGTGGAGTCGGTGGCCGACGCTCTGGTGGCCACCTGCCTTGTTGCGGACCGCAAGCCGAAGGTCGTGGAGCACGCGGCGGCGGCGTTGTCCGCACCGTTGCTCCGCGACCGGTTGGTGGAGGCGCGGCGCTCGTCCCGGCTGAACCCGGCGAACGCCGCACTCGTGGACGCGGCACTCGAAGGCAAGGCGCCCGCACTGCCACCTATCTGGGTGGGTGACGTGGAAGGCGGCTAGCTGTACTGCCCTGGGAGGTTGTGGGCGGTCCGACACGTAGTCGGATGATGTTGGAATGAGGGAGGGCCTCCGGGTTCGGTGTGGATTGCGACGTCTACACCAAGCCCACGGAGGCCCTCGTGACCCACGCTAACGCACCGCTGACCCCGGCGGGCAGGCTGCGCCTGGCCCGGTGTGTCGTGCAGGACGGCTGGCCGCTGCGACGCGCGGCCGAGCGGTTCCAGGTCTCGCCGACCACCGCCGCGCGCTGGGCCCGGCGCTACCGCGAGCACGGGGAGGCGGGTCTGGTCGACCGCTCCAGCCGCCCCCACCGCAGCCCACGCCGCCTGCCGACCCGCCGCGAGCGCCGCATCGTGAAGGTGCGTCTGGCGCGTCGGTGGGGGCCGGCCCGCATCGCCTACCTGCTCGGCCTGAACCCCTCCACGGTGCACCGGGTGCTGCGGCGTTTCGGCCTGGCCCGCCTGGCGCACCTGGACCGGGCCACCGCCGTGCCGGTGCGCCGCTACGAACACGCCGCGCCCGGCGACCTGGTCCACGTCGACATCAAGAAGCTGGGCAACATCCCCGACGGCGGCGGCCACAAGGTCCACGGCCGGCAGGCCGGCGGGCGCAACAGCTCCGCCCACCGCGACCCGGGCAGGCCGCGCAAGGTCCACGGCCGTCCCAACCTCGGCTACGCCTACCTGCACAACGCCGTGGACGACCACTCCCGCCTGGCCTACACCGAAATCCTCCCGGACGAGACCAAGCAGACCGCCGCCGCGTTCTGGACCAGGGCGCAAGCGTTCTTCCGGGCCGCCGGGGTGACGGTGAAACGGGTGCTGACCGACAACGGCTCCTGCTACCGCTCACACCTGTGGCGCGACACCCTCACCCAGTCCGGCATCACCCACAAACGCACCCGCGCCTACCGGCCGCAGACCAACGGCAAGGTCGAACGCTTCAACCGCACCCTGCTCGACGAATGGGCCTACGCCCAGGCATACCGGTCCGAGACCGAGCGGCGAGAGGCGCTGCCGCGATGGCTGCACACCTACAATCACCACCGCGGCCACACCGCACTCGGCGGCCAGCCACCCGCCACCCGCGTACCCAACCTCACAGGACAGAACAGCTAGCGAACGTCCGAGGTGGAGGCCGCCCCGACGACGCTGTCGGGGCGGCCCGGGCGATCCAGCGGATCACACCACGGCGAGCGGAAGCATGTTGGGGATCACCGGGGACGGCAGGTCGGACGAGCCGGTCAGGTAGCGGTCCACCGCGTTGGCCACCGAACGGCCCTCGGCGATCGCCCACACGACCAGGGACGCGCCGCGGTGGGCGTCACCGCAGACGAACACACCGGGCGACTGCGTCTGCCAGTCCGAGCCGCACGAAATGGTGCCGCGCGGAGTGAGCTGGATGCCCAGCCCGTCCAGCAGCGGCATGTGCTCGACGCCCTCGAAGCCGATGGCCAGCAGCACCAGGTCCGCCGGCAACACCTCGACCTCCTCGGACGTCGGCACCACCTGGCGACGGCCGGAGGCGTCCTTCTCCACCCGCACCTTGCGCAGCCGGATCTGCCGCACGTGCCCGTCCTCGTCGCCGACGAACTTCTCCACCGCGACCGCGAACTTCCGCTCCCCCGCCTCCTCGTGCGCGGCGTAGGTGCGGAGGATCCAGGGCCACAGGGGCCACGGCGACCGCGAATCGTCCCGAGTGGACGGTGGCATCGGGTACTGGTCGAGCTGGAGCACCGAAGCCGCGCCCTGCCGGGACGCCGTGCCGTAGCAGTCGGCGCCGGTGTCGCCGCCGCCGATGATCACGACGTGCTTGCCGGCCGCGTCGACGGCGGGCGGGCCGTCGCCCTCGCACGCGCGGTTCGCGGGCACGAGGTGTTCCATGGCCAGGTGGATGCCCCGTAGCTCACGGCCGGGCGTCGTCGTGTCGTCACGGCCGCGCAGAGCGCCCACCGCGAGCACCACGGCGTCGAACTTCGACCGCAGCTCCTCGACCGTCAGGTCCACCCCGACCTCGCAGCCGGTGACGAACTTCGTGCCCTCCTTGCGGAGCTGCGCGAGCCGCCGGTCGAGGACCTTCTTCTCCATCTTGAACTCGGGGATGCCGTACCGGAGCAGCCCGCCGAGCCGGTCGTCCCGCTCGAACACGGTGACCTCGTGCCCGGCGCGCGTGAGCTGCTGCGCCGCCGCGAGCCCGGCCGGACCGGAGCCGACGACCGCCACCCTCTTGCCCGACACCACCTGCGCCTGCGCGGGCCGCACGTAGCCCTGCTCCCAGGACACGTCGGCGATGGTCTCCTCGACCCGCTTGATGGCGACCGCGCCGCCCGCGTCGTGGCTGATCGCCAACACGCACGCCGCCTCGCACGGCGCGGGGCACAGCTTGCCGGTGAACTCCGGGAAGTTGTTCGTCGCGTGCAACCGGTCGGACGCCAGCTCCCAGTCGCCCGTGCGGACCAGGTCGTTCCACTCGGGGATCAGGTTGCCCAGCGGGCACCCGGCGGACCCGGAGTGGCAGAACGGGATGCCGCAGTCCATGCACCGCGCCGCCTGCGTGCGCACCTCCGCGTCACGCTGCTCCGCCGGGACGTCGAGGTAGACCTCGTTCCAGTCGGACAGCCGTTCGGCGGCGGGCCGCTTCTTCGGCTCGGCACGGGAGTGCTTGAGGAAACCGTACGGGTCAGCCACGAGAGGCCTCCATGATCGCCTGGTCGACGTCCCTGCCTTCCGCGCGGGCGAGCCTCATCGCTTCGAGCACGCGCTGGTAGTCACCGGGCATGACCTTGGTGAACGACGCGGAACGCCGGGGCCAGTCGCCGAGCAGCGAGGCGGCCACCGCCGAACCGGTGAGCTGGTGGTGGCGTTCCACCACTTCGCGCAGCCAGCGCAGGTCGTCCGCGCCGGGCCGCTGCAACTCGACCATCGCGGTGTTGACCGCCGCCGGGTCGAGGTCGAGCACGTACGCCACGCCGCCGGACATGCCCGCGGCGAGGTTGCGGCCGGTCGGCCCGAGCACCACGGCCCGGCCGCCGGTCATGTACTCGAACGCGTGGTCGCCGACTCCCTCGGCGACGGCCAGCGCACCCGAGTTCCGCACGCAGAACCGCTCGCCGACCCGGCCGCGCAAGAAGATCTCGCCGCCGGTCGCGCCGTAGCCGATCACGTTGCCGGCGATGACCTGCCGCTCGGCCGCGAACGGCGCGTCCGGGTGCGGTCGGACGATGATCCGGCCGCCGGACAGGCCCTTGCCGACGTAGTCGTTGGCGTCGCCGACCATCTCCAGGGTGATGCCGCGCGGCACGAACGCGCCGAGCGACTGGCCGGCCGACCCGGTGAACGTCACGTGGATCGTGTCGTCGGGCAGGCCGTCACCGCCGAACCGGCGGGTCACCTCGGCGCCGAGGAGCGTGCCGACGGTGCGGTTGACGTTGCGCAGCGGCAGTTCCAGCCGCACCGGGCGGGCGTCCTCCAACGCGGCGTCGGCGAGCTGGATCAGCGTGCGGTCCAACGCCTGCGCCAGCCCGTGGTCCTGGTCGCGGACCTTGCGCTTGGCCGTGCGGTACGGCGTCTCGGGCACCTCGAACACCGGCGACAGGTCCAGCCCGGCCGCCTTCCAGTGCTCGACGGCGTCGTCGGTCTTCAGCAGCTCGGCGTGGCCGACGGCCTCGTCGATGGTGCGGAAACCCAACGACGCCAGCAGTTCCCGGACTTCCTGGGCGACGAACTCGAAGAACGCCACCACGTGGTCGGCCTGCCCGGTGTACCGCTTGCGCAGCTCCGGGTTCTGCGTGGCCACGCCCACCGGGCACGTGTCCAGGTGGCACACCCGCATCATGATGCAGCCCGCGACGATCAGCGGCGCGGTGGCGAAGCCGAACTCCTCCGCGCCGAGCAGCGCGGCCACCACGACGTCACGGCCGGTGCGCAGGGCGCCGTCGACCTGCACGGTGATCCGGTCGCGCAAACCGTTGAGCAGCAACGTCTGCTGCGTCTCGGCGAGGCCGATCTCCCACGGCGTGCCCGCGTGCTTGAGCGAGTTCAACGGGGACGCGCCGGTGCCGCCGTCGTGGCCGGAGATCAGCACCACGTCCGCGTGCGCCTTCGCCACGCCCGCCGCGACCGTGCCGACGCCGACCTCGCTGACCAGCTTCACGTGCACGCGGGCCTGCTCGTTGGCGTTCTTCAGGTCGTGGATCAGCTGGGCGAGGTCTTCGATCGAGTAGATGTCGTGGTGCGGCGGTGGGGAGATGAGGCCCACGCCCGGCGTGGAGTGCCGGGTCCGCGCGATCCACGGGTACACCTTGTAGCCGGGGAGCTGGCCGCCCTCGCCGGGCTTCGCGCCCTGCGCCATCTTGATCTGGATGTCGCTGGCGTTGACCAGGTACTCGCTGGTGACGCCGAACCGGCCGGAGGCCACCTGCTTGACCGCGCTGCGCCGCTCCGGGTCGTACAGGCGCTCCGGGTCCTCGCCGCCCTCGCCGCTGTTGGACCGGCCGCCCAGCCGGTTCATCGCGATGGCCAGCGTCTCGTGCGCCTCCGCCGAGATCGACCCGTAGGACATGGCGCCGGTGTTGAACCGCTTGACGATCGAGGAGACCGGCTCGACCTCGTCGATCGGGATCGGCGTGCGGCCCTCGGCGGCGAACGAGAACAGCCCGCGCAGCGTGCCGCCCATCCGGGACAGCCGCTCGACCTCTTCGGTGTAGCGGCGGTACACGTCCTGCTTGCCGGTCTTCGTGGCGTGCTGGAGCAGGAACACCGTCTCCGGCGTGAACAGGTGCAGCTCGCCCTCGCGGCGGTAGGCGTACTCGCCGCCCACCTCCAGCCGGCGGTGCGCGCGGTCGGCCGGGTTGTCCGGGTGGGCGCGGCGGTGGCGCAGGGCCACCTCCTCCGCCAGCACGTCCAGGCCCGCGCCGCCGAGCTTCGACACCGTGCCGGTGAAGTACTCGTCCAGCAGGTCCTTGGACAGGCCGACGGCCTCGAACACCTGCGCCGCCGTGTACGCGCCGACGGTCGAGATGCCCATCTTCGACATGATCTTCAACGTGCCCTTGACCAGCGCCGTCACGTAGTTCCGGACGGCCTTGCGCGGCTCGATGCCGGTGACCGCGCCGGTGCTGATCATGTCTTCGATCGTCTCGAACGCCAGGTACGGGTTCACCGCGGCGGCGCCGTAGCTCAGCAGCGCGGCGATGTGGTGCACCTCGCGGGCGTCACCGGTCTCCACGACCAGCGCGACGCGCAGCCGTTCCTTGGTGCGCACCAGGTGGTGGTGCACCGCGGAGACGAGGAGCAGCGACGGGATCGGCGCCATCCGGTGGTCCGAGTCGCGGTCCGACAGCACCAGCGTGCGGGCGCCGTTCTCGATCGCCTCGGACGCCTCGCGGCGCACCCGCTCGACGGCCGCCGCCAGCGCCGCGCCCCCGCCGTCCACTTCGTACAGTCCACTGAGGACCGTGCAGGCGAAGCCGGGCAGGTCGCCGTCGTCGTTGATGTGGATGAGCTTGGCCAGCTCGTCGTTGTCGATCACCGGGTAGGTCAGCTTGATGTGCCGGCAGCTCACCGGGCCGGGCTCCAGCAGGTTCTGCTCCGGACCCATGACCCGGGACACGCTGGTGACGATCTCCTCGCGGATCGCGTCCAGCGGCGGGTTCGTGACCTGGGCGAAGTTCTGCACGAAGTAGTCGTAGAGCAGCCGGGAGCGCTGCGACAGCGCGGCCACCGGGGTGTCCGTGCCCATCGAGCCCAGCGGCTCGGCGCCCGCCGTGGACATCGGGCCGAGCAGGACGCGCAACTCCTCCTCGGTGTAGCCGAACGTCAGCTGGCGCCGCACCACGGACTCGTGGCTCTGCACCACGTGCTCGCGGTCGGCCAGGTCGGCCAGCTCCAGCAGGCCGGCGTGCAGCCACTCGTCGTACGGCTTCTCCTCGGCCAGCGCGGCCTTGACCTCGTCGTCCTCGACCAGCCGGCCGGCGACCGTGTCGACCAGGAACATCTTCCCAGGCTGGAGGCGGCCCTTGGCCACGACCTGGTCCGGCGGGACGTCCAGCACACCGGCCTCGGAGGCCAGCACGACGCGGCCGTCGGCGGTCTGCCACCAGCGGGCGGGGCGCAGCCCGTTGCGGTCCAGCACCGCGCCGACCAGGGAGCCGTCGGTGAACGTGACGCAGGCCGGGCCGTCCCACGGCTCCATCAGGCTGGCGTGGAACTCGTAGAACGCGCGGCGCTTCGGGTCCATCGAGGTGTGGTTCTCCCACGCCTCGGGGATCATCATCAGCACCGCGTGCGGCAGGCTCCGGCCGCCCAGGTGCAGCAGCTCCAGCACCTCGTCGAAGCTCGCCGAGTCGGAGCCCTCCGGGTGGCAGATCGGGAACAGCCGGGCCAGGTCGCCGGGGATGAGGTCGGAGGCGAGCAGCGCCTCGCGGGCCCGCATCCGGTTCCGGTTGCCGCGCACGGTGTTGATCTCGCCGTTGTGCGCGACGTACCGGAACGGGTGCGCCAGCGGCCACGACGGGAACGTGTTCGTGGAGAACCGGGAGTGGACCAGGGCGATCGCGCTGGCCAGCCGCTCGTCGCGCAGGTCGGGGAAGAACGCGGGCAGCTGGCCCGTGGTCAGCATGCCCTTGTAGACGATCGTCCGGGACGACAGCGACGGGAAGTACGTGCCGACGTCGGCCGCCGCGGTCTCGTGCTCGACCCGCTTGCGCAGGGCGAACGTGAGGCGGTCCAGCTCGACGCCGTGGTGGCCGGTCGCGGACTTGAGCAGCAACATCGCGAAGTGCGGCATCACCGACCGGGCGGTCGGGCCGACACCGGCGTGGTCCGGGGCGGTCGGCACGTCGCGCCAGCCCAGGACCTCCAGGCCCTCTTCGGTAGCGATCCGCTCGGCCAGCTGGACGGCCTTCCCGCGGTCGCCCTCGCCAGAGGGCAGGAACGCGATGCCGGCCGCGTACGCGCCCGGTTCGGGCAGGTCGAAGTCCAGCACGTCCCGCAGGAACGCGTCCGGCAGCTGCAGCAGGATCCCCGCGCCGTCACCGCTGGTCGGCTCGGCGCCCGCGGCGCCTCGGTGTTCCAGGTTGGCCAGCGCGGTGAGCGCGTCGACGACGATGTCGTGCGAGCGCCGGCCCTTGATGTCGGCGACCATCGCCACACCGCAAGCGTCACGTTCCGCGGTGGGGTCGTAGAGCCCCTGCGGGGACGGGATGGCGGAGAAGATCACTGCGCAGACCTCCTTCGTCGTCCTTGGTGAAAGAACGAGTCCTCGTGTCCAGGTCCTGGAATCCGGGTAGCTGGGCACGGGACGACGATGGCCCGCGTGTTGACGCGACTTTAACAGTCGCGAAACCGGACCACACCATCCATCGGGTGATCTCAGTCGTCAAGTCGTAACGATTCGGCCCGCAGGAGCGATACCGGGAACCGACTTGTTACGCGTTGTTAAGCATAACTGAGCCCAGGGCTCCGCGCGCGTGGGTGAGACCTTGTCTACAGCACCCCGTCGTCACGTAAGCGCAGGTGAGCCCCCCGGTTGCCGCCGCCTGGGCGCGGAAGGCGGCGACGTCCGGGGGGCTCACGGCCGGATGGCTCAGCGGGTCGCGCCGGCTCCCACCGGTTCGCGGTCGCCGACCTCGTCGTCGTGCTGACGCTCCATCAGGGCGTCCACGTCGACCAGCGACGGGTCGTCCATGACCTCCCGCAGCCGTTCCTGGTCCAACTGGCGCTGCCAGCGGGCCACCACGAGCGTGCCCACGCCGTTGCCGATCATGTTGGTGATCGCCCGCGCCTCGGACATGAACCGGTCGATGCCCACGATCAGCGCGATGCCGACCGCCGGGATGGCGCTGTTCGCCTCGAACGCGCTCAGCGAGGCCGCCAGCGTGACCAGGCCCGCACCGGTGACGCCCGCCGCTCCCTTGCTCGCCAGCAGCATGAACAGCAGCAGCCCGATCTGGGTGCCCAGGCCCACCTCGACACCCGTCGCCTGGGCGATGAAGATCGCGCCCATGGTCAGGTAGATGCAGGTGCCGTCCAGGTTGAACGAGTAGCCGGTCGGGATGGTGAGGCCGACCACCGACTTGTCCGCGCCCGCCGCCTCCAGCTTCACCAGCATCCGCGGCAGCACCGTCTCGGACGACGACGTGCCGAGCACGATCAGCAGTTCGTCCTTGATGTACCGGAGGAACTTGAAGATCGAGAACCCGGCGTACAGGGACACACCGCCGAGCACCACCAGGATGAACAGCAGGCACGTCGCGTAGAACGAGCCCATCAGCCAGGCCAGCTTGCCCAGGATCGAGCCGCCGAACTTGCCGATCGTGTAGGCGATGCCACCGAACGCGCCGATCGGCGCCGCGTACATGACGATCTTGATGACGCCGAACATGACCTTGGCGACGGTGTCGAGCGCCGCCACCACCTTCTCGCCGCGCTTGCCCATGCCCGCCACGGCCACCGCCACCAGGACCGCGACGACCAGCACCTGGATGAGCTGGCCGTCGGTGAACGCGCTGAGGAACGACTTGGGCACCAGGCTGAGGACGAAGCCCGTCACACCGCCCGTCTCGGCGGTCGCGGCGTCGGCGAGGGTCTTCTCCGCCGCGGCGTCGTTCAGCGGGACCGACGCGCCGTGGTGGCCGGGCTCGACGAGGTTGACCACGACGAGCCCGATGGCCAGCGCCGCCGTCGTCATCGCGGTGAAGTACAGGATCGTCCGCAACGCCAGGCCGCCCGCCTTGGCGAGGTTCCCCAGGCCCGCGATGCCGACCACGATGGTGCAGAAGATGGTCGGGGCGATCACCACCTTGACCAGCGCGATGAAGAAGTCGGCCAGCCACTTCATGCCGGACGCCTGTGCGGGGAAGGCGTACCCGACGACCACGCCGAGCACGATCGAGACCAGGACCCAGAAGTAGAGGTGCTTGTAGATCGGTTTGCGCTCACGTGTCGGCGCGCTGACCACGTCTCCTCCAAGGGGACCGTTGCCTGCCGGCTGGCTGGGGTTGGTTGGTGATCCTCAGCACGGGGCGGGGTCGCGACAAGGAGCGCGCCGGAAACTTCAGGTCCCTCTGACGTAACTCCCCGTCCACCCGGCCGACGGGACTAGTCTGCGGCCGTGCGCGTTACCCGGCGTTCCGTGCTGCTGGCCGCCCTGGCGGCGGGCGTGCCGTGCGCCGGGTGCGCGTCGGGCGGCGCGCCGGTCCTGGAGGAGCTGGTCCTGGCGACCGGGCCGGACGGCGCGGTGTTCCGCGAGATCGGCGGGGCGCTGGCGGCGGCGCTGGCGGACGAGCTGCCGGAGACCCGAGTGGTGTCCCGCCCGACCGGGGCGTCGGTGGAGAACGTCCGGCTGTTGCAGGAGGGCGGCGTCCAGCTGGGACTGTCCTCTTTGGATCCCATCGTGGGCGGCGCGCTGCTGAGCGCGGACGATCCCGCCGGCATCAGCGCTGTGGGCCGCCTGTACGACAGCTTCATGCAGGTCGTGGTGCCCGCGGATTCCCCGGTGCGCCGCCTGTCCGACCTGGCCGGGCGGCCGGTGTCCTTCGGCCCGAGCGAGTCGGGGACCGAGTTCACCGCGACGCGCCTGCTGTCCCTGCTGGGGATCCCGGTGGATGCCCGGCGGATGGCGCACGCCGAGGCGTCACGTCAGCTGGTGGCCGGGTCGCTGGACGCGTTCCTGGCCCTGACCGGCATCCCGACCCCCGCGATCACGGACATCCTGGACGCGTTCCCCCTCCGGTTGCTGGACCTGCCCGAGGAGGCGGTCCGGCTGGCCGCCGTCCACTCCGGCCCGTACGTGCCCGCGACCATCCCGGCCACGACGTACGGCGCCCTCGGCCCGTGCCGCACGTTCGCCGTGCCGAACCTGCTGCTGGCGCGGACGGCGTTGGACGCGGACGTGGTGGAGGTGGTGACGCGGACGGTGTTCACGCAGTCGGAGCGGATCGCCGCGGGGCACCCGGAGGCGAGCCGGATCAACGTCCGAACCGGCATCGCGACTGGTCGGGTGCCGCTGCACCGAGGCGCCGAACGCTGGTTCCGGGCCACCAAGCGCTGACCGCCCGGCTCGTGCGCGCCGAGGTCGCCGGCGGTCACGCGCCGAGGCGGACCACCGCGTCCAGGCCGTGCGGCTCGGCGGGCAGCAGCGCCAGCTCGCCGCCGGCGGACCCGATCAGCTCGGCGCAGATCGCCAGGCCCAGCCCCGTGCCGACGACGTTCTGGTGGCGTGGCGCGCGCCAGAACCGCCGCACGGCGTCCGCCCGTTCCTCGTCGGACAGCCCTGCTCCGTCGTCGGTCACGTGCAGCTCCACCCGCCCGTCGACCGCTCTCCCCCACACCCGGACGCGGGTGCCGCCGGACAGGCGGATCGCGTTGCCCACCAGTTCGTCCAGCACGCTGCCCAGGCCGCCGGGCGGTTCCAGCACCCGCAGGCCGGGTGGGACGGCGACGTCCAGGCTCAGGTCGCCGGCCAGCGCTCGCCAGCCCGGGACGTGGGTGGCCAGGAGGCTGTCCACTTCGACCGGCTCGGCGGCGGACGCGCTGTCCAGGCGGGTGGCGGCCAGGAGGGTGTCCAGGACGCGGCCCATCTCCTCGGCCTCGTCCACCGCTATGCGTTGCGCCTCGCGGCCCGCGTCGCCGGTCACGTGCGGGGCCAGGTTGTCGACCGCGAGCCGGAGGGCGGCCAAGGGGTTGCGGAGTTGGTGGGAGGCGTCCGACACGAACGCGCGTTGCCTGCGCAGGGCTCTCCCGACCACGTCGACCATCGCGTTGAAGCTGGTGGCCAGCCTGCGCAGTTCGGGTGGGCCGCCCAGCTCGTCCGCGCGGGCGTCCAGCCGGCCGCCGGCCAGGGCCGCGGTGGCTTCGTCCAGCCTGCGGACCGGGCGGAGGACCCAGCGGGACATCGGCCACGCCACCGCGACCACACCCAGCATGGGGACCAGGCCGACGAGCGCCAGCAGGCCCCACTGCCGGAGGATCGCGGACCTCAGGGTGTCGGTCGGGGAGATCGTGACGACGGCCGCCACCACCTCGCTGTCCCGGCCGACCGGCTCGACCACGACCAGGTCCACCCGTTCCCACGGCCACACCGACTGGTCCGCCTCACCCCGGTAGCCGCCGAACGCCGCCTCCAGGCCGACCTCCACGCGCGGGTCGGTCAGCGGGAACGGCTGGCGGGAGGCCTCGACGACCGTGCCGTCGGTGCGGACCAGGCCTGCCGAGATGCCGTAGAGCTGGTCGTACCGGATCAGTTCCTCGCGCAGCGCCGTCAGCCTGCCCGACGCCAGGGCGTTCTCCGCCAGCGACGCGAACCGCCCGGCGTCGCCCAGGCGGTCGAGGTAGGTCTCCTGGCTCTCGCGTTGCACGACCGCGAACGCCAGGGGCACGCCGAGCGCCGCCACCAGGGCGACGAGCAGCGGCACGATGAGGACCAGCAGGCGGCGCAGCACGCGGAGACAACCTCCCCTGGGGGATGTGCGTCATATCACAGTGGGCCGCTCCGGCCCACGAGAGGTGAGAAGGGGGAATGGGCATGCTACGCAAGATCGCGCTCCTGCTGTCCGCGGTCACCGCGATCGTCGTGGTGGCGCCGCTGACGGGTTCCGCCGCGGCGACCGCCTGCCCGACGGTCTACTGGGGTTCCGGCCCCAAGGTGGCGTCGCAGACGACCACCGGCGCGTTGACGAACATCCGGGCCGGCAGACACGAGTGCTACGACCGACTGGTGTTCGACTTCATCGGGACGAACGACGGCTACAACGTGCAGTACGTGTCCGAAGTGGTCCAGGAAGGCTCCGGCTTCCCGGTTCCGCTGCGCGGTGGCGCCAAGTTGCGGATCACGGTGAACTCCCCGGCTCACGACCACCACGGCAACCCGACCTACCGCTTCGCCAACCCGTCCGAGTTGGTGGACGTGACCGGCTTCTCGACGTTCCGCCAGGTCGCGTGGGCCGGGTCGTTCGAGGGCCAGACGACCGTCGGGCTCGGTGCGCGGGCACGGCTGCCGTTCCGCGTCTTCACGCTCCCCGGGCGGGTCGTGGTGGACGTCGCCCACGTGTGGTGACCGGTCGCCGTTGACGGCGACGAGCTGATCCGAAGTCAGGTGTGGGCTGCCACCCGGTAGCCCACACCTCTGATCGTCTCGATGCGCAGGGACTCGCCGAGCTTGCCGCGCAGTGCGGCGATGTGGGTGTCGAGCGTGCGCGACGGCGCTTCCCAGTGCGCCTGCCACACCTGGTCCACGATCAGGTCGCGGCTGACGACCGTGCCCGCCCGCCCCACGAGGAGGGCGAGCAGGTCGAACTCCTTGCGGGTCAGGGTCACCGGGTCGCCGTCGATCGTGGCGAGCCTGCTGCCCGGGTCCAGGGTGAGCGGGCCCAGCGTCACCTGGTGCTCCCGTTCGGCGGCACGTGCCGCGCGGGTGCGCCTGAGCACCGCCTCTATCCGGGCCAGGAGTTCCGCGGTGCCGAACGGCTTCACCACGTAGTCGTCCGCGCCGAGGCGCAGGCCGAGCACGCGTTCCCGCTCCTCACCGCGCGCGGTGACGGTGATGACGGCGGTGCCGGCGCGGTGGCGAAGCTCGCGCAGCACGTCGAGGCCGTCGCCGTCGGGCAGGCCGAGGTCGAGCAGGACGACGTCCGCCGGCGGTGCGGTCAGCGCCGCGGCGGCCGTGCCCGCGCGGTGGACTTCGTAGCCCGCGTGCCGGAGTGCGGTGAGCAGACCACGCGCCACCCGGTCGTCGTCCTCGACGACGAGGATGCGCATCCGCGCCTACTGGGCCGGCTTGTCGTCGATGTCCGCGGACTTGTCGCGCGCCGTGTTCGTGTCGGGGACGGTCGCTCCCCCGGGTGCCGTGGCGTCGGCGTCGGGGGTGTCGGCCGGGCTTGCCCCGGACGCGCTCGTCCCGGCCGGGCTCGCCCCGGACACGACCGTCCCGGACTCCGTCGTCCCGGTCACCGCCTGCCCGTCCGGGGAGGCGTCGGGGTCGGGTTCCGCTCCGTCGTCGGGATCACGGCGGACGATGACCTCGCGCTCGCCCCTCTTCGCGGCGAGCACGAAGTAGATGACCGCGCCGACGAACACGATGGCGGACACGAGCACGTTGATGCGCATCCCGAACACCTGGGTGGCCGGGTCGACGCGCATGATCTCGATCCAGAACCGGCCGGCCGTGTAGCCCGCGACGTACAGCGCGAACACGCGGCCGTGGCCCAGCCGGAACTTCCGGTCGGCCCACACGATGAGCAGTGCGACGCCGAGGTTCCACAGCAGTTCGTAGAGGAACGTCGGGTGCACGATCTCGATCGGGGTGTGGTCGAGCGCGACGCCGGCCAGGTCGTCCTTGAAGCCGGTGTCCGGGTCGACCCGCTCGTAGATCTCCAGGCCCCACGGCAGCGTGGTGGGACCGCCGTAGAGCTCCTGGTTGAAGTAGTTGCCGAGGCGGCCGATGGCCTGCGCCACGACGATGCCGGGTGCGAGGGCGTCCGCCATCGCGGGCAGGGGGATGCCCCTGCGCCGGCAGGCGATCCACGCGCCCACGCCACCCAGCGCGATGGCGCCCCAGATGCCGAGGCCACCGTTCCAGATGGCCAGGGCGTCGAGCGGGTTGCGGCCCTCACCGAAGTACTTGTGGTAGTCCGTCGCCACGTGGTAGAGCCGGCCGCCGACCAGGCCGAAGGGGACGGCGAAGACGGCGATGTCGGTGACATCGCCCTTCTGTCCGCCTCTGGCCACCCAGCGGCGCTCACCCCACCAGATGGCCAGGATGATGCCGAGGATGATGCACAGCGCATAGGCGCGGATCGGGATCGGTCCCAGTTGCCACACGCCCTGGTCGGGGCTGGGGATCGTCGCGAGGTAAGTCGTCACCACGGCCACCACCGTAGTGGGTGCGCCCGTTCGTCCTGGACGGACAGCTCGATTGTTACCGGGAAGGGTCGTTCGAGCCTCAGCGAGCCGCCCTCGCCGTGGGCGATGCGCACGTGCTCGACGCCGTCGAGTTCGGGCAGGGTCGCCACCGGCTCACCGGCCTTCGGGTCGACAACCCCAGGGGGTGGTCGAAGTGGCGTTCGCAGTCCGCCGTGCCACACCGGAGGTATTGCCGCATGGCGCTGCCGTCCGAACGGCGTAGTTCACCCGACCGTGCGTGCTAAGCGGGCGTCGCCACCTGGCGGACCCCGGTGGCCAACTCCTCGGTCAGCGCCGCCACGGTGCCGTCCTGCACCGCCGACACGAACGCCGAGCCGACGATGACCCCGTCCGCGAACGCCGCCAGCTCGGCCGCCTGCGCCCCGCTGCGCACGCCCAACCCGACGCCGATCGGCATGTCGGTGTGCTCACGCACCCGCTTGACCAGCGCCGGAGCGGCCGACGACACGACATCGCGCGCTCCGGTCACCCCCATCACGGACGTGGCGTAGAGGAAGCCGCGCGACGACTGCGCCGCCAGGTCGATGCGCTCGGCGCTGGACGACGGCGCGACCAGGAAGATCCGGTCCAGGTCGTGCGCGTCGGTGGCCTCGACCCACTCGGCGCCCTCGTCGGGCACCAGGTCGGGCGTGATGACGCCCAGCCCGCCGGCCGCCGCCAGGTCGCGCGCGAACCGGTCCACCCCGTACGCCAGCACCGGGTTCCAGTACGTCATCACGACCGCGCGCCCACCGGCCGCCGCCACCGACTCGACCACGCCGAACAGGTCCCGCACCCGGAACCCGCCGCGCAGCGCCTGTTCAGCGGCGCGCTGAATGGTCACGCCGTCCATGACCGGGTCGGAGAACGGCAGGCCGACCTCGACCAGGTCGCACCCGGCCGACACCATCGTCTTCAGCACGTCCTTCGAGCCCTCGACCGACGGGTAGCCCGCCGGGAGGTACCCGATCAGGGCCGCCCGCGACTCGGCCCGACAGGTCGAGAAGACCGAAGCCAGTCCACTCACGACTCCACCCCCAGGCCGAACCACTTGATCGCGGTGTCCATGTCCTTGTCGCCGCGACCGGACAGGTTGACCAGGATCAAGCCCTCCGGCCCCAGCTCACGTCCGAGCACGAGGGCTCCGGCCAGCGCGTGCGCCGACTCGACCGCCGGGATGATGCCCTCTTCCCGCGACAGCAGCGCGAACGCCTCCATCGCCTGGGCGTCCGTCACCGGCCGGTACTCGGCGCGTCCGGTGTCCTTCAGGTGCGCGTGCTCGGGTCCGACGCCGGGGTAGTCCAGGCCGGCCGAGATGGAGTGCGCCTCGGTGATCTGCCCGTCCTCGTCCTGCAGGACGTACGACATCGCGCCGTGCAGCGATCCGGGCGTGCCGGCGGTCAGCGTCGCGCCGTGCCGGGCCGTGTCGATGCCGTCCCCGCCCGGCTCCAGGCCGACGAGCCGCACCGACGGGTCGTCGATGAACCCGTGGAAGATGCCGATGGCGTTCGACCCGCCGCCGACGCACGCGGCCACCACGTCGGGCAGCCGGCCGGCCTTCTCCACGATCTGCTGCCGCGCCTCGATGCCGATGATCCGGTGGAAGTCGCGCACGAGCACCGGGAACGGGTGGGGCCCGGCGGCGGTGCCCAGCAGGTAGTGCGTGTCCTCGACGTTGGCGACCCAGTCGCGCAGCGCCTCGTTGATGGCGTCCTTGAGCGTGCGCGAGCCGGTCTTCACGGGGATGACCTGCGCGCCGAGCAGCCGCATCCGGGCGACGTTCAGCGCCTGCCGCTCGGTGTCGACCTCGCCCATGTAGACGACGCAGTCGAGGCCCATCAGCGCGCACGCGGTGGCGGTGGCCACGCCGTGCTGGCCGGCGCCGGTCTCGGCGATGACCCGCTTCTTGCCCATCCGCTTGGTGAGCAGCGCCTGGCCCAGCACGTTGTTGATCTTGTGCGAGCCGGTGTGGTTGAGGTCCTCGCGCTTGAGGAACACCCGCGCGCCACCCGCGTGGGCGGCGAACTTCGGCGCCTCGGTCAGCAGCGACGGGCGGCCCGCGAAGTCGCGCAGCAGCCTGGCGAACTCGTCCAGGAACTCCGGATCGACCCGCGCCTTCTCGTAGAACGCGGCGAGTTCGTCGACGGCGCCGATGAGCGCCTCCGGCATGAACCGGCCGCCCCACCGCCCGAAGTGGCCCCGGTCGTCCGGGTCGTGGGGTGTCGGAGCCAACTGGCCACGCGACATGCGCTCTCCCTCTACCTGCTCGGCCGGGGGCACGCGGGATGGGACCCCGCGGTCACCAGCTTGTTCACCGCGACCTTGGGGTCGCCGCTCGTCACCAGGCTCTCGCCGACCAGCACCGCGTCGGCGCCCGCGCCCGCGTACGCCATCAGGTCGCCGGGGCCGGTCACGCCGGACTCCGCGATCTTGATGGTGTCGAAGGGCAGGCCGGGCGCGATCCGCCCGAACACGTCCTTGTCGACTTCCAGGGTGTGCAGGTTGCGGGCGTTCACGCCGATGACGCTCGCCCCCGCCTCCAGCGCGCGGTCGGCCTCCTCGGCCGTGTGCACCTCGACCAGGGCGGTCATGCCGAGCGACTCGACCCGGTCGAGCAGGGAGACCAGGGCGTTCTGCTCCAGCGCGGCCACGATCAGCAGCACCAGGTCGGCGCCGTGCAGGCGGGCCTCGTGCACCTGGTACGGGCTGACGATGAAGTCCTTGCGCAGCAGGGGAACGCCCACCGCCGCGCGCACCGCGTCGAAGTCCGCCAGGGACCCGCCGAAGCGGCGTTCCTCGGTCAGCACGCTGATCACCCGCGCGCCGCCCAGCTCGTACTGCGCGGCGAGGTCCGCCGGCTCCGGGATGTCGGCCAGCTGCCCCTTGGACGGGCTGCGCCGCTTGACCTCGGCGATCACGCCGACGCCCGGTCCGCGCAGGATGGTCATCACGTCCTGCGGCGGCGGCACCTTCGTCGCCTTCTCCCTGAGCACGTCGAAGGGCAGTGCCGCCTCACGTGTGGCGAGGTCTTCGCGGACGCCTTCGATGATCGATTCGAGCACGGTCATCCGCGCACCCCGCTCGACTCCGTCAGACCTTCCGGTTCAGTCGCAAGCTCCCGCACGTCATGCTCCCCTTCCCGCCACGAGGATGCTAACCCCGCCACGAACGGCCTCCGGCCACCGGGGTAGGCCCGTTCGCGCTGCTGGCCGGGGTCCTGACGAGCCGACGTGCGCAAACGTGCGGGACCGGCGGTCCGGTCTGCCGCCGCCGAGCGGTCAGTCCCGGTCCGTGGGATCGTCGCCGCGCTCCAACGCGTTCCACAGCTCCCGTTCGGGATCGGCGGTCCGCTTGGCCGCGCCGGGCGTCTGGTAGCCGCCGCCGAGGCGTGGCATGGCCGATCCGCGCACGACGAGCAGCGCTCCCGCCGCGACCACGAGCGACGCGGCCACGAGCACGAGTCCGCGGCCGGTCGGCGGACCGTCGGCGGCCAGCCCCTGGAACCCCGCCGCGACGCCCGCGAGCAGCACCACGACGCCGAGCGCGCGCCGCACCCAGCCGCTCAGCGCCACCACGGCGGCGATCGCGGCCAGGCACAGCAACGCCAGCGGTGTGAGCGCGGGCACGACGTCCGCGCCGGTCCGGTCCGCCGACGAGTCCCACGTGACGCCGGAAGCGCCCCACATCGCCGCCGCGCCGAGCAGCAGCAGGGCCACCACGATCCACAGTGGACGCCGGCCGCGCCGGTCGCCCGGCACGGGCGCGCCGGACCCGCGCACGTCAGACACGCGCCGGGTCCACCGCCGGCGCCATGGTCTGCGCGGTCGCGATGGCGGACAGGACGGCGCCCGCCTTGTTCAGGCACTCGTTGTCCTCGGCGACCGGGTCGGAGTCGGCCACGATGCCGCCGCCCGCCTGCACGTACGCCACGCCGTCGCGCACGAGGGCGGTCCGGATGGCGATCGCGGTGTCGGCGTCGCCGGCGAAGTCCAGGTAGCCGACGACGCCGCCGTACAGGCCGCGCCGGGTGGGCTCCAGCTCCTCGATCAGCTCCATCGCGCGCGGCTTGGGCGCGCCGGACAGGGTGCCGGCCGGGAAGCACGCGGCGACCGCGTCGAACGCCGTCCTCCCCTCGGCCAGCTCGCCGCTGACCGTGGACACGATGTGCATGACGTGGCTGTACCGCTCGACCTTGAAGAAGTCGACCACCGTCACCGAACCGGGCTTGCACACCCGACCGAGGTCGTTGCGGCCCAGGTCGACGAGCATCAGGTGCTCGGCGCGTTCCTTGTGGTCGGCCAGGAGGTCCTTCTCCAGCAAGGCGTCCTCCTCCTCGTCCACGCCCCTCCAGCGGGTGCCCGCGATGGGGTGCGTGGTGGCCTTGCCGTCGCGCACGGTCACCAGGGACTCGGGGCTGCACCCGACGATGTCGAAGTCGTCCAGCCGCAGCAGGTACATGTACGGGCTGGGGTTGGACGTGCGCAGCACGCGGTAGATGTCGAGCGCGTCGGCGTCGGTGCGCATCTCGAACCGCTGCGACAGCACGACCTGGAACGCCTCACCCTCGCGGATGGCCTCCTTGGCCTTCTCCACGGCCGCGTAGTGCTCCTGCTGGGTCCGGCGGCGGACGAACTCCGGCTTGGGCCGGGCGAACACCGCGGCCGAGGGCGGCGCGGCGCTCTGCAGGTCCTGCGTCATGCGGTCGAGGCGGGCCACCGCGTCGTCGTACGCGGCGTCCACCCGTTCCGGTGAGTCGTCCCAGTTGATGGCGTTGGCGATGAGCGTGACGGTGCCCTCGTGGTGGTCGAGCGCGGCGAGGTCGGTGGCCAGCAGCATGACCAGCTCGGGCACCTCCAGGTCGTCCTCGGTCAGCGACGGCAGCCGCTCCAGCCGGCGGACCGCGTCGTAGCCGATGTAGCCGACCATGCCGCCGGTCAGCGGCGGCAGGCCGGGCAGCGGGTCGGTGCGCAGCACCTCGATGGTCTCGCGCAGCGCCACCAGCGGGTCGCCGCCCTCGGGCAGGCCGACCGGGTGCGGGCCCTGCCAGAACGCCTCGCCGCCGGTCGCGGTCAGGGCGCCGGCGCTGCGCGCGCCGACGAACGACCAGCGTGACCAGGAGCGGCCGTTCTCGGCCGACTCGAACAGGAACGTGCCGGGCCGGTCCGCCGCCAGCTTGCGGTACAGCCCGACCGGTGTCTCCGCGTCCGCCAGCAGCCGCCGCACCACGGGGACGACCCGCCGCTCGGCGGCGAGCTCGCGGAACTCCTCGCGCGTCGGACTGACCTCGCCCAGACCAGCACCTGCACCGATGACGCTCACCATGGGCGTCATTGTGCCGGTCGTGTACAGGCGCCCGTTCGACCGGGCTCTATTTCAACGCGCGTTGAAAAACTTCCGGGTCTGACGCATGATGGTGGGGTGAACCCAGGCTCGCAACACAGCACCGAACCGAAGCGCCGGGGTCGCCGCGCCGGCGGCGAGGACACCAAGGCGGCGCTGCTGGCCGCCGCGCGCGAGGTGTTCGTGGAACGCGGCTACGAGGGCGCGACCGTCCGGTCCATCGCCGCGCGCGCGGGCGTCGACGCGGCGATGGTCAACCACTGGTTCGGCGGCAAGGAAGGCCTGTTCGCCAAGGCCGTGCTGCAACTGCCGATCGACCCGAACGCGCTGGTCGACCGCCTCCTCGACGGCCCGGACGAGGAGATCGGCCAACGGATCGTCCGCACGTTCCTCACCGTCTGGGACCCGATCGGCGGCGGCCCGTTCGCCGCCATGGTGCGCAGCGTGACGTCCCACGACCAGGTCGCCGACGTGCTGCGCGGCTTCTTCGTGAACACCCTGCTGCGGCGGATCGTCGTGCACCTCGACGCGCCCGACGGCGACCTGCGCGCGACCCTCGCGGCCAGCCAGATCATCGGCATGGGCATGGTGCGCTACGTGGTCCGGTTCGAGCCGCTCGCCTCGGCGGACGTGGACACGATGGTCAAGGCCATCGCGCCCAACGTCCAGCGCTACCTCACCGGGGATCTGGGCTGAGCAGCACGGTCGCGTCGAAGCACGTCGCGTCGCCGGTGTGGCAGGCGGCGCCGACCTGGTCCACCTGGAGGAGCAGGGTGTCGCCGTCGCAGTCCAGCCGCACCTCGTGCACGTACTGCGCGTGGCCGGACGTCTCGCCCTTCACCCACAGCTGCCGGCGGCTGCGCGAGTAGTACGTGGCGCGGCGGGTGGTGAGCGTGCGGTGCAGGGCCTCGTCGTCCATCCAGGCCACCATCAGCACCTCCCCCGTGCCGCGGCGCTGCGCCACGGCGCACACCAGGCCGTCGGCGGTGCGCTTGAGGCGTGACGCGATGGACGGGTCGAGCGCGCTGGTCAACGCTTGCCTCCGAGGAAGTGGTCCCGGGCGGGCCGGGTGTTGAGCAGCACCACGGCGAAGACGTGGGCCGCGGAGAGCAGGCCGGAGAGCGCGCGGACCCACAGCTCGCCCTGGTTGAGGACCGTGAGCAGGTGCACCAGGGCCACCAGGGCGAACACCGCCATCGCCGTCAGCCGGGCCGGGCGCGGACCCGCCATCAGGCCGCCCACCGCCAGCAGCCCCAGCACCGCGATGATCACCGGGAACCTGATCCAGCCCGAGTCGCCGTCGCCCTGCCACTGGATCAGGCCCATGAGGACGAACGCCAGGCCGCCCACCGCGCCGATCAGGACCGCGAGGGACACCTCTTGGGGCGCGTTGCGGGGAACGAGCATCAGCGGACCTCCACGCCCGCGTCGCGCAGGCCGCGCTTCACGTCACCGATGCGCAGCGTGCCGAAGTGGAAGACGCTGGCGGCGAGCACGGCGTCCGCGCCCTCGACCACGGCCGGCGGGAAGTGCTCCACCGCGCCCGCGCCGCCGCTGGCGATCAGCGGCACGTCCACGACCTCGCGGGTCAGCCGGATCAGCTCCAGGTCGAAGCCGGCCTTGGTGCCGTCGGCGTCCATCGAGTTCAGCAGGATCTCGCCGACGCCCAGCTCCTGGCCCTTGGCGGCCCACTCGACCGCGTCGATGCCGGTGCCCTTGCGCCCGCCGTGCGTGGTGACCTCGAAGCCGGAGGGGGTGGGCTTCTCGCCTGCCGGCACGCGCCGCGCGTCGACCGAGAGCACGATGCACTGGGCGCCGAACCGGCGGGACAGCTCGCCCAGCAGCTCCGGGCGGGCGATCGCGGCCGTGTTCACGCTGACCTTGTCCGCGCCCGACCGCAGCAGCTTGTCCACGTCGTCCGCGCTGCGCACGCCGCCGCCCACCGTGAGCGGGATGAACACCTGCTCCGCGGTGCGCCTTACCACGTCGAACGTGGTCTCGCGGTCACTGGACGACGCCGTCACGTCGAGGAACGTCAACTCGTCCGCGCCCTCCGCGTCGTAGGCCCGCGCCAGCTCGACCGGGTCGCCCGCGTCGACGAGGTTGGTGAAGTTCACGCCCTTCACCACCCGGCCCCGGTCGACGTCGAGGCAGGGGATCACGCGCACCGCTACTGACATGGGTAAAAGCCTACGGGGGCGTCCTGAGCGGCCGGCTCGCGGTGCCGGAGTGGTCGACTCGCGGTGCCCGACCGCGCGGCTCGCGGTGCCGGAGTGGAGGGCTCGCGGCGGCTGGGCGGAGGGGTCGCGGGGGTCCCACTTTTGGGGAGTGGGACGTGCGACACGTGCCGAGGGGGCGACGTGGCGGCCAAAGTGTGGTTCACTTATGGAGGTCGCAAGTTTTGTGTTCGTGTTTATCCACGCTCGCGAAACGCGTTTGAGCGTGTGATTCCTCAGGGTCAGCGTTTGGACCGGCCGCAGCGGGTGCGTTCGCCCCGTTGGTAGCTGTATGAGGAGTAAAGCATGGCGCAGGGCACCGTGAAGTGGTTCAACTCGGAGAAGGGCTTCGGCTTCATCTCCCCCGAGGATGGCGGCGCTGACGTGTTCGTCCACTACTCGGAGATCCAGAGCGGCGGCTACCGCAGCCTGGAAGAGAACCAGCGCGTGAGCTTCGATGTCGGCCAGGGTGCCAAGGGCCCCCAGGCCACCAACGTGACGGTCATCTGACCTGAGCGTTACCGGTTGAGCCCCGTTCCCACTTGTGGGAGCGGGGCTCTTCCGCGTTCCGGCTAACGTTCCGGGCATGGATCTCGCAACCGGCAAGTACCTCCTGCTGATCACCTACCGCAAGAACGGCGCCGCCGTGCCCACCCCCGTCTGGGTCGCGGGCGAGGGCGGCAAGCTGTACGCGTGGTCCGCCGCCGACGCGGGGAAGGTCAAGCGCATCCGCCGCAGCGGCGACGTCCGGATCGGCCCGTGCGACATCAAGGGCAAGCCCACCGGCGAGCAGGTCCCGGCCACCGCCCGACTCCTCGACCAGGCCGGCAGCGACCGGGTCCGGTCCCTCATCGCGAAGAAGTACGGCCTGGTGGGCAGGGTCACGCTCTTCGGCAGCCGCCTCCGCCGGGGCCGCGACGGCACGATCGGCATCGAGATCACTCCGTCAACCTGAAGTTGACCGGCCGCTGATCGTCAACCTACAGTTGACGAGTGGTAGCCCCTCCGGTCCAGCTCACGGACCTCATCGTCACCGTCGCGTCGGAACACCCGGACGTGCTGGGCAGACTGGCCGCGGCCGTGGAGCTGAGCGGCAAGCTCGACGAGCTGGGCGACCACCTCATCGGCCACTTCGTGGACGAGGCGCGGCGCGCGGGCGCGAGCTGGACCGACATCGGCGAGAGCATCGGCGTCACCAAGCAGGCCGCGCAGAAGCGGTTCGTGCCCAAGGTGTCGGCGGAGGTCAAGCCGAGCTTCGACCGCTACACCGACCGGGCGCGCCGGGTCGTCGTGCTGGCCCGGCACCACGCCCGGTTCAGCGAGCACATCGGCACGGAACACCTGCTCCTGGGCCTGCTGGACGAGTCGGGCGGCCTGGCGGCGAAGACGATCGCCAAGCTGGAGGCGGCGGAGGGCACCACCCGGATGGCGGTGCTGAACGCGTTGGACGGCACGGTCCGTCAGCGGCCCGAGCCGCAGCCGTTCACCGCGCACTGCAAGAAGGCGCTGGAACTGGCCGTGCGCGCGTCACTGCGCCACGGCCACACCTTCGTGGGGCCCGAGCACCTGCTGATCGGCCTGCTGGCCGAGGGCGAGGGCACCGCGGCCAAGGCCCTGGCCGACACGGGGGTGACCAGGGAGGCCGCGGAGACCCACATCGTCCGCGAGATCAACGACGCGATCAGCCGCGGACCGCGGCCAGCGCCTCCGGGAGCGTGAACGCGCCCGCGTAGAGGGCCTTGCCGACGATCGCGCCCTCGACGCCGTCGCGGGACAGCTTCGACAGCGCGACGAGGTCGTCCACGCTGGACACGCCGCCGGAGGCGATCACCGGGGCGTCGGTGCGCGCGCAGACCTCGCGCAGCAGGTCGACGTTCGGACCCTGGAGGGTGCCGTCCTTGCCGACGTCCGTCACGACGTAGCGGGCGCAGCCGTCGCGGTCCAGCCGCTCCAGCACCTCCCACAGGTCGCCGCCGTCCTTGGTCCAGCCGCGTGCGGCGACCCGGTGGCCCTGGTCGGTGATCCGGACGTCCAGCCCGACCGCGATCTTCTCGCCGTGCTCGGCGACGACCTTCGCGCACCACACCGGGTCCTCGAGCGCGGCCGTGCCCAGGTTCACCCGGGCGCAGCCGGTCGCGAGCGCGGCGGCCAGCGAGGCGTCGTCCCGGATGCCGCCGGACAGCTCGACCTTGACGTCCAGTTCACCGACCACGCGGGCCAGCAGCTCGCGGTTGCTGCCGCGGCCGAACGCGGCGTCGAGGTCGACCAGGTGCACCCACTCGGCGCCGTCGCGCTGCCACGCGAGGGCGGCGTCCAGCGGGTCGCCGTAGTTGGTCTCGGTGCCGGCCTCGCCCTGCACGAGGCGAACGGCCAGGCCATCGGCCACGTCAACAGCCGGGAGCAGCGTGAAAGTCACACGAACAGCCTAGTTGAAGCTCTCCAACCAGTTCTCCAGCAGGTGCGCGCCCGCGTCGCCGGACTTCTCGGGGTGGAACTGGGTCGCCCACAGCGGCCCGTTCTCCACCGCCGCGACGAACTCGTCGCCGCCGTGCTCCGCCCACGTCACCAGGGGCGCCTTGAGCGTGTCCGACGAGTCCAGCTCCCACTGGCGCACGCCGTAGGAGTGCACGAAGTAGTAGCGGGTGTCCGCGTCGAGGCCCGCGAACAGCTTGGTGTCCGCGGGTGCGCGGACCGTGTTCCAGCCCATGTGCGGCACGACCGGGGCGTCCAGCCGCTCCACCGTGCCGGGCCACTCGCCGCAGCCCTCGGTGCGCACGCCGTGCTCGATGCCCCGCTCGAACAGGATCTGCATGCCGACGCAGATGCCGAGCACGGGACGTCCGCCGGCGAGCCGCCGGCCGATGAGCAGGCCGCCCTTGATGGCGTCCAGCCCGGCCATGCAGGCGGCGAACGCGCCGACGCCGGGCACCACCAGGCCGTCCGCGTCGAGCGCGGCCCGATGGTCGGCGGTCACCTCCACGTCGGCGCCTACGCGTTGGAGCGCGCGCTCGGCGGAGCGGATGTTGCCGAATCCGTAGTCCAGCACAACGACTCGTGGCACGTCACCAGGTTAGGCCAACGGTGAGCCGCCCTGCGTCACCGGGACCACCGGCAGGACCGTGTTGATGGGCAGACCGGCCCGGTCGGGCAGCGCGGTGACCCACGTGTCGGCGCGGCCCTCGTCCACCAGGGCCCGGACCTCGGTGACGTCCGTGGGCAGCTCGACGGGCCGGGGCAGGGCGTCCAGCCGCCACCAGCGCAGCAGGCCGACCAGCCGGCGGGCCGAACCCGTGGAACCCGCCCGCTCGCCGTCCGTCCACACCTCGGCCCCGGAGGTCCAGCGCAGCAGCAACGCCGCCGCGCCCGTCCCCCGGACCTGTTCGGCGAGCCGTGCGGCGTCCGCGAACCCGATCTGCCTGCGCGGCAGCAGCACGGTCCCGGACGCCACCGGGACCAGTGCGGCCGGGCCCGCCGCCGCGCGGTGCAGGTTCAGCTGCAGCTCCGCAGTCGGCGCGGGTGTCCAGATCAGGGTTCTCGGCACGCTCACAGGAAGAGATCATGCCGCAGCCGCCGGGTGGCCGAACATCCGACGCACGGCCGCGGTGATGCCGAGCACGTCGAGGTCGTGCGCCGAATCGTGGTCCTCGGCGGTGCCGTAGGCGCGGAGCTCGGCGTCACGCCGGACACCGAGGGACCGCAGCCGGTGCGGCACGTCGGCCAGCGCCTCCGCCGCCAGGTGCGCGGACGTCCCCTCCAGGTAGGGCTCGACCAGCAGCACGTCGGCCCGGCCGGTCCGGCTTACCGCCTCTTGGAGGCCGGCGTCGTCGAACGGACGGACGGTGGTCGCGTAGAGGACGGTCACGTCCGCGTCCTTCGTCGCCTCCAGCACCTTGTCGAGCATCGGCCCGACGGCCACCACCACGCCCCGCCGGCCGCGCCGCACTTCGGTGAACCCCTCGACCACCGGGTGCGGCGACGCGTTCTGCCGCAGCGACAGGCGGATGTAGATCCGGTCGTCACGTCGCAGGGCGTCCCGGACGATCGGCTCGACCTCGTCCGGGTGGCCGGGCACCCGGACCGTCCAGCCGGGCAGCGTGTCGAACAGCGCCACGTCGCCGGGCGCCTGGTGCGTGCGGCCCCACACCGGGTCGTCGTACGAGCCGCCGATGCCGACCAGCACGCCGCCCACGTCCTGGTGGCCGAAGTCCAGCTTGATCTGCTCGAACGGCCGCTCGACCAGGAACGGCGCGTAGGTGTGCACGACCGGCCGCATCCCGCTCAACGCGAGCCCGCTGCCGACGCCCACCAACGCCTGCTCGCGGATGCCGACGTTGATCACGCGTTCCTGCGGCGTGAACACGTCCCGCGAGATCTCGGCGAGCACGACCGCCACCCGCGGGTCGTGCCGCATCACGTCCTCCACGGTGTCCACGAACACCTGTCGCATCGACATCACCACTCCCCCTTCCGGATCTCCGCCACCACGGCCAGCGGACCTTCGTGCGCCTGCGTGAGCGCCTCGTGCAGCGCGTCGTGGTCACGCCCGTCCACTGTGGACGTCTGCCAGCCCTCGACCTCGAACCTCCGCGCCACCCCGCCGGGCCAGCCGTGCGTGCCGGACTCGTTGTCCACCACCACCGTGACGAGGCGGTGCAGGCCGAGCCGCGCGGCCAGCGCGATCGCCTCGTGGTTGCTGCCCTCGTCCAGCTCCGCGTCCCCGACCAGCACGAAAGTCCGTGCCGCGCGGCCCTGGAGCCGCAGCCCGAGAGCGGTGCCGACGGCGATCGGCAGACCGTGCCCCAGCGAGCCGCTGCTGATCTCCACGCCGTTGACCAGGACCCGGTCCGGGTGCTGGCCCAGCGGCGAGTCCCACGCCGTCCAGGTGTCCAGTGTGGACGGTTCGAGGTAGCCCTTCGCGGCCAGCACGGCGTAGTACGCCATCGGTCCGTGCCCCTTCGACAGCAGGAACCGGTCCCGGTCCGGGTCGTCCACCCGGTCCGGCGACACGTCCAGCACCCGGTCGTAGAGCACCCACAGCACGTCCAGCGTGGACGCCGCCGCCCACTCGTGCTTCTCGTCCCCCGTCATCCGCCGGAACAACGCGGGTATGTCGGCGAACCCCGACTCTCTCGTGACTGCCATGCACCCACCAAACAACTTCGACTTAGGTCGAGGTCAACCCATAGGATGGGCACGTGAGCAAGTTGCCGGAGATGTTGACCATCGGTCAGGTGGCCGAACGCAGCGGCGTGCCGCACACCGCGCTCAGGTTCTACGAGGAACGGGGGCTGATCGCGTCGGAGCGCACCACGGGCAACCAGCGCCGGTACCCGCGGCACGTGCTGCGGCGGCTGGCGTTCATCCGCACCGCTCAGCGGGTGGGGCTGTCGCTGGAGGACGTGCACGACGCGTTGGCGACGCTGCCGGAGAACCGCACGCCCACCAAGTCCGACTGGAGCAGGCTGTCCGCCAACTGGCAGGTCGAGCTGGATGCGCGGATCGACGCGCTGCGGCGGCTGCGGGACCGGCTGACGTCGTGCATCGGGTGCGGCTGCCTGTCGCTGCGGAGCTGCTCCCTGCACAACTTCGACGACGAGCAGGCGTCGGACGGCCCGGGGGCGCCGAAGCTCAAGCCCGCCGTCGAGGGCGGCACCTGAAATCCGGTTGTGCCGCCGTGCTGCACTGGATGTCGTGCAAGAGCAGAAGCAGATGGTCCGCTTGTCGAAGCGGATGTCCAGGGTCCTGCGCCACGCGCCGGAGGAGGTCGGGCTGACGCTCGACGCGGCGGGGTGGGTGGACCTGGACGACCTCGTGCGCGCCCTGGGCGTGACGCGGGCGCAGGTGCTGGAGGTCGTGGCGGGCAACGACAAGCAGAGGTTCGCGATCGAGGACGACCGCATCCGGGCCAGTCAGGGGCACACCGTGGCGGTGTCCTTGGACCTGCCGGTGGCCGAGCCGCCCGCCGAGCTGTACCACGGGACGGTGGGCCGGGTCCTGCCCGACGTCTTCCGCGACGGGCTTCGGCCGATGGCGCGGCACGACGTGCACCTGTCGGCGACCGTCGAGACGGCCGTGCGGGTCGGGTCGCGGCGGGGGAAGCCGGTGGTGCTGGTGGTCGACGCCGCCGCCATGGCCGCCGCCGGCCACGAGTTCCGGGTCAGCGCCAACGGCGTGTGGCTGGTGGCCGCCGTGCCGCCTAGCTACCTGCGAGAACACGTCTCGTGAGCCAGTCGAGGCCCGCGACCACCTCGTCCGGGCCGAGACCGCGCACCTGTCTTTGGTACTGGTAGACCTCCGGGGCGAGGGGCGCCATCAGGGCGTCCACCACGGCCGAGGGGGCGCCGTCGACCAGCGCGGCCACGTGCCGCCGCCAGAACCCGTAGGCACCGGCCCGGAACCGCGCCCGGCCCGTCTCCGCGCCGAGGACCAGGTGCAGGTGCCGTTCCAGCAGACCCACCATGGCACGGTAGAACGCGGCCAGCCGTTCGTCGGGCGGTGCGCCCGGCCCCAGCGGCGGCGGTCCGCTGAGGATGCGTTCCTGGATCACGGACTCGTGCTCGTCCAGCAGCGCCTGAGCAATGGAGGTCGTGTCCGGGTAACGCCGGTAGAGCGTGGCCCGACCCACCCCGGCAGCCCTGGCGATGTCCTCCATCGTGACGCCGACAGACCCACCCGCGGCGGCGAACACCTCCTCCGCGGCGGCGAGCACGCGGGCCCGGTTGCGGGCCGCATCGGCCCGCTCCCGAGGACGACCGACGGTGATGGTGGCCTCACCCGGTGACGACATGTGACCAACCATACGCAGACAGCCAAACCCACCACGACCGGAGCGTGCAACTCGCGGTGCCCGAGTGGACGACTCGCGGGTGGGAGCGCTCTCACCTCCGCGAGTCGTCCAGTCCGGCACCGCGAGTCGACCGGTCGGGCACCTGGAACTTGCCGGTCGGGCACTGGGGGTGGCGGTCAGAGGAGCCAGGTGAGGGCGGCGGCGGCCGTGACGACGGTCAGGACCAGGAGGATGACGGCCAGGCCTCTGGCCGTCTTCCACGTGCTGTAGACGCCGCCGATCAGGAAGCCGGCCACGGCCAGCAGGCCGATGACCACGTACTCCTTGGGCATCTACAGGACGCCCTTGGTGGAGGGGACGCCTCCGACGCGCGGGTCGGGTTCGACGGCGGCGCGCAGTGCCCGTGCGACCGCCTTGAACTGGGCCTCGGCGATGTGGTGCGGGTCGCGCCCGTACTCCACCCGGACGTGCAGCGCGATACCCGCGTGGAACGCCAGCGAGTCGAACACGTGCCGGTTCAGCACGAACGGGTAGTTCCCGCCGATCGTGAAGGTGTTGAACTGCTCCGGCTCGCCCACGTGCACGCAGTACGGCCGCCCGGACACGTCCACCGCCGCGTGCGCCAGCGTCTCGTCCATCGGGATCCACGCGTCGCCGAACCGGCGGATGCCCGCCTTGTCCCCCAACGCCTCCCGCAACGCCTGGCCGAGCACGATCGCCACGTCCTCCACGGTGTGGTGCGCGTCGATCTCCACGTCACCCGTCGCCCGCACGACCAGGTCGAACGACCCGTGCACGCCCAGCGCGGTGAGCATGTGGTCGTAGAACGGCACGCCCGTGCCGATCTCGACCTTCCCGGTGCCGTCGAGGTCGATCTCGACGTACACCGACGATTCCCTGGTGGTCCGCTCCACCTTGCCGACCCGGCTCACCGGCCAACCTCCTTGCTCGCCGCGAGGAACGCGTCGTTCTCCTCCGGAGTACCGACCGTCACCCGCAGATGTCCGACGATGCCGACGTCCCTGATCAGCACACCGCGTTCCAGGTACGACCGCCACGTGGCGTGCGCGTCCTCGAACCACCCGAACAGGACGAAGTTCGCGTCGCTGTGCACGACCGAGAAGCCGAGCCCCGCCAACGAGTCCATCACCCGGTCGCGTTCGGCCGCGAGGAGGGCCACCGACCCCAGCGTCTCCGACGCGTGCCGCAGCGACGCCCGCGCGGCGGCCTGGGTCAGCGCCGACAGGTGGTAGGGCAGCCGCACGAGCTGCAACGCGTCCACCACGGCGGGAGCGGCGGCGAGGTAGCCCAGCCGACCGCCGGCGAAAGCGAACGCCTTGCTCATGGTCCGGCTCACGATCAGCTTGGCCGGGTAGTCGTCGAGCAGCACGACGGCGCTGTCCCGCGACGAGAACTCGACGTAGGCCTCGTCCACCACGACCATCCCCGGCGAGGCCTCGATCAGCACGCGCAGGTCGGCCACCGGCAGGCTCTGCCCGGTCGGGTTGTTCGGGCTGGTCACGAACACCACGTCCGGGGCGCGCTCGGCGACGATCTCCGCCGCGCGCTCCACGTCCAGCGAGAAGTCGGCGCGGCGGGGCGTCGGCACCCACTCGGTGCGGGTGCCGGCCGCGATGATCGGGTGCATCGAGTACGACGGCTCGAAGCCCAGCGCCGTCCGCCCGTGGCCGCCGAACGCCTGGAGGATCTGCTGCAGCACCTCGTTGGACCCGTTCGCCGCCCACACGTTGGCCGAGGTCAGCGGCACGCCGGTGGACGACGCCAGGTAGGCGGCCAGGTCCTCGCGCAGCGCCACCGCGTCCCGGTCGGGGTAGCGGTGCAGCTCACCGGCGATGGCGGCCACCTCCCGCACCACGTCCGCCACCAGGGCGGGCGTCGGCGGGTACGGGTTCTCGTTCGTGTTCAGCCGCACGGGCACGTCCAGCTGCGGCGCGCCGTACGGCGTCCGGCCGCGCAGGTCCTCGCGCAGGGGCAGGTCGACCAGCTCCACCCGCGATCCGATCGGCTTCACCGGCTGAACCTCGCCGTGACGGCCTGGCCGTGCGCGGGCAGGTCCTCGGCGTTGGCGAGCGCCACGACGTGCGGCGCGACCTCGCGCAGCGCGTCCTCGCTGTAGTCGATCACGTGGATGCCGCGCAGGAACGTCTGCACCGACAGCCCGGACGAGTGCCGCGCGCAGCCGCCGGTGGGCAGCACGTGGTTGGAGCCCGCGCAGTAGTCGCCCAGCGACACCGGCGAGTGCGGCCCGACGAAGATCGCACCGGCGGCGCGCACGCGGGCGGCGACCTCGCGGGCCGAGGCGGTCTGGATCTCCAGGTGCTCGGCGGCGTACACGTCCACCACCCGCAACCCTTCATCCACACTGGACACCAGCACGGTGCCGGACTGCTTGCCCCGCAACGCCGTCCGCACCCGCTCGCTGTGCTTGGTGACGGCGGTCTGGCGGTCCAGCTCGGCGTCCACGGCGTCCGCCAGGGCCTCGGACGTGGTCACCAGCACGCTAGCGGCCAGCGTGTCGTGCTCGGCCTGGCTGATCAGGTCGGCGGCCACGTGCACCGGGTCGGCCGTCTCGTCGGCCAGGATGGCGATCTCGGTCGGCCCGGCCTCGGAGTCGATGCCGACCAGTCCGCGCAGCAGGCGCTTGGCGGCGGTCAGGTAGATGTTGCCGGGACCGGTCACCAGGTCGACCGGGTCCAGCGCCCCGCCGCCGGTGTCCGTGCCGCCGTAGGCGAGCAGGGCGACCGCGAGCGCGCCGCCGACGGCCCACACCTCGGTCACGCCCAGCAGGGCGGCGGCGGCGAGGATCGTCGGGTGCGGCAGGCCGCCGAACTCCGCCTGCGGCGGCGAGCAGACCACCAGGGAGTCGACGCCCGCGAGCTGCGCCGGCACCACGTTCATCACCACGCTGGACGGGTAGACCGCCAAGCCGCCGGGCGCGTACAGGCCGACGCGGGACACCGGCACCCAGCGCTCGGTCACCGTGCCGCCGGGCACCACCTGCGTGGTCGTGTCGACCCGGCGCTGGTCGGCGTGCACCTTGCGGGCGCGCGCGATGGACTCCTCCAGCGCCGCGCGCACGGCCGGCTCCAGCTCGGACAGCGCGCGCTCCAGCTCGGACGCGGGCACGCGGATCGAGACGGGCCGGACCTTGTCGAACTTCTCGCCGTGCTCCAGCACGGCCTCGACGCCCCGTTCGCGCACGTCGTCCACCAGGGGCCGGACGTGATGCAGCACCGCGTCCACGTCGACCTCGGCGCGCGGGAGCGCGGCACGCAGTTCTGCCGGTGACGGGACCCGACCTCGCAGGTCGATGCGGCTGAGCATGGCTCCAAGGGTAAGCGGTCCCGAATTCCGTCAACTGTCACCCCACACCGGGGCGGCGAACCCGACAAACGGGGGCTACCTCATTCCGTGAGCACAGGGCCACGCTGCGTGTGCACCACTTCTGTGCTGCCCCTCCGGTGCGGCACATCTCCGTCGCAACCCTGCTGATGATGGAGGCTTGATGTTCACCAAGCGCCGCGGCCTCGTGGCCGCCGCACTGGTAGCGAGCGTGACCCTGGTGCTTCCCGTGCACCCGGGGTCGGCACAGCCCGCGACCGGGCAGACCCAGCGGACGGTCTTCGAGATCACCGCGACCACCCCCGAGGCGAGGACGAAGGTCGCGCGGACCGGGGTCGACGTCCTCGGCCAGGACGGCGACCGGCTGACCGTCATCGCCGAGCCGCGACAGCACCGGGCGCTGCGCGCGACCGGGCTGCCCATGAAGAACACCGGTGACGCCGACGCCCAGCTCGCGGGCCTCGGCAAGGCCGACTTCGCCGACCCGCAGGTCGGCGCGCAGGACTTCCCGTCCGGCTACGCGGGCTACCACAACTACGCCGAGATGGTCGCCGAGCTGAACCAGACCGTCCGCGACCACCCGAACCTGGTCACGATGCGCAGCATCGGCAAGTCGTACCAGAACCGGGACCTGTGGATGATCAAGATCAGCGACAACCCGTCGGTCGACGAGGCCGAGCCCGAGGTGCTGTTCACCTGCAACCAGCACGCGCGGGAGCACCTGACCGTGGAGATGTGCCTGCACATCATCAAGCGGTACACGGACAACTACGCGTCCAGCTCGGCGGTCAAGGCCGCGGTCGACAGCCGGGAGATCTGGGTCATCCCCAGCGTCAACCCGGACGGCGCGGAGTACGACATCGCCACCGGCTCGTTCCGCGCGTGGCGGAAGAACCGGCAGCCGAACTCCACCGCGGTCGGCACCGACCCGAACCGCAACTGGGGCCACCAGTGGGGCTGCTGCGGCGGCTCCAGCGGCAGCGGGTCCAGCGACACGTACCGCGGCACGTCCGCGTTCTCCGCGCCGGAGGTCGCCCGCGTGCGCGACTTCGTGAACGGCCGCGTGGTGGGCGGCGTGCAGCAGATCAAGTCGCACATCGACTGGCACACCTACTCGGAGCTGATCCTGTGGCCGTACGGCTACACGTACGCCGACACGGCCGCCGGTCTGGACGCCACCCAGGCGAACGTGTTCCAGACCATGGGCCGGCGGATGGCGTCGCTGAACGGCTACACGCCGCAGCAGGCCAGCGACCTGTACATCACCGACGGCAGCGTGGACGACTGGATGTGGGCCGCCCACAAGATCTGGAGCTACACGTTCGAGATGTACCCCAGGTCGGCGAGCGGGACCAGCGGCTTCTACCCGCGCGACACCGTGATCGCGGCGCAGACCTCGCGCAACGACACCGCGGTCCAGCTGTTCCTGGACTACTCCGACTGCGTCCCGCGCATCACCGGGCGCACCTGCTGACGGCCTCCACGGCCTGATCCACCTGCTCGGGCCGGACGAAGTAGTGGGGCGACGCCCGCACCACCTCGTCCAGCCCGCGCCGGGTCATGTCCAGCAGCGTCGAGGACGCCAGGCTGACGGTGACCGTCACGCCCTCGCGGGCCAGCCGGTCGCGCACCTCGGCCGCGCCGAGGCCGTCCACGGTGAACGTGACGAGGCCCGCCTTGCGCACGCCCGGGTCGCGCACCGTCACACCGGGCAGCGCGCTGAGCCCGGCACGCAGCCGGTCCGCGCGTTCACCGACCTCGCGCTCGATCACGTCCAGGCCCCTGGCCAGCGCGTACCTGGCCGCCGCGATGAGACCGAGGCGGGCGGCGACGTTCGACTCCCAGATCTCGTAGACCCTGGCGTCCTCGCGCAACCGGATGTCGTGCGGACCCACCCACGCGGCGCTGTGCAGGTCGATCAGGTTCGGCCGCATCCGCCGGGCCGCCTCGCGCCGCACCACCAGCGCACCCGTGCCGCGCGGGCCGCGCAGCCACTTGCGGCCGGTGCAGCTGATCAGGTCGACACCCAGCTCGTCCGCGCGCACCGGCATCTGCCCGATCGACTGGCACCCGTCCAGCAGCACCAGCGCGCCCACCTCGTGCGCCGCGTCGGCGACCTCGCGCGCCGGGTTGACCAGTCCGCTGTTGGTCGGCACGTGCACCAGGGACACGAGCTTGACCCGCTCGTCCAGCATCTCCTCCAGCGCGCCCACGTCGATCTGCCCGGACGAGTCGGACGGCACCGCCTCGGCGACCGCCCCCACCTGGCGCGCCCGGTGCAGGATGGGGATCGCCGTGCCCGCGTACTCGGCCTCGCTGTACAGCACCCGGTCGCCGGCGGCCAGCGGCACGGCGTCGAACGCGGTCAGCCAGGCACGGGTGGCGCTCTCGGTGAACGCGATCTCGTCCGGCTCCGCGCCCAGCAGCTCGGCGAACACCCCGTACCCGGCCTCCAGGTCGTCCCGGCGCTCCCGCGCGGCGACGTACCCGCCGATCTCGGCCTCCCGGCGCAGGTGCCCGAAGACCTCCTCCGACACCTCCTCCGGCGGCAGGGACGAACCGGCCGAGTCCAGGAAGACCGTCATCGGGGCGACCACTTCTCCAGGTTCCACCAGGGGCCCCAGGACAGCGCGCCGTGGGCGTACGGGTCCACGACCTCCTGGTAGCCGTTCCAGTTGTCCCGCATCACGTACGTGTGCCGCACGGACGCCAGCACCACCATGCCCGGGGCCGCCGCGTACGCCCGCTGGAACTGCTTGTACGCCGCCGCGCGCTGGGCCGGGTCCAGCAGCGACCGCCCGGTGTCCAGGGCCGCGTCGACCTGCGGGTCCGAGTAGCCCCACGGGTTGCCGGTGTGCAGCGACGGGTAGGCCATCAGGTCCGGGTCGAACGGGGTGCCGCCGCCGTGCAGCAGCGCGTCCACGCCGAGCCGGGGCGTGACGGCCTCCCAGCTCAGCCCGGCCAGCTGCACGTCGATCCCGACCGCCTTGGCGTCCGCGGCGAACGCGGTGGCCAGGTCGGCGCGCACCACGTCGCCGATCGGGTACATCAGGGTGAACCGGGCCGGCACGCCGTCGCGGGCCCGCACGCCGTCCGCGCCGCGCACCCAGCCCGCCTCGTCGAGCAGCAGCTCGGCCCGCGCCTTGTCGTGGTCGAACCGGGCGGCGGGCTCGACGAACTCCGGCAGCGTGTCCGGCACCGGCGTGCTCACCGGCGCGCCCTTGCCGCCCAGCAGGTTGTCGACCATGCCCTTGCGGTTGACCGCGTGGTTCAGCGCCATCCGGATCGCGCCGTCGCCCGTCACCGGCCCCCCACCCGGAAGGGTGATGGCACGCAGGTCGGCGCTGCGGTGCGTGACGACCCTCATACCGTTGGTGGCGCCGAACGACGCGGCCAGGCGGGGCGGCAGGACCGTGCCGTCGAACTCCCCCGCCTGCATGCGCTGGGCGCGGGTGTTGTCGTCGGGCACGAACACCACGGTCAGCTTGCGGATCTTCGGCTCGCCGCCGAAGTACGAGGCGTTGGCCTCCAGCACCATCCGGTCGCCCTTGCGCCAGTCCACCAGCCGGTACGGGCCGGTGCCGACCGGCTGGACGTCCGGCAGCGGCGCGCCGAGCGCCTCGCTGGGCAGCACGCCGAGCACGAGCATGTGCGGGAACGCGGCCCACGGCCTGGCCAGCGTGAACCTCACCGTGCGGGTGTCCAGCTGCTCCACGCCGGTCAGCTCCCGGTAGGCGGCGCGCTCGGTCGAGCCGGACGCCGGGTCCAGCAGCGCCCGGTAGGTGGCCACCACGTCCTCGGGGCCGAACGCCGTGCCGTCCGAGAACTTGACGTCGTCGCGCAGCCGCACGGTCCAGCTCAGCCCGTCCGGGGCGGGCGTGGGCGCGTCGGCCGCGAGCTGGGGCCGCACGGAGCCGTCCGCGCGGTGCTCCACCAGGCCGTCGTACAGCTTGGACACGCCCTCGCGGCCGTAGCCGAGCAGCGGGTTCAGCGTGGTGGGCTCGACCGGGTCGGCCAGCACGAGCGCGCTGCCGTCCGCGGTGCCCTCGGCGTTCGGTGTCGTCGTGCCGGTGCACCCCGCAAAGGCAAGGACGGCTGTGACGACAAGCAGGGGCAATAGGGGGCGCACGAGTCCCGACACTACCTAGAGTGGACGACATGCGTGTCGCCCTGTGCCAGATCAACTCGTCCACCGATCCGGCGGCGAACCTGGAGCTGCTGCGTTCCGAGACGACGCGCGCGGCGGCCGGCGGCGCGCGGGTGGTCGTGTTCCCCGAGGCCACGATGTGCCGGTTCGGTGTGCCACTCGGTGAGGTGGCCGAGCCCCTGGGCGGACCGTGGGCGAGCGCGGTGCGGGACATCGCCGACGAGCACGGCGTCGTCGTCGTGGTGGGCATGTTCACCCCCGCGCCGGACGGCCGGGTCGCGAACACGCTGCTGGTCACCGGCGGCGGCCGGCACCTGGGGTACGACAAGATCCACTTGTTCGACGCGTTCGGGTTCTCCGAGTCGCGCACCGTCGCGCCCGGCTCCGAGCCGGTGGTGGTGGAGGTCGACGGCGTCACGTTCGGCCTGGCCACCTGCTACGACGTGCGGTTCCCCGAGCTGTTCCGGGCGTTGGCGGACCGGGGCGCGACGGCCGTGCTGCTGTGCGCGTCGTGGGGCGCCGGGCCGGGCAAGCGGGAGCAGTGGGAGCTGCTGGTGCGGGCCAGGGCGCTGGACTGCACGTCGTGGGTGCTGGCGTGCGGCCAGGCCGACCCGGGCGTCGAGCACGGCGGCGCGCCCACGGGCATCGGCTTCAGCACGGCGGTCTCACCGCTGGGTGGCGTGGTCGAGCAGCTGGCCGGCGAACCGGGCCTGATCCTGGCCGATGTGGACACCCGGAGTGTCCCTGAAGCGCGGCAGATCCTGCCCGTGCTGGCCAATCGTCGGCTCTGAAGTTCTTTCGGACGATACCCCCCTCACACGTTCGGGTGGCAGCCGAATAGGTGTCCCTTGGTGCCGGGAACCCTTGCGCGGACGTAAAAACACACGCGAAGGGGACCTTGGCCATGATCAACCAGGCCGAAGTGGACCGCCTGTACGACTGCGAAGTGATCGACGAGCACGGTGAGCGCATCGGCTCGGTGAAACAGGTCTGGCTCGACGACCGGGACGGCCGGCCGATGTGGGCCTCGGTGCACACCGGCCTGTTCGGGCTGAAGGAGTCGTTCGTGCCGATCCAGGACGCGACCCTGGGCGACGGCGTCGTCACCGTGCCCGTGGAGAAGCAGCAGGTGAAGGACGCGCCCCGGATCGACGTGTCGGATGAGCACATGTCCGACCGGCAGCAGCACGAGCTGTACGAGTACTACGGCTTGATCCCGTCCCACCGCACCGCCGAGCACGACCGGCTGCCGGGCCGGGGCCGTGGCGAGACCACCCCCATGGCGGGGGGCCGCACGGCCACCGGGCAGACCGGTCGCACGACGGGCGACCAGACGATGACCGGTCGGATGCCCGAGCAGACCGACGGACAGCACGCCACGGGCCAGGCGGCAGCGGGCCAAGCGGCAGCGGATCACACGGCCGGCCGCCGGGGCAAGCACGAGGCCCGGACCGACGACTCGGTCACCCGGTACGAGGAAGACCTCGAAGTCGGCACCCGCGAGGCGGAGGCCGGCCGGGTCCGGCTGGTCAAGCACGTGGTGACCGAGCAGAAGGACGTCACCGTGCCGGTCTCGCACGAAGAGGTCCGCGTGGTGCGCGAACCCGCCGACGGCGAGCCGACCGGACGGGCGTTCACCGAGGAGGAGGCCGAGGTCACGCTGCGCCGGCAGGAGCCGGTGGTGGAGAAGAAGGCCAGGCCGGTGGAGAAGGTCCGGATGGACAAGGAGACCGTCACCGAGCAGGAGCGCGTCCGCGGCCAGGTCCGCAAGGAGCGCGTGGACGTGGAGCCCGACGACCGGACCAAGCGTCGCGACACCTGACCTGGGCGTACCCGCGCCCCGTGCCCCGGGCGCGGGTGCGTCCGACCCCCTGTCGGCGGCTCAGCGCAGGTCCAGCCCCAGGTCCAGTGCCGGGGCGGAGTGCGTGAGGCCGCCGACGGCCAGGTAGTCCACGCCGGTCTCGGCGTAGGCCCTGGCCACGGCGAGCGTCAGCCCGCCGGACGCCTCCAGCCGGACGCCGCCCGCCCGCCGCACCGCCTCCGCGCAGTCGGCGACGGTGAAGTTGTCCAGGAGCACCAGCTCGGCGCCCTCGGCCACGGCCTCGTCCAGCTGGTCCAGCGAGTCGACCTCGACCTCGCACGGCAGGTGCGGGGCGTGGGCGCGCACGGCGGCCATCGCCGCCCGCACGGAACCCGCCGCCCGCACGTGGTTGTCCTTGATCAGCACGGCGTCGCCGAGGCCGAGCCGGTGGTTGACGCCGCCGCCGCAGCGGACCGCGTACTTCTCCAGCAGCCGCAGGCCCGGCAGGGTCTTGCGGGAATCCCGCACGCGCGCCTTGGTGCCGGCGACCTCGTCCACCCAGGCGGCGGTGAGCGTGGCCACGCCGGACAGGTGGCAGAGCAGGTTCAACGCGGTGCGCTCGGCGGTGAGCAGGCCGCGCACCGGTCCGCGCAGCACCAGGGCGGGCTCGCCGGGCACGGCCTTGTCGCCGTCCTCCCGGCTCTCCAGCACCTCCACGTCGGTGACCTGCCGGAACACCTCCAGCGCCACCGGGACGCCCGCCAGCACGCCGGCCGCGCGCGGCGTCAACTCGGCCACCGCGACCGCCTCGGCGGGCACGGTGGCCTCCGTCGTCGCGTCCGCGCCGTACCGGAGGTCCTCTTCGAGCGCCGTCGCGATCACGCGGCGCGCGTCGTCCAAGTCGAGTCCGTGCCGGGCTGTCATGCCACTCCCATCTCGACCAGCGGGTCCGCCAGCACGGGCTGACCCGACGGGTTGAGCCGGACCACCTGGCTGCGGTGCCGGCGCGCCTCGTCCCGCTCGGTGAAATCGGTGCGGACGTGGCAGCCGCGCGACTCCTCGCGCTCCGCCGCCGCCGCGATCAACGCCCGCGCCGCCACGGTGAGCGCCGCGTCCTCCACCAGTTCCCGGGTGTCCAGCACCCGGTCCGCGGTGGACAGGTCGAGCACCGAGCCGACCACGGCGAGGCCCTCGGCGTCACGGCCGATCGCCGCGTACCGGGACATCACGCGCTGCAACGAGTCCCGGGCCGCGACCGGCGCCGTCGGCAGCTCCACGGGGCCCGACGCCGGGCCTGAAGCGGAACAGCGGGCCAGCACGTTGAGCGCCAGGTCCGCCGCGACCGCCTCGGCCGCGCGCGTGCCGACGACCAGGCCTTCGAGCAGGCTGTTGGACGCCAGCCGGTTCGCGCCGTGCAGCCCGGTCCGGGCCACCTCGCCCGCCGCGTACAGGCCGGTCACGCCCGTTCGTCCATCCACATCGGACACCACGCCGCCGCACGCGAAGTGCGCCGCGGGCGCCACCGGGATCGGGTCGCCCGCCGGGTCGATGCCCGCCTGGAGGCAGGCCGCGTGCACGGTCGGGAACCGGCGCGCGAAGTCGGAGATGCCCGTGGCGTCGAGGAAGACGTGGTCGTCCACGCCGCCGGGGCCGGCCGCCATGTGCCGGGTGATCGCCGCCGCGACCACGTCCCGAGGTGCCAGGTCCTCCAGCGGGTGCAAGCCGCGCATGACCCGCGCGCCGGTCGCGTCGACCAGCACCGCGCCCTCGCCGCGCACCGCCTCGGTCACCAGCGGGCACCGGCCACGCGCACCGCGCCCGGTGTAGAGGACGGTCGGGTGGAACTGGACGAACTCGACGTCCGCCGCCACCGCGCCCGCCCGCAACGCCAGCGCGAGGCCGTCACCCGTGGCCACCTCCGGGTTGGACGTGGCCTGGTAGAGCTGCCCGAGGCCGCCGCTGGCCAGCAGCACCGCGGGCGCGCTGAGCACGCCCGGCACGCCGTTGCCGTCCAGCACGAGCAGCCCGCAGACCTGACCGAGCGGGGTCCGGATCGCGTCCACGGCGACGTGCTGCTCCAGCACCGGCACCCGTCCGTCGGACGCCGCCGCCAGCAGCGCGCGCTCCACCTCCGCGCCGGTCGCGTCACCGCCCGCGTGCACCACCCGGAACGCGCTGTGCCCGCCCTCCCGCGTGCGGGCCAGCCCCCCGGACGACGCGGCGTCGAACACCGCGCCGCGCTCGCGCAGCCTGGCCACCGCCGCCGGACCACCCGCGATGATCGTCCGCACGGCGGCCTCGTCGCACAGCCCCGCGCCCGCGACCACCGTGTCGCGCACGTGCGCGTCGACCGAGTCGCCCTCGTCGTGCTCGCCGGGCAGCACGACGGCCACGCCGCCCTGCGCCCAGCGGGTGTTGCCGTCCGCACCGGACGCCTTGGTCAGCACCAGGACGCGCAGCCCCAGCTCACGCGCCCGCAGCGCCGCCGTCAGCCCGGCCACCCCCGTGCCGACGACCACCAGGTCGGCTCTGGCCTCCCACAGCGGACTGGTCATTCGCCGCCGCCGGGCTGCCCGATCTCGATCATGCGCTGCACCGCGCCCCTGGCCCGCTCGGCGGTCTCCAGGTCGACGTGCACCTCGTCCTTGCCCTCGCGCAGCCCGCGCAGCAACGCCGCCGGGGTGATCATCTTCATGTAGCGGCACGACGCCCGGTCGTTCACCGCCCGGAAGTCGATCTCCGGCGCGGCCCGCCGCAGCTGGTGCAGCATGCCGACCTCGGTGGCCACCAGCACCGACTTCGCGCTGGTGCGCCGCGCGGCCGTGATCATGTCGCCGGTCGAGAGGATCTTCACCTTGTCGCTGGGCACGATGCCCTCGCCCGCGAGGTAGAGCGCCGACGTGGCGCAGCCGCACTCGGGGTGGATGAACAGGTCCGCCTCCGGGTTCGCCGCCGCGCGCGCCGCCAGTTCCGGGCCGTTGATGCCCGCGTGGACGTGGCACTCGCCGGCCCAGATGCGCAGGTTCTCCCGACCCGTCTCGCGCTTCACGTGCTGGCCCAGGTACTGGTCCGGCAGGAACAGCACCTCGCGGTCGGCCGGGATCGACTTCACCACGTCCACCGCGTTCGACGAGGTGCAGCAGATGTCCGTCTCCGCCTTCACCTCCGCCGTCGTGTTGACGTACGAGACGACCACCGCGCCGGGGTGCTCGGCCTTCCACTCCCGCAACTGCTCGCCCGTGATCGAGTCCGCCAGCGAGCAGCCCGCCCGCTCGTCCGGGATCAGGACCGTCTTGTGCGGCGCCAGGATCTTCGCCGTCTCGGCCATGAAGTGCACGCCGCAGAACACGATGGTGGACGCGTCGCTCGCGGCGGCGATGCGGCTCAGCGCCAGCGAGTCGCCGGTGTGGTGCGCGATGTCCTGGATCTCGGGGAGCTGGTAGTTGTGCGCCAGGATGACCGCGTCCCGCTCGCGCGCCAGTTCCAGCACCTCGTCGCGCCAGGCCGCGTCCGGCGCGATCCCGTCGTAGGCGCCGTCCGAGGTTCGCTCCACGTAGGCGGTGGCGACCATGGGTTCCTCCCTTGAACCAGGTTTTCGCCTATCGGTCGAAAACGTGGCCGATAGTATCAGCCGAGTGGGACTCGCGGGACATGAGGTGCTGGCCGCGGTGCTCCAGGTGAGAGCCGGATCACTCCAGGTCATGCTGTGGGAGCGCGCGCGGGAACCGCACGCTCACCGCTGGTCACTGCCCGGCGGCGGGCTCGGCGACGACGAGGACGTGGAGACGTCGATCCGCCGTCAGCTGGCGGAGAAGGTCGACGTGCGACAACTGTCACACGTCGAGCAGCTGGCCGTCTTCAGCAACCCAGCGCGGGTGCCGGGCCCCCGGGTCGTGGCGACGGCGTTCCTCGGCCTGGTGCCGTCCCACATCGACCCGGTCGTGCCGTCCGACACGGCGTGGCACCCGGTGGACGACCTGCCCGCGACGGCGTTCGACCACCAGGCGATCTGCCGCCGCGCCCGCAGCCGACTGGCGTCCAAGCTGTCGTACACGAACCTGGGGTTCGCGCTGGCGCCGCCGGAGTTCACCATCTCCGCCCTGCGCTCCCTGTACTCGGCGGCGCTGGGGTACAAGGTGTCGGCGACCAACCTCCAACGCGTGCTGTCACGGCGGGGGTTGCTGGAGCCGACGGGCGGGACCGTGCAGCCCGGACCGTCCGGCGGCCGGCCGGCGGCGCTGTTCCGCTTCGCGTCGGGGGAAATGCGGATCACCGATCCCTTCGCCGTGCTGCGGCCACCGTCCACCCGTAGCTTGGGTTCGTGACGACGACGCTCCCCCTGTTCCCGCTGGGCACCGTGCTGCTGCCCGGGGCGTCCCTTCCGCTGCACGTGTTCGAGCCGCGCTACCGGCAGCTGACCGTCGACCTGGTGACGGGCGCGGTGCCGGAGCGGACGTTCGGCGTGGTGTCGATCAAGCAGGGGTGGGAGGTCGGCGCGGAGAACGTCGAGGCGCTGTGCGACGTCGGTTGCACGGCGGTGCTCCAGGAGGCGCGGCGGCTGCCGGACGGGCGGTACGACCTGACCACCGTCGGCGGCCGGCGGTTCAGGCTGCTGGACGTGGACGAGGACAGTGCCCCGTACCTGATCGCGTCGGTGCGGTGGCTGCCGGACACGGAAGCGCCGCCGGAGGTCGACGCCGTGCTGCCGTTGCTGGCGGAGAGCGCGCGGGCGGCGCACGGGCGGTACCGGGAGGTGGCGTACGAGAGCGTGGTGCGTCGGCCGCCGGCAGCGGACACGGCGATGGCCGACCTGGCGTACGCGTTGGCCGGGGACTGCCTGCTGACGCTGGAGGACCGCCAGCGGCTGCTGGAGGAGACGTCACCGGCGCGTCGGCTGCGGCTCGTGCGGAAAGTGCTGCACCGCGAGACGGGCATTCTCGACGCGCTGAGCGCCGTGCCCGCACCGTTGTCCGAATTGGGTCAACTGCCTCATCACAACTGACCGTTCCGGTGCGCGGTGTAGGATCCCGCGGGTGAATAGCCTGCGTGCGCTGGTCGACGGCGGTGTGCCACTGGTCGCGGTGAGCTTCGACGACGAGGACTGCGAGCGCGCGGCGCGGGAAGCGCTGGCTTCCGGTGTCGATGTCGCGGAATTGCGCATCGACCGGTTCTCGCGGACCGACGTCGGGCACGTCCTGGAGAAGGTGCACGCGTTCCGGGGTCTGCCGGTTCTGGCGACCGTGCGCTCAGGCGCCGAAGGTGGCGGGTGGGGCGGCACCGAGGAGGAGCGCCTCGACTTGTTCCGCGCTGTCGCGCCGCTGGTGGAGGCGGTGGACGTCGAGCTGTCGTCGAGCGGCGTCCTGGCCGACGTGATCAGCGCCGCCCGTGCGCACGACGCGCTGTCGATCGTGTCGTACCACAATTTCGACCACACGCCCGGCCTGGACGCCCTGGAAGAGATCGTCCGTGACGCCGAGGCCGCCGGCGCCGATATCGTCAAGGTTTCCACGATGGCGACTTCCGGTGCCGATCTGAAGGTATTGGCGTCGCTATTGCTGAATTCGGCCGACGAGACCCGGATGATCGTCATCGCAATGGGTGGGACCGGCACCGCATCGCGGATCTTCTTCCCCGCCCTGGGTTCGCTGCTGACTTATACGTTCATCGGCCACCTGCCCACGTCGGGCCAACTCGACTTCGCCGAGACGTTCGCCCTGATGCGCAAGTTCTACCCGGAGTTCGACCGGCGCAAGGCCCGCACCGACTCCTGAACGTCCACCTCGGGTTAGCCCGAACGCGGGACTCACCGTGCCCCGCTGGACAACTCGCGGTGCGCCAGTGGACGACTCGCGCGTGAGAGCGCTCTCACACCTCGCGAGTCCTCCAGTCCGGCACCGCGAGTTGACCAGTCCGGCACTGCGCGGGCGCCGATCGGGTGAGTTGTTGGTTCGCCCTATTGCTCTATGGTGGGATTGTTCAACAATCCTCTAGCGTGTGGGCCACGGCACACCCTCACGGCTGCGAGGTGATCCCCGACATGAGCACCACGGACATCGACACCGAGGAAGTCCGAGGCCCGTTCGCCTGGTTCCACACGCTGGGTCGCAACGGCAAGCGCGCGTTCGTCGGCGCGTTCGGCGGCTTCGGCCTGGACGCCTACGACTTCCAGGTCCTCCCCCTGGGCCTGTTCGCCATCACCGCCTACTTCGGCATCACCAACGGCCAAGCGGGCCTGCTCAACACCGTCACCCTCGTCGTCTCCGCCCTCGGTGGCGCGATCGCGGGCATCTTCGCGGACCGCATCGGCCGGGTCCGCACCCTCATGATCACCGTCGTCACCTACGCCGTCTTCACCGTCCTGTGCGGCTTCGCCACCAGCTACGAGATGCTGCTGGTGTTCCGCGCCCTCCAAGGGCTCGGCTTCGGCGGCGAGTGGGCGGCCGGCGCGATCCTCGTCGCCGAGTACTGCAAACCCCGGTACCGGGGCCGGACGGTCGCGTTCATCCAGAGCTCGTGGGCCGTCGGCTGGGGCCTGAGCGTGATCGTCTACACCGCCGTGTTCAGCTTCCTGCCCCAGGACATCGCCTGGCGCGTGCTGTTCTGGACCGGCGCCATCCCCGCCGTCCTGGTCTTCTACATCCGCCGCCACGTCAAGGACGCGCCGAGGGCCGAGACGGTGCTGAAGACCAGCCCGGTCAAGGGCAGCTTCAGGGCCGTCTTCCGCGGCGACCACGGCCGCACCACCCTGTTCGCGGCACTCCTCGCCACCGGCGTCCAGGGCGGCTACTACACGCTGGCGAGCTGGGTGCCGACGTTCCTCAAGACCGAACGCGGGCTGAGCGTCGTCGGCACCGGCGGCTACATGGCCCTGCTCATCACCGGTGCGTTCGCCGGGTACGTCACCGGCGGCTACCTGACCGACCGGCTCGGCCGCAAGCACACGTTCACGCTGTTCGCCGTGCTCAGCGCGATCCTCCTGGTCCTGTTCACCCAGATACCCGCGGGCGCGAACTGGCTGATCCTGCTGGTCACGTTCCCGCTCGGCTTCACCACGTCGGCGATCTTCAGCGGCTTCGGCGCGTTCCTCGCCGAGCTGTACCCGACCGAGCTGCGCGGCACGGGTCAGGGCTTCACCTACAACTTCGGCCGCGCGGTCGGCGCGTTGTTCCCCGCGCTGGTGGGGTTCCTGGCGGAGGGCATGGGCGTCGGCGGCGCGATGATCTTCGGCGCGGTCGCGTACGGCATCGCCGTCCTGGCGCTCTTCGGCCTTCCCGAGACGAAGGGCACCGAGCTGACATGACCACGACACCGGAAGAAGTGCGCCGGGACCACCGCGGCCCGACTGCCGGGCTCGCGGACGGCTACGCGCAGGTCAACCTGATCGCCGTGCCGGCGGACTGGGCCTACGACGTGCTCCTGTTCACCCAGCGCAACCCGAAAGCGTGCCCGGTCCTGGACGTGACCGACGCGGGCGCCACCACCACGGTCCTGGCGCGCGACGCCGACCTCCGCCGGGACCTGCCCCGCTACCGGATCTGGGAGCGCGGCGAGCTGAAGGAGGAACCGACCGACGCCTCGGACCACTGGCGGGACGACCTGGTCGCGTTCCTCATCGGGTGCAGCTTCACGTTCGAGTCCGCGTTGCAGCGGGCGGGCGTCCCCCTCCGGCACGTCGACCAGCAGCGGAACGTCCCGATGTACGTCACGGACCGCGAGTGCCGCCCGGCGGGCCGCGTGCACGGACCGATGGTGGTGTCGATGCGCTACATCCCGGCCGACCTCACGAGCAGGGCGTGGGACGTCACGGCGCGCATGCCCGCCGTCCACGGCGCACCCGTCCACATCGGTGATCCGCACGCGCTCGGCATCGACGACCTGGACCGGCCGGACTTCGGCGAACGCACCGACCCGCAGGAGGGCGACGTGCCGGTCTTCTGGGCGTGCGGCGTGACACCGCAGGCCGCGGTGATGGCGTCGAAACCGCCGTTCGCGATCACCCACGCACCGGGGCACATGTTCGTCACCGACGTGCCCGACACCGAGTACCGGCTCCAACTCGGCGCTCCAACCCGGCCGACGCTCTAACCCAGCCTGCGGCCGAGGTCGTCCAGACCGTTCCACGCGGCCAGGCAGCCGTACGCCAGCGCCGTGCCCAAGGGCCACGCCAGCACGCCCCACCACGTCTCCAGCACCGGGGCCAAGGCGATCACGTCACCGGCCTCGGGCGCGGCGCCGACGGCGTACTTGCCGGCGGCCGTCCCGGTGCCGGTCAGGTGGCCGAGGTAGGCCGCCAGGACCGAGCCGAGCGTGGCCGCCAGCATCACCACCGGCCCGCGCCGTTCCCGCAGCATCCACACCGCGATGCCGGTGACCAGCCCGATGCCCAAGCCGATCAGCACGAACAGCATCAGCCCGTCGAGCCGGTGGTAGCTCTCGCCGGTCACCGGGACCATCGACCCGTCCTGCTGCACGACCACGTTCTGCGGCGGCGCGAGCCACGCCCACACCCACCCCACCGGCAGTCCCAGCAGCGCGATCGCGGACAGCACGGAGAACCCGGGCAGCAGGTCGCGCTTCACCACGACCCGCGGCCGCTGCACCACGTAGTAGTACTCGAACGCCGGCGCGGGTGGCACCGGAACGGGCGTCGCCCGCTCGTCCACCGGTTGCTCCGCCACCCGACGACCTCCCTGCACACGTGACCAGATGCGGGGCAGGTTACCGCGCGGAGGTGATCTCCCCGTGGCGGCTGCACGCGGCGGCCCACCCGGCGGGCGTCACCTGCACCACCATCCGGCGCGCGCACTCGCCGCAGAACCGCGGCGGGTCGATCACGCCGAGCCGCGAGGCGCACGCCGAGTGGTCCGTGGCGGCGAGGTCCTTGCCGCAGTATCCGCAGTACGTCACAGCGTCTTGCTCAGCTCCTTGATCGGCATGGACAGCTCGCCCAGCATGTCGAGGTCCTGCTGCGCCGGACGGCCGAGGTTGGTCAGGTAGTTGCCGACGATGATCGCGTTGACGCCGCCGAGCATCCCCTGCTTGGCACCGAGGTCGCCGAAGGTCAGCTCACGGCCGCCGGCGAAGCGCAGGATCGTCCGCGGCAGGGCCAGCCGGAACGCTCCGACCGCTCGCAGGGCGTCAGGGCCTTCCACGATCGGGTAGTTCTCGTATGGCGTGCCGGGGTTCGGGATGAGGAAGTTCAGCGGCACCTCGTCCGGCTCCAGCGAGGCCAGCTGCACGGCGAACTCGGCGCGCTGCGCCAGCGTCTCCCCCATGCCGATGATGCCGCCGCAGCAGACCTCCATGCCGGCCTCGCGGATCATCTTCAGCGTGTCCCACCGCTCTTCCCACGAGTGCGTGGTGACCACGTTGGGGAAGTGCGAGCGGGCCGTCTCCAGGTTGTGGTTGTAGCGGTGGACGCCCATCTCCACCAGCTCGTCCACCTGCTCCTGGGTGAGCATGCCGAGCGAGCAGGCGATCTGGATGTCGTTGCCGTCCTCGCGGATGGCCTTGATGCCGTCGCGCACCTGCGACAGCAGCCGCTTGTCCGGCCCGCGCACGGCGGCGACGATGCAGAACTCGGTGGCGCCGGTGTCGGCGGTCTGCCGGGCAGCCTTGACGAGGCCGGGGATGTCCAGCCACGCCGAGCGCACCGGCGACGGGAACTGCCCGGACTGGGAGCAGAAGTGGCAGTCCTCGGGGCAGCCGCCGGTCTTGAGCGACACGATGCCCTCGACCTCGACCTCCGGTCCGCACCAGCGCATGCGCACGGCGTGCGCGAGCTCCAGCAGGTCGGGGATGCGCTCGTCGGGCAGCTGGAGCACTTCGAGCACCTGCTCCTCGGACAGCCCGACGCCCTGCTCCAGCACCTGCTCACGGGCAACGCTGAGGACATCGACCTGTTCGGGCGCTGCGGTCACGACTTCTCCTCGGGAACTCCGGCGGTGGTCCGCCGTGCAGTCTGCCGCACGGAACTGCGCCCGACCCAGCGATGTGCGTCACTGGATTCGGTCGACGGGCGCGCGGCGGGGTCAGCAGGTGTGCGGCGCGGCGAACTTCTCCGGGTCGAAGTCGCCGCCGAACCACGGTGACAGGGCGTTCCGGGCCATCTCCGCGAACTCGGTGCGGTCCAGCGCCGCCGCGCCGTCGGGCAGCACGCCGAGCAGCGGCGCGCCCGCGGCTTCGGGCAGGTCGACGAGGTTGGTGCGGGTGGCCAGGTCGGGTGCGGTGGGCCAGCGGCCGACCACCACGCCGACGGACTCCAGCCCGCGCCGGAGCAGGGCTTCCGCGGTCAGCGCGGTCATGTTCAGCGTGCCGAGGCCGGGGTGGGCGACGATCAGCACGGGCGCGTTGAGCGCCCACGCCGCGTCGGCGATGGTGGAGCCCACGTCGTCGAACCGGACCAGCAGCCCACCCGCGCCCTCGACCAGCACCAGGTCGTGCGTCTCGTCCAGCGCCACGGCCGCCGAGGCGATCCGGCTGGGGTGCACGGTGGGCAGGCCGGACCGGCGCGCGGCCGTGGCCGGCGCCAGTGGTTCGGGATATCGGCGCAGCTCACGAGTGGTCACCGGGCCGGCGAGCCGGACCACTTCGGCGAGATCGCCTGGTTCGCCGTCGGCGACGCCGGTCTGCACCGGCTTGAGCACGGCGACCCGTCGGCCTTCGGCGACGGCCAGGGCCGCCAAAGCGGCGACGACCACCGTCTTGCCGACCTCGGTGCCCGTGCCGGTGATCACGAGGACGCTCACGGGCACCGAGCCTAGGCGTTCACGCACAGTCGCGGCCGGTCACGTTCTAAAGTCACACCCATGAGTGAGATCGTTCTCTACGGGGCGAACTGGTGCGGTGACTGCCGGCGGGCCAAGGCGTGGCTGCGGGAGCACGAAGTGCCGTTCACCGAGGTCGACGTCGAACACGACGACGCGGCGCGCGACCGGGCGATCGAGATCGCCGGCGGGCGCAAGAACATCCCGGTGGTCGTGCTCCCGGACGGCCGGGTGCTGGTGGAGCCGACCGACACCGACCTCGCCGCCGCAGTAGACCACTGACGTGGGCAAGGCGGGCAGACGCGCGCGGCGGCGGGCGAGGTCGAAGGGGGGCGAACGCGATCCGGCCTGGTCGGAGAGCAACCACGCCCGCATCGCCGCGCAGGTCGCCGCCGAGCGAAGGCCGCCCACGTGGTTCGACCGGCTGCCCGGGTGGGCGGCGTACGCGCTCTGCACGGGATTCATCGTCGGCGCGATCTCCGGGCACTACGCGTTGTGGCGGTGGGTGATCCCGTCGGTCGGGGAGGTGGTCGGCCGGATCCCGGTGGTGTCGACCGTGGTGGGCTGGTTGTTCGCCGGTGGCGCGTTCGTCGCGGTCGGGGTCGCCGTGGTGAACGACAAGACCGCGCGCGAGAACACGCGCCGACGCCTCCGGCTGATCGCCTGCGCGTGGAGCGGGTTGGCGATCCTGTGCCTGCCCATCGGCTGGGCGGAAGCGGCCTACCTGCCGACCGACTACTGGGCCGGGGTGTTCGCGGGTTCCTACGGCACCGCGGCCTCGCCGCTGGTGGTCGCGGTGGTCGCGTTCCTCTGGTGGCTGGCGTGGCTGGGGGTGAAGGGCTCGCGCCGACCGGGCAACGGGCTCGTCGGGTGGGCGTTCATCTCCTACGGCGTGTTGCTGCTGGTGTGGGGTTCAACGCTGCTGCGCATGTGACGCCTCGGCCGCGGCGATGACGGCGGCGGCGATCGCGGCCACGTCGTCGTCGGTGCTGATGTACGGCGGCATGGTGTAGATCAGGTCCCGGAACGGCCGCAGCCACACCCCGTGGTCGACGGCCGCGGCGGTGGCGGCGGCCATGTCCACCTGGTGGTCGAGCTGCACGACGCCGATCGCGCCGAGCACCCGCACCTCACCGGGCGCCTGCGCCAGCCCGGACCGCAGCCCGGCCCCGATCCGCCGCACCGACCCGCGCCAGTCCTGCGACAACAGCAGGTCGGTCGACGCCAGCGCGACCGCCGACGCCAGCGGGTTGCCCATGAACGTCGGCCCGTGCGCCAGCACCGGCACCTCGCCGCGCGAGATGCCGTCCGCCACGCGTGGCGTGCACAGGGTGGCCGCCATCGACAGGTAACCGCCGGTCAGCGCCTTGCCGAGGGCCATGATGTCCGGGCTGATCCCGGCGTGGTCGGCGGCGAACAGCTCACCCGTGCGGCCGAAGCCGGTGGCGATCTCGTCGAAGATCAGCAGCACGCCGTGCGCCAGCGTCAGCTCCCGCAGCACGTGCAGGTAGCGCGGGTCGTGGAAGCGCATCCCGCCGGCGCCCTGCACGACCGGCTCCACGATGACCGCGGCCAGCTCGCCGGCGTGCGCCTCGATCAGGTCCGACAGCTCCTGGACGTACCCGGTCTCCATGTCGCGCGGCGGCGCGGACGCGAACACCTGGTCCGGCAGCACGCCCCGCCACAGCGAGTGCATCCCGCCCTCCGGGTCGCACACGGACATCGGCTGGAACGTGTCGCCGTGGTAGCCGCCGCGCCACGTCAGCAGCCGCCGCTTCTCCGGCCGGCCCCGCGACCGCCAGTACTGCAGCGCCATCTTGACGGCGACCTCGACCGACACCGAGCCCGAGTCGCAGAGGAACACGTGCTGCAACGGCTCGGGGGTGATCTCCACCAGCCGTGCCGCCAACGCCACCGCGGGTTCGTGGGTGAGGCCCCCGAACATGACGTGGCTCATCCGGCCGAGCTGGTCGCGCACGGCGTCGTCCAGCACCGGGTGCCGGTAACCGTGGATCGCGGCCCACCAGGAAGACATGCCGTCGACCAGCTCGCGGCCGTCGTCCAGCCGGAGCCGGACCCCCGAAGCCGACGAGACCACGAGCGGCTCCAGGGTGCCCGGCATCGGGCCGTACGGGTGCCAGACGTGCGCCTGGTCCAGCTTCAGCAGCTCATCGCGGTCCACGGGGCGTCAGGCTAACCGGCAGCGACTCGAGCCCGCGCATGAGCGTGCCCTGCCGCCAGCGCAGCGACTCCGGATCGGCCGCCAGGGTGAGGTCGTACCGGTCCAGCAGTGACCCGATCGCGATCTCGCCCTCCATCCGGGCCAGCGGCGCGCCCAGGCAGTAGTGGACCCCGTGGCCGAACGCCAGGTGCCCGCCGGCGGGCCGGGTGATGTCGAACCGGTCCGGGTCGGGGAACCGGGCCCCGTCGCGGTTGGCGCCGTTCAGCGACACGACCGCCACGCTGTCCTTGGGGATGACCACGTCGCCCACCTCGACGTCCGCGAGCGTGACGCGGATCGTGGCTTGGTTGACCGGGCTCTCGTAGCGCAGGAACTCCTCCACCGCGCCCGGCAGCAGCGACCGGTCGGCGCGCAGCTCGGCCGCCTGGTCGGGGTGGCGGAGCAGGAGCAGCACGCCGTTGGTGATCAGGTTGACCGTCGTCTCGTGCCCGGCGACCAGCAGCAGGAACGCCATGGAGATCAGTTCCAGCTGGTCGAGCCGGTCACCCTCCTCGTCGGCGTGGACCAGCTCCGAGAAGAAGTCGTCACCCGGGTTGGCCCGCTTGTGGTCCACCAGCCGGGTCAGGTAGTCCGCCATCCTGCCCGCGGCCACCGGCACCGCGTCCGCGTCCGGGCCGCCGCCGCCGACCAGGATGTTCGACCACACCCGGAAGTCGTCGCGCTCGTCCATCGGCACGTCGAGCATCTCGCAGATCACCGTGATGGGAAGCGGGAACGACAGCGCTTCGACCAGGTCGACTTCGGCTTCGCCCGCCATCCCGTCGAGCAGCCCGTCGGTGATCTCCTGGACCCGGGACCGCAGCTGCTCGACCCGCCGCACCGTGAACGCCTTGGTGACGAGCTTGCGCAGCCGGGTGTGGTCCGGCGGGTCCATGTTCAGCATGTGCCTCATCAGGGACTGGTCGAACTCCCCCGATTCGTTGCTCCCGACCTGGTTGCGCCGCATGACCTCCGGGAACGCCCGGTAGTCCTTGCTGAACCGCTGGTCCGCGAGCGCCTGCCGGGCTTCCTCGTACCGGGTGATGAGCCACGCCCTCGTGCCGCGCGGCAGCACCACTTCGGTCGCCGCAGCCTGCCCGCGCATCCGGGCGTGGAAGGCGTGCGGGTCGGCGAAGTACTCCGGCCCGAGCACGTCGAGCCCGGCGATCTTCTCCCCCACAGGGATCTCCTCCTCCGTTGAGTTAACCCTGTTCACTCAACGATTAGAGGGTCCCTCGCGTCCCCGGAGACCGCTTATCTCACCCGATCAGCCCAAGCACCCCGGTCCGAGCAGCGCCTTCAGGTCGCCCATGAGGGACGGCGTCGGCGTGACCCTGAGCGCGTCGTCCAGCTTCAGCAACGTGTTCCGGCTGCTGTTGATGACGAGGTTCAGGTGCACCTCGGTGGTGCCGGGGTGCGCGGAGAGGACTTCCTTCAGCGACGTCACCAGCTTCGGGTCGCAGCGCGACGCCGCCACCTTCAGCTTCAACGCCTGCGCGCCCAGTTCGGACAGGTCCGGCACGACCAGGTCGTTGGCGATCAGCGACGTCCGGTCCTCCCGCTTCGCCACCCGCGCCTTCACCAGCACGATCGCGTCCTCGGCCACGGACATGCCGTGGACCATGTAGCTCTTGGGGAAGAACAGCACCTCGATGCCGCCGGCCAGGTCCTCCAGCATCGCCGACGCCCACGGCTCGCCGTTCTTGTTCACCCGGCGGGTCACGGTGGTGAGGATGCCGCCCAGCGTGACCTGGGTGCCGTCCTGCACGTCGCCTTCCAGGATGCGCGGGATCGACGTGTCCGAATAGGACCCGAGCAGCTGCTCCACGCCGTTGAGCGGGTGCCCGGACACGTACAGGCCCAGCATCTCCCGCTCCAGCGTGAGCTGGTGCTTGGCCTCCCAGTGCTCGTCCGGGATCTTCACGTCGAACACGCTCGCGCCGTCGTCGCCGCCGCCGTCGCCGAACAGGTCGAACTGGCCGCGCGCCTCTTCCTTCTTGGTCAGCATGATCGCGTCGACCGCCTCGACGTGGACCATGTGCAGGCCCTTGCGCGGGTGGCCGAGCGAGTCGAACGCGCCCGCCTTGATCAGCGACTCGACGACCTTCTTGTTGCACGCCTGGACGTCGACCTTGCGCAGGAAGTCGGAGAAGTCGGCGAACTTCCCCTTCTCCTTGCGGGTCCTGATGATCGCGTCGACCACGTTCGCGCCGACGTTGCGGATCGCGCCGAGGCCGAACCGGATGTCGTTGCCGACCGCGACGAACTCGCGTTCCGACTCGTTGACGTCCGGCGGCAGCACGGTGATGCCCATCCGGCGGCACTCGGCCAGGTAGACGGCCGACTTGTCCTTGTTGTCCGAGTTCGTGGTCAGCAGGGCTGCCATGTACTCGCCGGGGTAGTTCGCCTTGAGGTACGCGGTCCAGTACGCGATCAGGCCGTACGCGGCGGAGTGCGCCTTGTTGAACGCGTAGTCGGCGAACGGCACGAGGATGTCCCACAGCGTCTTGATCGCCTCGGCCGAGTAGCCGTTGGCGCGCATGCCCGCCTCGAAGCCCTCGTACTCCTTGTCGAGGATCTCCTTCTTCTTCTTGCCCATCGCGCGGCGCAGCAGGTCCGCCTGGGCGAGCGTGTAGCCCGCCACCTTCCGGGCGATCGCCATGACCTGCTCCTGGTACACGATCAACCCGTGGGTCGTGTCCAGGATCTCGGCCAGCGGCTCCTCCAGCTCCGGGTGGATCGGCGTGATCTCCTGCTGCTTGTTCTTGCGCAGCGCGTAGTTCGTGTGCGAGTTCGCGCCCATCGGACCCGGCCGGTACAGGGCGATGACGGCCGAGACGTCCTCGAAGTTGTCCGGGCGCATGAGCCGCAGCAGGTCGCGCAGGGCGCCGCCGTCGAGCTGGAACACGCCCAGCGTGTCGCCGCGGCCCAGCAGCTCGTACGTCTTCCGGTCGTCGAGGGAGACGGTGGTGATGTCCACCTCGCCCTTGCCGTTGAGCGCGATGTTCTTCAGCGCGTCGTCGATCGTGGTGAGGTTGCTCAGGCCCAGGAAGTCCATCTTCAGCAGGCCGAGCGTCTCGCACGTCGGGTAGTCGAACTGGGTGATGATCGACCCGTCCTGCGGGCGCTTCCAGACCGGGATGTGGTCCGTCAGCGGCTCCGCGGACATGATCACCGCGCAGGCGTGCACGCCCGCGTTGCGGATGAGGCCCTCCAGCCCGCGGCCGGTGTCGATGATCTCCTTGACCTGCGGGTCCGTCTCGTACAGCGCGCGCACCTCGGCGGCCTCGGAGTACCGCTTGTGCTGCGGGTCGAACACGCCCGACAGCGGGATGTCCTTGCCCATCACGGCGGGCGGCATGGCCTTGGAGATCCGGTCGGCCACCGCGTAGCCCGGCTGCCCGTACAGCACGCGGGCCGAGTCCTTGATCGCCGCCTTCGCCTTGATCGTGCCGAACGTGATGACCTGGGCGACCTTGTCGGCGCCCCACTTGTCGGTGACGTACCGGATCACGTCACCGCGCCGGCGCTCGTCGAAGTCGATGTCGATGTCGGGCGGGCTGACCCGGTCGGGGTTCAGGAACCGCTCGAAGATCAGGCCGTGGGCCAGCGGGTCGAGGTCCGTGATGCCCATCGCGTAGGCGATCAGCGCGCCCGCGGCGGAACCACGGCCGGGGCCCACCCGGATGCCGTTGGCCTTGGCCCAGTTGATGAAGTCGGCGACCACCAGGAAGTAGGACGGGAAGCCCATCTGGAGGATGACGTCGATCTCGAACTCGACCTGCTTGCGGTGGACCTCGTCCACGCCCTCCGGGAACCGGCGGCGCATGCCCTCCCAGACCTCGTCCCGGAAGTAGTCCGCCTCGGTCTTGCCGTCCGGCGTCGGGTAGCGCGGCATCAGGTTCTGGAACGCGAACATGCCGGTGGTGTCGACCTTCTCGGCCACCAGCAGGGTGTTGCGGCACCCCTCCTGCCAGGCGTCCGACGAGTCGATCGCGCGCATCTCGTCCGGCGACTTCAGGTGGTAGCCCGTGCCGTCGAACTTGAACCGGTTCGGGTCCTGGAGCGTCTTCCCGGTCTGCACGCACAGCAGCGCCGCGTGCGCGTCGCGGTCCTCGGAATAGGTGTAGTGCGAGTCGTTGGTCACGACGAACGGGATGCTGAGCTTCTTGGCGATGTCCATCAGCCCGCCGCGGACCCGGCTCTCGATCTCGATGCCGTGGTCCATCAGCTCGACGAAGAAGTTCTCCGCGCCGTAGATGTCGCGGTACTTCGCGGCGGCCTCCAGGGCCTCCTTCTCGTGGCCCAGGCGCAGCCGGGTCTGGACCTCGCCGGACGGGCAACCGGTGGTCGCCATCAGCCCCGCCGCGTGTTCGGCGATCAGCTCGACGTCCATCCGAGGCCACTTGCCCAGCTGGCCCTCGGTGGAGGCACGGCTGGACATCTTCATCAGGTTGTGCAGGCCCTCGTTGTTCCGGGCCCAGATGGTCTGGTGCGTGTACGCGCCGCTGGCGGAGACGTCGTCGGACTTCTGCCCCGGGTCGCCCCACAGCACGCGCTTCTTGTTGAAGCGCGACTCCGGCGCCAGGTACGCCTCGATGCCGATCACCGGCTTGATCCCGGCGGCCGTGGCCTGCCGGTAGAAGTCGTAGGCGCCGTACATGTTGCCGTGGTCGGTGATCGCGGCGGCGGTCATGCCCATCCGCTCGCACTCGGCGAACATGTCCTTCAGCTTGGCCGCGCCATCGAGCATCGAGTACTCGGTGTGCACGTGGAGGTGCACAAACGAGTCGGACACCCAAACCCCCCTGAAGATCGCAGCGGGCCCGGGACTCGAAGCGCTCGGGCAAGACGGGCCCGACCCTATAACGCCGGCGGTCCCGGTTCAGCACGACACTCCCCGGTCGCGCCGAACCGGCCGGGCGGGGCGATGGGACGGAGATCGGTCCAGGCGGGTAGCGTTCTCGGGTGTGGTAGCGCCGGACCCCGTCGACGCCCGTCTCCTGGCCATGATCGCCGAGATGGGCCGCGCCGCCGTGCACGAGGTGGCCGCGCGGCTGGGCATGGACCCGCGGGAGGCCGCCACCAGGCTGATCACGTTGTCCGGTAGCGGGCTGCCGCTGCTGGTCGGCGTGGAGTGCGACCCGAACGGCATCCGCAAGGCGTTGGCGAACAGCGTGGCGTGGGGCAGCTACTCGGGGCCCGGCGGCCAGGCCGTCCGCGGCACGCCGAGCGGGCCGTACCCGCCCGCGCCCGGCACGGTGCACGGCACGCCGTCCGGCTCGTACCCCGGTCATCCCGTTCCGCAGGGGCCGCCCAGCGCGCCGTTCCCCGCGCAGCCCGGCGGGGTCTCCGGTCCGGTGCCCGTGTCGGAGCCGATGAGCACGTGGGGTGTGCCCGGCACGTCCGGTTGGGCCCGCGGCGACCAGGCGCCCGCGCCGCGGCCGCGCACCGGCAAGATCGGCAGCACGTTGGAGACCGAGGGCCTGGAAGGCGCCCGGTTGACCATCCAGCTGGTCGAGGTGGTCGACCCGGCGGACTTCCTGTTCACGGCGGCCGGGTACAAGCTGGCGGTGGGCGAGCGGGCCGTGGTCGTGCACACCGAGCTGGCGAACGTGGGCCAGGTGCCGTTCAACTCGCTGCCCGACATGTACCTGGTGCTGATGACCAACAAGGGTGAGACGGTGACGAAGGCGCCGGTGTCGCTGTCCTCCCGACCCCCGCACAAGATCGGCATCCAGCCGGGCGAGACCGCCGGCGGCCACACCGTCTACATCCTGCCCGAGAACACCGTGATCTTCTCGGTCCGCTGGAGCTCCCGCCCCGAGACCGACCTCAACACCCTGGTCTGGACGATCGACGACTGATCCGCGAGTCCTCCGTTCAGAACGCGTGAGTCCTCCAGAACGCAGGACTCGCGGGGGTCAGGCGGGAACCGGGGTGGGGGTGGTGTCCCGGGTGATGCCCACGTCGCCCCTGGTCAGGGTGGCGAACAGGATCACGGCCAGCACGGTCGCGGACGCCATCACGGTGACCATCGGCATGACGCTCGCCGAACCGCCCGCACCGACCAGCGGTGCCATCAGGCCACCGACCAGGAACGTCGTCACGCCGAGGACGGCCGACGCGCTGCCGGCCGACTCCGGGTGCCGGGACATCGCCAGCGTGGACGCGTTCGGCATGAGCAGGCCGACACCCATCGTCAGCAGGAACAACGGCGGCAGGAACGTCGCCAGCCCGCCACCCGCCACACCGCCGGCGAACAGGCCGATCCCGCCGACCACGCACCCCGTCATGCCGATCTTGAGCAGTGGACGCGGCATGATGCGCCCGGTCAGGGCCGTGTTCAGCAGGCCGGCCACCAGGACCGCCACCGAGTTCAGCGCGAAGACCAGGCTGAACTGCTGCGGGGTGAGCCCGTACACGTTCTGCAGGATGAACGACCCGCCGGCGACGTACGCGAACAGCGAGCCGAGGGCCAGGGCCGACGCCAGCGCGTACCCCAGGAACTTCCGGTCGGCCAGCAGCCCGCCGAACACCTTCACCGTCAGCAGCAGGTTCGCCGGGCGGCGCCGGCTCGGCGGCAACGTCTCCCGCAGGCCCGTCGCCAGGGCGATCAGCAGGATCAACCCCAGCACACCGAGCACCACGAACGTGCCGCGCCACGACGTGAACCGCAGCAGCTGACCGCCGATCACCGGCGCCAACACCGGGCCCAGGCTGTTGACCAACATCATCAGCGACATGAACCGCGCCATCGCCAGACCCTCGAACCGGTCCCGCGCCACCGCCATCGCGATCACGAAACCGGCCGCCACGCCCAGCCCTTGGAGCAGCCGCAGACCGGCGAACGCGAGGGCGCTGGGCGCGAGGGCGCACACGAACGAGATCACGACGTAGCCGCTGATCCCGACCAGCAGCGGCCGGCGCCTGCCCCACGAGTCGGACAGCGGTCCCACCAGGAGCTGACCGGCCGACAGACCGAGGATGAACGTCGTCAGCGACAGCTGGATCTGCGTCTCGGCCGCGCCGAACTCCGCCGCGATGGCCGGGAACCCCGGCAGGTACATGTCGACCGACAGCGGACCGAGCAGGCACAGCGACCCCAGCAGCACCACCAGTCGGGTCCTGTTGTCCATGCGCACTTCCCCCAAGGCGTCGTTTGTCAAAAGCTTCGCAAGACGAACGACCTGAGGAAAGCGATATGTCCGACGTCACCCGCCGGCCGCGGGACTTTCGTCCGCGCGGCGCACCGGACCGGTCAGTAGCCCTCTGCCCGCAGCAGTTCCAGCGCGGCGGAGAGGTCGTCCGGGTACTCGCTGGTGTACGAGACCCACTGACCGTCGGCCGGGTGGTGGAAGCCGAGCGTCCGGGCGTGCAGCCACTGCCGGGTCACGCCGAGCCGCTTGGCCAGCGACGGGTCGGCGCCGTAGGTCAGGTCGCCCACGCACGGGTGCCGCAGCGCGGAGAAGTGCACCCGGATCTGGTGCGTGCGGCCGGTTTCCAGGTGCACGTCGAGCAGTGACGCGGCCCGGAAGGCCTCCACCACCTCGTAGTGCGTGATGCTGGGCTTGCCGTTGGCCATCACGGCGAACTTGTAGTCGTGCTTCGGGTGCCGGTCGATCGGGGCGTCGATGGTGCCCTTGATCGGGTCCGGGTGCCCCTGCACGAGCGCGTGGTAGAGCTTGTCGACGGTGCGTTCCTTGAACGCGTGCTTCAACGCCGAGTAGGCGTGCTCGCTCTTCGCCACCACCATGACGCCGGTCGTGCCGACGTCCAGCCGGTGCACGACGCCCTGGCGCTCGGCCGCGCCCGACGTGGCGATCCGGATGCCGGCCGCGGCCAGGCCGCCGACCACGGTCGGACCGGTCCAGCCGGGGCTGGGGTGGACGGCCACGCCGACCGGCTTGTCCACCACGATCACGTCGTCGTCCTGGTGCAGGATCTCCAGGCCTTCCACCGGCATGACCTGCACCTGGACCGGCCGCTCGGGCTCGGGGAGGGTGACCTCCAGCACCGAGCCCGCGATCAGCCGGTCCGACTTGCCCGCGGGCTGCCCGTCCAGCAGCACGTCGCCCGACTCGGTCAACCCGACGACCACCGTGCGGGACAGGCCGAGGAGCTTGGCGAGGCCGGCGTCGACCCTCATCCCGTCCAGGCCGTCCGGAACGGGAAGGGTCCGATAGCCGCTCATGCGCCCGCCTTCTTGGCCGCGGGCTTCTCCACGCGCGTACCGTCGTAGTCACGTTGGAGCAGCGCCATCAGCACGATCACGCCGCCGCCCACGCAGATGGCGGAGTCCGCCACGTTGAACACCGGGAAGAAGTTCCCCCACGGGTCGAGCACCGAGATGAAGTCGACCACGCCGCCGCGCAGCGGGCCGGGACTGCGGAAGATGCGGTCCACCAGGTTGCCCATCGCGCCGCCGAGGACCAGGCCGAGGCCGATGGCCCAGCCGATCGACCGCAGCCGGCGCGCGATCCACAGGATGAACCCGACCACGCCGAACGCGATCAGCGCGAGGGCCACCGTCCAGCCCTCGGCCAGGCCGAACGCGGCACCCGTGTTGCGGATCAGCGGCAGGTAGACGAGCCCGCCGAACAGCTCGATCGGCTCGCGCCCCTCCAGGTGCTCCACCGCGAGGATCTTGGTGACCAGGTCGACGGCCAACACGAGCGGTGCGATGACGGCCAGCAGGAGGACCCGTCGCTTGGGCAGCGGTGCGTCCGGCTGGTCCGGCGTGTCCGGCTCGGTGTTGGGATCGGTGCTCACCGGACCATTGTCCAGCATGCAGGTCAGAGCAGGAACGGCGGGAGCGCGCGCTCGTCGTTCAGCGGCGCCCAGCGGCCGTCGCGGACCTCGTACTCCCACCGCGAGCCCTCGGTGACGAGCGTGCGCAGGGCGGCCACGAAGCGGTCCACGTGCTCCTCGGTCGTGCCCAGGCCGATGGACGCCCGCAGCGCGCGCTCGCCGTGCGCGAGCCGGTGCACGGCGACGTGCGCGCAGAACGCGCCGTCACGCACGCCTATGCCGTGCTCGGCGGACAGCGCGGCGGCGAGGTAGCCGACGTCCTGACCGCCGACCGTGAAGCTCACCACGCCCACCCGGTCGTGCTCGACGCCGAAGAGGGCCAGCTCGCGCACGCCGGGAACGGTCGACAGCCCGGCGCGGAGCCGGGCCAGGAGCGTGCGCTCGTGCTCGGCGGTCTGCTCCCAGTGCCGACCGAGCACGTCGCAGGCCACGGCCAGGGCGTGCACGCCCACCACGTTCGGCGTGCCGGCCTCGTGCCGCTCGGGCACCGCGGACCAGGCCACGCCCAGCCGGTCGCCGTGGTCCGTGACGCGGGTCGTCGCACCGCCGCCCACCAGGTACGGCTCGGCGGCCTGCAACCAGTCGGACCGGCCGACCAGGGCACCGGCGCCGAACGGCGCGTAGACCTTGTGCCCGGACAGCACCGTGTAGTCGACGTCGAGCGCGCGCACGTCGATCGGCCGGTGCGGTGCGAGCTGGGCGGCGTCCAGGGCGATCCGGGCGCCGTGCCGGCGGGCGACCCGGGCCAGTTCCGCGACCGGCCACAGCTCGCCGGTGACGTTCGACGCGCCGGTCACCACGACCAGGCGGGGGCCGACCGGCGCCTCGCGCAGCGCCCGGTCCAGCTCCAGCACCGCCGTGGCGGGCGAGGCGGGGGTCCTCAGGCGGTGGACGTTCGGGCCGCGCCACGGCAACAGCGCGGCGTGGTGCTCGGTGTCGAACAGGATCACGGCGGTGCGCTTCGGCACGCTCCTGGCCAGCAGGTTCAGCGCGTCGGTGGTGTTGCGGGTGAAGACGACGGCATCGGTGCCACGGGCGCCGAGGAAGCGGCGGACGGACGTGCGGGCCTGCTCGTAGACCTTGGTGCTGACCTGGGACGCGAAGCCGGCGCCCCGGTGCACGCTGGCGTACCAGGGCAGCAGCTCGTCCACGGCGTCACGGACCTGCTCCAGGCACGGCGCGCTGGCCGCGTGGTCCAGGTTCGCGTACTCGACGCGCTCACCGGTCACCAACGGCACGCGCAGGCTGGAACCGACGACGCGCGGCAGTGCGGCGACGGGGATTCGGGACACTGCGACGGTCATGACGCCCTCCGGGGGTCCGGGACCCCGCCGGAGGGGGAGCCCGCGCTTGCCGGGCGCCCTGCGCGCCAGGCCAGGTCCTCACCGGGGGCACCCCACCGCGGAGGAGGGTTGCCGGCCAGCAAGCCCGGGCTTGTCGCTGGCACTCATGACCTTCACGTCGAAGGTAACCCGGTGCGCGCGCTCACGTCGAGGGCGTTCACATCCTGGGAGACCCGGTCACGGCAGGCCGACGTCGCCCTTCCAGCGGGCGAACCGGCCGGCCCGGTCCACGGCCCGGATGCGCTGCTCGGTCGCCGTGCGCATGGCCTCCGTGCACACGACCAGCAGCTGGTCGTGCTCCTGCAACCGGGTCGTCGGCTCCGGCGTGAAGCCGTTGTCCTCCCGCACCACGAGGCTCACCGACGAGCCCGGCGGCAGCCGCAGTTCCGACAGGTAGACGCCGTGCAGCTTGGAGCCGCGCTGGATGCGGATCTGGAGGAGCTCCGCGCCCAGCTCGTCCAACGCCGACGAGTCGACCTGGACCTCCTGCGCCTCACCGGACTTGACCAGCTTCAGCCACTTGGCGAGCCACGGCAGGGTCGTCCCCTGCACCAGGGTCAGCACCACGACCAGCACGAACACCGCGTCGACCAGCTGTTGCGCGCCCGGCACGCCCTGGATCAGCGGGATCAGGGCGAACACGATCGGCACCGCGCCGCGCAGCCCGGACCACGAGATGAAGACCTGTTCCCGCCAAGGCACCCGGAACGGCAGTGCCGCGCACAGCACCGACAGCGGCCGGGCCAGCAGCACCAGCACGGCTCCCGCGACCAGCGCCGGCACCAGCGCCTGGAGCAGCCTGCCGGGCGACGCGTACAGGCCGAGCAGCACGAACAGGCCGATCTGCGCGACCCAGCCCAGCCCCTCGGCGAACGACAGGGTGTCCGCCCGGTGCGGCAGCCGGGCGTTGCCGAGCACCAGCGCGGCGATGTAGACGGCGAGGAAACCGGACGCGTGCGCGACGTCGCCCACGGTGTAGGCGAGCAGGCACACCGCGATCGTGGCCAGCGGGTACAGCCCCGTGGCGGGCAGTGCGGCGCGGCGCAGTCCGACGCCGCCCAGCCAGCCGAGCACGATGCCGATCACCGCACCGGCGATCAGCTCGTAGGCCATCAGCAGCGGTGCGGTCCACGTGATCGGCTCGGGCGCGGCCAGCAGCACGACGGCGATGTACACCGGCGCGTCGTTGATACCGGACTCCAGCTCCAGCGGACCGATGAGCCGCTTGCCCACACCGACCCCGCGCAGCACGCTGAACACCGCCGCGGCGTCGGTGGACGACAGCACCGCGCCCCACAGCAACGCGGTGCGCCAGTCCATGTCGAGCAGGAAGTGCAGCGCGAACCCGGTGACCGCGATGCTCACGGCGACGGACACCGTGGACAGCGCGATGCCCAGGCCGAGCGCGGGCCGCACCTCGCTCCACCTGCTGGTGAGACCACCCTCGGTGAGGATCAGCACGAGCGCGGCCGTGCCCAGCGACCGGGTCAGGTCGGCGTCCTCGAACTGGATGCCGACCACGGCCTCGCCGAGCAGCAAGCCGATGCCGAGGTACAGCAGGAGGGACGGCAGACCGAGCCGGATCGACACCCTGACCGCGATGACCGAGAGCAGCAGAACCGTGGCGGCGATGCCGAGGAAGCCCGTCACACCGCCCACTCGGCCTCCACGCGTCGGTCCCCGCCGTCATCACCCGCCGGGTCATTCTCCCTGGTGACACCGAAATGGACGAATCCGGAACAGCACGCGGCGGCACTTGGCGAAGATCACCCGTGCGGCCGGCCGTCGAGGAGGCGGGCCAGCACGTCCGCGGCGTCGACCGGCGCCGGGTCGATCCGGACGACCTTGTCCCGGCCCCGCTCGCCCGCGATCACCTCGACGTCCTGCTTCCGCACGCCGAACGCCTTGGCCAGCGCTCTGCGCACGGCCTCGTTGGCCTTGCCCTCCACGGCGGGCGCGGCGACCGCCACGACGAGCGCGCCGTCACCCCACCGGCCGCCGACGGCCTCGCGCTTCGCGCCCGGCTTCACCCGGATGGTGAACTTGGCCACGTCAGGCACGGCGGGTCATGACGGCCAGCGTCTCGTCCAGCAGCGCGCGCCGCTCCTTGACCAGGTCCGGCGCGGACGACAGCAGCTGGGCCTGCCCGAGGTAGACCGAGTACGCCAGGACGGCCCGCTGGTGCGACTGGTCGGCGGGGAAGCCCAGCTCGCCGAACAGCTCCTCCAGGTAGCCGATGCGCCGGTCGGTGACGCGGCGCAGCACGGGCGCCACGACCGGGTCCTCCTTGGCCGCGAGCAGGGCCAGCTCGACCGCGCTGTCCTCGATGCCCTCCAGCACCGTGCCGAACAGCAGCCGCAGCTTCGCCAGCGGGTCCGGCACGGACTCGACGACCTCGATGACGGCCTCGGTGCGCTTGCGCTCCCAGCGTTCGAGGGTGGCCTTGAGCAGGGCTTCCCGGTTGGGGAAGTGCCAGTACGCGCTGCCCTTGGTCGCGCCGAGCCGCGCCGCCAGGGGTTCCACCGCGACCGCCGCCACCCCGCCCTCGGCGAGCGCCCGCAGGGCCACCCCGGTCCAGTCGTCCTGCGTCCGCCTTGCCACGGCTCCATACGCTACCGTACGGTGCCGGACCATACGGTGGCGTATGGAGGCTGCGATGATCAAGAACGTGCACGTCCGGCAGATCCCTCACAGCGCGGGTGTGATCGACAGGGCGGTGGAGCTGTGGCCCCCGGCCTGGCCCCCGCTGGTCCTCGACCGGCCGCTGGGCGTCGGCGCGAAGGGCGGGCACGCGTTCGTCCGCTACCACTGCACCGACTACGTCCCCGGTCAGCGGGTCGAGTTCACGTTCGCGCCCGGCTTCGGGCTGGTCGGGACGCACGTGCTGGAAGCGGTGCCGGGTGGCTTGCGGCACACGATCACCGCTCGGACGCGCGGCCTGATGCGGGTGGGGTGGCCGCTGGCGGTGAGGTGGCTGCACGACGCGCTCTTCGAGGACCTGTTCGACAACGCCGCCCGCGCGCTCGGCCACCCGCCCGTTCACCCGGCCCGGTGGTCACCGTGGGTCCGGTTGCTGCGCGCGGCGGCCAAGAGGAGCGTCAGGCAACCCGCTTGACCGGATCTCCTCCACAACCCCCGGTCTCGTCCGTCTACCCCGTACCGGGACCAGAGGGGGGAGGGTTCGTGACGCCGGAGGATCCCGACGACCACGCGGCCACCTTCAGCGACTTCTACCACCGGGAGCGCACGCGGTTGTTCCGCTTCGCGGCGGTGATGTCGCCCCACCTGGACCACGAGTCCGCGGTGCAGGAGGCGTTCGTCGGAGCGTGGCGGCACTGGCCGGTGATCGCCCCGCCGTCGAGACGTGCTTGGCTGGTGAAGACGATCCGCAACCAGCTGGTGGACCAGGCCCGCCGGCGGGAGCGGCCGGGCGACCTGACCGACGAGGTCGTCGCGCGGCAGCGCGGCACGTACCGGATCCTGGTGCCGAGGCAGCGGGACGCCGAGACGTGGCACGAGCTGATCAGCACGCTGGCGGCCGTCGCGAACCTGCCCGACCACCTGCGGACCGCGCTGGTGCTGCGGTTCTGGGCTTTCGGCGACGACGAGATCGCCGACGTGCTGGGCTGCCGGCGCGAGTCGGTGCGCCGGTACGTGTCGCAGGCGCGGGCCGAGATCAGCGAGCGGGTCGGCAACAAGGGGCGGCGGGCGCGGGGCTCCCAGCGCGGGAAGGAGACGTCGTGACGGACGAGGTGGACCCACGGCTGGACCAGCTGCGAACCGAGCTCGTCGAAGCCATCCCGGAGGACCCGGGGACCGACGACCTGGGCGTGGCCGCGATCATGGCGCAGGCCTCCGGGTACGACCGCCAGGCGGCGCTGGTCGTGGCCGCCCGTGGCGGTTCCCGTCCCGCGCTGGACTCGCTGGTGGCCGAGCTTAACCCGCTGGTGTGGCACGTGGCCAGGGGCAACGGCCTCGACCACGTCACGGCGGAGGACGTCGTGCAGACCGTGTGGCTGAGCCTCCTGCGCCACCTCGACCGGCTGGCCGAACCCCGTGCGGTGGCCGGCTGGCTCATCGTGGCGACCCGCCGTGAAGCGCAACGGGCGTGGCGCGAGCGCAACGGCCGCCCGGCGCTGTCGACCGACTCGGCCGTCGACATGCCCGACGACCGCTGGCTGCCGGAACCGGAAGCCCTCCGCGACGACCGCGACCGCCGCCTCTGGCAGGCGTTCACCACGCTCCCCCGCCGCTGCCAGGAACTCCTCCGCCTGACCGTCCTGGCCGGCCGCGCCGAGTACCGGGCGGTGTCCGAGGCCCTCTCCATGCCGAGGGGCTCCATCGGCCCGACCCGGGGCCGCTGCCTGACCCAGCTGAGGGAACGCCTGGAACGGCACGACATCCGCTGAGGCGCGGCAGAGGGGCCGGGACGACTGCTCCCGACCCCTCTGCCGCACGCCACCCGCGTCAGACGCGGACGACCGAGACCCGGACCTTCCGGCCTTCGCCGACCACGCCGTCCGAACCGGTGACGACCTCGCCGTACTCGACCGACCCGGCCAGGGTCTCCTCCTTCACGAACGCCTCGAACTGCCGCGCCGCCGCCTCGACCGCCGGCGGCAGCTGCAACGTCAACGCGATCCGGTCGGACACGTCCAGCCCGGCGTCCTTGCGCGCCTGCTGCACCACCCGCACCAGGTCACGGGCGATGCCCTCGGCCGCCAGCTCCTCCGTCACCGCGGTGTCCAGCACGACCAGCCCGCCGCCGTTCGGCAACGCCGCCGTCGCACCCTTGTCCGTGGCGACCAGCCGCTGCTCGTACTCCTCCGGGAACAGCTCGATCCCGGCCGCCACGACCCGGCCGTCCACTTCCCGCCAGTCACCGGCCTTCACGGCCTTGATGACCTTCTGCACGTTCGGCCCGAGCCGCGGCCCGGCGACGCGCGCGTTCACCGCCAGCTCGAAGTGGCCGTGCGCGTCCACGTCCGAGGTCAGCTCGACCTCCTTGACGTTCACCTCGTCCCGCAGCACCTCGGTGAACGCCTCCAGCAGCGCCACGTCGCCGGAAGCGATCACCAGCTTCGCCAGCGGCAGCCGCACCCGCAGCTTGTTCGACTTCCGCAGCGACAGCGCCGTGGACGCCACCTGCCGCACCTGGTCCATCGCCGTCACCAGCGCGTCGTCCGCCGGCAGGTCGGCCGCCGCCGGGTAGTCCGCCAGGTGCACCGACCGGCCACCGGTCAGCCCCCGCCACACCGACTCGGTGGTCAGCGGCAGCAACGGCGCGGCCACCCGGCACACGACCTCCAGCACGGTGTGCAGCGTGTCGATCGCGTCCTGGTCGCCCGACCAGAACCGGTCGCGCGAACGGCGCACGTACCAGTTGGTCAGCACCTCCAGGAACTCCCGGATCGACGCGCACGAGCCCGAGATGTCGTACTCGTCCAGCTGCGCGGTGACCCCGGCCACCAGGTCGTGCGTCTTCGCCAGCACGTACCGGTCCAGGACGTGCTGCGAGTCCGTCCGCCACTTCCCCTCGACGCCGTCCGCGTTGGCGTACAAGGCGAGGAAGTACCAGGAGTTCCACAACGGCAGCACGGCCTGCCGCACCGCGTCACGGATCCCGCGCTCCGTCACCACCAGGTCGCCGCCACGCAGGATCGGCGACGCCATCAGGAACCAGCGCATGGCGTCCGAGCCGTCGCGGTCGAAGACCTCGTTGACGTCCGGGTAGTTCTTGCGCGACTTGGACATCTTCTGCCCGTCGTCGCCCAGCACGATCCCGTGCGCTACGCAGTTGCGGAACGCGGGCCGGTCGAACAGCGCCGTGGCCAGCACGTGCATGGTGTAGAACCAGCCGCGCGTCTGGCCGTTGTACTCCACGATGAAGTCGCCCGGGTAGTGGTCCTCGAACCACTGGGCGTTCTGGAAGGGGTAGTGCACCTGCGCGAACGACATGGAGCCGGACTCGAACCAGCAGTCCAGCACCTCCGGCACGCGCCGCATCACGGACTGCCCGGACGGGTCGTCCGGGTTCGGCCGGGTCAGCTCGTCGATCGTCGGCCGGTGCAGGTCGGCCGGGCGCACGCCGAAGTCGCGCTCCAGCTCGTCCAACGACCCGTACACGTCCACCCGCGGGTACGCCGGGTCGTCCGACACCCACACCGGGATCGGCGAGCCCCAGAACCGGTTGCGGGAGATGTTCCAGTCGCGGGCGTTCTCCAGCCATTTGCCGAACTGGCCGTCCTTGATGTGCTCGGGCACCCAGTTGATCTGCTGGTTCAGCTCGACCATCCGGTCCTTGAACTGCGAGACCGCGACGAACCACGACGACACGGCGCGCTGGATGAGCGCGTTGTCGCACCGCCAGCAGTGCGGGTACGGGTGGTCGTAGGTCTCGTGGCGCAGCAGCAGACCCGCTTCCTTCAGGTCGCGGATGATCGGCTTGTTCGCCTCGAAGACCTGAAGCCCCTCGTACGGCGGCACCTCGGCGGTGAACCGGCCGTGCGCGTCCACCGGCACGACGACCTCGATGCCCGCCGCGTCGGTGACGACCTTGTCCTCCTCACCGAAGGCGGGGGCGATGTGCACCAGGCCCGTGCCGTCCTCGGTGGTGACGTAGTCGGCGGCCAGCACCTGGTGCGCGTTCTCCCGGCCGGCGAAGAAGTCGAACGGCGGCGCGTACTTCCGGCCCACCAGGTCGGCGCCCTTGCAGCGGGCCACGACGGTCGGCTCCTCGCCCAGCTCGCGGGCGTACGCGGGGACGCGGGCCTCGGCGAGCAGGTAGCGCTCGCCGTTCGCCTCGACCGTCGCGTAGTCCACGTCGGGGTGCACGGCGGCGGCCAGGTTCGACGGCAGCGTCCACGGGGTCGTCGTCCAGACCAGGGCCAGCTCACCGGTCTCCAGGCGCAGGCCGACGGTCACCGCCGGGTCCTGCCGGTCCCGGTACGTGTCGTCCATCTTGGTCTCGGTGTTGGACAGCGGCGTCTCGCAGCGCCAGCAGTACCAGAGCACCCGGAAGCCCTCGTAAACCAGACCCTTGTCCCACAGGGTCTTGAAGGCCCACATGACGCTTTCCATGTAGTCCAGGTCGAGGGTCTTGTAGTCGTTGTCGAAGTCCACCCAGCGGGCCTGCCGGGTCACGTAGTCGCGCCACTGGCCGGTGTACTGGAGCACCGACGCGCGGCAGGCCTCGTTGAACTTCTCGATGCCGAACGCCTCGATCTCGCTCTTCGACGAGAACCCGAGCTGCTTCTCCGCCTCCACCTCGGCGGGCAGGCCGTGGGTGTCCCAGCCGAAGCGGCGCTCGACGTGCTTGCCGCGCATGGTCTGGTAGCGCGGGACGACGTCCTTGACGTAGCCGGTGAGCAGGTGGCCGTAGTGCGGCAGGCCGTTGGCGAACGGCGGGCCGTCGTAGAAGACGAACTCGTTCGCCCCGTTGTCCCCGGCCGGGCGGGCGTCGATCGAGGCCTGGAACGTCCGGTCGGACTTCCAGAAGTCGAGGACGCCCTCTTCGAGGGCGGGGAAGGACGGCTGGGAGGGAACGGAACCCTCGCCTGCCTTCGGGTAGGCCATCGTGCTGCTCCTCGCGTGCGTCCAACCGGCTCACGGGGACGACACGCCGGTCACGGCGCACCGCGGTACCACCCCGCTTGCCAGGGCGCGAAGGCACTGGCCTCTCTTCGACGGCTGTGACGGGCCGCACCCGTCCGGTTCTACTGAGGCGCGTCCCACTGGGCACGCGCCCGTTCTTCCGGAGGCTCCCCGGTGATGGCCGGATCAGCGCCTTGCTACCACCCAGGGTAGCCGAACCGCGCAAACCGCTTTCGCCCGCCGCGCGACCTGACCGCGCGACTCGCCGTGTCCCGACGGAGGACTCGCGGTGTCTGAGCGGAGGACTCGCGGGGATCAGGGGGTGGCGCGCTTGGTGGCCGCGAGGCTGGAGTCCGGGCGGCACACCGCGCACGGTGTGAAGCCCAGCCGGCGGGCCTCGTTGATCGGCAGCCCCAGGGACGGGCGTGCGGCGAGCCAAGAGCACGCGGCGAGGTGGTAGCGAGGACGCTCGTCCAGCACCCGCACCTCGTCGGTGAGCTCGCTCACGACCAGGGAGTCGGCGGCGTCCGTGTCCTCCTCGCCAGGCTCGACTTCTGCCTGCTCAGGCGAACTTTCGGCCTCCTCCACCCGCGTCCCGCCCTGGTGATCACCAACGCTAACCTGGTGATGATCAACAGCGCCGGTGCCGGCAGCCGGGGCGCCCGACCGGTGACGAAGCCACCAGTCGAGCACGAGGACCATCGCAGCGGCCCCGCTCGCACCCACGGACAACCACGCCCAATAGGTCTGGGCGCTGGTCAGCGCGGGTACGAGCAACCCCAGGGCTGCCAGCACCAACAGCAGAACTATGTAGAGCACGTGCAGCAGACTAGATCAGCTGCACCGATCAGCCGGCCTCGGCGCGCGCCCCGAAGGAGTAGCCACCCTGCTGACGCCCGTCGGACGGCGCGGCGGGACCCCGGTCCTGCAGGTCGCGCAGCGACGACTCGAGCATCGTCTTGAGCCGGGTGCGGTACTCGCGCTCGAACGTCTGAAGCTTGTCGATCTGCTTCTCGAGCGTGTTCTTCTCCTGGGTGATGTTGCCCATCACCTCGGCGTGCTTGCGCTGCGCGTCACGGTCGAGCGCGCCGGCCTTCTCACGGGCCTGCCGCTCCAACGTCTCGGCGCGGGTTCGCGCGTCGTTGAGCATGGTCTCGGCACGCGTGCGCGCCTCGTTGACCATCGTGTCGGCCTTGGCTCGCGCCTCGGACAACAGCTGCTCGGACTTGGTCCGCGCCTCCGACAGCATCCCGTCGGCCTCGGCCTTGGCCTCACCGGTGAGGCGGTCTGCCATCTCCTGGGCGAGGCCCAGCACCTTGGCAGCCTGCACGTGGTGGTCGCCACCACCGCCACCGCCACCGGGAGCGGTCTGCTCCAGTGCCGAAGGGGGCGGCACCGGGGCGAGCCTGCGCGGCTCGTCGACGACACGGCTCGGGCCGACGCCCGCGGCAACCTTCGCCCGGGCGTCTTCGAGGTCGGCACGCGCGGTCTCGACCTGCTGGTCGAGCTGCTCGACCTGCTGGCGCAGGTCGTTGTTCTCCTCGATCAGGCGAGCGAGCTCACCTTCAACCAGGTCGAGGAACGCGTCCACCTCGTCCTCGTTGTAGCCCCGCTTGCCAATCGGCGGCTTGCTGAACGCGACGTTGTGCACGTCCGCGGGGGTCAACGGCATCAGATCACCTCACGCACTCCTGGGCTGTGGACATCCCTGGTCCCCTCACCTGGGATCGGCTACTCGCATCAGAATGATAACGACCAGCAACAGCACAATAATGGACAAGTCCAGTCCGACGCCCCCGATCCGCACGGTCGGGATGATCCGACGGAGCAGCCGGACCGGGGGATCGGTCACGGTGTAGACGGTCTCAAGCGCTACCGCGACACCGCCCGCAGGCCGCCATCCCCTGGCGAAACTACGAACGAGTTCCACGACGACACGCGCCGTGAGCAGCAGCCAGAACGAGAACAACACGTAGTAGACCACGAGCCAGAGGGCATCCACAGCGTCAACTGTGCCATCTCTCAGGCCTGGTTGAGGAACCCGCCCTCCGCGAGCCGCCTCCGGTCCTCCGCCGTCACGTCGATGTTCGGCGGTGAGAGAAGGAACACCTTGTTCGTCACCTTGTCGATCGAACCCCGCAGCGCGAACGCGAGCCCGGCCGCGAAGTCGACCAGCCGCTTGGCGTCCGCGTCGTCCATGTCGGTGAGGTTCATGATCACCGGCGTGCCGTCGCGGTAGTGCTCGCCGATGGTCCGCGCCTCGTTGTAGCTGCGCGGGTGCAGCGTGGTGATGCGGGCCAGCGGGTTGCTCGGCGGGTCGGCGGCGGGCCGGAGCCTGCTCACCGGCTCGCGCTGCGGCTCGACGGCCAGCGCGCCCTGCGTCTCGGGGCTCCACGACCGCCGTGGACGGGCACCGCGCTCCGGCTCGAACTCGTCCGCGTCGTCCAGCTCGGCCCGGTAGCCGTTGAAGGAGCGTCGGCGGGCGGTCCGCTGCTCCGGGTAGGGCTCGTACTCCTCCGCATCCGGGTACTCGGTCCGGTACTCGGCGTAGCGCCGGTCCTCCTCGTAGGCGGCCGGGTCGTCGGCGTACTCGGCGGGAACCATCCCGAAGTAGGCCTTCAGCTTGTGAAACCCGCTCATGGCTTGAGCCCTTCCTCCGCCGAGATCCCTACCCGCAAGGACGTCGCGGCCGTCCCAGAGGTTCCGGACAGTTACGGCGAGGCTAGCCTCCGGCCGCCCAGCAGCGCTGTTCCGACACGCACGCACGTGGATCCGTGCGCGATGGCGTCCTCCAGGTCACCGCTCATCCCCGCCGAGAGCACGGTGGCATCGGGATGATCGTCCCGCAAGCGGGTTACCGCTTCGTATAGAGCGGCAAACGCCCGCTCTGGAGACATGTCAAGGGGTGCGACGGTCATCACACCTCGCAGAAGAAGTTCACTCGACCGTGCTACGTGATCGGCCAGTCGCGGAAGGTCACCGATCGGGTGACCGCCGCGGGCCTCGTCGCCGTCGATGCTGACCTGGATCAACACCTCGACCGGTTCGGTGGCGGCCTTGGCGATGGCATCGGCGAGCCGGGTCGAGTCGACCGTGTCGATCCGGTGCGCCCAGCGGAGGACGGACTTGGCCTTGTTCCGCTGGAGCGAGCCGACCATGTGCCACTTCGCGGGGGCGCCCGGCCGCAGCTCGGCGAACTCGGCGGTCTTGCGGTTGGCCTCCTGGTCGCGGTTCTCGGCGAAGTCGGTCAGCCCGAGGTCGCTCAGGATCGCGACGTCCTCGGCCGGGAACGTCTTGGTGACGGCTAACAAGTCCACCTCATCGGGTGACCGGCCGACCGCCGCACAGGCCTTGGCGATCCGTTCCCGGACCTCGGCCAGCGACAGGGCCAGCTCTTCGCGCCGGTTCATGACTCCATCCAGATGACGCCCGCGAGCCGCCCCGTGCCGGGCGTGCGGCGGTGGCTGAACAACTGCTTCTCCTCGAACGTGCACCGCGGGTCGATGCCGAGCCTGCCCACGCCGGCGTCGGCGAGCTGCTGCCAGAGACCGGCCCGCAGGTCCAGCGCCGGTGTGCCGGACCGGGTCTTCGACGCGCTGCCCGGCAGGTGCTTCTCGACGTCGTCGCGCATCGCGGCGGGGACCTCGTAGCACTGGCCGCAGACGGCCGGGCCGAGCAGCACCTCGATCCGCTCCTCGCGCGCCCCCAGTTCCACCATGCGACCCAGGGTCGCGGGGACGACGCCGACCCGCGCGCCGACGCGTCCGGCGTGCACGGCGCCGATCACGCCCGCCTCCGGGTCGCCGAGCAGCACCGGCACGCAGTCCGCGGTCAGCACCACCAGCGCCAGCCGCTCCTGCGCGGTGACGACGGCGTCGGTGGCCTCCAGCGGCTCGTCGACCGGACCGTCGACGACGGCGACGGTCCGCCCGTGCACCTGCTCCATCCACACCAGGCGTTCCGGTTGGAGGCCGATGCCCTCGGCCAGCCGCTTCCGGTTGGCCGCGACGGCCGCCGGGTCGTCACCGACGTGGTCGCCGAGGTTGAAGGAGTCGTACGGCGGCTTGGATACGCCGCCTTCACGGGTGGTCACGACACGACGGATGCGCACACCCCCAGCTTCCCAGACCCCACGCCCCACCCCCGCGTGAGTCCTGCGTTCAGAACCCGTGACTCACGCGACGGGAACGCAGGACTCACGCACCGGCGCCGCGCCGCCCCCGGTGGGGACGACGCGGCGCCGGTGGTGTGTCGGGCTTACCGCCGCATGAACGGCGGCACGTCCACCTCGTCATCGGGGTCGTCGGTCACCGGCACGGCCCGGTTCGGCAACGTGCCGCCGGTGTTGCCCTGCATCCCCGGCGTCAGCGACCGGGGCATGGTCGGCTGCTGCGTCCCGTACGGGGACTGGCCGTTGCCCTGGCCCGGCTGCTGCTGCGGTTGCTGCTGCTGCGGTTGCTGCTGCTGCGGCACGACGGGACGGGGCGGCACGACCGAGGGCTGCTGGTCCAGCTGCTGCGACACGGGCTGCGGCTGCTGGTGCTGCTGCTGGTGCTGCTGGTGCTGCTGCACGGGCTGCGGCTGCTGGTGCGGCTGTTGGTGGTGCTCCGGCTGGGTGTGGTTGACCTGACCCGCGGTGGCGGTTGCGACCGGGGTGCCTCGCGGCGGGCTGGACAGAGCCTGGGGCTCCAACTTCTTGTGTGTCGGCCCGCCACTGTCAAAACCCGCCGCGATCACCGTCACACGAACCTCGTCACCGAGCGAGTCGTCGATGACCGTGCCGAAGATGATGTTCGCGTCGGGGTGGGCGGCTTCCTGCACCAGCGAAGCCGACTCGTTGATCTCGAACAGCCCGAGGTCGCTGCCACCGGCGATCGAGAGCAGCACGCCGTGCGCACCCTCCATCGACGCTTCCAGCAGCGGCGAGTTGATCGCCTTCTGGGCGGCTTGGACCGCTCTCCCCTCGCCCCGCGCCGAGCCGATGCCCATCAGGGCACTGCCCGCGCCGGACATGACCGACTTGACGTCGGCGAAGTCGAGGTTGATCAGACCGGGGGTGGTGATCAGGTCGGTGATGCCCTGGACACCGGACAGCAGCACCTCGTCCGCGGAGCGGAACGCGTCCATCAGCGAGACGCCGATGTCGCCGAGCTGGAGCAGCCGGTCGTTGGGGATCACGATGAGGGTGTCGCACTCGTTGCGCAGGGCCTGTATTCCCTCTTCGGCCTGCTTGGCGCGGCGCTTGCCCTCGAACGAGAACGGTCGCGTGACCACACCGATGGTCAGCGCGCCGAGCTTGCGGGCGATGGAGGCCACCACGGGCGCGCCTCCGGTGCCCGTGCCGCCGCCTTCACCGGCGGTCACGAACACCATGTCCGCGCCCTTGAGGACTTCTTCGATCTCCTCACGGTGGTCTTCGGCGGCCTTGTGGCCGACTTCGGGATTGGCGCCGGCTCCCAGGCCGCGGGTGAGTTCGCGGCCGATGTCGAGCTTCACGTCGGCATCCGACATGAGCAGCGCCTGGGCGTCGGTGTTCACCGCGATGAACTCGACACCCTTGAGCCCGACCTCGATCATGCGGTTGACGGCGTTGACACCGCCACCGCCGATGCCGACGACCTTTATCACCGCGAGGTAGTTGTGCGGGGGCGTCATCGGTCCGCCTTCCTGATCGTGTCCGTGCTCATGAGCTGGAGTGGATGACCACCGGTGTCACAGCCCGGACGGATCTCCACCCGGATTGAAACTCTCAACCAGAGGTTCAGAGTTATGTCAACCCCGTATGTTCCTGCTGGACGTTATGCATCGGGAATGCCTCGGTCCAGCAGCCACGCCGTGTTGTGTCCTGACCGGGTGAGCGGTCTCTACTCGCCGGTCACCCCGTCGAGCAGTTCCCGCACCACGTCCAGGTGCCCCGCGTGCCGACCCGTTTCCTCGATCATGTGGATCAACACCCAGCGCACGGAAAGCACCTTGTCGCCGCGGAACGCCACCTCGTGGTCGAGGTCGAGGCCCGCGACGAGTTCGCGACTCGCCGTGCACTGCGCAGCGTAGTCGTCGATCAATCGCGAGATCGTCTCACCCGGCTCGACGCGCCAATCCGCGTCCGGGTCCTCCCGGGTGTAGGGGGCCGTGTCGGGCCGTCCGCCGAGGGCGACGTCGAACCAGTGGTGCTCCACCCAACGCAGGTGCCTGACGATGCCCGCAGCGGTGTTGAGCTGCGACGGGAGCACGGAGCGGCACGCGTCCTCGTCGCTCAGACCGGCGCACTTCAGCTCGATCGTGCCGCGCAGGTAGTCCAGGAACCCGCACAGCAGGGTGCGTTCGTCGCCGGTGAAAGGAAGTTCGATCCGGTTGTCCACCGGCGTCTGGGTCATCCGCGCAGTATCACCGCCGGGCACGGGTCGGGCGATCGACTTTCATCGTCGACCGGTGTGGCGGGATTCACCACACCGATCACGAGACGGTCGGCAGCTCCGGGCTGGAGAGGTCGAACACGGTGCCCTGCCGGGTCAGCAGGACCTCCAGCACGGCGGCCTTGCGCGGGGTGTCGGCGGACGAGCCCCAACGGGCCTCCCGACCGGCGCTCAACGTCAGCCGGACGTCCGACGGCGTGTCCGCGGTCACGATCAGCACTTCCCGGCGCAACGCCTCGGGCAGCTGCGTGATCACGCCGACGGCGGCGGCGAGCGCGTCCGGTCCCACCCTCAGCTCCGGCAGCCCGGACGGCGGGTCGCCCACGGTGGCGTAGTCCTTGGCGGTCGCGTCCACGAGGTGCGTGCCGTCCGCGGCGACGATCACGGCGACCGGTTCCCGCTCGTCCACGGTGAGCCGCAGCGTGCCGGGCAGCAGCCGTTCGACGTGCACCCCGGCGACGCGGGGCAGTTCGCGGACCCGGGCGTCGACGTCGTGGACGTCGACGCGCACCAGGGGCGTGCCTGGCTCGACCGCGGCGGCCTCGCGGACCTGGTCACCGGTCAGGTGGACCACCCCGCGCACCTCGACCTGGCGGACGCCGAGCACGGGCGTGAACCAGACCGTGCAGACGACCGCCGTCACCACGACCATGATCAGGACCGCGATCAGCCGGCGGCGCATCACCACCCGCTGGTACGGCCGCCGCACCGGGCGGCGGGACCTCCCGCGCGGCGGGCGACGACGCGCCGCCGAGCGGGGGTCCGGCCCGGAGGCGGTGGCCGGGCGACGACGCGCCGCCTTCGTACTCATGTCCGATCAAGCTCCCCGACGATCTCCGGGCCGAGCATCGTGACGTCGCCCGCGCCCATCGTGACGACCAGGTCGCCCTCGCCGACGAGGCTCTTGACCAGCGTGGGCACCCGGTCGAACGACGGCTCGTAGAACACCTTGCCGACGTCCAGCGGCACCAGGCCCGAGACCAGGGCGCCGGTGACGCCGGGCTCCGGGCGCTCGCGCGCGCCGTAGACGTCGAGCACCACGACGGCGTCCGCCGTCCCGAGGGCGGCGGCGAACTCCTCGGCGAACAGCCGGGTCCGCGAGTACAGGTGCGGCTGGAACACGACGACGAGCTTGCCGTCGCCGGCGACCGGCCGCGCGGCGGCGATCTGGGCGAGCACCTCGGTCGGGTGGTGGGCGTAGTCGTCGTACACCCGCACGCCCGCGGCCTGGCCCTTGTACTCGAACCGCCGGCGCACACCGCCGAACGCGGCCAGACCGGCCAGCACGCCCTCCCGGTCCGCGCCCAGTTCCAGCGCGGCGACCAGGGCGGCCAGCGCGTTGCCCGCCATGTGCTCGCCGGGCACGGCCACCCGCACGTCCAGCACCTCGTCGCCGTCCAGCTCGACCTTGACCACGCCACCGCCGTCGTCGGGCCGGTAGTCGAGCAGCCGGGCCGAGCCGGGACCGGAGGCCGTCCGGCCGTACAGGCGGACCCGGATGCCGAGCTTCGCGGCCCGTTCGGCCAGCGCCGCCGCGCCCGGGTCGTCCGCGCAGGCGATCAGCACCCCGTCCGGCTGGATCCGCTCCAGGAACGAGTCGAACACCGCCACGTACGCCTCGACGGTGCCGTGGTGGTCCAGGTGGTCGGCCTCGACGTTGGTCACGACCGCGACCGAGGGCGAGAAGAAGAGGAACGAGCCGTCGCTCTCGTCGGCCTCGGCCACGAAGACGCCGCCGGCGCCCTGGTGGGCGTTGGCACCGGACTCGTTGAGGTCGCCGCCGATCGCGAACGACGGGTCCATCCTGCAATGTTGCAGGGCGACCGTGAGCATGGAGGTGGTGGACGTCTTGCCGTGCGTGCCCGCGACGCACGCCACCCGGTGGTCCAGCATCAACGCGGCCAGCGCCTCGGCCCGCCGCAGCACGACGACGCCGCGTGCGCGGGCCTCCACCAGTTCGGCGTTGTCCTCGCGGATCGCGGTGGACACGACGACCGCCGTGGGGCCGCCGGGCAGCTGGTCGAGGTTCGCGCCGGCGTGGCCGACCGCGATCGCCGCGCCCTGCGCCCGCAACGCGAGCACGGTGCGCGAGTCCTTGGCGTCCGAGCCGGACACGTGCGCGCCGCGCGCCAGGAGGATGCGTGCGATGCCGCTCATGCCGGCGCCGCCGATGCCGACCAGGTGCACCCGGTCCAGGACGTCGCTCACTTCTTGACCACCTCGAGCACGATGCGGGCCAGCACCTCGTCGGCTTCGCGGTGACCGGTGCTCAGCGTGGCCGTGGTCATCGCGGCCAACCGGTTGCGGTCCGCGACCAGCGGCACCACGTTCGCGGAGATCCACTCCGGCGTCAACTGATCGTCCGGCACCAGGATGCCGCCGCCGGCGGACACCACCGTGCTCGCGTTGAGCGCCTGCTCGCCGTTGCCGTGCGGCAGCGGCACGAACACCGCCGGCAGGCCCACGGCGGACACCTCGGCCACCGTCATCGCGCCGGACCGGCACAGCACCGCGTCCGCCGCCGCGTAGGCGAGGTCCATCCGATCCAGGTAGGGCACCGGGACGTACGGCGGCGCGCCGGGCACCGACTGGACCGCCACCGTGTTCTTGGGGCCGTGCGCGTGCAGGACGGCGATCCCGGCCTGGGCGAACGCCGACGCCGCGCCGGACACCGCGTTGTTGATCGAGCGGGCGCCCTGCGAGCCGCCGAACACCAGCAGCGTCGGCGCGGTCGGGTGCAGCCCGAAGTGGGCGCGGGCCTGGGCGCGCAGCGCGGCGCGGTCCAGCGAGGTGATCGAGTAGCGCAGCGGGATGCCGATGACCTCCGCGTCGGTCAGGCCCGAGTCGGGCACGGCGGCGGCGACCCGTTCGGCGAACTTCGCGCCCACCTTGTTGGCGAGACCGGCCTTGGCGTTGGCCTCGTGCACGACGATCGGCACCCGGCCGCGCGCGGCGAGGTAGGCGGGCAGCGCGACGTAGCCGCCGAAGCCGACCACGACGTCCGCGCCGACGCGTTCCAGCACGGCACGCGTGTCACGCACCGCGGCACGCACGCGCAGCGGCAGCTTGAGCAAGTCGGGCGTCGGCTTGCGCGGCATCGGCACCGGCGGGATCAGCTCCAGCGGGTAGCCGCGGGCCGGCACGAGTCTGCTCTCCAGACCGCGCTCGGTGCCCAGCGCGACCACGCGGGCGTCGGGCCGGAGCCGCATGACCGCGTCGGCCAGGGCCAGGGCGGGCTCGATGTGCCCGGCGGTGCCGCCCCCGGCGACCACCACACATGGTCCGACCTGCTGGGGAACCCTGGTCACGCACTTCCTCCTCGTATCGGTGAACCGCTCTGCGAACGGCTAACGCCCGTCACGCCGCCTGGACCGCACGTCCCGGTCCTGGCCGGCCTTCCGGGATTCGCGACGACGGTACTCCGACGGCGGAGCGTGACGACCGGCCATCCGCCTCTCGTCCACGGGCGGCGGCGCGGCCTTGCGACCGCGCGGCGGCGTGGAGGGCCGGGAGGGACGGCGCTTGGGCGGCGGCTTGTACGCCTCGGGCGCGGGCAGCTTGAGCGCGCCGCCGACCCGGCCGGGGCCGAGCTTGCGCAGCGCCGAGACCGCTTCCGGCTCGTGGCGGGCGCAGTTGGCGAGGATGCCGAACACCACCATCGTCGTGACGATGGACGTGCCGCCGGAGGAGATCATCGGCAACGTGATGCCGGTGACCGGGAGCAACTGGACCACGTAGCCGATGTTGATCGCGGCCTGCGCGACCAGCCACACGGTCAGGGTCGCGGACACCATCCGGATCCACGGGTCGGTGTTGCGCGCGGCGATCCGCAGGCCAACGACCGCGAGCAGCGCGAACAGGCCGAGCACCACCAGGCAGCCGATGAAGCCCAGTTCCTCGCCGATCACGGCGAAGATGAAGTCGCTGTGCACGTTCGGGAGGTAGCGCCACTTCGAACTGCCGTTGGTGAGGCCCTTGCCGAAGAACCCGCCCTCCGCCAGCGCGTACAGCGCCTGCAACGCCTGGAGCCCGTCGCCCAGCGGATCGGCCGCCGGGTTCAGGAACGTCTGCACGCGCTCCATCCGGTAGTCCGCGCCGAGCGCCAGGACCAGCGCGCCCGTCACCGCGCCGATCGCGATGACGCCGAAGATCCGCATCGGCGCGCCGACGAACCACAGCAGGCTGATCAGCACGACGGCGAGCGTGATCGTGCCGCCGAGGTCGGGCTGCAGCATCACCAGCGCGAACAGCAGCATGGCCACCGGCAGGACCGGGACCATCATGTGCCGGTACTGGTCCAGCAGAGCGCGTTTGGTGACCAGGACGTGCGCGCCCCACAGCGCCAGCGCCAGCTTCGCCGGCTCGATCGGCTGGAACGAGACCGGTCCGATGATGAACCACGACTGCGCGCCGCTCGCGGCCGTGCCGAGTGGAGTCAGGACGAGGACGAGGAGGATCACGCAGGCGAGCATCGCCATCGTGCTGCCGTGCCGGATCGTGCGCAGGGGGATGCGCAGCACGATCAGGAACATCACCCCGCCGACGCAGACGTACAGGAGCTGCTTCTTGAAGACGCTGTAGGCGGACTCACCGCCGGCGGCGGCGTCCGGGGCGGACGCGGACAGGACCATGATCAAGCCGAGCACGATCAGCGTGCCGAAGACGGCGAGCAGCAGGTGGAAGTCCGCCAGCGGCCGGCCGAGCCAGGCCGTCAACGACGTCCGCACCGCCACGGCACGCTTGGCGCGCCCGGGACGCCGCCGCGCTCCGGGCGGTCGCTCGACCGGAGTACGGTCCACCGCAGTCATGCGCCCATCGTCTCCCCCCGCGGGCGGCGCAAGCCGACAATCCGCCGCGTGTCGCCCATCGCGACCATGATCCGCAGGCTACCCGGCAGGAGCGTCCCGCCACTGGACGATGGTGGGACGGGTGGAAGTGGCGCGGAACTGGTCGATCAGGTCGACCATCGCGGCCGGGGAGATGCCGGTGCCGGCCGGGAAGTGGTCACTCATGGTCGTGCGCCACTCCGGTGAGGACGAGTCGCCGACGAGCTGACTGACCCGATCGCGGTCGGTGTACTCCACGTAACCGAATCCCTTGAAGAAACCCACGACCACGTGGTGGTCGCTGCCCAGCTCGCCGGTGGACTCGTGTTGCCGGAGCGGACGGCCGGTGTGCATCAGGACCGCCTCGCTGGTGTTCGGCCGGGTGAGCAGGTCCACGAACTCCCGGACGTCCGCCCGCGTCGCGAGCTCGACTTCATGCGTCGCGTGCTCCCGCTCGGTGCCCGGCACGAAGTCGGTCCACGTGGCCATGATCGTCATCGCTTACCCCCGTACGTGATTCGCGGATCCATCATCCCGCACTACCCGCCCAACGCGTCACGCCACTGGACCATGGTGGGACGGGCGGCGGTGGCGCGGAACTCCTCGATCAGATCGACCAGCGTGACAAGCGGAATGCCGGTGCCGGGGTAGAAGTAGTCGCTCGTCGTCGTGGTCCAGCCAGGCGATTCAGGAGCCCCCACACACCGGCAGAAGTGGTCATCGCCGGAGAACTCCATGTACCCGGACCCATCGCAAACCGCCACGACTACCTGGTGGTCCGGGACGAGGGGTCGGTGTTGTCCTGACTCGCCTGGGCGAAGATGCCGACGACCTGCTCCACCTCTGGTTGGGTGGTGCCCGCTGTGGCGGTGGCCAGGTCGGTGTGGACGTCGTCCAGCAGGTCTGACGACTCCCCCAGGGCTGAGGTGATCCGGTCGACCAGGTCAAGGACGTTCCGGAGCGCGGCGGCTACCGAATCAAGCGTGGTCGAGGGCACCGCGCTTGGCCGTGGCCAGGAACGCGGTCATCGAGCGGTCGGTGAAGGACAGGGTCGGGCCGGTCACGTTCTTGCTGTCACGGACGCGGAACGCGTCGGCCGCCGAGGCGACCTCCACGCAGGCACCGGTGCCGTTGCTCCGACTGCTCTTGCGCCAGACCGACAGCTCGACGCACTCACCACCCCCTGGCCGTGCCCGGTGGTCGACGCCGCCCACGAGTACCTGAAGGACCCGGACAGCATCTACCCCGACGTCGGTCAGCGGTCCCGCTCCCGTTGACCGACCAGCTTCAGCACGGCCTCGGTGAACGCCTGCCCGCGATGGGCGTAGTCGTTGAACATGTCCAGCGACGCCGCCGTCGGGGCCAGCACGACCGCGTCGCCGGGCTGCGCCATCGAACGAGCGGCGCGCACGGCGTTCTCCATCGCAGCGGAAGCGGAGGCGTCGTCCAGCACCGCCACCGGCACCGACGGCGCGTACCGGGCCAACGCCGAAGCGATCACCTCGCGGTCCGCCCCGATCAACACCGCCCCGCGCAGCCGATGCCCTTCCGCGCGCACCAACTCGTCCACCGACGCACCCTTGAGCATCCCTCCGGCCACCCACACCACGCTCTCGTGCGACCGCAACGACGCCGCCGCCGCGTGGGGATTGGTGGCCTTCGAGTCGTTGACGTACGAAACCCCACCGTCCGTCGCCACCAGCACCGCCCGGTGCGCCCCCGGCCGGAACTCCCGCAGCCCGCGCGCCACCGCCGGAGCCGGAACGCCGTGCGCACGGGCCAAAGCCGCCGCCGCCAGCGCATCGGCGATCCCGGGCGGCCCACCGGGCCGGACATCGGCGGCCGGCAGCAACACCGTGTCCGAGGCCCCGAACGCCCGGTCCACCAACTGCCCGTCGTGGACCCCGAGCTGCCCTTCCTCCGGCGACCCCAGCGTGAACCCGATGTGCGCCCGCGCCGGCGCCCGCGCCAGGAGACTCGCCACCACCGGGTCGTCCACCCCGCCGATCCCGACCTCGCCGGTCAGCACACCGGCCTTCGCCGCCGCGTACGCCTCGAACGTCCCGTGCCAGTCCAAGTGGTCCTCGGCCAGGTTCAGCAGCACCCCGGCGAACGGCCGCACGGACGGCGACCAGTGCAGCTGGAAGCTCGACAGCTCCACCGCCAGCACCCGACGCCCGGCCAGCAACGCGTCCACCACCGGCAACCCGACGTTGCCGCACGCGACCGCGTCGAGCCCCGCCGCGCGCAGGATCGACTCCAGCATCCCGACCGTGGTCGTCTTGCCGTTCGTCCCGGTCACCGCGAGCCACGTCGGCGGGTCGGCCAGTTCCAAGCCCATCCGCCAGGCCAGCTCGACCTCGCCGATCACCTCGACGCCCGCCGCCGCAGCCGCCACCAGCAGCGGGCTGGACGGGCGCCAGCCGGGGCTGGTCACGACCAGGTCGGTCCCCGGCGGCGGAGCGTCCAACCCGGGCACCAGCGCCACGCCGGGCAGGAGCTGTTCCAGCGCGGTGAGGTTGTCGGCCGAACCATCGGTCACGGTGACCACGGCGTCCGCCGCCAGCAACGCCTCCGCCGCGGACCTGCCGGTCACGCCGGCACCGGCGACCAGGACGTGACGACCTGAGAGGAAGCCCATGGTCAGCTCTCGACCGCGGTCAGCCACTCGCTGTAGAACAGGCCGAGCCCGAGCATGCAGCACATGCCCGCGAGCAGCCAGAACCGGATGATCACCGTGGTTTCGGCCCACCCGGCGAGTTCGAAGTGGTGGTGGAAGGGCGCCATCCGGAACAGCCGCCGCCGGGACGTGCGGAAGACCGCCACCTGCAGCACCACCGACAGCGCCTCGACCACGAACAGACCGCCGATGACGACCATCAGCAGCTCGGTGCGGGTGGTGATGGCCAGACCGGCGACCAGACCGCCCAGCGCGAGCGAGCCCGTGTCACCCATGAAGATCTTGGCGGGAGCGGCGTTCCACCACAGGAAGCCGATGCAGCCGGCCATCGCGGCGGCGGCCACCACCGCCAGGTCCAGCGGGTCGCGCACGTCGTAGCAGCCGGCCACGAGCAAGTTGGAGCAGTTGTAGCGGAACTGCCAGAAGCTGATCACCACGTAGGTGCCGAGCACCATCGCGGACGTGCCGCCGGCCAGGCCGTCCAGGCCGTCGGTCAGGTTCACCGCGTTCGACCAGGCGCTGATCGCGGCGTAGCAGAACACCACGAAACCCACGACGCCGAACGACACCACGGTGATGTCGCGCACGAACGACAGGTTCACCGACGCGGGGGTCAGCCCGTCCTTGTTCGGGAACTGGATGACCAGCACGGCGAAGATGATCGTGGCGAGGAACTGGCCGACCAGCTTCGCGGTCTTGTTCAGCCCCAGGTTGCGCTGCTTGCGGATCTTGATGAAGTCGTCGAGGAAGCCCACCAGGCCGAGCGACGTGGTCAGCATCAGCACCAGCAGGCCGGACGCGCTGGGCGTCTGGTCCTGCGCGGACGCCGACATGGAGTTCACCAGGTGCGAGCCCAGGTAGCCCGCCCACATGGCGACCAGGATCGCGACGCCACCCATGGTGGGCGTGCCGCGCTTGGTCTTGTGGCTCTGCGGGCCCTCTTCGCGGATCTCCTGGCCGAAGCCCTGCCGGGAGAAGACCTTGATCAGGTACGGCGTCAGCATGATCGACGCGATCAGCGCGATGGCCGCCGCGATGAGGATGCTCTTCACTTGCTGACCGCCTCCAGGAGAGCCTCGGCAACCCGCCACAGGCCGTATGAGTTGGATGCCTTCACCAGGACGACGTCACCGGGCCGCACCTGGTCGCGCAGCAGCTCGACGGCCGCCGTCACGTCGGGCACCAAAATCGCTTCTTCTCCCCATGATCCTTCCAGGTGCGCCCCTTGCTGCATCGCGCGGGCGTCCTGACCGACCACGACCAGCTTGTTGATGTCCAAGCGGACCGCGAGCCGTCCGATCTCGTCGTGCGCGCGGACCGAGTCCGCACCCAGTTCGGCCATCGGGCCCAGCACCGCCCAGCTCCGGCGGGCGGGCGCGGTGGCCCTGGAGATGGTGGCGAGCGACTTCAGCGCCGCTCGCACCGACTCCGGGTTCGCGTTGTACGCGTCGTTGACGATCGTCACACCGTCAGGACGTTCGGAGACCGCCATGCGATGCGCGGAGACCCGTTCGGCTTTGCCGAGGCTCTGCGCGATCTGCTCCGGGGTCGCGCCGAGTTCGAGGGCGATCGCGGCGGCGGTGAGGGCGTTGCCGACCTGGTGCGGTCCGTGGACGGCGAGCCGGACGGCCGCCTCGCCCTTCGGCGTGACCAGCGTGAAGCGGGCGCGGGCCTGCTCGTCCAGCTCGACGTTCGTGGCGCGGACGTGGGCCTGGGGGTTCTCACCCGTCAGCACGACGCGGGCCTTGGTGCGCGGGGCCATGCCCGCGACGAGCGGGTCGTCGGCGTTCAGGACCGCGATGCCGTCCTCGGGCAGCGCCTCGACCAGCTCGCCCTTGGCCTGGGCGATGCCCTGGCGCGAGCCGAACTCGCCGACGTGGGCGCTGCCGACGTTCAGCACGGCGCCGACGCGCGGCGGGGCGATCCGGCACAGCTCGGCGATGTGCCCGACGCCCCGGGCACTGAGCTCCAGCACCAGGAACCGGGTGGTCTCGTCCACGCGCAGGGCCGTCCACGGGTGGCCCAGCTCGTTGTTGAACGAGCCGGGCGGCGCGATGGTCGGGCCGAGCGGGGCGAGGACCTGGGCGATGAGGTCCTTGGTGGACGTCTTGCCGGACGAGCCCGTCACGCCGATCACGGTCAGGTCTTCCAGCCGGTCCGTGACGTGGCGGGCGAGCTTGGCCAGTGCCGCGAGGACCGCCGCGCCCGCGCCGTCCGTGTCGCCGGACAGCACGTACGCGTTGCCCGAGGACTGCTCGACGGCGGGCGCGATGACGGCGGGCGCGTCGACCTCGCGTCCGGCCAGCACGCCGACCGCACCCCGCGCAACGGCCTGGGCGGCGAAGTCGTGGCCGTCGACGCGCTCACCTGGCAGCGCCACGAACAGTCCGCCGGCCGTGATCTCGCGGGTGTCGAACTCGACGGTGCCGGTGACCACCTCGGCGCCGGTGGCGTTGTGCAGCCTGCCGCCGACGGCCTCGGCGATCTCGGCGAGGCTCAGCTTGATCACTTGACGGCTCCCCGGATCGCGTTCGTCAGTGCGTCCACGTCGGAGAACGGGTGCACGACGCCCGCGACCTCCTGGCCGGTCTCATGGCCCTTGCCGGCGATCACGACGACGTCGCCGGTACGCGCGAGGGACACGGCGTGCTCGATGGCCCGGCGGCGGTCGCCGATCTCCACGACCTCGCCGCGTTCACCGTCCGGCACGGCCAGCGCGCCGCCCAGCATCGCCGCCCGGATCCGCGCCGGGTCCTCGCTGCGCGGGTTGTCGTCGGTGACGACCAGGACGTCGCTGCGCCGGGCGGCTTCCTCGCCCATGAGGGGCCGCTTGGCCGTGTCCCGGTCACCGCCGCAGCCCAGGACGGTGATGATCCGCCCGGTGGCGCGGGCGCGGACGGCCTGGAGGGCGAGCGCGACGGCGGCGGGCTTGTGCGAGTAGTCCACGACGGCGGTGAAGTCCTGGCCTTCGTCGATGCGCTGCATCCGGCCGGGGACCTGGACGTTCCTGAGGCCTTCCCGAATGGCTTCCGCCGGGACGCCCTGGGAGTGCAGGCAGGCGATGGCGAGCAGGGCGTTCGCGACGTTGAAGTCGCCGGGGAGGCTGAGCTCGACGTCGATCGTGATGCCGTCCGGGCCGTGCGCGGTGAACGCCTGCTCGCCGGTCGCGGACACGGTGACGTCGGCGGACGTCCAGTCGGCCGCTTCCGCCGTGGCGACCGTGATGGTGTGGTCCTTGACCAGCCGGGGACCCCAGTCGCCGTCCACGCAGACCACTTCGGTGCGGGCCCGGCCGTCGAACAGCTCGGCCTTGGTCCGGAAGTAGTCCTCCATGTCCGGGTGGAAGTCCAGGTGGTCCTGGGAGAGGTTGGTGAACGCGCCGATGGCGAACCCGACGCCGCCGACCCGGCCCAGGCGCAGCGCGTGGCTGGAGACCTCCATGGTGACGTCCGTGGTGCCGCACTCGAGCATCACGGCCAGCAGCGCTTGCAGGTCAGGGGCCTCGGGGGTGGTGAGGGCGCTGTCCAGCCGGGTGCCGGCGACGCGCGTCTCGACCGTGCCGATGAGCCCGGTGGCGCGACCGGCCGCGCGGAGCGCCGACTCGATCATGTAGCCGGTGGTGGTCTTGCCGGACGTCCCGGTCACACCCCACACGTTCAGCTTGGTGGACGGGTGGCCGTAGACGCGGGAGGCGAGGTGTCCGAGGACGGCGCGCGGGTCCGGGTGCACGAGCACGGGCACCCCTTGCACCTTCTCCGCCCCCCGCGCGTCGGTCAGCACCGCCACCGCGCCGTTCTCGACGGCTTGGGCGGCGAAGTCGGCACCGTGCACGCGTGTGCCCGGCAGTGCGGCGAACAGGTCTCCCGGTCGGACGTGCTGAGCGCGCAGCGTCACGCCTCCGACCTGGACATGTGCCCGGTCGGGAGCGGTCAGGTGCGCGTCGACCGTCGTGGCGAGTTCGGACACGGCAACGGGCTGGGTGCGGGAAGGGCGAGGCGGAGCGGTCGCGACCTTGCCCCCTAGCTTGGCAGGCACGCGCGGAAGGCTACCGGCGTACGGAGAGTGGTCGCCCGGCACGTCCACCCCGGACCGGATTTCGGAGCAGGAGCATCGCGAACAGTTCCGACTGGCCCACCGCGCCGACACCCCGTCGAGGTGATCACGAAGAAGGCACCCGAAGCGTCACGGTCGACCTGGCACCAGAACGTCCGCGGCCCACTGCTCCCGATTCGCACCGCCGGCGCGCAGAGTGTCCGAAAGAGGCTCGCCAAGCGCACGTGCGAGCGCTTCGAGTGCGACCCGACGCTCGACCGAAGTCGGATCTTCAACTCTTCCGATGGCCAACAGCCCTTTGAGCAACGCGCAGTCGGTATGCGCCGGCAGGTGCTCACCGGCCGCGGAAATCGCGCCCTGCCGGACATCACCCAGGCAATCCCGAGGAACTCGGTCGACGAAACGTCGGACCTCGTCGACGTACTTCCCGGTCAAGCCCCAGAAGGTGCACAGTGCCTGCAAGGCCAACCTGGACACCATCGGGTTCTCCGGGAAGTCCAGGAAGATGGCGGCCAGTTCCTCGTACTCGGTCGCGGACGATCGGGCGAGGACGTGAAGCAGCTGATATGCACGCTCGTCGTCGCGACGACTCGACAACAGCCGGGCGACATCGGCGATGTCGGACCTCGCGACGCGCCCGTCCTTGCATCGCCGGACCAGGTCATCGACATCCATACTCGGATTCACCCCACCCAACCCCTCGGAACGAAGTTCTCAGACGGGAGAGTGACGCGACGCCACTGCGACGGACGGCGCTCAGTGCACCAGCGGCACGATCGGGCTCTGCTCCGGGGACAACGGCACCTGGTAGCGCTGCGACAGGTACGAGGCGATCTCGCGGAACAGCGGCGCGGCGGACTGGGGGCCCACGGTCGGGTTGTCCAGCATGATGCCGACCACGAACCGCGGGTTGTCGGCGGGCAGGATGCCGGCGAACGTGATCCAGTGCTGCGTGTTGCTGTAGCACCCGCACTTCGCGTCGATCTGCTGCGCCGTCCCCGTCTTCCCGCTGACCTGGTAGCCCGGCAGCGCCGCCGCCGGCCCGGTCCCGGTCTGCCCCGGCGCGTTCTGCACCACCGCCCGGAACATCTCCCGCACCGTCTTCGCCGTCTGCGGCGACACGACCCGCTCGCTCTGCGGCGGCCCGACCTCCTTGCGCCCGCCGTCGACCGACACCTCGGCCCGCACGATCCGCGGCGGGATGCGCACGCCGTCGTTCGCGATCGCCTGGTACATCCCGGTCATCTGGAGCAGGGTCATGTTCAGCCCCTGCCCGATCGGCAGGTTGCCGAACGTGGACCCGGACCACTGGTTGAGCGGCGGCACGAACCCCGACTCCTCGCCGGGCAGCCCGGACTTGGTCCGCTCCCCCAGCCCGAACTTCCGCAGCATCTCGTAGTACCGGTCCGGCCCGATCTTCTGCGCCGCCATCAGCGTGCCGACGTTGGACGACTTCGCGAACACGCCGGTGAACGTCATGTCCAGCCGACCGTGGGTCCACGCGTCCGCGATCACCCGGTCGGCGACCTTGATCCTGCCGTCCACCTGGAGCACGCTGTCCGGTTGGTAGACGCCGTCCTCGACGGCCGTCGCCGCGGTCACGATCTTGTTCACCGAACCGGGCTCGAACACCGACGTGACCGCGATGTTGCGCAACTGGTCCTCGGTGGCCTTGCCGAAGTCGTACGGGTCGAACGTCTTGTCGTTCGCCATCGCGAGGATCTCGCCGGTCCGGCTGTCGAGCACCACCGCGGACCCGTTGCGCGCCCCCGACCTTGCCGTGTACTCCGTCACCATGCGCTGCAACGCGTACTGCGTGTCCACGTCCAGCGTCAGTTCGAGGCTCTTGCCCGGTGTGGCGGCGGCCAGTTCGCGCGACCGCCCCGGCCCCGGGATGACCACGTCGTCGTTGCCCTGCATCGTGTCCACGACCCGCCGCCCGTTGCGCCCGGCGAGGAGGTTGTCCTGTGCGTTCTCCAAGCCCAGCAGGCCCTGCGTGGCGGGCGGGTCCTTGTCCTTGCGCCAGTTCGCGGCGCCGACGATGTTCGACGCCAGCTCGCCGTTCGGGTACACCCGCACGGCCCGGTACTCGGAGCCGATCTCGTTGTACTTCCCCGAGATGACGGCGGCCTTGCCCGGGTCGACGTCGTCGACCAGCTCGATGTAGGTGGTGTCCTTGACGAGCTTGGCGAAGATCGTGTCCCGGTCGGTCTTCTGGCCGTTGACCTCACGGCCCAGCGTCTGCTCGATGAACTCCGCGATGTCCGCGACCCGGTCCTCGAAGCTGCCGATCTGCGGTTTGGCCTCCAGCTCCTCGGCCCACTTCTGGCGCATCAGCTGCGGCACGGCGTAGAGGGCGCGCGCTTCGACGCTGAACGCCAACTGCTTGCCGTTGCGGTCGAGGATCGAACCGCGCGCGGCCGGGATGTCGATGGGCGTGGCACGCTGCCGCTGGGCCTTCGCGGACAGCGCCTCGGCCTGGAAGCCCTGCACGTGCACGAGCTTGACGCCCGCGGCGACCAGCGCGCCCACCAGCAGCAGCCGACCGACCGTGAGGCGGACCCGGCTGTTGCTTCGCCGTCGTTTGGGGGTGGGCCCCCGGACGGACAACGGGCGTCGAGCCGGCCTGCCTCGGCTGGGCCCCGGCATCACTGACCTCCTGGTACCGGCTGTTCCGCGGGTTGCTGCCCGGCCTGCTCCGACCCGGCCTGCTCCGTCCCCGCCGGTGGTTGGGCGGGCGGCGAGGCCGCCTGGTCGGGCGGTGTCTGCGCCGGGTCCTGGTTCGGGGGCTGCTGGTCCGGGGGCGGTGTGTCGGCCGGCGGCGTGGCAGTCGTCGGCGGCGGTGGCGGCTGGACCGCGGACGGCTTGCCGTACACCTCGATCGTCCCGTCCGGCAGCTTCCGCAACCTCGCCGGGTCGCCCGCCGGGAGCATCCCCAGCTTCGCCGCGGCGTCGGCCAGGCTCAGCGGCGACTCGGCCAGCGCGACCTCCTGCCGCAGCTGCTCGACCTGCCGGGCGAGCCTGGTCTCCTCGGCCCGCGCGTCCTGCAACCGGTACGAGTCCGCGGTCGCCTGCGTGGACAGCCACATGATCGCCGCGATGCCCACGCCGAGCACGACCATCACCATCACCACGAACGGCGCCTTGGGCGTCACCACGGGCTGACGGGTCACCGCCGGACCACGGGCCGAACCGCGCTGCGCCCGCCGCGCGTAGGCGCGCTCCACCGCGGCCGACCGACGACGATCCGTCGGCACGACCTTCAGCGCGCGCTCACGGGGCTTCGCGGACCGGGCCGGGGACGGCGCGCCGCGGCCGGTCCGCGCCGGTGCCGTCATGTCGCCTCCCGGATGCGTTCCGCCGCCCTCAGCCGCACCGAGGCGGCCCTGGGGTTCTCCTCGATCTCCTGCTCGTTCGCCTGCTCGGCGCCCCTGGTCACCAGCCGCAGCTGCGGTCCGTGGCCGGGCAGCTCGACCGGCAGGTCCTGCGGCGACGTGGACGTGGCCAGCGCGGTGAACGCCCGCTTGACCATCCGGTCCTCCAGCGACTGGTAGGCCTCCACGACGATCCGGCCGCCCACGGCCAGCACCGACAACGCGGCGGGCAGTGCCAGCCGCAGCGACTCCAGCTCCTGGTTCACCTCGATGCGCAACGCCTGGAACGTCCGCTTCGCCGGGTGCCCGCCCGTCCGCCTGGTCGCCGCCGGCACCACGGCATACAGCAGCTCCACCAGCCGCCCGCTGTTCGTGAACGGCTCGCGCTCGCGTTCACGCACCACCGCCCCGGCGATCTTGCGGGCGAACCGCTCCTCGCCGTAGTCGCGCAGGATCCTGGTCAGCTCCTCGACCGGGTACGTGTTCAGCACGTCGGCCGCCGTCATCCCGGTGCCCGCGCTCATCCGCATGTCCAGCGGGGAGTCCTTGGAGTACGCGAACCCGCGCTCCTCGGCGTCCAACTGGAGCGAGGACACACCCAGGTCCATCAGGATGCCGTCGACCTTCGTGCCGCCGACCGCCTGCGCGATCCCGTCGTAGGTGGTCTGCACGAAGTCCACGCGATCGGCGAACGGGGCCAACCGCCGCCGGGACAGCTCGATGGCCTGCGGATCGCGGTCCAGCCCGATCAGGCGCACCCTCGGGTGCGCTCGGAGCACCGCCTCCGAATGCCCGCCCAGACCGAGCGTGCAGTCCACGAACACGGCGTCCCGATCGGCCAACGCGGGGGCCAGCAGATCGAGGACGCGGTCGAGCAGCACCGGCACGTGCCGCGCTGGCTCCACCATGTCCCCTCCCTGGATGGTCCCCCCTCACAAGACATAGAAGTTCGGGTGTCGTCAGGTCCCCGCCCGCCCGTCGGACCTGGCGCCGGGGAAGGTGCGCCAGGGCCGAAAGCCGAGCGGACCGAGGCCTCACGGCACCCGAAACCTCGAAACAACGGCCGTTCAAGCCGGTCTAGAAGACGCCGGGCAGCACCTCCTCGCGAGCCGTCGCGTAGCTGTCCTCGTGCTCGTCGAGGTAGCGCTGCCACGCCTGCGCGTCCCAGATCTCCAGCCGGTTGATCGCGCCGATGACCACGCACTCCTTGGTCAGCCCCGCGTAGCGGCGCAGCTCCGGTGCGATGGACACCCGGCCCTGGCCGTCCGGCCGCTGCTCGTCGGTCCCGGCGAACAGGTAGCGCTGGTAGGCCCGAACCGCCTCGTTCGTGAACGGAGCGTCCGCGACCTTGCGCGCCATCTGCTCGAACTCGGCCCGTGGGAACACGTAGAGGCAGTGGTCCTGGCCCTTGGTGACCATGAGACCCCCCGCTAGCGCGTCCCGGAACTTCGCAGGCAGCGTCAGTCGGCCCTTGTCGTCCAGCCTCGGGTTGTGAGTGCCCAGGAACACGGCAACCACCTCCCGACGCCGGAACGGACTTCCGACCGGCAGTGGAGCCCCCGTCTGCCCCACCGGCCGCCACAGTACCCCACTTTTCACCACAGTCAACGCTGAAACGGGTGGTTGCACGCTGCGCATTTCGACGTTTACGCAGGTAGAGCGAATATGACTCGCGTGGAGCGTGGTGGGGGACGCCGGCCGTGACCACCGCCGCGGGTGAGCAGATCACGCCTGAACTCCACTCGGATGGCGCAGCGAAATCGGGCAAAACCGGTTCAGCCGACGCCCCGGTGGGGAATGGTGGAGAGGTGGGGTGAACCGGCCGGCCCGCGGGCCGCAGAACCCGTGCGCGGAACCTGTCCCATGCGGGTGGGGCTCTTTGCCCTGGTTTGACACACTGCGTGAAACGCTCACCGCCACCGCGAACCGGTCGCGGTAGGGCCGCGCCCTGCTCCAGGAGGTCGAGTGACTCCGAGTACCCAGCCAGCCGCGCTGCCAGAACACTCCTACGGGGGCAACAGCGCGTCCGCGGCCGATCACGCGAACAACAACAACCAGCACGCGAGCGCTGTCACCAACAGCACCGTGCCGGTCCGGTCGGAGGAAGCGCTCGCCGAGCTGCACGCCGTGGTCGGCCGGATCGCCGCGAACGTCGAGAGGGTCATCGTCGGCAAGCCGGACGTGGTCCGGGTCGCGCTCGTCACGCTGCTCGCCGAGGGGCACCTGCTGGTCGAGGACGTGCCGGGCGTCGGCAAGACGTCGCTGGCCAAGGCGTTGGCCCGGTCGATCGACTGCACGGTGAGCCGCATCCAGTTCACCCCCGACCTGCTGCCCAGCGACATCACCGGTGTGTCGATCTACAACCGGCAGGACAACGACTTCGAGTTCCGCCCCGGCCCGGTGTTCGCGAACATCGTGGTGGGCGACGAGATCAACCGCGCCTCGCCGAAGACCCAGTCGGCGCTGCTGGAGTGCATGGAAGAGCACCAGGTCACCGTCGACGGGCAGACCTACCCGCTCGGCGCGCCGTTCATGGTGATCGCCACCCAGAACCCGATCGAGATGGAGGGCACCTACGCCCTGCCCGAGGCCCAGCGCGACCGGTTCACCTCGCGGATCTCCATCGGCTACCCGGACCCGGCGGCCGAGCTGGCCATGGTGGACGAGCACGCGGGCCACGACCCGATGGCCGAGCTGCGGCCGGTGTCGGACGCGGAGATGGTGCTGAGGCTCGTGCACGTGGTGCGGCGGGTGCACCTGTCGCCGGAGGTCCGCCGGTACGCGGTGGAACTCGTCGGCTCCACCCGGCGGCTGCCGGAGCTGCGGCTGGGCGCGTCGCCGCGGGCCACGCTGCACCTGGTGCGGGCGGCCAGGGCGCAGGCCGCGCTGGCGGGCCGGGACTTCGTGGTGCCGGACGACATCCACGCGGTGGCCGTGCCGGTGCTCGCGCACCGACTGGTCCTGACGGCAGAGGCGCAGGCCGCCCGCCGGTCGGCCGCCGACCTGGTGCGGAACCTGCTCCAGCGGGTGCCCGTGCCGCACGCGGCGCTCGACCCGACCGGGCAGTTCCTGCACGGCGTCAACCCGAACAACCACCGCTGACATGCGCGGAGCCCTGTCCGGGCTGACCACCCGGGGCCGGTGCCTGTTGGCCGCGGGGTTCGCGGCCGGTTTGTGCGCGGTCGTGCTCAACGAGCGCGACCTCCTGCGCGTGTCGATGTTCGTGGTCGCTCTGCCGCTGTTGGCGGCGTGGTTGGCGCAACGGGCCCGCGTCGGCCTGCACGCGAACCGGATGATGCACCCCGACCGGGTCCAGGTGGGTTCGGCCACCGACGTGCGCGTGGAGCTGCGCAGCGCCGGGCGGCTGCCGACCGGCGGGCTGCTGCTGGAGGACGCGGTGCCGTACGCGCTGGGCGCGCGCCCGCGCTTCGTGGTGGAACGGCTGCCGCGCAACGTGGTCACGGTGCTGCGCTACCCGCTGAAGCCGGTGATGCGCGGCGTGCAGCAGGTCGGCCCGCTGCTGGCCCGGATCACCGATCCGTTCGGCCTGGCCGAGTACGACCGCGAGATGGCGGGCCGCAGCCGACTGGTCGTGGTGCCGCGGGTGGTGCAGCTGATCGGGTTGCCGAGCGGTTCGGGCATGGGTTCCGGCGACGACGGCTCGATCCGGCTGCGCGCCGGGCAGGGCGAGGACGACGCGGTGGTGCGCCCGTACCGGCACGGTGACGACCTGCGGAAGGTGCACTGGCGCTCGACCGCGCGGCGGGACGAGCTGATGGTGCGCGTGGAGGAACGGCCGTGGCGCGGCGGGACGACCGTGCTGCTGGACCACCGGCTGACCGCGCACCGGGGCAGCGGTCCCGGCGCGAGCCTGGAGTGGGCGGTGTCGCTCGCCGCGTCGATCTGCGTGCACCTGCACCGGTACGGCCACCGGGTGCGGCTCGTCGGCGACGACGGCCGGGTGCTGGCGGGCGGGCAGGGCGACAGCGGGTACAGCGACTCCGTGGTGCTGGACGCGCTGGCCGCGTTGGCGCCGTCGCACCGCCGTGAGCCGACCGCCGGTGTCGACCCCGGCGCGGGCCAGGAGGTCATCGCCGTCCTCGGCGGCAGCACGCCCGCTGTGGTGGACGCGCTGATACGCAACCGTCCGCGCGGCACGCGGAGCCTCGCGGTGGTGATGGACGTCCGGGCCTGGGCGTCCGCGTCGGAGGACCCGGCGCCCGACCCGGTGGAAGCCCAGCGGTTGCTGAGCGGCGCGGGGTGGGGCGTGGTCGTGGCGCGGCCGTCGACGCCGATGGACCAGGTCTGGCAGGAGCTGTGCCACAGCGCGGGCAACCGCGGCCCCGTGGTGCGCACGGAGGTGGGCTAGGTGACCGGCAGGACGGCGGCTCCGAGGAACGGCAACCTGGTGGTGAGCGCGACACCCGCGGTGGCCGGTCTCGCCACGCTGTGCGCGGCGACAGCGCTGTCGGGGGTGATCGCCGGCGGGCTGTGGCTGGTGTACCTGGCCGTGGCGATCACCGTGATCGGCGGCGCGGGTGTGCTGCTGCGGTCGGCCCGGCTGCCCGCTCTCGTCGTGGGGCTGGGCCAGGCGCTGGCGCTGACGTCCGTGCTGGTGACGATCTTCACCCGCAGCGGTGTGCTGGTGGTGCTGCCGGGGCCGCAGTCGCTGAAGGACCTGGCGGCGACGCTCGGCGAGGCGATGGTCGAGGTGCAGACCGGGGTGCCGCCGGTGCCGGACAGCGAGGCCATGCGCTGCCTGGTGATGGTGGCGATCGGGCTGGTCGCGATCCTGGTGGACACCCTGGCGGTCGGCGCGAAGGCGCCCGCCGCGTCGGGGCTGGTGCTGCTGTGCGTGTTCGCCGTGCCCGCGTCGCTGGCCGACGAGCTGCTGCCGGCGTGGACGTTCGTGTTCGGCGCGTGCGCCTTCGCGCTGCTGCTGGCCGTGGACGGGCAGCACAGGCACGCGGAGTGGCGCGGGAAGTTGCCCCGCGGCGGGCAGAGCGGATCGGCGCCGGCGGCGACCGCGGTGGCGGGGCTGGCCGTGGTGGTCGCGCTGGTCGCCGGGTCGAGCATGGCGTTCGTCGGCACGGTCGGGCGGCTGCCCGGCAACGGCGAGCAGATCGGCGGCGGCTCCGGCGGCCTCGGCATCGACCCGATGACCGAGCTGCGCGGGATGCTCAACCAGGGCGCGCCGCGGGAGCTGTTCCGGGTGCGGGACCTGCCGACGTCGGCGTACCTGCGGGCGATGACGCTGCGCGAGTACGTGCCGGACAAGGGCTGGCAGCTCGGCGGGAACCTGCCGGAGGGCGTGCCCGCGAACGGCGCGCTGCCCGTGCAGTCGGGCGACCGGGGTGACGGCAAGGTCGTCAACGTCAAGATCGAGCCGGTGAGCTGGGTGGACAACTGGCTGCCGGTCTACGGCCGGCCGCGCGCCATCCAGAACGTCGAGGACAACTGGCGGTACGACGAGGTGCGCGGCATGGTCTACAGCGTCCGCGCCCGCGAGGCCGGCGAGTACACGCTGGAGACGGTGCTGGAGACCCCGTCGGCGGACACGCTGCGGCGGACGAGCGGCCCGTTGGACGTCGAGCCGGAGTACCTGGAGGCGCCCGGCGTCGAGAGCCGGGTGGCGGACCTGGCGCGGCAGATCGTGTCGGGGTACGACAACCAGTTCGACCAGGCGACCGCGCTGTACCGGCACTTCACCGATGGCACGCAGGGCTACACCTACACGACGCAGACGTCGGACACGAACACCTCCGCGGACGCGTTGGCGGACTTCGTGCTCGCGGGCAAGAAGGGGTTCTGCGAGCAGTACGCGTCCGCGATGGCGATCATGGCCCGGTCGGTCGGCATGGCCTCGCGGGTGGCGCTGGGCTTCACCGGCGGGTTCCCCACCGGCGACTACCAGACGATCACCTCGCAGGACGCGCACGCGTGGGTGGAGATCTACTTCCCCGGCTACGGCTGGATGGTCTTCGACCCGACGCCGCTGTCCGACGGTCGCGGCGTGACACCGCCGTACATCTCGGGTCTGAACCCGGACGACGAGGAAGACGGTTCCACCGCCGGCGCGACGACGACCACGACCACGACGGCGGCGCCGGGCACCAGCAACTCCGCTTCGGCCGTGCCGGGCGGGCAGAACGAGGACGGGACGGGCCAGGCCGACGAGCCGACCCCGACGTGGCACCTGGCGACGCTCCTGGTGGCATTCCTGGTGGCGCTGGTGGTGACCGCGCCGGTGCTGTTCGGCGGGTCGCGGAACCGGGACGGGTCCGGGCCGAGAGGGTCGTCGTGGACGGACCGGCAGGGGTTGCCGGGGCAGGCGGTGTGGCAGAGGCAGCCGCCGTGGGTGCGGCGCGCGGCGTCGGCGACGGCCGTGGCGGCTTGGGTGGTGGTGTCGGCGCTCGTGGTGGCGCTGGTGTCGTGGCCGTTGGCGGTGTTGCTGGTGCTGCTCTCGGCGGCAGCCGCGCCGGCGGTCGTGCGGACCTGGCGGCGGCGGGAGCGGCTGCGGGCGGTGGCCGGGCTGGGGCCGGACGCCGCGGGTGCGGCGTGGCAGGAACTGGTCGCGGAGTCCGTGGACCGGGGTACGCGGGTGCCGACGACCGAGACCGTGCGGGTGGCGGCGCGGCGTTTGGTGCGGGTGCACAACCTGGACGAGCAGGGCCGGAACGGGCTGCGGGCGGTCGTCGGCGCGGTGGAGCGGTCCTGGTACAGCGCGCAGGCGGCGGCGGACCCGGCGTTGCCGGGTGCGGTGGACAGCGTGCGGCAGAGCCTGAACCGGAACGCGCCGCTGGCGTTGAAGGCGAAGTTCCTGCCCCGGTCGGTGCTCCAGCCGAAGGCCCCGGTCGAAGCCGACGCGGAGGACTGAGCGATTCCCGGTGGTGCGGGCCTGGCAGTGTGGGCCTGGCAGTGCGGGCCTGGCAGTGCGACCCGCACCACCAAGGCCGCGCCAGTGGGCCGGTCGGGACGCGAGGGATCGAACCGGCCCCCAGGACTCGGCCGGCAGGGCTCGACCCGCACGACTCGGCCGGCTCTCAGCGCTCGGCTCGCAAGACCCGGCCCGTAGGAACCCGGTCCAGCAGGGCTGGGCCGTCCGGCAGAGGCGAGCCGGCTTTCAGGACTGAGCCAACCGCAGAAGTGAGCCGGGCTCCAGGGCTGAGCCCGCAGACTTGGTGCAGACAACGCACGGCCCGCCCCGGTGGTTGCGGGGCGGGCCGTGTGCGTTGTTCAGTCGGACTGTCGCGTGAACTACTCGTCCTCGAAACGGCGACGGAAACGTTCTTCCATCTTCTGTGAGAACGAGCTGCGGCTGGGCCGGCTTCCCTCTTCGCTGGGCTCCTCGGCACCCTGATCACCACGACGCAACGTCGTCACGGTGAGCAGTACGCCGAAGAACATCAACAGGAAGCCGACCACGCTCACCACCGGGATACCAGCGAGCTTCGGCAACATCACACCCGTCACGAGCAGTGCCACACCCACGGCGAACAACGCGATGCCTTGGATACGACGCCGTCGGGACGGCTTGCGCAGCTTGGCGCCGCGCACAGTGGATGCGAACTTCGGGTCCTCGGCGTAGAGCGCGCGCTCGATCTGGTCGAGCAGTCGCTGCTCGTGCTCGGAGAGTGGCATGGCTCCTCCTCCGGCACAGCGGTCGCGGGCGCCGGGTGTTCACGGTTGCCGCCGGTCCCGGCGGACGCCCCGCCCTGGGGGCGTCACAACCAGGATACGATTCGGGAGGCTTCCCGACTACCCAGTCCGTGCCCCTAAGCGGTTCGTTCTGTCACCATCATCCTCACGGGTCAACGGTCAGACCACCGTGAGGTCGCGGAAGCCGCCTCCTGTTCGCCTGTCAAGTGCTCAGCGTGCCCGGTTGTTCACTCCCGTGCCAAGCGGAACGGCGGGGCTGGACCGCCGGACTGCGGTCACCGCACGTCGCACAACGCCCGAATCGGACCCGAACCGGCTGCTTCGCGGCCCATCCGACCACAGCACGAGCCAGATCGCCACAAAGTCGGACCTGTCAACCGAGACGGACATCACAAGGCCCGCCCACGGGTCCGACCCACACCACTCCCTGGGCAACCGACTTCGGGATCACGAAGCCGGCCGGCCACCACCGGTTGCGGAACGATCCGGATCGTGCGCGCAGCGTCACCGGCGGCTCGTGATCGGTTCTTTTCCCGCCCGCCGACGACATCCGCACCACTGCCGACGCGGTGCCCGCCGGCTTTGATCGTCGGTCTCGGACGGTCACCGGCCCGGGTGGCGGCACGCAGCAGGTCCTGTGCCACCGCCGCCGGGAGTCGGCGCAGTCGGCTTGGCGGTGTGTGGAGGACGACCACACCGGCCGCAGCGAGGAGGTCCGCCCGGGATGTCGGCGTGCTGAACTGCCACGCCAGGGCGAGGTCGTCCCACCAAGCGTCGGCGGTACCCAGCGGGCGGCCCTCGGCGCTGCGCACCGGGACGTCCCAGCGCGGGCTCGGCAGCGGCACGTCGTCCAGCACGGCCCTCGCCCACGCTTGCGGCACCGAGCGGACGCCGTCCGCCAGCTCGGCCAGGACCTGCCGGACCTGGTCCGGACCACGCGACAGCCACGGTCTGAGATCGGCCACCGGGACGCCGCCGTGGCGGACCACCTCCGTCAGCACGATCCGGATGTCGTCGCGCAGGCACAGCGCCCCGGCCGCGTCGACCGCCGCCCTGGCGAGCGGGGCCGTCAGGAAACCCTTGCGGAGAACCGGGTCCGGCAGCCGGCGGACGCGCGTGATGCGGACCTCGGCGGTCGGCTCGACCGGGCGGTCGACCAGGATCTGCACCGGACCGGCGGCCGGCAACGCCCTCATGCCGTGCAGCTGGAGCGCGTCCACGCCCGTGAGCATCGTGCGCGGGCCGCCGTACCGGAGCGCTGCCCGCACCAGTTGCGCGCGGGTCGGCGGTGTCCGGGCCAGGAGCAGGATGCCGGGTAGGAGGTGCTGCCACGGGCCGTGCGGCCGGCAGCGGACGCCGAGCTCCTCGCTCGGCAGGCCGAGGTTCAGCAGCTCCGACGCGGTGGCGACGCGGCCCGGGAAGAGTCCGCCCAGGGCGTCGAGGTCGATGGTGGTCCGGTTCGAGGTGCGCATGGGGTCCACCATCGACGGTCCGGCAGGGAAGGTCGACGTGAAGATCGGCGACTGTGGACAACTCCGAGGGCTGTGGACAACTCCGGCCGACGACCCCCGGTGAGCAAGTGAGGCCTTCCGCAGACCCGACCGTCTGCGGAAGGCCTCGGCGAACGGCGGCCACCCCTCGTTGGCCACCGCTTGGTCTCTAGAGGCGCACGAGGTCTTCGCCGACTTCGACGTCCAGCTCGCGGCGGGCGGAGCGGACGTCGCGCCAGGCGTCGTGCACGGCGATCAGACCGCCGGCCAGCACGAGGGCGACGGCGAACGCCACCATCCCGTCGACGTCGGCCATGACGATGATCACGACGGCCGCCCACAGCTGGACGGCGGTGAAGACGAGCGTGCAGGCGAGGCGTTCGGTGAACTGGCGGCGGGACTTGGCCGGCTCCTCGTTGTGGTTCATGGCTCCCCCTCTGATCTCGACTGATGTCACATTTGTACGAGCTGTGACAGTCGGGTTCCGCGTCAGATGACGCACAAGGGGAGATCAGTTGGTGAAGTCGTAGAGGCGGCCCACGTGGTGGATGTCGATCTTCCGCCGCCCGGTGCTGATGATGCCCTCCTCGCGGAGCGCGCGCAGCACCCGCACGAGGGATTCCCGGGAGGTGCCCGCGATTCCGGCCAGGTCCTCCTGGCTCAGCGCGATGGCGCCCTGGTCGGCGATCCCCCGTTGCAGCGCCATGTCGATCAGGACGGCGGCGACGCGCTGGGTGGCCGTGCCGCTGATCTGGACCCGCTGGCGGTCGGTGTCGCGCTGCCGGGCCATGACGACGATCAGCACCGCCCACGCGATGCCGGGGTGCCGCTGGCACAGCGCGGCGAACGACGCGGCGGACAGCACCAGGGCCCGGACCGCACCGAGTGCCCGCACGGTCGCCGAGCGCGGCAGGCCGTCGACGGCGGAGCGCTCGCCCACGAGGTCACCCGGGCCGCGGACCGCGAGCACCTTCTCGTGGCCGTTCGCGGTGGTGGCGGTGACCCGGAGCAGACCGCGGCGGACGACCAGCACGTGCCCGGTGACCTCTCCCTCGTGGCAGACCACCGAACCGGGCGGGTAGTCGCGCTCGACGCCCGCCACGCCGAGCACGTCGTGCTCAGCCGGGCTGAGCAGGCCCCAGAACCGGTCCACGGTCCCACTGTGCCGGGTGATCGACCGGTGCGGTGTGGATCAGCCCGGCCACCACCCGAACGGCGCGGCGCGGTGTCGGCACCCCGAACCCGGTCACGCGAGGAGGCAGGATCCGGGCGATCACGGCTGGGGGCTGGGCGGTGGGCGGTCGGGTTTCGGTTCGTTCAGGCCCGAGCGGGCCGGGCCTGGGGTCAGCAGGGAGGCCGGGCGGATCGCCGCCTTGCCGAACTTCGACCGCGCCTGGTCCGCCGCCTGCTCCGCCTCACGCCACCCGCGCTCCGGCGCGTCGAACATCAGCTGCTCGCCGCCGTCGCCCTCCACCAGCTGCTCGATCCGCACCCCGATCAGCCGCACCGCGCCCGGCGGCACCTGCTCGTCCAGCAGGGTCGACGCCGTCCGGTACACCTCGTGCGTCACGTCCGTCGCCACCCGCAGCGTCTTCGACCTGGTGATCGTCGTGAAGTCGGCGAACCGCACCTTGATCGACACCGTCCGGCCGCGCAGCCCCCGCGAGCGCAAGGTCGCCGTCGAACGCTCCGCCAGCCGCAGCAGCTCCCGCCGCAGCAGCTCCCGGTCGAAGTGGTCGACCTCGAACGTCTCCTCCGCGCCGATCGACTTCTCCCGCGTGGACGGCACCACCGGCCGGTCGTCGTGCCCCTGCGCCAGCGCGTGCAGGTGCTCCGCCAACGCCACCCCGAGCACCTTCCGCAGCCGGGGCAACGGGGTGGCGGCCACGTCGGCCACCGTCTCCAGCCCCACCCGGTCCAGCTGCTCGGCCGTCCGCTGCCCCACGCCCCACAGCGCCGACACCGGCAACGGGTGCAGGAACGACAGCACCTCCGCGCGCGGCACGACCATGGCGCCGTCCGGCTTGCACATCCCCGACGCGAGCTTGGCCAGGAACTTCGTCGGCGCCACGCCCACCGAGCACGTGATGCCGTGCGCCGCCTCCACCTGCGCCCTGATCAGCCCGGCGATCCGCGCCGGGCTCGACCGCATCCGCTTCAGCGCGCCGCTCACGTCCAGGAACGCCTCGTCCAGGCTCAGCGGCTCCACCAGCGGGGTGATGTCGCGGAAGATCGACATCACGCCGCGCGAGACCTCCTGGTAGCGGGCGAAGTTCGGCGCCACGAACACCGCGTGCGGCGCGAGCCTGCGGGCGTGCGCGATCGGCATGGCCGACCGCACGCCGAACTCGCGGGCCACGTAGTTCGCCGCCGCGACCACACCCCGGTTCGCCGTGCCGCCCACGACCACCGGCTTGCCCGCCAACTCCGGCTGGTCGCGGATCTCGACCGACGCGTAGAAGGCGTCCATGTCGACGTGCAGCATCGAGCAGCCGGTGTCGTCCGGCCAGGTGTCGCCGCGCACGAGGAAGCGGTCGACCAGACCGCGCGGCAGGTTCGCGCTACGGCCCACGACCACCCCCAACAGGAACCGAACAAGCGTTCGACACTCTACGCCAGCCGGTAGGCCCGGTGCGCGTTCCGCCACCCGATCAGGTTGGTGATGCGCTCGGCGTCGGCCAGGGCGAGAGCACGCGTCCGCAGGCCGTGCGACAGGAAGTCGGACAGCGCCCGGCGGTAGAACAACGCGCCCAGGTAGTACAGCTCGGCCAGCCCGTAGGCGTCGGTGGAGAACAGGACCTTCCCGAACGGCACGACCTCCAGCGCCTCGGCCAGCACCCGGCTCGCCTGGTGCGCCACCGCGTGCGTGGCCAGCCCGACGTCCACGAACACGTGCGGGAACACCTGCGCCAGGTACCCGGCGTTGCGGTGGAACGGGTAGTTGTGCAGCAGCATCACCGGCACGCCGAGCCCCGCGGTCGCCCGGAGCAGGTCCGTCAGCAGCAGCGGGTCGCAGTCGCGCAGGGACAGGTCCGCGTCCCCGTAGCCGACGTGGAACTGCACCGGCAACCCGCGTTCCAGCGCCTCCCACACCAGGAAGCGGGTGATCACCTCGTCCGCGCACCGGGACGACCCGGACGTCAGCCACCGGTCGGCCGCGGCGACCACCGAGGCGTCCGACGGGCGCTCCGGGTCGAGCGCCAGCCCCACCCGGTAGGCCGCGATCGACTTCGTCGCCACCGCGGACGACGACGCCAGGGCCGCGCGCACCCGGTCCGGGAAGCCGGCGGCGCCTTCCGTCACGAGCTCCTCGGCCAGCCGCTCCAACCTCTGGACCGGAAGTTCGCTCGAATGGGTGAAGACGGACGGCCCGGCCAACCGCTCCGGCGACAGCCCTCCGTCCACCAGGAACATCGAGATCTCCGACGCCACGAGGAACGTCCGGTTCACCTCGGCGGCACCCAGCGACAGCCGCCGGGCCAGGTACTCGTCGGCCGGCGCCAGCACCGGGAGGTCCAGCAGAGGCGCACACCAACGCCGCACCGCGAGCCCCAGCGACGAGTCGAACAGGGACGTTCCCAGCGGCGACACCGACGACGCCTCGGTCAGCATCGACTCGAAGCCGTCCCGGTCCACGTCGGCCCGCAGCACCCCGTGGCAGTGGTGGTCCACGAGACGCGACGACGCCACGCAAGGCAGCAGCGGTTCCACTTGTTGAAGAGTAGTGACCTGGTGTAACCACGCCAGATGGACTCAGCCGAGCGGGAACACCGACGCGCGCTGGCCGCCGAGCTGGTGGACGACCTGCTGGAGCAGGACGTGGTGGCGATCGCGCTCACCTGGGTGGACCACAGCGGCATCACGAGGGTGAAGTCGGTGCCGCTCGCGGGCCTGCCCCGGGCCGCCGCGGACGGCGTGGGCGCGTCACCCGTGTTCGACGTGTTCCTGCTGGACGACACGATCATCACCGGGCGGCACGCCGGCGGCCCGGTCGGCGACCTGCGGCTGCACCCGGACCTGGACCGGCTCACCGTGCTGGCGGGCCAGCCGGGCTGGGCGTGGGCCCCGGCCGACCGCTTCGACCAGCACGGCGAACCGCACCCGCAGGACGAGCGCGGCCTGGCGCGTGCGGTCGCCGACCGGCTCACCGTGCACGGCTACGAGGTCCAGGCGGGCTTCGAGGTCGAGTGGGTCGTCGGCGAGGGCGGCACGGACGAGTTCCGACCCGCGACCACCGGCCCCGGGTACGGCCACGCCCGGCAGGTTGAGCTGTCCGACTACGGCGCCGACCTGCTGTCCGCGCTGGCCGAGCAGGACGTCGAGGTGCTCCAGTTCCACCCCGGGTACGCGCCCGGCCAGTTCGAGCTGTCCACCACGCCCGAGGACCCGGTGCACGCGGCGGACACGTCGGTGCTGGTGCGCGAGACGATCCGGGCCATCACGATCCGGCACGGGCTGCGCGCGTCGTTCTCGCCGCACGTCACCGCCGACGGCGTCGGCAACGGCGGTCACCTGCACGTGAGCCTGTGGCGCGACGGCCGCAACCTGTTCGGCGGCGGTGAGAGCTGGTTCGGGCTGACCGACGAGGCGGAGTCGTTCGCGGCCGTGTGCTGCGACGGCTGCCCGCCCTGTGCGCGATCGGCGCCCCGTCGGTGGCCAGCTACCTCCGGCTGGTGCCGCAGCGCTGGGCGGGCGCGTTCGCGGTGTGGGGCCTGGAGAACCGGGAGGCGGCGGTGCGGCTGGTCGCGGGGCGCGACCTGGGGGTCAAGTGCTTCGACCTGACCGCGAACCCGTACCTCGTGGTGGCGGCCACGATGGCGGCGGGCCTGGCCGGGATCGTGGACCGGGCGCGGCTGCCCGAGCCGGTCGCGGTCGACCCGGCCCTGCTCCCCGGCGCCGAGCGCCTGCCGACGTGCCTGGAGGACGCCGTGGCGGCGTTCGAGGCGGACGAGGTGCTGACCGAGGCGTTCGGCGTGGAGTTCGCCGAGACCATCGCCGACGTGCGGCGCGGCGAGATCGCCCGGTTCGCCGACCGCGCACCGGAGCAGGTCGCCGCGCTGACCCGCTGGCGGCACTGACTACGCCTCGTCCAACGCCTTGCGCAGGCGTGCCAGCGCCCGGTGCTGGGCCACCCGGACCGCGCCGGGCGTGGAGCCGACGACGTCCGCCGTCTCCTCCGCGGACATGCCGAGGACGACCCGCAGCACCAGGATCTCCCGCTGCCGGTCCGGCAGGACGCCCAGCAGCCGGCCCATCCGCTCGGACATTTCGTTGTGCAGCGTCCGCTGCTCGGGCCCCGGCTCGGCGCCCGGCCCGTCCGGCAGCTCCGGCACGGACTCGGCCCGGTTGCGGGCGGAGGCGCGGTGCGCGTCGGCGACCTTGTGCGCGGCGATGCCGTACACGAACGCCATGAACGGCCGGCCCTGCTCGCGGTAGCCCGGCAGCGCCTTCAGCACCGCGAGGCACACCTCCTGCGCCACGTCCTCCGCCGACGCCGACGACCGGTCGCCACGACCGACCCTGACCCGGCAGTACCGCACGATCACCGGCCGGATCCTGGCCAGCAGGTCCTCCACCGCCCGCCGGTCACCCCGGACCGCCGCTTCGACGAACGCCTCCGGTCCCTCGTCCGTGCGGGCCGGGGCGGAGGACCGGGCGCTCCCGAACCGCACGGACCTCACCGCCCTCCCCGCGTGACCGCGTAGTCCCGGAACCAGTCCGGACTCGACCAACCCGGACCCGACCAACCCGGACCCGACCAACCCGGACCCGATCGGCCCGGATCCGCCCAACACTGTTGTCATCGCCAGCTCCTCGGCGTCCGCGCGCCGGACGACCATCGGGGGCACATGCCAACGCGACGCCGATCCCTGACGGGGATGACGCCGGTCCCGTGAAGTTACGCCGAATGGACGCGTTTAGAACGCGATCGGCCGTACGGAGAGGGCTGGATGGTGCGCCGGGTAACCGAAGTCACGCCGGCTTTCGCGCCAGCACGTGCAGGCGTGCGGCCACGTCCCGCAGCGGCGGGTGGGCCGCCGCGGCCAGCTCCAGCTCCGCCAGCGCGTCGGCCGCGCCGGGGTTGGCCTCCAGCACCGCGCCGGGCACCAGGTCCGACACCACGCCGTGGCCCTGGACCAGCTCCACCTCCAGGCCCGCGGCCAGCACCAACGCCTCCAGCCCGACCACGTCGAACCGGCGCAGCAGCGGGTCGCGGGTGCCGACGAGCTGACCGGACTCGTCGTCCAGCAACCGCCGCGCGTCGACCAGCCGGCCGGCGATCGCCCGGTGCAGCACGGCCGCGTACCGGTTCGCCACCAGCACGGACACCGCGCCACCGGGAGCGGCGGCGGCGGCCAGCGCGGCCAGCGCGACACCGGCGTCGTCCACGACCTCCAGCAGCCCGTGCCCGAGCACGAGGTCCGCCGAGCCGTCCCGGTCCAACGCGTCCGTGTCGCCCTGAACAGCGGTGATGCGGTCCACCACGCCCTCGTCCGCGGCACGGCGGTGCAGCGTGGCCAGCGCGTCCGGGCTCGGGTCGACGACCGTCACCGAGCACCCGGCCACGGCCAGCGGCACGGCCCACACGCCACTGCCACCACCCACGTCGAGCACCCGCGGCGGTTCACCGCCCCGGCGGTCCCGCGCGGCGGCCAGCTCGGCGTCGAGCACCCTGTGTACGGCGTCCGGTCGCATGGACGTAGAGCGTAAGGGCCGTAGGCTGCACAACGTGCATACGGTGGCGGTGCTCAGCCTCAAGGGTGGCGTTGGGAAGACGACGGTCGCGCTCGGTCTGGCGTCGGCCGCGCTGCGGCGTGGGATCCGGACGCTGGTCATCGACCTGGATCCACAGTGCAACGCCACCTCGACGTTGGAACCCGGCGACACCGAGGCCAGTGTCTACGACGTCCTCCAGGATCCGAGTGAGGACACGCTGCGCAAGGCGATCGCACCCAGCGCATGGGGTGACGGCGTGGACGTGCTGGCCGGTTCCGAGGACGCCGAGTCGCTGAACCACCCCGACCCGGGCGAGACCAGGCTCGGCCGGCTGCGCGAGGCGCTGCGGCTGCTCCGGGACGACGAAGACCCCTACCAGCTCGTGCTGCTGGACTGCCCGCCGTCACTGGGTCAGCTGACCAGGTCCGCGCTGGTCGCGGCCGATCGGGCGCTGCTGGTGACCGAGCCGACGATGTTCGCGGTGGCGGGCGTGCAGCGGGCGTTCGAGGCGGTGCAGGCCGAGCGCGAGCACAACGCGGAACTGCAGCCGCTGGGCGTGGTGGTGAACCGGGTGCGGCCGAGGTCGCACGAGCACCAGTTCCGGATCGACGAGTTGCGCGACATCTTCGGTCCGCTGGTGATGCCGGTGGCGCTGCCGGACCGGCTGGCGGTGCAGCAGGCGCAGGGCGCGTGCATGCCGATCCACGAATGGGGCACGCCGGGCGCGCGCGAGGTGGCGCTGGCGTTCAACCTGGTGCTGGCGCGGATACTGCGGATCAGCAGGAGCAGACGCAGGGCCGTGCACCACGACTTCGACGACGAAGAGATCGAGGAGGCGGTGGACGCGTGAGCGCCGCGCCCCTTCCCGGGTCCGACCGCAGTGCCCGAGGGTGACACGGTCTTCCTGGCCGGGCACCGCCTGAACGAGGCGTTGGCCGGCCGCCGACTGCTGCGCGGCGAGTTGCGCCACCCGACGTGGGCCACGGCCGACCTGAGCGGCCGTGAGGTGCTGGAGGTGCGGTCGGTCGGCAAGCACCTGTTCACCCGCTTCTCCGGCGACCTGAGCCTGCACAGCCACTTCCGGATGGACGGCGCGTGGCACCTGTACCGGCCCGGTGACCGCTGGCGGCGGCCCGGCCACCAGGTGCGGGCGCTGCTGGAGGTGCCGGACCGGGTCGCGGTGGGGTTCGCGCTGCACGACCTCGAACTGCTGCCGACCGGCGAGGAGTCGCGGCTCGTCGGGCACCTGGGGCCGGACCTGCTGGGCGACTGGGACGACGAACGTGCGGCCGAAGCGGTCGCCAGGCTGACGGCCGACCCGGCCCGGCAGCTGGGCCTGGCGCTGCTGGACCAGCGCGTGATGGCCGGTGTGGGGAACCTGTACAAGGCCGAGGTGTGCTTCCTGCTGGGCGTGTCGCCGTGGAGCCCGGTGTCGGCGGTGGACCCGGCGGAGGTGGTGCGGCTGGCGCGCAAGCTGCTGCTCGCGAACGCCTGGCACCCGGAGCAGAGCACGACCGGGCTGATGGGGCGCGGACGTCAGCACTGGGTGTTCGAGCGGGGCGGCAAGCCGTGCCTGCGCTGCGGGACCAAAATCAAGGTCGGCGGGCAGGGCGCGGGAGTGCTGGAGCGCCCGGCGTACTGGTGCCCGCGCTGCCAGCCGGGACCGATCGCTTAGGGTTGCCGCGTGGTCTACAAGAGCGTGGTGCGCAAGGCGTTGTTCCGGATGCACGGCGGGGACGCGGAGCGGGTCCACGAGACCACCCTCGACATGTTGGAGCTGGTGAGCCCGGCGGCGAAGCTCGTGCCGCGGCAGTCGGCCTCGGAGCGAACGGTGTTCGGCGTGCGGTTCCCCGGCCCGGTCGGGCTGGCCGCCGGACTGGACAAGAACGGCCGGGCGCTGCCCGCGTGGCCCGCGCTCGGGTTCGGGTTCATCGAGGTCGGCACGGTCACCCGCCACCCCCAGCCCGGCAACCCCAAGCCGCGCCTGTTCCGGCTGCGCGAGAGCGAAGCGATCATCAACCGGATGGGCTTCAACAACGACGGCGCGCAGGAGCTGGCCAACCGGCTGGACCGCCTCGGTCCGCTCCCCGTGCCGCTGGGCATCAGCCTGGGCAAGTCCAAGGTGACGCCGGTCGAGGACGCGGTGGAGGACTACCGGACGTCCCTGCGCGCGCTGTACCGGCACGGCGACTACTTCGCGATCAACATCAGCTCGCCGAACACCCCGGGCCTGCGCAGCCTCCAGGACCGGGCCGCGCTGACCGAACTGCTGTCCGCCCTCAACGCCACCGCGGACGAGCTGGCCGGGTCCGCGCCGCGCAAGCCGATCCTGGTCAAGATCGCCCCCGACCTGACCGACGAGGCGATCGTCGAGCTGCTCGAGGTGTGCGACGCGCACGAGGTCAGCGGCCTGATCGCGACCAACACCACGCTCTCCCGCGACGGCCTGGCGCCGGCCGACCAGCACCTGGCGCGGGAGGCGGGCGGGCTGAGCGGCAGGCCGCTGACCGAACGCGCCCGCGAGGTGGTGCGGTTCGTCAGCAAGGAGACCGACGGCCGGCTGCCGATCATCGGCGTGGGCGGCATCGCGAGCGTGGACGACGCCAAGCGCATGCTCGACGCGGGCGCCAGCCTGCTCCAGATCTACACGGCGTTCATCTACGAGGGCCCCGGCCTCGTCCACGGCATCAACAAGGCCTGCGTCTGATCAGGACCTGCGGGCGGCGCGCAGCGAGCGCAGCACCGGGTGCAGGATCACGACGAGCAGCGAGCCCCAGACCAGGCCGCCCAGCTCCATGTCCCCCAGCTGCAGGGTCAGGTCGCCCACCCCGGCTACCAGCGCCGCGCCGCCGACCAGCGCGTTGCCCGGGTTTGCCAGGTCGACCCGGTTCTCCATCCACACCCGCACGCCGACGAGGCTGATCAGGCCGAACAGCACCAGGGTGGCGCCGCCGACCACGCCCGCCGGGATGGTCGCGAGCACCGCCGTCACCTTCGGCGAGAACGACATCACCACCGCCGCCACACCGGTCACCGCGTACGCGGCGGTGGAGAAGACCTTGGTCACGCCCATCACGCCGATGTTCTCGGAGTACGTCGTGGTGCCCGACCCGCCGCCGAAACCGGCCAGCGCGGTGGACACGCCGTTGGCGATGATCGAGTCGCCGACGTTGCCGTCGAGGTTGCGGCCGGTCAGCGCGCCGACCGCCTTGACGTGGCCCACGTTCTCCGCGACCAGCACGATCACCACCGGCAGCACCAGCAGGGTCACCGACGGCCGCAGCTCCGGCGCGTGGAACTCGGGCAGGCCGAACCACGCCGCCGCGCCGACCACGTCCAGGTCCACCAGGCCGAGCGAGAAGCCGAGCACCCACCCGGCGACCACCCCGATGAGCACGGAGAACCGGAAGAACGAGCCACGGCCCAGCACGCCGCACAGCAGGATGATGCCCATCGTCACGGCGGCGGGCACCGGTTGCTCGGCGAACGAGTCGGTGGCCCGGTGGGACAGGTTGAGCCCGATCAGCAGGACCACCGCGCCGGTCACCACCGGCGGCATCACGGCCTCCAGCAGCCGCACGCCCAGGGCCTTCACCGCCACCCCGATGATGATCACCAGCAGCCCGGCGGCCAGCACGCCGCCGAGTTGCGCGGCGATGCCCTCGTCGCGGGCCGCCGCCAGTGGCGCGATGAACGCGAAGGACGCGCCGAGGTAGCTGGGCACCCGGTTGCGGGTGATCAGCAGGAACAACAGGGTGCCGACGCCGGAGAACAGCAGCGTGGTGCTGACCGGGAGCCCGGTGGTGGCGGGGACGAGGATCGTGGCGCCTGCCATGGCGACCAGGTGCTGGACGCCGAAACCGATGGTGCGGGGCCAGCTCGACCGCTCCTGCGGCTCGATGGCGTCACCGTCGAGGGGACGGCCATCACCGTGCACGGTCCACAACGCCACTCGATGACCTCCCCGGCGACCAGGACGGACCACGGCGTCCGACCCAGGGATCCTGCCACGCCACGTAGTGGCTGCGGCTATATAACGGTCTGATAATCACACGATCGCAGCAGCGTACGCCAGTGCCGCGGCCGAGTCAGCGGCACACCGCTACGCAACGTGACGTAATCGAGGTTCGTGCAGATGGCCCCGTGCCGCCGTTCAGCGGGACAGCTCGCGCAGCGCGGACGCCAGCCCGGCCAGGTGGTCCGCCGCGTCGTCCAGCACTTCCCGGGGGTTGGACGCAGTGCTCTCGGCGAGCACTCGACCGGCCGCGGCGACCAGGCCGCAGTAGCCGTCCACGCCTTCGTCGAGCTGGGCGCGCAGTCTTCGCACGCCCTCGACGAGCGGGGCCCGCTCCAACGGCGGCGCGGTGTCACGCGCGCGTTCCACCGCCTGCAGCTGGTGGGACACGGCCCGGATCGCGGACGCGGCCTCGGCCCCGGTGGCGCGGGCCTGCTCGACCGAGTCGGTGGGCACGGACGTGAGCACGGTCGAGTCGAGCTGGCGCAGCAGCTCCCGCAGCGTGTCCTCGGCGTCCTCCAGCCGTTCCATCGGCTGACGGGCCGCCGAGGAACGGCCGGGCAGCGGCACGCGCACCGGTGCCGCCGCCAACTGCTGCCGCTCGGTGTCGATGCGCCGCAGCTTCAGCTTCGTGCGCACCGCCAGCACCGACGTGCCGGCGAAGCCCAGGGCCGCGCCGATCCCGACGCCCTCGACCAGCACGCCGGCGATGGTGAGCGTGCCGACCACCGCGAGCAGGGCCAGCACGATCAACCAGAAGGTCAGCACGCGGCTCGACCGGCGGTACTGCCGGTCGAGCTTCGCGCGCGGGTCGTTCCAGGCGGCGTACCGCCGCTTCACCTGGTCCGCGAGTTCTCCCTGGAGGATCTGCCCCTGCAGCTGACCGCCGATGACCTTGGCGATCTCGCCGGCCACCTTCCGCCGGGGATCCATCGCGGACACCATCCTCTCAGCCCTGGCTCGCCGGCGGGTTCTGCCGCATCTGCTGGGTCGGCTGCGCCTGCGTCTGCTGCACCCGCTGCTGGATCTCCTGCTGGATGTTCGCGCTCGCACTGGCCGGCTGACCGCTCGTCACCTCGCCGGCGACCTTGCCGCCGCCCATCGACGCGCGGATCTGCTCCAACCGGGAGTGGCCCGCCATCTCGGTGGTCGACTGCTGGACCTCCAGCATCCGGCCCTGCACCGAGTTCTGCGCCAGCTCCGCGGAACCGAGGGCGGTGGTGTACCGCTTCTCGATCTTGTCGCGGACCTCTTCCAGCGACGGCGTGTTGCCCGGCGCGGCCAGCTCGGTCATCTGGCGGAGCGAGTGCGAGACCTGCTCCTGCATCTTCGCCTGCTCCAGCTGGCTGAGCAGCTTGGTGCGCTCGGCGAGCTTGGTCTGGAGCACCATCGCGTTGCGCTCGACGGCCTGCTTCGCCTGCGTCGCCGCCTGCAACGCCTGGTCGTGCAGCGTCTTCAGGTCCTCGATGCTCTGCTCGGCGGTCACCAGCTGGGTGGCGAAGCCCTGCGCCGCGGTCTCGAACTGCGTCGCCCGCGCGTCGTCGCCCTTGCCGCGCGCCTCGTCGGCGAGCACGAGCGCCTGGCGTGCGGAGGCCTGGAGCTTTTCCACCTCGCCCAGCTGGCGGTTGAGCTTCATCTCAAGCTGGCGCTGGTTGCCGATCACCGCAGCGGCCTGCTGGGACAACGCCTGGTGCTGACGCTGAGCCTCCTCGATGGCCTGCTGGATCTGCACCTTCGGGTCGGCGTGCTCGTCGATCTTGGACGAGAACGCCGCCATGAAGTACTTCCATGCCTTCACGAAAGGGTTGGCCATCTCCTACGCCTGCCTTCTCCGCACTTCCCTGGCTCGCGCTCGTGATTGGCAACGACCCGGTGCCGGTGTTGGTTCCATCGTGTCAGTTGTCCCGCGCTGCTTCCACCGACCTGGGGAGATATCCGGGTTCACCCTGAGTCACCCCCTGACTTTCGTCGGCATGGTCATCCTGCCCGTCCGACTTCCGGCCGACGCGGCGACCCCGGTCGCGGATGCCAAGTCGTTGCACGCCCGGCGGGGAAACGCCGAAAGCCGAGCCGGTCGGGACCGGCTCGGCTCTCCACGGGTGCGCTGGGCTTACGCCGCCACCACCGCGTTGCGCGGCTTGCTGATCGAGGTGGACAGCCGGTGCGTGAGCACGGGCTGCAGCCGCAGGTCGGACAGGTCGTTGCCGATCACCGCCGGCACCATCGTGCCGCCCTCCAGACCCGCCGGCGCGGGAGCGGCCCGCTCGGCGAGCTCGGCCGGGGTGGGCACCGGCCGCTGGAGCGCGCCGATGTCCGAGGCGACCAGGTGCAGTAGTTCGGACAGGGGCAGGTCCAACGCTTCGCAGATCGCGGCCAACAGCTCGCTGGACGCCTCCTTGCGGCCACGCTCCACCTCGGAGAGGTACCCCAGGCTGACGCGGGCGGTCCTGGAGACCTCGCGCAGCGTGCGGCGTTGGGTGGTGCGGGCATGGCGGAGCCGATCACCGATCGCCTCGCGTAGCAGCACGGTCATCGCGCGCCTCCTTCCGGCCGGCCGTGCCACCACGTTACCGACCCGTTCCGTCGACGGGCAGTGACTTCCGGACACGTCCGCCAAGGGCGAACGAGTGAACTCGTGGGTAAGTTCCCGCGAGCGCCGCCGGGTGTGACGGGAAACGCCCTGTTCACGTCACTCGACAGGGATGTTCAGGTGGGCCAGCAGGAGGTCGAGGGCCGCCGCCGCGGATCCGGCGCGCACTTGGTGACGGTCACCACCGAGAGTGAGCGATTCAACCGAAGAATGGGACGAACCGGACAAACCGATGTGGACGGTGCCCGGCGCCACTCCGTCCTGCGGGTCCGGGCCGGCCACTCCGGTGAGCCCGAGACCCCACGTCGCCCCGCAGCGCTCCCGTGCGCCCTCGGCGAGCTGCCGGGCCACCTCGGGGTGCACCGCGCCGTGTTCGGCCAGCAGCGCGCCGTCCACGCCCGCGAGCGCGTGCTTGAGGTCGGTCGCGTAGACCACGAGCCCGCCGCGCACCACGGCGCTGGACCCGGGCACGGACGTCAGCTCGACCGTCACCATGCCCGCGGTCAGGGATTCGGCGGTGGCGACCGTCTCGCCGCGGGCCAGGAGCGCCCGGACGACGTCCTCGGCGCTCACGCCCCGGCCACCGCCCGCTTCCCCCTGGCGCGCAGCCGGACGGCGCGGACCACGTAGTCGACGCCGGTGACGACGGTCAGCACGACGGCCGCGCCCATGGTGATCACCGAGACCACGTCCAGCCACGCCGGCAGCGGCAGGATGTACAGGCCGATGGCGACGATCTGCACGAGCGTCTTGACCTTCCCGCCGCGGCTGGCCGGGATCACGCCGTGCCGGATGACCCAGAAGCGCAGCGCCGTCACGCCCAGCTCGCGCACCGCGATGACGATCGTCACCCACCACGGCAGCTCGCCGAGCACGCTCAGCCCGATCAGCGCGGCGCCGGTCAGCGCCTTGTCCGCGATCGGGTCGGCGATCTTGCCGAAGTCCGTGATCAGACCGTGCTTGCGGGCCAGGTTGCCATCGATGTGGTCGGTGACCGACGCGAGGGCGAACACGCCGAACGCCCACAGCCGCCACCAGTCCTGCCGACCGTCCTCGACGAAGAGGAGGTAGAGGAACACCGGCACGAGCACCAGCCGGGACATCGTCAGCACGTTGGCGATGTTCAGCACCGGCACGCGCGCGGGCTCCGTCACCTCGGCAGCACCTCGATCGCTGTGACGACCAGGTCGACGCCCTCGGACCCGTCGACCCGGCAGCGGACCAGGTCGCCGACCTTCAGGCCGTCGGCGTTCGTGACCACGCACTCGCCGTCGACCTCGGGCGCCTGGTGGGCGGCCCGGCCGAGGCAGTCGTTCTCGTCGTCCTCCTCGGTCTCGACCAGGACGACGACCTCCTCGCCCACGCGGTCCTCCGCGCGCTGCGAGATCAGCTCCTCGACCAGGTCCGAGATGCGGGAGACGCGCTCGGCGACGGTGTCCGCGTCCAGCTTGTCCGGCAGGTTCTCGGCCTCGGTGCCGTCCTCGTCGGAGTAGCCGAACACGCCCACCGCGTCCAGCCGGGCGGCGGTGAGGAAGCGCTCCAGCTCGGCCACGTCCTCCTCGGTCTCACCCGGGAAGCCGACGATGACGTTGCTGCGGATGCCGGCGCGCGGCGCGAGCGAGCGGATCTGCTCGACCAGGCCGAGGAACGACTCGGTGGACCCGAACCGCCGCATCCGGCGCAGGACGGCCTCGCTGGAGTGCTGGAAGGACATGTCGAAGTAGTCGGCCACGCCCTCGGTGGTGGCGATGGCCTTGACCAACGCGGGCTTCGTCTCGGCCGGCTGGAGGTAGGACACCCGCACCCGGTCGATGCCGGGGACCTTCGCCAACCGCTCCAGCAGCTGTTCGAGGCCGCCCAGCTCGCGCGGCAGGTCCTTGGCGTAGGAGGTGGAGTTCTCCGAGACCAGGAAGACCTCGCGGACGCCCTGCTCGGCCAGCCACATCGCCTCGGCCACCACCTCGTCCGGGTGGCGGGACACGAAGGCCCCGCGGAACGACGGGATCGCGCAGAACGAGCAGCGGCGGTCGCAACCGGAGGCGATCTTCAGCGGGGCGACCGGGCTGTCCGTCAGGCGGGTGCGCAGGACGCGCGGCCCCCAGCCGTGACCGGGGACCTGGACGTCCTCGGCGGCCTTCGGACGCTGCACGGGGGTGAGCGGGAGGAGCGTGCGCCGGTCCACCGGCTTGTGCGACTGGATGCTCTGACCTGCGAGGACGTCGTCCAGGCGGTCGGCGAGGTCGGTGTAGTGGTCGAAGCCCAGCACGGCGTTCGCCTCGGGCAGGCTGTCGGCCAGCTCGGCGCCGTACCGCTCCGCCATGCACCCGACCGCGACCACCTTCGCGCCACTGTCCGCGGCGGCGAGGAGGGTGTCCACGGAGTCCTTCTTGGCCGACTCCACGAAGCCGCACGTGTTCACCACGACCACGTCGGCCTCGTCGTCGACCAACTCCCAACCACCGGCGGTGAGGCGGCCGGCGAGCTCTTCGGAGTCGACTTCGTTGCGGGCGCACCCGAGGGTCAGCATGGCGACGCGCTTGGACGTGGTGGGGGAAGACACGGTGCTCAGCGTAACCGGCGCGGCAGCCGTCGTCGGCCGGCCGGGCACCCTCGGTGCGACGAGCGGTCCAGGTCAGGTGCGGAGGACCGTTCGCACGAGCCCTCCGACGCCTGTGGCCGGGGCTGTCCGGCCCGGGGAAGGTGGCGCGCGCCACGGCGTCCTCGCCCCCTCCCCGACCGTCGCGCGGTCGAGCTCCTGGTCGACCGCGAGCACGTCATCCTGCGCGCCGGGACAGTTCACCCCGACCGCCCCCGCGAATTCCCGCTTCGGTCAGCAGCCCTCGCTTCGCCCCGCACGGCGTTCACGAGATCGCTTTTCTGAATCTCCGCTTCCCGGTGAACCGGTGGCACACCGGAAGTGGAGCCGTGATGGCCGATTGCGCGGCAAGGCTCAGGAACGGCGGCCCTTCGCGCACAACGGCATGAGCAGGCGCTCCGGCTCATCGCGGAACGACCGGTGGTGGCCCGTCCTGGGCCGCGGAGCACCGGACACCTCCGACGCCCGCCGAATAGGAGCCGGTGGCGTCCGGCGGTTACGTTGAACACGTGAACGACCCGATCAACGTGCGTCGCGCCCGCACCGGCGACGTGCGGACGATGAAGACCCTCATCGACGCGTACGCGGGCAAGGTGTTGCTGGCCAAGCCGCTCGTGACGCTGTTCGAGGACATCCAGGAGTTCTGGGTCGCCGAGGAAGACGGCGTGGTCCTGGGGTGTGGCGCCCTGCACGTGCTGTGGGAGGACCTGGCCGAGATCCGCACGGTCGCGGTGGCGCCTACGGCGCTGGGGCGGGGCATCGGGCACCGGATCGTGCACCGGTTGATCGAGACGGCCCGCGAGCTCCAGCTCGAGCGGCTGTTCGTGCTCACCTTCGAGACGGACTTCTTCGGCAAGCACGGCTTCGTGGAGATCGACGGCACGCCGGTGTCGTCGGAGGTCTACGAGGAGATCATGCGGTCGGCCGACGAGGGCGTGGCCGAGTTCCTGGACCTCTCGTACGTGAAGCCCAACACCCTCGGCAACTCGCGCATGCTCCTGCACTTGTAACTCTTCGAACAGCAACTCGAAGAGTCTTGACTCGACGAACGAGCCACACCAAGATCGGCGTCGTGGAGCAGTTGACGGTCGACGAGTTGGCGGTCCGGGTCGGCCTGCCCGGCAGCACCATCCGCATGTACCAGACCAAAGGCGTCCTGCACGCGCCGCGCAGGCAGGGCCGCGTCGCCTACTACAACGCCTCCCACCTGGAACGCCTCGCCCTCGTCCAACGCCTCCAGTCGCGCGGCTTCTCGCTGCCCGCGATCGCCGAACTGGTGAAGGCGCGCGAGAAGGGCGCCAGCGTCGCGGCGGTGCTGGGCGTCGGCGACGCCGAAGGCCCGGACGACTGGGTCCGGATCAGGGTCCGCGACATCAGCCGCCTGGTCCCGATGGGCGACATCCGGCCCCGCGTCCTGCGCCGCGCCGTCCAGCTCGGCCTGGTCCGCTGGCGACGCGGCTGGCCTCACGTCCGCCGCTGGGCGCTCGACTCGGGCAACCGGCTCGCCGCGCTGAGCGTCCCCAGCGAGGACGTGCTGGACAAGTTCGCCAACCTGCGCACCGCCACCGACGGCATCGCGGCCGACTTCGTGTCGGTGTTCGAGCGCCACCTCTGGCCGCAACTGGCCGACAACGCGGGCCAGGAGGACCAGCTCGACCGGATGCGCGCACTCCTCGTGGAGCTGACCTACACCGCCGAGACCGTCGTGATCGGCACGCTGCGCGAGTCCATCCGCGACGCCGCCGAGGAGTTCGCCCGCCGCCACCAACTGCTCCCCGGCGACGACTTCAAGCCCGCCTGGGCCGGGGAACCGGTGCCCATCGCCGAACGTCTGACCGACACCGGCGAGGACGACGAGATCCCCGACGAGCCGACGATCCAGCGGTTCCTCGACCGGGGAGACGACCACGACGAGCCGGTCCGATGACGGCGCTCCGGCCCGTCCAGGACGACGACCCGGACCTCGTGCTCCCCGGTTCGCCCTGCGGTGACGCACGGGCGCAGGTCGGGGCGTTCGGGCCGGTGCGGTGGGGTTCGGCTCGCCCGCCCGACCGGGACCGGCTCGGCGACGCCGCCGGGGAAGACGTCCGCCGGCCGGTCCGCCGCTCCGCCACCCGCCGCTCCGCCACCCGCCGCTCCGCCACCCGCCGCTCCCCCGCCCGACGGAGAGCCGCGTGATCGCGGTCATCGGCGTGCTGGTCGGGCTGCGAGCGGGGTACTGGTACGACCGTTCGATCGGCCGGCACCCGTGGCGATCCGGGGTGAAGCGGCTGGTGTTCTGGGTGCTGCTGTTCGTCGCCGAGTACGTCGTGGTGCGGTCGGCGTCCGCCTCGCTGGACGAGGTGACGGCGTGGCCGGTGGTGTTCGCGTACGTGCTCGCGGTGTGCCTGATCGGTCCGTGGGTCTCGGAGTACTACCGCAGGCGCGCCGTCTGAGCCCGCCGTCCGAGCCCGCCGGCGCGGACAGCGAGGCAGCGAGCCGGGCAAGGCATCGGGACCTCGCCGGACTGGGTACGGCTGCGCGAAGTACCGATCGCGAACGCCGAACCGTCGTTCGTACCGGCGGACCACCCGGCGTTGGACGGTTCAGGGCAGTGCAGCGAGTTGTCCGGCCCATCCGGAACACGTTCGACGGCCCAACCACTCGGCCGCCGAATGGTCCCGCAGCGTCTCGACCGGCGACGTGCCCACCGGCTCGGCGAACGCTGAAGTGTTGGCACCACTGGGATTCCGGAACCGGCGGGTCCCGTCGACACCGGTGACCGTTCGCGGTCGGATGTTCACCCGTAATTGAGACGGAGTGAGCCGATCGGGGCTGTTGCCCGTTGATCAGCGACCGGTACAAACCCTCAAAACCGAAAACCGAGGGGAAGTACCGTGCTCGTGAAATCCCTGCGCAACACGTTCGCCGTCATGGTCGCCGCGCTCGCCCTGCTGGTCGGCGCCGGTGTCGGTCAGGCGGCGATCAACGCTCCGGCGGTGACCGACGACTACCTCTTCAGCAAGTCCCTGGCGCAGTTCGCCTCCATCCGCACGCAGCGGCCGTACAGCACCCAGCTCGACTGGTCGTCGGACGGCTGTTCCTGGTCGCCGGACAACCCGTTCGGCTTCAAGTTCCTGCCGGCCTGCCACCGGCACGACTTCGGCTACCGCAACTACAAGCGGCAGGGCCGGTTCAACGAGTCGACCCGCCTGCGGATCGACAACAACTTCAAGTCCGACATGTACCACCAGTGCGCGGGCAACTGGTCCTGCAACCGGACCGCGGACGCCTACTACAACGCGGTGCGCCAGTTCGGCGCCAGCTGACGCCGTCGTGACCGTTCCCCCGTCATCGCTCCGGCGGGGGAACATCCCATTCCGGGGAACGCGCCGCGGGGACGTCAGTCCTCATCGGCGTCGTCCGGGCCTGAACCGCCGCGGATCAGGTAGACGAGCGAGTCCAGCTCGTCCGGCTTGATCAGCACGTCGCGGGCCTTCGAGCCTTCCGACGGGCCCACGACGCCGCGCGTCTCCAGCAGGTCCATCAACCGTCCCGCCTTGGCGAAGCCCACCCGCAGCTTGCGCTGCAGCATGGACGTCGAGCCGAACTGGGACGTGACGATCAGCTCCGCCGCCTGGATGAGCAGTTCCAGGTCGTCACCGATGTCGGCGTCGATCTCCTTCTTCTCGCTCGCCTTCGCCGCCGTGACGCCGTCCGTGTACTCCGGCTGCGCCTGGGTCTTGGCGAAGTTGACGATCTCGGAGATCTCGTCGTCCCCGACGTACGCGCCCTGGACGCGCACCGGCTTCGAGGCGCCCATCGGCAGGTACAGGCCGTCGCCCATGCCGATCAGCTTCTCCGCGCCCGGCTGGTCCAGGATGACCCGCGAGTCGGTCAGCGACGACGTGGCGAACGCCAGCCGGGACGGCACGTTCGTCTTGATCAGGCCGGTCACCACGTCCACGGACGGCCGCTGCGTCGCCAGCACCAGGTGGATGCCCGCCGCGCGCGCCTTCTGCGTGATCCGCACGATCGCGTCCTCGACGTCGCGCGGCGCGGTCATCATCAGGTCGGCCAGCTCGTCCACGATCGCCATGATGTACGGGTACGGGCGGTAGACGCGCTCGCTGCCCGGCGGCGCCGCGATCTCGCCCGACTTGACCTTGCGGTTGAAGTCGTCGATGTGCCGGACCCGGTTGACCTGCATGTCCTGGTAGCGCTGCTCCATCTCCTCGACCAGCCAGGCCAGCGCGGCGGCGGCCTTCTTCGGCTGGGTGATGATGGGCGTGATCAGGTGCGGGATGCCCTCGTACGGCGTCAGCTCGACCATCTTCGGGTCGATCAGGATCATCCGCACCTCCTCCGGCGTGGCCCGCGCCAGCAGCGACACCAGCATCGAGTTCACGAAGCTGGACTTGCCGGAACCGGTGGAGCCCGCGACCAGCAGGTGCGGCATCTTGGTCAGGTTCGCGGTGACGAAGTGGCCCTCGATGTCCTTGCCCAGCCCGATCACCATCGGGTGGTTGTCGTTGACCGTGGACGGCGAGCGCAGCACGTCGCCGAGGCGCACCATCTCGCGGTCGCTGTTGGGCACCTCGATGCCCACGGCGGACTTGCCGGGGATCGGGGCCAGCAGCCGGACGTTGTCGGTGGCCACCGCGTAGGCGATGTTCTTGGTCAGCGCGGTGATCTTCTCGACCTTCACGCCCGGACCCAGCTCCACCTCGTACCGGGTGACCGTGGGGCCGCGGGTGAAGCCGGTGACCTGCGCGTCGATGGAGAACTGGTCGAGCACGCCGGTGATGGCCTCGATCATCAGGTCGTTGGCCTTGCTGCGGGCCTTCGGCGCGTCGCCGTCCTTGAGGATGGTCGGCGGCGGCAGCCGGTAGTCGCCCTCGACCGCGCGCACGGCGATCGCGGCCGGCTTGGCCGTCTCCGGGCTGGACTTGGGCTTGGGCGCGGGCTTCACGGGCGGCGGCGTCGGCTCTTCGTCCAGCGGCAGCTCGGCCTGCTCGTCCGGGACCGCGGTGGCCTGGCGGCGGCTGCGGGACGGGCGGCGCAGCTTGGGCGGCTCCGGCTCGTCCTCTTCCTCCGGCTCGAACTCGTCGACGGACTTGCCCCGGTTGAGCAGGCCGCCCAGCTTCGCGGGCACGTCGCGGATCGGCACGTGCACGAGCAGCAGCACGCCGTACCCGAAGATCAGCACCAGCAGCGGACCCGCGACCCACGGCGTCAGACCTTGGGCCAGGAAACCGCCGGCGAGGTAGCCGAGCGCGCCACCGGCGTCACGGCGTGCGAGCGGGTCCACCGGCAGGCCGCCGACGAGGTGGAACATGCCCAGGAAGCCCACCATGACCAGGAGTCCGCCGATCACCAGGCGCGGCCGGGCCTCGGGGTTCGGGTCGGTGCGCATGAGCGTGACGCCGATCGCCGGCAGCATCAGCGGCACGATCACCGCAGGGCCGCCGACGGAGCTGCGCACCGCGACGTCGACCCACTGCCCCACCGGACCGCCCGCCTGGAACCACACGCCCGCGGCGCTGATGACGCCCAGCGCGATGAGCACCAGCCCCAGGCCGTCACGGCGGTGCGCCGGGTCCAGCTCCTTGCCCCGGCCGACCGCGCGGACCACCGAACCGACACCGCGCCCGAGCAGGCCCCACACCTTGCCGATCGAGGAGCCGGACTTCTTCTTCGGCGCCGCGCGCTTGGCAGCCGGCCTGGCCGCGCGAGCACGGGGCTTCGACCCGGATCCGGTGGTGCGGGTCGAGCCCTTGCGCGAAGTCCCAGTTCGGCCGGCCATGCCCTCTACGGTAGTCCCTCGAACCCCACCAGCCCCAACGGTCACGCTCGACGTGACCTGCGCTGCCAGTCCTCCATAGTTGCCCGGGATGCGGTGCGCCGACACCTCGACACGCCGTAGCCTTTCGCGCTGTGCCCACACCACTGCTGTGGCGCGTGCTGACCGCTGTCGACCAAGGGGTCGTCGGCCTCAGCGGACGACTCGAAGTCACCGGCGACATCCCGGCGGACCTCAGGGGACGTCCCCTGCTGCTCGCGTCCAACCACATCGGCAACCTCGACCCCTTCGTGCTGATCGCGGCCTGCCGCCGGATCGGTGTCGCGCCGCGCTTCCTGCTCGCGGGCGGGCTGCTCGACGCCCCGGTCCTCGGGCCGCTGCTGCGGGGTTCCGGCCACCTGCGGGTGGACCGGGCGGCGGCGGACGTCGGCGACGCCTACCACCGCACCGTCGAGGCGTTGCAGCGCGGCGGCGACCCCATCGCGCTGTACCCGGAAGGCCGGGTCAGCCTCGATCCCGGGTTGTGGCCGGAGCGGGGCAAGACCGGCGCGGCCAGGCTGGCGCTGAGCGGCGGCATCCCGGTGGTCCCGGTCAGCCAGTGGGGCGCGCACGAGGCCGTCTACTGGGGCAACACCCACGTCGACGGGTGGCAGGACGTCAAGCCGTACCTCACGTCGTACGCGCGCGGGATGCGGCGGCGACCGACGTTCAAGGTGCACTTCGGCAAGCCGGTGGACCTGTCCGGCCTGGAGGACGGCAAGCCGGGTGACGCGCGGCGCGCGCACGAGCGGATCATGCGGGCGATCACGGCGGGCCTGGTGCCGTTGCGGATCGACGAGCCGGACCTGCCGAAGTTCCACGACCCCACGCGGCCCACCACGGGCAAGAGCCCCTGGAAGCCGGAGTAGGGCACCCCGACCGGTCCACCGAGGACGGTGGACCGGAAAGCGCGGCGATCAGATCGTGAACAACGGGCTGTGCAGCTCGGGGAACTCGGTGATCAGGCCGTCCGGCCACTCGACGGTCCCGACAGCGGCCATGAAGTAGGTCGCCCGGACGTAAGGCGACACGGAGGCGTTGGTGTTGACCTGGATCGTGGACCTGCCGTAATCGGTCGCGACGGCCACGAGGGTGTTGTTGCGGACCACGCCCACGAAGATCTCCATCTGGGGCATGACGTGGCTGCAGTTCAGCCAGCCCGGCCCCTGCACGCCGCCGCCGGAACCGCCGTACCACCGACCGGGGTTGCTCACGGTCAACGTGCACGACCACGCGCCGCGGGTGATGGTGTTCGTGGCCTGGAGGGAGATCGCCGAGCCCGTCAGGCCCGCCGTCGCCCCGGTGATCACCGACCGCGGCACGGCCGCGACGCCGGCCTCCGCCCGTGCGACCGGGCCGAGCGCCACCGCCGCCGAGGCCGCCAGCACGACGGCCGCCGCCCGGACCAGGAGGGCGCCCATTCTTCGTCCACGCGTTCCACCCATGGATTTCCTCACCGTTCGATCGTGAATCCGCGAAATCGGGTGATTCCAGCGCACACCGTAACCACGCGCGATTCACCGGGTAAATGCGGCGAACGAGTGCCGACCGATCGGCGCGCGACCGGAAGGAAAAGGGCGATCACCCATCCGTTCCCGCACCGCGGCGACCATACGCTGAACTGCCGGGAATCCCGCGCGCGAGACCGCACATCGCGGGATTCCGGCACTGCGGTGTCGCGCAGGGAATCGGGTTCCGGTCCGGCGATCGTGACGGGCCGGGAGTAATCACCCCGTTGAATCCCACCCGACGACGGGCACTAGTTCAGGAACGCGAGCACGCGCTCCATCATCACGACGGCGGCCGCCTCGTCGTAGGACGACAGGCTCTCGTCGGCGAACAGGTGCTTGTCGCCCGGGTACAGGAACAGCTCGCCATCCGCCGCGCCCGCGACCAGGGCCCGCGCCGCGTCGAGGTCGCCGTCCTCCACGAACAGCTCGTCCGCCGACATCGCGTGGACCTGCACCGGCACGCTCGCGGGCCAGGAGCCGCCGAACTCCGCCAGCGGCACGCACGCGCTGAACAGCAGCGCGCCCGCCGCACCCGGCTTGGTCTGGGCCAGCATCTGCGCCGGCAGCACGCCCAGCGAGAACCCCGCGTAGACGACGTCGGCGGGCAGTCCCTCGGCGGCGAGGAGGCCGCGTTCGGCGATCGTGCCGAACCCGACCTCCTCCGCGTAGTCGAGGCCCGCGCCCAGGTCGACGAAGATGCGCCCCTCGTACAGGTCAGGCAGGTGGACGGTGTGCCCGGCCTCCGCCAACCGCTCGGCGAAGACCTCGACACCGGGCGTCAACCCGTGCGCGTGGTGGAACAGCAGAACCTCGGCCACGTCACGTCCTCCCCGCCCTGGCGGCGGTCAGTTCACCGGGATGATGGTGGGCACGATCATCGGGCGGCGGCGGTAGGTCTCGGCGACCCAGCGGCCCACCACGCGGCGCACGGCCTGCGCGATGCGGTGCGAGTCCGTGATGCCCTCGGCCTCGGTGCGGGACAGCTCCATCTCCACCAGCGACACGGCCTGGTCGAGGGCCTTCGGGTCGTCGGAGAACCCGCGCCCGGAGACGGTCGGCGGTGCGACCGCGCGGCCGTTGGTGGAGTCCACGGCCACGGTGATGGCGATGAACCCGCCCTCGCCGAGCACCAGCCGGTCGGACAGGGTCGACTCGCCGACGTCGCCGACGGACAGCCCGTCCACGTAGACGTGCCCGACCTCGACCTTGCCGCTGATCGCGGCCTTGCCCTCGACCAGGTCGACCACCACGCCGTCCTCGGCGATGACGACCCGCTCCTCGGCCACGCCGGTCGCCACGGCCAGCGCCGCGTTCGCCCGCAGGTGCCGCCACTCGCCGTGCACCGGCATGACGTTCGACGGCCGCACCGCGTTGTACAGGAACAGCAGCTCGCCGGCGGGCGAGTGGCCGGACACGTGCACCTTGGCGTTGCCCTGGTGCACGACCGTCGCGCCGAGCCGCGCCAGGCCGTTGACCACGCCGAACACCGCGTTCTCGTTGCCCGGGATCAGCGACGACGCCAGCACGATCGTGTCCCCGGCCTTGATCGAGATCTGCCGGTGCTCGCCGCGCGCCATCCGGGACAGCGCCGACAGCGGCTCGCCCTGCGACCCGGTGGACACGAACATCACCTGGTCCTCGGGCATGTCCATGGCCTCGTTGAGGTCCACGAACAGGCCGTCCGGCACGCGCAGGTACCCCAGCTCGGACGCGATGCCCATGTTGCGCACCATCGACCGGCCGACCAGCGCGACCCGCCGGTTGTACTGCACGGCCACGTCCAGCACCTGCTGCACGCGGTGCACGTGCGAGGCGAAGCACGCCACGATCACCCGCTGGTTGGCCTTGCGGATGACGTTCTCCAGCACCGGCCCGATCTCGCGCTCCGGCACCACGAACCCCGGTACCTCGGCGTTGGTCGAGTCCACCAGGAACAGGTCGACGCCCTCGTCGCCGAGCCGGGAGAACCCGGCCAGGTCGGTCAGCCTGCCGTCCAGCGGCAGCTGGTCGAGCTTGATGTCACCGGTGTGCAGCACCAGGCCGGCGGTCGTGCGGATGGCGACCGCGACGGCGTCCGGGATGGAGTGGTTGACCGGGAAGAACTCCAGGTCGTACGGGCCGAACGAGCGCCGCTCGCCGTCGCCGATCTCGACCAGCCGCGGCGTCTGGCGGTGTTCCCGGCACTTGGCCGCGAGCAGCGCGAGCGTGAGCCGGGAACCGACCACCGGCACGTCCGGGCGCAGCTTGAGCAGGAACGGCACCGCGCCGATGTGGTCCTCGTGCCCGTGCGTCAGGACCACGGCCTCGATGTCGTCCAGCCGGTCCTCGATCGCCCGGAAGTCGGGCAGGATCAGGTCGACGCCCGGCTGGTCGTCCTCGGGGAACAGCACGCCGCAGTCCACGACGAGCAGCCGGCCGGCGTGCTCGAACACCGTCATGTTGCGGCCGATCTCGCCAATTCCGCCCAGTGCGACGAGGCGCAGAGCTCCCTCTGGCAGTGCGGGCGGGGGTGAGTTCGGGTTGATCACGCGTTGACTCCCAATTCGGCTTCGACAGCCTCGATGTCCTCGGTTGAAGCAGGTACCAGCGGCAGCCTCGGGTCGCCCACGTCGAGTCCGCGCACACGCAGCGCGGTCTTCGCGTAGGTGACGCCGGGCATCCGGCTGAAGGGCCGCAGCAGCGGCAGCAGTGACTGGTGGATCGCCCTCGCGCCGGCGACGTCCCCGGACTCGAAGGCGTTGAGCATGTCGCGCAGCTTGTCCCCGGCGAAGTGCGAGATGACGCTGACGAAGCCGACCGCGCCGACCGACAGCCAGGGCAGGTTCAGCGGGTCGTCACCGGAGTAGTAGGCCAGGTCGGTGGCGGCCATGACCTTGCTGCCCGCGTGCAGGTCGCCCTTGGCGTCCTTCACGGCCACGATCCGGGGGTGCTCGGCGAGCCGCAGCAGGGTGTCCACGTCGATGGGGATGACGGTGCGCGGCGGGATGTCGTAGAGCATCACCGGCACGCCGATCTGGTCGGCCACGGTGGTGAAGTGCGCGTACACGCCTTCCTGGGAGGGGCGCGAGTAGTACGGCGTGACCAGCAGCAGCCCGTGTGCGCCGGCCGCCTCCGCGTCCTTGGCGAGTTGGACGCTGTGCGCGGTGTCGTACGTGCCGGCGCCGCTCACCACGGTCACGCGGTCGCCGACCGCCTCCACCACGGCGCGGATGAGGTCGGCCTTCTCGGTGTTGCTCGTGGTGGGGCTCTCGCCGGTGGTGCCGTTGAGCACGAGACCGTCGCTGCCCAGCTCGACGAGGTGCTCGGCGAGCTTCTGCGCCTTGTCCAGGTCCACCGCCCCGCGGGCGTCGAACGGGGTGACCATGGCGGTGAGCACGCGGCCGAAGGGTCGGCCGGGCAAGGCGGTAGGACTTCCGGTCATAGCCGGAAATCTACCGCGTCACCCTCCGCAACCTGCGACGACAGTGCCTACTCGGGGCCGACTCCACCCCTACTCGGCGTACACCTGTTCGGACAACGCGGTCTTGTCCGCGTTCCACAGCACGCAGAACACCTCACGGCTGCCCTTGTCGTCCGAATCGCTCGGGTCGGCCTTCCACTCCTTCGCCGTCGGCACCACGGCGACGTAACGGAACTTGTCCGCCTTGTCCTCCACCGGGACGCGGTCGGACATGAAGTGCAGCGTGCAGAAGCGCTCCGCGTACTCCCTCATCCACTCGCCCTCGGGGTAGGCGCGCTTGTCCGAGGAGCCGAACGGCGAGCCGGCCGCGTAGACCTCGACCCGGTGCGGCTTCTCGCAGGAGGTGGCGTTCACCGTGATGTCCTGCTCGACGAAGTTGTCGCCGCACTGCCCCTCGCGCAGCTCGAACTGGCTCGCCGCGATGGTGCCCTCGGATCCGAAGGTGATCGACTCGGCCATCGCGGCGGGCGGGCCGTCGGTGAACATCCACCGGCCCAGGAACACGCCCGCGACCAGCAGCGCGACCGCGGCCAGCACGCCGCCGGAGATCAGCGCGTTCTTCAGCCACGGCTTCCGCACGGCGGTCGGCGCGGTGTAGTGCATGGTCGAGTTCGGCGGCACGCCGAACCCCGTCGGCGGGGTCGGCTGGGCGGCGGCGCGTTCCAGCATGGCGCGCGCCTGCGGGCCGGTGAGCCGGGCGTTCGGGTCGGGCATCAGCAGGCCCGTGATCACCGCGCCGAGCGCGCCGTGCGCCCTGGTCAGCCGGGGCATCTCGTTCATGATCGCGTGCAGGGTGGACGCGGTGGACGTGCGCTCGTACGGGTTGACGCCCTCCACGGCGTAGCAGAGGGTCGCGCCCAACGCCCACAGGTCGGAGGCGGGCGACGCCTCGTGGCCGTGGATCCGTTCCGGCGACATGTAGGCGGGCGAGCCGATGAGGCTGCCGGCGGTGGTCAGCCGCGGGTCGTCCACGGCCTGGGCGATGCCGAAATCGGTCAGCTTCACCCGGCCGGCGGGCGTGACCATCAGGTTGCCGGGCTTCACGTCCCGGTGCACGATGCCCGCCTGGTGCGCGGAGTCCAGTGCGGACAGCGCCTGGACCGCCATGGCGACGACCCGCTCCTGCGGCATCGGGCCGTGCGCGTTGATCAGCGTGGAGAGCGTGGGCGCCTCGACCAGCTCCATCACGATGTAGTTCGTGCCGTGCTCGGCGACCACGTCGAACACCGTGACCACGCCGGGGTCGTTCAGCCGGCCGGCGGTGCGCGCCTCGCGGAGCACCCGCTCCTCCAGCACCCGGCGCTCCTCGGGCGCGATGCCGTCGGGCAGGTGCAGCTCCTTGATCGCGACCTGGCGACCGATCACGTTGTCCTGGGCGCGCCAGACGACGCCCATGCCGCCGCGCCCCAGCTCGGCGAGCAGGGTGTACCTGCCCGCGATGACGCGGGGTTGGGTGCTCACACCTTGGGGACCAGTCACCGTCACTCCTCGAAACCCGACCGCGGACCGGGCGGACGCTACTTCAGACCCGCCGGAACCCGGTCCGGTTTCACGGTTTCGTGACTTCGTGCCCGGAAGCTCGCAGCGCCTGCACCGCGCGGGCCAGGTCACCAGCCTTCACCAGCAGGTGGTCCGTGTCGTATGTGGACAACGCGAACAAGCTCACACCCGCCGCGGCCAGCTCGCCCGACAGCGCGGCCATGATCCCGGTGAGCGTGAACTCCAGCGGGCCGCGCACGGTCAGCAGCCGCCAACCGGGCTGCGCGGTCTCCGCCGGCGGGGCCACCTCGCTCGGGCACACGACGGACAGCTCGTCGGGCGTCCTGGTCACGGACACGAGACCGGGCGCGTCGAGCAGCCCGGCCGGGACCGGCGCGTCCGCGGCCAGCCGGGCGACCGTGTACTCACCCGGCCGGACGTCGACGATCAGCCGCTTCACCGGTCGTCAGCCTTCGGTGACCAGCGGGCTGGAGGCGACCTCGGTGCCGTCGGACAGGGTGGAGACGGCGAAGTCGGCGAACACGTTGGCCGCCGCCTTCTGGAGCTGGCGCAGGCACTCCACGGCCAGGGCGCGGATCTCCACGTCGGCGTGCTCGGTGGCGCGCATGGCGATGAAGTGCCGCCAGGCGCGGTAGTTGCCGGTCACCACGATGCGGGTCTCGGTGGCGTTGGGCAGGATCGCGCGGGCCGCCTGACGGGCCTGCTTGCGGCGCAGGGTGGCGCTGGGGACGTCGGAGAACTTCTCCTCCAGGCCCTTCAGCAGCTCGTTGTAGGCCTCGACACTGGCCTGCGCGGCGGCGAGGAACTTCTCGTGCAGCTCGGGGTCGTTCGCGATGACGTCCGGCTCGACCATGGCGGCGTTGCGCTCGGGCACGTACCGCTGGGACAGCTGCGAGTACGAGAAGTGCCGGTGCCGGATCAGCTCGTGCGTCAGGGAGCGGGAGATGCCGGTCATGTAGAAGGTGACCGAGCCGTGCTCCAGCACCGAGAGGTGGCCGACCTCGATGATGTGCTTGATGTAGCCGGAGTTCGTGGCGGTGGCCGGGTTCGGCTTGGTCCACGACTGGTAGCAGGCGCGGCCCGCGAACTCGGCCAGCGCCTCGCCGCCGTCGGCGTCGGTGGACCACGGGACGCCGTCCGGGGGGAAGAACTCCGTCTTCGCGATCAACTGCACCTTAGGCGCCACCGTCTCAGCCATGGCCCGAACCCTAACCGAAGCCTCTCCGAAGCCGAGCCACGCGCCTCTGTTCGGCCGATCGGCGCGCGTCCATTCGCCATGCCGATCGCTGCCGCCTGCCGCGCTCGTGTCGCCACCGACGCCGTCGTGCCGCCTTGTGCCGTCATGGCGACATCACGGGTTCCTTGACGAACGTCAGTTTTGACGTCATGGTGGTGTCATGGATCTGTCGCCGTACATCGCAGCACTGCGCGAGGACCTCGCGACGGCCGCGTCCGCCGGGGATGACAACACCCGGCGCACCGCGGCCCTGCTGTCCGCAGCCTTGGAGCCCGCCGCGCGGCTCGCACTCATGAACGCGCTGTCCGACCTGGCCGCGGAGGTCACCGCGGCCCTCGACGGCCCCGTCGTCGACGTGCGGTTGGACGGACGGGACGTGCAGGTGGTCGTCACCGGCGCGTCCGCTCGGGAGGAACCCGAACCCGAGCCGCGGGAAGTTCCCCGGCCCGCCGCCGGTGACGCCACGCGCGTCACGTTGCGGCTGCTGGACGAGCTGAAGGCCAAGGCCGAACAGGCCGCCTCCGCCCAGGGCATGTCGTTGAACACGTTCGTGGCCCAGGCCGTGCAGGGCGCGGTCGGCGGGCGCAGGGGCGGTCCCGGTGGCGGTCACAAGCACTGGGGACCGCCGAAGGACCAGGGGGACGGCGGCTCGTCGTCCTCCCGCGTGCGCGGCTGGGTCCAGGGCTGAGGGGGAATCGTGGAAACGGATGTCGTGCGTCAGCAGAGCTTCGAGGTCGAAGGTGTGGCGGAGATCGACGTCGCGCTGATCGCCGGCCGGGTGCGCGTGCACCTGGTGGACGAGCCGGGCGTGCACGTCGAGGTGAAGCACGACCCGTCGCAGGGCGAGTCGTGGACGGCGGGCCTGTCCGGCCTGCTGACCTGGGTGAACGACCAGTTCGGCAACGCCGGCGCCCAGCCGGCCGGCCCGGAGGAGGCCGTGCGGGACGCTCGCGTGGAGATGTCCGGCACGCGGCTGAAGGTGCAGTCGTCCAAGGCGCTGCCGTTGCGGGCGGTGCCGTTGGGCGTCACCGTGCGGGCGCCGGTCGGGTCGCACGTGATCACCAAGGCGGGGTCGGCGGACGTGACCGTGACGGGCGCCGCCGGGCGGCTGGAGATCCAGACCGGCACGGGTGACGTCACGGTGGACCGGGCGGACGCGTCGTCGCAGGTCAACTCGGGTTCCGGCAAGGTGCGGCTCGGTCCGATGTCGGGCGGGCTGCGGGCGAAGACCGGGAGCGGCGACATCGAGGTGTCGTCCGTCGGCGGGAACACCGTGCTCCACACCGGCACCGGCCACGTGTGGCTGGGCGCCGTGCAGGACGACGTGCAGGTGCGGACGGGCAGCGGTGACGTCACGGTCGCCGACGCGGCGTCCGGCCGGATCCAGCTGGGCACCGGCTCCGGTGACGTCCGGGTGGGCGTGCGGTCCGGTGTGGCGGCGCAGGTCGACCTGGTGTCCAGCTCCGGGTCGGCGCGCAGCGAACTGGCCGTCTCGGACACCCCGCCGGAGGGCGAGGCGTCCCTCTTCATCACCGGCCGGACCGGCAGCGGCACCGCCCTGGTGACGGCGGCGACGAGCTGAGACCAGCCGCGGCGTGCGCACCCCCGACGCGCGCGCCGCGGTGCTTCAGCGAGTCACTGCCGCGAGGGCCGGCGCGAGGTCGCCGCGGGGCACGACCTCGACGGTGTCCAGCTCCAGCCAGTCGGCCATGTGGCGCAGCTCGGCCGCCAGCTCCACCGCGACCCGGCCGACGTCCGCGGTCGGCTCCGAGTACGCGCCCTGCACGCGGAGCACTCCCGCGGCCCGGTCCGCCTTCAGGTCGACCCGGCCCACCAGCTCCCCGTCCAGCAGGAACGGGAACACGTAGTAGCCGTGCACCCGCTTCGACGCCGGCACGTAGATCTCGATCCGGTAGAAGAAGTCGAAGATCCGCTCGGTCCGGGCCCGCTCCCAGATCAGCGGGTCGAACGGGCACAGCAGCGCTCGCCCCGTGATCCGGCGCGGCACGCGGGCCTCGACGTGCCGGTACGCGGGCACGCCCCAGCCCTGCACCTCGACCGGCTCCAGCACCCCCTCCTCGACCAGCTCCGCCACGGCCTGCCGACTGCGCGCGGGCTGGAGGCGGTAGTAGTCGCGCAGGTCCGGCTCGGTCGCCACGCCCAAGGCCGTGGCGGCGCGCGCCACCAGCTCCCGCGAGCCCTCCTCGGCCGAGATCGACAGCCGCCGGGCCAGCACCTCCGGCGGCAGCACCCGTTCGCTCAGGTCGTACAGCCGCTCGAAGCTGCGCCGCGACCCCGTCGTCAGCACGCCCGCGCCGAACAGGTACTCGCACACCTGCTTGACCTCGGACCAGTTCCACCCCCAGTGGTCCTTGGCCCGCTGCCCGCCGCCGGCCAGCGCCTTCTCGGTCGCACCGGCGCCGATCGGCCCCAGCTCCTTCACCACCGCCAGAATGTCGTCCAGGAGCTGCGGCGAGCGCTCGGCGACCTGGGTGTAGTTCTTCCACCAGCCGTCACGCTTGGCCCCCGAGTGGAACAGCGGCCAGTCCTCCACCGGTACCAGGCTCGCCTCGTGAGCCCACGACTCCACCAGCAGCCGCGGCCGGCGCGCGCTGTGCGACCACGCCGCCTCGTCCACCAGCGACAGCGGGTACGCCCCGAGCCGGCTGAACAACGGCATGTAGTGCGCGCGGACCGCCACGTTGACGGAGTCCAGCTGCAACAGCCGCACCCGGGACAGCACCTTCTGGAGGTGCCTGCGGGTCGGCGCGGCGGCGGGCCGGGCGTCGGCGAAACCCTGCGCGCCGAGTGCGGTGCGGCGGGCGACGTCTGCGCTCATCTTCTGCACGGCGGGATACTCCCACTCAGGTCCGACATTGTCGCTCGGCCCGCACGACCAGGACCACCGCCAGCACCACCAGCAGGCCCCCGAGCAGCTGGAACACCCCGAACCGCTCCCCGGCCAGCCACACCCCGAGCACCACCGCGATCACCGGGTTCACGTACGCGTAGGTCGCCACGGTCGACACCGGCAGCTGCCCCAGCACGTACACGTACGAGCTGAACGCCAGCAGCGACCCGAACACCACCAGGTACCCCCACGCCACCCACGAGGACGTGGTGATCGCCTCGAACGACACCCGCTCACCGGCGAGCAGGCCGACCACCGTCAACGCCGTGCCGCCGGCCAGCATCTCCACCGCCGACAGCGCGAACGGGTTCGCGGGCGTGTCCAGCCTGGAGCTGAGGAACGACCCGAGCGCCCACCCGAACGCCGCCAGCAGCACCACCCACGGCCCCCACCACGACGAGTCGCCCACGTCGTTCAGCACCAGCACGCCCAACCCGACGAGCCCGAGGGCCACGCCCGCGTACGTCACCGGAGGCGGGCGCTCCCCGGTGAACCGCCGCATCAGCACCACGTGCAGCGGCACGGACGCCACCAGCAGCGCCGCCAGCCCCGACGCCACGGACTGCTCGGCCAGCACCACCAGCCCGTTGCCCCAGGCCGGCAGCAGCAACCCCAGCAGCACCGCCGAGCCGAACTGCCGCCGCGTCATCCGCAGGCCGCCCCGCCACGCCACCAGCAGCGCCAGCACCGCCCCGGCGAGCAGGAACCGCGATCCGCCCGAGAGCAGCGGTGGCATCGACTCGATGGTGAACTTGATCGCGAGGTAGGTGGAACCCCAAACCACGTACACGATGCCCAACGCCGCCCAACGCACGTCGCTGACGCTGTCACGTGGCACCCCGCGGGACACGCGGATTTCCGCCACTAGGGTTCACGACATGGCCGATGCCACAGTGCGCACCGCGCGACCCGAAGACGTGGCGGAGATCGCCCGAATCCACCGAGACACCTGGCGGGCCGCCTACGCGGACCTCGTGCCGGGCGAAGTCCTCCAGGCGATCGACGTCGACGAGACCGCTCAGGCGTGGTCCGAGGCGGTCGAGCGCGGTCAGGTGTTCGTCGCCGCCGAGGGCGGGTGGACGGTCGGTTTCTGCACGGCCGGGAAGGCCCCCGAGGAGGAAGTGGCGCACGCGGACGGCTCCCTGCCCGCCGACGCCGGGACGACGGCGCTGGTCAGCGTGCTCGTGGAGCCCCGCTGGGGCCGGCGCGGGCACGGCGGGCGGCTGCTCGCCACGGCGACCGAACACCTGCGTGGAGCGGGTGCGACGAGGGGTGTCGCGTGGGTGCCCGAGGCGGACAAGGCCTCGATCGGCTTCTACGGCAAGGCCGAGTGGGAGCCGGACGGCACGGTGCGCACCCTGGACGCCGGCGGGCGGCCGTTGCGCGAGATAAGGGTGACTGGGGGGTTGGCACTACTACTGGCGCCCTGACGGCACGAGTAGCCTCGGCCGAGTGCTCGGGTGGTTGTGCCTCACGTTCGGAGTCGCGTTCGGCTCCGCGATGCTGCCGTTGATCAGCATCGAGATCTTCGTGATCGGTTTGGTGACCCAGCAGCCGGGCATCTCGTGGTGGTGGATCGGGCTCGTGGTGGCCTTGGGCCAGGTGCTGGGCAAGATGCTGTACTTCCTCGCCGCACGCGGTTCGCTGCACCTGCCGGCGTTCCTGAAGCGCAAGGAGAAGGCCGAGCCGTTGTCGCCGTGGCGGCAGAAGTGGAAGACGCGGATGGAGTGGGTGCGGCTGCGCTGTCAGCGGCACCCGCGCTGGATGTTCGGCACGCACGCCGTCAGCTCGGTCTTGGGCCTGCCGCCGTTCATGTTCACCACCGTGCTGGCGGGACTGGCGGGCATGTCGTCCTGGCTGTTCATCTCCACCGGCATGATCGGCCGGTTCGCCCGGTTCAGCGTGCTGGCCGCGTCACCCGCCGCGGTGGCCGGTTGGTGGCTCCAGTGACGCCGGGAGGGGTCCCGCCGCGTTCGTGGCGCACCAAGCGCTGCTCCGGCACCCTCAGCCCGTAGTGGTCGTGCAACTCCGCCTGCTCCGCCTCGGACAGCTCCGGCCCGTCGACTCGCGGCGCGTCGTCGACCTCGCGCTTCTCCACCGGCACGACGAGCCGCCGGTCGCGCACCTGGGCGCCGCGGATCGGCACCAGCGCGACCCCGCTGTCCCTGCGCACCGCGGCCCACAGCGGGCGGCCGTCGGCCAGCCACAGTCCGGCGACCGGTCCGATGGGCCGGCCGTGCCGGTCCAGCACGTCACAGTCGTAGAGGCGGTCCACCGCTGCACGGTCCATGCCCAACCGACTACCCGGCCGCCCGGATGGCCGCACCTCGAACCACCCGGACGTGTGACAAGTACCCCCAGGTGAGGCTCAGCCGTAGAGGGCGATGGCCTTCCGCATGGTGTCGCGCGCCCGGCTCCGGTCACCGGCCAGGTCGTACGCCTGGGCCAGCAGGAACCACGCCCGCCAGTCCTCCGGCCGCGACTCCACGTCGGCCCGGCGCTCCTCGAACCACGCGTCGGCGGCCTCCCGGTCCACCCGTCCGGACGGACGGCGCGGCAGCCCGGAGGTGTCCGGCAGGCCACCTTCCGCGTCGAGCTGCCGGGCCATCCGCTCGGTGGTGAAGCCGAACCTCAGGTTCGTCCAGGCGATCCACGCGCCGATCAGCGGCAGCATCAGCACACCGACGCCCAGGCCGATGCCGACCGGGTCTCCGGTGCCCAGCAGCACCACTGCGCGGCCGCCGAGCAGCACGAAGTACACCGCCAGCGCGGCGGTGATCAGGAATGCGACGGTGCGGGTCTTCATCGGGGCGGGGCCTTCATCGGGGCGGGGTCCTCATGAGCACCTGGTCAGAGGTCCATGTACTTGTCGAGGCCGACGGACAGACCGGGGTGCTCGGCGATCGACCGCACGGCCAGCAGCACGCCCGGCATGAACGACTTGCGGTCCATCGAGTCGTGCCGCAGCGTCAGCGTCTCGCCCTCCGTGCCGAACACGACCTCCTGGTGCGCGATCAGCCCGGCCACGCGCAACGAGTGCACCCGCACGTCGCCCACGAGCGTCCCGCGCGCGCCCGGCGCCTCCTGGGTCGTCGCGTCCGGCATCGGGTCGACGCCCGCCGCCTCGCGCGCCTGGGAGATGAGCCGGGCGGTGTGCGCGGCGGTGCCCGACGGCGCGTCCACCTTGCGCGGGTGGTGCAGCTCGATGACCTCGGCCGACTCGTAGTACGGGGCGGCCAGCTCGGCGAACCGCATGGACAGCACCGCGCCGATGGCGAAGTTCGGCGCGACCAGCACGCCCAGCTCCGGCTTCGGCTCCAGCCACTCGGCGACCGTGCCGAGCCGCTGCGCGTCGAACCCGGAGGTGCCGACGACGGCGTGGATGTCGTTGTCCACGCAGAACCGGATGTTGTCCATCACCACGTCGGGGCTGGTGAAGTCGACCACGACCTGGGCCCCGGCGTCGGCCAGGTTGAACAGCCAGTCGCCCGCGTCGACCATCGCGACGACTTCCATGTCCGGCGCGGCCTCGACCGCACGGCACACCTCGGCGCCCATGCGGCCACGGGCACCGATGACGCCTACGCGGAGTGGTTCGGCCGGAGTCGGCTGGGGAGTCAAGAGATCACCTCGTGCACCTGGGGCGGCAGATCGTCGGCGTGAGCGTAAGGGCCGACCACGGCGGCGGCGACGGGGCGTCGCAGCAAGTCCCGCGCCAACGCCGCGACCTCCTCCGGCGTGACCTGGTCGATGCGCGCCAGCGTCTGCTCCACGGACAGGTAGTCGCCGTAGTTCAGCTCGTTCTTGCCGATGCGCGACATCCGCGAGCTGGTGTCCTCCAGGCCCAGCACGAGCCCGCCGCGCAGCTGGCCCTTGCCGCGGGCCACCTCCGCGTCGCCGAGCCCTTCACGGGCCACTGTGGACAGCACGTCGCGGATCACGCCGGCCACGTCGCCGAGCCGGTCCGGCTGGCAGCCCGCGTACACCGACAACGTGCCCGCGTCCGCGTAGAGGCCCACGGACGAGTACACCTGGTACGCGAGACCGCGCCGTTCCCGGACTTCCTGGAACAGGCGCGAGCTCATGCCGCCGCCCAGGGCGGCGTTCAGCACGTTGAGCGCGAACCGGCGCTCGTCGTGCCGGTCCAGCCCGCGCACGCCCAGCATCAGGTGCGCCTGCTCGGTGTCGTCGGTGTGCAGCACCAGCTTGCGCGAGCCCGGGATGCGGGCCCGGCCGGCGCGCGGCGCGACGGGCGTGCCGACGCGGTCCAGCCGGTCGCCGATCTGCTTGCGCACCAGGCGCATCACGTGCGCGTGGTCGATGTTGCCCGCCACCGCGAGCACCATCCGCGGCAGCGTGTAGCGCTTCTTGTAGAAGCCGAACAGCGCGTCGCGGTCCATGTCCCCGATGGACTGCTCGGTGCCCAGCACCGGCCGCCCCAGCACGTGCTCGCCCAGCAGGGCGTCGAGGAACGCGTCGTGCAGCAGGTCTTCCGGGTCGTCGTCGCGCATGGCGATCTCTTCGAGCACCACGCCGCGCTCGGTCTCGAAGTCCCGCGGCTCGCACAGCGCGTCGAACACCACGTCGCACACCAGGTCCATCGCCAGCGGCAGGTCCTCGTCGAGGACGTGCGCGTAGTAGCAGGTGTGCTCCTTGGCGGTGAACGCGTTCAGCTCGCCGCCGACCGCGTCGATCTCCTCGGCGATCGCCGCCGCGGTGCGGTTCGCGGTGCCCTTGAACAGCAGGTGTTCCAGGTAGTGCGCGGCGCCCGCGACCTCGGTGCGCTCGTCGCGCGACCCGACCTGCACCCACAGGCCGACCGACGCGGACCGCACGCCGGGGATGCGCTCGGTGATGACCCGCAGGCCGGACGGCAGCAGGCTGCGGCGCACGGCGACGCCCGCGTCACCGCGTTCCAGCGACACCGTGCTGCCGGGCTTCTGCAGGTGCCCGAGCCTCCGCGTAAGCGGACGGCCGCGAGTGCTCGAAGCACTCGCGGCCGTCCCGTTGACGCCAGTCGTCACTGCGCGTTGGCCTCGGCCTCGGCGGGTGCGGTGTCCTGCGCGGGCGCGTCGCCGGCCGGGGCCTGCTCCGCGTCCTCGTTCACCAGCACGAGGCTGATCTTGCCGCGCTGGTCGATGTCCGCGATCTCGACGCGGAGCTTGTCGCCGACGTTGACCACGTCCTCGACCTTGTTGATGCGCTTGCCGTTGCCCAGCTTCGAGATGTGGATCAGGCCGTCCTTGCCCGGGAGCAGGGACACGAACGCGCCGAACGCCGCGGTCTTCACCACGGTGCCCAGGAAGCGCTCGCCGACCTTCGGCAGCTGCGGGTTCGCGATGGCGTTGATCATGTCGATCGCGGCCTCGGCCGACGGGCCGTCCGCCGCGCCGACGTAGATCGTGCCGTCGTCCTCGATGGAGATGTCGGCGCCGGTCTGCTCGGTGATCGAGTTGATCATCTTGCCCTTCGGGCCGATGACCTCGCCGATCTTGTCGGTCGGGATCTTGACCGACGTCACGCGCGGCGCGAACGGGCTCATCTCGTCCGGGCTGTCGATGGCCTCGGCCATGACCTCCAGGATGGTCAGCCGCGCGTCCCGCGCCTGGCCCAGGGCCGCGCCCAGGACCTCGGACGGGATGCCGTCCAGCTTGGTGTCGAGCTGGAGCGCGGTGACGAACTCCTTGGTGCCGGCGACCTTGAAGTCCATGTCACCGAACGCGTCCTCGGCGCCGAGGATGTCGGTCAGCGCGACGTACTCCGTCTTGCCGTCGACCTCGTCGGACACCAGGCCCATGGCGATGCCCGAGACCGGCGCCTTCAGCGGCACGCCGGCGTTGAGCAGCGACATCGTGGACGCGCAGACCGAGCCCATGGACGTCGAGCCGTTGGAGCTCAGCGCCTCCGACACCTGGCGGATCGCGTAGGGGAACTCCTCGCGCTTGGGCAGCACGGGCATCAGCGCCCGCTCGGCCAGCGCGCCGTGGCCGATCTCACGGCGCTTGGGCGAGCCCACGCGGCCGGTCTCACCGGTGGAGAACGGCGGGAAGTTGTAGTGGTGCAGGTAGCGCTTGTGCGTCTCCGGGGACAGCGAGTCGATCTGCTGCTCCATGCGCAGCATGTTCAGCGTGGTGACACCCAGGATCTGGGTCTCGCCGCGCTCGAACAGCGCCGAACCGTGCGCCCGCGGGATCAGCTCGACCTCGGCCGACAGCGACCGGATCTCGGTGAGGCCGCGGCCGTCGATGCGCACCTTGTCGCGCAGGATGCGCTGGCGGACGAGCTTCTTGGTCAGCGAGCGGAACGCGGCGCCGACCTCCTTCTCGCGGCCCTCGAAGCGCTCGGCCAGCTTCTCCAGCACCGACGCCTTGATCTCGTCGATGCGGGACTCGCGCTCCTGCTTGCCGCCGATGCCCATGGCCTGGGCCAGCTCGCCGGACGCGGCCTGCTCGACGGCCTCGAAGGCGTCGGGCTGGTAGGCCGGGTACGTCGGGAACTCGCCGGTGGCCTTCGCGGCGACCTGCGCCAGCTGGGCCTGCGCGTCGCACAGCGCCTTGATGAACGGCTTGGAGGCCTCCAGGCCCGCCGCCACGACCTCTTCGGTGGGCGCCGGGGCGCCCTCGCCGATCAGGTCGATGACGTTCTCGGTGGCCTCGGCCTCGACCATCATGATGGCGACGTCGTCACCGACGACACGGCCGGCGACGACCATGTCGAACACGGCCTTCTCCAGCTGCTCGTGGGTCGGGAACGCCACCCACTGGCCCTCGATGAGCGCCACCCGGACGCCGCCGATGGGGCCGGAGAACGGCAGGCCCGCGAGCTGCGTGGACGCGGACGCGGCGTTGATCGCCACCACGTCGTACAGGTCCTGCGGGTTCAGGCTCATCACCGTGATGACGACCTGGATCTCGTTGCGCAGACCGTCCACGAAGGACGGGCGCAGCGGCCGGTCGATGAGGCGACAGGTCAGGATCGCGTCGGTCGACGGGCGGCCTTCGCGGCGGAAGAACGAGCCGGGGATGCGGCCCGCCGCGTACATGCGCTCCTCGACGTCCACCGTGAGGGGGAAGAAGTCGAAGTGCTCCTTGGGGTGCTTCGACGCCGTCGTCGCCGACAGCAGCATCGTCTCGTCGTCCAGGTAGGCGACGACCGAACCCGCCGCCTGGCGGGCCAGGCGACCGGTCTCGAAGCGGATGGTGCGGGTGCCGAACCGACCGTTGTCGATCACGGCTGAAGTCTCGTGGACCTCGATGTCCATCGTCATATAGGTACTCCTCGTCATGCGGGTCACATCGCGCTCAGGGCGCGGGATCGCGGTTCGGACGAGGCCGGTCTTCGATCGAAGTCCCCTGGGTTTCGTACCAGGAGGCCACTACCGAGGACCGGCGAACTGTCGTCCCGTGCGCCGCGCGTGCTTCCCTCGTCTTTGTCGTCAATTACACCGAAGGGGAGTGACCGTGGTGGTCACTCCCCCTCGGCACGTATCACCTGCGCAGGCCGAGCCGTCCGATGAGGTCCCGGTAGCGCTGGATGTCCACCTTCGCGAGGTAGTTCAGCAGCCGGCGGCGCCGGCCGACCAGCAGGAGCAGGCCACGACGCGAGTGGTGGTCGTGCTTGTGCTTCTTGAGGTGCTCCGTCAGGTCGGCGATGCGCTTGCTCAGCAGCGCGACCTGGGCCTCGGCCGAACCGGTGTCCGTGTCGTGGACGCCGTACTCGGTGAGGATGGTCTTCTTCTGCTCGGTGGTCAGTGCCACGTGCTTGTTACTCCTTGTACTGGTGAGTGCCGTGCGGCCCCGCGAGAGCGGGGTAGTCGGTACAGGCCGCCACGGACCGCAGCCAGACCCAACTGTCGAGGTTACCAGCAGTGGTCGCGGCCTACACGTCTGACGTGCTCAAGGGCACTCGGTCGAGCACCTCGTAGCCCTCCGCCGGACGGCTGCGGACCAGCGCGACCTCCGTCGCAGTCCACTCACGACCGGTGAACTCCACGTGCGGCAGCACGGCGCCGCGGGCGACCGTCAGGTGCGGGCGCCAGTCCGGCGGGACGCGGGCCGCCTCGCCCAGCTCGGCCAGCCGACCGTCCACTCCGATCCACAGCACCTGCCGGAACGTGCCGCTGCCGCGCAGCCGCAGCACCGGCGCGGACACCCGGTCCAGGCCGGCGAGCGGGTCGACGGGCTCCGCGTCGCCGAAGAACCGGACGGTGACGTGCCAGCGGGCCGGGTGCAGCCAGCGCAACCCCGGGTGCGCCGCGCGGAACGGGCGGAGCGCGTCGTGCAGCTCCTCGACGACGTCGACGGGCGGGAAGATCGCGGAGAACAGGCTCACGTGCCGGCGCTCAGGCGTCGCGGCCCGTGCCCGCGCGGCGCAGCAGCTCCGCCAGCGCCGGGAAGTCCTCGTCCAGCACGTCGGCGGCCTGCGACAGCTCGCGGCGGTCGGCCACGCGGCGCAGGAACGGGAACACCACGGCCTCGTCGTCCGCCCCGTTGACGGTCAGCGACTCGCGGCTCACGGTCGGTTTCGACAGGCGCACGTCGTCCAGCGCGCGCTGCAACGCCTCGGGAGCGCCGCCGGCCACGTCGGGGGTGAGGACCTTGCGCTCCAGCATGATCATCCGGGCCAGCACGGAGGGGTTGCCGATCTTGGCCCGACGACCGCTCATCACCTGGCTCAGCATGGGCGCGCTGATCCCGAGCACGTCCGCGAGCTGCGCCTGGGAGACGCCGAACGCGACCACCAGCCGGCGCACCCGGTCACCGAGGGGTTCGCCGTACCACTCCCGCTGCAACGCGAGATTGCGCTGGACGATGTTGTGGTCCTCCACCTTCGCCTCTCCCTGACCCGACGGACGTGGAAGGCATACTGCCAGGTCGCCGGGTGTCGCACGGCCGGTTCCACCCAGGTGGTCCACTCGTCAGGCTTCGTCCGCGCCCGTCAGGAGTTCGCGCGTCACGGCCACGTCCCGGTGCATCTGCGCCAGCAGCGGCTCGACGCCGTCGAACTTCTCCATGTCCCGCAGCCGGTCCACGAAGTCGAGCGCCACGCGCTGGCCGTAGAAGTCCTCGTCCACGTCCAGCACGAACGCCTCCACCCGGCGTTCCCGGCCGGAGAACGTCGGGTTGGTGCCCACGCTCACGGCGGCCTTGAGGCGACGCCCGGAGCCGTGCACGAACCAGCACGCGTACACGCCGTCGGCGGGCACGGCGGCGAACCGCGGGGTGGACAGGTTCGCGGTGGGGAAGCCGAGCTCCTTGCCGCGCCCGTCGCCGCGCACCACGATCCCCTCCAGCCGGTGCGGCCGGCCGAGCGCGTGCGCGGCAGCCGCCACGTCCCCCGCGTCGATGCACGCCCGGATGTAGGTGGACGAGTACGTCACCCCGTCGTCGGTCACGAGATCCGCCCCCTCCGTGACGAAGCCGAACCGCTTGCCCAACGCGCGCAGCAGTTCCACGTTGCCCGCGGCCTTGTGGCCGAACGTGAAGTTCTCCCCCACCACCACGGCCGCGACGTGCAGCCGGTCGACCAGCACCTCGTGCGCGAACTCGTCGGCGGGCGTGCGCGCGACCTCGGCGGTGAACGGGATCACGCAGAAGACGTCCACGCCCAGGCCCTCGACCAGCTCGGCCCGCCGGTGCAGGCTGGTCAGCTGGGCCGGGTGGCTGCCCGGCCGGACCACTTCGGACGGGTGCGGGTCGAAGGTGATCAGCACGCTCGGCACGCCGCGCTCGTCGGCCAACCGCACCGCGCGGTCGATCAACGCCTGGTGGCCGCGGTGCACACCGTCGAACACACCGATGGTCACGACGCAGCGGCCCCAGCCGCCCGGTAGGTGTTCCAGTCCTCGCCAGCGTTGCACGCGGGCAAGCCTACGGGTTGCCCCGCGCGTCCCGTCCGGCCTGGGAGTCGAGGGTGATGGGACCGGCAGGGCCGGACTGCACGGCCTGCACCACGTCACCGGTCAGGTTGCCGCTGATGCTGTTGTTCACGGTGGCGTTGTCCGCGACCGTGATCGGCGCCCGCGGCGACCGGGGTTGCGCCGGTTGCAGGCGCACGGCGACGACCACGCCCAGCGCGGTGAGGACCACGACCGCCACCCAGGCCCACGGGCTCGCGCCGGCATCGGTGGCCGAGTTGACCGCCACCCCCGTGGCCGAGGTCACCACGCCGGCCGCGGCCGGCCACACCCATCGCGCCATGGCACCCACCGTAGGGCTTAACCGGCGGGGGTGAGTACCACCAACGGCTTGGCGATCGGGCCCTCGTCCTTGGCCAGCGCCACGACGTGGCCGTCCGGGCCGAAGACGCCGTACGTGCCGTCCAGCCCGCCGGCGGCCAGGCGCTGGCCGTGCGACAGCGCGACCGCCTCGCGTGGCGCGATCTCACGGCGGGGGAAGGCGGCGGACACGGCGGCGTCGAGGTCCAGCGACAGGCCGGGCGCGGCCTCCAGCTGCTCCAGGGTCTTGGCCACGCGCAGGTCGAACGGGCCGACGCGGGTGCGGCGCAGGGCCGCCAGGTGGCCGCCGACGCCGAGGTCCGCGCCCAGGTCACGGGCCAGCGCACGCACGTACGTCCCGGACGAGCACTCCACCATCACGTCCAGCTCGGTGGCGTCGCCCTCGCGGCGGACCGACAGCACGTCGAAGCGGTGCACGGTCACCGGGCGCGCCGGGATGTCCACCTCCTCGCCGGCCCGGACCCTCGCGTACGCGCGCTTGCCGTCGATCTTCACGGCGCTCACCGCGCTGGGCACCTGCTCGATCGCGCCGGTCAGCTTCGCCACCCCGGCCCGGATCGCGCCCTCGTCCACCGCGGACGCGTCGGCCGACGACAGCACCTCGCCCTCGGCGTCGTCGGTCGTGGTGGACGAGCCGAGCCGGATCGTCGACAGGTACGCCTTGCTGTCCAGCGCCAGGTGGCCCAGGAGCTTCGTGGCCCGCTCGATGCCGAGGACCAGCACGCCGGTCGCCATCGGGTCGAGCGTGCCCGCGTGCCCGACCTTGCGGGTGCCGAGGATGCGACGGACTTTGGCCACCACGTCGTGCGAGGTCATGCCGTCGGGCTTGTCGATCACGACGAGACCCGGGGGGACGATCGGCCTGGGGGCACGGGCGGGAGAAGTTGCGGACACAGGCGGGGATCCTAGGCCTCGCCGACCTGTGCCCCCGCGAAGACCTACGCCCCCGCGAACACGTCCCAGCGCCGGCGGCGCAACTGCACCGGCACGGCCTCGCCCCGCTCCTCGGCGGCGAACACCGCGGCGCGCGCCCGGCGCCACCACACGACCGTGCGCCACACCCCGACCAGCAGCACCGCGACGACGGACAGGAACGCGAGCCGGTACGCCTGCGGTGCGGCCACGAACGGCTCGACCACGTCCAGCACCACACCCACGGCGAGCGCGGTGAACGTGATCGCGGCGAACCCGCCGACGTTGGCCACACCGGTCGCCGTGCTCACCCGGTGCAGCGGGTTGTAGTCGCGCACCAGGGCGAACGCCACGCCGGACACCGGGTTGCCCACCGCCAACGTCCCGAACAGCACGTACAGCACGGGCGTCGGCAGCACACCGCCCGGCCAGCCCAGCAGCACCGTCCAGCACAGCAGCGCCACACCCAGGTACGAGCCGACGATCGGCATCCGCCACACCGGCCGCGCGCCGATCACCGTGCCCAGCACCGGCCCGGACACGATCCCGACCAGCACCAGCGTGCTCAGCACCGCGGACGCCGACGTGGACGACAGGCCCTGTGCCTCGACCAGGTACGGGAACCCCCACAGCAGGCCGAGCATCGCGGGGGCGGACATCGACGTGAAGTGCACCCAGAACCCGAGCCGCGTGCTCGGCTCGCGCCACGCGTCCTTGACCTTCCCTCCCACCGCGCGCAGCGGCACCGGTTCGACCACCGGCTGCGGCACGCCGTCCGGCGCCTCGCGCACCCGCCACGCGATCACCGCCGCGTACAGCGCCGTCACCAGGCCCGCGATCAGGAACGTCACCGTCCAGCCGACGTTGTCCAGCAGGAGCGTCAACGGCACCGTGGCGATCATGTTGCCCGCGCCGCCCAGCGCGGCCGACAGCGTCATGACCAGGGTGAACCGGCGTGGCGGGAAGTGGGCGGCGGCGAGGCGCAGCACGCTGACCCACGTCATGGCGTCGCCGATGCCGAGCACGGCGCGCGCGGCCAGGCCGACGGGGTAGGACTCGGCGAGCGCGAACAGGACCTGGCCGGTGCCCATGAGCAGGGCGGCGGCGGTCAGCACGCGGCGCGGGCCGAAGCGGTCCACCAGCAGGCCCGTGGGGATCTGCATCAGCGCGTAGAGGCCGATCTGGAGCACGGTGAACGTGCCGAGCGCGGCGGGTCCGACGGAGAAGCGGTCGCCCGCCTCCAGGCTGGCCACGCCGAGCGAGGTCCGGTGGAACAGGGCGGCGATGTAGACGGCGACTGCGGTTGACCAGATCAGCCACGCTTGCTTGGTGGCGCGATCGACCGGCAAGGCGGTTCTCCTAGGTCTTCCGTGCGGCGGCACTCCCAGTATCGAGAAACACTTGCCTATTGTTAACAATTCCCGGGGTGCCGCTCACCACACCGTGCCGACCCGCGCCCACTCGCCGGACCGGGTCCGCCCCAGCACCATGACCAGGCGCAACACCATGAACGCGGACAGCCCGCTCCAGATGCCGACCAGCCCCCAGCCGAACGCGTAGGACGCCCACACCAGCGGCAGGAACCCCAGCGCCGCCGAGGCCAGCGTCGCGGTGCGCAGGAACCTCGCGTCGCCCGCGCCGAGCAGCACGCCGTCCAGCGCGAACACCACGCCCGCGATCGGCTGCAACGCCACGAAGAACCACCAGGCGTTCGGGACCTCGTCCAGCACGGCCCGGTCGGTGGTGAACAGGAGGGGCAACGGGCCGGACAGCACCGCGAACAGCACCCCGAGCAGCACGCCGAACCACAGCCCGTACCCGGTGACCTGCCAGGCGAACCGGCGGGCCTGCTCCCGTCGTTCCGCGCCGAGCGCCGCACCGATGATCGACTGGGCGGCGATGGCGAGCGAGTCCAGCACCAGCGCGAGGAACGTCCACAGCTGCAGCACGATCTGGTGCGCGCCGAGCGCGCCGACCGACGTGCGTGCGGCCACGGAGGCGGCGGACAGGAAGCACGCCTGGAACGCGAGGCTGCGCAGCACCAGGTCACGGCCGAGGCCCAGCTGGGCCCGCATCCGGTGCCGGTCCGGCCGCAGGCTCACCCGCTCGGCGCGGAGCGCCTTGAAGAACAATCCGGCCGACAGCGCCTGCGCGATCACGTTGGCGACCGCGGAGCCCTCCAGGCCCCAGTGCGCGCCGTGGACCAGGACCGGGCACAGGACGGCCGAGATGGCGTTGCCGACGAGCACGTACCGCAGCGGGCGGCGGGTGTCCTGCACCCCGCGCATCCAGCCGTTGCCGGCCATCGTGACCAGCACGAACGGCGCGCCGAACAACGCGATCCGCAGCCAGGAGACGGCGTTGTCGGCGACGGCCCCCTCACCGGCCAGCAGCCGTGCGGCGGGTCCGGCCAGCAGTTGCCCGAGCAGGATCACGACCGCGCCGACGGCCAGCGCCAGCCACGTCGCCTGCACGCCCTCCTCCACGGCCTCCTGCCGGCGTCCCGCGCCGAACAGCCGCGCGGTGCGGGCGGTGGTGCCGTAGGACAGGAACGTCAGCTGCGTGGCGACCTGCGTGAACAGCACGCCGCCCAACGCCAGCCCGGCCAGCGGCAGCCCACCGAGGTGCCCCACCACGGCCGTGTCCACCAGCACGTACAGCGGCTCGGCCGCCAACACCACCAGCGCCGGCGCCGCCAACCCGACCACCCGCCGCGCCGGAACCCGCTCCTCCACCGAACCCCCATCCGAAGTTCCGGCCGGCAGTCTCAGCGTGCCCGACCGGCAGTGTCGCGGTGCCGGACCGGAGGACTCGCGCGACCACGCGAGTCCTCCACTCGGGCACTGCGAACTTGCCACTCGGGCAGTGTGAGATTGCCGGTCGGGCAGTGTGAGTTGCCGCTCAGGCGCGGGCGACGGTGTTCAGGGCGGCGCGCAGGTCGGCCAGGACCTCGTCGGCGGAGCCGGTGGCGGTGAAGCCGGCGGCCATGCGGTGGCCGCCGCCGCCCAGCAGCTGCGCCACCTCGCGCACGTCCACCCGGCTCACCGCGCGCAAGGACACCGACCACGCCGACGGCCGCAGCTCCTTGAGCACCGCCGCCACCTCTGCCTCGGCCGTGGTGCGCACCAGGTCGACCACGCTCTCCACCTCTTCGGGCCGCAGCCCGGAGGCGTCCTCCAACGTCACCACCGCGTGCACGAACCCCAGCCCACCGGCGGCGTCCGGCTCCAGGCACGCCCGGCCGAGCACCTTCGCCAACATGCCGAGATACCCGAACGGGTGAGAGTCCATCAGCGGCCGGGCCACCGCCTCGCCGTCCACGCCGGCCGCGAGCAGCCTCGCCGCCACCTCGTGCGTCGACGCCGACGCGTGCCGGAACGACCGGGTGTCCGTCACCAGACCCGCGTACACGCACCGCGCCACCGGCTCGTCCAGCTCCACGCCCAGCTCGTCCAGCAGCCGCAGCACCACGATCGCGGTCGCCTCGGCCCGGTCGTCCACCACGTTCACGTGCCCGAACCGGGGGTTGGACACGTGGTGGTCCACCACCACGACCACACCGGCGGTGGACACCCGATCGGCCAACGGCCCGAGCCGCCCGACACTGCCCGTGTCCAGCGCCACCAGCACGGGCGGCGCGGCGGGCACCTCGGACGCGGGCACGAGCAGGCCCGCCACGTCCAGGCCCCGCAACGTCTCGGGCACCTCGTCCGGCGCGCCGAACGACACCCGGACCACCGCCCCGCGGCGGTGCAGGGCCAACCCCAGCGCCAGCGCACTCCCCAACGCGTCCGCGTCGGGGTTCACGTGGGCCAACAGCGTGACGTCGGCGGCGGTGGACAGGACGTGGGCGGCCTCGGCGAGGTCGGCGGCCAAGTCGTCGGACAAGCTCGGGTCGTTGTGCACGACGAGAACGCTAGTCGGCCTGAACTCCGGTCCGCTCGGACGCTAGTCCTCGTCCTGGGGTTCCCGCGGCGCCTTGTACGGGTCGGGCTCGCCCGCCGGCTCCGCGCCGTGCGCGATCCGCGCCACCTCGGCGTCCAACTCACGCGCCTTGGCCAGCAGCTCGTCCATCCGACGCGCCTCCTGCGGCACGTTGTCGGTGACGAACGCCAGCGTCGGCGTGAACCGGACACCGGTCTGCTGGCCCACCATCGTGCGCAGCACGCCCTTGGCGCTCTCCAGCGCCGCCGCGGCGCCCGCGAGGTCCGGTTCGGAGTCCAGCCGCTCGCCGAGCACGGTGTAGTAGACCGTCGCGTCGTGCAGGTCGCCGGTCACCCTCGTGTCGGTGATGGTCACGCGGGCCAGCCGCGGGTCCTTCACCTCGTGCTCCAAGGCGGAAGCCACGATCTGCGAGATCCGCTTGGCGAGCTTGCGAGCCCGTGCCTGGTCGGCCACGGCGCTCCCCTCCTGTCGTCGATTGCTAGTCGTCCTCCGGCCCGACCAACCTGTGGCGGGCGGAGAGAAGTTCCAGTTCGGGCCGTCCGGCCACCAGCCGCTCGCAGGCGGCCATGACGTCCCTCACATGCTCGGCGTCGGCCGCTACGACCGCCACTCCGATCAGCGCACGGCGGTGCAGGTCCGTGTGCCCGGCCTCGGCGACCGACACCTCGAACTTGCGCCGCAACTCGGCCACGACGGGCCGCACCACGGACCGCTTCTGCTTCAACGAGTGGACGTCGCCGAGCAGGACGTCCAGCTCAAGGGCACCCACGAACACAGATGATCACCCGTGGTCAAGGGTGCGGGGCCGCCACCAGGACGGCCCCGCACCTGGCTGAAGACGATCAGGCGCGCGGCTTCTCGCGCATCTCGAACGTCTCGATGATGTCGCCGACCTTGAGGTCGCCGTAGTTGCCGAGCGTCAGACCGCACTCGAAGCCCTCGCGGACCTCGGTCGCGTCGTCCTTGAACCGCCGCAGCGAGCTGATCGGCAGGTTCTCCTGGACGACGTTGTTGTCGCGCAGCAGACGTGCCCGCGCGTTGCGGCGGATCTCGCCCGACATGACGAGGCAACCGGCGATCGTGCCGACCTTGGAGGACTTGAAGACCTCGCGAACCTCCGCGCGGCCCAGCTGTGCCTCTTCGTACTCCGGCTTGAGCATGCCCTTGAGGGCCTGCTCGATCTCGTCGATCGCCTGGTAGATCACCGTGTAGTAGCGGACGTCCACGCCCTCGCGGTTGGCGAGTTCGGTGGCCTTGCCCTCGGCCCGGACGTTGAAGCCCAGGACGATGGCGTTACCCGCGACGGCGAGGTTGATGTCGCCTTCGGTGATGCCACCGACACCGCGGTGGATGACCCGCAGCTCGACGTCGTCGCCGACCTCGATCTTCATCAGCGCGTCCTCGAGGGCCTCGACGGTACCCGAGTTGTCGCCCTTGATGATCAAGGTGAGGGCGCTCGTCTCCTTCAACGCGGCGTCGAGGTCTTCCAGGCTGACGCGCTTGCGCTTCGCGGCGTTCATCGCGTTGCGGTTGCGGGCCTGGCGGCGCTCGGCGATCTGCCGTGCCACCCGGTCCTCCTCGACCACGAGGAACGTGTCGCCCGCGCCGGGCACCGAGGTGAGGCCGATGACCTGCACCGGACGCGACGGCGTCGCCACCGTGACGTCCGCGCCGTGCTCGTCCACCATGCGGCGCACGCGACCGTAGGCGGCGCCCGCCACGATCGAGTCACCCACGCGGAGCGAACCGCGCTGCACCAGCACCGTGGCCACCGGACCGCGACCGCGGTCCAGGTGCGCCTCGATGGCGACGCCCTGCGCCTCCATCTCCGGGTTGGCCCGCAGGTCGAGCGACGCGTCGGCGGTCAGCAGGATCGCTTCCAGCAGGCCGTCGATGTTGATGCCCTGCTTCGCCGAGATGTCGACGAACATGGTCTCGCCGCCATACTCCTCGGCGACCAGCCCGTACTCGGTGAGCTGCTGACGGATCTTGGCGGGGTTGGCCCCCTCCTTGTCGATCTTGTTCACCGCGACCACGATCGGCGCGTTGGCCGCCTGGGCGTGGTTGATCGCCTCCACCGTCTGCGGCATCACGCCGTCGTCGGCCGCCACCACGATGACCGCGATGTCGGTCGAGTTCGCACCACGCGCACGCATGGCGGTGAACGCCTCGTGACCCGGGGTGTCGATGAACGTGATCAGGCGCTCGTTGCCCTCGAGCTCCGTGTTCACCTGGTAGGCGCCGATGTGCTGGGTGATGCCACCCGCTTCGCCCTCGGCCACCTTCGCGGTGCGGATGGTGTCCAGCAGTCGCGTCTTGCCGTGGTCGACGTGACCCATGACGGTCACGACCGGCGGACGGATCTGGAGGTCCTCCTCGCCGCCGGCGTCGTCGCCGTAGGTGATGTCGAACGTCTCCAGCAGCTCGCGGTCCTCCTCCTCGGGGGACACGACCTGCACGTTGTAGTTCATCTCGGAGCCCAGGAGCTCCAGGACCTCGTCGGACACCGACTGCGTCGCGGTGACCATCTCGCCGAGGTGGAACAGCACCTGCACCAGCGAGGCCGGGTTGGCGTTGATCTTGTCGGCGAAGTCGGTCAGCGAAGCGCCGCGCGGCAGGCGGATCGACTCGCCGTTGCCCTTGGGCAGACGGACACCGCCGACCGAAGGCGCCTGCATGTTGTCCATGTACTCCTGGCGCTTCTGCCGCTTCGACTTGCGGCCACGACGCGCCGGACCACCGGGACGGCCGAAGGCGCCCGCGGCGCCGCCGCGTCCACCGGGACCGCCACCACCGGGACGACCGCGGAAACCGCCGCCACCACCGGCCGGTGCGCCACCGCCGCCACCGGGACGGAAGCCACCGCCGCCACCGGCGCCGCCACCGCCGCCGCCGGGACGGAAGCCGCCACCGGCGCCGCCGCCACCACCGCCACCAGGACGGAAGCCGCCACCGGCGCCGCCGCCACCACCAGGACGACCGCCACCGCCACCGCCGCCACCAGGACCGCGACCACCGCCGCCGCCACCGGGACCGCCGGGGCCACGACCGCCGCCGCCACCGCCGCCACCAGGGCGGGGAGCGGGACGACCGGGCATCATGCCCGGGTTCGGCCGAGGCGGCATGCTGCCGGGGTTGGGACGAGGACCGCCGGGACCGCCGCCGGAGCCACCCGGACGGGGGCCGGCCGGACGCGAGTCACCGGGCTTGGGACCGGACGGGCGCTCGCCGCCGCCGGGCGTGGCCGGACGCGGGGCCTGCGGACGCGGCGCGGGAGCGCCACCGCCGACACCGAAGGGGTTGTTGCCCGGACGCGGGGGCCGCGGACCGGCAGGCTTGGGAGACTGCGGGCGCGGCGGGACCACGGACGGGGGGTTCTGCGCCGCGGCGGGCTGCTGCTGCTGCGGCGTCGCGCGGGGGCCGGGACGCGGGCCGGGGCCACTCGTCTTCGGCGCCTGCTGCTGCTGCTGCGGCGGCGGTGCTTGCTGCGGCTGCTGGGGAGCGACGGCCGGAGCGGGAGCCGGGGCCGGGGTCGGAGCCGACGCGGCGGCCGGGGCGGGCGCCTGGGGCTGCTGCTGGGGCGCAGCGGCCGGGGCGGCCGGTTCCGGCGTGGCGGCGGGCTTCGGCGCCGGCGGCTTCGGCGCCATCGGCTTGGGGCCGGGCACCGGACGCGGACCGGGCTTGCCGGCGGTGGCCGGCGGGCGCGGGGTCGCCGTCTCGCTCTTGGTGTCCGCCGAAGGCGCGGGCTTCGGCGCCGCCGGGCGTGCGCCCGCCGGCTTGGCCTTGCCGTCGCCCTTGGCGTAAGCGTCACGAAGCCGTCGGGCCACGGGGGCCTCGACGGTGCTGGACGCGGACTTCACGTATTCGCCCTGATCGGCGAGCTTGGTCAGCAGTTCTTTACTCGTGACTCCGAGCTCTTTGGCGAGCTCGTGCACGCGGGCCTTACCTGCCACTGCACTCCTCTGTGAGGGAGGCCGGCGGGCAAGTCCCGTCGACCTCGTCTTAACGTCGCGCGTTCATGTCTTCAGCTTCACGGCTGACTCATGACGGGTCGACCTGCTTCCTTGCTTCCTGCTGGTCACGGGGCGATCCCGCGACCTCCTTCCCACACTGCGCGAGGTGACCGCGCACACCTTCGACGTCGAGCGGCCCCTGGACCCTGAAGGCCCGGGGGAACGCCCGTCGCTTCTCGGCGTTGCGGAGGCAGTCCGGATCGGGGTGCAGCCATGCTCCCCTACCAGGCAACCGTCGACGCGTGTCCGGGACCACTGTCCCGTCCACGACCACCACGCGCAGCAGCTCGGAGGGCAACGTCCGAGTGCGGCACCCTATGCACGTACGAACCGGGCCGATGTGCGCGAATTCCGATCCCCGACGTTGAACCACTGAGAAGTCTATCCCCTGTTGCCTAGTCAGCCGAACCGGATGTCGATGCGCCCGCCGGAGCGGCCCCGCCGGCCTCCGCATCACTGCGGATGTCGATGCGCCAACCGGTGAGCCTGGCGGCCAGCCGGGCGTTCTGGCCCTCCTTGCCGATGGCGAGGGAGAGCTGGAAGTCCGGCACCACGACCCGGGCCGTCTTGGCGCGCTCGTCGAGCACCTTGACAGAGACAACCTTCGCCGGTGACAAGGCATTCCCGACGAACGTGGCCGGGTCGTCGGAGTGGTCGATGATGTCGATCTTCTCGCCGGCCAGCTCGCTCATCACGTTCCGCACCCGCGCGCCCATCGGGCCGATGCACGCGCCCTTGGCGTTCACGCCGGCCACCGACGTGCGGACCGCGATCTTCGAACGGTGACCTGCCTCACGTGCCACCGCGGGGATCTCGACGGTGCCGTCCGCGATCTCGGGCACCTCGAGCGCGAACAGCCTGCGCACCAGGTTCGGGTGCGTGCGCGACAGCGTGATCTGCGGGCCGCGCGTGCCGCGGGACACACCCACGACGTAGCACTTGAGCCGCGAGCCGTGCTCGTAGGTCTCACCGGGCACCTGCTCGGCGGGCGGCAGCACGCCTTCGGTGTCGCCGACCTGCACCACGACCATGCCGCGCGCGTTCGCACGGGCGTCGCGCTGCACCACGCCGCCGATGATCTCGCCCTCCTTGGCGGAGAACTCGCCGAACGTGCGCTCGTGCTCGGCGTCGCGAAGGCGCTGGAGGATGACCTGCCGGGCGGTGGTGGCGGCGATGCGGCCGAACCCCTCCGGGGTGTCGTCCCACTCCTCCAGCACCGTGCCGTCGGGGTTCAGGTCCTGCGCGAGCACGCGGACCAGGCCGCTCTTCCGGTCGATCTCCACCCGCGAGTGCGAGTGGTGGCCCTCGGTGTGCTTGTAGGCGGTCAGCAGGGCGGTCTCGATGGCTTCGAGAACCGTGTCGAAGGGGATGTCCTTGTCCCGTTCGATCGCCCTGAGAGCGGCGATGTCGACGTTCACTCCGACTCCTCCTTCAGGTGCTTGCCTTCTAGGAGCGCGAGCTCTTCGACCGGCGGCTGCTTGAACTCGACTTCGACGACGGCGCGCTCGATCGTCTCGTACTCGACGCGGCGCAGCTCGCCCTTGACCAGCAGCACGACGCCGGTGTCGTCGGCCTCGCCGACCCGGCCGAACCACTCGACCTGATCCGGCTGCTTGACCTTCACCAGGCGCAGCCGGTTCCGCTTCCAGTGGCGCGGCCTGGTCAGCGGGCGGTCCGCGCCGGGCGAGGTGACCTCGAGCGTGTACGACCCCGCGATCAGGTGCTCGTGGGCGTCGAGCGCGGCGGACACGGCGCGGCCGGTCACCGCGAGCTCGTCCGACGTGATCCCGTCGTCGCCGTCCACGACCACCTTGACCAGCCTGCGACGCCCAGCCTGGTTCACGTCGAGCAGCTCGAGGTCGAAGCCGAGAGCCTCGACCACTTCCCGCACGACGGGTGCTAGCTGCGCGGCGAGTTCTCCGCGCGGCGGGCTGGACACGTGGTTACTCCAAGTTCTCTTCGAGTGCAGAGGGCACGGCAACCCCGGCCGACGCTGCACTTCGCCGGCCGTGGTCGTTCAGACTATCTCGTTCGGCGAGGTCCCACGTGCCACGGGCGGAGGCCCGCCTCTGGCAGGATCGGCACACGTGATCGGAAGAACGGCGTTCAGCAGGCGCGGAGTGCTGCTGGCGGCGGCCACGGCGCCGCTGGCAGTCGCGTGCACCACACCCCCACCCCCGCCACCACCACCGGACCCGCTGTCGGAGCTGGTGAGGACGGCGCTGTCGGACGCCGCGCTGGCGACGGCCGTGGGCGCGTCCGAGACGGCCGAGGCGCGGGCCGAGCACGCCGCGCGGCTGCGGGCGGAGGTGGACCGCGCGACGCCCCGGGTGCCGGGGTCGTCGTCGCCGCCGTCGCCGTCGCCCTCGGTGGCGCCGCCGGTGGGCGCGACGCGGGAGGCGCTGGTGCCGGCGCTGCAGGCGGCGCAGAAGCAGGCGGGTGAGCTGGTGGCGACGACGGAGTCGTACCGGGTGGGGCTGGTCGCCTCGGTGGCGGCCGGGTGCGCGAGCCTGGTGGAGGCGCTGTCGTGAGCGTGGAGTCGATGCAGGAGGCGTTGCGCGCCGAGCACGCGGCGGTGTGGACGTACGGGCTGGTCAGCGCGTTCATCTCGGTGCCGCAGCAGGTGGCGGAGGTGGCCGACGGCGCGAACGCGCACCGGGCGCGGCGGGACGTGACGGAGCGGTGGCTGCGCGACGCCGGGGCCACCCCGCAGCCGCCGGCGGCGGCCTACCTGGCGCCGCAGCCGGTGGACAGCGCGGCGGCGGCGATCGCGGCGCTGGTCTCGGTGGAGACGGACGCGTGCGTGGCCTGGCGCGGGGTGTTGGAGCGGACCGAGGACGGGACGCTGCGGAAGTCGGCGCTGGACGCGCTGACCGTGTCGGCGGTGCGGGCGACGCGGTGGCGCAAGGCAGCCGGGCTGACGCCGGCGTCGATCGCGTTCCCGGGCGCCGGCGTCGGCTGAGGCCGCCGGGTTCCGGCGGGTCGGCGACCGGAACTCCAGGTCGGGGCGTCAGCTCGGGGTTGGTTCCGGGGTCGGTTCGGGGGTCAGGGCTTCAGGTCGGCGGCCAGGCGCATGGCGTCGTTGCTGATCCGCTTCATGAGCTGGTTGTGCCTGGTCTCGTCGGGACCGTGCACGGCCGTGTCCGACTCGATGATGATCACGTCCAGGTCGTGCTGCTCCGCCGCGAAACCGCCCTTGCCCAGCGTGGTCATGTCCGGCACCCGCACCGCGCCGTCCTTGACCAGGTCGTTGACGTTGCCGGTGCCGTCGCGGGTGGTCAGGTCCTTGAGCTTGGCGGCGTCCTCGACGGTCTTCATCCGCACCACCGACACGGACGTGTAGACCTTCACGCCGTCGGGCGTGGTGGTCGTGTACAGGCCGCGAGTGAGCTGCTGGCACGGCGTGGTGGTCAGGAACTGCTTGGTCGTCCCGTACGCGTGCGGCGCGCAGCTGCTGTCCTTCAGCGGCTCGGGCACGTCCGGCGACTTGACGAACGTGAACTCGCCCTGCGGCGAGGACGTCGGCGTGGGCGTGCCGGTCTGCTCGGCCTTCGGCATCACGACCAGCCAGACCAGGCCGGACACCACCGCGACACCGAGCAGCCCCAGCGCCTTGAGCACCAGCCCCCGGCGCGAGGGCCTGGGCGCGGGTGGCGGGGACGGTGGCGGGGGTGGTGGGGGTGAGTTCAGCAGCGAGTCCAGCCGACCGATCTCCGACCGCCACAGCGGCGCCGTGTCCGACGTCCGGATGGGCGGAATCCGCTGCGTCACCTCTTCGGGTGATTCGGGAGGAATCGACACAAAGAGTCACGGTAACGGACGAGGGTCAGTCGAGCGCCCTGAGCACCAGATCGACATCCGGCACCGCGTTGTACAGGTGAAACGCCAACCGGACCCGGCCGGCGCGCAGGCTGGACCGCACTCCGGCGGCGGCCAGCCGGTCCGCCGCGGCCGGCAGGTCCAGCGACACGATCGCGGACCCGCGCGCGGGCAGCCCGAGACCGGCCAGGAGCGTGTCGGCCAGCGCCACGTTGTGGTCCCGGATGGCCGCCAGGTCGAGCGACGCGAGGTACGTCAGCGACGCCGCGGCACCGACCTGGGCCAGCCAGCCGGGTGAGAGGTCGAGCCGCCGGGCGTCCGGCGCGAGCCGCAGCGGCAGCCCGTACACCGTGGTCCAGCGGTCGTCACCGGCGTACCAGTTCGCCGCGACCGGCACCGTTCGCTCCAACGCGGACGGCGAGCACGCAAGCCACGCGCACCCCCGCGGCGCCATCAGGAACTTGTAGCCGACCGCCACCACCCAGTCCGCCCAGCCCAGGTCGAGGGGCAGCCAGCCGACCGCCTGGGACGCGTCCAGGAGCACCGGCACGCCGGTCGAGCGGAGGCCCCCCAGGTCCACGACCCGCCCGTCGACGGACTGCACGACGCTCACCGCGACGAGGTCGTGCGACGCCGCTTCGGCGACGATCTCGTCCAGATCCACTTCGGTGACCCGCAAGCCCCGTGCGGCGAACGGGAACGTCAGGCTGGTGAACTCGCCGCGGGCCACCAGGACGGACGAGTCGGCGGGCAGGCTCGCCGCCACCAGGGACACCAGCTGGGAGCCCGACGCGCCCGTCGCCACGCGTTCCGCCGGCACGCCCACGAGTTGCCCGAACGCGGTGCGCGCCGCGGTGACGTGGGGGTCGAAGGCGGCGGGGTCGTCGAGGCCCGAGGACCACCGCCGCACGGCGTCCGCGACGGCGGAGGCGGCGGGTGCGGGCGGCACGCCGATGCCGGCGGTGTTCAGGTAGCCGCGGGGGACGTCGAAGGTCGTGCCGAAGGCTGAGCGCATGACCCCATCACAGGGGCTCTCCGGCCCACCGTCCACCGAGAGCGGCTCAGCGCAGGGTGATCACGTTCCGGGTGACCTTGGCCGCCGCGTCGGAGCACAGGAACGCCACCACGCCGGCGACGTCCTCCGGCTGCGACACGTCGTGCTGCGCGCGGACCGCGTCGTTGACCCAGCCGGTGTCGGTCACGCCCGGCTTGACCACGTTCGACGTGATGCCGTGCGGCCACAGCTCGGCCGCCGCGGACATGGCGTAGTTGTCCAGCGCCGCCTTGGCCGCGCCGTACGACACCTCGCTGGGGAACCCGAGCGGCCCACCCGACGTGAGGCCGACGATGCGGCCCCAGTTCCCGCCGCGCGCGATGTGCCGCCGGGCGAACTCGGCGATCAGCAGCGCGCCGGCCCGCGCGTCCACGGCGAACTGCGCGTCGAACGTCTGCGGCGTCACCGCGTGCAGCACCCGGCCGAACTGGTCGGTCCCGGCGGCCAGGAACGTGTCCTGGACCCAGCTGGACGCGTTGTTGACCAGGATGTCCACCGGCCCGAAGACCTTCTCGGCGGTGTCGAACAGCAGCGACGGCGCGAACGGGTCGGTGAGGTCCGCCTCGATCGCGTGCGCCTTGCCGCCCGCCTCGACGATGGCCGCGACCACGTCGTCCGCGCCCGACTCGCGGGCGGTGAAGTACTCCGGCGGCAGGCTCGGGTCCGACTGGGGCACGAAGCGCAGGAACGTGATGACGACGTTCACGCCTCGTGCCGCGAGGGCCTTGGCGGTCGCGGCGCCGATGCCCTGGTTGGCCCCGGTGACGATCGCGGTGTGGATCACGGTGCGCATCCTGCCTGATCGGGGGACGGCGTCGCAGCGCATTTCCGGGCGGCCGGGCGCACGTCGTTCGTAAGCTCTCAGGTCATGCGCAGTGAAGAGATCGAGATCCGCACGGGGTCGACCGAGGTCGTGCACGACCTGACGCGCGCCTGCGAGGACTTCCTGGCCGACGTGGACGGCGACGGGCTGCTGCACGTCTGGGTGCCGCACGCGACCGCGGGCCTGGCGGTGCTGGAGACCGGCGCGGGCAGCGACGACGACCTGCTGGCCGCGCTGCGCGAGCTGCTGCCCGGCGACGGTCGGTGGCGGCACGAGCACGGGACGCCCGGTCACGGCCGTGACCACGTGCTCCCCGCGCTGGTGCCGCCGTACGCGACGATCCCGGTGCTAGGCGGTGTGCTGGCGCTGGGCACGTGGCAGTCCGTCTGCCTGGTCGACACCAACGTCGACAACCCCGTCCGCAAGGTCCGCCTGTCCTTCCTCGCCGGGTAGGAGCAGGACCAGCAGGCCCACGGCGGCGAGCCCCACGAACACCCACACCTGGGCGGACTCCGGCGACCCGCCGTTCAGCAGCGCGCGCAGGCCCTCGGCGGAGAACCGGAACGGCGTCCAGGACCACAGCAGGGCGCGGTAGACGGGGTCGAGCAGTTCCGGCACCTGGCCCGCGACGGCGGGCGCCATCAGGTACATCGGCCCCAGCACGGCCATCGCGCGGATGCCGAGCACCCGCAGCAGCGCACCCTGGACCAGGGCGAACGCCCCGCCGAGCAGCGCGAGGTAGCCGAGCACGTCCCAGCCGAGCGGCAGCGCCGAGTCCCACAGGGCGAAGAAGCCCGCCACGACCCCGACACCCAGCACGGTCGCCGTCGCCGCGCCGACCAGCCTGCCGACCCTGTCCGGCCCGCGCGCCAGCACCGTGAACGCCGCACCGGCGACCAGACCCGTGATCCACAGCAACGCGCTCGCGGCCAGCGGCGCGGTCCGGCCGGCGGCCGACGCCGGGTTCAGCGTGACGACCTCCGCCCGCATCCCCGCGCCTTGCACGACGCCGGCGAGCACCTGCTGGGCGACCTGCGTGCCGGACGGGTTCACCGCTCCGGACAGCACCACGGTCGCACCGTCCGGCGCCAGTTCGAGCACGCCGTAGACCTCTTGGCGGGACAGCAGGTCCCGCGCCTCCTCAGGTGTGGCCACGCGCCACGTGACCTCCGCCGCGCCGGCGCCGGCCAGCTCGTCGGCGACGCCGCGCAGCTGCGGTGGCGCGTCGGGGCCGACCGCGACCGCGAGCGGCACCGCCTCCGGGTGCACCGTCGCTTGGACGCCGAACGTCACCAGGCCCAGCACGAGCGCGATCAGGGCGCCCACCACGGCGGTGGCCGCGGCGATGACCGCCGGCGGCCGGTCGTGCAGTGCGGCCATGGTCGTCCTCCTCGGTAGTTCATCAGTTGTTGAATTCGACGCTACGCCGGACCGGCGAGGGAAGTCAACGCGTGCTGAATTGTGCGGAGAGACCCGGGACGCGGAATCGGCACGGTACGGTTTCGCCGTGACTCACCCAGGTGACGGCCAGTCCGGCTGGGGCGACCGGCCCGGCCAGGGCGACTGGGGGCCGCAGGACCACGGCTATGCGCAGCAGGGCTACCCGCCGCAGGGCTACGGCGGTTCGTACGGCGGGCTCGGCGTGTTCTCCGGCGGTGACGGACCCCCGCCCGAGAACGACAGGACCAAGCTCTGGCTGGTGATCGGCGCGGTCGTGGTCGTGCTCGTCGGGGCCGGCGTGACGACGTACGCGCTGACCCGCCCGGACGACCCGACACCGGTCGCCCAGAACACGAGCAGCAGCACTGCCGCCACGACGACGACCACCGCTCCGAAGACCACCACGACGTCGAAGACGACCGCGCCGAGCGAGCCTAACGCCACCTGCGAGCCGGTCCGGACCGGCTGGAACTGCCTGCCCGTGCCGGGCCTGTCGTACAGCTACGACGTGCCCAAGGGCTGGACCCCCGCGAACGGCCACGCCGTGGTCAAGGGGATGACGGACGTGAAGCTGACCGGCCTGACCGTCATCGGCGCCTACGACTGCGAAGGTCGGAGCTTCACCCGCGGCGGCGCGGGCGGCGTCGTGGTGGCGCAGACCGACCTGGCCGAGGTGGCGACCGAGTTCGCCCAGAAGCTCGGCACCCAGTTCTACCAGTCGGCGCCCCAGTTCGACGTCGAGCTGAGCGCCCCCAAGCCGGTGAAGGTCCCCAACGAGCCGGCCGAGATCGAGGGCGTGCAGGTCGACGCCACCATCACCACGTCCGGCGACAAGTGCCTGGCCACCAAGGGCATGGTGAAGGTCCTGGTGCTGCGCGGCGACAAGGGTTTCCACGTGTTCATGGCCAACGGCGACCTCGAAGGCGGTCCCGCCGAGCCCAAGCCGCCCACGGAGGCCGACCTGCAGGGCATGGTCGACTCCGTCCGCGCGCTGAGCCGGAGCTGAGCCCGTGAGCTACTCCGGACTGGGCCTCTACCAGCAGCAACCGCCGCCGAAGCCGCCGAGCCGCGCGCCGTTGTGGATCGCGCTGGCCGTGGTCGGCGTGCTCGCCGTCGGCGGCGGCGTGACGGCCTTCGCGGTGCTGAACTCCGGGAGCGAGGCCGCCCCCGCGTCGTCCGCGACGACGCCGACGTCGACCACGCCGTCCGGGCCGGACTGGCAGCCGCTGGAGGACACCGAGTCGAACCTGGCGTACGAGCTGCCGCCGTCGTGGGAGTCCACCGGCGGCGGCGTGTCCGGACCCGTGCGGATGTCCACGTCGTACGTGTCCCGGCCGTTCCAGTGCCAGGGGCGCAGCATGATCCAGGCGCAGGCGATGGCGGGGTCGATCGCCGACGACGACCTGGAGAAGGTCGCCACCGACCTGGTGAACCGGATCGCGGCCGGCGGGTACACCGTCAACGGCGAGCCGCCCGAGATCGCCGAGCCGCGGGTGGAGTCCGGGTCCGGGGACTCCGCGGACGCCGACGTGGTCCGGGTCAGCGTCGAGGTGACGCCGAAGTCGGCCAGCGCGTGCTACGCGCCCAAGGCCACCGTCAACGCGGTGGCGCTGCGCGACGGGAACAAGACGTCGGTGTTCGTGCTGAACGTCGCCGAGGGCGGGCCGCACGTGGCCGAAGGGCCGTCCGACGACGACGTGGAGCGGATCCTGGAGAGCGTGCGGCTGTCGTGAACACGTTGGTGCTGTGGGACATCGACCTGACGCTGATCGACGCGAGAGGACTCGGGCAGGCCTGGTACCGGACCGCGTTGCGCGCGGCGGCAGGCCTGGACCTCGTGCACCTGCCCGACTTCGGCGGTCGCACCGAGCGCGCCATCACGCTGGAGATGTTGACGTCGCACGACCTGGAGCCCACCGACGAGCTGGTGACGCGGCTGCACGCGGAACTGGTCGACGTGGCCGCTCGGGAACGCCACCTCCTGCCGTCGCACGGCCGGGTGCTGCCGGGCGCCCTGGCGGCGCTGGAGGCGTTGGCGGCGCAGGAGAACGTCGTGCAGTCGCTGGTGACCGGGAACCTGGTCGAGATCGCCCGGTACAAGCTGGCCGCGTTCGGGCTGGACGAGCACGTGGACTTCGAGATCGGCGGCTACGGCACGGTGTCCGAGCACCGGCCCGCGCTGGTGCTGGAGGCGGTGCGGCTGGCATCGGCCAAGCACACCCGCGAGTTCCGGTCCGTGGTCATCGGCGACACGCCCCACGACGTGGACGCCGCGCTGCACCACGGCGCCGTCGCCATCGGGGTGGCGACGGGCCGCAGCAGCAGCGCGGAACTGCGAGAGGCCGGTGCGCACGTCGTGCTCACCGACCTCTCCGACACAACAGCCGTGCTGGCGGCCGTGTTGGGCGGCCGCCGCTCCGGGGACGGCGGCTCGGTCGCCTGAAGGCCGCTCGTCCGCGACCTCGCGTTCAGCCCCTGACCACGTCGAGCAGGTGCTGCACGGCGTCCGCGACCGGCACCTCGACCCGCTCGCCCGTGCGACGGTCCTTGACCTCGACCAGGCCGTTCACCAGACCGCGGCCGACGACCAGGATCGTCGGCACGCCGATCAGCTCGGCGTCCGCGAACTTCACGCCGGGGCTGGCCTTGCGGTCGTCCAGCAGCACCTTCAGACCCGCCGCGGACAGCTCCTCCGCGAGCTTCGTGCCGCCCGCCAGCAGCGTCTCGTCCTTGCCCGCGACGACCACGTGCACGTCCGCTGGCGCCACGTTGCGGGGCCAGATCAGGCCGCGGTCGTCGTGGCTCTGCTCGGCGATCGCCGCCACGAGGCGGGACACGCCGACGCCGTACGAGCCCATGGTGATCCGGATGGGCTTGCTGTCCGGACCCAGGGCGTCCAGCGAGAACGCGTCCGCGTACTTGCGGCCCAACTGGAAGATGTGCCCGATCTCGATGCCGCGCGCGGCGACCAGCACGCCCTTGCCGTCGGGCGATGGGTCGCCCTCGCGGACCTCCGCCACGTCGATCGTGCCGTCGGGGGTGAAGTCACGGCCGGCGACCAGGTCCACCACGTGGTGGTCGGCCTTGTCCGCGCCCGTGACCCACGCCGTGCCGCGCACCACGCGCGGGTCGACCAGGTACGTGACCCCGTTGGCCTGCAGCGCCGCCGGGCCGATGTAGCCCTTGACCAGGAAGGAGTTGCGGGCGAAGTCCGCCTCCTCCAGCATCGCGACCTCGGCCGGCTCGACCGCCGCCTCCAACCGCTTCAGGTCGACCTCGCGGTCGCCGGGCAGGCCGATGGCGAGGAGTTCCCACTCCTTCTCGCCGGGCTTGCGGGTCTTCACCAGGACGTTCTTCAGGGTGTCCGCGGCGGTGAAGGTGCGGTCGGTGTTGGCGTTGAGGAAGGTGACCAGCGACTCGATGGTCGGCGTGTTCGGCGTGTGGTGGACCTGCGCCTCGGGCTTCGTCGCCGGGTCCTGCTCGGCGGGCGCGGGCGTGGTGACGGCCTCCACGTTCGCCGCGTAGCCGGACTCCGTGCTGCGGACGAACGTGTCCTCGCCGTTCGGCGCGACCGCCAGGAACTCCTCCGACGCCGAGCCGCCCATCGCGCCCGACGTGGCCGAGACGATGACGTACTCCATGCCGAGCCGGTCGAAGATCCGGACGTAGGCGTCGCGGTGCTTCGCGTAGGACTCGGCCAGGCCCTCGTCGGTGAGGTCGAAGGAGTACGAGTCCTTCATCACGAACTCACGGCCGCGCAGGATGCCCGCGCGGGGGCGTGCCTCGTCCCGGTACTTGGTCTGGATCTGGTAGAGCGTGACCGGGTAGTCCTTGTAGGAGGAGTACTCGCCCTTCACGGTGAGCGCGAACAGCTCCTCGTGGGTGGGGCCGAGCAGGTAGTCGGCGCCCTTGCGGTCCTTGAGGCGGAACAGGTTGGGGCCGTACTCGGTCCACCGGTTCGTCGCCTCGTAGGGCTCCTTCGGCAGGAGCGCGGGGAACTGGATCTCCTGCGCGCCGAACGCGTCCATCTCCTCGCGCACGATCTGCTCGATGTTGCGCAGCACCCGCAGACCCAACGGCAACCACGAGTAGCCGCCCGGCGCGACGCGGCGCACGTAGCCGGCGCGGACCAACAGCTTGTGGCTGGGTACTTCGGCGTCGGCCGGGTCCTCGCGCAGGGTGCGCAGGAACAGCGACGACATCCTCGTGATCACGGTGGGTGCTCCTCGTGGGCGGGTTGTCCGGGAAAGGGTAGTGAACCGGCCCTGATCAGTTCCAACGGGTTCCTCCTGGGTCGGCCGTCGCGCCCGTTCCGCCGTCCGCGAACCTCCTTCGACCGACCGTGAACTCGCGCTTCCCGCGCTCGGGTCCGTGATGGCCTCGGCCCATGGACATCGTTTTCGTACATGGGGCCTGCGTGCGTGACGCGGCTTGGTGGTGGCACCGCATGGTCGAGCCGCTGGAGGCATTCGGCCTGCGGTCGGTGGCCGTGGAGCTGCCGAGCTGTGGGACCGGGGGTGATCTGGAGGCGGACGTGTCGGCGGTGGTCAAAGTCGTGACCGGGCCATCGGTGCTGGTGGGCCACTCGTACGGGGGCATGTCCGGCGCGGTCGAACGGTTGACGAGCAGCCCTGGCGGCGTTCGGCCAGCCCGTGACCGTGGGGGTGTCAGTGCCGTCGACGTACGTGGTGTGCGGAGGACCGTGCCACGTCGCCGGCTGTGCAGCGGGGGTTCGCAGCGAAGACCGATCGGGTGGTTGAGATGGCCGTGGGCCACCACCCGTTCTTGTCCCAGCCGTCGGAGTTGGCGCGGGTCATCGCTTCGTCGGCCGGAATTGTCGGTGGGCCGGTCTAGCGTGCGGCGGTATGACGTTCGAGATCGGAATGATCACCATCGACACGACGGATCCACACCGGCTGGCGGAGTTCTGGACCAAGGCGCTGGGCACGTCGGTGCAGCACGACTGGGAGGAGTTCCTGGTGCTCGCGCCGGCCGGCGGGGTGAGTGGCGTGCAGCTCGGGTTGCAGCGGGTCGACGACCCGACGCCGGGGAAGAACCGAGTCCACTTCGACGCCCACGTGGAGGACCGGGCAGCCGAAGTGGCCCGCTTGGTCGGCTTGGGCGCGACGGAGATCGGCGAACACACCGTCCCGGGTCTGACGTGGACCGTCCTCGCCGACCCGGACGGCAACAGGTTCTGCATCGGCCAACCGGGCTGAGCTGGGCCTGATCCGCTCTCTGACCTGCGGCTTGTCGATCTCGGGGCCACTCTTCCGAGCTAACCGGGGATGAATGGGCAACTTTTCGCGGGCGAGCCGCGTTGCCGGGAAAGAAGGAGGCGGCACGGCGCGGCGGGGACCGCACGGAACGAACCGCAGGGCGCAGGGCGCGGCAAGATCGGACCGCAGGGCAGATCGGACCGCAAGGCTCGACTCGGACTGGTTACTCGGATTGGCTCGCATGGCGCGGACTGGCTCGGACTGGCTCGGACTGGCTCGGACTGGCTCGGACTGCAAGCGCAACTCCGACAGCGAGGGCGACTGCGAGGACGGGGACGACTCGGGCCGCAGGGGAATGGCCGGAGCGCAGGCGGCTGATCGGAGCCCGGAGGGCTCCGCGATCGGACTGCGGAGGCGTCCGCACCGCCGGGTACACCGGCTGTACCTGCCGAGCAGACCTGGACTGTGGGCTGATCCCGTCGCGCCGTGCCGGGGACGCCCGGAACTGCGGAAGCGCCTAGGCTGGCCCGTCGTGTTGGTACTGCTCCCCCCGTCGGAGACCAAAGCCCTCGGCGGCTCCGGTGCGCCGCTAGACCTCGACCAGCTCTCGCACCCCGAACTCACCCCGGTGCGCGGCAAGCTGGTGGACGCGCTGGTCGACCTCGCCGCAGACGTTCCCGCGAGCCTCGCCGTGCTCGGTCTGTCCGAGCGCCAAGCCGGTGAGGTGGAGCGCAACGCGGATCTCCGCCGCTCCCCCACACTGCCCGCCCTCGCGCGGTACACGGGGGTGCTGTACGACGCGCTCGCCCTCGGGTCGCTCACCAAGACCGAGAAGGCCCGTGCCTTCGCTCGGCTCGCGGTGGCGTCGGCGCTGTTCGGCGTCGTCGGCGGGGGTGATCCGATTCCGGCTTACCGGCTGTCCGGCGGGAGCGTGCTGCCGGCGGTCGGGCCGCTCGGCGCGTTGTGGCGGCCGGTGTTGGAGCCGGTGCTGGCGTCGGCCGACGAGTTCGTCGTGGACTTGCGGTCCAGTCCGTACACGTCGCTCGCCCGCATCCCTGGTGCCGCCGTGGTGCGTGTGGTCACCGAGGATGTGAAGGGGCGGCGGAACGCGGTCAGCCACTTCAACAAGGCGCACAAGGGGCGGCTGGCTCGGGCGATCGTCCAGTCGCGGGCCGAGCCGGGCGACCTCAAGGGGCTCGTCAGGGTTGCGGTCAAGGCTGGGATGCGGGTTGAGATCACTGGGTCAGGCACCGCTGATCTGATTGTTGAAGACTGATCGGGCAGGTACTGAGCGGCCAGGTGGGGGCGGCGCCCTCTCCCGAGCCGACCTGGTCGCCGTCCCCGCCGCGACGATCCGCGACGACTACCCACCCGCCGTCGTGGAAGCGCTCCGCGAAGCCCACCGTCGCGGCAGCACGCTGCTCTCCGTGTGCAGCGGCGCGTTCATCCTCGGCACGGCCGGCCTGCTGGACGACCGCCGCTGCACCACGTACTGGCGCCACGTCACCGAGTTCGCCGAACGCTTCCCCCACGCCAAGATCGACCCGGACGTCCTGTTCGTGGACGACGGCGACATCGCGCGACGGCGGCCAACGCCAGTTCGTCGCACTGCCGACCCCGTCGCACCAGGCGGACAGCCTCCAGCCGGTGCTCTCTCGCCTGGCTGCACGACCGCCTCGCCGACGAGCACACCGTCTCCGGCCTGGCCGAGCAGGCGAACATGTCGGAACGGACGTTCGCCCGCCGGTTCGCCACCGAGACCGGCACGACCCCGCACCGCTGGCGCACCAACCAGCGCGTGCCGCGCGCCCGCCAACTGCTGGAGGAAACGCAGCTCACCGTGGAGGACGTGGCCCACCGCTGCGGTTTGGGCACGGCCGCGTTGCTGCGGCACCACTTCACGTCCGTGGTCGGTCTGTCACCAAAGGATTACCCACGGTCGTTTGCGCACCAGTGCCCGCCAAATGCGTGACAGAGGGCAGTGGCCTTTCACCTGTTTGTGACGATAGTGCCAGAATGACCGCGTGAGCCTCGACACACCAGGCGGCACACTCGGCGACCCGCCCGCCGAACCGATCGTTCCCGCGTTACTCAGGGGAATCACCGAAGACCTCCGCACCGACGCACTCGACGCACCGGAGGCGTTGAAGCGCGTGTGGTCCGGGCTCTGCCTCGCCCGCCTGCTCGGGCTGCGCCTCGCCCTCACGGACCGGAAGTGGCGGCAGCGGCAGGTGAACGCCGCGTCGGTGGAACACCAACTCGCCCGCGACCTCGGCACCACGGCGACGTTCGCCGACACCGTGCTGGCCCTCCCCGACGACCTCACACCCCGACCGCTCTCGGAGGATGAGGTCGAGGACGCGGTGGAGGCGTTGGTCGAGTTCAGCGCGGAGGCCCGGATCAGGATGCTCGCCACCGCGCCGCACGCCCCCGAGTGGCACGACGAACGCGTGCTGCGGCACGGCTCGCTGGTGGTCGGCGGGCTGGCCGAGGCCTGGTTGGGACGCCGTGGCAGCTATCGCGTTGATTCCCCCACAGGGCGTTGACCCACGAGGTCAGAGGGCTCCGATCGCGCCGCAACAGCACGACCGCAACAGCAGGGTCGCGACGGCAGGACTGACTCGCGAGGGCGAGGAAGCAAGGCAGGGAGCGACAGGGCGGCGGGGCGGGCAAGGCGGAGAGCGCGGGAGCGCCAGAGATCCAGGGCGACCGGGCCCGGGCGGCCGGGATAAATCGGTTGCCGCGACGCCGGGAGGCCCGGCAACCTGTTCCCGTACGCGCAGAGCGCCGGTGGTGGAGACCACGGCGGAGTCGAGGAGGTGCCAGATGGCGACAGCTGTCCGGGACGTGGCACCGACCCGTCCGCCCGCCCCGCTCTCCTGACGCGAAGGACCACACCGCGCCGGGTGGGGCGATCACTCCCCTTCACCTGGAGCACATCCAGTGCGCGAGCACGAGCAGTACGCAGATTTCGAATCCGAGTTCGACCACGCCGACGACCTCCGGTGGCAGGTCAAGAAGGCCAAGAAGGCCTCGGCGCGCACCGAGGGCGACGTCGAGCCGGGCCGTCGCGGCCGGCTCACCGAAGAGTCCAAGGACCGCCTCGCCCAGATGCGGGAGGACGCGGTCGCGGCGGACGTCCCGCCGGACGGCGACCGGTGGTCCACCTGGGGTGATGCCGACCAGGGCCCGAAGCCGCATCCGTCGTGGCTGGTCACGGACCTGTCCGCGGTGGACCGCGAGCTGGGCGTCGTGAAGACCGGCAAGGAGGCGGACGTCTTCCTGCTGGAACGCGCCATGCCGGGCACCGACCGCTCCTGCCTGATGGCGGCGAAGCGGTACCGCAGCAACGACCACCGGCTGTTCCACCGGGACGCGGGCTACCTCGAAGGCCGCCGGATGCGGCGGTCCCGGGAGATGCGCGCGATGGCGAACCGGAGCGCGTTCGGCCGGAACCTGATCGCCGAGCGGTGGGCGGTGGCCGAGTTCGCGGCGTTGACGGAGCTCTGGCAGTTGGGCGCTCCGGTGCCGTACCCGGTGCAGCGTGACGGCACGGAGCTGCTGCTGGAGTTCGTCGGCGCGGACGGTGCGGCGGCGCCGAGGTTGGCGCAGTTGCGACCGGAACCGGACGAGTTGCTGGACTTGTGGCGGCAGCTCGTGGACGCGTTGAGCGTGATGGCGTCCGCGGGTCTGGGGCACGGCGACCTGTCGGCGTTCAACCTGATGGTGCACGACGGGCGGCTGGTCGTGATCGACCTGCCGCAGGTGGTGGACCTGGTGGCGAACCCGCGCGGGCCCGAGTTCCTGGAGCGGGACGTGCGCAACGTCGCCGGGTGGTTCACCGGGCGGGGCCTGTCGCCGGAGTTGGCGGAGCCCCGGGAGGTCACCGAGGCGCTGTTGGACCTGGCGGGGTTGCGCTGACGGCCGGGCCGACGCGGAACAGGGGCCAGACGACGTCGAAGACGGTGTCCGGCGACCGTGGTTCGCCGGTCGCCAGCCAGTGGTAGACGAGCGGCCCGAACAGCAGGTCGCGCACGAGTTCCGGGTCGGCATCGGCCCGGAGCTCGCCGCGCGCCACGCCGCGCCGCACGACCCGGTCGACCAGGGCGTGCCGGTCGGCGAGGAACCCGTCGACCAGGCCGGGCACCCGTCGCGCTTCGGCGTGCACGGCGAGCACCACCCACGACAGCCCGTCGACGAGCGCGGTCGCCAGGTGGAGCAGGTCTTCGCGGGCGCTTCCGGTGTCGGGGTCCGTCGCGCGCGTGGCGTCCAGCGCGGTTTTCCGTAGTTACACGCCCGGTGTGCTCACCGCGCCGACGGTCATGGCCCCGTTCAGCCTGTGGGCGTTCCACCGGCTCGACCGCGCGGGCATCGCGGCAAAACCCTCGTCACGTGCGCTTTTGTGGTTCCCGGTGATCGTCGGCGGTGCGCGCGGGGTCGCCCGCCTGGTGCTGCGTGTGCGCGAGAACACCGCCGGGGTGCCCGATTCCGCCGAATGATCGGCTAGACTGAGTGGTGCACCGCCCGGTGGCGCCGAAAGAGCGCGCCCCAGGCCGCCAGAGTGGCCGGTGGTGCGTCCCAACCACTATCGGCGCGACCGCGCGCCGGGCCCGTCCCCGCGATCGCGCCTGCTGAAGCAGAGCAATCTCCGAGACGTGCCGTGTCCCGGAGGTTTGTTTTGCCGACAATGTCCCAAGGCCGTTCCGAGCGCCCGCAGTTCCGCACTTCCCGCAGTAACAGGCGCCCAGGCCAGGGCAACCGTCGTCCCGCTTCCGCGGTGGAGCAGGCGACGACCATTCCCGACCACGTCGAGAGCACGATGCCCGAGGGCCCGCTGCCCTCGTTCGCCGAGCTGGGTCTGTCCGACGAGCTGCTCGGCGCCCTCACCCAGGCCGGCATCATCGATCCCTTCCCGATCCAGGCCGCGACGCTGCCCGACGCGATGGCCGGCCGCGACGTCCTGGGCCGTGGCCAGACCGGCTCCGGCAAGACGCTGGCCTTCGGCCTGGCGCTGCTGTCCCGCCTCGCGGGTGGCCGGGCCAAGCCGTTGAAGCCGCGCGCACTGGTGCTGGTGCCCACCCGTGAGTTGGCGATGCAGGTCGAGGAAGCCCTCAACCCGTTCGCCCGTTCGCTGGGCCTCTGGTGCCGCACGGTCGTCGGCGGCACGTCGTTCCCGCGTCAGATCGACGCGCTGCGCCGCGGTGTCGACCTGCTGATCGCGACCCCCGGCCGGTTGTCGGACCACGTCCGGCAGGGCACCGCCGACCTGTCCGAGATCATGTTCACCGCGCTGGACGAGGCCGACCAGATGGCGGACATGGGCTTCATGCCCCAGGTCCGGGCCATCCTCGACCTCACCCCGCAGGACGGGCAGCGGCTGCTGTTCTCCGCGACGCTCGACGGCGACGTGGACAAGCTGGTCCGCCAGTACCTGCACAACCCGGTGGTCCACTCGGTCTCGCCGCCCACGGGCAGCGTCACCACGATGGAGCACCACCTGCTGTTCGTGTCCGCCGAGGACAAGCAGAACGTGGTCACCGAGGTCGCCGCTCGCGAGGGCCGCACGATCATGTTCGTGCGCACCAAGCACCACGTCGACAGGTTGACCAAGAAGCTGCGGTCGATGGGCGTGCACGCGGGTGCGTTGCACGGCGGCAAGGCCCAGAGCGCGCGTACGCGGGTGCTCAGCCAGTTCCGCGAGGGTTCGATGCCGGTGCTGATCGCCACGGACGTGGCGGCGCGCGGCATCCACGTGGACGACGTGAGCCTCGTCGTGCACGTCGACCCGCCGGCCGACCCGAAGGACTACCTGCACCGTGCCGGTCGTACCGCGCGGGCCGGGCAGTCCGGCACGGTCGTCACGCTGGTCACGCACGACCAGCGGCGCACCGTGCAGGGCCTGACCGCGCGGGCCGGCGTCCGCCCGACCTCGACCAAGGTCCGTCCCGGTGACGAGGACCTGGTCCGCATCACCGGCGCGCGGGTGCCCAGCGGCATCCCCGTGGTCGAGCCCGAGGTCCCCGTCCGCGCCCGTCGCGGTGGCGGTGGCGGCGGTCCCCGTCGTAGTGGCGGTGCCGGTGGCGGTGGTTTCCGCGGTGGCCGTTTCGACGGTGAGCGTGGCCGCGGCGGCTCGTCGGCGGGTCGTCCGCGCCGGGTGGCCAGCACCAGCACGCAGCACTAGTTCGCAGCACTGGTTCACAGCACCAGTCACAGCATTTGGTTCGCGGCACTGCTTCACGGCACCGGCCGCGGGCTCGACGGCCCGGAATTGTCGGACCGTCCTGGCAGGATGAAAGCAGGGGTTCCCTTGGCGGGGGACCTCTGCTTTCTGCTTTGCGGGATCGATCGGTGGGCGTCTCAGCAGCATCGCCAGGACGGCGACGAGATGGACACCGGTGACCGGAGCGATCACTCAAGCCGACGCCTGCCCCAGCGCGGGTGGCCTCGACAGGTGGTCTCGCTCGTCGGCCTGGTCCTCGGCCTGACGGTGTACTCGTGGTTGCACAACTCGGCGGGAACGGACCTTGGCCGGCCCCACCCCGGCCAGCCGAACCCACACCGCCACGCCGACCCCGTTCCGCCGGCCCGCCGTTCCGGACGCGGCAATAGCAATTGTCCCACCGGGGAGTGGTGGGCCGCCCTACCTCCGGGCGTCGTGCCCGCACCAGTGATCACAGCGGCGCATCGGTCGAGGCCTGTCCCATGACGAAGACGTGGCACCGGCCGACCCTCTGGTCGGCCGTGGTGATGGCGGTGGGCGCGGCGGGGTGCGCGGTGGCGCTGCTGGTCGACGGGCGGGTGCTGCGAGGGGAATCGGTGTGGGCGAAGCCGTTCGAGTTCGCGGTGTCGCCGGCGGTCTACTCGGCGACCCTGTCGTGGTTGGTGTCCCTGCCGCACAAGGGACGGCGGTGGACCTCGGGGCTCGCCACCGTGATCGCGGCGATGTTCCTGGCCAACATCGTGCTGGCGCTGGTCCTGTCGTTCCAGCGCTTCGGCCGGCCGGGAGCTCTACCTCGCGGTCCTGGGCATGTTCACCGGCTACCTGGTGGTCGGCCAGTTCGACAAGCCGGTCACGGCGGTGGACGGGGGCGGACGGCCGGTCGAGTTGGTCGGCGGGCACGGCCGCCCTGGGGGATCGTGGAACGCGTCCGCACCCGGCTGGTCGTCGTGGCCGCGCTCGGCTACCTCGGGCTGCCGGCGCTGCTCACGTGGCAGGCGTTGCGCGGCGAGTGCCTGGTCCACCCCGGCGGTGCGACGGCGGCCGCCCTGGGCGGGCCGGCCGTGGTCGTCGCCGCCGGGGCGGCCTGGGCGGTCAGGGGCGGAGCGGCAGTTCCTCCGCCAGTCCGGCAACCGGTCCCGCAACGATGATCGCGGGCGGGCGGATGCCGTGCGCGGCGATGTCGGCCGCCACCGAGTCCAGTGTGGACCGGACGACCTTCTGCGTCCGCGTGCTGCCCTCCTGGATCACCGACACCGGGGTGTCACCCGGCCGACCCTCCATCAACGCGTCCGCGAACGCCGCCGCCCGCTCCACGCCCATGAGGATCACGATCGTGCCGCTCAGCCTGGACAGCGCCGACCAGTCGACCAGCGACCGCGGGTCGTCCGGTGCGACGTGGCCGGACACGACCACCACCTCGTGCGCCACACCGCGGTGCGTGACCGGCACGTCCGCCAGCGCCGGCACCCCGAACGCGCTGGTCACGCCCGGCACGACGGTGACCGGCACGCCCGCTTCGGCGCACGCGATCAGCTCCTCGAAGCCCCGGCCGAACACGTAGGGGTCGCCGCCCTTGAGCCGGACCACGAACTTGCCCGCCTTGGCGTTCTCGACCAGCGTGGTGTTGATGAAGTCCTGGGTGGCGGCCCGCCCGTACGGGATCTTCGCCGCGTCCACGACCTCGACGTGCGGGGGCAGTTCGTCCAGCAGTTCACGCGGCGCGAGCCGGTCGGCGACCACGACGTCGGCCCTGGCCAGCAGCCGGCGACCGCGCACGGTGATCAGGTCCGGGTCGCCGGGGCCGCCGCCGACGAGGGCCACGCCCGCGGGCTGGTCGTGGTGGTCGGCGAGGGAGCCGTCGCGCAACGCCGAGAGCAGGCCGTCCCGGACGCTCGCGGAGCGGCGGTGCTGCCCGCCGGCGAGGACGCCCAGCAGCAGGCCGTCGTGCCCGCCCACGGCGGGCGTCACTGCGGTGCCCTTGACGGCCACGTCGGCGCGCACGCAGAACACGCGGCGCTCCTCGGCGTCCGCGGTGACCCTGGCGTTCACGTCGGGTGAGGACGTGCAGGCCAGCACGTACCAGGCGCCGTCCAGGTCGCCGGCGGCGTACTCGCGGGCGTGCCACGTGGCCTCGCCGCCCTCGACGATGCCCTGGACCGCCGGGGTCACCTCGGGCGAGATCACCTCGACCCTGGCGCCCGCCGCGACCAGCCTGGGCAGCCTGCGCTGCGCGACCGTGCCGCCGCCGACGACGACGACCCGCCGACCGGTCAGGTCGAGGCCCACGAGGTAGTGCTGTTCACCGTGCATGGGTAGAAGCATCCACACCGGACATGTCCTGTCCAACCCGGGTGCTCACATCACGAGAACCTCGAACCCGACGGCGAGCCTGCCGCCGAACCGCGCGCTCGCCTGCTCCGCCGCCCGGCGCAGGAAGGCTTCCGGTCGCGCCATGTCTCCGCCCAACGCCTCCAGGTAGGCCTTGTGCTCCCGCAGCGACGCCACACCCAGGTCGAACGTGTCGGTGAGGTCCACCGCGTGCCCCGCGTGCGGGGAGGCGTTGACCGCGACGAACCGCACTCCGCTCCACGGCTCCAGGGCCAGGTCGCGGAACACCCAGCGGTTGGCGGCGTCCCGGACCGCGTCGATGGCGGCCTGGCCCACGACGCGGTGGTCGGCCATGTTGAGGAACCCGCCGGGGAACGTCTCGTGGTGGTTCACGGTGATCACCACCTCGGGCCGGTGCCGGCGGATGGCGGCGGCGATGTCGCGGCGCAGCGCCAGGCCGTACTCGATCGTCCCGTCGGGGTGGTCCAGGAACTCCACCACGTCCACGCCCACGACGGCGGCGCTCGCGACCTGCTCACGCACCCGCAACGGCCCGGCCTGCTCCGGCGGCAGGCCGTCGATCCCCGCTTCACCTCGGCTGGCAAGCACGTACGCGACGTGCTTGCCCTGCGCGGTCCAGCGCGCGATCGCGCCAGCCGCCCCGTACTCCAGGTCGTCGGGGTGCGCGACCACCGCCAACGCCCGTTCCCAGTCTTCCGGCACCGGTTCCAGATCAGGCAGGTCCGACATGCCGACGACGCTACGCCGGCCCGATCGGTGACTGCTGGTCCGGCGCGGGCTCGAGCTGCGCCGACGCGGCCCGGGACGACGGGCAGTGCACGCGGACCGTGCCGCGACCGCCGGAGATGTGGCTCCACGAACTCCCGACGGTCGAGCCGTCCTCGCAGGCGGCGACCAGCCGGAACCTCCCACGCCCTTCGCACCAGCCCCGGGCCGGGTTCCCCTCGACCGACGTGCCGCACGAGTGCAGGCCAGTCGAGTTCGAACCAGTCGAGTTCAAGCCGGCCGGGTGCGGGCCGGTGGACGCGGACGCGACGCCCGGGACAGCGGACAGGACCGCCACCGCGGCGGGCAGTGGAGAGCGCATGCCGCCGATCGAGCGCACCGGACGTGCCCACGGCCGGAACCCGGTCGTGGGCACGTCCGCGCTGGATTACAGCTGTGCGGTGATCGCCGAGTAGTACGAGGCGATCCGCGCGTACACGCCGGGGTAGCCGGCGGCGGCGCAGCCGCGGCCGAACGAGGTGGCGCCGATCAGCTTGCCGCCCGCGACCAGCGGGCCGCCCGAGTCACCCTGGCAGGTGTCCGTGCCACCGTTCGGGTAGCCCGCGCACACCATCGAGGTGGGGCTGTAGTTCGAGTACGCGGTCCGGCAGGTGGCGTCGGACGTCACCGGCACGGTCGCGCCGAGCAGGTAGCGGGACGCCGAGCAGCCGGAGCAGGTGGTGCCCCAGCCGTAGATCCGGGCGCTCGTGCCCGCCGCGTACAGGGCCGTGTCGGACGGGGTGGCCAGCGGCAGGTAGGTGGACGAGATGCTGGTGCCCAGGGTCAGCACCGCGACGTCGTAGCCGGAGCTCGCCGTCCGGTAGCTGGGGTGCACCCAGATCCCGCTCACCGTGACGACGCGGCCCGCCGTGCTCTGCTTGTCGTCCCGGCCGTGCACCACGCGGGTGCTCGACGCGCTGCGCCCGCTCACGCAGTGCGCCGCGGTGACGACCTTGTTGGCGCGGACGAGGGTGCCGCCGCAGAACTGGCCGCCGGTGCTGGTGGCCAGGTACACGACCCACGGGTAGGTGCTGGTGGACACGCGGGTGCCGCCGACCACGTACGGCGACACACCGGTGTCGGAGGTGTCGGCCGAGGCGGGCGCGACGGTCATCAGGGCGATCGCGGCCACGGCCGCGGCCAATGAGGTGATCAGGCGATGCAGGGTTTTCGCCATGTCGATCCTTCCAGGGCAGGGGTGCGCCGTGTCGCGGCGCACACTCCCAGCTAGGACCAAGACGGCGGGCCCGACAAGGGCCTTTAGGCGGCTGCGGACGGCTTCACAGTTGACGAGTGACACCCGTCACGCGAATGACATCCGCGTGAACCGGCCCGGCAACAACCGGTCCGGCGCCCGCGTCCACGAACGCGACCGCCGCGCCCGCCTCGGCCAACCGCACCGCGCCGTCCGTCCGCACCCGCGTGCCGGGCCTGAGCAGGTGCCGCACCTGGGCCACGCAGTCGGCGCTGCCCACCACGACCGAGGCCCGCCGCAGCTCGGCTTCGGCACGCGGTGTGCGTTCGTCCGCGTCACCCGGACCCAGACCCACCAGCGCCAGCCGGCCGCGCGGCAGCACGCGGGCGGCGGCGACCGTCACCCCGGCGCCCTTCACCTTCTCCGCCGCGATCTCCACCCGGCCGCCGCCGGACAGCTGCACCGCGCCGCGCAGCGCCGCCGCCTCGGCCACGCTCGGGATGCCGATGGCGAGTTCGGCCGGGTTCGGCACCGGGATCACCGCCAGCTCCTCACCGGGGTAGGCGAGCAGCGGCGCGGTGGTCGAGTCGTGCCAGAAACCCCAGTCCTCCAGGGCGTCCGCGATACCGGGCTCGGCGACCTTGCGGTCCAGCGTGGCGAACGCCCGGACGGCCCGCAGGTCCAGCCCGCGCTGTTCTTCCAGCTGTGCCAGCGCCGCCGACACGGCCGACGCGGAGACCCCGGTGCTCGACCCGACGCCCACGACGAGCGTGCGCGGCACGATCCGCACCAGGCGCTCCGGCTGCGGCCCCTTGGGCACGCGGTCGTCCAGCAGGACCGTCCAGGCGGACTCGTGGGCGCCGGCGATCACGTTGTCCGGCAGGGCGGGCAGCGGGAAGCCGAGCGGGTTGGCCAGCGTCACCTGCTCGCCCGCCCGCACCGCCGCGCCGCACCCGGCGAGGTCGCCGTCGACGGTGGCGTCCAGCAGCTCCACCAGCTCGTCCAGCGGCGAGTCGGAGGAGGCGGACGTGGTCACCGGTTGCACGTCGAGCAGGTCCGCGACCCGTTCGGCCAACGCGTCCGCGCCGCCCAGCAGCGCCACGGCGAACCCGCCGTCCACGCACACCACGCCCGGGTCGGACCGCTCGTCCCGCAGCAACGGCGCGACGAGCCGCACGGTCGCCTCCGTGCCGAGGAAGAACACCGCCGACCCCAGCCGCGGCCACAGGGCGCGCAGCGCGGGGCCGACCGGCCCGTCCGGCACCACCGCGTCCGGCCCGAGGAACCCGGCCAGCTCGACCGCGGCCCGCCGCCCACGCCCGCCGGCGGCGAACACCCCGATCAAGCCTTCTTCCTTCCGTTCAGCACGGTCACCGGGTTGGTGGCCAGCAACGTGCCGCCGGTCAACCGGGCGGCGGACAGCTGGCTGCCCTCGACCTCGTAGCCGGCCTCCAGCAGCGCGTCCCGCGCCGGCACCACGCGGTCCAGGTCCGGTGTCGCCACCACGATCCGCCGGGCGCCCGACCGCACGCACCGCCGCACGACGTCCGCGCCACCGCCGCCGACGAACACCGCGTCGGGCCGGGGCAGTTCGCCCGCGTCGGCCAGGTCCGCTTCGACCACCCGCACGTCCACGCCGTGCGCGGAGGCGTTGGCGATGATCCGCACGCACTGCACCGGGTCGCGTTCCACCGCGACGACCGCCGCGCCCAGCCGCGCGCACTCGACGCCGATCGCGCCGGGGCCCGCGCCGACGTCCCAGACGAGCACGCCGGGACGCGGGGCGAGCCGGGCCAGCACCAGCGCCCGCACCTCGGCCACCGCGATCATGCCCTCGCGGTGCGCGAAATCGTCGTCCGGCAACGCCCAGCCTTCGCCCTCGGGCGTGAAGTTCTGCTCCGCCAGGCACAGGATCGCGCCCGGCTCGGACCACTGCCGCGCCACCGCGTCCGCCGGTTCCACAGTGGACACACCGGCGGCGGAGGCGACCACGAGAGTGCGCCGCCACCCGGCCAGCCCGAGGGCCAGCTCCGCCGGGTCGGCACCGGACACGACGACGGCGGGCCGTGCCCGGCACACGTTCAGCGCGTGGCGCGGGCCCACCGCCTCGGCGTCCACCACGGTCACTTCGGCCCAGGAACGACCGGCCTCGGTCACGAACCGGTGCAGCGCGACGACGTCCATGTCAGGTGGCGCGCCTGTTCTTCTTGGCCCGCGAGCCGGACGGCTTGCGGGGCGTGGTGCTCGCCCGCACGGTGGGCGGCGTGGGCTTCGCGGCGGCGGCGACCACCGGCTTCGGCCTGGGCTTCGCCTGCGCTTCGGCGGACGCCGGTTCCGCCGCCTCGGCGGGTTCCGTGCCGGCAGGCTCGATGTCCGCGGAATTGATGTCCGCGGGCCTCGTGTCGGCGGGCTTGGCGTCGGCGGGTCGAGCAGGTGCCGGCACGTCCACGAGCAGGTCCAGCACCGGCTCGCGGACCGGCTCCGGCTTCGCCTTCGACTGCCCGGGACGCTTGGTGCGCGCCGTCTCCTGCCAGTCGTGCACCGCCGACCACGCCGCCGCCGAGGGCGACTCCGGCTCCGCCGGCCGACTCTCCGCCGGCGGCCGGTCGTCCGGCGACGCCTGCTTCTCCGCCGGCGGCTGGACATCCAGGAGCGGTGGGACGTCCGCGACCGGCCGGACCCGCTTGGACCACTTCGACGGCCGTGCCCGGCGCACCGGCTCGTCGCCGTCGAGCACCGCGGATCGGCGGCGGGACGCGGACTGCGCGAGCACCTTCCCCACCAGGAACAGCGTGGTGCGGTAGAGCTTGTGCTCCTTGACGCACGCCTCCAGCTCGCCGAGCGTGGTCTGCGCGACCGTCTCGTCCGGCAGGGAAACCTTGTACGCCACCACGACCGGCGTGTCGTCGGCGTAACCGCCCGCGCGCAGCTGCTCGACCAGCAGGCCGGTGCGCGCGCCGGACGCCGAGATCGCCATCGTGGTGCCGTGCGCGGCGAACTCCCTGATGTGCTCGGCCGACTCGGGCCCGACCAGCAGCAGCGACTGGGCGATGTCCGAAGTGGTCAGCTCGCGGCCGACGGACGCCGCGGCGGCCGAAACCTGGGACACACCGGGCACCACGTCGGTCTCCAGGCCCAGCCGGCGGCACACGTCCTGCTGGTCGCGCAGACCGCCCCACAGCGCCGGGTCGCCCGCGTGCAGCCGCACCACCTTGAGCTTGCCCGCCGACGCCCGCCGGTACACCTCGGCCACTTCGGACTCGGCCACGCGGGAGAAGTCGACCAGTTCGGCGTCCGGGCGGGCGTGCTCGCGCACGCACTCGATCTCGACGACACCGGGCGACCACAGCACGACGTCGGCCTCGGCTATCCGCTTCGCGCCGCGGACGGTGATGAGATCGGCGGCGCCGGGACCGGCGCCCACGAAGGAGACCCGACCAGTCATCACAACTGCTCCCCACGACGTGTTCGGCTTGGTGGGCAAGGACCGTACCGCGCGAGCACGAACCCCTATCGAGTGGCCTCGAAGCGCACGGACTCGGTCGCGCAGGCCCGCACGAAGCGGGTCACGGCCTCCGGTGACGACGCCGGATGGGTGTGCAGGTACGACGCGTGCACGCGGCCGACCACGAATCCCTCGGCCACCGGGCGCAGGTCGTGGCCCCGCCACTGCCAGGCCGGACGCGCGCCGTGCGGGATGCTCAGCGCGGTGCGGTGGAACTCGTGCCCGGTGATCCGGGAGCCCGCGCGGGCCAGCACGGAGTCCTGCGGTGCGACGGCGTCGCGGTAGCCGAGCGTCAGGCGGGACGTCATCGCGCCGTCCGCGTCGACCACGCCGCACATCGGCACGCCGTCCAGGGACTTCGCCAGGTACAGCAGACCACCGCACTCCGCGTGCACGGGCGCGCCCGCGCGCGCGAGGGCCGTGACGGCGGCGCGCAGCTTGTCGTTCGCGGACAGCTCGGCGGCGTGCTGCTCGGGGAACCCGCCGGGCAGCACGAGACCGGCGGTCCCGTCCGGCAGGGCCTCGTCGCGCAGCGGGTCCACCACGACGACGTCCGCGCCCGCGGCGGCCAGCAGCTCCACCTGCTCCGCGTAGCCGAACGTGAAGGCGGCCCCGCCCGCGACGGCGATCGTCGGCGAGCCCGGCACCACGTCCACCTCGGCGTGCGGATCCCACGCCGCCACGGCCATGGCGGGCACTTCCGCGGCGAGCCGGCGCACCGCGCCCAGGTCGACGTGCTCGGCGACCGCGTCGGCGATGGCGTCCACGGCGGCGGTGGCGGCCGGTCCGTGCTCGGCGGCGGTGACCAGGCCCAGGTGCCGGGACGGGAGCGCGAACTTCGCGTCACGCGGCAGCACGCCGAGCACTTCCAGCCCGACCTCCGCGCACGCGCCGCGCAGCACCTGTTCGTGCCGGGCCGACCCCACCTGGTTCAGGATCACGCCGCCGAGCCGCACGGTCGGGTCGTAGCCGCGGAACCCGTGCAGCAGGGCGGCGAGGCTGCGGCTCTGGCCGCGGGCGTCGACCACGAACAGCACGGGCGCGGACAGCAGCTTGGCGACGTGCGCGGTGGACCCGATGCCCTCGGTGTCCACCCGCCCGTCGAACAGGCCCATCACACCTTCCACCACGGCCAGGTCGCAGCCGCGCGCGCCGTGCGCGAACATGCTCGCCACCCGGTGCTCGCCGACCATGACCGGGTCGAGGTTGCGGCCCGGTCGGCCGGTGGCCACCGAGTGGTAGCCGGGGTCGATGTAGTCGGGACCGACCTTGAACGGGGCGACCTTGTCGCCCGCCCGGCGCAGCGCCGCCATGAGACCAGTGGCCACGGTGGTCTTGCCGCTGCCCGACGCGGGCGCGGCGACCACCAGCCGGTTCACCACTCGATCCCCTTCTGCCCCTTCTGGCCCGCGTCCATCGGGTGCTTGACCTTGGTCATCTCCACCACCAGGTCGGCGGCGTCGACGAGCTCGTCGGGCGCGTGCCGGCCGGTGATGACGACGTGCTGGTGGCCGGGCCGGTTCCGCAGGGCCTCGACCACCTCGTCCACGTCCACCCAGCCCCAGTGCAGCGGGTAGGTGAACTCGTCCAGCACGTACATGCCGTGCCGCTCGGTGGCGAGGCGTCGGGCGATCTCCTGCCAGCCTTCGCGGGCGGCGGCGGCGTGGTCGTCCTCGGTGCCCTGCTTGCGGGTCCAGGACCAGCCCTCGCCCATCTTGTGCCACTCGACCGGGCCGCCTTCGCCGGTCTCCTCGTGCAGCCGTCCGAGCGCGCGGAAAGCCGACTCCTCGCCGACCTTCCACTTCGCCGACTTCACGAACTGGAAGACGCCGATGGACCAGCCCTGGTTCCACCCGCGCAGCGCGAGTCCGAAGGCGGCGGTCGACTTGCCCTTCATCTCGCCGGTGTGCAGCACGGTCAGCGGCCGGTTGCGGCGCTGCCGGGTGCTGAGGCCGTCGTTCGGGACGACGGACGGTTGACCCTGGGGCATTTCGACGCTCCTACGCGGCTCGTGCGGCGCGCACGACGCCGGCGACCTGGTCTGCGGACAGTTCTTCCAGGCGCAGGCACGCCGCCTCCAGCGCGCCGGCCACCCGTGCGGCCAGGCCGAGCCGGATCGGGCCGTGCTCGCAGTCGACCACGACGGACGCCACCCGGTCGGCCGCCAGCAGCCCGGCCGCGCGCACCGCGTCGCGCATCGGGTCGCCGCCCGCGCCGGTGGCCGTGGCGCGGCCGTCCGTGAGCAGCACCAGCAGCGCACGGCGGCGCGGGTCGCGGACGCGTTCGGTCTCCAGCACGCGGCGGGCGCGGAGCAGGCCGTCGGCCAGCGGGGTCCGGCCGCCGGTGCGCAGGTCGCGCAGCCGGGCCGCCGCCGCGTCCACGGAGTTCGTGGGCGGCAGGGCGACATGGGCCTCGCGGCCCCGGAACGTCACCACGCCGACCTTGTCCCGCCGCTGGTAGGCGTCACGCAGCAGGGAGATCACCGCGCCGGTCACCGCCGACATCCGCTGCCGCGCGGCCATGGAGCCGGACGCGTCGACCACGAACAGCACGAGGTTGCCCTCTTTGCCCTCGCGGACCGACAGCCGCAGGTCCGCGCCGCGCAGTTCGAGGCCGGAACCGGTGCGGCCCCGCGCGGCCTGGTGGGGCGCCGCCGCGGCGAGGGTGCCGAGCAGGTGCAGCCCAGAGCCGTCCACAGTGGACGATCGAACCACGCGGCCGGTGCGGGCACGGGCGCGCGAACGCTTGCCCGGTGCGCCCTCCCCCACGCCCGGGACCTGCAACAACCGGGCGCGGAACGCCGGGGCCGGGGCGTGCGACCGTTCGGCGGAACCGGGACCCGCACCGTCCGAAGTGGACTCCGGTGGCTCGCCGGGCAGCGAGGAGCCGCCACCGCCGTCGTCCGGGTCCTCGGGTCCTTCCGGGCCGTCCTCCGATCCCTCCGGGCCTCCCTCGGGCTCCTGGGCGGCGTCCGCGCCCTGCTGGAGGGCGTCGTTCAGCTGCTCCTCCTCCAGGCCCGGCTCGTCGAACGGGTCGCGGCGCTTGCGGTGCGGCAACGCCAGCCGGACGGCCGCCTCCACGTCCTCCTCGGCCACCTCCGGGGCGCCCCGCCACGCGGCGTGCGCGGTGGCGGTCCGGGCCACGACCAGGTCGGCGCGCATCCCGTCGACCTCGAACGCCGCGCAGATCCCGGCGATGCGGCGCAGTTCCGCGTCCGGCAGCGTCACGCCCTTCAGCCGGTCACGGGCGGCGACGATCCGCCGTGCCAGGTCCGCGTCCGCCTCGGCCCAGCGGGCGGCGAACCCCTCCGGGTCGGCCTCGTACGCCAACCGCCGCCGGACGACCTCGGTCCGGGTCGGCACGTCCCGCGAGGCCCGGACCGCGACCGTGAGGCCGAAGCGGTCCAGCAGCTGCGGGCGCAACTCGCCCTCCTCCGGGTTCATGGTGCCCACCAGGAGGAACGACGCGGCGTGCGACACGGACACGCCTTCGCGCTCGACGTGCGCGCGACCCATGGCGGCGGCGTCGAGCAGCAGGTCCACGAGGTGGTCGTGCAGCAGGTTCACCTCGTCCACGTACAGGACGCCCCGGTGCGCGGCGGCGAGCAGACCCGGCTGGTAGGCGCGGACGCCCTCGGTCAGCGCGCGCTCCAGGTCGAGGGAGCCGATCAGCCGGTCCTCGGTCGCGCCGACGGGAAGCTCGACCAGCCTGGCCGGGCGGCGTTCCGAGCCGTGGCCGTGCGGCCCGTCCGGGCAGTCGGCCGGCGCCTGCGGGTCGCAGCCGAACCGGCAACCCGGCACCACGTCCAGCTCGGGGAGCAGCGCGGCGAGCGCCCGGACCACGGTCGACTTCGCGGTCCCCTTCTCACCTCGGACGAGCACCCCGCCGATACCGGGGTGCACGGCGTTGAGCAGCAGAGCAGTGCGGAGGTCGTCATGTCCGACGACAGCGGAAAAGGGGAAACGCGCGCCCATGCGGCGGTGTCCTTCCTCGGGTGTCCACGCCCGTGTCCGGTCGACGAGTCGGGGGTCGAGTTCCTGACTCCCGGATCCCAAGGCCCGGTCACAGTGGCGGGACCGTGCCGGATTCGCACCGGCTTCCTCGCGCACCCCCTCTACAGCCTGGGCATCGTCGCACTTCGCCCGGCGTGCTCCAAGTCCCGGACCGGGGCGTCGGGGGCGAGCGTCGTCACAGTGGCCCCGGCCCGCTCCCCCAATCGGACCCGCACGCTCAACGGCGCGCGGAACGACAGCAGGCCCAGCATCGGCGGCGGTTCGGCCGAAGCGAGCCGGAGGTCCGGGAACCGGCGTGCGGTCTCCCGCACCACGACCTCCGCCTCCAACCGGGCCAGACCCGCGCCCAGGCAGAAGTGCCTGCCGTAGCCGAACGCCAGGTGCTTGCGGACGTTCGGCCGGGCGGGGCAGAACCGCTCGGGCTCCGGGAACACCTCCGGGTCCGAACCGCTGCCCGCCAGCATCAGCAGCAGCGGCGCGCCCGCCGGGAGGTCGACGCCGGAGAGCGTGACCGGTTCCGCCGCGATCCGCCGCCACGTGTTCACCGGCGCGTCCCGCCGCAGCACCTCTTCGACGCAGGCGGCGGCCACACCGGGCTCGTCGAGCCGCGACCAGACGTCGCCGTGGCGCAGGACCGCGTGGAACGCCGCGCTCAGCAGCTGGGTCGTCGTCTCCTGGCCCGCGATCAGCAGGAAGTAGCAGAGGCCGGCCGCGTCCCGGATCGGCACGCCCGCCGCCCGCAACGCGCCGAACAGGTCGTCACCGGCCAGGTCGGCGGCCTTGATCCGCGAGGTCAGCCACTGGTGGAACGCGGCGGCCGGCTTGGCAAGCTCGTACTGCCGCTCGACCGTGACGTCACCCCAGAACAGCTCCAACGACGCCGTGCTCCACGCCTTGAGCGCGTCCACGTCCACGTCGTCGATGCCCATGACCTCCATCAGCACGATCGCCGGCAGGTCGCGCGCCAGCACCGGGTGGAGGTCGACCTCGCCGCCGCTCAACCGGTCCAGCCGCTCCGCCGTCAGCCGGGCGATCCGCGGCCCCATCGCCGCGACCCTGGCGGGCGTGAGGAACCGGGCGACGAGTCGCCGCAGGTCACCGTGGGTTTCGGTGCCGTTGTTGGCCAGCGTGGGCGGCAGCGAGAACCCGGCGCGGGCGAGCACCCGCAGCACCGGGCGCGGGATCGGGGTCACCGCGGTCAGCGCGTTGTCCGGGTGGAACCGGCCCGGGTCGGCCAGCACCGCGCGCACGTCGTCGTAGCGGCTGACCACCCACAACCCGGTGCGCTCGTCCCGGTGGACCGGCGCGCTGTCCCGCAGCGAGCGCAGGTCGGCCGGCCCGGCCTGGAAGAGGTCCACGCCGGCACGGTAGCCGCCGGATGCGACACTGCCGGCGTGAGTGTGCGCACAGGTGAGTCGGTGTTCGACTGGATCGACACGCGTGCCGAAGCCCGCGCGAAAGCCGGTCTGGCCCGCCGGGTCCGGCCCCGCCCGGCCGACTCGACCGACCTCGACCTGGCGTCGAACGACTACCTCGGCCTGGCCCGCGACAAGCGGGTGACCGGCGCCGCCGCCGCGGCCACCCTGCGCTGGGGCGCGGGCTCCACCGGATCACGCCTGGTCACCGGGTCCACCGAGCTGCACACCGAACTGGAGTACGAGCTCGCGAACTTCTGCGGCGCGCAGTCCGCGCTGGTGTTCTCGTCCGGCTACCTGGCGAACCTGGCCGCCCTCACCGCGCTGTCCGGGCCGGGCACCGCGATCGTGGCCGACCAGCACATCCACGCCTCCCTGATCGACGGCACGAAGCTGTCCAAGGCCGACGTGGTCGTCGCCGGGCACTGCGATGTCCCGCAGGTGACGCACGCCCTCGCCACCCGGGGCAAGCGGCGGGCGCTGGTGGTGACCGACTCGGTGTTCTCCGTGGACGGCGACCTCGCGCCCCTCGCCGCGCTGGCCGCCGCGTGCCGCGAGCACGACTCGGCGCTGGTCGTGGACGACGCGCACGGCCTCGGCGTCGTCGGCGACGGCGGGCGCGGCGCGGTGCACGCGGCGGGCCTGGCCAAGGCGCCCGACGTGGTGACGACCGTGACGCTGTCCAAGTCGCTCGGCGCGCAGGGCGGCGCGGTGCTCGGCTCCGGCCGGGTGATCCGGCACCTGGTCGACACCGCGCGCCCGTTCATCTTCGACACCGGGCTCGCACCGGCCAGCGTGGCGGCGTCACTGGCGGCGTTGAGGATCCTGAGGGAGGAGCCGGAGCGCCCCGCGCGTGCCCTGGAGGTGGCGCAGGACCTGGCGTTCCGGTTGGAGGAGAAGGGTTTCCTGGTCAGCACGCCGACCGCGGCCGTCGTGTCGATCCAGGCGCCCTCGCCCGAGGCGGCGCTCGCCTGGTCGGAGGCGTGCCGCACCCAGGGCGTGGTCGTCGGCTGCTTCCGGCCGCCCTCGGTGCCCGACCGGATCTCCCGGCTGCGGCTGACCGCGCGGGCCGACCTGTCCGACGCCGACGTCGAGCGCGCCGTGCGGGTGATCACGGCGACCGGCGCATCCGCAGGTGCGGTATCCCGTCTTCCATGAACTCCGCGCCCTGCGGGTCGAAGCCGAACGAGCCGTAGAAGTCGGCCAGGCAGGTCTGCGCGTCCAGCACGCACCCCGCCTGCCCCACTTCGGCCAGCGCCGCCTCCATCAGACGACAGCTGTAGCCGCGGCCCCGGGCGGCGCGGGCCGTGCAGACCCGGCCGATCCGGTAGCCGCCCGCTGGTTCCTCCAGCAGGCGCAGGTAGGCCTCGGGCACGGCTGAGCCTTCGGGCTCCAGCCAGAAGTGCCGGGTGCCGGGCTCCAGGTCACGGCCGTCCAGCTCCGGGTAGGGGCAGTTCTGCTCCACCACGAACACCTCGCCGCGCAGCTTGAGCACGGCGTAGAGCTGCGCGGGCGTGAGGTCGGCCGACCACTGCCGGCGCAGCGTCGCCGGGTACGGGTGTGAGCGCACCCGCTGCGGTACCACGGTCTCAGATTCGGTCGAGGTACCGGCTCAGCCGGGTGTACACGCCGGGCTGGTCCGGGCGGGCGCAGCCACGACCGTAGGAGACGACGCCGACGAGTTCGCCCGCGACCGTGAGCGGGCCGCCGGAGTCGCCCGCGCAGGCGTCCTTGCCGCCCTCCGGGTAACCGGCGCAGAGCATCCCGCCCGGCCGGTAGCCGGGGACGTCCGCGACGCACTCGTCGTCGGTGCGGATCGGCACGTCGACCTCGTGCAGCGTCCGGCTCGGCGCGCTCAGCTCACCGGTCCGGCCCCAGCCGTAGACGGTCGCCGGTCCCGGGGTGGCGTCGGCGATCCGGATCGGCCGGTACGGCAGCGGGTCGGCCAGGGTGAGCGTCGCCACGTCGTGGCCGGCGGACACGTCGGTGTACTCGGGGTGCCGCCACACGGCGGCGACCCCGACCGCCCGACCGGCGCCGCTGTCCAGGTCGGCGCGGCCGGCGACGGCGGTCACGTCGGCCGGGAGGCGGTCGCGGACGCCGAGGGCGGTCTGCTCCACGACGCAGTGCGCGGCGGTGACGACCTTGTCCGGGCCGATCAGCGCGCCGCCGCAGAAGAAGTCGCCCGCCGCGTCGAACAACGCCACGGTCCACGGTGCGGGCCGAGCCTCCTGCCCGCCCACGATCGCGTCCGCGGGCAGCGCGGACAGGACCAGCACGAGAACGGCGAAGACCGGCGCGCTGATGCGCATGGAGCACCTCTCTACGGCGAGTGGCTGAAACGGCACCGAACGTAGCGGACCGGCTTCGGGCGCGACAGCCGGGTATCGCAACCGGAAAATCTGTTGTTAGGATGCGCTGTAGCCGAAGATTCGACGGTTTGTGGGGCAGATCACGGGGATCTGTCCGGAACATGAGGGAGGTTTTCCAATGCACCTGGACTTCACGCAGCTGCCGCCGTTCCTGATCGCGTGCGCGGTGGTCGTGCTGACCCCGGGCGTGGACGCCTTCCTCCTGCTGCGCACCTCCATGCGGTCGGGCACCCGGTCCGGGCTGCTGGCGCTGGCCGGCATCCACACCGCCGCCTTCATCCAGGTGGCACTGGTGATCTCCGGCCTCGGCGTGGTGATCGCCCGCTACCCCGCGGTGCTGACCGGGCTGCGCTGGATCGGCGCCGCGTACCTGCTCTACCTGGCCGTGTCGATCACCCGCGGGCTGCTGCGGCGCTCGGCCGGCGCGCCGGTCGCCGCCCCGCCCCGGCCGTTCCGGCAGGGGTTCCTGACCAACATCACCAACCCGAAGATGCTGCTGTTCTCGCTGGCGTTCCTGCCGCAGTTCATCGGCAGCGGCGACCCGGTGCACCAACTCGGGATGCTGGCCGCCGTGTTCCTCGGACTGGCCGCGCTGTGGGAGCTGACCATCGTGGTGGCCGCGTCGCGCGTCGCCGGATCACTGCGCCGCCCCGGCGTGACCACCGTGCTGGACGCGGTCTGCGCGGCGGTGTTCCTGACCATGTCGGTCGGACTGGTGCTCTGAGCCGACCGGCCCCGAGACCGGGCGTGCGGGCCCCCGAGGCCCGGGGGTCCGCACGCCTGCCCGGCGTCACGCGGCCAACTGCTCCTTGAGCGCGTCCGCGTAGGTGGAGATCTTGGTGTAGACGCCCGGCCTGTTCCGCCGGGCGCAGCCCTCACCCCAAGAGGTGATGCCGATCAGCTTCTCGCCGGCCACCAGCGGGCCGCCCGAGTCACCCTGGCACGTGTCCACGCCACCCTCCGGAAAACCAGCGCACGTCATCTCGGCCGGGTCGAACTGGAGGTACACCCGCGCGCAGTCGGCGTCCGCCACCAGCGGCACGGTGGCACCCATCAGGTAGCGGGACGCCGCACCCTGCTCGCTCGTCCGCCCCCAGCCCAGCACCCGGACGCGCGTGTCCGGCGCGTAGAGCGCTTCGTCCCGAGGACCCGCCAGCGGCAGCGGCCGTTCCCCCACCGCTTCCCGCAACGTCAGCACCGCGACGTCCGCGCCCTGGTCCGCGGTCAGGTACTCCGAGTGCACCCAGATGTCGGTCAACCGGACGACCCGGCCCTGACTGCTGGTCTTGTCCTCGCGGCCCACCACGACCCGCGTGCTCCGCAACGTCCTGCCGACCACGCAGTGGGCGGCGGTGACCACCTTGGTCGGTGCGACCAGCGTGCCGCCGCAGAACTGGAAGCCGCCGGAGTCCGCCAGGTACACCACCCACGGGTGGTCCACGATGGACACCCGCTCACCACCCACCACACGGTCGTTCACCACCCGGCTCTCCACGGTGTCCTCCGCCGTGGCGGTGCCCGCGAGAGCCATCAACATCGTCATCAACAACGCGGCAAGTCGCATCGCCCCTCCTCCTGATCAAAAGCGTCAGGAGGAGATTAGCCAGAAAGGACCATCCCACTGGGCCAACAGGCCTAGTCCGCCCCGGTGAACTTCCCGCGCACCTTGCCCGCCGCACCCGACAGCACGTCGCCGAACTCGTTGAACACCTTCATCAGCGGGTCCTCGGACTGGGCCGCCGACTCCTTGTAGGACCGGGCCGCCGACTTGATGTCCTCGGTGAACGAGCTCGTCGGCCGGTCGTCCTCGCGGCGCGTGTACTCGCCCGTCAGGATGGCGCGGTACTCCTCGCCCGCCGCCCACCGCTGGAGCTCCGCGGCGCGGATCACGGCCAGCGGGTGGGTCAGCGGCCACGTCCGGATGAGCTTGAGCACGCTGTCCCGCACGTCCTCGACCTGCTCGTACTCCTTGGCCTGCTTCAGGAACTCGGTGGTGTCCACCTGGCCGAGGTCCATGCCGCCCGCCATCGCCACGTGCACGCGCAGCGCGGCGGCCGGGTCCTGCACGCACAGCAGGCCGGCGCGGTCGCACGTCAGCTCCGTCTTGCGGTACCACTCGCACAGCGCCGCGATGACCGCGCGGATCGCCCAGTAGCCGACGGGCATCCAGCCCAGGCCGTACTGCAGCTGCATGAGCCGCTGGAGGATCGTCTGGTAGAGCGCGTGGCCGGACAGCACGTGGCCCATCTCGTGGCCGATGGCGAACCGCAGGCCGTCCGCGTCCAGCAGTTCGACCAGGCCCGTGGTGAGCACGATGAACGGCTTGTCGATGCCCAGCGTCATGGCGTTCGGCACCGGGTCGCGCTTGACGAAGAGCTCCGGCACCGGGTCGACGTCCAGCGTCGCCGCCGTCTCCAGCCGGAGCCGGTCCAGCTCCGGGTACTGCTTCGGACCCACCCTGACGCTCGACGCCAGGTAACCCAGGCGCTCACCCCGTTCGGTGAACGCGCCCGCCACCGCCTGCAACACCGGGCCGATGCCCGGCACCGCGCGCAAGACCGCCAACGCCCCCCGGTCGACCGGGTGCTCGTACGCCCGCGGGCTGATGCCGGGGAAGCGGACCCGAGCGGTCGACCGTTCGATCTCCTCGCTGCTCATCACTCCACAGTGCCACGACCCGGTACCGGCCTCTCCCCGAACGGACGAATCGGCGTGCACACTGGCCCGGTGAACGCAGACGTGCTCGGCGCCGACTACGAAACCCGCACCCTGCCCCTGGGCGGCGACACGACCGCCACCCTGGTCAGCCGGCGCGCGCGCCCCGCCGACCGGGGCGCGGTGCTGTACGTGCACGGTTTCGCGGACTACTTCTTCCAGCGGCACGTCGCCGAGCACTTCACCGCGCGCGGTTTCGACTTCTACGCCATCGACCTGCGCGCGTACGGGCGGTCGCTGCGGCCCGGACAGGTGGCGAACTACGTGACCGACCTGACCGAGCACTTCGAGGAGATCGACGCGGCGGTGCGGGTGATCCGCGAGGAGGACGGCCACCGGCGGCTCGTGGTGATCGGCCACTCGACGGGCGGGCTGATCACGAGCCTGTGGGCGCACGAGCGGCGGTCGGACGACGTGCTCGACGCGTTGGTGCTCAACAGCCCGTGGCTGGACCTGGCCGAGCCGTGGTTGCTGCGGACCGTGGGGACGGCGTTGATCCGCGGTGTCGGCCGGTTCGCGCCGCGGCTCGTGCTGAAGCCGGGCATGGGCCCGGTGTACGGCGAGAGCATCCACCGCGACCACCAGGGCGAGTGGGACTTCGACACGACGTGGAAGCCGATCGAGGCGTTCCCGATCCACGCCGGGTGGCTGCGCGCGATCCGCCGCGCCCACGCCCGGCTCCACCGCGGGTTGGACGTGCAGGCGCCCGTGCTGCTGCTCCGGTCCGAACGCAGCCTGCTGCACGCGAAGCGGTGGACGCCGGAGACCATGACGGCGGACACGGTGCTGGACGTGGAGCACATGGTGCGGTGGGGGCCGAGGATCGGGCGGCGGGTGACGATCGTGCCGGTCGACGGCGGGATGCACGACCTGTTCCTGTCCGCGGAGCCGGTGCGGCTGCGGGCCTTGGCCGAGGTGGAAGAATTCCTGGACCAGCTCTGACCCGCCCGCCACGCGTCACGGGTGGCGCAGGTGCTCGACCGCCAGCCGCGCCGCCGTCCCGATGACCGCGTCCGCCGCCGGCAGCGTGAACGCCGTGCTCGCGCTGCGGGTGAACACCGCCACCGCGTAGCGCCCGCCGTCCGGGTACTCGACCACGCCGATCTCGTTGCGCACGGTCGGCAGCGTGCCGGTCTTGCCCGCCACCCGCACGTCGTCGAACGGGAACCCGGACGCCAGTCGGTGCGGCCACACCTGCAACGCCATGACCCGCCGGATCGGCGCGCACCCGTCGTGCCGCCACACGTGCCGCAGCAGGGTGGTCAGGTCGCGCGGTGTGCCGCGGTTGGTCTGGGTCGGGTCGAGGGCGCGGAGTCGTGACAGCACAACGGGATCGGTCAGCGCGCGGGGCAGTTCGGCGGGTGCGGCGTCCTCGGCCATGGTGCGGGTGAAGTCCCGGGCCCGGTGGACCACCGAGGTCCTTTCCAGGGTCAGCTCGCGGAGGGTGCGGTTCACCTCCTCCAGGCCGACCAGGTCGACCAGGGCGTCCGCGGCGGCGTTGTCGGACACGGTGACGGCGAGGTAGGCCAGGTCGCGCAGCGACACCGTGACCGGGTCGAGCATGCCGCCGACGCCCGTGGGGCCGGTGCTGCGGTCCTGGTCGAGGGTGATCCGGCGGGTCAGGTCCAGGCCGCTGTGGTGCAGTGCGACGACGAGCGGGATCTTGAACACGCTCGCCAGCACCACCGGGTCGTCCGCGCCCACGGACACCTCGCGTTCGGGCCGGTCGAGGTCGACGGCGTGCAGGCGTCCGGTGACCCCGGCGTCGGCGAACGCGGCGCGCACCTTGGCGGCGGCTCGTGCGGCGGTCATGCCAGGTACTCCGCGGCCGGGCGCGGGTAGCGCGGCAACGTGCCCTCGGCGTGGCGCATCCCCTGTGCGGTGAGGACTTCGGTGACGGCGTCGGCGAACGCGATCACAGCGGGTGTCTGCCGTCCACGCGGCCACGCGGCCGATGTCCGCCACAGCAGCGGGGTGCCGCGCAACGGCCGCCACACCGCGTCCGCCGGCGGTGCGACACCGTCGTGCAACGCCACCGCGCCGCCCGCCAGCACCAGGCCCAGCCCGAACTCCGGGTTGCCCGCCTGGTGCACCTCGGCGGGCGTGTAGCCGTGGCGGGCGCACGTGGTCAGCACCTCGTCGTGCAGCGCGGGTGCGGTGGCGCGCGGGAACAGCACCAGCGCCAGGCCGTTCAGGTCGGCCAGCCGGACGTCCGCGGCGGCGGTCAGCGGGTGGTCGGGGGGCAGCAGGACGCCGAGCGGGCTGGTCAGCACCGGTCCCAGGCTCAGCCACGACACGTCGAACGGGAACCGCAGCACACCGACGTCGAGGCTCCGGTCGGCGAGCGCGCGCAACTGCTCGGCGGTGCCGATCTCCTTCACCTTCAGCTCCACGGGGCTGCGGCGGCGGAACGCGGGCAGCAGCGCGGCCACCGCCCGTCCACCCAGGTCCGGCGGCACGCCCGCGCGCAGCGACCCGGCTTCGCCGTTGCGGAAGCGGCCGGCCAGCGCGCGCAGCCGGTCCTCCCCCGCCAGCATGCCGCGGGCCTCGGTGAGGATCCGGCGCCCGGCGTCGGTGAGCGCGACGTGCCGGGCGTCGCGGTCGAACAGCCGGACGCCGAGTTCCCGTTCCAGGCGCTGGATGCTCTGCGACAGCGGCGGCTGGGACATGTGCAGCCGGGCCGCGGCACGCCCGAAGTGCAGCTCCTCGGCCACCGCCAGGAAGTACCGCAGGTGCCGCAGCAGGTCCACGAGCAGCGATGATAGTGGTTCGGCTATCGCTGCCAGGGTGATATCGGACTTGGACACGTGCCGTGCGCCGCTGGTCTTGTTGGTGGCATGTGCGTGAGCAGACGACAGGTGTTGACGGGTTCGGCGGCCCTCGCGGTGGCGGGCGTCGGACTGCCGGCGTTCGCGTCGGAGGTCCCGGCGCCCGAGTCGGCGGTGCCGGCGTTCGCGTCGGGGCGCAGCGGGGTGAGCCTGCGCTGGTTGGGCGTCGCGGGGTGGGAGTTGCTGTTCGACGGGCGGCGGGTGCTGATCGACCCGTACCTGAGCCGGCTGCCGGTGTTCGACGAGGAGGGGAGGTTCATCGCCGACCACCCGTTGGCGGTTCGGAAGGAGTTGGTGGACCTGCACCTGGGCGCGCGGCCGGAGTTGGTCCTGGCGACGCACGGGCACTACGACCACCTGCTGGAGATTCCGTACGTGGTGGAGAAGCACGGTTCGCGGGTGATCGGCACCGAGACGCACCGGCACCTGTTGACGGCGCAGGGCGTGCCCGCGGACGACGTGGTCGTGGCGTCCGGTGGTGAGCACCTGGACTTCCACGGGTTCACCCTGCAGGTGTTCCGGAGCCTGCACAGCCAGTTCGGCTCGTACGGGTACTTCGCCCCCGGCTCCCTGACCGCGCCGCCGCCACCGCCGGCGACGATCAGCGACCTGGTGGAGGGTGGCTCGCTGGCGTACATGATCACCGTGCGGGGCTTCTCGATCCTGTTCCTGTCGGGTACGGCGAACTACGTCGAGCGCGAGGTCACGGGCTTGCGACCGGATGTCCTGGTGCTCGGCATGAGCGGCCACGCCAACGTTCACGAGTACACCGCGCGGGCGTTGCGGGCGACCCGGCCCAAGCTGCTCCTGCCCAGCCACCACGACGACATGGTGACGCAGTTGGACGACCCGGCGTTGCCCACGCGCGGAAACCCGGCCGCTGCGGCCGAACTGGCGGAGACCGCGCGGCGGATCGGGCTCGCGGCACGGGTGCTGGACCCGGAGATCCTGCACTGGTACGAGCTGTAGTTCCGCTCCTGGAGAAACCCGGATGCGCTCTTCACGGTGACGGCACAGATCCCCGGCACCTGATCGGCCGACGACTGGAGCGCGTGGTGGCGGCCTGGTACCGGCCGGTCTCGGAGGCTCCGATCGGCCCGCTGGACGTGTGGCTGGGCGACAGCGGGGGAGGCTGGACCCACATCACAACCGGTTCGGACTGGTGCCTGACCGCGGAGGCGTCGCCCCCTCACTCGGACTACGACATGCAGGAGTCGTGCCAGGTCGAGGTGAGGCCGGTGACCGATGGGACGCCGTTCGCCCGCCACCTCGGGGAGGTGGTCCTGGCCGTTCGGGAAGAGCATCACCCGCACGCCGGGCGGCAGGCCCTCGACATCGTGTTCACCTCGGGGCGTGTCCGGTGCCAGAGCTTCGAGGGGGATCTCCTGCTGTCTTGAGGTGGCTCAGAGGAGGCCGGCGCGGGCGGCGGCGAGGGCGGCTCGGGCGGCGCGTTCGGCGGTGGCCCGGTCCACGGGTTCGCCGGAGATGAAGATCCGGTAGTGGAGGGGGGCGCAGGTGAGGCGGATCAGTTCCACCGGATCGGTGTGCGGGGGCAGTTCGCCGCGTTCCACCGCCCTGGTCACCACCCTTGCCGCCGCGGTCTGGCGGGCTGCGTAGAAGGCCTGCTTCGCCCGCAGTGCGCGGGTGGAGTGGAGGGCGGCGGCGACGATCGCCATCGGCACGCGCCGGCGTTCGGGGTCGGTGAAGGTGTCGGCGACCTCGGTGGCGATGGCGATCAGGTCGCCCTCGACCGTGCCGGTGTCGGGCACCGGCCAGTCGGCCTCCCGGGTGTGGTCGAGGGCGTCGGCGATCAGCACGTCGACGGTGCCCCACCGGCGGTACACGGTGGTCTTGTGGACTCCCGCGCGGTCGGCGACGTTCTCCACCGTCATGGCCGGGTAGCCGCGGTGGACCAGTTCGGCGTGCACGGCGTCGAGCACGGCTTCCCGGACACGGGCCGAGCGGCCACCAGGTCTTGCCGTCACAATGCGACTCCAGTTGCGTTAGTGCGGTCAGTCGTGCCACCCCAACGCAACACGGATCGCGTTAGGAGCCCTGCTGTTGATCCCCGACCCCACCGTCCTCCACCCGCTGCCGCACGCCGACCGCGTCGTCCAGCTCAAGCCGTTGGTGACGTCGCCGACGATCGAGGTCGGGGAGTACACGTACTACGACGACCCGGAGCACGCGCTGGAGTTCGAGACCCGCAACGTCCTCTACGGGTACGGCACGGAGAAGCTGGTCATCGGCAAGTTCTGCGCGCTGGCGACCGGCACCAGGTTCATCATGGCCGGCGCGAACCACCTCACCACCGGCGTGTCGACGTTCCCCTTCACGATCTTCGGCGGCACGTGGGCCGAGCAGACCCTGGACCTGATCACCGGCATGGAGACGCGCGGTGACACGGTCGTCGGCAACGACGTCTGGTTCGGCTACGACTCGCTCGTGATGCCCGGTGTGATGATCGGGGACGGCGCGATCATCGCGACCGGCGCCGTGGTGACGTCCGACGTGCCGCCCTACACGGTGGTGGGCGGCAACCCCGCCAAGCCGGTGAAGCAGCGCTACGCCGACGAGGACGTCGCCCGCCTGCTGCGCGCCAAGTGGTGGGACTGGCCGGTCGAACTGCTCACCGAGCACGTCCGCACGATCATGTCCGGCACCCCCGCCGACATCGAGCGCATCGCGCACTCCCGGCGGCTGTGAGGTGGACAACCGATTGGTCCGGAGCCAGGCGGCGGTGGCAGCGAGACCATGGGGCCGGGAGGTTCGCCATGGCCGAGCACTACCGGGCCGGGACAGGGCGGGTTCCGGAAGCTCAAGGAGGTCATCGACTGGTTCACCACGCCACCGGACACCGACCCGAACGCGCGTGAGATCGGGCTCACGCCGGACGCGCTGGGCGCCGTGCCCCGCGACCCGTTCGACGGCGAGCCACCCGTCGACCCGGACTGCGCCTGACCCCGCCGGAGTGATCCAGCCGGTGTGGCGCCACCGGTCGCGTTCCTGGCAGGGCCGGCGACGGTGAGGGCTGCCGATGGCGAGGGCGGGGGTTCCCGATGTCCAGGGCCGGCGATGGCCTGGGCCGCCGTTGTCTAGAATTCTCGGGATGCCGAGGCCGACCGCAGGAAAACGCCGCGCCCGTGGGTAGAGCCCGCACCCTCGCCCAGGTGTACCGGCACTTCGCCGAGGTCGACGCCGCCGGCACGTCGCCGCTGTACGAGCGCGTCGCCGTCGCCCTGAGCGAGTCCGACGAGGCACTGCGGGCCGTCGAGGCGGCACCGGCGCGCAAGCGGCACCCCGCGGTGATCCTCGCCGCGCTGCACGACCTCGCCCTCGCCGGACGTGCCCCGGAGCTCGCCGCCGCCTATGCCGCCGGGGATGGCGACGCCGCCGCCGGCGCGGCGATCGGCACGCTGCTGCGGATGACCGACGCGGTGGTGGCCACCGCCGTGCGGCGGCAGACGCGGACCAACGAGACCGGACGCTGCGCCGTGCTGTACCCCGCCATCGCCGAGGCGGCGCACCGGGTGGGCGCGACGGCGGTCGGGCTGATCGACGTGGGGTGTTCGGCGGGGCTCAACCTCAACGTCGACCGCGTCGCCATCACGTACGGCAGCAGGCGATCGCTGGGCGACCCGTCGTCCCCCGTGCGGCTGTCGGCTTCGATCGTGGGAGACCTGCCCGTCCCGACGCGGGCCATGCCGGAGGTCGTCGCCCGGGTCGGCGTCGACCTCGAACCGCTCGACGTGACCGACCCGGATGACGCCCGGTGGTTGCGCGCCTGCCTGTGGCCCGACCAGCCGGACCGGCCGGAGCGGGTCGGGAGGCTCGACGCGGAGATGGCGTTGGCGGCGACGGACCCCCCGCTGCTGCTGCGAGGTGACGCCGTCGAGGTGCTGCCCGACGCCTTCGCCCGGGTGCCGGCGGACGCCCTGCCGGTCGTCACCACGACGTGGGCGCTGTCGCGGTTCTCGCTCGAGAACCGCTTGCGCTTCCTGCACCGCCTGGACGAGGCGGCGGCCGGGCGGGCGGTGGCGTGGGTGTCGGCGGAGGGTGTCGGTGTCGCGCCGACGATCCCGACCCTCGGCGATCGCCGCGCCTCCGGCCACAGCATCATCGGCCTGACCGTGTTCGACGGGTCGACCCTGCGCGCCGAGGCCATCGGCCGCACCTGGTCACAGGGCCGCCTGCTGTCGTGGTTCGCGGACTCCTAGGCTCGATCGGCTCGGCCAGCGTGCGGATCACCACGTCGTCCACCGTCACGGCGGCGGCGCCGATGTGTGGCTGCCGGGTTCGGCCGGGTCGCCGCCGGGCCAGCGCGTCGATCGTGGCCCGCCGACCGGCCGCGCGCCGCACCACCCGCAGTTCAGCGGCCATCGAGCCACGCCCGGACGTCGAAGTACAGCGCGGAGTCGTCGCGCCGGCTGACCGTGCCGCACTCCGGGCAGCCCGGTACCGGCAGCACCTGGTTGACGGTGGTCTCCCACGTCGGCAGGTACAGGGCGAGCACCTTGCCCGCCGTGAACGCCGGGCCGGTGTGCGCGTCGTTGACCACCTCCAGCGCCAGGTACGACGTGAGGAGACCGGTCAACGCCGGCAGCAACGGCATCCGACCGCCGGACACCGCGGCGGCGGCCGCCAGCGCGCGCTGGTAGCGCAGGTAGGCGTCCGCCCCGGCAGGAACGTCGGACCGACGTGCAGGAACGGCCCGTCGACGGCGCCGTGGACCCACGGCGCCGTCGAGGACGCCAAACCACGACCCGTCGGTGTTCCCCGACGCCGACCGGCTCGACGTGACGCGCGAGGACTGCCGGCACCTGTCGTCCGGCCCCGGCCGGCACCACTGCTTCGGCGCGCACCTGGCCCGGATGGAGCTGCGGGTCGCGCTGGGAGCGCTGGTGCGCCGCTTCCCCGACCTGCGCCTCGCCGTGCCCCCGGACGAGCTGCGCCACCGCCCCGGCGTCAAGTTCCGCGAGCTGGAGGCCCTTCCGGTGCGCCGGTGAGCGGCCCTACGCCTTGCGCCCCACCCCGGCGTACGCGTTGATGAAGGCGTCCTCCGAGTCCCGCCGCCAGTCCGACAGCGGCACGACACCGGGTTCCACGACGTCCAGCCCGGCGAAGAAGGCGGCGACCTCGGCACCCGAGCGCAGCACCAGCGGGCTGTCGGTGCGCTGGTAGATGGCGTTCACCTTCTCGCCGCTCTTCTGCTCCTCCTGCGACACGCCGTCCCAGCTGCCGTGCGAGATGGCCACGAAGCTCCCGGGCGCCAGCGCGTCGCGGTACCGGGCGATCGCCCGGTGCGGCTCGTCCGCGTCCGGCACGAAGTGCAGCACGGCGACCATGAGCAGGCCGATGGGCCGGTCGAAGTCGAGCATCGCGTGGACTTGTTCGTTGCCCAGCACGGAGTCCGGGTCGCGCAGGTCGGCCTGGATGGCCGTGGCGAGCGGGTTGCCCGCGAGCAGCGCGGTGCTGTGGGCGACCGCGACGGGTTCCACGTCGGCGTACACGACCCGCGCGTCCGGGTTGGACTGCTGGGCGATCTCGTGCACGTTGCCCACGGTCGGGATGCCCGACCCGAGGTCCAGGAACTGGTCGATGCCCTGGGACAGCAGGTACCGCACGGCGCGGCGGAGGAACGAGCGGTTGGCCCGTGCCGCGCCGGACATGCCGGGGAAGATCTGCTCGACCGACTTGGCCGCCTCGCGGTCCACCGCGAAGTTGTGCGACCCGCCCAGGAAGTAGTCGTACATCCGGGCCGCGCTCGGCCGGTCCAGGTCCACGGATGACGGAACCCAGCTCGCCTGCTCCATGCGCACACATCTCCTCGTCAGTCGACTGCGTGATCGTTCCGGCGACGCGCACGCGGCGCAACCACCGAATGGACTCCCGTGCCCGGCTCACGGCCGCGCGGACGTCAGCGGGGTGGCCACAAGCCGTCCGCCGGGCACTCCTCCACCTCCGGCTCGTCCGCCGGCGGGACGAACGGCTCGATCCTCGTGGCCGCCGGGTACAGGGTGCGGAAGTCGGCGGCCAGCGCGGTCACGTCCACGCCCGCTTCCGGCAGCACCTGCGCCACCGCGGGCATGATCTCCACCCTGGCGAGCTCCGCCTTCTCCGGCTGCTCGGCGTACGCCTCCTGGAAGAAGGCGAAAGCCTCTTCCTTGGTCTGCGTGTACACGCCGCGGAGCCGGTCCGTGGACGCCAGGGCGGCGACACCGGCGCGCATGTCGTCGTCCGTCTTGAAGTACACCACCACGTGGTCATCGCACAGCATGTGGTCGCCCCGCGGCTCGACGATCGTCGACGTGACCGGCCCGGCCTGCGGCGACGACTCCTGGGCCGTGCACGCCGTCGACAAGAACATCGCCACCAGAACGCCGACCGCGCTCCACCGCTTCTTCATGGGCCGAATGCTGACATCCGGCACGGGGCCGAAACGGAACGGGGGTGCTCGCTCAGGGCGAACACCATCCGGAAACAATCCCGCGCTCACCTTGGTTGAGCCAAGCAGACTCAACTTTGGAGGGATCATGGGCGAGACGTTGGCGCTGCCGGTGCTGCCGCTGGACGACGTGGTCGTGCTGCCGGGCATGGTCGTGCCGATCCGCCTCAGCGGCTCGGACGCCACCGCCGAGGCCCGCGCCGCGATCGAGGCCGCGACGGCCGCCGGTGAGGCGGCCGGAGGTGGGACCCCGGGCGGTCGGTCGCAGGTGCTGCTGGTGCCCCGGCTCGACGGCAAGTACGCGAAGGTCGGCACGCTGGCCGTGATCGAGCAGGTCGGCCGGCTGTCCGGCGGCGAGCGCGCGGCCGTGGTGCGCGGCACGGAGCGGGTCCGCATCGGCACCGGCACGACCGGGCCGGGCGCGGCGCTGTGGGTGGAGGCGACGGTGGCGGACGAGCCGCCGGCGGACGACCACACCCGTGAGCTGGCCCGCGAGTACCGGGCGCTGGTCACCACGATCCTCCAGCAGCGCGGCGCGTGGCAGGTGGTCGACTCGGTGCAGCAGGTGGACGACCCGTCCGCGCTGGCCGACCTCGCCGGGTACGCCTCGTACCTGGGCGAGGACCGGAAAATCTGGCTGCTGGAGACCAGCGACGTCACGCAGCGGCTGGAGAAGCTGCTGGAGTGGGGCCGCGAGTACCTGACCGAGCTGGACGTGGCCGAGACGATCCGCAAGGACGTCAAGGAGGGTGTGGAGAACCAGCAGCGGGAGTTCCTGCTGCGCCGGCAGCTGGCCGCGATCCGCAAGGAGCTGGCCGAGCTGGACGGCAAGCCCGCCACCGAGGAGCAGGACTACCGGGCCCGGGTCGAGGGCGCGGACCTGCCGGAGAACGTGCGCAAGGCGGCGCTGGCCGAGGTCGACAAGCTGGAGCGGACGTCCGAGCAGTCGCCCGAGGTCGGCTGGATCAGGACGTGGCTGGACACGGTGCTGGAGCTGCCGTGGAACGAGCGCACCGAGGAGTCGTACGACATCGCGGGCGCGCGGGCCGTGCTGGACGCCGACCACGCCGGCCTGGACGACGTGAAGGAGCGCATCACCGAGTACCTGGCGGTGCGGCGCCGGCGGGCCGACCGGGGCCTCGGTGTCGTGGGCGGACGGCGTTCCGGCGCGGTGCTCGCGCTGGTCGGGCCGCCCGGCGTGGGCAAGACGTCGCTCGGCGAGTCGGTCGCGCGGGCCATGGGCCGCGAGTTCGTCCGGGTCGCGCTGGGCGGTGTGCGGGACGAGGCGGAGATCCGCGGCCACCGGCGCACGTACGTCGGCGCGCTGCCCGGCCGGATCGTGCGGGCCATCTCCGAGGCCGGTTCGATGAACCCGGTGGTGCTGCTGGACGAGATCGACAAGGTCGGCGCGGACTACCGGGGCGACCCGACCGCGGCGCTGCTGGAGGTGCTCGACCCGGCGCAGAACCACACGTTCCGCGACCACTACCTGGAGGTCGAGCTGGACCTGTCGGACGTGGTGTTCCTGGCCACGGCCAACGTGCTGGAGTCCATCCCCGGCCCGCTGCTGGACCGGATGGAACTGGTCCGGCTGGACGGGTACACCGAGGACGAGAAGGTCGTCATCGGCCGCGACCACCTGCTGCCGCGCCAGGTCGAACGGGCGGGCCTCACCTCCGACGACGTCACGGTGACCGAGGAGTCGTTGCGGAAGCTGGCGGGCGAGTACACGCGGGAGGCGGGCGTGCGGCAGTTGGAGCGCTCGCTGGCACGGGTCCTGCGGAAGGTGACGGCGCGGGTCGCGCTGGGCGAGGCCGAGTTGCCGGTGACGGTGGACGTGCCGGACCTGCGCGGCTACCTGGGCTCGCCCAAGCACACGCCCGAATCGGCCGAGCGGACGTCGGTGCCGGGCGTGGCGACGGGCCTGGCGGTCACCGGCGCGGGCGGTGACGTGCTGTTCGTGGAGGCGTCGCTGGCCTCGTCGGGCACGGGGGCGGCCGGCGTCACGCTGACCGGCCAGCTCGGTGACGTGATGAAGGAGTCGGCGCAGATCGCGTTGTCGTACCTGCGGTCCAACGACGACCGCGCCGAGGCGTTGGCGGAGCGCGGCGTGCACATCCACGTGCCGGCGGGCGCGGTGCCGAAGGACGGGCCGTCGGCGGGCGTGACCATGACGACGGCGTTGGCGTCGCTGCTGTCCGGGCGTCCCGTGCGGGCGGACGTGGCGATGACCGGCGAGGTGTCGCTGACCGGGCGGGTCCTGCCGATCGGCGGGGTCAAGCAGAAGCTGCTGGCCGCGCACCGGGCGGGCATCACGACCGTGCTGCTGCCGCGGCGCAACGAGCCCGACCTGGACGAGGTGCCGGCGTCGGTGCTGGCGGAGCTGACCGTGCACCTGGTCGGCGACGTGCGCGAGGTGCTGGAGCTGGCGTTGGAACCGGCCGAGGCGACCGCCGCCGTGGCCGCCTGACGTCCGCGGGCGGAGCCCTCGGACGACCACGTGCCGGCCGAGGGCTCTGCCGTTGGGCCGATCGGGCGACGTCGGAAACGGATCGGTCCGGCCGGGCGACAGGGGGACCATGAGCCGCCGGACCGCAGGGAACAACGAGATGAAGCCGCAGCGCGCCGGAGCGCCCCCGGAAGCCGCCGTCCTGGCGGCCGGTGTCGTGGGGCTGATCCTCACCATCGCCCTGGGGCCCGGCGGGTTCGTCCTGGGCTCGATCCTGGTCGTGGTGGTGGCTTTCGTCCTGGTCAAGCGGCACAAGGCGAAAGCGGCCGAGCCGACCCCCGTCGCGGCGGCGGCCGGACCCAGGACGTTGCCGGCGGAGCACTCGGTCACCGTGACCGGCGAGGAGCGGTACCAGGACGTGCTGGCCCTGCTGGCGCCCACGCCGCCCCGGAACGTCGTCGCCGAACTCCGGGAGTGCGTGATCGCCAGGGGCGCGCACCAGGGCGAGACCACCCTCGAAGTGCTGGTGAACGGGCGGCCGGTCGGTCGCCTCACGCACGCGATGGGCCGCCGCTACGGCCACGCCGTGGAGGAGTGGCGGGCCCGCACCGGGCAGGCGCTGTGCGAGGCCGTCGTCACCCACGAAGGCACCCGGGGCTTCCAGATCACCGTGCGCCTGCCCCGCTAGCGCAGGTTGCACAGGTCCAGCGGCGCGCCGTCGGCCGTCAGGCACGGCAGGTACCCGGCGTCCTTCATCCGCACGCGCGCGCCGTCGTGCTCGCGCACGTACGCGAGGAAGCGACCGGCCAACGAGTCCGCCGCCGGCTCCGACCGCGCGTACAGGTACTCCACCGTCCAGAACGGGTAGCCCGCCTCCACGCCCACCGCCGCGTCGAACACCTTGCCGTCCAACGACAACGCGGTCAGCGCGTTCGTCTTGCGCGCCTCCGCCACGGACGGCGCGTCGGCGTACCCGATCGCGCCCTCCACCGACCCGATCTCCCGCACCACGTCGGCGTTCTCGTCGCGCTCGCACCGGATCACCGGCGCGTCCGGCGCGCGGTCCTTCGCGCGGCAGTCGTTGGAGGACAACGCGCTCTCGCTCGTGCCCAGTACCCGGCGCTCGAACAGCTCCCGCGTCCCCGACTCGCCGCCCCGGCCGACGATCCGGATGGGCAGCGGCGCACCTCCGCGCAACTGGCTCCAGTCCGTGTAGGCGCCCGCGTAGATGCCGCGCAGCTGGTCCACCGTGACGGTGTCCAGCCCGACCGAGCTGTGCACGACCACGTGGTACACCACGATCGCGAGCTGCTGCGTGAACACGCCCTCGACGTCCTGCTTGCCGTCCGACAGCGCCACCGTGCGCTCCTTGCCGCCGACGACGTCGCGCACGCCCTGGATGCTGCCGGTCGCGGACGTGGTGACGGTCGCGTCGGGGCACGCCTGCTCGTACTGGTCGGCGATGGCGGCCATGGTCGGCATGAACACGCTCGACCCCTCCACCCGCAGCGTGCCCGACGCGCACGCCACCGTCGCGTCGGTCGAGTCCAACGGCCACGCCAGCACCAGCACCAGGACGGCCGCGAGCAGCGCGGCGAGGCCACCGGTCAGCCGAGGCAGGGTGAGCCGCCGTTCCGGGCGCTCGTCGTGCACGATGCCCGCGCCGGCGAGGTCGCCGACGACCTTCACGTCCTTGCCCAGCTCGCCCGTCCGGTTGCCGTCCGGCTCGCGCAGCACCACCAGCAGCTTGAACTTCTGCTTGCGCCGCAACGTCAGGTTCTCCAGCCGCACGCCGTGCCACACCGGCTCGCCCGGCGGGTCCGCGGCCACCGCCAGCCCACCCCACCGGGCCACCGCCTGCGCCATCCGCGCCCGCACCGTCGGCAGTGACGCCCGCGCGGAAGCCGGTTCCTTCGAGCCGGGTTCCCGGGGGTCGGCATCGGTGCCGAAGAACTGGAGGCTGCGCCGGACCTCGTCCTTCAGCTCGTCCGACCCGGCCTCGGACACCCTGGCGTTCCACACGATCCGGTCGCCGAAGGTGAACGTCAGCGGCTTGGCGAAGTCCTCGCCGTCGATGTCGTAGGTGCCCGTGTTGCGGATCCGGACCACCACGATGCTCATCCGGTCCAGCACCCGCACCAGCTCGCGCAACTGCGGCGAGTTCGGATCGGTGCCGTCGTGCAGCTGGTCCGGCCCGAGACCGATCTTGGAGTTGTAGAGCACGCGGAACCCGAGCCGCTTGCGGCGCACGAAGAGCCGGTCGATGACCGGTGCCGCGAACAGCAAGCCGATCGCGAGCAGCACCGGGCCCGGTCCACCGAGGAAGTCCAACGCGGATCTCAGCACCTGCACACCGAATTCTCGATCGGCGGACCGCCCGCGGATCGGGTGGGCACCGGACGTTCACCACGACTTCACGCCGTGGCAAGGCGGTCCGGGGAGGCGTCACGTCGGGGGAGGTGTCGCGTCCGGGGAGGTGTCACGCGGTCGCGTCGGGGTCGGCCAGGAAGTCCTCCAGCACGACCGGGGTGACGCCGTCGAGCTTGCAGCGTTCGAGGAAGGCCAGGAAGTCCTCCACGAACGTGTGCCGGAAGTGCATGAGCACGATGTCGCCGGCGTTCAGCCGCCCGCCCGCCTGGAACTGCACGACACCGTCGTTGACCGCCGCCGTCCACATGACCAGCGCGGTGAACCCGCAGTCGGCCGCGGCCCGGCGGGTGGTGTGGTCGAAGTTCCCGAACGGCGGGCGGAACAGCGTCGGCTGCGCACCCAGCCGCGCCCGCAGGAGGTCGGCGTTGCCGCAGATCTCCTGGCGCTGGAAGTCGTACGGGGTGCCGGTGAGGTCGGGGTGGGTCGAGGTGTGCGCGTGGACCCGTGCGGCCCCCTGGAAGGCCTTGAAGTAGTCGGTGTGGCCTTCGACGTGCTTGGAGTTGAGGAACAGCGTGGGTTCGACGCCGCTCTTGCGCATCAGCTCCAGCGCGGCGGGGTGCCGGACCGCCCCGTCGTCGATGGTGATGAACACGTACGGCCGGTCGGTCTCGATCCGGCGGACCACCGGCACCAGGCCGTCGGTGGTCGGCGGCACGGGCTGTTGCGGTGTCCCGAAGGCGTACGGACGGGGGAAGACGGGGACCGCGGTGCCGCCCGGACCCGGCAAGGCCGTCGGGGGCGTTGTGGTCGTGGTGGTGGTCGCCGTCGCCGTCGTGGTCGTGGTCGTCGCCGGCGGCTGCGCCTCCGGCTGTGGTGCGCACGCCACCGCGACGACCGCGGCCGCGACCGCCACGCCCATGCGTCTCATCCGTCTTCCCCTCACGTGCGCGATGTCGCCCGATCAGGGACGCTCACGGGACATGGGACGCCACGACGACCACTCGGGTTGCCCTGCGACTTCCCCTGCGCCTCCCCCTGCGGCACCACTGTGCCGCAGATAGGGTCCTCCGGGTCCAGCGAGATCACGAGTGGAGGACTTGATGAGCCTTGAGCGCCCCACCGCTCCCGACCCGTACTCGCTGCTTCCGCAGGTGGCGTCGTTCGCGGTCGACTCGACCGACGTGGCCGACGGCCAGGCCCTGCCGGAAGCGCACGTGTTCGAGGGCGGCAACACCTCGCCCCAGCTGAGCTGGAACGGGTTCCCGGACGGGACCAAGAGCTTCGTGGTGACCTGCTTCGACCCCGACGCCCCGATCCCGTCCGGGTTCTGGCACTGGGTCGCGGTGAACATCCCGGCGTCGGTGACGTCGTTGGAGACCGGCGCGGGCGCCTCGGACGACACCCTGCCCGACGGCGCGTTCCACGTCCGCAACGACTTCGGCGTGCGGGCCTACGGGGGCGCCGCGCCGCCGCCCGGCGACCAGGTGCACCGGTACTGCTTCGTGGTGCACGCGGTGGACGTGGAGGAGCTGGAGGTGGACAGCGACTCGTCACCGGCGGTAGTCGGTTTCAACCTGGCGTTCCACACGCTGGCCCGCGCCGTCCTGGTCCCGACGTACGCGCACTGAAGCTGCTGCCGGCGGATCGGGAATGATCGCCTCACGTCGTGGGTTGCAGCACGACGTGAGGCACTTCGACCTGGTCATCATCGGCACCGGTTCCGGCAACTCCATCGCGGACGAGCGGTTCGCCGGCTGGAACATCGCGATCGTCGAGAAAGGCGTGTTCGGCGGCACGTGCCTGAACGTCGGGTGCATCCCCACCAAGATGTTCGTGCACACCGCCGACGTCGCCGCCGCACCCGCTTCGGGCGCGCGGCTCGGCGTGGACGCGCACCTCGACGGCGTCCGCTGGACCGACGTGCGCGATCGGATCTTCGGGCGCATCGACCCCATCTCCGAAGGCGGGCGCCGCTGGCGGGCCGAGGAGAACGCGAACGTCACCGTGTACGCGGGCACCGCGCGGTTCACCGGCCCCAAGACCCTGGACACCGGCACCGGCGAGGTGATCACCGGGGACCGGTTCGTGCTGGCCGCGGGCAGCCGCCCGAGCGTGCCGGACGTGGCGGACCTCGACTCGGTCGGCTACCACACCAGCGACACGATCATGCGCCTCGACGCCCTGCCCGCCCGGATCACCATCCTGGGCAGCGGGTTCGTGGCGGCCGAGTTCGCGCACGTGTTCTCGTCGTTCGGGGTGGCGGTGACCGTGATCGCCCGGTCCGACCTGGTGCTGCGGCACGAGGACCGCGAGGTCGCCACCCGGTTCACGCAGGTGGCGTCCGGGAAGTGGGACGTGCGGCTGAAGCGCAAGGCGGTGCGGGCCGAGCGGGTGGACGGCGTGGTCCGGCTGCACCTGGAGGGTCCGAACGGCGCCGAGGTCGTGGAGTCCGAGGAACTGCTCGTCGCGGTCGGCCGGACGCCGAACTCGGACCTGCTCGACCTGGCCGCGACCGGGGTGGACGTGCGCCCGGACGGCCGGATCGCCGTGGACGAGTACCAGCGCACGTCGGTCGAGGGCGTCTACGCGATGGGTGACATCAGCTCCGAGTACCAGCTCAAGCACGTGGCCAACCACGAGGCGCGGGTCGTGCAGCACAACCTGCTGCACCCGGACGCGCCGATCGCCTCGGACCACCGCTTCGTGCCCGCCGCGGTCTTCTCGTCACCCCAGGTGGCGTCGATCGGGTTGACCGAGGAGCAGGCCGTCGAGCGCGGTGTGCGGTACGTGGCGGCGTCGCAGGCCTACGCGTCCATCGCGTACGGCTGGGCGATGGAGGACGACACGGGTTTCGCGAAGGTCCTGGCCGACCCGGACACCGGGCTCATCCTGGGCGCGCACGTCATCGGCCCGCAGGCGTCGAGCGTCATCCAGCCGGTGATCCAGGCGATGAGCTTCGGCCTGGACGCGAGGACTGTGGCGCGCGGCCAGTACTGGATCCACCCGGCCATGCCCGAGGTGATCGAGAACGCCCTGCTCAACCTGCCGCTGAACGACTGAGCCGCGGAGTCGACGGGAGCCCCGGCCGTACCCCTCGTGCGGCCGGAGCTCCCGTACATGTCCGTAACCGACACATCGCTGTCGGAAGACGAGGCGTTATCACCTACACCGTGCGCGGGCGGCCGGCGATCCAGCCGAGGGCGGTCAGGGCGGCCAGCAGGCCCGCGAGGACGAGCATCGACAGGGTCCAGGTGCCCGTCGCGCCGCGCAGGACCCCGAACGCGAACGGTCCGGTGGCCGAGATCAGGTAGCCGATGCTCTGCGCCATCGCGGACAGCCGGGCGGTGTCGGCGCCGGACGTCGTGCGCAGCGAGATCATCACCAGCGCCAGCGGGAACATGCCCATCCCCAGGCCGATCAGCACGACCCAGAGGCCAGGCGCGGCGGCCGGTGCGAAGGCCAGGCCGAGGACGCCGAGCATCGCCGGCACACCGAGGACCAGCACCAGGCCCGACTGGCTCGCACGTCGTGCGGCCAGCGGCGGGACGATCAGGCTCACCGGCACACCGAGCACCATCGTGACCGCGAGCAGCAGGCCGGCGGTCGTGCGGTCCACGCCCGCGTCACCGAGGATCTGCGGCAGCCAGCCCATCACCGTGTAGGCGAGCAGCGACTGCAGGCCGAAGAACACCGTGATCACCCACGCCAGAGGACTGCGGAACAGCGACCGGACGGCGACGGGACGGTGCGCGACCGGTCGGGCGGTGAAGCCGTGCCGCGCGGCGGCCAGCCACAGCACCAGCGCCGCCAGGGACAGGAACGCCCAGGCGCCCACGGCCAGTCGCCACGACCCGAGAGCGGACTCCAGGCCCGGCGTGAACGCGGCGCCGAGGGCGGCGCCGGCAGCCAGGGCGGCGGTGTAGACACCGGTCACCAGACCGACCCGACCGGGGAACGACTCCTTCACGACCACCGGGATCAGCACGTTGCACACCGCGATGCCCGCGCACGCGATGAACGTGCCGCCGAGCACCGCCGCCGGCCCGTCCACGACCCGCAGCACCAAGCCGACCGTCAACACGAGCAACGACAACGCGACAGCGCGCGCCATGCCCAAACGCCGGCCCATCCACGGCGCGAGGAACGCCGCGAACCCGAAGCACACCGTGGGCACGGCCGTCAGCAGGCTCGTCCACGCCGTCGAGACGCCCAGGGACACGCGCACGTCGCCCAGCACCGAGGCGAGGCTCGTGACGGCAGGGCGGAGGTTGGCGGCGGCCAGCGCTACGCCGATCGCCAACAAGGTGCTGCCGACCAGGGCAACTTGGCGGTCCCGGTGCGCCACACCGGTCGCGGTACCGCCACGATGGGCCTCGGTCGTCGCGGCGGGACCACGATCAGTGGCACTGTGGTCAGTCGAAGGTGACCGGTCTGACCGGATCTGCTGGATCGCCACCCGGCTATTCTCTCAGACATGGGATGTCCGGATGAAAGGATGATGCTGTGCCGTTGGCCACTACTCGGCGGGCAGGGCTCGTCGACCAGGTGATCGACCAGATGCGCGGTGCGATCGCCGCCGGTGAATGGCCGGTCGGCCGCCGGATCCCACCCGAACCGGAGCTGGTGACCGCCCTGGGCGTGGGCCGCAACACCGTGCGGGAGGCGGTGCGCGCGCTGTCCCACGCCGGGCTGCTCGAAGTCCGCCAGGGCGACGGCACGTTCGTCCGCGCGACCAGTGAGCTGTCCGGCGCGGTCCGCCGGATGTGCGGCACCGAGCTGCGCGAGGTCCTCCAGGTCCGCCGCACGCTGGAGGTCGAGGGCGCACGGCTCGCCGCGTCCCACCGCACCGACGAGGAACTGCTCAGGCTCGAAGCGCTCCTCGCCGAACGGGACGAGGCGCTGGCCGGCAAGGACTGGAGCCGACTGGTCGAACGGGACGCCGCGTTCCACGTGATGCTCGTCCAGTGCTCGCACAACACCCTGCTGGCCGAGTTGTACCAGGGGCTCACCGAGGCGGTCCGGGCCAGCATCACGGCCACCGTGGACACCGACCACGAGGACGACCACGTGTCCCACACGGGCCTGCTCGACGCCGTGCGCCACCGCGACCCGGCCCGTGCCGCCGCCGAAGCGGGCGCCTTCCTGGAGGACCTGCTGGAGCGCCACACGGAGCGCCACGCGGACTGAGACGCCACGCCGTCACGCGGACTGAGGCCTCACGCCGTCTCGCGCAGGTCCCAACAGGCTTGCAGCGCGGTGAGGGTGGCCGTCACGGCGGGACGGCGGGTCGCCTGCGTCCGCCACACCGCGAACACCCGGCGGGTCGGCGTCGGCCGGAACGGCACCGCGCGCACCGAGTCCGGCAGCTCGCCGCGACCGAGCCTGGGCAGCAGGGCCACGCCGATCCCCTTGGCCAGCAACGCGAGCTGCGTCTCGTACTCGGCGATCCGGTACGCCAGGTCGGGTTCCATGCCCGCCCCGCGGAACGTGTTCACCAGCCAGTCGTGGCAGATCGTGCCCTCCGGCTGGCAGATCCACCGTTCAGCGGCCAGGTCGTCCGGCACGACCGAGTCCCGGTGCGCCAACGGGTGGCCGACGGGCAGCAGCACGTCCGCCACGTCCTCCCCCAGCCGCACCCGGGACACCGGTTCCGGCACGGCCAGCGGCGCGTTGACCCAGTCGTGCGTGACGGCCAGGTCCAGCTCGCCGCGCGCCACCAGCTCCAGGCAGTCCGGCGGGTCCAGCTCGACCAGCCGCACGTCGAGCTGCGGGTGGTGGTCGGCCAGCCGGACGAGCGTCGCGGGCATCAGGCCCCGGGTGGCGGTGGCGAACGCGCCGACGCGCAGCTCGCCGACCGCCTCACCGCGCTGCTCCTCCAACGCCACCTCGGCGTGCTCGACCAGCGCCAGCACCTCGTGGGCGGTGGCGGCCAGGAGATGGGCCGCGTCGGTCAGCACGACACCGCGCCCACGGCGTTCCAGCAGCGTGGTGCGGGTCTCGCGTTCCAGCTTGGCGATCTGCTGGGACACCGCCGAGGGCGTGTAGCCCAACGCCGTCGCCGCCGCGCCCACCGAGCCGTGCCGCGCGACCGCGTGGAGGGCGCGGAGGCGCCCGAGATCCAACATGTAGCAATTCTAAACTGAAATCTTCAGAACTCGTCGCTAGTGCTAAACGATCTCGGCACTGAGACTCGGGGACGTGAAACCACGCCACGTCGCGATCGCGGTGCTCGTCGCCACCGTCTGGGGGGTCAACTTCGTCGTCATCAAGGTCGGCCTGCGCGATTTTCCGCCGCTGTTCTTCACCGGGCTGCGGTTCCTGGCCGCCGCCGTGCCCGCGCTGTGGTTCGTCGGCCGGCCGAAGGTGGCGTGGAAGTGGGTCGTCGCGGTCGCGCTGGCGCTGGGCGTGGCGAAGTTCGGACTGCTGTTCGTGGGCATGGCCGCCGGGATGCCCGCCGGGTTGTCGTCCCTGGTGCTGCAGAGCCAGGTGTTCTTCACCGTGCTGTTCGCGGCCGTGCTGCTGCGCGAACGGCCGCGTCCGGTGCAGCTGCTCGGGATGGGAGTGGCGGCGACGGGGATCGTGGTGATCGCGTTCGACTACGGCGTGAGCAGCCCGATCTCGGCGTTCCTGCTGGTGGTGCTGGGTGCGGGGGCGTGGGGGCTGGCGAACGTGGCCACCCGCTACGCCCGGCCGCCGGACCCGCTCAACTTCATCGTGTGGGTCAGCGCGGTGGCCGTGCTGCCGCTGTTCGCGCTGTCGCTGGTGTTCGAGGGGCCGACGGCGGACCTCGCGGCGTTGCGGGGGCTGAGCTGGACGGGCGTGGGCTCGATCCTGTTCATCGCCTGGGTGTCGACGCTGCTCGGCTTCGGGCTGTGGAACCTGCTGCTGCGGACCTACGAGGCGAGCGCGGTCGTGCCGTTCGCGCTGCTGGTGCCGGTGGCGGGGATGCTGTCCGGCTGGCTCCTGCTGGACGAGGTCATCACCCCGGTCCGCCTCGGCGCCGCCGCCCTGGTGGTCGTGGGCATGGCCGCGGCCACCGTGAAACGGCGTGAGCCGCGGGTCGACGCGCCGGTGGCCGAGGTCCCGGTGGCGGTCCGATGAGCCGCACCTCGTCCTCCGGTCAGGACGCCGTCAGTCGACCGGCGGAGCGCCGGCGGGCGGGATGACCGGGAGTCCCGGCGGAGCGCCCTTCTCCAGCAACCCCCACACCGCGTCGGTGTCGAGGTGGTCCGCGACCAGGTCGCCGAGAAGGTCGAGCTGCGCGCTCCGCCGTCCGGCGAAGTCGACGTCCGGCGCGGGGGTGAAGCCGTCGCGGCCCGCGTGGCCGGCGGCCCAGCGCAGGAACGCGCGGCGGAACGCGTCGTTCTCCAGCAGCCCGTGCCAGTGCGTGCCCGCGACCCGGCCGCGCAGCGCGCCTTCCGGCGTGCCGTCGGACAGGGTGACCAGGCCCTGCTCGGCGTTGCGGGTGACCACGCCGTGGTGGATCTCGTAGCCCGTCACGGGCTCGCCCAACGCGTCGCCGTGCGGCTGTTGCAAGGTCTTGTCGGGATCGAACCGCACGTCCACGTCGAGCAGGCCCAGCCCGGCCGCGGCGCCCGCGCGGGACTCGACCGCGTCCTCGATGGTCCGCCCGAGCATCTGGAACCCGCCGCAGATGCCGAGCACCGGACCGTCGTGCGCGGTGATCGCGTCGGCCAGGCCGGTGGCGCGCAGCCAGCGCAGGTCCTCGACGGTGGCCTTGGAGCCGGGCACGACGACGAGGTCCGCGTCGGCCAACCGGGACGGCTCGGTGACGAACCGCACCGACACACCGGGCTCGCACGCCAACGCCTCCACGTCGGTGGCGTTGGAGATCCGGGGCAGGCGCACCACGGCCACCCGCAGCCATTGGTCGCCGCGCGGCGGCTCCGGCCGGCCGATCACGCCGTCCGCCGCGTAGGACAGCGAGTCCTCCGCGTCCAGCCACAGGTCCTCCCGCCACGGCAGCACGCCGAGCACGGGACGTCCGGTCAGCGCGGTGAGCTGCCGCAGGCCGGGTTCGAGCAACGCCGGGTCGCCGCGGAACTTGTTCACCACGAACCCGCAGACCAGCGCCTGGTCCGCCGGGTCGAGCAGGGCCAGCGTGCCGAAGAGGTGCGCGAACACCCCGCCGCGGTCGATGTCGCCGACCACGAGCACCGGCAGGTCGGCCGCCCGCGCCAGCCCCATGTTCGCGATGTCGTTCGCCCTCAGGTTGATCTCGGCGGGCGACCCCGCGCCCTCGCAGACGACCACCTCGAAGTCGTCCCGCAGGCCGTCCAAGGTGGCCAGGACGGTGGTGAACAGCTCGGCCTTGCGCTCGCGGTAGGACAACGCGGACACCTCGCCCACCGCCCTGCCCAGCACCACGACCTGCGAGCTCCGGTCACCGCCCGGCTTGAGCAGCACCGGGTTGAACCGCACGCTCGGCTCCAGCCCGCACGCGGCGGCCTGCAACGCCTGCGCCCGGCCGATCTCGCCGCCGTCCCGCGTCACGACCGAGTTGTTGGACATGTTCTGCGCCTTGAACGGAGCCGTCCGCACACCGCGCCGGGTGAGCCACCGGCACAGGCCTGCGGTCAGGACGCTCTTCCCCGCGTCCGACGTCGTGCCGGCCACGAGCAACGCACTCCGCACCCTGTCCCCCACCTCTGCCGAGCCGGCTGTCGTACTTTGTCGGTCCCGGCTGACATCATCCACACCATGGTCGACGCCCCCGCCACCGCAGTCCTGGTGCACAGCCCCTACCTCGGGCCGGCGAGCCTGCGCCCGCTCGCCGGGGCGCTCGCCGCGCTCGGTCACCCGGTGGTGCTGCTCGACGTGCGGGTCACGGTCAACGCCGCGCCCGTCCACCAGCGGCTGATCGGCGGGTTCGCGGACGCCATGGAGGACGCGCTGGTGGAGGGCGACCTGGTGCTCGTCGGGCACAGCGCCGCCGGTCCGCTGCTGCCCGCGTTCGCCGACGCCCTGGAGGCGCCCGTGCGCGGGCTGGTGTTCCTCGACGCCAACCTGCCCACACCGGGGCGGAGCTGGCGGGACGACGCGCCGCCCGAGCGGATGGCGCACCTCAAGGCCATCTCGCGGGACGGGCTGATGCCGCGCTGGGACCTGTGGTTCGCGCCCGAGGTGCTGTCCGCGATGGTGCCGGACGTGCGGGTGCTGGAGGAGATCGAGGCCGAGGCGCCCGAGGTGCCGCTGGCGTTCCTGAAGGAGCCCCGGCCCACCGTGGCGTGGACCGGGCCGTGCTCGTACTTGCAGCTCAGCCCCGCGTACGCGGCTGCCGCCGCGGCGGCGCGCGAGCTGGGCTGGCCGGTGGTGGAGTTGGACAGCCACCACCTGGGCGCGGTGACGGCGCCCGACGAGGTGGCCGCCGCCCTCGTGCCGCTGATCAGCAGACGGTGAGGATCTCGGCGCCGTCGTCGGTGACCACGATCGTGTGCTCGAACTGGGCGGTCCAGCTCTTGTCGCGGGTGGTGACCGTCCAGCCGTCGTCCCAGACGTCGTGCTCTATGCCGCCGAGGGTGATCATCGGCTCGATGGTGAACGTCATGCCGGTCTCGATGACCGTGGGGACGTGCGGGGCGTCGTAGTGCAGCACGATCAGGCCGCTGTGGAAGGTGCGGCCGATGCCGTGGCCGGTGAAGTCGCGCACCACGCCGTAGCCGAAGCGGTTGGCGTAGGCCTCGATGACGCGGCCCACCACGTTCAGCTGCCGGCCCGGCTTCACCGCCTTGATGGCGCGCATGGTGGCCTCGTGGGTGCGTTCGACCAGGAGGCGGACCTCCTCGCTCACGTCGCCGGCGAGGAAGGTGGCGTTCGTGTCGCCGTGCACGCCGCCGATGTAGGCGGTGACGTCGACGTTGACGATGTCACCGTCCTCGACCACGGTCGAGTCGGGGATGCCGTGGCAGATGACCTCGTTCAGCGAGGTGCAGCAGGACTTGGGGAAACCGCGGTAGCCGAGCGTGGACGGGTAGGCGCCGTTGTCGCACAGGAACTCGTGCGCGACCGCGTCGATCTCGTCCGTGGTCACCCCGGGCACGATGACCTTGCCCGCTTCCTGCAACGCCTGGGCCGCCAGCCGGCCCGCGACCCTCATGGCCTCGATCACCTCGGGCGGCTGCACCCACGGATCGGTGTTGCGCTTGGGTTCCGGCCGATCGACGTACTCCGGCCGCACGATCTGGGCGGGCACCGGACGGCGCGGGGACTGAACACCTGGCTGGAGGACGGCACGCACGGACATGCCCCCAGATTACGGCTCAGCGTGATGGCCCATGCGCCGCGTGTCCCTTTGCCGTCGATCAGACCGCGCCGGGCGAGGCCGTGGGCAGCCCCATCTCGTCGGCTGCGGTCAGGAGCCGCTTGTCATAAGCCACGAACGTGTCGAGGTGGGTCCGGATGCGCAGGGCGGACGCGAGGTGGATCGCATCCAGCGACCTCAACGGGAAGGCCAGCGCCCCGGCCGCGTCCAACAGATCGGTGGTCATCGGCATCTCGTCGAGTTCGACCAGGATCAAGGTGGCCTGCCTGATCGCCGCGTCGCCCTCGGCCCGGACAGCTCGGACCAACTCGACCCTGGCCAACGAGCTGCTGATCCGCGGCACCTCGCTTCGAGCGTTCACCCACGCGTTCAGCGCGAGGGTCTCGGGCTCGGACAGGACCAACTTCACCAGGGCCGAGGTGTCGAGGTAGATCACCAGCGCTCGTCTTCACGCATCTGGCGCAGCACCTCGGAGATCGGCGTGCCCGTGGTGGCGGGCAGGGGCGGGGGGAACGGTCGCCCTCGCCCTCGGAGCAGCACGCCCTTGGCGGCCAACTGATCCCGCACTGGCAGCGCGTCCTCGCCGGGAGGACCGATTTCGGCGACCACCCGACCGTGGTCGGTCACCGCGATCCTCTCCCCGGCCTCGGCCCGCCGCACGTACTCGCCCGCGTGGTGGCGAAGTTCGCGAAGTCCGATCCGATCCATGTATAACACGGTATCACATTGATGTTGACCCATTCAGCCCAGCGCGGCCAGGAAGCGGGCTGACGCGTCGACCGCCGGGCCGGAGCTGTTGGTGCCCAGCAGCAGCGTGGCGAACGCCACGTCGCCCCGGTACCCCACGAACCAGCCGTGCGAGTTCGTGCCGTCCCCGAACTGCGCCGTCCCCGTCTTCCCCCGCACGTCCCCGTACGGCCGCAGCTGCGGCGCGGTGCCGGTCTCGACGACCTCGCGCATCATCGCCCGCAGCGGCTCCAGCACGGCCGGAGCCGGGGGCGTCGGGATGTGGTCGGCCTTGGTCTCCCGGCCCTTCAGCAGCGTCGGGACGGGCATCTTGCCGGACGCCACCGTCGCGGCCACCACGGCCATCCCGAACGGGCTCGCCAGCAGCTTCCCCTGGCCGAAGCCGTCCTCCGCCCGCTCCACCACGTCGGTGGCGGGCGGCACGGAACCGGTGACCGTGGTGATCGCCGGGATCTCGAAGTCGACGCCCAGCCCGAACGAGTCCGCCGCCTCGGTCAGCGCGTCCGCCGGCATCTCCGCCGCCAGCCGCGCGAACGTGGTGTTGCACGAGAACGCGAACGCCGAGTGCAGCGGGATGGTGCCCTTGTCGAACTCGTGGTCGTTCGGCACGATCCGGCGCCCGTCGATGGTCGTCTTCCCGGGGCACGGCAACGGGCTGTCCGCGGTCGCCTGCCCGGACGACAGGGCCGCCGCCGCCGTCACGATCTTGAACGTGGACCCCGGCGGGTAGCGGCCGGTCAGCGCCATCGGACCCTCGGCGTCGGCCGGGTCGTTCTGCGCCACCGCCAGCAGCTCGCCGGTCGACGCCTGCAACGCCACCAGCATCGCCGCCTGCGGCACCGACTCCAGCGCGTCCTCGGCCGCCGTCTGCACGCTCCGGCTCAACGCCGTGGACACCGCCTGCGCCGGCTCCGGCGGCTCCTCGTGCAGGGTCTCCACCTCGTCACCGGCCGCGTTGGCCGTGTAGACGCGCAGCCCCGCCCGCCCGGCGACCTCCTCCTCCACCGCCTTGCGCACCGCCGGCAGCACCTGCGACCCGAACGTGCGCGACGGTGCGAGCAGGCTCGTCCGGGTGGTGAACCGCACCCCCGGCAGCTCGTAGATCGCGGGCTTCACGGTCTGGTAGTCCGCGTCGCGCAGCGCGGCCACCTGGTACACCTGCCCGGCGGGGACCTTCGCCACCCCGTCCACGATCGACTGCTGGGTGATGTCGGCGTCGATCGGCGTCAGCGCCGCGGCCAGCGCACCGGCCACCGCGCCCACGTCACCGGCCTCCTTCGCGTCGAGCAGGACCGACACGACCTGCTCGGGCGACAGCAGCGGCGTCCCGTCCCGGTCCAGCACGGGCGCCAACGCGGGCCGCACCTCGGCGACACCCAGCGTCTGCTGCGCGGCGAGCTTCGGGTGCACGGCCGAAGGCGCCCAGTGCACCTTCCAGTCGTCCTCCTCGCGGCGCAGGTCGAACTCGGTCTCGTAGCTCCACGCGTGGTCGTGCCCGAGGTCCCAGTCGAGCAGCGCGGTCACGCCGGCGGAGGACGACTCGTCGGACGAGCGCACCTCCCGGACCTCGGTTCTCAGCCCGTCGGGCTTCAGCGCCTCCCGGAACTCGCCCAGCACCTCTTTGGCACTGCCCGGGTCGTCGGTCACACCGGCGGCGCCGTCGACGTCACCGGCGGCCAGCTTGGTCAGGAAGTCGGCGGCCACCTGGTCGGGACCGGGACGGGAGGAGAACAGGCCGCAGCCGCTGACGAGCAGCAGGACGACCCCGAACAGGGCCAGCGTGCGCGCGATCACGACGCCGAGTATGCCCGTTCCGGCCGCTCAGGCGGCGGGCCGCCCGACGTGACGCCCTCCGGAACCACGTCCGCGGCGGGCCCGGACGACATCGGGACGACGTCAGAACAACACGGTCGCGTACTGGCCGACCTGGGAGAACCCGATCCTGCGGTACGCCGCCCTGGCCACGTCGTTGTACGAGTTCACGTAGAGCGACGCCGTCCGGCCCAGGCCTCTGACCAGGCGTTCGGCCACCGCCGCGGTGCCCGCCGTGCCGATGCCGCAGCCACGCCGATCGGGCCGCACCCACACGCCCTGGATCTGGCCGACCTTCGTCGACATGGCGCCGATCTCGGCCTTGAACACCACGTCGCCGCCCTCGAACCGGGCGAACGCCCGCCCGCCCGCGATGAGTTCGGCCACCCGCGCCCGGTAGGACGCGCCGCCGTCCTCCGCGCACGGGTCGACGCCGACCTCCTCGATGAACATGGCGATCGCCGCCGGCAGGTACCGGTCCAACTCGTCCGGCCGCACCGGGCGGACCAGCGGGTCCATCGGGATGGACGGGCTGCCGCCCAGCGCCATCAACGGCTGGTCCGCGCGCACCTCGCGGGCGGGGCCCCAGTCCGGGGCCAGTTCCTCCCACAACCCGAGCACCTGCTCGGACGGCCCGACCAGCGAGGAGCACATCCGGCCTCGCCGGCGGGCGCGGTCGGCGAAGCTGCGCAGCGCGGGCGTGTCACCGCACAGCGGGATGAGGTTCGGCCCGGCGAAGCACAGCGCGTCGACCCGGCCGCCGCGCAGCGAGCGGTGGTCGTACGCCCACACCTCGCCGCCCAGCCGCCACGGGTCCAGGCCCGCGACCTCGACCCGGGCGGCCACCATGCAGGACGCCACCGGGTCGGCCGCGAGCAACGCCAGGACCTCGGTCAGGTCCCGCTCGTCGAGCAGGCGCGCGCCAGCCAACCTCAGCACGTCTCAAGCCTGCCAGATGGACCACGTGGTCCGCGCGTCCGCCACCCGCTCAGCCGACACCCCGGCCCGTCAGCCGACCGTCACGACCGGTTCGCCGCCTTCGACGGCCTCGCCCATCTCCTCGGCGATGCGCATGGCCTCCTCGATGAGGGTCTCCACGATCTGGTGCTCGGGCACGGTCTTCACGACCTTGCCCTTGACGAAGATCTGGCCCTTGCCGTTGCCCGACGCCACACCCAGATCAGCCTCACGAGCCTCACCCGGCCCGTTCACCACGCACCCCATCACCGCCACCCGCAACGGCACCTCCAGGCCCTCAAGACCCGCCGTGACCTGCTCCGCGAGCGTGTACACGTCCACCTGCGCCCGACCGCACGACGGGCACGACACGATCTCCAGCTTCCGCGGCCGAAGGTTCAACGACTGCAGGATCTGGTGGCCGACCTTCACCTCCTCCACCGGAGGAGCCGACAGCGACACCCGGATCGTGTCCCCGATGCCCTGCCGCAGCAGCGCGCCGAACGCGACGGCGGACTTGATCGTCCCCTGGAACGCCGGACCCGCCTCGGTCACGCCCAGGTGCAGCGGGTAGTCGCACTGCTCCGCCAGCAGTTCGTAGGCCCGAACCATCACCACCGGGTCGTTGTGCTTCACCGAGATCTTCAGATCGTGGAAGTCGTGCTCGGCGAACAACGACGCCTCCCACAACGCCGACTCCGCCAACGCCTCCGGCGTCGCCTTCCCGTACTTCTCCATCAACCGCGGATCCAACGACCCCGCGTTCACGCCGATCCGGATCGGCGTCCCGCGCTCCCGCGCCGCCGCCGCGATCTCCCGCACCTTGTCGTCGAACTTCTTGATGTTCCCCGGGTTCACCCGCACCGCCGCGCACCCGGCGTCGATCGCCGCGAACACGTACTTCGGCTGGAAGTGGATGTCCGCGATCACCGGGATCTGCGACTTCCGCGCGATCTCCGCCAACGCGTCCGCGTCGTCCTGCGACGGACACGCCACCCGCACGATGTCGCACCCCGCCGCGGTCAACTCCGCGATCTGCTGCAACGTCGCGTTCACATCAGCCGTGACCGTCGTCGTCATCGACTGCACCGACACCGGGAACTCACTGCCGACACCCACCGAACCCACCATCAACTGGCGGGTCTTGCGCCGTTCCGACAACACCGGCGGCGGCATCGCCGGGATACCGAGCATGACGCCGTTGCTCATGGACTAGCACCTCTCACTGGAAGAGCTTGATGGGGTTGACGATGTCCGCGGTGATCGTCAGCAAGGTGACCGACCCGCCGACGAAGATCACGAAATAGGTGAGCGGCAACAGCCGCAGGTAGTTGACCGGGGCGCCGTCCGGCAGGCCACGCAGCTTCCGGATCCAGTTTCGCACCCGCTCGTACAGGTTGACGGCGATGTGACCGCCGTCAAGCGGCAGCAGCGGCAGGAGGTTGAACACACCGACGAAGAAGTTCAGCCCCGCCAGCATCAGCCAGAACAGCTGCCACAGGCCACGGTCGACCGCCTCGCCGCCGAGCCGGCTCGCGCCGACCACGCTGACCGGGCTGTCGATGTCGCGCTCGCCGCCGCCGATCGCCTCGACCACGGCCGGGATCTTCTGCGGGAACCGGAGCAGGCCCTTCCAGGTGTTCTCGAACATCGTGCCGGTGAACGAGGTGGCGCCCCCGATGGCCGTCAGCGCGTTGTACTCGAAGTTGCGCTGGTGCATGATCCCGATCGCGCCGACCTCGGACTTGTAGGTGCTGCCGTCCTTGCGCCGCATCTCGCGGTCGACCCGCGCGACGTCGGCGGTGAGGGTGACCTCCTGGCCGTCGCGGAGCACCTTGAAGTCGGTCGGCCCGGACTGCAGGCGCGTCTTCTCCAGCACGTCGCTCCACGTGGGGGTGGACGCGCCGGCCACGGCCACGATCTCGTCGCCGACCTGGAAGCCCGCGTCCTTGGCCGGTGACGGCGCGTCGGGCGCGCAGTCCGCCTCCGTGCTGCTCTGCACGCAGGGCGTGACCTCGGCGACCAGGGGCGTGTCCCGGAGGTTCGGGATGCCCATGGTGAAGGCCATGAAGTACAGGATGATGAAGCCGACGATGAAGTGGGTGATGGAGCCCGCGGACAGCACGACGACGCGCTTCCAGGTCTTCTGCCGGTTGAACGCCCGGTGCCGGTCCGCCGGCGCGACCTCGTCCAGCGCGGTCATGCCCACGATCTCGCAGAAACCGCCAGCCGGGATGGCCTTGATGCCGTACTCGGTCTCACCGCGGCGGAACGACCAGATGCGCGGGCCGAACCCGATGAAGTACCGGGTCACCTTCATCCCGAACATCTTCGCGGTGGCCAGGTGGCCGAGTTCGTGCAGTGCGATCGAGACGCCGATCAGCAGCGCGAACAGCAGAATGCCCAGAAAAACGAGCACGTCAGTCCTTTCCAGACCCCACCGAAGTGGACACGAGTTCCCGCGCCCGCGCCCGGGCCCAATCCTCCGCCGCGAGCACCTCGGCGACGTCGACCGGCTCGCGCGCCCAGCCGTCCGCCTCCTGCAGCACCCGATCGACAGTGTCCACGATGGAGGTGAACGACGTGCCGCCGTCGAGGAAGACCGCGACCGCTTCCTCGTTCGCCGCGTTGTACACCGCCGGGAGGCAGCCCCCGCCGGAACCGGCCTGCCTGGCCAGCCGCACCGCCGGGAACGTGTCGTCGTCCAACGGCTCGAACGTCCACGCCGTGGCCATGTCGAAAGTACACGCGGCGGCGGCGCCGGGGATGCGGTCGGGCCAGCCGAGGGCCAGCGCGATCGGCAGCTTCATGTCCGGCGGGCTGGCCTGGGCGAGTGTGGAGCCGTCGGTGAACGTGACCATCGAGTGCACGATCGACTGCGGGTGGACCACCACGTCGATGCGGTCGTAGGGCACGTCGAACAGCAGCTTCGCCTCGATCAGCTCCAAGCCCTTGTTGACCAGGGTGGACGAGTTGATCGTGATGACCGGGCCCATGGACCAGGTGGGGTGCGCCATGGCCTCGCGCGCGGTGACGCCGGCGAGCTCGGCGCGGGTCCGGCCGCGGAACGGGCCGCCGGACGCGGTGAGGACGAGCTTGGCGACCTCGTCGGCCCGGCCCCCGCGCAGGCACTGGGCGAGCGCCGAGTGCTCGGAGTCGACCGGCACGATCTGGCCGGGTGCGGCGGCCTTGAGCACCAGTGGACCGCCCGCGATCAGCGATTCCTTGTTCGCCAGGGCGAGCGTCGCGCCGCTCTCGAGGGCGTGCAGCGTCGGCGCCAGGCCGATGGACCCGGTCATGCCGTTGAGCACCACGTCCGCGGGGGTGGAGTCGACCAGGTCGGTCATCGCGGTGGGGCCGGCCAGCACGCGCGGCAGCTTGAACGCGCCCTGCGCGTAGCCGCGCCGCTGCGCCTCGGCGTAGAGGGCGAGCGTGACGTCCTCGACCGCGGTGGCCCGCGCGACGGCGACGGCCTCGACCCCGAACTCGACGGCCTGGGCGGCGAGGGTGGCGGGATCAGCGCCACCGGCGGCCAGCCCGACCACGGTGAAGCGGTCGCGGTTGGCGGCGATGACGTCGAGGGCCTGGGTGCCGATGGAACCCGTGGAACCGAGGACCAGGACCGTGCGTGGTGTGCTCATCACCGCCATTGTTCCGGAACCAACCTGATAGCCCGCACAGCGGTACTTGGGTCACAGAACGGTAACGAGGGAGTGGTATCACCCGAACGTGGGCACTCCCTGATCAAGAGCCTCGACGGATCCGCCCGTCGCGGCCATCAGGAAGGAGAGCCCCCGTGGGCATCTTGGGTTGGATTTTCCTCGGCCTCATCGCGGGTGCCATCGCCAAGGCCATCATGCCGGGTCGGGACCCCGGCGGCATCATCATCACGATGCTGCTCGGCATCGTCGGAGCCATCATCGGCGGGTTCATCGGCCGCGCCATCTTCGGCACCGACATCGGCACGTTCTTCGACCTGGGCACCTGGCTGCTGGCCATCCTCGGCTCGCTCGTCGTGCTCGGCATCTACCGCATGGTGACGGGCAACCGAGCCAGGGCGTAATTCCCGCTCGACACACAGGAACTACCTGGAAGAGTGCCCCGCTGATCCGTCGGCGGGGCACTCCCCTGTCCGCCCCCTGTGTTCGAACCCCTATGCCGGGGGGTTCAGCCCGGCGTCCCGCGCCAGCAGGGCCGCTTGGACCCTGTTGGTGAGCCCCAGCTTCGCCAGCAGCCGGCTCACGTAGGTCTTCACCGTCGCCTCGCTCATGTGCAGCCGCTGGCCGACGTCCGCGTTCGACATGCCGAGCCCGAGCAGCGCCAGCACCTCGACCTCGCGGTCGGTCAGCCCCTCGACCTGGCGCATCGCCTCCTGCCGGCGCGGCTGACCCACGTGGGCGACCATCCCGACCACCCGGCTGGTCACCATCGGTGACAGGTAGGCCTCCCCCGCGTGCACCGCACGCACCGCGCGCAGCAGCTCTTCGGGCGCCGAGTCCTTGAGCAGGAACCCGGCCGCGCCGTCGGACAGCGCCCGGACGATGTTGTCGTCCTCACCGAACGTGGTCAGCATCACCACCCGCACGGACGGCGCGGCGGAGCGCAGCTCACGCGCCGCGGCCAGGCCGTCCAGCCGCGGCATCCTGATGTCGAGCACGGCCACGTCCACCCGCCGTTCCAGGGCGATCCGCACCGCTTCCCGCCCGTCACCGGCCTCGGCCACCAGGTCGATGTCGTCGGCGGTGCCGAGGATGGCCTTGATTCCCGCGCGCATCAGCGGCTCGTCGTCGGCGATGAGGACCCGGATCACGTTCACATCCCCTGCAGGTGGGTGGACTTCTCGGCGAGCTTGCCGTCCTTGAAGCAGAACCGCACGATCTTGGTCGCCCGCGACGAGTAGGTCTGCCGGTCGGCCACCCGGTACTCGCACCTCGCCCCCTCGGGTTCCGGCGCGGCATCGGACGTGACGTCGCCCAGCGGCGGCGCGGCGCCGCCCGGGAGCCGCGCCATCACCTCGGCCTCCGACTCCCCGACCGACACCGAGTCGTACAACTCCTCGGACACCACTTTGGTGACGGGCTGTGTCCCGAGCCACGTGTAGCCGCCTACGACCACGATCACCACGATCCCGGCCAGCAGGATCGACCCGACGCCCGCCCACTTGCGGATGCCGGTCGGCTTGGCCGGTTCGGGCGGCTCTTCGTCGGACGGGTCGTCGCCCGCCGCGTCGGTGTCCTCGTACGGCAGCACGGCGGCGATCCGGAAGCCGCCGGCGGGCAGTTCGCCGACGTGCAGCATGCCGCCGGCCAGCCGGACCCGTTCGCCCAGGCCGACCAGGCCGAACCCGGAGCCCTTGGGCAGCTTCACCCGCGGCGGGTTGTTGCGGACCTCGACCACCAGGGCGTCCGGCTCGTACTTGACGGTGACCTGGACGCTCGCGCCCGGCGCGTGCTTGTTGGCGTTGGTCAGGCCCTCCTGGGCGATGCGGTAGGCGGCGTGGCTGACCTTCACGGGCAGCGGCACGGGCTGGCCGCCGCGGACCAGGCTCACCCGCACACCCGCCCGGCGGGCGCCATCGACCAGTTCGTCGATCGCGTCCACGGTGCGGCGCACCTGGTCCTCGTCCGGTTCCTCGTCGCGACGCAGCACCCCGATGACGCCGCGCAGCTCCTCCATGGCCGTGAGGGCCGCGCTCCGCAGCACCTGCACCGCTTCGCGCTGGCGGTCGCCGAGGCCGGTGTCGAGCGTCAACGCGCCGGCGTGCACGGAGATGAGGCTGAGCCGGTGGCCGAGGCTGTCGTGCATGTCCTGGGCGATCCGGTTGCGCTCGCGCAGCCGCACCTGCCGCGACACCATCCGGCGTTCGCGCTCGACCCGTTCCTCGCGCTCCTGCAGGGCCGCGACCAGGGCGTTGCGCTGGGCGGCGTACCGGCCGATCAGGAACGGGAGGGTGATGACCATGCCGTAGACGGTGAGCATCACCCAGGAGCCGAACGGGCCGGAGAGGCCTGGGCTGGAGACGTCCCAGGCGACCATGTGGAGGGCGAGCGAGAGGACGGCGGTGAGCAGCGCCCGCTGCCACGGTTCGATCCGGTAGCCGGCCGCGTAGGCGAGCATGATGACAATCGCGATGCCGCCGTGCTCGGAGCTGAAGACCACCCACGTGCCGAGCAGCAGCGCGAGCGCGGGGAACAGCAGCCGGGACAGGTAGAGGGCGACGTAGCCGGCGCCGGCGGCCACCAGCAGCCAGCCGGACAGGCGCCAGTCGCCGACGATCCAGCCGGGGAAGACGTCCAGGCAGAGGAGCACGAGGATGGCCAGCACCTCGCGCGCCACGCGCCAGGGCGTGACCTGGCCCAGGCGTTCGGCGTGGGTGCGCAGGAACGCCGCGGGCGCCTCCCGGAGGTCCGGCAGGTCGGGCCGGAGCCGCTGAACGACAGACGTCACGGGCGACAACGTTAAAGAATCCCCTGGTCGGCTGCGGCGTTCATTGGTCTCGAACGTTTCCGACGAAAGTTGACGCAGGTCGACGCGGGGGAAGTGCCGCGCACCTCACGTCCGGGGTCGCGCGCGCGTGTGCGACGATGACCGGCGTAGGTGAACATGATCGGCAGGAAGGTCGTGCGGCTGTGTCTTCGTCCTCGAAGCTGGACAAGCGTCGGGCGGTCGACCCCCACGAGGAGCCATCGGCCGAGTGGGGTTGGCACGGCGGGTTCCCCAGGGGCATCAAGATCGCCGGCTGGGTGTCGACCCTGGGCGTCTTCTCCATGCTGATCGGCAACCACCAGGGCCGCACCGAAGACCTCTGGGTGATCCTCACCGGCGTCACCATGGCCGCCCTCCTGATCTGGGACCACGTCCGCAGCCGCACCTCCTGGCGACGCTGAGCCCACGCTCCCGCGCCAGGTTCACGACTCGTCGGCCGTCACAGCCCGAGGGACCTGGCGCAGACCGGCGGTCACGTCGCGCGTGAGGATCATCGGCAGATCCCCGACCCGCTGGGTCAGGCGGGTCTTGTCCACCGTGACCAGAGCCGAACGGGTGATCCCCAGACACTTCGCGCCACCCCCGACCTGCGCCAATGTGTCGTCGGAGACTGAAATAGCCGTCTCCGTGCCACCGGCCACACCCGGGCACTGCCCGGGTGTCGGTCAGCCCTCGGCGGCGAGCTGACCGCAGGCGGCGGCGATTTCCTGGCCGCGGGTGTCGCGGACGGTGCAGGCCACGCCCTGGTCGTTGACCCGGCGGACGAACTCGCGCTCCACCGGCTTCGGCGACGCGTCCCACTTCGAGCCCGGCGTCGGGTTCAGCGGGATGACGTTGACGTGCACCAGTTGGCCCAGGTGCCTGCGCAGCAGCTTGCCCAGCATGTCCGCGCGCCACGGCTGGTCGTTGATGTCGCGGATCAGGGCGTACTCGATCGACACGCGGCGGCCGGTCCTGTCCGCGTAACCCCGCGCGGCCTCCATGACCTCGGCGACCTTCCACCGGGTGTTGACCGGCACGAGGGTGTCGCGCAGCTCGTCGTCCGGCGTGTGCAGCGACACGGCCAGCCGCACCTGCAGGTTCTCCTCGGTCAGCTTCCGGATCGCCGGCACCAGGCCCACCGTCGACACCGTCACCGAACGCTGCGAGATCCCCAACCCGTCCGGCGCGGGGTCGCAGATCCGGTGCACCGAGTCGACCACGCGGCGGTAGTTCGCCAGCGGCTCGCCCATGCCCATGAACACGATGTTCGACAGCCGTCCCGGTCCACCGGGCAGCTCGCCGTCACGCATCGCCGCCGCACCGCGCCGCACCTGGTCCACGATCTCCGCCGTGGACAGGTTCCGGGTCAGACCACCCTGGCCCGTGGCGCAGAACGGGCACGCCATACCGCAGCCCGCCTGCGACGAGATGCACAGCGTGGCCCGGTCCGGGTAGCGCATCAGGACGCTCTCGACCAACGTCCCGTCGTGCGCGCGCAGCAACGTCTTGCGCGTCGTGCCGCCATCGGCCTCGACGCTGCGCAGCTCCGTCCACAACGGCGGCATGAGGTCGGCGACCAGGCGGTCGCGGGTGGCGGCGGGGATGTCGGTCATCGCGTCGGGATCGACGGTCAGCCGGCCGAAGTAGTGGTTCGACAGCTGCGCGGCGCGGAACGGCTTCTCGCCGAGCGCGGCGACGGCCTCTCGACGCTGGTCGGCGGAGAGGTCGGCGAGGTGGCGCGGGGGCAGCCCGCGCTTGGGCGCGTCGAAAACAAGGGGGAGGGCAGTCATAGCACCGTCCAGTGTCCCACGGCCGCGGACCGCCACCGACCACGCCGCCCGTGTGCGCCGACACCTCCGCGACCCCCATCACCACCCGGCTTCCGCGGGCAGGGGCGAGGCAGGGGCGGCCGGCAGCGCAAGGGCAGCGTCCGCGCGCAAGCTCTCCGCCATCCTCGGCGAACTCGACGTCGAGGAAGATGACACGGAAGAGCGAAGTGCCGGCCGCTCGGCCGGCGGCAGTTCAGCCACCAGCCGCTCGACCGGCCGCGGTCCGAGCGCCGGCAGTCGAACTGCCGGCGGCGAACCACGGGCGGTGATCTACCAGCGGTCGTGGACCAGCGGGCGGATCAGCGAGTCGTACACCGCGCGCACCTCGTCCTGAACCGACGCCGACAACGGCGCGAGGTCCGCGGCGGCCGAGTTGGCACGAGCCTGCTCGGCGTTGCGGGCGCCGGGGATGACCACGGTGACGCCCGGCTGGTCCACGACCCACCGCAGCGCGAACTGGGCCATGGTCGCCCCGGCCGGCACGAGGGGCCGCAGCCGCTCCACCGCCTCCAAGCCGACCTCGAACGGCACGCCGGAGAACGTCTCGCCGACGTCGAACGCGTCACCGCTGCGGTTGTAGTTGCGGTGGTCGTCGGCCCCGAACGTGGTCGACGCGGTGTACTTGCCGGACAGCAGTCCCGAGGCGAGCGGAACGCGGGCGATGACGGCCACGCCCGCCTCCGCCGCCGCGGGCAGCACCCGCTCCAGCGGCTTGAGCCGCAGCGCGTTCAGGATGATCTGGACGCTCGCCACACCCGGCCGCGCGATGGCCGTCAGCGCCTCGTCGACGGTCTCGACGCTCACGCCGTACGCGGCGATCCGCTCGGTCTGCACCATCTCGTCCAGCGCGTCGAACACCTCGTCGGTCGAGTAGACCGACGTCGGCGGGCAGTGCAGCTGCACCAGGTCGAGCGTGTCCACGCCGAGGTTGGCGCGCGACCGGTCGTTCCAGGCCAGGAAGTTGTCGCGGTTGTAGTTCTCCGGCGTCTGCTCGGCCCGGCGGCCCATCTTGGTGACCACCGTGAGGCCCGCGTCGCCGCGCTCACGCAGGAACTTGCCGACCAGCGTCTCGCTGCGGCCGTCGCCGTACACGTCGGCGGTGTCGAAGAAGTTGACGCCGGTGTCGGCGGCGGCGTGCAGCACCGACAGCGCGTCGGACTCCTCGACCTGGCCCCAGTCGGCGCCGAGCTGCCAGCAGCCCAGACCGATGACGCCGACCTGCCGACCCAACTTGCCCGCGTTCCTGTTCTCCACGGTCCGAATCCTAGGTGAGCGCCATCAAGGCAGCACAATCCCAGCCGGCTTCCGTCTCACGTGCACGCGGTAGCCGACCTCGAACGACAGGCCGGGCGTGTGCGCGATGGCCTGTTCCGCGACCGCCTGGGAGAACTCGATGCGGAGCACGGCTTCCAGATCCTGACGGCGGTCGAACCGCCACAGCGCGCGCACGCGGCGCAACGAGAACCCCTCATCGGTGAAGAAGCGCTCCACGGCCACGGGGTTGTAGCGGGGCTCGTCGGCGCACAGCCACGGCCCGTACGGCTCGGCGAGCCCGTCGAGGTCCACGACCGCCAGCGCGCCGCCCGGCCTCAGCACCCGGTCCGCCTCGCGGATGCCCGGCTCGCAACCGGGCCCGAAGAAGTACGCCGTGCGCGCGTGCACGAGGTCCGCGCTCGCGTCCCCCAGCGGGAGCCGTTGCGCCGGTCCGGCCAGCACCTCGGCGTTCGGCACGTCGGCCACCCGTGCCCGAGCACGGCGCACCAGCGGCGGGTGCGGCTCGACACCGGTCACCGAGCGCGCCGTCCGGGCGAACTCGGGCAGGTGGAAGCCGTCGCCGCAGCCGACGTCCACCACGTCCCGCCCGGCCCAGTCGCAGTCCTCGCGCAGGGCGCTCCAGATCACGCCGTCGACGTCCTGCGCCCGGTTCTCGACCTCGTAGACCTCCGGCCAGTGCCAGATGTTCGGGCTCGGCAGGACGTCGACAGGCCGGACGGCGGCCAACGCGGCTCGGACGAATCCCTTCACGAGACGACTCTAGAGCCGTAGCGTGATCGAACAAGCGCGGCTTGCAGGAGGTACACGGTGTCGATCGTCCCGAATTCTCCCGCTTTGGCCGAGTTCCACTACGGCGCACCGTGCTGGGTGGACATCGCCACCGACGACCTCCAGGCCACCGTCGACTTCTACAACGGCCTCTTCGGCTGGTACTTCGAGGACGTCCAGGGCCGCACGGTCGCCCTGGTGGACGGGCTGCCGGTGGCCGAGGTCGTCGCCGCCGGCCAGCCGAGCCCGTGGACGCTGTACCTGAACACGCCGCACGCCCGTGCCACCGCCGACAAGGCGCACGCACTGGGCGGCACGGTCCTCGGCGAACCGTCCGACCTGGTCACGCTGCTCGCCGACCCCAGCGGGGCGGTGGTCGGGTTCCGGCACGTCCCGGCCGACTGGGTGTTCCGGGCCGACGGGCACGGCGCGTACGCGTGGGCCGAGCTGAACACCCGTGACGGGCAGGCGGCGGACGAGTTCTTCAGTGAGCTGTGCGGCTACGAAATCACCCAGATAGGTGACGGCCAGGCGGTCGACTACACGATCTGGGCGCTCCACGGCCACACCGTGCTCGGCCGGCAGCGGATGGGCCGGGCGTTCGCGCCGGGCACCCCGCCGCACTGGATGGTGTACTTCACCGCCGCGCCCGAGATCGGCGCCGACTCGGCCGCGTCGCGGGTCCTCGAACTGGGCGGGCACGTCACCGTCGAGCCGTACGACACGCCGTTCGGCCGGATCACGGTCGTCGCCGACCACGCGGGCGCGGTGTTCTCGGTGATCGACTCCTCCCGCACCACGCCGCTGTCCGACGACGACACCGGCTCACGGGTGGACGACCCGTACGACGACTGACCCGTACGACGACTGACCCGTACGACGGCCGGCCTCGCACGGGACCCGAAGCGCTGGACCTGAGCCTCAAACCGGCACGAACACGTACAGCAGCAGCCAGGACACCACGGCCGACGGCAGCAGCGAGTCCATCCGGTCCATCAGCCCGCCGTGACCGGGCAGCAGCGTGCCCATGTCCTTGATCCCCAGGTCCCGCTTGATCAGCGACTCGACCAGGTCGCCGACCGTCGCGGTGACGACCAGGGCGGCGCCGAACAGCACACCCTGCCACCACTGGCCGTCGAGCATCACGCCGACGGTCAGCGCGCCACCGACCATGCCCGCCACCATCGAGCCCGCGAAACCCTCCCAGGACTTCTTCGGGCTGATGGCGGGGGCCATGGGGTGCTTGCCGAACAGCACACCGGCCACGTAGCCGCCGGTGTCGGACAGCACGACGCCGATCAGGAACGCCAGGACGCGGAACACGCCGTCGTCCGGCACGACCAGCATCACCGCGAACGACGCGAACACCGCCACGTACGCGACCGTGAAGATGGACGCGGTGACGTCACGCAGGTAGCCGTCCGCGCCGTCCTTGAGCCGCCAGACCAGGCACACCAGGATGGTCAGCACGAACGCGCTCAACACCCCGTCGCGCCCGAACGGCCAGGCCAGCCACACCACGGCCTGCCCACCCAGCAGCACGGGCACCAGGGCCACCCGGATGCCCGCGCTGCGCTTGAGCGCGCCCATCAGCTCGTACATGGACACGGCTACCGCGGCGGCGACGACGCCGACGAACAGCTCGCGCACCGTGAACAGCGCGACGAGGATGACCGCGCCCAAGCCGAGACCCACGGCGATGGCCGCGGGCAGGTTGCGCCCCGCGCGTGACGCGCTCTTCTCCGGCGCGTCCTGGTCACCGCCGCCTGACACGTGCTGTGCTCCTATCACGGCCGCCGACCGGCCGACCAATGCGTGCGGCCGGTGACCCGGACCCGCCGACCCGACGTGACCGACCTAGACCTCGAGCAGCTCGGCTTCCTTGTGCTTGACCAGCTCGTCGATCTGGGCGACGTACCGGTGGGTGACGTTCTCCAGCTCCTTCTCGGCGCGGGAGCCGTCGTCCTCACCGACCTCGCCGTCCTTGACCAGGCGGTCCAGCTCTTCCTTGGCCTTGCGGCGGATGTTGCGGATGGACACCTTGGCGTCCTCGCCCTTGCTCTTGGCGACCTTCACCATCTCGCGCCGGCGTTCCTCGGACAGCTGCGGGATCACCACGCGGATGATCGAGCCGTCGTTGCTCGGGTTCACGCCCAGGTCCGAGTCGCGGATGGCCTTCTCGACCGCGTTCAGCTGGGTGGCGTCGTAGGGCTTGATCACCGCCATGCGCGCCTCCGGGATGGCGACGCTGGCGAGCTGGTTCAGCGGGGTCGGCGAACCGTAGTACTCGACCACGATGCGGGAGAACATCGAGGGGTTGGCGCGGCCGGTGCGCACCGCGGCCAGGTCCTCCTTCGCCACTGACACCGCTTTTTCCATCTTCTCCTCGGCGTCGAGGAGGGTCTCGTCAATCACGGCTGACTCCCTTGGTGTGCGCGGTTCGGCTCGAATCCCAGCAGGTCTAGAAGGACGGGCGACCACCGGGGGTGCTCACCAGTGTGCCGATCTTCTCACCGCGGACGGCGCGGGCGATGTTCCCCTCGGTGAGCAGGTTGAAGACCATGATCGGCATGTTGTTGTCCATGCACAGGCTGAACGCGGTCGCGTCGGCGACGTTGAGGCCGCGTTCGAGCACTTCCCGGTGGGTGATGTTGTCGAACATCAACGCGTCCGGGTCGGTCTTCGGGTCCGCGGTGTAGACGCCGTCCACGGCCTTGGCCATCAGGACGATCTCGCAGCCGATCTCCAGCGCGCGCTGCGCGGCGGTGGTGTCGGTGGAGAAGTACGGCATGCCGGCACCGCCGCCGAAGATCACCACGCGCCCCTTGTCGAGGTGCCGCATGGCCCGGCGGGGGATGTAGGACTCGGCGATCTGGCCCATCGTGATGGCCGTCTGCACGCGGGTCTCGATGCCGTGCTCGCGCTCCAGGAAGTCCTGCAAGGCGAGGCAGTTCATCACGGTGCCCAGCATGCCCATGTAGTCGGCGCGGCTGCGGTCCATGCCGCGCTGCTGCAGCTCGGCGCCGCGGAAGAAGTTGCCGCCGCCGATGACGACCGCGACCTGGACCCCGGTCCGGACGACGGCGGCGATCTGGCGCGACACGGTCTGCACGACGTCGGGGTCGACGCCGACACCGCCGCCGCCGAACATCTCGCCGCCCAGCTTGAGCATCACCCGGCGGTAGCCGTGCACCGGCTCGTCGTCGGCGTGCTCCGATTTGGCGGGCTCTACCTCTGCGCTCACAGGTCCTCCTCTGGACACGGCAAGGGCGGGGTCGCGACGCGTGCGCGCAACCCCGCCCTCACGCGAATCAGGCCTGGCCGACCTCGAACCGGGCGAAGCGGGTCACGGTGACCCCGGCCTCGTCCAGCACGGCCTTGACGGTCTTCTTGGACTCCGTGACGGACGACTGCTCCAGGAGCACGACGTCCTTGAAGAAGCCGTTCACCCGACCCTCGACGATCTTGGACAGCGCCGCTTCCGGCTTGCCCTCCTCGCGCGCGGTCTCCTCGGCGATGTGGCGCTCGTTGGCGACCACGTCGGCGGGCACCTCGTCCCGGGTGAGGAAGCGCGGACGCATCGCGGCGATCTGCATCGCGGCGCCGCGGGCGGCGTCCTCGTTGTCACCGGAGTACTCGACCATCACGCCGACGGCGGGCGGCAGGTCCGCGGCACGACGGTGCAGGTAGGTGGTCACGGTGCCGTCGAAAACGGCGACCTTGGCCAGCTCCAGCTTCTCGCCGATCTTCGCCGAGAACTCCTGCACGACCGCTTCGATGCTCTTGCCGTCGAGCTCCGCGGCCTTCAGGGCGTCGACGTCGGCCGGGCGCGTGGCCTTGGCGACGGCGACGATCCGGGAGGCCAGCTCCTGGAAGTCCGCGTTCTTCGCGACGAAGTCCGTCTCGCAGCGCAGCTCGACCATCACGCCGTCCTCGGCCACGACGAGGCCGTTGGAGGTCGTGCGCTCGGCGCGCTTGCCGACGTCCTTCGCACCCTTGATGCGCAGGATCTCGATCGCCTTGTCGAAGTCGCCGTCGGTCTCCTCAAGCGCCTTCTTGCAGTCCATCATGCCTGCGGCGGTCAGCTCGCGGAGGCGCTTCACGTCAGCGGCGGTGTAGTTCGCCATCGTGCGATTTCCCGTTCCTTCTGCGGTCAGATCGTCGACTTGGCCGTTGACTCTGTCAGTCGGCTCGCCGACGTGGCTTGGCGCTGGGGTGGTGCTGTGCGCGCGCCGCGCCCACCGTTCACGGGTGGGCGCGGCGCGTGACTGATCAGGACTGCGCGGGCTCGCTGCCCTCGGCAGCCGGCGCCTCGGCAGCCGGCGCCTCGGGAGCGGCGGCAGCGGCGGCGGGCACGTCCGCGCCCACCAGCAGCTCCTGCTCCCACTCGGCCAGCGGCTCGTCCTGGCCGGGCTCGGGCTTGTCCTCGCCCTCGGCGGCCTTGGTGCGGGCGCCGGAGCGCGCCATCAGACCGGCGGCGGCGGCCTCGGCCACCACCTTGGTCAGCAGCGCGGCGGACCGGATCGCGTCGTCGTTGCCCGGGATCGGGTAGTCGACCTCGTCCGGGTCGCAGTTCGTGTCGAGGATCGCCACGATCGGGATGTTCAGCTTGCGCGCCTCGCCGACGGCGATGTGCTCCTTCTTGGTGTCCACGATCCACACGGCGCTGGGCACCTTGGACATGTCGCGGATACCACCGAGCGTGCGCTCCAGCTTGTCCTTCTCACGGTTCATCATCAGGATTTCCTTCTTGGTGAAACCCTGGAAACCGCCGGTCTGCTCCATCGACTCGAGTTCCTTGAGCCGCTGGAGGCGCTTGTGGACCGTGGAGAAGTTGGTGAGCATGCCGCCCAGCCAGCGCTGGTTCACGAAGGGCATGCCGACGCGGAGGGCCTCGTTGGCGATGGCCTCCTGCGCCTGCTTCTTCGTGCCGATGAACAGGATCGAACCGCCGTGCGCGACCGTTTCCCGAACGAACTCGTAAGCCCGGTCGATGTAGGTCAGCGTCTGCTGGAGGTCGATGATGTAGATGCCGTTGCGCTCGGTGAAGATGTAGCGCTTCATCTTCGGGTTCCAGCGGCGGGTCTGGTGCCCGAAGTGCACGCCGCTGTCGAGCAGCTGCTTCATGGTGACGACGGCCATGGCCGGGTTCGCACCTCTTCGATCAGGCGCGCCGGGCTTCGAGGCCGGCACGCGTTCCGGTTCGTCGCGGCGGGCCGGGTCGGACCGCCGCCCTGGTGCCCTTGCCGTCGTCCGAACCGGAGGGTTTTCGCCTCAGGACCGCCGGACGCCGTGACCCGGCCGTGGGAACGGGTCGGGTCTGCATTGGCACGCGAAGTCGTCCCGCACTTGCACGGGCCGCGGACCGAGTGTACGCCGGTCAGGGCGGGGACAACGAACCGGCCCTGAGTTGTCCACAGCCCCCGCAGTTGTCCACAGTTCCGACGAAGCCACTGGTAGCCCCCGGTCCGCCCCGGAACGCTGGACCCATGACTCCCACCATGCGAACACTGCTGGTCCTGGCCTTGACAACGTTCATGACGGTACCTCTGGTGCCCTTGACGGCGTCGGGCCGGGCGTCCCGCCCAACCCGGTTCGCCTGGCCGCTGGCCCCACCACGTGAAGTGGTCCGCGTGTTCGAGGCCCCGGAGACCGCGTACGCCGCCGGTCACCGGGGCGTGGACCTGGCCGGACCGCCAGGCGCCGCCGTGCTGGCTGCCGGAGACGCGGTGGTGCTGCACGCGGGTCCGGTGGCGGACCGGCCGGTGATCTCGCTGCTGCACGCCGGTGGCCTGCGGACCACGTACGAGCCGGTGGACGTGACCGTGCGGAGGGGGCAACTGGTACGCCGAGGAGACCGGATCGGCACACTCCGCCCAGGCCACGAGGGTTGCCCGACCGAAGCCTGCCTCCACTGGGGAGCACTGCGAACATCCCCCGCACGCGCCTACCTGGATCCCTTGCGCCTGCTCTCCACCGGCCCCGTCCGCCTGCTGCCAAGGGCGGACGCCCCCACCCAACCCGACCGCTGACCCACTCACACTCGGGCCGACCGCCGACCGCCACCACCGCGACCGCGCCACCACCCAACCGCCAGCCCACCACTGACCCACCCAACCGCCAGCCACCAACCGCCGGTGCGCTCCGCAACTGGGCCATGCGCCCACCCAGCCGCCGGACCTCCGGACCGCAGAAGCCCGCACACCACGCCCTGCACCACACCCAACCGATCGCATACCCAACCGATCGCATACCCAGCCGACCGCAAGCCCGACCGACCGACCGATCGCTCGCCTGGCTGGCCGCTGGCACTGCTCGATCACATGCCCCGCCAGCCGCACCCGGGCTTGGCGCACACCCGGCTTGCCGCAGACCGCCCGGCCACCGATCCGGCCGATCCACAGGCCTGCCCGACCTCAGGTCCGCCGAACCCGCTCGTCCCAGGCCGCCCACTCGGCCGGAGACCATCGACCATCCGGCGGCAGACCACCTGATCACGGACGCACCAGGCCCCGCAGGCCCGTCCGATCCGGCCGGCTGCCTGGTCCACCCGACCGCACAACCGCGCGACCGCCTGACCGACGGCTCGCCCGACCGAACGGTTGCCCAAGCGCGACCGGCTGACCGACCGGCGACCTGATAGGCCCGGCCGCCCCAAGGGTCGGTCGACCGGGGCTGCCCGGACAGCCGGCCGGGCAGGAAGCGGTTAGGACTCGAGCTGTTCGTTCAGCTTGGTGCGCAGGCGCAACACCGCGCGGGTGTGCAGCTGGCACACTCGGGATTCGGTGACGCCCAGGACCTTGCCGATCTCGGCCAATGTCAGGTTCTCGAAGTAGTACAGCGTGACCACGACCCGGTCTCGCTCGGCGAGCTGTGCGATCGCGTCGGCGAGCTGGCGGCGGCTGTCCAAGTCGACCAGCGTGGCGATCGGGTCCTCCGCGCCCTCGTCGGGCAGGGACTCGGCCAGTGACGAGCCCGCTCCACCGGTGCTGCGCCCGGCCGCGATCAGCTCGTCCAGCGCCACGACGCTGGTCAGCTGGAGCTGCGCGTAGAGCTCCCGCAGCTCACCGAGCCCGATCTTCAGCTCGGCGGCCAGCTCCCGGTCGGTCGGGGTGCGCTGGAGGCGGGCGCCCAGGCGTTCCAGCGCCCGCTCGACGTCACGGGCCCGGCTGCGGACGGAGCGCGGTACCCAGTCCTGCGAGCGGAGGTCGTCGAGGATCGCGCCGCGGATGCGCTGCATCGCGTAGGTCTCGAACTTCAGTCCGCGCTCGGGCTCGAACTTCTCGATCGCGTCGACCAGGCCGAAGATGCCGGACTGGATCAGGTCGCCGACATCCACGTGCGCGGGCAGACCGGTGCCGACCCGGCCCGCGACGTACTTCACCAACGGCGCGTAGTGCAGCACGAGCCGGTCCCGCAGACCCTGCTGCCGCGACTGGCCGTAGGTGTGCCAGAGCGCGATGATCCCGGCTTCCACGTCATCCGCGGTGCGCTCGGACGCCCCGTGCGCCGGCCTCCCGACCACCGCTGCCACGACGGCGTGCCCGTTGCGCGGCAGTTCGTCCGGGATCGAGTCGGGAAGGGGACCGGGAAGGGAGTCGTCGGGCATGGGTTCACCGGGCAGGACGTCACCGGGCAGGACGTCACCGGGCAGGCGGTCAGCCGGCAAGGCCGCGCCGAGAGGTTCGTCGAGGTGGGGCTCGTCGCGGAGAGGCTCTGTGCGGAGGGATTCGTCGGACAGGGGTGCGCCGTTCCGAGGCTCGTCGTGCGGGGGCTGGTCGCGGTGGGTCTTGTCCCGCTGGTGCTGGTCGCGCGGGTGTTCGCCGCGCAGGTGCTCGCCGTCGACGCGGTGACCGTTCGTCCCAGCCGGGGTGCGCGCCGCCGACGAGGTCCCGACGTGCGCGGCGGAGGAAGAGGTCACGGTTGCGGTCCGCGAACCTCCCCCTGCGACGTCAGGAGCGGGGGTGGGTTCGGTCATGGATCGCCTTCAGCCGTTCGACGGTGACGTGTGTGTAGAGCTGAGTCGTTGCGAGCGTAGCGTGACCAAGAAGCTCTTGGACTGTGCGCAGGTCCGCTCCCCCTTCCAACAGGTGCGTGGCCGCGGAGTGGCGCAGGCCGTGCGGTCCGGTGTCGGCCGTTCCGGGCACCGCACCCACTACATCGTGGACAATCCGCCTGGCGGTACGCGGGTCGAGCCTGCCGCCTCGCGCGCCGATCAACAGCGCCCGTTGTGAACGGTCGTTGACCAGCGCCGATCGGCCGTGTTCCACCCACCGTCGTACAGCACGTTCGGCCGGAACGCCGAACGGCACGGTGCGTTCGCGACTCCCCTTGCCCAGAACCCGAATCACCCTTTGGGAGTAGTCCACGTCGTCGAGGTCGAGACCGCACAACTCGGCGACCCGGACGCCTGTTGCGTACAGCAACTCCACCACGGCTTGGTCACGGAGCGCAACCGGATCGCCCTGTTCGGCACCCACTTCCGCAGCGGCCATCGCCGCGCCGGCCTGGTCCGGCCGCAGCACCGCGGGCAAGGTCCGACGGGGTCGGGGTGCGGAGAGTCGCGGCCCCGGATCGGCGGCGAGCAGGCCGTTCCGGGCCGCCCACGCGGTGAACGTGCGTGCGGAGGCGGCACGGCGGGCCATCGTCGTGCGGCTCGCACCGGCGGAGTGCTGGGAAGCCAACCAGGACCGCAGGCCCGGCAGGTCGATCGCTTCCACGGTGACGTCGTCGGGCGTTCCGCCGGCTAAGTGGACCAACAACGCCACCACGTCGCCGAGGTAAGCCCGAACCGTGTGCGGGGACAGGCCGCGTTCCATGGCGAGGTGGCGTTCGTAGCGGTCCAGGGCTGTCGTCACGTCTCCGGGCAGCGCACGGCGCAGGCGGACAAGTTCGACACGACGTGTCCGAGCGGGCGGCGGCGGGGACATAGCCCCTGACGCTCCGCCCTTGAGCGCCCTTGGTCAAGTATCGCCACGCCAACTCTCCATCTGGGAGCGCTTCCAACCTGTTTCGACCCTTTCTGCGAGACCGGCCAGTTCCAGTTGTGGCAGCAAGGCCCGCACCCGCGACAGCTCCACGCCGGACTCCACTGAGATCATCTCCGGACCGTGCCCGGATGAGAGGCCCAAGGCTTCGAAGACCCGCATCGCGTCACCCTGCGGCGGCCCGGTGTCGAGCTTCCGGCTCGCCTCGACGAGGTCGACGCCGAGCCGGCCGGTCGACTCGATGACCTCGGCGACGCTGGTGACCGGCAACGCGCTCCCCGACCGCAGCAGCTCGTGGCAGCCCGACGAACTGGCCGAGGTGATCGGCCCCGGAACCGCCATCAGCACCCTCCCGAGCGCCGCCGTGGACGCGGCCGTGTTCTTGGCCCCGCTGCGCTGACCCGCTTCGACCACGACCGTCCCCTCCGCCAGCGCCGCGATGAGCCGATTCCGGGTGAGGAACCGGTGGCGGGCCGGCGTGTGGGTCGGCGGGTACTCGCTGACGAGCAGGCCCTGGCTTGGGATGCGCTCCAGCAAGGCTCGGTGACCGGCGGGATAGGCGATGTCGACCCCGCAAGCGAGCACGGCGATGGTCATCCCGCCCGCCGTGATCGCGCCCCGGTGAGCGGCGCCGTCGATGCCGTAAGCGGCGCCGGACACCACCGTGACACCGGCTTCGGCCAGCCCGTGCCCGAATTCACCGGCGACGTGCTGCCCGTACCCGGAAGCGGCCCGACTGCCCACCACCGCAACCGCCCGCTCGGTGAGCGAGGCAAGGCTGAACTCACCGCGCACCCACAACGCCAGCGGCTCCACGCCGCACCGAAGCCCGTTGGCCGCGGCGATGGCCAGCGCGTTGAAGGGCCACCGGGGCCACTCGTCATCCTCGGGAACCACCAACCGCCCGCCGACCTCGGCCGCGACCTCCAGGTCACGCTCGGCCTGATCCACCGACCGCCGGGCGGACGTCTCGCTGTCGACCGCCCCGGGAACCTCCCCGGCCCGAACCAGCTCGGCCGCCCGCACCGGCCCCACTTCGGCAACGAGCCCGACCAGCGCCACGGCGGGCGGCTCGGCCACCCGCGACAGGTAGGCGCGGGCCAGCCGGACCGCGTCGGTGCTCACCACATCCTCCGCTCGCGGAACTCCAGCGCCGCTGCCACGTGGTCCGCCGTGGGCCGGCCGACCTCCGCCAGGTCCGCCAACGTCCAGGCGACTCGCAGACAACGATCCGACCCCCGGCCAGTCAGAACGCCCTTGGCGAGCGCTCGATCGAGGATCGACGTCGTCTCCCGGGGAAGGGCGAACTCCGTCCGCAACACCGGGCCGGGCACTTCGGCGTTGGTGAACCAGCCGTGCTCGCCCCAGCGCTCCGCCGCCCGCGTCCTGGCCTTGTGCACCCGTTCGCGCACGGTCGCGGTGGGCTCCGGATCGGCGACGAACTCACGGCTCATCACGGTCAGCGGACGCATCACCACCCTCAGGTCGACCCGGTCCAGCAAGGGGCCGGACAGCTTCGTCTCGTACCGCCTCCTGGCCGCCGGGAGGCAGATGCAGTCGATGTCCTTCGGAGGCGCGCAGGGGCAGGGGTTGGTGGCCATCACCAACTGGAACCGGGCCGGGTAGCGGGTGATGCCGTCACGCCTGGCGAGGCGGACCTCGCCCTCTTCCAACGCCGTGCGCAGGGCCTCCAGCTTCCCCAGGCCGAACTCGCGTGCCTCGTCCAGGAACAGCACCCCCCGGTGGGCCCGGCTCATCGCCCCCGGCTTGGCCAGACCGGTGCCGCCGCCGACCAACGCGACGATCGACGTCGAGTGGTGCAGCGAGACGAACGGCGGCGCGGAGACCAGCGGGGCCTCCGGCGTGAGGAGACCGGCGATGGAGTGCACGGCCGTGACGCCCAGCGCCTCCTCCATCGACAACGGCGGGAGGAGGCCGGCCAGGCGTTGGGCCAGCATCGTCTTCCCGGTGCCCGGTGGGCCGGTCAGGAGGATGTGGTGCCCCCCGGCGGCGGCGACCTCCAGCGCCCACCTGGCTTCCGGTTGGCCTACGACGTCGGCCAGGTCCGGGCCGTCCGGTGGTGGGACGATGGTGGGCGGGGTGGTGTGGCGGAGCGTTTCCCGGCCGGCCAGCCACTCCAGGACGTCGGTCAGGGTGGCCGCGCCGCACACGGTCAGGCCGTCCACCAAGGCCGCTTCGTGGAGCGCGTCGACCGGGACGATCACCTGGGTCAGGCCTGCCCTCCTGGCCGCCATCAGGGCCGGCAGGACACCCCTGACCGTGCGCACCCGGCCGTCCAGCGCCAGCTCGCCCAAGAGGACGGTGCCCGCCAGTCGGTCCCCCGGGATCGCCTGGGCCGCCGCCAGGACGACGCACGCGATGGCCAGGTCGTAGCCGGAGCCGTTCTTCGGCAGGGTGGCCGGGGACAGGCCCAGCGTCACGCGCTGGGACGGCCAGTCGTGGCCGCTGTTGCGCACCGCCGCCTTCACCCGGTCCTTCGACTCGTGCAGGGCCGCGTCGGGGAGGCCGAGGAGCTGGGTCTTCACGGTCCCGACGCCCACGTCGGCCTCGATCTCCACCGGGACGCCGTCCACGCCGGACAACGCCACGGACCACGTTCGCGCGAGCGCCATCAGACACCTCGCAAGTGGTGCAGGCGGACCTGGCCGGCGGGCGGCCACTCGATCGCGATGACGTCGTAGCGGATGTCCACCCGGCCGATCCGGTGGGCGCTCAACCAGCGCAGCGCCGATTTCCGCACGCGGTCGAGCTTCTCCGGCGTCACGGCTTCCAGGGGTGTCCCCCGCGTGGTGCCCGAACGGCATTTCACCTCGACCACCACCAGCCGCGCGCCGTCCGTCGCCACGACGTCCAGCTCGCCCTCGTCACACCGCCAGTTGCGGGCCAGGATCGACAGGCCCTGGTGCTCCAGGTAGCGGCACGCCGCGTCCTCGCCGCGCCTGCCCAGATCGGTCGCCGTGTTCATGCCCCACTCCTCCGGAATCGGTCTTGGTGCGACCTTGCCGGGGTGGTGGAGGGGCGGCCACGGGCAACCGGCCGGCTGTGGACAACTCAGCGGGCTGTGGACAGAGCCCGGGCGGTTGTCGGGGCGGGGTGCTATCGGCAGGGAAGGCCGGAACGACCAGGGCACAGTCAGGACAGGTAAGGGCAGGACTGGAAGGCGGGAATGACGCAAAGGGGCCCGCCCGATGGGCAGGCCCCTGCGACTCAGCGGGTATCAGGAGTTGAACGGACCGTCCTCGGGCAACCTGAGGTCGGGCTTGTCCAGCTCCTCGACGTTGACGTCCTTGAAGGTGATCACCCGGACGTTCTTCACGAACCGGGCGGGGCGGTACATGTCCCACACCCACGCGTCGGACATCCGCACCTCGAAGTAGACCTCGCCGTCCGCGTTGCGGACCTGCACGTCCACCGAGTTGGCCAGGTAGAACCGCCGCTCGGTCTCCACGACGAACGAGAACTGGCTGACGATGTCGCGGTACTCCTTGTACAGCGACAACTCCATCTCGGTCTCGTACTTCTCGAGATCCTCTGCACTCATTACGCCTCCGCGCGGGTAATCATCGAATCCGCGCCCCTCCTCGTCGCGAGCCTGCCACCGCTGGTCTGCGGGGTTGGCCCATTCTGGACCACGGCGGCGGCAACCACACCGCGCGCCACCGGGTGCGGCGATTCCAGTCCGTGCCGGAGCGCCGCGGCCGACACGTTCGCATACGACCAGCGGTGTTGCGCACTCGGGCCGTGTTCCGCCAGCGCCTCGGTGTGCTCGGGGGTGCTGTAGCCCTTGTGCACGTCGAACCCGTAGACGGGCAGTTCCTCGTGCATCCGGGTCATGATCCGATCCCGCGTGACCTTGGCCAGCACGGACGCCGCCGCGACGCACGCCGCCACCCGGTCGCCCTTGACCACCGGCATGTTGGGCGCGGTGAGGCCGGGGACCGGGAAGCCGTCGGTCAACACGTACCCCGGATGTACGCCCAGTTGAGCGACAGCACGACGCATGCCTTCGAGGTTCGCCACGTGCACGCCGATCAAGTCGACCTCGGCGGCCGGGATCACGATCACCGCGTAGTCGAGCGCGCGCTTGAGCACCACGTCGTACATGCGGTCCCGCGCGGCGGCGGTGAGCAGCTTGGAGTCGGTGAGCCCGTCGAACTTCGCCGCGTCACCCGGCTTGAGCACGCACGACGCCACGACCAGCGGCCCCGCGCAGGCGCCGCGACCGGCCTCGTCCACACCGGCCACCGGACCGAGACCACGCCGGGCCAACGCGGCTTCGAACGCCCAGATGCCCGCGGTTTGCCGAACCTGGACGCGAGGCGGCTTGCGGATCACCCGTCGACCCTATCCCAGCCGCCCGCTCCGAAAACGCGCCCTGGCCCGCTTGCCCAGCAGGAGCACCGGCCACGCCGCCGCCAAACCCGCTCCGGCCGGCAGCGCGTCCTGCCACGCGGGCGCCCCGAGAGTTACGGCCTGCGGGTCGTGGTCGCCCACGCCCTGCCAGCGGCCGGGCGGCAGCACGATCGCCCGCGCCTTGCCCACCACGTTGTCCACCGGCACCAGACCGCCCTCGCGACCGTCGCCCTGGCAGCGCGAGTCGCACGAGTCGTTCCGGTTGTCACCCATCACGAACAGGTAGCCCTCTGGGACCTCCAGGTCCGCGAACGACTCCTGCACCGTGCTGCGCCCCGGCGCCCAGTACACGTACGGCTCGTCCAGCGGCTTCCCGTCGACCACGACCCGGTTGCGGTCGTCGCAGCACTTCACGGTCTGCCCGCCGACCGCGACGACCCGCTTGACGAAGTCCTCCTGGTTCGCCGACGGGAATCCCAGCAGCGAACCGAGGCCTTGGAGCCCGCGGGCGATCGGGTTGGTCGGCTCGGCGGCCACGAAGTCCTGGTTGATCCAGGTGTCCGGGCCGTGGAAGACGATCACGTCACCCGGTTCGGGCTCGGAGAAGTCGTAGGTCAGCTTGTCGACCAGCACCCGGTCGCCGAAGCACCCGTTCGAGCAGCCGTGCAGCGTCTGCTCCATCGACTCCGACGGGATCATGTAGACCTTCGCCAGGAACGTCTGGATGAGCACCGCGAGCAGCACCGCGACACCGATCAGGATCGGCAGCTCTTTCCAGAACGACCCCTTGCCCTTGGCCGTCTTGCGCGCGCGGGCACGCCACTGCTCGACCTTCTCCTCGTGCTCCGGGTCCCCCTCGTCGGAGGGACCTCGGGACGGTGCGACGTCTACCACCCGGTCAGCGTACCGACGAGGCCTGTGAGGCCCTGGTCAACCGGCTGCGCAGTTTCCGCCCGAGGAACAGCACGGGCCACGCCGCGGCCAGTCCGGCGCCCGCCGGGACACCTGCCTGCCACGCGGGCGCGCCGATCGCGAGGGCCTGCGGGTTGTGGTCGCCGATGCCCTGCCAGCGGCCGGGCGGCAGCACGATCACCCGCGCCTTGCCGATGACGTTGTCCTCCGGCACGGTGCCCGCCACGCCGCCGCCGCCCTGCTTGCGCGAGTCGGTGGAGTTCGTGCGGTTGTCACCCATCACCCAGAGGTGGCCTTCGGGCACCTTGACCGGCTCGAACGGGTCGTGGTTCTCCGGAGACGTGCCGGGCTGCCAGTAGATGTACGGCTCGTCCAGCGGCTTGCCGTCGACCTTCACCCGGTGCTGCTCGTCGCAGCACTCGACGGTCTGGCCGCCGACCGCGATGACCCGCTTGACGAAGTCGCGCTCGTCCGGCGGCGCGAGGCCGACCAGCGAGGCCACCGACTGGATGCCCGCCACGATCGGGTTGTCCGAGCGGGCGGAGTTGAAGTCGTTGTTGCCCCACGTCTCGGGGCCGCGGAACACGACGACCTCGCCCGGCTCGATCTCGGCGAAGTCGTAGACCAGCTTGTCGACCAGCACCCGGTCGTTTTTGCAACCGGGGCAGCCGTGGAGGGTCTCCTCCATCGACTGCGACGGGATCACGTACACCCGCGCGAGGAACGTCTGGATCAGGATCGTCAGGACGAGAGCCGTGGCGCCCAGCACGAGCAGTTCGCGCCAGAGCGGGGGCTTCTTCTTGTCCTTCTTGGACTTGCCACCCGCAGCCGGGTCCGCAATGGACTCGGCTGCGGGTTCCTGACCGTCTTCGTCAGCGGAGCGGTGCACGGGATCTGCCACGTGGGCAGGCTACTGCTTCCGCGTGTGCCCGGCGTCAGGAGGCCGGCCGGGCCTCGCGCTTCTCCTTGATCTTGGCGGCCTTGCCGCGCAGGTCGCGGAGGTAGTACAGCTTCGCCCGGCGGACGGCGCCGCGGGTCGCGACCTCGATCTCGGCGATGTTCGGGGAGTGCACCGGGAAGGTGCGCTCGACGCCGACACCGAACGAGACCTTGCGGACGGTGAAGGTCTCACGGATGCCGCCACCCTGGCGGCGGATCACGACGCCCTGGAACACCTGGACCCGCTCGCGGGAGCCCTCGATGACGCGGACGTGGACCTTCAGCGTGTCGCCCGGCCGGAAGCTGGGGATGTCGGAGCGCAGCGACTGGGCGTCAAGAGCGTCCAGGGTGTTCATCGGTGGTCCGTCCTCGTCCTCACGTGTATTGCGTACTCCCCCAGGGCGCGGACTATCTCAAGTTACACACGCGCACGGGGGCGGGCCTAGCGCACGCCGGATGAGTTGAACCGGGTGCAGCAACCTGTCCAGTGTGCCAGACGAGGGTCGGCGGCACGAAATCGCCCCCGCCCGGCACGTCAGTCCAGGCCGTCCAACAGCTTGCGGTCGTGCTTGTCGAGCGCGCCCTCGGGCAGGGCGTCGAGCAGCTCGGGACGGCGTTCGCGGGTGCGGCGCAACGACTGGTCGCGCCGCCAGCGGTCGATCGCCTTGTGGTTGCCGGAACGCAGCACCTCCGGCACCGCGAGGTCGCGCCACACCTCGGGGCGGGTGTAGCTGGGGCCTTCCAGCAGGCCGTCGGAGAACGAGTCCTCGGCGGCCGACTTGGGGTTTCCCAGCACGCCCGGCAGCAGCCGGACGACCGCCTCGACCACCACCAGGACGGCCACCTCGCCGCCGACGAGGACGTAGTCGCCGATGGAGACCTCGTCCACGCGCATCCGGCGGGACGCGTCGTCCACCACCCGCTGGTCGATGCCCTCGTACCGGCCGCAGGCGAACACCAGGTGCTCTTCCGCGGCGTACTCGTGCGCCAACCGCTGGGTGAACGGGCGGCCGGCGGGCGTGGGCACGACGAGCCGGGTGGCCGGGGTGCAGACCTGGTCCAGCGCGTCACCCCAGACCTGGGGCTTCATCACCATGCCCGGACCACCGCCGTACGGGCTGTCGTCGACCGCCTTGTGCACGTCGTGCGTCCAGCCCCGCAGGTCGTGCACGCCGACGCTGATCAGGCCCTTGTCGATGGCCTTGCCCAGCAGGGCGGCGCGCAGCGGGTCCAGGTACTCCGGGAAGATCGTGACGACGTCAATCCGCATCGAGCAGGCCCTCGGGCGGGTCGATCACCACGCGCCGGCCGGCGATGTCCACCGTCGGCACGATCTGGCGCACGAACGGCACCAGGGTCTCGTCCCCGTTCTCGCGCTTGACGACCAGCAGCTCGCCGCCCAGCCCGTGCACGATCTCCAGCACGGTGCCGATCCGGGTGCCGTCGACCAGCTCGGCCGTCAGCCCTTCGAGCTCGTGGTCGTAGAACTCGTCCGGGTCGTCCGTGGGCGGCAGGTCCTCGGTGCGGCCCAGCAGCACCGTGCCGCGCAGCGTCTCCGCCACGTCGCGGGTCAGCACTTCCTCGAAACGCACCAGCAGCCGCCCGGAGTGGTTCCGGGCGGCTGCGACGGTGAGGTTGCGGGACGTGCCGTCGCGCAGTTTGGCGGTCAGCACCGAACCCAGGGCGAACCTGGTCCCGGGTGAATCCGTGCGCACGTCGACAGCGAGCTCGCCGCTGATCCCGTGCGCCTTGGCCACTCGGCCGACGACGACGTCCATGTGCGCGTCAGCGATCGGTGTCGACCACGTCGACACGCACGCCACGACCACCGATACCGGCCATCACGGTGCGCAGGGCGGTCGCGGTGCGGCCGCTGCGGCCGATCACCTTGCCGAGGTCGTCCGGGTGGACGTGGACCTCCAGCGTGCGACCGCGTCGGGTCGTGACCAGGTTCACCCGGACGTCGTCCGGGTGGTCGACGATGCCCCGAACGAGGTGTTCGAGAGCGTCAGCCAACAAGCTCACGCCTCGTCCTTGGCTGCCTCGGCGGCGGGCTCGGCTTCGACCTTCTCGGCGTCGGCCTTCTTGGCCTCGACCTTCTCGGCGTCGGCCTTCTTGGCGTCGTCGCGCTTCGGCGACTTCTTCTTCGGGGTCGTCGCGTCGGTCGACGGGGCGTCGCCCGCGGCGGCCAGCGCGGCGGCGAAGAGCTCCGCCTTGCTCGTCTTGGGCTCCTTGACCCTCAACGTGCCCTCGGCGCCCGGCAGGCCCTTGAACTTCTGCCAGTCACCGGTGATCTCCAGCAGCCGCTGCACGGACTCGGTCGGCTGCGCGCCGACACCCAGCCAGTACTGCGCGCGCTCGCTGTCCACGGCGATGAACGACGGCTCTTCCTTGGGGTGGTACTTGCCGATCGTCTCGATGGCCTTGCCGCTGCGGCGGACGCGGGCATCGGCGACGACGATCCGGTAGTACGGCTGACGGATCTTGCCAAGCCGCTGAAGCTTGATCTTGACGGCCACGGGTGTGGGTGCTCCTCGTGCTCTCGATGTGCTCAGGTGCGGGCAGTCCTCACCCGAGTGGGGCACGGGTGGTGAAAGCCCAGTGTCTGGGGCGCCACGGCACGGTGAGAGGGACCGACCTCGGCGAACAACCGACCATTCTGCCAGACGCCTCTAGCGCGACACGAATCGGGCCACGGGGATGCCCGCCCGCTCCAGCGCGCCGCGGACTTCCCTGGCGTGGTCGACCGCCCCCGGGGTGTCGCCGTGGAGGCAGATCGAGTCGACTTCGACCTTCAGGACGGCGCCGTCGACGGCCACCAGTTCGCCGTGCCGGGCGAGCCTCAGCACCCGGGCCACGACGTCGTCCGTGCCGGTCAGGACGGCGTTCGGCTGCGTCCTCGGCACCAGGGTGGCCTCCGGCGTGTACGCGCGGTCGGCGAACGCTTCGCGGACCGGGCGCAGGCCGGCCCGCTCGGCGTGGTGGAGGAGCCGGGACCCGGGCAGGCCGAGGACGGGCAGGTCCCCGAACGCCTTGACGCCGTCCACCACGGCCCTGGCCTGCGCGTCGTGGTGGACGGTGGCGTTGTAGAGCGCGCCGTGCGGTTTCACGTAGTCGACCGCAGTGCCGGCGGCCTTGGCGCAGGCGTCCAGCGCGCCGATCTGGTACAGGACCTCGTCGGCGAGTTCGGCCGGGTCGGCGTCGATGAACCGGCGGCCGAAGCCGGCCAGGTCGCGGTAGGACACCTGGGCGCCCACGGCCACGCCCGCGCCCGCGGCCCGCCGGCAGACCCGACGCATGGTCGACGGGTCGCCGGCGTGGAAGCCGCAGGCCACGTTCGCGCTGGTCACGATGTCGAGCAGGGCTTCGTCGTCACCCAGGCGCCAGATGCCGAAGCCCTCACCGAGGTCGCTGTTGAGGTCGATCACGCGGGCATCACCCCGACCGAGACGAGGAGCAGGGTCAGGCCGGGCAGGAAGTTGTTGATCACGTGCGCGACGACGCTCGCGGTGAGCCTGCGGGTGATCAGGCGGGCGATGCCGATCGGCAGCGCGATGACGATCAGCAGCGACGTCCGGAGCGGTTCGAGGTGGCTGGCCGCGAAGATGACCGTGGTGAGCACGAACGCCGCCCACCGGCTCCAGCGCTGCCGCTCGATCGCGCCCCACAGCAGGCCGCGGTAGATGACCTCCTCGCACACCGGGCCCAGGAAGCACACGTAGAGGAACATCACGATCGCGGCGCCGAGGGGCAGGCCGGCGCCGTCCACCAGCTCGCCGATGGCGGAGGTGGCGTTCTTGTCGCCGACCACCTTCGACCAGATCACGGCGGCCACGTAGGTCAGCACCAGGCCGAGCGCGCCCAGCTTGAGGCCGACCTTCACGTCCGCCCAGTCCCAGGCCAGCCGCAGGTCGTGGAACGGCCCGTTGCCGCGCACGTACGTGATCGCGACCGCGACGCCCGCCGCCAGCACCGTCGGCACCATCGAGCCGACCAGGATGAACGTGACGGAGCGGTTGAGGTCCGTGCCCGAGGTGCGGGCCAACGCGGTGATGAACACCGCGCTGAGCACGAAGATCGCCTCGACGAGCAGGAACGCGCCGAAGCCCCAGCGCTGGCCGGTGCGCGCCGGTTCCGGCTCACGCCCGACGGCGCGGACGCTGGCGATCAGGCCTGTCGGAGGTTCATCCGATGGTGTCACAGCCATCCACCCTAGTCAGCCGGTGTACAGGTAGACGGCGGGCAGCAGGTTGTTCGCCGCGTGGGCGACGACGCTGGCGGCCACCCGGCCGGTGATCATGCGGGCCGCGCCGATGGCGAGCCCCTGCGCGAACAAGCCGATCATGCGCCAGCTCTCCTCGTGCAGGAAGGCGAAGATCAGGGCGGTGAAGGCGAGGACCGCCAGTCTGGGGATCTTGTAGTGGGCCAGTGCCTGCCACAGCGCTCCCCTCAGGAGGACTTCCTCGGTCAGCGGAGCACCGATGAGGACGAACAGCGCCGCCGCGGCCAGCCAGACCGTGCGGCCGCCGGAGAGCGCCCCGATCTGCTCCAGGGAGCTGGACTGGTCGGGGTTGAAGCGCAGCAGCAGCGCGCCGACGAGCCAGGCGGCCAGCAGCGCGGCGCCGCCGGCGGCCAGGCCTACCTTGACGTCACGCCAGGTCGGGACGAGGCCGAAGTCCTTGTTCGGCCCGTTGCCCCTGCGCCAGGAGACGACGACGGGGCCGAGGCCGAGCAGGACGTTCGGCAGGAAGACCAGGAGCAGCAGCGGGCCGAGGACCGGTGGATCGGTGATGTCCACTTCGGCGAAGCGGTCGGCGGTCGCGGCGGTGAAGACGAGCGTCGCGAGGTGGTAGCCCGCGAGCCCGGTGAAGAACGCCAGAAAACCCCAGTGCGCCCTGCCGGTGTCCTGGTCCCGCTGTTCCTCCACTCGTCCGAACGTAGTGGTCCGGGGGTCGGGGTGACCGCACGAGGTCGTTCAAGATCACCCTGACGGCCGCAGCGGGGTCACCGGGCGCAGGAAGAATTGCGCCCGGAGCACCTTCCCGCCGGATTGTCGTGGGGCCGTCGGTCCGGGTCAGCCGTGGATCCGGCCGCGCAGCATCACGAGCTTCGGGTGGCGCAGGGCGTCGAGGTCGGTCCGCGGGTCGGTGTCGTAGACCACGACGTCGGCTGCCGCGCCCTCGGTCAGCGACGGGAACCCGAGCCACTCGCGCGCGGCCCAGGAGGCGGCGCCGAGGGCCTGGGAAGGGCTCATGCCGACCCTCGTCAGGGCCTGGATCTCGTCCACGATGCGGCCGTGCTTGATACCGCCGCCCGCGTCGGTGCCCGCGTACACCGGGACGCCCGCCTCGACGGCCTTGGCGACCGTGTCGGTGTTCCGCTCGTACAGGTCCCGCATGTGGCGCTGGTAGACCGGGTACTTCTCCGCGCCGGCCGCGATGGCCGGGAAGTTCTCGATGTTGATCAGGGTCGGCACCAGCGCGGTGCCGCGGCGGGCCATCCGCGCGATGGTGTCGTCGGTCAGGCCGGAGCCGTGCTCGATGCAGTCGATGCCCGCGTCGATCAGGGCGGGCAGTGCCTCTTCGCCGAAGACGTGCGCGGTGACCCTGGCCTTGTTCTCGTGCGCGACCTTGATCGCCTCGGTGAGGACGTCCTGGCTCCACAGGGGCGCCAGGTCGCCGGTGCCGCGGTCGATCCAGTCGCCGACGAGCTTGACCCAGCCGTCACCCTCGGCGACCTGCTCGGCCACCGCGGCCGGCAGGTCGGCCGGGTCCTCGACCTCCACGCCGATGTACTTGATGTACCGCTTGGGCCGGGCCAGGTGCCTGCCCGCGCGGATGATCCGGGGCAGGTCCAGCCGCTCCTGCAACGGGCGGGTGTCCAGCGGCGAGCCGCAGTCCCGGATGAGCAGCGTGCCCGCCCGCCGGTCCGCCAACGCCTGGTCGACGGCCTCGGGCAGGTCCACCGCGCCGTCGGCGCCCAGGCCCACGTGGCAGTGCGCGTCCACCAGGCCGGGCACGAGGTAGCCGCCGTCGACCACGGTGGTGGCGCCCGGGACGGGCCGGGTGCGGATGCGGCCGTTGACCACCCACACGTCCTGCGGGGCGTCGCCCCCGGGGAGGACCACGCCCCGCAGGTGCAGGCCGGTCACTTGCCGAACTTCAGCTTCGACGGGTCGAAGCCGGGTGGCAGCTGGTCGAGCCCGCCGAGACCGGGCGGGAGTTCGTTCGCGCCGCCCTGGGGTGGCATGCCGGGCATGCCACCGCCGGGGAGCATGCCGGGGAACCCGCCGCGCACCTTCGGCGGCGTCGGGCCGCGGCCCTTGCCCTTCTTCCCCTTCTTGCCCTTGCCCTTGCGGGTGTTCTTGCCGCCCGCGCCGGGCAGGCCGAAGCGGCCGGCCATCTGGCTCATCATCTTGCGGGCCTCGAAGAAGCGGTTGACCAGGTCGTTCACATCGCTGACCCGGACGCCCGAGCCGTTGGCGATGCGCAGCCGCCGGGACGCGTTGATGAGCTTCGGGTCGTCCCGCTCGGCCGGGGTCATGCCCCGGATGATGGCCTGGACCCGGTCGAGGTGCTTCTCGTCCAACCCGGCCAGCTGGTCCTTCATCTGGCCCGCGCCGGGCAGCATGCCCAGCAGGTTCGCGATCGGCCCCATCTTGCGCAGGGCGAGCATCTGCTCCAGGAAGTCCTCCAGCGTGAGCTGGCCGGAGCCCATCTTGACCGCGGCGGCCTCGGCCTGGTCCGCGTCGAACGCCTGTTCCGCCTGCTCGATCAGGGTGAGCATGTCGCCCATGCCCAGGATCCGGCTGGCCATCCGGTCCGGGTGGAAGACGTCGAAGTCCTCCAGCTTCTCCCCGTTCGAGGCGAACAGGATGGGCTGGCCGGTGACCTCGCGGACGCTGAGCGCGGCGCCACCGCGGGCGTCGCCGTCCAGCTTGGTGAGCACCACGCCGGTGAAGCCGACGCCCTCGGCGAACGCGGTCGCGGTGTTCACCGCGTCCTGGCCGATCATCGCGTCGACCACGAACAGCACTTCGTCGGGGCTGGTGGCGGTCCTGATGTCAGCGGCCTGCCGCATCATCTCCTCGTCCACGCCGAGGCGGCCCGCGGTGTCGACCAGCACGATGTCGTGCTGGGCCCGCTTGGCCTCCTCGATGCCCTTGCGGGCCACGTCGACCGGGTCGCCCACGCCGTTGCCCGGCTCGGGGGCGAACACCGGGACGCCCGCGCGCTGGCCGACCACCTGGAGCTGGGTGACCGCGTTGGGTCGCTGGAGGTCGCAGGCCACCAGCATCGGGGTGTGGCCCTGGTTCTTGAGCCACTTGGCGAGCTTGCCCGCCAGGGTCGTCTTGCCGGCGCCCTGGAGACCCGCGAGCATGATCACGCTCGGCGGGTTCTTGGCCAGGTTGAGCCTGCGGGTCTCCCCGCCGAGGATGCCGACCAGCTCCTCGTTGACGATCTTGACGACCTGCTGGGCCGGGTTCAGGGCCTGGCTGACCTCGGCGCCCTTGGCCCGCTCCTTGACCTTCGCGATGAACGTCCGCACCACGGGCAGCGCGACGTCGGCCTCCAGCAGCGCGACCCGGATCTCGCGCGCGGTCGCGTCGATGTCGGCCTCGGTGAGCCGCCCCTTGCCCCGCAGGTTCTGCAGGACCGAGGTGAGCCGGTCGGAAAGGGTGTTGAACACGTTGCCGCCAGACCTCGCACGTCGTCAGTGGTTTCCTGGCTTCCCAGGGTAGCCGTTCACGCCGGGGTGACCGACAGCCGCAGGTGGTCCCGGCGGGTCAGCAGGGTGAGGCCCTGCCAGCCGCGCGGCGGTACACCGGCGGCGAAGCGGGGGCGCAGGCCGGCCGCGCGGCGGACGTGCCGGGTGAACGACCGGGAGCGGATCAGCCTGCCCCGCTTGACCTGGCCGGACAGCGCCTCCTCCGGGCTGGCGTCGAGCCACAGGAAGTGCCGTGGCCTGCCGGTGAGCAGGCCGACGACGACCAGTCCGGCGCGGGTGGTGGGGCGGGTGGACGGTTCGTGGACCAGCAGGAGGCCGGTCGCGGTGATCGCGAACCACAGGATTCGGGCACGGTGCACGAGGTGCACCAGCGGTCGGTAGAGGCGGTACGGGACGGACTTCGGGAAGAGGGCGCGCAGCCTGGTCCGCACCTGGTCGGAATCCAGCACGACGGCGGGCTCGCCACCCGTGTCGGCGGCGGCGAGCAGAGTCGATTTGCCCGCTCCCGGCAGTCCGGCCAGCACGATCAGCGAGCGCGGCCTCACGGCGACAGCGGTCATCGCATCCATACTAAAGAGACGTTCCGGGCGATCACGAGTTCCGAGGTGTGGTCGGGGTCGGCCCAACCCCTCGATGGGCCGCCCCCGACCACTCGCCGGCGACACTCCCCCGCCCCGCCCCCCGGTCCGGGCGGACCCCCGTGCCACGACAGGAAGTCTGCCGGGGCACGGGGTCCGGCGGCAGCGTGAGCACCCGTGGTCGGTTGTGCGTAGAGCTACGCAACCTCCCCGGGGGCTTCACCCCGCGGCGTGCAGAACCGCCCGTTCGACCTTGCGCCGCCGGTCGGCGTCCATGCCCTCCACCCCGCCCGGCACGGTGATCGCGAACGAGTCCACGACCGTGGAGCCCAATGTGGACACCCGCGCCCACACGATGTCCACACCGGACTGCTCCAACGCGTCCGCGACCCGGTGCAGCAGGCCGATCCGGTCGGCCGCGCGCAGTTCCAGCACCACCGCGCCGGACGACTCGTCGTCGAACCAGAGCACCTTCGGCGGCGGCGGGTCCGCGGGCGGGCCGCCGTAGTCGCGTTCCTTCGCGGCGAGCTTGTCGGCCAGCGCGAAGGTGCCGTCCACGGCCCTGGTGAGCTGTTCGCGCAACAGGGACACGTCCGGCAGGGAGCCGAACCTGGGCGACACCGTGAACACGTCGACCGCCGCCGCCCCGAGGGAGGGATCACCGTGCGAGCGGAGGGTCGCGGCGTGCACTTCCAGGGAGTTGAGCGCCAGCACGCCGGCGGCCCGGGAGAGCAGGCCCGGACGGTCGGGCGCGACGACCGTGACCGTGGCCGCGTGGTCGGCCGGGTCGATCAGCACGTCCGGCCGGCCGCTGGCCAGCACGGCCTCCGCGAGGTCCTGCTGGCGTTGCTCCAGCGGCTCCGGCTTGGGCAGCGGGTCGCCCGCCATCGCCGTCCGGCAGCGCGCCACCAGGTCGCTGATCAGCGACGCCTTCCAGTCCGACCAGACGCCGGGGCCTGTCGCCACGGCGTCCGCCTCGGCCAGCGCGTAGAGCAGTTCCAGCAGCACCGGGTCGCCGCCGAGGGTGTCCACCACGCGGCGCACGGTGGCCTCGTCCTCCACGTCGCGGCGGGTCGCCGTGTGCGGCAGCAGGAGGTGGTGGCGCACCAGGGCGGTGAGCGTGGCGACGTCCTGCGGCCACAGGCCGAGCCGTTCGGCGATCTGGGTGGTGATCGCGGCGCCGACCTCGGAGTGGTCGGCCTGCCTGCCCTTGCCGATGTCGTGCACCAGCGTGCCGAGCAGCAGCAGGTCCGGCCGCGACACCCTGGTCACCAGGCGTGCCGCGTGCGCGGTGGCCTGCACCAGGTGGCGGTCCACGGTCCACGTGTGCGCGGCGTCACGGGGCGGCAGGTCCCGCACCGCGCCCCACTCGGGGAAGAGCCTGCCCCACAGACCGGTGCGGTCCAGCGCCTCGACCACGTCGATCAGGCCCGTGCCGCTGCCCAGCAGGGCCAGCAGCTCCTCCCGCGCCTCCCTGGGCCACGGCTGGCGCAGCTCGGGGGCGGAGTCGGCGAGCTTGGCCAACGTGCCCGCGGCGATCGGGTGCTTGCTGCGGGCGGCGGCCGTGGCGACGCGGAGCAGCAGCGCCGGGTCCCGGTTCGGCATGGCGTCACGTGCCAACGCCACCTCGGAGCCGTGCAGCACCACGCCTTCGTCCAGCGGACGCCTCGCCGGTGCGCGCCTGAGCGGGGAACGGGCGAACACACCCAGTCCACGCTTGGGAACGGCAGCGCGCGCTGTGCGCATCGCCACGTCCACCGCGTACACGATCGTCCGGGCCGCCGATGACATCGCGCGGGCCAGCGTGAAGCGGTCCTGGAGGCCCAACGCGGTGGCCACCTCGTCGCCGTCCTGGGCGCGGAGCACGTCCCGCGGCTTCCCGGCCACCCGGCGCAGTTCGGTGCGCACGTCGAGCAGCAGCTTGCGGGCGTCGTTGACCTCCGCGGACGGCCGGTCGGTCAGCTGCGCCGCGCTCAACGCGTCCAGCAGCGTGACGTCGCGAAGCCCGCCCCGGCCGTGCTTCAGGTCCGGCTCCACGCGGTGCGCGATCTCCCCGCTGCGCGCCCACCGCCGCGACGCCGACTCGGCCATCTCGTCCAGCCGCGTGCGCACCCCCGAGCGCCACGCCTGGCGCGAGCTGTCCGCCAGCCGTTGGCTGATCACCTGGTCGCCCGCGATGTGGCGGATGTCCAGCAGCCCCAACGCGGTGCGCAGGTCACCGGAGGCGACGCGCAGCGCCTCGCCGACCGTGCGCACCGAGTGGTCCAGGCCGATGCCGGAGTTCCACAGCGGGTACCAGAGCTTCTCGGCGACCTGGTCCACGCCCTTGTGCCCGTTGTGCACCAGGAGCAGGTCCAGATCGGAGTAGGGCACCAGCTCCCGCCTGCCCAGACCCCCCACGGCGACCAGCGCGACGCCACCGCCCGGTCCACCGACGCCCGCTTGCGCGGCGTGCGCGGTGAGCCAGAACTCGTGCAGGTCCACCAGCGCCTCGCGCAGCGACTCCCCCGTCAAACGGCGCCGACCTGGCGCGAGCAGCCGATCGCGTGCTCGCACCAGGTCGTCAGCCGTGACGACGGCCGTCTCGGCGTTCTCCATACGGCCGTCCCCCGTCCCTACTCCGGAGCCCTATAGGGCATCCGAGCCGCGCTCCCCGGTCCGGACCCGGATGACGGTGTCGACCTGGGTGACCCAGACCTTCCCGTCGCCGATCTTCCCGGTGCGGGCGGCTTCCACGACGGCGTCGAGGGTCTTCTCCACGGCGGCGTCGTCCACCAGCACCTCGATCCGCAGCTTCGGCACGAAGTCGACGGCGTACTCGGCGCCGCGGTAGACCTCGGTGTGGCCCTTCTGCCTGCCGTAGCCCTGCACCTCGCTGACGGTCATGCCCAGCACACCCAGCTGCTCCAGGGATGCCTTCACGTCGTCGAGGGTGAACGGCTTGATGATCGCGGTGACCAGCTTCATGACTTGGTGCTCCCCTCAAGGACCGCAGTGGCGCCGGCGGCGACACTGGGCTTGCTGCCGGCACGGGTGCCGAGGCCGCTGCCGAACTCGTACGCGGTCTCCGCGTGCTCGGCCTCGTCGATGCCGCCCACCTCGGACTCCTCGTCGACGCGGAAGCCGACGGTGAGCTTGACCAGGTAACCCAGGATCAGGCTGAGCACGAACGAGTACGCGAGCACGGCGAGCGCGCCCACGGCCTGCCGCCACAGCTGGTCCACGCCGCCACCGTAGAAGAGGCCGTTGATGCCCGCCGGGGCGTCGGCGCTGGCGAAGAAGCCGATCAGGATGGTGCCGGAGAGGCCGCCGACCAGGTGCACGCCGACCACGTCGAGCGAGTCGTCGAAGCCGAAGCGGTACTTGAGGCTGACCGCCAGGGCGCACAGGGCGCCGGTGATCGCGCCGATCGCGATGGCGCCGAGCGGGGTGACCGAGGAGCAGGCCGGGGTGATGGCGACCAGACCCGCGACGACGCCGGACGCGGCACCGAGCGTGGTGGCGTTGCCGTCGCGGATGCGCTCCACGACCAGCCAGCCGAGCATCGCGGCGCAGGTGGCGACCAGGGTGTTGACGAACGTGACGCCGGCGATGCCGTTCGCGCCGAGCGCGGAGCCCGCGTTGAAGCCGAACCAGCCGAACCACAGCAGACCGGCGCCGAGCACGACCAGCGGCAGGCTGTGCGGCTTCATCCGGTCCTTCGGCCAGCCGACGCGCTTGCCGAGGACGAGCGCCAGGGCGAGGCCCGCCGCACCGGCGTTGATGTGGACCGCGGTGCCGCCGGCGAAGTCGATCGCGAGCAGGTCGTTGGCGATCCAGCCGCCCGGGTCGACGACGTTGCCGTCGGCGTCCTTGCCGTCGAAGTCGAACACCCAGTGCGCGACCGGGAAGTACACCAGCACCGCCCACAGGCCGGCGAACAGCAGCCAGGGCCCGAAGCGGGCGCGGTCGGCGATCGCGCCGGAGATCAGCGCCACCGTGATGATCGCGAACATCGCCTGGAAGGCGACGAAAACGGTGGTCGGGATCGTCCCGGCGAGCGAGTCCGCGCCCAGCAGGCCGTCCAGGCCGAAGAACTCGAACGGCTTGCCCAGCAGGCCCGCGCCGACGTCACCGCCGAAGGCCATGGAATAGCCGACCAGCACCCAGAGCACACCGACCACGGCGATTGCGCCCAGGCTCATCATCATCATGTTGAGCACACTCTTCGACCGGACCATGCCCCCGTAGAAGAAGGCAAGTCCCGGCGTCATCAACAGCACCAGTGCGGCACTGATGAGCACCCAGGCGGTGTCCCCTGTATCCACGTCGACCTCCACTGCACGTCGGTTGCAGGGAGCATCGGGATGTCCTGTTTCACGCGGTTGCGCACGAGGTTTCGCGCGCGTGAACTGTCCGGCTCCCGGTGTTACGGCCAGGTTTCGCACGCTTGAAGCAAGTGCTTCCGCCTGCGACCAGCCCCCGTGACCGTGGAATTTCCGGTGACGGAACGTGGGAGGGAACCCGCCTTTGCGGTGGTTCGCGTGAGCGCGCGGGGCGCCCTTGCGACGGTGGGTCACCGTGCCCGCCGGAGCGACGGAGGCCGCCTGCACCGGGTGGTGGAGGCGGCCTCGGCTCGTCGGGTTCCCGCTACTCGAGCCAACCCGGGATGGCCGGGGTCGGACCGGGCGGCGCCGACTCCGCGTCCAGGGACGCGATCGACTGCGTCGGCGGCTCGACCGCGGCGCACCGCGCGCCCGGGCGCGGCGTCTTGAGGTTGATCAGGTAGTCGTCCGTGGCGTCGACCGTGCACTCGCTGCGGCGGTAGACGCCGTGGCCCCAGCCCTCGTAGGTCAGCAGGACCGTGGTGTCACGGCTCTGCCGGTGCGCGTTGACGGCCCACTCGTACCCGGTGGCCGGGTCGTAGAGGGCGTTCGTCATCAGGATCTTCGGCGCGTCCTTGATCTTGAGCCGGTGCTGCGGGTTGTTCACCTTCTCCGGCAGGCCGACGCAGCCCGCGATGGCGCTGTGGCCGAGCGACGAGCCGCGCATGTGCGGCGCGACCTGGTTCGCCCGGTCCACCAGGGCGGAGAACTCGCGGTAGTCCTTGACCCGGATGGCCCAGTCCTGGCAGAACACCGCCGGGAACGGGTTGTTCGCCGTCTCCACCTGCGCGGTGAAGGCGGACGGTGTCGCCGGTCCCGCGTCCAGGGCGGCCAGCAACTCGGCCAGTTGCGCCCACCGGGGACCGTAGAACGCACCGAACGCGGTGCGGATGATGGCCTCGGCGGGCACCTCGTAGTCGGGGTTCGCGGGGTCGACGATCTCGCCGCGGTCGGCGCGCTCGAGCAGGTTGTCCCAGAACTTCGCCACCTCCCGGCCGTGCAGGGCGCACGACTCGGTGCGGTCGCACCACTTCACGAACTCCTCGAACGAGGACTCGGCGGTCGCGGCCTCGGTCTCGTTGAACCGCCACGTGCCCAGGCTGTGGTCCATGTTCGAGTCGATCACCATGGCGCGGATGTCGCGGCCGTACCGCTCGGCGTACTGCTGGCCGATCAGCGTGCCGTACGAGACGCCGAAGTAGTTGATCTTCCGCTCGCCGAGCGCCCGGCGCAGCGCGTCGATGTCCTGGACCACCGCGCCGGTGTCGGCGTGGTCGTAGATCGGGCCGCTGTTCTCGCGGCAGTCGGCGGCCAGCTCGCGGTTGTAGGCGGCGAGCGCCTCGAACTCCTGCTGGTTCTCCGGGTAGAGCGACGGCTGCTTCATCAGGACTTCGAGCGAGCACTGCACCGGTTGGCTGCGGGCGACACCGCGCGGGTCGAACCCGATGATGTCGAAGCGCTCCTGGACCTCCGGGCTGAAGTAGCCGTCCGCCTCCAAGGCGAAGTCGACGCCCGAGCCGCCCGGACCACCGGGGTTGATGACCATGACGCCGACGCGCTTGGCCGGGTCGGTGGCCTTGCGACGGGCCACCGCGAGGTCGAACATCTCACCGCGCGGGTTCGCCCAGTCGACGGGCAGGCTCAGCGTGCCGCACTCCACCTCGGCCAGTTCGGGGCACGGCTGCCAGTCGATCCCCGGCGTGCCTCGCGGATCGGTTTCGGCCGTGGCGAAGGATGTCGTCCCCGTGACGAGCGCGAGGGCGGTGGCCACACCGCCGAGCGCCCGGATGATCGGTCGCACAGGTTCCTCCCTAGTTCCTGTTCACCCAATCGGGTGTTCGCAGGCTTCCAGGGCGGCTGAACACGCCACAACCAACTGAAGTCTTAGCCGTGATCAACCCATGGGCTGACACTCTTTCGTGTACTCGCTCGGTTAGCTCACGAGGATTCCCGGTAGCGCCGGGCGATCTCGCTGAGGCCGTCCGGGGTCAAGCCGCCGAACAGCCGCAGTCGCGCCATCCCGCCGTCCGGGTAGATGTCGAGCCGCGCGTGGGTCGCCTCGGCGTCCTGGTCGACCCGGAACCGGTGGCGGGTGTCCGGCTGGAGGCGCGTGCGGGGCAGCACGTCGAACTCGGCGCCGGTGCGCGCGTTCCTGGCCCGGATCGACGCCCAGCCGGGCGCGTTGCCCTTGAAGTGGCTGGTGTCGAGTTCGGCGAGCCGGATGACGCCCGGCCCGGCCAGTTCCACCTCGACCCAGTCGTTCGCGTCGTCACGCCGGCGCGCGGTCTCCCAGCCCTCGCCCATGACGGTGGCCTGGCCGGGCGCGATCAGGTTCGCGGGCGAGCCGTAGAACATGTCGCTGCACCCGATGACGGACGCGCCGTTCTCCAGCGCGGCGAGGTCCAGCGCGTCGGGGACGATCAGGTCCGGGTCGACCACCGGCTTGCCGAACACGCGCAGCCGCGCCACGCCGCCGTCCGGGTAGATGGTCAGCCGGACGTGCGTGTAGCGGCGTTCCGCGGACACCTCGAAGTAGTGCTTCCGGTCGCCCGCGAGCGGCGACTTGGGGACCACGGTCTCCCAGTCGGTCAGCTCGTCGGGGCTCGGGTAGCCCTTGGCGGCGGTCGCCTCGACCGACGCGAACGGCGGGTAGTTGCCCTTGAAGAACGCGGTGTCGACCACGACGCCCCGGATCACGCCCGGCAGGCCGAGTCGGACGATCGCCCGGTCCTCGCCCCGCTCACGCCGGCGGCGCGTCTCCCACCCGTCGTAGACCTGGCCCTTGTGCCCGAAGGTGTAGGTCCGGTACTCCGGCTCGGGCTTGCGGATCAGGTTCTCGCGTTCGGCGAACAACTCGTCGTTGGCCCACGCCACGCTGCCGCCCACGGCGCGGCAGGCCAGGTCGGGGAGTCGGGTCCAGTCGGGCGCTTCGCTCATGCGGCTCCTTCGGATCTTCATTCGGTTGCTCACGCGAGTGCTCATGCGGAGCCTCGTCCAAACTCTCGTTCAGGCCCTCAGCCGAGCCCAGGGCGGGTCAGCAACCGCCCGCGCGGCCGGTCGTCGACCGGTCGCCCGCGCAACCAGGTCTGCCGCACGACGCCCGCCAGCGGACGGCCGTGGTACGGCGTGACGGGGTTGCGGTGGCGCAACTCGGCGCGGTCCACCACGAACGCGTCGTCCGGCGCGAACACGCAGAAATCGGCGTCCGCGCCCGGCGCGATGCGGCCCTTGGTGCTCAGCCCGACGAGGTCGGCCGGGGCGGTGGCCATCCACCGGACCACGTCGGTCAGCGCGTGGCCGCGTTGCCTGGCCTGGGTCCACACGGCGGGCAGGCCCAGCTGCAGGCTCGCGATGCCGCCCCACGCGGTGGCGAAGTCGCCCTCCTTCAGGTCGGGCGTGCACGGCGAGTGGTCCGTGACGACGAGGTCGATCACGTTGTCCCGCAAGGCTCCCCAGAGCTGCTCGCGGTTGGCCGCGTCGCGGATCGGCGGGCAGCACTTGAACTCGGTCGCCGACTCGCCGATCTCCTCCGCGACGAACGTCAGGTAGTGCGGGCACGTCTCGGTGGTCAGCCGCAGCCCGCGCTCCTTCGCGTCCCGGACCCGGCGCACGGCCTCACCGCTGGACAGGTGCAGCACGTGCAGCCTGGCGCCGGTCTCCTCCGCGAGGCCCACGACGGTGGCGACGGCGTGCGACTCGGCCCGGTGCGGCCGGGAGTCCAGGAACGCCCGGTAGCCGGGGCCCGACTCGGTGACCTCGTGCGGGTCCTCCGCGTGCACGATCGTGAGCGCGTCCCGCGACCGCAGCGTCGCCAGGGCTGCCCGCAACTGGTCCTCGGTGACGTGCGGGAACTCGTCCACGCCCGAGTGGATCAGGAAGCACTTGAAGCCGAACACGCCCGCGTCGTGCAGGTCCGCGAGGTCGTCCAGGTTGGCCGGCACGATGCCGCCCCAGAACCCGACGTCCACGTGCGCCCGGTCGCGGGCCGACTCCCGCTTGGCCTTCAGGGCGGCGACGGTGGTCGTCGGCGGGAGGCTGTTGAGCGGCATGTCGACGATCGTCGTGACGCCGCCGGCCGCCGCCGCCCTCGTGGCCGTGCCGAAGCCCTCCCAGTCGCTGCGGCCCGGGTCGTTCACGTGGACGTGCGTGTCGACCAGGCCGGGGAGGAGGACTTCGTCGGCGGCGAGCTCGACCACGGTGCCGCCGTCCAGGTGGTCGGCGACCGCCACGATCCGGCCGTTCTCGACGCCGACGTCGGCACGGCGTTCACCGTCGGGGGTGACCACTCGGGCCGCGCGGAGCACCAGGTCCATGGGCCTCACTCTGGCACCCGGCCGACCGTGAAGCGACCGGCCGGACGTCGGGGATTCGGTTCGCGGCCCGGCCGGTGCGGTCGGCTCCGCCCCGTGCTGCCCGAGCCCTGTCCGAGGCTGTCCCGGCGCGTTCCCGGCGGCGGCGCGAGACTGGTTGACACGCTCGGAGGGCGCTCGTACCGTCCCTCTTTGCGGAAACGGGATTCCGCGATACAGAAAAGGAAGCCTTGGTGCCCGATCTGCAAGGGTTCGACTCCGCGCCTCCGGACCAGCTCCGCCCCCTGCTCACCGACTGCCTCGCGGTGCCGCGCTGGGTCGACGCGCTGCTGGCCGGCCGGCCCTACGCCGACGTGGACGCGTTGCTCGCCGCGTCCGACCGGTTCGCCGACCTGACCGACAGCGAGGTGCGCGCCGCCATCTCGGGCCACCCGCGCATCGGCGAGAAGTCCCGGACCGGCGGCGTCTCGGCGAAGTGGTCTGCCGACGAGCAGTCCGGCGTCACGGCGCCGCTCGCGGACCGCCTGCTGGCCGCCAACGCCGCGTACGAGGACCGTTTCGGGCACATCTACCTGGTCTGCGCGACCGGGTTGACCGGCGAGCAGGTGCTGGCCGACCTCGCGGCCCGGATGGACAACCCACCGGACGTCGAGCTGCGCGTGGTGAACCGGGAACTCGCGAAGATCGCGGCGCTGCGGCTGCGGAAGGTGCTGGCATGACGACCCTGTCCACGCACGTGCTCGACGCCGAGGCCGGTCGCCCCAAGGCGGGCGTGCCGGTGCGGCTGGAGCGCGACGGCGCGGTGATGGCCGAAGGCTCGACCGACGACGACGGCCGGCTGCGGTTCGGCGCGGACCTGTCCCCCGGCGTGCACCGGCTGGTGTTCGAGGTGGACACGCCGTTCTACCCGGAGATCACCATCGCGTTCCGGGTCGCCGACGACGGGCCGGGGCACCTCCACGTGCCCATCCTGTTGAGCCCGTTCGCGTTCACGACCTACCGAGGGAGCTGACCGATGGCCATCGTCCTGGGGCCCAACCAGTACGGGAAAGCGGAGAACCGGCTCGTCACGGTGGCCCGCGACGGCGCCGTGCACACGATCAAGGACCTCACCGTCAGCACCTCCCTGCGCGGCGACCTGGCCGACACCCACCTGACCGGCGACAACGCCAAGGTGCTGGCCACCGACACGCAGAAGAACACCGTCTACGCCTTCGCCAAGGAGTCCCCGGTCGGCGAGATCGAGGACTTCGCGCTGCGGCTCGGGCGGCACTTCGTCTCGTCCCAGGAGTCGATCACGGGCGCACGGGTGCTGATCGACGAGCACGCGTGGGAGCGGATCGAGGGCAACGACCACTCGTTCGTGCAAGGCACCAACGAGAAGCGGACGACCGCCGTGACCGTCGAGGGCGACCGCGCCTGGGTCGTGTCGGGGGTGCGGGACATGGTGGTGCTCAAGTCGACCGGGTCGGAGTTCCACGGGTTCCCCCGGGACGGGTACACGACGTTGGAGGAGGCGTACGACCGCATCCTGGCCACGTCGGTGACGGCGCGCTGGCGCTACCGGGGCGAGGGCATCGACTGGGCTCGCAGCTTCGCGGAGGTCCGGCGGCTGCTGCTGGCCACGTTCGCGGCGAAGCACAGCCTGTCGTTGCAGCAGACCCTGTACGCGATGGGCGAGGCGGTGCTGCTGGAGCGGCCCGAGGTGGCCGAAGTCCGGCTGTCGATGCCCAACAAGCACCACTTCGCGGTGGACCTGTCCGCGTTCGGGTTGGAGAACGACAACGAGGTGTTCTACGCGGCCGACCGGCCGTACGGGCTCATCGAGGGGGCCGTGCTGCGCGACGACGCCGAGGACGCCGGGTCGGCCTGGCACACGCTGCCCGCGTTCTGACCGCTCCGGTCGTCCTGCTCAGTCCTTGTGCAGGGCCATCCGCTGCAACCGCCAGGAGTGGAACAGGTCGGCCTCCTCGTACCAGTCGACCACGGTCGGCCGGGTGGTCGTGACCATGAACTCCATCAGCAGCGCCCGGTACGTCGTCAGCGGCACGCCCACGCCCGGTGGGAAGTCCGTGTACGCCTCGTCCACGTACGGCGCGGCCGGGTCGCCCTTCGGCCAGCCGTTGAACTGGTTGTCCACGTAGTTGATGTACCCCCACCGACCCCGCACGGCGAGCACCAGGTTGTGGTCGCTCTCGCCCTCCTCGTCCACCGGGCGGCCGAAGTGCTCCAGCATGCCGTCGTTGCACTCGGGCCGCGCCAGCGCGTCGATGAGCACGTCGACGTCCGCCGCGCACGCCACCACCTGGTAGCGGAACTCCGCCCGCTCCAAGTCCGGCAGCCCGGTCCACAACCCGGCCCGCATGGTCATGCCAACACCCTGACCGGTGCCGCGCGGATCGGCCTTTCGCCGGTTCCATAATCACCCGATCCGGTCACGCCCTCCGGTCACGCCCTGCGGGCCAGCGCCTCGAGATCGGGCACGGTGAGTCCGGTGGCACGGCGGATGTCGTCCTCGTCGAGGGCGCCGCAGTCCAGGGCGCGGATGAACGAGGTCGACAGGGCCTGCGCGGTCGCGGGCTCGTCGAGGATCGCGCCGCCGGCGTGCTCCACGTACGCCTTGAGCCGGCGGGCGTCCGCCTCCACGCCTTCGAGGTAGAACGCGTGCACGGCCGCGTACCTCGTCACGAGTTGCGCCGGGTGCAGGTCCCAGCCCTGGTAGAAGCCGTGCGCCAGCGACCGCCGGACCAGCCGGTAGTGCGTGCGCCAGCCCTCGTGGACGTTGTCGCCCACCGGCAGCACGTTGGTCGAGCCGTCGGACAGCGCTATGCCGGTGCCCGCCGCGGACACCTGCATGACGTTGCGGGCGAAGTCGCACGCGCCGTGCGCCAGGTGCTGGTGCGCCGCGCCGAGACCGCAGCCCGCCGTGTAGTCGTACGTGCCGAAGTGCAGGCCGCTGACGCGCCCGCGACCGGCTTCGACGAACGTCGGGATGGCCAGCCGGCCCTGCGGGTCCACGATCGACTGGGTCGTCTCGACCTGGATCTCGAACCGCAGCGGCAGCCCGAACAGGTCGAGGACGTCGCCGAAGACCTCCACCTGCGCCACCGACGTGACCTTCGGGAACGTGATCACGAAGCTCTCGGGCGCCTCGCCCAGCGCGGTGAGGAACACGTCCAGCGTCCGGATGCCGCGTTCGCGCAACGCCCTCGTGTCGAACGACTTCATCCGCAGCCCGAACCGGAGCGGGGCCACGCCGTCCCGCAGCCAGTCGCGCACCACGAGCGCGGTGCGTTCGGCGTCCGCGTCCTCCTCGGCGTCGGAGCGGACGCCGTAGCCGTCCTCGAAGTCGATCCGCAGGTCTTCCACCGGCTCGGCGGCCAGCTTCGCCCGCACCCTGGCGTCGACGACCTCCGCCGACCCCGGTGCCAGGTCGAGCACCTCCGCGAGGCCGTCCGGCGCGTGGCCGTCCAACGCCGCAAGCGCTTGCGCACCCCAGTCACCAGGCGTGGACGGGGTCACCCGGTCGGCCGGGACGTAGCAGGTGTGCACCGGCTGCCGGCCCGTCGGCGCACGCGGTTCCACATCGGACAGCCGTGCGGTGACCGCCCGCACGGCGTCCGCCGACAACGACGTGCGCGGCACGTCAGCCGATCCGTTCGTAGGCGGGGAGGGTCAGGAAGTCCACGAACTCGTCGGCCAGCGCCACCTGCTCGAACAGCTCCACGGCCAGGTCCAGGTGGTCGCCTTCGAGCTCGGCGCGGACCTGTGCCAGGACTTCCCGCACGAGGTCGGCGGTGACCCGCGTGCCGTCGTCCAGCACCACGTCGTTGTGCACCCACTGCCACAGCTGGGAGCGGGAGATCTCGGCGGTGGCGGCGTCCTCCATCAGGTTGTGGATGGCCGCCGCGCCGTTGCCACCGAGCCACGACACCAGGTACCGCACGCCGACGTCCACAGCGGACTCCACGCCGGCGCGGGTCGCCCCGCCGCCGGTGGACTTGAAGTCCAGCAGGTGCTCGGCGGTCACGGACACCTCCGGCCGCAGCACGTCGAGCTGGTTGGGCCGGTCGCCGAGCTTCGCGTCGAAGATCTCCCGGCACACCGGCACGAGGTCCGGGTGCGCCACCCACGAGCCGTCGAAGCCGTCGCCCGCCTCGCGGTTCTTGTCGTCACGCACCTTCGCCAGCGCCGCGCGGGTGACCTCCGGGTCGCGCCGGTTCGGGATGAACGCCGCCATCCCGCCCATCGCGAACGCCCCGCGCTTGTGGCAGGTGTGGACCAGCAGCTCGGTGTAGGCGCGCATGAACGGCGCGGTCATCGTGATGCTGTTGCGGTCCGGCAGGACGAAGTCCGGGCCGGCGTCGCGGAAGTACTTGATGACGCTGAACAGGTAGTCCCAGCGGCCCGCGTTCAGACCGGACGCGTGGTCGCGCAGCTCGTGGAGGATCTCCTCCATCTCGAACGCGGCCGGGATCGTCTCGATCAGCACGGTGGCGCGGATCGTGCCGTGGGGAACGCCGAGCCGTTGCTGCGCGGCGGTGAACACGTCGTTCCACAGCCGGGCTTCGAGGTGGCTCTCCATCTTCGGCAGGTAGTAGTACGGCCGGCCGAGTCGGGCGTTGTGGAAGAAGTGCAGGCCGAAGTCGACCAGCGCGCCCACGGCGGGCCGGCCGTCGACCTCGACGTGCCGCTCGGGCAGGTGCCAGCCGCGTGGCCGGACCACGATCGTCGGCCGGGGCACGTCGTCGCGCAGCGTGTAGCGCTTGCCCTCGGGGGAGGTGAAGTCGACCGTGCCGCGGGCCGCGTCGTAGAGGTTGACCTGGCCGGAGACGACGTTGTGCCAGTGCGGGGTGTTGGCGTCCTCCAGGTCGGCCAGCCAGACCTTCGCGCCGGAGTTGAGCGCGTTGACGGTCATCTTCCGCTCGGTCGGGCCGGTGATCTCCACCCGCCGGTCGCGCAGCGGCTCGGGGGCTTCGGCGACCCGCCAGTCACCCTCGCGGACGGCCCGCGTCTCGGGCAGGAACCCGAGCGGGCGGCGTTCGGCGCGGCGGGCGATCAGCTCGTCCCGGGTGGCGGCGAAGTCGCGGTGCAGTCCGGCGACGAACTCCAGCGCGTCCGGCGTGAGGATGTCGTCCCCGCGCTCCACCTCGCCTCCGAGGACGCGAACACCGGACATGGGAGCCCCCCTCGATTCCGAGTCGGTTTCTACTTCGCGGACTATAGTTTTCGCAACGCGGAACGGCAACGAAGGAGTGATCTCCGGTGGCACGAGCGTCCACGGGTGGCGTCCAGTCGCTGCAGCGAGCCTTCGGCCTGCTGGAACGCCTGGCCGACGCGGGTGGCGAGGCGAGCCTGTCCGAGCTCGCCGCCACTTCCGGCCTGCCGCTGCCGACCATCCACCGGCTCATCCGCACCCTCGTCACGCTGGGGTACGTGCGGCAGAACAGCAACCGGCGGTACACGCTCGGGTCGCGGCTGATCCGGCTGGGCGAGAGCGCGTCGCGGCAGTTCGGCACGTGGGCGCGGCCGTTCCTGGCGCAGCTGGTGGACCAGGTCGGGGAGACGGCGAACCTGGCCGTGCTCGACGGTGACGAGGTGGTCTACGTGGCGCAGGTGCCGTCACGGCACTCGATGCGGATGTTCACCGAGGTCGGGCGTCGGCTGCTGCCGCACGGCACGGGCGTGGGCAAGGCGATGCTGGCCCAGCTGCCGCGTGACGAGGTGCGCGCGCTGCTCGCCCGCACCGGCCTGCCCGCGTGCACGCCGAACACCATCACCGACGTGGACCGGCTCCTGGCCTCACTGGACCGGATCGCCGCCCAGGGCTACGCGCTGGACGAGAGCGAGCAGGAGCTGGGCGTGCGCTGCATCGCAGTCCCCCTGCGCGGCGCGCCGACCCTCGCCGCCGTCTCGGTCTCCGGCCCCGACAGCCGCCTGACCAAGGAGTCCGTGGCCCGGATCGTCCCCGAGCTCCAGGCCGTCGCCCAGCGCCTCTCCGACCGGTCCACCCACCCCACCGCCTAGTTGAGGAGGGCGTCCACGAAGGCGGCGGGCTCGAAGGGGGCCAGGTGGTCGGCGCCTTCGCCCAGGCCGACGAGCTTGACCGGGACGCCCAGCTCGCGCTGCACCTGGAACACGATGCCGCCCTTGGCCGTGCCGTCCAGCTTGGTCAGCACGATGCCGGTCACGTTCACGGCCTCCGCGAACACCCGCGCCTGGGTCATGCCGTTCTGACCGGTGGTGGCGTCCAGGACGAGCAGCACCTCGTCCACGGCCGCCTGCTTCTCCACCACCCGCTTGACCTTGCCCAGCTCGTCCATCAGACCGGTCTTGGTGTGCAACCGGCCGGCCGTGTCGATCAGCACGGTGTCCACGGACGCCTCGACGCCCCGCTTCACCGCCTCGAACGCCACCGAAGCCGGGTCCGCACCCTCAGCGCCCCGCACGGTCGCCGCGCCCACGCGCGAGCCCCACGTCTCCAGCTGGTCGGCGGCGGCGGCGCGGAAGGTGTCCGCCGCGCCCAGCAGCACGGTGCGGCCGTCGGCCACCAGCACGCGGGCCAGCTTGCCGGTGGTGGTGGTCTTGCCGACGCCGTTCACGCCGACGACCAGCACCACGGCGGGCTTGACGCCGGAGCCGTCCACCGCGTGCGGCAGGGCGTTCACCGCGCGGCTCATCTCGGGGTGCAGGGCATCGACCAGCACGTCCCGCAGCAAGGCGCGGGCGTCGTCGGACGTGCGGACACCGCGCGCCACGATCTGCTCCCGCAGCGCCGTGACGATCTGGTCCGTGATCGCCGCGCCCAGGTCCGCCATCAGCAGCGTGTCCTCGACGTCGGTCCACGAGTCCTCGTCCAGGTCACCCGCGCCCAACAGCCCGAGCAGGCCCTGGCCGAACGCCGAGCGCGACCGCGACAGCCGACCGCGCAGGCGCTCCAGCCGGCCGGACGTCGGCTCGATCTCCTCGATCTCGGACGACTCTTCGGGCAGGTCGACCTCGACGAAGCCGCGCTTCACCGAGTCGCGCGGCACGGCCGCGTCGTCGCCGACGCCCGGCTGGCCGTCGACCTCCGTGCGGTCGGCCACCGGGTGCCGGACGGGCTCGATCACGTCGGCGGGCGTGGCGCCCCCGGCGGCCGGCTCGGCGGCAGGCTCCGCAGCGGGCTCCGCGACAGGCGCGGCGCGCTCGGCGGGAGCGACAGGTGTGGCAGGCGCGGCAGGGGCCGAGGGAGCGCGCTCGACCGGTTCGGCGACGGGTCCGGCGGGCTCACCGGGTCTGGCCACCGGCGGCGCGGGCGCGTTGAACGTGATCGCACCACCGGCCTGGTAGCGGCCCTTGGTCGGCTGCTCCGGCTCGCGCTCGGTGAGGCTGATCCGCCGGCGTCGCGCCAGCACGACGCCCGTCACGAGGGCGACCGCGAGCAGTACCGCGACGACGACGATGATCCAGATCAGGGTCGTGGTGGACACGGCGCAATCCTCGCACGTCACCGCATGTTGGCGATCAACGAACCAGGTTGATTTCCGGCAACTTTCCCACCAAGCCTCTTGCGTCAGCGGTCCGTGTGGAATAGACCACAGGGCGTGAGGGTGATCGGGCTCATTTCTGGCACCTCGATGGACGCCATCGACGTGGCCGTGGCAGAGCTGTCCCTGGACGGCCTGACCGTCGTGCTGACCCCCGTCGAGCATGCCGAGCACCCGTTCCCCGAAGAGCTGCGCGAGCCACCGACCAGCGCCGCCGACCTGTGCGCGTTGGACACCAAGCTCGGCCAGGCGTTCGCCGCCGTCGCCGCGCGGTACCGGGGCGACCTCGTGTCGTCGCTCGGCCAGACCGTGCACCACTGGGTCGAGGACGGGCGCTGCCTCGGCACGCTCCAGCTCGGCCAGCCCGCGTGGATAGCCGAAGCCACGGGACTGCCGGTGGTGGCCGACCTGCGGGTCCGGGACGTCGCCGCCGGCGGGCACGGCGCGCCGCTGGCGAGCACGCTGGACGCGCTGTGGCTGGCCGGCCTCGCCGAAGCCGAGGGCAGGCCGGCGACCGCGCTGAACATCGGCGGCATCGCCAACATCACCAAGGTCTCGCCCGGTGGTGTGATCGCCTACGACACCGGACCGGGCAACGCGCTCATGGACGCGGCCATGACCGTGCTCTCCAGCGGCCTGCGCACGCAGGACACGGACGGCGAGTTCGCGCGCCGCGGCCAGGTGCACGCCGAGCTGCTCGACCGGCTGCTGGCCGACCCGTACTACGCCCGGCCCGCGCCCAAGTCCACCGGCAAGGAGCACTTCAACCGCGCCTACCTGGACCGGGTCTCCGAAGGGCTGACCATGCCCGCCGAGGACTTCCTGGCCACGCTGACCGAACTCACCGCGCGCACCATCTCCGCCGAGTGCGAGGGTGCCGTCATCGGCTCCGGCGGCGGCATGCGCAACCCCGTGCTCGTCGAGTCGTTGGGCCGACTCGTGGACCTGCGCACGAGCGACGAGCTGGGACTGCCCGCGGCGGGCAAGGAGGCCTACCTGGCCGCCCTGCTGGGTTTCCTGACCTGGCACGGACTGCCCGCCAACGTGCCGTCCGCCACCGGCGCCGCCGGCCCGCGACCGCTGGGGTCGATCACCCCCGGCCGCTACCCGCTGCGCTTGCCCGAGCCCGTGATCACCGCTGTGACGGGATTGACGATCCGCCGCCAAGAGCGGCAGTCAGGCCAAGAGTGCCAGGAAGATGGAGGAGACCATGCGCGCACTTGATGTCGGCATCATCGTGCTGTTCCTGGTGGGCATGCCGCTGCTGGGCGTGTGGATCGCGGGGCGGCAGCGCTCCGCCACCGACTACTTCGTCAGCGAACGCCGCATCTCGTGGTGGGTGGTGTGCGTGTCGGTCGTGTCGGCCGAGACGTCCACGCTCACCGTGCTGAGCGTGCCGACCATCGCGTACCTGGGCCCGATGACGTTCCTGTCGCTGGCCGTGGGCTACCTGATCGGCCGGATCGTGGTGTCGTTCGTGCTGCTGCCCAAGTACATCGCGGGCGAGCTGATCACCGCGTACGGGTTCCTCGGCAAGCGGTTCGGCAACAACATGCAGAGCACCGCGTCGATGACGTTCCTGATCACCCGGCTGCTCGCGGACGGCCTGCGGCTGTTCGCCACCGCCATCCCGATCAAGGTCGTGCTCGTCGCGTACGGCGTGGACGTGTCGTACTGGGTGATCGTCGCGGTGCTGGGCGTCGCGATGGTCGTCTACAGCTTCCTCGGCGGCGTGCGGGCCGTGGTGTGGGTCGACGCGATCCAGATGCTCTGGTACGTCGTCGGCGCGTTCGCGGTGATCATGGTGCTGAACGGGAAGCTGCCCGACGGGTGGTTCTCCGCTGCGGCCGACGCGGGCAAGTTCCAGATCTTCGACCTCGACGCCAGCCCGCTCACCTCGCAGTACGCGATCGTCACCGCCTTCATCGGCGGCGCGGTGCTCTCCATGGCCTCGCACGGCGCGGACCAGCTGATCGTGCAGCGGCTGATGGCCACCAAGGACGTGCGCGCGGCGCAGAAGGCGCTGATCGCCAGCGGCGTGGTCGTGTTCCTCCAGTTCGCGCTGTTCCTGTTCATCGGCGTGATGCTGTGGGCGTTCTACAAGGCCGCCAACCCGGTCAAGGACCTCGGGCTCAACAACAACGACGAGCTGTTCGCGAACTTCATCGTCAACGACATGCCGTCGGGCCTGTCCGGGTTCGTGATCGCGGGCATCCTGGCGGCGGCGTTGTCGTCGTCGCTCGGCGCGCTGGCCTCCTCGACCGTGACGGACATCGTCCAGAAGGTCGTGCGGCGGCCGATGACCGAGGCGGAGGTGTTCCGCCAGGGTCGGATCTGGACCGTGGTCTGGGCCGGCCTGCTGATCGTGTGCGCCGGCCTGTTCGCCACGCTGACCCGTCGCGGTAACCCGATCGTGGAGCAGGGCCTGTCGATCGCCGGGTTCACGTACGGCGCGCTGCTCGGCGCGTTCCTGCTCGGGCTGCTGTTCCGCAAGGCCAAGCAGCTCGACGCGATCGTGGCGTTCGGCGTCACGGTGGTCGTGATGGCGTTCGTGATCCTGGGCGTGAAGTTCGTCGGCCCGGAGGCCGCCCTGCGAATCGACTTCGCGCCGGCGGCGCCCGCGCAGAAGATCGTCTCGCTGGCCTACCCGTGGTACACGCCGCTCGGCGTGCTGGTGACGTTGATCGTCGGTGGCCTGATGTCGTTGCGCCACAAGGGCTACCAGCCGCCGGACGTCGACGAGGCGGTGGCCGTCAAGGCGGCGTGAGAACGGGTGGTCGGCCGGCGCGTCTCCCGCGCCGGCCGACCACCCCTCACGTCACGGCGTCACCAGAGGGTCGCGCCGTAGGCGCCCTGGTAGTACGGCACGCTGAGCGCGGCCGGGTAGTACCAGGACACGTTCGCCACGCCGACGACCTGGCCGCAGCGGTCCCTGCCGCCCACGGTGTAGAGCTGCGCGCCGCTGGTCACGCCCTCGGCGGTGCGGGTGCCCGAGTTGCGGTAGTTGGAGCCGCCCGAGTCGCCCGGCTCGACGCACGCGTTGTGCCGGGTCAGGTCGTAGACCGTCAGGCCGCCGGTGTAGGTGACGGTCTGCCGCTTCGCGGTGATGGTGCCGCAGGTCAGCTTGGTGGTCCGGCCCGACTTGCAGATCGCGGTGCCGACCGGGGAGTCGCTGTGCCCGCTGACGGTCACGATGCCGCCGTTGGGCGGGTTCACGTCGACCCACGCCCCCTGCGTCCACGCACCGGTGTTCGTGACGCGGATCAGCGCGTCGTCGTAGGACGGGAAGAACGCGGCCTCCACCGAGCCGATCACCACGTTGCCCTGGCCGCGCACGACGGAGCCCGCCGCGCCGCAGTGCCCGGCGGTCAGCACGTACCGCGCACCGGTGGTCGTGTTGCGCATGTTGAAGCCCGCCGAGCAGCCGCCGTTCGGGTAGTCGAGGTCGTCACCGCCGTCGAGGAACGCCGTGGTCCGCGGCTCGGTCGTGGCGGTCTCGACCCGCACCGCGTCGCCGTACCGGGCCAGGGTCCTCAGGCCCTTGGCCCCCTTCAGCGCGGTGACGGCAACGGTGTTGGTGACCGGGTCGACCGACCAGCTGGTGAGGCCTTCGACGGCCGCCTTGTCCGCCTGGCCGGGAGCGGCCTTGCGCTGGGCGTCGCCCTTGCCGCCCGCGAGCGCGTCCAGTTCGGCCTTGACGGCTTCGAGGTGGCTCTCGCTGTGCTTGACCACGCGTGCCCGTGCGCCCGCGGCGGTGACGACGCCCGCCCGGTTCGCGTCGGTCACGCCGACCACGAGCTTGCCCGACGCGCCGTCGAACCAGGCGCCGCCGAACACCCCGCCCAGCCGTGCCTCCAGCACGTCGTCGAGCCGGTCGGCCTCTTCCTGCTGGACCGCGCGTCTGTTCGCCTGGTCTGCGTCCAGCCCCAGATCGCGCTGCATCGCGGCCAGCACGTCACCCGGGAGCCGTCCTTCCGCGCCCGGGGGTTCCGTGCCCCGGGATTCCGCGCCGGCGACGAGGGCGCCGGAAAAGGCGAGAATCACGGCGACGGATCCGGTGAATGCACTGCGAATTGATTTGCGCATGCGACTACCCACTTCCCATCGAGTGGTTGAGACCATCCGACCTGCGCGGATGGGCTTCACCGATGAAATCGGCAGACGCACCAGAGCGTTTCTACGACATTTGGGGGAACCGGTGCGGCGCACCGGGGAAAAGATCAATCAGGCCGCTTTACCGATTCGGTAGGCGACGAGTTCGAGGTGGAGTCGAAAACCGAGCCGTTCGAACAACCGCTGTGAGGACCGGTTCCCGTCGAGGATCGCGGCGGCGGCCTGCGGTCGTGCGCCGGACTTCTCGGCGAGCTTCCAGACCAGCTCGGTGACCAGCGCCCCGCCCACACCCTGCCCGCGCACGTCCGGTTCCACGGCCACGAAGTCGAGGTAGAACTCGCCCGGCTCGGCCTTGCCGGAGGCGTAGCCGAGGACCCGCTCACCGTCCATCGCGACGACCACGGTGTGCGAGCGGCTGCTGTCCACGAGCCTGCGCCCCGACAGGTACGTCTTGGGGAAGCACCGCTCGTGCAGCACGGCCACCGCCTCGTGCACCGCCGGGTCGGTCGGCAGCACGCGCATCTCCCGGGCCGGTCCGGTGCGCGGGCAGCTCGCCTCGCGCAGCAGCAGGGCACGCAGCCCGTCACCGCCCAGGACGTGGATGCCGCACGCACGGGCGGCGGAGAAGCCGTGCCGTTCGGCGAACGCGGCCAGCTGCCGGTGCCCGGTGTGGCCCAGCAGCTCCCGGTCGACGACGCCGTCGAGCAGCGGCGCGGCGCGGGAGTAGAGGGCGTCGGCGGTCTGGTCCCAGATCCGGCTGCCCGCCGGGTGGTTGACCGGGACGTCGACGAACGGCCCGTGCAGGTAGGCGCGGCCGGACTCGGCGTCGACCTCGACGCTGAGCGCGCCGCACACCCGGCCGGAGTCGTCGGTGGCGACCACGGTGCACGAGGCCCAGTCGGGCTCGAACTCGGCCAGCTCCGCGGAGATCTCGCCGAGCGCCTCGCCGAGGTAGCCGATGTGGTGCGCGTCGTCGGCCTGCAACCGGAGGATCAACGCGAGAACGGCGTCCAGGTCGTCCTGGGCGGCGGGACGGATGTCGTACATGTCTGGAATGGTCACCCGCGAGGTCGGACGAACGCGAGGGAGTTTTCGGTGCTGGTGGGGCGGGACGTGACGGAGGTCGCCGAGCACTGCGCCGCGTTCGTCGCAGGCGCGGTGGAGCGGGAGTGGACGGCGGTCGTGCCGGGCCTGGACTGGACTGGACGGTCGCGAAGACCGTCGCGCACCTCTCGGACCGCCTGCTCCGGAACTCCATGGACCTCGCGGCCGGTCCGGCGGAGTTGAGCACGTGCGACGTCGGGGTGCGGCCGGAGCCGGCGAGGAAGGTGCCGGCACGGATGTTCCCCGAGGCGCCGACCTGCCGAAGCGCACCGGATGGCGCTGGCACTGCGCTCCCCCGGGCTCCTAGCGTCGAGGTCATGACGGACGACGTCCTCGACATCCCCTTCGCCGACGCCTTCGCCTTCGACCCGTCGCCCACCTGGGCGCGGTTGCGGGAGGAGGCGCCGGTGATCCGGGTCCGCACCCTCACGGGCGCGCTGGTGTGGCTGGTGACCCGCTACGACGACGTGAAGCTGGTGCTGGCCGACCCGCGGTTCTCCCGTGCGGGCGTGGTGGCGGCGGGCGCGCCGCAGGTGGGTGTCTCCCGGCCGCTGCCCGGCACCCTGCCGACCACGGACCCGCCCGAGCACACCCGGTTGCGCAAGCTCGTGTCCGGCGCGTTCTCGCACCGGCGGATCGAGCGGACCCGGCCGTGGGTGCGCGAGCTGTGCGAGAAGCTGGCGGACGACGTGGTGGACGGCGCGGACCTGCGGCAGGTTTACGCGCTGCCGTTGCCGATCCAGGTCATCTGCACGCTGCTCGGGGTGCCGTACTCCGATCGGGAGCGGTTCCGGGAGTGGGTCGAGGTCGCCTACAGCCTGGAGCTGGTGGACCAGCCGCGGGTCGAGGCGGCGATGGCGAGCCTGCTGGACTACATGGGCGCGGTGGTGGCGGCGAAACGGCACGAGCCGCGGTCGGACGACCTGCTCGACGAGCTGTGCGCGACGCCGTTGACGCACGACGAGCTGGTCGCGTTCGCGGTGAACCTGCTGGTGGCGGGGCACGAGACGTCGGCCAACCAGATCACCGGCTTCGTCGCGACCCTGCTGCGGGAGCGGTCGCGGTGGGAACGGCTGGTGCGCGAGCCGTCGCTGGTGCCGAGCGCGGTGGAGGAGCTGATGCGGTTCACGCGGCTGAGCGAGGTCGGTCAGCTGCGGGTGGCGCTGGAGGACGTGGAGATCGCGGGCGTGGTGGTCCGCGCGGGCGACGGCGTGATGGCGGCCATCGGCTCGGCCAACCGCGACCACCGCGCGTTCGCCGCACCGGACCGGCTCGACCTCGGTCGAACGCCGAACCACCACCTGGCGCTCGGTGCCGGCCCTCATTTCTGCCTCGGGGCGCAATTGGCCCGGATCGAGCTCCAGGAGTCGTTGACGGTGTTGACGCGGAGGTTCCCGGGACTGCGCGCGGCCCGGCCGGTGGAGGACCTGGCGTGGCGGAAAGTGCTGGTCAACGGCCTGGCGGAACTGCCGGTGCGCATCTGACCCGGCCACCTCGGACGGCTCGGTGGACGACGGGCGCGGGGGCCGGGAGCCCGGATCGACACGCCGACACGACGTCACCGATGACCGACATCTATTGCCGCGCGTTTCGCGTTGGGGAACCCTGGGAGGGTGAGCGAGGAAACGATCCAACTCGAACTCAACGACAGCGGGGTGGCGGTAGACCTACCGATGCCTGCCAACCAGCGGGACACCGTGCAGGAGGTCCCCTACAGGCCGGTCGAGTTCCGTGACGACGACCTGCCCAACGCGTTGGAGCGCGCGGCCTCGTGGCTGCGGCAGACGCAGGACTGGCTCGGTGAGGCGGTCGACGTGATCGCGGTCCACCTGGACTACGACGACACCAAGGGCTCTCCCTACTACGCCCTCAAGTTGCTCTGCAACGAGGAGGACTTGGCGGGAGTGCCGCGGCTCGTGCGCGAACACGATCGCACTACTGACGAGTAAAGTAAGCTGCACGTATGCCAGATCGCGTGTACCCGCCGGTGATCGCCGCGGCCAAGCTGATGTTCCGCGTGCTCGACATGCGGATCACCGTGGAGGGCGCGGATCACGTGCCGGCCACCGGCGGGGCCGTGCTGGCCTCCAACCACGTCTCGTACCTGGACTTCATCTTCGCCGGCTACGGCGCGCAGCCCGCGCGCCGGATGGTCCGGTTCATGGCCAAGCACGAGGTGTTCAAGCACCGCGTGTCCGGCCCGCTGATGCGCGGGATGCACCACATCCCGGTGGACCGGGCCGCCGGGCAGGCGTCGTACCAGCACGCGTTGGACGCGCTGAAGTCCGGTGAGGTCGTCGGGATCTTCCCGGAGGCCACCATCAGCAGGTCCTTCACCGTCAAGGAGGTGAAGAGCGGCGCGGTCAGGCTGGCGGCGGAAGCCGGCGTGCCGCTGCTCCCCACCGCCGTGTGGGGCACGCAGCGGCTGTGGACAAAGGGCAGGCCGAAGTCGCTGACGCAGCGCCACGTGCCGATCACGATCATCGTCGGCGAGCCGATGGAGCCGACCACGGACGCGGCGCTGCGTGAGCGGATGCAGGAGCTGCTGGACTCGGCCCAGGCCCGTTACCCGGACTCGGGCGAAAACCAGTGGTGGCAGCCCGCCCACCTCGGCGGCAGCGCGCCTACGCCGGAAGAGGCGAAGCAGCTGGACGCCCGCTGACCCGTCCGCGCCGCAGCACCCATTCCGCGACCAGGAGGTTCGGCACCCACGAGCCGAACGGCATGAACAGGTACGCGGACATGAAGTCGCCGGTCACGGGCATCAGCAGCAGCACGCCGAGGCGCAGCGCCACCCCGGCGTAGACCATCGCGAAGGCCCGCACCATCCACCGGCGGTGGGCCGGCACGTCGCCGGCGCGGACCGCCCGCAGGCCCAGCAGCGGGAAGGCCACCGACAGCACGGCCAGCAGCCCGAAGCCGGCCGTGCCGATCCAGCCGGCGGCGCTGAACGGCGCGAGCACCCCGCCGGCGGCGCCACCCGCCACCATCGCGACAACGACGACCCGGCCCAGCGCGCGGTGCAGGCGCGGGGCCTTGGCGCGCACCCGCGTCGACAGTTGCAGCGGTGACAGCAGCAGCGCCGGCCCGCTGACCACCATGTGCGCGTACAGCACGGCCCGCGTCCACCCCGGTTGCGCCGCGTAGTGCGCGGCCAGCCCACCACCCTCGGCCGCCATCTCTCCCAGCGAGGTGGTCAGGTACGGCAGCGGCGCGTACACCGCGATCGCCCCCGCGGTCAGCGCGAGCCACCAGAGACCCACCGTGCGCTGTTTGGTCACCATTCGTCCCCCTTCGTGCGTGCGATGGGCGGAACGCTAGGGACGGGCACGTGTGCGGTCGCCACTCCCGACGGGGCGATGTGCCTCCCTCGCGCGAGGGAGGCGCGGTCGACCGAAGGGCGTTGCGGACGGGGGTGGTGCGCGGGGGACGATGAGCCGTGCCCCACCGCACCGATGTCTGGTTGGCCGCCGCGCTCGTGGTCGCGTCGGTGGTGGCGGCCGTGCTGGTGGGTGCGAACCCGCCGCACCGGCCGCTCGACGCACCGGGACTGGCGTTCACCGTGGTGTCCGCGCTGTGCCTGCTGTGGCGGCAGGCCGCGCCGATGCCGGTGCTGGTGGCCACCGGCGCGCTGGTCGTCGGCAACGCGGTGGCCGGTTACCCGCCGACCATCGTGCAGTGGCCCGCGTGGATCGCCACGTTCACCGTGTTCGCCACCTACGGCTGGGTGCGGCGTGCCGTCGGTGCGGCGGTGACGGCCCTGTCGGTCGCCGGTTACCTGGCCTTCGACTTCGGCTCCGTGGACGCGGCCGAGGTCTTCGGCCTGGGCATGATCTTCGTGATCGCCGCGGTCGCGGGTGACGCCGCCCGCAGCCGCCGGTCGTCCGCCCGGTCCGAGCAGGCCCGGCTGCTGGCCGAGGAGCGGACCCGCCTGTCCCGCGAGCTGCACGACGCCTTGGGGCACGCGGTGAACGTGATGGTGATGCAGGCCGGTGTCGGCCGGCGGGTGTTCGCGGACAACCCGGCGTTCGCGCGCGAAGCGTTGGGGCACATCGAGAACGTGGGCCGGGACGCGCTCGGCGAGTTGGACCGGCTGCTGAGGGTCGTGCACTCCGACGACCCGCCGCCGGACCTGTCCGAGCTGGCCGACCGGGTGCGCGCGGCCGGCCGGGAGCTGCGGCTGACCGGTGACGTCGAGCTGGCCCGGGGCACCGGTCGGACCGTGCGGCGGATCGTGCAGGAGGCGGTGACCAACGCGTTGCGGCACACGTCGTCCGGGCGGATCGACGTCGACCTGGCCGTGGCCGGTGGCTCGGTGGTGGTGGAGGTCGTCAACGAGGCGCACGGGCTGGCCGTGCCGACGCCGGGACGGGGGCTGGTGAACATGCGCGAGCGGGCGCGGCTGGAGGGGGGCTCGTTCGAGGCGGGACCGTTCGAAGGCGGCTTCCGGGTGCGGGCGACGTTGCCGGTGCGGCCGTGATCCGGGTGCTCCTGGTCGACGACGACGCGCTGGTGCGGGGCGGGCTGAAGGCGCTGCTCCAGGCCGAGGCCGACATCCTGGTCGTCGGTGAGGCGGCGGACGGCGCGTCGGCGGTGCGGTCCGCGGTGGCGGTGCGGCCGGACGTGGTGGTGATGGACGTCCGGATGCCGATCCGCGACGGGGTGTCCGCGACGCGCGAGCTGATGGGTCTCGCCGGGAGGCCGCGGGTCCTGGTGCTGACCACGTTCGACCTGGACGAGGTGGTGGACGACGCGATCGCGGCCGGAGCGGACGGGTTCCTGCTGAAACGGGCGTCACCGGAGGAGCTGGTGGCGGGCATCCGCGCGGTGGCGGCGGGTGACGCGGTGGTGTCGCCCTCCGTGACGCGACGGCTGTTCGAGGGGTACGCCGCCCGCACCGCTCCCGACCGCGCACGGGCCGCGCGGCTGACCGGGCGGGAGGCGGACGTGCTGCGGGCGTTGGCGCGCGGGTGGTCGAACCCGGAGATCGCGCGGGCGCTGCACCTCTCGGTCGAGACCGTGAAGACGCACGTCAAGCACGTGCTGGCCAAGCTGGACGCTCGCGACCGGACGCAGGCCGTGGTGTGGGCGTACCGGACCGGGTTCGCGCACCGGGACGACTAGGCAGGGTCGGCGGGCGGTGCCGCTTCTGCCTCCGGAGCGGGCACGGGTCCGGCGGGCGGGGCCATGTCGGCTCCTGGAGCGGACGCGGGCTCAGCGGCGGGCTCAGCAGCGGCTTCGGCGGCCGGAACGACCTTGCCCTCCGCGACGGCGGCAGCCATCCTGGCGCGTTTCGGCTTGTCCTCGCCGCGCAACCGCTGCGAGATCACCTGGCTGATGCCGTCACCGCGCATCGACACCCCGTACAGCGCGTCCGCGATCTCCATCGTCGGCTTCTGGTGCGTGATGATCAGCAGCTGCGAGTGCTCCCGAAGCTGCTCGAACAGCCCGATCAACCGGTGCAGGTTGGTGTCGTCCAGCGCCGCCTCGACCTCGTCCATCACGTAGAACGGCGACGGCCGCGCGCGGAAGATCGCCACCAGCATCGCCACCGCCGCCAGCGACTTCTCCCCACCGGACAGCAACGACAGCCGCTTGACCTTCTTCCCCGGCGGCCGGGCTTCGAGCTCGATGCCGGTGGTCAGCATGTCGCCCGGCTCGGTCAGCACCAGCCGGCCCTCGCCACCCGGGAACAGCACCTTGAACACGATCTCGAACTCGCGCGCGACGTCCTCGTAGGCCGACGAGAAGACCTCCAGGATCTTGTCGTCGACGTCCTTCACCACGGTCAGCAGGTCGCGCCGGGTCGCCTTGATGTCCTCCAGCTGGTTGGACAGGAACTTGTAGCGCTCCTCCAGCGCCGCGAACTCCTCCAGCGCCAGCGGGTTCACCTTGCCCAGCAGCGACAGGTCCCGCTCGGCCCGCTTCGCCCGCCGCACCTGGGTGTCCCGGTCGAACGGGATCGGCTGCGGCGGCGTCACGGCCTCACCGCGCTCCTTCGCCGCCTCGTACTCGGCGACTTCCTGCTGCGACGGCGGGATGAACACGTCCGGCCCGTACTCGGCGACCAGGTCGTCCAGCCCGATGCCGAACTCCTCGGCGACCTTGGTCTCCAGCTGCTCGATCCGCATCCGCTGCTCGGCCCGCAGCACCTCGTCCCGGTGCACGGCGTCGGTCAGCTTCTCCAGCTCACCGGACATCTCGCGGACCAGGTTGCGGATCTGGGCGAGGTACGTCTCGCGCTGCGTCCGGCGTTCCTGCGCGGCGTCGCGCTCGCGGGCGGCACGGGCCAGTGAGGCGGCGATCTTCTCCAGCGCGATCTCGCCGCCGCGCACCACGGCCTTCGCCACCACCGCACCGCGCGCCCGAGCGGCGTGCGCCCGCTGGGCGCGTTCCCGCGCCTCACGTTCCGCACGCGCCGCCCGCCGCAGCCCTTCCGCCTTGCCCTGCAACGCACGGGCGCGCTCCTCGGCGGTCCGCAGCGCCAACCGGGCGTCGACCTCGCCCTGACGCGCGGCGGCCAGTTCGGCGGCCATCTCGTCGCGGTGCGCGGTGTCCGGCTCGTCGTCCAGCGGCTGCTCCTGCGCCACCAGCAGCCGTTCCTCCAGCTCGGCGAGCTTGAGCAGGTTCTCCTCGCGGGCGGCCTCGACCTTCTCCCGCTGCACCCGCACGCGCTCCACCTCGGCCTCGGCCGACCGCACCGCCGACGCCAGCCGGTTCAGCCGCTCGGACGACCGGGCGCGCCGCACCTTGGCCTCGTTGAGCTGGTCCTTCACCGCGGTGACCTCGGCGCGGCGCGACTGCTGCTCGGCCCGCGCGCCCTCAAGAGCGGCAGCGGACCGCTCCAGCGCGCGCTCCGCCAGCGCCAGCTTCTCCGACGCCTCGTCCACCGCGGCCTGCACCTCGATGACGCTCTGGCTGCGCCCGGACCCGCCGACGGCCCAGTCCGCGCCCAGCACGTCACCGTCCCGCGTCACCGCCCGGACCGACGGGTGCGCGTCCACCAACGCCCGCGCGGCGGCCAGCGAGTCCACCACGGCGACCTTGTCCAGCGCCCGGTGCAACGCGGGCCGCAGCGGCTCGGGCGCCTGCACCTGCTCGACCGCCCACCGCGCCCCCTCGGGCAGCGCGGGCCGGTCCGACCGGTCGACGCTCACCGCCGCACCGCCCACCAGCACCCCGGCGCGACCGGTGTCCTGCTCCTTCAACAGCTCCAGCGCCGCCACCGCGTCCGCACCGGACGCCACCGCGACCGCGTCCGCGATCGGCCCGAGCGCCGCCGCCAACGCGACCTCCGCGCCCGGCTCCACGGTCAGCAGCGCCGCGACCGACCCCAGCAACCCCGGCAGCCGGGACGCCAGCAGCGCGCCCGCGCCGTCCTTGCGGGTCAGGCCCAGCGACAGCGCGTCCACCCGCGCCTTCCACGACGCGATGTCCCGCTCGGCCGTCCGCTCGGCCTTGACCAGCTCCTCGACCCGGCGCCGCGCCGCGTCGTCCGCCTCCACGGCCAGCCGGTGCCGCTCGTCCAGCCCGACGTCGTCCTCGTCCTCGGTCCCGGTCATCTCCCGGGCCTCGGCCAGCTCCAGCTGCACGACCTCGGACCGCTCGACCGCCTCGGCCAGGGCGGTCGACATACGCTCGATCTCCTCGGCGGTCGCGCTCGTCTTCGACCGCAGCGCCTCCACCTGCCCGGACAACCGGGCCAGGCCCTCGCGCCGGTCCGCGATCGCCCGCACGGCGGCCAGGTGCGCCTTCTCCGCCGCGGACACCATCCGCTCCAGCTCGGCCCGCGTCTCCACGGCCTCGGCCAGCCCGATCCGAGCCTCCGTCACACCGTCCTGGAGCTCCTGCTCCAGCACGGCGGTCTGCTCGGCCTCGGCCTCCAACTCGTCCGGGTCACGCCCGCCGCGCGGCGCGTCCACGGCCGCCGACAGGTGCCGTTCCCGCTCCACCGCCAACCGGACCGTGCCGCGCAGCCGCTCTTCCAGCGCCGACAGCCGGTACCAGGTGTCCTGGGCCTGCTGGAGCTTCGGCGCGTCCGCCGCGACCTGGTCCTCCAGCTCGTTCTGCTGCACCTGCGCCAGCTGGAGCGACTTCTCCACCTCGGCGCGGCGGGCGCGGGCGGCGGCCTCGTCCTGCTCCTCGCGGGCCAGCGCCTCGCGCTGCGTCACCAGGTCGTCGGCCAGCAGCCGCATCCGCGAGTCGCGCAGCTCGGACTGCACGGTCTGGGCGCGGCGGGCGATCTCGGCCTGCTTGCCCAGCGGCTTGAGCTGACGGCGCAGCTCGGCGGTGAGGTCGGTGAGGCGGGTCAGGTTCGCCTGCATCGCCTCCAGCTTCCGCAGCGCCTTCTCCTTGCGCTTGCGGTGCTTGAGGACGCCCGCGGCCTCCTCGACGAACGCCCGCCGCTCCTCGGGCTTGGACTCCAGGATCGCGGCGAGCTGGCCCTGGCCGACGATCACGTGCATCTCGCGGCCGATGCCGGAGTCGCTCAGCAGCTCCTGGATGTCCATCAGCCGGCACGAGTTGCCGTTGATCTCGTACTCGGTCGCGCCCTCGCGGAACATCCGGCGGGTGATCGACACCTCGACGTAGTCGATCGGCAGCGCGCCGTCGGAGTTGTCGATGGTCAGCGTCACCTCGGCGCGGCCGAGCGGCGCGCGACCGGACGTGCCGGCGAAGATGACGTCCTCCATCTTGCCGCCGCGCAGGTCCTTCGCGCCCTGCGTGCCCATCACCCAGCGCAGCGCGTCGAGGACGTTCGACTTGCCGGACCCGTTCGGTCCGACGACGCACGTGATGCCGGGCTCGAAGCGCAGCGTGGTAGCCGAGGCGAAGGACTTGAAGCCCTTCAGCGTCAGGCTCTTGAGGTGCACGCGGGGCAGAGTACCCGTGCGGGCGTCGGACCGGTCGTAGGCACGCTGACCAGCGGGATCACGGTCGAACCGAGACCAGCACCCGCGTGTCGACGACCAGGTCGAGCCGTTCTATCCGGTCCACCGGGAACGAGGTCGACCCCGGGATGCGCTCGTCCGGCGCGTGGTCGGTGCCCCACCAGCCGGCGATCTCGGTGCGCCCGGCGCGGTCGTGCACGATCAGCTTGCAGCGGGCCCCCTCGGGCATGTTCTCGATCTTCATCCACAGCTCGGTGCCCCAGGACTTGCCGACGAGGTCCGCGCTGGCCACCACGCCGGACGCGCCGTCGGTCGCGTGCCACGTCACGGTGGCGGGGTCGTCCCCCGTCAGCCGCGGCACCAGGACCCCGGCCAGCGCGACGAGCACGACCAACACCCCCGCGCCGACCAGCACCGGCCACCGACGCCGGCGCGGCGCGGGCGGCTCCGGTTCGGCCTCCGCGGGCAGCGGCCACAGGTCCGGCTCGGGCGCCGGCTCGTCGAACGGCAGCTCCAGGTCCGCCGGGTGGACCTGGCCGAGCAAGCCGGGCAGCGGCGCGAGCCGCACCATCTCCCGGCGGCAGGTGGAGCAGCCGCGGACGTGCCGTTCGAACGACGATCGCTCCACCGGGTCGAGGGAGCCGAGCAGGTACGCGCCGAGCGCGACGGTTTGGGCACAGGTCATGACTCTGTGACCCCCCGCTCCTCCAGTGCGTCGCGCAACGCGCGCAGGGCGTAGAAGCAACGCGACTTGACCGTGCCGGGCGGGATGCCGAGCACCACTGCCGCCTCGGCGACCGAACGCCGCCGGTAGTACAGCTCGACGACCACGTTGCGGTGGTCGGCGCTCAGCGCCCGCAGCGCCTCGGCGACCTGCCAGCTCTGCAGGACGTGGTCCACCTCGTCCGCGACCGGGGGCAGGTCACCGGGCTCGATCGGCACTTCGGAGTTCCGCCCGCCGCGCTTGCGGAAGCCGGAGATGACCAGGTTCCTGGCCACCGTGTAGAGCCACGGCCCCGCGTCGGCGGGTGTCAGCTCGTCGGCGTGCTTCCAGGCCCTCAGCAACGTCTCCTGCACCACGTCCTCGGCGTACTGGTGGTCACCGCCGACCAGACGCAGGACGTAGCCGTGCAGCGGGCCGCGCCAACGGCCGTACAGCTGCCTGACGACATCTTCGCCACGGTCCACATCGAAGTAGTACGCCACCGGGCCCTTGGACGTTCACCGTTCCACGAAACCGGTGAGCCCACCGCGGGCCTCGGACCAGCGTTCCACGACCGAGTGCACCCGACCGGGGGTATCGCCGGAACGGAGCGCGACCAGCAATTCCCGGCACGCGGACTCGGGACCTTCCGCGTTCACCTCGACGCGGCCGTCACGGAGATTGGACGCCGAACCGACAAGTCCCAGCTCAAGCGCTCTCGCGCGGGTCCACCACCGAAATCCGACGCCCTGCACCTGACCTCGCACCCACGCGGTGAGGCGCAGGGTCCGCTCTGCTTCAGCCACAACAACCATCCTGTCATTTCACCCATTAGTGGTACGGTGCGCGACCGTGACAGCACGGCGCGGTAACCGATCGGTGATCGGCGGACTCGTCGGCCTCCTGCTCGGCGCGGCCGGTGCGACCGGCGTCGCCTTCGCCAACCCGGACCAGCTCGCCCCGTTCGTCGGGGAGAGCGCAGCACGAAGCCGGGAGTCGGACAACACCGCCGTCGGCGGTGTGGGGGGTGCCGGCCGGCCCGTTCCGAGCCCTGCGCCGGAGGTCCGGCCGACCACGCAGGCGCCGCCGCCTCCCGCGCCGACCACCACCACGACCACCACCGAGTCCACCAGCACGACCACGGCGGCCGAGACGACGACCACCACGCCACCGGAGCCGACCACCACGACGACCACCACGACCCCGCCCGCCGACGTGCCGCAGGTCCAGCAGGTCATTGCCCTGGTGAACGAGGCACGCGACCTGGCCGGGTGCAAGCCGGTGAAGGTGGACGACCGGGTCACGGAGGCCGCGCAGGGCCACAGCGCCGACATGGCCGCGCGCGACTACTTCTCGCACACCACCCCCGAGGGCGTGGACTTCGCCGAGCGGATGCGCGCGGCGGGCTACCCGAGCCCCGGCGGGGAGAACATCGCCAAGGGACAGCGCTCCGCCGAGCAGGTCATGAACTCCTGGATGAACTCGGACGGGCACCGGCGCAACATCCTGAACTGCGGGTTCAGCACAATCGGCGTGGGTCTGGACACCCGCGGCTGGTACTGGACCCAGAACTTCGGCTGGTAGAGACGCCACGACGTTGGGAGAACCGTTGTACGAGACCCCGGAGCCCGAGCGCACCCGACCGCGCGTGTCACCACACGTGCTGCTGGCCGCGTCCGGTGTCGCCGTGTCGACGATCTTCGCCACCGTCGCCTCCTTCGCGGGCGCGACCACGGACGCGTCACCGGGCAACCAGGTGCCGCGGGAGGACGTCGTCTCGCGCAGCAGCCTCACCACGAGCCCGCCCTCGTCGTCGCCGTCGTCGCTCCTCCCGACCACGACGACCGAGACCACGACCACGACCGTGGCCGAGACGACCACCACGACCCCGTCGCGCCGCACCCGCGTGACCACCGTGACCAGGCCGGACGGCACCACCACGACCACCACCGTGGACGACCCCCAGCCGAACCCGGTCCCGACGACCACCACGAAGGCGACGCAGACGACGACCGCGCCGCCCGCGACCACCACGACCGCGGTCCCGCCGGTGACCACCACCCCGCCACCGGTCACGACGACCACGACGGTGCCGCCGGTGGACCCGCCGGCGGGCGAGACGCAGTAACGAGGCCGTCCGGAGCAGGTGACGATCCTCCACACCATCGGGTGGAGGACCGTCCGAACGGTTGAGAAGTCCGGCCCAACGGGCCGATAACCCGAACACGTGACCATCCATCCGGGTTTCCCACAGGGAGATGGTGTGTTCGAGAACGACCCTCAGCCTGCGCCGAAGACGAAGCTCCCGTCGCTGGTGCTGCTCGCCGCGGCCGGTGCCGCCGTCGCCACGGTGATCGCCACCCTCGCGTCGGTGCTCGCCACGGGCGGGCCGGCCGCCGGTACACCGGAGAACCAGGCAGAGGTGAAGACGGACGCGTCGGTGAGCCCCGGGCCGAACGGCCGGACCGCGACGGTGGTCGTCACGGTGTCCACCCGGGTGTCCGCCAAGCAGCGCCCGCAACCCGGCTCGCTGCCCGAGGAGCAGGCACAGCAGGCGAAGCCGGAACCTGGCGGGCAGCCGGTGGGGCAGCCCGACGAGCCGACGTCGGAGTCGACCATGACGACGACGGCCGGACCGAAGCCCACGACCCAGCCGCCCACGACCCAGCCACCGAGCAACCCACCGACCTCCTTCGAGCCGCCGGTGCCCACGTCGTCCTCGGCCACCACCACGACGACGACCACGGCGGACGCGCCCTAGTCACGGGACGACTACCAGACGTCCCCGTCCCGCCAGTCGCAGGTGAGGTCGCCGGTCAGGTCGACCGGCGTCACCGGCAGGACGAAGATTCCGTCGTCCTCCTCCTCGGTGCGCTCGACCCCGGCGGGCGTCATCACGAAGGTCCTGCCCCGCCACCGCTGCCACCCCCGCGCCGCGTAGAACTCCAGGCCGTCCTCCGACGCGCCGAGCGCGCCGAGCGAGTACGCGCCGCGCACGACGTCCTCCAGGGCCGCCATCACCAGCCCGCCGACCCCCTGGCGCCGCCGGTCCGCCCGCACCGCGACGCCTTCCACGTAACCTGCCCGCAGCGCCCGACCCGCGTGCAGCAACCGGCGCTGCACCACCGCGCCGTGGCCGACCAGCTCGTCGCCTTCCCAGACGAGGGCGTGCACACCGCCGAGGCTGTGCTCCCAGTCCTCATCGCCGAAATCGCCGTCGAACGCCTCGTCGAGGAGCTTCCGGACTGCGGTCGTCGCCGCCCCGGTCAGCTGCCACGTGTGGATCATCGATACTTGTGACACGGTTCACACCCTAATGTCGTCACCACCACGGTCTCCGCCCCGCTCCCCCTGTGGACGAAAGGACGGGAACGATGACAGAGCACGTCGTGGTGGTCGGAGCGGGGTACGCGGGCTTGGCCGCGGCCAAGCTGGCGGCGAAGTGGACCGGTTCTCGCGTCACCCTGGTCAACGCACGGGACCGGTTCGTGGAACGGGTCAGGCTCCACCAGCTCGCGACCGGGCAGTCGTTGCGCGACCTCCCGCTCGCCGACCTCGTGAAAGGCGCCGGGGTCGACCTGGTGGTGGACCGGGTGACCGGTATCGACCCCGACACCCGCAAGCTCCAGCTCACCGGCGGAACGCTGGCCTACGACCGGCTGGTCTACGCCGTGGGCAGCTACGCCGACCTGGACGGTGTTCCCGGCGCCGCCGAGCACGCGCACGCGGTGTCCACTCTGGAGGACACCCAAAAGCTGGCCGCAGCCCTGGAGAAGGCGCGCACGGTCGCCGTCACGGGCGGTGGGCTGACCGGGATCGAGACCGCCGCCGAGCTGGCCGAGGCGCGCCCGGACCTGGACGTCCTGCTGGTCACCCACGGCAGCTTCGGCCAGGCCCTCTCGGAGAAGGGCAGGCGGTACCTGCGCACGGTGTTCGACCGGCTGGGCGTCCGGGTGCGCGACCACGCGAAGGTCACCGAGGTCCGCGCCGACGGCCTGGTGCTCGACACCGGTGAACGGATCGCCGCAGACACGGTCGTGTGGACGGCCGGCTTCCGCGTACCCGACCTGGCCGCCCGAGCCGGGTTCGCGGTCGACGACCACGGCCGGGTGGTCGTGGACCGGACCCTGACCTCGGTCTCGCACCCGGACGTCGTGGCCCTCGGCGACGCCGCCGCGATGAAGCGGCCGGACGGCCAGGAACTCCGGATGGCCTGCGCGACCGGTCTGCCCACGACGCAGCAGGCCGTGCGCGGCCTGGCGAAGCGGCTCAAGGGCGAGGAGCCCGCTCCGATCGGCTTCCGGTACATCCAGCAGTGCATCAGCCTGGGCCGCCGGGACGGGCTGATCCAGTTCGTGCACGCCGACGACAGCCCGAAGGAGCGCGTGGTCACCGGGAGGGCGGCGGCGTTCTACAAGGAACTCGTGTGCCGCGGCACGATCGTGTTCGAGCGCCACCCCACCATCCCGGCGGGCTGAACCCCCGTCACGACTCGAAGCGGTAGCCCATCCCCGGCTCGGTCACCAGGTGCCGGGGATGCGCGGGTTCCGGCTCCAGCTTGCGCCGCAACTGGGCCAGGTACACCCGCAGGTAGTGGGTCTCCTTCTCGTACGCCGGACCCCACACCTCCTGGAGCAGCCGCTTCTGCGCCACCAGCCGGCCGCGGTTGCGGGCCAGGATCTCCAGCAGGCCCCACTCGGTGGGCGTCAGGTGCACCTCGGCGCCGTCCCGCCGCACCTTCTTCGCCGCCAGGTCCACCGTGAACGACGCCGTCTCCACGACCGCGTGCTCGCCCTCCACGACCGCCGAGCGGCGCACCGCGGCACGCAGCCGGGCCAGCAGCTCGTCCATCCCGAAAGGCTTGGTCACGTAGTCGTCGGCGCCCGCGTCCAGCGCCTGCACCTTGTCCGCCGAGTCGACCCGCGCGGACAGCACGATGATCGGCACCGTGGTCCAGCCGCGCAGGCCCGTGATCACGGCGGTGCCGTCCACGTCCGGCAGCCCCAGGTCCAGCACCACCACGTCCGGCTTGCCCTCGGCCGCCGCCTTGAGCGCGGTCGTGCCGTCGTGGGCGGTCAGGACCGAGTAGCCGCGGGCCGACAGGTTGATCCGCAACGCCCGCACGATCTGCGGCTCGTCGTCGACCACCAGCACCTTCGTCACGCTGAGACACTACGCCCGGAACCGGCGGCGACGCCCTGCCCGACTACGTTCGGCGAACTTCCTGACGCGCCCTTGATGCGGGGCCCGAGACTTTTATGCCGATCTGCCGGACTCGTGTCCGCATTCGTGCGGGAAGCGTGAGTACATCCGGGTGCGAATGAATCCGTTCACTGGACAGCTGTACTGCGATAGTGCGAATGTCCTGTCCGAATTCGGACACTTGCTCACTCACAGTGAGCCACCAGGAGGTCTGATGACCACCAGCCTGACTAATCAGGACGCGTTACAACTCGTGGTCGCCGTGCACCGGTTGATCCGGAGCCTGCGCCAGTCCTCGTCCGTTCGGCGGCTGCAGCCCACGCAGCTGCTGGTGCTCGCGGAACTCGCGTCGCAGGGGCCGATGCGGATCGGCGAGATCGCGGTGCGGGCGCTGTGCTCCCAACCCACGGCGACCACGGTCGTGACAGGCCTGGAATCCGGCGGGCTGGTGCGCCGCGAATCCGATCCCGCCGACGGGCGGGCCACCATCGTCGAGCTGACCGGCCTCGGCCGGGACACCATCCTGTCCCTGGCGCACGGCGAAGCGGAGTTGTTGTCGGACAGGCTTTCCCGGATGTCGGCGGAGGAGCGGGAAGCGCTCAGATGCGCGACCCCGTTGTTACGCAGACTGGCCGACCCGACAACGCGGTGACCCGTTCCCGCGGCTGATCAGCCGCGCACGACCACCCGTGCTCCACCATTGCGGCGGGGACGCGGCTGGCAGCGCGGGCACGAGTACGACGAGCGGTTCATGAACGGCTCGCGCCTGATCGGCGTCCCGCACCGCCGGCACGGCTCGTCCTCCTGGCCGTACACGGCCAGTGACCGGTCGAAGTAGCCCGACTGGCCATTCACGTTGACGTAGAGCGCGTCGAACGACGTGCCGCCCTCACCCAGCGCCTCGTGCATCACCTGCGTGGCGTGCGCCAGCACCTCGGCGGCCTTCGACCTGGTCAGCAGGTCCGCCGGGCGCAGGCCGTGCAGCCTGGCCCGCCACAGCGCCTCGTCCGCGTAGATGTTCCCGATGCCGGACACCAGCGTCTGGTCGAGCAGGGCACGCTTCACCTCGGTGCGCCGCCGCCGCAAGGCCGCCACGGCCGCGTCCGGGTCGAACGCCGGGTCCATCGGATCGCGCGCGATGTGCGCCACCGGCTGCGGCAGCCAGACGCCGTCGACCTCCACGAGGTCGGCCAACGCCAGGCCGCCGAACGTGCGCTGGTCCACGAACCGCAGCTCGGGGCCGCCGTCGTCGAACCGGATCCGCACCCGCAGGTGCTTCTCGTCCGGGGCGTCGGCGGGCTGGACCAGCATCTGGCCGCTCATGCCCAGGTGCGCGAGCATGGCGTCGCCACCCGACAGGTCGACCCACAGGTACTTGCCGCGCCGGCGTGCGGCGTCCAGTCGTTGACCGGTCAAGCGCATGGCGAAATCCGCCGCACCGGGTAGGTGGCGGCGGATCGCGCGTGCGTGCAGGACGTCGACCGAAGCGACCGTCCTCCCGGCGACGTGCTCGTGCAGACCTCGGCGGACTACTTCTACCTCGGGCAACTCGGGCACGGGCGGGAGATCAGTCCTCGGTCTCGTGCTCGGCGGCCTCGGCCTCGGCACGCTCCAGCTCTTCGAGCATCTCGTAAGCGGCGGCCTGGGGCTTGGTCGGCTTGAGCATCCAGCCGCCCGCCTGGGCGGTGTCGCGCACGAGGACCAGACCCTGGATGCCGCCGTTGCGGCTGGCGTTCAGCGGGCGGATCGAACGCGCGTGGTGCGCGCGCCGGTTCGTCCGGACGTTCGTGGCATACATTTCGGCGTCAGTCTTCCTGAGTAGGTGAAGCCTGAGGTAAAGCCTGGGGTGAAGTCTGGTTGCCCGCCGAGCCTGGTGCGTGGCCGTTCCCGGATGCGCCGGCCTCTTGCTCGCCGCGGACCCGTTCGTGCAACACGCGGTAGGCGGCCTCGGCCGCCTTCTGCTCGGCTTCCTTCTTCGTCTTCCCATCGCCGCTGCCGTAGGCCTGACCACCGACGTGCACCGTTGCGGTGAACTCCTTGCGGTGGTCGGGGCCCTGGTCGTCCACCCGGTACTCGGGCACGCCCAGGCCAGCGGAGGCGGTCAGCTCTTGCAGACTGGTCTTCCAGTCCAGCCCGGCGCCGCGCAGTGGCGCTTCCGCCAACAGCGGGTCGAACAGGTGGTGGACCAGTTGACGCGCGGTCTCTATGCCGAATTGCAGGTACACCGCGCCGATGACGGCTTCGAGGCCGTCCGCGAGGATGCTCGCCTTGTCCCTGCCGCCGGTCAGCTCCTCGCCGCGACCGAGCAGGAGATGCCCGCCCAACCCGTCCTCGCCCAAGCCCCGGGCCACACCTGCCAGGGCGTGCATGTTGACCACGCTCGCGCGGAGCTTGGCCAACTGCCCCTCGGGCAGGTCCGGGTGGGTCTGGTACAGGTGGTCGGTGACGACGAGGCCGAGCACCGCGTCGCCGAGGAATTCCAGTCGCTCGTTCGGCGGCAGACCGCCGTTCTCGTACGCGTACGACCGGTGTGTGAGCGCGAGCGTCAGCAGCTCGGCGTCCAACGGGACGCCGAGCGCTTCGATCAACGGGGCGCGGTCGGCGGACCGACCGCGCGACGACCTACCCCCCACGATTCGCCGCTACCTTCGCCAGAGGGGTGATCAGGCCGGCTGGACGACCTGGCGGCCGTCGTACTGGCCACAGGCCGGGCAGGCGATGTGCTGCGGCTTCGGCTGGCGGCAGGCCCGGTTCTGGCAAGCCACCAGGTGCACAGCACTGGTCTTCCACTGAGCGCGGCGCGAGCGCGTGTTCGAGCGCGACATCTTCCGCTTCGGGACGGCCACGACTAGTTCTCCTCTGGATTGTCACGATTCCCGCCGAACCGCTCTTGGAGGGCGGCCCATCGGGGGTCAATCGTCTCATGCCCGTGGTCAGGGCCGAGATCAGCCAGCTTGCCGCCGCAGTCGACGCACAGCCCGAGGCAGTCCGGCGAGCAGAGCGGCACCTGTGGCAGCGCGAGCACGAGGGCGTCGCGCACCACGGGTTCGAGGTCGAGCAGGTCGTCGTGCAGACGGCTGACCTCGTCCTCTTCGGTGGTCTCGTCGGTGGCGCTGTCCGGGTACGCGTACAACTCGGTCAGCTCCACCTGGACCTGAGCGGACAGCGGTTCCAGGCAGCGCGAGCACTCCCCTTCGACCTCCGTCGTGGCCGTGCCCGTCACGAGCACGCCTTCGACCACCGACTCCAGCAGGAGGTCGAGTTCGACGTTGCCCCCCGCCGGCACCGCGATCACGCCCGCGAGGCCGAGGCCTTCGGCGGGCACCGTCCTGCGCAAACCTCGGCTGGAGCCCGCACGACGCCCGAGGTCCCTGGTGTCGATGACCCAGGGCCCGGTCGCTGTGGGACGCGCGGAGGCGTGACGATGCTCAGACATGATGTTTGGTGTGCGATCGGGGACTTACCACGACCAGCCGGTCAAGGGTACGGGACAACCGGCGTCGGCGTGAAATCGGCAGGTCGGACGTAGTTCGGTCGGGTGTCACTTGGTCCTAATCGCGGTAGTCGAACGGTGCGGCCGCGCTCGCGACGGCCGGGCCTCGCAGGTGCGAACGGCCCTTCCCGACGCTGCGCAGGGTGTGGGCGAGCAGGTCCTCGAAGTCGGCCAGCTTGCCGTCCACGTACGCGTCGCACTCGCCGCGCAGCCGGATGGCCTCCGTCTGGGCGGCCTCCAGCACGCGGGCGGACTCGGCGTGCGCGGCCTGCACGACCTCGGTCTGGTCGACCAGGCGCATCTGCTCCGCCCGGCCTTCCTCGATGGCGCGCTCGTAGTTGGCCCGGCCGGCCTGGACCATGCGGTCCGCCTCGGTGTGCGCGCGGCCCACCAGGTCCTCGTACTCCTGCCGGCCCGCGGAGACCGTGCGCTGCGCCTGGTCCTCGGCCTCGGCCACCATCCGCTCGGCGCGCGCACGCGCCTCGGACAGCATCCGCTCGGCCTCGTGCTGCGCCTCGGAGACCATCCGCTCGGCGTCGGAACGGGCCTTGCTCAGGGTTTGGTCCGCGTCGTGCTGGGCCTTGCCGACCAGCTCGTCGCGGTGGTCCAGCACGTCCTGGGCGTCGTCCAGCTCCGCCGGGATGGCGTCGCGCACGTCGTCCAGGAGTTCGAGCACGTCACCGCGCGGCACGACGCACCCGGAGGTCATCGGCACGCCACGCGCTTCCTCGACGATCGTGACCAGCTCGTCGAGGGCCTCGAACACCCGGTACACGTCTCACTCCTCGCGCCCACAGCAGTACCGGTCCCAGTGTGCCCTGCCGATCTCGTCGCCGCCGGGAGATCGGCAGGGCGTGTCCGACTACCGGGTGATGTCCACCAGGACGAAACTCGCGTAGTGGTCCGGCGTGTAGAAGTACAGCTTCGGGGTCGCGTTGCCGGTGACGATCCGCCGCGCGCCGCGCGTGGAGCTGCTCGGGGTCTTGACCGTGTACTCCTTGTAGTAGCCGGTGTAGCAGGCCGGGAGGATGCCCTCGCGGTTGTAGAAGGTCTGGTTGTCCTGCGGATACGGGTACGGCCCGCCGCGCTGGACGAGGCGGACGGTGTCGGTGGCCTGGGTGGGCAGGCTCGACAGGGCGACTCGGCGGAAGCCTGACGTGTCGCCGCAGGACGCCTGCGCCACCCCGGTCGCGAACGCCGCACCGGACGTCGCGGAAGCGCCCGCGAGGACCAGCAGCAGGGAGAGCAGCACCCTGACGGTGCGCGATGTGATCTCGCTCATGATCGTGAACGGTAACCACACCGGGTGACAGCAGGGCGGGATCGAAGTTAACCGAGCGTGACCGGTCAGCGACTCTCGGCGAGCCGCGCGGTGAGCCGGTCCTTGATGGTGGGCGGCAGCAGGCTGGTGACGTCGCCGCCGTACGTGGCCACGTCCTTGACCAGGGAGCTGGCCAGGAAGCTGTAGATGGGGTTGGTCGGCATGAACAGCGTCTCGACGCCGGTGAGCTGGTGGTTCATCTGCGCCATCTGCAGCTCGTAGTCGTAGTCGCTGACCGCGCGCAGGCCCTTCACGATGGCCTTGATGTCGTTTTCGAGGCAGTAGTCGACCAGCAGTCCGTGCCAGGCGTCGACGCGGACGTTGGGCCACTGGGCCGTGACCTCGCGCAGCATTTCGGTGCGCTCCTCGACCGAGAACAAAGTCTTCTTGTTCTTGTTGATGAGCACAGCGACGACGACTTCGTCGAAGAGCTTCGCGGCTCTGCCGATGATGTCCAGGTGTCCGTTGGTGGCCGGGTCGTAGGAGCCGGGGCACACGGCACGCGTCATGGTTTCGGACGGTAGCACCCGATCGGACGCATCCACTCAGGTGCGTGGTCCGCATCACCCGGAGGCGTCACCGTGTTCCGCCCAATGCAGCGCCGTGTCGCCATATCGCTTGCTGCGCAAGGATTCCACCGGACTTGGCCACTTCGGTTCGGGACTCCGCGCACCGCGTTCCACGATGATCAGCGAGCCCGGTTTCGTCCAACCGTTGGTGACCAGCGCTTCGAGGACCCGGTCGAGCTGCTCGTCGGTCACCGCGTAGGGCGGATCGGCGAACACCACGTCGCACGGCGCCTCCGCCACCACCGCCACCACGGCCTCCGCCGTGCGGTTGACGACCGTCGCGCCGGGCAACGCGACCGCCCGGACGTTGGCCTTCAAGACTTCGGAAGCCCGCTTGTCCGATTCCACGAACGTGGCCCGAGCCGCGCCGCGGGAGAGTGCTTCGAACCCCAGCGCCCCCGAGCCCGCGTACAGGTCCAGGACGGTCACGCCGTCCAGGTCGACCAGCGCTTCGAGCGAGCTGAACAACGCCTCCCGAACGCGGTCGGAAGTGGGACGGGTGCCCCGCGGCGGCACCTGCAGTCTCCGGCCACCCGCGGCGCCCGCGACGATCCTGGTCACCCGGTCATCGTCTCACCCACGACACCCCGCACTACCCGAGCGCCTGCCACCACCCGTCGACCGCCGGGGGCTGGTCGACGTCGATCCGCTCACCCGGCCGAGGGACGGCGAGCGGGACCTCGTTCGCCTTGGCCTCCCGCCACACCCGGTCCACCGGCTCGGACCAGTCGTGGAAGGCCAGGTTGAAGGTCGCCCAGTGCACCGGGATCAGCAGACCGCCTCGAACGTCCCGGTGCGCGGCCACGCCCTCCTCGGGCGTCATGTGGATGTCCGGCCACCCGGGCCCGTAAGCGCCGATCTGGATCAGGGAGGCGTCGAACGGCCCGTGCTCCTCACCGATCCGCTTGTAGCCGTCGAAGTATCCCGTGTCACCGCTGTAGTACACGCGGTGCCGAGGCCCCTTGACGACCCACGACGCCCACAGGGTGTCGTCCCGCCTGAAGCCGCGTCCCGAGAAGTGCTGCGCCGCCGTCGCGACCAGCGTGACCCCCGCCACCTCGTGCGACTCGTCCCAGTCCAACTCCACGATCCGGTGCTCCGGCACCTTCCACCGCCGCAAGTGCGCCCCGATGCCCAGCGGAACCACGAAGACCGCGTCCTGGTCCCGGGTCAACGCCCGCACGGTCGGCAGGTCCAGGTGGTCGTAGTGGTCATGCGAGATGAGGACCGCGTCCACCTGCCCCACCTCGTCCAGCTGGTGCGGCACGGGGTGCAACCGACGCGGACCGACCACTGGGGACGGTGAGCACCGATCGCTCCACACCGGATCGACGAGGATCCGCGCACCGTCGATCTCGATCAGCGCGGAGGCGTGCCCGTACCAGGTGATGTGCAGCCCGTCCGGTGTCCCCGCGACCGGCGGCACCAACGGCACCGCCCCCACCGGATGCCGCTGCTGACCCCCGAACAACAACTCCCGCAACGTCCCGGCCGCGCCATCCGGCATCGTCCGCACCTCGGCGGCGTTGTGGAACTTCCCGTCCCGGTACCGGGGCGACCGCAGAACCCGATCGCCGCCCGGCTTCCCACCCATCGCCGAGGGCACGTCCCGCGCCGCCCAGGCGACGGCCCCGGCCGTCAGGGCAAGCAGTGCAGCGGTCACCTTGTTCATGAAGCGTCCAACGACCGGCAGAACACCCCTGTTCCCACCCACCCGGAGGCAGCCGCCACACCGCACCGCACCACACCGGCAGTGGCCGGCGAGGCTCGATGTGACATGGGTTCGGGTGCCACGGGCTGATCGAAGCCGGGCAGGCTCGGCGGACGCACTTCCCGCCATGCCTGCCCGGCTCGGGCCTGCTTGGGGTGCCCGTAAAGGGCCCCTGTCACATCGAGCCGGAGCTGATCACCTCAGGCCGATCGACCCGGCCCGGACCACCTCTGGCCGAACCTCACTCCAGCACCACCAGCAGGTCCCCACCCTCGACCTGCGCCACACCCCGCACAGCCAGTCGCTTGACCCGCCCGGCCCGAGGCGCGGTGATGGCGGCCTCCATCTTCATGGCCTCGATGGTCGCGATCGTCTGACCGACCTCCACCACGTCGTCCTCGGCCACGCTGGGCGTGACCACCCCGGCGAACGGCGCCGCGACGTGACCCGGGTTGGTCCGGTCCGCCTTCTCCGCCACCGGCACCTCGGCCGCGATCGACCGGTCCCGCACCTGGATGGGCCGCAGCTGACCGTTCAACGTGGCCATCACCGTCCGGATGCCACGCTCGTCCGCCTCGCCGATCGCCTCCAGCCCGATCAGCAGCCGAACGCCGGGCTCCAGGTCGACCTGGTACTCCTCCCCGGGCTTCAACCCGTAGAAGAAGTCCTTGCTGCCGAGCACGCTCGTGTCCCCGTACGCATCCCGATGCGCCAGGAACTCCTTCGTCGGCGCCGGGAACAACAGCCGGTTCAACGTGCCCCGCCTGTCCTCCTCCAACCCCTTCACGTCCTCATCGGTCAACTCCGCGACGCCCTTGGGCGCGGCACGCCCCTGCAACGCCTTGCTCCGGAACGGCTCCGGCCACCCACCGGGCGGGTCGCCCAGCTCGCCGTGCAGGAACCCGATCACCGAAGCCGGGATGTCGAACCGCCCGGGGTCGGCCTCGAACTCGACCGGCGAGACCCCCGCACCCACCAGGTGCAGCGCCAGGTCCCCGACCACCTTGGACGAGGGCGTCACCTTCACCAGCCGCCCGAGCATCCGGTCGGCCGCCGCGTACATCGCCTCGATCTCCTCGAACTTCTGCCCGAGGCCCAGCGCGACCGCCTGGGTGCGCAGGTTCGACAGCTGCCCACCGGGGATCTCGTGCGAGTACACCCGCCCGGTCGGACCGGGGATCCCGGACTCGAACGGCGCGTACACCTTCCGCACCGACTCCCAGTACGGCTCCAGGTCGCACACCGCCCGCAGGTCCAGCCCGGTGGCCCGCTCGGTGTAGTCGGTGGCCGCCACGATCGCCGACAACGGCGGCTGCGACGTGGTGCCCGCCATCGACGCCACCGCGCCGTCCACCGCGTCCACACCGGCCTGGATCGCCGCCAGGTACGTCGCGAGCTGCCCACCCGCCGTGTCGTGCGTGTGCAGGTGCACGGGCAGGTCGAACTCCTTGCGCAACGCGGTCACCAACCGCGCCGCCGCCGGAGGCCGGAGCAGGCCGGCCATGTCCTTCACCGCGAGCACGTGCGCGCCGGCGCCCACGATCTGCTCGGCCAGCTTCAGGTAGTAGTCGAGCGTGTAGAGCCGCTCATCCGGGTTGGACAGGTCCGACGTGTAGCAGAGGCAGACCTCCGCCACCGCCGTCCCGGTCTCCCGGACGGCCTCGATCGCCGGACGCATCTGCTCGACGTCGTTCAGCGCGTCGAAGATCCGGAAGATGTCGATCCCGGTCTTCGTCGCCTCTTCGACGAACGCGCTGGTCACGGCCTCGGGGTAGGGCGTGTACCCGACCGTGTTCCGGCCGCGCAGCAACATCTGGAGCGTGATGTTGGGAACCGCCTCGCGCAACGCCGCAAGCCGCTCCCACGGGTCCTCGGCGAGGAAGCGCAGGGCCACGTCGTACGTAGCACCGCCCCAAGCCTCCAACGACAGCAACTGGGGCGCCATACGAGCCACGTGCGGGGCGATGGCGAGCAGGTCCTTGGTGCGCACCCGCGTAGCGAGCAACGACTGGTGCGCGTCGCGGAACGTCGTGTCCGTGACGGCCAGCGCCTTGCTCTCCCGCAGCCACCGGGCAAAGCCCTCCGGCCCCAGCTCGACCAGCTTCTGCCTGGACCCGGCCGGCGCCTCGGCGTTCACGTCCACCGCCGGCAGCTTCACCTTCGGGTCCACGACGGACGGACGCGGCCCGTTGGGCTTGTTCACCGTCACGTCGGCCAGGTAGGTGAGCATGCGCGTGCCGCGGTCGGCGGAGTGCCGGGCGGTCAGCAGGTGCGGTCGCTTCTCGATGAACGACGTGGTGACGCGGCCCTCGTAGAAGTCCGGGTCGTCCAGCACCGCCTGGAGGAACGGGATGTTCGTGGACACGCCCCGGATGCGGAACTCGGCCACCGCACGCCGCGCGCGGGCCACCGCGGCGGAGAACGTCCGGCCCCGGCACGTGAGCTTGACCAGCATCGAGTCGAAGTGGGCGCCGATGGCCGTGCCCGCGCCGGTGGTGCCGCCGTCCAGCCGGATGCCGGAGCCGCCGGGCGAGCGGTAGGCGCTGATCATGCCGGTGTCGGGGCGGAACCCGTTCGCCGGGTCCTCGGTGGTGATGCGGCACTGGAGGGCCGCGCCGCGCAGCTGCACGGTGTCCTGGCTCAAGCCGAGGTCCTCCAGGGACTCGCCGCCGGCGATGCGCATCTGCGACTGCACGAGGTCCACGTCCGTCACCTCTTCGGTGACCGTGTGCTCGACCTGGATGCGCGGGTTCATCTCGATGAAGACGTAGTTGCCGCGCGGGTCGAGCAGGAACTCGACCGTGCCCGCGTTGCGGTAGCCGATGTGCCGGGCGAACCTGACCGCGTCGGCGCACATCCGCTCGCGCAGCTCGGGGGCGAGGTTCGGCGCGGGCGCGATCTCGATGACCTTCTGGTGCCGGCGCTGCACCGAGCAGTCCCGCTCGAACAGGTGCATCACGTTGCCCTCGCCGTCGGCGAGGATCTGCACCTCGATGTGCCTCGGCTCGATCACGGCCTGTTCGAGGAACACCGTCGGGTCGCCGAACGCGGACTCCGCCTCGCGGGACGCGGCTTCCAGCGCCTCGCGCAGCCCGCTCCGCTCCTCGACGCGCCGCATACCGCGACCACCGCCGCCCGCGACGGCCTTCACGAAGACGGGGAACGTGATGTCCTCGGCCGCCTGGAGCAGGGCTTCGATGTCGCTGGACGGCGCGCTGGACTTGAGCACCGGGAGGCCGGCCTCACGGGCCGCGGCGATGGCGCGGGCCTTGTTGCCGGTCAGCTCCAGCACGTCCGAGGGAGGGCCGACGAACGTGATGCCCGCTTCGGCGCAGGCCTTGGCCAGCTCGGGGTTCTCCGACAGGAACCCGTAGCCGGGGTAGACCGCGTCGACGCCCGCCTTCCGGGCCGCCTTGATGATCTCCGTCACGGACAGGTAGGCCCGGACGGGGTGGCCGGGGTCACCGATCTCGTACGACTCGTCGGCCTTCAGCCGGTGCAGGGAGTTGCGGTCCTCGTGGGGGAAGACGGCAACCGTGCCGGCGCCCAGTTCGTAGGCGGCGCGAAAGGCCCGGATCGCGATCTCGCCGCGGTTGGCGACAAGAACCTTGCGGAACATGCGGCGTTCCCTCCCGGTTACTCGGCGAGCCCCGCCCCACAGCGCCTTTGTGGCGCCGCTGCGGCGGGACTCGAGGAATCAAGGCACGTTACCGTGCGCTTCCCGCCACTCGGGAGTTCCATCTCACGTGACGGACGTCATCGTGATCGGTCACTCTCCCGGCGAGGCAGGCGCGACCGGGGACCATGCCACGGGATTGTCCCTTGCCCGGTCGACCTGCGCAGCCCCCGACACGGGCGGTCGATCGACACCCGATACCTCACAGTTGCCCGATCGCCGTTCACCCCACACGTTGGATGACCGACTCGTTACGGTGTGTTCGCCGCATCGGGTGACTACCGCAGGCGACTTCTCGGTAGGGTTGGCCCATGGCCGGGGCTGAAGGGACTGGGCAGCCTGCTGCCCGCACCCATTTCGACGTCGTTCTGCGCGGGTACAACCAGCGCCAGGTGAACGAGCGGGTGACGCGACTCGAATTCGACCTCAAGCACTCGAACCGGGCGCGGGAGGCGGCGTCGGCCCAAGTCGCGGAACTGAGCAAGCTCCTCGGCACCACCCGCGCCGAACTGGACAAGGTGAAGTCGCAGCTGAGCAAGCTGGCCACCAGCCCGACCAGCGCCTCGAACGTCACCGACCGCGTCCGCGTGATGATGACGCTGGCCGAGGAGGAGATCGCCGACATCCGCAAGGGCGCTTTGGACCAGGCGAACGCCACCCGCGCCGAGGCCGCGCGCGAGGCGGCCGAGGGCAAGGCGATGCACCAGCGGGCGATGGGCGACCTCGAAGAGCGGCGCCGGCAGCTGGAAGCGTCCCACCAGCAGCGGGCGAAGGACCTGGACCGGCAGCACGAGGAGCGCCGAGCCGAGCTGGAGAAGGCCCACGAGGATCTGCGGGCCACGCTGACCGCCGAGCACCAGGCGCTGCTGGCCGAGGTCCGCGCCGACCGGGAGCGGATGACCGCGGACTTCGAGGCGAAGACGGCGGCGCTGGAGGCGAGGCGCGTCGAGCTGGAGCAGAAGTACAAGGGCTACCACGACGACCTCGACAAGGAGTACGACGAGCTGCGCACGAAGCTCCGCAAGGAGCACGAGGCGCACGTCGTGGAGGCCAAGGCGGAGGCCGTCAAGCTGCTCGAAGCCGCCCGCGCCGAGACTTCGGAGTTGCGCGCCGAGACGGACAAGCAGATCGCCGAGCTGGAGGCCGAGGCGCTGGCCAAGGCCGAGCAGGCGGTGGCCGAGGCCAACGCACGGGCCGAGCGGACGATCACCGAGGCGGACGCCCACGCCGACCGGCGCACCACGGCGGCGGACGCGAAGCTGGCCGAGCTGCGGCGCGTGCACCGGGCGTTGAGCGAGCAGTTCACGGCGGCCCAGGAGGCTGTGTCGCAGGCGGTCGCCAAGCTCAGTCCGCTGGACGAGGAGAGCGACTTCGAATCCGGTGAGCCCGCGGAGGCAGGCCCTTCGACCTCCACCCGGCCTGAACCTGGGTCCAGCGAGCCCGGGTCCAGCGAGCCGCCGACCGGCACCGAGGGTGGGCGAGCAGAGCGGCCGACCCCCGAACCGGACGACACCGAGCCGAACGACACCGAGCCGGACGGCACCGAGCCGAACGACGCCGAGCCGCCGACCGTGAAAACCGCCAAGGTGGACACCGGCAAGCCCTCGTCCGGCAAGCCCGAACCCGAGGCCGAGACCGAGGACCGGTCCGAGCAGACGACCACCCAGCTGCCGATCCCGAAGTCGACCAAGCGACCGAAGTAGCCGGGAGCGGGCCTGCGGCCCACGGGGGCAGCCGATCCCTACTGGCAGCCGATCCCTACTGCGGCAGCTGATCCGCAGGCACGACCTCGCCCTGGTCCGGCACGGTGATCTCGACCGGCTCGCCCCAGTCGCGGAACCGGGTGGACGACTGCTTGACGACCTTGCCGTCCAGCTCGAACCGGTACTCGGCCCGCACCGGCGCGCTGGTGTCGTCCACCCACACCGACGCGGCGATCTTCACCCCGAACTCGGCCAGCTGCGTGTGCTGCAACTGCGTGTCCTGGTCCTCGATGACCTTCGCCATCTTCAGCGGGTCCACCACCAGGTCGAACCGGGTCACCGGCACGCCGTCCAGCTGCTCGGACCCCTTCGCCACGATCAACGCCGCGCGCGGCTGCACGTAGTCCAGCTCGGCGCCCACCATGGCGCTCGGCCCGAAGCCCCGCAGCAACGCGGCCACCTCGCCGCCGTCCGCCGTCGGGTAGAAGCCCCACTTCTTGCCCGCCGGCATCGGCGCGCCCTCGACCTGCACGTACGTGCCGTCCCGGACCACCACGAGCGCGATCTTCTTCGGCTCCCCGCCGGTCGACACGTCCATCGTCATCGAGCCGGTGAGCCCGTCGGCGTCCTGCCGCAACGCGCCGTCGACCACGTTGCGCACCTCGGTGGCCTGTCCATCGGACGCGAACCCCTCGGTGTGGAACGTCGCGGTGCCCAGTTCGGCCCGCCGCTGCTCGATCCGCTCGGCGAGCACCGCCAGGTCACCCTTGGGCGGCGGCGACGTGGTGGGAGCCGGATCACCGGCCATGCAGGCGACCAGCGCCAGCGGGACCAGGGCGAGCAGGAAACGGCGCACAAGGCAGGCTACCCAGACAGCCCTACGCCTTCTCCAGGTACTCCGCCCGCTCCTCGTCCAACAACCCGGCGACCAACCCCGCAAACCCGGGGTGCGCGGCCAGCTCCGGATCGGCCTCCACGACCTCCTGCGCCACCACCCGGGCCTCCGCGATCACGTCCTCGTCCCGCAGCAGCGACAGCATCTTCAACCCCGACCGCCGCCCGGACTGCGCCGCGCCGAGGATGTCGCCCTCGCGCCGCAGCTCCAGGTCCAGCTGGGCCAGCTCGAACCCATCCACAGTGGACTCCACCGCCCGCAGCCGCTCCATCGTGGACGTGCCGTCCGACACCTCTGTCACGAGCAGGCACAGCCCCGGCGCGCTGCCCCGACCCACCCGACCGCGCAGCTGGTGCAGCTGGCTCACCCCGAACCGGTCCGCGTCCATGATCACCATCACGGTGGCGTTCGGCACGTTCACGCCGACCTCCACCACCGTCGTGGCGACCAGCACCTGCACCTCGTTCCCCGCGAACGCCCGCATCACGGCGTCCTTGTCCTCGGGTGGCATCCGCCCGTGCAGGATGTCGATCCGCAGCCCCCGCAACGGCCCTTCCGCCAGCCGGTTCGCCACGTCCACCACCGCCAGCGGGGGCCGGCGATCCGCAGCGCCCTCCTTGCCCGCGTCCTCCTTCGGCGGCGCTTCCGCGTCGTCCTCGGACTCGCCGTCACCGATGCGCGGGCACACCACGTACACCTGGTGGCCCTTGCGCACCTCTTCGTGGATCCGCTGCCAGGCCCGGTCCAGCCAGCCGGGCTTCGACGCCACCGGCACCACGGACGTGCTGATCGGCGACCGGCCCTGCGGCAGCTCGCGCAGCGCGGACACCTCCAGGTCGCCGTACACCGTCATCGCCACCGTGCGCGGGATCGGCGTGGCCGTCATCACCAGCACGTGCGGTGTGGACCCGCCGGCACGCCCGCTCAGCGCGGCCCGCTGCTCCACGCCGAACCGGTGCTGCTCGTCCACCACGACGAACCCCAGGTCCGCGAACTCCACCTTGTCCTGGATCAACGCGTGCGTGCCGACCACGATCCCGGCCTCACCGGACACGATCTCCAGCATCGCCCGCTTCCGGGCCGCCGCGCCCATGGACCCGGTCAGCAGCGTCACCCGCGTCGCGTGCTCGGCCCCGCCCAGCTCACCGGCCTGCCCGAGGTCCCCCAGCAGCTCCCGCAACGACCGCGCGTGCTGAGCGGCCAGCACCTCCGTCGGCGCGAGCATCGCCGCCTGCCGCCCGGCGTCGACGACCTGCAACATCGCCCGCAACGCCACGATCGTCTTGCCCGACCCGACCTCGCCTTGCAGCAGCCGGTTCATCGGGTGCTCGCCGGACAGGTCCCGGACGATCTGCTCGCCCACCTCGCGCTGCCCCGCCGTCAGCTCGAACGGCAACCGGGCTTCGAACGCGTCCCGCACCAGACCGGCCCGAGGAGGGCACGCGGGCGCGGGGCGGGCCGTGGCCGACCGGCGGCGCTGCGCCAGCGCCAGCTGCACGGCCATCGCCTCGTCCCACTTCAACCGCTGCTGCGCGACCGTGATCGCGGCCCAGCCGTCCGGCCGGTGGATGTCCCGCAGCGCCTTCTCCAGCGGGACCAGCCCACGCGCGGCGCGCAGCGACTCCGGCAACGGGTCCTCGTCCACGCCGTCCCACACCGCGAGCACCTGCTCCACGCAGTTGGAGATGTTCCACGACTGGATGCCCTGCGCCGCCGGGTAGACCGGGATGAAGGCGCCCGCGAAGTCCGCCGCCGCCGCGTCCGCGCCGTCGAGCACCTGGTAGTCGGGGTGGGCGAGCTGGAGCTTGCCGTTGAACATCCCGACCTTGCCCGCGAACATCGCCTCGCGCCCCGGCAGCAGCTCCCGCTCGACCTTCCGCGAGCCGCGCCCGAAGAACACCAGGTGCAGGTCGCTGGTGCCATCGGTGATCGTGGCCTCCAGCAGCTCGCCGCTGCGCGACTTCATCCGCCGCTGCCGGGAGCTCTTCACCCGCGCCTGCACGGTCACGTGCTCGCCCAGCTCCAGCCCGGCGATCTCGGTCAGCTTGCCGCGCTCGTCGTACCGGCGCGGGTAGTGGCGCAGCAGCTCACCGACCGTGGTCAGGCCGAGGCCGGCCTCCAGCGCGTCGGCGCTCTTCTTGCCGAGCACCGACACCAGCTTGTCGTCGAAGGTCGTCATCCCGGCCCATCCAACTACTCGACACCGACAACCAGCAGCGCGTCCCGCTGCCCGCCCTCGTAGGCAGCCAGTTCCACCTCCGGGTGGGCGACGCGGAGGTGATCTTCCAGCACCCGCTCGACGCCGTCCGGGGCGGCCCGACCCAGCAGCACGGTGACCAGTTCACCGCCGCTGGCGAGCATCCGGTCGACCAGCCGGCACGCCAGCACGCCGACGTCGGCCGCGCCGGGTTCGATCAGCACGACCTCGCCGTCGACCATGCCGAGCAGGTCACCGGGCTCGCACCGGCCGACCCAGGTGATCGCCTCCCGCTCGGACACCGCGACCTCGCCGCGCCGGGTCGCCGCCGCGGCCTCCGCCATGGCGACCGCGTCGTCGCCGGCGCGCCGGGACGGCGAGTGCACGGCCAACGCCGCCAACGCCTGCACCGGCGAGAACGTCGGCACCACCACGACATCCTGACCCGCGGCGACGGCCTGCGCGACGGCCTCGTCCAGTGGTTCGCGCAACGACGGGTCGCCGGGCAGCACGGTCACCTGCCGGGCCCGCGTGCTCACCACCACGGCCAGCAGGTCGGCCGCCGTCACGTCGTCACCGGGGTCGAGCACCACCGCGCCCTCGGACCGGAACAGCTCGGCCGCGCCCTCGCCGTCGACCAGCGCCACGATCGCCCGGTCGCGGACGAACCGGGGCGCCTGGGCGGCGATCTGGTCGGCGAACCGGGCCACCGTGATGCGGTGCGGCCGACCGGCCCGGACACCCGCCTCGACGGCCGCGCCGATGTCGTTGCAGTGCACGTGCACGGTCCACAGGCCGGCGCCGTCGCCGACCACGGCCACGCAGTCGCCGACCGCCTGCAGCTCGCCCTTCAGCCGCTCCACCTCTGACGACCCTTCCGGCAGGTCGTCCAGCAGGTACATGACCTCGTACTCGAACTCCGAGGACCCGGCCTCACGCGCGGTGGTGAGGGCGTCGCGCGGCACCGGGACGTGCCCAGGAGGATCGTACGAGGGCGGGTCGTCGACCACCCGTCCGGTGATCACCGCCGCCAACGCGTCCAGCAGCACCACGAGCCCACGACCACCCGCGTCGACCACGCCGGCGCGTGCCAGCACGGCCAGCTGCCGGGGCGTGTTCGCCAACGCCTCCGCGCCGGCCTTCGCCGCGACCGTCACCACGTCGTCCAGCTCGTCGGACGCGCAGTCCCTGGCCGCCTCCGCCGCCGCGTGCAGCACGGACAGCACGGTGCCCGCGACCGGCTCGGACACGGCGGCGGTGGCCAGTTCGTCGGCCCTCTGCAGCGCGCGCCGCAACGAGGTGCCGGACGCCGTGGAGGCGCCCTGAGCGGCCTCCGCCAGCCCGCGCAGGACCTGCGACAGGATCACCCCGGAATTGCCCCGCGCTCCCGCCAGCGCTCCACGGGCGAGCGCGGCCAGCGCGGCTCCCACGGTGTCCACGGGCGTCCTCAACAACGCGTCCAACGCCGACCTCATGGTCTGGAGCAGGTTCGTCCCGGTGTCGCCGTCCGGCACGGGGAACACGTTGATGCGGTCCAGGTCCTCCCGATTGGCGTCCAGGGACCGCACACAGGCGTCCGCCCACTTGCGCACCGCGACCGCATCGAGAGCCCGCATGCCGGCGAGCGTATTCGACCCGATTTTGAGGCAGAACGGCCCACCGGCTACCCTGTCGGGGTTGCCATGCCCGGCTGAGGCTTGTGCACGCTTGCGCGCCCGCCGGGGCGTGAGTACCGATCAGGAACCTTAAGGAGTGGCTGACGTGGCTGCCGTGTGCGACGTCTGTGGCAAGGGGCCGGGCTTCGGCCATTCTGTCTCGCACTCCCACCGGAAGACGAACCGCCGGTGGAACCCGAACATTCAGACCGTGCGCGCGAAGGTTTCCTCTTCGACGCGGCAGCGGCTGAACGTGTGCACCTCGTGCCTGAAGGCGGGCAAGGTGGTGCGCGGCTGAGACCCGCGCCGAGAGCTTGGTGAAAGGCCCCCGGGATTCGTCCCGGGGGCCTTTCGTCGTCCTCAGTCGTTCTCGGCGGTGTCAGCCGCTTCCAGGGTTCACGCGCTTCAGGGCTCACGCGCTTCAGGGCTCACGCGCTTCAGGGCAGCTTCCAGTCCACCGGCTCCGCGCCCTGCCGCACGAGCAGCTCGTTCGCCTTGCTGAACGGCCGCGAACCGAAGAACCCACCCGCCGCCGACAACGGGCTCGGGTGGACCGACTCGACGCACCGGTCCGCGCCCAGCAACGGCTTGAGCGCACGGGCCTGGCTGCCCCACAGGATCGCGACCAGCGGGGAGTCCCGCTCGGCGAGCGCCTTGATGGCCTGCTCGGTCACCGGCTCCCACCCCTTGTTCCGGTGCGAGTTGGACTTGCCCGGCTGCACCGTCAACGCCCTGTTCAACAGCAGCACGCCCTGCTCGGCCCACGGCGTCAGGTCGCCGGTGGACGGCTTCGGGTGCCCCAGGTCGGACGTGTACTCGGTGTAGATGTTGACCAGGCTCTTGGGGATCGGCCGGGTCTCCGGCGACACCGAGAAGCTCAGCCCCACCGCGTGCCCCGGCGTCGGGTACGGGTCCTGGCCGACGATCAGCACGCGCACGGCGTGGAACGGCTGCTGGAACGCCCGCAGCACGTTCTCCCCGGCCGGCAGGTAGGTCCGCCCGGCGGCTACCTCCGCCCGCAGGAACTCGCCCATCGCGGCGATCCGATCGGCGACGGGCGCGAGTGCCGCGGCCCAGCCGGCTTCCATGATCTCCTCAAGCGGACGTGCCACGGCGGAAACCTACCTCAGTCGAGGCGCCGCAATTCCTTGCGGTACAGCAAGATGTTGGCCACGTACTTGTCGACCGCGAACTGCCAGGCGCCGTCCGGCACGACGTAGCCCTCGCGCACGCGGGCGGGCACGCCGAGCGCCATCGACCGGGCCGGGACGTGGCCTTCGAACGACACCACCGCGCCCGCGCCGACGATCGCGCCCGTCTCCACCACGGCGCCGTTGAGCACCACCGACCCGGACGCGATCAGGCACTTGTCGGCGATGGTCGCGCCCTCGATGTGCACGTTGTGGCCGATGACGCACTCGGAGCCGATCAAGGTCGGGTGGACGTCGGTGCAGTGCAGCACCGTGCCGTCCTGGATGGACGTCCGCGCGCCGACCTCGATGCGCCCGTAGTCGCCGCGCAGCACCGCCTGCGGCCACACGGACGCGTGCGCGCCGATCCGCACGTCGCCGATCACCGTCGCGTCGGGGTGCACGTAGGCGTCCGGGTGGATCACCGGCTCGTAGTCGCCCAGCGCGTAGATCGCCATCGACGTCCCTTCCGGGCCTCAGAGGTCCTTCGCGAAGCAAAGGCTTTCCGGATGATGCCGGTAGACGCCGAAGTTGTCGATGCGCGCGTATCCACTGGTTTCGTACAGCCCGATCGCCTCGGGCTGCCGCAGCCCGGTCTCCAGCACCATCCGCTTGCGCCCGGCCGCCCGCGCCGCCGTCTCCAGCGACGCCAGCACGACCCGTGACAGCCCGCGCCCGCGCATGGCCTCCACCACGTACATGCGCTTGATCTCGGCGTCGCCGGGGCGCAGCGAGTCGTACGCCTCCTCGTTGGCGCGCCACCCGCCGCAGGCCACGGGGACGCCGTCCGCGTACCCGACCGCGAAGTGCCCCAGGGGCGGGGCGAACTCGGCCGGGTCGACCGGCGTGACGTCACCGTCGCCGTAGCGGGTCACGTACACCTGCTGGAGGTCGGCGATCAGCTTCACCGAGTCTGGATGGTCATACGCGAGCGTGAATAGTTCCACACTCGCCAGGCTACCTACCGCCAGTGCTCCCAGCCAGGGGGTTTCTCGTACGCCCGGCCGTCCACCGTGACGCCGCTGCCGTGCCGGACGGTGCCGATGGTGCGCCACCCCTCGGGCACCGCCGCCGGCTCCGGGAACGTCGCCGCCAGCGCGTGGTCCTCGCCACCGGTCAACGCCCAGTGCCGGGCGTCCGCGCCGAGCGCCGCCGCCACGTCGATCAGCCGGGGGTGCACCTCCAGCAGCTCGGTCCGGATGTCGATGCCGATGCCCGATTCATCCGCGATGTGCCCCAGATCGGCCAGCAGGCCGTCCGACACGTCGATCATCGCCGTCGCGCCGGCCGCCGCGGCCTGCGGTCCGGCGGCGTACGGCGGTTCGGGGTTCCGCTGGGCGCCGACGACCGCGACCGGCGACCGGAACCCGCGCTGGAGGACGGCCAGCCCGCCGGCCGCCCAGCCGAGCCGTCCGCACACCGCCACGACATCACCCACTTGCGCGCCTGATCGGGTGACGGGCTCCAGACCGCCCATGTCGCCCATGGCGGTAACGGAGATCACCAGTGTCGCGGACGACACCATGTCACCGCCCACCACACCGGCGCCCGCGACCACCGCCTCCTGCCACAAGCCGGCCGTGATGCCCTCGATCACGGCGGACTGCGTGTCCGCCGGGCAGGCCAGGCCGATCAGCAGCGCGGTCGGCATCGCCCCCATGGCAACGACATCCGCCAGGTTCACGGCCGCCGCCTTGCGCCCCACCTGCTCAGGTGAGGACCAGTCCAGCCTGAAGTGGACACCTTCGACGAGCACGTCGGTGGACACCACGACCCGGCCGTCCGGCGCCGCGACCACGGCCGCGTCGTCACCCGGCCCGAGCAGCGTCGTGGGCGGTTGCGTCCGACCTGCCGTCACCCGGCGGATGAGACCGAACTCACCCACCTCAGCGACCGTGTCCGCGTTCCGCGGCGGCTCCGGACGCACGGTTGCCTCCCATTCTGAGCATTCGGAACCCCAACTGGGGTACGTTGCTGTGCACGTTCCTACCCCGACCTAACCTGTCGCGACGAAGGGGCACGCCGTGGTGCACGCATACATCCTCATCCAGACCGAGGTCGGGAAGGCAGCCGCCGTTGCGGCTGAGATCTCCGGCATCCCCGGGGTGGCCACCGCGGAAGACGTCACCGGACCGTACGACGTCATCGTCCGCGCCGAGGCCGACACCGTGGACCAGTTGGGACAGCTCGTGGTCGCCCGTATCCAGAACGTGGAGGGCATCACGCGAACCCTGACCTGCCCTGTCGTGCACTTGTAGGCACGTGCTGTCATAACCGGGTGGCACAGGAACCGGAACCCGCCTCGCTGCTCCCCCGTCCGCTGCTCGCCGTGGCCCTCGGCCTGCCGGCGCTGCTCGCGGCGGGCGTCGCGGCCGTGGGCCTCTTCCTGGGCGCGGGTGGCAAGGAAGAGGCAGCGGACCCGTCCGCCGACCACTCCGGGCCGGTCGCGCTGGTGCCCGTGCCGGCCCCCGAGGCCGAGTCGGACGAGTGCAAGGCGCTGGTGAGCGCCCTGCCCATGCAACTGGTGTCGAACGGCGCCACGTTGCCGCGCCGCGAGCTGGCGTCGCCCGCTCCGGCCGCCGCGTTGGCGTGGGGCGACAAGAAGCACGAGCCGGTCGTGCTGCGGTGCGGCCTGGACCGGCCCGTCGCGCTCACGCCCACCTCCGAGCTGCGGACGATCTCCGACGTGGCGTGGCTGGTGGTGTCCGAGGGCTCCGCGTCCACCTGGTACGTGGTGGACCGGCCGGTGTACGTGGCGCTGACCGTGCCGTCGGACGCGGGCACGGGGCCCTTGCAGGACATCTCGACCACGATCCGAGACACCCTCGCCAAGGGCCCCGTGGACACCAGGGGCTAGCTAGCGCAGGCCGGTGCCGCGGGCGATCGCGGTGTCGACCAGCGTGGTCAGCAGCGTCGGGTAGTCGATGCCGGTCTCGGCCCACATCCGCGGGTACATCGAGATGGGCGTGAAGCCGGGCATCGTGTTGACCTCGTTGACGACCAGCTCGTCGTAGTCGGTGACGAAGAAGTCGACGCGGGCCAGGCCCTGGCAGTCCAGCGCGCGGAACGCGGTGACGGCCATCTCGCGGAGGTCGCGGGCGATGTGCTCGTCGAGCTTCGCCGGGATGTCGAACTCGCAGACGTCGTCCAGGTACTTGGCGTCGAAGTCGTACCAGTCGACCTCGCCGCCGACGATGCGCAGCTCGGCGGGCAGCGACGCCTCGACCCGGCCGTCCGGGAACTCCAGCACGCCGCACTCGACCTCGCGGCCGGAGACGGCGGCCTCGATGATCACCTTCGGGTCGGTCTTGCGGGCCAGGGCGATCGCGCTGTCCAGGTGTGCCCAGTCCACGACCTTGGAGATGCCCACCGACGACCCGGCGCGCGCGGGCTTCACGAAGACCGGCAGCCCCAACCGCTCCCGGTCGGCCCCGGTCAGCGTGGCCTGGTCGCGCTGCAGCACCGCGAACTCGCCGACGGGCAGGCCCACTCCCTTGAGCAGGCGCTTGGTGAACTCCTTGTCCATGGCGACCGCGCTGGCGAGCACGCCCGGTCCCACGTACGGGATGTCCGCCAACTCCATCAGGCCCTGGATGGTGCCGTCCTCGCCCCACGCGCCGTGCAGGACGGGGAACACCACGTCCACGCCGGCCAGCACGTCGTTCGGCGCCACCGGAACCAGCTCGCTGCCGGACACGGGGACCAGCGCGTTGACGGTGGGCAGCTGCCGGTCCCGGACCTCCAGCGCCTTGGTGTCGTCTGCGCCGATCACCCACGCGCCCGCTTCGGTGATGCCCACCGGCACGACGTCGAACCGGTCCCGGTCCAGGTGCGGCAGGACACTGCCGGCGGACAGGCAGGAGACCATGTGCTCACTGCTGCGCCCGCCGAACACCACGGCGACCTTGGTCTTGCGCTGCGTCATGGCCCGGACCCTACCCGGATGGCCTAACCCCTCCCCGCCCCCGAACACCAATCCACCCACCCACACGCACAACTCGCAGGTGAGAGCGCTCCCACCTCCGCGAGTCCTCCACTCCCGCACCTCGAACCCACCACTCGGACACCGCGAGTCCTACGTCCCGAACACCCGAGTTCAACGCTCACGACGGGCGGGTGGCGGCGGCCAGGACGCGGATCAGGTCGGGCAACGCGGCGGTCAACTGGTCACGGGCGCAAGCGCTGTAGCCGATCAGGGCACCGTGGACCTTCGGCCGCGCGGCGTGGTGACGGGCCAGGCCGTCGAGCCGCAGCCCGCGGTCCTGGGCCTCGGCGAGCGCGTCCCGCTCCGCCTGCGCCGACGGCAGCGGCACGACGATGTGCGCGCCGGCGTCGTCACCCAGCACCGGGATACCCGCGTCGGAGAAGGCCGCCGACAGCAAGGCACGGCGTTCGGACAGTTCACGGCGGAGCTTGCGGAGGTGCCGACCGAGGTCTCCGTTGCGGGCCAGCTCGACCAGGACGCGTTGACCCGCCGCGGACGGGCTGGTGCCGGTCCGGTCGCGGTACGCCAGCACCTCGGCGGTGATCGACTCGGGCGCGACCATCCACCCGGCGCCCAGAGTGGGCGTCAGGATCTTGCTGGTGGTGCCGAGGTGCACCACGACGTCCGGCGCGAGGGCCGCCAACAACGGCAACGGCGCGACGTCGTAACGCAGCTCGCCGTCGTAGTCGTCCTCGACGACCAGCCACCCCTCCGCCCGCGCACGCTCCACCAACGCCACCCGCCGCGCCGCCGACATCCGCCCGCCCATCGGGTACTGGTGCGCGGGCGAGCAGTACACGCCCCGCACCCCCGGCGGCACGGCCTCCACCAACAGCCCTTCCGCGTCCACGGGCGCCTGCACGACCCGCACTCCCGCGGCCCGCAACGCCCACACCGCCCGCTGGTACCCCGGTTCCTCCACCGCCACGGCGTCACCGGGCCGCAGCACCGCCGCTCCCAGCTCCACCAACGCCGCCGTCGTCCCCCCGGTCGCCAGCACCAGCTCCTCCCGCAACCCGCCCCGCACCGCCAACCCCCGGTGCCGCAACAGGTGTTCGGCCACCACCGCCCGGTACTCCGGCAGCCCACCGCGAGCCGGCCGGAACAACGGCTGCACGTCCGCCGCCGCACGCCAGGCCCGCCGCCACGCCGCCCGGTCCAACCCCTCGGCCCAAGGCGCACCCGGAGCCAGGTCGACCACGTCGACCGGCACGGACGGCGGCGCGGCACGCCGGGTCCGCGACTTCAGCGCACCCGGCGGCGTGGTGGTCACGTAGGTCCCGGACCCGTGCCGTCCGGCGATCCAGCCCTCGGCGTGCAGCTGCTCGTACGCCGCCGCCGTCACGGTCCGGCTCACACCGAGCCGCTCGGCCAACGCCCGCGTCGAAGGCAGCCGGTCGCCGCTGCGCAGCCGCCCGTCGGCCGCCGCCGCGCGCAGGGCGTCCGCGAGCTGCACGGCCAGCGGTTCGGCCGAGGTGCGGTCCAACACCACCGCCAGCGCCGTCTCCGACAAAGTGGCCTCCTCAGAACGCCAAGAATTGGCACTTGCAGAGTGCCACTTTACCGGCGATGGTCAACGCATGACGTTGTCACCGACGGACCGCAGCACTGTCAAGCGCGGGAGCAAGCGTGCCGTGACCGAACGAGAGGCGCTGCACGCGATCCTCGACGCCGCCCTCGTCTGCCACCTGGCCGTCGTCGTGGACGACGCGCCCATCGTGCTGCCCACCGGTTACGGCCGCGACGGCGACACCCTCTACGTCCACGGCTCGACCGGCGCCCGCAGCCTCCGCCAGGCCGCGACCGGGGTGCCGGTGTGCGTCAGCGTGACCCTCGTGGACGGTGTCGTCTACTCCCGCTCGGTGTTCAACCACTCGATGAACTACCGCGCGGCCATCGTCCACGGCACCGCCGTCCCGGTCACCGACGAGGACGCCAAGCGGCACGGCGTGCGCGTCATCACCGAGCACATCGCGCCCGGCTCGTGGGACTACGCCCGCCCGCCGACGCCCAAGGAACTCGCCGCGACCGCCGTGCTGTCCCTGGACCTGGCCGAGGCGTCGGTGAAGGTCCGCAGCGGCCCGCCCGGCGACGGGCCGGAAGAGGTCGCCGCCAACGAGAAGTGGGCGGGCGTGCTGCCGCTGCGCACGGTGTGGGGCGAGCCCGAGCCGGACCCGGACCTGGTCGGCGGCTGGGACGTGCCGCCGCACGTCACCGCGCGGAGGTAGTCCCGGACACCGGGTCGAACCGGACCGGCCGGATGGTGCGCCCGCCGTCGCGGTACACGTGGATCGTGACGGCCGGGTCAACGCCGTCGTTGCGCACCTGGTGCGCGTACGACGGGCCGAACGCCCGCGACTGACCGGCCACCAGGTGGTGCAGCACCTGCGTCGGTCCGGGCGTGACGACCTCCGTCAGCGAGCCGCTGACCACGGTGAACGCGCCGCTCGTCGCGCCGTGGTCGTGCAGGTCGGCGCGCTGGCCGGGCAACCAGCTCATCAGCCACACCTCCTGCTCGTCGGTCTTCTCCACCAGCGCGGCGAAGCGGGTGTCGGGGTCGTAGCGGAGCAGGTGTGCCCAGCGCTCGCGCCGTGCCGCCGTGTCGAGCGCGATCCGCACGGGGTGCAGCGCGGCGTGCGACTGGGGCAGGGCGATGGTGTTCTCCGGAACGGCGAACATGGTTCCTTCTCGGGCTCGGCTGAGTGCGAGCCTCAAGGGCTCGCGGGACGCGAGGCGATCACCGAGGGAGACAGAGCGCGCTGGCGACGAGGCTGAGGTCGATGTGACCCCGCCCGTCGATCATGGCGCGAAAAGACATGGTGACGAGACTGTCAGCACCCTCGCCACCACGCAACCGAGTCCCAGGAAGTGGACCCGATCAGGGGGCCACCCCCATCAGCGGGACACCCGGCACCAGCTCACCGGAGGGCGCCGAGCACGTCGTCGACCAGGTCGGCGGTGTCCTCGCACCCCGCGGACAGCCGGACCAGGCCCTCGGGCACCGGGTCGCCCCACTGCGCCCGCCGGTCCAGGCTGGTGTGCAGGCCGCCGAAGCTGGTGCTCGCGAACACCAGCCGGGACCGCTCCAGGAACGCCGCCACCGCGTCCGCGTCCGCCAGCTCGAACGTCAGCACCCCGCCGAACCGCCGCATCTGCTTCGCCGCCACCACGTGCGCCGGGTCCTCGGGCGCGCCCGGCCAGCGCAGGCCGGTGACCGCCGGGTGCGCCTTGAGCACGTCGTGCAGGGCCGCCGCGTTCGCCGCCTGCCGGCTCAGCCGCAGGTCCAGCGTGCCGAGCCCGCGGTGCGCCAGCCACGCCTCGAACGGGCCGGGGATCGCGCCACCGGTCGTCCGCGCCGCGCGCACCCGTTCCGCCAGGTCCGGGTCCGAAGTGGACACGTGACCGAGCAGCACGTCGCTGTGACCGGCGACGGCCTTCGTGTCGCTGCTCACCACCGCGTCCGCGCCCAGCAGCAACGGCTGCTGCCCGAGCGGTGTCGCGGTCGTGTTGTCCACGGCCACCAGCGTGCCCGCCGCGTGCGCGGCCTCGACCAGCGCCGCGATGTCGCACACGTCCAGCCCGGGGTTGGACGGCGATTCCAGCAGCACCAGCCGCACGCCGTCGAACGACGGGTACGGCCCGGCGGTCGGCACCTCGACCACCTCCACCGGCATCTCGGCGACCAGCGTGCGGGTCAGGTAGTAGCCGTCCCCGGGCACCATCACCACGTCACCGGGCTGGAGGACCACGCGCAGGAACGTCGAGATCGCCGCCATGCCGGACGGGAACAGCACGGCCGTGCCGCCGTCCAAGCCGCCCAGAGCGGTCTCCAACGCGCGCCACGTCGGGTTGTGCGCCCGGCCGTACGTGTCCTCGCCGCCCAGGTGGTAGGCCGACGCGAACACCGGCCCGGCGAGGAACGGCTCCCCCGGCGCGGACGGTGTCGAGTGCACGACCCGCGTGCCGTCACCCCAGGTCACTGGCGTTCTGCCTTTCGTTCACGGCCGAGCAGCGCGGCGGTGAGGACGCGCGGGTCCAGCCCTTCGTGGCACACCTGGTGCACGCCGTCGGTGATCGGCATGTCGACCCCGACCCGCGCGGCCAGCGCCTGGATCGACGAACAGGACTTCACGCCCTCGGCGACCTGCCCGTGCGCGGCCTCCTGCGCCTGCGCCGGCGAGTCGCCGCGCCCCAGCCGTTCGCCGAACGTCCGGTTGCGCGACAGCGGTGACGCGCACGTCGCCACCAGGTCGCCCAGACCGGCCAATCCGGCGAACGTCAGCGGGTCCGCGCCCAGCGCCGCGCCCAGCCGGGACGTCTCGGCGAGCCCGCGGGTGATGATCGAGGCCATCGTGTTGTCGCCGAACCCCATGCCCGCCGCCATGCCGCAGGCCAGCGCGATGACGTTCTTGCACGCGCCGCCCAGCTCGCAGCCCACCACGTCGACGTTGGTGTAGGGGCGGAAGTAGGAGTTGGAGCACGCGTGCTGCAACTCGACCGCGCGGTCGTGGTCGGTGCACGCGATGACCGTGGCGGTCGGCTGCTCGGCCGCGATCTCCTTGGCCAGGTTCGGCCCGGACACCACCGCGACCTGGTCCTCCGGCACGCCGGCGACGTCGCGGATCACCTCGCTCATCCGCTTCAACGTGCCCAGCTCCACGCCCTTGGCGAGGCTCACGAGCGTGGCGTCCCTGGGCAGCGACGACCGCCAGCCGGTCAGGTTCACCCGCAACGTCTGGCTCGGCACCGCCAGCACCACCGCCCGCGCGCCGGCCAACGCCTTGTCCGCGTCGGACGTGGCGTCCAGGTTCGCGGGCAGCGTCACGCCCGGCAGGTAGTCGGCGTTGACCCGGTCCTCCCGGATGGCGTCGGCGACCTCCGCCCGCCGCGCCCACAGCACCACGTCCGTGCCGGAGTCGGCGAGCACCTTGGCGAAGGCGGTGCCCCACGATCCGGCGCCCAGCACCGCGACCCGGTCCACGATCACGCCTTCTTGGGGTAGAAGCCGTCGGGCGCCTGCTCTTCGCGGATGTCCGCGAGCAGGCCCTTGACCTCGTTCATCAGCACGTCCGTGACCTCGCGCAGCAGCGCGATGTCCTGCGGCTGGGACCGGTAGGCGGACAGGTCGACCGGCGGGCCGACCTTCGTCACCACGGTCTTGCGCGGGAACGGGCGGAACTTCTTGTGGTAGTGGTCGTAGAGCTCGCGGGTGCCCCAGCGGGCGACGGGCAGGACGGGCACGTCGTGCTCCAAGGCGAGTCTGGCCACGCCGGTGCGGGACGCCATCGGCCAGCCGTCCGGGTCGCGGGTGATGGTGCCCTCCGGGTAGATGATCACGACCAGGCCTTCCTCCAGCGCGTCGTGCGCGGCGCGGAGGCTCTGCTGGGCGTCGGCGGAACCGCGGTAGACCGGGATCTGCCGGGCGCCGCGGAGCACGGAGCCGAGGACCGGGACGTTCCACAGGCTGTGCTTGGCGAGGAAGCGCGGCACGCGGCCCTGGTCGCGGGTGAAGACGGCGTCGTAGACCGGGTCCAGGTGGGACACGTGGTTCATCACGATGAGCGCCCCACCGGTCCTGGGGAAACGCTCCGCGCCCTCATCGCGCCGACGCGCCATCAACGCGCAGGCGGGGTAGAAGATCGCTGCCGCGAATCCGACCCAGAAGCCGCCCTTCTCCTTGGCCACGTGCACTCCCTCTTCGTCGTGGACCTGGGAGTCTTCCTCGGAAGACCCGGCCAGGTCCAGCCGGCATCGGGGAGTATGGCGGTGTGGCAGCTGAAGTGGACCTCGTGGTGCCGGTCAAGACCCTGGACCGGGCCAAATCGCGGCTGGTGGGCGCCCGGCTGGACCGTCCGGCGCTGGCGCTCGCGTTCGCGTTGGACACGATTTCGGCTGCCCTGCCGGTGGTGCGCGGTGTGTTGGCGGTCACGTCGGACCCGGCGGTGGTCGTGGAGCTGCGGGCGTTGGGGGTCGAGTCGGTGGCCGGGCCGGAGGGCTTGAACGAGGCGCTGCGCTTCGGGTTCGGCGTGCTGCGGTCGCGGGACGCGGGGTCGGTGGTGGGTGCTCTGCAGGCGGACTTGCCGGCTCTGCGGACCGGGGAGCTGGCGGCGGCGTTGGCGACGGCTCTGGGACGTGCGTTCTGCCCGGACCGGGCGGGCACCGGAACGACGTTGCTCCTGTCGGAGCCCGGCGGTGATCTGGCTCCCACTTTCGGCGTCGCCTCCGCGGTCGCCCACGCGGCCTCGGGTGCGACGGCGCTCGTCGGCCCCTGGCCGTCGCTGCGGCACGACGTCGACACGCCGGAGGACCTCCGGCTGGCGGCAGACCTGGGCCTCGGGCCCCACACGGCCGCGGCCCTGATCCCGGTGGGCAGCTGAGTCCACCTCCCGGCCGACCCGCCGGCCGAAGCTGGTGGTTGACAGCCCTCCGGCGCGGCCTCAATCTGGGAGCGCTCCCAGACACCGTCGTCGCAGAGGACACCGCCGATGAGATCGCGCACCGCCGCCATGCTCGTTCTCGCCCTGGCCGCCTCCCAGCTCGGCAGCACCCCGATCACCCGGGCACAGGAAGACCCCACCGTCCGCGTCACGGTCAACGCCCGCGCCGGCCTGGAAGCGGTCGGCGACGCCGCGATCGGCGTCAACCACGCCATCTGGGACGCCCAGCTCGGCACCCCCGAGGTCGCCGACCTCCTCCGCGACGCCGGTGTCCAGGCGATGCGCTACCCCGGCGGCTCCTACTCCGACATCTACCACTGGCGAGACCACACGGCCCCCGGCGGCTACGTCGCCCCCAACACCGACTTCGACCACTTCATGGCCGGCGTCCAACGGGCGGGTGGCCAGGCGATCGTCACCGCCAACTACGGCACCGGCACGCCGGAGGAGGCAGCCGACTGGGTCAGGTACGCCAACGTCGAGAAGGGCTACGGCGTCAAGTACTGGGAGATCGGCAACGAGAACTACGGCAACGGCCACTACGGCTCCGGCTGGGAGGCCGACGACCACCCCGACAAGAGTCCGGCCGGCTACGCGACCCTCGTCGCCGAGTACGCCCGCGCGATGAAGGCGGTCGACCCGACGATCCAGGTCGGCGCGGTGCTGACCACGCCGGGCGACTGGCCGGACGGCCTCGTGACGAGCGGTGACGCGGGCACGTGGAACCAGGTGGTGCTCTCGATCGCCGGTCCGGAGGTCGACTTCGTCGTCCTGCACTGGTACCCGACCGGCGGGACCGGCGCGGAGGTGCTGGCCAAGACCGACCGGGTGCCGGACATGATCCGGTTGGCACGTCAGCAGATCGCCCGCCACGCGGGCAAGGAGTTGGGCATCGCGCTGACCGAGATCAACACCTCGTACGGCCGCAATACCCAGCCCGGCGCGCTCTTCGCGGCCGACGCGTACGCCACCCTGCTCCAGAACGGCGTGTTCACCGTCGACTGGTGGAACGTCCACAACGGACCCGAACGCGCGTCCACGATCGCCGGCCACCCGGACTTCCACGACTACGGCCTGCTCTCCAGCGCCGGTTGCCCGTCCGACGGGACGATCTGCGAACCACCGCTGAACACCCCGTTCGCGACGTACCACGCGTTGGCGATGATGTCGGAGTTCGTCCGCGCCGGCGACCGGTTCGTCGTGGCCGGCGCCTCCGACCCGCTGGTCAAGGCCCACGCGGCCCGTCGCGCGGACGGCGGTCTGGCCGTCCTGCTGGTCAACCAGGACCCGGACGCGGCCAAGCCGGTCGCCGTCGACTACGCCGGCTACGCGCCCGCCGCCGACGCCCGGGTGCTCACGTTCACCAACGGCGACACCGCCATCGCGACCACCACCGGCAACGCCGCGTCGCTCACCCTCCCGCCGTACTCGCTCACCACGCTGGTCCTGCGTCCGACCGCCCCGTCCACCGCGCCGGCCGCGCCCGTCCGCCCCACCGCCACCACGGTCACCGACAGTGCGGCGACGCTCACGTGGCCCGCTCCCGCCCAGGGCGTCAAGTACGAAGTCCACCGCCAGAACGGCACCCGCAGCGAGCAGTGGGGCGAGACCACCGGCTCCTCGTTCACCGTGCGCAACCTCACCCCGAGCACCCGCTACACGGTCAACCTCATCGCCCGTGACGGCGCGGGCCGCGTCTCGTGGTCCTCGCCGCCCCTGACGTTCAGCACCGCCACTCCGGCCTCGTCCACGTGCGCGGTGAAGCTGACCAACGCGAACGACTGGGGCAACGGCTTCGTCGGCAGCGTCGACGTCACCAACACCGGCACCACGGCGGTCGACGGCTGGGCGCTCGCCTTCGACTGGCCGACCGGCTGGCAGCAGGTGAACAGCGGCTGGAACGCCACGTGGGCGCAGGACGGGGCGACGGTGCGGGTGGAGGGCGCCGAGCACAACCGGTCGCTCGCGCCGGGAGCCACCGTGAACGTCGGCTTCGTCGGGGCGTACCAAGGCCCGAACGTGCCACCGGCCGTCTTCAAGCTCAACGGGGTCCACTGCACCACCCGGTGACCCCCAGAGCCGACACACCCAGAGCCGACACACCCAGAGCCGACGCACCCAGAGCCGACAAACCCAGAGCCGACAAACCCAGAACCGACGACCACGGGTCGCAGCGCTGTTCCGGTCGGTGCTGTCCGGTCGGCTAGCTTGGGGACGTGACCAAGCAGCCGACCGAACAGGCCACGGTGAGCGCGCACCACCCGGACGGCTCGGCGACCGTGCTGCGTGACGACGGCGTGCTGGTGGACGTGTCGGCCGACGCCGTCGCCGCCGGCGGGTGGCGCTCACTGCGCGCCGGGCAGAGGGTCACCCTTTTGAGGGACGCCGCCGGTCATGTCCAGGGCGTACAGCGGCCAGTGTGACGCGGAGTTCACCACGTCGTCGGCTCCGATCAGCGCAAAGTAGCTCTTTCTGGGGAACAATGATTTCTGTGAGCACGGAAAACACCCCCGAGCAGCCCGCGCCGAAGCGACGGACGAGGACGCCACGGGCCACGCCCGCCGCGGGCGCCCCCCGGCCGCAACCGCGCTCGGCAGTCCGCCGCAGCGGCACGCGCAACGGCACGACGGCGGCGTCCCAGCCCACCGAAGCGCCGTCCCGGTCGTTCCCGAGTTCACCGCCCGCCGCCACGGCCACCGAGGCGCAGGCCGACCTGCCCGACGACCGGTACTTCAACCGGGAACTGTCTTGGTTGGACTTCAACGCCCGCGTGCTCGCGCTGGCCGAGGACGCGTCGCAGCCCTTGCTGGAGCGGGCGAAGTTCCTGGCCATCTTCGCCTCGAACCTGGACGAGTTCTACATGGTCCGGGTCGCCGGCCTGAAGCGCCGCGACGAGACCGGCCTGTCGGTGCGCAGCGCGGACGGGCTCACCCCGCGCGAGCAGCTGTCCAGCATCTCCAAGCGCACCCAGGAGCTGGTCGAGCAGCACGCCAGGGCGTTCATCGACCACGTGCAGCCGGAGCTGGAGAAGCACGCCATCAGCATCGTCAACTGGGCGCAGTTGACCGACTTCGAGAAGTTGCGGCTGTCCAACTACTTCACCGACCAGGTGTTCCCGGTGCTCACACCGCTGGCCGTGGACGCCGCGCACCCGTTCCCCTACATCTCCGGCCTGTCGCTGAACCTCGCCGTGACGGTGCGCGACCCGGAGGGCGGCGCGGAGCGGTTCGCCCGCATCAAGGTGCCGGACAACGTGCCGCGCCTGGTCCGCGTGGAGAACGACCGGAGCAGCCCCACGGCGACGTTCCTGCCGTTGGAAGACCTCATCACGGCGCACATGGGCGAGCTGTTCGCGGGCATGCAGGTGATCGAGTGCCACGCGTTCAGGGTGACCCGCAATGCCGATTTGGAGGTCGAGGAGGACCAGGACGAGGACCTCCTCAAGTCGTTGGAGCGGGAGCTGGCGCGGCGCCGGTTCGGGCCTCCGGTGCGGCTCGAGATCGCCGACGACATGACCGAGCACATGCTGGAACGGCTGCTGCGGGAGCTGGAGGTCGACCCGAACGACGTCGTCCAGGTGCCCGGCCTGCTCGACCTGTCGTGCCTGTGGCAGCTCCACAGCGTGGACCGCAAGCAGCTGAAGGACGCCCCGTTCGTGCCCGCGACGCACTCGGCGTTCGGCGAGCGGGAGACACCGAAGAGCATCTTCGCCACCCTGCGCGAGGGTGACGTGCTGGTGCACCACCCGTACGACTCGTTCTCCACGTCCGTGCAGCGGTTCATCGAGCAGGCCGCGGCGGATCCGCGGGTGCTGGCCATCAAGCAGACGCTGTACCGCACCTCGGGTGACTCCCCGATCGTGGATGCGCTGATCGACGCGGCCGAGGCGGGCAAGCAGGTCGTGGCGCTGGTGGAGATCAAGGCGCGGTTCGACGAGCAGGCGAACATCAAGTGGGCGCGGCAGCTGGAGAAGGCGGGCGTGCACGTCGTCTACGGCCTGATGGGGTTGAAGACGCACTGCAAGACGTCCCTGGTGGTGCGGCAGGAGGGCTCGCGGATCCAGCGGTACTGCCACATCGGCACCGGCAACTACAACCCGAAGACGGCGCGGCTGTACGAGGACATCGGCATCCTCACCGCCGAGCCGACCATCGGCGCGGACCTCACCGACCTGTTCAACGTGCTGACCGGGTACGCCCGGCAGGACCACTACCGCAGCCTGCTGGTCGCGCCTTACGGGGTGCGGCGCGGGATCGTGGAGCGCATCGAGCGGGAGATCGAGCACGCGCGGGCCGGTGAGCCCGCCGGTGTCCGCATCAAGGTGAACTCGCTGGTGGACGAGCAGGTCATCGACTCGCTGTACCGGGCGTCGCAGGCGGGCGTCCGGGTGGACGTGGTGGTGCGCGGGGTGTGCGCGTTGAAGCCGGGCATCAAGGGGCTGTCGGAGAACATCCACGTCCGGTCGATCCTGGGGCGGTACCTGGAGCACTCGCGGGTGTTCCACTTCGTCGGCTGCGGCGAGCACTGGATCGGCAGCGCGGACATGATGCACCGCAACCTCGACCGGCGGGTGGAGGTGCAGGTGCGGGTGACGGACCCGAAGCTGACCCGGCAGTTGGACGCGATGATGGATTCGGCGCTGGAGCCCACGACGCGGTGCTGGGTCCTGCAGTCCGACGGCGAGTGGGAGGCGTCACCGGCGGACGGCACCAGAGTGCGCGACCACCAGACCGAGATGCTGCGCAACCACCGCGCGTTGGGGTGAGTCGTTGATCCGGGCGGCCGGCGCCGTGTTGTGGCGCGATGGAACCGTGGCGGTGGTGCACCGGCCGCGCTACGACGACTGGTCCCTGCCCAAGGGGAAGGTCGACGCGGGCGAGACCGTGCCCGCCGCGGCGGTGCGGGAGGTGTGGGAGGAGACCGGCTTCCACGCCGCGCTGGGGCGGTACCTGTGCCAGGTGTCGTACCGGGCTTTCGGCAGGCCGAAGGTGGTGGACTACTTCAGCGCGCGGGTCGGCTCGGGGGCGTTCGTGCCGTCCGAGGAGGTGGACGAGCTGCGCTGGGTTCCGTTCGCCGAGGCGGGTTCCGTGGTGACGCGGGACGAGGACCGGACGGTGCTGTCGGCGTTCCTGGCGGAGCCCGCGGATCTGGCTCCGGTGTTGCTGGTGCGGCACGCGAAGGCGGGGAAGCGGGACAACTGGGAGGGTGACGACGACCTGCGGCCGTTGAGCTCGGCGGGGTGGCGGCAGGCGGCGGGGTTGCGCTCGATGCTGCCGTTGTGGGAGCCCGCGCGGGTGCACTCCGCGCCGCGGGTCCGGTGCGTGGAGACCGTTCAGGGGGTCGCGGAGGACTTGGGCGCGGGCGTGCTGCTCGAGCCGCGGTTGTCCGAGGAGGGGTACTGGCCGGATCGTGAGGCCGGGTTGGTGCGGCTGCTGGAAATCGCGGACGGGGTGGGGACGCCGGTCGTGTGCAGCCAGGGCGGGGTCATCCCGGACATCGTCTCTACCCTTGCGGACCTGGGCGGTCTGTCGTTGAGCGGGACGCCGTGCAAGAAGGGCAGCACGTGGCTGCTGGCGTTCCGCCGGCCCGAGCCGGGGTGGTCCACTTCGGACTCGCACACGTCCTGGCCACGCCTTGTCTCAGCCCACTACTTCCCCACCGCCCTCCCCGCCCCCACCCCCTAGCTCCCGCGAGTCGTCCGTTCCGGCACGCCGAGTCGTCCACTCGGACATCACGAATCGGCCGCTCGGGCACCGTCAATCGGCCGCTGGGACGCAACACTCGGCCGGTCGGGTCACGGTAGGAGTCCGAGTGAGCACGGTGCGTTCTCCACAGGGAGGTGGGTTCTCCACAGGCGGCGACTCACACGCCAGAAATGTCAGACTTCACCGGCAGTATGAAAACTGGGGGACCCCTGGCGGGGACCCTTGCGAAGCATCACCATCACGCGGGAACGGCGGGTTCCCGCGTGGGAGCGGTTCGAGTCCGAGCGGTCCGAGTGACCGGGCCTGTTCGCCGATCCCGTGTGCGACTCGGGGCGTCCCGGTGGCGGCGTCCGAAGCGAATCGGGGTACCTGGATCGCGGTACCTGGATTGCGGCACTTGGATGCGAGGTCCGCGAAGAGCTGATTGCTCGGCTTCCGAGGCGACTGGACACCGGACATGTTCTGGGCGTTGAACTCAGGGGTCCTGAAGGTAGGACACGCCTGTTCTGAACGTAGGACTCACGGTGCCCTAGTGGTCGACTCGCGGTGTCCGAATGGTCGGTTCGCGGTGTCTGAGTGGTCGGTTCGCGGTGCCTGAGTGGTCGACTCGCGTGGTTTGGGGAGCGTGGGACTTGCGTGAGGGCTGAGGTGGGTTGTGCGGGGGTGGAGCGGGGTGGGGTGGGTGGATGCGCTCAGGGCCCGGTGCGCGTCCGCATCGGGCCCTGAGCATGTGTTGCGCGCCTGGCCGGTGATCACCCGGCCCGGTTTCACTTCTTCTTGGCCGGGGCCTTCTTCGCCGCGGGCTTCGCGGCTGCGGCCGTGGTGGCCTTCGCCGGTGCGGCCGCCTTGGCCGTGGTGGCCTTCTTGGCCGCCGGCTTCGCCGCCGTCGCCGTCGCCTTCGCCGCGGTCGTCTTCGCGGCGGTGGCCTTGGTCGCGGTGGTCTTCGCAGGCGCGGCCTTGGTGGCGGTGGCGGGCTTCGCAGCCGCGGCGGTCCGGCGGGTCGCCGGTGCCTTCGTGGCTGCCGCAGCGGCGCGCGTGGCCGTACCGGTGCTGCGCGTCGCGCGCGCAGTGGTGGCACGCGCGGTCGTGCCGCGGGTCGCCGGGGCCTTCGTGGCAGCGGCCGGCTTGGCCGCCGCTCCGGCCGCGGACTTCGCGGCCGTGACGCGCGGCAGCTTCTTCGTGCCGCTGATGACGTCCTTGAACGTCGAACCCGCGCGGAACGCGGGAACGTTGGTCTTCTTCACCTTCACGGTCTCACCGGTGCGCGGGTTGCGAGCGGTACGGGCCGCACGGGCCCGCTTCTCGAAGACACCGAAACCGGTGATGTTGACCTTCTCGCCCTTGTGGACGCTGCGAACGATGACGTCAACGATGCCGTCTACAGCGGCAGCGGCGTTCTTCTTGTCGCCAAGGCGCTCGGCGAGCGCCTCGATGAGTTGGGCCTTGTTCACCGTCAGTCCCTCCCAGGACGCTCACGGCCCTAGTCGGGCCGACTTGATTGCCCACGGTAAGCCCATATGCAAGGAAATACCAATCGCCACGCCAGATTTTCCGTTGTGGCGTGGGCAATTACGACCTGTCGAGGGACACCCGGGCGGCCCTGGAGGCTTCGAAGGGGCCGGATTACCGCTGTTCGGAGGGGAATCCGGCCCCTTCGGCCTCAGCTCGCGGGCAGCGGTTCGGTAGTGGGCAACCAACCCGGCCGGCGCTGCTCGAACTCGGTGATGTCGTCGGCGTGCCGGAGGGTCAGCGCGATGTCGTCCAATCCCTCCAGCAGCCGCCAACGGGTGTACTCGTCGACCGTGAAGGGCGCGGTGAAGTCCTTGGCCACAACGGTGTTCTTCGTCAGGTCGACGGTGACCTCGGTGCCGGGCTCGTTCTCCAGCAGCTTCCACAGCATTTCGACATCGGACTGCGCGCACTCGGCGGCCACGAGGCCCTGCTTGCCGGAGTTGCCCCGGAAGATGTCGGCGAAGCGGGACGAGATGACCACCCGGAAGCCGTAATCCATGAGCGCCCACACGGCGTGCTCACGGGACGACCCGGTGCCGAAGTCCGGCCCGGCGACGAGCACGCTGCCGGCGCGGAACGCTTCCTGGTTGAGCACGAACTGCTCGTCGCCGCGCCAGGCGGCGAACAGGCCGTCCTCGAAGCCCGTGCGGGTGACGCGCTTGAGGTAGACGGCCGGGATGATCTGGTCGGTGTCCACGTTGGACCTGCGCAGCGGAACACCGACCCCGGTGTGCGTGGTGAACGCTTCCATGTTCGGAGAACTCCCTCAGACCAGGTCGGCGGGCGACGACAGCGTGCCCCGCACGGCGGTGGCGGCGGCCACGAGTGGCGAGACGAGGTGGGTGCGTCCACCCTTGCCCTGCCTGCCCTCGAAGTTTCGGTTGGAGGTCGACGCGCTGCGCTCCCCCGGCTTCAGCTGGTCCGGGTTCATGCCGAGGCACATCGAGCAGCCGGCTTGCCGCCACTCGGCGCCGGCCTCCAGGAACACCTCGTGCAGCCCCTCGGACTCGGCCTGCGCGCGCACCCGCATGGAACCGGGCACCACGAGCATCCGGACGCTCTCGGCGACCTTGTGGCCGCGCAGGACGGCCGCAGCGGCACGCAGGTCTTCGATGCGGCCGTTGGTGCACGAGCCGAGGAACACGGTGTCGACGCTGATGTCGCGCAGCGGGGTCCCCGCCTCCAGCCCCATGTACGTCAGGGCCTTCTCGGCGGCCACGCGCTCGTTCTCGTCGACGATCGCCTCGGGGTCCGGCACGCTGGCGCTCAGCGGCAGGCCCTGACCGGGGTTGGTGCCCCAGGTGACGAACGGGGTCAGCTCGTCGGCGTCGAGGCGGACCTCGGCGTCGAACTCCGCGTCGTCCTCGGTGCGCAGCGTCTTCCAGTACTCGACGGCCGCGTCCCAGTCCGCGCCGGACGGTGCGTGCGGACGGCCCTTGATGTAGTCGAACGTGGTCTGGTCCGGTGCGATCATCCCCGCACGGGCGCCGGCCTCGATCGACATGTTGCACACGGTCATGCGGGCTTCCATGGACAGCGCCTCGATCGCCGCGCCCCGGTACTCCAGGACGTAGCCCTGGCCGCCGCCGGTGCCGATCTTCGCGATCACCGCGAGGATGACGTCCTTGGCCGTGACGCCCGGCTTCAGCTCGCCGTCCACGGTCACGGCCATGGTCTTGAACGGCCGCAGCGGCAGCGTCTGGGTGGCCATCACGTGTTCCACCTCGGACGTGCCGATGCCGAACGCCAACGCGCCGAACGCGCCGTGCGTGGACGTGTGGCTGTCACCGCAGACGACCGTCATGCCCGGCTGGGTCAGGCCCAGCTGCGGCCCGACGACGTGGACGATGCCCTGCTCGACGTCGCCCATCGGGTGCAGCCGGACGCCGAACTCCGCGCAGTTCTTGCGCAGCGTCTCCACCTGGAGGCGCGAGACCGGGTCGGCGATGGGGAGGTCGATGTCGATCGTCGGGACGTTGTGGTCCTCGGTGGCGATGGTGAGGTCGGGGCGTCGGATCGGACGACCGGCCAAGCGCAGGCCGTCGAAGGCCTGCGGACTGGTCACTTCATGCAGCAGGTGGAGGTCGATGTAGAGCAGGTCCGGCTCCGCGCCACTGCCGTGGCGCACGACGTGTGCTTCCCACACCTTCTCCGCGAGCGTGCGGCTCATCGCAACTCTCCCAAGATCTGGACAGTCGATAGATCTGGACTTCCCAGACAGTGGGAAGTTAGTATCGGCTTGTGGGACAGCATAGCGGGATCGGCGTGCTCGACAAGGCAGTGGCCGTCTTGAACGCCGTCGCGAAGGATCCGTGTGGGCTCGCCGAGTTGTGCAACCGGACGGGCTTGCCGAGGGCTACCGCGCACCGGTTGGCGGTCGGGCTCGAGGTGCACCGGTTGCTGCGACGGGGTTCGGACGGGCGCTGGCGTCCAGGCGCGGCACTGGCGGAGTTGGCGGGCGGGGCCACCGACCCGCTGCTCGACGCGGCGTCCTCGGTGTTGCCGCGGTTGCGGGACATCACGGGCGAGAGCGTCCAGTTGTACCGGCGGGACGGGATGCAGCGGATCTGCGTGTCCTCGGCGGAACCACCGAGTGGTTTGCGCGACACCGTTCCCATCGGCGCGCGATTGCCGATGACGGCCGGCTCGGGCGCCAAGGTATTGGCGGCGTGGTCCGATCCCGGAACCCAGCGTTCCGTTCTCGCCGATGCGGTTTACGGCGAACGCACTTTGTTGGAGGTGCGCCGTCGCGGTTGGGCGCAGTCGGTAGCGGAACGGGAGCCGGGAGTGGCGAGCGTTTCCGCGCCGGTAAGGGACAGCTCCGGCTCCGTTGTCGCCGCGGTATCCGTTTCCGGCCCCATTGACCGCATGGGGCGCCGTCCGGGCGCCCGGTGGGCCGCAGACCTGCTGGCAGCCGCTGAGGCCCTCCAGTCGCGGCTCTGAGACACGACGAAGGCCCGCCACCGTCGGACGGTGGCGGGCCTTTCGCTTCGTGCGCCTGCCGGAAAAACAAGAAGAACCGCACCTGGGATGCAGATGCGGTTCTCCTGAGTAGCCCCGATGGGATTCGAACCCACGCTACCGCCTTGAGAGGGCGGCGTCCTAGGCCGCTAGACGACGGGGCCAGGATCTTTGTTATTCACTTTGTTGTCTTGCTGTCCTGCGTTGGGAGGTAGCTTACCACACTTGGTTTTCTACCGCCGCAGCTGGGGTACCAGGACTCGAACCTAGACTAACTGAACCAGAATCAGTCGTGCTGCCAATTACACCATACCCCATTGGGTTCCCGATCAACTTACCCGACCGCCTTGGTCTGCACCGAGGCTTTGGGGGCTGTCCGTTCCGCCGGGAGGAATACTAGACCACGGGCCCGGCGGAACGGAAATCGGGGTCACGCCGAGGCGGCCGACAGCTCGCAGACCAGCAGTTCGGGCAGCTCAGCGAGGCTGGTGATGGCGGAGATGCCCGTGGGCAGCGCGCCCTCGCGCGGGCCCTGGCGGTTCAGCCACACGCCCTTCATCCCCGCGTCGCGCGCGCCGATCGCGTCGGCGTGCAGGCGGTCGCCGACGTGCACCGTGTCGCTCAACTCCACGCCGAGGTCGGCGCACGCGGTGTCGAAGATCACCCGGTCCGGTTTGGCGGCGCCCACTTCGCCCGCGATGAGCACCGTGTCGAAGTACTGGGCGAGCCCCAGGGTGGCGATCTTCACCCGCTGGTGCCGCCCTGAGGCGTTGCTCACCGCGGCCATGGGCAGACCGGTGGCCCGAAGCCACTCCAGGCACGGGACGACGTCGGGGAACAGCCGCCAACCGGACGCCAGGACGTCCTGCCGGTGCAGTTCCCGGCGGGTCGCCTCCTCCTGGTCCAGCTCCTCACCCAGGGCCGCGAAGAACGCGCGCGTGCGGATGTTGCGCATCGTCTCGTACTCGAGTTCGCCCGCGAGGAGTCGCTCGCAGTGCTCGTCGGTGATGCGCTGCCACAGCGGCCAGGCGTCGGCGTTGCCGACCATCGCGGCCAGGGCGGCCCGGGACGATGTGCTGTAGTCGACAAGGGTGTCGTCGACGTCGAGGCACACGGCCCGGATCTCGCCGGTTCTCCGAGGTGTGTAAGTCGGGGCTGCGGTTGTCACCCCGTGAGGCTAGGTGCGGTCACCCCTCGTCCGACTCGACCAGAGAGGTGATATCTGACGGTTCTTGCACGGTCAAGGACCGCTTGAGCACCCGAACGAACCAGTCAGATTGCCCCGAGAGCGCGGCGCAAGCGCCCGATCGAGCGACTTCGACCGACCAGTTCCATCGATTCGTACAGCGGAGGCGAGACGGTACGGCCCGTCACGGCAACCCGCACCGGGGCGTACGCCTTGCGCGGTTTGAGGCCCAACCCGTCCACAAGGGACACCTTCAGGGCTTCCTCGATCGCGGCGGCCGTCCACTCCGGAAGGGCTTCCAGCGCGCTGATGCTCGCCTCCAGCACCGGCTTGGCGTCCGCGCCGAGCGCCTTGGCCGCCGAGTCGGGCTCCGGCGTGAAGTCCTCGTCCGGGACGAACAGGAACCGGACCATCCCGGACGCCTCGGACAGCACGACGAGCCGTTCCTGGACGAGCGGTGCGACGCCGGAGAGCAGGGCCACCTGCTCCTCGGTCGGCTCGGGCGGCAGCACCCCGTCCTCGACCAGGTACGGCAGCACTCGGCTGACGAAGTCCTCGACGGGCAGCGCGCGCAGGTGCGTGGCGTTGATCGCCTCGGCCTTCTTCAGGTCGAAGCGGGCCGGGTTGGCGCTCACCTTCGCCAGGTCGAACGCCGCGACCAGCTCGTCGACCGAGAAGATGTCGCGGTCGTCCGCGATGGACCAGCCTAGCAGCGCGAGGTAGTTCAGCAGGCCTTCGGGCACGAACCCGCGGTCCCGGTACAGGAACAGGTTGGACTGCGGGTCGCGCTTGGACAGCTTCTTGTTGCCCTCGCCCATCACGTAGGGCAGGTGCCCGAACTCGGGCGTGAACGACGTGACACCGATTCGCGTCAACGCCTGGTACAGCGCGATCTGGCGGGGCGTGGACGGGAGCAGGTCCTCACCGCGCAGCACGTGCGTGATGCCCATCAGGGCGTCGTCCACCGGGTTCACGAACGGGTACAGCGGGTCGCCGTTGGCGCGCACCATCACCGGGTCGGGGGTGCTGCCCGCCTTGAACGTGATCTCGCCGCGCACCAGGTCGACCCACGTGATGTCCTCGTCGGGCATCTTCAGCCGAAGCACGGGTTCGCGGCCGGCGGCGCGGAACGCGGCCTTCTGCTCGTCGGTCAGACCGCGGTCGTGGCCGTCGTAGCCGAGCTTCGGGTCCTGGCCGGCGGCCTTGCGGCGGGCCTCGATCTCCTCGGCGTTGGAGTACGACTCGTACAGCTCGCCCGCCTCGAACAGGCGCTTCGCGATGTCCTCGTAGAGGTCGCGGCGCCGGCTCTGCCGGTACGGCGCGTGCGGTCCGCCGACCTCGGGGCCCTCGTCCCAGTCCAGGCCGAGCCACCGCATGGCTTCCAGCAGTGAGAGGTACGACTCCTCGGAGTCGCGGGCCGCGTCGGTGTCCTCGATCCGGAACACCACGGCGCCACCGGTGTGGCGGGCGTAGGCCCAGTTGAAGAGGGCGGTGCGGATGAGCCCCACGTGGGGCGTGCCGGTCGGCGACGGGCAGAACCGGACGCGGACCTCTGATCTTGCAGCTGATGCGCTCATGACCCGATCAGCCTATCCGGCTTGACCGCGCCGGTTCCGAGGAGCATCCTGAAGTTATTCAACCGGTGTTGAAAAGAGGAGGGGTTGATCGTGGAACGAACCGGGGTCGTGGTCGTCGGCGGCGGACCGGCCGGCATGGTGGCCGGGTTGCTGCTGGCCAGGGCCGGTGTCGAGGTGACGGTGCTGGAGAAGCACGGCGACTTCCTGCGCGACTTCCGCGGTGACACGGTGCACGCGTCCACGCTGACGCTGCTGGACGAGCTGGGGCTCGGGCCGTCGTTCGCCGAGGTGCCGCAGCAGCGCGTGGAGAAGGTCCAGGTCCTGCTGGACGACGGCCCGCAGACGATGGCGGACCTGTCCCGGCTGCCGGGGCCGCACAAGCACATCGCGCTCGTGCCGCAGTGGGACTTCCTGGACCTGCTGGCCGACGCGGGCAAGCGTGAACGGACTTTCACGTTGCGGATGAACACCGAGGTCACCGGCCTGGTCATGGAGAGGGGCAAGGTGACGGGTGTCCGCTACCGCACGGCGGGGGGCGGGACCGACGAGCTGGCGGCCGACCTCGTGATCGCGGCCGACGGGCGGCACTCGCTGGTGCGCGAGCAGGCCGGGCTCCCGGTGCGCGCGTTCGGCGCGCCGATGGACGTGTGGTGGTTCCGGCTGCCGCGCGACGCGGACGAGACGAGCGGCGGCATGGGCCGGTTCAGCCAGGGCAACGGACTGGTGCTGATCAACCGCGGCGACTACTTCCAGACCGCGTTCCTGATCCGCAAGGGCACCGACCGGATGCTGCGGGCCGAGGGCGTCGCGGCGTTCCGCAAGCGGGTGGCCGCGCTCATCCCGTGGCTGGAGGAGCGGATGGAGACGGTCGAGTCGCTGGACGACGTGAAGCTGCTGGACGTGAAGCTCGACCGGTTGCGGCGCTGGCACGGCGACGGCGTGCTGTGCATCGGCGACGCCGCGCACGCCATGTCGCCGATCGGCGGTGTGGGCATCAACCTGGCGGTGCAGGACGCGGTGGCCGCCGCGCGGATCGTGGCCGCTCCGCTGCGGCGGGGTGAGCTGTCGCCGAAGGTGCTGGCGAAGGTGCGGCGCAGGCGGTGGTTCCCGACCGCGGCGACGCAGGCGTTCCAGCGGCGCATCCAGGACTCGTTCCTGAAGCCCGCGCTGGCGGGCACGTCGACCATCGCGCGGGGGAAGGTGCCGCTGCCGGTCAGGCTGATCCGGCGGTTCCCGCGGCTGCAGGTCGTGCCGGGCTACCTGGTGGCGATCGGGCTGCGGCCCGAGCACGCGCCGACGTTCGCCCGGCGCGCGCCCGAACGCATCGAGCGCGGCTGAGGCCTCAGCGCTTCGAGACGGGGTTGGCCAGCGTGCCCAGGCCTTCGACGGTCACCGACACGGTCTGCCCCGGAGCCAGCGGACCGACGCCGGCGGGCGTGCCGGTGAGGATCACGTCCAGCGGGCGCAGGGTCATCACCGCGGAGATGTACTCGATCAGCTCCGGGATGTCGTGCAGCAGCAGCGAGGTCCGCGAGTCCTGCTTGACCTCGCCGTCCACCTCGGTGCGGATGACCACGTCGGACGGGTCGAACTCGGTCTCCACCCACGGCCCCAGCGGGCAGAACGTGTCGAAGCCCTTGGCCCGCGTCCACTGCCCGTCGGCCTTCTGGAGGTCGCGCGCGGTGACGTCGTTGGCGATCGTGTAGCCGAGGATCGACTGGCGGGCGCGGGAGGCGGGGATGTCCCGACCGCCCATGCCGATCACCACCGCGAGTTCGCCCTCGAAGTCGACCCGCTCGGACACCGCCGGCAGCTTGATGTCGACGTTGGGCCCGATCACCGTGGTGTTGGGCTTGAGGAACATCAACGGGTTGTCCGGCACCTCGTTGCCCAGCTCGGCGGCGTGCTCGGCGTAGTTGCGGCCGATGGCCACGATCTTGGGCGGCAGGAACGGCGCCAGCAGGCGCACGTCGGCCAGCGGCCAGCGGCGACCGGTGAACGTGGGGTTGGCGAAGGGGTCCTCGGCGATCTCGACCGCGGTGAGGTCGTCGCCTTCGCCTTCGATCGCGGCGAAGGCGAGGCCGTCGGGCTGGGCGATACGGGCAATGCGCACGGAGATCACCCTAACCGGCGGCTTGAAACCGCACCGTTCGTCCCTAGCGTCGAAGGGATGCGAACCCTGCTGATCGTCCTCACCCTGCTGGTCGCCACGGCGACCCCCGCTTCGGCGGCGACCCCGCTGGAAGCCGGCACGATGCTCACCACGTCCACCGGCATGCGCTGCACGAACGGCTTCAACGTGCGCGGCCACCTGGTCGTCTCGCCGTCGTGCGGCTCCGTCGGCACGACCGTGCGCGGTCCCGGCGGCGTCGACATCGGTCCCGTCATCGCGGTCCGGCCCGCCTACGCCGTCGTCCGGATCACCAACCCCTACGCCTGGGTCCAGCGGCCCACCGTCGTCGGCAACACCCGCTCCATCACCGGCTCGTTCGAGACGCCGGTCGGCGGGCAGGTGTGCGCGGTGAGCCAGACCACCGGCTTGTGGTGCGGCACCGTGGTGGCCAAGAACGTCACCGTCTCCTACCCCACCGGCGCCGTCCACGGGCTGACCCGGACGAACCTGTGCGCGGAACCGGGTGACCGCGAGTGGGCGCCCGTCTTCACCGGCACCCAGGCGCAGGGCCACGTGCTCGGCGGCAGCGGGAACTGCACCACCGGCGGCGCGTCCTTCTTCTACCCGGTCAACCGGATCCTGTCCGCGGAGGGGTTCACGCTCGTGACGGGCTGACCCGGGCCGCCTTGTGCACCAGCGCGTCGCACAGGGCGAGCCAGCTGGCCTCGACGATGTTCCCGTGCACGCCCACGGTGGTCCACTCGCGCTCGCCGTCGGTGGACTCCACCAGCACGCGGGTGACGGCGTCGGTGCCGTGCTGATCCGTCAGGATGCGGACCTTGTAGTCGTTCAGCTGCACCGCGTCCAGCCAGGACAGGTGGGGCAGCAACGCCTTCCGCAACGCGGCGTCCAGCGCGTGCACCGGCCCGTTGCCCTCGGCGGTGGCGATGACCCGCTCACCGGCGACGTGCACCTTCACCGTGGCCTCGGACACGATCGCGCCGTCCTGGTGGTGGTCGAGCACGACGCGGTACGACTCCAGCACGAACGGTGGCGTGTCCAGCTCGGACAGCTCGTTCTTGATGAGCAGTTCGAGGGAGGCGTCGGCGGCTTCGAAGGACCAGCCGCCCGACTCCAGTTCCTTCACCTTGCGCACCACGTTGGTGAGCGCTTCCGGCCGGCGGGTCAGGTCGATCCCGAACTCACGTCCCTTGAGCTCGAGACTGGCCCGACCCGCCATCTCGGTGACCAGCACCCGCATGTCGTTGCCGACGGTGTCCGGATCGATGTGGTTGTACAGCTCCGGATCCACCTTGATCGCGCTCGCGTGCAGCCCCGCCTTGTGGGCGAAGGCCGACGACCCGACGTAGGCCTGGTGGGTCTCGGGGGCGATGTTCGCGATCTCGGCCAACGCATGGGAGACCCGGGTCAGCTCGGCCAGCGATTCGTGCGGTAGCACCTGCAGGCCGAGCTTGGTCACGAGGTTCCCGACGACGGCGAACAGGTCGGCGTTGCCCGCCCGCTCGCCGTAGCCGTTCGCGGTGCACTGGACGTGGGTCGCCCCCGCCTGCACCGCGGCGATGGTGTTGGCCACCGCGCAGGACGTGTCGTCCTGGCAGTGGATGCCGACGCGGAAGCCCGTGCGGGCGATCACGTCGGCGACGGTCTCGGCCAGGCCCAGGGGCAGCTGGCCGCCGTTGGTGTCGCACAGCACGACGACGTCCGCGCCACCCTCCACAGCGGACTCCAGCACGCGCAGCGACGTGTCCGGGTCGAAGGCGAAGCCGTCGAAGAAGTGCTCGGCGTCGAGGAAGACCCGGCGGCCCTCGTGCACCAGGTGGCGGACCGTGTCGCGGACCATCGCGCAGTTCTCCGCGACGTCGGTGCGCAGGGCGCGTTCGATGTGCCTGCGGTCCGACTTCGCGACCAGCGTCACGACCGGCGTCCGGGCCTCCAGCAGTGCCCTGACCTGGGCGTCTTCGTGCACTTTGACGCCCGCCTTGCGGGTCGAGCCGAACGCGACGAGCTGTGCGTGCTTGAGCGTGAGCTCCCCCGCCGCGGCGCGGGCGAAGAACTCGGTGTCCTTCGGCATGGCGCCCGGCCAGCCACCCTCGATGAACCCCACGCCCAGCGAGTCGAGCAGCCGGGACACGGCCAACTTGTCGTTGACCGAGTACGAGATGCCCTCGCGCTGGGCGCCGTCCCGCAGGGTCGTGTCGAAGAGGTGGAATGAATCGCCGAGGGGGGTCACGAAGGGGCTCCTAGAGATCTCGGAAAACAAAAAGACCCCCCGCAGGATGCGAGAGGTCAGCGCGTCGGTTGCTTCGGGGAAGCACTAGCCGACGCGCTCAGCGATAATGATCACGGTGTGGAGAGCCACGTCGCCGATGGTGCCACAACCCGCCCGGCGATACCAAGCCACGGACGGGTTGTCCCACATCCTGGGTGCGGCTAGCCGCCGCTACCGCCGTTGTCGGCCAGGAACCTGGCGAACGCCTCGATGGCGGCGGGGTTGCGAGGGCTCTCCACCAGCGCGGCGTACGGCAGCACGAAGAACCGCTTGTCCCTGATCGCGGTGACGTCCGCGAGCGGCTGGTACGACTCCAGGAACGCCCGCTTCTCGTCCGGTGTGGTCGCCTGGCCGTCCGCGTAGTCGTTGATCAGGACCACGTCCGGGTCGCGGGCGACGACGGCTTCCCAGCCGACCGTGGTCCAGCTGTCGTCCAGGTCGCCGAAGATGTTCTCGCCGCCGGCCTTGTCGATGATGTCCTGCGGCGCGCCGTTGCGGCCGGAGGTGAACGGCTGGTCGAGGCCGCTGTCGTAGAGGAACACCTTCGGGCGGTGCTCCTTGACCAGCTCCGCCGCGTCCGCGACCTGCTTCCGGTAGCCCGCGATCAGTTCGTCGGCCCTGGCCTCCACGCCGAAGATGCGGCCGAGGTTCCGGAGGTCCGTGTAGAGGGCTTCCAGCGGGGGCATGATGCCGCGCTGCCTGCCCACGCCGTTCCGGCACGCCTCGGTGAGCTGGTAGGTGGCGATGCCCAGGTCTTCGAGCGCGTCCGGGGTGAAGCCGGTGCTCTCCGAGAAGCCGTAGTTCCAGCCGGCGAACACCAGGTCGGCCCCCGCGCCCTGGACGAGCTCCTTGGTGATCTGCTCGCCCAGTCGCGGCACGCGCTCGAAGTCCGCCTTCCACGGTGACGACGCGACGTCGCGCGCCTGGCCGCCGGCGATGACGTAGCCCGCCATCCGATCGCCCAGGCCGAGCGCGAACATCAGCTCGGTGATGCCGGTGTCGTTGGTGACCACACGGGACGGCCTCTGGTAGGCGACCTCCTGCCCGCAGTTCGTGACGGTGGCGGTGGCCGTCGGCTCGGTGTGGGCGATCCGCGCACCGCAGCCGGTCGTGAGCAGGACCAGGGTGAACGCGACGAGCCTCTTCACGGGTGGGTCTCCCTGTGTTCGAACAGCAGTTGCGGCACGCCGCTGGTGGGGTGGCGCACCACGTGGGCGCGGACGTGGAAGACCTCTTGGAGGACTTCGGGGGTGAGCACTTCCGCCGGCTTGCCGCTGCGCACCACCCGGCCGTGGTCCAGGACGTGCAGGCGGTCGCAGTAGGCGGCGGCGAGGTTGAGGTCGTGCAGGACGGCGAGGACGGTGACGCCGAGGCCCCGGACCAGGTCGAGGACGGCCAGCTGGTGGCTGATGTCGAGGTGGTTGGTGGGTTCGTCCAGGACGAGGACCTTCGGCTGCTGCGCGAGGGCACGGGCGATGAGGACGCGCTGGCGCTCGCCGCCGGAGAGGGTGAGGAAGCTGCGGTCGGCGAGGTGCGCGGCGTCCACCCGGGACAGTGCGTCGGCTTGGACCCGCTCGTCCTCGCGCTCGGTGGCGCGGTGCGGGAGGCGGCCCATCGCGACCACTTCGGCGACCGTGAAGTCGAACTCGACGTGGCTGTCCTGGGTGAGCGCGGCGAGGTCCCTGGCGGTGTCACGGACCTTGGTGGCGGTGATGTCCCTGCCGTCCAGCCGGATCACTCCCCCGGACGGTTTCAGCGCCCGGTAGACGCAGCGGAGGGTGGTGGACTTGCCGCTGCCGTTGGGGCCGACGATGCCGTGCACCTCGCCCGACCCGGCGTGCAGGTCGACGCCGTGGAGGATGCGGTCGACGGTGACGTGGTCGAGTCGGACGTCCATCAGCGACCGCCGAACACGTAGCCGCGGCGGCGCATCAGCAGGATGAAGCACGGCACGCCCAGCGCGGCCGTGATGACGCCGAGAGGCAGTTCTTCGGGTGCGGCGAGCAGGCGTGCGGCGACGTCCACCCAGATGAGGAAGCACGCGCCGGCCAACGGCGCCACGGCGAGCACCTTCCGGTGGTCCGCGCCCACGACGAGGCGAACCAGGTGCGGGAGCATGAGGCCGACGAACCCGACCGCGCCGCTGACCGCGACCAGGACGCCGGTCATGGCGGCGGTGACGAGGAAGAGCTCCTGGCGGGTGCGGGAGACGTCGATGCCGAGGGTGGTGGCGGTCTCGTCGCCCATGGAGAGCGCGTTGAGGTGCTTGGCGCGGGTTCGCAGGTGCACGACTCCCGCGCCGACGACCGTCGCGGCGATCGGCAGCGATGCCCACGTGACGCCGCCGAGGCTGCCCAGGAGCCAGAACATCGCGGCCCGCGCGGCCTCACCGCGTGGTGACTGGAAGACCAGGAGCATGGCGATGGCGGAGAAGCCGTAGGCCATGGCGGTGCCGGTGAGGACGAGGCGCAGCGGGGTGAGGTTACGGCCGGCGACCAGGTAGACGATCGCCATCGCGGCGAGCGCGGCGAGGAACGCGGCCGTGGAGAGGGCGTAGATGCCGAGGGACGCGAACAGGCCCGTGGTCGCCACCGCGGTGGCGCCGACGCTCGCGCCGGAGGAGATGCCGAGGACGTACGGGTCGGCGAGGGCGTTGCGGACCATGGCCTGGATCGCGACGCCGACGACCGACAGTCCCGCGCCGACGACGGCGGCGAGGAGGACGCGCGGGAGCCGGATGTCCCAGACAATCCGGTAGGGGCCGGCTTCGGCGGCGTCGATCGTCGCGCCGGTGAGGGCGGCTCGCAGGAAGCGGAGGACGTCGGCGAACGGGATGCCCACCGGCCCCAGTGCGACACCGCAGACGACCGAGCCGGCGAGGACGGCGGTGAGCGCGAGGCACAGGCCCGTGGTGGACGGGCGGCGTGGTGGAGCCGGTGCAGCCGGGGAACGACTGCTGGTGGAGGTCACCGGTCGCCTTTCGGCCAGGTGGCCTCGACCGGTCGGCCGGCGCCGCTCGTGGCAGGCCGGCGCACCCGTCCCGCGGACCACGGCAGGAATGGAGCTTCTTCCCACCGCCCACGGGTGATCGGGCTCGCCGAGCGTGGTGCTCGGCCTACCGTTGCGGGTCAGCGCCGGAATTCGACCGGACTTCCCCCACGGGCGGTACCGGACGACCTTACGCGTCAGGGCCACCGCGGCGGCTGCCGTGGTGGCCCTGATCACGTGTTCCGAGCTTGAACCCGGTTGTTCCGAACGCAGGACTCGCGCGTTCCGAACGCAGGACTCGCGGGGTCAGGCGGTTCGGACGTTGGACGAGACGAGCGCGGCGAGGCGGTCGCCCACCGCGTAGGTGGCGCCGGGCGACGAGTGGTCACGAGTCGCCAGATCAAAGGCCACCGACGCTTCGATCCTCCTGGCCGACTCCGACTCGCCCAGGTGGTCGAGCATCAGGGCGACGGAGAGGACCGCCGCCGTCGGGTCGGCGATGCCCTGGCCCGCGATGTCCGGCGCGCTGCCGTGCACCGGCTCGAACATGCTCGGGTTGCGCCGCGTCACGTCGAGGTTCCCGGACGCCGCGAGACCGATGCCACCGGTCACCGCCGCCGCCAGGTCGGTCAGGATGTCGCCGAACAGGTTGTCCGTCACGATCACGTCGTACCGGCCGGGGTCGGTGACCAGGTGGATCGTCGCCGCGTCCACGTGCTGGTACGCCACCGTCACGTCGGGGTGCTGCAACGACACCTCCTCCACCACGCGCGACCACAACGACCCGGCGTGCGTGAGCACGTTGGTCTTGTGCACGAGCGTGAGGTGCTTGCGCGGCCGGTTGGCGGCACGGCCGAACGCGTCGCGCACCACCCGCTCCACGCCGAACGACGTGTTGATCGACACCTCGGTCGCGATCTCGTGCGGCGTGTCCTTCCGCAAGAGCCCGCCGTTGCCGGCGTACAGGCCTTCCGTGCCCTCGCGCACCACCACCATGTCGATCTCGGGCGGGTCGGCGATCGGGCTGCGCACGCCGGGGTAGAGCCGGGCCGGGCGCAGGTTCACGTGGTGGTCGAGCTCGAACCGGAGCCGGAGCAACAGACCGCGTTCCAGGATCCCGCTGGGCACCGACGGGTCGCCCACGGCGCCGAGCAGGATCGCGTCGTGCTGGCGGAGTTCCCCGAGCACCGACTCCGGCAGCAACTCACCTGTGGCGTGCCAACGCGCCGCCCCGAGGTCGTAGCGGGTGATCTCGGCCGCGGGAACGACCTCACCGAGCACCTTCAGGGCCTCGGCGACGACCTCGGGCCCGATCCCGTCTCCTGGGATCACTGCGAGCCGCATCCACACACCTCCCAGGTATCAGTCCCATTGCGCGGGACTAGTTTCCAATGCGAAAGGCTACCGGTCCGGAGCGCCGGAACCGCACTCGGAACACCCCTCCGTGGCCATATCTCCCGGACTGCGGGACACCCGAACGGTTCAAGGCCCCCGTTCGGTCGTCACCCGATGCGCGTAAACGGCTCTGGCCGGCCGGGGCAACCCCCGACCGGCCAGAGCGACGCGCGACGTCAGTCCGTCGAGCGGCTCGACGTCACTCCGCCGAGCGGTGGGCCGAACGGCCCCGGACCTTCACCACGTCCGCCTTGTCACCGGAGGCGTTGTGGTGGTTCAGGACGAGCAGGCTGTCCGCACCGTCCAGCGCCAGCGACTCGGCGTCGCGGTTGACCACCAGCGCGGTGCCCGGACGGGACTGGTAGGACAGCGCGGCGTCGCCGCCGCCCTGCACCCACAGCCCCGGCTTGAGCGGGTCGAACGACAGCCTGGTCGGGATCGCGTCGACCAGGCCGTTGGACGAGCCCGGCGCGACGTAGTACCCGGCCACGCCGACCTGGTAGCCGATCCGCGACGTGTCCGCCGACGGGTCGATCCCCAGGGCGGACAGCAGCACCGGCAGCACCACGACGTTCGTGTCGAACACGTTGGTGTCCACGTCGCCGAACTGGCCGTTGACGCCCTGGATGTCGACCGCGGCACCGGTGTTCAGGTCCACCGTGACCGCGACCAGCAGGTCGGTGTCGGTCAGCTTGGTCGCGTAGACCTCGTAGTCGAACGCGCCGTCGCCGTCGGTGTCGATGTCGACGAACGGGATGGTGTTGTTGCCGAGGTTGTACCAGTTGCCCCAGGTCGACAGGCCGAACGCGAGCAGCGACTGCTCCGGCCTGCCCTGCGCCTTGGCCAGCGGCGCGGTGGACGTGACACCGACGTGACGCAGGTCACCACCCTTGGCCGTGTCGTTCAGCACGCAGTTGGCGGTGACGTTGCGGCGGCACTCCGGCAGCCGCGGCGAGGACGCCTGGAGCTCCAGCACGCTCACCAGCGACTTGTACGCGCCCTGGTCGACGCCCCGGCCGGTCAGGTTCAGCACGCCCTGGCCGGTGCCCGTGATCCGGACGCTGTTGGGCGCGTTGATGTCGGCCACCGGCTTCGGCGCCGAGTACACCGGCACCCGCAGCGGGACCGAAGCGCCCCTGGTCGGCGTCAGCACGACCCGGCCCGACGCGTCGGCCAGGTACTGGCGCGGCGTGTCGAGGTGGTTGGCCTCGATCGTCGGGTCGGCCGTCTTGCGCAGCGCGGCCGGGTCGTCGATCTTCAGCGTGACGGTGATCCGGGCGACGCCGCGCGGGCTGAGCCGCACGGTGGACGTCGACAGGTCGTAGCGCACACCCGGGATCTGGGTCAGCGCCTCGTAGCCGACGGTGTAGTCGACCCAGCTGGTGGACTTGTTGACCACCTTGATGGTCTTCGTCCGCGACACCGGCTGCGCCACCTCGACCGTGCCGAACGACGCGGACACGGCGCCCGGGTCGTCCTGCACGTAGGCGAGCACCTGGTTCTCCACCGCGGCCTTGGCGTTGACGCGGCCCGCGCCGACGCGGTTGGGCGCGTAGGTCCTGCCGTCCGCCTTGACGTCGGCGCCCGCGCTGTTCATGACCGCGGCCTTGACCTCTTCGGGCGTCCAGTCCGGGTGGACCTGGCGCACCAGCGCGGCGACACCGGAGATGTGCGGCGCGGCCATCGACGTGCCCGAGTTGACCTGCGTCTTGTTGCCCGAGCCGACCAGCGCCGAGGCGATGGAGTCACCGGGAGCGGCCACGTCCGGCTTCACGACCGGGCCGCGCACGCCGCGCGAGGTGAACGAGCTGGGGGTGTCGGTGATCGACGTGTCGAACGTCGGCAGCGAGGTGCGCAGGTCGCCCGCCTGGCGGACCACCAGCCCGCCCGCGGCCAGCACCGGGCGCAGCTCCGCGGTGGCCGAGCCGGTGAACTGGAACACCGGGATCGTCGCGTTGCCGGAGATGCCCGCGTTGAAGTGCTCCAGCTGCGAGGTGAACACCGCGCCGACGGCGCCGGCGGCGGTGGCGTTGTTGGTCCGGCCGACCGAGCCGCAGCGACGCGTGGCGTCGTTGTCGTCCCACTCCAGCCAGACCATCTTGCCCGCGACGGCGGCCTTGTCGGCGGGGTTGAACGCCAGGCAGCCGTCCTTGTTGGCGGCGTCGGACATCGCCACGACGGGCGCGGAGACGTCCAGGCCCTCGTAGTCGAAGGCCACGCTGTACTGGCCGGCCTTCTTGCCCGCGGAACCGGCCGGGGCGGTCACCTCGACCGCGTCGCGCAGCACGTAGGAGTCGCGCGTGCTGGCCACGGTCAGCGCCTCGGGGGTGCTGCCCGGCGAGCCGCCGATGTCGTAGAGGTCGCCGCCGTTGCCCGCGGAGAACACGGTGAGCACGCCGGAGGCGTTGAGCTTGCGCACGAACAGGCTGTCCGGGTCGTCCGGTGCGCCGTAGTCGGAGCCGAGCGACAGGTTGACCACGTCGAGGTGGTCGGAGAAGTCGCCGTCGCCGTCCGGGTCGAGCGACCAGTCCAGGGCCTGCGCGGTGACGTTGGTCGAGCCGTCGCAGCCGAACACCTTCAGCGCGTACAGCAGGGCCTTCGGCGCGGTGCCCGGACCGATGCGCATCCCGTCCAGCGCCTCGGGGGTGAGCTTGGTGTAGTCGCCCTCGAAGGTGGTGCCGTCGGCGTTGACACCGAAGCCCGCGGCGGTGCCGGCGACGTGCGTGCCGTGGCCGTTGCAGTCCAGCGGGTTCGGGTCCGGCTTCGGCGTGTTCAGCGCCGGGTCGTCGCTGCTGCCGTCGTAGGCGTTGCCGACGAAGTCGTAGCCGCCGACCACCTTGGCGGTCGGGAAGTACGAGGCGTCGACCTTGGTCTCGTCGATCGCCTGGAACGCCTCGATCGTGCCGGGGCCCGCGAAGTCGCTGTGGGTGTAGTCGATCCCCGTGTCGATGATGCCGATGCGGGTGTCGTCACCGAGCTTGCCGTACTCCTGCCACGCCTTGAGCGTGTTCGTCAGCTGCACGGCGGTGGAGTTCTGGCGCTTCTTCGGCACCACGGTCCGCACGGACTTCACGTCCGCGCGCTGGGCCAGTTCGCGCACCTTCGCCGCGTCGGCCTGGACGACCACGCCCGGCACGCCGTTCGCGGTCCGGTACAGCTCCTTGGTGGCCGAGTCCTTGCCCCGGAGCGCGTCGACGACCACGTCGGTCACCCGGCGGGTGTCGTTCTTGGTGGCCTTGGCGGCGTCCTTGGCCTGCTGCTTGGTCGCGCCCTTGCCGGTCTGCTCGGCGAACGTGTCGACGGCCGGCTTGGCCTCCAGCTCCACGAACGCGGTGACGCGGCCCTTCGCGGCGGTCAGCCGGTCGGACACCTTCAACTGCAACTTGCCGGCGTCCAGTCCGCGCGCGGCGGCGACGGACGGCGCCAGTGGATCATCGGCGGCCAGCGCGGTACCGGCGGTGGACCCGGCGACGAGTAGCGCCGCCAGCACCGGTACGGCTGATCTGGCGACAACGCGAGATCGGCTCACAACGTGCCCCAACCGAGGTCGGATTCGACCGGGCAGGCAGCGTCGCGTGAAATCGGGGGAACTGCCCGCGTGGTGCCGTGCCCTCTACGGCACCGGGTCAACCTCGTGGGAGGGAACCTAACTGCTCGATCGAGTCGATCAGTTCGTCCGAACGAGTGACGACACCCACAGTTTTGACGACTAACCGTCAACTGTGACACCGCCGAGACCTGCGGCGATATACATCAGCAGGTCTCGGCGGCGTTACTCCGTTTCGGGGACCACCAGCGGGCGGACGGTCAGTCGAAGTTGACCGAGCGAACCGTGCGCGCGCCGACGGACGCGCCGATCGGGTCGAGCACAGCGGTGTCCACCGGGCGGTCGACGCGCAGCAGCATGAACGCGTCCGCGCCGTCCTTGGTCTGGCTGATCTGGGCGGCCTCGACGTTCACGCCGGCCTCGCCGAGCAGCGTGCCGACGGTGCCCATCACGCCCGGCCGGTCCGGGTACTCCAGCAGCAGCACGTTGCCCTCGGCGCGCAGGTCGAAGCTGCGGTCGTTGATGCCGACCAGCTTCTCCACCTGGTCCAGACCCGTGAGCGTGCCCGACACGGTGATGACCGCGCCGTCCGCCTGCACCGCGCGCACCGTGACCAGGCTGCGGTGGTTGGCGCTCTCCGGCTCCTTCACCAGGTCGACGCTCACCCCGAGCGCGGTGGCCAGCGCCGGGGCGTTGACGAAGGTGACCTGCTCCTCGACCACGCTGGAGAACACGCCGCGCAGCGCGGCCAGCGGCAGCACCGCGACGTCCTCGCTGGACAGCTCGCCGCGCACCTCGATGGTGACCGAGGTCGGGGCCTTCGCGCTCAGCGCCGCGACCACCGTGCCCAGCTTCTGCACCAGCGGCAGGTACGGGCGGACCTCCTCGCCGACCACGCCGCCGCCCTGCACGTTCACCGCGTCCGGCACGAAATCGCCGGCCAGCGCCAGCAGCACCGACTTGGCCACGTCCGTGCCCGCCCGGTCCTGCGCCTCGGTGGTGGACGCGCCCAGGTGCGGGGTGACCACGACGTTCGGCAGGCCGAACAGCGGGCTCTCGGTGGTGGGCTCGGTGGAGAACACGTCGATGCCCGCGCCGCCGACCTGGCCCTCCTTGACGGCCTCGGCCAGCGCTTCCTCGTCGACCAGACCGCCGCGGGCCGCGTTCACGATGATCACGCCGCGCTTGGCCTTGGCCAGCTGCTCGGCGCCGATCAGGCCCTTGGTCTCCGGGGTCTTCGGCAGGTGGATGGAGATGAAGTCCGCGCGCTCCAGCAGCTCCTCCAGCGTCACCAGCTCGATGCCGAGCTGCGCGGCGCGGGCGGCGCTGACGTACGGGTCGTAGGCGATCAGCTCGGTGCCGAAGGCGGCGATGCGGGCGGCGAACAGCTGGCCGATCTTGCCCAGGCCCACCACGCCGACCGTCTTGCCCTGGACCTCGACGCCGTTGAACTTGCTGCGCTTCCACTCGTGGTTCTGGAGGGTGGCGTGCGCGGCCGGGATCTGGCGGGCGGTGGCGAGCAGCAGCGCGACGGCGTGCTCGGCGGCGCTGACGATGTTGGAGGTGGGCGCGTTGACGACCATCACGCCGCGCTCGGTGGCGGCGGGCACCTCGACGTTGTCCAGCCCGACGCCCGCGCGGGCGACGACCTTCAGCTTGGTGGTCGCCTGGAAGACCTCGGCGTTGACCTTGGTGGCGGAGCGGACCAGGAGTGCGTCGGCGTCGGCGACGGCTTCGAGCAGCGCGGGACGGTCGGTGCCGTCGACGTGGCGCACCTCGATGCCATCACCGAAGACGTCGAGAACGGACGGTGCGAGCTTCTCGGCGATGAGGACAACGGGCTTGGTCACGGACGTCGCTCCCGGAGGTGTGAACGGGTGGGGAGCGCGGGGCCGTCGAGCAGGTCGTCACCCGCGCCGGCCGGCCACGACAATGTGTCCGGTTTGTTAACGAGCATAGTCAGCGCCCGGCCGTCGACGGACACCCGGGTGCCCCGTTTCACCTGCTGGAACGCGGTACGTGCGTCCTACAGGGACACCACCCGTTGGCGCCGTAGTCGGGAACGCACGACTCGCGGTGCCCGACTGCGCGGTTCACGGTGCCCGACTGGACGACTCGCGCGGTTTCGGGGCTCTCGCCGCGAGCCCTCCGTTGGGGCACGGTGACACTGCCGGCCCGTCACCAGGGTTCGTCGAACTCGCCGTCCTTGACGCCGAGGATGAAGGCCTCCCACTCGGCGGGCGTGAAGACGAGGACCGGGCCCTCGGGGTGGGCCGAGTTGCGCATCGCCGTGTACGTCACGCCATCGGTGTGCTCGACGAACGCGATCTCGACGTGCTCCTCTTCCTCCTCCGCGCCTTCGTCGCTGCGGATCCACTCGGCGCCGGTGAGGTCGAGGTTGCCCCGGACGTGGGCCTTGTCGTCGTAGATGGGCGCGCTGTCGGTCATGGCCCCTAGGTATACCGGAGCCCGCAGCGTCCGGGGACACTGCGGGCTCCGTACCGCGGAACTGCTGGTCTCAGGCGGTTTCGGTGATGGGGCGGTCGACCCAGGACATCAGGTCGCGCAGCTTCTTGCCGACCTCCTCGATCGGGTGCTGCTCGCCCTCCTGCTGCAACTTCTTGTAGTTGCCGCGGCCGGCGTCGTCCTCGTTCACCCACTCGGTGGCGAAGGTGCCGTCCTGGATCTCGGTCAGGATCTTCCGCATCTCCTCCTTGACCCCCGGCGTGATGACGCGCGGGCCGCGGGTGAGGTCGCCGAACTCGGCGGTGTCGGAGATCGAGTACCGCATCCGGGCGATGCCGCCCTCGTACATCAGGTCCACGATCAGCTTCAGCTCGTGCAGGCACTCGAAGTAGGCGACCTCGGGCGCGTAACCGGCCTCGGTCAGCACCTCGAAACCGGCCTGCACCAGCGCGGACGCGCCACCGCAGAGGACGGCCTGCTCACCGAACAGGTCGGTCTCGGTCTCCTCCTTGAACGTGGTCTTGATGACGCCCGCGCGCGTGCCGCCGATGCCCTTGGCGTACGACAGCGCCAACGCCTGCGCGTTGCCGGTGGCGTCCTGCTCGACCGCGATCAGCGCGGGCACGCCCTTGCCGTCCACGAACTGGCGGCGGACGAGGTGGCCCGGACCCTTCGGCGCGACCATCGCGACGTCCACATTGGACGGCACGGTGATCAGGCCGTAGCGGATGTTGAAGCCGTGGCCGAAGAAGACCGCGTCGCCGTCCTTGAGGTTCGGCGCGATGTCGTTGGCGTAGATGTGCCGCTGCGCGGTGTCCGGCGCCAGGATCATGATCAGGTCGGCCTCGGCTGAGACCTCGGCGGGCGTGCCGACCGGCAGGCCCTCCTCCTCTGCCTTGGCCCGGGACTTCGAGCCCTCGGGCAGGCCGATCCGGACGTCGACGCCCGAGTCGCGCAGGCTCAGCGCGTGCGCGTGGCCCTGGCTGCCGTAGCCGATGACCGCGACCTTGCGCCCCTGGATGATGCTCAGGTCGGCATCGTCGTCGTAGAAGATCTCGACGCTCACTGGTGGTACTTCCTTCCTCGGAACCGGAAAATCAGCGCACCGCGGTCGCGGTGATGGAGCGGGCGCCACGGCCGATGGCGACCATGCCGGACTGGACGATCTCGCGGAGCCCGTAGGGCTCCAGCATCCGCAGCAGCGCGTCGAGCTTCTCGGACGTGCCGGTGGCCTCGACCGTGACCGCCTCCGGGGAGACGTCGACGACCTTCGCGCGGAACAGCTGCACCGTCTCCAGGACCTGGCTGCGCACCGTGGCGTCGGCGCGGACCTTGACGAGCAGGAGCTGCCGCTGAACGGACGCGGCGGGCTCCAGCTCCACGATCTTGATGACGTTGATGAGCTTGTTGAGCTGCTTGGTGACCTGCTCCAGCGGCAGCTCGTCGACCGAGACGACGATGGTCATCCGGGAGATGTCCGGGTGCTCGGTGCGGCCGACGGCGAGCGACTCGATGTTGAACCCGCGCCTGGAGAACAGGCCGGCGACCCGCGCGAGGACACCGGGCTTGTCCTCGACCAGAACGCTCAGGGTGTGCCTAGTCATCACGTCGTCACTCGTCCTCGTCGAACAGCGGGCGGATGCCACGCGCGGCCATGATCTCGCTGTTGCCGGTGCCCGCGGCGACCATCGGCCACACCTGGGCGTCCTTGCCGACCACGAAGTCGATGACGACCGGCCGGTCGTTGATCTCCATGGCCTGGTGGATGACCGCGTCGACCTCTTCGCGCGACTCGGCCCGCAGGCCTGCGCAGCCGTACGCCTCGGCGAGCAGCTTGAAGTCGGGGATGCGGTGCTTGTGCGTGCCCAGGTCGGTGCTGGAGTAGCGCTCGCCGTAGAACAGGGTCTGCCACTGGCGGACCATGCCCAGGTTGCCGTTGTTGATCACGGCGACCTTGATCGGGATGCCCTCGATGGCGCAGGTGGCCAACTCCTGGTTGGTCATCTGGAAGCAGCCGTCGCCGTCGATCGCCCACACCTGGACGTCCGGCATGCCCGCCTTGGCGCCCATCGCGGCGGGCACCGCGTAGCCCATCGTGCCGAGGCCGCCGGAGTTGATCCACGTGCGCGGCGACTCGTACTTGACGAACTGCGCCGCCCACATCTGGTGCTGGCCGACGCCCGCGGTGAACAGGGTGTCCGCCGGGGTCAGCACGCCGATCCGCTCGATCGCGTACTGCGGCGACAGCGTGCCGTCCTCGGGCCAGTCGTAGCCCAGCGGGAACGTCTCGCGCAGCGCGTTCAGCTGCGCCCACCACGGCGCGAGGTCGACGGAGGTGGACGCGTTCTCCTTCTCCGCCCGGACCGCGTCGACCAGCTCGCCGATGATCTCCTTGCAGTCGCCCACGATCGGCACGTCCGCGCGGCGGTTCTTGGAGATCTCCGCCGGGTCGATGTCGGCGTGCACGATCTGCGCGTCCGGCGCGAACGAGCCCAGCTGCCCGGTGACCCGGTCGTCGAACCGCGCGCCGAGGGCGATCAGCAGGTCCGACTTCTGCATCGCGGCGACCGCGCCGACCGAGCCGTGCATGCCGGGCATGCCCATGTGCTGCGGGTGCGAGTCGGGGAACGCGCCGCGCGCCATCAGCGTGGTGACGACCGGGATGTTGGTGGACTCGGCCAGCGCCAGCAGCTCGGCCGACGCCTCGGCCTTGATCACGCCGCCGCCGACGTAGAGGACGGGGCGACGGGCCGCGGCGATCAGCTTCGCGGCCTCGCGCACCTGCTTGCCGTGCGGCCGGGTCGTCGGCCGGTAGCCGGGCAGCCGCATCTCCGGCGGCCAGGAGAACGTGGTCATCTCCTGGAGCACGTCCTTGGGGATGTCCACCAGGACGGGGCCGGGGCGGCCGGTGGACGCGAGGTGGAAGGCCTCGGCGATGGCGCGCGGGACGTCCGCGGCGTCGGTGACGAGGAAGTTGTGCTTGGTGATCGGCATGGTGATGCCGCAGATGTCGGCTTCCTGGAACGCGTCGGTGCCGATCAGCGGCCGGGACTGCTGGCCCGTGATGGCGACCACCGGGACGGAGTCCATGTTGGCGTCCGCGAGCGGTGTGACGAGGTTCGTCGCGCCGGGGCCGGAGGTGGCCATGCAGACGCCGACCTTGCCGGTCGCCTGGGCGTACCCGGTCGCGGCGTGGCCCGCGCCCTGCTCGTGGCGGACCAGGATGTGGCGCACCTTGGTGGAGTCGAGCAGCGGGTCGTAGGCAGGCAGGATCGTGCCGCCGGGGATGCCGAAGACCACCTCGCAGCCCACCGCCTCCAGCGAGCGGACGAGGGACTGGGCACCGGTCATGCGGACGGGAGCGCCGCTCGGCGGGGCCGGTTTCGGCCGCGGTCCAGGGCGGGGCGACGGCGGCTCGCCGGGAGCCGGTCGCGAGGTTGCGCTGGTCATCTGTCTGCCTCGTGGGTAAGGAGAATGCACGGTCCGGGCACGAAAAAACCCTCGCCAACCCGTACGGGCCGGACGAGGGTCGCGCGTCGACGCAAGCTCGAATGCCTAGGCGTCGACGCGCCTGGGAAGTACGAGAACGAGGTTGCGCTGCATGGCCCTGACGTTAACCGTCAAGGGTGCGGAGCGTCAACTGTGCGGGACGGCACTCCCGGATGGTGGACGGTTCGAGCTGCGTGGACGTGGGTCGGAGTCACCCGCTCGGAGGACCGGTGGCAGCATCTGGAGACGTGCCGAAAGCCGTGTTCCGCATCCCCACGCCCGCCGTGATCGCCGCCGCTTCCGCCGCCATCTGCGCGACGCCCGTCGCGTGGGCCGCGCCGGGCCTCCAGGCCCTCTACCTGTTCCCGGCCGCGTTCGTGTGGTGGGTGCTGCGCAACCGGACGACCGTGGACGGCGAGCGGATCGTGGCGCGGAGCACGTTCGGCCGGCGGGTGGTCGAGTGGTCGGACGTGAAGGCGATCAAGGTGGTGCCGAAGGGGTGGTTGTCGGCGGTCCTCGCGGACGACTCGCTGGTCCGGCTGCCCGCCGTCCGCGCCGGTCACCTGTCCATGTTGTCGCTGGTCAGCAACGGTCGGGTGGCCGACCCGACGGCGGTGCCGAGGGTCGAGGAGCCCGCCGAGGGCCCGGTCGAGCCCAACGGGGACGAAACGGCGCCGCCGCTAAAGTCCGACGAGTGAGCTCCACCACGCGAACCCTTCGGTGGGTGCCGGTCGTCAGCCTTCTGCTGTCCTTGGCGGGCCTGGCGGTCTCCGCCTACCTCACCGTCGCGCACTTCACCGCCGGCGCGCTGCTGTGCGCCGAGGGCGAGGTGATCGACTGCGGCACGGTCACCACCAGCGAGCAGTCCGAGCTGTTCGGCATCCCGGTCGCGGTGCTGGGGCTGGCGTTCTTCGCGTTCATGACGGTCGCGTGCCTGCCGTTCGCCTGGCGCAACGAGACCCTGCACTGGGCCAGGTTGGCGTCGATCGGCGTCGGCGTGCTGTTCGTGGTCTACCTCGTCGCGGCCGAGTTCGTGCTCATCGGCAAGATCTGCCTGTGGTGCACCGCTGTGCACGTCATCACGCTCGCGCTCGCCGCCGTGCTGGTCACCGGCGCGTTGCGGCGGAGTAATCTCTGAGGCACCGCTCCAGCCTCCCGCGCCCCACCCCGCGCGCGCCGTTCGGGTAGCACCTTTCGAAAAGACTTCTGGAGGAGCCGTGCCACCGCTCCGTTCCCGCACCACCACCCACGGCCGCAACGCGGCGGGCGCACGCGCCCTCTGGCGTGCGACCGGCATGACCGACAGCGATTTCGGCAAGCCGATCGTGGCCATCGCCAACTCCTACACGCAGTTCGTGCCGGGCCACGTGCACCTGCGCGACCTCGGGGACATCGTGGCCGACGCGATCCGCGAGGCGGGCGGGGTCCCGCGCGAGTTCCACACCATCGCGGTGGACGACGGCATCGCCATGGGGCACAGCGGGATGCTGTACTCGCTGCCGTCGCGCGAGATCATCGCCGACTCGGTCGAGTACATGGTCAACGCGCACCAGGCCGACGCGATCGTGTGCATCTCGAACTGCGACAAGATCACCCCCGGCATGGTGAACGCGGCGATGCGGCTCAACGTCCCGGTCGTGTTCGTCTCCGGCGGGCCGATGGAGGCGGGCAAGGCGGTCGTGGTCGACGGCGTGGCCGTCGCGCCGACCGACCTGATCACCGCGATCTCCGCGTCCGCGTCGCCGGACGTGGACGAGGCCGGGTTGGCCGAGGTGGAGCGGTCCGCGTGCCCGACCTGCGGCTCGTGCTCCGGCATGTTCACCGCGAACTCGATGAACTGCCTCACCGAGGCGCTGGGCCTGGCGCTGCCGGGCAACGGCTCCACGCTGGCCACGCACTCCGCGCGCCGCGAGCTGTTCGCCGAGGCCGGCCGCACGGTCGTGGACCTGTGCCGGCGGTACTACGAGCAGGACGACGAGTCGGTGCTGCCGCGCTCGATCGCCAACCGCAAGGCGTTCGAGAACGCCATGGCGCTGGACATGGCGATGGGCGGCTCCACGAACACCGTGCTGCACATCCTCGCCGCCGCGCGCGAGGGCGAGGTCGACTTCACGCTGGCGGACATCGACGCGCTGAGCCGGCGGGTGCCGTGCCTGTCGAAGGTGTCGCCGAACTCGGACTACCACATGGAGGACGTCCACCGGGCGGGTGGAATCCCGGCCCTGCTGGGTGAGCTGTGGCGCGGTGGCCTGCTGAACGAGGACGTGCGCACCGTGCACAGCCCGGACATCTCGTCGTGGTTGGGCGAGTGGGACGTCCGCGCGGCTTCGCCGTCGGAGCGGGCCGTCGAGCTGTTCCACGCCGCGCCCGGCGGTGTGCGCACGACGCAGGCGTTCTCGACGTCCAACCGGTGGTCGAAGCTGGACACGGACGCGGCGGGCGGCTGCATCCGGGACGTCGAGCACGCGTACACGAAGGACGGCGGCCTGGCCGTGCTGCACGGCAACCTGGCCGAGCGCGGCGCGGTGATCAAGGCGGCGGGCATCGACGAGGAGCTGTGGCACTTCGAGGGGCCGGCGCGGGTGGTCGAGTCCCAGGAGGAGGCCGTCTCGGCGATCCTGAAGAAGGAGATCCAGCCGGGTGACGTCCTCGTGGTCCGCTACGAAGGCCCCGCCGGCGGGCCGGGCATGCAGGAGATGCTGCACCCGACCGCGTTCCTCAAGGGCGCGGGCCTGGGCAAGAAGTGCGCGCTGATCACGGACGGCCGGTTCTCCGGCGGGACGTCGGGCCTGTCCATCGGCCACGTGTCGCCGGAGGCGGCGGGCGGCGGCGTGATCGGCCTGGTCCAGGACGGCGACCGGATCCTGATCGACATCCACGAGCGGCGGCTGGAGTTGCTGGTGGACGAGACGGTGCTGGCCGAGCGGCGGGCGAAGATGGAGGCGTCCGAGCGGCCGTGGCAGCCGGTGGACCGGGTCCGACCGGTGACGGCGGCGCTGCGCGCCTACGCCCGGATGGCGTCGGACGCCTCGACCGGCGCCGTGCGTGACGTGGACAAGTAGGCCTTCCCGGGAACCGGCCGGCGAGAGCTCCAGTCGGCCGGTCCTGGCTGTTCAAGGCTGTTCGGACCTGCTCGGGGGCTGCTCAGGAGCTGGGCAGCAGCCAGGCGAGGGCGAGCCCGGCGAGCAGTCCCGCGGGCGGCAGCAGCGACCGCGCGGTGAGGCCGATCGGGAACGCGATCAGGTAGACCACCGGTATCCCGATCACCACCAGCGCGAGCTGCGCGCCCGCCGCGGCCACCCGCTCGTCCATCACCTGAAGACGTAGAGGGTCGCCGCGGTGGCGCCGGCGGCGACCACGAGGCAGATGAAGCCGGACAGCAGCGGGTGGCGGAACCAGCTGCGGTTGTTGTCGACGGAGGCGCGGCCGGGGCCGGCGAACAGCAGGCCGAACGCCATCGCCGCGTAAGCCGCCTCCAGCTCCACGCCGTTGGGCGCGAAGAACCCGCCCTTGTACTTCAGCGCGAGCACGTTGATCATCACGCCGAGCACGCCGGCCGCGGCGAGGGGCGTGAACAGGCCGAGGGCGAGCAGGACGCCGCCGCCGAGTTCGGTCACGCCGGTGACCCACGCCAGGATCCGCGGCTCGCGGAACCCGATGGACTGCAGGGTGGCCGTGAACCCGTCGATGCCCGGCCCGCCGAACAGCCCGAACACCTTCTGCGAGCCGTGCATGACGAACGCGCCGCCGAGCACCAGCCGCAGCACCAGCAGGCCGATGTCGGGGCTCGCGGTCCAGCCGAACGGCTTGCGCTCGTCGTCCTCGATGTCGTCGTAGCTGGCGGGCTTGTCCTCCAGGTCGGCGATCGGCGTGTAGCCGGTCGTGTCGAAGCCCCGGGTGTCCTGGGTGGTGGTCCGGGTGGTCGGCTGGGTGCCGTCGTCGAAGTGGTGCACTCCCCCGCTCACGCCACTCGTGGAGTAGTACCCGTCGTCGGAGTAGCCGCTCGATGCCCTCGAACGGTCGTCGTGAGTAGCCACGCCCGCACGTTAGGAGGTTCGGACGACCACCGCGAGCGTCCGTCCGCCGCGCATGTTCGCCCAAACGGGTGAACATCGTGGCTAGTACTCGCCCTTGACCAGGTTCGCCGGCAGCTCTCCACGGGCGAAGCGGGCGACTTCGGCGGCCACCACCGCGTACGCGCGTTCGGAGTGGCCCGTGCAGCTGCCGGCCACGTGCGGGGTGAGGAAGAGCCCCGGCGCGGTCCACAGTGGATGGTCGGCGGGCAGCGGCTCGGGCTCGGTCACGTCCAGCGCCGCGCGGAGCCGTCCCGCCGTGAGCTCGGCCAGCAACGCGTCCGTGTCGACCACCGCGCCGCGTGCCGCGTTGACCAGGATCGCGCCGTCCTTCATCCGGGAGAGGAACTCGGCATCCACCATCCCGGTGGTCTCCCCGGTCAGCGGCACCACCACCAGCACCGCGTCGAACCCGCCCACCAGGTCGGGCAGCTCGTCCATGCCGCGCACCCCGGGACGCGCGGTGCGGCCGACCAGCGTCGCGGTCGCGTCGAACGGCTCCAGCCGGCGGCGGAACTGCTCGCCCAGGTCGCCCGCGCCGACCACGAGCACCTTCTTGTCCTGCAAGGTCTCCGTGAGGTGGTAGTCCCAACGCCGGTCCTGCCGCGCCCGCTCGAACGCCGGGAAGTCGCGGTAGATCGCGAGGAGCGCGCCGATCGCCCACTCCGCCGTGCTGCCGCCGTGCGCGCCGCGGCACGTCGACAACATCACCCCGTCGGGTACGACTCCGATGAACCTCTCGGCGCCCGCCGACAGCAACTGCACCAGCTTCAGCGACGGCAGCTCGGCGAAGACGTCACGCGGGTCCGTGCCGTGGAGGAACTTCGGCACCAGGACTTCCGCCTGCGCGGCCTCGGCCGGGAGCGGCTGCCCCGGCTCGTAGCGGACGGGCCGCACACCCTCCACGTCGGACAGCGCGCGGACACCGAGGTCGTCGGGGACCAGAACGGTAAGGCTCACGGGTTCGCACGTTACGGCACACTTGCCGCCATGCGGGAGCACGACGTCTTCTCCGCGGACGGCACGCGGATCAGGTTGTGGCGCACCGAGGCCGACGGGCCGGACGTGCTCCTGAGCCCCGGCCTCGGCGCGGTGCCGACGTTGTGGCCGGGGCTGCCGGTGGCGCGGGTGCACAGCTGGTACCACCGCGGCACCCTGGCGTCGGACCGGCCCGCCGACCCCGGTCGGATCGAGCTGGACGACCACGTCGCCGACGCGCTGGCCGTGCTGGACGGCGGTGGCGTGGAGCGGTGCGTGGTGATGGGCTGGTCCATGGGCGTGACGGTGGCCGCCGCGCTGGCGTTGCGGCACCCGGAGCGGGTGAGCGGCTTGATGCTGGTGGCGGGCGCGCCGGGTGACACGTTCGCGAGCGTGCTCGGGCTGCCGGGCGTGCCGGTGGAGCTGCGGCGGCTGATCGGGGTGTCGGGCGCGACGGCGCTGAAGGCGGCCGGGCCGCTGCTGGACGCCGTGCTGCACCGGCTGCCGGTGCCGGACCTGGGCCGGGTCGCGGACCTGGCCGGTCTCGACGGTGCGGTGGCGCGGTCGCTGACCGCGTCGCTGCGGCGGTACCTCCAGCACGACTGGCGCTGGTACTTCACCCTCGCGCTGGCCTTGGGCCGATCGCCCCGGCTGGACCTGACCGGCGTGACGTGCCCCACAACCGTGCTGGCCGGGCGGTACGACCCGCTGGCGTCGGCGGACGGGGTGGTCGGCCCGGTGGCCCGGTTGCCGCAAGCCAGGGTGCGGATGCTGCCGAACACGCACTTCCTGCCGCTGCAGGACCCGCAGGTGGTCGTGGACGAGCTGGAGCTGCTGCTCGACCGGGCCGACGCCGTGCACCGCGCCGTGCACGAACTGGACGGACCGCTCACCTCGCGTTCACGGCCGCGCGCCTAACCTGGGGTGCGTGCCTCGACTGCGTGGAGTGCTGATCGGCTCGGTCCTCGGCCTGGTGGCCGCGGGCTGCGCGAGCTTCCCCGAGCAGCCGGCCCCGGCCGGGTGGAGCCCGGCCCAGCAGCTGACACCGCAGGCCGGGCCGGTGCCCGAACTGCCCGGCGAGCTGCCGAAGGGGCCTGGTGAGCAGCCGGGCCGGCAGCCGACGCCGGTGCCGCCGCCCGAGGGCTGCAAGGACTTCAACCCGGCCGTGGTCGGGACGTGCCTGGACCCGGTGTCCGGGGTGGCGCTGACCGACGTGAACCAGACGACCGGAGCGGTGACCGCGTTGGCGACCGAGCGCGCCACCGGGCGGCTGCTCAGGGTGACGAGGGACGTCGACCCGGTCGAGGTCGCGAAGTTCGAGGTGGACGCGTCGGGTGACGGCGGGCTGAGCGGGCTCACGCTGTCGCCGACGTACGCCGAGGACCGGCTGGTGTACGTGTACGTGACCACGGCGACGGACAACCGGGTGCTGCGGATCGCGCCGGGCGACGTGCCGAAGCCGGTGCTGACCGGTATCCCCAAGGGGCCCACGGGCAACCGTGGCGTGCTGTCGTACGACAGCACCGGCGCCCTGCTGGTGGCGACCGGTGACGCGGGCAACCCGGCGTCGGCGGCCGACCCCGGATCGCTGGCCGGGAAGGTGCTGCGGATCGACGGCACCGGACAGCCGGCGCGGGGCAACCCGACGCCGGGGTCGCGGGTGCTGGCCAGTGGGCTGAAGTCGCCGGGCGGCCTGTGCGTGTCGGGTGACGGGACGAGGACGTGGGTGACGGACGCGGGCGCGTCGGCCGACCTGCTGTACCGGGTGGAGCCCGGCAAGGCGCTGGGCGAGCCGGCGTGGTCGTGGCCGGACCGGCCGGGGGTCGGCGGCTGCGCGTCGTTCTCGAACATGGTGTCGCTGGCGACCGGCAACGTGCCCGGCATGATCAACCTGTCGCTGAACCCGGACGGCAGCTTCGCCGGCAAGCCCGAGGTGAGCCTGAACGGCGCGGAGGGCTTCGGCCGCCTGGGGCCGGTGGTGGCCCTCGACGACACGACCGCGCTGGTCGGCACCGTGAACAAGAACGCGGGCGGCACACCGGTCTCCAGTGACGATCGCGTGGTGATCGTCGTGCGTGAGCCCGAGCCCGGCGGCGGCAGGGACTGAACCGGTCCGCTCTAGAGCGCGGTTCCCGGGTGGGCGGCGGTGCGGTAGACGGCGTCCGCGACCTGCCAGTACAGGCCTTTCGGGTGGTCGCGGAACAGGGGTTCGGTGCCGAACAGGACCGCTCGGGCGCCTCTCGGCGACGTGCCCGCCACCACCGCCGCCTGACCGGCAGCCGCGTCCGGCCCACCGGAACCGTCCGCGCGCGGGAGCCAGTGGCCGGCGACCAGGTCCTGGTACCGCTGGCGCACGCTCACCCCCGCCCCGAGGTCCGTGAACCAGTACGGCGAGTACACGAACGAATGGCCGACGTCACCGGCGTCGTCCACGACCGCCACGACCCCGTTCGCGTCCTCCCGCCCCGCGACCGCCCGCACCGGCAGCACCCCGGCATCGGCGTTGAACCGCGCCCCCGTCTCCCCCCGCGTCACCACGCCACCGCGCGAGAGGAACTTGTCCACCCCCGCGCGCGCCGCCACGGTCAGCTGGTCGTACCGCAACCCCGACGACACGAACAGCACGTCCACCCCGGCCAGGTCGAACCCGCCGTCCAGCACCTCCGTGGACACCGGCCGCACCTCGAAACCCATGTCCCGCAACGCCTTCAGCTCGTCCGCCGCCACCGCCCCGGCCACCACCGGACGCCGTAGCGGCACCCCGCCCTGCCCCGGCGTGAACCGTGTCCCGTACCGGATCGACACCTCCTCCGCCGCCGAGCGCGCCGACGCGGGCACCACGATCGTCCCGTCGTCCCGCCGACGCAGCTCCACCCCGCGCCCGAGCAGGTCGTTCACCGCCGCCACGTCCTTGCCGTCGGCCAACGCCGGCGCCAGGTCGCTCCCCTCGGGGACCCGCACCGACCCCGTCGGCGACGCCGCCGCCACGTCATGCCCGCGCACGTCCACCGGCCCGTCGCGCACGACGTCCACCGAAGCACCCCACAGCAGCCGGTGGCTCCACCCGCTGACGTCGTACGTGACCGGCACCTCGTCCGAGATGTCCCGCCCGGCCTCCAGCATCACGTTCGCCAGCGCACGCTTCGGCTGGCGCATGTCCACCACGTACGACCCGGCCGGGTACTCCCGACCGCCCACCGAGAAGGCCCGCTCCGCCCGCTTCACCCGCACGTCGTGCGCCACCAGGTGGTCGACCAGCCGCGCCGCCGCCGGACCGGACCGCTGCCCGTCACCCACCGGCACCACGTACGCGCGGGGGAACTCGGTGGTGTAGCGGTCTTCGGGACCGAAACCGGGCACGAAACCGTCCGGCACCAGCCGCTGCGACTCCCCCGCCAGGCCACGGCGGAACATCTCGATCTGGTTGTCCACCATCGGTACCCGGTTGTCCCGCACGTACGTGAGCGCGCTCCGGATCGTCGCCTCGACCACATCCGTGTTGATCGCCGCACGCCGCCGCAGTTCCGTCACGGTCAGCGTCACGTAGTCGTTCCGGTTCACCCGCAAAGGGATCTCGATCGTGTAGGACACCGCGCCGTGGAACATCGAGTACTGCGCGGTGTAGATCGGCGCCCAGCCGTCCCACACGCCCGGTTCGCAGTCCCGGAACGGGATTTCCGGCGTGGCCGCCTCCGCGTGCCCGAGGGCCTGCACGGCGTCCTCCATGTGCAGCCCGCCCGCGTAGCCGTGCTTGAGGTAGAGGTCGAAGTCGTAGTTCTGGCCGTGCGGCGGCGTGGTCGGCTCGATCAGCGTGTTCGCCACGTACCCGTGCTCGTCCAGCACCAGCAGCGGCTGGAGGCGCTTGACCACGTCCCGCGCCGCCCGCGACTCGGGCTGCGACGACGTGACGAAATCCCGGTTCAGGTCGAACCCGCTCGCGTTGGCCCGCGTCCCGGCCACCCGCCCGTCCGGGTTCGCCGTGAGGTTCACGTGGACGCGGCTGCGCCGGAGTAACTCCGTCGTCGACCGGTCGGTGGCCAGCGCCAGGTCCTCGATCACGCGGAGCGCGCCGTCGGTGCCCTCCCACTCGTCGCCGTGGATGTTGGCGTTGATCCACACCGGCGCCTTGTAGGTGGTGCGGAGGAAGAGGTCGCGGGCGGCGGCGACCGGGTCGTTCTCGATCTTCTCGCGCCACGCCTCCTGCTTGCGGGTCTCGGCCGGGCTCTCGGGGGCGGTCAGCGTCACCAGGTAGAGGTCGCGACCCAGCGCCGACTGGCCGGCGACCTCGACGGAGATCCGGTCGCTGCGGCGCTGGAGGTCGTTGAGGCGCGGCGCGAGCGAGTGGTACGGGGCGAGGCCGAGCTTGATCGACCGGTCGTCCCGGTCTTCCGGGTACGCGCGCAGGAGGGTGCGTCGCGGGTAGCCGAGGGTGGCGTCGGACCGGTTGGGGCCGGTCGCGACGGCGGGCCGGAGTGGCTCCGAGGCGGCGACGTGGTTGCGCTCCGTGCCGTTGGCGGGCTGGTCGGCCCGCCCGACTGCGGGCGCGGCGGTCGCCGGTGCGGCCATCGTGGCCAGCAACAACACCGTGATCAGCAACGAGCGCACCGGCCGCCTCCGATCGATCGCCGAAGAACTCCTCCACCCTCAGTAGTGGGTGCGGATCACCCGGTCAACCGGCGAACGGCTGGTCGAGCAGGAAGTGTCAGCCCGAGCCGAGGCACACGAACGGGCGGCGCAGCGGGTCCACGGCCACCGCGTCGGCCAACGCCACCGCCGGCGACGCACCGCCCGCGAGGTTGCGGTGGAAGTCGGCCATCGCCGCCGCCGAGGGCTGGTCCCCGACCCGGCTGGACGCCGCGATCACCGTCCGCGCGCCGCTCGCCAGCAGCGCGCCGGCGAACCCCAGCGGCTCGTCACCGGGCCGCACCCGGTTCAACGCCAGCTCGCACGCGGCCAGCACGACCTGGTGCGGCGGTCGGCGCACCCGGCCGACCTCGTGCGCGAACATCGCACCGTCCACCAGCTCCAGCCGCGAGAACAGCGCGTTCTCCGGCTCGTGCTCGCCGTGCGCGGCGATGTGCGCCAACTCCACGCCGTCCAACGCCTCCAGCACCGAACTCACCCGGGCCTCGCTGACGCCGAGCAGCTTCGCCTCACCGTGGTAGCCCGCGAGCCGGTCGATCTCGCCCTGCGCCGCCTGCAACCCCGGACCGCGCACGAGCAGCACGCCACTGGCCGGCTCCCGGTCCGCCCGGATCGCCGACACCCACGCGGTGGCGGACGGAACGGCGGTGGTCGGTCGGTTCGCGCACATGGGCAGCACGCCCCACGGCACCACGTACAGCGCCCCGGTCGGCACGACGACCAGCTCGCGGGAGCCGATCATGGTCGCCAGCGGACGCAGCAGCAGCCGGTCCAGCTTCTCCGCCTCACGCCGTGCGGACGCCGAGATGACCTCGGCCAGCGGCGGCGGCAGGTAGTCGGGCGCCAACGCGTTGAGGTCGGCGTGCAGGCGGCGCGCGCTCTCCGTGACGGCGTCAGCCGGGCCGAGCCGCACCATGCGCACCCGTGCGCCGGCCAGCACCAAGGCGATCAGCTCGTCGTCGCAGACCGCGAAGCTCACCAGGGCCCGGCCGGCCAACCGGGCCAGCACCTCGTCCGGCGAGACGACCGGGCGCGGCGTGCCCCAAGGGCCGGTGCTCCAGCCCATCCGGCTCGCGGCACGCTGGCTCGTCTTGAGCCGCGCCTCCAGCTCGGCGGTCGGCAGGCCGTCGAGCCTGGCCCGCAGCAGCACCCGGCTCAACCGGCGCACCTCGGCGATCCGCTCGCCCAGCTCCGAGTCCACCGCGGACTCGGCCGGCTCGTACCGGTACAGCTGGGCCCTGGTGCGTTCCAGCCAGGTGAACAGCCGCTTGGCGTTGGCCGCCGAGTCACCGCCGGCCAGCACCAGCCGGATGGCGAGTTCACCCAGCTCACGGCCGTGCACCGCGGTGCCGGACACGAGTTCCAGCCCGCCGAGCCGGTCCCGCATCCGGCCAAGCTCGGCCAGCCCGGCCTTGGCCTGCGCCAACGCCACCCGCTCGTTGCCGCGAGCCAGCGCCAGCTCCGCCCGGCCCAGCCGCAGCAGCATCCGGTGGTCGATCGGCGTGATCCGGCGCGACTCGGGCACGCGGCGCAGCAGCTCGGCGCCGCGGTCCGGGTCGCCGCGGCGGACCTCCAGCCGAGCCGCCAGCACGAGCGCGAACGCGGCCTGGTCGAGCAGCTTCAACGCGGCCAGCTCGGCGGACAGCTCCAGCGCCCGCGCGACCACCTTGGCGACCGGCCGCCGCGACTCCAGAGCCCGCACCACGTCCACGCGCAGCGCGATGAGCCCCGCCACCGCCGCCCACGCCGGGCTGCCGCGCCCGGCCAGCTTCCGCTGCGCCGACCGCGCCATCCGCCGGGCCAGCACGAGGTCGCCGTCCTGCAACGCCGCCGCCGCGCGGAACAGCTCGGCCTCGGCCACGTCCTGCCCGATGCGCTGGCGGCGCAGCTCCGGCAGCACCTCGTCCAGCAGCCGACCGGCCTCGTCGGCCAGGCCGACGCTGATCATCGCCTCGGCCTGGTCGATGCGCAGCCGCAGCAGCAGACCCGGTTCGAGCTCCTGGAACGCCCGGTTGGCCTCGTGGTAGTGGTGCAGGGCGGCCGGGATGTCGCCGGCGCGCTGCACCGCGTTGCCCAGCGCGTGCTCCGCGATCGCCGCGCGCAACGGCAGGTCGTGCGCGTTGGCCAGCTCGACCGCCCGGTTCAGGTCGCGGACGGCCTTCTCGTGGCGGTGGACCTCGCCGTGCGCGTTGCCCCGGTTGGACAGGGCGAGCGCGAGCAGGTCGACGGACTCCTGGTCGGCGTGCGCGGTGAGACGGCGTTCGCTGCGCTCGATCTCCCGGTCCAGCTGGGCGATGCCCTCGTCGATGCGGCCGACCCGGCACAGCAGGGCGGCGCGGTTGAGGTTGACCAGGGTGGAGAGGTGGGCCCGCAGCGCCTCGTCGCGCAGGCCGGCCAGTTCCCGGTCCACGCCCGCGAGCTGGACCAGGCCGTCGTCCACGTTGCCCGTCTCGGCGAGGCAGAACGCCAGCGTGTTGAGCAGTCGCGTGCGGACTTCAAGGCGCGCCTGCGGGTCGATGCCCGGGATCTCCAGCAGCGCCAGGCCCCGGCGCATCTGCCGGATCGCGGCCGGGTGGCGGTCGGCGGTGGCCGCGTCCAACGCGCTGCGGTGCAACTGCCGGGCCAGCGCGACCGTGTGCTCCGGCCCGGACGGGGCGCGGCGCGTCCCGCTTGATCTGCGAACGGGTGTTTGCGCAGGCACGGTCATATGAGATCACAACGACAGCCGGAGGCCGCCGGCCATGAGGTCGGCGGCATCCGGGGGTGGCGTCACCGCACCCTGGCCCGATCGGAGGTCAGGTGGTCCGCGCGACCGCCACCGGCTCGTCACCGGTCGGCTTGTACGGGCCGCCCATGGGCTTCACGAGCGGGTCGCCGGTCGGCTTGTACGGGCCGCCTGTGGGCTCCACGCCCCCGCCTCCGCCCGTGCCGGTGTCCGTTCCGGCGTCGATGACGCCGTCCTCGACCACGTCGATGTCGGTGACGAGCTTCCGGTCCTTGCGAGACATGGCGTTGCCTCCCCTGCAACAGGCCCCTCGGTGGGGGTGTCCTCTGCGTCTGGTTGATCGTTCCGGCGGTCCCCCGACCGCTGATCGATCGCCCCAAGCGTGACACAGATGGACGAAGCCAAGAAGGTTTAACTTCACGGAGAGCGATCACAAGCCTGACCGCTAGGCCATCTGCCAGGACCGGAGACGCGGTTCGCCGAGTGTTACCACACGAATGGGCGAACGTCTTCACACTCTGCAAGGCATCCGGGGATGCAGTGCGCCACCCTGGTAACAGCGGTGGGGCAGGGCTCGCCACGAGCCCTGCCCCACCGGTGGAACCACTCGCTACGAGCAGCGGACGATGATCAGCTCACGCACGCGCTTCGCGTCCGCCTGGCCCTTCGTCGCCTTCATGACCGCGCCGACGATCGCACCGGCCGCCGCCACCTTGCCGTCGCGGATCTTCGCCGCCACGTCCGGCTGCGCGGCCAGCGCCTCGTCCACCGCCTTCTCCAGCGCCGAGTCGTCCGAGACGACCTTCAGGCCGCGGGCCTCGATGACGGCCTCCGGCTCGCCCTCGCCCTCCAGCACGCCGGTGACGACCTCGCGGGCCAGCTTGTTCGTCAGCTCGCCGGAGTTCACCAGGCCCACGACCCGCGCGATCTGCGCCGGCGTGATGGCCAGCTCCGCCAGCTCGACGCCGCGGTTGTTGGCCTCCTTGGTCAGGTAGGACACCCACCACGACCGGGCCTCGGTGTGCGTCGCGCCGGCCTCGACCGTCGCCGCCACCAGGTCCACCGCACCGGCGTTGACCAGGTCGCGCAGCTCGGCGTCGGTCAGCGACCACTCCTCCTGCACCCGCTTGCGGCGCTCCCACGGCAGCTCCGGCAGCGTGCCGCGCAGCTCCTCGACCCACTCGCGGGACGGCGCGATCGGCGCCAGGTCGGGCTCCGGGAAGTACCGGTAGTCCTCCGCCGTCTCCTTCGTGCGCCCCGGCGACGTGCTGCCGGTGGACTCGTCGAAGTGCCGGGTCTCCTGGGTGATCGTCCCGCCGGACGCCAGCACCGCGGCCTGGCGGGTCATCTCGAAGCGCACCGCCCGCTCGACGCTGCGCAGCGAGTTGACGTTCTTCGTCTCCGTGCGGGTGCCGAACTCGGTCGCGTCCTTGGCCATCAGCGACACGTTCGCGTCGCACCGCAGCGAACCCTGGTCCATCCGGACGTCCGACACGTCGAGCGCCTTCAGCAGGTCGCGCAGCGCGGTGACGTAGGCGCGCGCCACCTCGGGCGCCCGCTCGCCGGTGCCCTCGATCGTCTTGGTGACGATCTCGATCAGCGGCACGCCGGCCCGGTTGTAGTCCAGCAGCGAGTGCTCCGCGCCGTGGATGCGCCCGTCCGAGCCGCCGACGTGCAGCGACTTGCCGGTGTCCTCCTCCATGTGCGCGCGCTCGATCTCGACCCGGAACAGCGAGCCGTCGTCCAGCGTCACGTCCAGGTAGCCGTTGAACGCGATCGGCTCGTCGTACTGCGACGTCTGGAAGTTCTTCGGCATGTCCGGGTAGAAGTAGTTCTTCCGGGCGAACCGGCACCACTCCGCGATCTCGCAGTTGAGCGCCAACCCGATCCGGATCGCCGACTCCACCGCCTTGGCGTTCACCGCGGGCAGCGCGCCGGGCATGCCGAGGCAGGTCGGGCAGACCTGCGTGTTCGGCTCACCGCCGAAGACGTTCGCGCAGCCGCAGAACATCTTGGTGGCGGTGTGCAGCTCGACGTGCACCTCCAGCCCGAGCACCGGGTCGAACCGCTCGATGACCTCGGCGTAGTCCATCAGCTCGTGCACCGACGTCATGCCTTCCCGTCCTTCCGCAGGTCGCGCACGGCCAGCGCCGCACCGGTGATCGCCACCAGGATGCTCGCCAGCCCGTTGGCCACCGCGAGCTTGTCGTCCTTGCCGCGGGCCGACTTCAACGTGGAGAACGCGCTGGTGGCCGCCCCCGCGGCGCCGACCAGCGACAGGATCGTGCGTCCGCGCTTCACCTGGCACCCGCCAACTGCGGCACGCCCTGGATCACCGGCGCGCCCAGGGCCGCGTCGCGCGCGACCTCGTACGCCGCCGCCACCCGGTACATCCGGTGGTCCTGCAACGCGGGCGCCATGATCTGCAACCCCACCGGCAGGCCGTCCTCGTCGGACAGTCCGCTCGGGACGCTCATGGCGGCGTTGCCGGCCAGGTTGGCCGGGATCGTGCACAGGTCGGCCTTGTACATGGCCATCGGGTCGTCGGCGCGCTCGCCGATCCGGAACGCGGTGGTCGGAGTGGTCGGCGAGACCAGCACGTCCACGGTGGCGAACGCGGCCTCGAAGTCGCGGCTGATGAGCGTCCGCACCTTCTGCGCCGAGCCGTAGTAGGCGTCGTAGTAGCCCGAGGACAGCGCGTACGTGCCGATCATGATGCGCCGCTTCACCTCGGGGCCGAAACCGGCCTCGCGGGTCAGCGACATGACCTCCTCGGCGCTGCGGGTGCCGTCGTCGCCGACGCGGATGCCGTAGCGCATCGCGTCGAAGCGGGCCAGGTTGGACGAGGCCTCGCTGGGCGCGATCAGGTAGTACGCGGGCAGCGCGTAGTCGAAGCTCGGGCACGAGACCTCGACGACCTCCGCGCCCAGCTGCTTGAGCTGCGCCACGGCCGCCTCGAAGCTGCGCAGCACGCCCGGCTGGTAGCCCTCACCGCTGAACTGCGTGACCACGCCGACGCGCACGCCGGACAGGTCGCCGTTGGCGCCCTCGCGGGCCGCCGCCACCACGGGCGGGACCGGCGCGTTGATCGAGGTGGAGTCCATCGGGTCGTACCCTGCGATGACCTCGTGCAGCAGGGCCGCGTCGAGCACCGTGCGGGCGCACGGCCCGGCCTGGTCCAGCGACGACGAGAACGCCACCAGCCCGTACCGGGAGACACCGCCGTAGGTGGGCTTCACGCCGACCGTGCCGGTGACCGAACCGGGCTGGCGGATCGAGCCGCCGGTGTCCGTGCCGATGGACAGCGGGGCCTCGAAAGCGGCCAGCGCCGCCGCCGAACCGCCGCCCGAGCCGCCGGGGATGCGGTCCAGGTCCCACGGGTTGCGGGTCGGGCCGTACGCCGAGTTCTCGGTGGAGGAGCCCATCGCGAACTCGTCCATGTTGGTCTTGCCGAGGACCACCACCCCGGCTTCCTTCAGCCGTCGGGTGACCGTGGCGTCGTAGGGCGGGATCCAGCCTTCGAGGATCTTCGAACCGACCGTGGTCGGCACGCCCTCGGTGGTGAGCACGTCCTTGAGCGCGATCGGCACGCCGGCCAGCGGACCGACGTGGACGCCGGCCGCCAGGTCGTCGTCCACCTTCCGGGCCGCCTTGAGGGCGCCCTCGGTGTCGACGTGCAGGAACGCGTTGACCGAGCCGTCGACCTCGCCGATCCGGTCGAGGTGGGCCTGGGTGACCTCCACCGCGGACACCTCGCGGCCCGCGATCTTGGCCGCCAGCTCGGCGGCGGTGCTGCGGATCAGGTCGCTCATGCTTCCTCCCCCAGGATGCGGGGCACGCGGAAGCGGCCGTCCTCGGCGGCGGGGGCGCCCGCGAGCGCCTGCTGCTGACCGAGGCTGGGACGCACCACGTCCTCGCGGAACACGTTGGTCAGCGGAACGGCGTGCGAAGTGGGCGGGATGTCCGCGGTGGCGATGTCGCCCACCGTGGCCACCGACTGCAGGATCACGTCAAGCTGGCCCGCGAACAGGTCCAGCTCGTCGTCCGTGACGGCGAGCCTCGCCAGGCGGGCCAGATGCGCGACCTCGTCGCGGGAGATGCTGGGCACCTCGTCAACCCCCGGGGGTCTGGTTTTGTGGTTTTTGGACCTGCCGAGTCTATTGGCTGGTCAGAGCGACCTTCGACCGGGTTGCCCGCGCTCGCGCGCGGGGGTGCGCGATTTTACCGGGGGGCAACGTGGCTGGTGGGTCGGAAAGCGAAGCTGCGTCTGCGAGAATCATCGACCGGCGAGTTTCCCACCTCGATGCTCCACCACAGCCTTGGAGGCGTGCACCGTGTCCTTCCTGATCCGGGTCCAGCTCCCGGACCGTCCCGGCACACTGGGCGCGGTCGCCTCCGCGCTCGGCGCGATCGGGGCCGACATACTCAGCGTGGACGTGGTGGAACGCGGCGCCGGCCTGGCCATCGACGACCTGGTGGTCGAGCTGCCCTCCGGGCGGCTGCCGGACGTGCTGATCACGGCCGCGGAGTCCATCGACGGCGTCGAGGTGGACGCGGTCCGGCCGTACGCGGGTGTGCTGGACACCCACCGCGAGCTGGAGCTGGTGGAAGAGGTCGCCGAGGACCCCCGCCACGGGCTCGAGGTGTTCACCGAGGGCGTGCCGAAGATCATCCGGGCGGGGTGGGCGGTGGTCGTGTCGTGGGACGGCGCCGCCGTGCACCGGCTGACGTCGTCGTCGGCCGCGCCCGAGACGAGGCTGGAGGCGCCGTGGATGCCGCTGGCGCGGGCGACCGTGCTGGACGGCGAGGCGGACTGGGTGCCGGAGACGTGGCAAGAGCTGGGCACCGAGCTGGCCGCCACCCCGCTCGGCAAACCGGACCGCGTCCTGCTCGTCGGCCGCCCGGGCGGCCCCATGTTCCGCGCCGCCGAGGTCGCCCGCCTGGCCCACCTGGCCGGCATCGTCTCCGTAGTCCTCCCCGACTGACCCACGCGAGTCCTGGGACTCACGCGGGTTCGGGGGTGGTGGCGATGGTCACGCCCAGGCCGATCATCGTCAGGCCGCCGGCGCCGCCGATGAGGGAGAGGCGGCGAGGGGAACTCGCGAACCAGGTGCGGGCGGTGGCGGCGGCGAGGCCCCAGGCGCTGTCGGACGCCACGGCGATGAGGTTGAAGACCAGGCCCAGCAGCAGCATCTGAACCGCTACGTGGCCTTGGGCGCGGTCCACGAACTGCGGTAGGACAGCGGCGAAGAACACGATCGTCTTCGGGTTCGCCACGCCGACCGCGAACCCCTCCCACAACGTGCGCGAGCCGCCGTGCGCCGGGCCGCCACCGGTGAACGACGCGTGCAGCGACCCGCGCTGCCGCACCGCCTTCACCCCCAGGTACACGAGGTACGCGGCGCCGACGAGTTTCAGGGTCGTGAACACGAACGCCGAGCGCTCCACGACCGCCCCGACGCCGAACGCCACGGCGACCACGAGCGCGTAAGCACCGAGCGTGTTCCCCAGTACCGTGATCAACGCGGCACGGCGGCCCTGCGCCAACGCCCGGCCGACCACGAACAGCACGCTCGGCCCGGGGATCACGATCAGCAGGAACGACATGGCCGCGAAGGCCAAGAGCCGGTCGGTGGGCACCATGCCACCAACGAAACCACGCCGGAGACCCGCTCTACCAGTGCTTTCCCGCCACGGCGGCGAGGCCCACGAGCTGCGCGTTGTCGACGGCGGGCGTGCCGTCACGGGCGGTGAGGGTGTCTTCGAGACCGATCCGGGTGTCCAGCCCCAGCGTCAGCGCGTGGTCGAGCACCGGCCACGCGCTGTCGTCCTCGCCGTGCAGCAGGACCGGCACGCCGAGCGGCGCCAGCAGGTCGAGCAACCGGTCGGCGTGCCGCGTCGTCTCCCCCGGCCGCACCTCGGCCAGCACCCGGACCGTCCCCTCCGGCACGCCGGCGTCCAGCAGGGTCCGCGCGGCGTCGGCGTGGAACACGCCCAGCTCGATCCCGATGCCCGCGTCGCGCAACGCGGTGGCGACGTCGAGCCAGCCGTCCTCGTGCACGTTGACCGACGCGACATCCGGACGTCCGGCGGCCAGACCCGCCCACCCGAGCACCAGTTCGGCCCGCCGCACCCGGTCCGGCACGATCCACGCGCCCGTGGTCACGCCGATCTCCGCGTGCGGCACGACGGCGCGGACCACGGAGACCGTGGTGGCGACCTCGGGACCGGCCAGCACCTCCAAGCCGACCACGTCCCGCGGGTGCAGGTGGAACGACGTGACGCCCCGCGCCGCGCAGTCCGCCGCGTCCGCCGCCAGCTCCTGCGGGGTGATCGGAAGACTAGGGTGACTGCCCGGCTCGCGGGCGCCGTTCAGACAAGCCTGGAGCACGGAACCCACCGAACCACAAGGTGTTGGATACCGCCATGCCGACGCTGACCTCAGCCCTGCTGCGCCACTACGCGGGCGCCAAGTCGTACTGGCGCGGGCTGACCTACCGCGACTCCGTGGCCGAGTTGGCCGTGCGGTCGCGGCACGTGGAGGCCGTGGTGCTCGGCGCGGCCGAGTACCGGGTGACGCTGCAGTGGGAGGACACCCACCTGACCGGCACCTGTTCGTGCCCGTACGGCTCGCAGGGGTTCTTCTGCAAGCACTGCGTGGCCGTCGGGCTGGTGCTGTTGGAACGCGACCTGACCGTGCCGCCGCCGGACGCCGAGGACGAGGAGCTGCGCGTGCGCCTCGCCGAACTGGACCACGCGACGCTGGTCGCGCTGCTCTACGACCGGGCGTCGCGGGACCGCGCGCTGCGGGACGAGATCATGCGAGTTCGAGGCTGAACCCGAGCGCCATCAGGTTCACGCCCGGCACCGGCTGCCAGTCGCGCTCGGGCAGCCGCTTGAACCCGAGCCGCTGGTAGAGCCGGTGCGCCGGGGTCATGTCCTCGGAACTGCTCATCACCAGCAGCGGCGCGCCGAGTTCCCGCGCCCGTGCGATCACCGCACGCACCAGCGCCTCACCGACCCCACGGCCACGGGCGGACGGGCTCACCGCGAGCATCCGGAACTCGACCTCGCCGTCCCGGCTGACCTCGGCGTACGGGGTGCCCGGCCGGACCACCGTGACGGTGCCGAGCACGGTGTCCTCCGCGTCCACGGCCACCAGCAGTTCCGCCTCCCTGGCGCGGGTGCGGGCATCGACCAGCTTGTCGGCGTACCCGCCGGTGTGGCTGTCGATGTGGCGGTCGGCCTGGTAGGCGGCCACGGTGATCGCCCCCGCCGCCGCCCACTCGTCTTCCCGCGCGGGCCTCACCACGATGTCGGCCATCTGGTACCCCTCCACCTCGCTGAACCTCCCCGATCGTGTCCAGACAACTGCGCCGGGCGGGCGCGATCAAGGATCGCCGCGGATGTCACCCCGGGACGTCCGCAAGAGTGCGGGTCGCGATGATGGCTTCATGAGCCTTCCCGGTGCGGTCGAACTGCCCGACGGCGCACTCGTGCGGGGTCGGGGTCTGCGGAACCCGATGCCGGAGGGGACGCCCGACTACGGCCTCTACCTGGGCTCCGCGAAGATGCGGGCGCGGCGCGGGGCCGGCATCACGTGGACGCACGAGTGGGTCGAGTGGCCGGACTTCCGGGTGCCGAAGTCGCCGGACCAGGCCGTGGCGCTGATCCGGGACCTGCACGCGCGGGCCGTGGCGGGTGAACGGGTCGAGGTGGCGTGCGGCGGCGGTGTCGGGCGGACCGGCACGGTGATCGCGTGCCTGGCCGTGCTGGCGGGCGTGCCGGCGGGTGACGCGGTGGCGTGGACGCGGGCCCACTACAGCCGGCGCGCGGTGGAAACGCCCTGGCAGAAGCGGTGGGTGGCGCGCTTCCCCGACGTGAGGCCGACGCGCTAGTCGGCGGCCGTGGGCTCCTCGGCGAAGGTGGCGACCTCGGTGGCGGCTTCGGGGCCTTCGTCGAGCAGGACGCGGAAACCCGCCTCGTCCAGGACCGGCACCTTGAGCTGGAGCGCCTTCTCCGCCTTCGAACCCGGCGACTCGCCCACCACCACGAACGCCGTCTTCTTGGACACGGAACCCGCCGCCTTCCCACCCCGCGACAGGATCGCCTCCTTCGCCTCGTCCCGCGAGAACGTCTCCAGCGACCCCGTCACCACGATCGACAACCCCGTCAGGTTCCGCGGGATGGAGGTGTCGCGTTCTTCCGCCGTGCGGACGCCCGCCGCCCGCCACTTGTCCACGATCGCCTGCCGCCACGGGGTCTCGACCCACTCGCGCACCGCCGTCGCGATGGTGGGGCCCACGCCCTCGGCCGCCGCCAGCTCCTCCTCCGACGCCGCGGCGATGTTCTCCAGTGAGCCGAACTCCTGGGCCAGCGCACGGGCCGCCGTGGGGCCGACGTGCCGGATGGACAGCGCCACCAGGACTCTCCACAGTGGACGCTGCTTGACCGCCTCCAGGTTGTCCAGGAGCTTCAGCGCGTTCGCGGTCAGCTCGCCGTCCTTGGTGCGGAACAGCTCGACCTGCGCCAGCTTGCCCGCGTCCAGGCCGAACAGGTCGCCCTCGTCCGAGTACACCGGGGAGTCGACCAGGGCCGCCGCCGCCTCGAAGCCCAGCACCTCGACGTCCAGCGCCGAGCGGGACGCCAGGTAGGCGAGGCGCTCCCGCAGCTGACCCGGGCAGCCCGCCGCGTTGGGGCAGCGGATGTCCACGTCGCCCTCCTTCATCGGGCGCAGCGCGTGGCCGCACTCGGGGCAGGTGAGCGGCATCTCGAACTCGCGCGCGTCGGCGGGGCGGGCGTCGATCACCGGGCCCAGCACCTCCGGGATCACGTCACCGGCCTTGCGGATCACGATGCGGTCGCCGATCAGCACGCCCTTGCGCTTGACCTCGCTCGCGTTGTGCAGGGTCGCCCGGGCCACCGTCGAACCGGCCACCTTCACCGGCTCCATCACCGCGAACGGCGTCACCCGACCCGTCCGGCCCACCTGCACCTTGATGTCCAGCAGGGTGGTCGTCGCCTCTTCCGGCGGGTACTTGAACGCGATGGCCCAGCGCGGCGCGCGCGAGGTGCTGCCCAGGCGCCGCTGCGACGACACCTCGTCCACCTTGACGACCACGCCGTCGATCTCGTGCACGGCGTCGTGCCGGTGCGCGCCCCAGTAGCCGACGTGCTCGCCGACCTCCTCGAACGTGCTCAGCACGACGGTGTGCGACGACACCGGCAGCCCCCACGCCCTCAGCGCCTCGTACGCCTCGGACTGCCTCGTCAGCTCGAAGCCCTCCCGCTTTCCCAGCCCGTGGCAGATCATCCGCAGCCGGCGCGACGCCGTCACCTTCGGGTCCTTCTGCCGCAACGACCCGGCTGCGGTGTTGCGCGGGTTCGCGAACGGCGGTTTGCCCGCCTCCACGAGCCGGGCGTTCAGCTCAAGGAAGTCCTCCACCGCGAAGAAGACCTCGCCGCGCACCTCGACCAGCGCGGGCACGGGGTACGCGTCGGTGCCGGTCAGCGTCTCCGGCACGTCCTCCAGGGTGCGGACGTTCAGCGTCACGTCCTCACCGGTACGCCCGTCGCCCCTGGTCAGCGCGCGCACCAGCCGCCCGTGCTCGTACAGCAGGTTGATCGCCAAGCCGTCGATCTTCAGCTCGCACAGGAAGTGGACGTCGGCGCCGACCTCCTTGCGCACCCGGTCGAACCACCCCCGCAGCTCCTCGGCGGAGAACGCGTTGTCGAGGCTGAGCATCCGCTCCAGGTGGTCGACCGCCTTGAACTCGGTCGAGAACGTGCCGCCGACGAGCTGGGTGGGCGAATCGGGCGTGGCCAGCCCGGGGTGCGCCTCCTCCAGCGCCGCCAGCTCGCGCAGCAACTCGTCGAACTCACCGTCACTGACCGTCGGCGAGTCGAGGACGTAGTAGCGGAACTGGTGCCCGCGCACCACCTCGGCCAGCGCCGCGTGCTCCTCGCGCACGTCGGCGGGCACGTCCTCGACGCCCTCGGCGGGGGCGTGGGTGGGGTTCAACGGGTCGCTGCTGGTCACGGCATGAGGGTAACCAGGGGGTCCGACAATTTCAGGCGGGCTCCCCGTCGATCGCCCGGACCAGGTCGCGGAACTCCAGCAGGCCGATCGTGCCCTCCGGCTCGGCCGACGCCGTTTCGACCCGGCCCAGCCGGGCGCCCGCCAACCGCTCACCGAGCGTGACGTCCAGCGGCAGGAACGTCATGGTCCGCCGGGCCGTGTCGTCCAGGTTCGCGAACTCGGGGTGGTAGACGGCGACGTCGACCAGGCCGTCCGACACCTGCGCCACCACCCGCACGTCGGCCAGCCGGATGTGGCGCGGGCCGAGGTTGATCGTGACCTGGGTCGGGTCCGGCACCGGGGGCACCGAGTCGTGGTACTCCCAGATCATGTCCCCGGGCGGCGCGGCCTTGATCCACGCGTCCGTGTAGGGGCGCAGCTTCGGGTCCTCCTGGCTGGTGATCACCAGCGCGTAGATCGCCCGGTGGCCGCGTTCGAGGGAGAAGTCGAGGTCGGGGTGCACGGCCGAGACCAGCACGCCGATCTCGCCCTCCACGCGGTGCGGTTCGCCGTCGCCCAGGGCCGCGCTGACGGTCGGCAGCAGCTCGAACCACTCCTGCCAGAACGCGACCGCGGCCTCGTCCGGGTTGGGCAGGTGGAGGGGCACCGGCTCGGGCGCGGGCCGGGGTTCGGTACGGCGTCGGCGCAACCAGCTCATGCGCCCATTGAACTACGCCGGGTGGTCACCGCGAGGAGTTCCGCGGCGGGTCCGACCAGCCGCCGTCCGGCCGGCCACACGGCGCGCAGCACGCGGCGCAGGTCGAGCGCCACCGGCACCTCGACCAGCCGCCCGTCGGCCAGGTCCAGGGCCACGGCGAGCACGCTCAGCACCGCCGGCGCCACGCCCGCGACCACCGCGCCGCGCACGGCCGTGGTCGAGCCCAGCTCCAACGCGGGCGCGCAGGTGTCCGGCAGCACCCGGTCCAGCGTGTCCCGCGTTCCCGAACCGCGCTCCCGCATCACCAGCGGCGTCGCGGCCAGTTCCGCGGGTGTCAGCCGACGACGCCGCCGCGCCCACGGGTGCCCCGGAGCGACCACCACCGCGAGCCGGTCCACGGCCACCTTCCGCGACGAAAGGCCTGGCAGCGGACCCGGCGCTTCGACGAACCCGAGGTCGACCGCGCCTTCTCGCACGAGCCGGCCGACCGTCTCCGAGTTCGTCACCCGCAGCCCCACGCGCAGGTCCGGGCGGGCCCGCCGCAACTCCGCGATCCAGCTCGGCGCCAGGTGCTCGGCCACGGTCATGCTGGCCGCGACCCGCAACTCCGCCTCCCGCGCCGACCGCAGCGCCCGCGCGCCCTCCACCAGCCCGGCGACCTCGTCCAGCACCCGCCGTGCCCGCTCGGTCACCACCACGCCGGCGGGCGTGAGCACCGAACCGCGGCGGTTCCGGTCCACCAGCACCAGCCCGAGCCGGCGTTCCAGCGTGGACAGCCGCTTGCTCGCCGACGGCTGCGCGATGCCCAGCTCCGCCGCCGCCCGGCCGAGGCTGCCCAGCTCCCCCACCAGCACCAGCAGGCGCAAGGACTCGATGTCCGGGGTCATAGCCCCAGGGTATGACCCCAGAGGGCACGACCGCCTACCGGAAGCGCCGGGCACGGCGGAGGGTGGACGGTGTGCTGATCGCCGCGATGGTCCTGGGTGTGCTGGTGGGTGGACGCCTGCCGGACCTGAGCGGCGTCACCCGGACGCTGCTGCGCACCGGCGTGGTCCTGCTCGGTCTGCAACTGTCCGTTCCGCAACTCCTCGCTGTGGGACCGGGCGTGCTGGTCGCGGTGGTGGTCACGGTGTCGGTGACGTTCTTCGGCACGTTGTGGCTCGGCCGCCGGCTCGGGCTGCCCCGCGGTCTCTACGTCCTGGTGGCCAGTGGCTTCTCGATCTGCGGCGCGTCGGCGATCGCGGCCGTCGAGGGCGTCGTGGAGCGCGAGGACGAGCACGTGGCCACCAGCATCGCCCTCGTCACCCTCTACGGCACGCTGGCCATGATCGCGTTGCCGCTGATGAACGCGTCACCGCAGTGGATCGGGCTGAGCGTGCACGAGGTCGCGCAGGTGGCCGCCGCGGCGCCCGCGTCCGGTCTGGCGACGGCCATGGCGGTGAAGCTCGGCCGGGTGGCGTTGCTGGCGCCGATCGTGGCGGTCGTCGGCGCGCGCGGCAGCCGTCCCCCGTTGGGCTTCCTGCTCGGTTTCGTGGCGTTGATGCTGGTCAGCCCGCTGGTCCCGGACTACGTCCTGGGTCCGGCCAAGACGGTGACCACGGTCGTGCTGGCCGTCGCGCTGTTCGGCCTGGGCACGTCCGTCCGCCTCGGGAAGCTCCTGCGGATCAGCCCCAGGGCGCTGCTCCTGGGGCTGCTCTCGACGCTCCTGGTGTGCGGGACGGGCTACCTGTCGCTGCGGATGGTGTGACCGCGCAGCAGGTCGGCGTTCAAGCGGGCGATCGTGGTCAGCGGGATGCCCTTGGGGCACGCGGGCGTGCACTCGCCGGCGTTCGTGCAGCCGCCGAAACCCAACGCGTCGTGCTCGGCCACCATGTCCCGTGCGCGTGAGTACCGCTCCGGCTGCCCCTGCGGCAGCACGCCGAGGTGGGTGGCCTTCGCGGCGGTGAACAACATGCCGGACCCGTTGGGGCACGCCGCCACGCACGCGCCGCAGCCGATGCACGCCGCCGCTTCGAACGCCGTGTCCGCGTCCGGCTTGGGCACCGGAGTCGCGTGGGCGTCCGGCGCGGACCCGGCCGGCACGCTGATGTACCCGCCCGCCGCCACGATCTTGTCGAACGCCGACCGGTCCACCACCAGGTCGCGCACGACCGGGAACGGCTCGGCCCGCCACGGCTCGATGGTGACCACGTCGCCGTCCTTGAAGTGGCGCAGGTGCAGCTGGCACGCGGTGGTGGCCTTCTCCGGCCCGTGCGCCATCCCGTTGATCATCAACCCGCACATGCCGCAGATGCCTTCACGGCAGTCGTGGTCGAACGCCACCGGGTCGTCCCCGGACGTGATCAGCCGCTCGTTGAGGACGTCCAGCATTTCGAGGAAGGACATGTCCGGCGACAGGTCCTCCATCACGTAGTCCACCAGCCGCCCGGTGGCACTGCTCTGCCGCCAGATCCGCAGGGTCAGTTTCACGAGTAGCTCCGGGTGCTCGGGGTGACGTGCTCGAAAGCGAGCTCTTCCTTGTGCAGCACGGGCGGCCGGCCTGCGCCCGTGTACTCCCACGCGGCCACGTAGGCGTAGTTGGCGTCGTCCCGCAGCGCCTCGCCGTCCGGGGTCTGGCTCTCCGCGCGGAAGTGGCCGCCGCACGACTCGGCGCGGTGCAGGGCGTCGATGCACATCAGTTCCGCCAGCTCGAAGAAGTCGGCCACCCGGCCGGCCTTCTCCAGCTCCTGGTTCAGCTGCTCACCCGTGCCCGGCACCTTCACCCGCTGCCAGAACTCCGCGCGCAGCTCCGGGATGCGCTCCAACGCCTTGCGCAACCCGGCCTCGTCGCGTTCCATGCCGCACTCGTCCCACATCAGCCGGCCGAGCTCGCGGTGGAACGACTCGACCGTGCGGTCGCCGTTCACGGCCAGCAGCGTCGTCACCCGGCCACGCACCTCGGACAGCGTGTCGGCGACGGCGGGGTGGCTGTCGTCGACGGCCTCGAACGGCGCGTCGGCCAGGTAGTCGCCGATCACGCCGGGCAGCACGAAGTAGCCGTCCGCCAGGCCCTGCATCAACGCCGACGCGCCCAGCCGGTTCGCGCCGTGGTCGGAGAAGTTCGCCTCACCGATCACGTACAGGCCCGGGATGGTGGAACGCAGGTCGTAGTCGACCCACAGGCCGCCCATCGTGTAGTGCACGGCGGGGTAGATGCGCATCGGCGTCTTGTACGGGTCGTCGCCGGTGATGCGCTGGTACATCTCGAAGAGGTTCCCGTAGCGCTGTTCCACGGCGGGAGCGCCGAGACGCTCGATGGCGTCGCGGAAGTCGAGGTAGACGCCGCGCTTCTCGTCCGAGATGTTCTTCGCCGCGCGGGACGCGATGTCGCGCGGGACGAGGTTGCCGAAGCTCGGGTACATCCGCTCCAGGAAGTAGTCCCGGTCGCTCTCGGGGATGTCGTTCGGCGCACGGGTGTCCTGCGCGTCGCGCGGCACCCACACGCGGCCGTCGTTGCGCAGGGACTCGCTCATCAGGGTCAGCTTCGACTGGTGGTCGCCGCTGATCGGGATGCACGTCGGGTGGATCTGGGTGAAGCACGGGTTCGCGAACAGCGCGCCGCGCCGGTGCGCCCGCCAGATCGCGGTGGTGTTGCAGCCCTTGGCGTTCGTGGACAGGTGGAACACGTTGCCGTAGCCGCCGGTCGCGAGCACGACGGCGTCCGCGAAGTGCGTGGACACGTCGCCGGTGACGAGGTCGCGCACGACGATGCCGCGGGCCCTGCCGTCCACCACGATCAGGTCGAGCATCTCGGTGCGGGCGTGCATCTCGACCCGACCGGCGGCGATCTGGCGTTCCAGCGCCTGGTAGGCGCCCAGGAGGAGTTGCTGCCCGGTCTGGCCGCGGGCGTAGAACGTGCGGGAGACCTGCGCGCCGCCGAAGGACCTGGTGTCGAGCAGACCGCCGTACTCGCGGGCGAACGGCACGCCCTGCGCCACGCACTGGTCGATGATCTCGACGCTGATCTGCGCCAGCCGGTGCACGTTGGACTCGCGTGACCGGAAGTCGCCGCCCTTGACGGTGTCGTAGAACAGGCGGTGCACGCTGTCGCCGTCGTTGCGGTAGTTCTTGGCCGCGTTGATGCCGCCCTGCGCCGCGATGCTGTGCGCCCGGCGCGGGCTGTCCTGGTAGCAGAACGACTTGACCTGGTAGCCGAGTTCGCCCAGCGTCGCCGCCGCCGCGCCGCCCGCGAGGCCGGTGCCGACCACGATGACGCTGCGGTTGCGCCGGTTGGCGGGGTTGACCAGGCGGGCCGAGAACCGGCGGCGGTCCCAGCGCGATTCGATCGGACCGTCCGGCGCGCGCTGGTCGGAGATCGGGGAACCTTCGGTGTGGGTGTCCGGCATATCAGCTCACCAATCCGGTGAAGACGGCGAAGGGAACGGAGAGGAACCCGACGCAGATCAGCACGGCCACGCCGAGGCCGATCACGCGCGAGGTGGTGATGCCCAGGGTCTGGGTGGCGCTCCACACGCCGTGGCGGATGTGGAAGCCGAGGGCCAGCACGGCGACCGTGTACGCCAGCACCACGTACCAGTGCTGGAAGTCCGCGACGACGTTCGCGTGGATCTCGCCGGGCACGCCGTGCGGGTTGAGCCACCCGACGGTGAGGTCGAGCAGGTGGTAGACCACGAACAGGGCGATGATCACCCCACCCCAGCGCATGGTGCGGGCCGCGTAGCTGCCCTGGACGCGCCTGCGGTGCTCGTACTTGCCGCGCGCTTTCCGGGACCTGGCGGTCAGCTGGTAGGCGGCGAGGAAGTGCAGGGCGACGCAGCCCAGCAGTCCGATCCGCATCGGCCAGACCACGCCGATCTCGCGCAGGAACCGGCCGTAGCCGTCGATCGCCTCCGGGCCGGAGAAGACCGCCAGGTTGCCGATCATGTGCGCGACGACGAACAGCAGCAGCGCGGCACCGGTGACGGCCATGACGACCTTCTTGCCGATGGTGGTGCGGTAGAGCCCGATCGTGTCCACGGGGGTGACGCTAGGAACGCGTGTGACAAGTCGTCCAATACATCGTTAGCCTTCAATCGATAGTCTGAGGCTATGACGCTCCAGCAGCTCGTGTACTTCCTGGCAGTGGCCCGGACGCGGCACTTCACGCGGGCCGCCGCGGAGGCGCGTGTGGCGCAGCCCTCACTTTCCAAGCAGATCCACGCGTTGGAGAAGGAGCTCGGGGCGGAGCTGTTCAGCCGGGCGCGCGGGAACGTGACGTTGACGCCGGCCGGCGAGGCGCTGCTGCCGGTGGCGAGCCGGATCCTGTCCGATGTGGACACGGCCCGGCTGGAGGTGGCGGAGCTGGTGGGGCTGCGCCGGGGTCGGGTGCGGGTGGGCGCGACGCCGAGCCTGTGCGGCAGCCTGTTCGCGGACGTCATCAAGAGGTACCACGACGCGTACCCCGGCATCCAGGTGTCGGTGACCGAGGGCGGGTCGCGCGACCTCGTGCAGGCGTTGGAGGCGGGGCAGCTCGACCTGGCGCTGGTGATCGTGTCGCCGGCGGACTCGGAGCGGGCGTTGACCGTGGTGCCGGTGCTGCGGGAGGAGCTGGTGGTGGCGTCCTCCGAGCCGTTGGGGGTGGCGCGGATGCGGTTGACGGACCTGCGCGACCAGCCGTTGGTGATGTTCCGGCCGGGGTACGACCTGCGGGAGACGACGTTGGCGGCTTGTCGGCGGGCGGGGTTCGAGCCTCGGTTCGCGGTGGAGGGCGGCGAGATGGACGCCGTGCTGCGGTTCGTGGAGGTGGGGTTGGGGGTGGCGATCGTGCCGAGCACGGTGTTGGCCACGCGGGCGTTGCACAGCACGCCGTTGGCGCCCAGCACGTCGCGGACGGTGGCGCTGGCCCACCGGACGGATGTCGCGCCGACGTCCGCGAGCCGGGCGTTCCAGTCCGTGCTGCTGGGGTTCCTGCGCGGGGCGAAAATGCCTTCGGGGGTGCACCTGGTGAGGTCGTAGGGTGCGGTCCGTGCTGATCAGACGTGAGACGCCGGCCGATGTCGACGCCGTGGCCGCCGTGACCGAGGCCGCTTTCGCGGCGCGACCGGGCGGGGAGGCGTGGCTGGTGGGCGCGCTGCGTGCGGACGTCGGGTGGATCCCGGCGTTGTCGCTGGTGGCCGAGGTGGAGGGCGCGGTGGTCGGGCACGTGGTGTGCACGCGTGCCTCGGTGGGCGGGTCCCCGGCTCTCGGCCTGGGTCCCCTCAGCGTGCTGCCGTCGCACCAGCGGGTCGGTGTCGGCAAGGCGTTGACGCACGCCGTGCTGGGTGCCGCGGACGCCCTCGACGAGCCGTTGGTGGTCCTGCTCGGCGACCCGGCCTACTACTCCCGTTTCGGCTTCCGCCCGGCGTCCGACCTCTCCATCACCCCTCCGGTCGAGGAGTGGGCGCCGTACTTCCAGGCCCGCACCCTGACCACGTACACCCCGGCCCTCACCGGCCCCTTCGCCTACGCCGACCCCTTCACCCGCCTCTGATCCCGTGTGGGTCCTACGTTCCGGACGTAGGACCCACACGGGGGTCACCAGGTTTCGGGGGGTTCGGCGAAGGCCTTGGCCAGGTCCCGGGTGAGGGGCAGGGCCTGGCGGAGCCAGCTCTCGGTGGCGCCGGCCATGCCGCAGGTCGGGGTGGGGACGGCGTTCGTCGCCAGGATCGTGCGGGGGAAGCCGAGGCGGTCCGCCAGGTGGAGGGCGGGGTGGGCCAGGGACTTGAGGGTGGGCGGGGTCTTCGGCTCGGTGCCGGGGGTCACGCCCAGGAACAGGTGCGCCTGCGCCTCCCAGGCCTCGCCCACCTCGTCCCACATCGTCTCGTCCAGGATCGTCAGGTCGAACGAGATCGCACGGGCGCCGGCCTCGCGGATCAGGGTGATCGGCGGCTTCGGCGCGCAGCAGTGCACGACCACGTCCGCGTCGACACCCTCGATCACGGCCTGGAGCACGGAACGCGCGTTCGGCACCGGCACGGCGGCGACCGTGCCCAACTTGGACGGCGTCGGCAGCAGGCCCTTGAGGACGGCGGGCAGCGCCGGTTCGTCCAGCTGCACGACGACCTTCGCGCCGGTGCGCTTGGCGACCTCGGCGACGTGCCGGTTCAGCCCCTCGGTGAGCGACTCCGTGAACTCGCGCAGGGCGCCCCGGTCGGTGAGCACGCGGTGGCCGCGCACCAGCTCCACGCACGCGGTCAGCGTCCACGGTCCGGCGGCCTGCACCTTCACGACCCGCGGCCGAGCGGGCTCGGCGGCCTCCTCGAACGCGTCCAGGTCGCGGCGCAGCAGGTCCACCGCGCGCCGGTGGTCCCGACCGGGGTGGGCGGCGGTCCGCCAGCCGCTCGGCACGACCTCGACCGGCAGGTCGACCAGGAGCGCGGCGGTGCGGCCGATCATGTCCGCGCCGACACCCCGCGCCGGGAGCTCGGGCAGGTGGGGGAGGTCTGGGAGTTCGCCGAGAACGATCCTGGCGGCCTCCTGGGGGTCGGTTCCGGGTAGCGAGCCGATGCCGGTTGCGGCGCCGGCGGACCAAGGGAGGGCATCCACGCGGACAGTCTCCCACCCGGCCCGCCCTGCCGTTCAGGACCGAAAAGGTCTAGACCCATTGACCGATGTGGTCCAGTCCACCTAACGTGACGTTGCCGGTGCCCACAGTGGCCGAGGCGCCGCCCACGACGTGGTGCGGGGGCGTGCCGCGCCCCGCGCTCCCGCACCACTCCCACCGCGCGGCCGGTGAACCTTAAGGTGCACGGATGAACGGACCCGCGGACATGCTCGCCAACGACGCCGCGTCGGCCGCGCTCGGCATCCGGGCGCTCGAACTCGGCGAGGGCACCGCCCGTCTCGCCATGACGATCACCGACCTGATGGTGAACGGCCACGGGATCGGGCACGGCGGGTACGTGTTCCTGCTCGCCGACACGGCCTTCGCCTGCGCGTGCAACCGCCACGGCTCGGTGACCGTGGCGGCGCAGGCGGAGATCGACTTCATCGCCCCCGTGCACGCGGGGGACGAGTTGGTGGCCGAGGCGGTGGAGCGGGCCAGGTTCGGGCGGAGCGGGATCTACGACATCACCGTGCGCCGGGGCGACCAGGTGGTCGCGGAATTCCGCGGCCGGAGCCGGACCCTCAAGCCGAACGGCGCAGACCCAGCACCTGGAGGGTGATGAACCCGAGCACGGCGAGCGCTTGGGCGACGATCAGGAGAACACCGAGCCCGGTCACCGGGAACCACCCGGCGAACGCGGTCAGGAAGCTGTCCAGCACCCACACCGAATTGCCGACCACGACCACCGCGACCAGTGGGCGAATGGGCCGCAGACCGAGGATGAAAACGCCGGCGCCGTAGCCGAGCAGGAACACGCCGAGCCCGATCACGAGCCCTTGGGGCAGTCCCGTCGGGAGGTCGCTGAACAGCAGGGCCACCAGGCCGAGCCCGGCCGAGCCGACACCGTCGAGCTTGAGGGCGAAGCGGAGGAGACCGTCGTCGCGGACCTTCGCCGCCGGAGTCGCGTGAGTCGCACCAGTTGTCGTCATGGCCCGGAAGCTATGGTCAGGTCCACTGCCGGCGGTACGCCAAGCACTGCCAACGGCTGCCAGTCCTCAGCTCACGACCTGCGCGGACAGGTCCTCCGCCACCAGTCGGGCCCCCGCGTTCTGCCAGTTGTGCAATGTCCGCTCCGGCACCTGGTTGACGAACCACGCCAGCGCCCGCCGCGCGTCCGGATCGAGGTCTTCGCGCTTGGTGCGCACGCTGTACGGCCGGATACCGACCACGTAGTAGTAATACAGCGCGTTGTAATGCCGCCATTCGTCACTGGTGCCGAACTCGCCGTCGCGCGGTTTGAGCCGGAGAATGCTCTCCGACAACAACGACTTCAACTCCGCCGCGCGTTCCAGCGGTTGATCGGACGCACCCCGCGCGGCCAGCCGGGCGTCGATCACCGGCAGTTCGGTCAACGGGCTGGCGACCAGCCTGCCCAGGTCGCCGTAATTGCTCAGGGCCCGCCGGGTCAGCTTGACGAACTCGCTCTTGTCCAGCGGCGCGCGGCGGGGCAGCGCCTCGGCCGCGTCACGCAGTTCGGCCCGGGACGCGGCCACGTCCGGCACCGCGACCTTGTCCACCAGCAACGCCAGCGGGTTGGCCAGCACCTGCACCGCGATCGCGGCGGCGACCGTCCCGTACAGCAGCGGCAGCAGCCGGTCGTCCAGGAACAACGCCACCTGTCCGCCGAACACCGCCGCCAACCCGGCCGACGTGAGCAGCGACCGGACCATGTCCGCCCGGACCGCCTCGCCCTCGTCGAACGCGTCGGCCACGGCCACGATCACCCCGAACGCCACCAGGTCCACCCCCGCCGACGCGAACACCAGCCACTCGGGCAGCACCTCCAGCGCCACCACCGCGCAGCTCAGCCCGAACAGGATCGTCGCCGCGCCCAGCAACGCCCGCCGCAACCGCAGGCACAGCACCAGCGCGGCGGCCAACGGCACCAGCACCACGAACGGCGCGAAGTAGGCGGCCACCAGCAACGGCAGCGCGCTCCACCGCCACCACAGCTCGTAGCGCACCGGCAGCCAGCACACGACCACACCCGTCCACGCGACCGCGGACACCGCCAACAGCATCGGCGGCACCGGCAGCACGATCACCACCGCGTAGTTGAGCAACCCGATCGAGGCACGCTGGAGCAGCGGTTTCCGGGGATCGCGCACCAGCAGGTAGAGGCCGAGCCACCAGGCGAGGCCGAAGGTCACCACCGACACCGCGATCACCCGCCGATCCTACGGTCGCCGGGGCTGGGACGATGTCGTCCATGCCGGTCGAGCTGACCCTCCGCAAGGTCGCCGAAGAGGTCGAACGCGGTGACCTGGCCAGTGTGCTGCGCGCGCGGCAACGCCTGGTCGGGCTGGTCACGAGCTTCCCCGACCGGCTGGACCTGCGCGATCGCCTGGCCGGGGTGTACCGGGTGCTGGGTGACGCGGCGCAGGCCGGCCGGTGGGGCTACCTGTCCGAGGTGCGCGACGAGGCGGAGGTGGCGGCGTTCGAACGCGCCTACCGCACGCCGCTGGCACGGCTGGAGGCGCTGAACTGGGTGAGCGGCGAGTCCGGCGCGGCAACCCGGACGGCGCGGGAACGGCTGGTGGCGCTGCGGTCCGCGGCCACCGCGCAGCTGCGCGCGGAGCTGGAGGTGGACGACGACCGCGACTCGTCGTGGGCCACGAACGCGTTGGTGCTCCTCGGTCTCGTGGTGGTGCTGCTGTGCTTCGTGGTGGGGGCCGTGACGCTCGTCATGTGGGTATACAGGTGGTTCGCCGGGTGAGCGCATGCTGGTGGGATGACCCCCGACGTCACCGCCGCCGCCGACCGCATCCGCCCGCACGCCCGCCGGACCCCGTTGTGGCGCACGGAGGTCGACGGCCGGCCGATCGTGCTCAAGCTCGAACACCTCCAGCTCACCGGCTCGTTCAAGCTCCGCGGAGCGCTGAACACCCTGCTCGCCGCCGGCTCACCTGATCGTGTGGTCACGGCGTCGGGCGGGAACCACGGGCTGGGCGTGGCCAAGGCCGCGGACCTGCTCGGGCTGCACGCCACCGTCTACGTGCCGGTGAGCGCGCCGGAGGGCAAGGTGCGGCGGATCGAGGCGGCGGGCGCGAAGCTGATCCGGCACGGCGACACCTACGCGGAGGCCGTGGTGGCGGCCCGCGAGGCTCCCGGTTCCTACGTGGAGGCGTACAACGACCCGATCGTCGTGGCCGGTCAGGGCACGGTCGCGGCCGAGGTGGTCGCCGACGCGCCGGACGTGGACGTGATCGCGGTGGCGGTCGGGGGCGGCGGGTTGGCGGCGGGCACGGCGCTCGCGTCGGGTCGGCTGACGGTCGCGGTGGAGCCGGAGCGCTGCTGCGCCCTGCACCACGCGCTCGCGGCGGGCGAGCCGGTCGACGCCGAGGTGGACTCGGTCGCCGCGTCCGCGCTGGGCGCCACTCGGGTGGGTGAAGTTCCCTTCGGGATCCTGAGCACCCACCCGGTGACGTCGGTGCTCGTGCCGGACGCGGAGATCCTGGCCGCCCGGGACCGGCTGTGGGAGGAGTTCCGGCTGGCCGTGGAGCCGGCGGCGGCCGTGCCGTTCGCCGCGTGGCTGGCCGGACGGGTGCCGGGCGACCTGCCGTGCGTCGTGCTGTGCGGCGCGAACACCGACTGGACCCCGTGACGCGTGATCACCCCAGGCGATCGAGCGGGCTGAACACCGCGGACAGGCTGGGGTCGTGGAACAGGGTGATCCGGCTGATCCCCCAGCCGTGCGGGTGAGCACCATCAGCGCGTGGGCCAGGTGCTCGGTCTTCCCGGCGTGCACGTGGACGCCGAACGCGGGCTGTCCGTTGGCCTGGGTGGGCGCCAGCCGCACCACGCCGGGGGTCCGCAACCGGGTGGACAGGGAGCGCGCGCTGACGGGGGTCGGTGGGCTGGACGACCTGGTCCTCGGTCGGATCGGCCTTGGCGAGGCTCGCCCGTGCCCGTTGGAGCGAGTTGCCGACCGACGCCGTGGTGGTGCCGAGCAGGTCGGCGACCTCGGCCGCACGCCAGGCGAGCACTCACGCAGCCGCAGCACGGCCGCTGCCTCGGGGGCAGGTCCTGGCTTCGGACCGGTCCCGCACCACGACCATCGAGCCCATCTGCTCCCCTCCGCACCCGCGGCCTCTGCCGCACGTCGGCACAGATCCGGGAAGTGGCGACAACTCATCGCGCGGCGGTCTGCTGCCGCCGGCGACGGCCTGTTGCGGGCTGCGGGCGACGGCCTGCCGATGCGGGCTGCGGCCGTCCTGCTGCCCGCATCGGCCTGGGCGGTGAGCACCACGTCGAGGGGACGGTGACGCAGCCGGACCGTCCCCTCGCATCGGCCGGCTGCACACGCCCTCGTCGTCGCCGTGGCCGCTACAACGCGCTCGTCTGGCCTTCCCCGACGCCACCACCCGCCGCCGGACGGCACCACGCGTGGTCGGCCGCACGGGGCTCCGCGACGCGCTCCTCCGAGCCGCGCGCCTGCGGCGGCACCTCGATCTCCCGCTGCGCCGCCGGGTCCAACAGCTCGACCCGTTCGACCAGGACCTCCACCTCGGCGATCAGCCCCGCCCACTCCGGCCGGTGCAGGCGCTCCCGCACCACCCAGCGCAGCGTGCGGACCTCCGCGCGCAGCCGTTCGAACTGCTCCGGATCGAGACGTTGCGCGGACGGGTGGTCGAGCTTGCTCGCGACCACCCTCACCCGGGTCCCTACATCCACCAGCGACCTCCGGCGTCGTGCGTTGTCATGCGGCACACGCGCAGTGTCTCAGGCGACACCGACAAAACAACGACGCCTACCGTCAGCGGGTGGTGCTGATCGTCGCGCTGGCCAGCACCAGGTCGCCCGCGGCCGGGTCCTCCCGGTACACCGCAACCGCCTGACCAGGCGCGACACCGCTCAACGGCTCGCGCAGGCGGACCAGCAACTCGCCGTCCACGACTTCGGCAACTGCGGGCGCGAGGCCACCGTGCGCGCGGACCTGGGCCACGCACTCCACCGGGCCGTCGAACTCGATCCTCGTCACCGGGCGCCGGGCCACGATCTCGGACACCTGGAGCTTCTCCGCCGCGCCGACCCGCACCGTGCCGCTCACCGGCTCCAGCGACAGCACGTACCGGGGCCGGCCGTCCGGCGCGGGCGCGTCGATGCCCAGGCCCTTGCGCTGGCCGACGGTGAACTCGTGCACGCCCAGGTGCCGCCCGAGGACCGCGCCGGTCTCGTCGTCCACCAGGACGCCGGGCTGCTCGCCGAGCTTGCGGGTCAGGAAGCCCTGCGTGTCGCCGTCCGGGATGAAGCAGATGTCGTGGCTGTCCGGCTTCTCGGCGACCTGCAACCCGCGCTCGGCGGCCTCGGCGCGCACCTGCGCCTTGGTCGAGTCGCCCAGCGGGAACATCGCGTGCACCAGCTGCTCACGGGTCAGCGAGGCGAGCACGTAGGACTGGTCCTTGCCGTCGTCGGCCGAGCGCCGCAGCTCGATCACACCGTCCACAGTGGACAGGCGGGCGTAGTGCCCGGTGCAGACGGCGTCGAAGCCGAGCGCGATCGCCTTGTCCAGCAACGCCTCGAACTTGATCTTCTCGTTGCACCGCAGGCACGGGTTCGGGGTGCGGCCGGCCGCGTACTCGGCCACGAACTCGTCCACGACCTCCTCGGTGAACCGCTCCGCGAAGTCCCAGACGTAGAACGGGATGCCGAGCACGTCCGCCGCGCGCCGCGCGTCCCGGGCGTCCTCGATGGTGCAGCAACCGCGCGCGCCGGTGCGGAGCGTGCCGGGCTTGGCCGACAACGCGAGGTGCACGCCGGTCACCTCGTGCCCCGCCTCGACCGCCCGCGCCGCGGCCACGGCGGAATCCACCCCGCCGCTCATCGCCGCCAGCACCCGCATACCCGTCACACCTCCGCTGTCGTCTGACCGCCGACCCGGCCGGCCGCGGCAGTCGTCTGGTTGTCGGCGCGGCCGGCAGTCGTCTGATTGTCGGCTCGGCCGGCAGTCGTCTGATTGTCGGCTCGGCCGACGGAAAGCCTCTTCAACCCCGCGATGCCCGCACTCCGAGCCCGCTCCACCACCGGCCCGATCACCTCGGCCAACCGGCGCACCTCGGCCGCCGTCGACGTGTGGCCGAGCGTGAAGCGCAGCGAACCGCGCGCCAGCACCGGGTCGACACCCATCGCCAGCAGCACGTGGCTGGGCTGCGCCACACCCGCCGTGCACGCCGAGCCGGTCGAGCACTCGACGCCCTTGGCGTCCAACAGCATCAGCAGGCTGTCACCCTCGCAGCCGGGGAACGTCAGGTGCGCGTTGCCGGGCAACCGGTGCACCGGGTCGCCGTTCACCGCGACGTCCGGCACGACCCGCCGCACGGACTCCACCAGCTCGTCCCGCAGCGCCGCGATCGAGGCGGCCTCCGCCGGCTGGTGCTCCACCGCGTGCCGCACCGCCGCCGCCAGGCCGACGATCGACGGCACGTCCAGCGTGCCGGACCGCACGTCCCGCTCCTGCCCGCCACCGTGCTGCAACGGCGTCGTCGCCACGTCACGGCCGAGGATCAGCGCACCGACCCCGTACGGCCCGCCGACCTTGTGCCCGGTGAGCGTCAACGCCGACGCGCCCGACCCGGTGAAGTCGACCGGCAGCGCGCCGATGGCCTGCACCGCGTCGGTGTGGAACGGGACCGCGCGCGCGGCGGCCAACGCGGCCAGCTCGCGCACCGGGTTGACCGTGCCCACCTCGTTGTTCGCCCACATCGTGGTGACCAGGGCGACGTCGTCGTCCAGCGCGTCGGCCAGCGCCTCGGGCCTGATCCGGCCTAGCCCGTCCGGCTCCAGCCACGTGACCTCGGCGCCCTCGTGCTCGACCAGCCACTGCACCGCGTCCAGCACGGCGTGGTGCTCCACCGAGGACGCCACCACGCGACGCCGCCGGGACGTGCGCCGCGACCAGTAGATGCCCTTGACCGCGAGGTTGTCGCTCTCCGTGCCGCCGCTGGTGAAGATGACCTCGGAAGGGCGCGCGCCCAGGGCGTCCGCGATGTCCTCCCGGGCCTCCTCGACCGCACGTCGCGCCCGCCGCCCCGAGGTGTGCAACGAGGAGGCGTTGCCCGTGGTGGACAACGCCCGGGTCATCGCCTCGATCGCCTCGGGGATCATGGGGGTCGTGGCGGCGTGGTCGAAGTAGGCCATCAGTCTTCCAGGGTAGCCCGGCGCAGCCGTCCCGCGAGCACCGCACCGAGCACCGAGACGCCCGCCATCAACAGGTCGAACGGCAGCACGGCGGCCGTGGGGGCGGCGGCCGAGGCGACAGACGCGATCAGCACACCACCCAGCCCGACCAGCAGCGCGGAGCCCAGCATGTCGCTGATCTGGAGGGCCGACGAGTTGAACCCCCGGTCGACCTCGGACGACGCGCCGAGCGTGAGCACGCTCAGGCTGGCCATGGCCATCCCCATCCCGGCGCCGGCGACCGCCCACAGGATCGGCGTGGCCCAGGCCGGACCCCACGAAGGTGCGATGAGCGTCACGCCGGAGATCCCCACCGCGTTCAGCACGAACCCCCACCGGACCAGCTTCTCGCGCGGGATGTCCGGCCGGCGGGACTGCCACCAGGCGGCGCCGGACCAGCCGAGCGCGCTCAGCGTCAGCGGGATGCCGGCGGCGATGGCCGAGTAGCCGTGCACGGCGGTCAGCGTCAGCGGGATGAACGCCTCGGCGGCGAAGAACGAGCCGGCCAGCAGCGCGCGGGCCAGGATCGTCACCGGCAGGCCGTGACGGGCGGTGAGCGTGCCCTTGGGCAGCAGCACGCGCAGTGCGGGGACCAGCGCGGCCAACCCCGCCGCCCCGATCACCAGGTTGACGCCGCGCGGGTGCTGGGCCGCCCAGCTCAGGGCCGCGACGCCGAACCCGGCGCCGAGCGCGGCCGGCGGCAGCCCGCGCCGGGTGTTCCGGTCGGGGGTGTGCGGCGGCAGGTTCCGCAGCACGGGCACCAGCAGCAGGACCCCGACCAGCACGAACGGCGCCAGCCCGAGGAACACCCACCGCCAGCTGACCACCTCGGTCAGCCACCCGGACACCGCCGGCCCGACCAGCGACGGCACCACCCAGGCGGAGGCGAGCAGGCCGAACACCGCCGGCCGGTCCCGTTCCCGGTAGACGAGCCCGATCAGCACGTAGACGGCGACCACCTGCGCCCCGCCGCCGATGCCCTGGAGCACCCGGCCCAGGAGCAGCTGGGTCATGTCCTGCGCGAACCCCGCGACGATCAGGCCGACCAGGAACAGCGCGGGTCCGATGAGGAGCGACGGTCTCGGCCCGCGCAGGTCGCTCAGCCGACCGGACAGCACGGTGGCGACCACGCCGGCGGCCAGGAAGGCCAGGAACGGCCACGCGTACATCTCGTTGCCGTCCAGGTCCGCGACCATCCGCGGCATGGCGGTGCTGACGCCCATGTTCTCGAAAGCGAGCAGCGTGACGAGCAGGATGATGCCGACCGTCGGGCCCCGCCGTTCGGGCGTCCACAGGTTGCTCTTGCCGGGCGTCTCGGCTGTCGTCGTCACGGCTCAATGGTTCAACCTCCACCGGGGTGGAGGTCAAGGCCATATGACGCAGTCCGACTCAGCCCCCTCCCCGAGCCTCAGGCCAGTGCCCGCCCCGCGGTCGTCGCTCCGTGGACGGCGGCGGAGTTCGAGCGGAACCTCAGGCCACGCCGGCCGACGTGGGGGCGTGCACCCGCTGTCCGGGCAGCTCGAACGACCCCGTCAAGACCCGTTCGGCCTCCTGCTGGACGAGCGCCGCGAGTTCCCGTCGAGTCGCCGCACGGCCGGGGGCGACCTCGTCCAGCACGTGCACCTCCACCACGAGCCCGCGTGAGCGCAGCACCCGTCGCATCGAGTCGACCAGCGAGTCGGACCCGACGAACGCCGGCCGGGTGGACGGCGCCGAGTCCTGGAGGTACCGCAGCACCACGGGCCGCACCGGCACACCGGCGTCCAAAGCGGCCTGGAACAGCGCGGGCCGGTAGCGGCCGGAGGCCACGCCGCACCACGTCGTCCCCTCGGCGTGGATGCCGACCGCCGCGCCGTCCCGCAGCGCCGCGGCCAGCTCGGCCACCGTCGCCGGCAGCAGCGACAGCCGCTCGCGGTCGAGGTACACCGTGCGGGCCGCGGTGATCAGCCGGCCGAGCACCGGCCAGTCCCGGATGTCCCGCTTGGCCACCAGTCGGATCGGCTGCACCGCGTCGATCGCCAGCTCGTCCAACCAGGACACGTGGTTGGACACGACCAGCACACCGCGTCCCGGGTTGTCCTGGAACACCGGCCCGATCACCCGCAGCCGCACGCCGAACGCCCCGAGCAGCGCCCGGAACCACCGTCGCAGCAACACCGTCCGGGCGTGCCCGCGGACGCACAGCACGGCGATCACCACGAGCGCGCCGCACAGCATCACCGTCGCCGCCAGCACCGCACGCAGCACCGCGCGGGCCGACCCGACGGACGCCGTCGAGTGGTCCACGCACCCGTCACCGCAAGGCGAGACCGGCATCCACGCGTGCTTCGCGTTCACCCCGTCTCCCCGAGGAAGAACTTCAGGTAGCGCTGGTCCACCCGCTCCATCCCCAGCAGCACCGGCAGGTCGACCACGCCGAAGTCGGCGTCCAGGGCCGGCCGCCCGCACACCCACGCGCCCAGCCGCAGGTAGCCCTTGAGCAGCGGCGGGAGGACGGTCTTGTCCGGCCGCGCGACCGAGTCGACGTCCCAGGGCTGCAACGGCGTCACCCGGTACTCCTCGGGCGCGTGGTGCTTGGCCGCCACGACGTCCCACACGCCCGCCGCGAAGGACCCGCCGTCGTGCAGCGGCACGGACGCGCAGCCGATCAGCCACGAGTGCCCGGACAGGAGCATGTACCGGGCGATGCCGGCCCACACCAGCGACACCACGGCGCCGTTGCGGTGGTCCGGGTGCACGCACGACCGCCCCGTCTCCACCAGGGACGGTCGCAGGGGGTCCAGCGCGGACAGGTCGAACTCGCCGTCCGAGTACAGCCGCCCGGCCTCGGCGGCCCGCTCCGGCGGCAGCATCCGGTACGTGCCGACGATGTCGCCGGTCCGGTCGTCCCGCACCACGAGGTGGTCGCAGAACTGGTCGAAGTAGTCGACGTCGTGCCCGGGTACGGGCGTGTGCAGCACGGCGCCCATCTCGGCGGCGAACACCTGGTGCCGCAGCCGCTGCGCGGCCACGACCTCGTCGCTGTCGCGCGCGACCAACAGGGAGTAGCGCGGCGCGTCGGAAGCGGCGTCACCGGTGCTGACAAGCAGTTGCGGCTGCGTCATGGGTCTGGTCTACCGACCGGTTGGCGACCGGGAGCAGGCCGTTCCGATGACGCCTCAATGGCAGGTCGGTTAAGCGCCGGTGAGCCCGCGAACGGCACGGGGGCCGCGCCACCGGAGTGGCGCGGCCCCCGTGGGGGTCCTGTCGGACGAACGCGCAGGTCAGCCCTTGCGCTTGCCTACCTCGTCGGTGAGCTGCGGCGCGACCGCGAACAGGTCGCCCACGACACCGAAGTCGGCGATCTCGAAGATCGGCGCCTCCGGGTCCTTGTTGATGGCGACGATGGTCTTGGACGTCTGCATGCCCGCCCGGTGCTGGATCGCGCCGGAGATGCCCAGCGCGATGTACAGCTGCGGCGAGACCGTCTTGCCGGTCTGGCCGACCTGGAACTGGTGCGGGTAGTAACCGGAGTCCACGGCGGCACGGGACGCGCCCACGGCCGCGCCGAGGCTGTCGGCCAGCTTCTCGACGACCTCGAAGCTCTCCGCGCTGCCCACGCCACGACCACCGGACACGACGACCGACGCCTCGGTCAGCTCGGGGCGGTCGCCGCCGACGACCGGCTCACGACCGGTCACCCTGGTGACCAGCGCCGGGTTGGCGGCCGGCGCCTCGACGGCCTGCTCGACCGCGTCGACCGGGGACTCGGTGGCCTCCACGCCGCCGGGCCGCAGGGCGATGACCGGCACACCGTTGGTGACCTTGGACTTCACCACGTACGCGCCACCGAAGATGGACTGCGTGGCGACGCCCTCGCCGTCCAGGTCGACGGCGTCGTAGAGGAGACCGGAGCCGAGGCGCACGGCCAACCGGCCGGCGACCTCCTTGCCCTCCAGCGTCGCCGCCACCAGCACGGCCGCAGGCGACGCGGTGGCCGCGACCGCGGCGAGCGCGTCGACCTTCGGCGTGACCAGGTGGTTGGCCGCGTCCTCGGACTCCACCGCGTACACCTTCGCCGCGCCGTAACGGCCCAGCGACTCCCTCACCTTGCCCGCGGTGCCGGGCGACCCCACGACCACCGCGGCCGGCTCGCCGAGACGGCGCGCGGCGGATAGAAGCTCAAAGGTGACCTTCTTGACCTCGCCGTCGACGTGGTCGACGAGGACCAGGACTTCAGACATTCGATTCCTCGCCTTCAGATGAGCTTCTGGTCGACCAGGTAGGCGGCGATCTTCGAACCGCCGTCACCCGAGTCCTCGACACGCTGACCGGCGCTGCGCGGCGGCTTCGGGGCCGCCTCCAGCACCTGCGACCAGGCGGCGCCGAGACCGACCTCGCCCGCGTCCAGCCCCAGGTCGGCGACCGTGAGCGTGGTGACCGGCTTCTTCTTGGCCGCCATGATGCCCTTGAACGACGGGTACCGGGGCTCGTTGATCTTCTCGGTCACGCTGACCACGACGGGCAGGCTCGCTTCGAGGTGCGAGACGCCTTCGTCGGTCTCCCGCTCGGCCTTGATGGTGGAGCCCTCGACGGTGACCTTGCGGACCTGCGTCACCTGCGGCACGCCCAGCAGCTCGGCCAGGATCGCCGGGATCGCGCCCGCGCGGCCGTCGGTGGCCTCGTTGCCCGCGATGACGAGGTCGAAGCCGTCGAGCGTGCCGATGGCCTTGGCGAGCACCTTGGCGGTGCTGAGCACGTCGGAGCCGTGAAGGGCCTCGTCGGAGACGTGGACCGCCTTGTTCGCCCCCATCGAGAGCGCCTTGCGGATCGCGTCGGTCGCGCGATCGGGACCCATCGCGACGACGGTCACCTCGCCGCCGTGCGCCTCCTGGAGCAGCAGCGCCTCTTCCACGGCGCGCTCGTTGATCTCGTCGAGCACGGCGTCCGCGGAGTCGCGGTCGAGGGTGTGGTCGGCGTCGGCGAGCTTGCGCTCGGACCAGGTGTCGGGCACCTGCTTGACCAGGACGACAATGTTCATGGGTCCTCTTCGACCTCCTGCGGACGGGCGGCGACGCGGGTTGGCGACGGTAGTTGCCTGCGGTCGCCGGATTGTTCGTGACCCTGCCATGTCATCACCGCGTTGGCATGGTGGTGTCGGCCACCCCGATGTTACCCACGAGTAGCAGGGGTGCAAACAGATGCAAGCACCCACGGCGCGTGATGATGCTCACTGAGGCGCAAGAGGCAATTCGGACGACGTCGCCCATCTCGACGGCGGCGTCATCGGCCCTCCTCCTGCTCGGCTAGGTTCGAACGCATGTTCCGGCGAGTAGCGATTGTCACGGACTCCTCCGCGTGCCTGCCGCAGCAGTTGGCGGAGGAACTCGCGGTGACGGTCGCGCAACTCCAGGTGCGCATCGGGGACCTCTTCGACGACGAGGTCCGCGTGCCCGTGCCCAAGCTCGTGGAAGCCCTGCGCGGGCAGGTGGACGTCGCCACCGCGCCGCCCGACCCGGGCGCGTTCTTCTGGGCGTACTCCGACGCCGCCGCTTCGGGCGTGGACGCGATCGTGTCCCTGCACATCTCGACCGGCCTGTCCCAGACCGTCGAGGCCGCGCGCCAGGCCACCGCGCAGGTGCGCGTGCCGGTGCACGTGGTGGACACCCAGACGTGCGGCATGAGCCTCGGGTACGCCGTGGTCGCCGCCGCCACCGCGGCCGCCGCGGGCGCCGACGTGAACCGGGTGCTGACCGCCGCCCAGCACACCCTCCGCACCAGCAGCGAGCTGCTCTACGTGGAGACGCTCGACTACCTGCGGCGCAGCGGGCGGATCGGCCGGGCGTCCTCCGTGCTCGGCTCGGCGCTGTCGATGAAGCCGCTGCTGACCGTGGTCGACGGGCAGATCACGCCGCTGGACAAGGTGGTCGGCGGCGAACGGGCGATGCGCAAGCTGATCGAGATCGCGGTCGAGCGCGCGGGCCGGGAGGCGGTGGACATCGCGGTCGAGCACTTCGACGCGGCCGAACGCGCCGGGAAGGTGCTCGACCAGCTGCGCGCGAAGCTGCCCAACGTGCGGCGGTTCCTGCTCACGCAAGTCAGCTCGGCGATCGGCGCGCACGTCGGCCCGGGGGCGCTCGGCGTCACCGTGTCACCCGTTTAGCCAGCTCAGGAACTCCGAAACGGGTTTGGGCGTTGCCCTGGCGGGGAAGGAGGTGCACATGGCTTCTCTGTTCAGCAAGATCGCCGCGTTCGCCCGCAGTCCGAAGGGCCGCCGCATCACCGACCAGGTGAGGCACGCGGCCAGCGACCCGCGCAACAGGGCCAAGGCCCAGCAGCTGCTGCGCAAGTTCCGCAAGCGCTGAGGCCCGACTGACACCCCCGGGTCCGGGCGCTGGAGGGTGCAGCGCCGGAGGCTCCGGGCGCTAGAGGTTCGACTCGCGGCGGGCGGGTTCGTCGCCTCCCGCGGGCTCCGGCACGTCCGCCGCCGGTCGCGGCAGGTCCCGGACCACGTGCATGTGGCGCACCTCGCCCTGCCGCACGGGTTCCTCCGGCTCCGGGTCGGGTTCCGGGTCCGGCACGAGGGACAGCGTCGGGCGTGCCGGCTCCGAGGGCGGCAGCGCCGTCGGGATGCCCATCACCGGGTTGCGGTGGATCGGCTTGGTCGCGTAGTCCTCCGGCAGCCGCCGCACGTCCACCATCGGCCGGTACGGGTCGGCCGGCGGCGGTGCGGGCGCGGGTCGGGGCGGCTGCCCACGGCCGCGGTCGCGCTTGAGCGCGACCGCCGTCAGCAGGCAGCCCACCACGAACGCCAAGGCGCACAACCCGATCACGAACACCACGCCGGCCATCACCGCACTCCCATCAAGCACCGACGCGTCAGGCACCGACGCGCTGCCCGTCGTTGCCCGTCTGCTCCGAATCCGGACCCACCCGCACAGAACCCGCCTGCTCAAGACCCGCCTGCTCCGGACCCGCTGGGGCCGCGCTCACCCGCGCGGCGTCCGCCTGCGCCGAACTCGTCCGGACCGGACCCCGCGGCGCCGCGCTCACCTGGGCCGCGTCCGCTCGCGCCCCACTCACCTGAGCCGGAGCCACCTGCCCCGCACCCCTCTCCCCGGCACTCACCTCTGCCACGGTCGTCTGCTCGGGGATCAGGTTCGGCACCCGGTCCGCCGCCTCGTCCAGCGCGATCCGGGCCGCGGCGACCTGCGCGGCCACCGCCTGGCGCAGCTCGCGGAGCTCGTCCTCCTGCCGCTGGATCTCGGCCGTGCGCCGCGCCGCCTCACGCGCGGCCAGCTTGATCAGGAACGCGGCCCGCGCCTTGGCCAGCTGCTCCTGCTCCGCGAAGTGCCGCTCCGCCTCGTGCCGCCGCCTGGCCATGGTCAGCTCGAAGAAGTTCTGCGCCTTGGTCCGCTTGTCGTTGGACGCGGCCTCCAGCTCGGCGCACCGCTCGGCGGCCTCACGCGCCAGTCGCTCGCCGTCCTCCTCGGCCTTCGCCACGACGGCGGCGCACTCGGCTTCCACCTGCTCGGCGCGGGCTTTCAGGTGCGCCTCGACCTCCGACTGACGGCGTTCCAGGTCGACCTCGCGCTGATCCAGCTCGGCGGCCCGGTGGTTGGCGGCTTCGCGCTGCTCGCGGGCGTGGGCGTCGGCCTCGGCGCACCGCTCGGCCAGCTCGTCCTCCACGCCGCGCCGGTACTCGGCCATCTCCGCCTCGGTGCGCTCGCGCAGGGCCGCGACGTCGCGTTCGGCGCGCAGGCGCAGCTCGTTCGACTCCTCCTCGGCCATCACGAGCATCCGGTGCATGCGCTCGCCGGCGCCCGTGGTCGTGCTGGGCGACATCTCCAGCCGCTCGATCCGGACCCGGGCCTCCTCCAGGTCGCGCCTGGTCATCTCCAGCAGCTTGCGCAGGTCCGCCGCCTGGGCCAGCGCCTCGGCGCGGTCGAGGCCGGTGTACTTGAGCTGTTCTTCCAGGTGCTCCAGGTGTTCGATCACCTGACCCCGGTGGAAACCTCGGTAGACCACGTCGAAACCCGTGTGCAGCGGAACAATCTCCGGCTCTTTCGCACCCATGGCGGCCCCACTCGTCTGAAGATTGGCCGAGGTGCCGAGCGTAAGGCACCCGAGCGGCCCATGACCACCCTCGACTACCCACGCACAATGCCGTCCACGCGTGCCGTTGGCAGGGAAAACACGTATGGGGAAGATCGACTCACGACCGCCCGACGTCACCCGATAGTGTTATTTCCGACAATGCGACCAGCCGAAAAAGAATGCGTACCGCGATAACTTCCCGTGATCAGGAATCGATAAGTTCACACGAAACAGTGACGCCTCAGGTGGCGGGCGATGCCTACCCGCGAGTAACGGGGAACTAGGCTGGACGGGTGACCGTCGAGCCGCTGCCCCTCACCGGTGAGCGCACCGTCCCCGGTATCGCCGCCGAGAACTACTGGTTCCGCCGGCACGAAGCGGCGTACCTGGACCTGGTCCGGCACTGCACCGGCGCGGTCGTGCTGGAGGCCGGCTGCGGTGAGGGCTACGGCGCCGCGTTGATCGCGCAGCACGCCGAGCGGGTCATCGCCCTCGACTACGACGAGACCACCGCCGCGCACGTCGGCCGCGCGTACCCGGAGCTGACCGTGCTGCGCGGGAACCTGGCGTCGCTGCCGCTGCGGGACGCGAGCGTGGACGTGGTGGCGAACCTCCAGGTCATCGAGCACCTGTGGGACCAGGAGGGCTTCCTGGCCGAGTGCGCGCGGGTGCTGCGGCCCGGCGGGCGGCTGCTGGTCACCACGCCGAACCGGATCACGTTCTCCCCCGGCCGCGACACCCCGCTCAACCCGTTCCACACCCGTGAGCTGGCGCCCGCCGAGCTGGCCGGGCTGCTGGTCGACGCCGGGCTGCGGGTGGAGGTGCTGGCAGGGCTGCGGCACGGCCCGGCCCTGCGCCGGCTGGACGAGCGGTTCGGCGGGTCGATCATCGACGCGCAGGTGGCCGTGGTGGTGGGCGGCGGCGAGTGGCCCGCCGACCTGCTGGGCGCGGTGGCGTCGGTGCGCAGCGACGACTTCGAGATCGTCACCGACGACTTGGACGCCAGCCTTGACCTGGTCGCCGTGGCGGTGCGCCCGTGACGCACGAGGGGACGCACGAGGGGACGTTCTGCCTGGTGCTGCACAGCCACCTGCCGTGGCTGGCGCACCACGGCGCCTGGCCGGTCGGCGAGGAGTGGCTCTACCAGGCGTGGGCGCACTCGTACCTGCCGGTGGTGGACCTGCTGGAGCGGTTCGCCGCCGAGGGCCGCGAGGACGTGCTCACGCTGGGCGTCACGCCGATCCTCGCCGCGCAGCTGGACGACCCGTACACGTTGCGGGGCGTGCACGACTGGCTCGGGAACTGGCAGCTGCGGGCGCACAGCGCGTCGTCCCGGCTGCCGGACCTCGCCGCGCGCGAGCACCGTTCGTCGGCGTGGGCCCTGGAGCGGTTCGAGACGCGGTGGCGGCACGGCTTCTCGCCGCTGCTGCGCCGCCTGGTGGACTCGCGGGTGGTCGAGCTGCTGGGCGGACCGGCCGCGCACCCGTTCCAGCCGCTGCTCGACCCCCGGCTGCGGGAGTTCTCGTTGCGGACCGGGCTCGCGGACACGGCGCACCGGATCGGGTCGACGCCCGAGGGCATCTGGGCGCCGGAATGCGCTTACGCGCCAGGTCTCGAGGACGACTACGCGGGGGCCGGTGTGCGGCGGTTCCTCGTGGACGGCCCGGCGCTGCACGGGGACACGGCCGCCGGACGGCCGGTCGGCACGTCGGACGTGGTGTGCTTCGGCCGTGACCTGGAGGTGTCGTACCGGGTGTGGTCGCCGAAGGTCGGCTACCCAGGCGACCCGTCGTACCGGGACTTCCACACCTACGACCACCCCAGCGGGCTCAAGCCCTCCCGGGTGACGGGGAAGAACGTGGCGCCGGAGGACAAGCGGCCGTACGACCCGGACCTGGCGGCGGACGCCGTCCAGCGGCACGCGGCGGACTTCGTGGACACGGTGGTGCGGCGGCTGCGGGCGTTGAAGGAGCGGCACGGCAAGCCGTCCCTGGTCGTCGCCGCCTACGACACCGAGCTGTACGGGCACTGGTGGCACGAAGGGCCGGCGTGGCTGGAAGCGGTGCTGCGGCTGCTGCCCTCGGCCGGTGTCCGGGTGACGACGCTGCGCGGCGCGGTCGAGGCCGGGCACGTGGGCGCGCCGGTCGAGCTGCCGCCGTCGTCCTGGGGCACGGGCAAGGACTGGCACGTGTGGAACGGGCCGCAGGTCGGCGACATCGTGGACGGCAACGCTGCCGTGCAGCGGGACCTGCTCGGGCTGGACCTCTCGGGTGTGGTCCGCGACCCGGTCGCCGACCAGGCGGTGCGCGAGGCGCTGCTGGCGCTGTCGAGCGACTGGGCGTTCATGGTCACCAAGGACTCGGCCGCCGACTACGCCCGGTACCGGGCCAAGCTGCACGCGGACCGGTTCGGCGAACTGGTCGCCCTGCGCCGCGTCGGGCGCGGGCACCGCCGGGCGGCCGAACTGCGCCGGGTCGACGGCCCGTTCGGGCACCTCGACGCGCGGGGGTTGGCTTAGTTGACGCCGCCGGGACTGTCACCGTGCATCCGGTGCGTGACGCCGGTCGCACCCGGGTTGTCGACCCGGGCCCGCACCAGCGGGTCCGCCCGCGACCGACCCGTGGTGTCGGCCGGCCGTTCGAGGCCGGCGCGCTTCCCGCGGGCCCTCCGGTCCACCACCAACCCGGTCGTCAGCAACGCGGCGCAGAACAGGACCGCCCAGAGCCAAGGATGCACGGCCGCACCTCCGTTCCTGTCGGTCGTTCCCAGCCTGGTGGTTCGGAGATGCGAGGATGGCCCATGCGCGTGTTGATGTTGTCCTGGGAGTACCCGCCGGTCGTCGTGGGCGGGTTGGGCCGGCACGTGCACGCGCTGGCCGTGCACCTGGCCGCGCAGGGCCACGACGTGGTCGTGCTGTGCCGGCAGCCGACGGGGACGGACGCGGTCACGCACCCGACGTCGGACTCCGCGGTCGACGGGGTGCGGCTGATCCGGGTCGCCGAGGACCCGACGCACCTGGTGTTCGAGCGGGACCTGGTGGCGTGGACGCTGGCCATGGGCCACGCGATGACGCGTGCCGGGCTCGCGTTGCTGCGCGGCTGGCGGCCGGACGTGGTGCACGCGCACGACTGGCTCGTCACGCATCCCGCCATCGCGCTGGCCGACGCGTGCGGCGCGCCGCTGGTGGCGACCGTGCACGCGACCGAGGCCGGCCGGCACAGCGGGTGGCTGTCGCAGACGTTGAACCAGCAGGTGCACTCGGTCGAGTGGTGGCTGGCGAACCGGGCGGACGCGCTGATCACGTGCTCGTCGGCGATGCGGGCCGAGGTGGCGCACCTGTTCGAGGTGGAGCAGTCGTCGGTCACGGTGCTGCACAACGGCATCGAGCCCCGGCGGTGGCGGGTGCGGTCGTCCGACGTGGCCGCCGCCCGTGCCGCGCACAGCCCGGGTGGCGCGCCGCTGCTGCTGTTCTTCGGGCGGCTGGAGTGGGAGAAGGGCCTGCAGGACCTGCTCGCCGCGCTGCCCAGGATCCGGCGGGCGTGGCCGGGCACCAGGTTGGTCGTGGCCGGGTCGGGGACGAACCGGGACTGGCTGGTGGACCAGGCGCGCAAGCACAAGGTGCGGCGGGCGGTGGACTTCGTCGGCCACCTGTCGGACCGCGCGCTGGCGGCCACGCTGGCAGCGGCGGATTCCGTCGTGCTGCCGAGCAAGTACGAGCCGTTCGGCATCGTGGCGCTGGAAGCCGCCGCCGCCGGCACACCCCTCGTCGCCTCCACCGCCGGAGGTCTGGGCGAGGTCGTCCTGGACGGCGTCACCGGTCTGTCGTTCACCCCCGGTGACGTCGACGGCCTGGCGACGGCGGTCCGCTCCGTCCTGGACGACCGCCCGGCGGCCCAACGCCGGGCCCGCGCCGCGAAAGCCCGCCTGGCGACCGACTTCGACTGGTCGAAGATCGCCGCCGACACCGCCGCCGTCTACCGGGCCGCCCGGGTCCGCGACCACCCGCCGTTCGGCCGGCCCAAGATCCCCACCGGCAACGTGTTCCTCTGAGCGGACCCGCCCAGGTCTCAGAGCGTGAGCACGATCTTGCCGGTGGTCCGGTTGGCTTCGCCGACCTCGTGCGCCTTCACGACGTCCGAGAGCGGGAACGTCTCGGCGACGAGGACCTTCACCTCACCGCGCTCCACCAACCCGGCCACGTGCTCCAGCACGGCGTGGTCCGGGGCGACGAAGGTCGTCGTGGCGCGGACGCCCAGCTCCTCCGCCGCCGCCCGGAGCTCGGGCAGCAGACCGGGGTTCGTCAGCCCGACGTACACGCCGCCCGGCTTGAGCACCCGCATCGACCGGCCCACGTAGTCGTCACCGCCGACCAGGTCGATCACCACGTCGACGTCCGCCAGCTCGCCGAAGTCCCGCGCCGTGTAGTCGACCGACTCGTCCGCGCCCAAGTCGCGCAGCAGGTCGTGCTTCGCGGCACGCGCGGTGCCGATCACGTGGGCGCCGAGGGTCTTGGCGAACTGCACGGCGAGGTGCCCGACACCACCGGCGGCGGCGTGCACGAGCACGCGGTCACCCGGCTCGACCTTCGCGGCCTCGGTGAGGGCCTGCCACGCGGTCAGCGCGGCCAGCGGCAGGGCCGCCGCGTGGACGTGGTCGACGGTGGCGGGCTTGCGGGCGAAGTGCCTCGCGGGCGCGGCGACGTACTCGGCGTACGCGCCGGCCGGGCGCGGGAAGTGTGGCATCCCGAACACCTCGTCGCCCACCGCGAACCGGTTCTCCCCCGGCGGCACCGACACCACCACGCCGGAGACGTCCCAGCCCGGCACCCACGGCGCGGTCAGCCAGTAGCCGTCCCGCCGCACCTTCCAGTCGACCGCGTTCACGCCCGCCGCGCGCACCTCGACCAGGATCTCGTCCGGTCCCGGCACCGGCCGCGCGACGTCCCCGACCCTCATGACCTCGGGCTCGCCGAAGGCCTCGACCGTCACCGCTCGCATCTCGTTCGTCATGGTCAAGAGCTTCACAGCAGTGGTACCCATTGTGAAGAAGGCACCAAAATGGTATTTAGGTACCTTGTGTATACCGTCCCTGACCTGCGCGCCCACGGCGGCGCGGACGCGTTCCTCCGCAACTGCGCGTCACGAGCAGTCCTCGACCTGCTGACCAACAAGTGGGTGTGCCTGGTGATCGGCGCCCTGCGGCCCGGAACTCTGCGCTTCGGCGAACTCCGCCGCCGCCTCGACGGCATCACGCAGAAGATGCTCACCCAGACCCTGCGGGATCTGGAGCGGGCGGGGCTCGTGCACCGCGCCGTCTACCCGAGCGTCCCGCCGCGGGTCGAGTACAGCCTCACCCCGTTGGGCGCCGACGTGGGCGGTCTGATGGACGCGGTCCGGCTGTGGTCGGAGACCCATATCCACGACATCCGCCGGGCGCAGGAGGAGTACGACCGGAAGGCGGGCGAGGAGCTGCGGCCGGTCTAGGTAATTGATTCCAGGGGCTGGTGGTCGTAGCGGGACCGGGCTCGAAGTCGCTGGTCAGGCCGCGATGGGCAGGGGTGGTCGGTGGAGCAGGTTCTGTCGAGGCCTCTGGGCCGGGTCGACGTGTCGCGGCGGAATGAACGTCGGAATACCGCCGGTCATGGTGATCCGCCATCGTGAGTGGTGCACCAGCGTGTGATGCGTACGGCACAGCAGAACGAGGTTCCCGAGGTCGGTGTCCCCACCGTCCGACCAATGCCGCACATGGTGCGCGTCGCACCACTTCGGTGGCCGTGAACACCCCGGAAAAGCGCATCCCCGGTCGCGGGCGTGCAGTGCTTTGCGCTGCGCGACACTCACCGTCCGCTTCGTCCGCCCCAGGTCCAGCACTTCCGAATCGCCGCCCAGCACCACAGGGATGACTTTCGCGTCGCACGCGATCCGCCGCGCCTGAGCGGCACTGAGGTAGTGGTCGCCGTCGAGCACCGCGTGCCCCACCCGACGCCGCAACACCTCGACATCCACCGTCACGCTGATGTGCGGACGCTCCCCGGCCTCCGACGGCAGGTCACCCGACCGCGACGCCAACGAGACCACATCCGCGAACGCCTCACCCAGCCGGTGCGCCCGATCCTTCGGCCCCTCCGGACGCGGCGTGGCCAGTGGCTCCAGCATCGCGGTGAACCGCGCCCCGGACTCCGCCGACAGCTCACCCCAGAACTCCACCCGCCCACCCGGCAGACCCCGCACGTACAGCACATCCGCCGGCTCCGCCGCCGGTTCGTCCAGCTCGTCCACGGCGTCCTGCTCGACGCGGTCGCGGATGCGGTCGGCGAGCTGCCGGACCACCTTCGGCTCCACCGATCGCGCCGCCTCGACCAGGACCTCCTCCGACCAGTCGGGCAGCTTCAGCGTCCCGACCGCCCGCGCCAACTCCCGCAGATGCCCCTCCGACAACACACCTTCCGCCAACGCCGCACCCGCCACCCGGCACGGCGGCGGCAACGACTGCCCGGTCGGCGCGACCGACGACAGGAACAACCCCACCTGCGCCACCCACTGCTTCACCTCCGCCGGATTCGCCCGCACCAAGGCCCGGTACGAATCCAGGTCATAGCCGCAGCGCACCACCTCGGCGAGCAATTCCAACCGCCGCCGGTGCAATGCCCGAATGGACGCTTCAACCTCCGCGATGGCGGCGAACACGTCGTCCTCGGTCAACAACACCGGCGAAAAAACCATACCCGGAACAATAGTCGAACAGGCATTCGCATAACATCACCCGACCAGGTACCTGATATCGCCGATAATGCCACGATCCGTTACCGTCCCGCACGGACGCGTGAATTCGACCGCACCAACACTCGACTGGATTGTTGAAGGTCTGGTTGATCGAATCGATGGTCTGGCGCAGTGGCTCGAACAGTCGGCGATCAGGATCCGGCCGGGACGCTCGGCCGCCAACGCGGGGTCGGTGTCGAGGATGTCGAGCAGGGTGGTGCGTTCGTCGGCTTTGGCGCCGGTCAACCCGACGTTGCGCAGGCGGTTGTTGTAGCCGGGTCGACGGGGCATGTAGCGGAACACGTGGCCCGGGTCGCGTGGGCGTGCCACGACCAGCGGGCGGCCTCGGAGGTGAAGCCGAGCAGGGCGTCGACACCTCGCTCCACGTCCCCAGACGTCCACCCCTTGGATCAACCATCTAGAAACGCCCCCGACGCCTCCACGAGCGTCACCCCGGCCGCCGTCCGCACGTACAGCACCGACCGGCCGGCCCGCCGCCGCTCCACCAGCCCCGCGTCCAGCAGCACCCGCAGGTGCCGCCCCACCGACCCCAGCCGCTGCCCGGTCACGGCGACCAGCTGCGTCGTGCTCAGGGGAGTCCCGAGCAGCATCAGCAACGCCGCCCGCGCGGTCCCGATGAGCGCGCCGAGGCCGGCGGGGACGGGCCGTCGTCCGTGTCCCTCGGCGAGCACCCCGCGACACGGGTAGACGACGGCATACCGCTCCCGCCCCTCCCACGACACCCAGCTGGTCCTCGGCGTCACCGGCATGAACAGCAGATCGGCCCCGGCGGCGACCTCGCGCGGCGGGTAGGCCGTCCGGTTCACCTGGAACCGGCTCTCCCCGAGCCACCGCGTCCCCGGCTTCAGCGAGTTCAGCACGGCCACCCAGCCACCCTGGCTCATGTGGGCCGTCCGCGCGACCACGTCGGCCTGCAGCACGCGCTGCCGGCGTTCCCAGTACGGCCGCACGGTCGCCTGCCAGACGTACGTCAGCAGCGCGGTCGCCCGCTCGGACAGGTCGTCCCGCTCCAAGGCGGCGGGGAGCGGGCCGCGGAGGGACACGCGGAGGTTGTCCCGCGCCTGCTCCGCCCCGGTCGCACGCACCCTGTCCACGGTCTGCTCGAAGCTCTCGCCCTCGCACGAGGTCGGGCAGAAGAAGTCGGCGATCCAGGACGGGCCGATCGCCGCCTCCACGAGCGGCCCGGCCACCGGGTCGGCCGCGAGGTGCGCGCGGTAGCCGGGCAGGTGCGCGCGCAGCCAGGCCTCCTCGCCCGGATGGGCGCCGGTCCCGGCGTGGAGCAGTCTCAGGCTCGCGAAGGTCTCGGCGAACGGCGAGAGCACGAACCGGCTGCGGGCGAGGGTGTCGGTGCCGATCTGCCATGAGCCCATGCGCACGACCTTTCGCGTGTCGGCGAAACAATAAACAGGGGGCCGGGCCGCTCGGAGAATCCCGCGGATGCGCAGTTACCGCTCCCTGTTCCGCGCCCCGGAGTTCACCCCGTTCCTGCTCTCCTTCGCCGCTTTCGCCGCGGCCCAGACGATCGGCGCCCTGGCCCTCGCCACGCTGGTCTTCCGGGCCACCGGCTCCCCGCTCCTGGCGGCGGTGAGCATGGTCGGCCCGCAGCTGGCGCAGGTGCTCGGCGGCGCGTTGCTGCTGTCGGGCGCCGACCGGCTGCCACCGCGCGCGATCCTGTCCGGCCTCGCCCTCGTCTTCGCGGTCGGCACGGCGGTGCTCGCGCTGCCCGGCCTGCCGGTGTGGGCCGTCTTCGTCGTCCTGCTCCTGCAGGGCCTGGTCGCCTCGCTGGGCGGAGGAGTGCGCGCGGGACTGCTGACCGAGATCCTGACCAGGGACGGCTACGTCCTGGGCCGATCGGTCTACAACATGCTCTGGGGCCTGACTCAGATGGTCGGCTTCGCCACGGGCGGCGCGATGCTGGCGCTGCTGTCCCCGCGAACCTGCCTGCTCCTCGCGGCGGCGCTGTACGTGGTGTCGGCCCTGCTCACCCGCCTGGGTCTCACAGCCCGCCCGCCGCGTTCGGCCGGCCGCCCGTCCGTCTCGGCGACCTGGCGCACCAACGCCACGCTGTGGTCCTCACGCCCGCGCCGCCTGACGTACCTGGCCCTGTGGGTTCCCAACGGCCTCGTGATCGGCGGCGATTCGCTCTACGTCTCCTACGCCCCCGAAGCCGCCGGCACGCTGTACGCGTGCGGGGCGCTGGGCATGTTCCTGGGAGACATGGCGGTGGGCCGCCTGGTGCCACCCGCGGTGCGCCCCCGGCTGGCGACCCCGCTCCGCCTGGTGCTGGCGGTGCCCTACCTGTTCTTCGTCCTGCAACCGGGGGTGGCGCTGTCGGCCGTGGCCGTCACCGTCGCCTCCGTCGGCTTCGCCGCGAGCCTGGTCCTGCAGGAACGCCTGATGTCGCTCACCCCCGACGCCCTCACGGGCCAGGCGCTCGGCCTGCACGTCACCGGCACGACCGCCGTGCAGGGCGTCTGCGTCGCCATCGCCGGCACACTGGCCCAGCTCACGTCCCCGGCCACGGCGATGACGCTGATGGCGGCCGGATCGGTCACCGCGACCCTGACCCTCTCGGCGCTGGGCAGGCGACAGGCCGCCCGACCCGTCCGGAGCAGCGCCTAGGAGCCGTTGCGGGACTGCTCCAAGGCCTCCTGGGCCTTGCGGGCCATGTCGGCCACGGCGGCGCGGCGCGCGGCGTCGGCCTCGTAGTCCGCGCGGCGGTCCTTGACGACCTTCGCCGGGAGGCCCACGGCGATCTTGTAGTCGGGCACGTCGCCCCGCACCACGGCGTGCGCGCCGATCACGCACCCACGCCCGATCCGCGTGCCGCGCGTGACGGTGACCTTCGTGCCCAGCCAGCAGTCCGGCCCGATGCGCACCGGCGACTTCACGATGCCCTGGTCCTTGATCGGCAGGGTGATGTCGGCCGTCACGTGGTCGAAGTCGCAGATGTACACCCAGTCGGCGATCAGGGTGGCCGCGCCGATCTCCACGTCGAGGTAGCAGTTCACCGTGTTGTCCTTGCCGAACACGGCCTTGTCGCCGATCCGCAACGACCCCTCGTGGCAGCGGATGGCGTTGCCGTCGCCGATGTGCACCCACCGGCCGATCTCCAGCCGCCCGTAACCGGGACGGCAGTGCAGGTCGATGTTCTTGCCCAGGAACACCATGCCGCGCAGCACCACGTGCGGGTTCGCGATCCGGAACCGCAGCAGCCGCCAGTACCGCACCAGGTACCACGGCGTGTACGCGCGGTGCCTCAGCACCCAGCGCAGGGAGGCCAGGGTGAGGAACCTGGCCTGCGCCGGGTCACGGCGCGACCTGCGCCACCTCGTCCACACCGGGGCACCCCACATGCTCGTCACGCGGGCACTCTAACCAGCGTCCCCGGCGCCCTCTCGACGAACCCGTGCCGCAGGTAGAGCGCCCGCGCGCGCTCGGTGCCCACCTCCACGCCCAGCGCCACCGGACGTGGCCCGGCCCACCTGACCGCGCCTTCCACCCGCGCGTACCCGACCTCGCCGGCCCGCACCGACACCACCCCACCAGGATGGGCACGTGACAACTCCTCTGATCATCGACACCGACCCCGGCGTGGACGACGCCCTCGCCATCGCGCTCGCCGCCGCCAGCCCCGAGGTCGAGCTGATCGGGGTGACCACGGTGTTCGGCAACGTCTCCCTGGACGACACCACCCGCAACGCCCTGCGGCTGCTGGCGCTCCTGGGCCGTGACGACGTGCCGGTCGGCGTCGGCGCGTCCCGGCCGCTGATCCACCCGCACCCCCACCTGTCCAGCGCGCACGGCTCCGACGGCCTCTCCGGCTACGCCCACACGCTCCCCGAGCCGACCCGTGGCCCGGACCACCGCGACGCCGTCACCCTGATGCGAGAACTGCTGGAACAGGCCGACCGTCCCGTCACGATCGTCCCCATCGGCCCGCTGACCAACATCGCGCTGCTGCTCGCCGCACACCCCCACCTGAAGCCGAAGATCGGTCGACTCGTCGTCATGGGCGGCGGGGTGCAGGGCGGGAACGTCACGGCGACCGCCGAGTTCAACGTCTGGAGCGACCCCGAAGCCGCGCGCCGGGTGCTGGTCGAGGAGGACGTACCGACCACGCTCGTCCCGATGGACCTGACCCGCCGGTGCGCGGTGAGCGCCCAGTGGTTGACCGACCTGGCGCGGACCTCCGACGCCGCCGCCACGCTCGTCGGCCTCACCCCCGACTACCTGGAGACGTACCGGCGGTTCCTCGGCTGGGACGGGATGGCGGTGCACGACGCGATCGCGGTGGCGGAGGCGGTCCAGCCGGGGATCCTCGGGAGCACCGCGTTCCCGGTGGACGTCGACTGCTCGTTCGGCCCGAGCCGGGGCGCGCTCGTGGTGGACCAGCGGCTGGAGGTGGACAAGCCGAAGACGCTCTACATCGCCACGGACGCCGACCTCGACGGCCTGCGCGCGTTCCTCTTCGAGCGGCTGGGCAGCCTGGGCGGGTCCGGTGGTCCGGGCAGCGCAGGCGGTCCGGGAGGGCTGGACGGTTCGGGAGGGCTGGGCTAGCGAGGGCTGGGCGGTCCGGGTGCGCTAGGTGCGCTCGGCGTGCGCGAGCAGGTAGGTCGGGCGGCGGCCGATCCTGGTCAGCACCACGGTCGCCTCGGCGGACCCGGACAGCTTCAGCCTCGGCCGCAGCGCGTTCGGGTCCACGTCGAGGCCGCGCACCAGGACCTCCAGCCGCCCCACGTCGTGCGCCCGCAGCACCGACCGCAACGCCTTCTCGCTGTAGTGCCCGTGCTCCACCACCCGGAACGCCCGCACGCCCGGCGGCGGCGTCGGCCCGGTCAGGTAGGCGATCCGCTCGTCCAGCTGCGCCAACCCGTGCCGGGCCGCGTAGTGCCGCACCAGCCCGGCCCGCACCACCGCGCCGTCCGGGTCGACCAGCCACTCGTCGGGGTCGCGCACCGGGCAGTCGTCCGGGTCGGCGGAGGTGATCGTCCACTCCGGACCGTCGGACCGCAGCACGGTCGCACGCCGCGACACACCGGGAGTGGCCAGGCCGCGCGTCCACAGGCACGCCTCGCGCACCTGCCCGTCCAACGACACCAGCTCGACCTCGTCGGCCCACGGCGCGACCGCGAAGTCGACGCCCGGCGCGCACTTCACCGCCAGGTCGCGCCCCGCGTAGACCGACGCCAGCTCGTCCAGCGGCGGCGCGAAGTCCGCCGGGTGCCACGTCCGCCGCCCGGTCGCGTCCCGCCGCGCCGGGTCCGCGATCACCGGCGTGCCCCGGGACACCGGCCGCAGCGCGTCCGCCCGCACCAGCGGTACCGCGTCACCGAGGTTGTGCCGCGCCATCGCCAGCCGCACCGGGTCCAGGTCCGACCCGATCGACCCCTCCGGCAACGCCGCCAGGTCCGCGCCGATCGAGCACGTCACGTCGTGCGCCGGACCGCTGAACCGACACGCCCGGTGCGCCGCCACCTGGTGCGGCGTGGCCTGCTGGAGGGCTTCGGAGGTGAACAGCCCGGCCGTGGACGGGACCTCGGCGGAGAACCGGACCTTCGAAGCCTTGCGGCGCAACAACAACGTCTCCAGCACCGCCGCGAAGCGGGTCGGCGCGACCTGCTTCGTGAGCGTGACGTCGTCCAGCCGGGACGCGGGCGTCAGCGGCAGGTCGGCCAGCGTCGACAACGCGGCGCGCCCGGCGTCGGAACGCAGGTACGCCACGTCGTCGAGGCTGAACGCGTACCCCACTAGACCGGCTTGCGCCCGGTCACGGAGACGTTGTAGAAGACCTCTCGCGGCAGGACCTTGGACAGCACGTTCTCGTCCACCCAGGCCAGCCGCTGCCACGTCTTGTAGGCGAACATCGCCCAGCCGTAGCTCAGCTTCTCGCGCGGCACGGCGGCCTCGAACGTGCGCACCGGCCAGCCGAACAGCGCCGCCGACAGCTCCTCCGTCACCGCCCGCACGCCGACCGCACCGGCCGAACGCGCCGTCCGCTCCAGGTCCGACGGGTCGAACGTGTGCAGGTCCACCACCGCTTCGAGCGCCGCCGCGCGGGACGACTCGTCCAGCTCCTCCTGCGGCCGACGCCAGTCGTTCAGCGGACCGAGCTTGGTGACGTTCGTGGTCAGCCACCACGTCAGCTGCCCGAGCTTGCGGGCGTAGAAGTTGCCCACGTTCGTCGGGTCGCCCGCGAACACGAACTTCCCGCCCGGCTTGAGCACCCGCAGCACCTCGCGCATCGCGGCGGCCACGTCCGGGATGTGGTGCAGCACCGCGTGCCCCACCACCAGGTCGAACGTGTCGTCGTCGTACGGGATGCGCTCCGCGTCGGCCACCCGGCCGTCGACCGGCAGCTCCAGCTGCTCGGCGTTGCGCAGCGCCACCTGCACCATGCCCGGCGACAGGTCCGTCACCGAGCCGCGCCGGATCACGTCGCCCTGCATCAGGTTGAGCAGGAAGAACCCCGTGCCGCAGCCCAGCTCCAACGCGTGCTCGTACGGCCCGACGTCGCCCGCCACCGCGCGGAACCGCTCGGTGGCGTAGGTGATGCAGCGCTCGTCGTACGAGATGGACCACTTCTCGTCGTACGTGTCGGCTTCCCAGTCGTGGTAGAGCACGTTCGCGAGCTTGGGGTCCTTGTACGCCGCCTGCACCTCCTCGGCGGTGGCGTGCGGGTGGGGCTTGGGATCAACGGCCACTGAACTTCGCCTTCCCCGGGCCGTTCTCGATGAACGACGCCATACCTGTCTTCTGGTCCTCGGTGGCGAACATCGCCGCGAACAACTGGCTCTCCAGCTTGAGGCCGTTGCCCAGGTCGGTGTCCAGCCCGCCGTCGATCGCGGCCTTGGCGGCGGCGTACGCGCGCACCGGGCCGTTGACGAACTGCCCGGCCCACCGGCGCGCGGCGGCGTACACGTCGTCCGGCGCCACGACCTCGTCCACCATCCCGATCCGCAACGCCTCCTCGGCGCCCACGAACCGGCCGGTGTAGATCAGGTCCTTCGCGCGGGACGGGCCGATCAGCCGGGGCAGGCGCTGCGTGCCGCCCATGCCCGGGATCACGCCCAGCAGGATCTCCGGCTGACCGACCTTGGCGTTGTCGCCCGCGATCCGCCGGTCCGCGCACAGCGCCAGCTCGAACCCGCCGCCCAGCGCGTACCCGGTGATGGCGGCCACGGTCGGCTTCGGGATCTCCTCGACCGCGCGCAACGCCGACGTGAACGAGCCCGCGCGGGACGCCATCTCGGCGTACGACAGGTCGGCCATCTCCTTGATGTCCGCGCCCGCCGCGAACACCTTCTGCCCGCCGTACACGATCACGGACCACACGTCGGCGCGGTCGGCCGCCTCGTGCGCGGCGGACCGGATCTCCTCCTGGACCTGCCTGTTCAGGGCGTTCATCGGCGGGCGGTCCAGCCGGATGGTGCCGATGCCGTCCTCGACTTCGAGCCTCACGAACTCAGCCACAGGTCCTCCTCGACCTCCGTCGGTGCGCCTCGCAGGTTACCCCTCGGTAGCCTTGCGGCGGGCGAAGTACCGGTCACCCGACCGTTGGAGCTCCAACGGCTGGTCGAACGTCTTCGTCAGGTTCTCCTCGGTGAGCACGTCGTCCAGCAGGCCCTGCGCCACGATGCCGCCGTCACGCAGCAGCAGCACGTGCGTGAAGCCGGGCGGGATCTCCTCCACGTGGTGCGTGACCAGCACCGTCGCCGGCGCGTCGGGGTCGAGCGCCAGCTCCGAGAGCCGGGCCACCAGGTCCTCGCGGCCACCCAGGTCCAGGCCGGCGGCGGGCTCGTCCAGCAGCAGCATCTCGGGGTCCGTCATCAACGCGCGGGCGATCAGCGTGCGCTTGCGCTCGCCCTCGGACAGCGTCCCGTACGTCCGGTCGGACAGGTGCTCGATGCCCATCGTGGCCAGCAGCTCCTTGGCCCGGCCGATGTCGAGCTTGCCGTACTCCTCACGCCACCGGCCCAGCACCGCGTACCCGGCGCTGACGACCACGTCGACGACCTTCTCCTCGGCCGGGACGCGCCCGTTCAGCGCCGCCGACGACAGGCCGATGCGGGTCTTCAGCTCGGACATGTCGGTCCGGCCGATCCGCTCGCCGAGCAGGTGCACCTTGCCCTTGGTCGGGTGCAGCTCGGCGCCGGCCAGCCGGAGCAGCGTGGTCTTGCCCGCCCCGTTGGGCCCGAGCACGACCCAGCGCTCGTCCAGCTCCACGCTCCAGTCGACGTCCCCGACCAGCGTGGTCTTGCCACGTCGAACCGAAACACCCTGCATGTGGATGACCAGATCTTCGTTTTCCACGCCTGCCCTCGCCCCGGTCGATGCCTCGCGAGGACAGTGTTCCATTGCCTCGGCTTCGCGCCGGCGGCGACCTCGTCGCGTGCTGATACCCAAACCACCCCTCCGGGCTGGAAAGATCCGGGGGTATGGCTGCCGACTCGATCCTGCTCGCGGGCCGACCGTTCCCCCTCGGGGCGTACCCCGAAGCCGGAGGTGTGCGTTTCGCGGTCTCGGCGCCGCCCGCCGACGCCGTGGAAGTGTGCTTGATCAGCGAAGACGGCACGGAGGAGCGGGTCGAGCTGACCGAGCGCACCTTCGGCGTGTGGCACGGTCTCATCTCCGGCGTGACGCCCGGCCAGCGCTACGGCTACCGCGTGCACGGCCCGTACGACCCGGGCCGAGGCCTCCGGTGCAACCCCTCGAAGCTGCTGATCGACCCTTATGCGACGCGAATCACGGGCGCGCTGACCGACCTGGACGCGGCGCTGGGCTACGTGGACGACCCGATGCTCGGCGGCCCGTCGCCGGTCGACTCGCTGGGCAGCGTGCCGCTGTCCGTCGTCACGTCGCCCGGCGGGCCGGACACGGGCGTGAAGCCGGACGTGCCGTTCGAGGAAGCGGTGATCTACGAGCTGCACGTGCGCGGGTTCACCAAGCTGCACCCGGCCGTGCCCGAGCACCAGCGCGGCACGTACCTGGGGCTGGCGCACCCGGCCGTGGTGGAGCACCTGGTGCGGCTGGGCGTGACGTCGGTGGAGCTGCTGCCGGTGCACGCGTTCGTGGACGAGCCGTCGCTGATGGAGGCGGGCAGGCACAACTACTGGGGCTACTCGCCGCTGAGCTACTTCGCGCCGCACCCCGGGTACGCCAGCGAGCCGGGCCGGGAGGTGGAGGAGTTCCGCACGATGGTGTCCGCGATGCACGCCGTGGGCATCGAGGTGATCATCGACGTGGTCTTCAACCACACCTGCGAGGGCGGGCCGGACGGTCCGACGCTGTGCTACCGGGGCTTCGACGCGCCCGGCTACTACCTGCACATCGAGGGCGGCGGCACGCTCGACATCACCGGGTGCGGCAACACGACCGAGGCCGGGTCGCCGCAGTTCGTGCGGCTGGTGACGGACTCGCTGCGGTACTGGGCCACCGAGATGGGCGTGGACGGGTTCCGGTTCGACCTCGCGTCGACGCTGGGCAGGCCCGGTGGCGGCCGGTTCGACCGGGCGTCGGCGATGCTGACCGCGATCACCGCCGACCCGGTCCTGTCCCGGTGCAAGCTGATCGCCGAGCCGTGGGACGCGACCGGCGACGGGTACCGGGTGGGCGACTTCGGCGTGCAGTGGGCGGAGTGGAACGGCCGGTACCGCGACACGGTCCGCGACTTCTGGCGCGGCATGACGAACGTGCGCGACCTGGCGTACCGGCTGTCCGGGTCGTCCGACCTGTACGCCGACGACCTGCGCCGACCGTGGCAGTCGATCAACTTCATCACCGCGCACGACGGGTTCACGCTGCGGGACCTGGTGTCCTACAACGAGAAGCACAACCTCGCCAACGGCGAGGACAACCGCGACGGCACGAACGACAACCGGTCGTGGAACTGCGGTGTGGAGGGCGAGACGGACGACGCGGCGGTGCTGGCGCTGCGGGCCAGGCAGGCGCGGAACCTGTTCGCCACGCTGATGCTGTCCACCGGCACGCCGATGCTGGCCGCGGGTGACGAGCAGTGGCGCACGCAGGGCGGCAACAACAACGCGTACTGCCTGGACGACGAGACGTCGTGGGTGGACTGGGAGCTCGCCGGCGAGGGCGAGTCGATGCTGGCGTTCGCCCGCCGGGTGATCAACCTGCGGGCCGCGTCGCCTGCGTTGCGGCAGCCGCAGTTCTTCGACGGCCGGACCACGTCGTCCGGCGCGCCCGACCTGGTGTGGTTCCGGCCGGACGGCGAGGAGATGGCCGAGACCGACTGGTTCGACGAGGGCCGCCGGTTCCTCGGCATGTGGATCGACGGCTCGAACAGCCTGTCCCGTTCGCGTGACGGCGAGCTGGTGTCGGACGACTCGTGGCTGCTGCTCCTGCACGCCGGGGCGGACCCGATCGAGGTCACCCTGCCGGGACCCGAGTACGGCGGGCGGTACGAGCCGACCCTCGACTCCACCACGGCGGACGGCTCGCCGTCGGTGGCGGGCTCCCTGGGGGCGGGCGAGACCGTCGCGCTGGGTGGCCGCTCCCTGCTCCTGCTCCGAGTGCCGAACTGACCCCGCCCGACTCGTAGCCGTCAGGCAGCGACGACCTAGTGCCCGCGACCCTCGCGGGCGCAGAGCCTGCCTTCGCGTGAGTCCTCCGTTCAGGTCGCGTGAGTCCTCCGTTCGGAACGGGTGAGTTCAACGTTCGGAACGGGAACCGCGGGTGGTGCGGTCGCGTCTCCTGGTCCGTGTGGAAAGCGCTGACCGGGCTGGCCCTGGTCGTCCTGGTGGTCTGGCGGCCGAGCGTGGCGACGTTCGGCGGGGCCGCGTGCGGCACGGTGGCCGTGCTCGCCCTGCTGCAACTCGGGTTGCTGGTGGGCGCCGTGCTGTCCGGCGTGCGGGTGACGCTGGTCGAGATCGGGGTCGGCGGTGAGGTCCGCACGTGGACGCGGCCACACCTCCGGGTCGTGTGGCGGACGATCCCGCTGCTCTTCGCGGTCGGCCTCACGTCGATCAAGGCGCCGGCCCGCCGCAGGCTGTGGCTGACCGGGCTCACGTCGGCGCTGCTGTCCACCGCGGCCGTCGTCGTGGTCTGGCTCGGCGCACTGGCCTGGTCGGACGTCGACCAGCCGTTCCTGCGCGGGTTCGCGGTCGCGGGCACGGCGGTCCTGCTCAACGGCCTGTGGCCACGACGCGGCGCGGGCACCACCTCACCCGGCTGGTTCCTGTTCGCCCTGCCGCGCGCGTCGGGCCGCACGGCCGCCGAGTTCGACGCGACACCGCTGGTCAACCAGGTGTCCGACGCACTGGAGGCCGGTGACCTGGACCGGGCCGAGGTGATCGCGAAGGACCTGGTCGAACGCCACCCGACGCTGCTGGTCGCGATCGGCGCGCACGTCGCCGTGCTGACCCTCCGCACGCAGCACGGCGAGGCGCTCCGGGTGGTCAGCGGACTGATCGGACGCACCCACCTGGGTCAGCGGGACATGGCGTTCGTGCTGGCGGAGATGGCCAGTTCCACCGCCAACGCGATCGAGGCCGGCCAACTGCCCGCCGGCGTGGGCCTGCCGGCGGCGAAACGAGCCGTGGACGGCGCGGTGCGGTTCGGCTACCCGCGCCACCGGTGCGCCGCGACGCTGGCGCAGCTCGCCCTGATCGAGAACGACCACGCCGCCGCGCTGTCCCTCGCCACCCAGGCCCGGAACACCAGCGAAACCGGCTTGGCGCGAGCCGACGCCCTGGCCACGATCGCCCGCGCGCAGATGGCGGCGGGCGACAACGCCGCAGCCCGCGCGACGCTGGTCGAAGCCCGGGAACTGGCCGGCTGGATGCCCCGCGTCGCGGACACCACCGCCCGGCTCGACGTCACCTGATCCCCGCTCGACGTCACCCGAGCCCGGCACGCGAGCGGCGCCCGCCCCACGACCCGGGGCGAGCGCCGCTTCCACCGCCGATCAGTTCGCCAGCACGACCCGGCCCAGCTCGGCCGGTGACGCCAGCAGGTCGTGCCTGGGCAGCACCCGCACCGTGTAGCCCACCGCGCCCGCGTGCGGCAACGGCACCTCGATCTCGTAGTTGCCGTTGCCCGCGTAACGCATCCCGTGCGTGATCACGTCGTACAGCTCGTCCGAGTCGCCCACGCGACCCAGCGCGACCTGCACGTCCACCTCGGACGGCTCCAGCCCGGCCAGCTCGATCCGGGCCCGCACGGCCACCGGCGAGCCGAGGTTCGGCGTGGCCGACCCGTTCAGCGACATCTCCGAGTCCAGCACCCGCACCCGCGTCCACGACGCCCGCAGCCGCTGCCGGTACGCGGCCAGCTCCTTCGCGCCCCGGAACCCCTCGCCGACCACCGAGGCGGCCGACGACGCGGCGGGCGCGTACAGCCTCTCCACGTACTCGCGCACCATCCGCGACGCCTGCACCGCCGGACCGAGCGACGCCAGCGTGTGCCGCACCATGGCCATCCAGCGGGTCGGCACGCCGTCCTCACCCCGGTCGTAGAACAGCGGCGCGACCTGGTTGCCGAGCAGGTCGTACAGCGCGGCGGCCTCCAGGTCGTCCCGCCGGGTCGGGTCGGTGATGCCGTCGGCGGTCGGGATGGCCCAGCCGTTGCTGCCGTCGTACAGCTCGTCCCACCAGCCGTCGCGGATCGACAGGTTCAGCCCGCCGTTCAGCGCCGACTTCATGCCGGACGTGCCGCACGCCTCCAGGGGGCGCATCGGGTTGTTCAGCCACACGTCGCAGCCCCAGTACAGGTACCGGGCCATCGACATGTCGTAGTCGGGCAGGAACACGATGCGGTGCCGCACGCCGGCGTCGTCGGCGTACCGCACGATCTGCTGGATCAACGCCTTGCCGCCGTCGTCCGCCGGGTGCGACTTGCCGGCCACGACCAGCTGCACCGGCCGTTCCGGGTGCAGCAACATCGCGCGCAGCCGCTCCGGGTCGCGCAGCATCAGCGTCAACCGCTTGTACGTCGGCACGCGGCGGGCGAAGCCGACGGTCAGCACGTCCGGATCGAACACCGAGTCGGTCCAACCCAGTTCCAACGCGGACGCGCCGCGCTGCAGCCAGGAGGCGCGGGTGCGGCGGCGGACCTCGCCGACGAGCTTGGCGCGCAGCTCGTTGCGCAGCTCCCACAGCCGCTGGTCGGTGACCGGCTCGAACCCGTGCAGGCCGACGCCCGAGTCCTCCGAGTCGCCGAGCAGCCTGCTCATCTCGGTGGCCGCCCAGGTCGGACCGTGCACGCCGTTGGTGACCGATCCGATCGGCACCTCGGACCCGTCGAAGCCGGGCCACAGGGCGCGGAACATGTCCCGGCTCACCCGGCCGTGCAGCTTGGACACGCCGTTGGCGCGCTGGGCCAGCCGCAGGCCCATGTGCGCCATGTTGAACAGGCCGGGGTTCTCCTCGGCGCCCAGGGCGAGGACGCGCTGGGTGTTCACGCCCGGGAGCAGCGTCTCGGGGCCGAAGTAGTGCTGGACCAGGTCCACCGGGAACCGGTCGATGCCCGCCGGGACGGGCGTGTGCGTGGTGAACACCGTGCCGGCGCGGACCGCGGCCAACGCCTGGTCGAAGTCCAGGCCCTCGACGGTGACCAGCTCGCGGATGCGTTCGAGGCCGAGGAACCCGGCGTGGCCCTCGTTGGTGTGGAACACCTCGGGCGGGGCGTGGCCGGTCAGCTCGCAGAACGTGCGGACGGCCCGCACGCCGCCGATGCCGGCCAGGATCTCCTGCCGGATGCGGTGGTCCTGGTCGCCGCCGTAGAGGCGGTCGGTGACGCCGCGCAGGTCGTCGTCGTTCTCCTCCACGTCGGAGTCGAGGAGCAGCAGCGGGACGCGGCCGACCTTCGCCTTCCAGATCTTGGCCCGCAGCACCCGGTCGCCAGGCATGGCGACGTGCACCAGGATCGGCGCGCCGGACGGCTCGGTCAGCAGCTCCAGCGGCAGGCCGCGCGGGTCGAGGACGGGGTAGTGCTCCAGCTGCCAGCCGTCCAGGCTCAGGCCCTGGCGGAAGTAGCCGGACCGGTAGAGCAGGCCGACGGCGATCAGCGGAACGCCCAGGTCGGAGGCCGCCTTCAGGTGGTCGCCCGCCAGCACGCCGAGGCCGCCGGAGTAGTTCGGCAGTGCCTCGGTGACGCCGAACTCCATGGAGAAGTAGGCGATCGCCCTGGGCAGGGGTTCGAGGTCGTAGTTGCCGTGCTCGCGACGCTGCTGGACCTCGTCCTGGCGACGCTGGAACCAGCGCGGCCCGGTGGTGTAGCGGTGCAGGTCGTCGGCCAGCGCGCGGGCGTGGGCGAGGAACTGCTCGTCGGTGGACAGCGCGTCGAGGCGTTCGGGCGCGACCACGGAGAGCAGCCGCAGCGGATCACCGCTGTCAACCCACAGCTCGGGGTCTACCGACGCGAACAGGTCCTGGGTTGGCTGGTGCCACGTCCAGCGCAGGTTCGTGGCGAGGGTGCCCAGGGCCGTCAACGGCTCGGGCAGGCTGGCTCGGACGGTGAACCGGCGAAGTGCTCGCATGGCGTCGGACCTTATCCCCCATCCAGCGGTGCGGGACAACGGTCACCCGAACCGATGCAGGGACCGATACAGCCCCACCTGCGGTTACGGGCTCCCGCGTGTTCTTTCGTACACATCCCGTCACTGTTGACGCAACCAGCGTCATCCGGTCAGGGTCGCGCACCGCTCGCTCAGCTCCCGGACCCGGGCCGTGAGCGCGTCCAGGTCGCCGTCGTGCGCGTCGGCGTCGGCCACCGCCACCAGCAACCGCGAGTAGTCGGCCATCAGGGCCCGGAACCGCCGGTCGAACTTCCGGCTCTGCCCCGCGGTGTGCCGCCGGTCCAGGTCGATGACCTGCTGCGCGAGGACCGCCGTCTCGGCGCTCAGCACGCTGCGGGCGTCGGCCGACTCGTCCCGCCGCGCCGCACGGGTCACGGCGAGCCTGCCGGCGCGGCGCGCGCCCGCGTAGAGGGCGAGCGAACCGGCCACCACGGCCCCGAGCGCCGCCGCCGCGACGAGGTACCGGGGCAGGGACGGGTTGATGGTGCGGGCGCCGTCGGGCAGGGTGCCGGCCCTCACCAGGAGGTCGTAGTTGACCACCGCGACCTTCAGCGCCTCCAGCGGCCGGTCGGGGAACTGGTCGACACCGCGGCCGATGACCGTCTCGGCGACCGCCGCCCGGCCGAGGTTCCCGTCGTCCCGGTCCGGGATGAGGGCGCAGCCGTAGCGCTCGTACTCGTCGTCCTCGCGGCTGAGCACCAGCACGAGCGTGCCTTCGGCCGCGCGTTCGACGTCGTCGCAGACCGCCCGCCGGTCGGCGCCGGACGGGAGCAGCACGACGACGAGCCGCCGGTTGCCGATGATCCGCTCGGCCGCCGCCTGGTCGATCCCGATGCCGGGCGCGGCGTAGACGGAGGACGACCGCACCTGCCGCGCGATCGGCCCGTCGAGCACGCCGCCCGACCACAGCGCCCACCCGGCCAGGACCAGGCAGCCGAGGACCGCGACGCCGAACGGCGTGCGGAGGAAGCGCTTCACACGAGCCTCCCCGCGAGGTAGACGTCCGGTCGGTAGTCGGCGCGGCCCAGCGCGCGGGCGGCGGCGTCCAGCTCGGCCTCGGCGCCGTCCAGCAGGGTCCGCACGTGCCGGTCCGGCAGGTCGTTCGCCAACGCCTCCCCCGCCGCGCCGAGCTTGCCGATGCCCCGGGTGAGGTGCGGGTCGCGGCTCAGGCCGGACACCTCGACGGCCAGCGCCGTGAGCCCGGCGAGGCGCGCGTTCGTGCTGTTCACCGGCGCGCGACCCGTCCTCCGGAGCACGGTCCGGGCGGACAGCGCCAGGAACACCACGACGCAGCCGGTGAACAGCCAGGGCAGCGCGGGCAGCGCCACCCGCAGCGGGTCGGGCGGCTGGTAGGGCAGCGGGCGGTCGAACAGGCCCGCGTAGCGGACGTCGGCGACCCGGGCGAGGTAGGCGGCGAGCACGTTGCGCTGCGGGTAGTCGTAGCGGCTGAGCCGATCGCCGAACTGCCCGTAGAAGCTCGCGGCGACCAGCTCGTCGAAGTCGGCGGCGTGCGGGCCGTGGTACTCGATCCACCACCCGTAGAGCACCACGATCGGGGTGTCGGGGAACAGCCCGGCCAGCGCGGGGCCGTACTGGGGCACGGGTTCACCGAACGGCTGCCGCGGCAGCGCCACGTACAGCGCGGGGCGGTCCGGGAAGGCGGCCGACGCGGACTGCTCGGGCACCCGGTCGAGCGTCGCGCCCGCGGCGGTGTGCACGCCCGTGCGACGCAGGTCGTCGGCGACGGCGGCCAGTTCCGCTTCGGTCGGGTCACGCCACGTGTGCTGGTCGACCGACTCCGGCTCCGGCCGGTCGCCCAGCGCCGCGATCAGGGTCACGAGCTGGTCGGTCACGTCACCGGTGGCGAACTCGGCCCGCCAGCCCGCGACCCGGTCGGCGGACGACTGGTACAGCCCGCCGCTCACCTGGGTGCCGATCACCCGGACGGTCACGTCGTCCACCTCGCGGACGCGCTTGCGCTCGTCCTCGTCCAGTCCGGGCGGCGCGACCAGGATGCGCACGTCGGCGTCACCGATGACGTCCCGCACGCGCTCCTCGTCCCACGACGCGATGGCGCCCGGCAGCCGGACCACGTCGTCGGCGCGCACCAGGGCCGCCATCTCGTCCACCGACGGCACGGTCACGTCGCCCAGCTCGCCCGCCTGCCCTTCCCCGATGGCTGCGGACGACGAGGGCGACCGGCCGTAGCTGACGTCGACGTCCTGCCCCTGGGAGAGCAGGAAGACCACCAGGACGGCCACCGCGGCGGCCAGCGAGCCCCAGCGCACCCACTCGGTCCGCTTACTCATCGGCGGCCCGCCACAGCGCGTCGGCCCGTTCCGCGCAGTCGGCGGCGGTCCGGGCCGCAGCCGTGCCGCCGCGGTCGGCGACGAGGGCTTCGGCACGGGCCAGCAGCCGCTCGGCCTCGGCCACCTCGCCGCGAGCCGCGTCCCGGCTGATCGCCGCGCTCCCGATCGCGGCCCGAGCCGCCGACCAGGCGACCAGCCGCTCCCGCTCCCGTGCCCGCCACCGGGGAACCACCACCACGGCGAACCCCGCCGCCACGATCAGTGCGCCGCCGATCGGCCACACCAGCCAGGTCAACGACATGCGCAAGTACTCCACGTGGTCGGACGAGCGGAAAGGGGATCGGCCGATTCTCCACAATCAGGTCCCGCTGTCCATCCCCGGCACGACGCGCAGCCCCGGCAGCGGCCGTCGACGCCACGAGGGCACAGCGCACGAGGCACAGTGGACGGGTGCCGGACTCCGATGCCGAACTCGCCGTCCGATCCGCCGTCGCCGGGGCCGACGTCGTCCGGTCGTTCCGGTGAGGGCATCGTCGCGGCGGCGGTGGCCGACCCGTTCTCGGGCGAGGTGTTCTGGACCGACGGCGAGGTCGCCCGGGTCCGTGCCGCCGGCCAGGACGTGCCACTGGCACCGGACGCGACAAGTCGCCTGGTCGACGTCAACGTCGACCCGCCGTTCCCGAACCGCGACCGGTTCCTGGCCGCGCGACTGCTGCACGACCGGGCGTTCGGCGACGCGTTCGGCGCACGGGTGCTGTCGACATCGTTGGCCCTGGCGTGGGTGGCCGCCGGGCGGCGAGTGGCGTACGTCACCGATGGGGACGTGCGCGGCAGCGTGCACTTCACCGCCGGGATCGCGCTGTGCCGGGCTGCGGGGTGCGTCGTGACCGGTCTGACCGGACGGCCTCTTCACCACGGCGCCCAGGGGCTGGTGGCCGCGTCCACATCGCCACCCACAGGACGCTCATCCGGGTGATCACCGGCCAGGCCGACCCGCACGGGTGGCCGGCAGATGTCGATCAGTGAACGGCTCGGCGGACCATCGCCCGAACGGTGGCGGCGTGGCAACGGAGCGGTAACGATCAAGAGGTGGGATTCTGTCTTCCATGGCGAGACGGATGCCGCCACCGCGTTAGTGATCCACCCAAAAGGGGTAGGGAACAAAACAGGAGTCCGGTGATGGTCCATCCGATCGCTGCGGGCAGACTTGCACGTGCACGCGTCACACCAGGTGAGAGGGGCGCTGCCGATGAGCGGACGACTCGGAATCGATGATGTCTCCCCGACCGTGAGCAACGGTCGCTACCCGGCGAAGGCCGTGGTCGGCGAGCACGTTCCGGTCGAGGCGACGGTGTGGCGCGAAGGCCACGACGCCGTCGCCGCCACCGTCGCGTGGCGGGGACCGAACGACCGGGTCGCCAGACAGACACGCATGGTGCCCCACGGCGTCGGCTTGGACCGCTGGGTCGCCACGATGGTCCCGGACGCCGAAGGCGCCTGGACGTTCCGCGTGGATGCCTGGAGCGACCCCTGGGCCACCTGGTTGCACGCCGTCGAGGTCAAGATCGCCGCGGGCCAGAGCGCCGACGAGCTGGAGAACGACCTGGAGACCGGCGCGCGCCTGCTCGACCGCGTCAGCCGCCGGCCGGACCGGCGCAAGGACAAGCCCCTCCTGGTCAACGCCGCGAAGGCGTTGCGCGACGAGCACCGGCCCCTCCCCGAGCGGGTGGCGCCCGCCCTCGCCGGCGACGTGCGCCAGGTCATGTACGACCACCCGGTGCGCGAGCTGGTCACCAAGGGCAGGCCGCAGAAGGTGTGGGTCGACCGGAAGCGGGCGGCCTTCGGGTCCTGGTACGAGTTCTTCCCGCGCAGCACCGGCGGCGTGGACGAGTCGGGCGTCGCGGTGCACGGCACGTTCGTCACCGCCGCCAAGGAGCTCGACCGCATCGCGGCGATGGGCTTCGACGTGGCCTACCTGCCCCCGATCCACCCGATCGGGCGGGTCAACCGCAAGGGCCCGAACAACACGCTCACCGCGACCGAGGACGACCCGGGCTCGACCTGGGCCATCGGCGCGGACGAGGGCGGGCACGACGCGATCCACCCGGAGCTCGGCACGATCGAGGACTTCGACGCGTTCGTGGCCCGCGCCCGGGAGCTCGACCTGGAGGTGGCGCTCGACCTGGCCCTCCAGTGCGCCCCCGACCACCCGTGGGTGCTGAAGAACCCGGAGTGGTTCACCACCCGCCCGGACGGGTCGATCGCCTACGCGGAGAACCCCCCGAAGAAGTACCAGGACATCTACCCGGTCAACTTCGACAACGACCCCCAGGGCATCTACAACGAGGTGCTGCGCGTCGTGCTGCACTGGGTGGACCACGGGGTGCGGATCTTCCGGGTCGACAACCCGCACACCAAGCCGCCGGACTTCTGGGCGTGGCTGATCTGGGCGGTCAAGGACCGCCACCCGGACGTGTTGTTCCTCAGCGAGGCGTTCACCCGCCCGGCGCGCCTGTACGGGCTGGCGAAGCTCGGCTTCACGCAGAGCTACACGTACTTCACCTGGCGCACGACCAAGGAGGAGCTGACCGAGTTCGGCGCCGAACTGGTCGAGCACTGGGACGAGGCGCGGCCCAACCTGTTCGTCAACACCCCGGACATCCTGCACGAATCGCTCCAGCACGGCGGTCCGGGGATGTTCGCGCTGCGGGCGGCGCTGGCGGCGACGATGGCGCCGAGCTGGGGCGTGTACGCGGGCTACGAGCTGTTCGAGCACGAGGCCGTCCGGCCGGGCAGCGAGGAGTACCTGAATTCCGAGAAGTACCAGCTCAGGCCCCGCGACTTCGCTGCCGCGCTGGCCGAGGGCCGGTCCCTCGAGCCGTGGTTGCGCAAGCTGAACGCGATCCGCCGGGCGCACCCGGCGCTGCAGCAGATGCGAACACTGCGGTTCCACCACGTCGACAACCCGGCGTTGATCGCCTACTCGAAGCAGGACCCCGGCACGAACGACACCGTCGTCGTCGTGGTCAACCTCGATCCGCACAACGCGCAGGACGGCACCGTCTGGCTGGACCTGCCCGCGCTCGGCGTCGACTGGCACGAGCGGCTGATCGCGCACGACGAGGTGTCCGGGGAGACCTGGGACTGGGGTCAGGCCAACTACGTGCGCCTGGAACCCTGGCGCTCCCCGGCGCACATCGTGGGCGTCCAGCGCCGGTTCAGCGGCGCCGGCTGACAGAAAACCAACCCGGTCCCCTTTACCGAGTCCCCGTGCCCGCCGAAGAGCACGAGGGACGATCGAACGCACCCCCAATGAGGTGGGACGAGGTGGAGCACACATGCATGAAGAGGCCCGACCCGACGCGGCGCTGGTAGGTCTGGAGAACGTGCCGCACACCGGTGAGGCCATCGGCGCCGACGGTCTGCTGGTGGAGCCGCAGGCAGAGGACTTCCGGTCGGCCAAGCTCGTGCCGCGCGAACGCGACTGGTTCAAGGGCGCGGTGTTCTACGAGGTGCTCGTGCGCGCGTTCAGCGACTCGAACGGCGACGGCACCGGTGACCTGCGCGGTCTCGCGTCCCGACTGGACTACCTGGAGTGGCTCGGCGTCGACTGCCTGTGGCTGCCGCCCTTCTACGCGTCGCCGCTGCGCGACGGCGGGTACGACATCTCCGACTTCCGCGCGGTGCTGCCGGAGTTCGGCTCGGTCGAGGACTTCGTCTACCTGCTGGACGAGGCGCACCGCCGGGGCATCCGGGTGATCACCGACCTGGTCCTCAACCACACGAGTGACGCCCACCCGTGGTTCCAGCAGTCGCGCACCGACCCGGACGGCCCGTACGGCGACTACTACGTGTGGAGCGACGACGACCAGCGCTACGCGGACGCGCGGATCATCTTCGTCGACACCGAGTCGTCGAACTGGACCTACGACCCGGTGCGCGGCCAGTTCTACTGGCACCGGTTCTTCTCCCACCAGCCCGACCTGAACTTCGAGAACCCGCACGTGCAGGAAGCCATGCTGGACACCCTCCGGTTCTGGCTGGACCTGGGCATCGACGGGTTCCGGCTGGACGCCGTGCCGTACCTGTTCGAGCAGGAGGGCACGAACTGCGAGAACCTGCCGCGCACGCACGACTTCCTGAAGCGCTGCCGCAAGGTCGTGGACGACGAGTACCCCGGGCGGGTGCTCCTCGCCGAGGCGAACCAGTGGCCGTCGGACGTGGTGGAGTACTTCGGCAACCCCGAGGTCGGCGGCGACGAGTGCCACATGGCGTTCCACTTCCCGCTGATGCCGCGCATCTTCATGGCGGTGCGGCGCGAGTCGCGGTTCCCGATCTCGGAGATCCTGGCGCAGACGCCGCAGATCCCGGACGGCTGCCAGTGGGGCATCTTCCTGCGCAACCACGACGAGCTGACGCTCGAGATGGTGACCGACGAAGAGCGCGACTACATGTACACCGAGTACGCCAAGGACCCGCGGATGAAGGCCAACATCGGCATCAGACGCCGATTGGCCCCGTTGCTGGAGAACGACCGCAACCAGCAGGAGCTGTTCACCGCGATGCTGCTGTCGCTGCCCGGTTCTCCCGTCCTCTACTACGGTGACGAGATCGGCATGGGCGACAACATCTGGCTGGGCGACCGCGACGCGGTGCGGACGCCCATGCAGTGGACCCCGGACCGCAACGCGGGCTTCTCCAGCTGCGACCCCGGCCGGATCTACCTGCCGGTGATCATGGACCCGGTGTACGGCTACCAGGCGCTCAACGTCGAAGCGCAGCTGAACAACCAGTCGTCGCTGCTGCACTGGACGCGGCGGATGATCGAGGTGCGCAAGCAGCACCACGCGTTCGCCGACGGCGACTTCACCGACCTCGGCGGATCCAACCCGAGCGTGCTGGCCTACCGGCGGCGGTGGCGGCGGCCCGACGACCGCGAGGACGTCGTGCTGTGCGTCAACAACCTGTCGCGGTTCCCGCAGCCGGTCGAGCTGGACCTGTCGGAGCACCGCGGCAGCAGGCCCGTCGAGCTGACCGGCGGGGTGGTCTTCCCCACCGTGGGCGACCTGCCCTACCTGCTGACCCTGCCCGGTCACGGCTTCTACTGGTTCCAGCTCGTGGAAGCCGACGACGACAGCGAGGCGAGGTGAGGGACGTGACCGAACCGCACGAACTGGTCGACAAGGTGATGACCGAACTTCCCGAGTGGCTGCCGGCGCAACGGTGGTTCGGCGGGAAGGACCGCCCGGTCACCTCGATCCGTCCACTCCGGACGTCGGTGCTGCGGGCCGAGGAGCCGGTGCTGGTGCACCTGGTGGTCGAGGTGGAGCAGCCGGACCGCAAGGAGCCGTACCAGCTGCTGGTCACCGACCACGTGGAGAACTACGACGCGACGGCCGTGCCCGAGCTGACCGGCGCGCTGCTCGACCTGATCGCCGAGGGCGCCGAGGTCGAGGGCCTGAAGTTCGAGCACGAGCCGGACGTGGAGATCACGACGGGGCTGCGCGGCCGGCCGATCACGTCCGAGCAGTCGAACACGTCGATCGTCTTCGGCAGCCAGTACATCCTCAAGCTGTTCCGCAAGCTGACGTACGGCGACAACCCGGACCTGGTGCTGCACCGCGCGCTGCGCCAGGTCGGCTGCGAGCACATCGCCCAGCCGCTCGGGTCGATCACCGGCCGGCTGGACGGCCACACCACCACCGTCGGCATGCTCCAGCAGTTCATGCCCGACGCGGTGGACGGCTGGGCGATGGCCACCACGAGCGTCCGCGACCTGATGGCCGAGGGCGACCTGCACGCGGACGAGGTGGGCGGCGACTTCGCCGGTGAGGCGCACCGGCTCGGGCAGGCCGTGGCGACCGTGCACGCCGACCTGGAGCGCGCGCTCGGCATCGAGCGCGCGGACGCGGAGGCCATCGACCAGACCGTGCGGGCGATGACGGCGCGGCTGGACGAGGTGGTCGCCGCGGTGCCGGAGCTGCGGCCGTACGTGCCAGCGCTGCGGGACGCGTTCGAGCAGGCCAGGGACACCTCGGACGCGGTCGTCACCCAGCACATCCACGGCGACCTGCACCTCGGCCAGGTGCTGCGCACCGTGCAGGGGTGGATGCTGATCGACTTCGAGGGCGAGCCCGGCTCGCCCATCGCCGAGCGGACCGCGCTGCGCTCGCCGTTGCGCGACGTGGCGGGGATGCTGCGATCCTTCGACTACGCGGCGCACCAGCTGCTCGTGGGCCAGCCGGACGGCCACCAGCTGACCGTGCGGGCGCTGGAGTGGTCGCGGCGCAACCGCGCGGCCTTCACCGAGGGCTACGCGGAGGCGGCGGCCTCGTCCGTCGGCGACCCCCGCGAGCAGGGCTACCTGCTGCGCGCGTTCGAACTGGACAAGGCCGTGTACGAGGTCGCCTACGAGCACGCGAACCGGCCGGAGTGGTTGATGGTGCCGTTGACGTCGATCGCACGGATCACTGGAGAGGGAGCGGTGCAGTCATGATCTCGCCCGAGGACGTCGACCGGCTGCTGGCCGGGGCGCACCACGACCCGCACTCCGTGCTCGGCGTGCACCACGTCCCCGAGGGCGTGGTCGCGCGGGCACTGCGCCCGGGCGCGTCCGCGGTGGCCGTGATGGCCGGAGACAAGCGCTTCGAGCTGGACCGGGTCACCGACGGGCTGTTCGCGGGCGAGCTGCCCGAGCACCCCGGCGACTACCGCCTGGAGGTCGAGTACGGCGGCACGGCCGTGGAGCTGGACGACCCGTACCGGTGGCTGCCCACCGTCGGCGAGCTGGACCTGCACCTCATCGGCGAGGGGCGGCACGAGCGGCTGTGGGACGTGCTGGGCGCGCGGGTGCGCACCTACGACACGCCGAACGGCACCGTCTCGGGCGTCTCGTTCGCCGTCTGGGCCCCGACCGCGCGCGGTGTGCGGGTCTGCGGCGACTTCGACGGCTGGGACGGGCGGGCCAACCCGATGAGGTCGCTCGGCTCGTCGGGCGTGTGGGAGATCTTCATCCCCGGCATCCCGGCGGGCTGCCGGTACAAGTACCGGATCCTCGGCCGCGACGGCGTGTGGCACGAGAAGGCCGACCCGATGGCGTTCGCCACCGAGAGGCCGCCCGCCACGGCTTCCGTCGTCACGCGGTCGGCCTACGAGTGGGGCGACGCGGAGTGGCAGGCCAAGCGCGACGCCACGCAGTGGATCGACGCGCCGGTCTCCGTGTACGAGGTGCACCTGGGCTCGTGGCGGCATGGCGCCGACGGGCACGCACTCGGGTACCGCGAGCTGGCCACCGAGCTGGTGGACTACGTGGTGAACGCCGGTTTCACGCACATCGAGCTGATGCCGGTGGCCGAGCACCCGTTCGGCGGGTCGTGGGGCTACCAGGTGACGTCGTACTACGCGCCGACGTCCCGGTTCGGGTCGCCGGACGACTTCCGGTTCTTCGTCGACACCCTGCACCAGCGGGGCATCGGCGTGATCATGGACTGGGTCCCGGCCCACTTCCCGCGCGACGCGTGGGCGCTGGCCAAGTTCGACGGCTCCGCCCTGTACGAGCACGAGGACCCGCGCCGGGGCGAGCACCCCGACTGGGGCACGCTGGTGTTCGACTTCGGGCGCAACGAGGTGCGGAACTTCCTGGTCGCCAACGCCCTGTACTGGATCGAGGAGTTCCACATCGACGGCCTGCGGGTCGACGCGGTGGCCTCGATGCTGTACCTGGACTACTCGCGGCAGGAAGGCCAGTGGCTGCCCAACCAGTACGGCGGCCGGGAGAACCTGGACGCGGTGCGGTTCCTGCAGGAGCTGAACGCCACCGTGTACAAGCGCCACCCCGGCGTGATGATGGTGGCGGAGGAGTCGACGGCGTGGCCGGGCGTGTCGCGGCCGACGCACCTCGGCGGCCTCGGGTTCGGTTTCAAGTGGAACATGGGGTGGATGCACGACTCGCTGCACTACCTGTCGCGCGAGCCCATCCACCGGTCGTTCCACCACAACGAGATCACGTTCTCGCTGGTGTACGCGTGGAGCGAGAACTTCGTGCTGCCGCTGTCGCACGACGAGGTGGTGCACGGCAAGGGGTCGCTGTGGCAGCGGATGCCGGGTGACGACTGGAACAAGGCGGCCGGGCTGCGGTCGCTGCTGGCGTTCATGTGGGCGCACCCGGGCAAGCAGCTGCTGTTCATGGGCGGCGAGTTCGGGCAGCGGGAGGAGTGGTCCGAGGGCCGGTCGCTGGACTGGCACCTGCTGGAGTCGCCGCTGCACCGAGGGCTGCTCGGGCTGATCTCGGACCTGAACCGGGTCTACAAGGCGTCACCCGCGCTGTACAGCGCGGACAACAAGCCGGAGGGGTTTTCGTGGATCGACGCGAACGACTCGGCCGGGAACGTGCTGAGCTTCCTGCGGATCGGCGAGGACGGGTCGCTGCTCGCGTGCGTGGCGAACTTCGCCGGCATGCCGCACCACGACTACCGGGTCGGCCTGCCGCTGGCCGGGCGGTGGCGTGAGGTGGTGAACACGGACTCGGAGGTCTACGGCGGGTCCGGGGTCGGGAACCTCGGCGGGGTCGTGGCGGAGGAGCACCCGTGGCACGGTCGACCGGCTTCGGCGGTGCTCCAACTGCCGCCGGCGGGCGTGGTCTACCTGACTCCCGAGGTGGATGGGTCCGCCTGATCGATTCGGTGGCGGGGTCCGCCGTGCGATCCTTGATCGGTGACAGGCGATGTGTGGGCGGTCGGCGAGGCTTACGAGGCGTACGTCGGGCGCTGGAGCCGTCCCGTGGCGGGGCTGTTCCTCGACTGGCTGGACGTGCCGGCGGGCCGGCGCTGGCTGGACGTGGGGTGCGGCACCGGTGCGTTGACGGCGGCCGTGCTGCGGGTCGAGGAACCGGCCGAAGTGGTCGGCGTCGACCCGTCCGGGGGGTTCCTGGGCACGGCCCGTGATCGGGTGACGGACCGGCGGGCGAGCTTCCGGACCGGTGACGCGCGGTCGCTGCCGTTCGCCGACGACGAGTTCGACGCGGTGGTCGGCGGCCTGTCTCTCAACTTCGTGCCGGACGCGGGCCGGGCCGTGGCCGAGTTCGCCCGGGTCGCCGCGCCCGGCGGTGTCGTCGCGGCCTACGTGTGGGACTACGCGGAGGGCATGGCGATCACGCGGCACTTCTGGGACGCCGCCACCTACCTCGACCCCAACGCGAACGACCTGGACGAGGGTCGGCGGTTCCCGCTGTGCAGGCCGGAGCCGCTGCAGGCGCTGTGGACCGGTGCGGGTCTGGGATCGGTGGAGGTGCGGGCGCTGGAGGTGCCGACCGTGTTCGCCGACTTCGACGACTACTGGCGCCCGTTCCTCGGCGGCCAGGGCCCCGCCCCCGCCTACACCGCGTCCCTGCCCGAGGACCGCCGCCGAGCCCTCCGGGAGTTGCTCCGCACCCGCCTGCCCACCGCCCCGAACGGCTCCATCCCCCTGACCGCCCGAGCCTGGGCCGTGAGGGGCACCGCGGCGGGGTGACGTCTGGCTTGAGGTCCCGGTGCGCTCTCCCGATCGCGGCCTCAGGCTCGGCCCTGACCTCGGGCTCGGCCGAGCGGCGGGTTGGGGCTTCCGGGGCGCGGGCCTCCGGGGCGCGGACCAGCCGGAACAACCCGCGGCACCGGGCAGGGCCACCCGGCCGCTCGACACGCTTCGCAGGGGTCCTCGCCAAGGGGACCCCTGCTTTGATCTTACCGGCGGGGTCCGACAATTCGGATCTCCCGCTGCCAAGCAGGCCGCAGCAGGGGGTCCGGGCGGGCACAATGGACGGATGCGGCTCGTATCGGCTCGGCTGGTCCTGCTGGTCACAACCCTGCTGGTGACCACCGCGTGCGCCCAACCGATCCCGGGCACGCCGAGGGCGGGCGAGTCGGTCACCAGGGGCACGGTCGACCCCGGCTTCATCCGGGGCACCGACGGCGGCCCCATCGACCAGCTCGCGGCGACCGCCATCACCGACATCGAGACGTTCTGGGAGGAAGCCTTCCCGCAGACGTTCGAGAAGAAGTGGCAACCGCTGGAAGGCGGCATCTACTCGGTCGACACCGCGGACCCGTCCGCCAAGCCGCCGCCGTGCACCGAGAAGGCCGCCGACGTCGAGGGCAACGCCTTCTACTGCCCCAGCGCCGACGCCATCGCCTGGGACCGCGCCGCGCTCCTGCCCGTCCTCAAGGACGGCTACGGCGACGCCGCCGTGGTGATCGTGCTGGCCCACGAGATGGGCCACGCCGTGCAGAACCGGATGGGCATCACCCCGGACGCCGAACGCCGTGAGCCGCAGCGGTTCCCCACGATCCTCACCGAGGCGATGGCCGACTGCTTCGCGGGCGCGTTCGTGAAGTGGGTGAACGACGGCAAGTCCGAGCACCTGGACATCGGCTCCGACACGCTGGACTCGGCGCTCGGCGCGCTGATCACGTTCCGCGACCCGGTCGGCACGTCGGCCGAAGACCAGTCCGCGCACGGCAACGCGTTCGACCGGGTGTCCGCGTTCCAGGACGGCTACCAGCAGGGCGTCGGGTTCTGCGCGGCCATGTCGGTGGAGAACCGGGCGTTCACCCAGCAGGCGTTCACCACCGCCGACGACCGCGACCGGGGTGGCAACCTGCCGTTCGACGAGATGCTGGAGTTCGTCACCCCCGACCTGAACGCCTACTACGAGGGCTTGACCACGCAGGCGGGCAAGACGTGGGCCGACCCGAAGGCGACGCCCACCGAGGAGGAGCCGGACTGCTCCGGTGACCAGGGGCCGGTGGCGTACTGCCCGGCGGACAAGTCGGTGGAGTTCGAGGTCGGGTCGGACCTCCCGGAGCTGCACGCCGAGATCGGCGACTACGCGACGGGCGTGCTGCTGGCCAGCCGGTACGCGATGGCCGCGATGGCGGCGATGGGCGTCGAGGTCGAGGGCGAGGAGGCGGCGACCACGGCGTTGTGCCTGGCCGGCGCGTACACGCGGGAGGTGTTCGTCCGGCAGAAGGGGTTCGGGCTGTCGCCCGGCGACCTGGACGAGGCGGTCCGGGTGCTGCTCGCGTACGACTACGCGGCGCGCGACGCGACGGGCTCCGCGGCGCTCGACCCCGGGTTCAAGCGGGTCGAGGTGTTCCGCGGCGGTGTCCTGGAGGGCACGAAAGCCTGCGGTTTGGCGTAACCCGCGCGGGTCGGCCAAGTAGGGTTCGCACTCGGATCGGCACGGACCTGGGATGGGGCTTGGGCATGGCTCGACGGGCTTGGGTAGCTGCGACGCTCGTCGCCGCGTTGGTGTTGACCGGGTGCACGCAGGTCGTGAGCGGACTGGGCCGGTCCGAGCGGCCGGACGTCACCAAGGTGGCCGGGCTGGACATCACCACCGGTGACAGCGGCCCGAAGCCCGGCGTGGCGGACGCCGACCTCCAGGTGGAGGGTGGCGACGGTGGCGAGATGGACCGGCTCGCGATCAACACGCTGGCCGACGTCGAGGAGTACTGGGCCGAGCAGCTGCCCGCCCGGTTCGGCAAGGAGTTCCAGCCGGTGAAGCGGCTGGTGTCGTACGACTCCAACGGCAAGGGCGTGGACATCTGCCGCACCAACACGGCGGGTGTGGCGAACGCGTTCTACTGCTCGCTGGACGACTCGATCGCGTGGGACCGCGGTGAGCTGCTGCCGATGCTGGACGACGCGTTCGGGCCGATGTCGGTGGTGACCGTGCTGGCGCACGAGATGGGTCACGCGATCCAGTACAAGCTCGGTGACATCGGCGGGATCAACCAGGCGACGCCGTCGATCATCAAGGAGCAGCAGGCCGACTGCTACGCGGGCAACTTCTTCCGGTGGGTGGCCGAGGGCAGGTCCAAGCACTTCCGGATCTCGACCGGGCCCGGGTTGAACCAGGTGCTGGCGACGATGTTCTTCATCCGGGACGCGGCGGGGACGTCGGCCGAGAAGCAGGGCGCGCACGGCAGCGCGTTCGACCGGGTGGCGGCGTTCCAGTTCGGGTTCGCCGGTGATCCGACGCGGTGCGCGCAGATCGACGAGGCCGAGATCAAGGCCCGGATCACGCAGCAGAAGTTCGACTCGAAGGACCAGGACACCGGGCTGGGCAAGGGCAACCTGAAGGTGGACGACCAGAAGTCGCTGGACCTGCTGGAGGAGTCCTTGCAGGAGGCGTACAAGCAGTCCGGCGCCACGCCGCCGTCGTTGTCCTCGTCCGGGCCGGACTGCCCGGACGCCTCCCGGACGTCGCCCGCGTCGTACTGCCCGGCGACCAACTCGATCTCGATCGACCTGCCGGACCTGGTGAAGATCGGCACGCCGCCGAAGCGCGGGCAGAAGGGCGGCATCGGCGACTTCGCCGCGTTCGCCGAGGTGGCGTCGCGGTACGCGTTGTCGATCCAGAAGGCGACCGGGTACGGGTTGGAGGGGCCGGCGGCGGGGTTGCGCACGGCTTGCCTGACCGGGTCCTGGGCCGGGACGACGACTCAGGCCACGGCGCGGCTGCGGTTGTCGTCCGGTGACCTGGACGAGGCGGTGGCGGAGCTGCTGGCCGACAAGAGCTTGATCGCGGCCGATGTGAACGGGACCGTCGTGCCGTCCGGCTTCGCCCGCGTGGAGGCGTTCCGCGACGGCTTCTACCAGGGCTCGGGCCTCTGCACCCGCAAGTACTCCGGCTGACCCCACCCAGACACCGCGAGTCGCGCAGTCAGACACCGCGAACCGCGCACTCGGACACCGGGAGTCGCGCAGTCAGACACGCCGAGGGGCAGTCCGGCGGGCATCGGGAAGGCCCTGGCCAACCTGCTCAGCGGGGGCAGCGGGGGCAGCGGGAGTTGTCCACAGGTCGAGCCGACCGCGCGGATTTGTTCGATCCCTGCCGGCAGTATGAAGAACAGGGGTCCCCCTGCGCGGGGGACCCCTGTGATCAGTGGTGGACCAGGTCAGTAGAGGGCGCTGGCCAGGTTGCGGCGGGCCTTGGCCACGCGTTCGTCGTCCGGCGGGAACAGTTCGAACAGGGTCACCAGGTGTTCGCGGACCTTGTCGCGGTCGTCGCCGTAGACCCGGCGGACGGTGTCGACCAGGCGCTTGAACGCCTTCTCCACGTCGTTGGTCGCCAGTTCCAGGTCAGCGGCGGCCAGTTGGGCGTCCAGGTCGTCCGGGTTCCCGTCGGCCTTCGCGATGGCATCCGCCGGCACGGCCTCGGCCCGCGCCGTGAACCGGACCTGGGCCAGAGCGGCCTTCGCCTCGGCGTTCGCCGGTTCGGCCGCCAGGATGGCCTCGTACGCGGCCTCGGCGGCGGCGAAGTCACCCTGCTCGAACGCATCCTCGGCGGCCGTGAAGCGCGGGTCCTCCGGCTCGCCCATCGGCTCCTGGTCGGCGCCGACGGGCGCGGTGCGGTTGGCTTCCGCCGCCTTGATGCCGGGCAGGCGGTCACGCAGGGCGTCCAGCAGGCGGTCGATCCACTGGCCGAACTCGGCATCCGGCAGCGGTCCGGCGAACGCGTCGATGGGCTGGCCACCGGCGATCGCCACCACGGTCGGCACCGACTGCACGCCGAACACCTGGCCGATCCGCGGACTCGCGTCCAGGTCGACCCGTGCCAGCAGCCACGTGCCGCCACCCGCCCTGGCGGCGCGTTCGAGCACAGGTGAGAGCTGGCCCGCCTCGGGGCTCCAGGTCGCGGTCAACTCGACCACGACCGGCACTTCCAGGGAGCGCTCGACGACCGACTGGAACGTCGCCTCGGTGACGTCCAGCACCCACGGGCTCGGACCGGCGTCCGAACCTCCGGCCCCGCCCGGCGGCGGAGGAGGTGGGGTGGTGGCGCGCTGCCTCGCGGCGTCGGCCCGGGCCTTCAGCGCGCCGAGGTCGACCGCCCCGGACAACGCGGCGGACATTGCGGCGGTCTTTCGGGGGTCTGGCCTTGTCACGCCTTCCATCCTGGCACGAGACCGACCGAGGGACGCGCGCGGCTAGCCGGGGAGTTGCGCGACCGGGTCGATCGCCATCGGGTTCGTCCGCATGGCCTCGTTCAGGTGCCCCAAGCGGCGGGCGACCGGGGTCATCAGGTCGACGAACCGGGCGGTGCCGGCCTCACCCAGGACGTCCCACGGACGGGCGGCGGCGTCGTCGGTCCGGCGCTCGACGTCCTCGCGCAGCGCCCGACCGGCCGACGTGAGGCCGCCGTCGAACAGGCCACGCCCGGTGAGCGACGCTTCGGCTTCCCGCCACTCCTCCTCCGACCAGCCCCGCGCGACCCGCATGTACGCCGGGTCGAGACCCTTGTCGGCGCTGAACAGCACCAACGTCTCGCACGGGCTCAGGTCGGCGGCCACCAGAGCGGCGATGTGACCGTCACCCCGCGACTCGCGCAACGTGGTGCACGCCTGCCACAACGCGAGGTGCGGCTCGTCGGGCACGGGCAAGGCGAGGTTCGCCGCGGCCAGCACCCGGCCCGCGATGGGCGCCGCCTCGGCGGCCTGCCCGGCCAGTTCGGCGGCCTCGGCGACGTCCAGGCTCTCCAGCATCCGGCGCAGCGCCCGGTCGACGCCCTCCAGCCGCGCCTCGACGAACCGGGCCGGCTCGGCGACCCCCCACGCGTCGGGCAGCGCGCGGGCCACCATCCGCGGGTGGAAGCTGTAGAACGCGGCGGTGACGACCTCCGGCGGCACGGCGCCGAGCGGTGCCGCGCGCTGACCGAAGTAGCCCATCCAGCCGCCCTTGCAGCCCAGCTCGTCGGTGACCGCCCGCGACTCCGGCGAGAAGTACGTCACGTCGTGGTAGGTCTCGAAGCGCAACCACAGGTCTCTCGGCGTCATGCCCCGGAACTTACCGACGCCTCACCCCTCGCCGGCGAGGTGACGTTCGACCCGCTCCACCTTGGCCGTCAGCTGGCCCGTGTGGCCGGGCCGGATGTCGGCCTTGAGCACGAGGCTCACCCTCGGCGCACTGGCCTGCACGGCCTCCGTCGCCTTCTTGACCACCGCCATCACCTCGTCCCACTCGCCCTCGACCAGCGTGAACATGGCGTTGGTCTCGTTGGGCAGGCCGGACTCGCGGACCACCCGGACGGCCTCGGCGACGGCCGCCGCCACCCCGTCGGACTCCCCGCCTAGCGGGCTGACGCTGAACGCGACGAGCACTGCTGCCTCCTGCGTGTAGGTACCCACTGGTAGCTTCGCCGCATGACGTCGCAGCCGTTGCCGTTCGACCCCATCGCGCGCGCCGCCGAGCTGTGGGAGAAGCGGATCGGCCCGTCGACGGCGATGGCCGCGGTCACCAGCGTCATGCGAGTACAGCAGATCATCCAGTCCGCTGTGGACGCCGCCCTCAAGCCGCACGGGCTGACGTTCGCGCGGTTCGAGGCGCTCGTGCTGCTGACGTTCGCCCGCACGGGCAGCCTCCCGATGCGGGTCATGGGCGAGCGCCTCCAGCTGCACCCGACGAGCGTCACGAACATCGTGGACCGGTTGGAGGCGGACGGGTTGGTGCGCCGCAACCCGCACCCGACCGATCGCCGCACCACGCTGGTGGAGATCACCGAGGCCGGGCACAGCAGGCGTGAGGCCGCCACCGAGGCCGTGACGAGCGTCGACTTCGGGTTGCGCGGGCTGACCGAACGGCAGACCGAGCAGCTGACCGAGCTGCTGGCGAAGGTCCGCCGCGCGGTCGGCGACTTCGAGGATTGAGGGTCGCCTGTGATCCGTTCGACACCCGCCGGCGGTGCGGTCACCCTGCACTCGTGCGGAGATCGGGGCTCTGGTGACCGAGCACTTGGACCGGGTGCTGGGCGTGACGACGAGCGTGCTGAGGCTGGTCGGCACGATGTCCGCTGCGATGCGTGACGGAGCGGTGACGTACCAGGTGGAGGCCGACCGCGTGCCGGACGGCTTGTCCCGGGGCGGCTGCCGACCGCGGCGGGGGCGGTGTGGGCGAAGGCGACGCCACCGTCTGCTGGCCGAGGCGTCCGGGGTGGACTGCCGGCAGCCGGACGCCGAGGGACTCCGCCTCCGGGTCGCCGCGGTGGCGTCGACCCACGCCCGTCGCCGGGTGCCCCCAGTGCGCGTACGCGCGCCCGGTCGTTGGCGGTCTGAGCCCCGGTCGCGGGCGGTCTCAGTCGTTGGTGCTCCGGGCTTCGTCCAGCCGCCCGGTCCGGTTGGCCCAGCGCTCGAACACCACCGTGCCGAACGGCGGGATGCTCGCGACCAGGCCGAGGACGAGCGTCCGGCGGTCCCAGCGCTGCGCCAGCATCAGCGTCACCAGGACGTAGCCGACGAAGATCGCGCCGTGCACCGGGCCGAAGATCTTCACGCCGATCTCGTTGCCGACCACGACGTACTTGAAGAACATGCCGATCAGCAGACCGGCCCACGACACCGCCTCGGCGAGCGCGAGGAGCCGGAAACGACCAACAGCGCTGCTAAACATGGCTTCCATTGTGCGTGGTGACGGCCCTCACCAGCCCTCCACCCCCCGTGAGTCGCACGTTCACGTCGCGCGAGTCCTGCGTTCGGCACAGGTGAGGTCCCGAACGCAGGACGCACGCGTTCTGAACGCAGGACTCGCGCGGGTCAGTCCTCCCAGCGGAAGACGCGCGCGGCCAGGGTTCCGATCACCAGGGTGAAGCCGATCAGGACGGCCGAGGGGACGAGGAGTGCTTCGACGCCCTTGCCCCGGACCAGGACGTCCAGCATCCCGTCGTTCATGTGCCGCAACGGGAACGCGTTCGACACCGTCTGCAGCCAGGACGGCGCGTTCTCCAGCGGGAAGAACGAGCCCGACAGGAATGCCATCGGCATGATGATGATGTTCGCCGCGCCGGACGCCGCTTCCTCGGTCTTGCAGAACGCGCCGACCAGCATGCCGATCGCGAAGAACGCCAACGTGCCCAGGATCAGCAGCGGCAGCGCCAGGTACCACTGACCGGTCAGCTGGAGCCCGAAGAACGGCAGCAGCGCGACCCCCACGAACACGATGCCCTGCGCCACCGCGGTGCCGATGCTCACCAGGAGCCGCGACGAGAGCACGGTCATCGCGCTCACCGGCGCCAGCCGGATGCGCCGCAGCACCTGCTTCTTCCGCCACGACACCATCGTCAGCGACGCGCCGAACACACCCGAGATCGAGATCGCCCACGACAGGATGCCGGGCGTCATGTACTGGATCGGCTTGAGCGACGCGTCCTCGACCGGCTTGGCCTCCAACGTGAACCGGGGCGGCGTGTTCGACGCCTGGAGGTTCATCTTGTCGACCACGCCGGACACGATCCCGATCACGGTGCCCGCCGCGACCTGGTCGCTGGCCGCGAACGTCACGTCGACCCGGTCGCCGTTCAGCACCACGGCGGCGGGCAGGTCGCCGTCGTTCACCTTCTGCCGCGCGGTCGCCTCGTCCTCGTACTTCTCCAGCTCCAGCACGCCGGTCTGCTCCAACGCCGACAGCACCGGCCCGTCACCGACGGTCGCGATCTTCGTCTTGTCGCTGCCCGAGTCGCTCAGCAGCAACCCGAACACGACCAGGAACATCAGCGGGAACAGGAAGACGAAGAACAACGTCATCTTGTCCCGCAGGAAACCCTTGACCATGGCGGCCGACAGGCTCTTGAAGGCGGTCATGCGCGGTACTCCCGTCCGGTCAGGTCGAGGAACACGTCCTCCAACGTGGCCGTGCGCACCTGGAGCCCGTCCAAGGTGCCGCGTTCGGCGAGCGCCGACAGGACCGGCGCGGGCTTGCGGGTGGAGATGGTCAACGAGACGTCGTCCTCCTGCGCGTCGTCGACGCCGGTCATGCCCCGGGCCGCTTCGCGCGTGAGCACGCCCTTCTGCAGCACGACGTGCGTCGGCGCGTCCAGGCCCCGGACCAGCGTGGCGGGCGCGTCCATGGCGAGGATCCTCCCCCGGTCCATGATCGCCACGCGGTCGCACAGGATCTCGGCCTCGTCGAGGTAGTGCGTGGTGTAGACGATGGTCTTGCCCCTGGCCTGGATCGCGCGCAGGACGTCCCACAGGTTGCGCCTGGCCTGCGGGTCCAGCGCCGCGGTCGGCTCGTCGAGGAAGACGATGTCCGGGTCGTGCACCAGCGCGCACGCGATCGACAGCCGCTGCCGCTGGCCCCCGGACAGCTTGTTCTCCTGCACGTCCGCCTTGTCGGTCAGGCCGACCAGTTCCAGCATGTCGTCGGCCGTCTGCCGGCTGACCCCGTACAGCGAGCCGAACGTCTGCAGCTGCTCCCGCGCGGTCAGCTTCTCGAAGAAGCTCGACGCCTGGAGCTGCACGCCGATCCTCGGCAGCAGCTTCGGGTTGCGCGGCCACGGCTTCTCGCCGAGCAGCGTCACCTGCCCGGCGTCCGGCTTGCGCAGGCCTTCGACGATCTCCAGCGTGGTGGTCTTGCCCGCCCCGTTCGGCCCCAGGATGCCGAAGAACTCCCCCTCGGCGACGGTGAACGACACCCCGTCGACCGCCTTCAGCTCGCCGTAGTTCTTCCTGATGTCCGCAACCACGACGGCCGGTATGCGTGCCCCTGTCATGCCTGGACGGTAAGCGTCACCTCCGGCCGGGTGGACCGGTTTCCGCAGTCCACGACATAAGTGAACGCCGATCGAGACTTTCGAACGACACCGTGGTAGCTGTGCGCGCGGACGCGGTCACGACGGGTGCTCACCTGCGCAGGGTGAGGGTGGTGCGGAGTCCGGACCTGTGGCCCACGTCGCTTCGGCCGGGTCCGAGGTCAGGCCGAAGTCGAGGCGCGCCCCCTGGTGGATCCGGGCGTGGTCCACGTGGACCTTGTCCCTCGGCACGCCGTCCACCCGCAAGGACCGCACGTACTGGAGCTGGGACGAGTCGGCGTCGGCAGCCGTGATGGTGATGTCACGGCCGTTCTCCAGGTGGACCACCGCCTCGCTGAACCTCGGCGCGTTCAGCACGAACTCCCCCGTGCCCGGCATCACCGGGTACAGGCCGAGCGCGCTGAACACGTACCACGCCGACATCTGCCCCAGGTCGTCGTTGCCGGTCACGCCGTTCGGCGCGTCCACGAACAACGTCTGCGCCGCCCGCACCACCGCCGACGTCTTCCACGGTTGGCCGACCAGCGCGTACATCCACGGCACGTGCAGGTCCGGCTCGTTGTTCGGGTTGTACCGGAACTGGTTGTAGTAGTCGTACGGCCCGACCACCCACTTCTCCCGGACCGCCTTCGCCGGGTCCGCCACCAGGTCCGGGTAGGCGAAGAAGTCGTCCAGCCGGGCCAGGGACGCGTCCTTGCCGCCCTGCCGTTCCACCAGGCCGGCCACGTCCTGCTGCGCCAGCCACTGGTACTGCCACGCCGTGCCCTCGTGGAACCCGTCCGAGCCCTGCGGGCTGAACGGGTCCAGCCACTCGCCGTTCGCGAGCTTCGGCCGGGGGAAGCCGGTGAAGCCCCGGTCGGACACCGTGCCGTCCCACAGCACCCGGTGGTTCAGCCCACGTCCGCGCAGGGCCGCCGCGTCGTCGGCGTGACCCAGCTCACCGGCCATGATGGACAGCGAGCAGTCCGCCAGCGCGTACTCCAACGTCGCCGACGCGCCGTGGTGCGGGTCGACGTCCTGCCCCTTCTTCGGGAAGTTCCGGTCGTACTGCACGAATCCGTTCGCCAGGTACGAGGGGTTGCCCACGCGCCCCTCGAACGGGGACGACGCCGGCGGCACGGACGTCGCGTTCTGCCACAACGCGCGGTAAGCCTGCTCCGCCAAGCCTTCCAGCGCGCCGAACCGCCACAGGTCGACCAGGAACGGGGTGACCGGGTCGCCGGTCATGGTGCTTGTCTCCTGGTTGGCGTACGCCCAGCGGGGCAGCCAACCGCCCTGCTCGTGGATCGCCAGCAAGGACCGGGCGATGTCCTTCGCCCGCGCGGGCCGCAGCAGCGCCAGCAACTGGTTCTGCGCGCGGTAGGTGTCCCAGAGGGAGAAGTACTCGTAGTACGTCCAGCCGTCCGCGCGGTGCACCTGGTTGTCGAACCCGCGGTACCGGCCGTCCACGTCGTTGCCCGTCAACGGCTGCAACAGCACGTGGTACAGCGCGGTGTAGAAGACCGTGCGGTCCGTCCCCTCGGCGGAGACTTCGACGCTCGACAACTCCTGCCGCCACGCGTCCCGCGCCGCCGCGCGCAAGGCGTCGAACGACTTGCCCCTGGACTCCGCGAGGTTCTTCGTCGCGCCTTCCGCGTCCACGTGCGAGATCGCGGTGGCCGCGGTGACCGGGCCGCCGTCGAACGCGACCCACTGGCCGCGCAGCCCCGACCCGCCCTCCGCGCCACCCCAGTTGCCGGTCCGCTCGAACGGCCGGTCGAACGTCGTGGTGAAGTACGTCGTGTACGGCTTGCCGCCGCAGAACGCCTGGGACACCACGGTTCCCGCCAGCGTCCGGTCGTCCACCACCCGGATCGAGCTCGCGAACACCGGCTCCCTGTCGTTCGCCTGGCCCACGTTCACCAGCACGTGCGGCGTCACACCGGCCGGGAACGCGAACCGCTCCACCCCCGAACGGGTCGTCGCCGTCGTCTCCACCGTGATGCCGGACGCCAGCCGGACGCGGTAGTAGCCGGGCTTGCCGACCTCGCCGTCGTGCGTGTACGCGGTGCCGTAGGAGCGGTGGTCGAAGCTGCGCGGCAGCCGGGTGGCCGGCAGGATCGACACCAGCCCGCCCTGCTCGTGGCACCCCGCGCCGGACAGGAAGAAGTGCCCGAACCCGCGGATCACCGGGTCGTCGTAGCGGTACCCGGCGTAGTGCGAGCCGATCGGGCTGGAGTGCGCCATGCCGAACGGCATCGACGCGCCCGGGAACGTGTTCCCGTCGTCCTTGGTGCCGATGAACGTGTTCACCGACTCGACGGGGTCGGGACTGGCCGCCGTTGCCGTCACGGGACTCACCCTAACCGCGAACACCAGGGCCGACAGGTCCGCGCGGACCACGTCTCCACCCTTCAGTCGAACGGATCAACCGGTCAGGCTGATCAACCGACCCGCGCTGGTTCCGAGGCCGACTTTTGTCCTGTTCGAGACAGGACGGGTCGTTGACATCCGTGAACGCGGGGTGTGTGATTCGGCGACTATGACAACGTTGTCCCCGAACGGCGTGGCTGGCGCGCGCAAGGTGCGGCGGGCCACGATGAACGACGTGGCGCGGCTGGCGGGCGTCAGCATCAAGACGGTCTCGCGCGTGGTGAACGACGAGGCGGGCGTGCACCCGGCCACCGCCGAGCGGGTGCTCGCGGCGATCGAGCAGCTGGGCTTCCGGCGCAACCTGAGCGCCCGCAACCTGCGGCGCGGCTCGTCCACCGGCACGATCGGCCTCGTGCTGGAAGACGTCGGCAACCCGTTCTACTCCGGTGTCACGCGCGCCGTCGAGGAGATCGCGCGGCTGCGCGGGCGCCAGGTCATCACCGGGTCGTCCGACGAGGACCCGGCGCGGGAACGCGAGCTGTCGCTGGAGTTCTGCTCGCGGCGGGTGGACGGACTGCTGATCGTGCCCGCCGGCGTGCAGCACGGGTACCTGGTGCCGGAGATGCGGACGGGCACGCCCGTGGTGTTCCTGGACCGGCCGGCCGGTGACGTGGTGGCGGACACCGTGCTGGTGGACAACATCGGCGGCACCGTGGAGGCGGTGGCGCACCTGGCGTCGTTCGGGCACCGGCGGATCGCGTTCCTCGGTGACGCGCCGGACATCTTCACCGCCAACGAACGCCTGCGCGGCTACCGCGAGGGTTGCGCGCGGGCCGGTCTCGGCCACCACGAGTCGCTGGTGGTCATGGGGCCGCACGACGAGCAGTCGGTGCGGGCGGCGTTGCACGGCCTCCGGCACGCCGCCGAGCCGGCGACGGCGGTGGTGACGGGCAACAACCGGATCACCGTGCACGCCGTGCGGGCGCTGGCCGGGTGCCCGACGCGGCCCGCGCTGGTGGGCTTCGACGACTTCGAGCTGGCCGACCTGCTGTCACCGCCGGTGACCGTGATCGCGCACGACGCGAGCGCGCTCGGCAAGGCAGCGGCGGACCTGCTCTTCGCCCGGCTGGACGGCGACGCGTCACCACCGCGCCGCGTCGTCCTGCCGGTCCGCTTGGTGGCCCGTGGATCAGGAGAGGTTCAAGCATGAATGCCCGCGAGTCCTCCGCTCAGACACCGCGAGTCGCGCGGTCCGGCACGGCGAACCCACCGTCCGAGCCGGGCCGGCCAGCCGAGCCGAACCCGCCGTTCGAGCCCATCGCGCTGGAAGCCAACCAGCCCCGGCAGTTCTACCGGGGCGGTGCAGCGATCGCGGCGTTCCGGCAGCGTGCCGACGCCGATCGCGGGCCGGAGGACTGGGTCGCGTCCACCACCACGCAGTTCGGCAAGGACGAGGCCGGGCTGACCAGGCTCCAGGACGGCCGGTGGCTGCGGGACGCGGTGGCGGCGGACCCGGTGTCGTGGCTCGGCGAGGAGCACGCGGCGGAGTTCGGCGCGGACACGGCGCTGCTGGTGAAGCTGCTCGACGCCGGCCAGCGGCTGCCGGTGCACTGCCACCCGTCGAACGCCTTCGCGTCCACCCACCTGGGGTGCCGGCACGGCAAGACCGAGGCGTGGATCGTGATGGGCACGCTCGGCCCGGACCCGGCGGTCTACATCGGGTTCCGCGAGGACGTGCCGGCCGCCACCGTCGCCGAGTGGGTGTCCACACAGGACTCCTCCGCGATGCTGCACGCGCTGAACCGGGTCAAGGTGTCCCCCGGTGACACGGTGTTCGTGCCCGCCGGTGTGCCGCACGCGATCGGCGAGGGCGTGTTCATCGTCGAACTCCAGCAGCCGACGGACTTCTCCGTCACGTTGGAGTGGCGGGGTTTCCTGGCCGACGCCGAAGCCGGGCACCTCGGTCTCGGCTACGACCGCGCGTTGGACTGCGTGGAGCGGCGGGCCCAGGCCCCGGACCGGCTGGTCCGGCACACGCGGGCGTCGACCGGCGAGTCGGTGAACCTGTTCGACGCGCAGGCCGACCCGTTCTTCCGCGCCGACCGGCTGCACGTGTCCGGCACGGCGGCGTTGGAGCCCTCGTTCGGCGTGTTCGTGGTGCTGGAAGGCGCGGGCACGCTCGGTCCCATCGCGGTGCACCGGGGCACCACGGTGGTCGTGCCGCACGCGGCGGGTGAGGTCGTGGTGACCGGCGACGTCGTCGCCATCCGGTGCCGGCCGCCCTCGGTGTCGAGCATCGAGGGCTGACAGCAGGCCCTGGCGGGCGCACGGGCTCCCTACCGGTCCGTCCGCACCGGCGATGTCGTTGTCGAGCGCGGCGAGCACCTGGCGGCTCGCCGTGCGCGCCGCTCGCCGTGCGCGCCGCTCGGCACAAGCCCCTAGAGGTACTTGTTCGCCAGGTCCGAGTACTCCTTCTCCAGGTCGTCCGCCAGGTAGGCGACGTACGCCCACGGCACCTCGTGCACGTGGTCGCGCATGCCGAGCAGGTGGCGCTTCGCCCGGTGCGAGTCCTCGGCCAGGGCGAACGCCGCCGCGAACAGGTTGTGCGCCTGCAACGCCCGGGGGTGGGGCTTGGTCGGGGTCGAGTCCCACTTGTCGGCCGCGGTGGCGATCTCGTCCCGGTGCCGGCTGAAGTACCGCATCTTCAACGTGGCGATCTTCAACGCCGACCGCGCCTGCACGGCGTCCTCGAACTGCTCCAGGAAGATCTCGAAGTGGGCCAGCGGCAGCATCGCGACCACCGGGTCGCCGGGCGGCGCGGCGTCCACGCTGCCCTGGGCGAACGCCATCATCTCCTCGGCCGACCCGCCCCACTTGGCCGCCAGGATCTGCAACCGGGTCCAGTGCGCCGGGTAGAGCGACGCGCACCGCGCCACGATCTCCCGCCAGACCTCGTCCTTCTGGTCCCGGTCCACCTGCAGCCCGAGCCCGGTGGTCTGGAGCTGCGCCCACGGCACCGCGTCCCTCGGCAGGAGCTTCGCGGCCTCGTGCAGCGGGCCGACGGCCTTGCGCAGCGTGCCGAAGAAGACCTTGAACCGGTCCTTGCCGACGCTGTCCGCCCGTCCCGAGCCGCGGATCGCCCACGCCTCCCGGATGAACGCCGTGCCGGCCAGCAGCCACAGGTCCGGGTCGGTGTTGTTCTTCGCCAGCTCCAGCAGCTCGTCGGCGTGGCCGATGGCGTGCTCGCCGAGCACCTCCACCCGCAGCGCCCGCACCTCGGGCTCGTCCCGGCACTCGGCGAGCACCGTGGTGGCCGCCCGCAGGTGCCCCGCGTCCATCTCCTCGGCCGCGATGTCCAGGATCGCGTCGTCGTAGGTGTGGTCCCGCACCACTTCGCGGGCAACCGCGGCAGGCCGCTTCCTCCGGAAAATCCCCACTCCAGCGACCTTACTTTCCTCCGAGCCCGAGTGGCTTAAGTCTTTCGTAGAGCCGAACAGGGCCTTTCTGCGGTTGTCCGCCAGCCTACGTGCGCGGTGGAGTGGTGCCCTCGACGGAGGGGGAATCCATGCGAGGAAGACTCGTTGTCGCCGTGTCCGCCGCCCTGCTGGCCGCCGCGCTGCCGACGTATGCGCAGGCCGAGCAGGAGCAGCGGCCGGACCAGGCCATCACGTGGTCGGCGTGCGCCGACATCGAAGGGCTGGAGTGCGGGACGTTCCAGGCGCCGTTCGACTGGCGCACGCCCGACGACGGCCGGAAGATCACCATCGCGGTGAGCCGGCTCAAGCCGAGCGGGGGCGAGGCGAAAGGTTCGGTGCTGACCAACCCGGGCGGTCCGGGCGGGCCGGGCCGGACGTTGCCGCTGCTCTTCGCCGGTCGCGCCAAGCTCGTGGACGCCATGGAGGTCATCGGCATCGACCCGCGCGGCACGGGGGCGAGCACGAACATCACGTGCGGCGGGTTCGACTGGATGAGCGTCACCGACCCGCGTGACCGCAGCCGCGCCAACACCGACTTGCTCTACGACGCCGCCGAGCTCCAGGCCACCGCGTGCCAGACCCGGTCGGGCGAGTTCGGCAAGGTGGTCAACACCGAGCAGACGGTCCACGACCTCGACCTGCTGCGCCGGCTGCTGGGCCGGGAGAAGGTCAGCTGGATCGGCTACTCGGGAGGCAGCTGGATGGGCGCGTACTACGCCACCTACTTCCCGGACCGGGTGGACAAGTTCGTGCTCGACTCGAACACCGACTTCACCACCACGTTCCAGGACGTCTTCGACGACTTCGGCTACGGCTTCGAACGCCGGTTCCGCACCGACTTCCTGCCTTGGGTGGCGAAGTACGACAGCCTCTACCACCTGGGCACGACCGGTGAGCAGGTCCGGCAGGTCTACGAGACGACCCGCGCGAAGCTGGCCGCGGACCCGCTGCCGCTGGGCGACGGCACCGTGGTCGACGGCGTCCGGCTGGACCTCGTGCTGTTCCGCGCGCAGTACAGCAAGCACTCGTTCCCGCCCGCCGCCGAGGCGCTGGCGTGGATCAACCAGGTCACGGCGTCCGGTGTCACGGCCCTCGCCGCGCCGCCGGCGGCGCTGGCCCAGTACCCGGACGCGGCCAACGCCACGCTGCACGCCATCACGTGCAACGACACGAAGTTCCGGCACAACCGCGCCGGCCTGGCGGCCGAGGGCGAGCGGCTGGGCAGGAAGTACCCGCTGTTCGGCTACTACCAGGTCCTCGCGCCGTGCGCGTTCTGGGACCGGCCGGAGCTGGACCTGAAGAAGCCGACCGGCAAGGGCGTGCCGCCGATCCTCATGGTGCAGTCGGTGCGCGACCCGGCGACGCCGCTGGAAGGCGCCCAGCGCGCCCACCGCAAGTTCCAGGGCTCGCGGCTGCTCACCGTGACCGACGAGGGCGACCACGGCGTCTACGGCTTCGGCAACGCGTGCGTGGACGACGTCGTGGAGTCGTTCATCGTGGACGGGAAGGTGCCGACGGCCGACCTGACGTGCCCCGGCATGCCGTTGCCCGACCCGACCGCGCCCACCGCCGCGGCCACGCGTCCGCTGGTGGGCCGGCCGTTGTAGCGGCTAGATCGCCCCGGTCTGCCGCCTCCGGGCGGCGTAGACACCGGCCTCGGTCCGCCGGTCGAAGCCGAGCTTGTGCAGCAGCGAGGAGACGTAGTTCTTGACCGTCTTCTCGGCCAGGTACAGCCGGTTCGCGATCTGCCGGTTGGTCAGGCCCTCGGCGATCAGGTCGAGGATCCGCCGCTCCTGCGGGCTCAACGCCGCGTAGCGCGGGTCCTCGACCGGTCCGCCGCGCAGCCGTTGCAGCACGGTCGCGGTGACGCCGGAGTGCAGCAGCGAGCCGCCGGCGGCCAGCGTGCGGATCGCGGACACCAGGTCGTTGCCCGAGACCTGCTTGAGCAGGTACCCGGCCGCTCCCGCCATGATCGCCCCGAACAGCGCCTCGTCGTCGGAGTACGACGTCAGCATCAGGCACGCGGGCGGCGGCTGGACCGTGGAGCGGATCTCCCGGCACACGGTGACGCCGTCGCCGTCGGGCAGCCGCACGTCGATCACCGCCACGTCGGGCAGGTGGAACGCGGCGGCGGACACGGCCGCGGCGGCGCTCTCCGCCTCACCGACGACCTCGATGTCGGGCTCCACCGCCAACAGCTGCTGCAGACCACGCCGCACGATCTCGTGGTCGTCCACTAATAGCACCGAGATGGACATGGCCCTCTTCCCCTAGACCGACACCAAAGGCACGCACCACGTCACGCTCACGCCACGGCCGCCGGTCGACTCGACCTCGCACGAACCGTCCCACCTGGCCGCCCGCGCCGCCATGTTGACCAGGCCGCCGGTGTGCCTGCCGCGCCGGGGCGGCAGGCCGTCGCCGTCGTCCCGCACGACCAGCCGCAACCACGTCGCCGCGCGGTCCACCACCACCGCCACCTCGACCTTCGTCGCCGACGCGTGCCGGGCGGTGTTGGCCAGCGCCTCGCGCAGGGTGGCCAGCAGGTCCGGCCGCACCTGGTCGGGCACCACCGAGTCGATCGGCCCGTCCATGGTCAGCGACGGCTCGAAGCCGAGCAGCCGGGCCGACTCCTGCACCACCTTCAGCAGCTGCGCGCGGAGGTCGGCCGCGCCGGCGGGCGGTTCCTGCAAAGAGAAGATGGTGCGCCGGATCTCCCGGATGGTCTGGTCGACCTCGGTGACGAAGTCCGCCAGCCGCTGGGCCACCATCGGCTGCTCCACCAGCCCGTTCATGCTCTGCAACCCGAGGCCGAGTCCGAACAGCCGCTGCACCACCAGGTCGTGTAGGTCGCGGGCGATCCGGTCGCGGTCCTCCAGCACGGCCAGCCGCCGTCCCGCGCCGGTGGCCCGGGTGAACTCCAGGATCAGCGCGGCCTGCCGGGCGAACGACTCCACCAGCGCCACGTCGGAGGCGTCGAACGCCCGCTGGTCCCGGGCGCGCGCCACCACCAGCACGCCCAGCACCCGGTCGCCCGCGGCCAGCGGCACGAACACCACCGGGCCGATCCGGTCCTGGTCGGGCAGCCCGTCGAGCACCTTGGCCCGGCCGCTGTCGAACACCTCCCGGACCACCTCGCGCTCGCTCGACACGTCCTCGCCGTCCAGCACCCTGACCGACAGCTCGCCCTGCACGTCGGGCAACGCCAGCAGGGCGTTCACGCCGTCCGCCGCCAGCCGTGCGCGCACCGCGACCAGGCGCAGCGCGTCCCGGTCCGGGGTGCCGGCGAGCAGCGCGTTCGTCACCTCGTTGGACGCGCGCAGCCACACCTCGCGCTGCCGTGACTGCTCGTAGAGCCGGGCGTTCTCGATCGCGATGCCCGCCGCCGCGGCCACCGCCACCACGATCTCCTGGTCGGCGCGGGTGAAGTCGGCGCCGCCCTCCTTGTCGGTCAGGTAGAGGTTGCCGAACACCTCGCCGCGCACGTGCACCGGCACGCCGAGGAAGCCGGGCGAGGCCGGGTCGAACGCCGCCGTCACCGATCCGGGCTCGTCGGACTCGGTGTGGTGGGCGTCGCCGTAGGTGAACTCCAGCAGTTGCCGGTTCGGCCCGACCACGGCCAGCGCGCCGTACCGGGCGCCGACCAGGCTGCACGAGGACTCCACGATCCGGCGCAGGACGTCCGGCAGCGACAGGTCGCTGGCCAGGGACACGACCGCGGCCAGGAGCCGGTGCAGCCGTTCCTGCGAGACGATCACCTCGGCGGTCCGGTCGGTCAGTTCGCGCACCAGGCCGTCCAACCGCACCGCGGCGTTCGCGTCCGGGGATCCAGGCACCCGAGACCACCCTCCGGTTCGGAGGGTTCCGAGGTTAACGCGTCCTACTGGGGGATGCGACGGCCCGTGAGGACTTCCAGGTCGAGCACGAGGTAGCGGTCGTGGTCGCCGAAGCCGCGCGAGGCCAGCGGCAACTGCCGCAGCCGGACCAGCCCCGGCTCGTCGACGACCTCGGTGATGTGGCCTACCGCCATCACGGACCAGCCGTGGGACAGGTCGGACGCCACGTCGTCTATCTGGAACGCCACGATCGTGTCCCGGGCGACGAGGGTCGCGCTGCGGTCCGGCACGCGGAGCACGACGCACTCCCCGTCGAGCACGAACACGACGGGGTGCACCACCGGCAGCGCCTTGTCGGTGTAGACGAGGCGGCCGATGCCGGCCGTGTCGAACAGCTCCAGGCATTCCTCGCGGGAGAGGACCTGGAGCCCCGCGGAGTCGTACATCGCACCCCTTCGCGCCCCGGTCGCCGAACTGACACGTTCGGCGCTGTGATCGTCCTTGCCTAGAGTCGGAAGTCCCGGCTTCCTCGGCTTCCACCCGGATGGGGGATTTCCACCATGTCGTCACCCGATGTTCCCGCCTTTCTCCGACGCCTCGGTCTGGCCGAGGCCGAACCGCCGGGCGTGGCGGCGCTGACCCGGTTGCACCAGGCGTTCGTGGAGCGGGTGCCGTACGAGACGGTGGAGATCCAGCTCGGTCGGCTGACGTCGCTCGACCCGCGCGACTCGGTGGCGCGGGTGCTGTCCGGTCTCGGCGGGTACTGCTTCCACCTGAACGGGGCGTTGGCCGCGCTGCTGCGGGCGCTCGGCTACCGCGTGACCATGCACGCCGGCGGTGTGCAGCTGACGCGGGACGTCGAGCCGGTCATCAACCGGAACCACCTCGTGCTGACGATCCGGGACCTGCCGGGGTCCGACGACACCTGGCTGGTGGACGCCGGTCTGGGTTTCGGCCTGCACGCGCCGTTGCCGCTGCGGGAGGGCGCGTACCGGCAGGGTCCGTTCACGTTCGGGCTGCGGCCGTCGGTGGTCGCGCCGGGCGGGTGGCGGATGGAGCACGACGAGCGGGGCAGCTTCCTGGGCATGGACTTCGCACCCGAGCCCGTCACCGGCATGGACCACTTCGCCGACCGGCACCTGCACCTCTCCACCTCACCGGAGTCGGGGTTCGTCCGCACGTTCTGCGTGATGCGGGTGGACGGCGGGGGGCGGGACGTGCTGCGCGCGCTGACCCTGTCCCGGATCGGGGAGACCACGACCAGGACGCTGCTGGACCGCCCGGCCGACTGGTTCGCCGCGCTGGCCGACGTCTACGGCCTGGTGCTCCCCGCCGAGGACCGCGACCCGTTGTGGCGCAAAGCCGTGTCCCAGCACGAAGCGCGCTTCGCGGAGGCGACCGCTCAGACCGCCTAGTACTCGGTGAAGTGCCGCACGAACCCCTGGTAGAGCTGGGGTGCGAACCGCTGCAACGCCAGGTCGAGCATGGGGCCGCCGGTCTCGTCCGCCAGCAGGATCCAGTGGCCGTACATGTTCTTCGGAACGCTGCGGTAGGTGGCGGCGAACGCCTGCTTGTCCCTGGGCGCCAGGTGCATCCACAGCGACGGCTTGTCACCGGTCCGCGACAGCGCCACCGCGTGCAACTCGTACCACGGCACCGTCCACGATCCGCTCTTCTCCTCCCAACGCAGCCCGTGCGGCTCCACGACCAGCCGACGAGGCCGGGCGCGCCGCCGCCAGATGCCACCGCCGACCAGGCCGCCGAGCGCGACCAGCGGTCCGACCACCATGGCCGCCAGGTGGCCGTCGGAGTACGACAGGAACATCAGCAGGACGCCGAACGCGGTCAGCCCGAGCTGCACCGCGAGCGCGACCCGCCGCTCGGTCCGGTTGCCGAAGGGGATCGCGATCTCGTTCACGCGAGTCCCACGGACGTCGTGTCCTCCGGCGTCATCCGCCTACCCCCTCCACCAGTCGATCAGCCGCAGCGTAGGGGTCCAGCTCACCCGCCACGACCCGTTTGGCGAGGGTTTCGAGCGCGGACGCGCCGCGCAGGCCGCCGATGCGGGAACGCAGCCCCGCCAACGCGATCGCCTCGACCTCGCCGGCCGCCCTGGTCGCGCGCCTCCGCTCCAGCTCACCGCGTTCCGCCAGCCAGGCGTGGTGCGAGTCGATGGCGTCCACGACGTCGTCCAGGCCTTCGGAGCGCGAGGCGACCGTCTTCACCACGGGTGGCCGCCACAGGCCGCCCTCCCGGTCCCGGCGGCCCAGGGAGATCATGTGCTTGAGGTCGCGCGCGGTCTGGTCGGCGCCGTCGCGGTCGGCCTTGTTCACCACGAACACGTCCGCGATCTCCAGGATGCCCGCCTTCGCGGCCTGGATGCCGTCACCCATGCCGGGCGCGAGCAGCACCACCGTCGTGTCGGCCAGCGCGACCACCTCGACCTCGGACTGGCCCACCCCGACGGTCTCGACCAGCACCACGTCGCACCCGGCCGCGTCCAGCACTCTTAGCGCCTGCGGCGTGGCCCACGACAGCCCGCCCAGGTGACCTCTGGTGGCCATCGAGCGGATGAACACTCCGGGGTCGGTGGCGTGCTCGCCCATCCGCACCCGGTCGCCGAGCAGCGCGCCGCCGGAGAACGGCGACGACGGGTCCACGGCCAGCACGCCGACCCGTTCGCCCCGCGCGCGGTAGGCCGCGACGAGCGCCGACGTGGACGTGGACTTGCCCACGCCCGGAGCGCCGGTCAAGCCGATGACCTGGGCGTTCCCGCAGAACGGCGCCAGCGCCGCGGCCACCTCGCGCAGCTGCGGGCTGGCGTCCTCCACCAGCGAGATCAGCCTGGCGACCGCGCGCGGTTGTCCCTCACGCGCGCGGTCGACCAGTTCTGCTACGTCAACGGTGCGGGCCACACCTCTAGACCTTAGGGACGCGGACGATCAGGGCGTCACCCTGACCACCACCGCCGCACAGGGCAGCCGCGCCCACGCCGCCACCGCGGCGCTTCAGCTCCAGGGCGAGGTGCAGCGCGATCCGGGCGCCCGACATGCCGATCGGGTGACCGAGGGCGATCGCGCCGCCGTTGACGTTGACCTTGTCCTCGGCGATCCCGAGTTCACGCGTGGAGACGACGCCGACCGCGGCGAACGCCTCGTTGATCTCGACCAGGTCCAGGTCGGCCGGGTCGATGCCCTCCTTGGCGCACGCGGCCTTGATCGCGTTCGCGGGCTGCTCGTGCAGGCTCGCGTCCGGACCGGCCACCACGCCGTGCGCGCCGATCTCGGCCAGCCAGGTCAGGCCCAGCTCCTCGGCCTTGGCCTTGCTCATCACGACCACGGCCGCCGCGCCGTCGGAGATCTGCGACGCCGAGCCCGCGGTGATGGTGCCGTCCGGGGCGAACGCCGGGCGCAGCTTGGCCAGCGTCTCCACCGTCGTGTCGCCGCGCACGCCCTCGTCGGTCGAGAACAGCACCGGGTCGCCCTTGCGCTGCGGGATCGAGACGGGGGCGATCTCCTCGGCGAACACGCCGTTCCCGGCGGCCTGGGCGGCCAGCTGGTGCGAGCGGGCCGCGAACGCGTCCTGCTCCTCGCGGGTCAGGCCGTAGCGGGCGTTGAACTTCTCCGTGGAGGAGCCCATCGCGACCTGGTCGAACGCGCAGAACAGGCCGTCGTGCGCCATGTGGTCGATCATCGACACGTCGCCGTACTTGAACCCGCCGCGCGACTTCGGCAGCAGGTGCGGCGCCTGGGTCATCGACTCCTGGCCGCCTGCCACCACGACGTCGAACTCACCCGCCCGGATGAGCTGGTCGGCGAGCGCGATCGCGTCGATGCCGGAGAGGCACACCTTGTTGATCGTGAGCGCGGGCACGGTCATCGGGATGCCGGCGTTCGCCGCGGCCTGGCGCGCGGGGATCTGGCCGGCGCCCGCGGTGAGCACCTGGCCCATGATCACGTACTGCACCTGCTCGGGCGCGACGCCGGCCCGTTCCAGGGCGGCCTTGATCGCGACGCCACCGAGCTGGGCGCCGGAGAAGTCGTTCAACGATCCGAGCAGTCGCCCCATCGGGGTTCGGGCCCCGGCGACGATGACGGAACCGGACACAACAGCCTCCACAGCGGGTGTAAGCGAGTGTTAACACGCCACGATACCCAGTGTTACCGCGCGGTAGCCTGTGAGGCGTCGCACAGCAGGACCTGCACCGATTCGGTCATTACCCTTTCCTGCCATGGAAGAGATCCGAGCTTTCGTCACGGCCATCGACCACGTCGGGATCGCCGTGCCCGACCTCGACGCCGCCATCGCGCTGCACCGGGAGCACTTCGGTCTGGTCGTCTCGCACGAGGAGGTCAACGAGGAGCAGGGCGTGCGCGAAGCGATGATGCGCACGCCGGGCGACGACGGCACGGGCGCCGCCGTCCAGCTCCTCGCGCCGCTCACGCCGGAGTCGACCATCGCGAAGTTCATCGACCGGTCCGGGCCGGGGCTCCAGCAGCTCGCCTACCGCGTGTCCGATGTGGACGCCGCGTCCGAAGCACTGCGGGCCAAGGGGTTCCGACTCCTGTACGACTCGCCGCGGCGTGGTTCGGCCGACAGCCGGGTGAACTTCGTGCACCCCAAGGACGTGGGCGGCGTGCTGGTGGAACTGGTGGAGCCGGCCGCGTCCCGCTGAACACCCCCGAGCGGGGGTTCAGTCGAGCGCGGGGCGCCCCGGCACCGGCGGCCCCGGCCGTTCGAGCGCGGACGCCACGAAGGTCAGCTCCAGGTCCATCCGGTCGTCGTCCGGCGCGTGCCGGGCGACCGCGTGGCGGTAGCTGACCGCGAGCGCGAGCAGCGCGGCGGCGCTGTCCACGTCCTTCGCCGCCACCGCCGCCCCACCGGCCGCGATGATGACGTTGCGGATCTGCCGCACCACGGACCGGTAGCGCTCGTGCAGCGCGTCGCGGACCGCCGTGTGCGTGTCCGCCTCCCGCCACAGCAGGTGGCTGAGCAGCGGCGATGCGTTCAACCGGGCATCCAGCGCGGCGACGAGCCTGCGCAGGCTCTCCGCGATGTCGCCGACCACCACGACCCGGCGCGCGTCCACCGTGCCGTCCGGCAGGCGCTGCACGAGCGCCGCGAGCAGGTCGGCCTTGCGGCGGAAGTAGTAGTGCACGAGCCCTTTCGGCACCGCGGCGCGTTCGGCGATGCGCGAGGTCGGCGTGGCGTCGAAGCCCGACTCGGCGAACAACTCCTCGGCCGCTCGCAGGATCCGGTCACGGGCCGACGAGTCCTCTGCCAATGCTGCCTCCTGCGTTTGATTGCCGTGTTGGATTGCCGTGTTGGATTGCCGTGTTGGATTGCCGCTGCTCCGCAGGCGGCGGCTCGGTCGCCTGGAAGTCGACCGCTCGCGACCCATTTTCCGACGATCGAAAAGCGTGATCGTCGGAAAATGTGCCGCGAACGATCGACGCGACCTCGCGGGGGTGGTGCGAGCGGCCGATCCATCAGGGTGGGGTGGGCGGCCGATCCATCAGGGTGGGGTGGGCGGGCGATCCGCAGGGGTGGTGGGCGGGCGATCCGCGGGGGGTGGGGTGAGTGGGCTTCGGGTGCGGATGGGAGTCAGGCCGTTCCCGGAAGCCGGCCGCGGTGTGCCGCGTTCGCCAGCGGGAGCGCCATCGCGCCGGCCGCCGCGGTCAGCACGCCGCCTACCCACGAGACCCACGACGCGCCCGTCAGCTCGCTGTAGCCGATCACCCACGGGGAGATGAACAGCAGCGCGCCGAGGACGATCTGGAACCACTCGCCGTAGACCATCCCGGGCATCGCGAGCGACGCGAGGCCGTCGATGGCGATCAGCGCACCGAGCACGATCATCGTCCACATGGCGCCCGCGGTGGTCGCCACCACCAAGGGCGAGAGCAGAACGAGGGCGCCGATGACAACCTCGGCCCAGTCCTGCCACCTGGTCCACGCCTTTGCCATGACCTCTACCTCCGTCCTTCGACTGGAACACCTCCGATGGTCCGCTTGGTTGGCCGCCCGGTCAAGAAATCAGGGCGTCGAGATCGGCAACCGATCGGGCGAAAAGTCAGTGCGGTGCCTCACAGCTGTGGGTTCTGAATCGGTTACCCGTGGGTAACCTCCTGCCACCTGCGTGGACCTGGTGCCACCACATCCCTGCTCACCCCACCTGGGAGGGAACCTCGTGCAGAAGATCCTCGACGCGATCCTCGCCGACGAACTGGACGCGATCGGATCGCTGGACGTACCGGAGAGTTACCGGGGCGTGACGGTGCACGCCGACGAGGTGGCGATGTTCGAGGGGCAGGCCACCAAGGACAAGGATCCCCGCAAGTCGCTGCACGTCGACGAAGTCCCGACGCCCGAGCTCGGGCACGGCGAGGCGCTGGTGGCGGTGATGGCGAGCGCCATCAACTACAACACCGTGTGGACCTCGATCTTCGAGCCGATGCCGACGTTCGCGTTCCTGAAGAAGTACGGCGGCCGGCACGACCAGCCGTTCCACGTCGTCGGCTCCGACCTGGCCGGCGTGGTGCTGCGCACCGGTCCCGGCGTGACCTCGTGGAAGCCCGGCGACCGGGTGGTCGCGCACTGCCTCGACGTGCAGCTGGAGCACCCGGACGGGCACAGCGACACCATGCTCGACCCGGAGCAGCGGATCTGGGGCTTCGAGACCAACTACGGCGGCCTGGCCGAGATCGCGCTGGTCAAGGCCAACCAGCTGATGCCGATGCCGGCCCACCTGACGTGGGAGGAAGCGGCGTCACCCGGTCTGGTGAACTCCACCGCGTACCGGCAGCTCGTGTCGACCAACGGCGCGAACATGAAGCAGGGCGACACCGTGCTGATCTGGGGCGCGTCCGGCGGCCTCGGCTCGTACGCCACCCAGTTCGCGCTGAACGGCGGCGCGACCCCGGTGTGCGTCGTGTCGTCGCCGGAGAAGGCCGAGATCTGCCGCAAGATGGGCGCGGAGCTGATCATCGACCGCAGCGCCGAGGGCTACAAGTTCTGGAAGGACGAGCACGAGCAGGACGTCCGCGAGTGGAAGCGGCTCGGCGCGAAGATCCGCGAGCTGACCGGCGGGGACGACCCGGACATCGTGTTCGAGCACCCCGGCCGCGAGACGTTCGGCGCGTCGGTCTACGTGGCCCGCAAGGGCGGCACGATCGTGACCTGCGCGTCCACCAGCGGGTTCATGCACCAGTACGACAACCGGTACCTGTGGATGCACCTCAAGCGGATCATCGGCTCGCACTTCGCGAACTACCGCGAGGCGTGGGAGGCCAACCGGTTGGTCGCCAAGGGGAAGATCCACCCGACACTGTCCAAGGTGTACTCGTTGGAGGACACCGGACAGGCGGCGCACGACGTGCACCGCAACGCCCACCAGGGCAAGGTCGGCGTGCTGGCGCTGGCCCCGGAGGAAGGGCTCGGCGTCCGCGACCACGAGCGGCGTGCCGCGCACCTGGCCGGGATCAACCGATTCCGGGGCGTGTAAAGCGAAATCACCCTTGATGTGCGGCCGGCAGGTGCCGGCCGCACATCAAGAGCGGGTAGCGTGAGCGGCATGGGCCTCGCCGACGACCGTGACCTCGTCCCCCTGGGATCCGGCTTCGACATCGTCAAGCGCGGATACGACCGCGCCCAGGTCGAGGACCACCTGGAACGCCTCGACTCCGACCTGCGCCTGCTCGCGGCCGACCGCGACGCGGCGGTGTCGCAGACCAACGACCTGACCCGGCAGCTGGAAGCGGCCCGGTCGGAGATCGCGGAGCTGCGCGGGCAGGTGGAGCGGCTGTCGCTGCCCCCGACCACGCTGGAGGGGCTGAGCGAGCGCTTGCAGCGGATGCTGCGGCTCGCCCAGGACGAGGCGAACGAGATCAAGGCGCGGGCCGAGGCCGAGGGCGGGCACATCCGGGCCAAGGCCGAGGCCGACGCGGGGGTGCTGCGCACCCGGTACGAGAAGCTCATCGCGGAGCTCGACCAGCGGCGTGCCGACATGGAGGCCGAGCACCGGGGCGTGCTGGAGAAGGCGCGCGCCGAGGCCGACCGGGTCGTGGGTGAGGCGAAGGCCGAGGCCGAGCGGTTGGACGCGGAGTCGCTCCAGCGCCGGAACACGATCGAGGAAGACTTCGAGATCGCGATGGCGGCCCGACGGGTCGAGTCGATGAAGGTGCTGGCCGAGCAGGAGGCGTCGTCCAAGGGCGAGGCCGAGCGGCGGCTGCGCGAGGCGGCCGAGGAAGCGGCTCGGGTGCGGGCCCAGATCGCCCAGGAGCAGGCCGCTTCGAGCGCCGAGGCGCAGCGCCTGGTGCGCGAGGCCACCGAAGAGGCGAACCGCCGCCGCCACGACTCCATCAGCGAGGCCACCGCCCGCGTGCAGGAGGCGACGGACGAGGCGAACCGCCGAGTGCGCGAGGCCACCGAGGAGTCCAACCGCCGCGTCGCGCAGGCCACCCAGAAGGTCGACGCCCTCCGGCAACTCCGCAACCGCCTGTCGCAGCAGCTGCACGCCGTCCGCACCGCCCTGCACGACGTAACCCCCCTCCTGGACCCGCTGGCCGAAGAACACCCCGCCGGCACCCCCACCCCCGCCGGCACGCCCGCCCCCGCAGCCGGCCCCGCCACCCCGGCCGCTACCGCCCCGGACCCCGACAAGCCGACCCCGGACGGCCCCACCCAGAAGATCGCCCGCCCCAACCCCAGGGCCAACGCCGGCAAGCGCTGACCCCCGACGCCCGCGCCCCGCCGCGCGAGTTCACCGCTCAGGCACCGCGAGTCGCGCACTCGAGCACCGCGAACCACGCGTTCAAGCACCGCGAGTCGCGCACTTGAGCACCCCGAGTCCGCCGGCGAGGACGCCCGCCGTCACACGCCGGCGCGGTGACGCCAGTCCAGGACGGCCGAGGCGAACGCGTCCGGCACCTCCACCGGCGTCAGGTGCCCGGCCCCCGGCAACTCGACGTACTCCCCACGCCGCAGCACCTCGGCCAACTCCCGGGCCAACGCGGGCGGCGTGAGGGCGTCGTGCTCCCCCACCAGCACCAACGCCGGCACGTCCACCGACGCCAGCACCTCCGTCGAGTCGGGTCGCGCGGCCATCGCCCGCTGTGCCCAGGCCACCTCCGCCGGGTCCTGCCCGAGGATCGACTCCCGCACCCGCGCAGCCACCGCCGCGTCCGCCGCACGCCCGAGCAGCCCACCCACCACGGCGTCCGGCACCCATCCGACGCCCTCCGCCTCGACGCGTGCCGCCATCGTCAACCGGTTCGCCCGCGCCTCGTCCGTGTCCGCCCCGGCGCGCGTGTCGGCCAGCACCAGCCCGGCCACCCGCGACGGGTCCCGCCGCAGCACGGCCATCGCCACGTACCCGCCCATCGAGCACCCGCCGAGCACCGCCCGCTCGATCCCGCGCTCGTCCAGCACCCGCAGCACGTCGTCCGCAACGACCATCAGATCGGGTGAACGACCACCGCCACGCTGGTCCGGTGTGATGGGTTTCAGCAGGTCACGCACCCCATCCCACATGTGCGAGTCGAGGGGGAAGGCGTGCAGCAGGACTAGCGGCGCAGACTCCATACCCGGTTCCATACCCCGAATTGTCGGACCCCGTCTCTACCTTCGTCCCATGACCTCCAACCCGGGACCGGACGAGATCCGGACCGACCGCCTCCTGCTGAGGCGCGTCGGCCCGGCTGACGTGCGCTCCGCGATCGCCGTGAGACCGGGGAGGTCATCGGCTTCGGCGGCCTCCGCCACCACGAGCTGGACGGGGAGCCGACGTTGAACCTGTTCTACCGGTTCCGCCCTCGGCACTGGGGTCGCGGCTACGCACCGGAGATGGCACGCGCGGCCGTCGACTGGGCGAGCCGGGCCCGGCCGGGCCGTCCGGTGGTGATCATCACCGATCCCGACAACACGCCCTCCCAGCGCGTCGCGGAGAAGCTGGGCTTCGCGAACGTGGGCGACAGCACGATTGACGAGGGACCGGTGCAGGTCTGGCGGCGTCAGGAGGCCACGATGGTCACTTGACGGCGTTCGTGAGGGCCGGACCAGGTGCGCGGCAACGGCGTGGGCACCTCGGGCACGGCCGCGGACACGATCGCGTCCAGCACCTTGTCGGCGTGCCCGACCATGAGGTGCTTGGCGCCGGGGAAGTCGATCACGTCCGCGGTCGGGATGTCCGCGCCGAACCGCTGCCTGGCCTCGGCCGGCGGCAGGTAGGTGTCGAACTCGGGCACCAGGCACACCACGGGTTTGCCCGCACGCGCCCAGGCACGCAGGTGATCGGATTCGCTCCACCGCAGAGGAGGTGAGATCAGGACGGCGCCCTCGACTCTCGGGTCACACCCGTGCATGAGCGCGAGGTCGGTGCCGAACGACCAGCCCACGAGCCACACCGAGGGCAACCCTCGATCGGTCGCGAACGCCAAGGCGGCGGCGACATCCAGCCGCTCCCCCACGGCGTGGTCGAACGCGCCCTCGCTGCGCCCCGCCTCACTCACCGTGCCGCGCGTGTTGAACCGCAACACCGCCAAGCCGGCCAGCGCGGGCAGCCGCCACGCCGCCTTGCGGTAGAGGTGGGAGTCCATCATGCCGCCGTGCGTGGGCAACGGGTGCAGCAGCACGACGGTGGCCCTTGGGTCCCGGTCCGCCGGCAACGCCAGCTCGCCGACCAGCGCGAGCCCGTCGTCGGTCCGCAACGTCACCGCTTCCCGGCGTGCCGGGAGCACGGTGTCGGCTTTGATCCGGACTTCGTCAGCCACGACGACATCCTGCCGGCCGCCGTATCGCGCCAGCGGCACGGGAGCCAGGAGGCAGCACGGGAGCCAGGAGGCAGGAGGGCGAGAAGGCCGGATGCGCGGGGCACGCCAGTCAGTCCGCACCCGCAGGACGCACGCCGGCCAGTCGGACGTGCACGGCAGTCCGCACAGGCTGGGCAGGCCGCATGCACCGGGCGGACCGGGCAATCCGCGCACGCGCAGGCGGGCTGGCCTTCGGGACAGGCACGTCGCGCATGCGGGCACTCAGCCGCAGCAGCACAGCGGTGAGCACGCAGCGTCACCAACGACGGGACGTGGGGCCTCTCCGGCCGCGTGACGACCAGCAGCCCTGGTGCCAGTGGCGGCGGTCTTCGACCGAGCCGTGGTCGGAGGCGGGCCAGGCGACGACGTGCGGGGTGCCGGGGCGGATCTCGTGGTCGCAGCCGGGGCAGCGGTAGGTCTTGGTGGTGGCGGCGCCGGAGACGGTGCGCACCAGCCACTCGCCGTCCGGGCCGCTCTCCGCGCGCGCCCAGCCGTGTCCACCGATGGGTGACGGCTCGTCGGGGCGGTTCGGGCGGTTGCGGCGGGGCACGGGTAGCGAGGGTATCCGGGCTCGCCGTGGGTGATCCCCTACGGTCCACGGGGTGAGCAAGTCGCGACGGGTCATATTAACCCTGCTTCTGATGGTCGAAATGGCCGTGACGCTGCTGCCGGTGGTGCGAGGACTGCTGATCGAACCGTCGGCGACGGACGTTTCGCCTGGTGGTCGGGTCCACCCGGTGATCCACGAGGACGACGTGCCGATCGGTCAGCCGGCCGGGCTCCGGCAGGGCGTGCTGCTCGCCACGACGATGTTGATGCTGGTCACAGCAGCGTCCGCACTGGCGACGGCGTGGTTGCGACCAAAGGCGCGGACGTGGACGGTGACGTTCACCGGCACCCACGTGGCCGCCGCAGGTCTGGGATGGGTCCACGGCCTGCCGGTGATGACGCTGCTCGCGGCAGTGTCCGCTGTTGGGGTGCCCTTGCTGGTGCTGTCCCCGTCGCGACGGGGAGAATGAGGGACGTGCCCACCTACGAGTTCCGTTGCAAGGCGTGCGGGTCGACCTTCGACGTGAAGCGGTCGATGAGCGAAGCCTCCGCACCCGCACCGTGCCCGAACGGCCACGGCGACACCGTGAAGCTGCTGTCCATGGTCGGTCTCGGCGGCAAAGCCGACGCGCCCGCCGGCGGCGGGAACGGTGGCGGCGGGTGCTGCGGCGGCGGCTGCTGCGGCTGACCAGCCCTCCCACCGCGTCCTTCCACCGGCCCCTCAGGGCCGGCAGAAGGCCCGAAGCCGGCAGGGTCCCTCCCGGGCTGCGACCCTCCCGAGCCCATAGAGCCCTTGGGCGGCCCAGGCCGTCAGCCGGCGGGGCCGACCGTCAACTGCCGGGTCAGCCGGTGGGTTCCTTCGACAACAGGACCTCGGCCACCTTCTTGCCCTGGTCGCAGATGGCGCCGAACCGGGCCGAGCCGTCGATCACGATGATCCCGATGCCGCCCCCGGCGTAGTCCATCACCAGCACGCACGACGGCTGCACCGACGTGTCCGTGGTCCGGTCGAAGTACGTCACCTTCCGGTCCGCCAAGTCGAACTCGCCGTTGCTCTGCTCCAGCGTGATCGGCCTTCCCTCGCGGAACCTGAGGGTGACGCCCACGTCCAGCGATTCGACCGACGTCTGCCACTTGCACGACTGGTCGAACGACGTGTCGTACCCGGTGTCGGTGGGCTCAGCGCCCTTGTCGGGCACCTCGTACGGCAAGTCCTTCCACCCGATCAACGAGCAGATGTCGCCCACTGCCGACGGCTCGCCCGAAGGCGACGGCTTCGGCTTGGTGGACGACTTGCCGGACCCCGTCGGCGTGGGCTTGGTCGAGGTGAACGGCGGGTCTACGTCGAGCACCTGTTCCGCCACCGGAGTCCCGTTGACCGTGTACGCGCAAGCGCTCGTCAGACCGAACGCCACCACCAGGAGCGAGATCACCACACGCCGCATGGTGCCCACGATGCCAAACGCCGATTCACGCCACTCCATCAGGCCGCGTAACCGGCCCTCAGACCGAGTAGTCGCGGAAGCCCTTGCCGGTCTTGCGCCCCAGCCTCCCGGCCTTCACCAGGTGCTCCAACAACGGCGCGGGGGCGAAGCCTGCTTCACGGAACTCCAGGTAGAGCGTCCGCTCGATCGCCAGCGACACGTCCAGCCCCACCACGTCCAGCAGTTCGAACGGCCCCATCGGCAGCGAGCAGCCGACCTTCATCGCGTTGTCGATGTCGTCGGCCACCGCGTAGTGCGCCTCCAGCATCTTCACCGCGTCGTTCAGGTACGGGAACAGCAGCGCGTTGACGATGAACCCGGCCCGGTCGCCGCAGTGCACCGGCACCTTGCCCAGGTCCAGGCACACCCGCCGGGCGGTGGCCACGACGTCGGCCGACGTGGAGATCGTCTCCACCACCTCGACCAGCTTCATCACCTGCGCCGGGTTGAAGAAGTGCAGGCCGACCACGTCACCGGGCCGCGCGGTGGCGGCGGCGCACTCGATCACGGGCAGCGACGACGTCGTGGTCGCCAGCACGGCACCCGGCTTGCACACCTCGTCCAAGGCCTCGAACACGGCCTTCTTGACCGACAGCTCCTCGGCCACCGCCTCGACCACCAGGTCGCAGTCGGCCAGGTCCGAGAACTCCACGGCGGGCGTGATCCGGGCCAGCGACGCATCACGGTCGTCCGCGGCGAGCTTGCCCCGTGACACCGCCTTGTCCAACGACTTGCCCACCTTGGCCACGGCGGCGGCAGCCTTCTCGGACGACCGCGCCCGCAGCACCACGTCGTACCCGCGCTTGGCGAACACCTCGACGATGCCGGTGGCCATGGTCCCGGTGCCGATCACGCCGACCCGCTGGACCTCACGAGCGGGCACGCCTTCCGCCGCGGCCACCGGCGTGTGCACGTCCGGCACGACGACAGGTGAGTCGGGCGCGTCGTAGGTGTAGAAGCCGCGCCCGCTCTTCCGGCCCAGCAGCCCCGCCGTGATCATCTGCTTGAGCAACGGCGCGGGCGCGTGCAGGCGGTTGCGCGACTGGTGGTACATCGTGTCGAGGATCTCGTACGCGGTGTCCAACCCGATCAGGTCGAGCAGCGCCAGCGGGCCCATCGGGTAGCCGCAGCCGTACCGCATGGCCGCGTCGAGGTCCTCCCTCGTCGCGTAACGGGATTCGTACATCCGGACCGCGTGGTTCAGGTACCCGAACAGCAGCGCGTTGGCGATGAACCCGGCCCGGTCGCCGATCACGACCGGCGTCTTGCCCAGCCCTTCGACGAACGCGACCACGTCGGTCACCACGTCCGGCTCGGTGACGACCGTCCGGATCACCTCGACGAGCTTCAACACCGGCGTGGGGTTGAAGAAGTGCATGCCGACGACCTTGCCCGGCCGTCCGGTGTGGACACCGATCTCGGTGATCGACAACGACGACGTGTTGGACGCGAACACCGCGTCGGGGCCGCAGATCCGGTCCAGCTCGGTGAACACCTCGGCCTTGAGCTCCATCCGCTCCGGCACCGCCTCGATCACGAGGTCGGCGCCGGCCAACGCGTCCAGCGACGTGGCGTAGGAGATGCGCGCCAACGTGGCGTCCCGCTCCTCCGCGGACAGCTTCCCGCCCGCCACGGCGCGGTCCGTCGAGTGGGTCAGGTGACCGCGTCCGCGGTCCAGGGCGGACTCGTCCACGTCCACGGCCACGACAGTGACGCCGGTCCGGGCAAGCACCTCGGCGATACCGGCGCCCATGGTGCCGAGACCGACGATTCCGACCGTGTTGAACTGGCGCGTCACTGTGTACCTCCCACTCACCGGAGTGGCTACCGGACGGTAACTTGTCGCGACTATCCCACGGCCGTCACGCGTCGTTCGCGTGAGCTTCACCATCGGTATCGTGCAAGTAATCGGTCCAGGGACGTCTCAACAGCTCATTCGTCGAACCGCCGCGCGGCCAGTTCCTCCACCCTCCGCACGGCCTCGGCAGCGTCGGCCCCACTGGCCACGACCTCGATCCGGGCACCACCGGGCGCGCCCAAACCCATCAACGCCAACACGCTCTTGGCGTCCGCCTCCTCGTCCCCGAACCGGACCACCACCGTGGCGTCCAACGCGTCCAACGCCCGGGCCACCAACGCCGCCGGCCGGGCGTGCAGCCCGACGGAGTTCGTCAGCGCGACCTCCGCCCGGACCGACTCCCCGTCCTCGGCCCCAGCCCCAGCCCCAGCGGAAGCAGAAGCAGAAGCAGCCGAAGCAGCAGCAGCCGCCACCTCCGACAACCCGGCGCCACCCTGCGCGCGAACGGCAGCGGCCACGGCACCCTCGACCAACGGCGCGTCCACGACGACCACCGACCCGACAGCCTCTTCAGCGGCCATGTCAGCGACCATCTTGGCGCTACCGAGATCGAACAGGACGACCACACCGGCACCCGAATCGGCCTGCGCGATGGCCTCCCCCACCGCCGCGTAGTCCGTCCCCAAGCCACCCGAACCATCGCCACCGGAAGGCACGATCTTCACCGAGGGCGCCATCTGCCCGGCCAGCTCTGCCACGCCCGACGCCAACTGCCGGCTGTGCGACACCACCACCAGCCCGATCACCGCACCCTCCCCGCCAGCGTCCTCAACAGCAACGACGTCGACCGCGCCCCCGGATCGAGGTGCCCGGCGCTGCGCTCGCCCAGGTACGACGCACGCCCCTTCCGGGCCACCAGCGGCACCGTGGAGTCGGCGCCCAGCTCCGCCGCGTCGGCCGCCGCCGACAACACCTCGGCCACCCCGCCGCCACTGCCCGCCGCGGACTCGGCAGCAGCCACCGCAGGCGTGAGGGCGTCGACCATCGTCTTGTCCCCCACCTCGGCCTTGCCCCGCGCCACAACGCCGTCCAGCGCGGCCCGCAGCGCCTCCGCGACCGCCACACCGTCCAGCGACGCGACATCACCGACCGACGTGGCCGCACGCAGGAACGCCGTCCCGTAGAGCGGCCCGGCAGCGCCGCCGACCGTCGAGATCAAGGTGGTCGCCGCCAACCTCAGCACCCCACCCGGCGACGCGGGGGCCTCACCGTCCAGTTTGGACGCCAACGCGGTGAACCCGCGGGCCATGTTCTCGCCGTGGTCGCCGTCGCCGATCTCCCGGTCCAACCGCAGCAGCTCGTCGCGGTGCTCCACCACGACCGCCGCCACCGCCCGCATCGCCTCGGCGAGGGTCTCCGCCGTGCACTCCATCAGACACCCCACCGCAGCGCCGGGGTGTGCACGGGCGCGTCCCACAGCTCGACCATCTCGTCGTCCAGCTTCAACAAGGTCAGGCTCATGCCCTGCATCTCCAGGCTCGTGACGTACGGACCGACCAGCCGCCGCTCCACCGTGATCCCCCGTTCCGCGAGGAGCCGTTCCGCGATCCCGTGCGCCAGGTACAACTCGATCAGCGGCGTCCCACCCATCCCGTTCGTGAACAGCAGGACCCGGTCCCCGTCCCCGAACGGCAGGTCCTCCAGGATCGGGTCCAGCAGAGCGGGCACCAGCTGCTCCGCCGTCCCCACCTTCACCCGCTGACGACCGGGCTCACCGTGGATGCCGATGCCCAGCTCCATCTCGTCGTCGGCCAGCGTGAACGACGGCTCGCCCGCGTGCGGGACGGTGCACGCCTCCAACGCCAGCCCCATCGACCGGACCCGCGAGACGACCCGCCGCGCCAGCGCCTCACACCCGTCGAGGTCGACCCCGCGTTCCGCCGCGGCCCCGACGATCTTCTCCACCAGGACGGTCCCACCCACACCGCGCCGACCGGCGGTGAACAGCGAGTCCTTGACCGCGACGTCGTCATCTATCACGACGGTGCGGACGTCGACGCCGTCCGCACCGGCCAACTCTGCGGCGGTCTCGAAGTTCAGCACGTCACCGGTGTAGTTCTTCACGATCAACAACGCCCCCGCGCCGCCGTCGGTGCGCGTCACGGCCGCCGCGACCTGGTCAGGCGTAGGGGAGGTGAACACGGCTCCGGGACAGGCAGCGTCGAGCATCCCGCGCCCGACGAACCCGCCGTGCAACGGCTCGTGCCCCGACCCGCCGCCGGAGATCAGAGCCACCTTGCGAGGCACCGGAGCATCCGCCCGAACCACCACCGCCGGTTCGTACTGGATGTCCAGCAGGTCCGCGTGCGCGAGCGCCATCCCGCGCAACGCGTCCACCACCACTGTCGCCGGATCGTTGATGATCTTCTTCACGGGTGACCTCCCGATCGACGCTGATCACCCCATTACTACTCCACCGGAAGCGGCCCGGAAAGCGGGAGCTACGGTGAGGCTGCCCTAACAACAGCAGGTCAGTGACCTGGAGTAGCGGAGGAACCCCCCAGCGTGGCACACACCAGGATCGCGGCCCTGCTCGTCGCCGCACTCGCCCTCGGCGCGTGCGGCCAGGCGGAGACCCCCGCGGACAAGCCCGCAGTGGCCCAGGGTGGCTCGGAGTTCGGTCAGGCGGGCCGCAAGAGCGCCGGCTTCGGCACCGACGCCCGACCGGGCCAGTTCCCCCGGACGATCAAGCACGCCCTGGGCGAGACGGTCATCGAGGAGCGCCCCGAACGGGTGGTCGTCCTCGACGGCGGCGAACTCGACAACGTGGTGGCCCTGGGCATCGAGCCGGTCGGCGTCGCCTACCCGGACGGCGCGCCCACGATGCCGACCTACGTCGGCGACAAGGCGGGCGCCCCCGAGAACGTCGGCGGCATCACCAGCCTCAACCTGGAGACCATCGCCAAGCTCCAGCCGGACCTCATCATCGGCTCCCAGCTGCGCGCGGAGCAGCAGTACCCGAAGCTGTCCGAGATCGCACCGACCGTCTTCGCCGTCCGACCGGGCTACACCTGGAAGGACAACTTCCGCCTCAACGCCGCGGCGCTCGACCGCGTCGAAGAGGCCGAGAAGCTGATCGGCGACTACGAGGCGCACGCCAAGCAGGTCGGCGAGACCATCGAGCGCGAGGCGGGCAAGCGCCCCACCGTCACCATGCTCCGCTTCATGCCGGGCAAGACCAGGCTCTACGCCGAGAAGTCGTTCATCGGCACCATCCTGATCGACGCCGGCATCCCCCAGCCACCGGCGAGCCAGGCGGACGACCTCGCGGTCGAGGTCAGCACGGAGCAGATCAGCCAGGCCGACGCCGACTGGATCCTCATCGGCACCTACGGAGACCAGACCAAGACCGCCCAGCAGCAAGTCCTGGGCGGCCCGCTGTGGCAGACCCTCGGCGCGGTCAAGGCGGGCCAGGCCAAGCCCGTGAGCGACGAGACCTGGTTCCTGGGTCTGGGCGTCCTGGCCGCCGAAGAGGTCCTGACCGACCTGGAGGAGACCCTCGCCGCCGGCTGACCACCCCGACCCGGTGACCTACCGCCCGTACAGCACCCGGACCAGCCGGAGCACGCGCCGAATGGTCCGGGACCCCCGGTCGTAGGTCATCGGGTTGAGCATCGCGGCGAACCGCTTCCGGGTGACGGCGTGGGCGTACGTGAACTCCCGCAGCCCGTCCTCGCCGTGCACGCGTCCGAACCCGGAGTCGCCGACCCCGCCGAACGGCAATCCGGGCACCGACGCGTAGGCCAGGACGGAGTTCACGGACACCATGCCGCACCGCAGCTTGTCCGCCAGCTCCTCGCCCCGGTTCCGGGAGAACACGGAAGCACCCAACCCGTAGGACAGCGAGTTGGCCTGCCGGACGGCCTCGTCCGCATCCGCGACCCGGTTGATCACCAACGTGGGCCCGAACGTCTCCTCCACGGCCGCCTTGGCATCAGCCGGCACGTCCACCAGGACCACCGGCTCGACGTACGGCGCCCGGATCGACTCCAGCCCACCCACGACCGCCCGCGCCCCGCGCTCCAACGCGTCCGCGACGTGCGACTGGATGATCCCGACCTGCGCGGGCATGGTGATCGGCCCGAAGTCGGCGTTCGACTGGCCACCGGGCTTCAGCTTCGACGCCTTCTCGGTCACCAGCGCGACGAACTCGTCGTACACGGCCCCGGCCACGTAGACCCGCTCGACGCCGGCGCAGGTCTGCCCGGCGTTGAAGATCCCGCCCCACACCGCGCCATCGGCCGCCGCCCGCACGTCGGCGTCCTCGGCCACGATCATCGGGTCCTTGCCGCCGCACTCCAACAACACGGGGGTCAACGAGGCCGCACAAGCCGCCATGACCTTCTTGCCGGTCGGCGTGGACCCGGTGAACGCCAGCTTGTCCACCCCGGCCGCGCACAACGCGGCCCCCGTGGCGCCGAACCCGGTCACGGTCTGGAACACCGGGAACTCCGGCACGACCTCACCGAACGTGGACGCCAGGAACACCCCCACCCCCGGCGTGAACTCGGACGGCTTGAACACCACCGCGTTCCCCGCCGCCAACGCGTACGCGATCGACCCCATCGGCGTGAACGCCGGGTAGTTCCACGGCCCGATCACCCCGACCACACCCAGCGGCCGGTACTCCAGCGACGCCGAGTGGTTGTACATGAGCATGCCGGGCGAGATCCTGCGCTTGCCCAGCACCTTCGGCGCGTGCTTGGCCGCCCAGTGCAGGTGGTCGATCACCAACGCCAACTCGGTCCGCGCGTCGTCGGCGGACTTCCCGGTCTCCGCGCTGATCAACGCCTGGAGCTCGTCCAGCCGTTTGACCAGCACCTTCCTCCAGGCGTCCAGCCGGGCACGCCGACCGTCGAACCCGAGCCCGGCCCAGAACGCGGACGCGTCACGCGCCATCCGGACGGCTTCCCGGACGTCGTCCTCCGACGCCACGGGGTGGTGGCCGACGACCTCGCCGGTGCGCGGGTCCAGCGAGGCGAACCGCTGCCCCTCGTCCTCGACCCGTGCCGGAGTGGTGGGAGCGGTCTGCGTCATCGGGCCCTCCAAGCACGTACACGAACGCGGGCGTTACTCGACAGTAACGGGTAACTCCGGATGATGTCAGCCCCCGGCTGAGAGCCCACCCACCCCGACCGGCACCCGCCGACCCGGCCAACGCACCCGATCAGGCCTTCGGGATCTTCCCCACCAACGCCTTGGCGAACGCCACAGCCGTGGCGCACCGGTCGAACTGCGAGTCCTTCGGCCCGGCCGACTTCACCTCGACGACCTCGCCCTCGTTGTCCTCGCCGACCAGCTGTACCCACTTGACCTCGCACGACGGGAACGCCGTGACGCTGTCCACCTGGTAGCCGGTCACCCCGCCGCCCAGGTCGACCTCGGTCTGCTTGTCGTCGAAGTCGCGGTCGCGCGGAACGAACGTGGCGCGGAAGTCGAGCGTCAGCTCGCGGTCGTCACCCACCCAGGAGCAGTTGTGCAACCCGTACGGGTACAGGCGGTGGTCGGCGCCCACCGCGGCGTCGATCGCCGCCTGGTCCGGCAGCACGCAGGGCTCCAGCGTGATCAGCGAGCCCTTGGCAGGCGTCCGGGTCGGCGCGTCGGCCCTGATCCGCTTGACCACCGACTCCGCGACCACCCGGCCGGGCGTGCACGCGTCGCCGTCCTCGTAGCCGATCTGCACGGTGATGCCCAGGCCCGGCTTCTCCTGGGTGATCACCGAGACGAAGCAGGCGCTGTTCTCCAGCGTCTGCTCGTGGCTGCGCAAGCCGGCGAGCTGCTTGTCGGCGTTCTTCAGCTCCGACGTCATGGTCTGGCCGAGTTCGACGGTGACCGCGAGGTCCTTGCCCGCCTTGTCCTTCATGAAGTTCGAGCACCTGCTGAACCCGCTGCCCGACCGGCGCCCCGGCGTGCCGAACTGCTTCAGCACCTCTTCGTCCAGCAGCTCGCAGGGGTCGATCAGGCGGACCTTGTCCGGCGCGAACACCGGTTCGACCGGTTCGCCGCCCGGCGCCGGCGTGCTGCGGGACGTCCCGGTCGGGTCGGACACGTTCTCCGCGTTCGCCGGGATGGTGGTGCGCGGAAACCTCTGCTTGGCCAGATCCGTGCCGGCGCAGCCGGCCACCAGGAGGATCGCGCTCAGGACGGCGACGAGACGGTGCACGACGTGCACGGTAGCGACCGACTGCGCCATTCGGGGCGAGAACCCTGTGTTCGCCCTCACGGCGACGCTCGGGAACGATTCAGAAGATCGACGCGCTGCACCAGGTGACCCCGATGGAACCGACGAGAGGAGCAGCGCGTGCGCACCCGCATCCGACGCGCCGTCCAGTGGCTCGACACCTGGACCGTCGAGGCGTTCAACCCGGTCTACCCCCCGCGTTGATCGCCCGGTCCCCGGTCACTCGGTCCCCACAGGGGCCGGCCCGCCCAAATCGGGATCCTCCGGGTCGGGCACACCCGGCTCCGGCACGATCACCGGCCGCAACGCGGCCCAGCCGGCGAACAGCACCGACAGGACGATCATCCCCACCCCGGACCACAGGTTGATGTTGAGCCCGTCCGCCTTCGCCAGGTCGGACTCCTCCGTGAACCCGAGACCGACCACCAGCAACACCGCGCCGAAGATGGCGAAGAGCAGCGCGATCACCAGTCGCAGGTCGAACAGACCGGCCTTGTGCGCCATGACGACCTACCCCTCAGCCGAAGATGATGTTGAGCACGAAGGTCAGCGCCAGCACGCCGATGCCCAGCAGCAGCGGCGACCGGTACCACCCGGCGTCGTCACCGGTGGTGGAGTGCATCCGGTCCTCCTTGGGCGTCATGCTGTAGACCAGCCCGACCAGCCGTTCCTCCGGCACCGGCCGGGTGAACAGCGTGACCACCACGCTGACCACGATGTCGACCGCGAACGCCGCGCCCGCGCCGATGAAGCTGGCGCCCTGGCCCGGCAGGTCCAGCACGCCCGTCTCCGCGAGCACGAACACCGCCACCGCCGCGACCGTGCCCGCGACCAGGCCGGCCCAACCGGCCGCGGCCGACATCCGCTTCCAGAACATGGCCAGGATGAACGTGGCGAACAGCGGCGCGTTGAAGAACGAGAACAGCGCCTGGATGTAGTCCATGATGTTGCCGTAGCCGGCCGCGAGGAACGCGGTGCCGATGGCGACCACCGTGCCGCCGATCGTGGCCAGCCGGCCGACCCGGAGGTAGTACTCGTCCGGGCGGCCCTTGCGGACGTAGTCCTGCCACAGGTCGTACGTGAACACGGTGTTGAAGCTGGACACGTTCGCCGCGACACCCGCCATGAACGACGCCATCAGACCCGTGATCGCGATGCCGAGCATGCCGTTCGGCAACAGCTCACCGATCAACGCGGGCAACGCGTTGTTGTAGGTGACCCCGCTGGAGTCGTCGCCGGCCTTGAGCGCCACCATCTCGGGCACGACCAGCGCCGCGATGATGCCCGGAATGATGATCACGAACGGGATCAGCATCTTGGGGTACGCGCCGATGATCGGCGTGCGCCGGGCAGCCGACATGCTCTTGGCCGACAGCGCGCGCTGCACCTCGGCGAAGTTCGTCGTCCAGTAGCCGAACGACAGCACGAAGCCGAGGCCGAAGACGATGCCGATCACGCTCAGCACCGGGTTCTGGATGCCCGTCAGCTCGGTCGCGGGCCACGCGGACAGCTGTTCGGCCCCACCCGGACCGCCGGTGACCCGAGCGACCAGACCGTCCCACCCGCCCACCTTGTGCAGCCCGACGATGGTCAGCGGCAACAGGGCCGCGATGATCACGAAGAACTGCAGCACCTCGTTGTAGATCGCCGCCGACAGGCCGCCCAGCGCCGTGTAGGTGAGCACGATCGCCGCCGCGATGACCACGGACAGCGGGATCGGCCAGCCGAGCATGAGGTTCAGCAGGAACGCCAGCGCGTACAGGTTCACGCCCGCGATCAGCACCTGGGCCGCGGCGAAGCTGATCGCGTTGACCAGGTGCGCGCCCTTGCCGAAGCGGCGGCGCAGGAACTCCGGGACGCTGCGGACCTTGGAGCCGTAGTAGAACGGCATCATCACCAGGCCGAGGAAGACCATGGCCGGGATCGCGCCGATCCAGTAGTAGTGCACGGTCGCCATGCCGTACTGCGCGCCGTTGGCCGCCATGCCGAGCAGTTCGATCGCGCCGAGGTTGGCGGAGATGAACGCCAGGCCCGTCACCCACGCGGGCAGCGAACGGCCGGAGAGCAGGAAGTCCAGGCTCGACGAAACCGATCTGCGGGCCAGGAAGCCGATGCCGAGCACGAACACGAAGTAGATCGCCAACAGGCTGTAGTCCAACAGACCGGCGTCGAGCCTGAGATCCGCCTGGGCCAGCACGGGCACCTTCGCCCACCTCCCCGATCACACCGTCTCCGACACTGCCGGACACCATCGATCACCACCGCACAGCCGCTCAAGCCGACGGTAGCGGACCCCGGTGTGGCTTGCCGGTATGAATTACCCCCGGCTAAACCCCAGGTGCGGAGAGGGTGAGCGCCACTCCGGTGAGGACGAACGGCGTCTCGGCGTAGATCGGCCCGGAGGTGGCGCCAATGGTGAAGTGGGTGCCCGGAGCGGAATCGCCGAACGAGTCGGGCACGCGAACCGGGACCCCGGCGAACCGCCCGGCCGCGTCCGCCGTGGTCTCACCGACCTGGAGTCCGTGGAAGGTGAACAGCACGCGCCCGAGCGCCGGATAACCCTCACCGCTGAGCCGGACGTCCCCACCGGCGTGACCGGCCAGGGGCTGCGCCGCGAGACGTGCGGCCGCCGGAGCGGCGGTGGAGCTCATCGGCGTGACCACGGGTAGCGGAACGGGCTCCTCCCCGGCGCAGCCGGCCAGCACCAGGGCGAGCACCACGACCAGGACCGGCGCACCGGGTCTTCGCACGCACGCCTCCAAGCCCGTCGACGGGAAGTCAGCGTATATCGCCGGAACCGACCTGCCACGCGGCCGAACGGCCTCCGCCGGCCCGCACTTGTGCGGACCGGCGGAACCACCCTCAGAAGGGCCAGTCGGCGTTCCGACCGCTCTCCAGCAACGGGATCATCCGGAAGGCCTGGTCGGTCAAGCCGCCGAACGCGTGCCGGTCACGTCCACCGCTCGGCGCGTGGCCGTGCCGGTACCCGGCCAGGTTCCACGTGTACAGCGGCACGTGCCCGGGCAGCGCCTGGTGCACGTCGCCCTCGTCGGACTGCTCGTCGGTCAGGATCACCACGCGGTCGTGACCGGCGTAGTGCCGGCGCAGGGCCCCGGACGTGTCGGTTCCGCCGCCGAGGAAGTAGCCGTCGGCCTTCCACCGGTCGACCGACCGCAGCAGCGACTCGCCGGGCCGGACGGGGAACACCATCGTCCTCGCGCCGGGCGGGTCGCTGGAGTAGTACTGCGAGGAGCTGAACGACACCACGTCGGCGTCCGCGCACCGCAGACCGAGGGCGATGCCGAACACCGCCGCCGCGTCCCAGCGCATCAGCGAACCGTCCCTGCTGAACCCCGCCTGCATGGAGCTGGACGTGTCCGCCAGGACCAGCGTCCGGCCGCCCAGCGCGGGCACGTTGGCGAGCGACTGCGCGATGGCACGCTCCAGCGCCCACGCCCACCGCAGCGACGGCGCCGCCCGGTACGCCGACAGGAACCGCATCGGCAGCTGCCGGGACCGCGCCACCTGCTCCGGGTCGGCCAGCCGCGCCGCGACCTCCGCGGCCACCTCGTCCGAGACGCCCGCCTCGTCGAAGTTGCGCAGGTTGCGGAGTTGCGCCATGTACCCCATCGACGGGACCAGCGCCTCCCACACGTCGGCGGTCATCGGGCCTTGGAGCCACCCGGCGACCGACTCCCACGTCATGCCCGCGTCGCGGAGGGTCGACCTGACCGCGTCCCGGTCCTGCCGGAACAGCGCGCGCCGCTGCTCCGCCGGCCACGCCGTCAGCTCCGCGCGTGCACGCAGCACGCCCAGCGACGCCGGGACCGGGTCGGGGCTGCCGTGACGGCGGTCGAGGGCGTGGGCGAACAGGTCACCCTGCTCGCGGTCGACCGGCGAGGGGTGCACGAGGTTGAGCACGTCGCCGAACCGGAAGCCGCGGGCCTCCGAATCCCACTTCACCAGCGCGCGCTCGTCGTACAGCCGCCGCACAGCGTCCCCCACGCCGCGCTTGACCGGCTTCGGCAGGGCCCGGCCGTGGCGGGAGGTCCAGTAGGCCAGGAACTCGCCGGGCTCGTCCGCGCGCTGGAGCACCGAGTCCACGACCTGCCGGGACATGCCGTGCTCACCGGCGTCCAAGCGGGCCTTGACGAAGTGCGCGGCGCCGACGAGGGACGCGGAGCGCATGTTCGCGTCACCGCGCAGCCACGCCAGGAACCGGGCCGTCCACCCGGGGTCGGCGATGGTCACGGCACGCACCAGCTCGGCGTAGCGGTCGTCCCGCTTGTCCGAGGTCTCGTAGAAGGTCTCCTCGCCGACCATGTTCGCGACCGAGAGCAGGAACAGCTCCGACCGCGGGTCGCGCGCGTACCCGGCGCCGCCCTCGTGGGTCAGCCCACTCGGCACGGACTCGGACACGACGGGGCTCGACACCAGTGGGCGGACGTGCGCGGAGTTGAACTTGCTCATTGCTCGGCCTCGGGATTCCTGAGGGAGCGACGACAGCCTCACACGTGCCCGAGATCGGAGTCGGCGAAGGCACGATGGTGTCCTGGGCCGCTGGACGACACCGACCACCGGTCGGTGGCGGGATTCGAACCCGCGTCACCCCTTGGGAAGAGGAAGTAGCCCCCGCCTGCGCACCGGGCACGTGTGGAGTTGGGTGCTCCCGAGATCAAACCGGTCGCGCGGTGGAATTCTTATCAGGAAGTAGCCGCAAGACCTCGCACCGGGAGTGCTGGGGAAGCCTAGTCCGAGCCGGGCACGGATCAACCTGATTTTCAGAACAACCGGAACTCGTCCGACTCGATCCCGCGCAGCACGTCGTAGTCCAGCACGACGCAGCGGATGCCGCGGTCCTCGGCCAGCGTGCGCGCCTGCGGCTTGATCAGCTGGGCCGCGAACACGCCCTTCACCGGCGCGAGCAACGGGTCCCGGTTGAGCAGTTCCAGGTACCTGGTCAGCTGTTCCACGCCGTCGATCTCGCCGCGCCGCTTGATCTCCACCGCGACCGAGCCGCCGGACGCGTCCCGGCACATCAGGTCGACCGGGCCGATCGGGGTCGGGAACTCGCGGCGGACCAGGGTCCAGCCCTCGCCGAGCGTGGTGACGTGCTCGGCCAGCAGCTTCTGGAGGTCGGCCTCCACACCGTCCTTGACCAGGCCGGGCTCCGGGCCCAGCTCGTGCTTGGAGTCGTGCAGCACCTCGGCCAGCGTGATGATCAGCTTCTCGCCCGCCTTGTTCTGCACCACCCACATGTCCGGTTCCTCGATCAGCCAGCACGGCGGGCTCATCCAGTTCAGCGGCTTGTACGCGCGGTCGTCGGAGTGGATCGACACCGAGCCGTCCGCCTTGATCAGCAGCAGCCGCTGCGCCATCGGCAGATGGGCGGTGAGGCGTCCGACGTAGTCGACTTTGCAGCGAGCGATGACGAGGCGCACGGCGGACAGGCTACGGGGTGCGGGGCCTGATCCACCGGCAGGTACCGTCGGCCGACGTGTCACCCGGTCGTCGTTGGCACAGGGAGAGTGATCGTGGAAACCCTCGGATCGCGTGAGGTGTACGCGAACCAGTGGATGGTGGTCCGGGAGGACGCCATCGGGCGCGCGGACGGCACCACCGGGATCTACGGCGTGGTGGACAAGCCGGACTTCGCGCTGGTGATCCCCATGGACGGCGAGCGCCTGCGGCTCGTCGAGCAGTTCCGCTACCCGTTGGGCCTGCGGCGCTGGGAGTTCCCGCAGGGCACCGCGCCGGACCGCGCCGACGTGGACCCGATGGCGCTGGCCGAGCGCGAGCTGCGCGAGGAGACCGGGTTGCGGGCGGGCAGGCTGGTGCAGCTGGGCGTGCTCGACGTCGCGCCCGGCATGTCGAGCCAGCGCGGCCGGGTGTTCCTCGCCACCCACCTCACGGAGGGCTTCCACGAGCGGGAGCACGAGGAGCAGGACATGCGCTCGGCGTGGTTCCCCCGGGCGGAGTTCGAGGCGATGGTCGCGCGGGGTGACATCACCGACGCCCAGTCGATCGCCGCCTACACGCTGCTCCTGCTGCACGAGAACGCGCAGCCGTGAGCGAGCAGCCGTGAGCGAGCAGGTGGACGAGGCCGGTGCCGTGAGCGGACCCACCGCCGTGCGGGCCGAGTTGGTGGAGCTGACGTCCGCCGGTGTGCTGGCGTGCGCGGACGGGTTGGCCGACGTGCTGCTGGACGTCGTCGAGGGTGGCGCGTCGGTCGGTTTCCTCGGTCCCCTGTCGCGCGACGAGGCGGTCGAGTGGTGGCGTGCGCTGGCCGCCCCCGTGGCCAACGGCGTGCTGGTGTTGTGGGTGGCGCGGGACGGGGAGCGGGTGCTCGGCACCGTCCAGCTGAGGTTCGCCGCCATGCCCAACGGCGCGCACCGCGCCGAGGTGGCCAAGCTGCTGGTGCACCGCGACGCCCGGCGGGCGGGCCTGGGACGCGCGCTGCTGGACGTGGCCGAGCGTGCGGCGGCGGAGCGCGGCGTGACCCTGCTCGTCCTGGACACCGAGACCGGCTCGGCCGCCGAACCGCTCTACCGGCGGGCGGGCTGGACGGAGGTCGGCGTCATCCCGGACTACGCCACCGACCCGACCGGCGTGCCGCGGCCGACGACCGTGTTCTACAAGCGGGTGGGATAGCTCCCCCGGTCAGGTTCCGCGCCGGTCAGGTTCCGCGCCGGTCACCTTCTGGCCGGTCACCTTCTGGCCGGGCAGCACGTCGAGTGGGCAGATGTCCGTCTGCCCGCTCGACGTTCCGGAGGGTTCATGTCCGCCGTTCACGTAGTCCTCATCGTCCTCACGATCGTGGCCAACGCCGGCATGGCCGTTGCCGACTTCCTGGAAGCGGACTTCGTCCTGGCCAACTCGGCCGCGGTCGACGTGCCCCGGCACTGGCTGCCCGCTCTGGGCGCGCTGAAAGCCGCCGGGGCCGCCGGTCTCCTCCTCGGCCTGCTGGGGGTGCCGGTCGTCGGGGTCGCGGCGGCGACCGGGCTGGTGGCGTTCTTCGTGGGCGCGATCGTCGTCCACGTGCGCGCCCGCGCCTTCCGCACCATGACGTTCCCCGCCGCGTACCTCGTCCTGGCCGTGGCCTCGCTGGTGATCCAGACGGGATGATCCGGACGGGATGATCTGGACGGGATGATCCGGACGGGGGTGAGCTAGTCGGACCACACCGCCGGGCGCTTCTCCAGGAACGACGACATGCCCTCCTTGGCCGCCGGGGTCTGGGACGCGGCGGCCATGACCTCCAGCGCGATGCCGTACGCGTCGGCTTCCGGCCGGTCCAGCTGGGCGTAGATCGTCTGCTTGCCCAACGCCTTGCCGGCCCGGCTGCCCCTGGTGGCCCGGCGCATCAGGTCGCCCACGGCGTCGTCCAGCTCCGCCAACGGCACGACGCGGTTCACCAGGCCCCACTGCTCGGCGGTCCGCGCGTCCACGGTGTCACCGGTCAGCGCCATCTCCATCAACCGCTTGCGCCCCACGGAACGCGCCACCGGTACCGCGGGCGTGTGGCAGAACCAGCCGGCCTTGCCACCGGGCAGGGCGAACCCGGCCTCCTCCGCCGCCACCGCCAGGTCGCAGGACGCCACCAGCTGGCAGCCTGCCGCCGTGGCCAGGCCGTGCACCCTGGCGATCACCACCTGCGGCACGGACTCGATGGTCCGCATGAGGTCCGTGCACAGGGTCAGCAGCTCGCGCACGCCCTCCAGGTCTCGTGCCGACACGTCGGCGAAGTCGTGCCCGGCGGAGAACACCGGCCCTTCGCCCGCGAGCACCACGCCCACCGCGTCGGTCGCGGCGACCTCGCGGAACGCGGTCAGCAGCTCCGCCAGGTGCTCGGCGGACAGCGAGTTGCGCCGGGCGGCGCGGTCCATGGTGATGCGCACGACGTCGTCCGTGCGATCGACGCGGATGTGCTGGTATTCGGCCATGTTGCGACCGTAACCGGCCGTGCAACCACCTGCCGGGGAACTGCCGTCCAGTCGGTATGAGACTTCGCCTGGTGGCCGTCGGGCTGCTGCTGGCGGGCTGCGCCGGCACGCCGTCAGCGGTACTCCCCCTCGATCCCGGCGCGCCCACCGCGCCCGGCGCCCCCACCGCGCCCGCCCCGGTCGACTTCCCGGTGCACGCCGTTCCCCGTCCGATCGTGCTGATCGGGTCACCGCCGGCGCAGGTGGAGTCGGTCGGGAGCGAGGACGAGAAGGTGGCGGCGGGCGGCGGGCGCTTCGCGTTCACCGGTGCGGAGCCCGCGACACCGGGGCCGATGTCGGTGACGCTGCCCGACGGTCCGGCCACGGTGCCGCTGATCGGCGTGCGGGAGGCGGTGGACGCGATGTCCGAGGACGGGTCGCAAGGCCCGCCGCTGGAGCTGGTGAGCGCCGAGCTGGGCACGGCGGGGTTCCGGACCGACCGTGGAGAGCTGGAGCTGCCCGCGTGGCGGTTCCGCAGCGCGTTCGGCAGCGTGTGGGCGTGGCCGGCGCTCACCCCGGACGCGTTCTGGAAGCTCGGCGAGGTCGGTGCCTCCCTGCACCACGCGGTTGCGTTCGACGGGGTGGAGCTGGTCGTCCAGCTGCCCGACCCGGGGCCGCCGTGCCCCGGTGAGGAGCCGGCCGTCAGCGAGCCCGTGGTGACCGAGGGGGCGGCGTTCGTGACGGTCGGCCTGCGGACGACGGGCGGCGGCGGCACCTGCGCCCGTGACGCGATGTACCGGAGCAAGCCCTACCCGGTGAAGCTCAAGGAGCCCTTGGGCGCCCGGCTGCTGGTGGACGAGAGCAACGGCGTCATCCCGGTGGCGATGCGCTGACCCCGGTCGGGCTCGGGGCAGCTGCGGCACCGCCGGTCAGGAGGCTGCCGGTACTCGGAACGTGCGGCGGTAGGCGTCCGGGGTCACGCCCAGTTCGGCGCGCAGTCGGCGGCGGAGGTTGGTGGGGGTGCCCAGGCCTGAACGCTCCGCCACGCGGTGGACCGGGAGGTCCGTCGTCTCCAGCAGGCGTTGCGCCAGTCGCACCCGCTGCACCCGGAGCCACCGGCCGGGGGTGCTGCCGGTCGCGGCGAGGAAGGTCCGGTGGAAGGTCCGGTCGCTCATCCCCGCGTGCGCGGCCAGGTCGGCGACGCCGATCGGCGTGCCCAGCCGCCCCACCGCCCAGTCCACTGTGGAGGCGATACCGGCGCGGTCCGGTCTGGTGGGCAGGGGCGGGTCCACGTACTGGCGTTGGCCTCCCTCACGGGTCGGCGGCATCACCAGGCGACGGGCCAAGGCCGCGGCCACGTCAGCACCGTGCGCCCGGCGCACCAAGTGCAGGCACAGGTCCAAGCCGCCGACCACACCCGCCGACGTCAGGACCTCGCCGCCATCGGTGAAGAGCACGTCCCGCACGACACGCGCGCGAGGTGCGGCGTCCTCCAGGGCGTCGAGCAGCCGCCAGTGCGTCGTCGCCTCCCGACCGTCCAGCAACCCCGCCGCCGCCACCGTGAACGCGCCCGAGCACAGCGCCGCGACCGTGCCGGAGAACGACCGCAGCGCGCGCACGGCCGCGGGCGGCACCGGCGCGGACGGATCGACCCGACCGGGCACCACCACCAGGTCGCAGTCGGCCAACCCGGCCAACCCGTGCGTCGCCGGAATGACGCCCACCGGCTCCACCGGCGTCGCCGCCCGCCCGGGAGCGCAGAGCCGCAGCGTGAACGGGCCGATGCCGCTGTCGGTCCGGTCGACGCCCCACACCTCGCTGACCACCGACACGTCGAACATCCGACTTCCCGGCAACACCAGGACACCGACCGCGCGCATGGCAGGAAAGTACCTCAACGCGCCGGATCTGCCACTCACGTCCCAGGCCATGTCGGACGCACAGTTGCGGCATGACCGCTTTGATCCTGATCGACGTGCAGCGCGGCTTCGACGACCCGTACTGGGGCAAGCGCAACAACCCCGACGCGGAGGCCAACGTCGCCCGGCTGCTGGCCTCGTGGACCGGCCCCCTGGTGCTCGTCCGGCACGACTCGACCACGCCGGGCTCACCGCTGCGCCCCGGCCAGGACGGCAACCGGTTCAAGCCGGAACTCGACCTGGCCGAGCCCGACCTGGTGTTCGCCAAGAACGTCAACTCCGCGTTCCACGGCGAGGTCGACCTCCACGCGTGGCTGACAGCCCGGCGCATCACCGACATCGCGCTCGCCGGCGTCCAGACGAACATGTGCGTGGAGACGACCGCCCGGGTCGGCGGCAACCTCGGCTACCGGGTGGAGGTCGTCCTCGACGCCACGTTCACGTTCGACCTGGAGGACCTGACCGCCGACCAGCTCGCCCAGGCCACCGCCACCAACCTGCGTGGCGGTGGCTTCGCCGAGATCGTCTCGACCGACGACCTCGTCTGAGGCGCTAGAGGCCGTGGACCGACCGCACCACGGTCACGATCTCGTCCATGATCCGGGTCAGCTCGTAGTCCTTCGGCGTGAACACCCGCGCCACACCGCGTTCCCGGAGCTTGTCGGCGTCGTCGGGCGGGACGATCCCCCCGACGACGACCGGCACGTCACCGGCGCCGGCCGCCCGCAGGCCGTCGACCACGGCGGGCACGACCTCCAGGTGCGAGCCGGACAGGATCGACAGGCCCACCACGTGCACGTCCTCCTGCACGGCGGCGGCGACGATCTGCGCGGGCGTGAGGCGGATGCCCTGGTAGACGACCTCGAAGCCGACGTCGCGCGCCCGCACGGCCACCTGCTCGGCGCCGTTGGAGTGCCCGTCGAGCCCCGGCTTGCCCACCAGGATCCGCAGCCGCTCGCCCAGTTCCTCACCGGTCGCCCGCACCCGCTCGCGCACCCGGCCGATCTCGGCCCCGGCCTCACCGGACGCCGACGCGGCCGACACACCGGTGGGAGCCCGGTACTCGCCGAACGTCTCGCGCAGCGCCGACGACCACTCCCCGGTCGTCACGCCCGCGCGAGCACACGCGATGGTCGCCTCGACCAGGTTCCGATCCGTCTTGGCCACCGCGCGCAAGTCGTCCAGGGTGGACTTCACCAGGGCGTCGTCGCGCGAGGCCTTCCACTCCCGGAGCGCCTCGACCGCCTGCTGCTCCACCACCGGGTCGATCTGCAGGATCGAGTCCGCGCCCTCGGTCTGCAACGGCGACGGCTCGGTGGTGGCGAACTTGTTCACGCCCACCACGACGTCCTCACCGGACTCGACCCGCCGACGCCGGTCCGCCAACGACGACACCAGCGCCGACTTCATGTACCCGGACTCGACGGCCGCGACCGCGCCGCCCATCGCCTGCACGCGGTCGATCTCGGCCCGCGCGCCCTCGACGATCTCGTCCACCTTGGCCTTGACGACGTGCGAGCCGTCGAAGATGTCCTGGTACTCCAGCAGGTCCGTCTCGTAGGCCAGCACCTGCTGCATGCGCAGCGCCCACTGCTGGTCCCACGGCCGGGGCAGGCCCAGCGCCTCGTTCCACGCGGGGAGCTGGATCGCACGGGCGCGCGCGTCGCGGGACAGCGTCACGGCCAGCATCTCCAGCACGATCCGCTGCACGTTGTTCTCTGGCTGCGCCTCGGTCAGCCCGAGCGAGTTCACCTGCACGCCGTACCGGAACCGGCGGTGCTTGGGCTCGGCGATGCCGTACCGGTCGCGGGTGATCTCGTCCCACAGCTGGACGAACGCCCGCATCTTGCACATCTCCTCGACGAACCGCACCCCGGCGTTCACGAAGAACGACATCCGGGCGACGACCTCGCCGCGCCGTTCCTCGGGCACCTGGCCGGAGTCGAACACCGAGTCGAGCACCGCGATCGCGGTCGACATCGAATACGCGATCTCCTGCACCGGCGTCGCGCCCGCCTCCTGCAGGTGGTACGAGCAGATGTTGATCGGGTTCCACTTGGGCACGTTCGACACGGTCCACGCGACCACGTCGGTGATCAGCCGCAGGCTCGGCCCCGGCGGGAACACGTACGTGCCGCGGGACAGGTACTCCTTGATGATGTCGTTCTGCGTGGTGCCCGCGAGGGTGGCGCGGTCGGCGCCGTGCTCCTCGGCCACGCTCACGTACAGCGCGAGCAGCCACATGGCCGTCGCGTTGATGGTCATCGACGTGTTCGCCTCACCCATCGGGATCTGGTCGAACAGCTGCCTCATGTCGCCGATGTGGCTGACAGGCACGCCGACCTTGCCGACCTCGCCCCTGGCCAGCTCGTCGTCCGGGTCGTAACCCGTCTGAGTGGGCAGGTCGAACGCCACGGACAGGCCCGTCTGGCCCTTGGCGAGGTTGCGGCGGTACAGCGCGTTGGAGGCGGTGGCGCTGGAGTGACCCGCGTACGTCCGCATCACCCACGGACGGTCGCGCTCTCGGTCGGCCGGGTACGGCACGGCAACCTCCTACGACGTTGTTCCCCGTAGCGTACTGACGGGTAACACGGGCCGCGCGTGCCGTTGCTCACTGAATCGAAGCTGGAGGACGATAGCGGGCGTGACCACGCTCACCACCCTCCTGCTGACGGCAGTCGTCTTCGCCTTCCTCGCGCTGGTGCTGAGGTGGGCGTTCGGCAACGACCGGCGGGCCGTGCCCGATTACACCGGAGACGACTTCGGCCTGCTCACCGAAGTCACCGCCGTGTCCTCCCCGGCCGCCGCCGACGTGCTGGCCACACGCCTGCGGGCGGCGCGGATCAAGGTGACCGTGGTCCCGCGCGACGGCCTGCACCGGCTCATGGTGTTCCCCGCCGACGCGCCCGACGCCAAGCTCCTGCTGCGGGAACAGCTGTGGTGACCGGCCGTGGGCCCCGGGTCAGCCGCTGACGCGCTCCACGACCGCACCCAGCTTGCGCAGGTTCTCCACGAAGCCCGGGTAGCCGCGCTCGATGTGGAAGATCTCGTACACCTCGGTCGCACCGTCCGCGCACAGCCCGGCCAGCACCAGCCCCGCGCCCGCGCGGATGTCCGACGCCCACACCGGCGCGCTGGACAGCCGCTCCACCCCGCGCACCACCGCGTGGTGGCCGTCGGTGCGCGCGTCGGCGCCCAGCCGGACCATCTCCTCGATGAACCGGAACCGCGCCTCGAACAGGTTCTCGGTGATCATCGACGTGCCCTCGGACACGCTGGACAGCGCGATCGCGAACGGCTGGAGGTCGGTGGCGAAACCGGGGTACGGCAGCGTCACGAAGTCCACCGACCGGGGCCGGTCGCGCTGCACCACGCGGAAGCCCTCGTCGTCGAAGACGGTCACGTCCGCGCCCGCCATCCGCAGCTTCTCCAGCACCAGGTCGAGGTGGTGGGGGTTCACGCCGTGCACGGTGATGTCGCCGCGCGTCATGACCGCCGCGAACGCCCAGGTGGCGCCCACGATCCGGTCCCCGATGACGCGGTGCTCGGTCGGCCGCAGCGACTCGACGCCGTGCACCGTGAGCGTGGACGTGCCCGCGCCCTCGATCTTCGCGCCCATCTCCTGGAGCATCACGCAGATGTCCACGATCTCCGGCTCGCGGGCGGCGTTGTCGATGACCGTGGTGCCGTTCGCCAGCACCGCCGCCATCAGGATGTTCTCCGTCGCGCCGACGCTCGGGAAGTCGAGCCAGATCTGGGCGCCGTGCAGGCCCTCGGCCTCGGCGACCACGCAGCCGTGCTCGATCTCGCTGTGCGCGCCGAGCTTGCGCAGGCCGGCCTGGTGCATGTCCAGCGGCCTGTTGCCGATCGCGTCGCCGCCCGGCAGCGCGACCACCGCGCGCCGGCACCGGCCCACCAGGGGCCCCAGCACGCAGACGGACGCGCGGAGCTTGCCCATCGCCTCCGAGTCGGCCCGGTGGTTGAGCTCCTTCGGCGTGCTGATCGTGACGACGCTGCCGTCCAGGGTCACCTCGCAGCCCAGGCTGCGCAGCACGTCCGCCATCAGCGGCACGTCCAGGATCTCCGGGCAGTTGGTGATGGTGGTGGTGCCCTCGGCGAGCAGTGCCGCTGCCATCAGCTTGAGCACGCTGTTCTTCGCGCCTACGACGTCGACATGGCCGACGAGGCGCCCACCGCCCTGAACCCGGAAGTGCTCACTCACGTAAGGAACTCCTCGCTCGATGTGCGGGCAATCCTACGGATGGTCTGAATCGTGCCCGTCCGTGGTGGCCCACTGCGGTGTCTACAGTGCTCGGCATGGCCGTGCACCTGACGAAGATCTACACCCGGGTAGGCGACGACGGGACCACCGGGCTCGGCGACTTCTCCCGCGTGCCCAAGACGTCACCTCGGATCACGGCGTACGCCGACGTGGACGAGACCAACGCCGCGCTCGGCGTGGCCCTGGCCCTCGGCGCCTTGGAGCAGGACGTCGCCGAGGTCGTGCGGCAGGTCCAGAACGACCTGTTCGACGTCGGGGCCGACCTGTGCACGCCGATCGCCCCGGACCCGAAGTACCCGCCGCTGCGGATCACCCAGGCCTACGTGGACCGGTTGGAGTCGTGGTGCGACTCGTTCAACTCCCGGTTGGGCAAGCTGGAGTCCTTCATCCTGAACGGCGGCACGCCCGGCGCGGCCCTGCTGCACCAGGCGCGGACCATCGCGCGGCGGGCCGAGCGCGGCACGTGGGCGCTGATCGAGGTCGAGGCGGAGCAGACGAACGTGCTGACCGCGAAGTACCTGAACCGGCTGTCCGACCTGCTGTTCATCCTGGCCAGGGTGGCGAACCCGGACGGCGACGTGCTCTGGCAGCCCGGCGCCAACGCCTGAACGCGGTCAGCCCGCCGCGTGGTCGACCTTCTCGGCGCCGATGCGCGCGATCCGCTCGGCGCCCCAGTCGCCCAACGCGGACAGCGCGTCGTTGAGGGAGGTGCCGTGCTCGGTCAGCGCGTACTCGACCCGGGGCGGCACCTCCGGGAACACCTCGCGGCGCACCAGGCCGTCCTCCTCCATCTCCCGCAGCTGCTGGACGAGCATCTTCTCGCTCACCCCCGGCAGGCCCCGGCGGAGCTGGGCGAAACGCCGCACGCCGTGCTGGTGCAGCTCCCAGAGGATCAGCGACTTCCACTTCCCGGACACCACGTCCATCGCGGCGTCGATACCGCAGAAGTAGGGACCACGTCGGGCCTTCGTCGCCATCTGCCCTCCTCGGACCACGCTTACCACAAGGTGGGTACTGCACTAATTAGTCCGTACTGGTCGAGAGTACCGGTACCGGCGACGATCTAGGCATGACAAACACCTCTGTGAGCGTTCTCGGACTCGGCGAGATGGGTTCGGCCCTGGCGGCGGCACTGGTCGGGGCGGGCCACCCGACCACGGTCTGGAACCGGTCCCCCGGCAAGGCCGGCGTCCTGGTCGACCTGGGCGCCACCGCCGCCACGACGGCGCGCGACGCGGTGGCCGCGAGCCAGGTCGTGGTCGCCTGCCTCTTCGACGCCGCTTCGGTCCACGAAGTCCTCGACCCGGTCGCCGACCAGCTCGCCGGCCGGACCTTGGTCAACGTCACCACGACCACCCCGGACCAGGCCAGGGAGATCGCGGGCTGGGCAGCCGACCGCGGCGTGGTGCACCTGGACGGCGGCATCATGGCCGTGCCGTCGATGATCGGGCAGCCCGGCTCGTCCGTCCTCTACAGCGGGTCGGCCGACGCGTTCGAGCAGTGCCGTCCGCTGCTGGACCTGTGGGGCGAGAGCACGTACTTCGGCGAGGACCCGGGCATGGCGTCGCTGTACGACTTCGCCCTGCTCTCCGGCATGTACGTCATGTTCGCCGGGTTCCTGCACGGTGCGGCGATGGTGGCGGGAGCGGGCGTGTCCGCGACGGAGTTCGCCGGTCGGGCCGCGCCGTGGCTGTCCGCGATGACCGGGGCGTTCGCCGAGTTCGCCGCGGTGGTGGACGGCGGTGACTACACCGTCGCCGGGCAGCAGAGCCTGGAGTTCTCCGACCTCGGCGACATGGTTGAAGCGAGCGCCGCGCAGGGCGTCGGCACCGAGGTGATCGGCATGGTGCAGAACCTGATCCGGCGGCAGGTCGACGCCGGCCACGGCGAGGAGGGCTTCGCCCGCATCTACGAGAGCATCAAGCAGCCCGCCTGAGCAGCGGCCCGCACCCGAGGCAGCAGCCGGCCGAGCGCCGGCAGGAAGTTCCGGTTCAGGAGGCCCAGGGAATGGAGCGGCCCGGAGGCGCTGATTCCAACCAGGACAGGAATCCTGTCAGCGCGTCCGGGCCCATCGCGATCTCGACTTCGCCCCTGTTGCCACGACAGCGGAGCACTACCGCGCCCGTGGGCATCGCGTACGTCTCCGGCGGGGTGGGCTCGCGTCGGTCGTCGATCTCGAACCCCTCGCGGGAGATGACCATGTCCGGGCCGGAGCTCAGGCTCAGCACGCGGAACCAGGTGAACTCGTCACCGCGGTAGTGCCCGACGCCCAGGTGCCAGCCCCGACCGGAGCCTTCGAGCCTCGATCTCAGCGCGACGTGCACACCGCCCGCTCGCAACAACCGGACGCGGCGCCACGCGAGGTACGTGAGGACCACCACCGCGACGAACAGGACCACCCCGACCAGTTCGGCGATCCCCACGGCGTTTGTCCGCTCGTCCGCGTCAGGCCGTGTGACCCGCGGCGCGGAGCCGCGCGATGGCCCTGACCCGCTGCACGTCGTCCACGTTCCGGACGTCCGCGCGGGCCCGTTCGACGTCGATCTCGTGCGACAGCTCCGCGTCCTCGGCCAGGACGCTCACCCCGTCACCGGTGACGGAGAGGAAGCCACCGTGCACGGCCGCCGTCACCAGCTCGTTGTCCGTGGTGCGGATCCGGACCACGCCGCCCTCGACCAACTGCCCGAGCACGGGCTCGTGGCCGGGCAGGATGCCGATCTCGCCTTCAAGCGTCTGCGCGACCACCGAGGTGGCCTTGCCCGACCACAGGCGGCGTTCCACGGCGACCAACTGGACGGTCATCTCGGCCACGCGCATCTCCCTCGTCGACTGGAGTCACGTGCAGTCTAAACGGTGACCGGAACACCCCGCCGCACCAGCCACCCCCAGACGCTCTCGCGGTGCCGTGGCGCACGACCCGGGGAGGTTCCGGTGGGTGCGAGACTGGGCCCGTGCCCACGCCGAAGTCGCTGCTGGAGCGGGCGTTCTCGCTGTTGTCGGTGTTCAGCGCGGACCGGCCGGCGGTGACGCTGTCCGAGCTGAGCCGCCACTCCGGGCTGCCGTTGAGCACGACGCACCGGCTGGTGGCGACGCTGGTGGAGCTGCGCGCGCTGGACCGTGCGGCGGACGGGCGGTACTCCGTGGGGCTGAGGCTGCTGGAGCTGGGCGTGCTGGCGCCGGGGAGCCTGGACCTGCGGGAGCGCGCGCTGCCGTTCCTGGAGGACCTGTACGAGGTGACGCGGCACAACGTGCAGCTGGCCGTGCGGGACGGCACGGAGGTCGTGTACGTCGAGCGGATCTCGGCGCGGGACGCGGTGAACGTGGTGACGCGGGTCGGCAGCCGGATGCCGTTGCACTGCACGGGTGTCGGGCTGGTGCTGCTGGCCGCCGCGCCGGCGGCGGTGCAGGAGGCCGTGCTCGCGGGGCCGCTGAAGCGGTACACGCCGAAGACGATCGTGTCGCCCGGTGGGCTGCGCGAGGTGCTGGCGCGGGTGCGGCGGGACGACTACGCCATCAGCGACCGCCAGATCGAGATGATCACGTACTCGGTCGCCGCTCCGGTCCGGGGGCAGGACGGGGACGTGGTGGCCGCGGTGTCGGTCGTGGTGCCCACCGGAACGGGTACGGAGGCAGTCGTGCCCGCCGTGCGCACGTGCGGCTTCGCCATCTCCCGCGCCCTGTGCTGGGCCTCGACCTGACCGCGCAACTCGCGGTGCCCGACTGGACAACTCGCCCAAGCCCCGCGAGTCCTCCGCTCCGGCACCGCGAGTCCTCCGGTCGGGCACCGCGAGTTGCGCAGTCGGGTGGGGTAAAGCGGCAGGGCCGCCCCCGCGTGGCGGGGACGGCCCTGGTGTGCCCGGGTGGGCTTACTTGCCCGCGAGCTTCTTGGCGTTGGCCTCGACGTCGTCCAACCCGCCGCAGGAGAAGAACGCCTGCTCCGGGAGGTGGTCGAACTCGCCCTTGCAGACGCGGTCGAACGCCTCGATCGTGTCCTTGATCGGCACGAACGACCCCGGCTGGCCGGTGAACTTCTCGGCCACGATGAAGTTCTGGCCGAGGAAGCGCTCCAGGCGACGGGCGCGACCGACGAGGACCTTGTCCTCTTCGGACAGCTCGTCCATGCCGAGGATGGCGATGATGTCCTGCAGTTCCTTGTACTTCTGCAGGATCCGCTTGACCTCCTGCGCCACCCGGTAGTGCTCCTCGCCGACGATCGACGGCTCGAGGATCCGGGACGACGAGGACAGCGGGTCCACCGCCGGGTAGATGCCCTTCTGGGAGATCGGACGGGAGAGTTCCGTCGTCGCGTCCAGGTGGGCGAACGTGGTGGCCGGCGCGGGGTCGGTGTAGTCGTCCGCGGGCACGTAGATGGCCTGCAGCGAGGTGATCGACTTACCGCGCGTCGAGGTGATGCGCTCCTGGAGCTCACCCATCTCGTCCGCCAGCGTCGGCTGGTAACCCACGGCGGACGGCATGCGGCCCAGCAGGGTCGACACCTCGGAACCCGCCTGGGTGAACCGGAAGATGTTGTCGATGAACAGCAGCACGTCCTGGCCCTGCACGTCGCGGAAGTACTCCGCCATCGTCAGCGCGGACAGCGCGACCCGCATACGCGTGCCGGGCGGCTCGTCCATCTGACCGAACACCAGGGCGGTGTCGTTGAGGACGCCCATCTCCTCCATCTCGAGGAGGAGGTCGGTGCCCTCACGGGTGCGCTCGCCGACGCCGGCGAACACCGACGTGCCGGAGAACTCGCGGGCGATACGGGTGATCATCTCCTGGATGAGCACCGTCTTGCCCACGCCCGCGCCGCCGAACAGGCCGATCTTGCCGCCCTTGACGTACGGGGTCAGCAGGTCGATGACCTTGATGCCCGTTTCCAGGATCTCGGTCTTGCCCTCGAGCTGGTCGAACGCCGGTGCCTTGCGGTGGATGCCCCACTGCTCGCCGTCACGGCCGAGACCGGGCTCGTCCAGGCAGTCGCCCAGCGCGTTGAACACGTGCCCCTTGACGACGTCGCCGACGGGCACGCTGATCGCCTTGCCGGTGTCGGACACCGTCGCGCCGCGGATCAGACCGTCCGTCGGCTGCATCGAAATGGTGCGGACCAGGTTGTCGCCCAGGTGCTGGGCGACCTCCAGGGTCAGCGTCTTGGCCACCGCTTCGGCCGTGATCTCCACGTGCAAAGCGTTGAACAGCTCCGGCACCGCGCCACGCGGGAACTCCACGTCGACGACGGCACCGATCACCCGGACCACACGGCCGGTGCGGGTGGTGGTGGCAGTAGCACTCATGTCACTCATCACTTCCTGCGCCCCCGGTAAGCGCGGAGGCGCCACCGACGATCTCGCTGATCTCCTGGGTGATCTGGGCCTGGCGCGCCTGGTTCGCCTGACGGCTGAGGGTCCGGACCAGTTCGGTGGCGTTGTCCGTCGCCGCCTTCATCGCGGTCCGGCGCGCCGCCGACTCCGAGGCCGCCGCGTCCAGCAGTGCCGAGAAGAGCCTGGTCTTGACGTACTTGGGCAGCAGAGCGCCCAACAACGTCTCCGCGCTCGGTTCGAACGAGTACACCGACCGGATCTTCTGCGGCTCCGGGTCGTAGTCGACCACCATCGGCGCGATCCGCTTGGCGACCGGCGTCTGGCTGAGCATGGACCTGAACTCCGTGTAGACCACGTGCAGCTCGTCCACGCCCAGGACGCCGTCCGGGCCGGGCTGGTCGCCCTCGTCGTCGCTGCCCGCGACGAACGCCTTGACCAGCTCGTCACCGGCTTCGGAGGCGTTGACGTAGTGCGGCAGCTGCGAGAACCCGCTCCACTCGCCCGCGATCGCGCGCCGGCGGAACCGGTAGTAGCCCGCGCCCTTGCGGCCGATGACGTAGAGCACGGGCTCCTTGCCCTCGGACCGCAGCAGCGTCAGCAGCTCCTCGGCGGCCTTGAGCACGTTGGCGTTGTAACCGCCGCACATGCCCTTGTCGCTGGTCACGACCAGCACGCCGGCACGGCGCGGGTTCTTGCGCTCGGTCAGCAGCGGGTGGTCGAGGTTCGCGGACGCCGTCGCCAGCGCGGAGAGGACCGAGGTGATCTCCTCCGCGTAGGGACGGGACGCCGCGACCCTCGTCTGCGCCTTGGCGAGACGGGACGTGGCGATGAGCTCGTACGCCTTGGTGATCTTCTTGGTCGAGTTGACCGTGCGGATCCTCTGGCGCAGCTCGCGAATCTGGGCCGCCATGCCTACGTCACTTCTCGGTCGGAGCGGGCCGGTTGACCTTCACCGACTCCTGTCCGACCTTGTCGGCGTCCATCGCTTCGGCCGGCGCCTCGTTGACCACCGCGGCGCCGCTCGATGCGGTGAACTGCTGCTTGAACGCGTTGACAGCGTCCACGATGCCCTGCTCGGCGTCCTTCGACAACGTCTTGGACTCGCGGATGCCCGAGAAGATGACGTCGTGGCTGCGGCGGACGTGGTCCAGGAACTCCGACTCGAAGCGGCGGACGTCGCCCACCGGGATGTCGTCGTAGTGGCCGTTCGTGCCGAGGTAGATCGAGACGACCTGCTCCTCGACCGGCACCGGCGAGTACTGGCCCTGCTTGAGCAGCTCGACCAGGCGGGCGCCGCGCTCCAGCTGGGCGCGGGAGGCCGCGTCGAGGTCCGAGGCGAAGGCGGAGAACGCCTCCAGCTCGCGGAACTGCGACAGGTCGAGGCGGAGCGAGCCGGCAACCGTCTTCATCGCCTTGATCTGCGCGGCGCCACCGACGCGGGACACCGAGATACCCACGTTGACGGCCGGGCGCACACCGGCGTTGAACAGGTCGGACTCGAGGAAGCACTGGCCGTCGGTGATCGAGATGACGTTGGTCGGGATGTACGCCGACACGTCGTTCGCCTTGGTCTCGATGATCGGCAGGCCGGTCATCGAGCCGCCGCCCATCTCGTCCGACAGCTTCGCGCAGCGCTCCAGCAGGCGCGAGTGCAAGTAGAAGACGTCGCCCGGGTAGGCCTCACGGCCCGGCGGGCGGCGCAGCAGCAGCGAGATGGCGCGGTACGCCTCGGCCTGCTTGGTCAGGTCGTCGAAGATGATCAGGACGTGCTTGCCCTGGTACATCCAGTGCTGGCCGATGGCCGAGCCGGTGTACGGCGCGAGCCACTTGAAGCCGGCCGAGTCGGACGCGGGGGCGGCGACGATGGTGGTGTACTCCAGCGCGCCCGCCTCCTCCAGCGCGGTCTTGACGCCCGCGATGGTGGAGCCCTTCTGGCCGATGGCGACGTACACGCAGCGGACCTGCTGCTGCGGGTCGCCCGAGTCCCAGGCCTTCTTCTGGTTGATGATCGTGTCGATGCAGACCGCGGTCTTGCCGGTCTTGCGGTCGCCGATGATCAGCTGGCGCTGGCCGCGGCCGATCGGGGTCATCGAGTCGATGGCCTTGATGCCGGTCTGCATCGGCTCGCTCACCGGCTGGCGCTGCAGCACCGAGGCGGCCTGGAGCTCGAGGGCGCGGTTGTCGTCGGCCACGATGTCGCCGAGGCCGTCGATCGGCTGGCCGAGCGGGTTCACCACGCGGCCCAGGAAGCCGTCACCGACCGGCACGGAGAGCACCTGGCCGGTCCGCTTGACCTCCTGGCCCTCTTCGATCTTGTCGAAGTCACCGAGGATGACCGCGCCGATCGTGCGGACTTCCAGGCTCAGGGCCACGCCGAGCACGCCGCCGGGGAACTCCAGCAGCTCGTTGGTCATGGTGCCGGGCAGACCCTCGACGATGGCGATGCCGTCGTAGGTCTCCGCGACGACGCCGACCTCTTCCCGGGTCACTTCCGGGGAGTAGGCCGAGACGTACTTCTCGATCGCACTGCGGATCTCGTCCGACGAGATCGTCAGCTCCGCCATGTCGTTCCTGCTCTCACTTCGTTCTGGGAAGGGGCTTGTGGGCCGCGGTTCCGGTTCGGTCAGCCGGCCAGGTCGCGGCGCAGTGACGCCAGCCGACCGGCCACGCTTCCGTCGATGACTTCGTCGCCGATCTTGATCAGCAGGCCGCCGCGCAGCGTGGGGTCGACCTCCACGTGCAACGCGATCGGCCTGGAGTAGATCCTGGTCAGCGTGGCTTCGAGTCGGTCACGCTGGGCCGCGTCCAGCTCGACGGAGGAACGGACGTACGCGACTGAACGTTCCCGGCGCTTGGCCGCGAGCGACGCGAGGTCGCTCAGGCCGTTGACGACTCCCTGACCGCGCGGCTCACGGACGAGCTGGTCCACCAGGGTCTTGGTGGTCCGGTCGACCTTGCCCGCGACGAGGCTGTCCACCAGCGCGACCTTGCCGGCGGACTCGGCCGCCGGGTCGGACAGCGCCAGTTCGAGGGCGTGGTTGCCGGCGATGATGCGGCCGAGCCGGAACAGCTCGTCCTCGACCGAGTCGAGCTTGCCGTCCCGCTCCGCCCGCACCAGCAGCGTGGTGCGGGCCAGCGACTCGACGCCGTCGACCAGCTCACGCGGGCTGGACCAGCGGGCGGTGACGACCGTGGCCAGCACCTGCAGGGCCGCGTCGGAGACCTTGCCGTCGAGCAGCCCGTGCAGCAGCTGGTCGCGGGACGCGGCCTCGGAGGAGTTGTCGGCCAGTGCCCGGCGCAGCGCGGGCTGCGCCGACAGCAGGCTCACGACGGCGAACAGCTCCTCGCCCAGCTTCGCCAGCGACTCGCTGGCGGTGGGGCCCGTCGTGCCGTCCACGACCTCCAGCAGCCGGAGTTCGGCGGCGGCGAGGGCGTCACGGCTAGCGGCGTGCAGCGTCATCGGCGTTCCCTCACTTGGCGGCCGGAGCCGACGTGCCGTCGAGCTCGGAGAGGAACCGGTCGACGGTGCCCCGGCGGCGCACCTCGTCCTCCAGCGACTCGCCGACGACCCGGTCCGCCAGGTCGATGGCCAGCCGGCCCAGCTCGCCCCGCAGCTCGGCGACGATCTGCGCGCGCTGCGTCTCCAGCTGGGTCTGCCCCTGCGCGACGATCCGCGTGGACTCTTCCTGGGCCTTCGTCCGCAGCTCGGTGATGATCTGCTCGCCCTCGATGCGGGCGTCATCCCGGATGCGCGCCGCCTCGGCGCGCGCCTCGGCGAGCTGAGCCTTGTACTGCTCCAGCATCTTGTGCGCCTCGGCCTGCGCCTGCTCCGCCTTCTCGATGCTGCCCTCGATCTTGGCGGCACGTTCGGCGTACAGGACCTCGAACTTCGGCGTGACGAACTTCTTGATGATGAAGAAGAGCAGCAGGAAGGCGATCAGTCCGATGATGATCTCGGACGTGTGCGGCAGAACCGGGCTCGGCACCCCTTCGGCCGCCACGATGAGTGTGTTCATCACAACCGTCTCCTTATGCGATGAATGAACACTCAGCCGGTGGCGAGGAAGAAGACGACGAAGCCGAGCAGGGCGAGGACCTCGACGATGGCGAAGGTGGTCCACGCCAGACCCAGCAGCACGCCGCGGGCCTCAGGCTGACGCGCGGTGCCGTTGATGACGGCGGAGAAGATCATGCCCACACCCAGCGCCGGGCCGATCGCGGCGAGGCCGTAGCCAATGGCGGCCAGGCCCGCGTCGGTCATGCCGGCTTCCTGCGCAAGAACGATAGCGCTCACTTGTGCCGTTCCCTTTCCAATTCGGTCCACGACGCTCGTCGTGGATCGGAGGCTTGCTTTTTTATCAGTGCTCTTCCGCCAGCGCCGCGCCGATGTAGCCGGCGGACAGCAGAGCAAAAATGTAGGCCTGCAACACCATGATCAGCGCTTCCAGGAACGTCAGCGCAATGGCGAAGAGGAAGGAGATCGGCGCGACCGCGATCGCCACGCCGCCCGAGAACAGGAGGGCTTCACCGGCCAGGATGAACACCATCAGCAGAAGGTGACCCGCGAACATCGCCGCGAAAACACGGAGGGCGAGCGTGAGCGGGTTCAGGATGAACTTCTGCAGGAACTCGATCGGGATCAGCAGCGGGAGCACGAACCACGGCGCGCTGGGCGGCATGGTCTGGTGCTTCAGGTAGCCGAGGAAGCCGTGCCGCCGGATGCCCACGAAGTGGTAGACCGGGTAGACCACCAGGAGCGAGACGGCCAGCGGGAACCCGATGTGCGCCATCGTCGGGAACTGCACGAACGGCACGATCCCGAACAGGTTGTTCACCAGGATGAAGCTGAAGATTGTGATGATGAGCGGGACGAACGGCTTGAAGTCCTTGCTGCCGATCTGCTCGCGCGCGATGCCGTTGCGCCCGACGTCGTAGAACGACTCCGCCAGGAACTGGAACTTGCCCGGCACCAGCTTCATGTTGCGGCTGGCGGCCAGGAAGAAGGCGGAGATGATGAAGATCGACAGCACCACTAGGACCATCGGCTTGGTGACTTCGCCGAAGATCGGTGGGAGGAAGAAGTCCTTCACACCGGGTGCGACGAACTCATCACCCGCAGCCAGCACCATCGTGGTCACTGTGTTCCTTCCGGTTCTCCCGGCCGGCGTTCACTCCGCCGGGGGAATCGTCACGATCTGGACAGAACGTACCTTACGGACCGCAAGCGGCTACGAGAGGCACCCCCACTACCGGGTGTCCCGTCCTGCGCGAACCGTACCAGCCGGTAGATCAGGTGTTACCAGGGGTGGGGATGACGATCTGACTGCGACTGCGCTTCGAAGCGCGCACCTCCATGAAGGTGGTCACCACGATGGTCGCGACCGTGGTCAGCGCCAGTGCGTTCACGTGCAGCGCCGGGAACGCGCGCAGCAGGAACATCACGCCGACCAGCAGGATCAGCTTGCCCATGAACCCGCCCAGCGCGGCGACCATGATGAATTGCACGGGCAGTGCCGCGGTCTTCCGCATGAGGACCAGCGTGCCGACCGAGGACAGGCACGCGATCACGCCACCGATCAGAGCGGAGACCAGACCGGTGACGCCGGCCACACCCGTCCACACGGCCAGGCAGATGGCCACCGTGACGAGCGCCGCCCACATCGCGCCGCGGAACATCTCGCCGGCGAGCCGTTCGACGACGGCCTCGTGGCTCCACTCCTTGGCGTCCTGGGAGCTGTCCTGGCTCATGTCACCCCTTCCCACTCTTCACGACCGAGTGTAAAGAGGCCTGGTCGGTGGACAGCCCATCGGGGGTCAGGTGCGGCGCACCTCACGAAGTCTGGGTATCGCGGAGACCAACAGTGCGAGAAGAAGTCCGATGCCCAGGCACCACACCACGACCACGACGTCGAACAACGTCAACGCCACCGCGCCGAACGCCAGCACGCCCGCCCACAAGTAGATCAACAGCACCGCGCGGCGCTGGGAGTGGCCGATCTCCAGCAGCCGGTGGTGCAGGTGCATCTTGTCCGCGGAGAACGGGCTCTCGCCGCGCCGGGTGCGCCGGACCACGGCCATCAGCAGGTCGAGCATCGGCACGAACAGCACCGCGGCCACCACGACCAGCGGCGACAGCAGGCCGAGGACGTCGGTCGCGCGGACCGACTCGTAGTTGATCTTGCCGGAGGCGGAGATGGTGGCCGCGGCGAGCATCAACCCGATCAGCATCGAGCCGGAGTCGCCCATGAAGATCCGGGCCGGGTTGAAGTTGTGCGGCAGGAACCCGAGGCACGCGCCGGCCAGCGTGGCGGCGATCAGCGCGGGCGGGTAGGCGCCGACGTCACCGCCGTTGTTGGCCAGCAGGCCGATGGAGAACACGCAGGTGGCGGTGGCGGCGATGAGGCCGATGCCCGCCGCCAGGCCGTCCAGGCCGTCCACGAAGTTCATCGCGTTGACCATGGTCACGGCCAGCAGCACGCTCAGGATCGCGCCCTGGTTCTGGTCCAGCGACAGCAGCGAGCCGGTGCCCTCGCCGTCGTCGCCCCACGGCACCCAGAACAGCAGCCACTGCAGGCCGAACAGCACCAGGATGCCCGCCGCGGTGACCTGGCCGGCGAGTTTCGTCAGGGAGTCCAGCTCGAACCGGTCGTCCAGCACACCCACCAGGACGATCACGCCACCGCCCACGATCACCGCGTACGGGTCGTAGGAGAAGTCGAACGCCGACCGCAGCACCGGGAGCTGGTGCGCGAGGAGCATGCCGCCCAGCACGCCGCCGTACATGGCGAGCCCGCCCATCCGGGGCATCGGCTTGACGTGCACGTCGCGTTGGCGCGGGTAGGCGACCGCGCCGATCCGGAACGCCAGCTTGCGCACCAGGCCGACGAGCAGGAACGTCACGACCGCGGCGGTCAGCGCGACGAGCAGGTACTCCCGGACGGGGAGGACGTTGGACACGGCAGGCAACTGGCCCACGGCTGGCTAGCCCCTCGGGGATGGGGTGTCGGGTGGGTCTTGCGGTAGCGCGGCCCGCTGCGGTGGATTCCGCCGCAGAGGATTCAGCTGTGGTGAAGCCCGCTGCAGTGGATCCCGCTGGGGCGGTTCGCGCGACGGCACCACCACGCTACTCCGATCGGCAAGATCCACTAGCGGGCGACCTCGACTTCGACGCCCAGCGCCTTGGACACCTCGGCGAGCGGCACCGCGCCCTCGCGCAGCACCACCGGGTCGGGGCCGGTCAGGTCGACGATGGTGGAGGCGATGTTCTCCGCCGCCGGGCCGCCGTCCAGGTAGACGCCGACCTCCTCACCCAGCTGGTCCCACGCTTCCTGCGCGGTGCCCGCGGGCGGGAAGCCCGACTTGTTGGCGCTGGACACGGCCATCGGGCCGACGTCGCGGAGCAGTTCGAGGGCGACCGGGTGCAGCGGCATGCGCAGCATCACCGTGCCGCGGGTGTGACCGAGGTCCCACGCCAGCGACGGCGCGTGCTGGAGCACCAGCGACAGGCCGCCGGGCCAGAACGCCTCGATCAGGGCGCGGGCCTGCCGGGGGACGCTGAGGACCAGACCGTCGATGGTGGTCCACGAACCGACCAGCACCGGTACCGGCATGTCCGGACCGCGACCCTTGGCTTCGAGCAGGCCGCGGACGGCGGACGCGTCGAACGCGTCGCAGCCGATGCCGTAGACGGTGTCGGTGGGGAGGACCACGAGGCGCCCGGAGCGCACCGCGCTCGCGGCGGCGGAGAGGCCTGCCGCCCGGTCAGCCTGGACGCTGCAATCGTAGACCGTGCTCACCTTGCTGATCCAAGCACAGCGGGGTGCGGGGCAGCGGCGGAGGTCGCGGTGTGGGTCACGGGCCGCGGCGGCGGAAGGCGGTTCCCGCCGTGCCCGCGTCGACGGCGACCTCCTTGTCGACGGCCCACTGCTGCTTGCGGTGCGCCATCACGAAGCCGAACACCAGGGCGCCGCCGACCACCACACCGCCGATGGTGACGGCCGCGCTGCCCACCGCGCTGCCGACGAACGGCAGGACGAGGACCGCGAGGCCGACGACCGCCGCCGTCCACACGTCCGGTTCGACCCAGCGCCACCGCTCTGCGCGGTCCAGGCGGTGGTGCAGGTCGGTGGCGAACGCGATCAGCCCCGGATCGGGGCTGAGTGCCAGGATCTCGGTGGCGAGGGCGCGGCACTCGGCCAGTCGACGGCGGTCGGTCACCGCCGGCGCGCCGTCCGGCGTGACGGCGCGGATCTCGGTGGTGCGGGCGGCGAGTGCGATGGCGAGGTGGGTGCGCAGGAGGTCGTCGGCCCGCGGGCTGCCGCCGCGGTCGAGCTCGCCGCGCACCACGGTGGCCGCGTTGCGCGCTTCGTCGGTGCGGTCATCGGCGAGGGCCGACGTGATCGCGGCGACCGAGCGGGTGAGGCGGGCGCGGTCGAGGTCGGCGAAACCGGCGGTCTCGACCGGTTCGATGCGGGAGGCGAGCCACGCGCGTTGGCCGGTCCACTCGTTCGGCCCATTGACAGGCATTGCCGACTCTCCGATTTACTCATCGGGCTGGAAATCGCCCCCAGGTTATCCCGTCACCCCGGGAAAGGACGAGATGGCGAATCCACGGAAATCCGACCGGAGGCCGGCCGCGGCCCTTCCGCTGGCGTTGTCGATCACCGCGGTCTACCTGGCGGTCGCGGGTGCGGCGGGCGCGCTGACGCTCCAGGCCAAGTCCGCCGCCTCGGTGCCCCTGCCCAGTCCGCCCAACGCCTCGCCCTCGCTCCCGCGGAACCCCGTCACACCACCGCTGCCTCCGTCCGCCGTGCCCACGACCACTGCCGCACCCGCCCTTCCGCCTGGGTTTCGGCTGGTAGAAGCTCCAGGTGGGCTGGCGACCGCGGTGCCCGAGGGTTGGACGATCAACACCGGCACGGTGGCGACGACCCTCGTGGCGACCGACCCGACGAACCCCCGCCGCGAGATCCGGCTGGGCGGCGCGCCGGTGACCGACCCGTCGACAACCCTGCTCGCCCGCATCACGGCGGCGGCCGTCGAACGCGAGCAGGAGCCCGGCCACACCAGGTTGGCACTCGCGCAAGCCGAGATCCGCCAATTCCCGGCGGTGCGGTGGGATTTCGAGGAAACCGTGGACGGCGTCGCTGAACGGGCGGCCGTCGCGTACTGGGAAACGGGTGGGATCGAGTACGTCGTCTACGCCTCGGGGCCTTCCGCGGAGTGGTCGAAAACCCGATCCACCCTGAAAGTCCTCATCGACAACGCGCGCCCCTGAACCGGACTCAGGTTCGGCGGGCGGTGGCGAAGCGGGGGCGGCCGGCCAGGTCCGCGTGGTCGGTCACGTCGGTCAGGACGCGGCGGGAGGCCAGCAGCGCCGGGACCGCGTCGCCCTGGGTGTCGTCGTGCTCGATCGCCACGTGGCCGCCCGGCTTGAGCAGGCGTGCGGCCAGGGCCACCACGTGCCGGATCACGTCCAGGCCGTCCGGACCGCCGAAGACCGCCTGACGCGGGTCGTGGTCGGCCACCTCCGGCTGGACCTCGGTCGCGTCGGGCACGTACGGCGGGTTGCACAGCACCAGGTCCACCTGACCGTCCAGATCGGACAGGACGTCCGGCGCGGTGACGTCACCGGCGTGGAGGGTGATCGGGGTGTCGCCGGCCGCGCTGCGGGCTTCGGCGTTGCGGCGCGCCCACGCCAGCGCCGCCGGGTCGCGTTCGATCGCGTGCACGGTCGCGCGGGGCAGCAGGTGCGCGGCGGCGAGGGCCAGGGCGCCGGAGCCGGTGCAGAGGTCCACGACGGTCAAGCCGGCCGTCTTGTCCACTGTGGACAGCGCCCAGTCGATCAGCAGCTCGGTCTCCGGGCGCGGGATGAACACGCCCGGGCCGACTTCGAGGTCCACGCCGCCCAGGTGCGACCGGCCGGTGATGTGCTGCAACGGGATGCGGGTCGTGCGCCGCAGCACGACCTTGTGCAGCGCGTCCACCACCGGCGGGTCGACCAGCGGGATCAGGGGCAGGCGCGAGCGTTCGACACCGAGCACGTGCGCGGCGAGGAGTTCGGCGTCCACCCGGGGGCTGTCCACACCCGCCGCGGCCAGCATGCGTTCCGCTTCGAGGATGGCCAGCCGCAGCGGGTGTCGGGTCATGCCCAAAGGATAGACACAGATCCGATCGGCACCGGTCAGAAGTTGATCATGTGACCGGCCAGGCCGTGGACCGCTTCCTTGACCGCCTCGCCCAGCGTCGGGTGCGCGTGGACGTTCCGCGCCACCTCGTGCACGGTCAGGTCCCACTGCTGCGCCAACGTCAGCTCCGGCAGCAGCTCGGTCACGTCCGGACCGATCAGGTGACCGCCGAGCAGCTCGCCGTACTTCGCGTCGCTGATCAGCTTCACGAACCCGGCCGAGTCGCCGATGCCGTGCGCCTTGCCGTTCGCGGTGAACGGGAACTTCGCCACGCGGACGTCGTAGCCCTTCTCACGGGCCTGCGCCTCGGTCCACCCGAACGACGCGATCTGCGGCTGGCAGTACGTCGCCCGCGGGATCATCACGTAGTCCAGCTCCATGGTCTCCGCGCCCGCGATCGTCTCGGCGGCGATGATGCCCATGGACTCCGCGGCGTGCGCGAGCATCAGCTTCGCGGTCACGTCGCCGATGGCGAAGATGTTCGGCACGGTCGTGCGGCAGCGTGCGTCGACGGCGATCGCACCGCGTTCCGTGAGCTGCACGCCGGTGTTCTCCAGCCCGTAGCCCTCGACCCGCGGCTGGAAGCCGATGGCCTGCATGACCTTGTCCGCCTCCAGCACCTCCTGCGCGCCGTCCTTGGACACGGTCACGCGCACGCGGGGGCCGGAGTCGTCGATGGACTCGACCCGCGTCGACGTCCGCACGTCGATCCCGAGCCGCTTGTACCGCTTGGCCAGCTCCGCCGACACGTCGGCGTCCTCCAGCGGCACCACCCGGTCCAGGAACTCGACCATGGTGACCTTCACGCCGTAGTTGTGCAGCACGTACGCGAACTCGACGCCGATGGCGCCCGCGCCCGCGATGACGATGCTCTCCGGCAGGTCCTTCGTCATGATCTGCTCTTCGTACGTCACCACCCGGTCGGACAGCTTCGTCCCCGGGAGGAGTCGGGTCGTCGCGCCGGCCGCGATGATCGCGGAGCCGAACGTGACGGTCTCGTCACCCACCTGGATGGTGTTGGCGTCGACGAACGTCCCCCGGCCGTTGTACTCCGTGATGCCGTTCTTCTTCATCAGGAAGTGCACGCCCTTGACGCGCCCGTCCGCGACCTTCCGGCTGCGCTCGTACGCGACGCCGTAGTCGAACTTCACCGTGCCGTCGACCTGGATGCCGTAGGTCTTCTGCTCGTGCGTGAACAGGTGCGCCAGCTCCGCGTTGCGCAGGAGCGCCTTCGACGGGATGCAGCCCACGTTCAGGCAGACCCCGCCCCAGTAACGCTCCTCGATGATCGCCGTCTTCAGGCCCAACTGGGCCGAGCGGATCGCGGCGACGTACCCGCCTGGCCCCGCACCGAGGACCACGACGTCAAAGTGTGCGCTCATGAGCCCCACATTAGGTGCCCAGTTGGTCCGACAAGAACTCAACGGTGCGACGCCACGCGTCGACCCTCGCGGCGGCCGTCGCGGCAGGCGTGCCGCCCATCGAGAACCGGACGCCGGGGCCCGGGACGACCACGTCCGTGGTCGGCCGGTGCGGTGGGCCCGCGATCAGGTGTCCTGCCTCGGGGTACACGACGTGCTCGTGCCGGTGCGGGTGCCCGTGCTCCTCCAGCCGGCGGAACGCGACCTCGCTCAGCTCCGCGCACGGCCACGACTCGTCCCGACCGGATGAGAGCAGCAACACACCGCCGTCGATCCGCTCGACCGGGATCTCGGTGTCCTCGGGGATGCCGTCGGTGAGGTCGAACGCCGGCCTCAGCCGCACCGGTTCGCCGTCCACGATCCTGCGGCGCAGCTCGTGCGGGATCGAGTACGGCAGGTACGGCAGCGGCCTGTCCTGCCACGTCCACGACGCGGCCTCGTGCTCCAGCTTCTGCAGCAGCCGGGGCCCGGGCCCGATGCACTGCGTGACCACCCCACTGCCGACCACGCTCACCACGGCCTTGACCCGGGGGAACGTCGCGCCGACCAGCAGCGCCAGCTCACCGCCGCGGGAGCCGCCCGTGACCCCGAGCCGCCCGGCCCGCGCGCCGAGCCACTCCAGTGCGGTCCCGAAGTACTCCAGCGGGATCTCGACCAGGTCGTCCGGCACGCCCGGCGCACCGAAGTGGGCGAGCGCGAGCGCGGCGAACCCGTGGCCGGCGAGCAGCGCGGCGTCCAACTCGTGCACGCCGCCCTCGGACCCGCTCAGCACGAGCACGCCGGGGTGGGTTCCGTCGTCGTCCGGCTCGAACAGCACGCCTACCAGGCCGTTCTCCGTGACCTCGGTCCGCCGGACGCCCTCGGGCACGGTGCGGCGATCCACTTCGACCCGACCGATGCCCTCGACCGAGAGGACCGTGCCGTGCCGCTCGCCGCCGGTCGGCGTCATCGACCAGAACAGGCCCATCGGGTCGACGCCCGAGTAGGCGCCTTCGACCGGCGCGTGCCTGGTCACGTCCACCACGCCGCGTTCGTCGGCCCGGAACACCGCCGACGCGGCACGGTCACCGGTGGTCGCGCACAACGTCACGACCTGGTCCGGGGACAGACCCGTGACGACGATCTCCAGCGCGGTGTCGAGGGGGGCGCTGCGCGGGTTCACCAGGATTTCCGCCATTGCGCGCCCCTCTCGTCTGCCTACCCCTCGGCGAGTCGCGTAGCGCGGTCCGCCGCCGCCAGCGCGTCGAGCACCGCGTCCAGATCGCCGTCGAGCACTTGATCCAGGTTATGCGCTTTGTACCCGACACGGTGATCGGAGATGCGTGACTCGGGGAAGTTGTACGTGCGCACCCGCTCGGACCGGTCGACCGTGCGGATCTGGACGCGGCGGGCGTCCGACGCCTCCTGCTGCTGCTTCTCCTCGGCCAACGCGGTCAGCCGGGCCTGGAGCACCTGCATGGCGCGGGCCTTGTTCTGGAGCTGGCTGCGCTCGTTCTGACAGGACACCACGATGCCGGTGGGCAGGTGCGTGATGCGGACCGCCGAGTCGGTCGTGTTGACGCTCTGGCCGCCCTTGCCGGACGAGCGGAACACGTCCACGCGCAGGTCGTTCTCGTCGATCTCGACCTCGACGTCCTCGGTCTCCGGGAACACCAGGACACCGGCGGCGGACGTGTGGATGCGGCCCTGCGACTCCGTCACCGGGACGCGCTGCACGCGGTGCACGCCGCCCTCGTACTTCAGCCGCGACCAGACGCCGTCCGGGGTGTCCGTGCGGCTCTTGATGGCCACCGTGACGTCCTTGTAGCCGCCCAGGTCGGAATCCGTGCCGTCGAGCACTTCGGCTTTCCAGCCGTGGCGTTCGGCGTACCGCAGGTACATGCGCAGCAGGTCGCCCGCGAACAGGGCCGACTCCTCGCCGCCCTCGCCGGACTTGATCTCCAGCACGACGTCCGCGTGGTCGTGCGGGTCGCGCGGGAGGAGGAGCTCGGTGAGCTTGGACTCCAGCGCCGGGACGGTCCTGGCCAGCTGCTCCGCCTCCTCGGCGAACACCTGGTCCTCGGCGGCCAGCTCACGGGCCGTCTCCAGGTCCGACTTCGCCTGCTCCAGCTCCCGTGCCGTCTTCACGATGGGGGTCAGCTCGGCGTAGCGCTTGCCGAGCTTCCGCGCGCCCGTCTGGTCGGCGTGCACCGAGGGGTCGGCGAGCTTGGCTTCCAGCTCGGCGTGCTCGGCCAGCAGGGCGTCCAACGTCACGGTCTTGCTCCGGTCTTGGAGAGGTGCGGCCTTGGTGGGGTCCGGAGACGACAACGGCGTCCACCCCTCGATCGGGGGTGGACGCCGTTCTGGCAGCTACTTGGCGCGCTTGCCGTAGCGGGCCTCGAAGCGCGCGACCCGACCACCGGTGTCCATGATCTTCTGCTTGCCCGTGTAGAACGGGTGGCAGTTGGAGCAGATCTCGACGTGGATGTCACCGGACGTCTTGGTGCTGCGGGTCTGGAAGGTGTTGCCGCAACCGCAGGTGACCTCGGTCGTCACGTACTCGGGGTGAATGCCGGTCTTCAACGTCTCGTCCCTTTCCTCGTTGGCCGCCGGGTCCTCGTTGCTGTTCTTCGAGGTGAACCGGAGCCGGACTCGACCCGACAGTGTGCCAGATCGGCTGTCCACCCCTGCAACGCGAGGTCGGACGCGGTTGTTCCCCGTAACCGGTGTCACAACCGTTCGCCGATCGGGGTCGACCATTCGGCGCTTCAGGTAACCGCTGGGCTACTCAGAGCAGTGTCGGCGTTGCGCGGACGCCACACTGGGCGCGTGTTGTGCGCTGTCGGACGCCCGCTGCGGTTGGCCTCGTGGCTGGCGGTGCCGTTCCTGTTCACGAGTGCCGTGCTCGGCCTGACCGGGCTGGGCGGACTCGTGCTGGGCGTTCCGGGGTCCGTCGCCCTGTCGGTCCCCGTCTTCGGCGGGGGTGCCGCCGTGGGCATCGCGCTGTCGAACACCGTCGTGTGGACCGCCCGGTGGCAGCGCACGTGGCTCCGCTGGCCGTACCTAACGTCCTTCTTCTTGGCCGGCCTGCTGCTGGACGGCGTGCGCGTGCCCGTGGTGGCCGCCGTGTGCCTCGGCGTGCCGGTGACCGCCCTGCTGGTCGCCGAGTACTTCGTGGAACGCCGCCGCACCGCCGCCCTCGCCGAAGCCGGCCACGCCCCCGCCACCCACTGCTGACCCCACCCCGCGGAGGGCGAAGGCCCGCCCGGCTGGGTGCCGGACGGGCCTTCGGTGCTGCTGAGCGGGTCAGTCGTTGTCGCCGCTCGGGGTGTTCTTGGCCACCTGCATCAGGAACTCGATGTTCGTCCGGCTCTTGCGGAGCCGGTCGAGCAGCAGGTCGATCGCCTGCTGGCTGTCCAGGGCGTGCAGCACCCTGCGCAGCTTGTGCATGACGGCCAACTCGTCCGGGGACAGCAGCAGGTCTTCCTTGCGGGTGCCGGACGCGTCCACGTCCACCGCCGGGAAGGTCCGCTTGTCCGCGATCTTCCGATCCAGCTTGAGCTCGGCGTTACCCGTGCCCTTGAACTCCTCGAAGATCACGCTGTCGCCCGCGGACCCGGTCTCGACCAGGGCCGTCGCGATGACGGTCAGCGAGCCGCCGCCCTCGATGTTCCGGGCCGCGCCCAGGAACCTCTTCGGCGGGTACAGCGCGGTCGAGTCGACACCACCGGACAGGATCCGGCCGCTCGCGGGGGCCGCGAGGTTGTAGGCACGACCCAGTCGGGTGATCGAGTCCAGCAGCACGACCACGTCGTGACCCATCTCGACCAGGCGCTTCGCCCGCTCGATGGCCAGTTCCGAGATCGTGGTGTGGTCCGACGGCGGACGGTCGAAGGTGGAGGCGATGACCTCGCCCTTCACCGACCGCTGCATGTCGGTGACCTCTTCAGGCCGCTCGTCCACCAGCACCACCATCAGGTGACACTCGGGGTTGTTCTTGGTGATCGCGTTCGCGATCGACTGCAACACCGAGGTCTTGCCCGCCTTCGGCGGCGACACGACCAGGGCTCGCTGGCCCTTGCCGATCGGCATCACCAGGTCGATGACGCGCGTGGTGAGGATGTGCGGTTCCGTCTCGAGGCGCAGGCGCTCGTTCGGGTACAGCGGCGTCAGCTTGGTGAAGTCCGGCCGGTTGCGGGACTCCTCCGGGTCGAGGCCGTTGATCTTGTCCACCCGCACCAGGGGGTTGAACTTCTGGCGCTGCTGCTCGCCGTCGCGCGGCTGCCGCACGGCGCCGATGAGGGCGTCACCGCGACGGAGGCCGTACTTGCGGACCAGCGACAACGACACGTAGACGTCGTTCGGCCCGGCCAGGTAGCCCGACGTGCGGACGAACGCGTAGTTCTCCAGCACGTCGAGGATGCCCGCCACGGGCAGCAGGACGTCGTCGTCGCGCACCTCGGTGTCGGTGGTGGGACCGGCTTCGTCGCCACGGCCGCCACGGCGGCGGCGGTCGCGGAAGCGGCGGCCACGACGGCCACCGTCCTCGTCGCCGTCGTCACCCGGGCCGCTCTGCTGGCGGTTGCGGCTCTGGTCGCGATCACGGTCGCGATCACGGCCACCGCGGTCGCCGCGGTCGCCGCGGTCGTCACGACCACCGCGGTCGCCCCGGTCACCGCGGTCGCCCCGCTCCTGCCGGTCGCCGCGGTTGCCGCGGTCGCCCCGGTCCTGGCGCTGTTCGCGCTGTTCGGAGCGGTCCTGCCGGTCGCCGCGGTCACCGCGGTCGCCCCGGTCACCACGGTCGCCGCGGTCGGGACGCTCGGTGCGCTCGCCCTGCTGGCGGTCGGCCTGCTGGCGGTCGGCCTGCTGGCGGTCGGCCTGGGCACGGTCACCCTGGGGGCGGTCGACCTGGACGCGGTCGGCCTGGACGCGGTCGGCCTGGGGCCGCTCGGCCTGGCGCTCCACCTGAGCGGGACGCTCGGCCTGCGGCTGGGCCTGCTGGCCTTCCGCGGCCGGAGCCTCGGGGCTGCCGGCGGGGCGGTTGGCGGAACGACGGCGGCGGTTGCCCCGACGTCCACCCTCCTCCTCGGCGGGCCGGTCGGTCACGTCCAGCTGCTGCTGGGTGGGCTTCTCGACCGGCGCGGGGGCCTCGGCGGCCCGCTCCTTCACGGACGCCTTCGCGGCGGCCGCCTTGGGCGCGTCGGCCTTCTTCTCGGTCTTTGACGGCTCGGTCTTGGGCGGCTCGGCCTTGGACGGCGTCGCGGCACTGCCCCGACCGGAGGTACCGCCCTGCCGCTCCTTGATGGCCGCGATCAGGTCGCCCTTGCGAAGGCCGGCTGTGCCGGTGATGCCCAGCTGACCTGCGAGTTCACGGAGTTCGGCCAGCACCATTCCAGAGAGGCCCGCGCGCTTGCGCGGCGTGGCGCTGCCGTTCGAAGGGGTGGTCAGAGCATTCTCCTCGGCTCCGGAACTGCCGGCAGCGGGATTGGGAGCAGCAGGAGCTTGGCTGCTCAGTACATCGGTGTTGGTCACACATGTCCTTCCTGACCGGATCGCGCCTCCTACGCGACCCAGCGGACCTGCCGTCCGACGGAATGCGGTGCGGCAGTTTCGTCCCGGTTCAGGCGGACCTCGGACGGCGCGGAACGCGCACGAAAGCGGAGTCCTCCGGTACGGGACTTCGGTCACACGGCGAGCGGGTGCCTTCCAGCGTCGACCCCGTCCATACGGCACAGAGCCAGCTCACTGGAGGAATGCGACCCGGAACGAAAGTCCGGGCACCACACCGGCGCCCGTGCGCGCGGTGACTGATGGCCCCGAGGGTAGACGCAGCTACCGTCCGGTGCAACAACCGGGGTGCGGCGCGTCGTTTCACTCAGTCGAGTGGCGCAACGCGGACCCCGCCCAGGTCGACCGGCACGCGACGAGCGGCGAACCCGGTCAGGTCCACCCCCGGAGGCAGCTCGCCGTCCACGGGCAGGGCCAGGACCGTCGGTCCCGCCCCCGACACCGCGGCCGGCACCCCGGCGTCCCGCAGCGCCCGCACCAGGCGGGTCGTCGCAGGCCAGGCGGGTTCCCGGTACGGCTCGTGCAGCCGGTCGTCCACCGCGTCGAGGAGCAGCGACGGGTCCGCCGTCAGGGCGTGCACGGCGAGCGCCGCACGGCCCACGGCGAACGCCGCGTCCTCGTGCGGCACCTTGGACGGGAGCAGGCCGCGGGTCGTCTTGGTGGACGACTCGACGTCCGGCACCAGCACGACCGGGGTCACCCGCGGATCGGGCTCGACACGCACCGCGTGGTACCGGTCACCCTGCGTCCACGCGATGGCGACGCCGCCGAACATGCTCGCCGCGGCGTTGTCGGCGTGGCCCTCGAACTCCGCGGCGAGTTGCAACGCGCTCGTGTCCAACTCGCGACCGGCCAGGGCGAACCCGGCCGCCACACCGGCCACGACCGCCGCCGCCGACGACCCGAGACCGCGCGAGTGCGGAATCGCGTTGCGGCACGTCAGCCTCAGCCCCGGCACCTCGGCGCCGACCAGCTCGCACGCCGCCCGGAACGCCCGGACGACCAGGTGGCCCTCGTCCGTCGGCACGTCCGAGGAGCCCTCACCCGAGACCCGGATGACCAGACCGGCCGGAATGGCCTCGAACTCCAGCTCGTCGTGCAGGGCCAACGCCATGCCGAGCGCGTCGAACCCCGAGCCGAGGTTCGCCGTGGAGGCCGGCACCGCCACGCGGACACCCGTCGAGCGGACACCTGTCACGCGGGCGCCCGTCACGCCAGCTCCAGCGCGGTGGCGACGGCGCCCGGGTCCACCGGCACCGGCTCGACCTCGGCCATGCCGAGCAGTGCGGTGTCCGGGTCCTTCAGGCCGTGGCCGGTGACCGTGCAGACGACCGTGGAGCCCTTCGGCAGGCGCCCGTCGGCGACCGTGGCCAGCAGGCCCGCCACGCTGGTCGCGGACGCGGGCTCGACGAAGATGCCCTCGGTCGACGCCAGCAGCCGGTAGGCCTCCAGGATCTTCTCGTCCGTCACGGCCTCGAACAGCCCACCGGACTCCTCCTTGGCCGTCACCGCGCCGGTCCAGGACGCCGGGCTGCCCACCCGGATGGCGGTCGCGATGGTCTCCGGGTTCGCCACCGGCGCGCCCAGCACCAGCGGCGCGGACCCCGAGGCCTGGAAGCCGAACATGCGCGGCGTCGCGGCGATCACGCCGTCCTTGTGGTAGTCCGAGTAGCCGCGCCAGTACGCGGTGATGTTGCCCGCGTTGCCCACCGGGAGGCAGTGGACGTCGGGCGCGCGGCCGAGCACGTCGCAGATCTCCCACGCGGCGGTCTTCTGGCCGATCAGCCGCACCGGGTTGACCGAGTTGACCAGCGTGATCGGGTACTCGATCGACGTCTTGGAGGCCAGCTCCAGGCAGTCGTCGAAGTTGCCCTCGATCTGCAGGATCTTCGCGCCGTGCGCGACCGCCTGGGCCAGCTTGCCCAGCGCGATCTTGCCCTGCGGCACGAGGACCGCGGCGGCCATCCCGGCCTTGGCCGCGTACGCCGCCGCGCTCGCCGACGTGTTGCCGGTGGACGCGCAGATGACGCCCCGGATGCCGCTGGCCAGCGCGTGCGTCATGGCCACGGTCATGCCGCGGTCCTTGAACGAGCCGGTCGGGTTGGCGCCTTCGACCTTGATGTAGACCTGGCAGCCGGTCAGCTCCGACAGGTGCCGCGCGGCCACCAGCGGCGTGCCGCCCTCGTGCAGGGTGATGACCTCGGCGCCCTCGGGGAGCGGGATCCGGTCCGCGTACGCGTGGATGATCCCCGGCCACCCCGGTCGCACGGCCGCCGGAGTGCCGGCGCCGCCCATGGTCGCCTGTGCCGTCGTCATAGCTCTTCGCCTTCCACCCGCATCACGCTGACCACTTCACGAACCACGGGCAGCCCGCCGATTTTGTCCACGGTCGACCGCAATGCCGCATCGGTCGCGGCGTGGGTGACGATCACCAGGCTGGCGTCGTCGACCCGGCCCTCCTGCCGGACCGCCGCGATGCTCACGTCGTGCTCTGCGAACACCGCCGCGACCTGCGACAACACGCCCGCCCGGTCGGCGACGTCGAGGCTGATGTGGTAGCGCGTGGGCGTCTGGCCCATCGGCCGGACGGGCAGCGCCGCGTACGCCGACTCGCGCGGGCCGCGCCCGCTGTGCACCCGGTTGCGGGCCACCGCGACGAGGTCGCCGAGCACCGCGCTGGCGGTCGGCGCGCCGCCCGCGCCCTGGCCGTAGAACATCATCTCGCCCGCCGCGTCGGCCTCCACGAACACCGCGTTGAACGCGCCGTTCACGCCCGCGAGCGGGTGGGACTTGGGGATCATCGCCGGGTGCACGCGGACGGAGATGCTCTCGGTGGTCGGGGTGCCGTCCGCGGTCGTCCGGTCGTCGGCCCCGCCGACGGTGACCCGCTCGCAGATCGCGAGGAGCTTCACCGTGCGGCCGAGGACCTTGGCGGCGGCGATGTCGGCGGCGCTGACGGACGCGATGCCCTCGCGGTGCACGTCGGCGGCCGTCACCCGGCTGTGGAAGGCGAGGGACGCCAGGATCGCGGCCTTGGAGGCGGCGTCGAAGCCGTCCACGTCGGCCGTCGGGTCCGCTTCCGCGTACCCGAGCCGGGTCGCCTCGTCCAGGGTCTCGCCGTAGCTCGCCCCGGTGGAATCCATGCCCGACAGGATGAAGTTGGTCGTGCCGTTGACGATCCCCATCACGCGGGTGATGCGGTCGCCGGCGAGCGACTCGCGCAGCGGGCGCAGCAGCGGGATCGCCCCCGCCACGGCGGCCTCGAAGTAGAGGTCCGCGCCGGACGCGTCGGCCGCCTCGAACAGGTCCGCCGAGTGCTCGGCGAGCAGCGCCTTGTTCGCGGTCACCACCGACTTGCCCGAGCGCAGCGCGGCGAGCAGCAGCGTGCGGGCGGGCTCGATGCCGCCGATGACCTCCACGACGACGTCCACGTCCGACGCGATGAGGGCCTCGGCGTCCGTCGTCAGCAGTTCCGCGGGCACGTCGCGGTGCTTGTTGGGCTTGCGCACGGCGATGCCGGCCACCTCGACCGGTGCGCCGACGCGCGCGGTGAGGTCGGCCGCCTGGTCGATGAGCAGCCGGACCACCTCGGTGCCGACCGTGCCGCAGCCCAACAACGCGACCTTGATCGGTTCGTGGCTAGACACTCATACCTCCAGGCGGAACAGGTCTTCCTCGGTCTCCCGGCGCAGGAGCAACCGGGCCTGGCCGTCCACGACCGCGGCGAGCGCGGGCCGGGGAAGTCGGTTGTAGCCGCTGGCCATCGAGTAGCAGTACGCACCGGTCGCGGCCACCGCGATCAGGTCGCCGGGAGCGAGGTCGTCGGGCAGCCAGCAGTCGCGCACGACCACGTCACCGGACTCGCAGTGCTTGCCGACGACGCGGCACAGCACGGGGTTGGCGTCGTCCGCCGCGTCGCGCGACACCAGCTTGCAGTCGTACACGGCGTCGTAGAGCGCGGTGCGGATGTTGTCGCTCATGCCGCCGTCCACGCTCACGTACCGGCGGACGACGCCCGCGTCGAGCTGCACGTCCTTGATGGTGCCCACCTCGTACAGCGTCACCGTGCCGGGGCCGACGATGGCCCGGCCCGGCTCGACCGCGATCTTGGGCACCGGCAGTTCGGCGTGCTCGCACTCCTTGGCCACGATGTCGCGCAGCTGCCTGGCCAGCTCGGCCGGCGGCGGCGGGTCGTCGTCCGGGGTGTAGGCGATGCCGAGGCCGCCACCCAGGTCGACCGTCGTGACGTGCTCCAGGATGGCGCCGCCGTGCTCGTCGCGGAGTTCCGCGAGCAGGCCGATGACCCGGCGCGCGGCGACCTCGAAGCCGCTGGCGTCGAAGATCTGCGAGCCGATGTGGCTGTGCAGGCCGATCAGCCGCAGCGCCTCGCACTTCAGCACCCGGCGGGCCGCCTCGGCCGCGTCACCGGAGGACAGCGAGAAGCCGAACTTCTGGTCCTCGTGCGCGGTGGCGATGAACTCGTGCGTGTGCGCCTCGACACCGACCGTCACCCGGATCATCACCGGCTGCACGCGGCCCCGTTCCCGGGCGATCTGGTCCAGCCGGGCGATCTCGTAGTACGAGTCCAGCACGACCGCGCCGACACCGGCCTCGACCGCGCTGGTCAGCTCGGCGGTGGACTTGTTGTTGCCGTGCAGCGCGATCCGCTCCGGCGGGAAGTCCGCGCGCAGCGCCACGGCCAGCTCGCCGCCGCTGGCCACGTCGATGCTCAGGCCCTCCTCGGCGACCCAGCGGGCCACCGCGACGGACAGGAACGCCTTGGACGCGTAGTGGACGCGGGTCGGGTCGCCGAACGCCTCGGCGTGCTCGCGGCAGCGGGCCCGGAAGTCGGCCTCGTCCATCACGAACAGCGGGGTGCCGTGCTCCTCGGCGAGCTGCCGCACGTCGACGCCGCCGAGGCGCACCACGCCGTCGTCGCCGCGTGCGGCGTTGCGCGGCCACACCTGCGGGTGCAGCGCGCCCAGCTCCTGGGCCGACGACGGCCGGTTGCCCGCCGTGTTCGACGGGATCATGACGTCGGCGTGCCGGGGACCGGCCGGGTGGGCGCGCATCACATGCGCTCCGGCGCGGTCACGCCCAGCAGCGCGAGGCCGTTGGCGAACACCTGGCGGGTCGCCGCGCACAGCTGGAGCCGGGCGCGGTGCAGCTCGGTGGTCTCCTCGTCGCCGCGCGGCAGCACCCGACAGGCCTCGTAGAACCGGTGGTAGGTACCCGCCAGCTCCTCCAGGTACCGGGCGACGCGGTGCGGTTCGCGCAGCTCACCGGCTGCGCCGACGACGCGGGGGAACTCGCCGACCGTGCGGATCAGGTCGCCCTCGCGGTCGTGCGTGAGCAGGTCGAGCGCGTCGCCGGGCGTCACGCCCAGGTCGGCGGCGTTGCGCAGCAGCGACGACAGGCGCGAGTGCGCGTACTGGACGTAGAACACCGGGTTGTCGTTGCTGTGCTTGCGCAGCAGGTCGAGGTCGAGGTCCAGGGACGAGTCGACCGAGGAGCGGGACATCGCGTACCGGGCGGCGTCCACGCCGACCGCGTCCACCAGGTCCTCCAGGGTGATGACGGTGCCCGCGCGCTTGCTCATCCGGACCGGCTTGCCGTCGCTGACGAGGTTCACCATCTGGCCGATCAGCACCTCGACCGAGGCCGGGTCGTCGCCCAGCGCGGCGGCGGCGGCCTTGAGCCGGCCGATGTAGCCGTGGTGGTCCGCGCCGAGCATGTAGATGCACAGGTCGAAGCCCCGCGACCGCTTGTCCAAGAGGTAGGCGATGTCACCCGCGATGTACGCCGGCTCGCCGTCGCTCTTGATGACCACGCGGTCCTTGTCGTCGCCGAACTCGGTGGACCGGAGCCACCACGCGCCGTTCTCGAAGTACAGCGCCTCGGAGCCCTTGAGCTGCTCGACGGCCTTCGCGACCGCCCCCGACTTGTGCAGCGAGTCCTCGTGGAAGAAGACGTCGAAGTCCGTGCCGAAGTCGTGCAGGGCCTCCTTGATCTCCTCGAACATCAGGCCGACGCCGATCCGGCGGAACAGCTCGTGCGAGTCGTCCGAGGTCAGCGCGCCGGGCTCCTGCCGCAGCACCTCGGCCGCGATGTCGCCGATGTAGCCGCCCGCGTAGCCGTCCTCCGGGGCGGGCTCGCCCTTCGCGGCGGCGATCAGGGACCGGACGAACCGGTCGATCTGCGCGCCCGCGTCGTTGAAGTAGTACTCGCGGGTGACCTCGCCGCCGTTGGCCTCCAGGATGCGGCCCAGCGCGTCGCCGACCGCCGCCCAGCGGGTGCCGCCCAGGTGGATGGGGCCGGTCGGGTTCGCCGAGACGAACTCCAGGTTGATCCGGGTGCCGGCGAGCGAGTCGCCGCGGCCGTACGCCTCGCCGGCCTTCAGCACGTCGCGCACGATCTCGCCCTGGGCGTCCGCGGCGAGCCGCAGGTTCAGGAAGCCGGGGCCCGCGACCTCGACCGAGGCGATGGCGTCGGTGCCGGTCAGCGCCTCGGCCAGCCAGCCGGCCAGGTCGCGGGACGTCACGCCGACCTTCTTGGCGGTCTGGAGGGCCACGTTGGTGGCGTAGTCGCCGTGCTCGGGGTTGCGGGGGCGCTCGATCGTGACCGCTGTGGGCAGGGCAGTGGGATCGAGGCCGCGGGTGGACAACACGTCCACGGCCGTCGCACGGACCAGGTCAGCGAGCGCAGCGGGAGTCACCCGGCAAGTCTAGGGAAGTGTTCCCGCTGGTCTCGACCGGGATGCGCGTCCCGCGAAGTGGGAAACCCCACCACCGCCGGCCACCCGCCGTGACGGGCAGTTGACGGTGACCAGACACCGTATCCCTACACTGACCTGCGGCATGGGCGTATGACGAGACTGAGGCGGACATGACCAGCGGCAAGAAGACGAAGGCCGCGCGCTCCAGCGTTGCGGCGGCGCGCTCCTCGGTGGTGGCGAAGAAGCCGAAGCCATGGGGAACCATCGTGGCGGTGGTAGCCGTGTTGGCCCTGGCCGGCACCGTGTTCGGTTACGCGTTCGGGCAGATCTCGGACCAGAACGCCAAGGAAGCGGCGCTCGCCAAGTGGGTCCCGTCCGAGGAGAACCAGGACCCCTCGGACCAGATCCCCGGCGTCATCAAGCGCGAGTACAAGCCGGGCAAGCACGTCGACGCGACGAAGCGGGTGGCGTACGACTTCGCCCCGCCGTTCGGCGGACCGCACGACAACGCGTGGGCCGACTGCAACGGCGTCGTGTACCCCAACGCCGTCCGCACCGAGAACATGGTCCACTCGCTGGAGCACGGCGCCGTGTGGGTTGCCTACAACCCCGACCAGGTGACCGGCGAGGCGCTGGACAAGCTCAAGGCGAAGGTCGACGGCCAGCCGTTCACGATCATGTCGCCCTACCCGGGCCTCGACAAGTCGATCTCGCTGCAGGCGTGGGGCCACCAGTTGAAGCTGGACAACGCCGACGACGAGCGCATCGACCAGTTCATCCAGTCGCTGCGGCGCAACCAGTACACGTACCCCGAGGTCGGCGCGTCGTGCGACAACCCGTCGTTCGCGTCGAGCCCGGCCCCGTTCGCGTCCGAGCCGCCCGGTGCGGACGCCGAGCCGATGGGTGACGAGGCGGAGAGCGCCCGGGACGCCGCCGGCACCGCGCCGACCGACGCCAGCGCGCCCGCCGGCACCACCGCCGGCAGCTGATCGAAGCACCTGGTCGAGCGCGGTGACCGACAACGCAGTGACCGACAACGCCGGGACCACCGCCGGACGGGGCAACCTCGTCCGGGCGGTGGTCCTCGGCGCGGCCGTGGTCGCCACGCTGCTGCTCGGCGCCGCGGTCGGCCTGCTGATCCAGCTGCCCAACTCCGACGACACGTCGGTGCCCTCGGCCGACTCGGTGGACGTCGGCTTCTGCCAGGACATGTCCACGCACCACCTCCAGGCCGTGCAGATGGCCAACCTCGCCCGCGATCAGTCCACGGACGAGGAGGTCCGGCTGTTCGCCTTCGACATCACCGGCACGCAGCTGGAGCAGGTCGGCCGGATGAAGGGCTGGCTGATGCTCTGGGGCATGCCGGAGCAGGCGCAGCCGGGACGCCACATGGAGTGGATGGCGTCGGGGTCCGAGCACGGGCACAGCGCGACCGGCGACACCGCGGGCAGCGCCGTGATGCCGGGCATGGCCACGTCGGAGGAGCTGACGAAGCTCCGCTCGCTGTCGGGCGCGGAGTTCGACACCTACTTCCTCCAGCTGATGCTGCGGCACCACCAGGGCGGCGCGCCCATGGCCGAGTACGGGGCCGAGCACGCCGGCCGGCACGCGGTGCGGACCCTCGCGGAGAGCATGCTCAAGTCGCAGACCAGCGAGAGCGACTACATGGAAAAGCTGCTCGCCGACCGCGGCGCCGCTCCCCTGCCCCTCTAGCGTCAGCCTTTCGGCGGTTCACGTCACCCAGTCGGGGCTACCCGTGAGTAGTAGCGTGGGAGGCCCCGTCCTGGAGGTCAGCGATGACCGCAGTGGATCCCGACCGGAACGTCGACGAGCGCACCGCGCGCAAGGTCGCCGAACAGGCGCGGGAGACGCGGTGGCGCCATCCCAGCTTCGGCCGGGAGCTCTTCCTCGGCCACTTCCGGCTCGACCTGATCCACCCCCACCCCAGCGGCTCCGCCGAGGACCGGGAACGCGGCGAGGCGTTCCTGACCATCCTCCGCGAGTTCTGCGAGAACACCGTCGACGGCGCGCTCATCGAGCGTGAGGCCCGCATCCCCGACCACGTGCTGACCGGCCTGAAGCAGCTCGGCGCGTTCGGCATGAAGATCGGACCGGAGTACGGCGGCCTCGGCCTGTCCCAGGTCCACTACAACCGGGCGCTGATGCTGGTCGGCTCGGTCAACCCGGCCCTGGGCGCGATGCTGTCCGCCCACCAGTCCATCGGCGTGCCGCAACCGCTCGCCCTCTTCGGCACGGACGAGCAGAAGCGGGAGTACCTGCCCCGCTGCGCGAACGGCGCGATCAGCGCGTTCCTGCTCACCGAGCCGGACGTGGGCAGCGACCCGGCCCGCCTCGGCACCACCGCCACGCCCACCGACGACGGGTACCTGCTCGACGGCGTGAAGCTGTGGACGACGAACGGCGTGGTGGCCGAACTGCTCGTGGTGATGGCCCAGGTGCCCGGCAAGGGCATCAGCGCGTTCGTGGTCGAGGCCGACTCGCCCGGCATCACGGTGGAGAACCGGAACGAGTTCATGGGCCTGCGCGGGCTGGAGAACGGCGTCACCCGGTTCCGCCGGGTCCGCGTGCCGAGTGCCAACCTGATCGGCGAGGAGGGTGCGGGCCTCAAGATCGCGCTCACCACCCTCAACACCGGCCGGCTGTCGCTGCCGGCGATGTGCGCGGGCGCGGCGAAGTGGTGCCTGAAGGTCGCCCGCGAGTGGTCCGTCGAACGGGTGCAGTGGGGCCGCCCGATCGGCCGGCACGAGGCCATCACCGGCAAGGTGGCGTTCATCGCGGCCACCGCCTACGCGCTGGAGGCCGTGCTCGACCTGGCCGGCGAACTGGCCGACAAGGGCGGGCACGACATCCGCATCGAGGCCGCGCTGGCCAAGCTCTACGGCTCCGAGATGGCGTGGCTGGTCGCGGACGAGCTGGTCCAGCTGCGCGGCGGTCGGGGCTACGAGACGGCGGCGTCCCTGGCGGCCCGGGGCGAGCGGGGCGTGCCGGCCGAGCAGATGCTGCGCGACCTGCGGATCAACCGGATCTTCGAGGGCTCGACCGAGATCATGCACCTGCTGATCGCGCGGGAGGCGGTGGACGCGCACCTCGCCGTCGCCGGGGACATCATCGACCCGGAGGCGGACACCAAGCGCAAGGCGCGGGCGTTCGCCAAGGCGGGCGGGTTCTACGCGAAGTGGCTGCCGACCCTCGTGGTCGGCAAGGGCCAGGTGCCGCGCGCGTACGGGGAGTTCGGCCCGCTGGCCGGGCACCTGCGGTTCGTGGAGCGGGCGAGTCGGCGGTTGGCCCGGCAGACGTTCTACGCGATGTCCCGTTGGCAGGGCCGGCTGGAGCGCAAGCAGCGGTTGCTGGGCCGCATCGTGGACATCGGCGCGGAGCTGTTCGCGATCAGCGCGGCGTGCGTGAAGGCGGCGGCGGACGGCGACCGGGCGGTGGGGCTGGCGGACGCGTTCGCCGCGCAGGCCAGGGTCCGGGTGGACGAGCTGTTCGACGGGTTGTGGCGCAACTCGGACGACTCGGACCTCGCGGTGGCGCGGCAGGTCCTGGACGGGCGGTTCACCTGGCTCGAAGAGGGCGTGCTGGACCCGTCGAGCCCCGGTCCGTGGATCGCCGATTCGGCGCACCACGCTTCGCCAATGCACGACGTGCACCGGAAGACGCCTTAGTCGGGTCGATTCCGTTGTCCACACGGGGCAGGTGTTGACGGGCGCGGCACCTGCCCCGTGTGACGGTCGAAAGGGGACCACGTCCCCCGTACTCCCCTTTCGACTCCCCTAACAACTAACGGAAGGACACACAACCCTCCAGGAGGAGGTACGGTCACGCTACGTCCTTACTGGCGAGTTCATACCTACGACGTTCGAGTGAATCACCAGGTAGAAGCCTCTTGACTACTCTCAGAGAGTGACTCGCCCTCGGCGGCCACGCCCCGTGCGCACGGTGGGTGATCGCACCAGGCCGCCGGACAGGCTTGTGGACAAGTTCCCCGACGGATCTTGACAACGATGTCAGCTAGCCCTTTGCTTCGCTAAAGATCAGCTGTCGGATGCGGAAGGCGTGCGCAATGGGGCTCATGCGGGGAAGAAGATCTCTCGCGGTCATAACGATCGCTGCACTCACGTCGGTGAGCGTGGGAGGCTGGTCGTCCGCGACCGCCGCACCGGGGGAGCCAGCCGTGAGCGAGACGCTCTTCGCCACGTCGTTCGAGGACGGGCAGCCGCAGCCGAAGTGGTCGAGCACGGTCGAGACGGGACCGGACGGCACGCCGCGCACGTCGGGCGTCAACGGCTCGGACTCCACCGGCATCCCCGGCAACGTCACCGACCGCGTGGTCGACGTGGCGGCGAATTCCGAGTACGCGGAATCGGGTGAGGTCAAGGAGAACCTGGTCGACGGCAACGTGTCGTCGAAGTGGCTGACCTTCACCCCCACCGGCTGGGTCCGGTTCACCTTCGCCGAGCCCGTCGCGGTGCGGCGGTACGCGATGTCGTCGGCCAACGACGCGCCCGAGCGCGACCCGAAGGACTGGACGCTGCGCGCGTCCAACGACGGCACGACGTGGACGCCGGTCGACGCCCGCACCGGCGAGGTGTTCACCGAGCGGTTCCAGACCAAGACCTACGACACCGCGAACACCGAGGCGTTCCGCTTCTACCAGCTGGACATCTCGGCCAACGCGGGCGGCGTGAACCTCATCCAGCTCGCCGAGGTCCAGTTCTCCGACGGCTCCACCACCCCGCCGGCGCAGAACATGCGCACCACCGTGGGCAAGGGCGCCAACGGCGGGTACAACGCCAAGGCCGGCGCCGGGTTCACCGGGGTGAAGGCGTTGCGGTACCAGGGCACGCACGTCGCCGACGGGCGCGGCTACTCGTACAACAAGGTCTTCGAGGTGGACATCCCGGTCACGTCGACCACCGAGCTGTCGTACCTGATCTTCCCGTCGTTCATCACCGACGACCTGAACTACCCGGCCACGTTCGTCTCGCTGGACCTCGCGTTCGCGGACGGCACCTACCTCAGCGACCTGGGCGCCCGCGACCAGCACGGCTTCGAGCTGTCACCGCGCGGCCAGGGCGCGGCGAAGTCGTTGTACACCAACCAGTGGAACCGGGTCGCGTCGGTGGTCGGCGCGGTCGCGGCCGGCAAGACGATCAAGCGGATCCTGGTCGCCTACGACAACCCCGAGGGGCCGGCCGGGTTCAACGGGTGGGTGGACGACATCGCGGTGAAGTCCGCGCCCGTGGTGGTGGAGCGGCCACGCCCGTCGGACTGGGTGCTGACGAACCGCGGCACGAACTCCAGCGGCTCGTTCTCCCGGGGCAACAACTTCCCGGCCACCGCCGTGCCGCACGGCTTCAACTTCTGGTCGCCGATGACGAACGCGGGCTCGATCAGCTGGCTGTACGAGTACGCGAGGAACAACAACCGGGACAACCTGCCGACCCTGCAGGCGTTCACCGCGAGCCACGAGCCGAGCCCGTGGATGGGCGACCGGCAGACGTTCCAGGTGATGCCGTCCACCGGCACGCCGACCGCGGACCGCGCGGCGCGGGCGCTGCCGTTCCGACACGAGAACGAGGTCGCACGGGCGCACTACTACGGCGTGACGTTCGAGAACGGGATGCGCACCGAGATCGCGCCGACCGACCACGCCGCGCTGTTCCGCTTCACGTTCACCGGCGACTCGTCGAACCTGGTGTTCGACAACGTCAACAACAGCGGTGGCCTGACGCTGGACCCGGCGTCGGGCGTGGTCACGGGCTTCTCCGACGTCAAGAGCGGCCTGTCGACCGGCGCGACGCGGATGTTCGTGTACGGCGTGGTGGACAAGCCGGTGAAGTCGAGCGGTCGGCTGACCGGCGCGGGCCGGGACAACGTCGCGGGCTTCTTCCAGTTCGACACGTCGGCCGACAAGACCGTCACGATGAAGATCGCCACGTCGTTGCTGGGCGTGGACCAGGCGCGGCGGAACCTGGAGCTGGAGGTGTCCACTTCGGATACGTTCGACTCGGTGCGGGACCGGGCGCAGGAGGCCTGGGACCGGGTGCTCGGGATGGTGGAGGTCGAGGGGGCGTCCGAGGACCAGCTCACCACGCTGTACTCGAACCTCTACCGGCTCTACCTGTACCCGAACTCGGGCTACGAGAACACCGGCACGGCCGACGCGCCCAAGCACCAGTACGCGTCACCGGTGCAGGCCGCCGGCCCGTCCACGCCGACGCGGACGGGCGCCAAGGTCGTGGACGGCAAGATCTACGTCAACAACGGGTTCTGGGACACCTACCGGACCACGTGGCCCGCGTACAGCCTGTTCACGCCGACGAAGGCCGGTGAGCTGGCGGACGGGTTCGTCCAGCAGTACCGGGACGGCGGCTGGATCTCGCGCTGGTCGTCGCCCGGCTACGCGAACCTGATGACCGGCACCAGCTCCGACGTGGCGTTCGCGGACGCGTACGTCAAGGGCGTGCGGTCGTTCGACGTGAAGGCGGCCTACGACGCGGCGGTGAAGAACGCGACGGTCGCACCGCCGAACGCGGGCGTCGGCCGGAAGGGCCTCGACACGTCGATCTTCACCGGCTACACCTCCACCGCCACCGGTGAGGGCATGTCGTGGGCGATCGAGGGCTACGTCAACGACTACGGCATCGCCAACATGGCGCGCCGGCTGTACGAGGAGACCGGGGACCCGCAGTACCAGGCGTCGTCCGAGTACTTCTCGAACCGCGCCCAGAACTACGTGCACATGTTCGACCCGGCCACCGGGTTCTTCCAGGGCCGCAGGCCGGACGGCACGCGCCGCGCGGCGCCCGACCAGTACGACCCGCGCGAGTGGGGCCACGACTACACCGAGACCAACGGCTGGAACATGGCGTTCTCGGTGCCGCACGACGGCCAGGGCCTGGCCAACCTGTACGGCGGGCGGGACGGGCTGGGGTCGAAGCTGGACGAGTTCTTCGCCACCCCGGAGACGGCGAAGTTCCCCGGCTCGTACGGCGGCGTGATCCACGAGATGACCGAGGCGCGGGACGTGCGGATGGGGCAGCTGGGGCACTCCAACCAGGTGTCGCACCACATCGCGTACATGTACGACTACGCCGGTCAGCCGTGGAAGACGCAGGAGAAGGTGCGGGAGATCATGTCCCGGCTGTACGTGGGCAGCGAGATCGGCCAGGGCTACCCCGGTGACGAGGACAACGGCGAGCAGTCGGCGTGGTGGCTGTTCAGCGCGATGGGCTTCTACCCGCTGCAGATGGGCAACGCGTCGTACGCGATCGGGTCGCCGCTGTTCGAGAAGATGACCGTGCACCTGGAGAACGGGCGCTCGCTCGTGATCAACGCGCCGGCGAACTCCGCGCGGAACATCTACGTGCAGTCGCTGAAGGTGAACGGGAAGACGTGGGACAAGTCGTACCTGCCGCACGCCGAGATCGCGTCGGGCGGGACGCTGGACTTCGAGATGGGGTCCGCCCCCTCCCGCTGGGCCACCGGTCCGGACGCCGCGCCGCCGTCGTTGACCACGGGTTCGGAAGCCCCCGCGCCGCTGCGCGACGTGACGTCGTCGGGCACGGTGACCGGGGCGCCGGCCGCGCTGGTGGACAACACCTCGCAGACGTCGGGTGCGTTGTCGTGGTTGCAGGTGGACCTGCCGTCGAAGAAGGAGAGCGCTTCGTTCTACACGCTCACGTCCGGCAAGGGCGGCGGTGATCCGGCTTCCTGGGTGCTGAAGGGTTCGTACGACGGGAAGACCTGGGCCACGGTCGACGAGCGGTCCGGTGAGGCGTTCCCGTGGCGGCAGCAGACCCGGGCGTTCAAGATCGCCCGGCCGGGTCACTACCAGCACTACCGGCTGGAGTTCCCGGGTCAGTCGACGCCGGCCGAGTTCGAGCTGCTGGCCAAGCCGTTCGTGACCTGCGGGACCGTGGTCACCGGTGAGCACGTCGGAGCGTTGCGCGTGGAGTCCGGCGTGACGTGCGTGGACGGTGCTTCCGTGACCGGCCCCGTGACGGTGGCGGCGGGTGCGTCGCTGTACGTGTTCGGCGGCACGGTGGAAGGCCCGGTGACGGCGACCGGCGCGGCGGCGGTCGTGCTGGTCGAGACGTCGGTGAGCGGGCCGGTGACCATCAGCGGGACGTCCGGTGAGCTGGCGTTGGAGCGGGTGGACGCCGGCGGACCGGTGCGGCTGGTGGACAACAAGGGCGGCACGCTCGTGGCCGGCAACACCGTCGCCGGGCCGCTGGCGTGCACGGGCAACGAGCCCGCTCCGGTGAACAGCGGTTGGGCGAACGAGGTGAGCGGGCCGAAGAACGGTCAGTGCCGTTCGCTGTAGGTGGTGGTCACCAGGAGATTTCGCGGCACCGCTGCGCGGAATCTCCTGGTTCGACCTGGAGCGTGGCGTGCTCGATGTGGTAGCGCTGGGCCAGCAGCTCCTGGGCGGCGTGCAGGACCTCGGCCGGGTCGACGTGGTCGTGGGTGGTGAGGTGGGCGGAGGCGACCTCCATGCCCGAGGTGAGCGTCCAGACGTGCAGGTCGTGCGCCTCGGCCACGCCGGGGAGTCGGCTCAGCTCGGCCCGGACCTCGGTGACGTCCAGGGTTGCCGGGGCGTGCTGGAAGAGGATGCGCAGCGCGCTCGCGGCGAGCTTGCAGGTGCGAGGTAGGACGAACAGGCCGATCGCGACACCCATGACGGGGTCGGCGTAGCGCCAGCCGAAGATCAACGTCACGGCGCCGCTGATGAGCACGCCGACGGAGCCGACGAGGTCGGCCAGGACCTCCAGGTACGCGCCTCGGACGTTGATGCTGTCCTTCGCGCCTTCCCTCAGCATGAGGAAGGCGACGACGTTGGCGACGAGGCCGGCGGTGGCGGCCAGGACGACGGGGAGACCGGGGACTTCCGGCGGGTCGTCGAACCGGCCGACGGCCTCGTAGACGACGTAACCGGCGACGCCGAACAGCAGCACGGCGTTGGCGAGGGCGGCGAGCACCTCGGCGCGGTAGAGGCCGAACGTGCGGCTGCCGCCCCGGTGCGTGCGGCGGGCGAGCATGATGGCGGCGATGGCCATGCCGATGCCCAGGACGTCGGTGAGCATGTGGGCGGCGTCGGAGATCAGGGCCAGCGAGCCGGTCGCGATGCCCACCGCGAACTCGACGGCCATGAAGACCGCTCCGATGCCGAAGGCGATCCACAGTCGGCCGAGGTGCTTGGCGCTCCCGCTCAGCGACGACCCACCGTGGCCGTGTCCGTGACCCATGCCAGGCAACATATAGTCACATGCGCATGAGTGCAACCCGGTGCCCGAAGGGGTGACCGGAGGGATTACAGGCGCCACACCCGTCCGAGTGCGCGAACCAGGCCCGGTGCGACCCGGTTGGCCAGGTGCACCGCTTTCGCCTCCGCCGTGACGGGTACCACGAGCCTGTCCCGGTTCACCGCTGCGAGCACTTCGGCCGCGACCTTCTCCGGCCCGAAGCCGCGGAGCCGGTAGGCCCTGGTGGCGGTCCGGCGTTGTTCTTCCTGCTCAGCGGCGGTCGACCCGGCGAACGTGAACGTCTTGGTGATGTTGGTGTGCACGATGCCGGGGCAGATCGCCGTGACGCTGACGCCGTGCTCGCGCAGCTCGGCGTCCAGGCACTGCGCGAGCATGAGGACGGCGGCCTTCGTAGTGGAGTAGGCGGGCAGGACCGCGGTTGGGAAGTAGGCGGCGGCCGAGGCCGTGACGACCAGGTGGCCGCCTTCGGCGCGGTCCACGAGCTGCGGCGCGAAGGCCCTGAACGTGTGGACGACGCCCCAGAGGTTGACGTCGACGACCCGCCGCCAGTCCTCCTCCGACGTGTCCAGGAACGGTCCCGCCACGCCGATGCCCGCGTTCGCCATGACCACGTCGGGGATCCCGTGCCGGGCCTTGATCCTGTCCGCCATCTCGTGCGTGGCCGGCCCGTCGGTGACGTCGAGCCGGTAGGCGTGTCCACCCGTCCGCGCGGCCGTCTCCCGCGCGGCGGCCTCGTCCACGTCGAGCGCGACCACTTCGGCCCCTTGCTCGGCGAAGGCGTGCGCGGTGGCCCTGCCGATCCCGCTGCCGGCGCCCGTGATGACCACCAACCGCCGCTTCCGCCGGCGGTTGTCGATCGCGTCCTCGATGTGCCGGGCGACCTGGTCGGGGTGCGTCCGCTGCGCCCAGTGGCCCGTGTGGAGCACGCTACGAGTGAGATCGTCCACCCACGGTTCAGCGGCCTCCAGGTGCGCGCGCGTCACGTACGGATCCTGCGTCAACTCGATCTGGTGAACCCTGGTGGACACCGGCGACGGTCGCCACCGACGTCCGAAGTTGGCCCGGTACATGCCCAGCCCGTTGGCCCACTCCCGCCGTCCCGCGTGCAGCCGTTCCCGCACCACCGGCAGCGCCCAGACCAACTCCGGCACCACCGGCACCTTGAACCCCGCGATGTACCAGGAGTGCCGCAGCAGCCCGAACACCTTCCACGGCCGCCACCGATTCCGGCGCACCCAGTCGGACACGTGCCCGAGGTCGGGCCCCGACATGCTGGTGAAGGAGAGGAACAGCTCCGGGTGCGCAGCCACCGCCGCCCAGCCCTGGATCGACCCCCAGTCGTGCCCGACGAGGTGGACGGGCCGCCCCGCCACCTCCCGCACCACGGTCGCCAGGTCCTCGACCAACCGCTCCATCGCGTACCCGCCGTGCCCGCCGGTCGGAGCCCCGGACTTCCCCGTCCCCCGCCCGTCGTACCGGATGACGTGGAACCGCTTCGCGAGCCGCCGGGCGACCGGCTCCCAGACGTCGGAGCTGTCCGGGAACCCGTGGGTCAACAGCACCGGAGTCCCCCCGACCACCCCCTCCTCCAACACCCGAAGGCGCAGGTCACCGACCTGAACGAATCGCTCACGCACCGGTTCCACAACCCAGGAGGGTAGGGGGTGAAAACCCGTCCGCCCAGTGCGCTAAGCTTCTCCCCGTAGCTGCGGCCCCCGTAGCTCAGGGGATAGAGCACCGCCCTCCGGAGGCGGGAGCGCAGGTTCGAATCCTGCCGGGGGCACCACGCTCGACCATCACGAAAAGGCCCTTGACCAGCGCGAACGCGGTCAAGGGCCTTCGTCGTCTGTCCGGCCGTGTCCGTTGCTCTACGGCTGCTTGTGCCGAATGTGTGCCAGAGTTCCTAGCCCTCCGGTCGGTGCCCAACGCGGCCTGCGCGCTCCCCCACCGGTTCGGCGCGAGAGGCATTGACGATCAGTAGCGGCTCGGATTGAGGTCCCCGGATTCGGTGCCGAAGCGCTCGCCGACGTCGCCCACGGCGGCGCCTGGCACATTGGGTTCCTCGCCGGCCGCGAGGGCGCGTTCCCCACCGACTACGCGTTCTTTCGCTCACCACGGTCCCGACGCGATCACGGACGCCAACGAGCTCGTCGGCTCCTGCCCAAGTCCCGACGCGTTCGCCGGCGCCGTCGGGCTGCACCGATCCCTGCTCTCCGAAGGGGAAGAGCTCCGCGAGCTCGCGACCAGGAAGCCGGCCATGCCGTGCTCGCCGTCGCCGGGTTCTCGGCCGACCTCACACCCGCGACGCCGCGACAGGTCGCCACCGACGTGACGGCGGCACACATCGACGGAATTGGGCACCACGTCGCGGCGGATGCCCCAGACCAGTTCGCGAAGATCCTCCGCTGCTTATCCGCGGACGTCGACCGGAGATGTCATGACGGCCCGGCACACCAGTGAAGAACGGCACGGCCGCGCGCCACTAGGTGTCAGTCGAGGAGCTGGTACTCGAAGCGCTCCACCCACCCGGCTTGTCGATCATGCTCGACCGCGCGTTCCAGCACGTCCAACACCTCCGCGAACCGCCGCTCGCCCAGCGCTTCACGGCTCGCCCGCACGTTTGTCCACCGCAGGGTGACGGGGCGTGCCACGTCGGCGCTGAGGCGGTCCCACAGCGCGTCGAGGTTGCGCCCGTAGTACGGCCCCAGGTCCAGGGCGCGTTCGATCCGGACGTGGAAGTCCGCGAGCGATCCGATCTCAGAGCCGTCCAGTCGCACGATCAAACCTCAACGACCTTCCTCGCCCCGTCCGTCCTCCGCGCGTCCTCGCGTGAAGCACCGCGAGCGCCTTCCCAGTATCAAAGGTCAGGCGAGCGTTGGCCGAGCTGTCCCGGTCAAACGGGGTCAAACCGGTGCGCGAGCAAGCCGCGCAGCTGGACTCGACACTCACCCACGTGGCCACACCCGAGTCGCCCGCACCGCCAACGTCGTCGTCCGCTCTCGGATCGCCTCGTCGTCCCAATCGTCGGCATGCTCATCGAGCAGGTGCTTGTTGAGCATGAGGACGCTGTGCTGGCCGATCGCTTTGCGCTTGCCCTCGATGGCAGTGCCGTCGCCCAGTGTGGTGGGTGACCATGGGTAGTTCGAGATGACCGGGTTGAGCTTGCTGGTCACCAACGTGAGGTTGCCGAGGCGCTGCACCAGGTGGTCGCGTTCGGCGGCGTCGACACCCCGGTCGGCCACGAGGGGCCAGTGGCGCTGCCAGGACTGTGGCATGACGTGTTCGATGGTCAGGTCGCCGCGGCGGCAATGCGCCTCTTCGGTCTTGGGCGACCGGTAGCTGTCCTCGAGGGCTTCCAGCAGCATGCGCGCCCGGCGGCGTGGCACCAGGGTCGTGTAGAGCCGCATGGTATCCAGGCTCTTGGCCACCTCGTCGTCGGTGGGCCACCGACGGGAATCGCCGTGCTGGTTCAGCAGGAACTCCACTGCCACCTCGCCCACCTGCTCGCGGGGAACGGCCTTGAGCTGGCGGAGGAGCTCGACCGTCAGCGAGTTGGTGTCGCTGAGCGTCATCCGGGACAGCAGGCGCCGGATGACCCAGCTCTCGACGGCCCTCAGCGCCTGGTGGCGTGCCGCATCGGGGATCGCGGAACCGGGTCGGACGAGCCACAGGAACAGCGGCATGGTGGCCGCGATGTCGGCTACCTGGATAACCCGGTAGTGGAACGTGCCCTCGACCGAGAACGGCGGCAGGTCGGCTAGCCTGCGGTAACAAGCGCTGTCCTCCCGCAGCTCCGTCAGCATGGGTCGCACGTCCGTCAGGCCTCTGATGACCTGGTCGCGAAAGCTGATGAAGATCTTGTCCGAGGGAACCGCGTGCGCCAGGCGCATCGTGAGCCAGTAGTTGAGGAAGACATCGATGCGCGGCCGGTTCAGACGGCCCTGCCGCAGTTCCTGTCGCCAGTAGTCCTCGTCGAAACCAGCCCAGTACTGCTGGTTGAGCGCCTCGATGTCCAGTGCGTGCTTCTCCGCGAGCTGGAACACCGCGTTCTTGATCAGATCGGCCGCGAGCAGAGGGCTGCCGCGGTCGTTGAGGGCTTCGAAGATCGCCTGTGCGTTGTCGTTCGGGTCCAGGTCGATGACGACCACCCTCAAGTGCAGTGCCAGTGCCTCGGTCAGCGCTCGCAGCCGCTCGGAGGGTTCTGTGTCATCCGGCGCCTCCAGCGTCCACGCCTCGATGCGCTCACGCAGGAACCTGATGCCGTGGCTGACCCGGTGCTCACCGTCGTCGTTGTCCTCGTCGTCCATCGCCGTTTGGAAGGCCGCGCGGTCGGCCAGGATCGGCCAGACCTTGAGCACCTCGTCCTCGGTGTCCACGATGTGCGCGGGATTGCGCACCAACGTCTCCAACAGCGCCGCGTCCCGCGGCCGGCCGTGCCGCCTGGTCACCTGGCGCGCGGCGTTGAGCAGGAGCTGCAAGGTGATCAGGCGCTGCTGGCCGTCGATGACTTGCCGGATCGCGATGTAACCGGACGGGTGCAGCTGCTGCTCCAGCACGACCGCTCCGAGGAAGTGCGGCGGCACGGAGTCATCCTGCGGCCCACGGTCGAGCACTTCTTCCGCGACCGCGCGAACGTCGTCCCAGAGCGGTGTCCACTGCTTCTCCACCGACCACACGTAGGGACGCTGGAACACCGGGATGATGTATCGAACCTGCGGCTCGAACAGCTTCTGCGGCGTCAGCGTGTTCGCCTGCATGCGGAGGTCCTCCAACCGCCGGGGGCGGGTCGACGGCAGGCCGCACGACGAAAGACCGTCTGCGGCTACAAGTGGAATAACGCACACGGTTGCCGTGACGTTACCGACGTACACGAAACACTCGTCGTTACCTGGTGCAGTCGACCGCTGCCCGCGCCCTGGACCGCTTCGACCGGCATGGCCATCCGCGCACGACTCCCGGCAGGTGGCCGGAGCCTCACCACTGAAACTCTTCGGGCCGTACGTGCGATAGAGGGCAGGACACGCGGCCTTTCCGGAGCCATGGCGACGTCGGCGTCATGGCCGGGCGGAAGTCGTAGCCCTCCGATCCGGCAGCCGTACGACAACTACAGCGACAACAGGGAACACTTCGTGACAAGCAGCAGCGCCTCCAGCAACGGGGCCCGTTTCCTCGCCGCCTTCAACGCCATCGAGAACCACTTCCGCGCCGGCGTCAGCCCGGCGGGCAACCCCGGCTTCGCGAGGCTCCTCAACGACTACGGGAAGAAGGTGCGACTGACGTCCAGGCAGAAGGACGAGCTGGAAGCCTTCGCCGACCTGCGCAACGCCATCAGCCACAAGAGGTACTTCGCTGGCAGGCCCATCGCCGAACCCGTGGACGAGGTCGTCCGGGACATCGAACGCCTGCGGGACCTGGTGATCTCACCCCCGACCGCACTGCAAGCGCTCAAGCGCGACCAGGTGCACCGGCTCGACGCTCGATCGCAGATCGCCGATGCCCTCGCTCTGGTCAAAGAGCACGACATCTCGCAACTCCCGGTCTACGACGACGGGGGTTTCCAGGGTCTTCTCACCACCAACGCCATCGCGCGCTGGCTGGCGGCGCAGTTCGCCGACCACGCCGGCCTCGCCGAGGCCGCCCCGGTCAGCGAGGTGTTGGAGTTCGCCGAACCGCACGAGACCGCCGAACTGCGCCCCCGCGACACGACCGTTCTGCAGGTGCTGGACCTGCTCGCACCGTCCTCGCCCGGCACGCGACCGGTCACGGCGGTGATCATCTCCCACTCGGGCAAGCGCACGGAACAGCCGCTGGGAATCGTCGTGGCCCAGGATCTCCCGCGGCTCTACGCGAGCATCCGATAACGATCCGCGCGCCACACGCCAACCGACCGCCTGCCCCCTGGTCAGGCGGTCGTGTCGCGGTTCTTGAGCAGGGCTCGCAGCTTCTGGAGCGCGCGGTGCTGGGCGACGCGGACCGCGCCGGGCGTCAGCGAGAGCAGTTCGCCGGTCTCGGCGGCGGAGAGACCGACCACCACCCGATACACCAGGACTTCGCGCTGAGTCTCACTCAGCACCCCCAGCAACCCGTGCACGTTCTCCAGTAACTCGGTCCGCAGCGCCGCCTGCTCGGGACCGCTGCGGTGGTCGGCGGAATCGGGGACGTCGGCCACGGGAGTCGTGCGGTCACGCACCTTCTTGCGGAAGAAGTCCGCGACCTTGCGGGAAGCGATGCCGAAGGCGAACGCGCCGAACCCGTGCCCTTCGTCCCGGTAGGACGGCAGTGCGGTCAGCACGCCGATCAAGGTCTCCTGGGCCACGTCGTCGGCGGTGGCGTACGTGCCCGCGCCGCGAATCCGCGCACGGCAGTAGCGGATGAGACGGGGGCGGAGGACGGCGAGCAGGTCACTGGTCGCCTGCCGGTCACCGCCGGCGGCAGAGCGGGCGAGGACGTCGAGGTCGACGTCGGACCCGGTGCGGCAAGTCATCAGCAGACCTCCAGTGAGCGAACGCCCGTGCGGTGTTGACGCCCAATAGGAACATCTGTACATGTACACAGTCAACAAGATTTGTACGACGAGCTATGCTCACATGCATTCCCCCATGGAGGTGGTCATGCCGGAACACGCCCTGGTGACAGCTGCCGAAATCGCCCGATTGGCGAACGTCGGCCGTGCCGCGGTCGGCAACTGGCGGAAGCGGCACCCGGACTTCCCGGAGCCGGTGCCCGGTTCCGGGGGCTCCCCAGCGTTCCGCCTGCACGAGGTCGAGAGCTGGCTCCGAAAACAGGGCAAGCTGACCGACAGCCGACCAGCCGACGCCGTGTGGCTCGCGCTGGACGCCGGCCGCAACGAGACCGACGCGCTCGAACTCGTCGCCGACGTGGCGACCCATCTGCGCGACCCTGGCGCCGCCGAGCTGCCCGAGGAGGTCAGCGGCCTCATCGGCGACCTCCCCGAGCCGGAGGCGGGCGAGCTCATCGAGTCGCTCACCAGGCGGGTCTTCGACCGGCAGCAGCGCCAGCACCTGGCCACCCCGGTCGAACTGGCGCGGCTGATGGTCGAACTCACCGGCCCGATCACGGGCACCGTCTTCGACCCGGCATGCGGCCCCGGGAACCTCCTCCAAGCGGCGGAGCAGGCGGGCGCCCGCCGACTGGTCGGTCAGGAGATCAACGCAACGCTGGCCAGGCTGGCCCGCGCCCGGCTGGCGGCACTGGTGCCCGTGGACATCGCGACCGGTGACGCACTGCGCGCCGACGCCTTCACCGACCTGCGCGCCGACGCCGTGGTGTGCGACCCCCCGTCCGGCTACCGGGACTGGGGGCACGACGAACTGGGCATCGACCCCCGCTGGGAGTACGGCTTCCCGGTGAAGGGCGAACCTGAGCTGGCCTGGGCGCAGCACTGCCTCGCCCACGCGAAGCCGGGCGGGTCGGTGGTGCTCGCGCTCCCTGCCGGCGTCGCTTCCCGCCGGTCGGGCCGCGCGGTCCGGCAGGCGATGCTGCGCCGGGGCGCGGTGCGAGCGGTGATCGCCCTGCCCGCCGGGGTGCGGATGTCCACCGGCGTCCCGATCCACCTGTGGGTGCTGCGCGCACCGGACGCCGAGGGCGTCGACCCGGTCCTCCTGGTCGACATGGGCCACCACCAGCCGTCGCGACGCGGACAGGCGGACTGGTCCGCGCTGGCGGACGAGGTGCTCGACGTCTGGCGCGAGTTCCGCGACACCGGGACGGCCGACGAGGTCGCCGGCCGGCAGCGGGTCTTCGAGCCGATCCACCTGCTCGACGAGGACGTCGACCTCACCCCGTCCCGGCACCTGCCATCGCCGGAACCGGCGCTCGATCCCCGCGCGCTCGAACGCACCAGGCTGGACCTGACGCACCTGCTGGACGAGCTGGGCGGACTGCTGCCGGAGTTCTCCGGCGCCCCGCCGAGCACGCGGGCGACGAAGACGATCAACGAACTCGCGCGGGCGGGCGCGCTCGTGGTGCGCCAGCAGGCCGGGCCGCTGCCCACCGACGAGGCGGGCTCGGGTCCGCCGGTGCTGACCGTGCGCGACGTCGTGACCGGGAGCGAACCGGAAGCGCGCTTCGACGGCACCGAGGACGACGACCCGATCCGCCTGCTGCCCGGCGACCTGGTGGTGCCGCTGGTGGTCGCCGGCCACCAGCGGCACCCGACCCGGGTGATCGACCGCGAGGGCCTGGTCCTCGGCCCTCAGCTGCACGTCATCCGAGTGGACCCGAACAGGCTGGACGTGGACTTCCTGGCGGCCCAGATCCGCGTCAACAGCGGCACCCGTGCGAGCAGTACGACGACGTCGGGCGCGCGCCGGATCGACGTGCGCCGCGTCGAGGTCCCGGTGCTGGACCTCGAACGGCAGCAACGGCTCGGCGCGGCGTTCCGGCGGCTCGAAGCGTTCGAGTCGAAGCTGGGTTCCGCTGCATCGCTAGGGACGGAGCTTGCCCACCAGTTGACCGAGGGACTCGCTCGCGGGGTCGTGGAGCCACCCGAGTAGAAACGTCCTCTGCTTCCCCTACGACATGCTCTGCGTCGTGCCGAACCCTTGAGGGAGATTTTGTGAGCAGTACGCACACGAAGCTTGCGGGCTTCATCTGGTCGGTGGCCGACCTGTTGCGCGGCGACTACAAGCAGTCCGAGTACGGCAAGGTGATCCTGCCGTTCACGGTGCTGCGCCGGCTGGACTGCGTGCTCGCGCCGACCAAGGACGCGGTGCTGGAGCGCAAGGCCAAGCTGGCCGAGCAGGGCGTGCAGAACCTGGACATGCTCAAGCGCGCCACCGGCGGACTGAGCTTCTACAACACGTCGAAGCTGGACTTCCAGGCCGCCGTGCGCGACCAGGACAACGTCGCGAACAACCTGAAGGCCTACGTCGGCGCGTTCTCGGAGAACGCCCGCGAGATCTTCGAGGCCTACGAGTTCACCGCCCAGCTGGGCCGCCTCGACGGGGCCGGCCTGACCTACCAGGTGGCGTCGAAGTTCGCCGAGATCGACCTCAGCCCGGAAGCGGTGGACAACCACCAGATGGGCTACGCGTTCGAGGAGCTGATCCGGCGGTTCTCGGAAATCTCGAACGAGACGGCCGGTGAGCACTTCACGCCGCGCGAGGTCATCAAGCTCATGGTGAACCTCCTGCTCGCCCCGGACGAGCAGGACCTGCTGACGCCCGGCGTGGTGAAGACCGTGCTGGACCCGGCGTGCGGGACCGGCGGGATGCTCACCGCCGCCGAGGACTTCATCCTCGACCACAACCCGCAGGCCAAGGTCGTGCCGCACGGCCAGGAGCTCAACGCCGAGTCCTACGCCATCTGCAAGTCCGACATGATGATCAAGGGCGAGAACGCGTCCAACATCAAGCTCGGCAACTCGTTCAGCCAGGACAAGCACTACGGCAAGACGTTCGACTACCTGCTCGCCAACCCGCCGTTCGGCGTGGAGTGGAAGAAGGTCAAGGACGACGTCGAGACCGAAGCGAAGATCGGCTTCGCCGGCCGGTTCGGCGCGGGGCTGCCGCGCATCAACGACGGCTCGCTGATGTTCCTCCAGCACATGATCCACCACATGAAGAAGCCGGAACAGGGCGGCTCGCGCCTCGCTATCGTCTTCAACGGCTCACCGCTGTTCACCGGCGCCGCCGAGTCGGGCGAGTCGAAGATCCGGCAGTGGATTTTGGAGAACGACTGGCTGGAGGCCGTCGTCGCCCTGCCGGACCAGCTCTTCTACAACACCGGCATCTCCACCTACTTCTGGATCCTCACCAACCGCAAGGACGAGGCACACCGGGGCAAGGTGATCCTGCTCGACGCGCGCGAGCACTGGTCGAAGATGCGCAAGTCGCTGGGCGACAAGCGCAAGTACATCCCGGACGCCGACATCGCCAAGCTCACCGAGCTGTATGGCGAGGCGCTGACGGCCGCCGAGGACGCGAACCACCCGATGCACGAAAAGGTGAAGGTCTTCGCCACGAGGGACTTCGGCTACCACCGGATCACCGTGGAACGACCGCTGAAGCTCCGCTTCGAGGTCACCGAGGAAGCACTCGCCGAGCTGGAAGTGGCGAAGCCGCTGGCCAAGTACGAGGGCCGCGAGAAGCTGATCGAGGCCCTGCGCGGCCTGGTCGACCGCCCGGCCGCGATGCGGAAGGTCGACTTCGCGAAGACGATGAAGGAAACGCTGGCCCCGCTGGGCAAGCTGCCCGCGCCCGTGGACAAGGCCATCTGGGCGGCGGTGTCGATCAGCGACCCCGAGGGCGAGTTGCAGACCGACAGCAAGGGCAAGCCACTGCCCGACCCGGACCTGCGCGACAACGAGAACGTGCCGTTGGACGAGGACATCGACGAGTACATGGCCCGCGAAGTCCTGCCGCACGTGCCGGACGCCTGGGTCGATCACACCAAGACCAAGGTGGGCTACGAGATCCCGTTCACGCGGCACTTCTACAAGTACGTGCCGCCGAGGCCGCTTGAGGAGATCGACGCCGAATTGAAGGAACTGGAAGCGCAGATCCAGCGCCTGCTGAGCGAGGTGACGAAGTGACGTGGCCACAGGTTCGACTGAAGTACCTCGCCCGTCTAGTGGCAGGAGGAACTCCCGAAGTAAACAATCCTGCATATTGGACGGATTCACCTGACGATGGACATGCCTGGGTATCGATTTCTGACATGTCCAACCGTTCAGAGGTGGCGACAACAAGCAGGCGCATAACCAAAGCGGGCCTACAGTCCGCACGCCTGCACGTTGCTCCGCCCGGAACTTTGCTGTTTAGCATGTACGCCAGCCTGGGACATACAGCCGTCCTACAAAAGTCCGCATGTTGGAACCAAGCAATTCTCGGGGTAATCCCAACACGTAAAGATGTAGACCAAAGATTCCTCAAGTATTCACTCATGTCCCTTCGAGAAAAACTAACCGCCCAAGCCCGGAGCAACACTCAGGACAACCTGAACGCCGAGCAAGTAAGAAACCTTACGGTACCTTATCCAAACTCAAGCGAGCAGCATCGCATCGCCAACTTCCTAGACGTCGAAATTTCGCAGATAGACCGACTCATCACCCTAAAAGAATCTCAGTTCAGGGTCATTCAGGAAAAGCATGACGCTTCCATTGCAAAAATCTTTACGGTTTCCGGATGCGTTAGACCAATTCGATTGAAGCGATTGCTGCGCGCCCGCCCGAGGTACGGAGTCCTTGTTCCTACATTCGTCAGCAGAGGAGTTCCTTTTATTCGCGTCAACGACCTTCTAAACCTCGAAGGTCGCACGGAAAACCTCGTACACATACCCGAGAAGCTCTCTGCGCAGTACAGAACAACAATTGTTCGAGAAGGCGATCTCCTTGTCAGCGTCGTAGGGACGCTGGGTCGCGCCGCAGTAGCATCAAAATACGTCGTCGGAGCGAATGTAAATCGAGCAATTGCGATACTGCGACCTAATCCGGGAGTGTCGACCGGCCTTCTACACGCGTGGGTATCCAGCACAATTTTTACCAGACAGGCACTAGACGCGACCGCATCGGATAGCGCACAAAGAACATTGGGAATGGAAGACTTGTCGAACTTCGTCGTCGCCTGGCCAGCCGATCCGCGAACGCAATACGAAATGGAGCAGGCCGCGGCACGTATCGAGGCGAGTTCGCGCATGCTGAAAGAAATAGTATCGGCTCAATCGAACCTCCTCGCCCAACGACGTCAAGAACTGATCACCGCTGCTGTCACGGGCCAGCTCGATGTGACGACGGCGCGGTCCGGGGTGCACTGATTCGCAGCGGTGGCCGCGTCCGCTGCGGACGCGGCCTCCACCCGATCAGCCGTCGAACCGACCAGCGCGGATCTCGTCCATGAACGCCGCGACCCGGGCCTGCCCGAACCGCAGCACAGGCCCGGTCGGATTCTTCGAGTCACGGACGCCGCGCTGGTCTCCGCTGCACGCCAACTCGACGCACGCGCCGCCCGAACTGTTCGACCGCGAGGACCTACGCCACATGGCACCTTCCATCATCATGCCGCTCCTCGGTTGCCGTCATAGATCCGCAACCACCGTACTCAGCAGCGAAAGCGACTCCGAAGGCGGCAGCGTGAGGGGAAGCAGTTCGGACATGGTCGTCTCGTAGCGAGCGATGCGGTCCGATTCGTCCACGAACACGCCATCGGTCAGCGTCTCGACGTAGACCACATTCGGCCGCCGACCACCCTCGGGAGTGAGCACCAGGAACAACGGTGCGCCAATACAGGGATGCGCGCCGAGCGAAGTCGGGGCGACGCGCAGCTCGACCACGCCCTGGCCGGCGAGGTCCGCCAAGTGTTCAAGTTGCTCGCGCATCACCTCGACGCCTCCAACGCGGGCGCGCAACACGTGTTCTTCCACAACGAGGCGGACAGTGGGCGGGTCTTCGCCTGTGAGCCGTTCCTGTCGAGCCATCCGGGCTTGCACCAAGCGCTCGACGTCGGCCGGGCTCAGCGATGAGTTCACGCCGATGATCGCGCGGGCGTAGCGCTCCGTCTGCACCAGGCCGTGCAACAACATCGGCTGGTACACGCGGATGATCGAGGCCGTCTCCTCGGTGGCGAAGAACTTCTTGACCCGTTCCGGCACGGCGCTGCCCCACGAGGTGCGCGGTCTGCGCTGTCGTGCCAGCCGCGCCAAGTGCTCGATGTCGCCGCGCTCATCACCGGCGACCCCGTACGCGTCGAGCAGGGTGTACAGCTCGGCGAGCCGCACGGACACCTGCCCCTTCTCGATGGTGTAGATCTTCCGGTCCGAGCAACCGAGCGCCCTGGCCGCGTCGTCGCGATCCAGTCCGGCCGCCTCACGCAGTCGCCGCAGCTCCTCGCCCAACTCGGTCTTGTAGAGGGTCGCGTTCCGCTGCTCCGCCATCACTCCTGCTCTCCCTGTGTGCGGCTCAAAGTCTGCATCACCGCGACCCCGAAGACGATCTACCCGATCGTGTACAGGCAAGTCGCTAGATAATCATGCATGCAGGGTTTACGTTCGAGAGGTCGATCCCGCTCCGCCGCACAGACCGCCGCCGCGTCGCACGGCTCCCGAAGCGTGGCGTGGCGGCCGGGGTGCCGCCCACGCCTTGCCCCCGCCCCGACCGTGGGCGGCACCCCTCCAGCACTCACCACCAACCACCGCCGAACCCACCAGGAACCGCCGTGATCAGCACCGATGACCTCGACCTCTCCCTCGGCCTGCGACGCTGGCCTGCGCTGCGCTCCCTGCTGCGGATGCGCGACTCCGACTGGCGTTGGCTCCGGCCGCCGCTGGACGACGACGGCAACCCCCTCGAACTGCACGGCCTGCGCCCCTGGCTCGGTCTGCCCGTCGTGGACGCCATCCGCATCCGCATGGACACCGACGTCCTCGGCGTCCGGGTCACCTCCGACGGCGACCTGCTCTGGCAGCGCGACGGCGACCTCACCAGCGTCGTGGACGGACTGCTCGAACTGCCACCACCGTGGGACTCGCGCGCACCGCGCCTGGTCATCGGCCACGCGCCCGACCGCACCACCCGCCTCTGATCACCGACCGCTCCTGACCGCCCTGCCCGGTCGGGGACTCGACGCTCCCCCACCGCGCCGCCGGCCGTGAAGTTCCCCGTAACGAAACCGCTCCACCACGCGACGTGACGTTGCGCGTGCCGAAGTCCGACCCGGCCGCCCACTCCGACCACCGCCGCCGCGACTGGCCGACTCGACGTGACGACGGCACGCTTCGGGGTGCGCCGAGTCATGCGCGGAGGAGGCAGCGAGTGAGCACGGGACCTGCGCCGTACGGCGACCCTTCGACCGGCGGCGACGCGGTGGCGATCGGCTGGGCCAAGGCGAAGGTCGGCGCGGCGGCCAGGGCAGCGCTGGACGACGCGCGCAGGTTCGCCGAGCGGGCCGCCGCGCTGCTGCTCGCGCCCGACGCGCTGCGGGAGAGCGCGCGTCACCAGATCGGCGTCCTGATCGAACAGCGGGCCCGTGCGGCTCTCGGCGCCCGCCCCGTCGCCGATCTTCGCGGCCTCGCGGGCAAAGGCGCCCGGTTGGGCGCCCTCGCCGATGCCGGGTACCGGACCGTCGCGCAGGTGCTCGGCGTGAGCCCGCACCAGCTGCAAGCGGTGCCGGGCATCGGGCCGCAGACGGCCCAGCAGGTCTCGGCCGCCGCGCACCGGCTGGCCCACGAGGTCCGGCGGGAGACGCGGGTCCGCTTCGACCCCGACCTGCGGCACCCCGCCGAGACGCAGCTCCTCGCCACCCTCGCCGCCGCCCGTCACGCCGACAGCGCACGCGCGACCCTGCAAGCACCGTTGCAGCAGTTCACCGCACACGCCGCGCACCTGGTGCGGGAAGCGGAGCCGACCACCAGCCGCACGGCCATGTTCTTCCGGTTCGGGTCGCGAAAGCAGACGGCGCTCCTCGCACTGGCCCGGCTCGACGCGCTGCTGTCGGACCCGCGCACGGTCGCGCTTCACCGCTCCGTGGAGCAGCAGGAACGGGCCGCCGACCCGGCCGCCTACCCGCCCGACCACCTGTGGCAGGAGTACGCCCGGGACGCCGCCGGGTTCAACGCGCTGCTGTCCACGCTCGGCGGCCAGGGCGACGACGACGGCGAAGCGGCTCAAGGCTTCCTGCCGGAAGAACTCCGCCAGGAGATCACCGCCGTCCCGCTGGACACGAGCCTGCTCAAGGCGACCCTGCGCGGCTACCAGGTGTTCGGCGCGCAGTACGCGATCCACCAGAAGCACTCGATCCTCGGCGACGAGATGGGGCTCGGCAAGACCGTGCAGGCCCTCGCGACCATGACCCACATGGCCGTGATGGGGCAGAACCGCTTCCTCGTGGTCTGCCCCGCGAGCGTGCAGATCAACTGGATCAACGAGATCGCGAAGCACACCACGCTGACCGGCCACAGCCTGCACGGCTCCGGGCGGTCCGCCGCCGTGCAGCGCTGGCTGCGGACCGGCGGCGTCGCGGTCACCACGTTCACCACGCTGGGCCGCCTCGACGGCATCGCCGACGCGGGCATCGCGATGCTCGTGGTCGACGAGGCGCACTACGTCAAGAACCCCGAGGCGCAACGCGCCAAGAACGTCGCCGCCATCATCGCCCGGTCGCAGCGGGCGCTGTTCCTCACCGGCACGCCGATGGAGAACCGGGTCGAGGAGTTCCGCAACCTCGTCCACCACCTGCAACCACGGGTCGCGCGCGGTCTCGACCCCGCCGACGCCCTCGCCGGGGCCAGGCGGTTCCGCCGCGCGGTCGCGCCGGTCTACCTGCGGCGCAACCAGGAGGACGTGCTCACCGAGCTGCCCGACAAGATCGAGGTCGAGGACTGGGTGCAGCTCACGACGGCCGACACCGCCGCCTACACGGCCGCGGTGCGCGCGAAGCACATGATGGGGATGCGCCAGGCCGCGTTCCACGCGCCCGACTCCGCCAAGCTCGAACGGCTCGCCGAGATCGTGGACGAAGCACTCGAAGACGGCCTCAAGGTCGTCGTGTTCTCGTACTTCCTCGCCGTGCTCCAGACCATCCACACCAAGCTCGGCGACTCGGTGGTGGGCGTGCTGACCGGGTCCGTGCCGCCCGTCGCCCGGCAGCAGCTCGTCGACACCTTCACCCGGCGGGAAGGCCACGCCGTGCTGCTCAGCCAGATCGAGGCAGGCGGCGTCGGGTTGAACGTGCAGGCGGCCTCCGTGGTGATCATCGCCGAGCCGCAGTGGAAGCCCAGCACCGAGGAGCAGGCCATCGCCCGCGCCCACCGGATGGGCCAGGTCCGCAAGGTGCAGGTGCACCGGCTGCTGGCCAAGGGCAGCGTCGACGAGCGCCTGCGCGAGGTCCAGGAGCGCAAGAGCCTGCTGTTCGCCGAGTTCGCGCGCAAGAGCGATGCCAAGGAAGCCGATCCCCGGGCGGTCGACGCCGGCGAGCACCGGCCGGCGTTCCTGGACGACGACGCCATCCCGCTGGAACAGCGCATCATCCGCGCCGAGCAGCACCGCCTCGGCATCGAGTCCTGATCAGGGAAGGGGACCAGTGGTCCTGGCACGTGAGACGACTCTTCAGGAATTGTTAGAGGGGTCGAAGCAGTACCAGATCCCGCTGTACCAGCGGACCTACTCCTGGGAGACGGCCCAGCTCAAGCAGCTGTGGGAAGACATCACGCAGTTGGCCGAGGATCGCGCGCACGACCGCGAGCTGACCCACTTCATCGGCTCGGTGGTGCTCACGCCCAGCCCGGGCAACGGGCCGACCGGTGTGCAGGAGTTCCTGGTGATCGACGGTCAGCAGCGGCTCACCACCCTGTCCATCCTGCTGTGCGCCCTCCGCGACCACCGGGCGGCGACGGAGGGCAAGGAGCACCGCGAGCGCGTCGACGAGCAGTACCTGATCAACAAGTGGCGTCCCGGGCAGCAGCGGTTGAAGCTCGTGCCGACGCAGGCCGACCGCGCCGCCTACCTCGCCTGCCTCGACTTCACCCCGCAGGCGGGCGGGACCGACCGCATCGGTGCCGCCTACCGGTTCTTCTCCGCTCGACTCGTGAGCGCGGACGATCCCGACGACCCGCACGACGTCGAGCGGATCGAGGACGCGGTGATCTCGGGCCTCGCCCTGGTCTCGGTCACCGCGCAGCAGGGTGACAACCCGCACCGCATCTTCGAGTCGCTCAACAACACCGGTCTGCGTCTCACCCAGGCCGACCTGTTGCGCAACTACCTGTTCATGCGGCTGCCCACCCGCGGTGAAGCCGTCTACGAGTCGCTGTGGCTGCCACTTCAGAACACCCTGGACCGCGGCCAACTAGAGCTGCTGTTCTGGCTCGACCTGGTGCAGCGCGACCCGCGCGCCAAGCAGGCCGACACCTACACCGGCCAGCAACGGCGCCTGGATCGGATGCGCTCGGAAGAGGAGGTCGAGCGGGAGGTCGCTCGGTTCGGCAGGCTCGGACAGCTCCTGCGGACGATCCTCGACCCGTCGCGTGAGCCGGACCCGGCGGTGCGGCATCGCTTGACGCGGCTCGGCGAGTGGGGAACCACGACCGTCTACCCGGTGCTGCTGCACCTGCTGGACCGGCGAGTCGGCGGCACGGCGGACTCCGCACAGATCGCGACCGCGATGCGGTACCTCGAAAGCTACTTCGTCCGCCGCCTCCTCATCGGCCGCCCCACGGCCGGCATCAACAGGACGCTGCTGACGATGGTGACCGAGATGGACTCCGAGGCTCCGGTCGACCATGCCGTCCGCCGTTATCTGGCGACCGGCCGCAAGCACTACGCGAGTGATCGTGAGATCCGCGCCGCAGTTCGGTCCATGCCCTACTACCTCAACGGGCGTCCGAATCACCGGACGTTGGTGCTGCGGTGGTTGGAGGAGACCTACGGCAGCAAGGAGCCGGTGGACCTGTCGTCGCTGACGATCGAGCACGTGCTGCCCCAGACTCCGACCCCGGAGTGGCGGCAGGTGCTGGCGGAGGACTTGGAGGCCCGAGAGGAGCTCGGGCAGGTGCACGAGGCCCTGGTGCACACGCTGGGAAACCTGACCCTCACCGGTTACAACGCCACCCTCGGCAACAGCCCGTTCGAGGTGAAGCGCCCCAAGCTCGCCGGTAGCGGCGTGCTCATGAGCCAGGAGATCGCCAAGCAGGAGCGCTGGGGACGGTCGCAGATCCTGGAACGCGCCGACGCGCTTGCCGAACGGGTGATCGGCGAGTGGCCTGCGCCGGCCACGCATGGCGGCGATTCATCGGGAGTGCCATGGGGCGTGATGAACAGAGCCCTTGCCGAACTGCCCGCCGGATCCTGGACCACCTACGGTGACCTCGCCGCGCTGATCGGCAGTCATCCCGTGTCCATCGGTCAGCGCCTCGCCACCACGCCCGCTCCCAACGCGCACCGGGTGTTGCAGTCCGACGGCAAGGTGTCGCCGAACTTCGCCTGGCTCGACCCGGCGCAGACCGACGACCCGCGAGACCTGTTGGAGGCAGAGGGGGTGACGATCGACCATCACGGGCGGGCGGCCCGCACCCAGCGCGTCACCACGGAAGGCCTCGCCGTGCTCATCGGCGCGGACGTCCCGGACCTGGTCCCGGAACTCGGCCCGGGTCAGGATCCGGCAGCACGCGACCGGTTCCTCGATCAGCTCGCGGAGCAGCATGGCCACGACATCGCCAAGGCGGTGATCACGGTGCTCGACGCCTGGACCCACTGCGGCGGACACCTGGCCTACGGCGCCGAGCAGGAGACTTCGTGTTTCCTCATGTCCCGTGGGAAGTCCCATCCCGACGGGAACATCTGGCCCGCTACCGTCTACCCGAGCGGCAAGTTCGAGATCGTGTTCCAGCACCTCCGCAGGCGGCCACCGTTCGACGGCCTCGCGCGGCGCGAGGAACTGCGGCAACGGCTCAACGGGGTCGACGGTGTGGACCTGCCCGCGGCGAAGATCGACCAACGACCGGGTTTCGACCTGGGTGTGCTGCTCAGCCCGGCTGCGCGCGAGCAGGTCATCGCGGTGCTCGGCTGGTTCCACTCGGTCGCGGGCAACGGCCCGTCCGCTGGTGACGACGTCTCGTGACGCGGGCTCGGCCCTGCTCTCCGAGCCGCGGACGCCGCGCACTCGCACCGGATGCAGCAGTCCAACAGCAAGATCATTTTCGGCCACCGCGCAGGTTGCCGAACCGGCCGAGAGGGAACCCCCCTGTGACCGAAGTACTGCCCGACTCCGCCGATGCCGACGACGACGTCGACCGCGAAGCCGTCGATCAGGAGCGGGCCGAGCTGCGGGAGTTCGTCGCGGGGCTGAGCTCGGACGACATCAAGTCGGGCGGCTGGTTCACGAAACTCTGCGCCCAGGCATTACGGTCGTACAGCCGGAAAGCCACCTGGGAGTACTTCCAGGAGGAGTACAAGGGCGTGCCCGCCGACGGTATCGTCGAGCGGCAGATCAAGCTCGCGGCGAAGTACGCCATGATCGAAGGCGGGATCAGCGCCGGCATCTACGCCGGGACGATCACCGCGACCATCGGGACGTTGGGTGGTGCCAGCGCCGCCACCGTTCCGGTCGGTGTCGCCACCTTCATGGTCGACCTGACGTTCATCACCCAGTTGCAGATGCGCCTGGCCTACGACATCGCGGTGATCTACCGGATTCCCCTGGACGTGGATGACCCCGAAGACATGATGAAGCTCGTCCAGGTCGCGTTCGGCATCAAGGCCGGCGAAGTCGCCCGAGGCAGCCTCAAGTTCGTGCCCGGCCTGGTCCGGCAGGTCCTCAAGAAGTACTACTCCGGCGCGGTCCTCGCCGCCGCGAAAAGCCTTCCGGTCATCGGGAAGCACCTCCTGCAGCGCAATGTCATCAAGTTCGCCATCCCTGGGGTCGGGATTCCCCTCACCGTCCTCATGAACCGCTACACGACCGTGGTCGCGGGACGCCACGCCCGATCCGTGTTCCGGGACGAGGCAGAGGTGATCGAACTCGCCGACACGCTGATCCGACGCACGCGGCACCCGCAGCTGATGCTGTGGGTCGCGTGGCTCGTCATCAACTCGGACGGCACGATCGCCGACGCCGAGAGTCTGCTGTTCCAGCGGCTGACGCGGCTCGCTCGGGAACGGCACCAGGTCGACGACGAGCAACTCGCCAACGTCGTCACCCTCGAACCGGACGAGGTGTGGCGCCGCATCGACGCCGAGCCCGGGGATCTCGGTGACGTGGTCGACGCCGCCGAACGGGTCGGCGCCGTCGACGGGGATCTCAACGCGCACGAGAAGGCGGTGATCGCCGAGCTGCGGGATCGCTGCCTGCGCCAGACTCCGGGCTAGCTCCAGGCGTGCACGGATTCCGCGAAGCGAGCACAAACCCCTGCAACGCAAGGAATGGCGTGATAGCACGGCCTCGCAGCGGTTGCCCGCGACGCGCATCCCACGGTTGCCGAACAGATTCGCTCTTCCGTGCTGATCGATCACGGTGCGCGTCGTTGTTGACCAGTTTTCGCACCCAGTGGAGTGATGATCTGCGAATGCATGTTCGAATACCATCGGGGGTATGGATGTTTCGCCCGCGCTGCTGAGCGAGGATGGTGTTTTCACCGCCGTCGCGGAGGTCGAGGCGTCCGCACGTGCGCTGCACCGCCGGCGGTTGGAGTTGTTGGCCGAGGTGTTGCGCTGCGGCTATGACCTCGACGTGTACCGGCGGCTGGTGCGGGCGAATCCGGTGGAGGTAAAGCAGTGGATCGGGCAGGTGGGGTTGTTCCTGCCGTCGATCACGCCGACCGGGCAGCCGTTGCCGCCCTTGTGCCGGGTGGCGGGCGCGGCATTGGTGGAAGGCGTGTTGTCGGAGGGTCATCTGCGGGAGTTGGCGCGGGCGGTCACGACGCTGAAGCTGCCGGACTGGTCTGAGAAGGTCCTGGTCGAGGCCGCCAGGTCGGTGGAGCCGAAAGCGGTGCGGCAGTTGGCCGACCGGATCCGGGACCGGATCGAGCAGGACTCCGTCGATGAAGTGGACGAGGTCGCGGCTGAGCCGGCGGATGTGTTGTACACGCGCGATCTGCCGGGTGGGCGGGTGGAGTTCTGGGGTGAGTTGTCGGCGGAGACCGGCGCGCGGTTCACCGCGATGGTGGAGCCGTTGTCGACGCCGCGTCCGGACGGGCCGAAGGACCGGGCGCACCGGTTCGGTGAGGCGTTCGCCGATCTGGTCGCGTTGGCGTCACGGTCGGGGGATCTGCCGTCCGAGGCCGGGGAACGGCCGCACATCAGCGTGACGGTGGACTTCGAGACGTTGCGGCGGGGTGTCGGGCACGCGGTGCTCGACGGCGACCACTACCTGACTGCGGCGCAGGCGCGGCGCATCGCGTGCGACGCCAAAGTCCTACCGGTGGTGATGGGTGGCAATTCCGAGGTGCTCGACCTGGGGAGGGCCAAGCGGACGGTCAGTGTGGCGCAGCGCCGAGCGCTGCACGCGCGGGATCGCGGCTGCGCCTTCCCCGGCTGCTCTCGTCCGCCGAAGTGGACCGACGCGCACCACGTGCGACATTGGGCGGACAGGGGTGCTACCGATCTGGACAACCTCGTGCTCCTGTGCCGCGCGCACCACAGCCTCGTGCACCACTCACAGTGGCGGATCGTCATGACGGGTGGGGTGCCGGCGTTCATCCCGCCGCGTCACGTCGATCCCGCACAAATGCCCCGTCAGAACCTCCTCCACCGGCCACCCGTACCCATCGCGGCCTGACATCACCGCCAATCCCCGCCGTCCGTAACGCCGCCGCGGCGAATGACGACGTTCCGCAACGTGCGGGTCGCGGCCCGCCGCGCCAGGGTGGCGGTGGATGATCGACGGGTCGGCAGTGGTGCCCCGCAGTGGAAGGACAGTCCGATGGCCGTGCACACGGAGCAGGCGTTCGAGGACGCCATCGAGGCGTCCCTGATCGCGGCCGGGTGGCAGCGCGGGCGGCGCGACGACTACGACCGGGAACTCAGCCTGGACACCGAGCAGTTGGCCGCTTTCGTCAACGCGACGCAGGCGGACGTGTGGAACCAGCTGCGGGTGCACTACGGCGACAGCGTCGGCGAGGCGAGGCGGCAGTTCGCCCGCCACGTCGCCAGGGAGATCGATAAGCGCGGCGCGGTCGACGTGCTGCGGCACGGCGTGCGCGACCGGGGGCACCTGATCCGGCTCGCCTACTTCCGCCCCGCGCACACGCTCGCCGACGACGCCCTGGTGCGCTACGAGCAGAACCGGCTGTCGGTCACCCGCCAACTCGCCTACTCGGAGCGGGACCGCGGCAAGGAACTCGACTTGGCGCTGTTCGTCAACGGCGTCCCGGTCGCCACCGCAGAGCTGAAGAACCCCCTCACCGGGCAGAACGTCGAACACGCGAAGGAGCAGTACCGCCAAGACCGCGATCAGAGGGAACCGCTGTTCGCCAAGCGAACGCTGGTGCACTTCGCGGTCGACCCGGACCTGGTGTTCCTCACCACGCGTCTCGCCGGCGAGAAGACCCGCTTCCTGCCCTTCAACACCGGCTCGGAAGGACCCGGGGAAGACGGCGGGGCGGGTAACCCGCAGGCGGAGCCGGGCCGCTACCGGACCTCCTACCTCTGGGAAGAGGTCTGGCAACCGGAAGCGTGGCTCGACATCATCCGCCGCTTCGTGCACCTGGAGGAGGGCGGGCCGCAGCGCGGTGGCCGCAAGCCCGGCCCGCACTCGCGGAACCTGATCTTCCCTCGCTACCACCAGTGGCACGCGGTGCGCAGCCTGGTCGCGCACGCCGCCGGCCACGGCTCCGGGCACAACTACCTGGTGCAGCACTCGGCCGGGTCGGGCAAGTCCAACACCATCGCCTGGCTCGCACACCGGCTCTCTAACCTGCACGGAGCGGACAACGAGCAGGTGTTCGACAAGGTCGTCGTGATCACCGACCGGTCCGTGCTGGACCGGCAGTTGCAGGACACCATCTACCAGTTCGAGCACCGCGCGGGCGTGGTCGCCAAGATCAGCGACAAGGCGGAGGGCTCCAAGTCCGAGCAGGTGGGCAACGCGCTGGCGGGCGAGACGACGAAGATCCTCATCGTCACCCTCCAGACCTTCCCGTTCGTGCTCGAGAAGGCCGACGGCCTGCGCGGGAAGCGGTTCGCGATCATCGTCGACGAGGCGCACTCGTCCCAGTCCGGAGAATCCGCCGCCGCGCTCAAGCGGGTGCTGACCAAGCTCGGCAGCGACGACATCGACGAGGACAACGACCCGCTCACGGCGTCGGCGCTCGCACGGGGGCGGCACGAGAGCCTGTCCTACTTCGCGTTCACCGCCACGCCGAAGCAGAAGACGCTGGAGCTGTTCGGGGTGCGGAAGGGCGAGCACTGGTGGCCGTTCCACGTCTACTCGATGCGCCAGGCCATCGAGGAGGGTTTCATCCTCGACGTGCTGCGCAACTACGTCACCTACAAGACGTACTGGCGGCTCACCGGCGGCGACGACGGCCGTGAGGTGGACGAGCGCAAGGCCAGTGCCGCCCTGGCGCGGTTCGCGGTGCTCAGCCCGGCCAGCCTCCGGCAGCGAGCCGAGATCATCGTCGAGCACTTCGTCAAGCACACCCGTGGCCGGCTGGGCGGTCGGGCCAAGGCCATGGTGGTGACCCGGTCCCGCGAGCACGCGGTGAAGCTGTACCGCAACATCAAGGACTACGTCGACATGCGCGGCTATCCCGACTGCGGCGTGCTCGTCGCGTTCTCCGGCGAGGTGAAGGTGGACGGCCTCGACGCCGACACCGTCACCGAGCCCTCGCTGAACGGCTTCAGCGAGGCGGCGTTGCCGAAGGCGTTCGCCTACACCCGCGCCGACGACGAGAACGCGGCGGCCAATCCCAAGCCCGAGTACCGCATCCTCGTCGTGGCCGAGAAGTACCAGACCGGGTTCGACCAGCCGTTGCTGACCACGATGTACGTCGACAAGGCGCTCAAGAGCGTGGCCGCGGTGCAGACCCTGTCGCGGTTGAACCGCACCCACCCCAGGAAGGGGCAGGACGACCTGTTCGTTCTCGACTTCGCCAACGACGCGGAGACCATCCAGAAGGAGTTCCGGCCGTTCTTCGAGGCCACGATCACCTCGCCGACCGACCCCAACCTGATCTACGACGCGGAGCGGGCGGTGATGGACCACCAGTTGCTCGTCGAGTCGGAGATGGAGGCGTTCGCCGCCGAGTACCTGCGTGCGCAGGAGCTGGTGGGCCAGGGGAACAAGTGGGACCACGCGCACGCCGAGCTGTACCGGCTCACCGACCCGGCGCGCGACCGGTTCGCCCAGCTGCTCGACGACGAGCCGGAACAGGCGGAGGTGTTCCGCTCGGACCTGCGCGACTACGTGCGCAAGTACGGGTTCCTCGCGCAGGTGGTCGGCTACCCCGACCGCACGCTCGAACGGCTCTACGTCTACGGGAAGATGCTCCTGCCGAGGCTGGCGCGTCGTAAGGACCCGGGCATCGACCTCGGCCAGGTCGACCTCACCCACCTGCGGATCGGCAAGACCGGCGAGCACGACCTGGCCCTCGACCCCGAGGGCCGGCAGGTGCTCCGCGGCTTCGATGGTGACGGCGCCGGTGGTCAGCACGAGCGTCCCGTCGCGTCGCTGGCCGAGCTGATCGCCGAGCTCAACGAGCGGTTCGGCAGCAACCTCGGGGAGCACGACATCGTGCGCGGCTCGGCGGAAGCCGCGATGGCCGAGCCGCAGGTGAGGGCCGCCGCGTTCGCCAACGATGAGGAGAACTTCGGGCACGTCTTCGACGAGGTGTTCGAGGACAAGCTGTACGAGCGGATCGAGAACGACACCAAAGCGGTGCAGATGTTCGCCGACGACCCGCAGTTCAACTCGGAGCTGAAGAGCATCGCCCGCCGCTACGCCTACGAGTCGCTCCGTCGGGACGTGGTCTGATCCATGGCGGTGCGACGGACCCTGGCGGAGCGGTACGAGCTCACCTCGCCGATCGGCCGCGGCGGGATGGGCGAGGTCTGGTCGGGCTACGACAAGCGGCTGGACAGGCCGGTCGCCGTCAAGCTGCTGCGCCCGGACGTGCTGCCGCGCGGATCGGACCACAGCACCCTCGCGAAGCGGTTCCTGCGCGAGGCCCGGCTCACCGCCCGCGTGGAACACCCCGGCGTGCCCGCGGTGTTCGACGCGGGCGCGGAGGGGCATGAGCTGTACCTGGTGATGCAGCTCGTCCCCGGGATCGACCTGGGCGACTTCCTCACCCAGCACCAGCCGGTCCCGGTGGACTGGGCGGTCGCCGTGGCCGCGCAGGTCGCGTCGGTGCTGGCCGCCGCGCACGCGGTGTCCCTGGTCCACCGCGACCTCAAACCCGGCAACGTGATGATCAAACCGGACGGCTCGGTCACCGTGCTGGATTTCGGCGTCGCGACGCTGCTCGACACCGACCTGACCCGCCTGACGACGACCGGCGAAGCCGTCGGCAGCCCCGCCTACATGTCACCCGAGCAGGTCCTCGGCGGCGTCCCCAGCCCGCGCAGCGACCTGTACGCCCTCGGCTGCATCCTGCACGAACTCCTCGCGGGCACGCGGCCCTTCACCGCCGAGGGCTCCTACCCGGCCATGCGGCAGCACGTGGAAGACCCGCCGCCACGGCTGCGGGCTCAGCGGACCGACACGCCGGCCGCGGTCGAGGAGCTGGTTCTGGGGCTGCTGGCCAAGACGCCTGAGAATCGTCCAGCCGATGCGCAGGAGGTGTACGAGCGGCTGCTGCCCTTCCTGCCCGCGCCGCGGTCCGGTGTCCGGTCCGACGAACCGTCGAGACCTTCCGATCCCACCCGCCCGTACCGGCACCCGTTCGCCCCGCGCGGTCGCGGCACCTCACGCCGATCGGTGCCCGCACCCCCTCGGACACCGGACTTCACCGGCGCACGCGACGAGGCGGCCGAACTGGCCATCGCCGGCCGGTTCACCCAGGCAGCGGAGCTGCTGGAGAGCCTCCTCGGACACACCGGCACCGTCGATCCTCCACGCGCTCAGCGCCGAGGCGCCCGCCTCCAGCTCGCGAACACCCTGCTGCTCGGCGGCGACTACGCCGGCGCTCTCGCGCAGTACCAACTTCTCGTCGCCGAGATCGGACCCGAGCGGACTGCCGACGACTCCGACGTCCTGCACTGGCGACTCCAGATCGCGGTCTGCCACGCCGCCCTCGGTCATGCTCCCGAGGCCTTGGCGCACCTGGAACCGGTCTTGGAGATCCAGCGAGGACAGCTCGGCGCCACCCACCACGAGGTTGTCGAGCTACGCCGGGAAGCCGCCAAGTTGCAGGCATCGGCAGGGGATGTGCGGGGCGCGGCCGCACGGATCCGCTCACTCGTGGCCGACCTCGGCCCTTCGCATCCGCGACGCGGGGAACTCCGGGCCATGCTGAGCCGGTTCACCGGATGACGTACCGGTGGTGCGGCGGATCGCACCCGATCCTCGGGATACTGCGCGGAGGTGCCTGCCAGGCGTGCCCGCCAGGAGCTGTGCAGGGCCGACTGGACGAGCCAACTGTGGTCTGGTGGCCGGCCCCGGCGGTAGCACTTTCGGCTGATCCGGGGCGGTCCGGCGGCTCGTACCATGGCCCGATGCGCGAACTGCTCCGCTCCGTGTGGCGGGAGCCGCGGCCGGTCCTCCGGTCGCCCCGGGTGTGGTGGGACTGGGCCCTGGTGGCCGTGTTGGCGCCGCTGGCCGTGGTCGAGGGTGTGAGCCGGGCCGGCGTCCCCGACCGGGTGCTCTCCGTGGCGGTGGCGGTAGGACTGCTGTTCACGTTGTTGTGGCGCCGGTCCCGGCCGTTGACGGCGGTGGCGGTCGCGTTCGGGGTGAGCGCGGTGTGCACGGTGGTGCTGGGGCGCGAGTTCCCCGACCTCGACGTGATGGCCTACATGCTGCTGTTGCCGTTCGCGGTGTTCCGCTGGGGCTCCGGGCGGGAGATGGTGCTCGGGGCGGCGGTCATGCTCGGCAAGGTCGGTCTCTCCACCGCCTTGGGGCACCTGCGCCCGCAGGACACGCTCGCCGTGGTCGTCGTGCTGTTCTTCCCGATGGCGCTGGGCGCGGCCGTCCGGTACCGGGCGAGGGCGCGGGCGCGGGAGTTGGAGCAGGCGAAGCTGGTGGAGCGGGAACGGCTGGCACGCGACCTGCACGACACCGTCGCCCACCACATCACCGCGATGGCCATCCGGGCCCAGGCCGGGATCGCGACCGCGGCCTCCGACCCCTCGGCCGCCGTGGAGGCGCTGCGCGTGATCGATGCCGAGGCGGCGCGGGCGCTGGACGAGATGCGCGGCATCGTCCGGATCCTGCGCGCCGAGCAGCCGGTGGACCTGGCGCCCAACCCCCGCGTCGCCGACCTCGGGCAGCTCGTGTCGCGCACCGGGCCGGCCGTCGAGGTGGAGGTGGACGGGGACCTCGACGACGTGCCGTCGCCGGTCGCCGCCGCCGTCTACCGGCTGGCGCAGGAAGCCGTCACCAACGCCCGGCGGCACGCCCGGCACGCGACCCGCATCGACGTGCGCGTGGTGGCGGACGACATCGAGGTCCGGCTGCGGGTGAGCGACGACGGGGAGCCCGTTCCGCGCCGCCCGTCCGGTGCGCCGGGCTACGGGCTCATCGGCATGAGCGAACGCGCCGGCCTGCTCGGCGGCACCTGCGCGGCGGGACCGAACCCGGACCGCGGCTGGACCGTGACGGCCGTGCTGCCGAGGACGGGTGCGTCCGCGTGAACACCCGGGTGCTCGTCGCCGACGACCAGGAGATCGTCCGCACCGGACTCGCCATGATCCTCGACGCCCAGCCGGGCATCGAGGTCGTGGGTGTGGCGGCGGACGGGCGGGAGGCCGTCGACCTCGCCCGCCGGCTGCGGCCCGACGTGTGCCTCTTCGACATCCGGATGCCCGTGCTCGACGGCATCGAGGCCACCCGCCGCCTCGCCGGGCCGACCGTCGCCGACCCGCTCGCGGTCGTCGTCATCACGACGTTCGACATGGACGAGTACGTCTACGCCGCGTTGCGCGCGGGCGCCCGCGGCTTCCTGCTCAAGAACGCGGGAGCGGACATGCTCACCCGCGCGGTGCAGGCGGCCGCGGCGGGGGACGCGCTGATCGCACCGAGCATCACCGCCCGGCTGCTGACGGCGTTCGCCCAGCACGTGCCCTCGACGCCGCCGGCCCAGCCGATCGACCCGCTGACCGGGCGCGAGGAGCAGATCCTCGTCGCCGTGGCGAGCGGGCGGACCAACAACGAGATCGCCGGCGAGTTCCACATCACGCTCAGCACGGTCAAGTCCCACATCACCAGCCTGATGACCAAGCTGGGCGCCCGGAACCGCGTCGAGATCGCCATGTGGGCCTACGAGACCAACCGGGTGCGGTCCCGCTGACGCCGAAAGTACGACGACGCCGTAGCACCACCGGCCACCCGGACGTCGGCCCAAACTCCGATGATCCGCGCCCCGCCGGTCGGCACGATCAGTGCCATGACGACGCGAACCCCGGTCAGGCCTCAGTGGCGCACACCCACCGCGCTGATCCTGCTCAGCGTGATCCCCGTCGTGGCGGGCGTGTTCCGGACCGTCCAGCTGGTCGGTGGCGCGGAGGTCACGCCGGACAACGCCCGGTTCTTCGCCTCACCCGTGCCGGTCCTGCTGCACATCGCGTCCGTGACCCTGTACTGCGTCGTGGGCGCGTTCCAGTTCGTTCCCGGCTTGCGCGGTCGGCGGTCCGGGTGGCACCGGCTCGCGGGCCGGTTCCTCGTCCCTTGTGGACTGGTCGCGGCGGCGTCCGGCCTGTGGATGTCCTTGTTCCACCCCCGTGGCCCGGCCGTGGGCGACCTCCTGACCGTCTTCCGCGTCGGCTTCGGCACGGTGATGTTCGTCGCCCTGGTCCTGGGACTCGTGGCGATCCGCAACCGCTCCTTCGCCACCCACCGCGCGTGGATGATCCGCGCCTACGCGGTCGCTCTGGGCGCGGGCTCGCAGGCCGTGATCATCGGTGCCTGGATGCTCGCCGCGGGTCCACCGGACGAGTTCGCCAACGCCCTGCTGATGGCGGCGGCCTGGACGCTGAACCTCGCCGTGGCCGAGCGGATCATCCGCAGGCGTTGACCGACCGGCCCCCGGCCGGTGCCCGAGCCGGCTCAGCCGCGCAGGCGGCGCACGACGTGCCGGGCGTCGCGGCCGACGCCGCGCAGGGTGGCCGACGACAGGGTGCGCTGCCACTCCAGACCGACGTAACCCAGACCTCGGTGGGTGGTCGACAGTCCCGCCCGGTGGCGGGGGCGGCCGGCGGGGTCGAGCGCGCCCAGCGGCTCCAGGTACGTGAGGCCCGGCCGGTAGCCGGTGGCGAGGATGATCGCGTCCAGGGGTTCCCGGGTGCCGTCCGCCCGAGTGACGGTGGTGGCGTCCAGGCCGGTGAACACCGCTCTGCGGTCGGGACGGCCGGATGCCAGGGCCGACTCGTAGACGCCGGTGTCCAGCACCGGTGTGGAGAACCGCTCGGGCAGCCACCGGCCGATCGGCGCCGAATCCACGCCGGTGACCGTCAACCACCAGTGCACGTCACGGCCTGCCGGGCGTTGTGGCGCGAACCGGACCGGCTTCCGGCTCGCCACCGTGACCCGGGCGACGCCCGCCAACTCGACCGCGATCTGCACCGCGGAGTTGCCCGCGCCCACCACCACGACCCGCTTGTCGCGGTACGGGGCCGGGTCGCGGTACTCGGCGGCGTGGACGACCGAGCCGGTGAACGCGGGCGGCCCCGGTAGCGTGGGACGGTAGGGGGTGCCGAAGCCGCCGGTGGCCGCGATCACCCGGCGTGCGGCGAGCGTCCGGCCGGGCAGCCCCACCTCGAACCCGCCATCGGCCGCCACGACCTCCTCCACCCGGTGACCGGTGCGGATGTCGACGCCGAGGTGTTCCGCGTACCTCGCCAGGTAGTCCACCACCTCGTCCCGCGCCGGGTACCGGTCCGGGTCGCCGCCGAACGCCAACCCGGGCAGCGAGCAGTACCGGGCCGGGGAGAACAACGTCAGGCTGTCGCAGTACCCCGCCCACGACCCGGTCGGCCGCTCACCCGCCTCCAGCACCACCGGCCGGCCGCCCGCCGCCTTCACCGCGTGCGCGGCGGCCAGACCCGACTGGCCACCACCGATCACCACCCACTCAACCATCGAAGGTCGCCGAACGGGCCGGCATCGCGCAGTCCACCGCCTCCGAACACCTGGCGGTGCTCCGCGACGGCGGCCTGCTCACCGCCCGCCGTGACGGCAAGACCGTCTACTACCGCGCCGACCCCGCCGGGATCTCGGCGGCGCTCACCGAACTCCAGGACTACCTGGCCGGCTGCTGCCCGCCGCCGGGGTGAACGGGCGCGCGGGGACGAGCCGCGCGCCCCGCGGCGATCAGAAGTCGAACTCGTCGATGTTGCGCTGGTCGAACACCGTGGGCGGGCCGAGCACGACGACGCCGTCCGCGCCGATGGTGTACTCCCCCAGCTTGCCCGCCGTGAACCTCTCGCCCGGCGCACCCGTGATCCGGCCGGACGCGAGCGCCGCACCCGCGTACGCCGCCAGGTAGCCCAGGTCGGCCGGGTTCCACAGGGCGAAGGCCTCGACCGTGCCGTCCTTGACGAACTCGCGCATCTGGTTCGGCGTCCCGAGCCCGGTCAGCGCCACCTTGCCCTTGTACTCCGACCCCGACAGGTAGCGCGCCGCCGCCGCGACGCCGACCGTCGTGGGCGAGACGATGCCCTTCAAGTCCGGGTACGAGCGCAGCAGGCCCTGCGTCTCCTGGAACGACTTCTGGTCCTCGTCGTTGCCGTAGGCGACCGTGACGATCTCGATCCCGGCGTGCTCGGGCTTCTTCAGCTCCTCGCGCATCAGCTCGATCCACGCGTTCTGGTTGGTCGCGTTGGGCGTCGCCGACAGGATCGCGATCTTCCCCGCGCCACCGATCTGCTCCGAGATCAGCTCGACCTGGTTCTTCGCGATGCCCTCGGCGGTCGCCTGGTTCACGAACACGTCCCGGCACTCCGGCTTGGTGTCGGAGTCGAACGTGACGACCTTCGCCCCCGCCTGCCGGGCGTTGTTGAGCGCGCCGCAGATGGCGTTCGGGTCGTTGGCGGACGTCACGATCACGTCGGTCTGCTGCTGCGACAGCGTGTTGATGTAGCTGACCTGGGACGACGCGCTGGCCTCGGACGGCCCGACCTCCTTGTACGAGCCCTTCAACTCCTCGGTCGCGGTCTTGCCACCCCCGTCCGCGACGGTGAAGTACGGGTTGTTGACCTGCTTCGGCAGGAACGCCACGTCGAGTCCTTCGACCAGCGCCGCGTCGGGGTCGGCCTGGCCGGTGGCCCGGGTCGCCGCGGGGCTGTCCTCGGAGCCGCGGGTGGTGCCACCGCACCCGGCGGTGACGAGCAACGCCAGGATCGCGATCAGGCCGACGCGCGCGGTGCGTGGGGGCTGTGACATGGGGCTTCCTCTCTCGGCAGGGACAAACGTCAAGCGGTGCGCCGTCGCCGCCGCCACCGGGTCCGGCCCATGCCGACGACGTTCGGCACCACGACCGAGGCGATGAGCAGTCCGCCGGTGACGACGTTGAGCGTGTCCGCGGCGACGTCGGCGAGTTGGAGGGCGTTGCGGACGGCACCGAGCAGCAGGACGCCGGCCAGCACGCCGAGCAGCGTGCCGCGACCGCCGAAGATCGAGACACCGCCGAGCAGGACGGCCGCGACGACCGCCAGCTCCAGGCCGGCGGCGTTGTCGGCCCGCGCGCTGGCGAACCGCAGCGTCCAGTACACCCCCGCCAGGCCCGACACCGCGCCCGAGACGACGAACAGCCGGAACTTCGCCCGCGCCACCCGGAGACCGGAGAACGTGGCCGCCTCGGCGTTGTTGCCCATCGCGTACAGGGACCGGCCGAAGGGGGTCGCGTGCAGCACGACGCCGAACACCACCGCCAGCACCAGCGTGACGACCGCCGCCCACGGCACGGACCCGCCGCCGACGGTGCTGCTCGCGGCGGTCGTCCAGCTGAACGGGAAGTCGGCGACGGCCTGGTCGCCCAGCACCACGAACGCCAGACCCCGGTACGCCGCGAGCGTGCCGATCGTGACCGCCAGCGACGGCAGCGCGAACCGCGTCACGAACACGGCGTTCACCGCGCCCAGCACCGCGCCGAGAGCCACCACCAGGACCACGACCAGCTCCAGCGACAGGCCCGCCACCCACAGCTGCCCCATCACCGCGCTGCACAGCCCCAGCGTGCTGGCCACCGACAGGTCGATCTCCCCGGTGATGACGATCAGCGTCAGCGGCAGCGCTATCACCGCGATCGCGACCACGTCCAGCAGCAGGAACTGGAGGTTCCGGCCACTGGCGAAGCCCTCGACCAGGAGCCCGGCGACCACCACGACCGCGGCGAGCACCACGAGGAGCACGGTGTCCCACCGGGTCAGCGCGGAGCGCACGACGTCACGCGCCACGGGACGACCTCCCTCGCAAGCGGTTCGCCGCGCGGACGGCGAGCATCCGGTCCAGGCCGATGGCGGCGAGGATGAGACCGCCGACGACGGCCTGCTGCCAGAACGGGTTGATCCGCAGCACCGCCAGCGAGCTGCCGATGGTGGTCAACAGCAGCGCGCCGAGCGCGGCCCCGTACACGCTGCCGCTGCCGCCGAAGATCGCCACGCCGCCGACCACGGCCGCCGCCACGACCTGGAGTTCGATCCCGGTGCCCGCGGTGGCGTCGATCGTGCCGAACCGCGCCGCGTACAGGACACCGGCCAGCCCCGCCATCGCGCCGCAGACGACGAACGACGTGAACACCCGCCGCCCGACCGGGATGCCGGACAGGCGCGCGGCGGCGGGTTCGGAGCCGATCGCGTACAGCTCGCGGCCACTGCGGTAGTCGCGCAGGGCGAACCCGACCACCAGCACCACGACCAGCGCGATGATCGCGAGCACCGGGACGCCCAGCACGGTCCCCGTGCCCAGGCCCAGGAACGAGCGCGGCATGTCGGAGGCGTTGATCTGCTCGCCCCGCGCCCAGGAGTGGTCGATGCCGCGGAACGCGTAGAGCGTGCCGAGGGTGATCACCAGCGCGGGCACCCGTGCGGCGGCGACCAGCACGCCGTTGACCACACCGCACAGCGCGCCGAGCCCGACACCCGCCAGGACGGCCACCGCGGTCGGCGTTCCCGGCGCGGAGCTGAGCAGCTTGCCGGTGGCGAACGCCACCAGCCCGAGCACGGACCCGACCGACAGGTCGATGTTGCGCGAGATGATCACCACGGTCTGGCCGACCGCGAGGACCACCAGGATCGCCGCGCCCAGCAGCAGGTCCCGGACGCTCTGCGGCGACAGGAAGTGCGGACTGTCCACTGTGGTCACGAGCACCAGCAGCCCGAGCGCCACGACGATGCCCGACTCGCGCACCAGCCACAGCTTGTGGACCAACCGCGACCCGTTCTCCCCGGCGCTCACGCCGACACCCGGCCCGTGGCGGCGAACATGACCGATTCCTCCGTCGCCTCGTCACGGGTCAGCGAAGCGGTGATCCGGCCCTCGTGCACGACCAGCACCCGGTCGGCCATCCCGAGCACTTCGGGCAGCTCGGACGACACCATGAGCACGGCAACCCCCTCGGCGGCCAACCGGGACAGCAGCCGGTGCACCTCGGCCTTCGTGCCCACGTCGATGCCCCGCGTCGGCTCATCCACGATCAGCAGCCGGGGAGCGGTGGCCAGCCACTTGGCCAGCACCACCTTCTGCTGGTTGCCGCCCGACAGCGTGCCGACCGCGTCCGACAGCCGCCCGTACTTGACCCGCAATCGCTCCGTCCACTCGCGCGCGGCACGGCGCTCGCCGCGACCGCTGAGAAAACCCAAGCGGGCCAACGGTTTCAGCCGGGAAAGCGTCGCGTTGCGCTCGATCGACATCTCCATCACGAGCCCCTGCTGACGGCGGTCCTCCGGCACCAGCGCCACCCCCGACGCCACCGCGGCGGCCGGTGAGCCACCCGGGAGCCGTTCCCCGCCCACCCGCACCTCGCCCGAGTCGTAGCGGTCGATCCCGAACACCGCGCGCACCACTTCGCTGCGCCCCGCGCCGACCAGACCGGCCAACGCGACGATCTCGCCGGCACGCACGGAGAACCCGATGTCGGCGAACACCCCGTTCCTGGTCAGCCCGGCTACCTCCAGCACCACGTCACCGGGCTCCACCTCTTCCTTGGGGAACAACGTGGACACGTCGCGCCCGACCATCCGCCGCACCACCTGGTCGACGGTCAGGTCGGAGACCGGGTCGGTCGACACCAGGGCGCCGTCCCGCATCACGGTGAGCCGTTGGCAGAGCGAGAACACCTCGGTGAAGCGGTGGGAGATGAACAGCACCGCCGCGCCCTGCTCGCACAGGGTGCGGACCACCGCGAACAACCGCTCCACCTCCACCCCGGACAGCGCGGCGGTCGGCTCGTCCATCACGAGCACGCGCGCGTCCAGCGACAGCGCCTTGGCGATCTCGACCACCTGCTGGTCGGCGATGGACAGGCCTCGCGCGGGGCGGTCCGGGTCGATCCGCACGCCGAGCCGGCCGAACAGCCGGACCGCCGCGTCCTTCATCGCCGCCCGGTCGATCCGGCCGAACCGACCCGAGGGCTGCCGGCCCATGAAGATGTTCTCGGCCACCGAGAGGTCCGGGAACAGCGTGGGTTCCTGGTAGATGACCGCGATCCCGGCCGCCTGCGCCGCCGCCGGTCCGGTCAGCTCCACAGCGCGACCGTCGATCGTGATCACGCCGGCGTCCGGCTCGTGCACGCCGGCGAGCACCTTCACGATGGTCGACTTGCCCGCGCCGTTCTCCCCGACCAACGCGTGCGCCTCGCCGCTGTACAACGGGAACGAGACCTCGCGGACGGCCGCGACCGCGCCGAACGACTTGGAGACTCCGCGCACTTCCAGCAGTGGAGCCGCGCATTCCAGGTCCATCCGGCACCCCCGTGACTGAAATGTTTCAAGTCAGTGCTTGACCTTGGAGGCTAGGCTCGGCGTGGAGGAGCGTCAACGGTTCGGCCGCAACTCCACCGGTATGCGGCACGTTTCAACCCGACTGTCGCACGAGGTCCACGCACCGTCCACATCGGACGGCGCTACGCGACCCCGCCGCTACGCGACCCCGCCGAGCGGGCGCAGGCGGGTGGAGTCCCGCACGACCAGTTCCGGCTCGAACACGCGCTGCTCGTGCACGTGCCCGACGGCGTGCCGCGCCTCGGCCAGCATCAGCTCCGCCGCCGTGCGACCGAGGAGCTGGCGGGGCTGGGCGACCGACGTCAGCGGCACGGCGGCAGCGGCGGCGAACTCGATGTCGTCGTAGCCCACGATGGCCAGGTCTTCGGGTACCCGCAGGCCGAGCCGCACCGCCTGCTGGAGCAAGCCGAGCGCGAGCATGTCGTTGGCGCAGAAGGCCGCGGTCGGCCGCCGGGACGCGGGCAGCCCGGCCAGCCGCTCCCCCGCGCGCCTGCCCTCGGCGACGTCCAGGCGGGCCGTCTCCAGCACGGTCAGCGGTTCGGCGTCGGCGCGGGCCAAGGCCTGCTCGGCGCCCGTGATGCGGTCCTCGACCTGGCCGATCGAACGAGGTCCGCCGACGAACGCGATCCGGCGGTGCCCGGCGTCGAGCAGGTGGGACACGGCGAGGTCGCCGCCCAGCACGTCGTCGACCGACACCGAGCAGCGGTCCGGGCCCGCGCCGCGGTCCACCACCACGACGGGCGTGCCCCGGCCGGCCAGCGCGGCGATGCGCGGGTCGTCCGCGTCGACGGGCGTGATGAGGATGCCCTCGACCCGCTGCTGCTCCAGCAGGTCGAGGTACATGGCCTGACGTGCCCGGTCCTCGCCGCCGTCGCACAGGAACAGCGCGAGCCCGGCGGCGTCGGCCACCTGCTGCGCGCCCGCCGCCACGTCGGTGAAGAACGGGTTGCGCGCGTCGAGCACCACGTAGGCGAGGGTCCGGCTGGTGCCGCCGCGGAGCTGCCGGGCCGACTCGTTGCGCACGAACCCCAGCTCGGCGATCGCGTCCACCACGCGCTTGCGGGTGCGCTCGGCGACCATGTCGGGCCGGTTGAGGACGTTCGACACGGTGCCGAGGGACACCCCCGCGCGCGCTGCGACGTCCTTCATGCTCGGCGCGGCCACTTCGGCACCCCTCCTCCGTGCTCGACAGGGACGTGCGGTGAAACGTCCAAGCACTGGTTTCGCGGCGAGTTTAGCAGCCGCGCCCTCCGTCCAGCCTGGACTGGATCGGCCCTGCACAGCACCGTTGTGAAACGTTTTAAAGTGGGCTAACGTCGGTGCTGCCGGTTGACCCCGCTGTCGAGAGGAACGACGTGTGATGTCCCCACAGGAGGTGCTGTCGGGCCTGGACGGGTTCACCATCGAGGTGCCGAGTTGGGCGTACGGGAATTCCGGCACCCGGTTCAAGGTGTTCAGCACGCCGGGCACCCCTCGGGACCCGTTCGAGAAGATCGCGGACGCGGCCCGGGTGCACGCGCTGACCGGGTTGGCGCCGCGCGTGTCGCTGCACATCCCGTGGGACCGGGTCGACGACTACGGGGCACTGGCCGCGCACGCCCAGGAGCACGGCGTGCGGATCGGGGCGATCAACTCGAACCTGTTCCAGGACGACGACTACAAGTTCGGTTCGCTGACCCACACCGATCCGGCAGTGCGGGCCAAGGCCGTCGCGCACCACCTCGAGTGCGTCGAGATCATGGCGAAGACCGGCTCCACCGATCTGAAGCTGTGGCTGCCGGACGGCACGAACTACGCGGGGCAGGCGTCGTTGCGGGCCCGGCAGGACCGGTTGGCCGACTCGCTCGCGACGATCTACGCGGCGCTGGAGCCGGACCACCGGCTGCTGATCGAGTACAAGTTCTTCGAGCCGTACTTCTACGCCATGGACATCCCCGACTGGGGCACCGCGCTGCTGCACTGCCAGGCCCTCGGCGACCGCGCGCAGGTCGTGCTGGACACCGGTCACCACGCGCCGGGCACCAACATCGAGTTCATCGTCATGCAGCTGCTGCGGGCCGGCCGGCTGGGCGCGTTCGACTTCAACTCCCGGTACTACGCCGACGACGACCTGATCGTGGGCTCGGCGGACCCGTTCCAGCTGTTCCGGATCATGGTGGAGATCGTCTCGGTGGGCGGGCACCGCCCGGAGTCCGGGGTGAACTTCATGCTCGACCAGTGCCACAACATCGAGGACAAGATCGCGGGCCAGATCCGTTCCGTGCTCAACGTCGAGCAGGCGCTGGCCAAGGCGCTGCTCGTGGACACCGGCGCGCTGACGGCGGCGGAGGAGGCCGGTGACGTGCTCGGCGCGCACGACGTGCTGATGGACGCCTTCCACACCGACGTGCGCGGTGCGCTCGCCGACCGCCGCGAAGCCCGCGGGCTGCCGCGCGACCCGATGGCCGCCTACCGGACGTCCGGCTACGCCGCCGAGATCGCCGCCGGGCGCGTCGGCGGCACCCAGGCCGCCTGGACCTGATCCCCGTCGCCACCCGCTCGTCCACGAGGAGCTCCCCGAACATGACCGACAACCCGACCGCGGCGTCGCTGGTCGCCCGCTCGAACCGGCTGGGCGCCGACCCGCGCAACACCAACTACGCCGGCGGCAACACCTCGGCCAAGGGCGCGGAGACCGACCCGGTCACCGGCGACCAGGTCGAGCTGATGTGGGTGAAGGGCTCGGGCGGCGACCTGGGCACGCTCACCCCCGCCGGCCTGGCCGTGCTGCGGCTGGACCGGCTGCGCGCCCTGGTGGGCGTCTACCCCGGCGTCGACCGCGAGGACGAGATGGTCGCCGCGTTCGACTACTGCCTGCACGGCAGGGGCGGCGCCGCGCCGTCGATCGACACCGCCATGCACGGCCTGGTGGACGCGCCGCACGTGGACCACCTGCACCCGGACTCGGGCATCGCGCTGGCGACGGCGGCCGACGGGGAGGAGCTGACCCGGCAGTGCTTCGGCGACCGGGTGGCGTGGGTGGACTGGCGGCGGCCCGGTTTCCAGCTGGGCCTCGACATCGCGGCGATCAAGGCGGCGAACCCGCAGGCCATCGGGTGCGTGCTGGGCGGGCACGGGATCACCGCGTGGGGTGACACGTCCGAGGAGTGCGAGGCGCACTCGCTGGAGATCATCCGCACGGCCGAGGAGTTCCTGGCCGAGCACGGCGTCGCGGAGCCGTTCGGCGCGGTCGTGCCGGGCCGTGAGCCGCTGCCCGAGGCCGAGCGGCGGGCCAGGGCGGCGGCGATCTTCCCGACCGTGCGCGGACTGGCGTCGACCGACCACCCGCAGGTGGGGCACTACACCGACGCCGACGTGGTGCTGGACTTCCTGGCCCGGGAGAAGCTGGCACCGCTGGCCGAGCTGGGCACCTCGTGCCCGGACCACTTCCTGCGCACCAAGGTCAAGCCGCTGGTGGTCGACCTGCCCGCCGGCGCGAGCGTCGAGGAGATCACCGCGCGGCTCAAGGAGCTGCACGCCGCCTACCGCGACGACTACCGCGCGTACTACGAGCGGCACGCCGCCCCGGACTCGCCGGCCATGCGCGGCGCCGACCCGGCGATCGTCCTGGTGCCCGGTGTGGGCATGTTCTCCTTCGGCCGCGACAAGCAGACCGCGCGGGTGGCGGGCGAGTTCTACGTCAACGCCATCAACGTCATGCGCGGCGCGGAGTCCGTGTCGACCTACCGGCCGATCGCCGAGTCGGAGAAGTTCCGGATCGAGTACTGGGCGCTCGAAGAGGCCAAGCTGGCCCGGATGCCCAAGCCGAAGCCGTTGGCGACCCGCGTCGCGCTGGTGACCGGGGCCGCGTCCGGTATCGGCAAGGCCATCGCCGAGCGGCTGGCCGCCGAGGGCGCGTGCGTGGTCGTCGCCGACCTCGACGGGGAGAAGGCCGCGGCGGTCGCGTCCGGGATCGGCGGTGCGGACACCGCGATCGGCGTGGCCGCGGACGTGTCGGACGAGGACGCCGTGGAGCGGGCGTTCGCCGAGGCCGTGCTCGCGTTCGGCGGGGTCGACCTGATCGTCAACAACGCCGGGCTGTCGATCTCCAAGCCGTTGCTGGAGACCACCGTGCGGGACTGGGACCTCCAGCACGACGTGATGGCGCGCGGGTCGTTCCTGGTGTCGCGGGCCGCCGCACGCGTGATGATCGACCAGGGCATCGGCGGCGACATCGTCTACATCTCGTCGAAGAACGGCGTGTTCGCCGGGCCCAACAACGTCGCCTACGGCGCGACCAAGGCCGACCAGGCCCACCAGGTGCGCCTGCTGGCCGCCGAACTGGGCCCGCACGGCGTCCGGGTCAACGGCGTCAACCCGGACGGGGTGGTGCGCGGCTCGGGCATCTTCGCCGGCGGTTGGGGTGCCCAGCGCGCCGCCGTGTACGGGGTCAAGGAGGAGGAGTTGGGCGCCTACTACGCCAAGCGCACGCTGCTCGGCCGCGAGGTGCTGCCCGAGCACGTCGCCGCCGCCGTCTTCGCGCTGACCGGCGGTGACCTGTCGCAGACCACCGGGCTGCACGTCCCGGTCGACTCCGGCGTCGCCGCCGCCTTCCTGCGCTGATGGGCGTGCGGATCGCGGCCGTCGACCTGGGCGCGTCCAGCGGGCGCGTCATGGCGTTCGACATCGCGGCCGACCGGGTGGACTTCACCGAGGCGCACCGGTTCCCCAACGGGCCGGTGCGGCTCGGCGACACCCTGCACTGGGACGTGCTCGCCCTCTACCAGGGCGTGCTCGACGGTCTGCGGGCCGCCGGGCCGCGCCCGCTCGACTCGGTCGGCATCGACTCGTGGGCCGTCGACTACGGCCTGCTCGACGCCACCGGGGCGCTGCTGGGCAATCCCGTGCACTACCGGGACGCGCGCACCGACGGGGTCCCCGACGCCGTCCACGCCCGCGTTCCGGCGGCCGACCTGTACGGGGTCACGGGGCTGCAAGTGCTGCCGTTCAACACGGTCTACCAGCTCGCTGCCTCGCGGGGAACGCCGCAGCTGGACGCGGCCCGGCAGCTGTTGCTGATCCCCGACCTGCTCGGGCACTGGCTGACCGGGGCGCGGGTCACCGAGGTCACCAACGCCTCCACCACCGGCCTGCTCGACGCCCGGACCCGGACGTGGTCCACGGAGTTGATGTCCCGCCTCGGTGTCGCCGAGGGGTTGTTCACGCCCCTGGTGGAACCGGGCACGGTCGTCGGCGAACTCCTGCCGCACGTGGGGGCCGGCGCCACGCCCTTGGTGGCGGTCGGGTCGCACGACACCGCGTCCGCCGTGGTGGGGGTGCCCGCGACCACGCGGAACTTCGCGTACGTCGCCACCGGCACGTGGTCGCTGGTCGGGGTCGAACTGGACGCGCCGGTGCTCACGGAGGCCGGCCGCCGGGCGAACTTCTCCAACGAGCTGGGCATCGACGGCACCGTGCGCTACCTGCGCAACGTGATGGGCCTGTGGCTGTTGCAGGAGTGCCTGCGCGAGTGGGGCGACCCCGACCTGGCGGGCCTGCTGGCCGCCGCCGCGACCGAGCCCGGCTTGACGGCCGTGGTGGACGCGGGCGATCCGGCGTTCATCCCGCCCGGCGACATGCCCGCCCGCATCGCCGCCGCTTGCGCCCGGACCGGCCAGCCCGCGCCGGCGACGCCTCCCGCGGTGGTGCGGTGCGTGCTGGACAGCCTGGCCCTGGCCCACCGCCGTGCGGTCCGCGAAGCCTCCGACCTGTCCGGACAGCGCGTGGACGTCGTGCACGTCGTGGGCGGCGGGGCGCGCAACCGCCTGCTGTGCCGACTCACCGCCGACGCGTGCGGGCTGCCGGTGATCGCCGGACCGGTCGAGGCCGCCGCCCACGGCAACGCGCTCGTCCAGGCCCGCGCGCTGGGCGTCGTCACCGGCGGTCTGTCGGAGCTGCGGGCGTTGGTGCGCGCCTCGACCGAACTGGCCCGGTACGAGCCGAACGGCGACGCGTCGGCTTGGCAGGCGGCGGAAGAGCGCCTGACCGCGCCCGGGTCCGGAGCGGCATAGCGCCGGGGGTGGTGCGGCCGTGACGTGCCCGGCCGCACCACCCCCGGATTCATCAGCCCTTGAACCGGACCGTGTACTCCCGTTGCCCGGTGCCGTCCTCGCTGGTCACCGTGACCCTGGCGACCGGGTCGGCGCGGTCGGCCTGGTCCACGGCCACCTTGGCGTACGGGTCGGCCGCGACCGCCGTCACCTCGCCCCGCCGTGCGTCGACCTGGTACGCCGTGGTGCCCGGGTGGAAGCCCGCGACCGGCGTGCCGTCCACGGCGAGCCGCGCCGCCGACGCGTCCGCCGACTGCCCGGGCGCCTTGGCGAACACCTGGATCTCGCTGATCGTCATGTACATCGACGGCCGTGCGGTGAACACCACCCGGACCCCGTCGGTGGCCGATGCCCGCAAGGGGACCTCGACCACGGGCGCCGGCACGCCGTCACCGACGACCGGCACCACGTCGCTCGCGTCGACCCACGTGCCGCCGGCGTCCCGCACCTGCACGCGCAGCGACTGCGCGTAGCTCGCGGTCGACCCGTCGCGGTAGAAGTGCACGACGACGCGGTCGACGTCCCGCGCGCCCGGCAGCTGGTAGGTCAGCGTGTCCGACGGGTTCTTCGTGCCCGACCTCCAGTTGGACCAGGCCTTGTCGTTCGTGACGCCGTTGCGCAGGCGGTCGGCGGAGTAGCCGGGCTCGGTGTAGGTGGACGAGGCCCGCACGCCGTCCTCCAGCGCCGCGTTGGTCTCGACCGGCTGGGTGACCTGCACCCGTGCCGTCGCGGGCACCGTCGAGCCGTCGACGACCTGTGCCGTGCCGTGGAGCGTCACCACGCCCGGCCCGGTGGTCGCCGGCATCGGCTGCCACGTCACCGGCAGCTCCGTCGTGCCGCCGTTCGTGCCGACGCCGACGACGGTGGTGGGCAACGAAGGCACGCCGCCGACGTACGCCTTCGCCCGTCCCGGCAGGGTCGACGCGATGGTGTCCACGGTGACGACCGCCGTGGTGCGGAACGTCCGACCCAGCGGATCGGTCGCGGTGCCCGGCACCCGCACGGTCCCCGGTCGGGACCACCGCGTCGCCGGCATCGGCTCCCACTGCACGGACAACGCGCCGCCCGTGCCGTCACGCAGCTCGGCGGGCACGGTGGACGGCAGTTCGGGCGCCCGACCCGGCACGGTGAAGACCGCCACGTCCTGCGCGCCCAGCACGGTGCGGTCCACCACGGTCCACCGCTGGTTCGCCCCGGAGAACGGGGTGTAGACGCCCACCGGCGAACCGTCCGCGGTGGCCTGGCCCGTCACGTCGGGCAGCCGCCCGGTGGCCGCGTTGACGAACGTGTAGGTGCCGTCACCGGTCGTGGACATGATCCACTGCGCGGCGGGGTCGGCCTCCCCCGCCGGTTCGAGCACGAGACCGCTCCCGCGATCCGCCAACCGCCGGCCGCTCACCGCGTGCGACACCGCGTAGCGCTCGCGGTTGCCCACGCCCCCGGTGACCCGCTCGACCCGCCACAACGCGCTCGCGTCGGACTGGTCGGCCGTCCGGACCACCACCGAGCCGCCCTCGGCCGCCGGCACCAGGGCCTTGCCGCTCTGCACGCCGACCAGGCCGTAGACGTGACCCTCCTGCACCAGCGCCGCGTCCTTCGCCACGCCCTTGGCCCCGTCGACCACGAACGTCGTCACCGACCTGGAGGGCACGGTGAGCGTGGCCGAGCGGTCGTCGCCGACCCGGACCGGCGTGCCGCGCACCAGACCCCCGTCGACGTCCGACACCACGGGGGTGACGGTGGCGTGCGGCAGCACCACGCCGAACCGCGACAGGTCCAGCGTCACGGCCCGCTGCCGGTCCGCGCTGTTGACGTGCACGACCGTCGCGGAGTCACCGGAGGCCGACACTGCGGCCAGGCTGGACGTGTCGTCCACCTTGACCACGCGGTCACCGGGGCGCACGAAGTGGGTGAAGTTCCGGATCGTGTTGAACTTCGTGTTCGTGCGGACCGGGCACGTCTCCAGCGTCGCGTCGGGCGCGCAGTCGAACGGGACCTGGACGCTGCCCCAGTTCTTCCCCGCCGCGAACTGCGGGTTGTAGTCCTCGATCGCCTGCCACAGCACCCACGCGGACGGCTCCAGCTCCCGCATGTCGGAGACGATCCGCTCGGCGATGCCGAGGCCGGGGTCCATGTCGGTGAAGCTGTGGCGGTTGCCCCAGGTGCCGTCCACCTCGCTCATCCACAGCGGCTTGCCGGCGCCCTTGGCGATGTCCCGCGCGGACGTCCGGTCACCGGTGCCGTAGGTGTGCACGTTCAGCTGGTCGACGGCCGCGCGCCCCTCCGCGCTGTAGCCGTTCCAGTTGGTCCGGAACGTCCCCGGGTTGGTCTCGTCCATCGCGGACAGGCGCGCGCCGAGCTGCGACTCGTCCAGCGCCCGCCGGAGCGCCAGGACCACGCTCTGCTGGAGGGCCGGGCCGGCGTGCGCGCCCTCCTGACGACCGCCGGTGGGCCGGCCGTCAGGACCGAGCTGCGTGCCCCAGTACGAGGTGTTCGGCTCGTTCAGCGGCTCGACCAGGTCGAACTCGATGCCGTGCGCACGTTCGATGTGCTCCGACACGCGGACCAGGTACGTGGCGAAGTCGTCCACCCGGTCGGCGCGGATCTGGTCGGCGCTCGGGTCGAACCCGCCGGACACGTACCCGCTGACCGTCTGGAACCACGGCGGCGAGTTGCTGAACGCCTCCCACGTGTCGACCTTGTCCTTGATCCGGTCGATCCACCACCGCTGGTTCGCGTCGGCGTCCCAGTTCCAGTGCTCCGGGTTGTCCGGGTCCCACCAGTCCACGTCCTCGCGCGTGGTGCCCTCCGGCGCGCGCCAGAAGCCCTCCATCGTCGCGCCGGCCTTCATGTAGTCCTTGCGCACGTCCGGCGCGTTGCCGCCGCCGATGTTGTAGCGGGCGATGTTGAGCCGCAGCCCGTCCTCGCCGAACAGCAGGTCGGCCAGGCGGTCGCGGACCTCGTCGGGATAGCCGCCGGTGGCGTTGGCGAACCAGACCAGGCTCGTGCCCCAGCCCTCGAACGCGGGCTGCTGGTAGGACGGATCGGGCCGGACCGTGACCGACTGCACCTCCTCGGCCTGGGCCACCTCTCCCTGGGCGACCGCCCCAGGAGGCCCGGCCGCGGCCAAGGCGCCGCCCGCCAGCACGGCGGCCAGGCCGAGGCGGACGAGCCTGACGGGTGTTCTGCGCGGTTCCATCGTCGTTGATCTCCTCTTCAGAACGGACGGCCCTGCGGGGAGGAACAGCGTGGAAAGCGCTTTCCCGCTACGGCGAAGCGCTCCCCACGACGGTGTGCACTACGGACTTGCTGCGCCCAGGCCTACAGCGCCCGGACCTACTGCGCCCGAGCCTCCTGGCCGGACAGCGGCGCGGTGATCGCGCGCGTGTTGCCGAACACCACGTAGAGCAGCGGCGCGCACGCCACCAGCAGACCGGCCACCGGCTGGGCCAGCACGATCCCCGCGGCCAGCCCGAGCACGACCACGTTGGCCAGCCCGAGGTACCAGCGCCGCGCCACCAGGCACAGGCACGGCCACAGGAGCGCACGCGCCCGGACGCCATCGGCGGACGTCGCGAGCACGAGGACCACCGCGATCACCGTCGCCACGACCAGCGCGGTCGCCGTCACGAAGAACGGCACCAGCGCCGGTCCCCACGACGTGCGGGCCACGATGACGGCGTCGAACCCCAGCACCGCCACCACGGCGGCACCGCCGAACCACACCGCCGACGCAGGGGCGGCAGCACGCCGGTATGCCGTGACGAACGGCCGCCACACCGACGGCGGACCGTCGCCCAGCGCCGCGAAGCAGCCGAACACCCCCGCCAGCGCCGGCGCGCAGACCCCCGACAGCACGACGAAGAACGGCCACGACGCGAGCGGATCGCGCACGACGGCCAGCGCCAGCAGCAACGGGGAGCAGGCAACGGCGAGCAGCACGTTGGCCATCAGGCCGACGTACACCATCCCGAAGACCTTCTCGTAGGTCTCCTGGGCGGCGGGGCGCAGCAGTCGCACGGCCACCGCGCTCACCCCTTGATCCCGGTCGTCGCGATGCCGCGGATGAAGTACCGCTGCCCCAGCAGGAACACCAACAGGATCGGCAGCACGGACAGCACCGCACCGGTCATGATCATCGCGTACTCGGCGTCGTACTGGCCGACGAACGAGCGCAGGCCCAGCTGCACGGTCCACAGCTCGTTGCTGGTCAGGTAGATGAACGGCCCCATGTAGTCGTTCCAGGTGTTGACGAACGTGAGCAGCGCCAGGCTCGCGAGCGCCGGTTTCGACAGCGGCAGGATGATCCGCCAGTAGATCCCGTACTCGTTCAGCCCGTCGATGCGCGCGGCCTCGCACAGCTCGTCCGGGATCGACATGTAGTACTGCCGCATCAGGAACACGCCGAACGCGCCGAACGCCTGGAGCAGGATGATCGACCAGTACGTGTTCGTCAGCTCCATCCGCTGCATCATGATGTACTGCGGCACCATGTACGCCTGCCACGGCACGGCGATCGTGGCGATGTACATCAGGAACAGCGCGTCGCGGCCGGGGAACCGCACCTTGGAGAACCCGTACGCGGCGAAGCTGCCGGTGAGCACCTGGAGCACGGTGATCGTCACCGAGAGGAACAGCGAGTTGCCGAGGTAGGTGGCCAGCGGGATGCGGTCCCAGATCTCCACGAAGTTCGACCAGCGGAGTTCGTCCGGGATCCACTGGATCGGCACGGTGAACACCTCGTTGTCGCGCTTGAGCGACGCGGAGAGCATCCAGGCGAACGGCACGAGCACGAGCAGCGCCACCGCGATCATCGCGGTGTAGGTGAGCACCGGTCGGGCGATCCGCCACGCGCCGCCGGAGGACTTGGCCGGTGGCGCCGGGTCGAGCGGCGGCGCGGTTGGCGGCGCCGGGTGCAGCGTGGTCATCAGGCGTTCCTCCGCTCGTTGAGGCGGAACTGGAGGACGGTCACGCTGAGCACGATGACGAACAGCACCAACGCGATCGCGGACGAGTAGCCGAAGTGGCCCTCGGTGATGCCCTCCCGGTACACGAGCTGGGAGAGCACCAGCGTGCTCCGGCCGGGGCCGCCGTTGGTCATGACGACGATGAGGTCCAGCACCTTGAAGCTCTGGATCGTCAGCATGACCAGCACGAAGAACGTGGTCGGCCGCAGCGACGGCAGGGTGATGTGCCAGAACCGGTGCCACGCGTTGGCGCCGTCCACCCGTGCCGCCTCGTAGAACTCCTCCGGGATGGACTGGAGCCCGGCCAGGTAGAGCACCATGTAGTACCCCATGTCCCGCCACACGCTGGTGATGATCACCGCGGGCATCGCCCAGTCGGTGCTCGACACCCAACCCGGCGGATCGCTGACGCCCAGCGCGCCGAGGAACTGGTTGACCGGGCCCATGGTGGGGTTGAACAGCATGTTCCACACCACCGCCACGGCGACCAGCGACGTGACGTAGGGGAAGAAGGCCGCGGTGCGGAAGAAGCCCACACCGCGGATCTTCCGGTTGAGCACGATCGCCAGGCCGAGTGCGGCGACCATGGTCAGCGGGATGTGCCCCGCCGCGTAGTACAGCGTGTTGCCCAGCGCGACCCGGAAGTTCTCGTCCTCCAGCATCTCGGCGAAGTTGTCCAGGCCGATCCACTCCGGCGCGCGGTAGGAGTCCCACTCCATGAACGCCAGGGCGAACGCCGCGATCACCGGCACGAGGGTGAACAGGGCGAACCCGACGAAGTTCGGGAGGATGAAGCTCCAGCCGATGAGGGTGTTGCGTCGTGTCCGTCGCCGTTGGGCCGGACCGCGAGGCGGCGCCACCGGCGGTGCTTTCGTCTTGGTCACTGCGTTGGCCATGCTCGTCCTCGTGCTGGTCTCGGGGGCGTCGAGGTCGGGGGAGGCTAGTCGATGACCTTCTTGACCCGGTCCCGCATGGTCCGGATGCCCTCCTCGACCGACTTCTCGCCGACCATGATCAGTTCGTGCTCCTCCTTGAGGATCGTGTCCACGTCGGCGGTGTGCTCGCTGACCGGCATCTCCAGGACGATCTTGTCCGGGGAGAGGGCCTTGGCGGTCTGATCGCCGCTGGGCATGCCTTCCAGCGACGCGTACAGCTTGGTGATCTCGTCGCTCTGGAGCGCCGGCACGACGCCGACCTTGGTGATCGCCTTCGCGCCCTCGGGCCCGGACGCGAACTCCACGAACTTCCGCGCGGTCTCGGTGTGCTTGGCGTTCTTGTTGACCGCGAACGCCGTCGGCGAGCCGAACGTGGTGGTGCCGGACGAGCCGGCGCGCTGCGGCATGGGCGCGATGCCCCACTCGACCGCGGTGTCGCCCTTCTTCTTGGCGGCCAGGATGCCCGCCGTGTACCAGGTGCCCATCGGCAGCATCGCGGTGGCGCCGGTCTCGAACATGGTGCGGTAGCTGGCCTGCTGGGCCGTCGCGCTGCCGAAGTCGAGCGCCGCGCCGGACTTCTGCAGGTCGAGCGCCAGCTCGTACTGGTCGGCGAAGAACTCGAAGTCGCCGCCGATCTGGTCACCGTCGTTCTGCGCCGCCGAGATGGCCTGCACGACCGACCGCCAGGTGTGGTGGTAGGTGCCGTAGACCTTCTTGCCGTCCACTTCCTTCGTGAGCTTCTTGGCTGTGTCGGCGTACTGGTCCCAGGTCAGGTCCTCCGGGTAGGCGATGCCGGCCTCGTCGAACATCTTCTTGTTGTAGTAGAGCAGCCAGAAGTCCTGCCGGTAGGGCAGCGCGAAGTACTTGCCCTCCTGGTCGAAGGCGTCGAGCCCGGCCAGGTCGCCGGTGTCCTCGTCCTTCACCAGGTCGCTGACGTCGGCCAGCTGCCCGCGGCCGGCGTAGCGGGCGTAGTCGATGACGTTCTTCATGGTGATCACGTCGGTCGTGTCACCGCCCGCGAGCATGGTCGTGACCTTCGTGGGGTAGTCGGCGGCCAGGATGTCGACCGGCTGCACCGTCACATCGGGGTTGGCCGCCTCGAAGGCGTCGAACACGGCCTGGAACTCGGGCGTGCCCGCCAGGTTCCACACCGCCACGCTCAGCGTGACCGGGCCGCTCTCGTCGGCCGGTGCACCCGAACCACAGCCCGCCGTCACCAGCGACAGCGCCGTGAGGGCGACCAGGGCCCCGCGGACGCGGCCACGCCGACCCGCGCGAGGCTCGTTCGGAGTCATCATTGATCCCGTCCCTTTCCCAACTTCATTCCGTGGTGGTGCGGCAGGTGCGCCGCGGTCGAGCCGCCGCCCGGCGGTCACGCGCTCTTCCCGAACGTGTCCGGGGTGACGGCGGCGCGCGGCGGGCGACCGGACAGGTAGCGCTCCAGCTCGTCGATCGCGCTGTCGCTCATCCGTCGGGTTTCCGAGCCCAGCGAGCCCGCGATGTGCGGGGTGATCATCACGTTGGGCAGGTCGTAGAGGACCGAGTCGGCCGGCAGCGGCTCCGGGTCGGTCACGTCCAGGATCGCGTCGAGCCGCCCGGTGGCGCACTCCCGCTCCAGCGCCGCCGTGTCGAGCACCGAGCCGCGCGCGGTGTTCACCACCGTCGCGCCGTCGCGCAGCATCGCCAGCTCGGCGGCCCCGATCAGGTGGTGGGTGGAGCCCAGCTCCGGCACGTGCAGCGAGAGCACGTCGCTGGCCCGCAGCAGCTCCGGCAGCCCCACCAGCCGGCCACCCGCCGCCGCCACCTCGGCCGGGTCCACGTACGGGTCGTACACCAGCACCGTCACGTCCATCTCGCGCAGCCGGTCCACCACCCGGCGGCCGACCCGGGAGAAGCCGGCCACGCCGATCGTGCGGCCCCTGTTGGTCAGCTCGCCGCGCCGCGCCAGGTAGGACCAGTCGTCGCGGTGCTTGCGGGCGTCCTGGGCGAGGAACGGCGCCTTCTTGCCCGCGAACACGATGGCGGCCACGGTGAACTCGGCCACCGGGATGGCGTTCTGGTCGGCCGCCGTGGTGACCAGGATGCCGCGCCGCCACACCTCGTCGGTGACGAACGACCGCACGCTGCCCGCGCCGTGGAAGATCGCGCGCAGGTCGGGCGCCGCGGCCAGCCGCTCCGTGGTGAGCGGCGGGCAGCCCCACGACGTCAGCAGCACCTCCACCTCGCGCAGTCTGCGCCGCACCGCCGGCGAGTCCAGCTCTGCCGTCGACACCGGGTCGGCCAGGCCGACCAGCCGGTCCAGGCGGTCCAGCTGCGCCGGTCCGAACTGGACCCGGAAGTGCTCCGGCTCCATCACCAGCAGCGCCTGTGGTCGTCGTGGTCCGTGGGTCACGCGGAATCCTTTGCGGCCGGAACGCTCGAAAGAGTGGACCGATCATGTGTGATCGTGTTTTTCAAGTCAAGACTTGTTTCGTTCAGTTACGATCAGAATGATCCAGGTGACCGAGCGAAGGTGAGCCGAGATGATCAACGCGGAGTCGAGCGGCGCCGAACGGTCCGTCGCGGGTCCGTTGCGGGCCACCTGGGGCTCGCGGGCCGAGGCGTCGGCGCTCGCGGACGTGCTGCTGCCGCCGTCGACCGCGCTGCCCCCGTTCGGCGACCCGGACCGGTGGCCGCCGGACGCGGTGAGCCGGCTGGCGTCCGTCCTGGAGCGCGCCCGCGGGGAGTTCGGCACGCCGTGGCCGCAGCCGACCGCGTCCCGGTACGCGCGGTTCTTCCGCGACGGCGACGGCGACCGGATCGCTTACGAGACACCGGTTTTCGACCACGACCACCGCCTCACCCGTGCCGCGCTCGCCGCCCTCGTCACCCCGGACGACGACGACCTGCTGGACGAGGTGGCCGACGGCATCGCGCTGCTGTGCGAGCGCAGCACCTGGTGCTGGCCCGCGCACGAGGAGCACCACCGGGTGCGCGGCGCCGTCGTGCCCGATCCCGACCTCCCGTACCTGGACCTCGGCGCGGGCGTCGTCGCCGCGCAGCTGGCCTGGCTCGACCACGTCCTCGGTGATCGGCTGGACCGCCGGTGGCCCGGCCTGCGCGCCCGCGTGCGCCGGGAGGTCCGGGTCCGCGTGCTCGACCCGTTCACGTCCCGCCACGACTGGCACTGGCTCGGGCTCGACGGCGACGTGCACAACTGGTGCCCGTGGATCTGCGGCAACGTCCTGGTCGCCGCCCTGCGCCTGGTGGACGACCCGGCCGACCGCGCCAGGGTCGTGGCCGACGCCGTGCGCGCGATCGACCGCTACCTGGCCGCCCTCCCGCCGGACGGGTCGGTGGACGAGGGCTTCGAGTACTGGTGGAACGGCGCGTGCCGGGCGTTGGAAGCCCTCGACGTCCTGGAGCACGCCACCGACGGCGGGCTGAGCGCGGCGGATGTGCCGGTGGTGCGCGAGACCGTGCGCTTCCCGCGCCTGATGCACCTCGGCGGACCGTGGTACGTCAACCTCGCGGACGCCCGCGCCCGGCCGGACGGCGGTCAGCCCTGGCACGTGCCGCAGGAGTGGGCCCGCCGCACCGGGGACCGGGACGTCGCCCGCCACGCCGCGGCCCAGCGGTCCACCTCCATCCCGGACACCGCCGAACTCGGGCGCGCGCTGCGCGATCTCGCCACCCCGCTGCCCGACCACCCCGCCGGACCACTGGCCGAGAGCGCCTGGCTGCCCGGCACGCAGGTCGGCCTGGCCCGCTCCACCGCCGGACCGACCCTCGTGGTCAAGGGCGGCCACAACGACGAGCACCACAACCACAACGACGTCGGCAGCGTGATCGTCGCGGTCGACGGGGTGCCGGTGGTGGTCGACGCGGGCCGCCCGACCTACACCAAGCAGACGTTCAGCGCCGACCGCTACGACATCTGGACGATGCAGAGCAGCTGGCACAACGTCCCCGAAGTGCGCGGCACGCCCCAGGGCACCGGACGCGGCCACCACGCCCGCGACGTCACCGCCGAGGACACACCCGACCGGTTCCAGGTCCGGCTGGACCTCGCCCCCGCGTACCCCGTGCCCGCGTTGCGGTCCTGGTGGCGCACCGCGACCCTGCACCGCGACCGCCGCCGGGTGACGATCGAGGACTCCTGGGACTTCGCCGACCACGGCGACTCCCGCTCGACGCTGCACTACCTGCTCGCCGGCGACGTCGTGCGGGACGGACCGGGGCGGCTGGTCGTCCATCCGGTCGACGGGGCGCGCGCTACGCTGGTCGCTTGGGATCCGAGCCTGGCGTCGGCCGCGCTGACCGTGCGCGAACTCGACGACCCGCTGCTCAGGACTGTGTGGGGAGTGAAGCTGACCCGGCTGGAGCTGCGCCTGCCCGAGGCGGCGCGAGGTAGCCTCGTGATCATGGTGGAGGTGTGCGCATGACGACGTCCGAGCCGTCCGCCATGCTGCCCTCGGAACGGCGCGCCAAGGTCGTCGAGCTGCTGCGCCGGCGCGGCACCGTGCGGGTGCACGACCTCGCCGACGAGCTCGAGGTCTCCGCCATCACCGTGCGCCGGGACATCACGCTGCTCGCCGAGCAAGGACTGGTCCGGCGGGTCCGCGGCGGCGCCACCGTCACGGCGACCGCGGCGGACGACGCCCTGGCCTACGCGGTGCCCCACGGGCACGCCGCGGAGTCGAACGGCAGCGCGGCGGCCGTCGCCGAACGCAGGCAGCCCGCCGAGCGCCCGGGTCAGCTGACCGTCGGCATGGTCGTCCCGTCGCTGGACTACTACTGGCCGGACGTGATCAAAGGTGTGCGCGAGGCCGCCGCCGAGGCCGACGTGCGGATCGTGCTGCGCGGCGCGACGTACGAGGCCGCCGACGAACGCCGCCAGCTCACCCGGCTGATCGAGGCCGTCGGCGTCGACGGCCTGCTGGTCGCCCCGACCACCACCGGCGACGAGGGCGAGGCCCTGATGCGGTGGCTGCGATCGGTCGAGGTGCCGGTCGTGCTGATCGAGCGCACGCCGACCGACAGCTACCACGGCGCGGTCGAGTCCGTGGTCAGCGACCACGCCCGCGGCGCCGCGATGGCCGTGCGCCACCTCGCCGAACTCGGCCACCGGCGCGTCGGCCTGAGCACCACGGCCCTGAGCCCGACGTCCCCGCACGTCCGTCGTGGCTGGCGGGAGGCGTGCGAGCAGCTCGGCCTCCCGATCGACGGCACCCCGGACCTGCGCACCGTGAACCGGCCCGACGCGCAGTGGCCCGCCGCCCTCGACGCCCTGCTGGACGCCTGCGTCGACTCCGGCACGACGGCCCTGCTCGTCCACTCGGACCCGGAGGCGATCTCCCTGGTCGAGCGGTGCCAGGAGCGCGGCATCCGGGTGCCGGAGGACCTGGCGCTGGTCACCTACGACGACGAGGTGGCCGAGCTGTCGGACCCGCCGCTGACCGCGATCCGCCCGCCGAAGGCCGCCGTGGGCCGGGCGGCCGTGACCCTGCTGGCCGAGCGGCTGAACGACCCCGACCCCCACCGTCCCGCGCACCGCGTCGTGATCGAACCCCGGCTGATCGTCCGCTCGTCCTCCTGAGAATCGAGTGGTGCCGTGCGCAGTCTCCCGGCCAAGGACCGACCCGGCAGGGACGCGTGGCTCGGGCCGCTCTCCCTGTGCCTGGGGCTGCTCAGCTGGCCGATCCCGGTCGGCGGCGTGGCCCTGGCAGTCGCCGCGGTGGCTTGCGGCGCGCTGTCGATGGGCACCAGGACGGAGTACCGGCTCGACTGGACCGCCGTGACCGGCACGAGTGTCGCGGTGCTCCAACTGCTGCTCTCGCTGATGCTGTTCGCCATGGAAGCCGGCGGTCACTGACCGCCCCCACCGCACGCCGGAGTGCGACTGTCGCTTCTGGACCGGAGATCGGTTAGCGCTAACACCGGTCGGCCGCCGAGCTGCCACGACCACTCCTCGCGCTCCATCGTCGAATGCCGTCGAACGAGACGGAACCCTTGACAGTCGAGTGATCGCCCGATTACGAATGGGTCTTCCGACCGGTGCTCACCGCCTGCCAGACACACTGATGTTAGCGGTAACAACACTGCTTGCCCAGGTCAGGCCGTCAGTCCTCGGTGGACACACAGCCCTTCCTCAACGTGGAGGATCGAATGTCCCGACTTGGCGTGCGCGGACGACCGCGCACCCGGACCAACAGACCCGCCGTGGTGCTCGCGGTGGCGGCCTCGGTGGTGGCCGGCGGCCTCGTCGCCGTCGCCACGCCCGCTTCCGCCGCCACGGTCGACACCAACGCCAGCTACGTGCTGGTCGCCCGGCACAGCGGCAAGGCTCTGGACGTCTACAACCTCTCCACCGCCGACGGCGGCCAGATCGTGCAGTGGCCCCGCAACGACGGCGCGTGGCAGCAGTGGCAGTTCGTGGACTCCGGCAGCGGCTACTACCGGATCAAGTCCCGGCACAGCGGCAAGGTCCTCGACGTCGAAGGGGCCTCCACCGCCAACGGCGCGAACGTCGTGCAGTGGACCGACAAGAACGCGAGCAACCAGCAGTTCCGGCTGGCCGACTCCGCCGACGGGTACGTGCGGCTGATCAACCGCAACAGCGGCAAGGCGCTGGACGTGTGGGAGCGCTCGACCGACGACGGCGCCCGGATCTCCCAGTACGACGACGTCGACGGCGCCAACCAGCAGTGGCAGCTGGTCAAGCTCGGCACCACGCCGCAGCCGACCGGCCGCCAGGTGGAGAACCTGGACCGGGGCGTGGTGAGCGTCCGCTCGGGCACCGGCAACCTGGTGAGCTGGCGCCTGCTCGGCAGCGACCCGGCCGGTGTCGGGTTCAACGTCTACCGGGGCACGACCAAGCTCAACAGCACGCCGATCACCGGTTCCACCAACCACCTCGACGGCGGGGCGGCGGTCGACGCCTCCTACACCGTGCGGGCCGTGGTGGACGGGGTCGAGCAGACGCCTTCACCGCAGTCGCTGCGCTTCGCCAACGGGTACCTCGACGTGCCGCTGCAGATCCCGGCGGGCGGCACGACGCCGAGCGGCGAGAACTACTCGTACTCGGCGAACGACGCGAGCGTGGGCGATCTCGACGGCGACGGCCGGTACGAGATCGTGCTGAAGTGGGATCCGTCCAATGCGAAGGACAACTCGCAGTCGGGTTACACCGGAAACGTCTTCATCGACGCGTACCGGTTGGACGGCACCCGGTTGTGGCGAATCGACCTCGGTCGGAACATCCGGGCGGGTGCGCATTACACGCAGTTCCAGGTGTACGACTACGACGGTGACGGTCGGGCCGAAGTCGCGATGAAGACCGCGGACGGCACGCGTGACGGTCGCGGTGTGGTGATCGGGAGTTCCAGCGCCGATTACCGCAATTCGTCCGGTTACGTCCTGTCCGGTCCGGAGTTCCTGACCATGTTCAACGGTCAGACCGGCGCGGCGATGTCGACCGTGAACTACGACCCGCCGCGCGGGAACGTGTCGTCGTGGGGTGACAACTACGGCAACCGGGTGGACCGCTTCCTGGCGGGCACCGCCTACCTGGACGGCACGCGACCGTCGTTGATCATGGCCCGCGGGTACTACACGCGCGCCGTGGTCGCGGCCTGGGACTTCCGCAACGGCGCGCTGACCAAGCGCTGGACGTTCGACTCCAACGCATCGGGCAACTCCGGGTACGCGGGTCAGGGCAACCACTCGCTGACCGTGGGCGACGTCGACCAGGACGGTCGGGACGAGATCGTCTACGGCGCGGCCACCATCGACGACAACGGCCGCGGCCTCTGGACCACCGGTCTCGGGCACGGCGACGCGGGCCACCTCGGCGACCTGGACCCGTCCCGTCCGGGCCTGGAGTACTACAAGGTCTCCGAGGACTCCTCCAAGCCCGGATCCTGGTTCGCCGATGCCCGCACCGGCCAGCGGCTGTGGACCACCGCCCCCGCCGGTGACAACGGGCGTGGAGTGTCGGCCGACATCTACGCGGGCAGTCCCGGCGCGGAGTCGTGGTCGAGCGCTGACACGCAGCTGCGCAACACGCGGGGCACCGGAATCGGCCGCAAGCCGTCGTCGGCGAACTTCCTGATCTGGTGGGACGGCGACGCGTCGCGCGAGCTGCTCGACGGCACCCGCATCGACAAGTACGGCACCTCCGGCGACACCCGCCTGCTCACCGGCAGCGGCGTGGCCTCGAACAACGGCAGCAAGTCGACGCCGGCGCTGTCCGCCGACCTGGTCGGGGACTGGCGCGAGGAGGTCATCTGGCGCACCGGTGACAACCGGGCGCTGCGCATCTACTCCACCCCGCACCAGACCAACCGCCGGATCACCACGCTGATGCACGACACCATGTACCGCGTCGCCATCGCGTGGCAGAACACCGCCTACAACCAGCCGCCGCACCCGAGCTTCGCGATCGGGTGACCGACCGGAGGTCCGGCTGAACCAGCGGCGGGGGGCGCACCAGCGTCCCCCGCCGTTTCCATCGGCGGCCGATCCACCGCGTGACCGACCCATTACCCGAACGACACATTCTCCACAATGGACCTTGCGGTGTGACGAGGCGGACGCGGAGCGCGACCGGTGTCCGACCCGGCGGGTCGCGGTGGATCGCGACCCGGGGGCTACGGGTTCCCGTAGCGATGACCCGACCCCGCACCAACTTCCGCCATTGCTCCGAATGGGTCTTGAGCCGGGCCGGTTCGTCCGGAATGCGCTCCGCCGACCGGCGCTCGATCCTGGCGTCTAGGATCCAGTTCATCGGCGGCGCGAAGCGGAACTCCAGCCGGCGCCGGACCCCCGTGCCGCTGCCCTCGGGGGTGCGCCGATGAGACCCCGGAAGTTGGCCGTCCGGTTCATCGGATGAAGCGCCTGGAGGATGTCCACGCGCTTCCCGGGCGTCAGCACGACTCGCTGAGTGCTCATCGGCGCCGGCATGCCGAGCGGTTTCCGCCGGAACCGGAACACCGTTTCGTTCTCCGTGCGGCGCAACCCACTTGATCGTCTGCGACCGCGGGTCGACCGCCTGGCACGCCTCGACGTCCACGATGAACGCCAGGACCCCGTCGGCTGGACGCCCGGTCACCGTCGTCGCCTCCCCCACTGCCGCCGCGCCACTCCCCCCTGAGTTTCTCGACCGAACCGGCACCCGCGCCGGCCATACTGGCCCCGGACGAGCGCACCGAGGGGAACAGCCGCCGATGATCGACCTGGTCCTGCCCGGCGCGGTCGCCTGTGCGGAACCGCTCCACGACCCGGAGGGAGCGGCGCTGTTCCCCGAGGAGGAGGCCGTGGTCGCGACCGCGTCGCCCAAGCGACGCAAGGAGTTCGCGTCGGCGCGGTTGTGCGCCCGGCCCGCGGCGGTCGGCCGGTCCGTCGACTGCGTGTCGACTGGCATCGACGCGGCGCCGGCCGGCCCACTGCCGGACGGTGACCTCGACGCGATCGGGATCGCCCGAGGAACGACGGGAACTCGACGCGCCCTCCGCGCGTCTACCCGACGTCGCGTGGGACCGGATCCTCTTCAGCGTTACAGAGTCCGCCTGCACGACGTGGTTCCTGTTGACCAGGAGGTGGTTGGGATTCGACGAGGCGACCGTCCACATGGCACCGGACACCGGCCGGTTCACCGCGTCGCCGCTGGTGGCAGGTCCGCCCGAGCCGGGCCGACCGACCGGCCGCCGGCTCGTCCGGGACGGGTTCGCGGTGCCCGCGGTGACGCGGGCAGACCGTCGGCGAAACGCGGCGTCAACCCCCGGGAAGCCCTTCGTTAACACCCGCCCGGTTGTGCTTGACAGGCGTTAAGTTACGTCGCTAGCTTACCGGGCCAATGTCAAGGAAACCTCTGGACCAGCCCAAACGCCGGCTCTCGTTCAGCGAACGACGGGCCGTCATCCTGGCCGCGGCGAGCGAGGTGCTCGCGGCGAACGGGTACGAGCAGGCGTCGATGCGGGAGATCGCCAAGGCCTCCGAGGTGACCACTCCCGTGCTCTACGACCACTTCCACTCCAAGATCGACCTCTACCTGGCGGTCGTCCGGCACCACGCGGAGAAGCTCGTCGTGAGCTGGTCGGAGCCGCCGTCGATGGCCGGCATCTCCGAGCGCTTCAAGCAGAGCAGCAGGGCGTTCTTCTCGTGGATCCGCCAGAACGAGGACAGCTGGCGAATCCTGTTCATGGACAACCCGCGTGACCCGGCCGCGATCCAAGCGCACCAACAGGTTCGCGGCCTGGCCACCGAAGCGGTGGCGAAGCTCCTCGATACGCTGCCGCCGGTCAGGATTCCCGGTACGTTCAACCTCGCCGACGCCAACCTGGCGATCGCGGCGCAGCTCACCGGTGCGGGCAACGCGCTCGCCACGTGGTGGTGGGACAACCGGGACATCCCGACCGAAACGATCGTCGAACTGAACCACGAGTTGGTCTGGAACGGGTTGAGCTCGTTCATGGGTGAACGCACGGACTGATTTCCGCACCGGGCGGAGACGGTGGGGCCGGAACACGACGGCCCACACCGGGGTTTCACCACGCTTGGGGAGGCGTCGTGAAGGAACACGGACAGGACGAAGAGCGACAACGGCGCGTCGCGATGATTCTTCCCGGGCAAGGCGCCCAACACCCCGGAATGGGTGTCGACCTGTACCGCAAAGATCCATTCTTCACCGCGGCGATGGAGGAGTTCTCCACAGCCGCGGGAAACTTCGGTGATCGGCTGCGGGACGAGTGCTCCTCGAAGCGGGTCCTCGGGGTGGTTGCAGTGCCATGGTGGGTCGACACCCGGCGATCCGGGCCGGCCGCAGTGTGCTGCGGCCGATGATCGCGGCACCGGGTTCGGATATCACCGACGATCTGCGCGTAGTGACAATCGATGCCGCACTCTCGTCACCAGACCCACAGGTGTTCGACTGAGCAGCAGGGACACCCAGGGACTCCATCAACCAACATGCCGTCGACCAGTCTTAGTTGGGGACCGCCGCCAATGTCTACGATAGCCAAGAACCAGTACGAGCAATGGCTCAAGGTCGTGTACGACCGCATAGCGGTGAACTTCAGCCGCGCCGAACCGCGCAGACGGGCGTGGACCTACCTGGCCGATCTACCGCGGGCCCACGCCTCGGGGTTGCGCAACAGGGACGGTCTCGGCAACTACTCCGGTGAACAGCGGGCGGACGGCGTCCAGCGACTGCTGACCAGCGCCCAGTGGAGCGAGACGCAGGTGCGCGACGAGCTGCGCGCCATCGCCGTCCACTACGGCGGGAGCACCGGCGGCATCCTGTACCTGGCGGAGGTCGCGTTCCCCAAGAAGGGCCGCAACGCGGTCGCGGTGGAGCGCCAGTACAACCCCGAGACGATGCGGGCGGAGAAGTGCCAGATCGGCCTGCTGCTGTTCCACGTCACCGCGCAGGGGCGGGCGTTCCTGGTCGACCGGGAGCTGTACGTGCCGAAGAGCTGGGCCGACGACGCGCAGCGGTGCGCGCGGGCGGGCATCCCCGACGACTACCGCTACCGCACCAAGTCCGCCATCGGCGGCATCATGGTCCGCCGGGCGTTCGAGGCGGGTATCCAGCCGGACTTCGTCATCTCGTCGGTCTTCTGCAACGACAAGCTGAAGCTCCAGAAGTGGTTGCGCCACAAGCAGGTCCCGCACATCATCTCGATCACCGCGGGCGAGGTCGGACAGGCGCGGCACTTCGCCGACGACATCGCGTTGCGGCCGGCCGACGTGCAGCGCGCGGCCGACCACCACCGACTCGGCGACTTCGACCGGCGGCACCAGGCGTCGCACCACGACCAGGAGACCTGCGCCTACAAGCGCGGCATCCTGCACAAGGTCAAGCTGGACGGCGACGCGCCCGCCGGCTTCGAGAGCTCCTACCTGATCGCGTCGCCGTCCACCCAGAACGCCGGGCCGCGGTCGTACTTCGCGTGTTACCTGAGGCAGCGGACGCCGTTGCCGGAGATCACCCCCATCGTCTCACTGATGCAGTCCACAGGCGCGTACTGCAAGAGGGCGAAGGAGGAGATCGGCCTTGGCCACTACGAGGTGCGCAGCTGGCGTGGCTGGTACCGCCACATCACCCTCGCCATGGCCGCCCACACCGCGCTGGAACTGGCCCGAGAGCCTAGTTCCGCGCTCCGGATCGCGTGACGTGGCGGGCACGCCGAAGGGCTGGGAGTCCTTCGGCGTGCCCTTGCTCTCCGGCCGGGCACAACGGCCGCCGGCCCGCCGGCCGCACCACGGTGACCGGCCTGCCCGCCCGACCGGCCCGTCGCTGCCAGGCGCCGGTCCAGCCCCGAGGCGCCCTCAGCCAGAGCGGTCTTCATCCGCACAGGGCACGCTCCTGCTCCCGCATCCCGCTGACGCCTTTCACTGCCGCCCGCTTCGCCACCGCCCGCTCCGTCACCGCGTGCTTCCTCACCGCGTGCTTCCTCACCGCGTGCTTCCTCACCGGCCGCCACGCACGAGCCGACCCCGCAGGACCACCGCGATCGGGTGGGAGAGCTGGTGCAGGTCCGTGCGCGGGTCCTCGGCGTAGACGACCGCGTCCGCCGGCGCACCCGGCTCCAGACCGGGCAGCCCGAGGTAGGCGCGGGCGTCCCAGGAGGCGGCGGCCAAGGCGTCGTGCGGTCGCATCCCGGCGGCGGCCAAGGCGCGGACCTCGTCCATGATCCGCCCGTGCGGCAGCGAATCCGTGCCCGCCAGCACCCGGACCCCCGCCTCGGCCGCTTGCGCCACCAGTGACGCGTGCGCCCGCGCGCCCTGGACGAACCACCGCTTACCAGGGCTGTCGTCCCGGAGGAGCACTTCCGGCAGCACGTTCTCCAGCACGGACAACGTCGGCGTCAACGCCGTGCCCTGCTCGGCCATCCGGTTGAGCAGCTCGGGCTCCAAACACATCCCGTGCTCCACCGAGTCGACCCCGGCGGTCACCGCCACCGCGCCGCCGCCGGCCTGCTGCGTGTGCACCGCGACCCGACCACCCACCGCGTGGACGGCGTCCACCACGCCGGTCAGCACGTCGACCGGCACCGGCTCGCCCGCCGAACTCCAGTCCCCGATGATCTTCACCCAGCCGGTGCGGGCGGCCTGGGCGGTGGCGACCGCGGCCATTTCGCCGTGGTCGACGCGGCGGCCCCAGCCGTCGAAGAACTGCCCGTGCTGCGCGAGCCACGGACCGGCGTGCCAGGCCCTCGGCGTCTCGGGATCGGTGCCGAACCAGTCCGGCGGCTCACCGGCCAGGCCAGGTGACCGGATCGCCGTCACCCCCGCGTCGACGTGCTGCCGGAGGTGGTCGCGCAGCATCAGGTCGTCGAGCGGTTCGCCCGCGACCTCGACGCCGGGGTGGGTGTGCGCGTCGACCAGTCCGGGCAGCAACCAGCCCTCGGCGACGACCTCAGCGTTCCGCACCGGGTCCGCGGTCCACCGGTCGCCGTCCGCGTAGAGATCGACGTACTCGCCGTGCGGGAGCGCACGGCCGCGAATCCGAACAACCACCGAACACCTCCGGTCACGGCGGGCCGAGCAGCACGGTCACCGCGTCGCCCTCGTCCGGCTCCTCAGCCTGCCGCACCGAGGCTGTCCACGGTGGCCGATCCGGTGGAGGACCCGCTTCAGTCGGTGATCCGCCGCCGGTAGAGGGCGGTGGCGATGGTGAACGACGCGATCAGCAGACCGACCGACCACGCCGGCGCGATCCAGCCCTTGTCACCGATCGGCGTCCCGGTGAGCAACCCGCGCACGGTCTCGATCACCGGCGTGATCGGCTGGTGCTCGCTGATGCCCTGCAGGAACGACGGCATGGTGTCCGTCGGCACGAACGCGCTGCTCAAGTAGGGCAGGAACAGCATGAAGAAGCTCATCGAACTGGCCGCCTCGACCGACTTCGCCATCGCGCCCAAGCCGGCCGCCAGCCACGACAGCGCCAGCACGTAGAGCAGCAGCAACCCCGCCGCCGCGAGCCACTCCACCAGCGAGGCGGACGGGCGGAAGCCCATGGCGATCGCCGCGCCGACGACGATCGTGGTGGACATGGTGTTGCGGGCGATGCTGGCCGTCACGTGACCGGTCAGCACGGCGAAGCTGCGGATCGGCATGGACCGCAGCCGGTCGATCATCCCGCTGTTCATGTCGTCGGCGACGGCCATCGCGGTGGACGCGGCGCCGTAACCCGTGCACAGCAGGATGATCCCGGGCACCACGTAGTTGATGTACGCGGTGCCGGTGTTGATGGCGCCGCCGAAGACGTAGACGAACAGCGCCATCATCATCAGCGGCAGGACGACGGACATGATCAGCGTCTCGGCGTTGCGCCGGCCGAGCCGGATGCTGCGGCCGATCATCGTCATCGAGTCCGCGATCGCGTAGCTCATGCGGGCACTCCTTCACGGACGGTCAGGGCGAGGAAGACGTCGTCGAGGGTCGGGCGGTGCGAGGAGACCTGGGCGGGGACCACGTTCGCGGCACGCAGGTCGTCCAGCACGGAGTGCAGGTGCGTGGCGGTGCCGTCGGACGGGAGGCTCAGCACCAGCCGTTCCTGGTCGGTGAAGCCGCCGAGCCGGGCGAACGCGGCGGCGAGCGCGGCGGCGGACGTGAAGCGGAGGTCCAGCCGGTCGCCGCCGACCTTGGCCTTGAGGGCGTCCGCGGTGCCGTAGGCGGCGACCTTTCCCCTGTCCAGCACCATGATCCGGTCCGCGAGGCGGTCGGCCTCCTCCAGGTACTGGGTGGTGAGGAAGATCGTGGTGCCGGTCCGGACCAGGTCGCGGATGGCGTCCCACATGGTGTTGCGGCTGGACGGGTCGAGGCCGGTGGTCGGCTCGTCCAGGAAGATCACCCTCGGGGCGGCGACGAGGCTCATCGCCAGGTCGAGCCGCCGCCGCATGCCGCCGGAGTAGGTCTTGACCCGGCGGTCCGCCGCGCCGACCAGGTCGAACCGCTCCAGCAGTTCGCCGGCGCGGGACTTCGCCTTCGATCGGCCGAGGTGCATCAGGCGACCGACCACGACCAGGTTCTCCCGGCCGGTCTGCTCGTCGTCCACGGCGGCGTACTGGCCGGTCAGGCTGATCACGCCGCGCACCTTGGCGGGCTCGCGCACCACGTCGAACCCGGCCACCCGGAGGTCCCCGCCATCCGGCTTGGTCAGCGTGGACAGGATCCGGATGGTCGTGGTCTTGCCGGCGCCGTTGGGACCGAGCAGCGCGAAGACCGAGCCCTCGGCGACCTCCAGGTCTATCCCGTCCAGCACCGCGTTCGACCCGTACGCCTTGCGCAGGTCCCTCGCCTCGACGATCATCGCCGCCCCCTTATGTGTATGCGATACGCTAAAAAGCGTAACTCATACGCAGTTAGTTCCGGAAGCCCTAGACTGACCGCCTGCGGTGACGAGAGGGTGAGGATGACCGAGGAGAACGGCCTGCCGGCGGACGTCGCGCTGCTCTGGGGGCTGCGCGATGCGCCACGGCGTGGCCGCAAACCGGCGCTCTCGGTAACCGACATCACCCGGGCCGCCATCGAGGTCGCCGACACCGAGGGGCTGGGCGCGGTGTCCATGGCCAGGGTGGCGAAGCAGCTGGGCAACTCCACGATGGCGCTGTACCGGTACGTGAAGAGCAAGGACGAACTGCTCAAGCTGATGTCGGACGCGGCGCTGGACGACCCGCCGGAGATGCCCGCGGACATCGACTGGCGCGACGGCCTGGCCCTGTGGGCGACCAGCGTGCTGGCCGCGCTCCGCAAACACCCCTGGTACGCCAGGATTCCGCTGGACGGGCCGCCGCTCGGGCCGCGGAACCTGGCGTGGTTCGACTGCGCGTTGGGCACGCTCGCCGACACCCCGTTGGAGGAGGGGGAGAAGGTGGGCGTGGTGATGGGGCTGCTGACGTTCGTGCACGGTGAGGTGCGGTTGACCGTGGAGCTGGCGGAGAGCTACCGGGACAACCCGGAGGCGTTCGGCCGGGCGTACGCGCGCGCGTTGCGACTGTTGGTGGACCCGCGGAAGATGCCCGCGCTGGGCCGGGTGGTCGACGCCGGCGTGTTCGACTTCGACACGCTCTACGACGAGCGCGAGGTGGAAGCCGACTTCGGGTTCGGCCTGGACCGCTACCTGGACGGCGTGGCGGCCTACCTGGCCCGCCGGGCCTAGTCGCGCTGCTCGACCTGAAAGGTGCTGCGGGGTCGGTCGGGACCCCGCAGCACCGCAGGATCACCGCCGGGCGGAGCCGGCCTGCGACACCCGCTGCCGCACGGGTGCGTCGGCCGACATGATCGCCAGGCCGGCGGTGATCAGGACCAGGTTCTTGACCACGAACTCGCCGGTCATGGTGAGGAGCAGCGGGTTGCCCGTCTGGAACGCGACGGACGGCTGCATGACGAGCGTCAAGAACGTGCCGCACAGGTGGAGCACGACGAGGAGCGCTACCCAGCGCAACCGGCGACCCACCACCAGAGCGACACCCAACACCACTTCCACCACCCCGAGCGCGAGCACGAATGCTCGCGGGTCGAGCCAGGGAACTGTTCGGGCGACCAGGTCGGCGACCGGCGTCGTGCCGGTGATCTTGAGGGCGCCGAACCACACGAAGACCACGCCGAGCGACCCTCGCAGGAGGGGGATGCTCAACGCGCGCAACGCATTCGCACGCGCATCCAGACGGGACGAGAGCTCGATCATCCACATCACTTCCTTCGCGAGCGGGACCACGTCGACCCGCACAGGAGGTCGTCCGCGTTCATGTCCACGCTGACCGGAACCGGACTGGGAGCGCTCCCAGAACTGTAACGGTAAGGAAACACAATGTGAAGACCCGATTCCAGTCGGCCACAACTACCACCTCGCGAGCCGTCCACTCGGGCATCGCGAGTCACGCGGTGGCGCAGCGGGGAGCGGATCGGGGGGTGGCGCAGGCGCGTGGGTGCCCGTCGCGGGTGGGCGGCGGATGCCTGCTCCTCGTGAGGTGGGCGTCGTTGAGTGGCGGCTTCGGGGTGGGGTTGGCGGTGGTGGCCAGCGGTCGCGGTGGGTGTTGGTCGTGGTGGTGGTGTTTCGGGGGTCCGCTTCTCTCAACCGAGGTACGGGAACAGTGTTTCCGGACATTCTCCGACGATGATCACCCGATCGTGTCCGGCAGCCAGGGCGTGAACTCGCCGGCTGGGACCGGAGGACCGAAGAGCCCACCCATACCGGCCACCGCGCCGGCCGCACGCCACCACTCCGCCTGCTCCTCCGTCTCCACCCCGTCCACCAGCACCTGCACGCTCGCCTGCCGCGCCAACCCCATCAACCCGGCCAGGTACTCCGCCTCACCCCGGGCCTGCCTCGCCACCAGCCGCGAAGCCACCCGCACCGACCCGACCGGCAACTCCGAGGCCGCCGCCCAGTCGTCCGGTCCCACCGCGAACTCGTCCAGCGAAGTCCCGACCCCCAACTCGGCCAACACCGTCAGGTTGTCCACGGCATCCGACTCCGCCAACACCTCGACCGGCATCCCGACCACGAGCCGCGACGCCGCGAACCCCGTGTCGTCCAACACCCGCCGCACCCGCCGGACCAGGTCACCGTCGCACGACTGGTGCCGGGTCAACCCCACGTGCAACGGCACCGCCAACCCGGACCCGCCCCACCACCGCACCTGTCCGCAAGCCGTCGCCAACTGCCACTCGCCCAACGGCAGGATCAAGCCGGTCCGCTCCGCCAAACCGACGCAACCCGCGTGGTCCAGCGCCTCGTCACCAGGATCCTCCCCAGCGACGAGACCTCCAGCGACGAGACCCCCAGCGTCGAGACCCCCAGCGTCGAGACCTCCAGGGACGAGTGCCCCGGCACCACGATCGCCGGCACCGAGATCCCAGTGCAGCCGCGCCGCCACACCCGCCAACCCACGCCCGGCCAACCCCACCACCGGTTGGTACCGAACGCCGACCTCCCCCTGCTCCCAAGCCCCCGGCATGGCCACAGCGAGCGCGTCCACCCGACGCTCGTTCGCGTCCTGCGCGTGGTGGAACAACTCCCACTGCCCGCGCCGCCCCAGCTTCGCCCGCCGCAACGCCTGCTCCGCCGCACGCATCACGTTCGCCGGATCCCAGTCCGACGGCGGCCGGCGCACCACACCGACGCTCACCGACACGGCCAACCCGCAGTCGTCGACGTACACCGGTTCCGACAGCTCCCGGTTGATCTCGGCCACGATCGTCCCGACGTCCGGCGTGCCGGCCGCGTTCTCCACCAGGATCCCGAACTCGTCACCCTCGAACCGCGCGATCATGGCCTTCTCCCGCGCCATCACCGCCTTCAACCGCTGCCCCACGTGCACGAGCAGCCGCTCGCCGGTCCGCCACCCGAGGCTGTTGCACACCATCCCGAACGCATCCACGTCGAGGTGGAACAACGTCACCCCGCGCACCGGGTCCGCCCGCCGCAGCGCGCTCTCCAGGTGCGTGCTGAAGTACTGCCGGTTCGGCAACCCGGTCGACACGTCGTGCAGCGCCTGCCGGTTCAGCTCCGACTGCAGCAGCATCAGCTCGGTGCCGTCCTCGACCACGGCCACGAAGTGACCCGGCTGGTCCTCCGCCCCGCGCAGCAACGACACCGTCAACGAGATCCGCGCGACGTCGCCGTCCTTGCGCAGCAACCGCTGCGGCTGCCGGATCCGCTCCTGCCTGCCCTCGACCAGCGCCTGCAGCGCCTCGCCGAGGACCTTCACCGAATCCGGGTGCACGAGGTCCAGCAGCGCGAAGCCCGTCAGCTCCTCGGTCGTGTACCCGAGGATGTCGCCGATCGCCGCGTTCGCCCGCACCAGCCTCCCGGCCAGGTCGATCACCAGGATGCCGCTGGACGAGGAGGTCGCGACCTCCTCGAACCGGGCCTCGCTCTCCCTCAGGTTCCACTGCGCGTCGCGGACCGCCTTCAGCATCGAGAGCTGCATGGACTCCTGGTGCTCGAACACCGCACGCTTGGTCGCGGCCAGGAACCCGCACGACAACGACCCGAGCGCGGACACGATCCGCTGCGCGTAGCGCTCGACGGGCTGGAACTCGGGCAGCGCGAGCAGCCCCTTCCCGAGCACCTCGGCGGTGACGCGCAAGCCGTCCTCACCGATGTAGCCGAGCCCGACCAGCTGTTCCCCGAGCCGCTCGACCACATGATCAGGACCGGACTCGGCGGACGGCTCGGCGTGCAGCACGTCGCACAACTCGTCCAACCGGTCGCTCAATTCGCGGTCGAGTTCGTCCCTCGTCAGCGGAACGACTACGGCGCCGCTGAGCAGGTACGACCACTTCCGCGCAAGGAGTTCCCGACCACGACCGGGTGGTGGCGTGGCCTCTGGTCTTCGACTGGGGTACGGCATTCCCGTTGCCCTGCTCCGATATAGAGGATCCGCGGAAGCTTACCCACCCCCCGCCGGCCAACACTCGACCGGACGTGTGAACCGGCGGTCTGAATCGGAAACAGCACAGGTGACTTTCCGTCATCCATTCAGGACATTCGCCCGACCTTCGCGCAGACCAGCGTGTTCATCCCCGGTTCGGACGCGATCTCGGCAGGTCCGGCGGGGTGCCACTCGTCACAGCGGACCACGCCCGGTTCGGCCGGGTCGGAGCCCTCGAACAACCGCACGACTTCGGCATGGGAACGAGAGTTCACCTGATCGGGGCTTTCGCTCCGCTTGATCACGTCGGTCGCCCCGGTCAGGCTCTCGCCCTGGTGGCCCTGGTGGCCCCGGTGACCTGGGTGATCGCCAGAAACTGCCCGGCGCCGGCGCGGCCCGGTACCGGGCCGCAGTCCCAGCGGGTCGACCTCCTCCGGCACCCAGTGCAGCATGAGCAGCCCGATGGGCTGGTCGAAGTCCAGCAGCCGACGCGCCTCGCTCTGTCCCACACCGTGTACCGGACGACGCGGCCGAGGGACTCGCAGTCGACGCGGGCGGCCTTGCGCCGGCCGGGATGGCGGCCTTGATCTGGCGGCGATCAATAGGTACCGCGATCGCTGAACCATCGGTGTGACACCAACCCACCCGGATGGGCCTGTCTGTGTCGACTGAAAGTAATCACTGCGCAATCACGACGAGGTGGTCCGTGTCGGTCCCGGCCCGGTGGAGGCGTATTTCATGACCAGCCCTCGACTCGCGCACCAAGTGCTGGTCACGGACAGCGCGCTTTTCCGCAAAAGTGCGATGTTCGACAAGTTCCCACGTATCCGGACAACGGTGTGATGCTCTCCAACGGCGCGTTCCACCGCGCGCTGCGCGAGGGTGTCGTGTGAGTCCTGCGTTCGGAACACCCGGGTTCAACGCCTAGTACAAGATCGTCTGTTCTGAGCGTTGAACCCGGAATCCGTGAACGCAGGACTCACGCGGTTTGTGGGCGCTCGGGGGTCAGCCGGCCCGGATGTCGTCGAGGGAGAAGCTCCCGCTCACCACGGGGTTGCCCTCGACCTGGTTGATGAAGATGTTGAACTGGGACAGGTCCTTCAGGTCTTCCGGCGTGATCCGCCGGTGCGCGTTGCCGGTGTCCCAGGGCGCCGGGCGCCAGTCCGCGAACGGGATCGTCACCACGCCGCCGGTCGTCCCGGCCAGCGACGGGTAGGCCTCGTAGGCCACCCCACCGGCGTTGAGCTGCAACACCAGCTTGTGGTTCGACCCGTCACCCTTCAGCCACACCGACAACCCGGTGTACGCCGACCAGTCGCCCTCGATGCGCTTGCCGATCCCGGTGTACGTCTGGAAGCTGAAGTCGTAGTCGAACTTCAGCGCCTTGCCACCGTTCTCCGCCGCCAACGAGATCGTGTTCGTCCCGTACGGGCTGTACTCCGCGGCCAACGCGGTGTCGTCCACGTGGCCCTCGAAGTCGTCCACCACGCCCGGCGCCAACGGCGGTTTCGCGCCCAGGATCACCCGGTTCTCCACCACCAGCGGCTCGCCGGTCGACGCGGTCACCTTGAGCTGCGTGACCTTGTTGGTCAGGTTCTCCGCGCCGATGTCCCACGTGCCGGTGTAGTAGCCGGACTGCCGGTCCAGCTTCAGCCGGTGCCTGGTCGGGTCGTCACCCACGGTGTAGTGGACCGACTTGGCCTTGGCGTCGAGCAGCCGCACGCGGATCGTCGTGGTCGGCGTGACGACGCGTTCGCCGTCCGTCGGCGACACGATGTGCATGAACGGCTCGTGCGCCTCCGCCTTCACCTTGCGCCCGTACACGTTCCCGAGGTCCAAGGCCTGGCTGAACACCGCGAACGGGTCCGCGTGCAGCCGCTTCAGGTCCGGCAGCAGTTCGTGCTCGGGCTCGGTGGCGGTCGCCGGGTACGGCAGGAAGAACTGCTCGGTGCCGAAGTTCACCCACGTCAGCATGAACGCGCTGCGCCTCGCCCACGGGTCAGCCTTGATGGCGTCGAACATCGTGGTGAACCAGCTGAGGTTCCCGTTCTGCCCGTTGGGCTTCAGCGCGCCGGTGATGCCGTACTCGGTGAACGCCGACACCTTCCCCTTCTCCGCCGCGATCCGGGCGATCATGCCGAGGTCGGCGACGATGCCGTCCAGGAACTGCTGCGACCCGTTGCTGCCGTCGTAGGTGTCGATGCCGAGCACGTCGACGTAGTTGTCGCCCGGGTACGTCCGCATGTAGACGTCGTCCACGCCGCCGTAGCCGCCGCCCGGCGAGTACGCGTACAGGAAGTTGTGCACGTCCTTGACGTCGCGCAGGTACTCGACGGTGTACCGGAACAGCTCGACGTACTTCGCCGGCGACGCGTGCGCCGCACCCCACCAGAACCACGAGCCGCTGTTCTCGTGGAACGGCCGGTAGATCATCGGGATCGGGTTGCCGTTCGCGTCGTCGACCTCGTGCGCGAGGCGGGCGACCCGGTCGAGGTAGGCGTTGAACTGCGCGTTGTGGTCGCCGCCGGGCAGGATGCGGGTGACGACGTCGCCGTTGGTGTCGTAGAAGCTGCCGCCGGTGACGAAGTTGTCCATGTGCGACGCGAGCGTGTGCACGCCGCCGATCTCGTTGTGCGCGGTCTCGATCAGCTTGACCGTGGCCTGGAAGTTCTCCTCCGGGGCCGGGTCGCCGGGCGAGGAGCCGTAGCCGAGGTGGCCGGTGTCCCAGCCGAACAGCGCCGGGTGGTCGCCGACGCCCGCCTTGACGTCGGACTTCAGCCCATCGGTCTCGGTGAACTCGTCCCAGGTGACGCCGAACTCGGTCGTCTGCTGGTGGCCGAACAGCACGCCCTTGCCCTGCTGCTCGCGCAGGTAGGAGAACAGGGACCGGGTCTCCGGGGTGGCGTCCGGGTCGGAGATCCGGACCGTCTCCCGCTTCGCCTTGCCGTCCGCGGACCCGGTCCCGGCGGGGGCGGCCGAAGCGCCGACCGCGCCGGCGCCCAGCAGGGCTGCGACCACGACCGCGACGGTCCCGCGTCTTGCTGGTGAACGTTTCCTCATGACTCCCGACCTCTCGGCTCTGAGGGGCACTCGCTGGGAACGCACGATAGCGGCCTAAGTTTGGTAAGTGAAGAAACTTGTCCGATGCCAGTCCACCGACCGTCTCCGGAGAACCGGGATCACGCGTCGCCGAGTGACTCCAGCACCTGCTTCAACGTCTCGGCCAACGCGGTCCGCTCACGCTTCGACAACGCGCTGAGCAGCCGGTTCTCCGTGGCGAGGTGATCAGGCAGGGTCCGGTCGATCAGCTCCCGACCCTCGTCCGTCAAAGCGACGACCACCCCACGCCCGTCGTGCTCGTTCGGCGTCCGGACGACCAGCCCGCGCGCTTCGAGGCGGTCGAGCCGCTGCGTGACCGCTCCTGACGTGACCATCGACGACCGCATCAGCTCGGTCGGGGTCAGCCGGTGCGGCGGCGCGCTGCGGCGCAACGTGGCCAGCACGTCGAACGAGGCGCGGTCCAGCCCGTGCTCGGCGAACGTCTTGTTCAGCTCGCCGTCCACCAGTCGGGCCAGCCGGCTGAGCCTGCCGATCACCGCCATCGGGGAGACGTCGAGGTCAGGGCGCTGCCGGCGCCACTGGCCGAGGACCAGGTCGACGTGGTCTGCCATCGAACTAGCTTAGCGGTGAGGTAAGTCACGGGTGAGGCGGTCTGGCGAGATACCTTAGCGCTGAGCTACTTTGTTTTAGTGCTAAGCAAATGGGTCACCGCGCTCGCCCCCGCCGTGTGGGGCACGACCTACTTCGTCACGACCGAGTACCTGCCGCCGGACCGACCGCTGCTGGCCGGCCTGCTGCGGGCGTTGCCGGCCGGGTTGCTGCTGGTCGCGATCACCCGGCAGCTGCCGCGCGGCGACTGGTGGTGGCGGTCGCTGGTGCTCGGCGCGCTCAACATCGGTGTGTTCCTGCCGCTGCTGTTCCTCGCCGCGTACCGGCTGCCGGGCGGGGTCGCGGCGACGGTCGGCGCGGTGCAGCCGCTGGTGGTGGCCGGGTTGGCGACGGCGTTGCTCGGTCAGCGGATGACGACCCGCACGGCGCTCGCCGCGATCGCGGGCATCGTCGGCGTCGCGCTGCTGGTGCTCCGGGCCGACGCCCGGCTGGACGCGGTCGGTGTCGCGGCGGCGCTCGGGGGCGCGGTGGCGATGGCGACCGGCGTCGTGCTGAGCAAGCGCTGGGCCACACCGGCGCCACTGCTGGCCGTCACCGGGTGGCAGCTCGTGGCGGGCGGCGTGGTGCTGCTGCCGGTGGCGCTGCTGGTCGAAGGCTTGCCGCCGACGCTCACCGCGACGAACCTCGGCGGCTTCGCCTACCTGGGGCTCATCGGCGGCGCGCTCACGTACGCCCTGTGGTTCCGCGGCATCCGGCTCTTGCAGGCCACCCAGGTGACGTTCCTGGGCCTGCTGAGCCCGGTCGTCGCCACGCTCGTCGGCTGGCTGGTCCTCGACCAGGGGCTGACCGCTCCGCAGGTGCTCGGCGCGACGGTCGTGCTCGGCGCGCTCGTCGTCGCCCAACGGAAGACAGTGGAGCAGAAGGGGGAAAGCCATGAAGATCACCGTGTTCGGAGCCTTCGGCGGCGTCGGCCGCCGGGTGGTCGAGGAGGCGCGGCGGCGCGGCCACGACGTCACGCCCGTCAGCCGCCGGCCCGGTCCGGGCAGCGAGGTCGGTGACGCGAGCGTCGTCGCGGACGTCGTGCGGCTCAGCGCGGGCCGGGACGTGGTCATCAGCGCGACGCGCCCGCGAGACGGGAGGGAAGCGGAACTCGTGACGGCCACCGAGGCGTTGCTCGCCGGGGTCGCGGAGACCGGGGTGCGGCTGCTGGTTGTCGGTGGCGCGGCCACGCTCATCACGCCCGAGGGCCACGCGGTCGAGGACGCGCCCGACTTCCCGGCCGAGCTGAAGCGCATCGCGCGAGCGTGCGCCGAGCAGTTGGCGGTGTGCCTGGCCGACGGCGTCGCCGACTGGACGTACTTGAGCCCGCCGGCGCTGCTGGAGCCCGGTGAACGGACCGGGGTGTTCCGGGTCGGCGGCGACGAGCAGGTCGGTTCCACGATCTCGATCGAGGACCTGGCGGTGGCGTTGCTGGACGAGGCGGAAACGCCCGAGCACCAGCGCGAGCGGTTCACGGTCGGGTACTGACGGCGGCACGCGGAAGGGGGCGGGCCTGTGCAGGCCCGCCCCCTTCCGCTTCCGATCAGGTCAGCTCAGCTCGGCGCACGTCCTGGCGTCCGGGTCGGCCGCCGCCTTCGGCACCCACCGCACGTTCGCGAAGGAGGCCTGGAAGGGGGCGTCCGTGTACACCAGGAACGGCGTGTTGACGTTCTCCAGGTCCAACCCGCCCTGCGCGAAGCACGAGATCGGGATCTTCACCGTCGACTTCACGCCCAGCGGCACCCCGCTGAACACCCCGGTCGCGTTGACCTCGGCGAAGCACGGGTACTGGCAGTGCGCGCTCACCACGGTCCGCGCGGTCGGGGCCTGGTGCACGATCACGTCGAACACCAGCGCCGCGTCGGCGTTGAGGTAGCCCCGCAGGTCGGTGCCACCCGCCGGGTCTTGCGCGTAGACCTGGCCCGGACCGGTGCCGGTCCACGTCGTCTTCATCGCGTCGCCCTGCACGTTCACGTCCGCCGGCACGACGGTGATCTCGCTGTGCGCGGCCTCGCCGTCGGGGCCGAGCTCGGTGCCGCCCCAGTTCTCCGGTGAGCCGATGGCGCTGCGGTACGGCGCGACGTCCGTCCGCACGTGGATCTCCAGGTCCTCGGTCGCCGTGCCTCCGCCGCCGTTGCCGGCGCAGCCGAACTCGGGGGACGTCTCGTCCAGCCGACCGACGTCGCCTGTCTGGTCGAGGGTCAAGCCGTAGCCCGCCTTGAACAGCGGGTCGCCGTCCGCGTCCAGCGGGGACTGGCAGGCGCTGCGCGGCCACGAGAACGACAGCTCGCCGGTGAAGCCGGTCTTGGTGTGCTTGCCCCGGACCAGCAGGTCCGCCACACCGCCGCCCTCGGTGCCGGGCAGCCACGCCGCCACGAACGCGTCCGAGCGGTTCAGCTCCTTGTTGACGTGCAGCGGACGGCCCGTCACGTACACCGTGACGACCGGCGCGCCCTTGCCGCTGACCTTGTCCAGCACGGCGAAGTCGTTCGGGTACAGCTTCGCGGCCTCCAGCGAGCGCTTGCCGAGGTCGCCGACGCCCTCCGCGTACGGGGTCTCGCCGATCACCGCGACCACCGCGTCGAACCCGGCCGGGTCGACGTCACCGGTCTCGCTGAACACCACGTTCTCCGCGCCGAGCGCTTCCCGCAGGCCACCGAGGATGGTGGTGCCGTTCGGGAAGTCGGCGTTCGTGTTGCCGGTGCCCTGCCAGCTGAGCGTCCAACCGCCGGTCTGGTTCTGCAGGCTGTCCGCGCTCTTGCCGACGACCAGGACCTTCGACGTCGGCGCGAGCGGCAGCACCCGGTCGTTGTTCTTCAGCAGCACCTGGGACTTGCGCACCGCCTCACGGGCGAGCTTGCGCGCCTCCAGGGCTACGGCCGAACCGGCGTCCTCGCGCGCCGACGGCTTCACGCCGTCCAGCACACCCGAGCGGAGCTTGACGCGCAGGATGCGGGTCACCGCGTCGTCGATGCGCGCCATCGGGATCCGACCGTCCTCGACCTGCGCGACCGTGTTGGCGATGAACGCCTTCCACTCGTTCGGCACCATCACGACGTCCATGCCGGCGTTGATCGCCTGCGGGCAGCTCGCGTTGGTGCAGCCCGCGACCTGGCCGATGCCGTTCCAGTCGGACACCACCAGGCCGTCGAAGCCCATCTTGCCCTTGAGGATGTCGTTCACCGCGAGCTTGCTGCCGTGCAGCTTGCCCTCGTCGATGCCCTGCTCCTCGTTGGTCCAACTGTTGAACGACACCATCACGGTCTGCGCGCCGGCCGCCAGCGCCCCGTAGTAGCCCTGGCCGTGCACGTTGATCATCTCGGCTTCGGTGGCCGGGTTGACGCCCTGGTCCTTGCCGCCGAGCGTGCCGCCGTCACCGATGAAGTGCTTGGCGGTGGCGAGCACGCCCACCCGGTTGCGCCCCTTGCCCTGGAGGCCCACGACGGCCTCGTAGCCGTAGGCGCGGGTGATCCGCGGGTCCTCGGCGAAGCCCTCGTAGGTGCGGCCCCACCGGTCGTCCAGCGGCACCGCCAGCGTCGGCGCGAACGCCCAGTCCTGGCCGGTGGCGCGGATCTGCCGGGCGGTCGCCTTGCCGATGTCCCGGATCAGGCACGGGTCCTGCGCCGCGCCGAGCCCGATGTTGTGCGGGAAGATCGTCGCGCCGTAGACGTTGTTGTTGCCGTGCACGGCGTCGATGCCCCAGAGCACCGGAACCTGCGTCCGACTGGCCTTGGACGCGTCCCAATAGGCGTCGGCCAGGGCCAGCCACGCCTCGGGCGCCGCGTGCTTGTCCCGGTTCGGCCACGAGCCGCCGCCGTTGAGCACCGAGCCGATGCCGTGCTCGCGCACCTCGTCCGGGGTGATCGCGCCGATCTCCGGCTGGGTCATCTGGCCGACCTTCTCGGCCAACGTCATGCCCGCGAGGATGCCCGCGATCCGCCGCTCGCCGTCCGGTGTGGACTTGACCCGGCTCTCGACCTTCGGCCAGTCGGCCAGTTCCGGGAGCTCGTCCTCGATCCGGGCGCAGCCGTGGTCGGTGTTCGGCGCACCGATGACGGGCTGGGCCGACTCCTGGGAGGCGGCGACGCCTCCGGTGATGAGACCGGCGGCGAGCACCGCGGCCAGCGCGGCGCTCAAGGTTCTGCGGGACATCGGCGGTTCCGTTCGTCTTCGGGGGCGACGGCTCTGTCGCGCCCGATCCTCGTTACCTCACCCACCCGGGTCAAGGGTTCCGTGGGAGCGCTTCCTCGCAGGTAGGAGTTACGGTCCCGGCGCGAGTTACGGTATTCCCGCACCGACTGCCACGACCCGGCACGTCGGCGTCCGCGATGAGGAGGCAACACTCTCCCCACCAGCGGACACAAGTGGGACATGACGACCGAAGACCCCGACGACCGCACCCTGTGGTCACCGGCCGCGGCAGGGAGCGGCGGATGGCGCGACTGCCGGTCGCCGTGGCGGAACTGCCGCGCAACGAGCGTGAAGCGCTCGCGTTGTGCGTGTGGTCCGGTGTGTCCTGTGCGGACGCCGAGCGCCCGGTGCTCGCGGACCGTCGCGGGAGCGGGTGGCCGAGATCGAGGACGGGTGCGCGCAGATCGCCTGGCATCCGCGAGAAAGCCGTGCTGCACCAGCACTTCACCGACGCCGTGGGCACGTCCGCCCTGCTCTGCACCGAGCACGCCGCGCTGGACTGCACGATGGACGGCCCGCCATGCCGTACAACGCCGGGTTCACCGGCGACCTGGAGGTCGAGTGGCTGCCCGGGGAGTTCTCCGTTGGACGTCCTCAGCGCGGCGGCCGGGGGTGACGGCGGCAAGGCGGAGTACGCGGGTGTGCCGGGGTACGAGCCAGGCGCCCGGGCGCGTGACGGCGAAGGTGGCCAAGGTGACCTTCGCCGTGGGCGGGCAGACCGCGGAGGCGACGATCGCCAACGGCATGCTCGTCGCATCCCGCCGTACCCCTCGGACCACCGGATCCCCGAGAACCGGACTATGACGCCTTGCACGCTTGCGGAGTAACCGGTTGAGCCATGCGGCGGTACGAGGGGAACGAAGGAGCTTCCTGGGGTTATGGGGTTCACAGACTGTGCCCGGTTCGCTACCTTTGGGATCTGGGAGCGCTCCCAGTCCGCAGTCGGCAAATCCTCAATGTGGAGGACAACACATGACCTTCAGACGCGGTGCCCGAACGGTGATCGGCGCCTTCACCTCGGTCCTGGCGGTCCTCGCCGCCAGCGTCGTGACCCTGGTCGGTGCGACCGGTGTCGCAAGCGCGCACGGTTCGGTCACCGACCCCCCGTCGCGCAACTACGGCTGTTGGCAGCGCTGGGGCAGCGACCACCTGAACCCGAACATGGGTCAGACGGACCCGATGTGCGCCCAGGCCTGGAAGGCCGACCCGAACGCCATGTGGAACTGGAACGGCCTGTACCGCAACGGCGTCGGTGGCAACCACCAGGGCGCCCTGCCGAACGGCCAGCTGTGCAGTGGCGGTCTGGCCGAGGGTGGCCGGTACCGGGCGCTGGACACGGTAGGCGCGTGGAACACCACCACCAAGCCCCGCCAGTTCACGCTCACCATCACGGACCAGGCGCGGCACGGTGCGGACTACCTCCGCATCTACATCACCCGCCAGGGCGTCAACACGGCGACCACGCCGCTGCGCTGGAGCGACTTGGAGCTGGTCACGTCGACCGGCCGTTACCCGACCACGGGCAACTACCAGGCGCAGGTCAACGCGGGCAGCCGCACCGGCCGCCACGTGGTGTTCACGATCTGGCAGGCCAGCCACATGGACCAGGCCTACTACCTGTGCAGTGACGTGAACTTCCAGTAAGACCGCGCGCACGGGTGCGGCGAAGGCCTTCGCCGCACCCGTGCGTCACCCTTCGAGGTTCGTGGTGGCCCAGAAGGCCTCACCGCTGCCGGTGACTTCGGCGGCGTTGTCGCTGTGCGACAGGAACATCGACTCACCGCCGCCCAACGTGATTCCTTCACCGTCCCGGGTGACCACCACGGATCCCTTGGTGCACAAGAGGAGTTGCGGACCACCGCCGGGAAGCACGGCGCCGGGGCGCGCGGAGTGCAAGCGGAACTCCGGGTCCGGCGTCCGGTAGGTCCTCAGCGGACCGCCACCCTCGCCGTCGAGGACGTCGGCGGGACCGGACCGGTGGTCGACCAGCGACAGCACGGCGTGCACGTCCACCGGTTTGGTGGTCAGGCCCGCGCGGAGCACGTTGTCGGAGTTGACCATCAGCTCGACGCCCGTGCCGCGCAGGTGGGCGTGCAGGATCCCCGCGCCGACGTACACCGCCTGGCCCGGCCGCAGCTTCACCGCGTTGAGCAGCAACGCCGCCACCACGCCCGCGTCCGTCGGGTAGACCTTGGCCAGTTCCGCGATGTGCGCGAGGGCCGGCACGCGGACCGCCGCGTCCGCCACCTCGGCGACCAACTCGGCGTCGGCGGTGTGCAGCGCCCAGCGCAGTGCGCCCCACGTGTCGCAGACCGCGAGCTCCGCCCGCATCGGCGCCAACGACGGCAGGCCCAGCTCGTCCAGCAACGCCACCGTGTCGGCGGGACGGCGGAAGCCCGACATGGTCTCGAACTCCGTCAGCGCGACCAGGATCTCCGGCTTGGCGCGGTCGTCCCGGTAGCCCTGCTCGGCGAACCCGACCACGGCCTGGTCCCGGTTCGGGTGCACCTGCAAGGACAGCGGCGCGTCCACGGCCAGCACCTTGAGCAGGAACGGCAGCCTGGGACCGAAGGCGGCGAGGCTGTCCGGTCCGAGCAGCCCGGCCGGGTTGGCGGCGAGGTAGGCGTCCAGCGGCACGGCGCAGTCGACCAGCCGCGACGGGTCGTCGGGGTGCGCGCCGACCCACAGCTCGGCCTGCGGCACCGGGCTCGGCGACGGCTCGCCGCGCATCTCGGCGAGGGCTGTCCGCGAACCCCAGTGGTACTCGCGGACGACGGTCTCCAGCTTGCGCACGGCGATTCCTCAGATTCCCACGGGCACGGACGGGACCCGTTCGGCCGCGAGCAGTGCCGCGGCGCCGATCAGGCCCGAGTCGACGCCCAACGTCGCCGGGCGCACGTCGACCCGGCGGATGAACTCCAGCCCGCCGTAGTCCGCGAGCGGTTCGGTGATGGCCGGTTCGAGCAGGTCCCAGGCCTGCGCCACGCCGCCGCCGATGACCACGCGGTCGATCTCGCACAGCGCGGAGGCGACGGTGATCACCTGCGCCACCGCCGCGCCGGAACGGTGGAACGCGGCCTGCGCGGTCGGATCGCCCGCCCGTGCGGCGGCGGCGAGCGCGACGCCGTCCGCCGTGCCGCCGAGTGGCTGCCAACCCTGTTCCAGCGCCCAGCGCACCATCGACGGGCCGCTGGCGATGGCCTCGGAGCAGCCGTTCGCGCCGCAGCCGCAGAGCGGGCCGGCGGGGTCGACGACGAAGTGGCCGACGTGGCCCGCGTTGCCGGTCGTGCCGAAGTGCGGCCGGCCGCCGAACACGAACCCGCCGCCGATGCCGGTGGAGACGACCATGCCGAGCAGGCACTCGCTGCCCTGGCCGTTGCCGTGGTGGTACTCGGCGAGGGCCATGCAGAGCGCGTCGCCGCCGAGTCGGACCGGGAGGCCGGGCAGCAGGTCGCCGACACGGGCGGTGATCGGGAAGTCCCGCCAGCCGGGGATGTTCACCGGGCTGATGGTGCCGTCGCGCAGGTCCATCGGGGCGGCCGAGGCGATGCCCGCACCCACCACGGCGCGGTCCTTCACCAGGTCCAGCAGCTCGTCCAGCACGCCTGCGAGTCCTCGCCAGACGGTCTCACCGTCACCCGCCGGTGTGGGCGTGGTGCGGCGGGCCAGGACGGAGCCGCCCGAGTCGACCAACGCCGCCGCGAGCTTCGTGCCGCCGATGTCGATGGCGACCGCGACCGGGTCGAGTGCTTGCCCCATAGGACTTAGTTAAGCGGTTAATCAAAGTTACGTCAAGCCCTGTTGACGGCGTCGGGGATTCCAGCCGCCTCACCCAGCCGACGCACGACGAACCCGAACCCGGCCACGAGGCTCGTCGTGACACGGGTTCGGGTTCCACGGGCTCGCCGAAGCAGGACAGGCATGGTGGAGGCCCTTGCCGCCATGCCTCGGGGTCGATCCGACCGTCAGAGGTGCTTCTCGATCCCGGCCAGCTCGTCGGCCTCGAACGACAGGTTCGCCGTGGCCGCCACGTTGTCCTCCAGCTGCTTCACGCTCGAAGCGCCGATCAACGCCGACGTCACGTTCCGCAGCACCCACGCGATCGCGAGCTGCGCCAACGTCTGCCCGCGCCCCTTCGCGATGTCGTTCAACGCCCGCACCTTGGCCAGCGTCGACTCGTCCAGGTTGGACGAGGACAGGAACGGTGAGGCGCTCGCCGCCCTCGACCCCTCCGGCACGCCGTTCAAGTAGCGGTCGGTCAGCACGCCCTGGGCCAGCGGCGAGAACGCGATGCTGCCCGCGCCCACCGAGTCCAACGCGTCCAGCAGACCGTCCTCGACCCACCGGTTGAACATCGAGTACGACGGCTGGTGGATCACCAGCGGCGTGCCGAGCGAGGACAGCACCCGCGCCGCTTCCAGCGTCTGCTCGGCGGAGTAGTTCGAGATGCCGACGTACAGCGCCTTGCCCGACCGCACCACGTGGTCGAGCGCGCCCATCGTCTCCTCGATCGGGGTCTCCGGGTCCGGCCGGTGGTGGTAGAAGATGTCGACGTAGTCCAAGCCGAGCCGGGCCAGCGACTGGTCCAGCGAGCTGACCAGGTACTTCCGCGAACCCCACTCGCCGTACGGGCCGTCCCACATGTGGTACCCGGCCTTGGTGGACACCAGGATCTGGTCCCGGTACGGCCGGAAGTCGTCGGCGAACACCCGGCCGAAGTTCTCCTCGGCGCTGCCGGGCGGCGGACCGTAGTTGTTCGCCAGGTCGAAGTGGGTCACCCCGAGGTCGAACGCCCGGCGCAGGATGGCGCGCTGGCCGTCCAGGTGCCGGTCGTGGCCGAAGTTGTGCCACAGGCCCAGGGACACGGCGGGCAGCTTGAGCCCGCTGCGGCCGGACCGGCGGTACGGCATGCCCCCGTCCGACGACTCGGCGTACCGCGACGGAGCAGCTTCATACGTCATGACGGTCCTTCACCGGTGCTTTCCCTCGGGAGCAGCTGGGCCTTCGGCGACCAGCGCTCGGCGACCTCGTCACCGGCGATGAGTTCCAGCACGGACTCGGCCACCGTGACGCCGAACTGGTGCACGTCCACGCTCATGGTGGTCAGCGCGGGCGACGTGAGGCGGCACAGCGACGAGTCGTCCCACGCCACCAGGCTGAGCCGGTCGGGCACGGCGACGCCGAGTCGCTTCGCGACGGTCAGCCCCGCGACGGCCATCACGTCGTTGTCGTACAGGATCGCGGTGGGCGGCTCGGGCGCGTTGAGCAGCGTGGTGGTGAGCTTCGCGCCCGACACCTCGGAGTAGTCGCCCTCCAGCACGACGGGCTCGATGCCCGCCGCCGCGCAGCCCTCCAGCAGCGCGGCGGTGCGCGCCCTGGTGTGCAGCAACGTCTCCGGCCCGCTGACCCGTGCGATCCGGCGGTGCCCGAGGTCGAGCAGGTACGCGAGGGCTTCACGCATCGGGCCGGCGTCGTCGGAGCGGACCGCGGGCACGGCGACCTCGTCCGGCTCGCCGACGTACAGCGCGGGCAGGCCGATCTCCCGCAGCGTCGCCGGGCGGTGGTCGTCCACGGTGCGGTTCACCACCACGACCGCGTCGACCACACCGCCCGCCGCCCACCTGCGGTAGGCGGCGATCTCGGCGTCCTCGGTGCCCACGATGTGCAGCAGCACGGAGCGGTCGCCCTCGGCGAGCCGCTCCTCGATGCCCGCGATGAACTCCATGAAGAACGGCTCCGCGCCCAGCAGCCGCGCGGGGCGGGCCAGGACCAGGCCGACGGAGCCGGTGGTCACGTCCGCACCGCGCTCAGGCTGTTGGCCGTTCGCAGCACCAGCGGGCCGGTGAGCGCGGACGGGTCGGCCAGCGTGGTCGCGGTCCGGACCAGGAACGAGTGCGTCCGGCCGGCGGCGAGGGTGACCAGGGCGTCGTCGGTCACGGCGTCCTCGGCGACCCGGTCCGCCAGCACGGCGACGTCACGGGCGAAGGACGTCGCGGTGACGTCCACGCGGTAGCCCTCGGCCACCCGGCGCACCTCGGCGGTGAGCGGTGCGGGGTCGTAGGACAGCTCCAGGTCCTCCTGGAACAGGTGCGCGGTGCGCGCGTCGTCCGTGTCCACCAGCAGCACCTCCCCCTTCGGGTCGGCCGGCGTGACCAGGTCCGCCGCCAACTCCAGCTGCGCGACCGACCTCGCCGGCACGTCGAGCGGGAGTTTAACCGCCGCGAGCACATCACCGTTGAACGTCTGCCGCTCCAGCGTGACTTCGCTGGTCCAGACCTCGTCCGTGTCGTTGACCGCGATCAGCGCGTCCACGCCGTCCCGCGGCTGGACGGTGAGCAGGCGCGGCGCGAAGGCGTGCTTGAGCGAGTAGTACAGCGGCTTGGGCCGCTCGTCGCCGTCGATCGCGGCCCACGAGGTGACCGGCCAGCAGTCGTTGAGCTGCCACACGAGCGCGCCGGCCGTGCGGGGCCAGTGCGAGCGGAAGTGCTCGACGCCGAACGCGACCGCGCGGGCCTGGTTCAGCTGGGTCGCCCAGTGCCAGTCCTCGAACGCCGCCGGCGCGTGCAGGTGCGGCGCGAGGCCGCGGTCCAGCTTGCCGTTGCCGTCGTCGGCCTTCTGGTGCAGCAGGAACGCGGGCGACGTCGGGGTCATCGGCTCGTCGTGCACCCACTTGGTCAGGGTGGCCCAGGTCGGCGGGCCCTGGAAGCCGAACTCCGAGCAGAACCGCGGCAGGTGGTCGCGGTAGTGGGTGTAGTCGACCTGGTTCCAGACCTCCCACTCGTGCCGGGTGCCGTGGGTGTCGGCGTTCGGGTGGAGGTCGCCCTGGCTGTACGGGCTGCCCGGCGAGTAGTGCCTGGTCGGGTCCAGTTCCGCGACGATCCGGGGCAGCAGCCCGGTGTAGTAGCCGAGGCCCCAGGTCCGGCCTTCGAGCCGTTCCTTCCAACCCCAGTCCTCGAAGCCCCACAGGTTCTCGTTGTTGCCGTTCCACAGCGCGAGGGAGGCGTGCGAGGTCAGCCGGGCGACGTTCTCGCGGGCCTCCGCCTCGACCTCCTCCCACAGCGGCGACTCCTCGGCGTACGCGGCGCAGGCGAACAGGAAGTCCTGCCACACCAGCACGCCGCGCTCGTCGCAGACGTCGTAGAAGTCCTCGGTCTCGTAGATCCCGCCGCCCCAGATGCGGAGCATGTTCATGTTGGCGTCGACGGCCTGCTCGACCCGGCGGACCAGGCGGTCGCGCGTGACGCGGGTGAGGAAGTGGTCGTCCGGGATCCAGTTGGCGCCCTTGGCGAACACGGGCTTGCCGTTCACGACGAACGTGAACGGGGTACCGATCTCGTCGGGGGTGGTGTCGACGGTGATGGTGCGGAAGCCGACGCGGCGCTCGGTCCGGTCCACGTCGTCGCCGTCGGACCTGAGGACGACGTGCAGGTCGTAGAGGGGGTGGTCGCCGTAGCCGACGGGCCACCAGAGGTCGACGTCCGGCACCTCGACCGCCACCACGGCGGTGTCGCCCTCGACGCGGGAGCTCCGCTCCACGCCGCCCACGGTCGCGACCACGGTCAGGTCGGAGTCCCGCGCGCGGTCGACCTCGACGTGCACCTCGACGCGGCCGGCGCCGTTCTCGTCCACCGTGACCAGCGGGCGGACCTGGTGCAGGCGCGCCTCGGTCCAGCGCTCCAGCCGAACCGGCTTCCAGATGCCGGCGGTCTGGAGGTCGGGGCCCCAGTCCCAGCCGAACGAGCAGGCCATCTTGCGCAGGGCGTTCATGGGGTGCGGGTAGGCGCGGTCGCGCCGGCCCAGCTCCTCCTCCTGCTCCTCGGCGTACGCGAGGGCGGAGCGGAACGTGACGACCAGGTCGTTCGCGCCGTCCTTCAGGTGCTCGCGCACGTCGAAGCGGTAGGAGCGGAACATGTTGGCGGTGCTGCCGAGCACCGTGCCGTTCAGCTCGACCGTGGCGACGGTGTCGAGGCCGTCGAACGCCAGCTCGACCTTCTCGCCCGCCTTGGCGGCCTCGGCTTCGAACGTCAGCGCGTAGCGCCAGTCGGCGCGGTGCATCCAGGCCAGCTCGGCCTCGTTGGTGTCGAGGTAGGGCTCGGGGATCAGGTTCGCCGCGAGGAGGTCGAGGTGCGTGCTGCCGGGCACGACGGCGGGCACCTCGCGGTCCGCGACGGCCGCCGGGATCGGCCCGCCCACCGCGCTCAGACGCCACCCGTCGTGCAAGGTCGTGCGGATCATCGTTCCTCTTTTCCCGGCGGCGGCGGTGGGTTTCTGCCGTGTGACATTCAAGGTATGGCGATTCTTACGCCAGCAACTAAAGTAAGTCAACGAGGTTCACCGCCAGAGAGGAAGACCACAAGTGGCCGACGTGACGCACCTGCGGGCAGCGGGTGTGAGCCTGGTGCTCGACTTCTCCGGGGGAACGCTTCCCCGCGTCCGCTACTGGGGCGCCGACCTGGGCGAGCTGGATCCGCCCGCACTGGCGGCGGTGGTGCTGGCCCAGCAGCCGCACCCCATCGGTTACTCGGTGGACGGCGCGGTCGACGTGGCCGTGCTGCCCGAGCAGTCCGCCGGGTGGCTCGGCACGCCGGGGATCATCGGCAACCGGGGCGGGCGGGACTTCTCGACCGCGTTCCGGGTCGTGTCGGTCGAGGGGTCGGTGGTCCGCGCGGTCGACGAGGTCGCCGGGCTCGAACTGGAACTGGACATCGAGCTGACGCCGTCCGGGCTGGTCCGGCAGCGGGCCGTGCTGTCCAACACCGGGTCGTCGGAGTTCGCCGTGGACGCGGTGAACCTGACCCTGCCGGTGCCGGGGCAGGCCGTGGAGATCCTGGACTTCACCGGGCGGTGGACGCGGGAGCGCAGTCCGCAGCGCACGCGGTGGACCCAGGGCCTGCGCGTGCGGGAGAACCGGACGGGACGGACCGGCTACGACTCCGCCTACCTGTTCGCGGCGGGCACGGCCGGGTTCGACAACCGGTCGGGCGAGGTCTGGGCGGTGCACACGGCCTGGTCGGGCAACCACCGGACGTTCGCCGAGAAGACGTACCACTCGGTGTCCCTGCTGGGGTCCGGCGAACTGCTGCTGTCCGGTGAGGTGGTGCTGGCCCCCGGCGAGTCGTACACGTCGCCGTGGCAGTACGCGTCGTACGGGCACGGGCTGGACGAGGTGTCCGGGCGGTTCCACCAGTACCTGAGGTCGCGGCCGGCGCACCCGTCGTCGCCGCGCCCGGTCGTGGTGAACACGTGGGAGGCCGTGTACTTCGACCACGACCTCGACCGGTTGAAGGCCCTGGCGGACGCCGCCGCGTCGGTCGGCGCCGAGCGGTTCGTGCTGGACGACGGCTGGTTCGGCTCGCGGCGGGACGACCAGCGCGGCCTCGGCGACTGGTACGTGTCGGACGAGGTGTGGCCCGACGGGTTGAAGCCGTTGACGGACCACGTGACCGGGCTGGGGATGCAGTTCGGCATCTGGGTCGAGCCGGAGATGGTCAACCCCGACTCGGACCTGGCCCGCGCGCACCCGGACTGGATCATGGCGGCGGGCGACCGGCTGCCCGGCGCGGCGCGGTACCAGCAGGTGCTGGACCTGGCGCGGCCGGAGGCGTTCGAGCACATCCTGGAGCGGCTGGACGACCTGCTGTCCGCGTACCCGGTGTCGTACCTGAAGTGGGACCACAACCGGGACCTGGTGGACGCCGGGCACCGGCCGACGGGGCGTGCCGGGGTGCACGGCCAGACGTTGGCGATCTACCGGCTGCTGGACGAGCTGCGGCGGCGTCACCCCGGGGTGGAGATCGAGTCGTGCTCGTCCGGTGGCGGGCGGGTGGACCTGGCGATCCTGGAGCGCACCGACCGGGTGTGGGTGTCGGACTGCATCGACGCGCTGGAGCGGCAGTCGATGCAGCGGTGGACGAACGCGCTGATCCCGCTGGAGCTGATGGGGACGCACGTGGGCGCGGGGACGTCGCACACGACGCACCGGCAGCACCCGATCGACTTCCGGGCCGGCACGGCGCTGTTCGGGCACTTCGGCATCGAGTGGGACCTGACCAAGGCGTCCGCCGCGGACCTGGAGCGGCTGGCGTCGTGGGTGGCTCTGTACAAGGAGCTGCGGCCCCTGCTGCACACCGGCGTGTCCGTGCACGGCGACCACCCGGACCCGGCGATCGACGTGCACGGCGTGGTGGCGCAGGACGGATCGGACGCGGTGTTCGCGATCGTCGCCCTGGCCACGTCGGCGCTGTACCCGCCCGGCGCCGTGCGCCTGCCAGGCCTGTCCCCGGACCGCGCGTACCACGTCCGCCCCCTGCCGCCCGGTGACGTGCCGGACGGCAACGCGCACAACTGGGGCGTCCACCTGCCGTGGTGGCAGCCGGAAGGCGTGACCCTCCCCGGCCGCGTCCTCACCACCGCCGGCGTCCAGGCCCCCGTCCTCTACCCGGAACGCCTGGTGCTGCTCCGCGCGACGGCGGTCTAGCACCCGGAACTGTCAGACCCTCCGGGCAGGATAAAAGCAGGGGTCCCCTCGTCGGACCCCTGCTTTGCCGTTCGGCATGTGTTCGCTCGCCGTCCGGCACCGGTTCGCCGTCCCGGCCGGCTGCTAGGTCTCCAGCCGCACGACGACCGCTGCCGGCGCGTCGCCGTCGTGGTGGACGCGCAGTGCCCCCTGCTGCGCGTCCCACCGGCAGCCCCACGCCGGTGACGTCACCGGGAACACCGGCGACACCGCCACGTCGACGCCGCGCAGGTGCGGCACGGGCAAGTCGACGTCCGCGGCGGCACCCGGCAGGCGCCAGACCGTCACGTAGCTGTTCCGGGCGGCACGCAGGCCTTGCGCCACCCACGGTCCCGTGCGATCGGTCAGGCCCAACGGCCAGAACGGCACCGAAGCCGAGATCTCCGGCCGCAGTCCCTTGTGGACGGTGACGGCCTCGCGGACCAGGGCCAGCTGCGCGGAGTCCATCAGGTCGACCCGACCGGCCAGGTAGAGGCGGCCCAGGACGCCCGTCGCCAGCGTGAAAGCGGCCTCGTCCGGCGACATGCCCGGCTGCGCGTAGGCCCAGTTGCCCGCCTGCTCCGGCAGCACGGAAGCGGGTGCGGCGGCGGCGATCGGCGGGTACAGCAACGGGTTCTGCTGGTCCGACGTGGACTGGAGGTGCAGGCGCGACAGCATCGCGTAGTCCATCCGCATCGCACCCGACGCGCAGTTCTCCAGCAGCAGGTCCGGGTGGCGTGCCAGCACCCCGTCCAGCCACGCCAGGTGCGCCCGGTTGTGGCCCAGCAGACCCTCACCGGGGGCGACGCCACCGACATCGGTCCCCGCACCCGGCATGATGTTGTAGTCGAGCTTGATGTACCCGACGCCGAACTCGCCGACCAGCCGGTCCACCACCTCGTCCACGTGCCGGACCGCCGCCGGGTGCCGCAGGTCCAGGTGGAACCGCCCGTGCTCCCCCACCCGCGCACCCTGGCGCTGGAAGAAGGCGTCCTCCGGCAACGACCGCGCGAACTCCGACCGCACGCCGACGACCTCGGGCTCCAACCAGATCCCCGGCACCATCCCCCGCGCCCGGATCCGGTCGGTGACTTCGCCGAAGCCGCCGGGGAACCGGGTGCGGGACGGCCGCCACTCCCCGACGCTGTCCCACCACTTGCCGTCCTCGTCGTACCACCCCGCGTCCACGCAGAAGTAGTCCGCGCCCACCGAGGCCGCCGCGTCGATCAACGGCAGCAGCTTCTCCGTCGTCGGGTCGCCCATCAGGGTGTTCATGTAGTCGTTGAAGATCACCGGCAACGACGGCGCGCGCCGGTTCCGCAGAGTGGCCCGCCGTTGCCGCGTCAACGCGCCGAAAGCGTCGTCCACCCCACCGGCGACGACCGCCACCGACACCGGCACGGTGGTGAACCCGGCGCCGGCCGACACCACGCGCGACCACTGGTGCTCGGCGTCCGTCGGCCCCAGGAGCGCCACGTAGGCACCGCCGACCGTCTCGCCGACCTCCCAGTGCCACGCGCCGTTGTGCTCGATCTGCCACGCGAGGGCCCAGCTGTCGTCCCGCGCCACCAGAACGCCGCAGGGCAGGTGCTCACCGGTCGACCACGAGCTCCGGGACGTCAACGCGAACCGGCTCCGCGACGCGTGGTGGTGCACGGTCGGGTCCATGGCCACCAGACCGGCTTCGCGCAGCGGCGTCCGGTGCCAGCGCGACTCGGCGACCCAGTCCGAGTCGCCGTGCACGAGGTCCACCTCGTCCACCGAACGCCCGGCGTCCACCAGGAACGCCCCGGTGGACAGCGATGTCACCGCCTGGAGGCGCACCGACCCGGAGCCCTCGACGTCCACCTCCGTCCACGTGCGCACCGCGGGCACCCCGGCCACGCCCTGGAACACGGACGACACCACCAGCCCGCTCACCGGGTCGTGCTGCACGACCCGCAGCTCGTCGGCGGACGCCACGTGGGTGCGGTACCGCAGCCGCGCGCCGATCTCGGTGTCCGCGTAGCGGTGGCTCCCGGGGAACCGGCCGTGGCCGAGCGCCTGCACCTCGACCAGCGGCACGCCGATCCCGGGAGGAGGCCCGGAAGGCCGCAACGAGACCAGGCGGACCGGTCGGTCGTCCGCCACCTCCAACAGCAGCCGGATGGCACCGGTGGACCAGCTGACCGTCATGTGGCGATGTCCTCCCAGACCCCGGTGTTGTGGTCGAACGCGGCAGCGGCGCCGGCCCGTTCCACGTCCGCCGGGTCGATGTCCACGTTCCGGCCGCGCGCCTCGGGGTTCGGCGCGGCGGAAGCCAGGATCTTGGTGTACGGGTGCTGCGGGTTGAGGATCACCTCGTCGGCCGGTCCGCGCTCCACCACGCGGCCCTTGTAGAGCACGAGGATGTCGTCGGAGAAGTGCCGCGCCGTGGCCAGGTCGTGCGTGATGTAGAGGACGGCCAGGTTCTCCTCCCGCTGGAGGCGGGCCATCAGGTTCAGCACGCCCAGCCGGATCGACACGTCCAGCATCGACACCGGCTCGTCCGCCACCACGACCTTCGCGCCCGGCGCCAACGCCCGTGCGATCGCCACGCGCTGCCGCTGACCGCCGGACAGCTCGTGCGGCCGGCGTCCGGCGACCTCGCGCCCCGGCAGCGACACGCGATCCAGCAGCCGCACCACGTCGTTCCAGCCGTGCGGCCGACCGTGCAGCTTCAACGGCCGGGCCAGGTGGTGCTCGATGGTGTGGAACGGGTTCAGCGAGGCGAACGGGTCCTGGAACACCATCTGCACGTTGTCCCGGTACTGCCGCTCGGGCACGCGCTGCCCGTCCGGCCCGGTCAACGTGATGGCGCCGCCGCTCGGCTTCTCCAGCCGGGCGATCATCCGGGCGATGGTGGACTTGCCCGAGCCGGACTCGCCGACCAGCGCGACCGTGCGGCCGGGGGTGAGCGTGAACGACACGTTGTCCACCGCACGCAGCCGCACCCGCCGCAGGCCGACCCGGACGTGGAAGTCCTTGACCAGCTCGCGAGCTTCCAACGTGGTCATCGGACGCCTCCGGACGGGGTGGTCTCGCCGGTCCGGTCGACCGGCGTCATCTGCTCGCCGGAGCGGACGAACGAGCCGCGTTCGCCGGTCAGGCTGGGGAACGAGTCGAGCAGCTGGCGGGTGTACGGGTGCGCGGGCCGCTCGAACATCTGCCGCGCCTCCGCGTACTCGACGACCTCGCCCTCCTTCATCACCGCGATGCGGTCGGCGAGTTCGAGCAGCAGCGGCAGGTCGTGCGTGATGAACAGGACGGCGAAGCCGATCTCGTCGCGCAGCCGCAGGATCTCCCGCAGGATGCCGCGCTGCACGACCACGTCCAGCGCGGTGGTCGGCTCGTCCATGATCATGACCTGTGGGTCGAGCAGCAGCGCCATCGCGATCATCACGCGCTGCCGCATGCCGCCGGACAGCTCGTGCGGGAACGAGCTGAGCCGCCGCACGTCCACGCCGACCAGCTTCAGCACTTCCTCGCACTTCGCGCGCCGCTCGGCCTTCGTCATCTCCGGCCGGTGCGTGGTGAGCACGTCCTCCAGCTGCGCCCGGATCGACAGGACCGGGTTCAGCGCGTTCATCGCGCCCTGGAACACCATGGACAGCTTCGACCAGCGGAACGCCCGCAGCTCCTCGGGCGTCAGCGCCAGCACGTCCACGTCGTCGCCGTCGCGGTCGTGGAACGTCACCGAGCCGGTGGTCACCTCGGCCGGCGGCCGGTGCAGCCGGTTGATCGCGTAGGCGAGGGTCGTCTTGCCGCAGCCGGACTCGCCGGCCAGGCCCAGGATCTCGCCCCGCCGCAACGTGATCGACACGTCCTTGACCGCGTGCACCGGGTTCTCCACCTGGTAGACGACGGACAGGTTGTCGACGGTCAGCACCACGTCGTCGTCCGTGCGCCCGGCGGGCTCCGGCGCGGGCACGGCTTCCGCCTTGCTGCGCCGGGGGATGTCCCGCAGCTTCGGGTTGATGATCTCGTCGATGCTGAAGTTGACCAGCGCCAGACCGCAGCCGAACAGGGCGATGATCAGGCCCGGGGGCACGAACCACCACCACGCGTCACGTTGCAGCGCGAAGCCGTTCTGCGCGTAGTAGAGCATCGTGCCGAGCGTGGACGAGTTGGACGCGCCCAGGCCGAGGAACGACAGGCCCGCCTCGCTCAGGATCGCGTAGATCACCGAGAACACGAACTGCGAGGCCAGCAGCGGCAGCAGGTTCGGCAGGATCTCGACGGTGATGACGCGCCAGGGCTTCTCGCCGGAGACCTTGGCGGCGGCGACGTAGTCCCGGTTGCGCAGCGACAGCGTCTGCGCGCGCAGCACCCGTGCCGACGCGGCCCAGCCGGTGATCGCCAGCACCACCGCGATCGTCCACGAGCCGCGCTGGTCGGCGGGCACGAACGCGGAGATGACGATCACCAGCGGTAGGCCGGGGATCACCAGCATCACGTTGGAGAACAGGGAGAAGCCCTCGTCCACGTACCCGCCGATGTAGCTGCCGACGATGCCGAACAGCGCCGACAGGACGGTGGCCATCACGCCGACGAGCAGGCCGATGTAGAGGGAGCCCCGGGTGGCGTACGCGAGCTGGGCCACGATGTCCTGGCCGGTCTGCGTGGTGCCCAGCCAGAACTCGCCGCCCGGCGGGGTCAGGCTGATGTCGCGGATCGTGTTCGGGTCGCCGACCAGGAACGGGCCGATCACGCCGAAGAACGTGATCAGCGCGATCAGGAACAGGCCGACGCCGAGCTTCGGCGACCAGCGCGGCAGCATGGACCGCCAGCCGGACCGCCCGCGCGGAGGCTCGACGGTGACAGCACTGAGATTCGTCACGGTGTCCGTTCTCCTTCTCAGCCGCTGACGCGGGTGCGCGGGTCGATGACGGCGTACAGCAGGTCGACCACGAGGTTCGCGCCGAGCACGGCGACCGTGATCACGAGGAAGATGCCCTGCATGAGGGCGTAGTCGTTGTTCTGCACCGCTTGCAGCAGCTTCGACCCGATGCCCGGGTAGGAGAACACCTGCTCGGTGATGATGGAGCCGGCCACCACGAACCCGAGCGAGATCGCGAAACCGGCCACCGACGGCAGCACCGCGTTGCGGGCCGCGTACTTGATCATGATCCGGGAGTCGCGCAGGCCCTTGGCCTTCGCCGTGAGCACGTAGTCCTCGGCAGTGGTGGACACCATCATGTTGCGCATCCCCAGCAGCCAGCCGCCGACGGACGAGATGACGATGGTCAACGCGGGCAGCGTGCCGTAGTAGATCGCCGAGCCGATGAAGTCGGCGTTCCAGCCGGGCCAGAGGACCACGTCGTAGCCGCCCTGGAGCGGGAACCAGCCCCACGCCGAGGACAGCACCGCGACCAGGATCAGGGCCAGCCAGAAGTACGGCACGGCGGCGAGCACGGTGGTGGCCGGCACCAGGTTGTCCAACCAGGTGCCGCGCCGCCAGCCGACGAACGTGCCCAGGGCGATGCCGAGGACGAACGACAGGAACGTCGCGATCCCGACCAGCATCAGGGTCCAGGGCAGGGCGTCCGCGATGATCTGGGACACCGGCGTGGGGAACGAGCTCACCGATATGCCCAGGTCACCGCGGAACATGTTGCCCAGGTAGGAGGTGTACTGACTGATGAGCGACTCACCGCTGTTCGTGCCGAGCAGCAGTTCGTACGCCCTGCGGGCCGATGGGTCCACGGTTCCGCCGCGTTGCGCGAGCTTCGCCATCAGGATGTCCACCGGGTTGCCCGGCATGAGCCTCGGGATGAAGAAGTTCAGCGTCAGCGCCGCCCAGAGGGCGACCAGGTAGAACGCGAACTTTCGGGCGTAGTACCTCATCGGTCCGCCTATCGGTCACTCAGTCGATCACTGGCCGGCCGGCTTGAGCTTCAGGTAGATCTCGGAGGCCTCCGGGCGCGCCCAGACGGCGGGGAACGCGTAGAGGTCGTCCTTGGTGGGCCAGCCGGTGAACTTCTTCGCGTTGTACTCGCTGGTCGTGCCGCCGGTCAGCACGGGGATGTACGGGATGAACTCCTCGATCTCCGTCTGGATGGTGTCGAAGTGCGGCTGCCGGGCCGCGCTGTCCTCCGGGTTGATGCCCTTCAGCGCGGTGAGCGCGGCGTCGACCTCGGGGTTGGAGAAGCGCGAGAAGTTCGGGTTCGCGGTCTCGCCGACCTTGGCCGTGGTCGCGGTGCTGAAGAAGTAGGACGCGTTGTAGAACGGGTCGGGAGCCGGACCCTGGTGCAGCGAGTCGATCAGCAGCTCGAACTCGCCGCGACCGCGCGCGTCGGACCACTCGTTCCACGAGACCTGCTGCGCGGTGATCTTGATGCCGACCTTCTGCAGCTGCTGCGTCATCGTGTCGACGGCGGTGATGTAGTCCGTCCAGCCGGCGACGACCTTGAGGGTCATGGCCAGCGGCTTGCCGTCCTTCTGGTAGACGCCGTCGCCGCCCTTGGTGTAGCCGGCGCCCTCCAGCAGCTGCGTGGCCTTGGCCTCGTCCGGCTGCATCGGCGCGGTCTTCTCCTTGAGCTTGTCGGAGATCTGCTCCTTGTCCCGCTCCAGCAGCGCCGCGCCGGGGGAGACCTCGCTGGCGGTGTTCTCGAACGCCAGCGCGTTGACCTGGGTGCGGTTGATCGCGTAGTAGATCGCCTTGCGGACGGCCACGTCGGTCTGCGGGCCCTGGCAGCCCAGCTCGGCGTTCGAGCAGGTGAACAAGGCCGTCTGGTTCATCGGGATGGTGATGGCCTTGTAGCCCGGGTAGTTCTTCTCGACGTCCTTGATGTCCGGGACCGGGCCGGTCTGCCAGTCGATCTGGCCGGCCTTCAGCGCGGCCTCACCGGACTGGTTGCCCGACAGCGCGAGGTAGCGGACCTTCTTCAGCGCCGGCGCGCCGGAGTGGTACTCGGGGTTCGCCTTGAGGGTGAACGCCTGGGCCTTGAACTCGTCCAGCATGAACGGTCCGGTGCCGACGGGCTCGTTGACGACGTCGGTCGCCGGGGTCGCGATGTCCTTCCACTTGTGCTCGGGCACGATGAAGATCTTGCCGAGCACCTGCGGGCCCTCCATGAAGGACGGCTCGGTGAACTTGATCGACACGTGCGTGTCGTCGACCGCGGTCGCGACGCCCTTGTAGCCCGTGCTGTTCATCGTCGGGTTCTTGGAGATCATGTCGAGGGTGAAGACGACGTCCTTGGCGGTGAACTTCTGCCCGTCGGTCCACTTCGCGTCGTCCCGCAGCTCGATGTCGAGCTGGGTGCCGTCCGCGTTCCACTCGAAGCTCTTGCCCAGGCGGGGCCGCGGCTCGACGTCGCGGATGTTGTTGAAGAAGAACATCGGCTCGAAGATCGTGCCGGGGCCCTCGATCTGGGTGGGCGAGAACGGGTTGAAGTTCAGCTGCCAGTCACCGGACTGGCCGGTGTACACGATCAGCGTGTCCTTGTTCTCGTCGCCGCCCGCGTTCGATCCACCACACGCGGTAGCGAACATGGCGACCGCGGCCAGTCCGGCCGCCGCCATGCGTGCCCGTGAGAAGCGCCTTGCCTTCAGGAACATCGTCGATTCCTCTCGTGGCCCGAGACCGGCCGCGGTCCCGCGTTGAGGCAGATTGTTAAGTCATCGAAGAAACGAAGTCAACACCTCGGCGTCATCTGCAGGTCAAGTTGCTACTCTTCGTCCGTCGAACGAACTAAGACGGCGGGAGACCAGGTGAGCGGTCCGGCGCGGGCGACGCAACACGCGAGCAGCAAGTCCGCGGTGCTCGACGTGATCCGCGCCGCGGGCACGATCAGCCGGGTCGGGCTGATCAACGCCACCGGCTTCACCGGCGCCACCATCTCGACGGTCGTCCGCAGGCTCATCGACGAGGGCCTGGTCGTGGAGACCGGTCGCGCGGAGTCGACCGGCGGCAAGCGTCGGGTGTTGCTGCAGCTCAACCACTCCTCCCGCTACGCCGTGGGCGTGCACCTCGACCATGCGGGCATCACGTACGTGCTGACCAATCTCGGCGGTTCGGTCGTCGCCCGCATTTCGAGGGCGGGCGCCGGCGCGGCGGAACCCCAGACCGTGGTGGCCCGGATGGCGGCCGAGGTGAAGGGCCTGATCGACGGCGTGGGCGTGGAGCACAACCGGGTGCTCGGCCTCGGTTTGGTGTCCCCCGGGCCGCTCAGGTCGAACACCGGCATGGGCCTGACCCCGCCGACCATGCGCAAGTGGGAGGACTTCCCGCTCGCCCAGGCGCTGGAGCAGGCCACCGGGCTGCCGGTGGTGCTCGACAACGACGCGACGGCGGCGGCGCTGGGCGAGCACTGGTCCGGCGGCATCGGCGGGACGGCCGTCTCGGCGGCGCTGTACATGGGGACGGGCATCGGCGCGGGCCTCGTCATCAACGGCATCACGTACCGGGGTGGCAGCGGGAACGCCGGGGAGATCGGCCACATCTGCGTGGACGCGGACGGGCCGGAGTGCTGGTGCGGCGCGCGTGGGTGCGTCGAGGCGCTGGCCGGCCCGTCGGCGGTCGTGGCGGCGGCTCGCGCGGATGCCTCGCTGGCCGGTGCGGCGGGGTTGAACGGGCGGGCGAAGTCGGTGTCGTCGGACTTCGCGGCGGTGAGCCGGGCGGCGCGGCGAGGTGAGCCGGCGGCGATGGCGATCCTGGAGCGCTCGGCGCGGTACATCGCGGTGGCGGCGCGGACGTTGGCGAACATCATGGACCTGGAGGTCCTGGTGCTGACGGGGCCGAGCTTCGCGATCGCCGGGTCCGTGTACCTGCCCGTGGTCCGCGACGAACTGGACCGCACGTTCTTCTCCCGTGCGGCGCACAGCGTCGACGTGCGACTGTCCCGTTCCGCCGCCACGGCGTCGGCGATCGGCGGCGCGGCACTCGTGCTCCAGTCCGAGCTGGTGCCGCTGCACGAGGGCTTCAGGCTGCCGGAGAACCTCTCCGACTCCGAGCCCGCCGCCCTGCCCGCCTCGCGTGCGTGAGCGGACGGTGCCGGGACCCCGGTGTTCGACTCGCGAGGGTCTAGCCGCCGTGGCCGGGTGACCGGCGGGAACGGAGCCGGAGGCGCACGACCACGGCCAGGCCGAACACCACGAGCAGGGCCGCGACGGCGAACGTCCGGCTGGTCCCGCGAGCCACTTCCGCCGACGTGGCCGCGGTGACGTCGCTGGTGCCCGCCGCGAAGGTGAACACCGCCCCCATGAGCGACGCGCCCGCCATGAAGCCGAGGTTCCGGGAGAGGTTCACCAGGCCCGACACCACGCCGCGCCGCTGCGGCGGGACGTCGTTCATGACCGCGGTGTTGTTGGCCGCCTGGAACAGCGCGTAGCCCGCCGTGACGACGACCAGGGGCACGACGTACCCGGTGACACCGGCCGCCACCGGCATGAAGGACAGCACCGCGGCGCCGCCGATGATGCCGGACAGCCCGACGACCACCACGGCCTCGGCTCCGAAGCGGTCGGTGGCACGGCCGGCCGGGACGCCGACGAGGGCCGCCACCGCCGGTCCGGCCGACATCACCAGACCGACCGCGGCGGGGTGGAGGCCGAGCGCCAGGGCCAGGTGGAAGGGGCCGACGACGAGGGTGGTCATCATGACCGTCGAGACCAGGGCGCTCGTCGTCAGGCCGGCGGCCAGGACGGGGTCGCGGAACATCGAGAGGGTGACCAGCGGGGACGAGACCCGGCGCTCGACCACGACGAACAGGACGAGGCCGGCCGCCGAGGCGATGAGCAGGCCGACGGCGAGCGGGCCCGACCGGTCGCCCTCGACCGTCATCGCCAGCGCGTAGGCGGCCAGGGTGATCGCCAGCAACGCCATGCCCGGGGTGTCGAACCGCCGGTGCGCGCCACGCGGCGTCGGCGCTGAGCCCGGCAGCACCCGGTGCGCGAGCACGAGCGCGAGGACGCCGAGCGGCACGGCGACGAGGAAGATCGCACGCCAGCCGGAAACCGCGATCAGGACTCCGCCGAGGGACGGCCCGAGCGCCGTGCCGACGGCCGACATCGTGCCGAGCAGCCCCATGACCCGACCCGTGCGCTCCTTGGGCACCGTCTCGCCGACGAACGCCATGGTCAGCGCCATCATGCACGCGGCGCCGACGCCCTGGAGCGCCCGCCCGGCGATCAGCACCGGCAGGTTCGGGGCGAGCCCGCACAGCAGCGTCGCGAGGGTGAACACGGCGGTGCCGCACAGCAGCAGCCGACGCCGACCGGTGAGGTCGCCGAGCCGACCGGCTCCGACGATCACCGTCGTGAGGGTCAGGAGGTAGGCGATCACCACCCACTGGACCTCGTTGAAGCCGGCGTCGAGAGCCGCCGCCACGGTCGGCAGGCCGATGTTGGCGGTGCTGATGCCGAGCGACGGCAGCAGCACGGACAGCGACAGCGCGGTGAGCACCCGGGTCGCCGGTGGACGGTGCGCGGGCGGCGCGGGCGGCGCTGGTTCGGTGCCCGGAGGGGTTGCAGGTCTCAAGACGGTGGCCGCTTCCTGGAGTCGGTGCCGGTCGCGTGTGGACGCCGGTCGCCAACGACCGTAAGTCGGCCCGGGGCATGGCGGAAGGCGCAATGATGGCAATCCACTTGTGCGCCGGACGCCATGTCGCGGCTGGTTCGTGGGATGGTGTGCCGATGGCGCGCCCCGATCTGAACCTGCTGGTCACACTGGACGTCCTGCTCCAGGAGGGCAGCGTGACGCGGGCGGGGGAACGGCTCGCGCTCAGTCCCTCCGCGATGAGTCGCGCGCTCGCGCGGCTGCGCCGGACCACCGGAGACCCACTGCTGGTGCGGTCGGGTCGGGGGTTGGTGCCGACGCCCCACGCGTTGGCGCTCCGCGACCGCGTGCGCGGCCTGGTCCAGGAAGCCGAAGCGGTGCTGAGCCCGGCCGAGGAGCCGGACCTGGCGACGCTGGAGCGGACGTTCGCCCTGCGCACCAGCGACGGGTTCGTGGAGAGGTTCGGACCCGCGTTGGTGGCCGAGGTGGGCCGTGCGGCACCCGGCGTGCGACTCCGGTTCCTCCAGAAGGCCAAGAAGGACAGCGTTCCCCTGCGGGACGGCGTGGTCGACCTGGAGACGGGCGTTGTCGACCGAACGCTCGCTCCGGACGTCCTGAGCGAGCCCTTGTTCACCGATCGGTTCATCGGGGTGGTGCGGAACGAGCACCCGCTGAGCACGGGGGAGGTGACAGCCGCCCGGTACGCCTCCGCGCGCCACGTGCACGTCTCCAGGCGCGGCCTGGTGGAAGGGCTCGTGGACGAGGCCCTGCACCCGACGGGCCACCGGCGGACCGTCGTGACGGTGGTCGACGGCTTCGGCGCGGCGCTGGCGCTGGCGAACGCCTCCGACCTGGTCGCCACGGTTCCGGAGCGGCACACCGCGAACCTGCGGCACGGGATGCGCGCGTTCGAGCTGCCCTTCCGCGCGCCCGAGGTGGTGGTCTCGCTGCTGTGGCACCTCCGGTTCGACGCCGATCCGGCGCACCGGTGGCTGCGCGACCGCGTGCTCGACGTGTGCCGGTCCGACGAGCGGGGCTGAGGGCGGACCGGGCGTCAGCGGGTCAGCGGCGGGCGGCCCAGAGGAGGCCTCGTTCGACCAGGGTGCGGACGGGCGGCAGGGCCAGGTCCGCGGGGAAGTGGCCAATGGTGCAGGCGAAGACCCGGCCGGCGCCCCAGCGCCTCGTCCAGACGGCCGGGACGGTCAGCTGCGCGTTCCACGGCTCGGCGGCGGGGAACGTCGTGGTCGCGTGGACGTCGTTCAAGGCGTCCGTGAGCACCCAGTACTGCTCGGTCCGCAGCGAGAAGCCGGTGAGGCCTTCCACGATCGGGTGGGTGGAGGTGATCTCGATCCGGTGGTCCACGAAGTCACCGGGGTGGGCCACGAACTGGCCTCCGACCAACCTCATGTAGTCGCGGGAGTGGCGGAACGAGTCGACCAGGCCGCCGTGCCACCCCGCGAGGCCCGTGCCGGAGCGCACCGCCGCGTCCAGCCGGGCGAACTGCCCGTCGGTCAGCTCTCCGTCGCTCCAGCACTGCACGACCAGGTCGTAGCGCGCCAGGTCGGAGTCGTAGGCCTCCAGGGAGTCCGACACGTCCACCGAGAAGCCCGACGACCGGAGGAACGGGAGGAACGAGTCGGTGGCCTCCACGGGCGAGTGCCCGTCCCAGCCGCCGCGAACCACTAGTGCCTTCACAGCTCAGCACCTTAGGGGACCGCGCGAGCAGCTAGGCGCGGGCGACCAGACCGGCCAGCTGGTTGACCAGGCCCTCGGTCAGGCCGATCCGGAACACCTCGTCCGGCGGCGGTGCGCCCATCTCCCGCATGACCTGCGCGACGGCCTCGGACGGGTTCGCGTGGGGCCACAGGCCGGCCGTCATCACCAGCACCGCCCGCGCGAAGTGTCGCGCGGCGGCCTCGTCCAGCACCGGCACGCGCGCCCGCACGACGTCACCCAGACGGGTGGTGTGGAAGGTCGCCCGGCGTTTGAACACGCGGGCGAACTCCACCGGGATGTTGCGCTCCAGCACCCCGGCCATGCCGCTGGTCAACTCGCACATCAGCCGCCGGCGGTGCAGGGACGCGGCGATGGTGGTCGCCACCTCCTCCGCCCCGGACGCCGAGGTCAGCGCGCCCTCCACCTCGTCCAGCCAGGCGCCCCACTCCTCGTCCAGCACCTCCAGGAAGATCGCCTCGCGGCTGTCGAAGTACCGCAGCACGTTCGACTTCGCCAGCCCCACCCGATCGCTCAACTCCCGCAGGCTGATGTCGGCGACGGACCGCTCCCGCAACATCGCGCACGCCGTTTCGAGGATCGCGCGTCGCCGCTGCGCCACCTGCTCCGGCTTCCTGGCGCGCTTGAACTCCACCGGGGAAGGCTAACAGCCCACCGGTCTTTTGCCAGCCGATCGGGGGACCGCGGCTTGGCCGCCCGTCACGGCGGGTAGGTGGCTGGGGTGCAGACGTTCCTGCCGTGCACGACCTTCGGCCGCAGCGCCGCCGTCCTCGACTCGCGGCGGCTCGGCAAGCAGCGCGTGGAGACCCTGCAGATCCTGCGCGCCCTGGTGTGGCCGGAGTACGGCTGGAAGCGGCACCCGGCGGTCGTGATGTGGCGCGGCTTCACGCCCGCGCTGGTCGCCTACGGCGTGGCCGTGTGCGACGAGTGGCTCCGCCGGGGCCACCGCGACGGCATGCGCGCCGCGCTCCTCGACTTCACCGGCGGCCGGGAGCCGACGTGGTCCTGGTGCCTCGCCGAAGGCCTGCTCCCGCCCTGGCTCGGAGACGAAGACCTGCACCGCAGCCACCGGTCCGCACTCCTGCGCAAGGACCCCGACCACTACCGCCCGCTGTTCCCCGACGTCCCGGACGACCTGGACTACGTCTGGCCGCCGCCGGTGTTCCCGATGGACGTCCCCGACACACCGGGCCTGGTCGCGTACCGGATCGACCGGCCTCCCCTGCCCGACGAGCACCTGCCGCCACCGCCGCTCGACCACCGCCCCGGCCCGTCCGTCGCCCGCGTGCCCACCGAGGCCGACCTGGCGGCCATGCGCGCCGAGGCGACGGACCCGCGACCGGTCCGCTTCTTCCGCCGCGGCCAACGCCTACCGCCTCCGACCACCCGTTTCACCGTCCGACGAAGACTTCCCTGAAGAAGTTCGACGGGTGTGTCGATCCGGGCGGGTTCCCGTTCGTCGGGTTGGTGAGACCACCGAGCAGGGGAGACCGAGATGGCCACCACGACGTACACCCGTCCCGCCGCCACCGTCCTCAACACCAAGCGCAACGACCTGGTCCTCGCCGCCTTCCGCGTCGTGGTGTCGTTCCTGTTCGGGTGCCACGGCCTGATGGGCCTCGGCTTCCTGGGCGGCATCGACGGGCAGGGCACTGCGGTCCCGTTCGGCTCGTGGCCGGGCTGGTACGGCAGCGTCATCGAGTTGGTCGGCGCGGTCCTGGTGCTGATCGGCCTGGCCGCGCGTCCGGCGGCGTTCGTGCTCTCCGGCGTGATGGCCTACGCGTACTTCACCGTGCACCAGCCCGAGGCGCTGCTCCCCCTGCACAACATGGGGGAGCCGGCCGCCGTCTACAGCTGGGTGTTCCTCCTGCTCGCCGCCTTCGGCCCCGGCGCCTTCACGGTTCAAGGGGCCATCGCGGGTCGGCGCGCCTCCCGCGGGCACGCCGACCGGTGACCACGCCGGAACGGGATTTCCTCCCGATGGCGCACCTCCCTGGTGGAGGTGCGCCATCGGCGTGTTCAGGCGGCAACGTGGTGGGCACCCTCCCGGCATGGCGGAGCCCAAAGTCCAGTACCCAGGTTTGACCGACGACGTCCGACCCACCCCCGACCACGGTGAAACGACCTACCGCGGCACGGGGCGCCTCACCGACAAGAAGGCTGTCATCACCGGCGGCGACTCCGGCATCGGCCGCGCCGTCGCGCTCGCGTTCGCCCGTGAAGGCGCGGACGTGCTCATCTCCTACCTCGAAGCCGAGGAGAAGGACGCCCGCGAGACCGCCCGGCTGATCGAGGACGCCGGCCGCACCGCCGTCGTCGTCCCCGGCGACCTGGTGGAGGAGTCGCAGTGCGCAGACGTGGTGGCCCGCGCGGTCGACGAGTTCGGCCGCGTCGACATCCTGGTCAGCAACGCCGCCTACCAGATGTCGCAGGACGGCGGCCTGCTCGACATCTCCACCGAGCAGTTCGACCGCGTCATGAAGACGAACGTCTACGCGATGTTCTGGCTGTGCAAGGCAGCCGTCCCGCACATGCCCGAAGGCTCTTCGATCATCACCACGTCGTCCATCCAGGGCTTCCAACCCTCCTACCAGCTCCTCGACTACGCCACCACCAAGGCGGCGATCGTGAACTTCACCAAGGGCCTGGCGCAGAACCTGGTGGAGCGGAAGATCCGGGTCAACTCGGTCGCGCCCGGTCCGGTGTGGACGCCGCTCATCCCGTCCACCATGCCGCCGGAGAAGGTGGAGAGCTTCGGCGAGCAGTCGCCCATGGGCCGCGCCGGGCAGCCCGCCGAGCTGGCGCCGCTCTACGTCTTCCTCGCCTCGGCCGACTCCAGCTACATCACCGGTGAGGTCATCGGCGTCACCGGAGGTTCACCCATCACGTGACACCGCTGGTCAGCGGCCTGCAAGAAAACCTTGAAGAAATGTCGGCCCGCGTGTCGATCCGCGAGCCCCTCCGTTCGTCGCGTCAGTACGGGCCACGATGGACCGGCCACGACGAACCGACAGGGAGATCGAGATGCGTTTCATGGTGATCGTGAAGGCCAACGAGGACACCGAGGCGGGGGTCCAGCCCAGCGAGGAGATGCTCAACGAGATGGGCGCCTTCAACGAGGAACTGGCGAAGGCCGGCGTGCTGCTCGCGGGCGAGGGCCTGCACCCCAGCTCCAAGGGTGCGCGGGTCTACTTCTCCGGTGACAAGCGGACGGTCGTCGACGGTCCGTTCACCGAGACCAAGGAGCTCATCGCGGGCTTCTGGCTGCTGGAGGTCAAGTCACTGGAAGAGGCCGTCGAATGGGTGAAGCGGGCGCCGAACCCGACCGGCGAGGAGTCCCAGATCGAGATCCGCCAGATCTTCACGGAGGACGACTTCGTGAACGCGTCGGAGGAGATGAAGGAGCGCGAGCGCCAGTTGCGCGCCGAGACCGAGGCCCGCACCAACGGCTGAGGGCCGCGGCCCGAGACGTTCTCGCTTGCCGACGCGCATCGGTAGCTGGTCTGATCCCGGACCGTGATGGCTACCGATGCGCGTCGTGCGGTCGAAGCGGTGTGGCGGATCGAGTCCGCGCGCCTGATCGCCGGGCTGGCGCGAGTGGTGCGGGACGTCGGGCTGGCCGAGGAGCTGGCCCAGGACGCGATGGTCAGCGCGCTGGAGCAGTGGCCGGAGCACGGCATCCCGCGCAACCCCGGGGCGTGGCTGATGACCGCCGCGAAGAACCGGGCCGTCGACCTGATCCGGCGCAAGCAGAACTACCAGCGCAAGCTGGAGGAGATCGGCCGAGCCACCGAAGCCGACCACGTGCCGGACGCCGCCGCCAAGGTCGGTGAGATCGACGACGACCTGTTGCGGCTGGTGTTCACCGCGTGCCACCCCGTGCTGTCCACCGAGGCGCAGGTGGCGTTGACCCTGCGCATGCTGGGCGGCCTGACCACCGAGGAGATCGCCCGCGCGTTCCTGGTGCCCGAGCCGACCGTGGCGCAGCGGATCGTGCGGGCGAAGAAGACGCTGTCCAAGGCGGGTGTGCCGTTCGAGGTGCCGGCGGAGAACGAGCGGGACGCCCGGCTGTCCTCCGTGCTCGGCGTGATCTACCTGATCTTCAACGAGGGCTACTCGGCCACCGCCGGTGACGACTGGATGCGGCCGGGGCTGTGCGAGGACGCGCTCCGGCTGGCCCGCGTGCTGGCCGGCCTGATGCCGCGCGAACCCGAGGTGCACGGGCTGGTCGCGTTGCTGGAGATCCAGGCGTCCCGGGCGAAGGCCCGGATCGGGCCGAACGGCGAGCCCGTGCTGCTGCTGGAGCAGAACCGGGCGCGCTGGGACCAGCTGCTGATCCGCCGTGGTCTCGCGGCCTTGGCCAAGGCCGAGTCGCTGGGCGGCGCGGGCGGCCCGTACGCGGTGCAGGCGGCGATCGCCGCGTGCCACGCGCGTGCCCGCGTGCCGGAGGACACCGACTGGACCCGGATCGCCGGCCTGTACGAGGCGTTGTCGCTGGTCGCGCCGTCCCCGATCGTGGAGCTGAACCACGCGGTGGCGATCGGGATGGCGTTCGGCCCGGCGGTCGGGCTGGAACTGGTGGACGAGTTGGTCGACGAACCCGCGTTGAAGGAGTACCACCTCCTGCCGAGCGTGCGCGGCGACCTGCTGGCCAAGCTCGGTCGGCACGCCGAGGCGCGGGTGGAGTTCGAGCGGGCGGCCGGGCTCACCCGCAACCAACGGGAGCGCAAGCTCCTGCTGGACCGCGCCGCCGCCTGCTAGCGGCGCGAGAACGACAGGAGCTCGCGAGAACGTTCCGCGTGAAGCTCCCCGACGCGCCGCCGGGCGAGGTCGTGGAGGGCCGGTTGGAGCGACGCGTGCGGTCCGGCATGGACCGGGGAGAGCGGCCGGGCGCCCGCATCTGAGAAGCTGGCCCACAGGGGGGTGGCCGCATGAGCGACCGCGCGGGAAAACTCCTGCACCAGCGGGACTTCGTCCGTTTTTGGGCCGCCGACACCGTGTCCCTCACCGGCACGCACATCACCACGCTGGCGCTGCAAACCGTGGCCATCGTGACGCTGGGCGCCTCGCTCACCGAAACGGGTGTGCTGGCGGCGTCACGCTGGCTGCCCTACCTCCTGTTCGGCCTGGTCGCCGGGGTCGTGGTGGACCGCCGTCGCAGGCTGCCGGTGCTCATCGGCACCGACTTCGCCCGCGCCGCCGTGCTCGCGCTGATCCCGCTGACGGCCCTCACCGACACCCTCACGTTGCCGCTGCTGTTCGCCCTGGTGGTGGTCTTCGGGACGTTGTCCCTCTTCTACGACGCGGCGCACCAGTCGTTCCTGCCCCTGCTCGTCCCCACCGCCCGCCTCACCGACGCCAACGCCCGCCTGGAGCAGACCGGGTCGGTCGCCCAGGGCTTGGGCCCGCTCGTGGGCGGCGCGCTGGTCAAGCTGATCGGCGGACCGCTCGCGATCCTGGTCGACGCCGTCTCGTACCTCGTCTCCGGTCTGGTGCTGGCCACCCTCCGCACGCGTGAGCAGGTGCCGGAGGCGCGGAAGCGGGACCTGCGCGCCGAGGTGCGGGAAGGCCTCCGGTGGGTCTACCGCCACGAGGTGCTGCGGCCACTCGCGATCGCCACGCACACGTGGTTCCTGTTCACCGCGATGGTCACCCCCGTCTTCTCCTTCCTGATGCTGAACGCGCTGGGCTTCGACGCGCTCGACTTGGGCATCACGTACGCCATCGGCGGGATCGGCGGGGTGCTCGGCGCGTCGCTGTCCAGCCGGGCGGGACGGCGGTTCGGCGTCGGCCCGGTGATCGTGGCCGCCCGCTGGCTCACCCCGGCGGCCTACGCGCTGGTCCCGTTCGCCACGTCGAGCGCGACCGGGTTCGCCCTGCTGTGCGCGGCGCAGTTCCTGTACTGGCTGTCGGCCACCTTGGACGGCGCGGTGGAGATGGGCTACCGGCAGACCATCACGCCGGGGCGGCTCCTGGGCCGGACGAACGCCACCATGCGGTCGGTCAACCGGGCCTCGCTCATGGTCGGCGCGCTGGCGGGCGGCCTCCTCGCCGAGTGGCTGGGCATCGGGACCGCGCTGTGGATCGCGGTGGCGGGCCTGGTCGGGCAGGCAGTCGGCATCTCGCTCACCGCCGTCCGCCACGCCCGCCTCTAACCTCTGCACGGTGGACCTGCGCACCGCCACAGCCGCCGACCTCGACCGGATCACCGCACTGGACGACTCGTTCACCACCGACACCGTGTTCGAAGTGGTGGCCGCGCCTGACGGGTTCACCCTGCGCTCCCAGCCGATCGATCCGCCGCTGCACAAGCTCTTCCCCCGGGACGAACCGGACGGCACGGTGTTCGTCGCCGCGGACGGACCGCGGGTGCGCGGGTTCGTCGCGATCGACCTGGAGGACTGGCGCCGGCGGTTGGTGATCCAGCAGGTCACGGTCGCGCCGGGCCATCGCGGGCGTGGCATCGGACGGGCGCTGGTCGAGCACGCGTGCGCCCACGGCCGCGAGCACGGCGCGCTGACCGCCTGGCTGGAGACGTCCACCGTCAACGTGCCCGCCATCCGCGCCTACCGGCGCATGGGGTTCACGTTGTGCGGCCTGGACACCACGTTCTACCGGGGCACGCCCGCCGAAGGCGAGACCGCCCTCTTCTTCACCCGCGCCCTGGCCGACGAATGCCCCAACCCGTCACCAGCCTGCACCGACGCGTGAATCCACTGGTCCAGCAGGATGTCGCCGCGGGCAGCTTGCCCGTTAAGCCGTGCCCACTCGCCACGCCTTCCGGTCCGACCGCCTCGGATGCCGAAGCGACCCGGTCCTGCGGTCCGACGACCACCACGGCCGGACGTACACGCTCACCGGACCCGAGCTGCTCGGCGTCGCGGACCAAGCCGCGGTGCTGTCGGGCCGCCCCGCGGGCACGTACGCCGCCTGGGCGCGCGACCGCTACCCGAGGTCCTGACCCGGCCTACCCGGACGCGCCCAGGTGCCGGACCGCTTCACGGGCGATGTCCGTCCGCGACCGGACCCCCAGCTTGGCCAGCACGTGGGACACATGGGTGGCCACCGTGCGGCCGGACAGGAACAGCCGTTCGCCGATCTGCCGGTTCGACAACCCGGTCACGACAAGCTCGGTGACCTTCAGCTCCATCGGGGTCAGGCTCTCCCACCCGTGCGTGGCCCGCCGGTGCTTGGCGTGCGGGCCACGCCGGATGCCGTGCTCCCGCAAGCGGGCCAGCAGCCTGGTCGACTCCCACTCCGCGCCCAGCACCGCGTGCACGTCCACCGCGTGGCTCATCGCCGCCCGCGCCGACGACCGGTCACCCGAGGACGCGAACAGCTCCGCAGCACCCGACAAAGCCTTGGCCCGGAACAACGTCCGGCCCGCCACCCGGTACTCCTCGGCCGCGTGCAGCAACCCCACGGGATCGGCCGACACCAGCGCCCGGCAGTACGCGGCGGACGCCCGCCGGTGCGGCACGTCCAGCTCCGCCGCCAGCACCTCCGCGTGCCGGACCGCGTCGGCGGCGTCCTCACCCAGCTCCACGGCCAGCCGCACGAAGTCCGGCAAGAGGTCTTCCACCGAATCCCACCCGGTCAGCACCGACCACGCCTCGCGCACCAGCCCGGCCTGCTCCAGCGACAGGCTCACGGCCAGCGCCAACGGCCCGATCACGTGCCCGTCCAGGCCCGTGCCCACCGCGTCCAGGTGCCGCCGGGCGCCCGCCGCGTCGCCCCGGTGGAGGTGGATCAACGCCGCCACGCCGTGGTCGCACCGGGACACCATCGGGTGCTTCAGGTCGTCGGCCAGCAGGTCGACGTCGACCAGCGCCTCGTCCCACCGGCCCGCGTCCAGCAGCAGCTGCCCCAACGCGCTCTGCGCCTGCGCGAGCCGCACGAGGTTCCCGACCCGGTCGGCGGCGGCCCGGACCACCTGGGCGGACGCGATGGCCTCCGCGCCCCGGTCCAGCTCCCCCAGCGTCACGGCCTGGTTGATCTGGAGCAGCAGCCGCAGGTCGGACGCCGCCGGCTCGCCCATCGCCACCGCCAGCGCCCGGTCGAACAGGGGCAACGCCTCGGCCATCCGACCGCGCACCATGGCCACGATCGTGCGGACGTGCAGCGCCCAGCTCGTGGCCCACCGGTCGCCGTCGACCAACGCCGCCTGCGCGAGCCGCTCGGCGGCGTCCAGCTCGCCGATGTCCCAGTGCGCGCGGGCGGCCAGCACGAGGAGCCGCGCCCGGTCCGACGACGTGAGGTCCGGTGCCGCGAGCGCGCGCTCCACCTCCACCAACGTCTCCGCCGAACGCCCCGTCATGCTGCGGCACTGCGCCAACGTCCAGTGCAGGCCGACGAGCGTCCCGTGCTCCAGACCGGCCAACGCCACGGTCTCGGCGCCGTGGTGATCACCCAGCCGGAACCGGGCCTCCGCCAGGTGCGCCAGCACCACACCGCGCCGTGACCCGACGTTCGGCGCGGCCACGACCCGGCTGAACAGGTCCACGGCGGCCTCGGGCGCGTGCGCGATGAGCGTCGAGCCGTGGATGACCAGCCACTCCACCACCCAGTCGGGCATCCGGTCGTCGGCGGCGAGCAGCTGCCGCGTCACCCGGTCCACGCCCGCGCCGGTGTCGACCAGCGCACGGGCCGCCTCGACGTGCCACGCGCCGCGCGCCGCCTCGGGCACCTCGTCGTACAGGGCCGTGCGCACCAACGGGTGCCGGAACGACAGGCCGGCCGTGCCGTCCACCAGCACGCCCGCCACGGTCGCCTCCTGCAACGCGGGCAGCAGCTCCACCACCCGCATCCCCAGCACCGCGGCCAGGTCCGCGACCGGGAAGTCCACGCCGAGCAGCGCGGCGGCCACGAGCACGCGGCGCACCTCCGCGCCGAGGAACCCGATCCGGTCCGCGATCGCGGCGGACAACGACGGCGGCACGCCGGAGTCGGTCAACCGCGCGACACCGGCGGCGTCCACCTCGATCGCGCCGCCGCGCAACAGCGCCTCGACCAGTTCGACCAGATAGAGCGGGTTGCCGCCGGCGTCCTCGGCGAGCCGCGCCAAGGCCTCGTCCGGGGTGCCGCCGGCGAGCGCGCCGGTCAGCTCGACCACGGCCGGCGGCGCGAGGCGCGGCACCGGTAACCGGGTCACGCCCTTGCGCAACGCGGCCAGGTCGTCCCGGCGCGGCAACGGCCGCAGCACGCCGATCAGCAGCAGCGGCAGTTGCGGCACGAGCCCCGCCAGCCGCCGCCACACCGCGACGCTCGCCTCGTCCGCCCACTGGAGGTCGTCCAGCACGAGCACCACCGGGCCGATCGCGCACAGGTCGTCCACCCGCGCCAGCAGGCGTTCGGCGGTGACCGCGGCGCTCTCCGACCGGCTCGCGGCGAGCGCGTCGAGCAGCGGCAGCAGCGGGAGGGGACGGCCCAGCTCGTCACCCGCGCCCCGGCACACCCGGAAGCCGCGGGCCGTCGCCGCGTCGCACGCCGTGCGCACCAGCGCGGTCTTGCCGATGCCCGGCTCGCCTTCCACGAGCAGCGCGCTGCCCCGCCCCCTGGACAGCTCGTCCACCAGCCCCAGCAGGCGGCCGGTCTCCCGCTCGCGGCCCGCGAGACGCAGTGTGACGGCGCGCACACTCTGAGAATACGGCGCTAACTTCAGATTAACAAGACGTTAACTATCACCGGATTAGCCTGATCGTCACACAGTTCTCCGATTGTTCACGCCGATTCCGCCCCCGATCCCGTCGGCACAATGCCACGGTAATCGCCGGAATTCCCCGATCCCTCGACACGGAGAACGCATGCGAATCGCACGAGTGCTCGTCGCCGCCCTGGCAGTCGCCGTCTTCACGACCGCCGCACAGGTGTCCACCAGCCCGTTCGGGGGCATGCCCTACAACTGACCAGCCGTATTCCACGCGGGTTGTGCGAATAGCGCACAATAGGGGTCGCCCGGCCGACGACGTCCGGCTCCCCACCGCTCCGGCACACCCATTCACCCCTTCTTCCGCACCGCCGTGCTGCCGGCACCGTCGGTGGTGCTGACCCACCTGGCGGCCACGGCGATCGTCGTCGCGGCCGCGGCGGGCTTCGACCAGGCCGTGTTCCGCCTGGCCGCCCTCGCGTCCGTCCTGCCACGGCGGATCGGCCCACCGCCCGCGGACGAAGGTCGCGGAGCCGGTTCAACCGCGTGACGGCCGAGCCGGGTGCGGGTTGGCCTGTGCCATGCGCTGTGGTTGACAACCCTTGCCGCCCCCGGCTCGGCCGCTCGCCCGCCTCTCGGTGGGCTGGGCGCTGCTGGCCGACACCGTGCCGATCTATCCGCTGTACGCGCTGCTGTTCGTGTCCACCGGGCTGTCGGATGCCGAGGTCTCGGCGCTGTTCGCGATCTGGTCGACGGTCGCGGTCGTGGCGGAAGTGCCGTTCGGCGCGTTCGCGGACCGGTTCTCCCGGAAGTGGTCGATCGTCGGCGCCGGCGTGTGCCAGGCCGCCGGTTACGCGCTGTGGACGGTGCTGCCGGGGTTCACCGGGTTCGCGGTGGGATTCGTGCTCTGGGGCGTGGGCGGCGCGATGTCGTCGGGCGCGGTGGAAGCGCTGGTGCACGACGGTCTCGCGGCGGCCGGCGCGGTCTCCCACTTCGGCGAGGTCCTCGGTCGGGTCACGGCGGTCGGCCTGCTGGCGCAGATCCCGGCCGCCCTGCTGGCCACCGTGCTCTTCTCCACCGGCGGCTTCGCGCTGGTCGGGTGGGTGAGCGTGGCGACGTGCCTGGGCGCGGCCCTGGTGGCGACGCGGCTGCCGGAGACGCCCCGACCGGAACCGGAGAGCTACCTGGCCACGCTGCGGTCCGGCCTGTCCGAGACCGCGCGCGTGCCCGTCGTCCGGCGGGCGGTGCTGGTCGTGGCGATGCTGGCCGCCGTCGACGCGTTCGAGGAGTACTTCCCGCTGATCGCGGCGGACTGGCGGGTGCCGCTGGCGTTGGTGCCGCTGGCGACGCTGGCCATCCCGCTGGCCGGCGCCGCCGGCGCCGCGTTGGGTGGCACGCGGCTCCCACTGGGGGTGCTCCTGGGCGGAGTGGCGGTGCTGCTGGGCACGGCCGGTCTGGTCGGCCACCCGGCGGGCCTGGCGGTGGTGGCGGTGTTCTACGGCGTGTACCGGCTGGTGTGGGTGACCACCGAGGCGCGGTTGCAGGAGCGGATCACGGGTGACGCGCGGGCGACCGTGACGTCGATGGCCGGGCTGGCGAGCGAGGTGTTCGCGTTCGCCGTGTACGCGGCGTGGGTGGCCGGCGGCGTGGTCGGCGTGTCGCTGCTGGTGCTCGTGCCGGCGGTGTTCCTAGTCCGCCAACGACTGGACTTCGGCGTACGTCGGGACGTCCGACGGGACCAGACCGCCGTCGCGCACGGCTCGCGCGGTCCGGACGGCCTCGCCCAGAGCGGCGCGGAACAGCAGTGAGCCGGTGCTGACCCGGCGGACGCCCAGGCCCCGCAACGCGCGGGCGTCCAGCTGCGCCAGGACGTTCAGCGGCGCGGGGACGGCCGCGACGACGTCGGCGATGCCCCGTTCGTCGGCGAGGCCGGGCACGAAGACGCCGTCGGCGCCCGCGTCCACGTAGCGGAGGGCCCGGTCGACGGTGGAGTCCCGGTCGACGCCCAGCCAGTGCGTGTCGACGCGGGCGTTGACGAACAAGCCGGGCGCGGCGTCCTTGAACGCCCGCACGATCGCCGCCTGCTCGTCAGGATCGGCGAGCCCTTCCCCACGCCCGTCCTCGACATTCACCCCGGCCACGCCCAGCTCCCACAGCTCGGCCGCCAGCCCGCGCACGTCCCGGCCGAAGCCGGCCTCGACGTCCACCGTCACCGGCACGGGCAGCCGCACCAGCGCCCGGGCCAACGCCAGCGTCTCCTCCCGTGCCACGCCGGCCGCGTCCGGGATGCCGTGCGCCGCAGCGACGCCGAGGCTCGTCGTCCCGACCGCCGGGAACCCCGCCCGGACCAGCGCCGCCGCCGACGCGAAGTCCCACGCGTTGGGCAGCACCAGGAAGTCGTCGTGCAACCGGTGGAACGCCCGCGCACCCTCGACCAACGCCCACGCGTGCGCCTGTCCCGGGCACTCGTGCCGTCCCGCGCCGAACCACGTCTCGCCCAGGTCCACCTCGACCACCGACCCGTCCGGCGCGACCCGCCGCGTCACCGGCACCGGCGGCTCGACCCCGGCGATCAACGCCCGCGTCGCGTCGCACGCCTGCACCAGCAGCCCGATCCGGTTGGCCGTCTCCTCGTCCCACGCCCCGCCGCACGCGGCGACCAGCCGGGCCACCGCCTCATCGGCCTCAGGCGTCACGTCCACGTGCGGCTGGTAGCACCGGGCCACCACCACGACATCGCCCGCGACGGACCGGGGCAGCCCCAACGCCTCCGCCACCACCGCCACCGGCATCCCCGGCCGCCGCAGCGATTGGAGATCCACAGTGGACAGGACGCGTTCGACGAACGCCCGCCGCCGCTCGCGGTCCGCCCCCTCGCTGAACCGCACCACCCCGGCCCGCAGCCACGCCACCCCGGACTCCGCCGCGGGCGCCGGCGTCACGACGTACGACTCGTCAAGCAGGACCTCGGAAGTCATGCGGCCAACGTAAGCCGTCCTCGCTTCGGCGCGCGCCGAACCGTGGTCGGCGCACAATGGCGGGATGGCAGCCGACGACCTGGCAAACCTGGCCGCGTTGCTGGCCGACCGCAGCCGCGCCCGGTTCCTGCTCGCGTTGATGGACGGCCGGGCGTGGACGTCCGGTGAACTGGCCGACGCCGCCGGAGTCGCGCCGTCCACGGCCAGCGAGCACCTGACGAGGCTCGTCCACGGCGGGCTCCTGGTCGAACGCCGCCAAGGCCGGCACCGCTACGTCCAGCTCGCCGGCCCGAAGCAGGCCCGGCTGCTCGAAGACCTCCTCGGCTACCTCGGCCCGGCCGAACCGACGGGACGCACGCTCCGCGCGTCCGCCGCCGACCAAGCCCTGCGCCGCGGCCGGACGTGCTACGACCACCTCGCCGGACGGCTGGGCGTGGCCATCACCGACGCCATGACGGCCCGCGGCCTGCTCACCGACGAGCCGGCGGTCACCGACGACGGCCTGGCGTGGTTCGAGGTCGAACTCGCGTTCACCCCGCCCGCCACCCGCCGGCCGCTCGCCAGGGCGTGCCTGGACTGGACCGAGCGCCGCTCCCACCTGGCGGGCACGGCCGGCGCACACGTGTGCGCCCACCTCCACGCCCGGGACTGGGTGCGCCGGATCGGCACCGGCCGCGCCGTCCGCCTCACCCCGACCGGTCGAACGGCCCTGCGCGACCTGCTCGGCCTCGCTGACGTGCTCTAGTCGCGCTTGAGCCAGTTCGGCAGCCACGAGTCGTCCCCCGCCGGCAGCACGTCGATCACCACGCAGGTGATGTTGTCCGGACCGCCGCCCGCGTTGGCCGCCTCGATCAACGTGCGCACGGTCTCGTCCCCGTCCGCCGTGGCCGTCAGCAGCCGGGCGATGTCCGCGTCGGCCAGCACGTCCGACAGGCCGTCCGAGCAGATCAGGTACCGGTCGCCCGCCTCGACGTCCTGGAAGAACAGGTCCGGGTCGTGCGCGCTACCCGCCTGGAGCGCGCGCATGAGCATGGACCGGCCGGGGTGCTCGGCGGCCTGTTCGGCGGCCATCCGACCGTCGTCCACCAAAGCCTGGACCATCGTGTGGTCCCGGGTGACCTGGGTCAGCACGCCCTCGCGGACGACGTAGCAGCGCGAGTCGCCGATGTGCCCGACTGCGAACCGCTCGCCGTCCCACCACAGCGCGGTGAGCGTGGTGCCCATGCCGCGCATGTCGAAGTTCTCCTCGGCCAGGTCGGTCAGCCGGATGGCGATCTCCCGCGCCGCGCCGGACAGCTCGCCGAGGGGGTCGTCGGCCTCCAGGTCGAGATCGGCCAGCACCGCCACCGCGATCGAACTCGCCACTTCGCCGTACGCGTGACCGCCCATGCCGTCGGCTACGGCGAACAGGCGCTCCTTGAAGTACACGGAGTCTTCGTTCGCTTCACGGCGCAGGCCGGGGTCGGTGCCGACGGCGTACCGGAGCGCATACATGCCGCACAGTGAATCACCCGCACGGGTGCCCGTGAGCAGGGCATGTCCAATTCGGTCACCTGGGACGACCGTAAAACTCGCTCAAGAGCAGCATGGCCGCCCCGGCCGCGACCACGTCATCCCCCAGCGGGGTGATCGACACGTCCACCGGCAGCCACTCGTCCTTCGGCAACCTGGCCCGCACGCCGTCGAGGTAGGCGGCGGGTTCGGCGAGCACCGCGCGGCCGGCCAGCACCACGTGGTCGATGTCGAGCAGCTGCACCAGGTCGGCCACCGCCACGCCCACTATGGACGTCGCCTCGACCAGGTCGCCCTGGGCGGCGGCGAGGTTGTGCAAGGCCTCGATGCAGCCGCTCCGGCCGCACACGCAGGGTGGGCCGTCCAGCTGGATCGTGGTGTGGCCGTACTCGCCCGCGTTGGTCCGGACGCCCCGGTGCACGCGGCCGTCCAGCAGCATCCCGATGCCGAGGCCGGTGCCGACGAGCACGAGCACCGCGTCCCGCAGCTCCTCGCCGCGCCGCCACGCCTCGGCCACCACCGCCGTGTTGGTGTCCTTGTCGAGCACCACCGGCAGCCCGAGCTGCTTCTCCGCCATCGCCCGCAGCGGCACGTCGTGCCACGCGGTCAGGCCGGTCGGGTAGTGCACGACGCCGGTGCGGTGGTCGAGCGGTCCGACGAAGCCGATGCCGACGCCGAGCAGCCGTTCGCTGCGCAGGCCGTCCACCAGGCGGGTCAGCTCGGCCACGAACGTCGGCGGGTCGAAGTCGCACGGCAGCGGCGCGACCGCCCGGTCCAGCACGGTGCCCGCCAGGTCGGTGAGCACGACCCGCAGCTCGTCCCGCTCGACCTGGGCGCCGAGCGCGAGCCTGCTGTCCGCGACGAGCTTCAGCAGGGTGCGCGGCTTGCCGACGCCGACGTTCCGGGTGCCGGACTCGACCAGCAGGCCGTCGTCGATGAGCCGGTTCACCACTTTGGACACCGCCTGCGGCGTGAGCCCGCTGCGGTCGGCCAGCTCGACCCTCGTGACCGCGCCGGACCGTGCCAAACCGAGCACTACCGCGTCGTTGTATCCCCGCAGGAAGCGCAAGTTCGGCACGGGTCCATCATCGCACCTAGCAATTACTAAACGACGTTGCTTTAATCCTTCCATGCTTCTCCGCACCGGACTGCTCGGCTACGGCATCGCCGGCCGCGTGTTCCACGCACCGCTCATCGCCGCGACGCCCGACATGGAGCTGACCGCCGTCGTCACCACCGACCCGGCACGGCGGGCGCAGGCCGAGGCGGCCCACCCCGGCGTCGCCCTGCCGCACATCGCCGAGGAGTTGTTCGCGCTCGACCTGGACCTCGTCGTGGTCGCCACCCCGAACCGCACGCACGTGCCGCTGGCGCTGTCGGCGATCGAGGCGGGCATCCCGGTCGTGGTGGACAAGCCGTTCGCGCCGACGTCCGCCGACGCCCGCCGGGTGATCCAGGCGGCGCGGTACCGGGGCGTGCCGGTGACGGTGTTCCAGAACCGGCGGTGGGACTCCGACTTCCGCACGATCCGGTCGCTGCTCGCCGAGGGCGCGCTGGGCGCCGTGACCCGGTTCGAGTCCCGGTTCGAGCGGTGGGTGCCGGACGTCTGGGACAACTGGCGCGAGCTGGGCGCGCCGGAGGAGGCCGGTGGCCTGCTGTACGACCTGGGCCCGCACCTCGTCGACCAGGCGATGGAGCTGTTCGGGCCGGTGGCGACGGTGTACGCGGAACTGGACCAGCGGCGACCCGGCGTCGAGGTGGACGACGACGTCTTCGTCGCCTTGACGCACATGAACGGCGTGCGGTCGCACCTGTGGGCCAGTGCCGCCGCGCCGCACCACGGACCCCGGTTCAGGGTGCTCGGATCGACCGGCGCGTACGTTTCGGACGGCTTGGACCGCCAGGAGGACGCGTTGGCAGCCGGCAAGCCATTTGACGATTTGTCGACACTCGGCCGGGTGGGTCTGCTGGACGAGGCGCAGGAAGTCGTCGGCCTGCCGGGCGCCTACTCCGAGTTCTACCGGCTGCTGGTCGCCGCGCTCCGCGACGGTGGCCCGCTGCCGGTCGAACCCGAGTCGGCGGTCTGGGCGCTGGAAGTCATCGAGGCGGCGTTCACGTCCGCCCGGACCGGACAGGTGGTGTCGCTGTGAGCTTGCTGGAGACGTTGGCCGAGCAGGAGTCCCGGCTGGTGTTCACGTCGTTCGACAACGAGGTGGCGCTGGCGCTGGGCGCGTTCCTGCTGTCGGCCGCCCGCGAGCGGTCGCTGCCGGTGACGATCTCCGTGCGGCGGGGGCGGCAGCGCCTGTTCCACGCGGCGCTGCCGGGCACGTCGGCGGACAACGACGAGTGGATCGACCGGAAGAGCCGCGTGGTGGACCGGTTCGCGCAGAGCTCGTACCGGGTCGGCGAGAGCTTCCGCGCCGACGGCAAGACGTTCGAAGAGGACTCCCGCCTGGACCCCGACCGCTACGCCGCGCACGGTGGCGTGTTCCCCGTGATCGTGGCCGGCGTGGGGATGGTGGGCACCGTCGGGGTGTCCGGCCTGCCCCAGGCCGACGACCACGCGTTCGTGGTGGAGCGGTTGGCGGAGTTCCTGGCGTCGACCTGACCGAGGGCGCGCACGGCTGTCCGCCCGCAGCCGCGCCCTCCGCCGCCCGGCGTCGTCCTGCCCCCGGACGCCGCCGGGACAGGCGGTGAAGGGCTTCCCCACCCCCCGGGAAGCCCTTCACCGCCTTGCACCGAACGTCAGCAGAACACCTCGTTCAGCATCTCGTCGTACCCCGCGATCTCGCCGGGGTCCGGAGCCGACGTCAGGGACGCCGTCAGGCGGGTCTTCGTGTCCGGCGTGCTGACCATCAGGCTGGAGTAGCCGGGGATGCCGCCGCTGTGGCCCCACACCGTCACGCCGCACGGCAGTTCGGTGGCCGCGAAGCCGAGGCCGTAGCCGTGCGTGCTCGGCAGCGCGGACGTCAGCTCCTCCTGCTCCGCCGGCCCGAGCAGCCGGCCGTCCAGCAGCGCGTCCGCGAACCGGTCCAGGTCGGCCGTCGTGGAGATCATCTCGCCCGCCGCGTACGCGACCGACGGGTTGATCTCGGTGATGTCCACGACCTGCCCGGCCACGCGCACGTACCCGTGCGCGTGCGGTCCGGGGATGCCGGTGCGGGTGCCCGGCACGGAGGTGGCGCGCAGGCCCAGCGGACGCAGGACGCGCTGCGTCACCGCGACCTCGTACGGCCGGCCGGTGACCTGCTCCACCAGCATCCCGGCGACGACGTAGTTCGTGTTCGAGTAGTTCCAGCCGGTGCCGGGCGCGAAGTCCAGCGGCTGCGCGGTGGACAGCGCCACCAGCTCGGCGGGCGTCCACGTCCGGTAGCGGATGCCCTCGAAGTCGTCCGGGTCCAGCGGCAGCGCGGCGGTGTAGTTGTACAGGCCGCTGGTGTGCTGCAGGACGTGCCGCACGGTGATCTCGTCGCCGTCCGGCAGGAGCCCCGGCAGGTACCGCTGCACGGGCGCGTCGAGGTCCACCTCCCCCTCGCCGACCAGCTGCAGCACGACCGTCGAGACGAACGTCTTGGTGATGCTGCCGACCCGGAACCGGCCGTCGGTCGGCACCGGGCGCGGCGAGTCGACCTCCGCCGTGCCCGCGCGGGCGGTGAACTGCCGCCGTCCGTCGGTGATCCGGACCTGCACCCCCTGCGCGCCGGTGCGGGCCATGTCGTCCAGCGCCCGCTGCACGACCTCGCGGTCGATCCGGCCGTGACCGGCGGCCCCAGGCTCGGCGACCGCCGTCCCCCCGATGCCCACGGCCGCCAACCCCACTGCGGCGACCAGGGCGATTCCCCTCGTGCCCATCGGCGTGTCCTCCCTGTTGACGCTGAGGACACCGAGTCTTGCCGTCCGGCGACGTCCGCACGTCGGACCCTGGTCTGGGAGGGGATATGACTTTAGGCTGACCCACCCCTAGTGGTCGTCGAGCCGCGGAACCGGTTCCAGGCGCTCCACCGCTACTCCATTCGAGTGACGACAATGGTCTAGACCTTGACCGTGAAGTGGTCTGAACCACATGGTGACATCAACCCTGCACTCCTTTTCCTGGCGAGGAGCACGATGTCCAAGATCCGATGGCATGTCACAGCGTTGTTCGTGGCGGTCGCCACGTTGGTGGTGGGGCTGGTCGTCGCACCCGCGGCGAGCGGCGCGGCCGGCGTCTCGGCCACCTTCAGCAAGGGCTCGGACTGGGGCACCGGGTACGAGGGCAAGTACACGATCAAGAACGGCGGCACGTCGGCTCTCACGTCGTGGACCGTCGAGTTCGACCTGCCCGCCGGTCACCGGGTCGGCTCCCTGTGGGACGGCTCGCACACCACCAGCGGCCAGCACGTGACGGTCAAGAACACGTGGAACGGCCACGTGGGCGTCGGCGGCACGGTCAGCTTCGGCTTCAACGTGGCCTACTCCGGCCCGTACTCCGGCCCGGTCAACTGCAAGCTGAACGGCGCGTCGTGCGACGCCGGCGGGACCAACCCGACGACGACCACGACCACCACGACCACCACCACGACGACGACCACGACCACCACGGGTCCGACCACGACGACCAGCAACCCGCCGGTCGGCGGCAAGAAGAACCTCGGCTACTTCACCCAGTGGGGCGTCTACGGCCGCCAGTACTTCGTGAAGAACATCCACACCAGCGGTTCGGCCGCGAAGCTGACGCACATCAACTACGCGTTCGGCAACGTGCAGAACGGCCAGTGCACCATCGGTGACGCCTACGCCGACTACGACATGGCGTACACCGCCGCGAACTCCGTCGACGGTGTCGCGGACACGTGGGACACCGGCGCCCTGCGCGGCTCGTTCAACCAGCTGCGCAAGCTGAAGAAGATGTACCCGCACATCAAGGTGCTGTGGTCGTTCGGCGGCTGGACCTGGTCCGGCGGCTTCGGCCAGGCCGCGCAGAACCCGGCCGCGTTCGCCGAGTCCTGCTACAAGCTCGTCGAGGACCCGCGCTGGGCGGACGTGTTCGACGGCATCGACATCGACTGGGAGTACCCGAACGCCTGTGGCCTGACCTGCGACACGTCCGGCTTCAGCTCGATGAAGACGATCTCGCAGGCCCTGCGCACCCGGTTCGGCGCCAACTACCTGGTGACGGCCGCCATCACGGCGGACGGGTCGAACGGCGGCAAGATCGACGCGGCCGACTACGGCGGCGCGGCGCAGTACCTCGACTGGTACAACGTCATGACGTACGACTACTTCGGCGCGTTCGCGGCCCAGGGTCCGACGGCACCTCACTCGCCGCTGACCGCGTACCCCGGCATCCCGCAGGCCGGCTTCAACTCCGACGCGGCGATCCAGAAGCTGAAGGGCAAGGGCGTCCCGGCGGCCAAGCTGCTGCTCGGCATCGGGTTCTACGGCCGTGGCTGGACCGGCGTGACGCAGTCCGCTCCGGGCGGCTCGGCGACCGGCGCGGCGCCGGGCACGTACGAGGCGGGCATCGAGGACTACAAGGTCCTCAAGACCAGGTGCCCGGTCACCGGCACCATCGCCGGCACGGCGTACGCCCACTGCGGCAACGAGTGGTGGAGCTACGACACCCCGGCCACCATCGGCGGCAAGATGACCTACACGAAGAACCAGGGTCTCGGCGGCGCCTTCTTCTGGGCGCTCGACGGTGACACCGCCAACGGCGAGCTCATCACCGCGATGGGCAACGGCCTGAAGTAACACCTTCCGGCACGAACGACGGGCACTGCGGGCGTCCCTCCCGCAGTGCCCGTCGCCGTTTCCCACCCCACCGCGCAACTCGCGGTGCCGGAGTGGAGGGCTCGCGTGCGAGAGCGCTCCCACCACGCGAGTCCTCCACTCCGGCACCGCGAGTCGTCCAGTCGGGCACCGTGAACTGCGCGGCCGCACGCTACCCACGACGACGGCCCGCGTGCCGGAGCGCGCGGGCCGTCGGGACGAACCAGGCTGGACGGACCAGGGTGGGGGCCGACCAGGACTACAGCGTGAGGCTCCAGGAGTTGATGTACCCGGTGTCCGCCGAGTACACGTCCTGCACCCGCAGCTTCCACGCCCCGTTGCGCGCCTCGGACGAGACGTTCGCGGTGTACGTGGTGTCGATGTTGTCCGCCGAGTCGTTGTTCGACGACTTCAACCGGTACGCCGAACCGTCCGGCGCGACCAGGTCGATCACCAGGTCACCCCGGTAGGTGTGCACGATGTGCACCTCGACCTGCGACGACGACGAAGCGTTGCCCTCGCAGCCGGCGATGGTGATGGTGCTGGTGACGGCCGCGCCGTTGTCCGGGATCGCGACGTCGGCGTCGTTGGTGGCCTTCGCGCAGCCGACCGGCGGGTTGCCGGCGCCGCCGTACGGGTTGGCCGCCTTCTTCGCCGCGTACATCAGCATCGGCTTGACCTTCGGCCAGAACGTCGACGCCTGGCACGAGTACGCCGGGAAGAAGCCCGAGCAGGTGCCGGACGACGGCCCGACCTCCCACACGAACGACGCCACACCCAGGTCGTCGTACACCCAGTCGTCCGTCGCGCCGGCCGCGTTGTACAGCACCTCGCCCGGCTGCCCGTACTGCCAGCCGCCGGCCAACGTGGCCATGTCCTTGGCCATCCCGCGCATCGCCGCGTCGTTGCCGGTCTTGTACGACGTCGTCCAGCCCCACGGGAACAGCACCAGGTTCGAGTAGCTGTGCATGGAGATGACGACACCGGTCGTGTCGGCGGGCGCGGCGTCGGTGACGCCGGTGCCGCGGCGGTCGCGGTACAGGTTGCGCCACAACCCCTGCAGCGCCCGCGTCTCGACCTCGGAGTTCGCCGACGGACCCTTGTAGGTCTGGTCGCACGGGTTGGACGACGTGCCCGAGCCGCCCCAGTGGGAGTCGGTGTTGCGGTTGAGGTCGACGCCGACCTGCGACGACGACGTGCCGGAGCAGTTCGACCCGTTCGTGGTGTTGGCGTTCTTGCGCTGGTAGCGCGGCGAGTTGCCGCCCTGCTGCACGATGTTCACGCCGTCCGGGTTGGCGATCGGCACGACCCACACCTCGGTGGTGTCGAGCAGCGCGGTGACCTCCGGGTCGACCCCGTACCCGGTGGTCAGGTGGTCGATCCAGCGCCACGCGATGTCACCGGTGGACAGCTCGCGGGCGTGCAGCTGGCCCATCACGAAGAACCGGGGCTTCGGCGCGGTCGGGCTCAGCGCGCAGTCGCCCGCGTTCTTCTTGGTGATGCAGATGGCGCGCAGGTCGTACCCGCCGGCGCCCTGGGTCTTGCGCCACGAGTCGCCGTAGTCGACCAGCGTGGTCAGGCCCGGGTGCTGCTGGCCGACCAGGTCGAGGTGCGACCAGTGGGCGTTGATGGTGCGGTAGCCGCCGTAGTAGGTCTCGTTGATGTCCGCCGCGTCGAACGACGGCGACTGGGACTTCTTGGCCGGCGGCTGCCACTCGGGCGCGGGCAGCACCTCGTCCACGACCGCGGTGAACCCGGCCTGCTTGAGGCCTTGGCCGGTGCCCTTGTCGCCGAGCACGAACAGGTAGTCACCGTCCCGGTCCTCCAGCACGTCGAAGCCGCGCCCGAGCAGGTCCTGGGCGGCGGCGCCGAGCGGCGCGTGGACCTTGTAGACGTAGGTCGGTCCGGCTTGCACGGCGGCGACCTCGGGCGCGGGTCCGGCGGTGCCGGGGATGCCCCCGGTGACCACCACCGCCGCCGCGACACCGGCTATGGCCAGTGTCAGCAGGGAACGTCTGGTCGACTTCACGGTTGTTCCTCCTAGGCAGGGTGAATCGGAGGATGGGGTATCGGGACCTGCTTGCACACCCGCCATCCGGCCATACCTGGTGGTCGCGGCCCGCGGTTGCGGCCAGGGTTTTGACGGATGACGGTGAGGTACCCCGATCTTGCTCCGGATGGAGGAGGAGTCGTGACGGACGAAGAACTAGTCGAGCGGATCAGCAGGCTCGTGGAGGAAGAACACCGGCTGGAGGGCTCGCGCATCGGCGAGGGCCTCGGCGATGGTGACACCCGGCGGCTGCACGACCTCGAAGTCGCCCTGGACCAGACCTGGGACCTGCTGCGACAGCGCAGGGCACGGCGTGCGGCGGGCCTCGACCCGGACGCCGCGAAGCCCCGGGACCCCGACATCGTGGAAGGTTACCGGCAGTAGTCGCCGCGCCGCCTTGACCCGTCCCCTGGGGCAGCCCGGATGGTCGTCGCCATGGAGGATGTGCGGGTGGCACGGCTACTGGGCATCGGCGAGTTCGCCCGCCGGTCGAGGCTGTCGGTGAAGGCCCTGCGGCTGTACGAGCGCCAGGGCCTGCTGCGGCCCGCCGAGGTCGGCGAGGGCAACGGCTACCGGTGGTACCGCGAGGAGCAGTTGGCCGGGGCGCGCCTGGTCGCGCTGCTGCGCAGGCTGGACATGCCACTGGCCGAGGTCGGCCGGATCGTCGCCGCGCCCGAGCGCGAGCGGGCCGACCTGGTCGCCGACTACTGGGCCGAGGTCGAGCACCGGCTGGCCGTCCAGCGCGGGCTGGCCGCACACCTCCGCGTCGTGTTGTCCGGAGGAGAGGGACTGTTGGAGATGTACGAGGTCAAGCAGCGTGACGTGCCCGAACAGGTGGTCCTGACGGAGCAGCGGCACGTGCTCCAGCCGGGGCTGGTCGAGTGGATCGGCGCTTCGATGGCCCGCCTGGAAGCGGCGGCCAAGGCGTACGGCGGCATCTCGGCCGCCCCGTTCGTCATCTACCACGGCGAGGTCAACGAGGACAGCGACGGCCCGGTCGAGGCCTGCGTCCCGATCAACCCCCCGACCGACCGCCCGACCGACCTGGGCGACGCCACCACCGCCTACCGGATCGAACCAGCGCACAGAGAGGCCTACGTGCGGCTCGGCAAGGCCCAAGTGGTGTACCCGCAGATCCTGTCGGCCTACGACGCCGTCGCCGTGTGGCTGAAGGAGAACAACCTGACCATCGCGGACTCTCCGCGTGAGGTCTACTTCGCGAGCCTCGCCGATGCCGACCCGGACGACGTGGCGTGCGACGTGGCGTTCCCGGTGCGCTGAGCTCGGATCACGTCGCACACGGCGCTGGAGGACGGCCTCAGAGCAGCTGGGCCAGCCGGTGGTCCAGCGCCGTGTGCCGACGTCCGGCGCCCACCGTGCGGACCGCCTGACCGATCGCCTTGCGCGACCCGACCAGCACCACCAGCTTCTTGGCCCGGGTCACCGCCGTGTACAGCAGGTTCCGCTGGAGCATCATCCACGCGCTCGTCGTGATTGGAATGACGACGCACGGGTATTCACTGCCCTGTGAGCGATGAATCGTCATGGCGTAGGCGTGGGTCAACTCGTCCAACTCGCCGAACTCGTAGTCCACGTCCTCTTCCTCGTCGGTCCGAACGGTCAGCTTCTGCTCCACGGCGTCAATCGCCGTGACGACGCCGAGCGTGCCGTTGAAGACGTTCTTCTCGTAGTTGTTGCGCATCTGGGTGACCTTGTCGCCGACCCGGAACACCCGACCGCCGAACCGGCGTTCCGGCATGTCCGGTGTGGACGGTGTCAAAGCCTCCTGCAGCAAGGCGTTCAGCCCGCCCGCGCCCGCCGGACCCCGGTGCATCGGCGCGAGCACCTGGATGTCCGTGCGCGGCTTCAGACCGAACTTGCGCGGGATCCGGTTGGCGACGACGTCGACGACCAGGGCCGCCGCGTCCTCCGCCTCCTCCGCCGGGAACAGGAAGAAGTCCGGCATCCCTTGCACGATCGGGTAATCACCGCTGTTGATGCGGTGCGCGTTGGTCACCACACCCGACTGCTGCGCCTGTCGGAAGATGTGCGTCAGCCGGACGTTCGGGATCGGGCCGGCGGCGGACAGCACGTCGCGCAGCACCTCACCGGCCCCGACGGACGGCAGCTGGTCGACGTCGCCGACCAGCAGCAGGTGCGCGCCGGGCGCGACCGCCTTCACCAGCTTGTTCGCCAGCAGCAGGTCGAGCATCGACGCCTCGTCCACCACGACGAGGTCCGCGTCGAGCGGACGCTCGCGGTCGTAGGCGGCGTCACCGCCCGGCTTCAGCTCCAGCAGCCGGTGCACGGTGCTCGCCTCGTGCCCGGTCAGCTCGGTGAGCCGCTTGGCCGCACGGCCGGTCGGCGCGGCCAGCACGACCTTCGCGCCCTTCGCCGCCGCCAGCTTCACGATCGACCGCACGGTGAAGCTCTTGCCGCACCCCGGACCACCCGTCAGCACGGCGACCTTGCTGGTCAGGGCGAGCTGGACCGCCGCGCGCTGCTTGTCCTCCAGCGACGCGCCGAGCCACGCGAACGCCCGTTCCCAGTCCACCCCCCGGAACGCGGGCATCCGCTCGTCACCGGCCTTGAGCAGCCGCAGCAGCTGGTTGGCCAACGAGATCTCGGCCCGGTGGAACGCGACCAGGTAGATGCCGGGCTCGCCGTCCGGCATGACCTCGCGGACCACGCCCTCCTCCGCGACCAGCTCGGCCAGGCACTCGATGACCAGGCCCGCGTCCACCTGGAGGATCTTGATCGCGTCACCGATCAGCGCGTTCTCGGGCAGGTAGCAGTTGCCGTCGCCGGTGGCCTCGGACAGCGTGAACTGGAGCCCGGCCTTCACCCGCTGCGGGCTGTCGTGCGGGATGCCGACGGCCTTCGCGATCACGTCGGCGGTGCGGAAGCCGATGCCCCAGACGTCGTTCGCCAGGCGGTAGGGCTCCTCGCGGACGACGTCGATCGCCTTGTCGTTGTACTGCTTGTAGATGCGCACGGCCAACGACGTCGACACGCCGACGCCCTGGAGGAAGACCATGACCTCCTTGATCGCCTTCTGCTCCTCCCACGCGTCGGCGATCAGCTTGGTCCGCTTCGGACCGAGCTTGGGCACCTCGATGAGGCGTTGCGGCTGGTGCTCGATGACGTCCAGCGCGTCGACGCCGAAGTGGGTGACGATCCGGTCCGCCAGCACCGGGCCGATGCCCTTGATCAGCCCCGAGCCGAGGTAGCGGCGGATGCCCTGGATCGTCGCGGGCAGCACGGTCGTGTAGTCGTCCACGTGGAACTGCTTGCCGTACTGCGGGTGCGAGCCCCAGCGACCGCGCATCCGGATCGACTCGCCGGGCTGCGCGCCCAGGAGCGCCCCGACCACGGTGATCAGGTCCCCGCCACGGCCCGGGTCGACGCGGGCGACCGTGTAGCCGGTCTCCTCGTTGGCGAACGTGATCCGCTCCAGCACCGCTTCCAGGACCGCGTCAGCCACGGGGTCACCCTAGGACGCCGCACCGACGAGCCGGCACACCGGTCTCACCGCTTCACGGCTTGCTGCTCTACGGCCACAGCACCGCGCGTCCGCCGCACTCGCCCACCACCACACCGTGGTCGTTGATGGCCAGGGCGAAGCCGTAGTTCCCGGACGGCACCGGCAGCAGCGTGACCTTGCCCGACTTCGACCACCTGATCGGGCGGTCGTACCTGCTGATCGCGGTGCCGGCGGCCACGCCGCGGTCGTTTAGGTGTCGAAGCCGAACGCGGTGCGGCGCAGCGGACGCTGGAAGTCGACGTACCAGCGGACCAGCCGGTGCGCGTCGGACGGGTCGTGGAAGGCGCGGACGCTGAACCACTTCTCCGGCGGGTTCCACAGCAGTTGGGCCGTGTCCCGCCGGATCCACGGGGCGAGTTGCCGGGTACCGGCGGCCAGGTCCGGCAGTCCCCGCTCGCGCACGCGGTCGTCACCGGTCAGCAGCCAGTCGATCCACGTCGTCGTGGCCCGCGTCTCCGCGCCCGGTCGGCAGCACGCGACCAGCGCCTCCGGCGCGTCACGGAGCGTCCTCAACGCGTGCGCGCTCCACACCCCGCCGCGGAAGACGTCACGGCGGACGACGGTCGTGCCCGGTTCGGAATCCCTCATGGCACCTCCGGCCGCAAGGACGTGTGACCTGCGCCGAGGTTGCCCGCGGATGTCTCCACAGGACGTTCACAACTCGCGCCGTCCACCTCCACGGCTCGCACCTAGAGTCGGCCCCATGACACGCCGCGTTCTGGTGGTCGAGGACGACCTGACCATCGCCGAGTCCGTGGCCGCACGGCTGCGGGCCGAGGGGTTCGAGGTCGACGTGGCGCACGACGGGCCGTCCGCCGTCGCCCGTGCCCTGGACACCCGACCGGACCTCGTGGTGCTGGACGTGATGCTGCCGGGGTTCGACGGGCTGGAGGTGTGCCGGCGGATCCAGGCGCAGCGGCCGGTGCCGGTGCTCATGCTGACCGCCCGTGGCGACGAGACGGACCTCTTGGTGGGGCTCGCGGTCGGCGCGGACGACTACCTGACCAAGCCGTTCTCCATCCGCGAGCTGGCCGCACGGGTGCACGCGCTGTTGCGCCGGGTGGAACGGGCGGCGTCGGCCGCGGCGGCCCGGATCACGGTGGCGGACCTGGAGATCGACTTGGCCGAGCGGCGGGTGGTGCGCGCCGGGGCGGAGGCGCACCTGACGCCGACCGAGTTCGAGCTGTTGGTGCACCTCGCCGAACGGCCGCGCGCCGTCCAGTCGCGGGAACGGCTGTTGAGCGAGGTGTGGGGGTGGCAGGACGGCACCGGGACGCGGACCGTGGACAGCCACATCAAGGCGTTGCGGCGGAAGTTGGGGACCGACCTGATCCGGACCGTGCACGGCGTCGGCTACGCGTTGGAGGTCCCCAGATGAGCCTGCGATCGGCGTTCCTGACCACGGTGGAGCTGCTGCCCCGCCCGCTGGACCCCGTGCGGTCGATCAAGTTGAAGCTCGGCATCCTGGTGGTGTCGGCGACGGCGGCCGGGTTCACGTACTTCCGGCTCCGGATCGGGTGGCTCGCGCCGGGCACCACGTACGGCGCGATCGCGATCATGCTGGTGACGTCCCAGATCCTCGCGCACGGGATGACCAAGCCGTTGCGGGAGATGACGGCGGCGGTGCGGGCGATGCGGGCGGGCGACTACAGCCGGCGGGTGCGCGCGACGGCGCGGGACGAGGTCGGCGAGCTGGCCGGCGCGTTCAACCAGATGGCGGCCGACCTGGGTGCCGCGGACCAGCAGCGGCGCGAGCTGATCGCGAACGTGTCGCACGAGTTGCGCACGCCGATCACGGCGTTGCAGAACGTGCTGGAGAACGTGGTCGACGGGGTCGCGCAGCCCGATGCGGCGACCATGCGGACGGCGTTGGCGCAGACCGAGCGGTTGAGCCGGCTGGTGACCGAGTTGCTGGACCTCTCGCGGATCGACGCGGGCGCGCACCGGTTGGACAAGGCCGACTTCGCTCTGGCGCCGTTGTTGGAGGATGTCGTGGCGGAGGCCTCGGTGGCCGCCCGGGGGGTGCGGTTCACCATCGACATCTCGCCGCCGGACGCCACCGTCCACGCCGACGAGGCGCGATTGGCACAGGTGGTGGCGAACCTGCTGGACAACGCCGCCCGACACGGTCCGGCCGGTGGCGAGGTGCGCATCTCGGCTTCCGTGGGCGACGATCTGGTGCTCGAAGTCGCCGATGACGGGCCGGGGATCGCGCCACAGGACCGGGAGCGGGTCTTCGAGCGCTTCACCCGTGGTGAGCGGGCGGGCGGCGGTGGCACCGGTCTGGGCCTGAACATCGCCCGCTGGGTCGTCGACCTGCACGGCGGCACCATCGCCGTCGTCGACGGCCCCGGCTGCCGAATCCGCGCCACCCTCCCCGCCACCCCCACCTGACCCGCGAGTCCTCCGTCCGGAACGCGCGAGTCCACCGTCCGGAACGCGCGAGTCCACCGTTCCGGACACCCGAGTTCAACACTCAGAACACCGCCGCGCACACGGCGGGCGATGGCGCACGCCCTGGAGGCAACACCCGATGTCACCCAACCGCGCACTGCTCACCGGCGCCGCAGCCGGAATCGCGGCGGCGCTTCTCCTCCCCGACGGACCGGGCCTCGGCTGGTCGCTGACCGCCGCCGTCGTCTTCGCACTCGTGCGGAAGGTCAGACCGGTGTGGGCGGTCCTGTCGGTGGCGTTGTTCGCCGTCGGGGCGTTCGTCGCGGCGGAATGGCTCTTCGTGCTCTGCGCGATGGCCGGGTGCGCCGCAGGATCACTCGCGGTCGCCGGGGGGCGGACCGCGCGTGGCGTGGTGTTCGGCGCCGGAGCGGTGCCCATCGCGGCGGTCCGGGCGCTGCCGTGGCTGGCACGCGGCGTGAAGGAACGGGGGACGCCGCCCATGACGCGCCCCATCGTGGTGACCGCCGGCCTGCTGCTGGTCTTCGTCCCGCTGCTCGCCGGGGCCGACGCGGCGTTCGCGGACCTGCTCGGCTCGATCGTCCCCGACGAGTCGTCCGGCCGGCCGATCGTGCTGTTCCTGGTGGTCGCCCTCGGCACGGTCGGCGCGTGCCACCTGCTCGCCTCACCACCGGACCTGGACGGGACGGCCGTCCTCGCCCGCACGGTCGCGCGGCGTGACTGGGTGCTGCCGGTGGGTGCGCTGGTGCTGCTGTTCGCCGTCTTCGTGGCCGTGCAGATCACCACCCTCTTCGCGGGCGACGAGCACGTCATCACCACGGCCGACCTCACGTACGCCGATCACGCGCGCAGCGGCTTCTGGCAACTGCTCGCCGTCACCCTGCTGACGCTGGGCGTGATCGCCACCGTCGCCCGGCTGGCCCACCTCGACTCGTCCACCGACCGCAAGTGGCTGCGCGTCCTGCTGGGTGCGCTCAGCGTGCTGACGTTGGTCATCGTGGCGTCCGCCCTGACGCGCATGTGGCTCTACCAGCAGGCTTACGGGTTCACGGTGCTCCGCGTCCTCGTGTCGGCGTGTGAGCTGTGGCTCGGCGGCGTGTACCTGCTGGTGCTCGCGGCTGGCGTGCGGCTGGAGGGCGGGTGGCTGGCGCGGGCCGTCGTGGGCACGGGGTTCGCCGCACTCCTGGGGCTGGCGGCGCTCAACCCGGACCGGTTCATCGCCGAGCGCAACATCGAGCGCTGGCACGCCACCCGCGAGATCGACGTCTGGTACCTGAGCAGGCTGTCCGACGACGCCGTGCCCGCCCTCGCCTCGCTCCCGCCGAGCCTGCGCGACTGCGCGCTGAGGTACCGCCGCGTCCAGGCCGACGACTGGCGTGCGTGGAACCTCGGCCGGCAGCGGGCCCGGACCGCGCTCGCCGAGGGTGGGTCCGGAAGGTGCGCACATGCCGAGCGTTGAGTCCGGGTGTTCCCGGATTGGGTCTCACGCGTGCGGAACGGAGGACTCGCGGACGTGAAGTAGGACTCACCGGGGTCCTTGGCGGGAGCGGGTGGGCGGTTGGCAGGGTGGGTACGGACTGGGGAACGTCCCCACGTGGAGAAGGAGGTGCCCATCCGTGCTCGCAGCCGTCATCACGTTCACCGGCTCGCTGCTCGTCGCCTTGGTCGCCGTCACGCTCGTCCACCGGGTGGTCCGCCGCATCGGCCGCCGGTCCGAGCTGTTCGCGGGCCTCGCCAAGCAAGCGCACAAGCCCGCGCTGGCCGTGGCGGTCCTGCTGGCGGTGCAGTTCTCACTGGGCGTGGCGGCTCGCGGCGACTGGCGACCGACCGCGCTGCACGTCACGGGCATCGCGCTGATCCTCGCCGGCGCCTGGCTGCTCGCCGCGCTGCTGGTGGTGGTCGAGGACGCCACGCTGGCGCGCATCCGGGTCGACGTGTCGGACAACCGCCACGCCCGCCGCGTGCACACGCAGATCACGTTGGTGCGCAGGGTCACCGTCGTCCTCGTGAGCGTGCTGGCCGCCGCCGCCGTGCTGATGACGTTCCCCGCCGCACGTGCCGCCGGGACGAGCCTGCTGGCGTCCGCCGGTGTCATCGGCGCGATCGCCGCCCTGGCCGCGCAGTCCTTGCTGGGCAACGTGTTCGCCGGCATCCAGATCGCGTTCAGCGACGCGCTGCGGCTGGACGACGTGGTGATCGTGGAGCAGCAGTGGGGCCGCATCGAGGACATCACCCTCACCTACGTGGTCGTGCACCTGTGGGACGACCGGCGCCTCATCCTGCCCACCGCCTACTTCCTCAAGAGCCCGTTCGAGAACTGGACGCGCACCCAGTCGGCGCTGCTCGGCACGGTGGAGATGGACCTCGACTGGACGGTGCCGGTGGAGGAGCTGCGGCAGGAGCTGCGGCACGTGCTCGAAGGCACCGACCTGTGGGACGGCCGGGTCTCCGTGATGCAGGTGACGGGCGCGGTCGGGTCGTTCGTGCGCGTCCGGGCCCTGGTCAGCGCGTCGGACGCCGGGCGGCTGTGGGACCTGCGGTGCGTGGTGCGCGAGCACCTGGTCGGCTGGCTGCGGGCGAACCACCCCGGCTCGCTGCCGCAGGTGCGGGTGCGCGACCTGCCCCGGTCCGGCGACCACGCAGAGGTGCGACCGGCGCACGAGCCGTCGGACAACCGGGTGTTCGGCGAGAGCGCGGACGGTGAAGAGCGGGTGCAGGCGTTCAGCGGACCAGACCAGTCCGTGCAACCACGGTGACCTCGCTTTACGTCCTTGTGGTGGCAGGATCGCCCCACGGGAGGAAGCCCATGCGGAAACTCGTACTACCGGTGCTGGCGGGACTGGCAGGGCTGGCGCTGGTGGGCTGCGGCGACCGGCAGGACGCCGGTTCCCACCCCGTGCTCACGGTCCCTACCAGCGCGATCTCGGAGGTCCAGGTGCTGCCGGAGCTCAGCCCGCAGGGCAAGGACGTGCTGGAACGGGCCAAGCGCTCCGGCGCGCGGACCGTCGTGCTGACCGTCGCCACCGACCAGGGCAGGACCGACCAGGTCGCCGCCGGTCTGCGCAGCCTTGGCGGCACCGTGGAGGCCACCGACGCCACCATCGGCTACGTCCGCGCGTCCGTCCCGGTCGACCTGGCCGAGCGGGTGACGGCGATCGAGGGCATCAGCCGGGTGGACGTCGACGAGCCGTTGTCCAACATCGACCCCACTCCCTAGGACGACCCGCACGAACGGCTCAGGGCCACCCCCGCGTGCAGCGGAGGTGGCCCTGAGGTCTACCGGGTGGCGTCAGGCCACGTTCTGCACGATCACCGCGCTGCGGCCGACGGTCACGCCGTCCGCCGTCTGCACGGTCAGCTCGCCGCGCAGCACGCGACCGGCGCCGGCCTGGCCGGCGACCGTCACCGTGCCCGGCACCGTCCACGTCTCACCGGCGGTGCGCTCCGAGTCGGTGTCGGTCACGTCGACCGTGCCGAGGCCCGGGGCGACGAACAGGTCGATGTAGTCGTACTCCGTGGCGCCCGAGGGCACCTCGTAGCCGTCCACCCGCACCTGCCACGTGCCCGCGGCCGGGTTGTTGATCGTGACGGACTCCTCCGAGTCGCCGTCCGCCGCCTGACCGGCCAGCACGCAGGTGCCGGACGTGCAGTTGTAGACGAACAGGTCGAGGTCGGCGGACACGTCGGCGGTGTTGCCGATCGTCGCGCGCAGCGACGTGGAGCCCGGCGCCACGACCACGGCGTACGTCTGGACCGCCGCGTCCGCGATCGACGGGCGCGAGATCCGGGCGCTGGCCAGCGAACCGCCGACGAGCTTGCCGGTGAACGTGGCCAGCGAGTTGGTCACCGTGTACTCGCGGCTGATCGGGGTGCCGATCGTGGCCGACGCGATGGTGTCCGGGTTCGGGCTGACCGTCGTGCCCAGCACGGACGCGGACACCGAGAACGGCGCCGAGTCGGCGTCGGAGGTGCGCCGCGCCTCGACCACGATCTCCCACACGCCCGGCGTCGGGTTGCTCACCGTGCGGCTGGTCGGCGTGCCACCGGAGCAGCCCGCGCCCGCGTCGGGGTTGTAGCAGTTGATCGACGACGTGGAGTCGAACGGCACGCCGTACGGGTCGTAGCGCAGGAACCGGACCTGGCCCTTGCCCGCCTCGGCGCCGCCGGCCGCCATGTCGACCTTCAGCGCGCTGGTGCCGACCGGCACCTTCACGAAGAAGCTCTGCGACTGGTTGCGCGCGATCGTGCCGGTCTTGGTCACCGAGTACTTGCCCGCCGCGGTGAACTCGTCCGCCGCGAACACGGTGTTCAGGGTGAACACGTCGATGCCGGGGGTGGCCGCGTTGTCGAGCTTCAGCACGGCCGAGTGCGCGCCCGCCGTGGTCGGCTTGACCTTGACGTCGAACGTGACCGGCGTGTTCAGCGGCAGGCTGACCTGGGACTTGGACGAGAACGTCCCGTCGTTGCCCTGCCACTTCACGGAGAACCGCTGGTTGCCGGCCGGACCCGTGGTGCGGGTCAGGGTGTAGGTGCGCGTGTACTCCGCACCCACGGACACGCCCTCGCGGTCGTGGATGCCGACACCCGTGTTCGGGGTGGCCAGCAGACCGGACAGCGCGGTGTTCACGGCCACCGACGTGGTGACGGCGTGCGTGTCCGGGTGCGCGTTGAGCTGCGCCCACGCGCGCTTGGTGTCGAACAGACCGGCGCCCTGCTCGTAGGCCTGCAGCGTGGAGACCCACTTGGCGCCGGACTGGATGGCGTTGCGCAGCGCCGCGACGGGCGGGCGCTCGCCGTTGTGCTCGGCCTTGTACGCGCTGATGAGCAGCGCGGCGGCGCCGGTCGCCTGCGGGGCGGCCATCGACGTGCCGTTGAACATGGCGTAGCCGGCGGGCAGGTCGAACGTGCCGCCCACCGGGCCGGGCGCCTGCCACTGCGGCGTGGTGGAGATCGCCGAGCCGGGCGCGACGATGTTCGGCTTGAAGCCGCCGTCCTCACGCGGACCGCGCGACGAGAAGCCGTGCAGACCCTCGCGCTGGGTCGTCACCGAGCCGTAGTTGGACAGCCAGGTGTCGGCCGTGATGTACGAGCCGACGCTCATCGCGTCCGTGGTGACCGACGGGTCGCCGACCGTGTTGGCGCCCGCGCCGCTGTTGCCGGCGGAGATGAACACCTGCACGTTGTACTCGGCGATGGTGCGGTCGTAGAGCTTCGCACGCGCGTTGTTGCCGTCGTTGAGGGCCGGGAGGCCGCCGATCGAGATGTTGACGACGTCGGCGCCGTTGCGGGCCGCGTACAGCAGGCCGTCGATCAGGCCGCTGCTGGTGCACGACGGGGTGGTGAGGCAGACCTTGACGGCCATCAGCTTCGCACCGGGCGCCGCGCCGACCATCCGGCCGCCGAACATCTTGTTCGCCGACGTGATGCCCGCGACGTGCGTGCCGTGCGCGGCCGACATGCCGATGTTGACCCACGCGGTGGCGCCGGCGTCGTAGTTCGACTTGTCGGTCTGCACCACGAACGGGATGGTGTCCAGCACCGGCGTGGCCGGGTTGTCGACGCCGAAGTGGCCGACGTCCTTCTTGTACTTGTAGTCGATCATCGCGGTCTGGTCGGTGAAGTCGCCGTCACCGTCCACGTCCACGAAGACTTCCTTCGTGGTGACGTCCTGGAGCACGCCGAACGCGTCCACGCGGTCGCCGTCGCGGTTGATGTCACCGCCCATCTCGCTGTTGGCGAGACCCAGGTCGCCCGCGGTCTCGCGGAACAGGCCGAAGCTGTACGGGCCGCCGGTGGCGGGGGCCGTGTAGCTCACGCCGGCGTTGGTGAACGCGCCGTTGTAGCGGCCGGCCAGCTGGACCCACGTGCCGTCACCGGAGTTGGTGGCGTTCGCGTTGTACCAGTCGACGACCTTGCGCTCACCGGTCGTGGTGGTCGCCAGGGCCGGGTGGTCCAGGTCGATGCCGGAGTCCATGATCGCGATCGTGGTGCCGCGACCGTCCCACCGGGGGTGCTGGGAGGTGAACTGCGCGGCCTTGGTGTCCTGCGTCGGCATGTACGGGTTCATCTTGGGCGTCGACGGGCCCGGTGCCGGCTGCGGCAGCGGGGACGTCGCGCCCTCGGGACGCGGGTTGTCCAGGACGACCAGACCGTCCACGTCCACCGCGTTCACCGACGCGAGCTTCGCGGCCTGCTCGGCCTTGTCGCGCGGCACCGAGACCTTGAGGTAGTCGACGTCACGCTCGGTCGACTCGACCACGCCGCCCAGGGCCTTGAGGTCGTTGGTGGCGGAGTCGAGCTTGCCCTCTTCGGCGGCGACCAGGAGCGTGACGTTCGCCTGCCCGGCCTTCGCGGCCTCGGCGACGCGCTCCCGGTCCTGCTTGTCGAGTTGCTTGTCGGCGGGCGCGGGGGCGGGTGGCGCCTCCTGCGCGACTGCCGACCCGGCGGCGAAGCCGAACCCAGTGGTGCCCAGCACGGCGGCCAGCAAGGCCGCACTGGTGCGGTGTCTCCACCGGCTTCCTGAGTTGATCACGGCGCAAACCCTTCGTGGGGAAAGATTGGCGCAAGCACATCTCTCGAACCACCGGGTGACAATCGGACGAACGGCCCCAATGACAAGTCCACATTGGACTGATCGGGCTATTGCGCAAACGCGCGAGAAGTGCCGCGAAACTCCGGAACGGGTGCGACTACTCCAGTCAAGAGCCGACCGGCCGGAATGTCAAACTCTGTCAACGGTGAACCGCCCGGAAGCGTGGGAAATCCGTAACAAATCGCACATCAACACGATGGCGAGCACACTGGACGACATCGTGGACACCGAGCCGATCGACCGGATAGCCGACGAGCTGTACGCCCTGCCGCCGGCGGACTTCGTCGCGGCCAGGGACACCCACGCGCGCATCGCCGCCGAGCACGGCGACAAGGCGCTGGCCAAGCAGATCGGGGCGCTGCGCAAGCCGACCGCGTCCGCGTGGGCGCTGAACCTGCTGGCCCGCGAGGGCGCGTCCGACCTGGCCGAGGCGGTCGCCCTGGGTGACCAGTTGCGCGCCGCGCAGGAGGAGTTGCGCGGTAACGCGCTGCGGGAGCTGGGTGCGCGGCGACGGGCGGTGCTGAGCGCGCTCGTGCGACGGGTGGAGACGCTGGCGAAGGACGCCGGCCAGCCGCTCGGGTCCGATGCCGTGCAGCAGGTGCGCACCACGTTGACGGCGGCGCTGGCCGATGCGGTGCTCGCCGCGCGGATCAAGGCGGGTCGACTGGTCAAGCCGGTCGAGCTGTCCGGCTTCGGGCCGTTGAGCGAGCACGCCGTGCCGGTGCGCGACGACCTGGCTCCACGTCGTGAGCAGCGGCGGGAACGACAGCTCGCACGGGCGCGGGACGACATCACCAGTGCGCAGGCCGACGTGAAGAAGGCGGACACAGCCGTGACGGAAGCCGAACAGGCGTTGACCGAGCGCGAGGAGCACACCGCCACGCTGCGGGCCGAGCTGCGGCGTGCCCAGCAGGCCGAGCAGGAGGCGGCGACGCGGCTGGCGAAGGCCAAGCGCCGGGCCGAGACCGCCCGGGAGAAGCTGACGGGCGCCGAGACCCGGATGACCGAGCTGCGCGGCGACGCCTGAGCGACTGCGGACCGTCACCACGGGTGTTGACGCTCCGTAGTGATGCCCACCACCCCGGGGCAATCCGGGGAACACGTGTCCGACACCGCCCGTTCTACTGTTGGTCGGCAAGTGGACGCCGCACCGGACGTCAGGCCCGCAGGCACCACCCCCCAATGCCCGCGAGGCCCCTCTCCCCGAGACGTTGCAGGTGCGCCCACGCACGCCCGACCGCCGTCGGCCGAACGGTTCCCCCCACCGGACGGCCGACGGCTCCAACGTGACGTCGCCGGTTTCGATAGCCGCAGCTCAGACCATGTACTGGTCGTGCCGGGCGTAGAAATCGGCCCACTCCTCGCGGCTGAGCGCCCGCCCCGAATCGAGGATCTCCGCGAGTTCGCGGAAGAACTCCTCGCGCGGCGGCGCGGGCGCGAAAAGGATCACCATCGACGCCGGTTCGTCGGTGTCGTTGCGGAAAGCGTGCACGCCGCCTTCCGGCACGTGCAGGAAATCGCCCTCGGCGCCGTTCACCCAGGTCTCGCCGTTGAACAGGCTGACCACTCCCGAGGTCACGTAGAACGACTCCGAGAACGTCTTGTGGAAGTGCGGTGCGGGGCCGCCCGCGCGGGGCTTCATCCGCCAGTCGAACAGGCCGAACCGGTTGCCCGTGACGTCGCCGGGCGCGACCAGCCGCGCCTGGCTCTGCGGCCGGTCGACGGTCGGCACCTCCGCGACCGGCCGCCACACCGCGCTGACCTCGCCCACGTCACCCGCGTACGTCACCGTGACCACTCCCTAAAGTGAATTTTCTTCAAGTCTCGTGCACCGCGCGCGCTTCGATCTAGACTCGCCCGATGGCACATGACGCGGATGTCATCGTCGTCGGCGCGGGTCTGGCGGGTCTCGTCGCCACCGCCGAGCTGGTCGACGCGGGACGCAAGGTCATCCTGCTCGACCAGGAGCCGGAGGCGGCGTTCGGAGGGCAGGCGTTCTGGTCGTTCGGCGGGTTGTTCCTGGTGGACAGCCCGGAGCAGCGGCGGCTGAAGGTGAAGGACTCGGCGGAGCTGGCGCTGCAGGACTGGCTGGGCTCGGCCGCGTTCGACCGGGACTGCGACCACTGGCCGCGTCAGTGGGCCGAGGCGTACGTGGACTTCGCGGCGGGCGAGAAGCGGTCGTGGCTGTACGCGATGGGCGTGCGCTGGTTCCCGCTCGTGCAGTGGGCCGAGCGCGGCGGGTACCTGGCCGACGGCCACGGGAACTCCGTGCCGCGGTTCCACGTCACGTGGGGCACGGGGCCGGGGATCGTCGCGCCGTTCGAGCGGCGGGTGCGCGAGGGCGTGGAGCGCGGGCTCGTGCAGCTGAAGTTCCGGCACCGCGTGACCGGGCTGACCACGACCGGCGGTGCGGTGGACGGCGTGCGCGGCTCCGTGCTGGAGGACAGCGCGGTCGAGCGCGGGGTGGCCAGCTCGCGCACCGTCGTGTCGGACTTCGAACTGCGCGCGCAGGCCGTCGTGGTGACGTCCGGCGGCATCGGCGCGAACCACGAGATGGTCCGCCGCAACTGGCCCGCGCGCCTCGGCACGCCGCCCGCGCACATGCTGTCCGGTGTGCCCGACCACGTCGACGGCGAGATGCTGAAGGTCGTGCAGGACACCGGCGGCGAGGTCATCAACGAAGACCGCATGTGGCACTACCCCGAGGGCATCGCCAACTACGCGCCGATCTGGGGCAGGCACGGCATCCGCATCCTGCCCGGACCGTCGTCGCTGTGGCTGGACGCCACCGGGCAGCGGCTGCCGATCCCGCTGTTCCCGGGCTTCGACGCGTTGGGGGCGTTGGAGCACATCGTGAAGACCGGGCACGGCTATTCGTGGTTCGTGCTCAACCAGCGGATCATCGGCAAGGAGTTCGCGCTGTCCGGGTCGGAGCAGAATCCCGACCTGACCGGCAAGGACGTCCGCGCGGTGCTGAAGCGCGCGCTGCCCGGCGCCGTCGCCCCGGTGGAGGAGTTCGCGAAGCGGTCCGAGGAGTTCATCTTCGGCCGCACGCCCGCCGAGCTGGCCGCCGGGATGAACGAGCTGACCGGCACCTCCATGATCGACCCCGTCGCGCTGCAGCGCACGATCGTCGAGCGCGACCGCCAGGTGATCTCGGGGCTGGGCAAGGACATGCAGATCAACGCCATGCGCGAGGCCCGCAAGTTCATCACCGACAAGCTGATCCGCGTGGTCGAACCCCACCCGCTCCTGGACCCGAAGGCCGGCCCGCTGATCGCCGTCCGCCTCTCGGTGCTCACCCGCAAGACCCTGGGCGGTCTGCACACCGACCTGTCCGCGCGCGTCCTGCAATCCGACGGCTCGCCCCTGCCGGGCGTCTACGCCGCCGGCGAGGCGTCCGGCTTCGGCGGCGGCGGCGTCCACGGCTACCGGGCCCTCGAAGGCACCTTCCTCGGCGGCTGCCTGTTCTCCGGCCGAGTAGCCGGCCGCGCCGCAGCCGCCGCCACCGCCTGACCCGCCGCGCAACTCACCGTGCCCGACCGCGCAACTCGCGGTGCCCGAGTGGAGGACTCGCGGGTGAGAGCGCTCTCACCCGCGAGTTGTCCGGTCGGGCACCGCGAGTTGTCCGGTCGGGTTGGGTGAGTTGTCCGGTCGGGCACGCGAGTTCACCGTTCGGGTCAGGGGGTGGGGGTCAGTTTGCGGGCCAGGTCGTCGGCGTCCGGGAGGCGCAGGTCGTGGTAGAGCTGGTGGGCGGCTTGCCAGTGGGGCCTGGCGGCGGTGGGTCCTTCGGACTGTTCCAGGACGTCGCCGATCGCGCGGTGGCACAGGGCCTCCTGGTAGTGGTCGCCCAGGCGGGCGGCCAGGGCGAGACCCGCCCGGTAGGACTCCAGGGCCTCGTCGGCACGGCCCAGCTGCTGGGACGCGGCGCCCACGGTGTGGAGGGCGGCCGTGTGGGCCTTGGACGGCGCGGACGGGAAGAGGGTCAGGGCTTCGGTGGCGTGGCGCAACGCCGCCTCCGGCTGGTGCTTGCGCAGCAGCACGTTCGCCAGGTTGTTCTGGATGCTCGCCTGCGACCGCCTGTCCCCGACCTCCCGCGCCACCTCCAGCGCCTCCAGGATCACCTCCTGCGCCCGGTCCAGCCGGTCGTCCGCCATCAGGCAGTACCCCAGGTTCGCCAACGCCGCCAGCTCCAGGTGACGGTCGCCCTCCGCCAACGCCGCCGCCCGCGTGCACGCCTCGACCGCCTCGTCGATCCGCTCCAGGTCCGCCAACGTCGACCCCAGCCGCAGCAGGAACGTCGCCTCCGCGTGCCCGTCACCCAGCGATCGCGTCGCGGCCAACCCGATGCGGCACAACGCCAACCGGTCCAGCCGGTTGCCGCGCCGGAAGTGGAACGCGTCCAGGCACAACGCCAGCTTCCACGTCCGCTCCCGCTGCCCGCCGTTCACCGCCATGTCCAGCGCCAGCCCCAGGTTCGCCTCTTCCCGCGTGAACCAGTCCAACGCCGTCGCGTGCGACAGCAGCTCCGGGAACGACGACGGCGGGTGCTCGGCCGGCCCGAACGGCCGGACGTGGTCGGACAAGTGCGTCCGCGCCCGGTCCGCCACGTGCAGGTAGTAGTCCAGCAGCCGGTGCGCGGCCAGCTCCACTTCGGACTCGGTGGCCGCCAGGTGGTGCGTGAACAGCCGCACCAAGTCGTGCCGCGAGTACCGGTCGGGCGTCGACTCGTGCAACAGGTTCGCGTACGCGAGCGTCCGCAGGTGCGTCCGCGCGCTGGCCACGTTGATGTCCAGCAACGCCGCCGCCGTGTAGCTGTCGAGGTCCGTCCCGGGGTGCAGCCCGAGCCGCCGGAACAGCCGCGCCGCGCCCTCGGGCAGCTCGCGGTAGCTCACCGCCAACGCCGCGTGCACCCCGCGCCCGGCCTCCGGCAGCGACAACGCCGACAGCCGCCCCTGCTCGTCACGCAGCTCGTCCACCAGCGACTGGATCGTCCACCGCGGCCGTGACGCCAGCCGCGCGCCCGCGATCCGCAACGCCAGCGGCAGCCGGTCGCACTGCTCCACCAGCTCGGCCACCGCGTCCGGTTCCTGCTCGATCCGCTGACGCCCCAGCAGAGCCGCCAGCAGGTCCTCGGCGCTCGACTCCGGCAACGTCGGCACGTGCAGCGACGACGCCCCCTCCGTGACCACGAGGTCGTCGAGCCGGTGCCTGCTCGTCACCAGCACCAGGCAGCGCGCCGACCCGGGCAGCAGCGGCCGGACCTGCTCGGCCGACCGGGCGTTGTCCAGGAACACCAGCACCCGACGCCCGGCCAGCAGCGACCGGTACTGCGCGGCCTGGTCCTCCAAGCCGACCGCGATCTCCGAGTCGGTCAGCCCCAGCGCCCGCAGGAACCCGATCAACGCCGTCCGCGGGTCCAGCGGCTCCGTCTCGTCGAACCCGCGCAGGTTCACGAACAGCTGCCCGTCCGGGAAGTCCGCGGCCACCCGGTGCGCCCAGCGCAGCGCCAACGCCGTCTTGCCCACGCCGGCCGGCCCGACCAGCAGCCCGATCGCCGAGTCCTGGCCGCTCAGGCTCTCACCGAGGTCCGACAGCTCCGGCTCACGCCCGACGAACCCGCGGTGCTCGCGCGGCAACTGGGCGGGCTCACGCCCCACCGGCACGGATCGCGCGGCGTCACCCGCCAGCACGGCCTGGTAGGCGTCCCGCAGCTCCGGACCCGGGTCCACGCCCAGCTCCTCGGCCAGCCGCTCCCGCGTCCGGTGGAACAGGGCCAGCGCCTCGGCCTGGCGCCCGGTCCGGTGCAGCGCCAGCACCAGCCATGACACCAACGCCTCGCGCAACGGGTTCGCGTCGACCGCGTCCCGAAGCCCGGCCACCGCCTCGGCCGCCCGGCCCAGCCGCGACAGCCGGGTCGCCAGCTCCTGCACGGCCACCAGCCGCAGCTCCTCCAGCCGCGCGGACACCGCCTCGCGCAGGTGGTCGCCCGGCACGTCGGCGAGCACCGGCCCGCGCCACAACGCCAACGCGTCCCGCAGGAGCCCGACCGCGTCGTCGTCCGTCGCGTCGCGGGCGGTCGCCAGCAGGTCTTCGAACCGGAACACGTCGACGGCGGCACGTTCGCCGGTCAGCACGTAACCGGGTGCGCGGGTGACGAGCGCGACACCGCCGGTCAGGACCTTGCGCAGCTGGGCGATATGTCCTTGGAGGGCGGCTTTCGCCTGCGGCGGCGGTGAGCCGTCCCACACCAGGTCCAGGAGGCGATCACCGGACACCACCCGGTTCAGTTCAAGGGCGAGGGCCGCCAGGACCGTCCGCCGCTTGGCCGCACCGAGCCGGACCGCTTCCCCACCTGCGTGAACCAGCTCAACGGGACCGAGCAGGTTCACCCGCATCTGAATCCCTTTCGGCGTTGTCACCGTGCCGTCGCAGAGTTTCCCACAGTGGTCGGCCCGGTCCGGGGAGCTGCGCGGGAGGTCACGTTGGGGCGGCGTTGGCCGGGCGTTGGAGCACACCGCGAAGGTGGGTTCCGTCCAGCAGGCCGCCGTCGCGAGGGATACCGATGTACATCGCCGATACCGGGGATGCAGTGGCCCCGCCCCAGGAGATCCCGACCGTGAACGGTCGGCTCGTGGCGCTCCAGGAGACCGTGAACACCGGCCAGGTGTCGCTCGACCCGGTCACCGGCGAGGAGTTGCGCAAGATGCTCGTGGAGCAGATGGACCTGGTCGACTCCTGGCTGGAGCGCGCCGGCCGGCTGGCCCGTCCCGCGCCGCTGGGCGCGAACCCCGTCGGCGACCGGATGGCGCTCAAGTTCGAGGCGCGCGCGGACGGCGACCCGCGGTCGTTCGTCGCCGTGATGACCGCCTACCGCGAGGTCCTCCAGCAGACGCACGACTCGGTGCAGTGCGCGATCCGCAACTTCATCGCCATCGACGAGGAGCACGGCTCCGAGTTCGTCCGGCTGAACGCGAACTGAGAGGGCTGCGACGATGGCGGAGCAGGCAGGGCTGCCGGACCAGGAGATCGACCTGGTGCTGACCGACGCGCAGAACTGGGCGTCACGGTCGCACCGCGAGCTGTACGACGCGGTGCACAACAACAACGACCCCGGCCAGACCGGTGAGATCGGCTCCGAGTGGGGCCAGTTCGGCACCGAGCTCACCGAGTCCGCGACGCTGATCAACGAACGGGTCGCGGTCAGCGAGTCCGGCTGGACCGGCGGCGCCGCGGACGCCGCGCGGCTCGCGATCAAGGGCCTGGCCGAGTGGGTCACGCACACCGCCGCGACCGCGGTCGAGGTCGGCAAGCGGGTGCAGGACCAGAGCCAGATCATGGAGAACGCGCGGGCGAGCATGCCGGAGCCGGTCGAGTTCGACTGGAACCAGGCCACGGGGACGTTCACGGCGGGCGGCATCGCCGGGTTGGCGTCCTCGGCGGTCGACGTGCAGGCGGCCAACGAGAAGGCGCGGGCGTTGCACGAGCACGCCGTGACGGTCATGAGCACGATGGAGAACGAGTCGCGGGCGGTCGACCAGACCACGCCGCGGTTCACCGCGCCGTTCAACCCGGTCACCGGTCGGACCGAGGAGCCGCCGGCCATGCTGATGCGGACCCTGTCGGTGGAGGGCGGGGGCGGTGGCGGTGGTGCTGCCGGTGGTGCTGACGCCGGCGCGACCGCGCCCTCGAACTTCGCGGGGACGGCGCAGCAGTCCCGGCAGGCCGAGGCGCTGCAGCCGATGACGTCCGCACAGGCTGCGTCGTACGCGCCGCCGGCCCCGACTTCCCACACGGCTTCGGCCCAGCCCGGCGCGTACCCGGGTGGCGGCGGGACGTACGCGAGCGGCAGCATCGCGGCTCCCGGCGCGACGCCGAGTCCGGCGGTGTACCGGCCCGAGGGCACGACGGCTGCCGCGGCGGCGGCGCAGGTTCCGGTGGCCAACCCGTACACGCCGCGGTCCAGCTCGAGCTACACGCCGTCCGGTGGCGGCTACAACGCGTCCGGCTACAACCCGTCCGGCTACACGCCGCCGAGCAGCGGTCAGGTGCCGCCGTACCAGCCGGCCGCCCCGAACGCCGTGCCGCGCCAGGGCGGTGGCACCCTGCCGCCCGGCGTGAGGCCGCCGAACTACATCCCGGCCGGCTCCCCCGGCACGCCTCCGTTGCCCGGCGGCGGTGTCGGCGGCGGAAGTGGTGGCGGTGCCGGCGGAAGTGGCGGCGGCGGCCGGATGCCGATGGGCGGTATGCCCCCGGGCGGCTTCGGCGGTGCTCCCGGTTTCGGCGGCGGTCCCGGCTTCGGTCCCACCGGGTCCGGTGGGGCGGGCGGCGCCGGCGGGTCGTTGGCCGCCGGTGGTTCGACCGGCGCGGTCGGTGGTCCTGCCAACCCCGGTGCCCGTGGCGCGATGCCGGTCGGCGGGTTCGGTCCCGGTGGCGCGGGCGCGGCGGGCATGCCGATGGCCGGTGGCGCTCCGGGTGGCGCGCCGGCAGGTGGTCAGCAGGGCGAGGACAAGGAGCACCGGGCCGCCGCGTACATCCGGGGCGAGGACATCTTCGAGGTGCCGGGCGAGAACCTGCCGCCGTCGGTGATCGGCGGGGCGAAGCCGCGGAAGAAGGGCGACCAGTCGTGATCGAGCCCGAGTTCGTGCTCACGCCGCGACAGCTGGACGTGCTGTGGCACCACCTCGACCTCGGTCGCCTGCCCTACCCGCTGGACGTGCCGAGCCACGGCGCCACGGAAGAGGAACGCCGGCGGCTGCGGGAGGAGGTGCGCGCGGAGTACGGCGAGCCCGACCCCCGGCTGGTGGCGCTGCTCCGGCTGCTCGGCGACCACGAGGTGGCGGTCGACGCGATCGCCCACATCGACCGCGCGGTGCGGGCGGTGGCCGTGTCCGATGGTGAGCGGGGCGCGTTGGCGCTGATCGACAGCGGTTCGGTCGGTGTGCTGGAGATCCGGCCGACCGCGTTGGCCCGGTCGATCGTCGACGTGCTGCCGGACGGGTCGGCGGGGCCGGGCAGCGCGCTGTCGCTGCGGCTCGACGCGTTGACCGCGGCGGCGCAGGACGAGCCGGAGGACGACGAGGACGACCCGTGGGGCGGCGGGGAGCTGGACGAGCGGGAGGCGTTGCAGAAGGCGGGGTTGTCGCGCGAGGACGCGACGGTGGTCAGCGAGTTGGCCGGCAGCCGGGTCGCCGGTGGCCAGTTCGGGGTCACCGTCGGCACCGGCTACCGGCGGGACCGGGCCGGCACGCTGATCACCTGGTTCGACACCCACCAGGGCCGCTACCTGATGGTGCACGAGAACGGCTGGCTCAGCCTCGCCCCCACCGACAACGACCGCATCGCCACCCGCATCGCCGCAGTCCTCGCCACCCTCCCCTAACCCACCCACCCCGCGAGTCCTCCACCCAGACACCGCGAGTCCTCCGTTCGGAACGCGTGAGTCGTACCTCCGGAACACCCGTGTCCTGCGTTCGGAACACCCGAGTTCAAACGCTCGGACGCGGGAGACGACCGGAACCGCTCGACCAGCCGCGAGTAGCTGTCGTCCCCGTGCCCGCCCCCGACCACCGCGCGGTGCTTCAACGCCCCGAACGGCACCGCGTGCTCGCCCCGGTCCACCTCGTCCGCCAACGACGGCAGGTAGCCGAGCAGCCCGCTCAACGACGCCCCCGCGTGCCCCGGGAACCGCTTCACCTCGACGCCCTCGCTCGACAGCAGCGCCGCCGCGTGCAGGAACCCGTTGAGCGTCCCCCACATCGTGTCGTTCACGGCCAGCCCGAACAGCGCCGGCATGCCCGCGATGTCACCGAGGTAGGTCCCACGCCTCGCCGGACGTCCCATCGGTCAGGTTCACGACCGCACGCCCGGCCAGTGACCCGGCCGACGCCAGGGCTCTCCCGCGCGGCGCCATTGCCCTTGACGTTCACCACCAGAAGATCACTCGCCGCGACGGCCTCCGCCACGGACGGCGCAACCGACGCCCCTTCCTCCACCAGCGCATCGGCCTTGCCGTCGTGCGGTTCCACACCGTGGTCCGCTGCCCGCCCACCAGGAACCCGGCGGCCACAGCGGACCCCATCTCCCCCGGACCAAGCACTGTCACAGCCATGCCCCGACGCCGAAACCTCGAGCCGGCCCGAGGTCAAGCACCGCCCCGGCGGCATTCCGGCCCGCCTCGATCGCCCTCCCGCTCAACCACCCGAGACCGCTACGCTCACTGCGCCCCAACGGTCCACCCTTACACCATTCGAGTGACAATGGACCGCAATTCGCACGCCGGTGTACCACGGTGATCACTTCACCCGATACGTCGAACACAGGGTGACCGATGACGATTGGCCCGCAGAGCTGAATGACCATGGTCGAACAGGCAGGCACGGTGCGACCCGCTGACGCGTCCGGGGAGTCCTCCGGAATCCGGGACGGGTTCGCGCGCGACTGGGCTGCCGCCATCACGCCCACCGTCCCCCCGTCCGCCGCGCTGCCGCGTCCCCTGCTGGAGGAGCTGCTCGCCGGGTTCACCGACGACCTGCGCACCGCGCTCCGGCACGATCGCCCGACGTCCGCGCGCCAGGTCGGTCGCGGTCTGGTCGAGCACGGCCTGGTGTCGACCGAGACGCTGGAGCGCACGCTCGCGTTCGTCGGCGAGAACCTGGCCACCGACCTGCCTGCCGATCCGGCCACCGATCACAAACACCTGATCGGCGTACTCAGCGCACTCGCGGCCGGATTCAGTGACGCCCTGCGCACGAATACCCGGGAAGGGCACGGGAAGAACTCCACCCAATCAGCCGAATCAGCCGCACGAAGGGGTGAAGCGAAGTTCCGAGCCGTATTTCAGACATCGGCGCTCGCCATCGCGGTCTCCGACGTGAACGGCCTGATCCTCGACTGCAACGAGGCGTTGCTCGCGATGCTCGACCGCACCGCCGACGAACTGGTCGGGACCGTCGCCCGCGACCTGGTGCACCCCGACGACCGTGACCTGATCTCCCGGGTGGCCCGGCAGCTGACGACCGGCCGCGAGCACGTGCGCGTGGAGACGCGGCTGGTCCGCGCGGACGGCGAGGTCGTCGACGTGCTCGTCGCGTTGGCCTTGCTCCGCGACGACGACGGCGCGCCCGCCTTCTACGTGACGATGATCGAGAGCCTGGACGAGGTCCGCGCGCTCCAGGCGCAGCTGGTCCGGCAGAGCCTGCACGACATGCAGACCGGCCTGGCGAACCGGGCGCAGTTCGTCGGCTGGCTGGAGGGCGCGGTCGGCGCGAAGGGGCCCGCGACGCTCGCGCTGGTCGTGTTCGACCTCGACGGGTTCCGGGTGGTCAACGACGCGTTCGGGCACGACGTCGGCAACCTCATCCTGACCGCCGTCGCCGGGCACCTGCGGTCGGTGTTCGACGGGATCGGGCAGTTGGCCCGGATCGGCCCGGACGAGTTCGGCGTGCTGATCCGCGACCCGGCCGACGTGCCGACCGTGGTGGCGCTCGCCGAGTCCGCCGTCGACATGCTCGCCGAGCCGGTGTGGGTGGGTGACGACGGCATCGGCGTGACGGCCAGCGTCGGCATCGTCGTGCAGCCCGCGCGCGGGGCTGACGCGGTCGAGCTGCTGCGGTGCGTCGATCTGACCGTGCGGTGGGCCAAGGACGACGGCAAGGCCCAGTGGGCGCTTTACGACCAGGGCCGCGACCAGCGCGAACGCGCGCGGATGCGGTTGGCCGCGTCCATCTCGGGCGGGCTGGAGCAGGGCGAGTTCCGGGTCGACTACGAGCCGGTGCACTCGCTGGCGGACGGGTCGCTGCTCGCCGTCGAGGCGCGGTTGCGGTGGGACCACCCGACGGAGGGCCTGCTGGACCCGCAGACGCTGGTGTCGCTGTCGACGTGCACCGGGATGGTGGTGCGGCTCTGCGAGTGGGCCATCGGGCAGGCGTGCGCCGACGCCGGTCGCTGGCACGCCGAGTTCGGGGCCGCCGCACCGGTGCTGAGCATGGACCTGAGCGCGCGGCAGTGCCAGGAGCCGGAACTGGTGGCGACCGTGCGGCGGGCGTTGCGGGAGAGCGGGCTGCCGGCGGCGATGCTGCAGTTCGAGCTGGGCGAGCAGCTGCCCGCGTTGATCAGCGACGACCAGGTGGACGAGCTGACGTTCCTGGCCGAGCACGGGGTGCGGCTGGTGCTCGACCAGGTCGGTGGCGGCAACGTGCCGGTGGACCGGCTGCGGCGGATCCCGTTGAGCGGGGTGAAGTTCCAGGGTTCGCCGGTGTACGGGTTGGCGGAGGGCGCGAACCGGATCGACGAGAGCGCGGCCGTGACGCTGCTCAGGTGGACGCGGACGCTGGGAGTTCCCGTGTACGCGGCGGGTGTGCGCACGGAGTTCGAGGCGCGGCGGTTGGCGGAGCTGGGTGTGACGGGGGCGCAGGGGCCGCTGTACGGGTCTTCGTGGCTGACGTTCGACGAGGTGTCCGCGGTCCTGGGCCGGAGCTGATCGAGGGCCGGAGCTGATCGAGGGCCGGCGCTGATGCCGCGCGGGGTCCGAGCGTTGAATTCGGGTGTTCCGGACGCAGGACTCGCGGGATAGTGGTGGGGTGGACGTTGCACTCGTGGCGGTCGCCGAGGCGGACAAGCCCGTGCTGGCCAACCTGATCCAGCTCTACCAGCACGACTTCTCCGAGATCCGCGAGCTGCCGCTCACCCGGCACGGCACCTTCGGCTACTCCTACCTGGACCACTACTTCACCGAGCGGGCGCGCGAGGCGTACTTCATCGAGAACGGCGGCGAGCCGGCCGGGTTCGCCCTGGCCCGCGGCGACGTCGACGCGGACGGCTCGTGGAACGTCGCCGAGTTCTTCGTCGTGCGCGGCCACCGGCGGAAGGGGGTGGCACGGGAAGCGGCACGCCTGCTGTTCGCCCGCCACCCCGGTGTCTGGACGTTGAACTTCGACCACGCCAACGACGCCGCCGCGGCGTTCTGGCCGTCCGTCGCCGCGTCGATCGCGGTGGGGCCGGTGGACGCGGCCGACGTCGTCGGGGAAGTGCCGTGCACGCGGCTGAGGTTCCGGGTGGCCTGACCGCCAGGCCACCCGGGCGTCACCTCAGCCCGGCCACGTCAGCCCCACGCCGTCAGCCCACCACGTCAGCCCAGCCACTCGGGCCGCAACGGCATGTGGGACCTGGCGCCGTCCAGCTTCACACCCAGCACCTGGTGCAGCTGGATGTTGTTCCGCTCGAACCCGAGCCGGGACGCGGCCAGGTACAGCCGCCACACCCGCGCCCGGCCCAGCCCCACCTCGGCCACTGCGTCGTCCCAGTGCTCCTCGAGGTTGTCGCACCACGCCGCCAGCGTCATCGCGTAGTGCTCGCGCAGGTTCTCCTCGTGCCGCACCTCGAACCCGGTGTCGTGCATCAACGACACGATGTGCCCCGGCCCGACCAGCTCGCCGTCCGGGAACACGTACCGGTTGATGAACCCGCCGGTCCGCGCCGGCTGCTTGTTGTCCGGCCGGGTGATGCAGTGGTTGAGCATCCGCCCGCCGGGCCGCAGCTTCCGGTACAGGGACTGGAAGTACGCGGGCAGCTTGGCCTTGCCGATGTGCTCGGTCAGGCCGATCGAGCTGATCGCGTCGAACCCGCCCTCCCGCACGTCCCGGTAGTCGAGGTACCGCACCTCGGCCAGGTCGGACAGCCCGGCCTCCACGATCGCCTTCTGCGCCCACTCGGCCTGGTTGCGCGACAGCGTCACGCCCAGCGCGCGCACGCCGTACTCCCGCGCCGCGTGCACCACCATCCCGCCCCAGCCGCAGCCCACGTCCAGCAGCCGCATCCCCGGCCGCAGCCCGAGCTTGCGCGCCACCAGGTCGTGCTTGGCGAACTGGGCCTGTTCCAAAGTGGACTCCGCCGTCGGGTACACCGCGCACGTGTACGCCATGGACGGTCCGAGGACCCACTCGTAGAACGTGTTCGACACGTCGTAGTGGTGCGCGATCGCCTCGCGGTCACGCGCCTTCGAGTGCCGCAGGCCGTGCAGCCGGCGCTCCTGCGGCGGCACCTCCACCCGCGTCCGCAGCCGGGTGCGCCCCAGCGTGGCCAGCAACTCCACCCGCTCGGCCCACGGCAACCCCCGCAGCGACATCTCCGACAGGTGCCGCAACGCCCCGTACACCCCGCCGATGATCTCCAGGTGCCCGGTCACGTACGCGCGTGCCAGGCCGAGCTCACCCGGTGCCGACGCCAGGTACGACAACGCCTCCGGCGTGCGCACCTCGATGCCCACACTCGCGTCGGCCGGCCCCGCCTCGCTGCCGTCGTACGCGCTGAACCGCACGGACGCGTCGCCTCCGACCGCCCGCTGGAACACCTCCGCCAACCGCATGGCCCCGGCTCCCTTCACCTACGGAGAACACACTTGGCGTACAGATCGGGCAGCCTGCCCGCAGGGTCGTACCGCTCCTTCAGCTCCTGGTACGTCGAGCCGTTGTAGTTGGCCCAGAACTCCCCCTCGCGGTAGTACGAGTCGGAGTACAGCGACTTGTGCCCGCCCAGCTCGGTGACCTTGTCCTCGATCATCCGGTTCCGGCTGCCCTGCTCCTCGCCCGGCCGCAGCGAGACCGTCGACCAGAAGCCGACGTTGACGTACAGCACGTCCGGGTCCATCGGGTACAGCGGCCAGACGCCGTCCCGGCTGCGCAGCCGCACCGGGCACAGCCACACCGGGCTGATGCCGATCTCCCGGTGGAAGAAGTCGAGGAACTCGGCGAGCCGGTCGACCGGGATCTCCACGTCCTGGATCACCGGCTCCTGCACCGCCTTGCTCAGCCGGTCGGACAGCTTGTGCCGCCGGTCCCACGCCACGACCTTGCGGTACACGTCGGACCGCAGGTACCGCTTGGGCACCAGCCGCCGCACCAGCGGGTGCTGCACGCCGAACGCCCGCGAGCACCAGAACCAGTCGGTGTCCCACCGCCACAGGTAGTCCCGGACGGTCAGGTAGTCGGTCCGCCGCCGCTGGATGGACCGGTAGTAGACCTGGTTGCCGGTGTAGTCCGACGTCCACGGCGCGGTGCCGGCCCAGCTCCCGAACGTCAGGTACTGCTCGCCGCCGGAGAACACCGTGCCGTCCACGAAGTCGACCGGTTCGCCTTGGTAGGCGCGTTCGGCGCAGACCGCCGCGATCACCTCGGCGCACTCCCCCGCAGCGCCGAACGGCACGTGGCGCAGCTTCACGTACGGCTTCACCGGTTCGAGCTCGATCTCCAGCCGCAGCGCGTAGCCGAGCGTGCCGTACGAGTTCGGGAAGCCCCGGAAGAGACCCCCGTGCACGTCGTCGTGGGGACTGGTCACCACGACCTCGCCGGCGCCGGTCATCACCTCCAGCTCGCGCACCGACTCGTGCGGCAGACCGTTGCGGAACGAACTGGACTCGATACCGAGGCCCGCCACCGCGCCGCCGAGCGTGATCGTCTTGAGCTGCGGCACGACCAGCGGCATCAGGCCGTGCGGCAGGGTGGCGTCCACCAGGTCTTCGTAGGTCGTCATGCCCTGCACCCGGGCGGTTCGGGCCTCCGGGTCGACCGACAGCACCCGGTCGAACCGGGCCACGTCGAGGCCGCCGGACTGGTCGGCGCGGAATCGGAAGAGGTTCGACGTCGACTTGGCCAGGCGCACCGGCGCGCCCGCCGGGATGGCCGCGTACTGGCCGCGCAACGCGGCGACCGCCCGTCCGTGGTCCGACTCCCCGTCCTGCTCGGAGTGGTCCTGCACGTGATCCCTCACCGGACCGACGTTAGGCCGCCGTGGCTTGATCAGCACCCCCAAAATCGGCCTACAAGCAAGTTACCCACGGGTAGTACGCTGAGTGGTTATGACCCACGCCACGCACGAGGTGACCAACCAGGTCCCGCCGCTGGAAGGCCACGACACCTCCGCCGACCCGGCACTGCTGGACGGTCTGCACCGGGCCGGCGCGGCGTGGGCGGAGCCCGAGGTGCGCGCGCTCGGCGTGCTGGCCGGCACGGCGCACGTCCAGGCCCTCGGTCGGCAGGCGAACGCGTACCCGCCCGTGCTGCACACGCACGACCGGTACGGGCACCGGATCGACGAGGTCGAGTTCCACCCCGCCTGGCACGAGCTGATGGAGACCGCCGTGTCGAGCGGCCTGCACGCGGCGGCGTGGCAGGACGACCGGCCGGGCGCGCACGTCGCCCGCGCGGCCAAGTTCTTCGTGTGGAGCCAGGCGGAGGCGGGGCACGGGTGCCCGATCTCGATGACGTACGCCGCCGTGCCCGCGTTGCGCACGACGCCCGAGCTGGCGTCGCGGTACGAACCGCTGCTGGCGTCCCGCGAGTACGACTTCGGGCTGCGCGCGCCGCTGACCAAGCGCGGGTTGATCGCGGGCATGTCGATGACCGAGAAGCAGGGCGGCTCGGACGTGCGGGCGAACACCACGCGGGCCGTGCCGCAGGGCGACCACCACCTGCTGACCGGGCACAAGTGGTTCACGTCCGCGCCGATGTCCGACCTGTTCCTGACGCTGGCGCAGGCGCCGGGCGGCCTGTCGTGCTTCCTGGTGCCCAGGGTGCTGCCGGACGGCACGCGCAACGCGATGTTCCTGCAACGGCTCAAGGACAAGCTGGGCAACAAGTCGAACGCGTCGGCGGAGCTGGAGTACGACGGCGCGGTCGGGTGGCTGGTCGGCGAGGAGGGTCGGGGCGTGCGGACCATCATCGAGATGGTCAACACGACCCGGCTGGACTGCGTGCTCGGCTCGGCGTCCGGGATGCGGCTCGGGTTGACGCAGGCCACGCACCACGCGGCGCACCGCAAGGCGTTCGGGGCGTACCTGATCGACCAGCCCGCGATGCGCAACGTGCTGGCCGACCTGGCGGTGGAGTCGGAGGCGGCGACGACGGTGGCGCTGTGGCTGGCCGGCAACCGCAGTCGGCTGGGGCTGGCGGTGTCGAAGTACTGGGTGTGCAAGCGGGCTCCCGCGCACGCGGCCGAGGCGTTGGAGTGCTTGGGCGGCAACGGCTACATCGAGGACTCGGGTCTGCCGCGGCTGTTCCGCGAGTCGCCGCTGATGTCCATCTGGGAGGGTTCGGGCAACGTCGCCGCGCTGGACGCGTTGCGCGCTCTCGGGCGTTCTCCCGAGGCGGTGGAGGAGTTCTTCGGCGAGCTGGACGCGGCGCGGGGCTCGGACCGGCGGCTGGACGCGGCGGTGGACGGGATCAAGGCCGAGCTGACCGACCTCGGTGACCTGGAGGTGCGGGCCCGGCGGCTGGTGGAGCGGATGGCGCTGGCGTTGCAGGGTTCGCTGCTGGTGCGCCACGGGCACCCGGCGGTGGCGGACGCGTTCTGCGCGTCCCGGCTGTCCGGCGACTGGGGCGCGGCGTTCGGCACCCTGCCGCGCGGCGTGGACTTCGGCGCGATCGTCGAGCGGGGGTTGCCGAAGCTGTGAGCGCCGTGCGAGTGGAGCGTTCCGGTCCGGTGTTCACCGTCCTGCTGAACCGGCCCGCCGTGCGCAACGCGGTGGACGGCCCGACGGCGCACACGTTGGCGGAGGTGTTCCGGGAGTTCGACGAGGACCCGACGGCGGCGGTGGCCGTGCTGCACGGCGAGGGCGGCACGTTCTGCTCGGGCGCGGACCTGAAGGCCCTGGGTTCTCCCCGGAGCAACGACCCGGAGTCGCCGTCCGGCCCGATGGGGCCGACCCGCCTGCGTCTGTCGAAGCCCGTGATCGCCGCCGTCTCCGGTCACGCGGTGGCGGGCGGGTTGGAGCTGGCCCTGTGGTGCGACCTCCGGGTGGCCGACGAGGACGCGGTGTTCGGCGTGTTCTGCCGGCGTTGGGGCGTGCCGCTGGTCGACGGCGGCACGGTCCGCCTGCCCCGGTTGATCGGCACGTCGCGCGCCATGGACCTGGTCCTGACCGGCAGGCCGGTGGCCGCCGACGAGGCGCTGGCCATCGGCTTGGCGAACCGGGTGGTGCCGGCCGGCACGTCGAGGTCGGCCGCCGAGGCGCTGGCGCTGGAGATCGCCGCGTTCCCCCAGACGTGCCTGCGGGAGGACCGCTCGTCGGTCCTCGAACAGGAAGGCCTGTCGGAAGAGGACGCCCTGGCCAACGAGCTGCGCCACGGCCTGGTCTCACTGCGAGAGGTGGAACAGGGCCTCCGCCGCTTCCGCTCCGGCGAAGGCCGCCACGGCCACTTCTGATCCGTCGGCGTGACGGACCGGCCCGTGTGCCGGGTCGGCGGCACGCCCGTGAGGCCGAACGCCGGAGCCGCCGCCGCACGTTCGCGCCACCGATCCGCGTGAACGGGCCAACCTCGCCGAAAGCCCGGACCTGCCGGCCCTCACGCGATTTCCTGGAGATCCGGAGCTCTAGGGGGAACACGATGACAAAGCGCTTACAAGGCGTGCTGGCAGCGGGTGTGGCCGTCTCGCTCGTGCTGGGCGGGCAGTCCCCGGCCACCGCCGACCGGCAGTCCGTCCAGCGGATCCAACCCGACCCGGTGCTGATGTTCCCGTCGAACCGGGCGGACACCGACTGGGCCGCGGTCGCCCGCGACCGGTCGGTGAAGGCGGAGGCACGCGACCAGCGCTTCGACGCGCAGGTCGCGTTGCCGTACCGGGAGCGGGAGGCGGCGGGCACGACAGGCGCCAACGACACACCGGGGACGGCCGAGCACATCGCGGGGTTCGGCACCCGCCGGAACACGAACCCGAAGGTCGCGCTGACCGGCGACCTCAAGCCGGACGGCACGATCCCCACGTTGCCGCCGTTCGCCGAGACCAACGACGCGATCGGCCTCGCGAGCGACGTCGGCATCGGGGACGTCCGCCAGGCCGTGCGCACCGGCGGCACGATCGGCGACGGCCCGCACGGCAGCGCCGGCGACGGCACCGGTGACGTCGACTTCCACCGGCTCGCCGGCGGGACGTCGGGGGTGACGTTCAGCGCGCGGACGTCCACCCCGGTCGGGGACCTCGACACGGTCCTCGCGCTGTTCGACGCCGACGGCGGCCTGTGGGACATCAGCGGCGACACCGCCGGCTCCACCGACTCCGCCATCACGTTCACCATCCCGCCGGGCGAGCAGTTCTACCTGATGGTGGGCTCGGACCCGTTCGGGCTGCCGCGCGACCCCAAGACGCCCGGCACCGGCGACGGCGTCCGCACCGAGGGCCCGTACGAGCTGCGGATCACCAGCGGCAAGAGCAGCGGCGACCTCGACTACTACTCGTTCGACCTGCGTGCCGGCGACGTGCTCGGCGCGTCCCTCTCGGGTGGCGGGACGAGGCTCGCGGTGCACGACCCGGCGGGCCGCGAGGTGTTCGGCTCGACTCAGGACTTCACCTCCCTCTTCGCCGTCGACTCGCCGATGCCCGGCGGCGGCAACGCCGTCGTGGACTTCGTGGCCCCGGGTGACGGCCGCTACCGGCTCGGCGTCGAGGCGGGCGAAGGTCCGTACGACGTCAAGCTCGAAGCGTTCCGCCCCGGCACCGAAACCGCTCCGCGCGGCTCCGTGCACGCGGTCTTCCTGGACTTCGACGGCGCCAGGGTGAACACGGCGATCTACGGCAACGGCGGCGGTCTCCGCGACCTCTCCCCGCTGTCGCGCTTCCTGCCCGGCTGGGGGCTCACCACGCGCGACGAGTCCGCGTTGATCGACGCGATCATCGCGACCGTGCGGGAGAACCTCGAACGGGACATGATCGCCAAGGGCACCAACCCCCGGTTCGCGCTGCGCCTGCTCAACAGCCGCGACCACGCCGACCCGTGGGGACGCCCGAACGTCAGCCGCGTCATCGTCGGCGGCAGCACGGCCGAGTCGGGCATCTCCACGATCGGCATCGCGCAGTCGATCGACGCCGGCAACTTCGGTCGTGAGGAGACCGCGCTGATGCTGCTCGACGAGCTGAGCGGACCGGCCGGACCGGCGTGGTCGCTCAACTCGCACGTCGGCGCGGGCAGCGACAAGATCGCGTTCATCGGCCGCGCGGTCGGGAACATCACCAGCCACGAGATCGGGCACATGTCGGGCAGCTGGCACACCAACGGGCGCAACGACGTGCACGGCATCATGGACCCGGGCGGCAACCCGGCGGTGATGTTCGGCGTCGGCCCGGACGGCCTCGGCGGCACGGCCGACGACCCGGACCTCGACCTGGTCGAGGAGGAGCTGAGCCCCGACGAGGGCTTCACCGGCGTCCAGGACACCGTCAACCGCACCGCCTGGGCGTTCGTGCGGGGCACGGGCTGACCTGCGGCACGGCACGCTGGGCCCGTGCCGCACTCCGGCACGGGCCTAGCTCTTCAGCCCGAGTTCCCGCGCGATCAGCATCTTCTGGACCTCGCTGGTGCCCTCGCCGATCTCCAGGATCTTGGCGTCGCGGTAGAACCGGCCCACCGGGAACTCGTTCATGAAGCCGTAGCCGCCGAAGATCTGGGTCGCCTCGCGCGCGTTGTCCATCGCCGCCTCGGACGACACCAGCTTGGCGATCGCCGCCTCGCGCTTGAACGGCTCGCCGCGCAGCATCTTCGCCGCCGCCTGGTAGTACGCCAACCGCGAGGTGTGGGTGCGCGCCTCCATCTCGGCGAGCTTGAACTGGATCGCCTGGTAGGAGCCGATCTTGTGGCCGAACGCCTCGCGCTCGCCCACGTACCGCAGGCACTCGTCCACGCACCCCTGCGCCAGGCCGACGCCGATGGCCGCGATCGCCACCCGGCCCTCGTCCAGCGTCTGGAGGAACTGCGCGTACCCGCGCCCGCGCTCGCCGACCAGGTTCGCCACCGGCACCCGGCAGTCCTGGAACGACAGCTCACGCGTGTCCGACGCGTTCCAGCCGACCTTGGAGTACTTGCGCGACACGGAGAACCCGGGCGTGCCGCTGGGCACGATGATCGCCGAGATCTCCGGCTTGTCGTTCTCCCGCCGCCCGGTGATCGCCGCGACCGTCACCAGACCGGTGATGTCCGTGCCCGAGTTGGTGATGAACGCCTTGGTCCCGTTGATCACCCACTCGTCACCGTCGAGCCGCGCGGTGGTCCGCAGCGCGCCCGCGTCCGACCCGCCGCCGGGCTCGGTCAGCCCGAACGCACCCAGCACGGAGCCGGAGCACATCCGCGGCAGCCAGGCGGCCTTCTGCTCGGCGGACCCGAACCGGTACAGCGGCACGGAGCCGAGCGAGACCCCGGCCTCCAGCGTGATGGCCACCGAGGAGTCGACCCGCGCCAGCTCCTCCAACGCCAGGCACAGCGCGAAGTAGTCGCCGCCCATGCCGCCGAACTCCTCCGGGAACGGCAGGCCGAACAGGCCCATCCGCCCCATCTTGGCGACGATCTCGTACGGGAACTCCTCCCGCTCGTAGAACCCGCCGATGACCGGCGCGACCTCTTCGCGGGCGAACTCCTCGACGGTCTTGCGCAGCGCCTCGTAGTCCTCGTCAAGGCGGAAGTCCAACATCGTTCACTCCTCGTGGGGCACGACGACGGCCAGGGGTTGGTCCAGCGCGACCTGTTGGCCCGCCTGGACCCGCACTTCGGTGAGCACGCCCGACACGGGTGCCGTGACGGTGTGCTCCATCTTCATCGCTTCGACCACGAACAACGGCTGACCGGCGGTCACGTGCTCACCCTCGGCAGCACGCACCACCAGCACCGTGCCGGGCATCGGGCTGGTCACCGGACCACCGCCGGCCGCCACCGCCGACGACGACACCTCGGACGGCGGCGTCTCGGTCAACGCCCACGTGCGCCCGTCCACGCCGAGCCACAGCACGTCACCGGAGCGGGCCATCGCATACCGCCGACCACCGACGACGAGCCGGTCGCCGTCCACGGAAGCGCTGAGCCGCAACGGTTCCCGACCGCCGACCGACACCTCGTCACCGCGCACGCGGACCTCGACGCCGTCGATGAGCCACGTGGTCCACGCGTGCTCGCCGACCCGCCACCCGCCGGACCGCTCCCACGGGTCGTCACCGCGCACCGCGAGCTGCCGCTCCAACGCCGCCGCCGCCAACACCTCGTCCGGCACCTCGTGGCGCACCAGCGACTCCAGCTTGCGCTCCACCAACCCGGTGTCCAACGCGCCCGCGCGGACGTCCGGGTCGGCCAGCAGCGCCCGCAGGAACGGGATGTTCGTCGTCACGCCGAGCACGACCATCCGCCCCAGGGCGGAGTCCAGCCGGCGCAACGCCTCCCCGCGCGTCGCCCCGTGCGCGATCACCTTGGCGAGCATCGGGTCGTAGTCGCTGCCGACGACCGACCCGACCCGCAGCGCCGAGTCCACCCGCACGTCGGAGGGCTCGTGCAGCGCCAGCACCGTGCCGCCGGTCGGCAGGAACCCGCGCGCCGGGTCCTCGGCGTAGACCCGCGCTTCCACGGCGTGCCCCGTGAGCCGCACGTCGTCGAGCCGGAGGTGCTCGCCCGACGCCACGCGCAGCTGCCACTCGACCAGGTCGACGCCGGTCGCCAGCTCGGTGACGGGGTGCTCGACCTGGAGCCGGGTGTTCATCTCCATGAAGAAGTAGTCGCCGGACGCGCCGTCCACGATGAACTCGACCGTGCCCGCGCCGACGTACCCGACGGCCTTCGCCGCCTCGACCGCCGCCGTGCCCATGGCGTCCCGCATCTCGGGCGTGACCAGCGGCGACGGCGCTTCCTCGATGATCTTCTGGTGCCGCCGCTGGAGGCTGCACTCACGCTCGCCGAGGTGCACCACGTGGCCGTGCGCGTCGGCCATGACCTGGATCTCGATGTGCCGCGGGTTGCCGATGAACCGCTCGATCAGCAGCGCGTCGTCGCCGAACGACCCGCGCGCCTCCCGCCGCGCCGACTCGATGGCGTCCCGCAGGCCGTCGCCGGACTCCACCAGCCGCATGCCCTTGCCACCACCACCGGCGGACGGCTTCAGCAGCACCGGGAACCCGATCTCGGCCGCCGCGGCCACCAGGTCGTCGTCGGTCATCCCGACCTCGGTCCGCCCCGGCACCACCGGCACACCGGCCGCCGCGACGGTCAGCTTGGCGCGGATCTTGTCGCCCATCGCCTCGATCGCCTCGGCGGGCGGCCCGATGAACACCAGCCCGGCCTTGTCGCAGGCCCGCGCGAACTCCGCGTTCTCGGCGAGGAACCCGTACCCGGGGTGCACGGCCTGAGCCCCGCTCGACACCGCGGCCTCGGTGATCCGCTCGATCGACAGGTAGCTCTCCCGCGCCGACGCCGGCCCGATCCGCACCGCCACGTCCGCCAGCCGCACGTGCAGCGCGTCCACGTCCGCGTCGCTGTAGACCGCCACCGACCGGATCCCGAACCTCCGCAACGCGCGGATCACGCGCACCGCGATCTCACCGCGGTTGGCCACCAGAACGGTGTCGAACATCCCTTGCCGCACCATCTCCTGTCGCAACATCGCCCTCACATCCGGAAGACGCCGTAGGAAACCGGCTCGATCGGGGCGTTCGCCGCCGTGGACAGGGCCAGGCCGAGCACCATGCGCGTGTCGAGCGGGTCGATCACGCCGTCGTCCCACAGCCGGGCCGTGGAGTAGTACGGGTTGCCCTGGTCCTCGTACTGCCGCCGGATGGGCGCCTTGAACGCCTCTTCGTCCTCGGCGGACCACGCGTCACCGAGCTGGTCGCGCCGCACCGTCGCCAGCACGGACGCCGCCTGCTCGCCGCCCATCACCGAGATCCGGGCGTTCGGCCACATCCACAGGAACCGGGGCGAGTACGCCCGCCCGCACATCGAGTAGTTGCCCGCGCCGAACGACCCGCCGATGACCACGGTGAACTTCGGCACGCGGGCGCACGCCACCGCCGTCACCATCTTCGCGCCGTGCTTGGCGATGCCCGCCGCCTCGTACTCCCGGCCCACCATGAACCCGCTGATGTTCTGCAGGAACACCAGCGGCACGCTGCGCTGGTCGCACAGCTGGATGAAGTGCGCGCCCTTCAGCGCCGACTCGCCGAACAGCACGCCGTTGTTGGCGACGATGCCGACCGGGTGGCCGTGGATCCGGGCGAACCCGGTGACCAGCGTCGCGCCGTACTCCTTCTTGAACTCCTGGAACCGGCTGCCGTCCACGACCCGCGCGATCACCTCGCGCACGTCGTACGGGGTGCGGCTGTCCGTGGGCACCACCCCGTACAGCTCGGCGGGGTCGACGACCGGTTCGACGGTCGGCTCCACCTGCCACGGGCGCGGGGCGCGCGGCCCCAGCGTGCTGACGATCGAGCGCACGATCCTGAGCGCGTGCGCGTCGTCCTCCGCCAGGTGGTCGGTGACGCCGGACGTGCGCGAGTGCAGCTCGCCGCCGCCCAGCTCCTCGGCCGTGACGACCTCGCCGGTCGCGGCCTTCACCAGCGGCGGGCCGCCGAGGAAGATCGTGCCCTGACCGCGCACGATCACCGCTTCGTCCGACATCGCGGGCACGTACGCGCCGCCCGCCGTGCACGACCCGAGCACGGCCGCGATCTGCGGGATGCCCCGGCTGGACATGGTGGCCTGGTTGAAGAAGATCCGGCCGAAGTGCTCGCGGTCCGGGAACACCTCGTCCTGCCTGGGCAGGAACGCGCCGCCGGAGTCGACCAGGTAGACGCACGGCAGGTTGTTCTGCAACGCCACCTCCTGGGCGCGCAGGTGCTTCTTGACCGTCATCGGGTAGTACGTGCCGCCCTTGACGGTGGCGTCGTTGGCGACGACCACGACCTCGCGGCCGGAGACGCGGCCGACACCCGTGATGACGCCCGCGGCCGGCGCCTCGTCGCCGTACATGCCGTCGGCGGCGAGCGGTGACAGTTCGAGGAACGGCGAACCGGGGTCGAGCAGCGTGTCCACCCGGTCGCGGGGCAGCAGCTTGCCTCGCTCGACGTGCCGGGCGCGGGCCTTCTCCGGGCCGCCCAGGGCGGCCGTGCCGAGCTTGGCGCGCAGGTCGTGCACGAGCCGGGTGTGGTCGTCGTGGTAGCGCCGGAAGGCATCGGCCGACTTGTCGGCCGTGCTGCGCAGCACCGGGGCGTCCATCGGGCTCCTCGCGGTTAGCAGTCGTTAACCCGAGGAGATGTTAGCGCTTGTTAACGCCGGCTCACAAGCCGGAGGGGGCCGCGGGTGCGGCCCCCTCCGGGAGTGCGTCACGCTCGTGCAGCTCAGCCCGTGACGGCGTTGAGCTGCGGCAGGTAGCCGAGGCGCTGGCCGTTGCGGTTCGGGTGGTAGGACTCCTCCACCGGCCAGGACAGGCTGTTCAGCCACCAGTCGGACGAGCAGATCTCGTGGCCGGTGAACGCGCCGCGCAGGTCGCGGTAGGCGAACGCCTTGGCGCCCGCCCGTGCGGAGATGACCTGGTGCAGGGTGTCGGACGCGGAGTTGATCGCGGCCCGCTTGGTGTCGCTCAGGCCGACCGAGCAGCTGCCCGGCACCTTGTACAGGCGCGGGTAGCCGAGCACGACGACCGTGGCGGACGGCGCGCGGTTGCGGATCTGGGTGTAGACGTTGTCGAGCAGGCCCGGCAGGGTGTTCGTGGCGTAGGCCTTCGCCTGGTTGACCCGGTTGACACAGGTCGAGTCGGAGCCGAACGTGCAGGTGGTGATCACGTCGGTGAACCCGGCGTCGTTCCCACCGATCGAGATGCTGACCAGGGACGTGGTCGAGGTGAGGGCGCTGACCTGGTTGTTCAGCACGTCACCGGTCCGCGCGCCGGAGCAGGCGACGAACTTGAACGACGCCGGCGCGTGCGAGGCGGCCCAGAGGGCGGGGTAGCTGTACGGGCTGCGCTTGCAGCCGCCCGAGTCGCCGTAGTACGAGCCGGTGCCCGTTCCGGACGAGTAGGAGTCGCCGAGGGCGACGTAGTTGGCGCCGGCCGCCTCGGCCGGCACGACGAGTGCGAGCGACGCGGCTAACGCCAGTGCTGCGGTGGACAGGATTCGGACAAGGCGCATCGGAGCCTCCCGGAGGGAAACAACGCAGGGTGATGCGGAACACGTCAAGTGTTACCAGCAGGTAAGGCCGCTTAAGAAGAGTGGGTCAAGAGTTAACTACGTGTTTCGAGGACCGGTTGGTGATCTTCTGCCGACGGTGAGGTTAACGGGCGTTTACGTGCGTCGGGCCCGCCGTTTAAGATGGGCGGCGTGCCAGCCGAGACAGCGAAGCAAAACCGCCGGGACCAGATCCTGGCCGCCGCCGCCGAACTGTTCGCCCGGCACGGCTTCCACGGCGTCGGAATCGACGACATCGGTGCCGCGGTGGGCATTTCCGGGCCGGCGCTGTACCGGCACTTCCGGAGCAAGGACGCGATGCTGGGCGAGATGCTGACGTCCATCAGCGAACGGCTGCTGGAAGGCGGGCAGGCCAGGGTGTCGGCGTCCACCGACCCGGCGCACGCACTTCGGGAACTGATCCGGTGGCACGTCGATTTCGCGCTGGACGACCCGGCGTTGATCACCGTGCAGAGTCGCAACCTGGCCAACTTGACCGACCCCGACCGGCGACGGGTGAGAGCGCTCCAGCGCCGTTACGTCGAGGTGTGGGTGGAGATGATCCGCAAGACCTCGCCGGAGGTGGACGAGCCCACCGCCCGTGCCGCCGCGCACGCCGTCTTCGGCCTGATCAACTCGACCCCGCACAGCGCCCACCTGGACCGGGACCAGATGGCGACCCTGCTCTCGCAGATGGCCCTGGCCTCCCTGGCCGGCGCCCTCCCGTAGTGCTCCGAACGTCCGGGCCGCTCGTTCCGAACGTCCGAACCGCCCGTTCCGAGCGTTGAACTCGCGTGTGCCGAGCGCTGGCCTCGGTTGTTCCGACCTTAGGACGCACGCCGTCTGAACGTAGGACTCGCGTAACCTTGGCGGCCGATGAGCGACTTGGCGGTGAACACCACCGGGGGGTGGCCGGGACTCCGGTTGCTCGCCCGCCTGCCCTCCTGGTTCAGGTTCCTGCTCGTCGCCCTGGCCGTTCTCGTGTGCGGGGTGATCGCCTCCCGCCCGGCCGGAGCGACCGACACGACCCCCCTCACCGGTGACGTCGCGACCGCCGCCCGAGCCGTCGAGGCGATGGCGGCCCCCACCGGCGCCAGCCCGCTCACCGCGTTCCCCCCGGACTTCACCGAGGTGGTGAACCGCGCTCCGGTGCTCATCACCGCCCCGGACGGGACCACCCGGGCGATCGACCCGAACGGCGGGTGCTCCGGCCCGGCCGGCGACACCGAATGGGACTTCGGCGCCGGCTGCAAGGCGCACGACCTCGGCTACGACCTCCTGCGCTACGCCGAGCAGAAGGGCCGCCCGCTCGGCCAGGACGCCCGCAAGGCCCTGGACGCCCGCCTCGCCCAGGACATGCACGCCCAGTGCGACCACAACCCGCGCGGCCACGCCACCCGCTGCCACGCCACCGCGCAGCTCTACGCCGTTGGGCTGGAGTTCAACTCCTGGCGGCAGCGCTGGGGCCCGCCCGGCCACGAACCGGTCCTCGCCTGGGGCTTCGGCAGCGCCGTCGTCGTCTTCCTCCTGCTCGCCCGTCTGCCCCGACGTCCGGAACGACGGCAGGAGCGCGACACCGCGCCGCCACCGCGCATGACCGACGACCGCTACGCCACCTTCCTGCGGCTCGGCGCGCTCGGCGTGGTGATCATCAGCCAGTCCGTGCTCACCGTGCTGCACTGGGCGGGCGTGAGCGCGACCTGGCTCTGGCTGCTCACCTGGGCGCTGCAGGCCATCCCGGTCTTCTACTTCGCGGGCGGCCACGCGAACCTCACCAGTTGGCACGCCGTCCAGGCCGACCACGGCGGCTACGGCCGCTACCTGTCCGCCCGCGTCTCGTGGCTGCTCCGCCCGGTGCTGGCGTTCGTGCTGGCCTGGCTGGTCCTGCCGCTTCCCCTCGAACTGCTGGACGTGGACAAGTCCCGGGTGGAGATGTTCGGCCGGTTGATCGCCCACCCGCTGTGGTTCCTCGGCCTCTACGTGGTCGCGGTCGCCGCCACCCCCGTCATGGCCTGGCTGCACCGCCACGCCCGCCTGGTCACGCCGGTCGCGCTGGTCGCCGCCATGGTCGTGGTCGACCTCGCCCGCATCGCGTTCCAGTGGCGCACCGGCGGCTACCTCAACCTGGTGCTCGGCGCCCTCCTGCTCCAGCAGCTCGGCTTCTACTACGCCGACGGCAGCCTGCACCGGATCTCGCGCAAGGTGCTCGGCGCCCTGGCCCTCGCCGCCGTCCCCGCGTTACTCGCGCTGATCACGTTCGGCGGCTACCCGCGCACGATGATGTCGCTGCCCGGTGAGGGCGGTTCGAACCTCAGCCCGCCCACCATCTGCCTGCTGGTGCTCGGCCTGGCCCAGATCTGCCTGGTGCTGCTGCTCCGGTCGCGCGTCACGGCCTGGCTCGAAGGCCACCGCCAGTGGAGCGTGGTCGAGTTCGCCCGGACCACGCCGATGACCGTCTACCTCGGCTACCTCACCGTGCTGGCGACCGTGATCGGCCTGCTGGGGCTGCTCGACCCGCCCGCGGCCTACGCCTGGGTCGCCTCCCGTCCCCGCTGGCCGGCCGTCCTCGTGCTGCTGCTCCTGCCGGTCCTCCTGGCGTTCCACCGCTTCGAGCGCAACGCCGCCCTGAGCCCTTGCCGCACCCGCGAGACGCACCGCACCCGACTCGCCGTCACGCTCGGCGCGGGGTACGGCGTGCTGGGCGTCCTGGGGTTCGTCGTCACGGGTTTCGCGGGCGCGGGCGGCACGCTGGTCGTGTTCAAGGTCGACCCGCTGCAGAACCTGATCCACCTGCTGCTCGCCTGGTACCTGCTGCACACCGCCCGCGCCGGCACCTGCCACGACCGCCGCCCGTGGCTGCTCACCGCGCTGGCCTGCGTCCCGCCGCTGCTGGTGCTGGAGCCGACCGCCGCGATGGTCGCCCTGCACGGCGCGACGATCGTGGCCGCCCTGCTCGCGGCGATACCGAAGCAGGACCAGGCACGCGCAGCCGAACACGGGCAGCCACGTCCCGCGCTCCAACACCCATAGCGCTTCCGAAGGCGGGGTGTGCGGGCCGCGCAGCGGGCCGACCACCGACCCGACCAACGTCGCCACCGGCAACGCGCTCCGGTGCACCAGGAAGATCGTCAACGCCCGCGCGTTCAGCCCCCGCGCCCGGAACGACGGCCGCAGGACCAGCACCACCCCAACCCCAGCAGCACCGGTGTGAACGCCGTCAACACCACGTACACCGCCAGGAACCACAACGGCGTCACGACAGGTACCCGACCGTCGACACCGTCTGCTGCGGCAGCCCGCGCAAGGACAGTCCGGGAGGACAAGGCCCCACACGCCGAGGAGCACCGCCACCGGCAGCACGAGCTTCCGCGCCCGCAGCCACCACGGCGCCGCCGACCGCGCCGCCCCGAACCCGCCGACGAAGAAGAACAAGCCCAACGCCTGGAGCACCCAGCTCACCGGCACCAACCCGGGCATCCACCGCAGCGGGCTGTCCACCACCGTCCCGTCACCCGTCAGCACCACCGCCGTCACCAGCCAGTGCCCCAGCACCACCCCGACGACGGCGACCGCCCGCGTCGCGTAGATCACCGGATCGCGCATCACGGCGCCTCACCGACCCCCTCGAAGACCCGCGTGCGGTCGCGGAGCAGCACGACCAGGAGGAGAGTGCGGATCAGGGCCCCGATGCCAGGCCGCGGGTCGTGCCCGCACATGCCACCGTGGGCTGACCTACCCGGGTAGCACCCGGACCGGAACCCATACCCGAGACCGCACCCGCCGGACAAGCCGTTGCGGCAGGCGAACGCCACCAGGTAGGCAATACGGCAGAGCCGCGAATACGGCAGACCTGTGCGCCCCTACTCCGTGTTGGAAGATGGCTGAATGCACCCGCAGCAAGATCCGGATCGCTGGTCACGGCTCCAAGCCGTGGCCGGCGAGGCCCTGGCCGCCGCCAAGGTCGGGGAAGACGCTGTCGCGGTCGACCTGGTCACGGGCTTCCTCAGTGGTTCGCCCGAGGGCAACGAGGAGATCCGGGAGCTGGTCCTCCTGCTGTTCTCCGAGTGCAGCGCCATGGTCGCCGTCCTCGGTTCGGGCGGCGCGACGCCGGTGAAGATGCAGGTCTTCGACGAGGACGGGCAGGAGGTGCAGATCGACGACGCCGACCCGCCGGTGCGGACCGCGATCCGCACGCTGCTGGCCGAGGTGCACGGCGACCAGGAGGCGGCGGCCGAGCAGATCGAGATCGCGCTGGCCAACGGACAGCCCCAAGAGCTGGCCACGGTCGTGCTCCAGGCCCTCCGGTGGACGGTCAAGCTGGCCGTGGAGTGCGAGTTGCGCGAGCTGCCCGTGGCCGCCTGGATCGCCACCGCCCTGGACGAGTAGGTCGTCCTCACCACCACGGCCCCCCACCACCACGGCAGCAAGGGACCTTGCCAACCGGCAAGCGCTTGCGGGTGCGGCGTGCGGGTGCGGACCAGGAGGTCGCGCCCCGGAACCGGCCGGCGCCATCGGCACGGACCACCGAGACGAAGCCGGACGCCTAGGGTTTCGGCCATGCGCACAGCTCTGATCGGCTACGGACTAGGCGGCGCCGCCTTCCACGCCCCGTTCCTCTCCACCACCCCCGGCCTGACCCTGTCCGCCATCGTCACGTCCAACCCCGACCGCCGCGCCGAAGCGGCATCCCGCTACCCCGGCACCGAACTGATCGCCTCGCTCGACGACGTGTGGCGGCGGGCAGCCGAGTTCGACCTCGTGGTGATCACCACACCGAACCGCTTCCACGCCGCCCACGCCCGCACAGCCCTGGGACACGGCCTGAACGCCGTGGTGGACAAGCCGTTCGCCCCCTCCGCCCCGGAAGCGCGCGACCTGGCCGCGCTCGCGGCGTCACGCGGCCTCCTCCTCGCCCCGTTCCACAACCGCCGGTGGGACGGCGACTTCCGCACCGTCGCGCGGTTGATCGACGAAGGGGCACTGGGCGACGTCCACCGCTTCGAGTCCCGCTTCGAGCGCTGGCGGCCGGAGATCAAGGACAGCTGGAAGGAATCCGGCGACCCGGCCGACCTGGGCAGCATCGCGTTCGACCTGGGCACCCACCTCGTGGACCAGGCAGTGGCGCTCTTCGGCCGGCCGACGACCGTCTACGCCGAGATCCGGACCCTGCGCCCGGGCGCGAGGGCCCACGACGACGCGTTCATCGCCCTGACCCACCCGTCCGGCACCGTCTCGCACCTCTGGGCCTCGGCGCTGGCGGCCTCGCTCGGCCCCCGCTTTCGCGTGCTCGGCAACCGCTCGGCCTACGTGAAGCACGGCATGGACCCCCAGGAGGAAGCCCTGAAGGCGGGGCGGACCCCCGGCGGCGAAGGCTGGGGCGAGGACCCCGTCGACCAGTGGGGTGTGCTCGACACCGAGCCCGTGCCCACCGAGCCAGGCGCCTACCAGCAGTTCTACGCAGCCATCGCCGCCGGCCAGTCCCCCGTCCCGACCGCGGACGCGATCACCGGCCTGGAGATCCTCCAAGCGGCCCTCGAGTCGGCCCGCACCGGCGCCACCGTCTCCCTTGCGCAACGATCCTCTTAGTACCTGAGAGTCTTGACATGGAGGACAGGCGTGTGCGGGCCATCTCGGAGCACAGGGCATCATCGCCCCACCCGAAGGCGACCGGCCAGGTCTTCCACACGATCGTGCAAGAGTGCCACGACTGGGACACCGGGTGACGGTCGTTCGCCGACTACGTGCCGCGGTTCGCCCGCACCTGGCCGGCCCGGACGTGCCGGACGAGATCGACTACCTGCACCTGACCCCGCCGACCCCAGCGGCCGACCGGGCTTCCGCGCCCCCACGTGACGATCCACCACGACGGCACGACGAAGTCCACTGTGGACCTCACCACCTGGCCCCTGCTCACCCTCAAGGAGGCGTGGAAGGCCGACGTCCCGTCGCCGAACGTCCTCGACGTCCGGGAACCGACCGGCGAACTGGCCAAGCGGTACGGCATCGACACCGGGGGCGCCACCCTGGTCCGACCCGACGGCGTGCTCGCTCGGCGCACCACCGAAGGCACCACCCTCGAAGGCCCCACCCCGGCCGCCCGACTGACCACCACCCTGGCCACGCTCACGTCCGAGCCCGTTGACCCCCACCAACACTGACCACTACACGATCAGGTGAGTTCACTGGAGCCAGTGGCGCGAGGCGGTCAGGCTGAGCAGCATGGCACCACTCCCTCTGCTCGCGGCGTTGGCCGCCCTGGTCCCCGCCGTCTCCGCACCCGAGTCGATCCTCATGCTCAGCACGTCGCGCGGCATGACCATGCGCGCGACCACCCTGATGTGCGAACCCGCCGGCGGCATGCACGCCCACGCCGAAGACGCGTGCCGCGCACTCTCCGATGTGGACGGTCAGTTCACCGGCCTGGCCACCGGTCACGCCTTCTGCACGCTGGAGTACGACCCGGTGACCGTTCGCGCGTCGGGCACGTGGCGCGGTGAGACGCGCGTGTTCGAGGCCAGGTTCCCGAACCCGTGCGTGATGCGCGCCGAAACCGGCCCGGTGTTCGACTTCTAGGGTTTCGCAACGGGGGTCCGGCAACGGGTTCCGCCAACGCGTTTCGCGAAAACCCGCAGCGGGGCCCACGACACCGCCGCCGAAGTCATGGGCCCCGCCACGGGGTTCCTGCGAAGGTCCTAGGACCTCTGTTGCCGACCGTAGGGACTCCACTCCGGATCGTCAACAATCTTCACATTCGTGAAACTTTCACATTCGTGAACGGTAGATCCGCCCACCGTCTCAGTCCGTCCGCCCTATCCTCCGCCCGATCCGCTTGCGGGATGACGCATGGGTGATTCCGTGCTGCACACGGTGGGCGTTCCACTGATGTTCCCGCTCCTGGTGCTGGGCCTGGCACTGGCCACCCGGCACATCCTCGGGCTGCACGTCGGCCTGGTCCGCACCGCGCTCGCGTGCACGCTCGGCCTGTCGCTGAGCGAAGTGGCGCTGAGCACCATGCCGACCTCGGACACGATGCCCGCCCTGGCGACCGTGCAGATCGGCATCTCGCTCCTGCTGATGATCGCCCTGCTGACCTCCCCAGCTCGGCCACCAGCACCTCGCGCACGGCGGGCCACGGGGCGGCGGGGACCTTGCCCTGCAACAACATCAGCTCGTCGACGACGTCCGCGGGGAGCAGTTCGGGAGGTGCAGCGGCCGGGCGTGCGGCGGGTCGCCGAGGGCGACCTGGACATCGTGAACCGGCTGGCCTCGACGCTGCACGACAAGACCCGGTGGGGCAAGGCGATCGGCGTGCGCGACCTGGTCGCCGGGTTCTCCACCGCGCTGCGCGAGGAACCGGACTTCCGGGTGGAGGCGCGCAACCTCGCCGCCGTGCGCGCCGCGTCCACCGACTCGGACATCGTGCTGCCGGCCGTGCACCACGAGCTCTGCACGTCACGCGTGCTGGTGATGGAACGGCTGGACGGCGTGCCGATCCGGTCGGCGCCCCTGGACACGACCGGACCGCGACGCGCCGGCCCGCTCACTGCTGGACGCGCTGCTGCGCCAGGTCATGGTCAGCGGCGTGTTCCACGCCGACCCGCACCCCGGCAACATCATGCTGCTGGGCGACGGCCGGCTCGGGATGCTGGACTTCGGCTCGGTCGGCCGGCTCGACGCGCAGCTCCGGTCGGCGCTGGGCAAGATGCTGCCGGCGATCGACCCGGACGTGGAGATGTTCGGCGACCTGTTCACGCTGGTCCACCGGTACGGGTTGAGCGTCCCGCCGGAGGTCGCGGCGGTGTTCCGGGCGTTGGCGACGGTGGAGGGGACGCTGGCCGCGCTGTCGCCGGGGTTCGACATCGTGGTCGAGTCGCGGGTGTTCGCGGACAAGCATTTCAGCGCGCACCTCACGCCGGAGTCGTTGCGGCGGACGGTGACCGAGGAGCTGCACTCGATGCTGCCCATGCTGCGCCGGCTGCCCCGGCGGGCCGAGTGGATCTCCGGCGCGTTGGAGCAGGGTCGGCTGGGCTTGAGCATGCGGCTGTTCGCCGACGAGCGGGACCGGCAGTTCATCGTGTCGCTGCTGCACCAGGTGATGCCGACCGTGCTTGGCGCGACGGCGGGCCTGATGGTGGCACTGCTGCTGGGCGCGGACGGTGGACCGCAGGCGGGCCCGGGCGTCTCGCTGTCCAGGTGCTCGGCTACAACCTGCTGGTCATCAGCGTGCTGCTCGGCATGCGGGTGGTGGTGACGATCTTCCGACCACGCAGTTGACCGGGTTCCGCGGTTGACACCTCAGGTTTGCGGTGCAAACCTGACTGCATGGCAGACTTGTTGGGGGATCTGGACGCACTGCGTCGCAGGGCACGGAAAGACCGCCATGCCTACCCGTTCCCGCTCCTCTTCTTCGGCATCGCGTCGTTCCTCGCGATACCGCTCTACCAGCCGTGGGGCCCGGAGGCGCTCGACTGGGGGTACACGGCAAGGTGGGACCCCCTGCCGTCGCTCGGCACGGGCCACGCCATGCGGTACCCGATGGCGCTCGGCCTGTACTGGCTGACCGTGCTCGTGGTCGGAGCCCTGGTCACCGCGTGGTGGTACCGCCGGCGAGGCCGCCGGGTCGGCATCGAGACGTCCACCGGCGGTTACCTCGCGGCCGTGGCGATCGGCGTCGGCTCACCGCTGGTCAGCGAGACCATGCACCGGTACGTGCCGATGTCCAAGTGGGGGCAGCTCCAGCAGGGGCCGGCCACGGCGGTCGGCCTGATGCTGATCGCGGCGGCCACGGTGCTGTGGCGCTGGAAGGCGCCCCGCGCCCTCACCGCCGTGATGGCGGTGCTCGGCACGGCAACGCTGCAGTACGCCCAGGGCTGGGTCGGCCAGTTCATCGTGATCGGCCTCGGCCTGGTGGTGCTGGCGGCGGTGGAGCGCAGCACCCGGTTCACCACCACCACGGCCGGCTACCTCGTCGCGGTGTGCCTGTCCGCCGGTTTCACACCGGTGCGGGACGGGCCGGCGACCCTGTGGTCGATGGCCTCCGTGGTGCTGTTGCCGGGATTTGTGCTCGTCGTGGGAGGTCTGGTGGGGTTGCGGCGTGAGTGACCACCCGACCGCGTCGCTGGACGACGTGGTGCACCAGAAGCACCGGCTGGGCATCCTGACCATCGCGGCCGAGGCGAAGCGAGTCGAGTTCGGGTACCTGCGGTCGACGTTGGAGCTCACGGCCGGGAACCTGTCGCGGCACATCACCGTGCTGGAGCAGGCCGGGCTGATCGCGGTGGAGAAGGGGTACGACGGCAAGCGGCCCAGGACGTGGGTCAGCGTGACGCCGGACGGGCGGGCCGCGTTGGCGGCGGAGATGAGCGCCCTGCGCGCGCTCGTGGAGCGCCACGTAGCCTCGGGCTCATGAGCATCCACGACATCCCCGTGCACACCTTGTCCGGCGAGCCGTCGAGCCTGGGTTCGTTGGCGGGCAAGGCGTTGCTGGTGGTGAACGTCGCGTCCAAGTGCGGGCTGACGCCGCAGTACAAGGGGTTGGAGCGGCTCCAGGAGCGGTACGCGGCGCAGGGCTTCTCGGTGGTCGGGTTCCCGTGCAACCAGTTCGCCGGGCAGGAGCCGGGCACGGCGGAGGAGATCGCCACCTTCTGCTCCACCACGTACGGCGTGACGTTCCCGCTGTTCCAGAAGATCGACGTGAACGGCCCCGAGCGGCACCCTCTGTACGCGGAGCTGACCGCTTTCGCCGACGCCGACGGCGCGGCCGGCGACGTGCAGTGGAACTTCGAGAAGTTCCTGGTGACCCCCACCGGCGACATCGCGGCCCGATTCCGCCCCGCCACCGACCCGGAGAACGAGGCCGTGGTGAAGGCGATCGAGTCCGTCCTCCCGTAGCGAGTCCGCACTCCCACACCGAAGTCCGCCCTCCCCCGAAGTCCACCGAACTCCACCGAACGACGCGCGGGAGGTAGCCCAACCGAGGGCCGCCTCCCGCACCGCACCCGTCAACCGGTGGAACGACCCGCCAGGACGGCAGGACGCGTGACCGACCAACCCGCCCCCGAACAGCCCGGATCCTGCGCGGCAGGGCAACTGGTCACCTCAGTGCCGGGACTGGTCCTCACCGCGTTGACCGCCGCCGACGCCGAGTCCTACTACGCCGTCCTGGACCGCAACCGCGACCACCTCAACCGCCACGGCGACCACGTCAACGAGGCGCACGCCACCCTCGCCTGGGTCACCGATCACCTGGCCCGACCTGGGCCCGACTGGTACGGGATCCGGCTAGAGGACCGCCTGGTCGGCCGCGTCGACCTCGCCCACGCCGCCCCACCCGGGTACGGCCTCGGCTACTGGCTCAGCCACGACGCCACGGGACACGGCTACGCCACCGCCGCCTGCACGGCCATCGTCCGGCACGCCCGGACCTTCCACGGCGCCACCGACATCTTCGCCGGAGTCACCCACGGCAACCACCGCAGCGTCGCCCTGCTGGGTCGTCTCGGCTTCCGACCCATCACCGAGTTCGAGACCTACACCCGGTTCCACCTGCCGCTGAACCCGCCACCACAGCGCGCCCGCGACGACGTGCCCCTGCTGCCGTAGCCACCGAGGAGTCCGGCCACACCACCGCTGACCCGGTCCACGCCAACGGCAACGGGCTCCACCCCGCGTCAACGAGGTGGAGCCCGTCAGGTGCGGCTCACGGCCGTCAGCACTCGATGACGTTCACGGCGAGGCCGCCGCGTGCCGTCTCCTTGTACTTGCTCTTCATGTCCTTGCCCGTCTCACGCATGGTCTTGATGACCTTGTCCAGGGACACGAAGTGCGACCCGTCCCCGCGCAGCGCCATCCGCGCCGCCGTGATCGCCTTGATCGCCGCCAGCGCGTTCCGCTCGATGCAAGGGATCTGCACCAACCCGCCGATCGGGTCGCACGTCAACCCCAGGTTGTGCTCCATCGCGATCTCGGCCGCGTTCTCGACCTGCTCCGGCGTGCCGCCGAGCACTTCCGCCAGACCACCGGCCGCCATCGAGCACGCCGAGCCGACCTCACCCTGACAACCGACCTCGGCGCCCGAGATCGACGCGTTCTCCTTGAACAGCACGCCGACCGCACCCGCCGTCAACAGGAACCGCACCACCCCGTCGTCGGACGCGCCCGGCACGAACCGCGTGTAGTAGTGCAGCACCGCCGGCACGATCCCGGCCGCTCCGTTGGTCGGCGCGGTCACCACGCGACCGCCTGCGGCGTTCTCCTCGTTCACCGCCAGAGCGAACAGGGTCACCCAGTCCATCACCCGCAACGGGTCGGTGGCGAACTGCTCGGCCGCCAACGACTGCCGCATCTCCGCCGCGCGCCGCCGGACCTTCAGACCTCCCGGCAGCACACCGGTCTCGTTGCACCCGCGCTCGACGCACTCCTGCATGACGTTCCAGATGTGCAGCAGCCCGGACCGGACGTCGGCCTCGCTCCGCCACGACGTCTCGTTCGCCAGCATCACCTCGGAGATCGACGACCCGGTCTCCCTGGTCCGCGCCAGCAGCTCGTCACCGGTCCGGAACGGGTGCGCGAGCGGCGTCTCGTCCGCCTTGATCCGGTCCGTCCCGCTGGCCGTGTCGTCCACGACGAACCCGCCGCCGACCGAGTAGTACACCGCCGAGTCGACCACGGCGTCACCCGAGTGGGCGGTGAAGCTCATGCCGTTGGGGTGCAACGGCAGCGACTTCCGCCGGTGCATGACCAGGTCGGTGTTCTCGCTGAACGCGATCTCCCGCTCACCACCCAACCGCAGCCGCCCGGTGGCACGGATCTCCGCCACCCGCCGCTCGGCCTCGGCCGGGTCGACCTCCTCCGGCCGGTGCCCCTCCAACCCGAGCAGCACCGCCTTCGGGCTCCCGTGCCCGTGCCCGGTCGCGCCGAGCGACCCGAACAGCTCCGCGTGCACCCGGTCGACCGACGCCAGCACCGGACCCAAGCGGCCCGCGAACATCGCCGCCGCCCGCATCGGACCCACGGTGTGCGAACTGGACGGTCCGATCCCGACCGAGAACAGGTCGAACACGCTGATGGCCATGCTCAGTCCCCGGTCAGTTCCGCGTACTTCGCGGCGGTCAGCAACCCGGTCGCGTCCTCCACGGCCACCTTGAACAGCCAACCGCGGCCGTACGGGTCGTTGTTGATCAACGACGGGTCGGCCACCGCCTCCGCGTTGACCTCCACCACCTCGCCGCTGACCGGCGCGTACAGGTCGCTCACCGACTTGGTCGACTCCAGCTCGCCGCACACGTCGCCGGACTTCACGCGGGTGCCCGGTGCGGGCAGCTCCACGAACACGATGTCGCCCAGCGACTCCGCCGCGTACGAGGTGATGCCGATCGCCACGGGGTCCTGGGTACCCGGCGCCCAGTCCACCCATTCGTGCTCGGGCGTGTACAGCAGGTTGTCCGGAAAGGTCATCGCAGCGCTCCCTGGGTGAGGTTCGGATCCCCACTCTGTCCTGGGACCTGAGAGCTTCGCCGGGTCACGACGGCCGACCGTCGAACCGATCCCGGCTTGCACCGTGGGTGCGCGCCGAAGCACGCTTTCCAGAGTTGCCTCACCCGTGCGGTTCTCGCTGCCTGAGAGTGTGCGGGGTGGCTTGCTCCTTCGGCGCCCCGGCACGAACACCGAGGTCTCTCCCGCGCGGGTTCCGGCGCTCGACAACGCGCCGCGGCCGATGTTCAGTTGGTGTGCGCACGCTAAGCCCCGCCCGGACGGGTGTCAACGCGCCGCCATGTTTGTTCGAGGAGCACAACTGGGAACCCTGCCGTTAGTGCCGGCAGCACGATGACACCGAAACCCCGGTACCGGACCTTTGGTGTAACAAAGCCCGAAGGAGCCCACCGTGCGGATCGCCGTTCCCCGCGAGATCAAGAACCACGAGTACCGCGTCGCGCTGACCCCGGCGGGTGCCCATGAGCTGACGCAGCGCGGTCACGACGTGGTGGTCGAGGCCGGCGCGGGCCTCGGCTCCGCCATCACCGACGAGGAGTACCTGGCCGCCGGCGCGAAGGTCCTGGCCACCGCGGACGACGTGTGGGCCGAGGGCGACCTGGTGCTCAAGGTGAAGGAGCCCGTCGCCGAGGAGTACCCGCGGCTGCGCAAGGGCCAGGTCCTGTTCACGTACCTGCACCTGGCCGCCGACCGGCCGTTGACGCAGGCGCTGGTGGACTCCGGCACGACCGCGATCGCCTACGAGACCGTGCAGGCGCCGAACGGCGCGTTGCCGCTGCTGGCCCCGATGTCGGAGGTCGCGGGCCGCCTCGCGCCGCAGGTGGGCGCGTTCGCGTTGATGAAGCCCTCCGGTGGGCGCGGTGTGCTGCCCGGCGGCGTGCCCGGCGTGCACCCGGCGCGCGTGGTCGTCATCGGCGGTGGCGTGGCGGGCCTGAACGCCGCCGCGATCGCCGTCGGCATGGGTGCGGACGTGCAGATCCTGGACACGAACGTGGACCGGCTGCGCCACATCGACGCGCTGTACCAGGGCCGGCTGCGCACCCTCACGTCCAACCGCTTCGCGGTGGAGCAGGCCGTCCGCGAGGCCGACATGGTGATCGGCGCGGTGCTGGTGCCCGGCGCGAAGGCGCCGAAGCTGGTGTCCAACGACCTGGTGGCCCGGATGCAGCCCGGCTCGGTGCTGGTGGACATCGCGATCGACCAGGGCGGCTGTTTCGCCGACTCGCGGCCGACCACGCACGCCGACCCGACGTACGAGGTGCACGACTCGGTCTTCTACTGCGTCGCCAACATGCCCGGCGCGGTGCCGCGCACGTCGACCTACGCGCTGACCAACGTGACGCTGCCGTACGCCGTGGCGCTGGCCGACCAGGGCTGGCAGGCGGCGCTGCGCGCGGACGCGTCGCTGGCGCTGGGCCTGAACGTGCACGAGGGCCTGGTGACCAACCTGCCGGTCGCCGAGGCGCACGACATGCCCCACACCGCGCTCGACCTCTGAGCGCCGCGAACCGCACCTCGCCGCGCGCCGCGAACCCGTCCAACGCAGAGGGCCCCGCTCACAGCACGTGAGCGGGGCCCTTCGACGATAAGACGGCCCGCTCAACCAGCCTGGGGGTCACTGGGAGCGGGCCGCGCTACCAATCTTAGCCGGGAACCACGTTCCCTGCCCAGCGACCCCACCGATTCAGCCGACATTTCCCCGTCACTTGGCAACACACCGTGCGCGTTCTCAAGCGAACGAGTGAATTCGCGTCGTAACAGGTAAGTCACGACGACTGGCCGGCCGATGCACAGGACGGGGCTCCGCGGCTACGCAGCGGGGTCGTCCGCCAGCGCGGCGGCACTCTGCCGCGCCACCCCGATCGGAGCGCAGATGGCTGAACCCCAGGGTTGGATCGACTGCCACGACCCGTTCGGACGGGACCGGTCGATGACCGTCCTCGTCGAGAACGACCGGGTCCTGCTGGTCGCACCACCAGGCGAGTCCGCCGTGATGTCCGTCACACAGACGCGGAGGCTGCACCACCTGCTCGACCAAGCCGCCGACAGGATGTGACCCGGGTGGACGAGGCACTGCGGGCCGCCGTCATGCGTCGGCTGGCGCAGCTTGACGAGGTCGTCGAGAGCGGTGAGGCGGAGGCACTGGTGCCGCTGGCCCGCTCCGAGATCCACCGCCTGGCCGACGGCTGGCGCCTGCTGTTGACCGTGCACCAACCGGATCCGGACGGCCGCTGCGGCGCGTGCCCCGGCATCGTGCGGCACAAGAAGTGGCCGTGCCAGGTGTGGAACATGGCGCACCAGCACCTCATCGGCGAGGGCGTGCCGCACCGCGAGCGCCGCCGCCCGCTGCGCCCGCTGCGCCGCCCGAACGACGCCGGGACGACCGCCGAGATCCCGACCACCGGACCGAAACCCCGACATGCCCTACCCGAGTGAACCGCCTAAGGCAGGATGACGCCCGGTAGGAGTAATCGGGAGGGACGCGTGCACGACGGCACAGGCCGCATCGTGGTGCAGAACTTGACCAAGCAGTTCGGTCCGGTCGCAGCGGTGCAGAATCTCAGCTTCACGGTGGAACCCGGGTCGGTGACCGGGTTCCTCGGCCCCAACGGATCGGGCAAGACGACGACACTGCGCATGCTGCTCGGCCTGGTGACCCCGACCGCGGGCACCGGACTGATCAACGGCACCACGTTCGCGCAGCTCGGCAACCCCGCCAGGGTGGTCGGCGCGGTGCTGGAGGCGCAGGGCTTCCACCCGAAGCGCACGGCGCGCAACCACCTGCGGGTCTACGCCGCCGCCATCGGCGTGCCGGACTCTCGCGCGGAGCAGGTGCTCCAGCTCGTCGGCCTCGGCGCGGCGGGCTCGCGCAGGGCGGGCGGTTTCTCGCTGGGCATGAAGCAGCGCCTGGCCCTGGCCACCGCGCTGCTCGGCGACCCCCAGATCCTGGTGCTGGACGAGCCGGCCAACGGGTTGGACCCGGAGGGCATCGCGTGGCTGCGGTCGTTCCTCCAGTCCTACGCGCGCAGCGGGCGGACGGTGCTGATCTCCAGCCACCTGCTGGCCGAGGTCGAGCAGACGGTCGACCAGGTGGTGATCATCAGCCGCGGCCAGACGATGTACTACGGGCAGCTGGACCACCTGCGCGCCCAGCGGCAGAGCCGGGTGCTGGTGCAGCCGTCCGACGCGGGCGCGCTGGTCGTGGCGCTGCGCGAGGACGGCATCCACGCGATCGAGCAGTTGCCGGACGGCCGGATCGCGGTCACCGGCGCGGAGTCCAAGCAGGTCGCGGACACCGCGTTGAAGGCGGGCGTGTCGATCTACGGCATCCAGGAGGAGAAGGCCGACCTGGAGCAGCTGTTCTTCCAGCTCACCAACGGCCAGTACGCGGCGCCGGGGCAGAACCAGTACGGCCAGCAGCCGGGCTACCAGCAGCAGGCGTACCAACAGCAGGGCTACCAGCAATTGGGCTACCAGCAGCAACAGCCCGGCTACCAGCAGCAGCCCGGTTACCAGACGCCGCCGCAGGGCCCGTACCTCCAGCCGCCGGCCGGGTACGAGCAGCAGCAGTACCAGCCACCGCAGGCCCAGCAGCCACCGCCGGGGTACGAGCAGCAGTACCAACAGCCCCCACAGGGCCATGAACCACCGCCGGGACAACAGCCGCCGCCCCAGGACAACCCGTACGGTCAGCAACACGGAGGGCGGCCACGGGGGCGGTGCGTGATGGGCAACCTGATCAAGTCGGAGTTCCGCAAGACGACGACCACCGGTCTGTGGTGGGGTCTGATGATCCCGACCGTGCTGATGGCGCTGGGCTGGGCGCTGGCCACGGGGGCCATCTCCACCAGCGTCAGCGACGTCATGAGCAGCGCGGAGGCCGAGGACCTGACCCTGATGCTCGGGGTGGACCCGTCGCAGTGGCAGCTGTCGCTCTTCGGGATGGCGCGCAGCATCAACATCGCCACGATTTTCCCGATGATCTTCGGTGGGCTGGCGATCTCGAACGAGATCAACCGCCGGACCATCACCACCACGTTCCTCACCGCGCCGACCAGGGTCTCCGCGATGCTGGCGAAGATGGTCGTCTACATCGCGTGGGGCGCGATCTTCGGCGTCGCGATCGTGGCGTCGGTGAGCATCGGCATCGGGCTGACCTCGGACGCCAGCAACCTGCCGGACGCCGGGGGCTGGCTCGCGCTGGCCGGTGTCGGCATCCTGTCGTCGATCCTGATGACGATGTTCGGCGTGGGCGTGGGCGCGCTGATGACCAGCGTCGTGGGCACCACCGTGGTGCTGCTGCTGTACATGCTGCTGGTGGAGAACGGCCTGCACTACGTGCTGGCCTCGCAGGACCTGCCGGAGATCATCGGCTTCCTGCCCAACGGCTCGGTCAACGGCCTGACGGGCTCGGTGGCGGCGTCGCTGTTCCTGTCGAACGCCGGCGTGGTGCCGGACGAGCTGGTGGAGGTCGTGCGTGCCCTCGCGGGTGCGCTCGGCGCGTTCGACTGGTGGCTGAGCGGCCTGATCTTCCTGGTGTGGACGGCGCTGTTCTTCCTCGGCGGCTGGGCCGCCACGCAGCGCAAGGACATCACCTGATCGCATGGTCTTGAACGCCTGACGAAGGCCGTCCCCGAGCGCGGGGGCGGCCTTCGTCACATCTCTGGGCCCGACGCTGTCGGAGGTCCGTCCTAATGTGGATCCCGTGACCAAGACCGACGGCTGGATCCGCAGACTCGCCACCGCGTGCTGGCAGCACCGTGCGCTGGTGGTGTGGTCGATCCTGGCCGCGGTCGTGGGTGTCGGCCTCCAGGCGGTCGGCCCGCTGCTGATCAAGGTCGCGGTGGACGACGCCATGGCCGGCCGCACGGACCGGTTGACCTGGCTCGCGGTCACGCTCGTCGGCTTGGAGCTGCTGACGTTCGGCACGGCGTTCGTGCGCCGGTTCCTGGGCGGGCGGCTCGCCGTGGACGTCCAGCACGACCTGCGCCAAGGCGTGTTCGGCGCGGTGCAGCGGCTGGACGGGCCGAAGCAGGACGCGATGCGCACCGGCCAGGTGGTGTCCCGCTCGATCACCGACCTGCAGCTGGTCAACAGCCTGCTCTCGATGACTCCCCTGGCGTTCGGCACGGTGGTGTTCGCCGTGGCGGCCGTCGCGGCGATGTTCTGGCTGTCCCCGCTGCTGACCGTGATCGCCCTGGTGATCGTGCCCGCGGTCGGCGTGGTCGCGGCCCGCAGCAGGCTGACGCTGTTCCCGGCGACGTGGTCGGCGCAGCAGCGCGCGGCGGACGTGGCGCAGCACGTCGAGGAGACCGTGACGGGCGTGCGCGTGGTCAAGGGCTTCGGCCAGGAGGCGCGCGAGATCAGCAGGCTGGAGACGCGCGCGAAGCTCCTGTTCGCCGAACGGATGCGCGCGGCCCGCCTCACCGCCCGCCCGTCCGCGACCCTGACCGCCCTGCCGTACCTGGGGCAGGTGGCCGTGCTGGCGCTGGGCGGCTGGCTGGCGCTGCGCGGCGAGGTGACGCTGGGCACGTTCCTGGCGTTCGCGACCTACGTGGCGACGCTGGTCGGCCCGACCCGCCTGCTGTCGAGCCTGATGGTGACCGCCCAGCTGGCCAGGGCGGGCGTCGAGCGGGTGTACGAGCTGATCGACTCGCAACCGGACGTGGTCGACGGCGACCGCGACGTCCCGCCCGGCCCGGTCTCGGTGGAGCTGGGCAACGTGACCTTCGGGTACACCCGGAGCGAACCGGTCCTGTCGGAGGTGTCCCTCCGGGTGGAGCCGGGCGAGACCCTGGCGATCGTCGGCACCGCGGGCTCGGGCAAGTCGACGGTCTCACTGCTCCTGCCCCGGTTCTACGACGTGCACGAAGGAGCGGTGTCCGTCGGCGGCGTCGACGTCCGCGAGCTGCGCCTCTCCTCCTTGCGGCAGACCGTGGGCACGGTGTTCGAGGAGGCGTTCCTGTTCTCCGACACGGTCCGGGCGAACATCGCCTACGGCCTGCCGGACGCCTCGGACGACCAGGTGCGCGCCGCCGCGCGGGCGGCCGAGGCCCACGAGTTCATCGAGGCCCTGCCGAACGGCTACGACACGGTGGTCGGCGAGCGCGGACTGACCCTCTCCGGCGGCCAACGCCAGCGCGTGGCACTGGCCCGCGCGCTGCTGTCCGACCCGCGCGTCCTCGTCCTGGACGACGCCACCTCAGCGGTCGACACCGCGACCGAGGCCGCGATCCACCGCACCCTGGCCGCCGTGACGGCCGAGCGCACCACGCTCCTGGTGGCGCACCGCCGCTCGTCGCTGACCCTGGCCGACCGCATCGCCGTCCTGGACGCGGGCCGCGTGGTCGACGTGGGCACGCACGCCGAGCTGCACGAGCGCTGCCGCCTCTACCGCGAGCTGCTGGCCGGCCCGGGAGAAGCGATCGAGCAGGTGGCGCCCCGCGCCGACGCCCACCTGGAGCCGGGCCCGGACGGCACCACCCCCGAGCTGTGGCCCGAGTCCGACGAGGACGAGCTGGCCGTGCGCGCGGCGAACCGCTCGGTGGGCGCGGGCGTGCCCAAGCCGGCCAAGAGCGGCGGCGGCACGTCAGCCCTGCTGGGCGGCACCCCGCCGACCCCGGAGCTGATGGACCGCGTCCACGCCCTGCCGCCCGCGCAGGACGTCCCCGAACTGCACGGCGAAGACCCGCGGGCGCCGGACCCGGGCTTCCGCCTGCGCACCCTCCTGCGCCCCGTCCGCTGGGCGATGCTGGGCGTGGCCGGCCTGCTGCTGGTCGACACCGCGCTCGCGGTCGCGTCACCGAACCTGGTCCGGCTGGGCATCGACCGGGGCGTGGTGGACGGCGAGGTCGGCTGGCTCTGGGTCGCGGTGGCGATCAGCCTCACCCTCGTGGTGCTGGGCTGGGCCTCCGCCGCCGCCGGCACCGTCGTGACGTCCAGGGTGGGTGAACGCCTGCTGTACCTGTTGCGCGTGCGCAGCTACGCCCACCTGCAACGACTGGGCCTGGACTACTACGAGCGCGAGATGGCCGGCCGGATCATGACCCGGATGACCACCGACGTGGACGCCCTGTCCAGCTTCCTCCAGACCGGCCTGACCACGTTCGTGATCAGCGTTCTCACCGTGGTCGGCATCGCCGCGGCGCTGGTGATCACGGACCCGGGACTGGCACTGGTCGCGTTGAGCGTGCTGCCGATCCTGCTGATCGCGACGGTGATCTTCCAGCGCCTCTCCTCGGCCGCCTACGGGGAGGCGCGGGAACGCATCAGCGCCGTCAACGCAGACCTCCAGGAGAACGTCTCCGGCCTCCGCGTGTCCCAGGCCTACACCCGCGAGGCGCGTTCGGCGGAGGCGTTCGCCGAGCGCAGCAACGCCTACCGCCGGTCCCGCATCCGGGCCCAGCGGTACATCGCCACGTACTTCCCGTTCCTGTCCCTGCTGTCCGGCGTCGCGCAGGCGGGCATCCTCGTGGTCGGCGCCTACCGGGTGGCGGGTGGCACCCTGTCCCCCGGCGTGCTGCTGGCGTTCGTGCTGTACCTGGGCCTGTTCTTCTCGCCGCTGTACCAGCTGTCCGGCGTGTTCGACGGCTACCAGCAGGCCAGGGTCGGCTTGAGCCGCATCGGCGACCTGCTGCGCACCCCCACCACCGTCCCCCCGGCCGAACACCCGCTACCGGTGACGGCGCTGCGCGGCGAGGTGGAGCTGCGGGACGTGACGTTCGCGTACCCGGGCACCACCCGCCCGGCGGTCGAGCGGATCTCGCTGCACGTGTCGCCCGGCGAGACCGTGGCGCTGGTGGGCGCCACCGGCGCGGGCAAGTCGACCCTGGTCAAGCTGGTGGCGAGGTTCTACGACGCCACCGAGGGCACCGTGCTGATCGACGGCGTGGACATCCGCGACTACGACCTCTCGGCCCTGCGCCAGCGCCTCGGCATCGTCCCGCAGGAGGCGCACCTGTTCGGCGGCGACATCGCCGAGAACGTCGCCTACGGCAACCCGGACGCCACCCGCGCCGAGATCGAGGCCGCCGTCCGCGCGGTGGGCGCCATGCCGGTGGTCGCCGCCCTGCCGGCCGCCTTCCACCAGCAGGTGGGCGAACGAGGCCAGGGCCTGTCCGCCGGCCAACGCCAGCTGGTGGCCCTCGCCCGCGCCGAACTGGTCCAGCCGGCCATCCTCCTCCTCGACGAGGCCACCGCCGCCCTGGACCCGGCCACCGAGTCGGCCGTCCTCAAGGCGAGCGACCACCTGGCCGGCGCGAGGACCACCTTCGTCGTAGCCCACCGCCTGGCCACCGCCGCACGGGCGGACCGGATCGTGGTCCTCTCCGAAGGCCGGATCGTCGAACAGGGCACCCACGCCGAGCTGCTGGAGGCGAACGGCCACTACGCCCGCCTCTGGTCCCACGGCGCCGACCTCGGCAAACCCGAACTCACCGCCACCCACTGACCGCGCCGAAGGAGCCTCCCGAGTGGTCCGGGCGCAGTCATCCGGGCGCAGTCATCCGGGCGCAATCGTCCGGGCTGCCCCGCAGCCGGTGTGGTCTGCGGGGCGCGGAGGAGAGCTCAGGCCTCGGCGAGCAGGTCGTCCAGCTGCTCGTACCCCTCGACCACGCCGGTCTCCATCCCGCCGGCCATCGCCGCGTCCCGACCCTCGGTCGTCTCGAACACGCTGACCGCGTGCAAGCGGGTCCGACCGCCGCCCAGGTCCTCGAACGTCAACGTCTCCAGGCAGACGCCATCCGGGTAACCCTCGAAGGTGAAGGTCTGCACGATCCGCTCGCTCGGCCGCACCTCGTGGAACGAGCCGAAGAACCGGTACTCCTCGTCCCCGCGGGTGTGCGCGTACCGGTACGCGCCGCCGGTCGTCGGGTCCCACCGGTCGACCCGCATCGTCACCGAGCGCGGACCCAGCCACTTCACCACCAGCTCGGCGTCGACGTGCGCCCGGAACACCGCGTCCGCCGGCGCGTCGAACTCCCGGATGATGTGGATGGTCGGCAGGGCCGGGTCGGCGCTGATCGTCGTCTCGGGGTGCGTGGTCGTGGTCATGATGCTTCTCCTTCGATGCGCGTCTTCACTTGATCGGGTCCTTCGACCGCCATCTCGGCCAACACGGCGTCCAGCCGCTGGTAGCGCTGCTCCGCCTCCAGCCGATAGCGCTCGATCCACTTCGTCATCAGGTCGAACACCTCCGCTTCCAGGTGGACGGGCCGCCGCTGCGCCTGCTTGCTGCGACTGACGAGCCCGGCGTCCTCCAGGACCTTGAGGTGCTTCGACACGGCCTGCACGGTCACGGCGTACGGCTCGGCCAACTCGTTCACGGTCGCGTCGCCCACCGCCAGCCGCGCCACCATGTCGCGCCGGATCGGGTCGGCCAGAGCCGAGAAGACCCGCGACAACCGGTCGTCCACCGCTTCGCCCCCTTACTCAACCGCTCGGTTGAACACAACCGTACGAAGCGGCCGGCAACATGTCAACCGAAAAGTTGAACACGCAGGTCAGCGGCGCGAGTTCAGCCCGCTGAAACCCTCACGACCACCCACCTGCGGCAGTGCGCACAACTACTCCAGATCGAAGCCGACCGAGACGTGCGCGGGGCTCAACCTCAAGTCATGCTCAAGCACCCATAACGGGACCGGCGACCTGATCGATCCTGTGAGGGAACACTCCTTGCCCGCCCCCTCCTGTGTGTGAACTGCACCAGACGGGGGACTAGCCTGACCATGAGTGAGTCATTACCAAGAGCGAGATGGATAGAGGCGAGCGCCAGCCGTGTCCAGCAGCAGTCCTGCTTCGCAGTTCGGCCCCAATGAGTGGCTGGTCGAGGAGATGTACGAGCAGTTCCTCGCCGATCCGTCGTCGGTAGACCCGGCCTGGCACGACTTCTTCGCCGACTACAAGTCGACGCAGCGGTCGGGCAACGGGGCCGCGACGACGGCCGCGGAGAACGGCACCACGACCGCCACCAAGCCGGCCCCGGCCCAGCAGGCCCCGCAGCAGCCGAACAGGTCGGCGCCCGCCGCATCGACCCCCGCTCAGCAGCCGCAGCAGGCCCAGCAGCCCCCGGCGACACCGTCGAAGACCGCGGCTCCGGCCCAGAAGCCCGCGAGCAAGCCCGCTCCCGCCGAGGCCGCCAAGGCCGCGCCGGTGCAGCCGGCCCAGGGCAAGGAGCAGAAGCAGCTCCGCGGCGCCTCCGCCGCCATCGCGAAGAACATGGAGCTGTCGCTCACCGTTCCGACCGCGACGAGCGTGCGCGCCGTGCCCGCGAAGCTGCTGGCCGACAACCGCATCGTGATCAACAACCACCTCAAGCGCACCCGCGGTGGGAAGGTCTCCTTCACTCACCTGATCGGGTACGCGGTGGTCCGGGCGCTGCGCGCCTACCCGAACATGAACCGGCACTTCGCCGACGTCGACGGCAAGCCGTTCGTGGTCACCCCCGAGCACGTGAACTTCGGCCTGGCGATCGACCTGCCCGGCAAGGACGGTTCGCGCACGCTCGTCGTCGCGTCCATCAAGGGCTGCGAGAACATGACGTTCACGCAGTTCTGGCAGGCCTACGAGGACCTGATCCGCAAGGCGCGGTCGGGCTCGCTGACCAACGACGACTTCTCCGGCACCACCATCTCGCTGACCAACCCGGGCACGATCGGCACGAACCACTCGGTGCCGCGGCTCCAGGCCGGTCAGGGCGCCATCATCGGCGTCGGCGCGATGGAGTACCCGGCGCACTTCCAGGGCACCAGCGAGCAGGCCCTCACGGACATGGGCGTCAGCAAGATCATCACGCTGACCTCCACGTACGACCACCGCATCATCCAGGGTGCCGAGTCGGGCGAGTTCCTGCGCCGCATCCACCAGCTCCTCCTCGGCGAGGACGGCTTCTACGACGACGTGTTCACGTCGCTGCGGCTGCCGTACGAGCCGATCCGCTGGGTCGCCGACATCCCCGAGGGCGCGGTCGACAAGACGGCCCGCGTCATCGAGCTGATCGACGCGTTCCGCACCCGCGGCCACCTGATGGCCGACACGGACCCGCTGAACTACCGGCAGCGCAGCCACCAGGACCTCGACGTCCTGTCGCACGGCCTGACCCTGTGGGACCTCGACCGGGAGTTCCCGGTCGGCGGGTTCGCGGGCCAGGAGCGGATGCGGCTGCGCGACATCCTGGGCGTGCTGCGCAACTCGTACTGCCGCACCGTCGGCGTCGAGTACATGCACATCCTCGACCCGGAGGAGCGCCTCTGGATCCAGGAGCGCGTCGAGGTGCCGCACGAGAAGCCGCCGGCCACCGTGCAGAAGTACATCCTGTCGAAGCTCAACGCCGCCGAGGCGTTCGAGACCTTCCTCCAGACCAAGTACGTCGGCCAGAAGCGGTTCTCGCTCGAAGGCGGCGAGACGGTCATCCCGCTGCTGGACGCGGTGCTGGACAAGGCCGCCGAGCACGAGATCGACGAGGTCGTCATCGGCATGCCGCACCGCGGCCGGCTGAACGTGCTGGCGAACATCGTCGGCAAGCCGATCTCGCAGATCTTCCGCGAGTTCGAGGGCAACCTCGACCCCGGTCAGGCGCACGGCTCCGGTGACGTCAAGTACCACCTGGGCGCCGAGGGCAAGTACTTCCGGATGTTCGGCGACGGCGAGACGAAGGTGTCGCTGACCGCGAACCCGTCGCACCTCGAAGCCGTGGACCCGGTGCTCGAAGGCATCGTCCGGGCCAAGCAGGACATGCTGGACAAGGGCGGCGAGGGCTTCACCGTGCTGCCGGTCGCGCTGCACGGCGACGCCGCGTTCGCGGGCCAGGGCGTGGTAGCCGAGACGCTGAACCTGGCGCTCGTGCGCGGCTACCGCACCGGCGGCACCGTGCACGTGGTGGTCAACAACCAGGTCGGCTTCACCACCGCGCCGGAGCACTCGCGCTCGTCGAAGTACTCGACCGACGTGGCGAAGATGATCGGCTCGCCGGTGTTCCACGTGAACGGCGACGACCCGGAGGCGTGCTACTGGGTCGCCAAGCTGGCCGTGGACTACCGGCAGCGGTTCAACAAGGACGTCGTGATCGACATGGTGTGCTACCGCCGCCGCGGTCACAACGAGGGCGACGACCCGTCGATGACCCAGCCGGCGATGTACGACGTGATCGACACCAAGCGCTCGGTGCGCAAGACCTACACCGAGTCCCTGATCGGCCGCGGTGACATCTCCGTCGAAGAGGCCGAGAAGGCGCTGCAGGACTTCTCGTCGCAGCTGGAGCACGTGTTCAACGAGGTCAGGGAGCTGGAGAAGCACCCGATCAAGACCTCGCCGTCGATCGAGCAGGAACAGCAGATCCCGGCCAAGCTGCCCACCGGGATCGACCGGTCGATCATCGAGAAGATCGCCGACGCGCACGTGAACCTGCCCGAGGGCTTCACCCCGCACCCGCGGGTGAAGCCGGTGCTGGAGCGGCGCGCGAAGATGGCCCGCGAGGGTGGCATCGACTGGGCGTTCGCCGAGCTGCTGGCGTTCGGGTCGCTGGTGCTGGAGGGCCGCACGGTCCGCCTCGCCGGTCAGGACTCGCGACGCGGCACGTTCGTGCAGCGGCACGCCACGCTGGTGGACCGCAAGAGGTCCGAGGAGTACACGCCGCTGCAGAACCTGGCCGAGAACCAGGGCAAGTTCATGGTGTACGACTCGGTGCTGTCCGAGTTCGCGGCGCTGGGCTTCGAGTACGGGTACTCGGTGGCCAACCCGGACGCGCTGGTGCTGTGGGAAGCGCAGTTCGGCGACTTCGTCAACGGCGCGCAGCCGATCATCGACGAGTTCATCTCGTCCGGTGAGGCGAAGTGGGGCCAGCTGTCCGACGTGGTGCTGCTGCTGCCGCACGGCCACGAGGGCCAGGGCCCGGACCACACGTCCGGTCGGATCGAGCGGTTCCTCCAGCTGTGCGCGGAGGGCTCGATGACGATCGCGGTGCCGTCCACGCCGGCGAACTACTTCCACCTGCTGCGGCGGCACGCGCTGGACGGCGTGAACCGGCCGCTGGTGGTGTTCACGCCGAAGTCGATGCTCCGCCTGAAGACCGCGACCAGCCCGGTCGAGGACTTCGTGGAGCACCGGTTCAAGTCGGTGATCGACGACGAGACCGGGTTGGACCAGGGCGCGGTGCGCAAGGTCCTGCTGTGCAGCGGCAAGATCTACTACGAGCTGGCCGCCGAGCAGGAGAAGCGTGCCGCCAAGGACGTCGCCGTGCTGCGGGTGGAACAGCTCTACCCGGTGCCCGCGCGCAAGCTGACCGAGGCCCTGGACCGCTACCCGAACGCCACCGAGGTCCGCTGGGTCCAGGAGGAGCCGGCGAACCAGGGCGCGTGGCCGTTCTTCGGGCTGGCGCTGCCGGAGCTGCTGCCGGAGCGGTTCGCCGTGAAGCGCGTCTCGCGCCGTCCGATGGCCGCGCCGTCGGCGGGTTCGTCCAAGGTGCACGAGGTCGAGCAGCGCGAACTGATCGCGAAGGCGTTCGAGTAGGACCTGATGGGTTGCGCCGAGCCGTCGAGACCTCCGGGTCTCGACGGCTCGGCCGTTCGTGGAGGAAGACCGTGTACTTCACCGATCGTGGCATCGAGGAACTGGAATCCCGCCGGGGCGAGGAGGAGGTGAGCTTCGCCTGGCTGGCCGACAAGCTGCGCGCCTTCGTCGACGCCAACCCCGACTTCGAGACCGCTGTCGAGCGGCTGGCCACCTACCTGGCCCGGGACGACGAGGACTTCGAGGACTGAGCCGCCGGGGCGCTCGGCATGGTCCGGGCGACACCGGTCGACCCTCGACGTCCGGCTCAGCCAGCGCGTCGGCTCCGGCTACGGGTACGGGTACGTCAAGTGCACCGGCGGTCGCCGCGAGCGCTCTCAACAGCAGCGACGGCGGCTCGGTCCACGACGAGCGCGAGATCGAGGTCGTCAACCCGTGACGCGGCGGGGTGGGCGCTCCGATCCGGCGAGCCCACCCCCGGTCGTGGTTCAGGAACCCAGGTACGCGCTGGTCGACGACTCCAGCGCGGCCACGCACGCGGCGACGACGGGATGCGCTCCGGCACCACGCCGGTAGGCGATGCGGGTGCGCCGGTGGACGTCGAGCGGGAGCAGCCGGACGTCCTCGGGCGGGTGCGTCGCACCGAGTTCCGGCACCAGGGCGACCCCCTGGCCCGCCGCGACCAGGGCGAGCACGGCGGTGAAGTCGTCGGCGTGATGGCGCACCCTGGGCGTGTAGCCGGCCGTCTGGCAGACCCTCATCGCCACGGTGTGGCAGAGGGTGCCGGGGCTGCCGACGATCCACGCGGCCTCCCGTGCGCCCTCGATCGGATCGGCTGCCGCGTCGCCTGTCGTCTCGCCTGCCGCGTCGGGCCACGTGTCCGCGGGCACGGCGAGGAACACCGTTTCGTCCAGCAACCGCACCGAGTCCACGCCGGGGTCGCGCTCGACGGGTGCGGTGTCGTAGTCGTGCCACAGCGCCACGTCGAGACGACGATCGCGCAGCGCGTCCGGCATGTCCACGGGATCCAGCTCGGTGACCATGAGGTCGAGCGTCGGGTGGTCTCGCCCCAGCGCGACCAGTGCCGCCGGCAGCAGCGTGGGCACGGCGCTGGGGAACGCGCCGATGCGCACGGTCCCGGACAGGCCCGTGCGAGCGGCGGCCAACGTGGCGGTCGCGGCTTCGAGGGCGGCGAGGACGGTCTCGGCGTGCTGGACCAGCGCCGTGCCGGCGGGCGTGAGGCTGACGCTCCGGCCCGTGTGCTCCAGCAGCGGCACGCCCGCTTCCCGTTGCAGCGCCGTGAGCTGCTGGGACACGGCGGACGGCGTGTAGGCGTGAGCCTGGGCCACCGCCGCGATCGTGCCCAGGCGGGCCAGGTCGCGCAGGAGTCGCAGGCGTCGGACGTCGAGCATCAGTTCAGCTTACGGTTCTCTTGAGAAATGCGCGCTGGTCCTTCACGGTTCGAGCGGGCAAGGTGCGAGTCATGACGCTCTCCGGTTTGTACGTCCCGCTGGTCACGCCGTTCGACCGCTCCGGAGCGGTGGCCCTGGACGCGCTCGAAGCCCTCGCCGACGAGGTCCTGGACGCCGGTGCGCGCGGGCTGGTCGCGCTGGGCACCACGGCGGAGGTCTCGTCGCTGACCACAGCCGAGCAGCAGACGGTGATCGACGTGACGGCCCGCGTGTGCCGAGCGCGCCAGGCCCAGCTGGTGGTCGGCGCGAACACCCCGCAGGCGCTCCAGGCGCTGGGCGATCGGGACGTCGTGGCGGCGCTGAGCGTGGTGCCGCCGTTCGTCCGGCCTGGCGAGGAGGGCGTCCTCGCCTACTTCACCCGGCTCGCCGCCGACAGCCCCGTACCGCTGGTCGTCTACGACATCCCGCACCGGACGGGCCAGTACCTGTCGGCGAGCACCCTGCGTCGCCTGGCCGCCGTGCCCGGTGTGGTGGGCCTGAAGTACTCGCCGGGCGGGATCAACGCCGACACCATCGCGCTGTTCGCCGACGAGCCGTCCGACCTGGCGATCCTCGGCGGCGACGACGCGTTCATCTCGCCCTTGCTGGCGCTGGGGGCCGACGGTGGAATCCTCGCCAGCTCCCACCTGGCCACCGGCGAGTTCGTCCGGCTGATCGAGGCTTGGCACACCGGCGACGTCACCACGGCACGCCGGATCGGCGGGCGGCTGGGGGTCCTGTCGGCCGCGCTGTTCGCCGAGCCGAACCCCACCGTGACCAAGGCCGTCCTGCACGCCCGGGGCCGGATCCCGACCCCGGACGTCCGCCTACCGCTCCTGCCCGCTCACCCGGACTCCACGTCGGTGGCCTTGGACGCCCTCAGCTCTGCCGAACGCCCGCTCGCCACACAGCGTGGGTGAGCGGCACGCCCGGTCGGTAGGCGAGGTGGGTGGTCGAGGGCGCGTCGAGCACGTGGACGTCCGCCCTCGCGCCCGGTGACAGGTGGCCGACATCGGTGCGCCGCAGCGCTTTCGCGCCGTTCAGGGTGGCGGCGGTGACGGCTTCCTCGATGGTCATGCGCATCTGGAGCACGGCCGTGGTGATGCAGTAGGCCATCGACGTGGTGTAGGAGCTGCCGGGGTTGCAGTTGCTGGCCAGGGCGACCGTTGCGCCGGCGTCGAGGAGCCGACGGGCGGGCGGGAGCGCCTGGCGGGTCGACAGGTCGCACGCCGGGAGCAGGGTGGCGACGGTGGACGAGGTCGCCAGCGCGTCGACGTCGGCGGCGGACAGGTAGGTGCAGTGGTCGACGCTGGCCGCGCCCGACTCCACCGCCAGCCGGACGCCCGGACCTTCGCCCAGCTGGTTGCCGTGCACGCGCAGGCCCAGTCCCTTGGCCCGTGCGGCTTCGAGGACGGCCCGCGACTGGTCCTCGTCGAACGCGCCCTGCTCGCAGAACACGTCCGCCCACCGCACGTGCGGCGCGACCGCGTCCAGCATGTCGCCGATCACCAGCGTCACGTACGCGTCCGGGTCGGTGCCCGGCGGCACCAGGTGGGCGCCCAGGAAGGTGACCTCGTCGGCGTGCCGGGCGGCGATTCGAGCCGACCGCACCTCGTCTTCGACGGTCAGCCCGTAGCCGGTCTTGGTCTCGATCGTGGTCGTGCCCTGGGCGACGGCTTCGGCGACGTGCCGACGCAGGGTCGCGGCGAGTTCGTCGTCGGACGCGGCGCGCGTGGCGCCGACCGTGATCGCGATTCCGCCTGCCGCGTACGCCTGACCGGCCATGCGGGCTTCGAACTCGGCGGTCCGGTCACCCGCGAACAGCAGGTGGGTGTGGCTGTCCACCCAACCGGGCAGGACGGCCCGCCCTTCCACGTCGACCCGTGAGTCGGCGGCGGGGGCGGAGGACGCGGGGCCGGCCCACTCGACCCGGTCGTCGGTGAGGACGAGTGCGGCATCGGTGAGGCGACCCAGCTCGGGGTCGTTCGTGGTCAACTCACCGATACCGGTGATGAGGGTGCTGCTCACGGGCGCACCAACCGCTGCCGGGCACGGGCGGGGAACAGGAGGCCGACACCTCGGCGCTCCGAGTCCCGCGCTCCGACGCCCTTCGTCCGTGCTCGGCGATGACCTGCTCGATCAGGGCAGTCCGGCGGCCGAGTCGTCCGCACCGAGCGCTCGGCCGAGCAAGTGGTCGACCGGGGGTCCAGCCCGCCAAGTCCACCAGCGTGATGGCTCCGGTCCGCCCGCCGTGCGCGCCAACGCTTCTCGGCACGCGGGCACGGCTGGGTTCGCGGCAGGCCGGGCACGTCGATGAGCGACACCTCTCGGACCTCTTCCCCTCCCGTCACCCCGATCACGCGAGCACGTCCGTCAGCAGCCGTGCGACGTCGCCCAACTGCTCGTGCACGCCGTCACGTGCCACCACCTTGCCGCCGACCACCACCACCGCCACGTCCGAAGCGGTCGCGGAGAGGATCAGTTGCTCGGGGGCCGTTCCGGCGGTCCGGAAGGAGTTCGTCCGAACGGCCACGAAGTCGGCCGGGGCGCCCGCCTCGATCCGACCGGCCTCGGGCCAGCCGATCGACGCGTGGTTCGTCAGCGCTCCGACGAGTTCCGCCGGCGTGAAGCGACCGCGTTGCCCGCTGCGCAAGCGCTCGTTGTGCTCCAACGCCCGCGCCTCCAGCAACGGGTCGATCACCGCGTGCTGGTCGCTCCCCAACGACAACGACACCCCGGCGTCCGCCAGCTCACGCGCCGGACCGATCCCGTCCGCCAAGTCCGCCTCCGTCGTCGGGCAGAAGCACGCCCCGGTCCGCGTCGCGCCCAGCAGGCCGATGTCCTTCGCGGACAAGTGCGTCCCGTGCACGGCCGTCGTCCGCGGCGTCAGCGCACCGGCCTCGGCCAGCAACTCCGTCGGGGTCACCCCGTACGCCTCCAGGCAGGCCCGGTTCTCGGCCGGCTGCTCGGACAGGTGGACGTGCAGCGGCCGATCGGGGAACGCGCCCGCGACCAGCGCCAACGCCTCGCGCGGCACGGCGCGCACGGAGTGGATCGCCGCGCCGATCCTGGTGTTCTCGTCGCCGCGCAGCTCGGCCACCCGATCCAGCCACCGGTCCCCGGTCCCGTCCGAGAACCGCTCCTGCACCCCCCGCACCGGCTGACCGATCCCACCCGCCAGGTAACAGGCGTCCAGCAGGGTGAGCCGGATCCCGGCGTCGCGAGCGGCCTGGCGCAGGGCCTCGGCCATCTCGTTCCCGCCGTTGTGCAGGTAGTGGAACTCCCCCACCGCCGTCACCCCGGACACGGCCATCTCCGCGTACACGGCGGTGGCCAGCCTGAGGTAGGAGTCGGGCGTCAGGCGCTCCGCCACCGCGTACATCCGGTCACGCCACGTCCAGAACGTGCCGCCCTCCGAATGCGTGCGTCCGCGCAACGCCCGGTGGAACGCGTGCGAGTGCGCGTTGGCGAAACCGGGGAACACCATGCCGTAGAGGCGTTCCACGCCCAACGGGACCGTGTCGACGACGGACACCGACGCGATGACACCGTCCTTGTCCACGCGCACCAGCACCCGCGACGCGATGCCGTCCGGCAGCCAGACCCGCTCGCACCAGTACCCCTTCATCGCGCCAGGTGCTCCAACGTCGTCGCCAGCGCCACGACACCCGCCGCGCAGTCGTCCGACTCGGCGAACTCCTCCGGCGCGTGGCTGATCCCGGTCGGGTTGCGCACGAACAACATGGCCGTCGGCACGTGCGCGGCCAGGATCCCGGCGTCGTGACCGGCTCCCGTCGGCAGGGCCGGGGTGTCCTCGCCGAGGGCGCCGCGGATGTCGGACATGAGGCCGGGGTCGAAGTGCACCGTCCCGCCCCAGCTCTCCTCCGTCACCCGCACCGCGCAGCCCTCGTCCTCCGCCGCCGCACGTGCCGCCGACGTGATCCGGTCGACCACCTCACGGGTGCGCGGCTCGTCCTCGGCGCGAGCGTCCAGCCAGACGTCCACGGACGACGGGATCACGTTCGTCCCGCCGGGGTTCGGCACGAGCCGGCCGACCGTCGCACGGGCACCGGAAGTGGCCGCGCGGCGCGCCGCCAGCACCGTCTGCGCCGCGGGCAGCATCGGGTCGCGGCGGTCCTCGATCAACGTCGCACCGGCGTGGTTGCCCTCACCGGTGAACGTGTACCGCCACCGACCGTGGGCGAGGATCGAGTCGGCCAGGCCCACCGGGACGTCCAAGCCGCGCCCCTGCTCGACGTGCAGCTCGACGAAGGCGCCGATGGACGACAGCGCGCGGTCGTCCCGGCCCATCCGCAACGGGTCGAAGCCCGACGCGTGGGCCGCTTCGCCGAACGTGACGCCGTCCGCGTCGGTCAGTTTGGCGGCGACCTCCGGCGCGATCGCACCGGTCATCAAGCGGGAGCCGAGGCAGGCCACGCCGAAGCGCCCACCCTCCTCCTCCACGAACACCACGATCGCCAACGGCTTCGCCGGCGTGACACCGCGCGCCCGCAACGAGTCCACCGCTTGCAGCGCCGACACCACGCCCAACGGCCCGTCGAACGCCCCACCGCCCGGCACCGAGTCCAGGTGGCTCCCGGTGATCACCGCGCCGGGCCCCGGCTTCCCCCACCACGCCCAGATGTTGCCGTTGCGGTCGGGCCGGACGTCGAGCCCCCGGCGGGTCGCCTCCTCGGTGAACCAGGCGCGCAGTTCCAGCTCCACCCTGTCGAAGCCGTGCCGGGAGTAGCCGCCCCGCTTGCGGTCGCGTCCGACGTCGGCGATGTCCTGGAGGTCAGTCATCGCTGCTCATCGGGATCGGGACGTTCTTCTCGACGGCGACGTCGACGGCCCGCTGGTACCCGGCGTCGACGTGCCGGATCACGCCCATCGCCGGGTCGTTGGTCAGCACCCGTTCGATCTTCTGCGCCGCCAGCGCGGTGCCGTCCGCGACCGTCACCTGGCCGGCGTGGATGGACCGGCCGATGCCGACGCCGCCGCCGTGGTGCAGGGACACCCAGGTGGCGCCGGAAGCGGTGTTGACCAGGGCGTTCAGCAACGGCCAGTCGGCGATCGCGTCGGAGCCGTCGGCCATCGCCTCGGTCTCCCGGTACGGGGACGCCACCGATCCGCAGTCCAGGTGGTCGCGGCCGATGACGATCGGCGCGGACAGCTCGCCGGACGCCACCATCTCGTTGAACTTGAGCCCCGCGAGGTGGCGTTCGCCGTAACCGAGCCAGCAGATGCGGGCGGGCAGGCCCTGGAACTCGACGCGTTCACCGGCCATCTTGATCCAGCGCGCCAACTGCTCGTTCTCCGGGAACAGCTCCAGGATCGCCCGGTCGGTCGCGGCGATGTCGGCCGGGTCGCCGGAGAGCGCGGCCCAGCGGAACGGGCCCTTGCCCTCGCAGAACAGCGGCCGGATGTAGGCGGGGACGAAACCCGGGAACTCGAACGCCCGGTCGTAGCCACCGGTCTTGGCCTCGCCGCGGATGGAGTTGCCGTAGTCGAACACCTCCGCGCCGCGGTCCATGAAGCCCACCATCGCCTCGACGTGGTCGGCCATCGACTCTCGGGCCCGGTCGGTGAACTCGTCCGGCTTGGCGGCGGCGTAGTCGGCCCAGTCCTCCACCGCGACGCCCCTGGGGCAGTACGCGAGCGGGTCGTGCGCTGAGGTCTGGTCGGTGACGATGTCCACCGGCACCTCGCGGCGCAGCAGCTCGGGCAGCACCTCGGCGGCGTTGCCGATCAGGCCCACGGACAGCGCCCGGCCTTCGGACTTCGCCTTCAGCACCCGCGCGATGGCGTCGTCGATGTCGTCCGCGATCTCGTCCAGGTAGCGGGTCTCCACCCGGCGGCGGGCGCGCTGCGGGTCCACCTCGACGCACAGGGCCACACCCTCGTTCATGGTGACCGCAAGCGGTTGCGCGCCGCCCATGCCCCCCAGCCCGGCGGTGACCGTGAGCGTGCCGCGCAGCGTGCCGTTGAACCTCTTGGTGGCGACGGCGGCGAACGTCTCGAAGGTGCCCTGGAGGATGCCCTGGGTGCCGATGTAGATCCACGAGCCGGCCGTCATCTGGCCGTACATGGTCAGGCCCTCGGCTTCGAGGCGGCGGAACTCGGGCCAGTTCGCCCAGTCCGGCACGAGGTTCGAGTTGGCGATCAGCACGCGCGGCGCCCACTCGTGGGTGCGCATGACGCCGACAGGGCGGCCGGACTGGACGAGCAGGGTCTCGTCGTCCTTCAGGTTCGTCAGCTCGCGGGTGATGGCGTGGAAGCTCGGCCAGTCGCGGGCGGCCTTGCCGGTGCCGCCGTAGACGACCAGGTCGTCGGGACGCTCGGCGACGTCCGGGTCGAGGTTGTTGTGGAACATCCGCAGGGCGGCCTCGGTCGGCCAGCTGCGGGCGGTGAGGTCGGTGCCTCGGGCGGCGCGCACCATCAGAGGGCTCCGTTCCGGATCAGTTCTTCGGCGGCGGCGATCTCGGGCGCGAGGTGGCGGTCCGGGCCGGGGCCCTCGACGTGCTCGCGGAGCTTCTCGACGGCCGCCGCGGTGGCGGGGGCGGGCTTGAGCGGTTTGCGCAGGTCCAGGGCACGGGCGGCGGTCAGCAGCTCGATCGCGAGGACGCGCCGCAGGCCGTCGACGGACTGGCGCAGCTTGCGTGCGGCGGACCAACCCATGGAGACGTGGTCCTCCTGCATGGCGCTGCTCGGGATCGAGTCGACCGACGCGGGCGCGGCCAGCCGCTTCAGCTCGCTGACGATCGCGGCCTGGGTGTACTGGGCGATCATGTGGCCGGAGTCGACGCCCGGGTCGTGCGCCAGGAACGGGGGCAGGCCGTGCGAGCGGTTCACGTCGAGCATCCGGTCCGTGCGGCGCTCGGCGATGCTCGCCACGTCGGCGGTCGGGATGGCCAGGAAGTCCAGCACGTAGGCGATCGGCGCGCCGTGGAAGTTGCCGTTCGACTCGACCCGGCCGTCGGCCAGCACCACCGGGTTGTCGATGGACGACGCCAGCTCGCGGTCGGCGACCGTCTCGGCGTAGGCGACGGTGTCACGGGCCGCGCCGTGCACCTGCGGTGAGCAGCGCAGCGAGTAGGCGTCCTGGACGCGCGTGCAGTCCGGGCCGCGGTGGCTCGCCATGATCTCGGAGTCGCGCAGGATCTCCGCCATCCGCTGCGCCGAACGCCCCTGGCCGGGGTGCGGGCGCAGGGCCTGGAGGTCGGCGGCGAACACGCGGTCCGTGCCGAGCAGGGCTTCCACGCTCATCGCGGCGGTCAGGTCGGCGACGTCCAGCAGGTGGTGCAGGTCCTTGATGGCGAGGATGAGCATGCCGAGCATGCCGTCCGTGCCGTTGATCAGCGCCAGCCCCTCCTTCTCGGCCAGGCGGACGGGCTGGATGCCCGCCTCGGCGAGGGCCTGCGCGGCCGGGACCAGGGCGCCGTCCGCGTCGTGCACGTCGCCCTCGCCGGTGAGGGCCAGGGCGGCGGCGGACAGCGGGGCCAGGTCGCCCGAGCAGCCGAGCGAGCCGAACTCGTGCACGACCGGGGTGATGCCCGCGTTCAGCATCGCGGCCATCGCCTCGGCCGTCTCCAGCCGGATGCCGGTGTGACCGCTGGTCAGGGTCTTGAGGCGGAGCAGGACGAGGGCGCGGACCACCTCGCGCTCGACCGCGGGGCCCGCGCCCGCCGCGTGCGAGCGGACCAGGGACTGCTGGAGGGCGGCACGGCGGTCCGGCGGGATGTGCCGCACGGCCAGCGCGCCGAACCCCGTGGAGATGCCGTAGGTGGGCTTCTCGGCGGTGGCCAGGCGTTCGATGTGCGCCCTGGCGGTGGTGACCGCCTCGCGCGCCGCGTCCGTGATCTCCACGCGCGCGTCGCCTCGGGCCACGGCGTGGACGTCATCGCGGGTCAGGGGTTTCGGACCCAGCTGCACGGGTTGCATGCACCCATCTCAACCCGGCAGCCGGATCCGCACGACCCGACGTCCGCCGATCGTGTCTGGTATCCCAGACCATGTCGGGTTGGGGGTGTGCGTCGGCGCGACGTGGTTCGCGGCGACGGTGGCGGCGGGGGCGAGCTTCAACCGCATGGTCCGCCGGGGGCGGCGTGACGGGACGGTCGAACTCGGCGCGTGAGGTGGGCACACCCCCGGTTCACCCCACCACGTCACGTCAGCCCGTCAGCCAGGCCGGGGCGGTGTCGACCGTGACGGCCTCGGCCACCGCGATCAGCTCCTGCGCCGACGCGAGGGTCGGGCCCCGACCGAAGACCAGCAGGTGCAGGTTCCGGCCGAGGTCGACGCGCAGGTAGCCGCCCCGCGCACCCAGGTACTCGGCGGACGCGCCGCGAGCGGTGACGGCGACCGGCTCGACGCGCGTGGAGCCGGTGTTCACGACGAAGCTGCCCAGGTTCGCCCCGTAGGAGGTCCCGTTGACCTCGCCGGTCGTGGACAATTGCCGGCCCTGGTCGGTCACCTGGGCCTGGTGGGCGACCGCGCCGCCGATCGACACGGGGCCGCGCACCGACGTCGGGTCCGGTTGCAGCGACTCGGCGATCCGGATGGCGTCGCCGCGCGCCTCCACCGCGTTCGACAGGACCAGTTGGAGGTAGCGGTCCGGTGCGGGGTTGAGGATGACCTTCGCGTCCGGCGGCGTCCCGTCCGGCCCCTCGTCCTCGTCGGGCCCGGGCGTGCCGCTCTTCGTCGGATCCACCACCAGGGCGGCCCTGCCGTTGATCGTCGCCTTGTCGGCCGCGGAACAGGAGGCGATCTGCCGGCGCAGCGCGTCCTGTCCCTGCGCGTCCTTGGGCACCAGCAGCTCGAAGCTCGGCGCGTGCACGTACCCGCTGCTGTGCTTCCACACGCGCTGGGTGCTCCCGGCCTCGTCCACGGACCGGTGCCGTCATGACCCTCCAATGCGCCCCGGCCCGGTTCTGTCGAGAATGGGTTCCGTGGGAGGCAGCAGCGAGGTGCCGGCGTTGCGCCGAGGGCTCGCGGTGCTGCGCCTGCTGGCCGGCAGGCCCGGTCCCGTGTCTGCGGCGGCGGTGGCGCGCGAGCTGTCCCTGCCCAGGTCGACGACGTACCACCTGCTGGCGGAGCTGACGGCGGCAGGCTTCGCGACCCACTTCCCAGAGGAGCGACGCTACGGGCTGGGTGTGGCGGCGTTCGAACTCGGCTCGGCGTACCTGCGGCACGACCCGCTGGAACGGCTGGCGCGGCCGTTGCTGCGGCGGTTGGTCGACTCGGTGGGGCGGACGGCCCACCTCGGTGTGCTGCACGGCTCGGAGGCGCTCTACCTGGTGCGGGAGCAGCCTCGCCAGCCGACGACGATCGTGTCGGACGTGGGCGTGCGGCTGCCGGCGCACCTGACCGCTTCGGGGCGGGCCATGTTGGCGCGGCTGCCGGCGGCGCAGGTGCGGGCGTTGGTGCCGGGCACGTTCGTGGACCGGACCGGGCGGGGGCCGCGGAACCTGCCCGCGTTGCGGCGGTTGCTGGCGGTGGAACGGCGGCGCGGGTGGTCGGTGGAGGACGGGTACGTGACGGCCGGGTTCGCGTCGGTGGCGGCGCCGGTCTTCGACCACGGCGAACGGCCGATCGCGGCGATCACGGTGACGTTCCGGCACGTCTGCGAGGTGGAGTGCGGCGAGACGTGGCCGGAGCTGGCGGTGGAGATCCGACGTGCGGCGGACGAGCTGACCGCGCGGATCGGCGGCCGGGGCTGAGCGCGGTGCGACCGAACGGGTGGGAACCCGCGGACGGGCCGCGGGTTCCCACCCGGGACGGTCGGGTCGGACGGTCGGGTCGGGACGGTCAGTTCGGCGCGTGGATCTGGTCGGCGGCGTTCGCCGCGTAGTCCCTCGTGGCGCCGCGCACGAACATCTGCACCGGCGCGTGGTTGCCCGAGAAGTGCTGCTGGATCGAGCCGGTGAACGGTGCGGTCGACGCGTTGCGGCCGTACACGTCGGTGTAGACGGTGGCCGGCCCGGTGTTGCGGACGGTGAACCCACCCGGCCGGAACTCGCGCAGCGTCCCCTTGAACGGCGAGCGCGGGTCGTCCCACGCCACCCGCTGTCCGGTCTGCTGCGTGATCCGGCGGACGGTGTCGCAGTAGTCGCCGCGGATGCCGTCGTAGCAGAGGTCGACCTGGCGGGCGAGCCGGTTCGGCTTCGAGGCGTCGTAGTAGCGGCTGGGGTTGAGCACGTAGAACAGCGGCTGGATGGTGAACGTCAGCTGCGAGGTGGTGACGGAGACGTTCGAGAACCAGAACTCGTGCAAGTCGTTGGTGTCGAACGGGACCTCAGTGCCGGTGATCACCTCGAAGTGCGTCTTGCCCTCCCGGATCGCCTGCACGCAGCTCGCGTCGGTGATGAGGCGGCCGAGCGAGCGGGTGTCCGACGGCGAGTCCGCGGGCACGGCCGGGCCCACGGTGGTGAACTTGTTGTTGAACGGCCCGGGGCAGTCCGTGGCGCCGAAACCGCCCGGCCGGCCGCTGGGGATCAAGGCGGTGAACCGCGCTTCGCTGATCTGGCCGTTGTCGTTGTGCGAGCAGCGGTTGTAGTAGATCAGCTCGTGCGCGTTGTTGGTGAACGCGTCGGGCGAGTGGGTGCCCTGGTGGAACTTCAGCAGGACGTCGCACACGGCGGTCGTGGCGCCGCTCGGCGGGAAGAAGCTGGTGCCGTCGTCACCCTGCTTGACGTTGGAGTTGTTGACCGCGAGGACCTTGTGGCCGACGTGGTCCTCGTGCCGGTGCGCGCCACCGGGGTTGGCCGCCATCATCACTTCGCTGGTGTAGCCGAAGGGCGCCCACTTCGCGGTGGCGAAGAGGTCCGACGTGCGCGGGTCGTCGCCGTGCTCGTGCCCGAAGGCGCAGCCGCTCGCGTCACGCGGCGGGTGCCAGGTCGGGTAGACCTTGCCGTCCGGCCCGTAGGTCCAGTACCGCGCGTGGACCTCGCGCGAGCACTCGTTGGCGCGCGGGGTGTAGCCGTTCCCGTTGGCCGACACGACGATGTCGTAGGCCATGCTGGTCTGCGCGTCCGCCGGCGGCAGCGACCTGCCCCAGGCGGGGTTGTCGCTCGGCGGGACGGACGTGGTCGACGTCGGGGTGGTGGTCGACGTCGGGGTCGACGTCGTGGACCCACCGGACGTCGTCGTGGTGGTCGTCGACGGTGCGCCCGTGCAGGTGGTGCCGTTGAGGGCGAAGGAAGTCGGCGCGGGGTTGCTGCCGTTCCACGAGCCGTTGAAGCCGAACGACGCGGTGGCGCCGGTCGCCAGGCTGCCGTTGTAGGTGGCGTTGCGGGCGGTGACCTGGCTGCCGCTCTGCGACGTGGTGGCGCTCCACGCCTGGGAGACCTGCTGGCCCGAGGCGAAGCTCCACGTCAAGGTCCACGACGAGACCGGGTCACCCAGGTTGGTGACGGTCACGTTCGCGGTGAAGCCGCCCTGCCACTGCGACGGGACGGCGTACGTGACGGAACACCCGGTGGTGGCGGCCTGCGCCACGACCACCCCGCTGCCGGCGATCGCCGCGGCGACTGCCGCGACCGCTAAGAATCGTGACCGGTGTCGACGAATGTGCATTCTGCCCTCCACAAGAGGAATGGCGGCGGAATGGCGGTTCCGGACCGGAAGAGGCCGAGGACGGCGATGCGCACAGTGTTCGACCGACCGCGATCGGTTGTCAACGATTCTCGTAACGTTGCGAAAATGCCCGAGGGCCGGGGTGAGCACCCCCGGCCCTCGCGACTCGGACGATCAGAAGCCGACGGTCTTCAGGAACTCCGCCGCCACGTTCGCCACGGTCTTCTTGTCGACGTCCACCTGCTTGACCAGGTCGGCCAGGTTCTCGGTGGTGAGCGCCGCGGAGACCTTGTCCAGCGCCTCCTTGCCCTTCGCGTCGACCGCGTCGGAACGCAGCAGCGGCACGATGTTCTGGGCCGGGTACATCGTCTTCGGGTCTTCCAGCTCCACGAAGTCGTTCGCCTTGATGTCGGCGGACGTGGTGTAGAGGTTGATCACCTGCACGGTGCCGTTCTTCAGCGCGTCCACGGTGATCGGACCGCCGGCGTCGGTGGTCTTGATCTCGGTGAACGTCACCCCGTACAGGTCCTTGATCTTGGCTTCCCAGCGCTGCTGCCACTCACCGGCCGCGCCGAGCGCGTACTTGCCGGAACCGAGGTCGGCGATCGACTTCACGCCGCTGTCCGCGGTGGCCTTGGTGACCACCAGGACGTCCTTGTCCTCCGCGTCCGACTTCTCCAGCACTTCGAGGCCTTCCGGCGTCTTGGACTTCAACGCCGCGTAGACGGCCTCCGCCTCGGTCGTGGTGTTGGTCTTGTCGAAGTAGTTCAGCAGGTTGCCGGTGTACTCCGGCACCACGCCGAGCGACTTGTCCTGCAACGCCTTCACGACCAGTTCGCGGGCGCCGATGCCGGGCCGGACCGACACCGTGGCGCCGGTCGTCTTCAACGCGCCGGCGTAGATCTCGGCCAGGATCTTGTTCTCGGTGAAGTCGGCCGAACCGACCACGACCTCACCCGACGCGGCGTCCTGCCCGGTCCCGCCCAGGTCCTCTTTGGACCCGCAGGCGGAGACGACCAGGGTGGCCGCGGCGACGATGACGGCCAACGTGCGCTTCATGCCGGACTTCCTCCAGGTTCGACGGGCGCCGGTGTATTCCGGCGCCTCGACTGCATCCTTCTCGAGCGCGTCCTCCCCGCTTGCGCGGACAGCCGCACGCCTTGGGGCACGACGAGCTTGCCGACGCCCGCGAGCACCGCGTCCAGCGCGACCGCGAGCAGCGCGATGAGGATCGCGCCGCCCACGAACTGCGCGTAGTCCAGCACCCGCACGCCGTCCAGGAGAGGGCGCCCCAACGTCTCGATGCCCACGTACGCCGCCACCGACGCGGTGGCGACGACCTGGAGCGTCGCGTTGCGCAGGCCGCCGATGAGCAGCGGCAGCGCGTTCGGCACCTCGACCCGCCACAACCGCTGCGTCCCGGTCATGCCCATGCCGCTCGCCGCGTCGACCACACCGCGGTCCACGTCCTGGATGCCCGCGTAGGTGCCCGCCAGGATCGGCGGCACGGCGAGCACCACCAGGGCGATCAGCACACCGGCCGTGCCGCCGCCCGTGATCAGGTACAGGAACGTGACCAGGCCCAGCGTCGGCAACGCGCGCAACGCGTTGCTGCCGCCCACCAGCACCACCGCACCGCGCCCGGTGTGGCCCACGAACAGGCCGAGCGGCACCGCGATCAGCGCCGCGCCGAGCACCGCGGCGACGCAGAACAGCAGGTGGACGCCGACCCGCACCGGGATCGACTTGCCGCCCGACCAGTTCACCGGGTCGACCAGCCACGCGAACGCCTCGGCGAAGATCACGGCTTGCCCCCCTGCGCCCACGGGGTCAGGACGTTGCGGAGCAGCACCAGCAGCAGGTCGACCACCAGCGCCAGCACCATGGTCAGCACGATGCCGACGATGATCGGCGCCAGGTAGCGCTGCTGGAAGCCGTCGGTGAACAGCGTGCCGAGACCGCCGGTGCCGATCAGCGCGCCCACGCTGACCAGGCTGATGTTGCTCACCGAACCGACCCGGACGCCCGCCGCGAGCACCGGCACGGCCAGCGGCAGCTCCACCGTGAGGAACCGGCGTGAGCGCCGGAAGCCCATCGCGGTGGCCGCGGCGGTGATGTGCGACGGCACCGCGTCCAGCGCCTCGGCGACCGGTCGGACCAGCAGCGCGGTGGTGTAGAGGGTCAACGCGCTGATCACGTTGACCGGGTCGAGCACCCTCGTGCCGATCAACGCCGGGATGATCGCGAACAGGGCCAGCGACGGGATCGTGTAGAGGACGTTCGACAACGCGATCAGCGCCGCGTTGACCGGGCGGAACCGGTGGCACAGCAGGCCGAGCACGATCGCCAGCACCACGGACACGACCAGCGGCACCAGTGACAGGTAGACGTGTTCGAGCAGCCTGTCCAGCAGCGCCGCCCTCGTGCCGGCGTCACTGAGGTACCTCACCACGTCACCCACGGCGGCTCTCGATCACGTCCAGCACCTGCCGTGCCGTGACGACGCCGGCCAGCCGCCCCTCGGCGTCCACCGCCACGCCCAATCCGGACGGCGAGGACAGCGCGGAGTCCAGCGCGCCCCGGATCGCCGCGCCCACCTCGTACAGCGAGCCGCCCGGCACGACCGCGGCGTCCGGCGCGACCCAGCCCTGCGGGCGCTCGTCCGCGTCCACCACCAGCCGCCAGTCCGAAGAGGACTCCGGCGCGGAACCTTCGGCGACGGTGGGCACCTCGGCCACTTCGACACCTGACGAGTCCACAAAGGACAGGCTGCGGTAGCCGCGGTCCTTGCCGACGAAGTTCGCCACGAAGTCGTCGGCCGGCCTGGTCAGCAGCACGGACGGCGGCGCGTACTGGGCGAGGAAGCCGCCGGTGCGCATCACCGCGACCTTGTCGCCGATGCGGATGGCCTCGTCGATGTCGTGCGTGACGAACACGATGGTCTTGTCGAGGTCGGCCTGGAGCCGCAGCAACTCGTCCTGCAGTCCTTCCCGCACGACCGGGTCGACCGCGCTGAACGGCTCGTCCATCAGCAGCACCGGCGGGTCCGCGGCCAGCGCCCGCGCCACGCCCACGCGCTGCTGCTGACCGCCGGACAGCTGCACCGGGTAGCGGCGGCCGAGTTCGGCGGGCAGGCCGACCAGCTCCAACAGCTCGGCGGCACGCTCACGCGCCCTGCGCCTGGTCCACCCGATGAGCAGCGGCACCGTGGCCACGTTGTCCAGCACCGTCCGGTGCGGGAACAGCCCGGCCTGCTGGATCACGTACCCGATACCGCGCCGCAGTGTGGGCGGATCCACACCGAGCACGTCCTTGCCGTCCACCAGGATCGTGCCGGACGTCGGGTCGAGCATCCTGTTCACCATGCGGAGGGACGTGGTCTTGCCGCACCCGGACGGGCCGACGAAGACCGTGATCGTGCCCGCCTCGACCACCAGGTCCAGGCCGTTCACCGCGGTGGTCCCGTCGTCGAACCGCTTGGTCACGTCGCGGAACTCGATCACCCGTGGTCCTCCTGCCGATGGGTATCAAGCGTCGCCCGACCCTAGCCCGTCGATCCGACCGTGGCACGACGTTTCACCGTTCGGTCAGTAGGCTGCAACGTTTGTGGCCCCAGAACCAGTACGCGCCCTCCTGACCGAACGCGGTGCGCACGCCCGCAAGCTGCGGCGCGTGCTCGACCTGCTCGCCGGCGACTGGCACACGCTGGCCGAGCTCGTCCGCCTCCCCGCCGTGCCGCGGCGCACCGTGCAGGAGCTGCTGACCGCGATCGGCGACGATTTGGAGACCAGCGGCGACCGGTACCGGCTGGCGTCGGCCAAGGCAGCCGACTACGCGGAGTTCGCCGTCGCCGAGGACCTGGTCGACCCGGTGGACGCGCTGGTGTCCCGGCACACGTCGGAACTGCGGTCGATCCTGGCCGACATCGCGGACGTGCCGCCGCCGTTGTCCGCACTGGACCACGTGCAGGCGACCGCGGAGACGGCGTTGAAGCGCGCGCTGTGGTTGGACACGACGTACGACTTGGCCGGGCGGACGCTGCTGTGCCTCGGCGACCACGACCTGACGTCCCTCGCGGTGTGCGTGGTGAACCCGGACGTCGACGTCGTCGTGGTGGACGTGGACGACCGGCTGCTGGAGTACGTCTCGACGCGCGCCGCGTCACGCGGGCGGTCGGTGCGGACGGTGCACGCGGACTTCCGGTTCGGCCTGCCGCCCGCGCTCTCGGAGTCGGCGGACCTGGTGTTCAGCGATCCGCCCTACACGCCGGAGGGCGTCGGGCTGTTCGCCTCGCGGGCGGTCGAGTGCCTGGCCGACCTGTCGTCGGGGCGGGTGCTGCTGGCGTACGGGTTCAGCGACCGGACGCCCGCGCTGGGGTTGAAGGTGCAGCAGGAGTTGCAGCGGCTCGGGTTGGTGTTCGAGGCGATCCTCCCCGCGTTCCACCGGTTCGACGGCGCCCAGGCGATCGGCAGCGCGGCCGACCTGTACGTGTGCCGGCCCACGTCCCGCCGTGCGACGTCGGTGTCTTCGAAGACCTCCATCTACACGCACGGGCCGCAGTCCGTGGAGGCGACCGGGCCGGGCTCGACGGCGTTGGCGGCGTTGGTCGACCTCGCCCCGCGCCCGGAGTCGTCACCGCCGCCGAAGCCTCGTGCGCCGGGGTGGTCGGACCCGATCGGCAAGGGCGCGGCGTCGTTGGCGGTGGACCTGTCGGGTGATCCGGGGCCGTGGCTGCTGCGCACGCTGCTGGCGTGCTCGCCGGGTCGGATGGCGGCGCTGGTGCCGAACAACCACCCCGACGTCGCGTCGGCGGCGGGTCAGCACGGGCTGACTTCGTTGGTGGACACCAGGTTCGCGCTGCGGTTCCTGCGGTCCACTCCGGACGGGAAGCACTGCGTGGTGGTGGCGGATCAGGTGCCGGCGGGGACGTTGGACGTCGGCGGGTTGGCCGTGCGGGAGGTGTTGATGCGGGCGCACGGGAAGTTGGGGAACGTGTGGCGGGAGGCGCTGGTCACCGTGACGCACGGCGCGTTGACGAAGCGGGAGGCGCGGGAGCGGATCGGGGACGACGACGACCTGGAGTTGCGGCTGATCGACCTGCCCCGGCACCGGATCGCCGCCCTGCTGCCCCTGATCCGCGCGTCGGCGGTGCTGTAGCAGCGAGATGCGGTGAGATCCCGGCGTGCGGGCTGAGGTCGGCGGTAGCTCGCGGTCGAAGCCGGAGGCACGCGCAAACAACCCCCCGGCGGCCGGCAGCAGCGGCCCGGCCCACCGCGACCCGGCCGGCCACAGTCGGTCCGCCGCAACCGGTCCAGCAGCCACATCCCGGTCAGCCGCACCCAGGCCTGCAACACCCCCGGTCAGCGACACCCCGGGCAGCCGTCGTACCCGGACCCTCAGGGTCCGCCACCGGTCCGAGGCCAGTCGTGCTGAGTCGGCGAACAGGGCTGAGTCGGCATCGGGGCCGAGTCGCGCAGCAGGGCTGAGCCACCGGCGGGCCGGGTCACCCGGCCAACGCCTCCAGGCGACCGAGGATCCGGGTCAGCGCGTGCAGCAGCCGCATGATCTGACCGGTGATCCGCTCCAGCACCGCCGCCGCGCGCCCCACCGCCCAGCCGGTGAACGCCGCGACCGACGCGCCGCCGCTCGCCTCCGCCGTGGCCAGCGCGACGGCGGCGTTGCGGACCACCTCACCCACGAACATCCCGATCAGGTCCCGGACCATGCCGCGCACGGCCGCCGTGATCGTCCCGGCGGTCGACAGCTGCGCGGCGACCGCGGCACACCGGCGGCTCGCGGCACGGGTGTCGTCGGCCGTAGGGCCGTGGGGCTCGTCGCGAGCCAGGCGGTCGAGGTCGACGGCCGCCTGGCGCCAGCTGCCGACCGCCTCCCTGATCCGGGCGCCGTCGCCCGCCAACCAGTCCAGCGGCGCGTTCAGGAACCGGACGTGCTCGACCAGCCACCCGACGTCGGCCAGCGGCGTCAACGGGTCGAGCGAGAGACCGAGCGTGTCCAGCCACGCGGACGCCAGGGCCAGGTCGGGGTCCGGCGCCCAGGGCTCGTCGGCTTCCCGTCCCGTGCCGTCCGCCGGTGACGGCACGTCGACGCCGTCCGACACCGGCCGGCGGATGTCCTCGGCGACCCGACCGGCCAGGTCGCACGTGCCCTCGGCGAAGAACCGGGCCAACAGCCCGAACGCGTCCGGCTCGACACCGACCAGCCCGTCCGCGATCGTCCGGCGCCGCTCGTCCGCCGTCGCACGCGGCCTCGCCCCGATCCCGCTCACTGCTGCGACGGCCCGCCGGCTTCCACCGGGCACCACAGGCTGCGCGGCAGCTCCAGCTCGGGCTCCGCCGAACCCGAAGACGCCGCCGAACCCGAACCCGAAGACGGCGCGGAAACCGAAGGCAGCGCGGAAACCGAAGGCAGCGCGGATTCCGAAGGCAGCGCCGGTGCCACGTTTACCGGGGCAGGCGTCGAGGGCTCGAACGCCGTCATGAACTCCATCGCCGCGGTGCCGCCGAACTCGGGCTCCACCACCTCCGCCACCTGCCGGGCCACCTGCGCCCGCGCCCGCTGCACGGTCGCCATCACGACCTCGCCCAAGGCCGCGTCGGACAGCCCTTCGGCGGGCAGCGAGAACGAGATGTCCCGCAACGCCCCGTTGGGCGCGACCGTCGCGGTCACCCAGCCGTCGGGCGACCGCACCGCGGCCTCCGCGGCACGGATGCCGTCCTGCACCTGCTGCGCCCGCCGGGCCAGGTCACGAGCCTTGACCTCCAGGTCGGTGATCATGCGTGCCGGATCCACCCGATCGTCTCCCTACCTCAAGACCTTCACCCGATCGGGGAGTATTGCGGATCACCCGGCACGAGGGATGTGCAACGGGCCAAGTGCCAGCACCGCGCGGAACTCCTTGGGCGGCACCGGGCGGGAGAACAGCCACCCCTGGTAGGCGTCCACGCCGACACCGCGCAGCACGTGGAACTGCGTCGCCGTCTCCACGCCCTCCGCCACGCACTTGCGGCCCATCGCCCGCGCCATGTCAACCACCGCCTTCGCCACCGCGAAGTCCGACGAGTCGTTGCCCACCCCGGAGACGAACCGGCGGTCGACCTTGATGATCTGCGCCGGGAGGTCCTTGAGCCGGGCCAGCGACGAGTAGCCGGTGCCGAAGTCGTCCACCGCGAACCGGATGCCCCGCGCAGCCAGCTCGTCCATCGTCGCGCGCACCCGTGACGGCAGGTCCACCAGCGCCGTCTCCACCAGCTCCAGCACCACCCGGTCCCACGGGATGCCCGCCTCGGCGATCGTGTTGGCCACGATGTCCACGAACTCCGGGTCCCCCGGCACCAGGCCGGCCAGGTTCACCGCGACCGACACCGGGTGCCCACCGGGCTCCGGCCAGGTCGAGGCCTCCTTCAACGCCGTCCGCAGCACCCACCGGTCCAGCTCCCGCAGCAGGTCGCCCTGCTCGGCCACGGGCAGGAAGACGTCCGGCGGCAGCAGGCCCCGGTCCGGGTGCGGCCAGCGCACCAGCGCCTCCGCGGTCTGGACCACGCCGTCCACGCCGACCACCGGCTGGAAGTGCAGCGTCAGCCCGTCGTTCGCCAACGCGTCCCGCAGCTGGCCCTCCAGGTGCACCTGCCGGTCTGCCGACGCGATCAGCGCCGCGCTCGCCAGTGACACCCGGCCCGCGCCGGACCGCTTGGCCTCGAACATCGCCGCGTCGGCGAACCGCAGCAGGTCGTTGCCGGTGGCGCGCGACCCGTTCGGCACCGCCGCGCCGATCGACGCCGAGACCCGGACCAACTGGCCGTGCACCGGCACCGCCGTGCGCAGCAGCCCGGCGACCCTGGTGGCCAGCGCGTCCACGCCGCCGACCTGGTCGATGTTCTCGCAGATGATCACGTACTCGTCACCGGACAGGCGGGCCGCCGTGCAGCTCTCCGGCAGGCCGCCTTCGAGCCGCCGCGCCAGCGCCACCAGCAGCTCGTCGCCCGCGTCGTGCCCGAGCGAGTCGTTGACCCGCTTGAAGTTGTCGATGTCGCAGAACAGCACCGCGACCTTGGACCGCTCCGGCGACTCCAGCAGCTCGCCCAGCATCTCCTTGACCAGCGCCCGGTTCGGCAGGCCCGTCAGCTCGTCGTGGGTGGCCTGGTGGCGCAGCGCCTCGGCGGTGCGGCGGCGCTCGGTGATGTCCTGGAACACGATCAGCCAGAACCGGCGGCCGTCGTCCTGCACGGACAGCGCGATGTGCAGCTCGCAGTACACCTGCACGCCGTCGCGGCGGACCAGGATGCGCTGCGGGATCTTGTGCGTGCGCTCGGCGTCCGGCGCGGACATGGCGCTGATCGACGGCAGCGGGTTGCCGTGGTCGTCCGGGTGGGTGAGCTGGCCCGCGGTCATGCCGCGCAGCTGCTCCAGGTCCATGCCCAGCAGGTCGCACAGCGCGTCGTTGGCGTCGACCAGCCGCTCGCCCTCGTCGAACAGGCCGATGCCGACCGGCGTCAACGACACCAGGTCCGCGAAGCGCTGGCTGGACCGCTTCATCCGCGTCTCGGCGGCCCGCTGCTCGGTGATGTCCTGCGCGGTGCCGACCGCGAGCGGACGGCCGTCCGGGCCCTTGACCACGACGCCGTAGGAGCGGAACACGCGCACCTTGCCGTCGCGGCGCACGATCCGGTGCTCCAGCTGGATCGGTACCTCCTCCGTGGCCAGCTGCTGCCACAGGTCGTCCACCCAGCCGCGGTCGTCGGGGTGCACGAGGTCGAGGTACGTCTGGTAGCGGGTGTGCTCCTCGCGCGGCACGCGGAACAGCTCGGTCAACATGTCCGACCACACCACGTCGCCGGTCTGCAGGTTCCACTCCCAGACGCCGAGCTGGGCGGCCTTCTGCGCGTCGGCGAGCCGGCGGCGATCGTCGCGGAGCTGGCGTTCCAGCGCACGCGCCTCGGTGACGTCCTGGATGGTGCCGTGCAGCCGGCTGATCTTGCCGCACTCGAACCCGGCCCGCGCCCGGCACACGTAGACGCGCTCGCCGGACGCGCTGCGCACCTCGGCCTCGAACGTCTGGTCGTCCTCGCCCTCCTTGGCGTCCAGCAGCTTGCGCCGCAGCTCCACCAGCAGGGGCCGGTCGTCCGGGTGCACGCCGCACAGCAGGTCGTCGTCCGGGACGACGCCCATCTCGGCGTACATCTCCAGCAGCACCTCGCTGCGGTGCACCGCGCCGGTCCCGATCTCGAAGCTCCAGCTGCCCATGCGCGCGATGCGCTGCGCCTCCAGCAGCCGGCCGCGCTCGGTCTCCAGCGCGAGGTCGGACCGCCACTGGTCGGTGATGTCGCGGATGTAGCCGGTGATGAACTGGGTCCGGCCGTCCGACCTGAGCTTCGCCTCGGCCACGCCGCGGATCCAGCGCAGCTGGCCGTCCGGGCGGGTGATGCGGTAGACGATGTCGATCGGGTTGCCGTCGAGTTCCCGGTTCGCCCAGTAGCTGGCGACCATCTCGTAGTCGTCGGGGTGCACCACGTCCAGCACGGCCTGCGCGCCCGGGACCACCTCGCCGGGCCGCACGCCCATCATCTCGTAGTGCGACTCGGACCAGACCGTGACGCCGGTGTCCGGGTCGTACTCCCACGAGCCGATCTGGGCGACGTTCTGCACGGTGCGCAACCTGCGTTGTTCGTCACGCAGGTCCTCGGCCGCCTGCGCCAGGTCCGACACGTCCACCAGCAGCACGGCGTGCAGCCCGGTGCCCGGCACGTGCGTGCGCACCACGCGGACCGGCAGCAGCGAGCCGTCGGCCTGGTGCAGGCGCAGGTCGTCACCGGTGCCGAGCAGCAGCTCGCCGAGGGACCGGCCGACGAGGTCGTCGGCCGACCGGGTCCTGGTCAGCGCCACCGCCGCGGCGCTCGCCCGCATGACGACGCCCTTGGGGTCGCACAGGAGCGAGGGAGCCTCGGGCAGCGCGATGCCGTCCAGCTCCACCTCGCCGTTCCGCGGACGCGCAGGGTCGAGCACCACCGGAGCGCGTCCTACCCGCTTGGGCACGGTCCCACCTTCCCGTGTCTACGGCAGGGATGACCGGCCCGACCGCACCCGAGAGCGGGCCCCAGGTGGGGCATCCCCCTCCAAGGGCGAATATTCACCCTAGGAGGGGGACGTTATCGCTTCGGAGCGTCATCGCCCACCCCTCAACGGGCTAACGAAACACCACGTTCGCGGTTTCGCTGGTCGCCGAAGGGGACGGGCGGATGCGGCCGGAGCTCTCCCAACTCCGACGGGAGTCAGGCTACTCCGTCCTGCCGGGCTGCCAAGGCCACCGCGGCCGCCACTTCCGGTCCGACCCGCGGATCCAGGGCGCTGGGCACGATCCGGTCCACCGCCAGGTCGTCCGCGGCGACCGCCGCGATGGCCTCCGCCGCAGCCAGCTTCATGCCCTCGGTGATCTTCGTCGCACCCGCGTCCAGCGCGCCGCGGAAGATGCCGGGGAACGCGAGGACGTTGTTGATCTGGTTCGGGAAGTCGCTGCGGCCGGTGGCGACGACGGCGGCGTGCCGCCCGGCCACCTCCGGGTGCACCTCGGGGTCCGGGTTGGACAGAGCGAACACGATGGAGTCACGAGACATGCTCGCGATCAGCTCTTCGGGGACCCGGGACGACGAGACGCCGACGAACACGTCGGCGCCCCGCAGCGCCTCGGCGATGCCGCCGCGCAGCCCGCTGCCGTTGGTGACCTCGGCCAGCTCCGCCTTCACCGGGTTCAGCGCCTCCCGGCCCGCGTGCACGATGCCGCGCGAGTCGACCACGGTGACCTCGCCGATGCCGGCGGCCAGCAGGATCTTCGCGCAGGCCACACCCGCGGCCCCCGCGCCGGAGACGACCACGCGCTGGTTCGCCATGTCCTTGCCCAGCACCGTGTTCGCGCCGCGCAGCGCGGCCAGCACCACGACCGCCGTGCCGTGCTGGTCGTCGTGCATGACCGGCACGTCGAGGGCCTCGATGAGCCGGGCCTCCAGCTCGAAGCAGCGCGGCGCCGCGACGTCCTCCAGGTTGACCGCGCCGAACGACGGGCGCAGCCGGACCAGCGTCTCCACGATCTCGTCCACGTCCGTGGTGTTCAGCACCAGCGGGATGGAGTCGAGGCCGCCGAACGTCTTGAACAGCGCGGCCTTGCCCTCCATCACGGGCAGCGACGCGCTCGGGCCGATGTCGCCGAGGCCGAGCACGGCCGTGCCGTCGCTGACCACCGCGACCAGCCGGTGCGCCCAGGTGTACTTGGCGGCGAGGCCCGGGTCGTCGGCGATGGCGCGGCTGACCCTCGCCACACCGGGCGTGTACGCGATGGCCAGCGCGCGCGGGTCGGCCAGGGACGCGGTCGCGCCGATGGCCAACTTGCCGCCTTCGTGCGCTCGGAAGATCTCTTCGTCGGTCAATTCGGTGGACGTCTGAGTCGAATTCACCGGTTTGTGATCCATCCGGGGTGGGTCGTTCACTGCGGTCACGGAAGTCCTCCTGCGGTGCGCGATACCTGCGGCGCACCGGGACCGGCGTTTGTCACGCGGGTCGACGGGGCCTGCTGCGGACACGTCCACGCGGTCTGCGGGACGGTCCTGGGGGCGGTGTGCGGGCCACTATGGCAGCGCCGGGGACGGCTGTCTGCGGTGCGGATCACAGTTTTTTCGCAGGTCAGAGGCAGTTTCACAGAACGTACGTCCGGTTTTCTGGACCGACCGGTCAGTTTCCGCAGGCAGGATCGGTCCAGAGCCGGCGCGTTCTAGGGTGTTCGTCATGCAGGCACGTGAGCTGAAAATTTCCGGCGCATTCGAGTTCACCCCTTCGGTGTTCCCCGACGACCGCGGTCTGTTCGTCGCGCCGTTCCAGGAAACCGCGTTCGTCGCCGCCGTCGGTCATCCGCTCCGGGTCGCGCAGACCAACCACAGCGAGTCCCGCCGGGGCGTGGTGCGGGGCGTGCATTTCGCCGACACCCCGCCGGGACAGGCCAAGTTCGTGTACTGCCCGCGCGGACGGCTGCTGGACGTCGTGGTGGACCTGCGGGTGGGGTCGCCGACGTTCGGCGAGTGGGACGTGGTCGAGCTGTCGTCGGACAAGTTCAACTCGATGTACCTGGCCGAGGGGCTGGGCCACGCGCTGATGGCGTTGGAGGACGGGACGATCACGGCGTACATGTGCTCGGAAGGGTTCAACCCGAAGGCCGAGCGGGCCGTGCACCCGATGTCGCTGGGCCTGCCGTGGCCGGCGGACGTGACGCCGCTGCTGTCCCCGAAGGACACCGCCGCGCCGACGCTGCAGGAGGCGCGCGAGGCCGGGCTGCTGCCGTCGTACGACGAGTGCGTGGCCTGGTACGAGAAGCTGCGGCACTGACTGCGGCAACTAGCTGGCCGCGGTGCTGGACGGCGGTGCTGGACGGCGGTGCTGGACGGCGGTGCTGGACGGCGGCGCTCAGCGAAGGCGTCGCGGGCGCGGCCAGAGTCGGACCCGGACCACGCCGAGCACGTCGGCTGCGCCCAGCGTGCGGGAATCGGTGGAGGCGAACGGGTTGTCCCCCACCACGTGCCAGCCCTCGCCGTCCCGCCGCACGGCCCGCTTGACCGACAGCTGATCGGGCCGCGCCGGCCACCTGACCAGCACAAGATCGTCCGGTCGGGGCACGCCGCCGTAGTGGACGAGGACGACGTCGCCGGTCCTGAGCGTGGGGACCATGGAGGGTCCGACCACCCGAACCAGCGGCAACGGGTTGGCCTCTTGCCGTGCCAACGATCACCTCCACCTGCTCGCCCCGACGCCCCGGAGTAGGGTTCGTCACGTCGGAGCATCCACTGTCAGGGAGGAAAGATGCGACTTCTGTCGCGCATCCGTTCACTCCGCCGCCCGCTCCTGGAGGCCACCGCGCACTGCGACCTCCCGTGCGGTGTTTACGACCCGGCCCAGGCCCGGATCGAGGCCGAGTCCGTCAAGGCGATTCAGGAGAAGTACCAGGCGAACGAGGACCCGGAGTTCCGCGAGCGGGCCGTGCTGATCAAGGAACAGCGCAGCGAGCTCGTCAAGCACCACCTGTGGGTGCTGTGGACCGACTACTTCAAGCCGCCGCACTTCGAGAAGTACCCGGAGCTGCACGACCTGTTCAACAAGGCCACCAAGGCCGCGGGCGCGTCGGGCACGAAGGGTTCCATGGACCCCGCGAAGGGCCAGGAGCTGCTCGACCTGATCGCCCAGATCGACAAGATCTTCTGGGAGACCAAGGCGGCAGCCTGACCGCCTGTTCTACCCGGCGCTGACCAGCGGAAGTCATTTCGGCTGGTCAGCGCCGCTTTTCTAGTGGCGATGAGAGGCGTGACCAGGACATGGCAGCTACCGGTGACTTCACGACCGCCCGCACGGGCAGCGCGACCTGATGGCCTCCCCGGTCGAAGCCCAGGTGCTCCTCTGCGACGCCGCCGTGAGCGACCCCTCGGGGAAGCTCCACATGCTCGGGGCGGGTTGGACCACCATCCGGACCCCGCTGTCCCCGCACGCCGTCGCGGTCCTCTTCCGCATCCCGTGGGACCGGGCCAACCAGAAGATCGACTTCTCGCTGAAGCTGCTCGACTCCGACGGGCACCCGATCCACGTGCCGACCCCGACCGGGCCGCAGGAGCTCGGCGAGGAAGGCCAGATCGAGGTGGGACGCCCGCCCGGCGTCACGCCCGGCAGCCCGCTCGGCGGCGCCCTCGCCCTGTCGATCCCCCCGCTCCCGCTGCCCGCCGGCCGGTACGAGTGGCGACTCCACGTCGCCCAGACCGACATCGGCACGTCGTTCGAGGTGCTGGGCGAAGTCTGACCGCGAGGTGCCGGGCGAAGTCCCACTTCGAGAACGTCCGGCGACCCGAATCGGGCGTGCACGATTGCTTTCATGCCGTACCGAAACGGGCCATTCCTTGAGGTTCCCTCAGTCTTCCGCGCGGTCTCGCGGCCTCTCCGAACCGCGATCACGGCGCGCGCGGCGACCGGCGACACCGGTGCCCCGCCCCGTGCCCGGACGGCGGCCTCCGTAAGCTCGGGCCCGTGACCTCACACGTCTACCTGCTCCGGCACGGCCGAACCGAGTGGTCCGAGAGCGGGCGGCACACCGGGTTTACCGACGTCCCGCTGACTGAGGCCGGAGTGCAGCAGGCACGGCGCGCGGGGGCCGTGCTGGCCCGGCTGCGCGGGACCGACCTGCCGCCCGCGCTGGTGCTCGCGAGCCCTCGGCAGCGCGCCTGGCGGACGGCCGAACTGGCCGGCCTGCACGACGTCGAGCGGACCGAAGAGCTGGCCGAGTGGAACTACGGCGACTACGAGGGCCTGACCACGCCGCAGATCCGGGAGACCGATCCGGGCTGGACGGTCTGGACGCACGCCGTGCCGAAGGGCGAGACGCACGACGAGGTGCACGCGCGCGCCGCCAAGGTGCTGGACCGCGCCCGGCACGCGTTGCAGAGCGGTGACGTGGTGCTGGTCGGCCACGGGCACTTCAGCCGCGTGCTGATCGCCACCTGGCTGAACCTGCCGCCGCGCGAGGGCGTCCACTTCGGACTCGACCCGGCGGGCACCACGGTGCTCGGGGACGAGCGCGGCGACCCGCAGGTGCGCCGGCTGAACGTGCCGGCCTGGGAAGTAGACGTTGACTGACCCTCGCGTCCGCCGCATCCGCGAGGAGGACGTGCCCGTCGTCATCGAGCTGGTCGAGGAACTGGCCGGGTACGAACGGGCCCGGCACGAGTGCCACATGACCGCCGGGCAGCTGCACGAGGCGCTGTTCCGCCCGTCCCCCGCCCTCTTCGGCCACGTGGCGGAGGTGGACGGCCGGGTGGTCGGCACGGCACTGTGGTTCCTCAACTTCTCCACGTGGCGCGGCACGCACGGCATCTACCTCGAAGACCTGTTCGTGCAGCCGTCGCAGCGCGGCAGCGGCCTGGGGCGGGCGCTCCTGCAAGCCCTCGCCGAGGAGTGCGTCGCCCACGGCTACGCGCGGCTGGAGTGGTCGGTGCTCGACTGGAACACCCCGGCGATCGGCTTCTACAAGTCGCTCGGCGCGATCCCGACGGACGAGTGGACCACCTTCCGCCTCACCGACGACTCCCTCACCCGACTGGGACGGGACGGCTGACTGTCCGCCGCGCCGACTCGGGCAGCAGGCCGCCCACGCCCTGCTCGGCGCCGAGGTCGAACACCAGGAACGCCGCCGCCGGGAGCACGCCCTGCCACACCGGGCTGGGCCAGTGCCGGGACGCGAACGCGGTGGAGTTGTCGCAGCGCAGCCGTTCGCAGACCCGGTTGCTCGGCGCGGACGGCAAGCCCACCCCCCGGGGGTGGATTACCTGTTCGGCCGCTTGACGCCGACCGCGCCGTACGCCACCGCTTCCGCGCCGGTCTCCGGCTCGCCCTCGCCCTCGCCGCGCCACGACGTCGCCAGCACGAGCCCGGGCTCCACCAGGTCGAACCCGGCGACCAGCTCCTCGACCTCCGCCTTGGACCGGGCCACGATCGGCGTCATCGCCTCGGCGGCCACGCCCACCAGCCGCTCCACCATCTCCGGGTGCTCGTCGGCGGTCAGGTGGCTGACCACGAGGTAGCTGCCGTCTGCCATCGCGTCGCGGTAGCGGGCGACCACCTCGACCGGGCGCCGCTCGTCCGGGATGTACGGCAGGATCGCGACCATCAGCACCGCGATCGGGCGGGACAGGTCGAGCAGGCCGCGCACCTCGGGGGTGGCCAGCACCGCGTCCACGTCCGTGATGTCGGCCTCGGCGATGGCCGCGTCCGCGTTGTCCCGGAGCATGGTGCGCGAGTGCGCGACGGTGACGGGCTCGTTGTCCACGTACACCACGCGGCACGTCGGGTCGGCCTGCTGGGCGACCTCGTGCACGTTGCCGGCGGTCGGGATGCCGGAGCCGAGGTCGAGGAACTGGCGGATGCCCCGCGCCACGCACAGCCGCACCGCCCGGCGCATGAACGAGCGGGTGTGCTGGACCATCGCCGCAGCCGGGGCCTTCTTCATCGACTTCTCGGCGAACTCGCGGTCGACCGCGAAGTTGTGCGCCCCGCCCAGGTAGTAGTCGAACAACCGGGCCACGTTGGGGCGCTCGACATCACCGTTGGTCGACACCCACCTCGGGGGGTTCTGCACTGCGCACCTCACCCTGCCTGCACCCGGAGCGGCGCGAACGCCTGCCAGACCGTATCTGGCTACTCCGTTCGTGTCCATCCGCCAACCGTGAACACGCAGGGTGATTGTGACTGGTGAGTGGCCCGGATTCAAACCGTGGTACCCCGGCCGAGGGGGCGACGCAGGGGAAGTTGTTCAAGCCCCCACGGCCGGGGAGTCGGGTCACACGCCGGCGTAGGAGGCGATCCAGCTCCGGTAGCGGGTGACGGCGGTGTAGTTCGAGCGGGTCGAGCGGTCACTCGTGGAGGCGACGCCCACCTGGTAGCGGCGGCCGTCGACCGGGCTGGTGGCGAACATCGGGCCGCCCGAGTCGCCGCCGGCCGCGATCCCGTCGATCCGGGACACCGAGATGGCGACGCCACCGCGGTAGTCGCGCCCGTTGACCGAGGTCACCCGGGTGTTGGCGTACTTCAGGTAGCGCGACTGGCAGTTGATCTCCGGCTGGTTGGTGCAGGTGGCACCCCAGCCGTAGAGCTGCACGGTCTGGCCGACCTGCACCGCGGTGGTCGTGCCGAGCGGCGCGTAGGTGCCCGCGACGGACCGGTCGAGCCGCGCCAGCGCCAGGTCGGCGGACGGGTGCTGGATGATCTGGACGGCCGTGGCCATCGTGCCACCGCTGGTCTGGTCCAGGCTGCCGATGCGGAACGTGTAGGTGCCCGCGCTCGCCACGCAGTGCTGGGCGGTCAGGACCCAGGTCGGGGCGATGATCGTGGCCGAGCAGTTCTGCTGGCCGTTGCGGAACAGGCGGGCCGCCCACGGCGCGTTGCTCGCCGTGCCGCCGCCGATGATGTACGGCTGGACGTCGGACTCGGGGGTGGCGGAGGCCGTCGGTGCCAGCGCGGCGAGAGCGATCGCCGACAGCAGGGCGGTCGTGGCTCCGAGCACCGTGGACAGGGCGCGAGTGAGTCGCATGGAGTTGTCACCTCAACGAACGCAGGGAGTGGTGAATTCACCACTTACAGCGTCACCTGTTGGCGTGACGCTGGCTACCCTCCGTTAGTCGGCGAGCACCCAGCCGATGGTCGGCGACCAAACGTCCTACCGGCGGACGGTATGGCCCCGCGGTATGGCCCCGGGATGGCCCCGGTCAGCCGTCTTCCTCGTCCACGCCCAGCGCCCACCGGCGCACGGGGTTGGTGAACAGCAGCACGAGCGTGACCACGACGTACACGCCGAGGAGCGAGCCCCACAGCTGCTGGCCGGACGGCCCGTACGCGTACCAGGCGACACCCAGCAGGAGGAGCTGCACGACGATCGCCGGCGTCCGCCCCCAGTGCCGGCCGAGCACCAGCCCGCCACCGGCGGCGAGCACACCGGCCGACAGCACCACGAAGTAGGCGGCTTCGCCGAGCACGCCGCCGGCCTCCTCCGCGCTGAACGACCGCAGCACCAGCGCGACCGCGAAGGCCAAGCCGGCCAGACCCTGCACGGACGTGAGAGCGCCGGCTGCCCGAACCGCCGGTGGGACCTTGCCCTGGGTCGACACGCTGGCCCTTTCCTCACGGTGCGTACTCGTCACGCATCGTAGGCCACCCGGTTGGCGTGTCCCTTTCGGCCGCCCCAGGGGCGAAGATCACAGGAGTCTTCGGCGAGCCGGCGGTCGGGTCGGGGTGCACTTGTCGAGACGCACGGCGATGCGGTGTGGAAAGGAGATGTGGACCACTTTCGTGCAGTCGGAGCCCGCCTAACGGGTGACGCGCGACCGGCCCAAGGTCACGCGCTGTCTTACCCTGCAGTGGTGCGCGCACTTCTGGTGGTCAACCCGCAGGCGACGGCGACCACGCCTGCCGGTCGAGATGTGCTGGCGCACGCGCTGGCCAGCGATGTGAAGCTCGACATCGTCGAGACGGATTACCGCGGGCACGCGGCGGATGCGGCCGCGCGTGCGGTCGTGGACGGTTACGACCTGGTCGTGGCCCACGGCGGCGACGGAACCGTCAACGAGGTCGTCAACGGCGTGCTGCGCGAGGGCGCGGTGCCCGGCCTGCCGATGCTGGGCGTGGTGCCCGGCGGCTCGGCGAACGTCTTCGCGGGCGCGCTCGGCCTGCCGCGCGACCCGGTCGAGGCCACTTACCGCCTGCTCCAGGCCATCGAGCACGGGACCAGCCGCAAGGTCAGCCTCGGGCACGTCGCGGCCACCGGCGCCGGGGCGGACCACGCCCGCTGGTTCACCTTCAACGCGGGCGTCGGCTGGGACGCCGACGTGGTGGCGGGGGTCGAGCAGCAGCGCGCCAAGGGCCGCCAAGCGTCACCCGGCCTCTACGCGCAAACCGCGCTGACCAGCTACTTCAGCCAGCGCAGGCGGCGTTCCACGCTCACCGTGAAGATCCCGGACGAGCCGGCGTTCGAGGACGTCCGGCTGGCATTCATCTCGAACACCGATCCGTGGACGTACCTCGGCGACAAGGCCATTCGGCTGAACCCGAGCACCTCGTTCGACGGCGGCCTGGGCCTGTTCGCGTTGCACGGGGTCGGATTGCCGACAGTTCTTCGCTATGTGACGCATCTTCTCGCCACGGACGGGAACCCCAAAGGTGGGAACCTCCTGCGAAGGGATGACGTTGAGTACGTCCGGGTGACGAGCCCCGAGCCCGTCAACCTGCAAGTGGACGGCGACTTGCTCGGCACCTGCACGGAAGTGGAGTTCACAGGTGTAACGGGTGCACTCACCGTGGCCGTGTAACCGTGGTGTGACCGCCCCGGTACCGATCCGCGATGTTGCGACCTGCTGTGACACCGCTGCGTGCACGAACACGTGAACCCAGTCGATCTTTCGGGTGAGTTCACTCACCGGGTTGGTGCTAAACCCTTGACATCCCGGCCGTTCGTGAAAGCATTCACAAGCACCCCAAAACCGACCGCTGACGAGTGGCGCGCTTTCGCGCGCGCCTAGCTGAGGAGTAGTTCCAATGGACTGGCGCCACCGCGCGATCTGCCGCGACGAGGACCCCGAGCTGTTCTTCCCCGTGGGGAACAGTGGTCCTGCGCTCCTTCAGATCGCCGAGGCGAAGACCGTCTGCCGCCGCTGCCCCGTCGTCTCCGACTGCCTCGCGTGGGCGCTCGAGAGCGGCCAGGACGCCGGCGTGTGGGGCGGGATGAGCGAAGACGAGCGTCGCGCTCTCAAGCGCCGCAACGCCCGCACCCGGGCTCGCACCAACGCCTGAGTGCCACACAGAGCACACACGAAAGGCCCGACACCGTGCCAGGTGTCGGGCCTTTCGCTTTGTTGCACACCCTCCCGCATGACGCACGTGACACCGCTGAGGCGGGTCGTCACGTGTGCACGGGAAGCAGTCTAACGCCGCGCTCGGAGGGGTACGCGCAGGACCGCCTCTGTACCGCCCTTGGGCCTGCGCCGCAAGCTCAAAGAGCCCCTGAGTTCGGACTCCACCAGCGTGCGGACGATCTGCAGGCCGAGCCGGTCGGTGCGCTCCAGCGAGAAGCCCTGCGGCAGTCCGCGCCCGTCGTCCGAGATCACGACGTCCAGCCACTTCGCCGAGCGCTCGGCGTGCACCACGACCTCACCGCGCTGACCCGCCGCGTACGCGTGCTCGAAGGCGTTCTGCACGAGTTCGGTCAGCACCATCACCAACGGGGTCGCGAGCTCGGCCGGCACGATGCCGAACTTCCCCTCGCGGCGCACGACGACCTGCGACTCGGTGGCGGCGACGTCGGACATCATCGGGATGACCTTGTCCACGACGTCGTCCAGGTCCACCCGCTCGTCCACCGACATGGACAGCGTCTCGTGCACCAGCGCGATCGACGTGACCCGGCGCACCGATTCGGCCAGCGCCTCGCGCGCCTCCTCGCTGCTGGTCCGCCGGCTCTGGAGGCGGAGCAGCGCGGCCACGGTCTGGAGGTTGTTCTTCACCCGGTGGTGGATCTCGCGGATCGTCGCGTCCTTGGACATCAAGGCCCGGTCCCGTCGGCGGACCTCGGTGACGTCCCGGCACAGCACCAGGGCGCCGGCCGCACTGCCGCGCGGGCGCAGCGGGAGGGCACGGAACAGCACCGCCGCGCCTCGGCGCGACTCGGCCTCGATGCGCATGCTCGGCTGGCCGTCCAGGGCCGACCGGATGCGCTGGGCGACCTCGGTGGCGTCGAACGGGTCGCCGATCAGGGATCTGGTCAACGGCGCCAGGTGCACGCCCACCAGGTCGGACGCGTGGCCCATGCGGTGGTAGGCGCTCAGCGCGTTGGGGCTGGCGAACACCACCGCGCCGGACGCGTCCAGCCGGATCAGGCCGTCGCCGACGCGCGGGCTGGTGTGCACGTCCGGGGACGGCTCGGTGGTCGGGAACGTGCCGTCGGCGATCATCTGGCACAGGTCGGCGGCGCTGCCGAGGTACGAGATCTCCAACGGGCTGGGCACCCGCGGCACGGCCAGGTTCGTGTTGCGGCTGAGGACCGCGATGACCTCGTCGTTCCGCTTGACCGGGATCGCCTCACGGCGGACCGGCACGCCCAGGTGCCAGCGCGGGTCCTCCTCGCGGCAGATCCGCGACTCGGCGCACGCCCGCCGCAGCTGGGGGTGCTCCTCGACGTCGACCATGCTGCCGACGACGTCCTCGGGGTGCGCGGTCGGCGCGGTCGTGGGCCTGGCCTGGGCGACGCACAGGAACGTGGCGTCGTCCAGCGGCACCCACATCAGGAAGTCGGCGAAGCTGAGGTCCGACAGCAGTTGCCACTCCGCGACCACCAGTTGCAGGTGGTCGACGGCGGCGCCGGAGAGCTTGGTGTGCTCGGCCAGCAGGTCGGTGAGGGTGGACAGCTACTCCACCACCGCGATGAGGTCGCCCTCCTGCACCACGTCACCCGTGGAGACGGCGATGTGGGTGATCCGACCGGAGCCCTCGGGGAGGACCGGGATCTCCATCTTCATGCTCTCCAACAACACGAGGGTGGTCTCGTGCGTGACCTCGTCGCCCTCTTTGACGGCGATCTGGGCCACGTTCGCGACGATCTCGGCACGGATTTCCTCGGCCATGGTCCTCCTTCGTTCGGGGCTCATCCAACCACGATTCAGACCCCGTGCCGTGCCCAGGTGACCGCGTGACACACTGTCGGAAGGTAGTTCGAGCACGAGGAGAACCCCATGTCGAAGCGTGCCCGCAAGCGCCGCGACCGCAAGAAGGGTGGCGCCAACCACGGGAAGCGCCCCAACGCCTGATCAACTTCACGGCGTGCGAAGGCCCCGGAGCACCTGCTCCGGGGCCTTCGACCTTCCCGGGTCTTTCTGGGGTCCGCATTAGGGGTACCCCGCACTTCGAGCTCCGTCAGCCGCCGCTCGACGGCTCGGACGCGGTGGTGGTGGTCGTGGTGACCTCCACCTCGACCTCGACCGTCGTCTGCTCCGCGGTCTGGTAGAGCCGGGCCCGCAGCCGGCGCTTCAGCTCCTCGGGCGCGTGCTCGCCGCCGCACTTGCGGGCCAGCAGCGCCTTCAGGTGCTCCTCGATGCCGTACTGCTCGAGGCAGGGGTGGCACTCCTCCAGGTGGTGCTGGAGGAGCGACTTCCGCCGCTCGTCGCACTCGTGGTCGAGGAACAGGTACACCTCGGCCAGCACCTCGGAGCAGTCCGTTTCGTGTGGTTTGCCGCAGCTCATCAGCCCGCCACCTCCTGCCGGCCGTTGCGGAGGAAGCCACGTTCGCGCGCGGTGTCCGCCAGCTGGTCGCGGAGCTGCCTTCGGCCCCGGTGCAACCGGGACATCACGGTGCCGATCGGGGTGCCCATGATGTCTGCGATCTCCTTGTAGGCGAAGCCCTCCACGTCCGCGAGGTAGACCGCGATCCGGAACTCCTCGGGCAGTCGCTGCAAGGCTTCCTTGATGTCCGAGTCCGGCAGCAGGTCCATCGCCTCGACCTCGGCCGACCGCAGCCCGGTCGACGTGTGGCTCTCCGCCTGCGCCAGCTGCCAGTCGGTGATCTCGTCCGTCGGCTGCTGGATCGGCTGGCGCTGCTTCTTGCGGTAGCCGTTGATGTAGGTGTTGGTGAGGATGCGGTACAGCCAGGCCTTCAGGTTCGTGCCGGCCGAGAACGACGCGAAAGCCGCGTACGCCTTCAAGTAGGTCTCCTGGACCAGGTCCTCCGCGTCGGCCGGGTTGCGGGTCATCCGCAGGGCGGCCGAGTAGAGCTGGTCGAGCATCGGCATCGCGTCGCGCTCGAACCTCGCGGCGCGCTCGGCCGTCGTCTCGTCCGTCGGCGTGGCCTGCGTTCGCGTGGCTGGCACCGCGCTCCCTTCCCACCCGCTGGTCAGCGCGGTGGACTGGACTGGATGGGACGCAGTCGAGGATACGCGGCGGTCGCCCGGCCGGCAGTGAGCCGAGCCACGCGGCGGACGTGCCTTGACCGGCCTGCCGACCTGCTGATCCATCACCTCGGTAGCCACGTTCGGCACCAACGCGACAGCCGCGCCGGTCATTCCCGGCCCCGTGTCCTGCACTATCGTGCGCGATCATGGCCGGACGTGGGACGCCCGCCACCGCGTTGCTGGAGAAGCAGAAGGTGGCGCACACGCTGCACGCGTACGAGCACGACCCCCGCCACGAGTCGTACGGGCTGGAGGCCGCGGAAGCGCTCGGGGTCGCACCCGAACGGGTGTTCAAGACGCTCGTCGCGGAGGTGGACGGCAAGCTCGCGGTCGGCGTGGTCCCGGTCACGGGTCAGCTGGACCTGAAGGCGCTGGCCGCGGCCCTGGGCGGGAAGAAGGCGAAGATGGCCGACGTCGCGGCGGCCGAGCGGGCCACCGGGTACGTCGCGGGCGGGATCTCGCCGTTGGGGCAGAAGAAGCGGCTGCCGTTGGTGCTCGACTCGTCGGCGGAGGGTTTCGACACCGTCCACTGCTCGGCCGGACGGCGCGGGCTGGAGGTCGAGATCGCGCCGGAAGACCTGGTCAGGCTCACGCAGGCGGTGGTGGCGCCGATCTCGTCCTGAGTTCTCCGGTCAGACTTCCAGCGGTCGCAGCACGCGGTCCAGCCACTCGCCGACCGCGCGGCCCACCCCGTCCAGGTCGGCCTTCAGGTTGTGGTCGCCGTCCAGCAGCACGACCTCGCGGTGGTGCGCCGGGCCGGGACGCCCGAACGGGTCGTTCTCGCCCTGCACGACCAGCGCCGGCACCTCCAGGCCGTCCAGCTCGGCCATCCGGGACTTCTCCGGCTTGCCCGGCGGGTGCACCGGGAACGCCAGGCACAGCACCGCCACCGCCTGCCCCTCGGCCGCCGTCCGGCACGCCACCCTGGCGCCGGACGACCGGCCGCCGAACACCGTCGGCAGGTCGTCGAACCAGCGGGAACCCAGGTCGTCCGCGACCGCGAGCCACGCCGTGTCGAGCTGGTTGGCGGGCGCGGGCGCACGGCGGCCGGCCACCCGGTACGGCTGCTCCACCAGCGCCACGTGCACGCCGGCGGTCACCGCCGCCCTGGTCGCCGCCACGAGGTCCGGTGCGGCGATCCCGCCGCCCGCGCCGTGCCCGAGCAGCAACGCGGCCCGGCCCTCGGCGGCGCAGTGCAACTCGGCCCGCGCGGGGCCGTGCGGGGTGTCGACCACCCGCTTCGTCATGACAGCTCGAACAAGGTGGGCTCCGGTTTCTCCGACTCCCCCAGGCGGACCGGCTCCAGCAGCGACGGGCCGTTGTTCCTGATGCTGTTGACCTGCATCGACACGGGACGCAGCTCCAGCGCGTCGACCAGGTCCAGGTCGGGCGCGAGCAGGTCCTTCGGGTCCGCGTTGTCCGGGTCGAGCCAGGCCGCCCAGCGGTCCTTCGGCAGCACCAGCGGCATCCGGTGGTGCACGGACGTCATCTCGCCGATCGCGTCGGTGGTGAGCACGGCGCAGGTGATGATCGGCGTGCGCTCGTCGCCCTCCTGCTGCCACCACACCGACCAGATGCCCGCCATGGCGATGCTGGAGTCGTCACCGGGGTTGATGAAGTACGGCTGCTTGCGGCCCTCGCCGGGCTGCCACTCGTACCAGCCGGCGGCCGGGACGATGCACCGGCGCTTGGCCGCCGAGTCGCGGTACGCGGGCTTGTCCAGCACGCTCTCGGCCCGCGCGTTGATCATCTTGGCGGCGCCGGAGAGGTCCTTGGCCCAGTGCGGGACCAAGCCCCAGCGCATCATCCGGATGCTGCGCTCCGTGGTGTCCGGGTCGGGGTTGCCCTCGTCGTCACGCGGGTGGCGTTCGACGACGGCCGGCACCAGCTTGGTCGGCGCCACGTTGAAGTCCGGGCCGGGCGCGACGCCCTCGGTGGCGTCCACCGCGTCGAACTCCGCCGCGAGCAGCGCCGGATTCTTGGTGGAGGCGTACCTGCCGCACAAAACCTGATCACCTCTGACGATCTAGTCCGGACCGCCATCGTCGCACGTCGGAAGGCCCGGTGCGACCTGTCGACCACCCGATGCGGAATCATCGAGCCATGACTCAGCAGTGGTCCGCTCCCACCGCCCACGGCCCTGTCCACGCGACGGTACCCGTGCCCGGTTCAAAGTCGATCACCAACCGGGCGCTCGTGCTGGCCGCGCTGGCCGACCGCGCGTCCACCGTGCACACCCCGTTGCGCAGCCGCGACACCAAGCTGATGGCCGCCGGGCTCCGATCCCTCGGCGTCGGGATCGCCGACGGCCCGGACGGGTCGTGGCTGGTCACGCCGGGTGCGATGCGAGGGCCTGCGCAGGTCGACTGCGGGCTGGCCGGCACCGTCATGCGCTTCCTGCCGCCCGCCGCGGCGCTGGCGGTCGGCGACGTCACGTTCGACGGCGACCCGCACGCGCGGACCCGTCCGATGACCACGATCCTGGACGCGCTGCGGGCGTTGGGCGCCGACGTGGAGGGCGGCGCGCTGCCGTTCACGCTGCACGGCAAGGGCGGGTTGCCCGGCGGCGAGGTCACCATCGACGCGTCGGCGTCGTCCCAGTTCGTGTCCGGGCTGCTGCTGTCCGCCGCGCGTTACGAGAGCGGCGTGACCGTCCGGCACAGCAACGACATCTCCGGGGGGAAGCCGGTGCCGTCGCTGCCCCACATCGAGATGACCGTGACGATGCTGCGCGAGGCGGGGGTCGTCGTGGACGACTCGACGCCGAACGTGTGGCGGGTCGAGCCGGGCGTCATCGCGGGCCGGGACTGGCACGTGGAGCCGGACCTGTCCAACGCCACCCCGTTCCTCGCGGCGGCGGCCGTGACGGGCGGCGAGGTGACCATCCCCGGCTGGCCCGAGCGGACCACCCAGCCCGGCGGCGCCGCGCGCGAGCTGTTCGAGCGCATGGGGTGCGCTGTCGCGCTCACGGACGCCGGGCTGACGTTGGCCGGTCCCGAGAAGCTGGTCGGCGTCGACGTGGACCTGCGGGACGAGAGCGAGCTGACGCCGACCGTGGCGGCCCTCGCGACGCTCGCCACCGGCCAGACCCGGATCCGCGGCGTCGCGCACATCCGCGGCCACGAGACGGACCGGATCGCCGCCCTCGTCACCGAGATCAACCGGTTGGGCGGCGAGGCGGAGGAGACCGAGGACGGACTGGTCATCACGCCGAGGCCGTTGCGCGGTGACGTGTGGCGGGCCTACGCCGACCACCGCATGGCGACGGCGGGCGCGGTCATCGGGCTGGCGGTGGAGGGCGTGTCCGTGGACGACATCGGGTCGACGACCAAGACGATCCCGGACTTCCCCGGGATGTGGGCGACGATGCTGGGGACGTCGCTGCACGGGACGCGCTGACGTGGCACGCGGCGACTGGCGGCGGTTGGACGAGTCCGACGTGCGGGTTCGGCCGGGCAGAGGTACCCGGCCGCGCAGCAAGCGCCGGCCGGAGCACGCGGACGCGGTGCCCGCCATGGTCGTCGGGGTGGACCGGGGCCGGTGGACGTGCGCGATGGACGGCGACCCGACCCGGCTGGTGATCGCCATGCGGGCGCGGGAACTGGGCCGCACGCCGGTCGTCGTGGGCGACGACGTCGGCCTGGTCGGCGACACGTCCGGTCAGCCGGACACGTTGGCCCGGATCGTGCGGGTGGACGAGCGCCGGAGCGTGCTGCGGCGGACGGCGGACGACAACGACCCGTTCGAGCGGGTGGTGGTGGCGAACGCGGAGCAGCTGGTGATCGTGTCGGCGCTGGCGGACCCGCAGCCGCGCCGCGGTTTCATCGACCGCTGCCTGGTCGCCGCGTACGCGGGTGGGCTGGAACCGCTGCTGTGCCTGACGAAGTCGGACCTGGCCCCGCCGGACGACCTGATCGCCGCGTACGCCGAGCTGTCGCTGCCGGTCGTGGTGACGCGGTCCGACGAGTACCCCGAGGCGCTGCGGGTCCGGCTGGTGAACCGGGTGTCCGCGTTGATCGGGCACTCGGGGGTGGGCAAGTCGACCTTGGTGAACAAGCTGGTGCCGGACGCCCACCGGGCCGTGGGCGTGGTCAGCGGTGTGGGCAAGGGCCGGCACACGTCCACCCAGACCGTGGCTCTCCCCCTGCCGGAGGGCGGCTGGGCCGTGGACACCCCCGGCATCCGCTCGTTCGGGCTCGCGCACATCACGCCGGACGACATCGTCGGCTCGTTCCCGGACATGAAGGCGATGGCCGAGGAGTGCCCGCCCGGCTGCAACCACCAGGGCCCGCCCGACGACCCGGACTGCATGCTCGACGAACTCGTCCACACCGGCCAAGCCTCCCCCGGCCGCCTGGAGTCCCTGCGCCGCCTCCTGGAGTCCCGCGCCAAACTGGAGGAGTACGACTAACCCCCACCCCCACCCTCCGCGAGTCCTCCACCCAGACACCGCGAACCCTCCGTCCAGAACCCCGTGAGTCCTAGGTCCGGAACGCGCGAGTCCTACGTTCCGAAGACCCGAGTCCACCGCTCAGAACGCGCGGGCGTCACCGGAAGGCCGGCGGAGAGTCACGGAGGTGCTCCCCAGGTGGGTACGGTCGCGCCGTTTCGTTGACCGGATCGGGTGGCGCCGCGACCTCATCCATGGGCTCGCGGCAGCACCCGGTAGTACGGTGCGCAGCCGTGGCGAAGGTGACAGGTATCGGCGGTGTCTTCCTCCGCGCGCGCAACCCCGTGCGCATGGCCGAGTGGTACCGCCGGCACCTCGGCGTGCCGATGAACGAGAGCGGCGCGATCACGTTCCACCTCGTCGAGGCGGAGACGACGACCCTCGCGTTGTTCGCCGACGACACCGGCTACTTCGGCGAGCCGGGCCAACGCGCGATGGTCAACCTGCGGGTGGACGACCTGCCCGTGCTGTTGGAGCAGCTGCGCGGGCACGGCATCGAGGTGCTGCCGCAGACGGAGGACTCGGAGTTCGGCCGGTTCGGGTGGTGCGTCGACCCCGAGGGCAACCGCATCGAGCTGTGGCAGCCGGCGCCCGGCATGTGACGCCGGACGCCGGGCTCCCCTGGGGGTCGACCGACGAACGCCTACATCAGCTCCAGCAGGAACGGCAGCTCCTGCGCCGCGTACCAAGCCAGCTCGTGGTCCTCCGCCCCGCCCAGCGCGAACTCCGCGTCCGGATCGCCCAGGTCCGCCGCGTCGATCACGTCCGCAGCCGCGCGCACGTCCTCCTCGGCCTCCAGCGTGTCCAGGTGGATCGCGGCCACCAGCTTCATCGGCACCGGCCCCGACAGCTTCACCACCGAGAAGTCCAGGTCCGGCCGCAGCTTCACGTCCGGCACGTCCACCGAGACCACCGCGCGCCGGGGCACCGCCTTCTCGTCCCCCGCGATCAGCCGCAACGACCCGCGCGCGGCGTCGAGCATCGCGGAGTACTCCAGCTCCTCCGTGTCCCCTGTCGCGTAGGACTCGCGCAACGCGGGCGTCAGGGCGAACCCCGTCCCGCCGACCGGCACGAACTCGCCCGTGTCCACCAAGTCGCGCAACATCGCGACGGTCGCCGGGAGGTACACCCTCATGTGGACACCGTTCCCATCAGTTCCTCCACCGACTCCTCGACCATCGCGGCCAGGACGTCCACATCGGACATCGCGTCGCGGTCCGCGTTCAAGCCGAAGTACACGCCACCGTCATAAGACGTCACGCCGATCGACAACGCCTGGTTCTTCGCCAGCGGCACGACCGGGAACATCTCGATCATCTTCGCCCCCGCCGCGTACAGCGGCACCTGCGGCCCCGGCACGTTCGTCACCACGACGTTGAACAACCGCCGTGAGAACGACGACGCCGCCCGCGCGCCCAACGCGTGCAGGGTCGGCGGCGCGAAGCCCGAGAACCGCACCAGCGTCTGGGCCGCCACCGACTGCCCCGACTCCTGGTGCGCCCGCGTCGCGTGCGACACGTGGTGCAGCCGCACGACCGGGTTCGGCTCCCCCACCGGCAGGTCCACCAGGTACGCCGACACCTGCGTCTCGTCGTCGCGCACCGACATCGGCGCCATCGCCCGGATCGTGGTCCCCGCCGTCACGACCTCGCCGCGCGACAGCAGCCAGTTCCGCATCGCCCCGGACAACGCCGCCAGCACGCCGTCGTTCACCGTGCCGCCGTGCGCCCGCCGGATGACCCGGAAGTCGTCCAACTGGGTGCGCGCCACCGCGAACCGGCGCTGCGGCGAGATCCGGACGTTCAAGGGGCTGCCCGGCGCGGGCGTGACGGCGGTGCGCACCGCGGACGCCAACCCGCCGAACACCCCGGCGACCTTCCGCACCGTCTCCACCGTGTCCAACGCCGCCGACCGGACGTTCTCGACCATCTCACCCGGCCGCTGCACGGCCTCGGCCACCGCGTCCACCACCAGCTGCAGCCCGCTCGGCTCCGGCGACGGCATCCACAGCGCCTCCACCGGTGGTCGCGGCGTGGCGGACACGTCCAGGATCACCTGCCCGATCTCCGGCGCCCCGATCCCGGACACCATCGCCTGGTGCGTCTTGGTGATCACCGCGGTCCGGTTCCGGGCCAGGCCCTCGACCAGGTAGATCTCCCACAACGGCCGGGTGTGGTCGAGCGGCCGGGACATCAGCCGCGCCACGAGGTCGTGCAACTGCTGGTCGCTGCCCGGTTTCGGCAGCGCCGACCGCCGCACGTGGTACGTCACGTCGAAGTCCGGGTCGTCCACCCACACCGGCCGGGCCAGCCGTCCGGGCACGTGCACGACCTTCTGCCGGTACCGGGGTACCAGCGACAGCCGCTGCTCGATCAGGTCGACCAACCGGTCGTAGTCGAACCCGGTGCGCGGTCGGCGGAACACCGCCACCCCACCGACGTGCATCGGCGTCGTGGAGTCCTCCAGGTACAGGAACGAGGCGTCGAGCGCGGACAGGCGGTCGGGCATGCGGACCAGGCTAGTCGGTGCAGGCGCGCACGAGTCTGCGCACGGCGCTGACCTCGGCTTCGTCCCGGTGGTGCCGGGCCAGCCTGATCGCCGCCGCCGCCGGCATGGCCCGACGGGCCTCGACCCGCACCGAGACGTCCACGCCCGACAGGAAACCGCGCACCAGCCGTGACCGGGCGAGCCGCTTGACCGGCCGCAACGGCGCCACCGCGATCGCCAGCCAGCTCATCGCCACGTCGACCTTCCGGTCGCCCTTGCGCGCGCTGGCCCAGTCGACCACCACCGCGCCCTCCGGGCCCATCACCACGTTGCCGGGGTGCAGGTCGAGGTGCAGCAGGCCGCCGTCGCCGTGCGGGCCCTGCCCGTCCAGGAAGGTCGGCGGGGGCACGGCGTCCAGTTTGCGGTGGAGTTCGGCCAGCTCACGACCCAGCGCGCCCGCGCGCCACGGCTTGGCGTCCAGCTCCTGCGACATGCGCGGGCCGGGGACGTACTCCATCACCAGGTCCGTCTCCGAGGCGTCCGCCACCCTCGGCACCGGTATGCCGTGCCGGCGCAGGTACCGCATCAGCTCGGCTTCGGGCCCGAGGTCGCGGCCCGCGCGGCTGCGCTTGACCAGCAGACCGTCGGGACGCAGGTAGACGTCCGCCTCCCGGCCGCTGGCCAGCAGACGATGCGCCTCGTCGCGCGTTGTCATGTGACGATCATCATGATTGACAGCGCAAAAACAAGCCCCAATCGGGTAGTGGACACTTGCCGACGTGGATGTGTCACCCAAGGACAGGTTCGTCACCGTGTACGGCCGCAAGCCCGTGCTGGAAGCGCTCGACGACCCGCGGCTCGAAGTCGACAAGGTCGTGCTCGCCGACACGGCGCGCGGTCCGGCCGCCCGGGAGATCCTGGACGCGGCCAACCGGCGGGGCGTTCAGGTGCAGCGCGCGACGGCGCAGCGGGTCAAGGTGCTGGCCGGGAACGGGAAGCAGGACCAGGGCGTGCTGGCCGACGTGGTCGCGCCCCGGATGCGACCGCTTGAGCTGGGGCTGCGCGAGAACCCCCGGAACGTGCTGGTGCTCGACGGCATCACCACTCCGGCGAACGTCGGCATGATCCTGCGGACCGCGACGGCCGCCGGGATGGACGGCATCGTGGTGCCGCGCCGGGGGGTCGCGTCGATCGACCCGATGGTGGTGAAGGCATCGGCCGGGGTGGCGTTCCGGGCTCCGGTCCTGCGGTGTGCGACAGCGGCCGAGGCCGCCGCCTCGCTGCGGGGCGCCGGTTACCCGATCTACGCGCTCGACGCGAACGCCCGGGAGTCGGTGTACTCGGCGGACCTGCCGGCGCGGGCGGCGTTCGTGCTGGGCAGTGAGTCGGCGGGCATCTCGGACGACGTGCGGCCGCACGTGACGGGGTGGCTGTCCATCCCGATGGCGGCGGGGGTCGAGTCGCTGAACGTGGCCAGCGCGGCGGCCGTGCTGTGCTTCGAGGTCGTGCGGCGGCGCACCGCCCGCTGACTCCGGTGCTTCGGCCCGGCCGCGCTTGGTCGGCGCAGCGCGGGCACCGGAGGGCCGCTCCGACACCCGCGCTGCCTAACCGGCTGACCAGTGGCTCACCACAGCCACCCGAACGCGGTACCCGTGCGACACGGGCCCGTCCCCGGTCAACCCTCGATGCCCACACCCACGCCGCTCGTGACGCGTCGGATGCGGAACCGCGGCTTGTGCCTTTTGTGGTGGACGTCGGTAAACGCTTAGAACGTACGGGGGAATCGGGGCGAGCGGCAATTCATCGCCCGGGTGGATCTTCGGTGGCGTTTCGTGACCGATTAACCCCGCAGAGGGATCTGCAGCAGGGTTTCGAGTTCCTCGAGAGTGGATCGCACGGACTGGTGGTGCACACCGACCATTCCGGCTGCCGCCGCGCCCCGGACGTTGACCGCGAGGTCGTCCACGAACACGCATGCGTGCGCCGGCAGGTCGAGGCGTGCGGCGGCGAGGAGGTAGATGCGCCGGTCGGGTTTGGCCATGCCCGCGTCGCCGGAGGTGATCACGGCGTCGAACAGCTCGGCCCACCCGGTCGGGGGACGCCACAGGCCGTCGGCGTTGGACAGCACGGCGGTGCGGATGCCGTGGTCGCGGACCTGGCGGGTGGCCGTGAGCAGGGGCGGTTCGCCGGCGGTGTGGTCGTCGCCGAGGTCGGTCAGCACGCCGCCGAAGTCCAGCACCAGTCCCCGCACCATGCCTCCATCAGGTGATCTTGGTACGCAACTCCGGCTGTTCGCTCTCGGTTCAGCATGCCACCTCAACTGCGCACGCTGTCGTCGGCCGGGCCCACGACCTCCCAGCACCTCGCCACCGAGCCCTCAGCGCCCTTCAGCGGCCCTACGACCGCCGGGGCGGCACTCGACCCCCGCCGCTTCCTGTTCCCGCTGATAGAGGCGCTGAACGGGCGGCGGCCACCACGCCAGCTGTCGGCGACCTTCGCACCGGATGCCCTGACCACCCTCACCGGAGCCACGACTCGAACCCACGCCCGCTTGGGCCGCTACCGGCTGTGCCACGTGTCGGAGGATGCGGCGGAACTGGCGGGAACGCTCCACATGCCGACAAAAGTCCGAGCCTTCGCCGCTCGGGTGGAACGCCGGAACTCCCGCTGGCACTGCACCGAATTCCACCTGCTCCCCTGACGGCACCCGACGCTTGTGGTGAAAGCGGAGCGGGGTGCCGGCTTCAGCCGACACCCCGCTTCACGTGTGTTCCCGGTGCTACTGGCGCGGACCCTTGCGCTGGCCCTTGGCCTGGGCGCGGGCGGCGGCTCGGCGCTCCTTGCGGGTTCCGCCCTGGCCTCCACCGGGCTGCGCGTCGTTGCCACTGGTCTCGGCGTCACCGGACTCCGACGGGCCGGAGTAGGTCAGGCCCTGCTGACCCCGGCCGTCCAAGCCCTTGCCGCGCAGCGCGGGCGGGATGGCGTTGCCGCTCTGGAGTTGCGCCAGGGCCGGGCCGGCGGGGGCCTGGGGCGCGGCTGCCGGCTGCTGGGAGGCAGCGGCGGCTGCTGCGCGGGCCCGGGCACGGCTGCCGGCCAGCGGGCCGCCGTTGGCGATCGACACCTGGACCGGCGGCTCGGCGGCGGGCTGCGGTTCGGCGGCTTCGACCTGGAGGTTGAACAGGAAACCGACGGTCTCCTCCTTCAAGGCCTCCAGCATGGCCTTGAACATGTCGAAGCCTTCCCGCTGGTACTCGATCAGCGGGTCGCGCTGGGCCATCGCCCGCAGGCCGATGCCCTCCTTCAGGTAGTCCATCTCGTACAGGTGCTCACGCCACTTGCGGTCCAGCACGGACAGCAGGACGCGGCGCTCCAGCTCACGCATGGCACCCGGCCCGACGCGGCCGTCGATGTCGGCCTCGCGCGCCTCGTACGCGGCCAGGGCGTCGGCTTCGAGCTTCGCCCGCAGCGACTCGCGGCTGACGTCGTCTTCCTCTTCGAGCAGCTTCTTCGGGTCGAGCGTGATCGGGTACAGCGTCTTGAGCGCCGTCCACAGCTGGTCGAGGTCCCAGTCCTCGGCGTAGCCGTCGGACGTCGCGCCGTCGACGTAGGCGCCGACCACGCTGGTGATCATGTGCTCGACCTGGTCACGCAGGTCCTCGCCGTCGAGCACGCGGTGGCGCTCGGCGTAGATCACCTTGCGCTGCTCGTTCATCACCTCGTCGTACTTGAGGACGTTCTTGCGGATCTCGAAGTTCTGCTGCTCGACCTGCGTCTGCGCGCTGCGGATGGCCCGGGTGACCATCTTGTGCTCGATCGGCACGTCGTCCGGCACCTTCAGCCGGGTCATCACCGTCTCGACCATCGCCGCGTTGAAGCGGCGCATCAGCTCGTCCTTCAGCGACAGGTAGAACCGCGACTCGCCCGGGTCACCCTGCCGGCCGGAACGACCGCGCAGCTGGTTGTCGATCCGCCGCGACTCGTGCCGCTCGGTGCCCAGCACGTACAGGCCACCGGCCGCGCGGACCTCCTCCGCCTCGGACTTGACCTCGGCGGTGATCTCCTCGATCAGCTTCGCCCAGGCGGCCTCGTACTCCTCCGGGTTCTCCACCGGGTCCAGGCCGCGTTCGCGCAGCTCGTGGTCGGCGAGGATGTCCGGGTTACCGCCCAGCACGATGTCCGTACCGCGACCGGCCATGTTCGTGGCCACCGTGACGGCGCCCTTGCGGCCGGCCTTCGCGATGATCAGCGCCTCGCGGTCGTGGTGCTTCGCGTTCAGCACCTCGTGCGGGATGCCCCTCTTGACCAGCAGCTTCGACAGGTACTCCGAGCGCTCGACGCTCGTCGTGCCGACCAGCACCGGCTGGCCCTTCTCGTGCCGCTCGGCGATGTCGTCGGCGACCGCGTCGAACTTGGCCTCCTCGGTCTTGTAGACCAGGTCGGCCTCGTCCTTGCGCTGCATCGGCCGGTTCGTCGGGATCGGCACCACACCGAGCTTGTAGGTCTGCTGGAACTCCGCCGCCTCGGTCTCGGCGGTACCGGTCATGCCGCCGAGCTTCTGGTACAGCCGGAAGTAGTTCTGCAGGGTGATCGTGGCGAGGGTCTGGTTCTCCGCCTTGATCTCGACGCCTTCCTTGGCCTCGATCGCCTGGTGCATGCCCTCGTTGTAGCGACGTCCCGCCAGCACGCGGCCGGTGAACTCGTCGACGATCATGACGTCACCGCTGCGGACGATGTAGTCCTTGTCCTTGGTGAACAGTTCCTTCGCCTTGATCGCGTTCTGGAAGTAGCCGACCAGCGGCGTGTTGGTCGAGTCGTACAGGTTGTCGATGCCGAGCTGGTCCTCGACGAACTGCACGCCCGCCTCGGTGACGCCGATCGTGCGCTTGCGCTCGTCCACCTCGTAGTGGGTGTCCCTGCGCATCCGCGTGGCCAGCCGGGCGAACTCGACGTACCAGCGCGACGACTGGTCGGCCGGGCCGGAGATGATCAGCGGCGTGCGGGCCTCGTCGATCAGGATCGAGTCGACCTCGTCGACCAGCGCGAAGAAGTGGCCCCGCTGGACCATCTCGTCACGGCTCCAGGCCATGTTGTCGCGCAGGTAGTCGAAGCCGAACTCGTTGTTCGTGCCGTACGTGATGTCCGCGTTGTAGGCGGTCCGGCGCTGTTCGGGCGTCATCTCCGACAGGATCGCGCCGACGGTGAGGCCGAGGAACCGGTGGATGCGGCCCATCCAGTCGGCGTCACGTTTCGCCAGGTAGTCGTTGGTCGTGACGACGTGCACGCCCTCGCCCGCGATCGCGTTCAGGTAGGCGGGCAGCACGGAGGTCAACGTCTTGCCCTCACCGGTGCGCATCTCGGCGATCTGACCGAGGTGCAGCGCGGCGCCGCCCATCAGCTGGACGTCGAACGGCCGCTGGCCGAGGGTGCGCTTGGCGCCCTCCCGGACGACCGCGAAGGCCTCCGGCAGCAGGTCGTCGAGGGTCCAGCCGTCGGCGTAGCGCTGACGGAACTCCTCCGTCTTCGCGCGCAACTCCGCATCGGAGAGGTCGACGACGTCGTCTTCGAGGTTGTTGATGTGCGCTGCGATGTTGCGCAGGCGCTTGAGCATCTTGCCCTCGCCAGCGCGGAGCAGTCGGGACAGCACCATCCGGGTCGACCTCATTACCTCATCGCGACGCGCCCGGGGGACGGGCGCCTTCCACAGGGCTCGCCACGGCCATGGCGAGCCTTCACCACCGACCATCGTAGGCAAGTCGTGAAGGTGTGTGCACAGACACAGGTAGGAAGGGGTGCGGAACCCCCTGTGACGGACCCCCGCCCCCACCGGCGGCACGCCACACCAAGATCACGCCCGTAGCCGGTCAAGCCCACCGGGACCGGTCCCGCAGCCACCAACCAACCACACCCGGCGGCACCCGCCAGAACCCGCAGATTCACCCGATGTAGAGCCCGATCGCACCCCGCTGGCACGCAGCCCAGCACACGACCACCGACACGCACCCCCGGCACGCACCCCCTACCTCCGCCGACACGCCCCCCGGCACACACCTGACCGCCCCCCAGACACACCCCGGCACGCACCCGGCGCACGTCCCCCGGCACACCCCCGGCACGCACCCGGCACGCACCCGGCACGTCCACCGCCCCGAAACCAGCCACCACGCGAGGTCGCGTCGATCGTTCGCGCCCCATTTTCCGGCGATCACGCCCTTCGATCGCCGGAAAATGGGGCGCGAACGGTCGACTTCCAGGCGACCGAGCCGCCGTCTGCGGAGCAGCGGCAATCCAACACAGCGGCAATCGAATACAGCCCCCGGCGTCTTGGACGCCGGGGGCTGCGAGGTCAGGTGAGGGGACCGTGGTCAGACGAGCCTGATCACGCCGTAGTCGAATCCCTTTCGGCGGTAGACGACGCTCGGACGTCCGCTGTCGGCGTCGGAGAACAGGTAGAAGTCGTGGCCGACCAGTTCCATCTCGTAGAGGGCCTGGTCGACGCTCATCGGCTTGGCCGTGTGCTCTTTCTCGCGCACGATCTGGCCGGGCAGGCTGTCCTCGACGCCGTCTTCCCAGCGCTGCGCGGGCACTTCCGCCATGCCCTCGTCGGCGGGGTCCGACTCGTCCGCTTCCAGCACGGCAGTCCGGCCGAACCACTCGCCCTGCGTCTGGGCGTCGTGGTCGGAACCGAGGGGCAGAGTGTCGGCGAGCCCGCTGGTCGCCTCGGCGACCGACGTGGGGCCGCGGCGCCCGTGGTGCACACGCCTGCGGTCATGCGAGCGCCGCAACCGGTTCTCGAGCTTCGTCACCGCGGAGTCCAGGGCGGCGTAGAAGTCGCCCGCACACGCTTCGGCACGAATCACCGGGCCGCGTCCCTTGCCGGTGATTTCCACACGCTGGCAGTTCTTGGACTGCCGGCGGTTCGGCTCGTGGAAGAGTTCCACGTCAAAGCGGATGACCTTGCGGTCGTAACGCTCAAGCCGCGTCAGCTTGTCGCTGACGTGAACCCGATAGTGATCGGGCACCTCGACATTGCGGCCCTTAACGACGATGTCCATACACGACCTCCCTCGCTTTGCTGCGAGCAATGGCTTTGGATCGCTTGGGCGCCGGATTCGCGATCACGTCGCGGGCGTTGTCGCTGAGGGTGGTCCCTCAGCGCCCCACCGGCGCCAGGGTCATGGGCTGTTCGCCTCCTCCCCGCGTGCCGGGAACGCTGATAGCGGTGCACGTTAGCCCGGTATTCGCCGTCGCGACACCCCCCGGGGCGGGGGAACTCGAAGAATTTCCGGCCGTGACACACAGCGACGAGAAACCGGTACCAGCTCGGCGCGACAAGCGCACGCTGAGACGCCACGCTGACGGCCGCTCACCCGAACGGCCCAGTTTGGCGCGGTCACCTGTCGCCAGAGTGGCTAGGGCGAACGGCCTCGACGGGGGCGTCATATCCGGCCAACGGGCGAACGTGCCGAGAGGTTCCCGGCAAGTTTCACCCTTGTGGGTGGGCAGGGCGGGCAGTCGTCAGCGTGAGCACGGCGGATACCCGGTACCCGCCGGCTTGTAACACCGAAACACAGGCGGATGCCGTCGATCCCGTGGTCACCACGTCGTCCAGCAGGACAATCCCGCTTCCGGGCGGTGGCAGACCGCCCTGAACCAGCCGCACGCGCCCGGCCAGATTCGCCCGCCGGGACGCCGCGTCCAGGTTCACCGAATCACGAACACCTTTCGTGAATGCGAGCGCGGGTGCGACGGACAAGCCGGAGGAACGCGCCATTCTCAGCACGTGGGACCCACCGCGAGCACGCGCGGCGGACGCGCGAGAGGGCGCGGGAACCAACCACGGATCGGCACCCACACCGGGCAATCGCGGAAGCGCGGCGGCTATCAGCGCGCCGAACACGGCCGCGAGTTCACGACGCCCGCGCTCCTTGAACGCGAGCACCAACTCACGGGCGGCACCCGTGTACACGGCCAATGCGAATGTCGGCGGACCCGCGCCGGGCACGCGTATCGGAGACCCGAAGAGTGCCAGGCAACGAGCGCACAGGCGCACGCCCCAGGTGCCGCAGCCGGGACAGCGCGGGGGGAACAGCAGGTTGATCAGCATGGTTCGACCATGCCGGCGACCCCCGACAATCCAGGGCCTCCGGGAGACCCGCGCGGAGTTCTCCATCGGGTGAATCTCCGGCGGCGGTCCGCTCCGCGAACACCTCAGCCCGGGTAGAACGCCTTGGTGCCCGGCTGCACCTTGGTCGCCGACGCGCGCCACACGTCGCCCACGTCGCTGGCGCTCCACAGGCCGCTCTGGTCCACCGCCAGCACGTTCCGGCCGGGCGCGGCGGTCACCGAGTTCACCGGCACGGTCAGGTTCGACGCGCTGTACCGCTCGATCCGCACCCCGTCGATGTTGACCTTGGCGATCGGCCACGCGGGCAGCGACGTGCTCACCACGACGACGTCCTGCGCGAGCCAGTCCAGCGACAACGCGCCGGCGCCCAGCTCGGCCGACCGGAGGTTGCGCGGCGACCGCAACGACACCGCCGCGTCCTGACCCCGCACCACGGCCGCCGCCACGAGCTTCCCGCCCACGACGGCCGCCACCCGCGTGCCGTCCCGGGACAGCCGCAGCTCGGTGATGCCACCACCGAGCACGGTCAGCTCGGACGCGTTCACCGCGTTCGCCGTCCACCCGCCCTCGGTCTTGATCACCCGCACCACGTTGACGCCGTCCACCACGGTCCACACCTCGGTGCTCGGCTCGCCCTGCCGCCCGCTGAGCAGCCACGTCGGCCTGGTCATCGTGGCCGCGGGCAGTTCCACCACGCCCAGCGGCCCGGACAGCGCGCCTACCCTCAGCCGCACGGAGCCCTCCGCGACCCGGCTCACCACGGCCAGCTCGCTGCCGTCCATCGACTGCGCCGCGCTGACCACCTGGTACTCGCCCGCCCCGGCCGGCCCCGGCAGCGGGTCGCCGTTCATCTGCAGGACCCGCCCGTTGCTCACGAGGAGCCCGTTCAGGTCGGCCTTGGGCGTGGCCAGCGCCTCGCCGGTCTGCACGTCCGCGGTGCGCCACTCGGGCTGGTCGGGACTGATCGGCTGGCCCTCCACCAGCACCCGGACCCGGCTGCTGGTGACCCCCGCCAGGGACTTCACGAACTGCGCCACGATCTGCTTGCCGGTCTGCGGCGTGATGTCGCCGACCTTCGTCAGGTCCACCTCGAGCGCGCCGTCGTCCGCTTCGGACGTCTTCCGCCGCTGCCCGGCGCCGTTCGGGATGGCCGTCGTCAACGCACCCCGCATGCCCACCGCGGGCCCCTTGAGCAGGAGGTCCGTCACCCGGGTCGGGATCTCGGTCGACGGCGCGGCGACCACCCACCGCGGGTCGGGCACGAGCACGCTGAAGTCCGGGTTGTGGAAGAACAACGTCACCCGGCGGTAGTTCTGCTCGAACCCGCCCAACGGCACGTAGATGCCGTCCGGAGGCTTCGAGATCCGCCACTGGTTCTCGCTGTTGCGCTCGATCCCGATCGGCGTGTCCAGGGTCCCGACGAGCTGGATGAACGAATTGTCCTCCGACTGGAGGCGGCCGACGTTGCGGCCCTGGAGCAGCACCATGCGCTGCTTGTCGTCCGCCGTCACGCTCGGCGTCGGCACGGTGTTGAACGTCGTCTCGATGATCGTCGGCATGGCCTTGGTGTTCCAGGCCTTCTTCGCGTCCTCCGTCAGGTACGCCTTGGCCGCCTCGTAGTCGTCCTCGGGGTTGGCCGAGGCGTTGACGAACTCGCGGACCAGCGTCAACGGCTCGATGTCGTCGACCGGCTTGGGCGCGGCGGCGTCGCTGGCGTTGCCCGGCGACGGGTTGACCGGGATCGGCGACGTCTCGGTCGGGATGGCCGCGCAGCCCGCGACGAAGAACACGGCCAGGAGCAGCGCGAAGAGCCTCACCGGACCTCCTCGCGTTCGCCGGTGACCGGTTGCGCGGGCTGCCACGTGAACTCCTCCTCGGTCAGCTCGACGACCTCGTCCTCCCGGTCCGAGCCCCCCTCCGACTCGACCACGGGCGGCAGGTCGGGCGGCACCAGCGGGAGCGGGCTGGACTTCAGCTCGTGGCCGTGGCGGCACGGCAGGGTCAGCCGGAAGACGGCGCCGTGGCCGCGTTCGCCCCACGCCTCCAGCCAGCCGCCGTGCAGCCGTGCGTCCTCCAGGCTGATCGACAGGCCGAGGCCGGTGCCGCCGGTGCGGCGGTTGCGGGACGGGTCGGCGCGCCAGAACCGGTTGAACACCAGCTCCGCCTCACCGGCGCGCAGGCCGACGCCGCGGTCCCGGACGGTCACCGCGATCGCCTCACCGTCACCGCGGAGCGTCAGCTCGACCGGCAGGCCCTCGCCGTGGTCGATGGCGTTGGCCAGCAGGTTCCGCAGGATCCGCTCGACCCGGCGGGCGTCCAGTTCGGCGGTGACCTCCTCGTCGGGCAGGTCCAGCACGATCGTCGTGCCGCTGCTGTTGGCGATCGCGCGCACCGCGTCGTGGGCGCGCCGGGCCAGCACGCGGATGTCCACCACGTCGGCGGCCAGCTCCTCCACGCCCGCGTCGAGCCGGCTGATCTCCAGCAGGTCGCCGAGCAGCGACTCGAACCGGTCCAGCTCGTCCACCAGCAGTTCCGTGGACCGGGCCAGGCCGCCGGGGAACTGCTCGCGGGACGCGTGCAGCACGTCCGCGGCCATCCGGACGGTCGTCAACGGGGTGCGCAGCTCGTGCGACACGTCGGAGGTGAAGCGCCGCTGGAGCTGGCCGAACTCCTCCAGCTGGTGGATCTGCCGCTGGATGCTCGCGGCCATCTCGTTGTACGACTCGGCCAGTCGCGCCACGTCGTCCTCGCCGACCACGGGCATCCGCTGGTCCAGGTTGCCGTCGGCGAACCGCTCGGCGATCTCGGCGGCCTGCCGGACCGGCCGCACGACCTGCCGGGTGACCAGGTTCGCGATGAGGGCGAGCAGCAGGAGCAGCGCCAGTCCGCCGATGACCAGGGTGCTCTGCACGACTTCCGCCGTGGCCTGTTCGCTGGTCAGCGGGAACAGGAGGTACAGGTGCATGGCGCGGGCGGAGCTGTTCACCGGCTTGCCGACGACCAGCAGAGTCGTCGGGCCCGACTCGCGGACCACGGTGGTGATCTGGTAGCCGGCGCTGCCCCGGTCGAGCATCTTGATCAGGGCTTGCGGCACGTCGCGGTACTCGCCCACGGCGACGGGCAGGCCGTCCGAGCCGACCGCGGACGGGTCGGGGTCGTAGAGCACCGGTTCGAACGCGCCCGCGCCCGAGCTGGTGGGGTCCAGGTCGACACCGGACGTGTTGATCTTGTTCAGGGCGGCGGTGAACCGGGTCTTGACGCTGTCCGGACCGGGGTTGAGGCCCGCCAGGTCCGGCTGGATCGCCGCCGCGCTGGCCTCGGCCTGCCGGAGCGCCGCCTCGATCTTGGTCTCCAGCAGCTGGCCGGTGATCTGCACCTGGAGGACCATGCCCAGCACGAACACCACGGCGGACGACAGCGCGAGCGTGCTCACCACGACCCGCAGCTGGAGCGACCGCCGCCACAGCTCACCGAACGACAGCGCCTGGCGCCGCGCGCGCTCGACCCCGCGACGCGCGGCGCGCGCCACAGAGTCGATCCAGCGCCGGGTCATCTCGCCGCTGCCCCGCGAACCGCGGTGGATTGCGCCGCCTCCGGCGGCGGGGGCCCGGTCACCTGGAAGTCGGTCGCTCGCGTCTGCTCTTCCGACGATCGGAACGCGTGATCGCCGGAAGAGGAGTCACGAACGACCGACGCGACCTCGCGTGGTGGTCCCGTTCGGCGTCGCGGACTGCCGACGCCGACGATCATGGCGGTCCGGCCTTGTACCCGACGCCTCGGACGGTCAGGACCACCTCGGGGTGCTCCGGGTCGCGCTCGACCTTGGAGCGCAGCCGCTGCACGTGGACGTTCACCAGCCGGGTGTCCGCCGCGTGCCGGTAGCCCCACACCTGCTCCAGCAGCACCTCTCGGGTGAACACCTGGCGCGGCTTGCGGGCCAGGGCCACGAGCAGGTCGAACTCCAGCGGCGTGAGCTGGATCGGCTTGCCCTCGCGCAGCACCTCGTGACCCGGCACGTCGATGGTCAGGTCGCCGATCTGCAACACCTCGGCCGGCTCGGCCTCCGTGCGGCGCAGGCGGGCGCGGATGCGCGCGACCAGTTCCTTCGGCTTGAACGGCTTGACGACGTAGTCGTCCGCGCCGGACTCCAGGCCGAGCACGACGTCCACCGTGTCGCTCTTGGCGGTCAACATCACGATCGGGACGCCCGACTCGGACCGGATCGCCTTGCAGACGTCGATGCCGTTCATGCCGGGCAGCATCAGGTCGAGCAGGACCAGGTCCGGCTTCAACTCGCGAAGCGCGGGCAGCGCGCGGGCGCCGTCGGCCACCACAGCGGTGTCGAAGCCCTCGCCCCGCAGCACGATGGTCAGCATCTCCGCCAGAGCGGGGTCGTCGTCCACGACGAGCACGCGTGCCTTCATACCCAACATCGTCCCACTAGCGGTCGGCAGTCCACGCACCGCCCAGCGGTCATCGCTGCTGGTCGCCGGTCGGGTCCACTCCGTAGCCAGTCTCTGTCGCCGATCCACCAGCCCACCTCGTCTCGCTGAACGGGAATCGTCAGCGACTCATCGGCGGATTGGTGACGTTTCGTTACTTATTAACACTAATGGGTGAACCACCGGTCGAGGATCGACTCGACGTGCAGGTCGGCGGTGCCGTCCAGCACCTCCCACGGCGAGAGCCACGCCGAGGCGGCCAGTTCGTCGTACACCGCGGCGCAGCGCGCTTGGAGGCCGCCGTCGGACTCGTACAGGTCCCGCTCCCTCGCCTCTTCGGCCTCGCGGTGGGCCGCGCGATCGGCGGCGACGACCGCCGGCACGCGCAACAGCAGGTGCAGGTCCGGGATCGGCAACCCGAAGCGTTCCACCTCCAGCGCCCGCAACCAGGCCACGAACCCGCCGCCTGCGGGCTGGTGCAGGCGGGCCGCGCCGTAGGCCGCGTTGGAGGCGATGTACCGGTCGAGCAGCACCACGTCGTACTGGGTGAGGTCGGCGCGGATCCGGTCCGCCGCGCCACGCCGGTCGAGGGCGTAGAGGACCGACATGCCGTACACGGAGTCGGTCAGGTCGCCGAGCCTGCCGTGCAGCGCGTCGCGCACCAGATCGGCGTGCACGTCCTCGTCGTAACGGGGGAACGCGCCGGTGGCGATCTTCGCGCCGCGCGCGTCCAGCGCGTCGGTCAAGGCCTTGGCCAAGGTGCGCTTGCCGGCGCCGTCCAAGCCTTCGATCACCACGAGTTTTCCCACGCGACCACCCTAAGGGGCACCGCGTGCTCACGATCGGCGGCATCACATCCCCCAGTTGGGTGACGGTAGATCCTTTCCGTCACCAGATTGAGTGACTACGGTGAACCCCATTTCCGGTTGCGCGAAAGGGTGGTGCCGCGGTGACCGCGGATTCCGGGCACGCCAGACCGGTGGACGAGCCGGGCGGCCACCCGCCTGGGAACCTGCCCGGCGGCCTCGCCGAGACACTGCGCTACGGACCGTTCCACCGGGCGCTGCACGACGCCATCGCGCACCGCGGCCTGTCCTTGGCCCGGTTGCGGGCACACCTGGAGCAGCAGGGCGTGCAGGTCGGGCAGTCCACGCTGAGTTATTGGCAACGCGGCCTGCGTCACCCGGAAGTGCCGCGTGCGATCGCGACCGTGCGAGCTTTGGAAACCGTGCTGCGGCTTCCGCCCGAGTCCTTGGTGGCGCTCGTCGGCAACCGACCGCAACCACGGCCCACCAGGCCGTCCGGCTGGGTGTCACCCGTGCCGGTGCTCACGGAGTTCGAGGCCGTGACCGACGTCGGCACGAACAGCGACGTCGAGGTCGTGTCCGTGCACGACACCGTGCTGGTCGGCCCCGAGCGGGAGCAGCGGTCGATCACCACCCGGATCGTGGTGCGGGCGGCGAAGGCCGGGCCGGACCGGTTCCTGGCCGTGCACCAGGGCGACGAGGGCTGCCTGATCGACAACGCGCTGGTGCGGCCGGGCGAGGGCTGCCGGCTGGGACGCCTGCGCCGGCAGTTGGCCACCCGCGGGTTGGCGTTCGAGCTGCTGTTCGACCGCAGGCTCGCCGAGGGCGAGGAGCACGTGTTCAGCTTCACCGTGGTGGACGACACCGGCGGGCCGACGCCCGGCCACCGGCGGACGTTCCGCGAACCCTGCCGGAGCTACCTGCTGCAACTGGCGTTCAACCGCCGCGCCCTGCCCGCGCGGTGCACCAAGCAGTTCCGGGTGGACGCCGAGGCCGTGCCGGTGGACCTGGAGGAGCTGGTGTGCGGGCTGGGCGGCTTCGCCAGCGCCTACTTCGAGGACGTCGGACCCGGTATCGCCGGCATCGGCGTCGAGTGGACGTGAGCCGCCGGAGGCCCCGCCGGAGGCGGGGCACTCGGCTCAGTAGCGGTAGTGCTCGGGCTTGTACGGGCCCTCGACGTCCACGTCGATGTACTCCGCCTGCTCCTTGTTCAGCTTGGTGAGGCTGCCGCCCAGCGCCTCCAGGTGGATCCGGGCGACCTTCTCGTCCAGCACCTTCGGCAGGCGGTACACCTCCTTGTCGTACTCCTCGTGCTTGGTGAACAGCTCGACCTGCGCGATCACCTGGTTGGAGAACGAGTTGGACATCACGAAGCTCGGGTGACCGGTGGCGTTGCCCAGGTTGAGCAGCCGGCCCTCGGACAGCACCAGGATCGTGTGGCCGTCCGGGAACACCCACTCGTCGACCTGCGGCTTGATGTTCACCCGCCGGATGCCGGGGTACCGGGCCAGGCCCGCCATGTCGATCTCGTTGTCGAAGTGGCCGATATTGCCCAGGATCGCCTGGTGCTTCATGGCCTCCATGTGCTCGACCCGCACGACGTCCTTGTTGCCGGTCGTCGTGATCACGATGTCGGCCCGGCCGATGACCTCTTCGAGGGTCCGCACCTCGTAGCCGTCCATCGCGGCCTGCAACCCGCAGATCGGGTCGATCTCGGTCACCACGATCCGGGCGCCCTGGCCGCGCAGCGACTCCGCCGCGCCCTTGCCGACGTCGCCGTAACCGCAGATCACGGCCACCTTCCCGCCCATCAGCACGTCGGTGCCGCGGTTGATGCCGTCGATCAGCGAGTGCCGGATGCCGTACCGGTTGTCGAACTTCGACTTGGTCACCGCGTCGTTCACGTTGATCGCGGGGAACAGCAGCTCACCGGCGGCGGCCAGCTGGTACAGCCGCATGACGCCGGTGGTGGTCTCCTCGGTCACGCCGCGGATGTCCTGGGCGATCCGGGTCCACTTGCCGCTGTCCGCCGCGAGCGACTTGCGCAGCGTCTCCAGGATGAGCGCCCACTCCTCGGGGTCGTCCGCCTCGGGCTGCGGCACGACACCGGCCTTCTCGTACTGCACGCCCTTGTGGACCAGCAGCGTCGCGTCGCCGCCGTCGTCCAGGATCATGTTCGGCCCGCCGCCGTCCGGCCAGGTCAGCATGGACTCGGCGGTCCACCAGTACTCCTCCAGCGTCTCGCCCTTCCAGGCGAAGCACGAGACGCCCTTGGGCTCCTCCACGGTGCCGTGGGGGCCGACGACCACCGCGGCGGCGGCGTGGTCCTGGGTGGAGAAGATGTTGCACGAAGCCCAGCGGACCTCGGCGCCCAGCGACACCAGGGTCTCGATCAGCACGGCCGTCTGCACCGTCATGTGCAGGGAACCGGAGATCCGCGCGCCCCTGAGGGGGTAGACCTCCGAGTACTCGCGGCGCAGCGCCATCAGACCTGGCATCTCGTGCTCGGCCAGCCGGATCTCCTTGCGGCCGAACTCGGCGAGGGACAGGTCCGCCACGGCGAAGTCGAGGCCGTTACGGGTCTGGAGCCTGTCGGCGATCATGCGGATTCCTCACATCTCGGGTTCGCCCGACCATACCTCGCGGGCACCGCCCGCCACGCCGGGCCGCCGGGGTGGCCTGTCAACCGGGGGCCGATGGACCAGTATGGCAAAGCTGAAGTGATGTTCACGGGAGGGTTTACGTGCTGATTCCCGGCCCCGACACGCGGGTGGTCGAGCTGCGGGTGCACGGTGTCCAGGGCACCACTCCGCAGTCCCTTGTGGACGCGGTGGCGGCGGTGGACGTGGCGGGCGACGGGCTGGGCCGCGTCGTGCGCCCCGCCGACCGGCTGCGCAGACCCGCTCCCGGCCCCGTGCTGCAGGCCGGGGGACGTCCCGTGACGCGGGTCGTCGAGGGCTACGTGTGGGGCCGGATGACGTCCGGCGGCTGGTCCAAGGCGACGTGGGCGCTGCTGTTCCCGTTCTCGCTGGCGAACGTGGCGCACTGGATGCTGCCGCCCGCCCCCACCGGGTCCGTGCCCGCCCACCTGCTGGGTGTCGGGCTGCGCGCGCTGCTCAGGTTGGCGGCGCTGCTGCTGACCGTGCTGCTGGTGGCGCAGCTGGAGGTGATCAGCCTCGACCTGGTGGCCGCGCAGTGCCTCGCGCCGGGTGCGACGTGCCTGTGGGGTCCGTCCTGGATGAGCACGACGCCGTGGGTGCGGGCCGTGGTGGGGCTGGCGCCGATAGCGCTGGCCGTGCTGGTGCTGCACCGGATGTCGAGCGTGGACTGGCGGATCGAGCGCAAGGAGGTGCCCGCGGCGGCCGGAGGTGGCCGGTCCGGGCTGCCCGGCGCGCACGTGGCGACCGATCCCGACACGCCCGCGCTGCGGGTGCTGCACATCGTGGCGGGGTTGGGCACGGCCGTGGTGATCGCGTTGGGCGGGCCGCTGGGTCCGCTGCTCGCGCCCGGCTGGCACGGCGTCGCGATCACGGTGTGCTGGGTGGTCGGCGTCGCCCTGGTCGGGGTGGCGGCGCTGGGCGCGATGCTGCTGGACGACCCGACCGGCGGCGCGCCGCACCGGGGAGGGCGGTGGCTGCGGGCCGCGCTGGGACGTCGGCCGCGGCGGGTGCTCCAGGTGGTGTCGTGGGTGTCGTTGCTGGTGGCGACCGGGTTGCTGGTCCAGTTGCCGGTGCGGTTGCCCGGTGCGGACCTGGCCGTGCAGATGGTGGCCGCGCTGGTGGCGGCGGTGTGCGTGCTGATCGGGCTGCTGCTGGTGCCGGCCGCGTTGCTGGCCCGGCGCACGTGGTCGGCGCAGCCGCGTGACCTGCGGCCGTGGGCCGGTGGCTGGATGGCCGCGCCGGTGGTGGCGGTGGCCGCGCTGCTCGGTGGCGGGTTCGGCGCGGGGGTGGCGCTGACCGTGCGACGGGTGCTCGGGCACGGCGTGCTGCCGCGCGGGTACGACTACATCGCGTTGCTGTGGGGTGTGGCCGGGGTGCTGGCATTCTTGGCGGCGGTGGCGATGGCGGCGACCACCGGGATGATGCGGTGGAGCTCGCTGCGGCGGAACAAGGAGTGGGCGCGTGAGGCGGCCCTGTTGCACGCGGGGCGCGCTCGGGACGTGAAGCGCGCCGCTCGCGCGTGGTGGTGGGCGCGGTGGCAGCGGCGGCACAGCCACCACGTGGTGCTGGTGATGGCGGCGGTGCTGGCGGTCGGCGCGGTGCCCTCGGCGTTCCTGCGGCTGCGCGAGGTCGACCCGCCGACGTGGACGCGGCCGATCTCCGGGTTCGGCGTGGTCGTGCTGGCCGTGCTGGCGTTGTCGCTGCTCCGGGCGGTGTACCTGGCGGCACGACGGCCGGAGAAGGCGCGGCAGGTGGGGGTGCTGGCCGACCTGGCGGCGTTCTGGCCGCGCGAGGCGCACCCGGTGGTGCCGCCGTGCTACGCGTTGAAGGTGGTGCCGGAGCTGGTGGCGCGGGTGCGGGAGCACCTGTCCGACCCCGGCGTGCGGGTGGTGCTGGCCGGGCACAGCCAGGGCAGCCTGCTCGCGGCGGTGGCGGTGGCCCGGCTGCTGGAGGAGCTGTCGCCGACCGAGGCCGAACGGGTCGGGCTGGTCACCGCCGGGTCGCAGCTGCAATGGGCGTACCCGCGCGCGTTCCCGGCGGTGGTGCCGCACAGCTCGCTGGAGTCGCTGGCCGGTGGGCTGGCGGGGCGGTGGCGCGCGCTGTGCCGGGGCACGGACGCGTTGGGCGGCGCGGTGATGACGTGGAACCGGCAGGTGTACGACGGGATGCTGCTCGGTACGGGGTTCCGGCCGGACGGGACGTCGGGCGCGCTGCCGCCGGCGTTGCGCGGTCCGACGGGCGCGCTGGTGCTGGGCGGCGACCACTGGCTGCCGGACCCGCAGCGCGGACCGTTCCCGGGTCGGCGGTGGGCGCCGGGCGTGAACCGGCACTCGGACTACACGTCCGACCCGGAGTGGGACCGGGCGGTGGCCATCGCGGCCGGTCTGGAGACGCCCGAGCCCGCGCCGCCCGTGCTGCCTATCGCGCGGCAGGCGCCGATGGTGTCACGGGAAAAGCAGTGAGCAGGCGGTCGGCGGCTTCGGGGCGGCCTGCCTCGGCGAGCAGCCCGGCCGGTGCGAGCACGTAGTCGCGGTCCACGGTGATGGCGGCGTTGCGCAGGATCGGGCGGAGCACGGGATCGGCCCGCAGCACGCGTTCGACGTCCGCTGTGGACCCGGCGTGCCGGAAGACGCCGCCGGACAGCACGAGCAGGCCCGCGCCCTGCGGTCCCAGCCGGCCGTCGACCAGCCGCAGGTGGCGGCGGACCGCGAGCACCGCGGCGAGGCCCGCGAGCCTGAGGTCCGCGGTCGGGTCGTCGGGCAGCCACGACACGTCGGCGGCCCGTGCGTCGGCCTCCCCGCGCAGGACGGCGGCTTCCGCCTTGTCGATCAGCTTCTCGGCCACCGCCTCGGCCACCACGCCGGGCGCCGACCAGCGCACGCCCAGGTCGCCCTCGACCGTGCGGCGGTCCGGCGGCAGCGCCACCGTCCGCTCCGGGCCTTCCACGGTGGACACCGCCGAGTAGACGTCCGTGGTCGCGCCGCCGACGTCCACCACCAGCACCGCGCCCTCCCGGTCCTGCATGGCCAGCCGGGACACGCCCCGGAGCACCGCGTCCGGCGTGACGGCCCGCACGAGCCCGCGGAACCTCGGTCCGCGGGACAGGCCCTTGCCGCCGATGACGTGCTCCAGGAACACCTCGCGGATCGCGGCACGCGCCGGGCCGGGCGCCAGTTCGCCCACGTCCGGTAGCACGTTGGCGGTGCGCACGACCGTCCGGCCGGCGAGCAGGTCCACCGCCTCCGCCTGGGCCTCGGCGTTGCCCGCGAGCACGATCGGGCACGCGATGCGGTTCGCGCCGATCCGGCGGGCGTTGTGCAGGAGCACGTCCTGGTCGCCGCCGTCCGTGCCGCCGACCAGGAGCACGACGTCCGGCGCGGCGGCGCGCAACGCCCGGACACCCGCGCCGTCCAGCGGTCCGGCCGACACGTGGACGACCTTCGCGCCGGCCGACAACGCCACGCGGTACCCGGCCTCGGAGCTGACCAGCCGTTCCTGGCCGACCACGGCGAGCCGCAGGCCACCGCCGGCGGACGAGCACGCGAGGGTGTCTTCGGCCGGACCGAGGGCTTGGGTGACGGCGTCGATGCCTTGAAGCACCTCCGGCGGGGTAGTCGGGTGCTGTGCCGTGCCCAGCAGGTCACCGGCGGACGACACGAGGGCGCCCTTCGTCCACGTCGAGCCGATGTCCAGGCAGAGCACGGTCATGCGGCCAAACTACCGGGCGCCGGATGTCGGGCCTCGCCTCTAGGCTGAACGGACCAGTCCCAACGCGAGGGTGGCGTCGATAGCGGCGCGATCCACCACAGGAGGAGCTGTGCCGGGGAACGGGTTGTGGCGAACGAAGTCGATCGAGCAGTCGATCGCGGACACCGACGAGCCGGGCACCAGGCTGCGCAAGGACCTGACCGCGTGGGACCTGGTGGTGTTCGGCGTCGCGGTGGTCATCGGCGCGGGCATCTTCACGCTCACCGCGTCCACGGCCGGCAACCTGGCCGGGCCGTCGGTGTCGTTGGCGTTCGTGCTGGCGGCGGTCGCGTGCGCGCTGGCCGCCTTGTGCTACGCCGAGTTCGCGTCGACCGTGCCGGTGGCGGGCAGCGCGTACACCTTCTCGTACGCCACCTTCGGCGAGTTCATGGCGTGGATCATCGGCTGGGACCTGGTGCTGGAGTTCGCGGTCGGCGCGGCGGCGGTGGCCAAGGGCTGGTCGGTGTACCTCCAGACAGTGCTCGGGCAGCTCGGCGTGACGGTGCGGACCACGGCCTCCGTGGGCGGGGTCGACGTGGACTGGGGCTCGCTGCTGCTGATCGCGGTGCTGACGGTGCTGCTGGTCGTCGGCACGAAGCTGTCGTCGCGGGTCAGCGCGGTGATCACGGCGGTGAAGGTGGCCGTGGTGCTGTTCGTGATCGTGCTCGGCATCGGGTACGTCAAGGCGGCGAACTACAGCCCGTACATCCCGCCCGCCCAGTCCGGCGGCACCACCGCCGACGGTTTGGAGCAGTCGCTGTTCTCGCTGGTCACCGGCTTCGAAGGCAGCACGTACGGCGTGCTCGGGCTGCTGGCCGCCGCGTCCCTGGTGTTCTTCGCGTTCATCGGCTTCGACGTGGTGGCGACGACCGCCGAGGAGACGCGGAACCCGCAGCGCGCCGTGCCGCGCGGCATCCTCGGGTCGCTGGCGATCGTGACGGTGCTGTACGTGGGCGTGTCGCTGGTGATCACCGGCATGGTGCCGTACGACCAGCTCAAGACCCAGCCGGACGGCACCCGGGCGACGTTGGCGACGGCGTTCTCGGCCAACGGGGTGGACTGGGCGGCCACGATCATCTCGGTCGGCGCGCTCGCGGGCCTGACCACGGTGGTGATGGTGCTGATGCTGGGCCAGTCGCGGGTGCTGTTCGCGATGTCCCGGGACGGCCTCCTGCCCCGCGGCCTGGCCCGCACGGGCAAGCACGGCACGCCGTTCCGGATCACCGCGGTCATCGGTGTGCTAGTCGCCGTCGCGGCGGGCTTCTTCCCGGCGGGCAGGCTGGAGGAGATGGTCAACGTCGGCACGCTGTTCGCGTTCATCCTGGTCTCGGCCGGTGTCCTGGTGCTCCGCAAGTCCCGCCCCGACCTGCCGCGCGGGTTCCGCGTGCCGTGGGTGCCGCTGGTTCCGGTCCTCGCGATCCTGGCGTGCCTGTGGCTGATGCTGAACCTGACCGCGTTGACGTGGGTCCGGTTCCTGGCGTGGATGGCGCTGGGCGTCGTCCTGTACTTCGCCTACAGCCGCCGGCACTCCGTGCTGGGCAAGCGCGGCGCGAGCGCCGTGCCCGTGGTGAAGCACGACGAGATCCCGTAGCGCCGGACGACGAAGGGGCGGCGAGCACAACGGCTCGCCGCCCCTTCGTCTCGCCCGAGTCTCTCCCGAGTCTCTCCGGAGTCGCTCCCCGAGTCCTACGACTTGGTCAGCGACCGGTCCAGGTCGGGCTCCAGGTAGATCAGCCGGGCCGCGGGCACCTTGTTGCGCACGCGCTGCTCGGCGTCGTTGATGGCCTGGGCCACCTCGCTGATCGTCAAGCCCGGGTTCAGCGCGATCTTCGCCGCCACCAGCAGCTCGTCCGGCCCGATGTACTGGGTCCGGATGTGGATCACGCGCTGCACCTTGCCCGCCGCCAGCTGGCTCGTGATCACGTCCAGCTCCGCGGGCGCCGAGCCCTCCCCGATCAGCAGCGACTTCATCTCCACGATCAGGATGACCGCGATCACGCCGAGCAGCACACCGATGCAGATCGTGCCGATCGCGTCCCACACGGGGTCGCCGGTGATCGTCGACAGGCCCACGCCCATCAGCGCCAGGACCAGGCCGAACAGCGCGCCCGCGTCCTCCAGCAGCACGACCGGCAGCTCCGGCACCTTCGACTGCCGGATGAACTGCCACCACGTGGCGTCACCCTTGATCTTCTGCGACTCCACGATCGCGGTGCGGAAGCTGTAGATCTCCAGGCCGATCGCGACGACCAGGATGACCACCGCGACCATCGGGCTGCTCAGCGGCTCGTGCGCCTCCAGCTTGTGGATGCCCTCGTACAGGGCGAACACCGAGCCGAGGCTGAACAGCATCAGCGCGACGATGAACGAGTAGAAATAGCGGTCCCGGCCGAACCCGAACGGGTGGTTCAGAGTGGCCTTGCGCTGCGCGGTCTTCTGCCCGAGCAGCAACAGGCCCTGGTTGGACGTGTCGGCCACCGAGTGAACCGACTCGGCCAGCATCGACGACGATCCGGTGATCAGGAAGCCGATGAACTTGGCCACTGAGATCCCGGCATTGGCCACCAGTGCGGCGATGATCGCCTTGGTCCCGCCCCCTGCTGACACGGTTGCTCCCTAAGCGCACAAGCCAGAATTGTCGGTGTGACCCTACTCAACGCCGGGGGTCGCCCGGAAAAGCTGGGTGTCGACGTCGGCCGTGACCACCACGGCCGGGTCGCGCGCGGGCAGCCACACCGACTGCCCGCGTTCCAGCACGAGCGACTGGCTCCCGGTCGACAACCGTGCCTGACCACGCGTGCAGACCATGATCTGCGGCCCGCTGTGATCCACCCGGACCCGGACGGACGGCCCCACCTCGATCCGGGACAGCTCGAACTCCGGGCACGGCGTCCGGTACGACCACAGCCCGGGTGACGTCTCCACGCCGCTCTGCACCGGCATGTCGCCGCACTGGAAGTCCAGCACCCGCATCAGCTCGGGCACGTTCACGTGCTTCGGCGTCAACCCGCAGCGCAGCACGTTGTCCGAGTTCGCCAGGATCTCCACACCGGTGCCGTGCAGGTACGCGTGCAGGTTGCCGGCGGGCAGGTAGATCGCCTCACCGGGCCGCAGCACCAGCCGGTTGAGCAGCAACGCGGCCAGCACGCCCGCGTCACCGGGGTACGCCTCGCCCAGCTCCAGGATCGTCCGGCACTCCAGGTCGAACTCGCCGTGCTCCTTCACGTGCAGCACGCACGCGTCCAGGACCTGCGGCAACAGCATGTCCAGCGCGGTCTGCGGCAACGTGATGAGGGTGGTGAACAGGGCGCGCAGGCCGTCGCCGTCCGGCTGGGACGCCAGCAGCTCGGCGTACGGGGCGAAATCGGGCGCGTCCAGGGACCGCAGTAACACCGCCGTCCGCAGCGGGTCGCGGAACCCGGCCAACGCGTGGAACTCGGTCAGCGCGCAGACCAGCTCGGGTTTCGCGGACGGGTCCTTGTAGTTGCGGGTCGGCGAGTCCATCGGCACGCCCGCCGCGTCCTCGGCGGCGAACCCGTGCGCGGCCTGCTCGGCCGACGGGTGCGCCTGCAGGCTCAGCGGCTCCTCCGCGGCCAGCACCTTCAGCAGGAACGGCAGCCGGCTGCCCCAGCGGTCGGCGTGCCGGGAGCCCAACTGGCCGTCCGGGTCGTCGGCCAGCAGCTCCAGCAGCGAGCGCGAACCGTCCGGACCCACCACCCGGGACGGGTCGCCGGGGTGGGCGCCCATCCACAGCTCGGCCTCGGGGTGCGGCGTCGGCACCTCCTTCCCGAGCAGCTCGGCGATGGCGGTGCGTGATCCCCACGCGTACGCGCGCACCGCGTTGTGCAGCAGTTCCACAGTCATCCCCTCACACGGCCGGCGCGTACAGCCCGGGTCCGCCCAGCGTTCCCGCCGCCAGACCCAGGTACAGCGCGGCCAACTCGAACCGCAGGGCGAGCATCGCGGCGCACACGGCGTCCCCGCCGCTCACCTCCTCGGCCGGTTCGAGCACGTCGGCTCCGGACAAGGTCTCCATCGCGATCCGCCGGGCGAACTCGGCCTGCGGGCCTTGGCGCACGGCCAGCAGGAGCACGCGGACCAGACCGTCCTGCTCTTCGTCTTCCGGGTCGGCGAACAGGTCGGCCCCGGACGTCCCGCGCACGGCCCGGCGGTGCAGCACCGACCGGGTCAACGCCTGAGGATAGCCGGCCACGTCGCTCACCACGCCCGCATAAGTGCCGAGAACGCCGGCGCCGTGCACCGCGACGGCCGTGGCCAGGTCGTCCAGGCCCCACAGCAGCGGGGTCCGCCCGTCGATGCGCAGGGCCAGTGTCTTGGCCGGGTTCACGAACGACTCGTGCATGGGGTGGCACCGCTCGGCTTCGCGGTCCAGCTCGTCCGCGACCGCCTGGACGTCCACGTCCAGCAGCCCGAGCGCCTTCAACGCCACCGCCCACGCGGCGAACCCGCGGGCGAAGCCGAACCCGCGCGGCACCGGCACCCGCGGCGGGACCAGGAACGCGTGCTGCGCGGCCGACGCGGCCACCGGGCCTTCCGGCTCGGCGGTCAGCAGCACCCGCGCGCCGCGCCTGGCCGCCCGGTCCACCGATTCCGCCATCTGCACGTCACCGGGGTCCTCGGTGTGCGCGAGGACGACGTCCAGCGCGCCCACCCACGTCGGCACGTCGTCCGCGACCACGACCGGCACCGGGCAGCGCGGCCCGAGCAGCGCCGTCACCACGCCGGCGATGGCCGCGCCGACACCGGGGCGGGTGATCAGCACCAACGCCCGGGGGCGCTCCTGGAACACCCGGGCGACGCCCAGCTCGGCGGTCGCCTCGGCGGTCGCGCGGACCTGCGCGCCCGCCCGTGCCGCCGCGCGCAGCAGACCCTCCCGGTCAGCGTCGCCGAGTCGGGACTGGTCGTCGAGGAGCGTGTCGTCGAGCACCTGGCATCACCCCGCCGTCGGCTCGACAGCCTCGTCGAGCAGCAACACCGGGATGCCGTCCCGGACCGGGAACGACCGGCCGCACGAGGTGCAGGTCAGGTAGTCGGCCAGCGGGTCGGCCGCGGTGCCCGGCTTCAGCGGCGCGTGCTCGGGGCACGGACAGGCCAGGATCTCCAGCAACTGCGGGTCGAGTTGGACAGCCACGGCGCTCATCCCCTCACGATCGCCAGGACCTCGTCGCGCAACGCGGCGACGGAGGCCGCGTCGGCGGCTTCGACGTTGAGCCGGAGCAGCGGCTCGGTGTTGGACGCGCGGAGGTTGAACCACGAGCCGTCCGGCAGGTTCACCGTGAGGCCGTCCAGCTCGTCCAGCTCGACGCCCTCGCGCCCGCCGAACTCCGCCTTGATGGCGGCCAGCCTGCCCTGCTGGTCGTCCACCGTGGAGTTGATCTCGCCCGACGCCGCGTAGCGCGAGTAGGCGCTGGTCAGGTCGGACAGCGTGCCGTCCTGCTCACCGAGCGCGGCCAGCACGTGCAGCGCGGCCAGCATGCCGGTGTCGGCGCGCCAGAAGTCGCGGAAGTAGTAGTGGGCGGAGTGCTCGCCGCCGAAGATCGCGCCGGTCTTGGCCATCTCCTCCTTGATGAAGGAGTGGCCGACGCGGGTGCGCACCGGGACGCCGCCGTGCTCGCGCACGATCTCCGGCACGCCGTGCGACGTGATCAGGTTGTGGATGATCGTGCCGCCCGGGTCCTTGGCCAGCTCGCGCACCGCGACCAGCGCCGTGATGGCGGACGGGGACACCGGCTCGCCGCGCTCGTCCACCACGAAGCAGCGGTCCGCGTCGCCGTCGAACGCCACGCCGGCGTCCGCCTTCTCCGCGATGACCCTGGCCTGGAGGTCCACGATGTTCTTCGGGTCCAGCGGGTTGGCCTCGTGGTTCGGGAAGTTGCCGTCCAGCTCGAAGTACATCGGCACGATGTCGATCGGCAGGCCCTCGAAGACCTTCGGCACCGTGTGGCCGCCCATGCCGTTGCCCGCGTCCACCACGACCTTCAGCGGCCTGCTGGTGCCCAGGTCGACGAGTTCACGCAGGTAGGCGGCGTAGTCGTCGAGCATGTCCTGCTCGGTGACGGTGCCCTTCGTGACGCCCTCGGCGTCCGGGACACCGCGCTCGGCGTCCTCGCGGATCTGCCCCAGGCCGCTGTCCTGGCCGACCGGCGCGGCGCCCGCGCGGCACAGCTTGATCCCGTTGTACTCGGCCGGGTTGTGGCTGGCGGTGAACATCGCGCCGGGCAGGTCCAGCTTGCCGGAGGCGAAGTACAGCATGTCGGTGCTGGCCAGACCGATGGTGACCACGTCGACGCCCTGCGCCGTGACGCCCTCGGCGAACGCCGCGGCCAAGCCGGGCGACGAGTCGCGCATGTCGTGGCCGATCACCACGGCCGGGCCGCCGACGAGGCGGGCGAACGCCGCGCCGAAGTCGCGCACGACGTCGACGTCGAGCTGCTCGCCGACGACACCGCGGATGTCGTAAGCCTTGACGATGCCGGACAGATCGCGCACGGCCACACTCCCAAGTTGGCTCTTGACACTGCCTTGGGAAGCCTACCGGCGCGGGCGCGGGCGTCGTGCCCGGTCGCTCAGTCTTCGTTGGGATCGGGCAGAACGCGCAGGTGGCCGCGCCTGATCGTGCCCGCGGGGAATTCCGGTACCTCCATCGGCGGGGTGACCCGGCCCGCCTCGCGGACCGCCTCGGCCAGCGCCGTCAGGTCGTCCACGGTCGGCTCGGGCGCCCGGAACTCGCCCTGGTGGCGGACGACCTCCCAGCCACGTGGCGCGGTGAGGCGCAGGGCGTGCTCTTCGCAGAGGTCGTAGGAGTGCGGTTCGGAGTACGTCGCCAGGGGGCCGACCACCGCGGTCGAGTCCGCATAGGCGTACGTGAGCGTGGCGACTGCCGGGTTCGCGCACCCGGTTCGCGAGCACCGTCTCACGCTCCGCACGGCGGGGACGATATCGCGTCCCGCGCGACGTGTGTTGGATTACCTCCGGCGCGGCGCTGGAGGCGGTGCCCCGCTTCGGCAACTTGCCTGGTCGTGAAGGCCGTCCGGCCGTCCCGCTCGGGTGCGGCTGTCGGGGGCAACTACCCTCTACCCCGTGGTGATGGCTCGGGGTTCACGGCGACAGGGCACTCCGCGGCGACGCAACCGCGATCGGCACGGTCGGGGGTTGCGCGGGCCTCTCTACCCGGCCACGCTGCCGGCGGCCCGGAGCAGGGCGGAGCGCTTCGACGCGCTGGTGCTGGAGGCGCTGGAGCCGATCGAGGCGCGGTGGCGGACCGAGCTGACCCAGCTGGACGTCGCGGTGGACGACGTGCCGGACATCCAGTCGGGTGACGACGGCGACGTGGTGGAGGACGGCAACGTCCCGCTGGCCCGCCTGGTCCCGGCCGGGGCCGACCGCCGTGCCCGCATCGTCCTGTACCGCCGTCCCCTCGAAGCCCGCGCCAAGGACGGCGCCGACCTCTCCGACCTGGTCCACGACGTCCTCGTCGAGCAGATCGCCAACTACCTGGGCCTCGACCCCGACGTGATCGACGGCGAATAACCCCACCGCGCGACTCGCGGTGCCCGACTGGAGGACTCGCGGGTGGGAGCGCTTCCACCCGCGCGAGTCCTCCAGTGCGGCACCGCGAGTCGCGCGGTCAGGGGCGGCGGCGGGTGGGGATGGCCGTCAGCAGGGTGAAGAGGGCGGCGGCGGCCTGGAGCATGAGGAGTAGTTCGCGGAGGGTGGAGGCGGCTTCCACGCGGACCTCCGAGGCGGTGGTCGGCACGGTCACGCCGACCAGGTGGCCCCACGCGCGGACGACCTGCACCTCACGGCCGTTCACCCACGCGCGCCACGCCGGTTCCTCCGCCGCCGCGAGCACCAGGAGCCGCCCCTCGGGACCGTCCGACACCTGGACGCCCACCTCCGGCGGCGCCGCTTCGACGGGGGCGATGCCGGGCGCGCCGAGCTCCACCGGCGGGTTGCCGCCGGTCCGGGCCCGCCGCGCCAGCTCGGGTGACAGCAGCACGGCGTTCCCGGCCGCCAACTGCACCCGCAGCACCGGCCTCCCGTCCGACATCGCCGGTGTCACGCCCACCAGGTCGCCCGCCGCATCACGCAACCGCTGGGCCGCCGACAGGTCCGGCAGCACGACGAAAGCCACCCCCGACGCCGCCGCCTGCGCCAACGCCGTCCGAGCGGCCTCCGCCGAACCACCGGTCAGGTCCCGCGACCACCGCTCCAGCCGCGTGGTGGCCGTCGGCACGGGCACGTAGTCGTCATCCCCGAACGCGGGCAGCCGCCCGGCCACCAGCCGCGTCGGCGTCCCCCGCGTGCCCAGCACCAGCACCGACCGCCCGGTCCGCGGCAACTCCTGCGCCACCGTCGACGGCAACCGCACCGCGTCCGCCGTCAACGCCCCGGACCGCAACCCGGCGAACCCCGCACAAGCCAGCCCCACCACCGACAGCACCCCGACCGCCGACACGACCCGGCGGAACGGCACCGGCGCCACATCCCGCCGGAACGCCGACAGCGCGACCCACAGCAAACCCCACCCGACCAGCACCAACGGCGCACCGGCCCACCCCGGCGACGCGTCACCACCGGGCAGCGGCGGCAGCGACACGGTCCGCAGCACGATCAACGCGAACCCGCCCAGCACCACCACCGCCAACCCCGCCAGCATCGACCGCGACGGCCTCAGCACCAGCGCGAGCAGGGCGAACCCGACCACCAGGAACCCGACGAACGGCACCGACCCCGTCCCACCGGGCCGCAAAGACAGCAGGTCCACCACCCCGACCGCGGGCGACGCCACGAACGCGCCCACCCCGTGCAGCACGACGGACGGGTGCTGGAGCACCACCGCCGGCCACGGCAGCAGCAACGCGACCGGCAGCAGCACGACCATGAACAGCGACGCCACCCGCCGCCGCCCGTCACCCGGCCGACCGGGCACCACCACGAACCCGATCAACGCCGCCAGCGCCACCAGCCCGTGCACGAGCGGCGAGAACGCCCCCACCACGGCCACCGCCAACGCCGTCCCCGACGCCACCGGCAGCCACGCCGCACCCGTCCCACCCCGCAGCACGGACGCCACCCCGGCGAACACCAGCGGCGCCATCACGTGCACCACGACCACGTCCAGCCGCCCCTGGCTGACCGCCGACGTGGCCGCCGGCAGCAACGCGTACCCGGCCGCCACCAGGGCGCGGACGGGACGCCGCACCGGCAGCCCCCGTGAAGCCGCGTAAGCGGACAGCCCGGCCAACGGCGCGTCGGCGATGAACAGCACCGCCACCAGCGCGGCGGGCGACCCGAACAGCACGCCGACCGTCCCCAGCACCGCCAGCGCGGCGGGCGCGGGCGCCGTCGTCCCGCCCGCCACCGGGTGCCAGGTGGCCAGGTAGGACGACCAGGTCGACGCGAGATCTCCCACGGGCAGCAGCCGACCACCCGCCAGGTCGAGCCCGATCCGCGACGCGTTGGCCAGGATCCCGAACACCGCCAGCCCCAGGACCAGCAGCAACGGCGGCCCGAGCACCAGCGACCACAGCACCCGCGCCCGGTCGACCTCCACGAACACGATCCCCGGCGCCGCCGGACCGCGCGGCACCGGCGAGGGTCTTGGCCTGGGCGAGGGCCGCGCCGACGCCGGCGACGCCGCGTCGACCGGCACGTCCACCGGCACGGCCACCGCGGGCCGTCGGAGCCCACCGGTCGCCCGCACGGGCCGACGTCGTGACAGCACACCGGCGGGCAGCGCGGCCGGGCCGACCACCCGACGCTCCACTTCGGACGGAACCGACCACGCGCCCGGCCGCCCGTCGTCCTCCGGCAGCCGCCCCAACGCCAAGTCGGCCTCGACGCGTCGCCGGACCAGGTGGGCCGACGCACCCCGGATCGCGTTGCGCAACCGGGTGATCCGGCTGGTGAACAGGCCGCGCACGACCCCGCGCACCGGCCGGGCGGCACGTCCGGCGCGCAACCGGGCTCGCCCGCTCAGCAGGTACCGCAGCGCGCCGATCTCCGCGTGCGCGTCGGAGAACCGGCGCAGCAACAGGAACCCGAGCGCGCGCAGGAACGCGAGCACCGCGATCCGCGGCAACCCCGAGGCGAACGACAGCGTCCCGCAGTTGACCAGGAACGTCCGCAGCCCGTGCGCCCGGTCCACGCCCCGCAACGCCGGACCGGGCCGGGCCGCCGTCGCGTCCAACCGCCGCGAGCCTCGGCTGATCGCGCGCGCGTGCCGCATCCGGGCGACCGGGACCGACAGCACGAGGTGGCCGGCCAGGTTGGCGCGCCAGCCGAAGTCGATGTCGTCGCGCAGCAACGGCATCATCCGGTCGTAGCCGCCGAGCGACTCCCAGACCGCGCGGCGGATCAACGACCCGGCCGACGACACCGCCAGCGCCTCGGTGCTCTGCTCGAACGACCCGGCCAACTCGACCCGGCCCATGCCGGTCTGCCGGTGGCCGGACGCGTCGGTCGACAGCGCGGACTCCACCACCAGCCGGGGATCGGTCCAGTCGAGGCCCAGCGGCCCCAGCACGGCCGCCGAAGGCGACACCTCGGCCGCGGTCAGCAGCGCGGACAGGCAGTCCGGCTCCGGCGCGCAGTCGTCGTGCAGCAGCCACAGCCACGCGCCGGGATCACCCCAGCGCTCCACGGCGTGCTCTACGGCGGCGTGCACCGCCGCTCCGAATCCCGTGCCGCGCGGCAGTGTGAGCACGCCGTCAATCACCCGATCGAGACCTTCGGCGGCCTCGGCGAGGACTTTTGCGGTGCCGTCGACGGAACCCGTGTCGACGGCGATCACGTGCCGCGGCCGTGGTCGTTGCCGGCGCAGCGCGGACAGCGCCGTGCCCAGCCACCGGTCGCCGTCGTGGCACACCAGCACCGCCAAGACGGGCGCGGTGCGCAGCCTCGGAGTGGCCCCGCTCGTCAAGTGCCGCTCCTCAGTTGCTCCGACTCCCCGTGGGACGACCACGGTAAGCCAGAGTCACCGCGCAAGCGATCACACCGCGCGCTTTTTGAGCTTCCTCCGCTCGCGTTCGGACAGCCCGCCCCAAATGCCGAAGCGTTCGTCGTGCTGCAGGGCGTACTCCAGACATTCGGAGCGCACCTCACAACCGAGGCAAATCCGCTTGGCCTCCCTGGTCGAGCCGCCCTTCTCCGGGAAGAACGCCTCGGGGTCGGTCTGCGCGCACAGGGCGCGCTCCTGCCAGTCCTGCTCATCGGCCGCGTCGAACAGGCCGAGTACGACCGGCTCCTGTGCCGGGACGTCCCCGTCCACGATGCGACCCCCGTCGAATACCTGCATAGTCCGCCTCCTCGCCTTCCGCTCTCCCCGGTTGGCGGACACCACTCGCCGTCCCCACAACGGCGAATGACACCGATGTGATTACACCTGTGTCACAACACCCGGTCAAGCCGAGTCCACAGGACGGGGGATATTCGCGCCAATGGCCGGAAAACCCTTGACTAGCAGCACAGACGGTGATTGGGGCAGTGCGCCGAGCGATAACGGGCGCGCGGACGGACGGCGGACGGCTGGCGACCCACCGGCCCGGGGAGGCCACACTGGAAGGGTGAAGAGATCAGCGGTGCGTCCGAGTCCACTGTTCCTCAGCCTGCTCGCGGTGACGGTGGCAGGCGCCGTGCTGACCCTGTTCGACTCCACCGCGGCGGTGACCGCGGGCACGGTCCTCGTCGTGCTGGGCGGCTGGGCGGTTTCCCTGTGCCTGCACGAGTTCGGGCACGCGATCGTGGCCTACCGCGGGGGTGACTACGCGGTGAAGGCGAAGGGGTACCTGACCCTCGACATCCGCCGGTACACCGACCCCGTCCTCAGCATCGTGCTGCCGCTGGTGCTGCTGGCGTTCGGCGGCATCCCGCTGCCCGGCGGGGCGGTGTGGATCAACCACCACGCGCTGCGCGACAAGCGGGTGGAGTCGATGGTGTCGCTGGCCGGGCCGGTGAGCAACCTGGCGCTCGGCGTGCTGCTGGCGATGTCGGTGATTCTCTTCACGCCGCCGGTAGGTTTGGCCGCCGCTTTGTCGTATTTGGCCGCGGTCCAGATCCTGGCGTTCGTGCTGAACATCCTCCCGATCCCGGGTCTGGACGGGTGGGGCGTGATCGAGCCGTACATGTCGTACGCGGCGCGGCAGTTCGGCGCGAAGGTGCGGCCGTGGGCGCCGTTCGTGCTGTTCGCGGTGCTGATCGGGTTCCCGACGATCGCGAGGTTGTTCTTCGAGACCGCCTACTCGGCGTTCGAGCTGATCGGCGGCAACCGGTACCTGGCCGCGCTCGGGCAGGGCACCTTCATGTTCTGGCGCTGACGGCCCGGTGGAAGGATGACGACCGTGAAGGTCGTCGTACTGGTTGGCGGGGTTGGCGGGGCGCGGTTCCTGGTCGGGCTGAAGAGCCTCCTGGACGGTCCGGAGCACGAGATCACCGCCGTGGTGAACACGGGTGACGACGTGTGGATGCACGGGTTGCGGATCTGTCCCGACCTGGACACCTGCATGTACACCCTGGGTGGCGGGATCGACGCGGAGCGCGGCTGGGGACGCGCGGACGAGACGTGGGCGGTCAAGGAGGAGCTGGCCGCCTACGGGGCCGACCCGGCGTGGTTCGGGCTGGGCGACCGGGACGTCGCCACGCACCTGGTGCGGACCCGGATGCTCCGGGCGGGGTACCCGCTGTCGGCCGTGACGGAGGCGCTGTGCCACCGCTGGGAGCCCGGCGTGCGGCTGCTGCCGATGTCGGACGACCGGGTGGAGACGCACGTCGTCGTGACCACCGAGGAGGGCGAGCGGGCCATCCACTTCCAGGAGTGGTGGGTCAAGCACCGGGCCCAGCTGCCCGCGCGGTCGTTCGCCTCCGTCGGCGTGGAGACGGCGACGCCCGCTCCGGGCGTGCTGGACGCGCTGCGGGACGCCGACGCGGTGGTGATCGCGCCGTCGAACCCGGTCGTGAGCGTGAACACGATCCTGGGCGTGCCGGGGGTGCGCGACGCGATGCGCAAGACAGAGGCCGGCGTGGTGGGGCTGTCGCCGATCGTGAGCGGCAAGCCGCTGCGGGGGATGGCGGACGCGTGCCTGGCGGCGATCGGCGTGGAGACGTCCGCCGAGGCCGTCGGCCGGTACTACGGGTCGCGCAAGACCACGGACCGCGGCGTGCTGGACGGCTGGCTCGTGCACACCGGTGACCGTTCCGACGTGCCGGGCGTGGCGGTGCGCGCGGTGCCGCTGTTGATGTCCGATGTGGACGCGACGGCGGCGATGGCGCGGGCGGCGCTGGAACTGGCCGGGGTCGACGTTGGCTGACCACGCTTCCCCGTCGGGGATCACGGTGCTGCCGGTGGCCGGGCTGCCGGAGTTCCGGCCCGGTGACGACCTGGCGGCGGCCCTCGCCTCGGCCGCGCCCTGGTTGCGGGACGGCGACGTGGTCGTGGTGACGTCCAAGGTCTTGTCCAAAGTGGAAGGTCGGCTCGTCCCGGTGCCCTCCGCGCCGGAGGAGCGCGACGCCGTGCGGCGGGAGTGGGTCGAGGCCGAGTCGGTGCGCGTGCTGGCCCGGCGCGGGCGGACGTTGATCACCGAGAACAAGCTGGGGATCGTGCAGGCGGCGTCGGGCGTGGACGCGTCGAACGTGGCTTCCGACGAGATCGCGTTGCTGCCCGTGGACCCGGACGGGTCGGCGGCGGCGTTGCGGTCGGCGTTGGCGACGCGGTTGGGCGTGTCGGTCGCGGTCGTGGTGACGGACACGATGGGTCGGGCGTGGCGGGTCGGGCAGACGGACGCGGCGATCGGGGCGTCCGGCCTGGCCGTGCTGCACCGGTACGGCGGGTCGGTCGACCGCTTCGGCAACCCGCTCGTGGTGACCGAGGTGGCGGTGGCCGACGAGATCGCGGCGGCGGCGGACCTGGTGAAGGGGAAGCTGGGCGCGGTGCCGGTGGCGGTGGTGCGCGGGCTGCCGGTGGCCGACGACGGCTCCACCGCCCGTGACCTGACCCGGCCGGTCCCGGAGGACCTGTTCCGGATGGGGACGGCGGAGGCGCTGGCGCAGGGGCGGGCGGAGGCGGTGCTGATGCGCCGTTCGGTGCGGTCGTTCACCGGTGAGCCGGTGTCGGTCGAGGCCGTCCGCCGGGCTGTCGCCGCCGCCCTGACCGCTCCCGCGCCGCATCACACGCGGCCGGTCCGGTTCGTGCGGCTGACCGCGAAGCGGGGCGTGCTGCTGGACGCGATGCGTGATCGTTGGCGTGCTGACCTGCGTGGCGACGGGTTGTCGGAAGAGCGGGTCGCGGCGCGGGTGGCGCGCGGGGACTTCCTGCGGAACGCGCCGGAGATCGTGGTGCCGTTCCTGGTGCGGACCGGTGCTCACGCCTATCCGGACGAGCGGCGGGCTTCGGCGGAGCGGACGATGTTCACGGTGGCGGGTGGCGCGGCCGTGCAGGGGCTGTTGGTGGCGTTGGCCGCCGAGGGGCTGGGGTCCTGCTGGGTGTCGTCCACGATGTTCTGCGCGGACGTGGTGCGTGACGTGCTCGACCTGCCGGCCGACTGGGAGCCGTTGGGCGCGGTGGCGATCGGGCACCCGGAGGCGGAGCTGACGCCGCGGGTGCCGGGTGCGGTGGATGAAGGGTTCCTGGAACTGTGAGTTCGAGTTTGCACGCCGACGTGGTGTCGACCTTGGACGCTTGGCGTCCGGCGGACCCGACGCAGGAGTCGATGCGGCAGGCGTACCTGGGGTTCCTGGCGGCGCGCGAGGACGCTTGCTCGCGTTCGTGCGAGCCGGGGCACATCACGGCGTCGGCGCTGGTGCTGGACGCCACGGCCGACCACACGCTGCTCACCCTGCACCCGAGGGTGGGGCGGTGGCTCCAGCTGGGCGGGCACTGCGAGCCGTCCGACACCACGCTCGCTTCGGCGGCGTTGCGGGAGGCTCGGGAGGAGTCCGGGATCCGGGGTCTGCGGATCGAGCCGGTGCCGATCCACCTGGACGTGCACCCGATCACGTGCTCGCTGGGCAAGCCGACCCGTCACTTCGACATCCGGTTCCTGGTGCGTGCGCCGGTCAACGCCCAGCCGCGCCGCAGCGCCGAGTCGGTCGACCTCCAGTGGTGGCCGCTGGACGGCATGCCGTCGAACGTCGACGACCTCCACCCCATGATCGAAGCCGCCCTCACCCGCCTCCGCTAACCGTGAGTCCTCCATTCGGAACACGCGAGTCGTCCGGTCGGACACCGCGAACCCCGCGCTCGGACCGCCTGAGCGCGGGGTTCGGGTGTTCTGAACGTTGAACTCGGGGGTCCTGAACGGAGGACTCACGCGTTCCGAACGGAGGACTCACGCGGGGGTGGGGTCAGCGGTCGTTGCCGTTCAGGCGCTGGGACAGGCCCGGCGGGCGCTGGTCGGGGCCGCCGGACAGCCGTTGCGACAGGGACGGGCGCGACGTGGGCACCTGCTGCACCGTGGGCACCGGGCCGGGCGCCGGGCGGAGTTCCTGCTCGGGCTCCGGGTGCAGGGGCTGCGCGTGGGGCGGCGCGGGTTGACCTGCGGCGACGTGCGCGGACAGCACCATGGTCGAGTCCGGGTCGGCGCCGTGCGGGTCGACCGCGTTGACCATGGCGCGCGGGATCTGCTGGGTCGCCGACGAGTCCATCGGTGACGTCATGTTGTCCGGCGTGACGACGTGGATGCCACGTGCGCGAGCACGGGCCAACGCCGCGTCGGCCCGAGCGCGGGGGTCCATCCGGATCTCTCCTGCGTGTGCCTTGGGCCGGCTGGTGAACGCCGGCGTTGCCGATCGGTGGCGCTCGCCGACACGGGGCCACTGCCCGTGCCGCCGGAGCGCTCATGCCAGAGTATTCGCAAACTACAGGTGGAAGTAAGCGGAGGAGGAAAAACGGCATGTCGGTGCTGCAAGGTGCGGAGGCTGTGGTTCTGGTCGGGGGCAAGGGAACCCGGCTTCGACCACTGACCCTGTCCGCGCCCAAGCCCATGCTGCCGACCGCCGGGGTGCCGTTCCTCACCCACTTGCTGTCGCGGATCCGGGAAACCGGCATCACCCACGTGGTGCTGGGCACGTCGTACAAGGCCGAGGTCTTCCAGGAGCACTTCGGCGACGGCGCGGCGCTCGGCCTGGAGCTGGAGTACGTGGTGGAGGAAGTGCCCCTCGACACGGCGGGCGCGATCCGCAACGTCGCCCACAAGCTGCGCGAACGCGACGTGATGGTGTTCAACGGGGACATCCTGTCGGGTGTCGACCTGCGCGCCGTCGTCGAGACGCACCGCAAGGCCGAGGCGGACGTGACGCTGCACCTGGTCCGGGTGGACGACCCGCGCCGGTTCGGCTGCGTGCCGACGGACGAGGACGGTCGGGTCACGGCGTTCCTGGAGAAGACGGAGAACCCGCCGACGGACCAGATCAACGCGGGCTGCTACGTGTTCCGGCGCGAGGTGATCGAGGGCATTCCCGCGGGTCGGCCGGTGTCCGTGGAGCGCGAGACGTTCCCGGGGCTGTTGGCTGCGGGCTCGCGCCTGCAGGGGTACGTGGACGCGTCGTACTGGCTGGACCTCGGCACGCCGGCCGCGTTCGTGCAGGGTTCGGCGGACTTGGTGCGCGGTATCGCGCCGACGGCCGCGCTCACGTCGAAGAGTGAAGCGCTGGTGCTCGAAGGCGCTGTCGTGGACGAGGACGCGGTGGTCAAGGGCGGCGCGACGATCGGCGCGGGCTGCACGGTCGCGGCCGGTGCGGTGGTCGACGGCTCGGTGCTGTTCGACGGCGCGGTGGTCGGCGAGGGCGCTCGGGTGGAGCGCAGCGTGCTGGGGGCGGACTCGCTGGTCCAGGCCGGTGCGGTGGTGTCGGACGCGGTGATCGGTGACGGCGCGGTGGTCGGCGCGCGGTGTGAGTTGATCAACGGTGCGCGGGTGTGGCCGGGGGTCGCGCTGCCCGAGGGCGGGGTGCGTTTCTCCGCTGATGTGTGACGCTGGTGTGTGATGCCTAGGACGTGGACGCCGCCGTTCCCGCTGGACGTCGGAGCCGTGCTCGGGCCGTTGCGGCGCGGGCCGGGCGATCCGACGTTCCGGGCCGGGGACGGGGTGTGGCTGACCGCCAACACCCCGGCCGGGCCGGGCACCCTGCACGTCCGCCGTGCGCCTGGCGCGGTGGAGGCGGACGCGTGGGGTGACGGCGCGGAGTGGCTGCTCGACGGGCTGCCCGCGTTGCTGGGCGCGGGGGACGACGACTCCGCGTTCGAGTGCCACCACCCGTTGATCGCGGAGACGCGGCGGCGGCGTCCGGGCCTCCGGTTGGGTTCGACGGGCAGGGTGTGGGACGCGCTGCTGCCCGCGATCCTGGAGCAGAAGGTCACCGGCACCGAGGCCCACCGGTCGTACCGGGAACTGTGCCGCCGGTTCGGCACTCCCGCGCCCGGTGTGGCCGACATGCGCGTACCGCCGACGCCGCGGGCGATCTTGGGCATCACGGACTGGGAGTGGCACCGGGCGGGTGTGGACGGTGGTCGTCGGCGGGCGCTGATCGCGGCGGCGCAGGTGGCGCACCGGTTGGAGGGTGCGTTCGACCTGGGCGGGGAGAACGGCCGGAACCTGCTGCGGAAGGTGCCGGGCATCGGGGTGTGGACGGCCGCCGAGGTGGCGCAGCGCGCCTGGGGCGATCCGGACGCGGTGAGCTTCGGGGACTTCCACCTGGCCGGGATCGTGGGCTGGGCGTTGGTGGGCGGGCCGCTCGACGACGACGGCATGGCCGAAGTGCTCGCCCCGTACGTCCCGCAACGCCACCGCGCGGTCGTCTACGTCCTGGCCTCGGGCGCCCGGAAACCCCGCTTCGCCCCCCGCTTCTCACCCCGCGACTACCGCGCGATGTGATCAGCACACCGATCGGCTCCAACGCCCGCTCCAGCCGGGCGGACGGGAGCCGACCGGTAGGCGCAGTCAGCGGGTCATCAGGCGAAGACGCAGGGCCAGGCCGGCGCGCACGGCGAGCATCAAGGGGGCCCAGATCGCGCCGCGGTGGCGGTCGGCCAGGTAGCGGTAGGCGCTGGAGTGGTGGGCGGCGAGCATCCGGGCCGACGTGCGCTTGGTGGAGTGGCCGCCGATGTGCACGACCTCGGCCTCCGGCACGTACACGTTGAGCCAGCCCGCACGGGCCAGGCGGTCGCCCAGGTCGACGTCCTCGAAGTACATGAAGTACCGGGGGTCGAAGCCGTCCACCGAGTCGAACGCCTCGCGCCGCATCAGCAGGCACGACCCGGACAGCCACCCGGCGGTGCGCTCCTCCGGTGACGCCACCGCCTGCCGGTAGGCCGCGGACCACGGGTTGGACGGCCAGACGTGCGCGAACAGCGCGTGCCCCAGCCCCCGCCCCAACGACGGCAACAAGCGCGCCGACGGGTACACCGCCCCGGACGGTTCGCGGATCAACGGCCCGAACGCGCCGCCCCTCGGCCACCGCTTGGCGGCATCGAGCAGCGCGTCCAGGCTGCCGACGCCCCACGACAGGTCCGGGTTGGCCACCACGACCCACCCGACCGACGGCGGCAGGGTGGCGACACCGAAGTTCGCCCCCGCGCCGTACCCGAGGTTCCCACCGGTCGGCACGAAGGTCACGTGCGGGTTCTCGGCGGCGGCGCGTTCCGGCACCCCGTCGGTGGAACCGTTGTCCGCCAGCACCACCGACACCGGTCGGGTGGTCGCCGCGGACAACGTGGACAGGAAGCCGTCCAGGGTCTCACCGGGCGAGTAGGTGACGGTCACCACCGCCACCTCGTCTCCGTAACGCGTCACGGCGGCCACCCTAGTGGTGGTGGCCGCGGTGCACGACGGCGTGTCCCTTGCCGCGCGAGATGAGCCACCGGTTCACCGGCACGGTGAGCACGAACGCGACCGCCAACGAGAACGCCAGCGCGCCCCAGAACAGCAGGCTGGACACCCCGGAGTCCATCGCGCCCGGCACCGCCACCATGATCGCGTTGTCCACGACCTCCATCACCGTGATGGACACGGTGTCGGCCGCCAGCGCCACCTTCAGCGCCGCGCCGAACGAGACGCCGGTCCGCAGCACGCCCCGCAGGGTGAGCGCGTAGCCGAAGAAGAACGCCAACGCCACGGCCAGCACCACGGTGCCCCAGTTCGGGAGTCCGATCGCGGTGCCGATGACCATGCCGAGCACTTCACCGATGGCACAGCCGGTGAGGCAGTGCAGCGTCGCCGAGATTGCCATCGACCAGGTTGCCTTCATGCCGCCGACAATACCCCCAGGGGGTATGGAAATCCAGTGATGCGTCGAACCTGTCCCTGCCTCGGGGCGGCGCGCGCGACGAAACGGCGTGGCACGTCAGCTGGTAGAGGCGATCCGGGGATGACGTCAGCGGCGGTGGGTGCGGGCGGCGCGTTCGTAGGCCAGGCGGTGCAGGGCGGCTGACGTGGACCACGAGAAGTCCTTGGCCCGCACGACCGCCGCCGTGGACAGCGCGTCACGCCGGGCCGGGTCGTCCAGCAGCTCACCGAGCGCGGCGGCGATGTCGCCCGCGCCGACACCGCAGTACGCCACGGCGTCGCCGCCCACCTCGGGCAGGCTCAACCGCCGGGTGGTCAGCACGGCCGCGCCGCAGGCCATCGCCTCCAGCACCGGCAGCCCGAACCCCTCACCGAGCGACGGGTACGCCACCACCTCGGCGCCGCCCAGGAACCCGGCCAGCGACGAGAACGGCAGGTAACCGGCCCGGATCACGCGCACCCGGTGCGGCACGGCGTCCAGCGCGCGTTCGACCTGGCTGTCCCACCCGGGCTGACCGGCCAGCACGAGGGCGGGCGGGTTCGGCCGGTCCCGGCAGGCCTGCGCGAACCCGCGGATGAGCGCCGGAACGTTCTTCCGCGGTTCCAGGGCACCCAGGAACGCGACGTAAGGCGCGTCCCCCAGCGACAGCATCCGCCGGACCGAGGCCACCTCCTCGGGCGTCGGCGGGTGGAACCGCTCGGTATCCACGCCGTGCTGCGCGATGTGCAGGAGCCGCCGGTCGGCGCCGGCGACCCGGGCCAACTCGTCCGCGGTCGCCCGCGAAGGCACGATGCACAGCGCGGCCCGCCGCAGTGATGCCCTGGTCCAGCCCCGGAAGAACCGCGCCTTGACCGACGAGTGCAGCACCGCGTCGGTGAAGAACGTGGCGTCGTGCAGCGTCACGACCGACGCCGCGCGGTTCGCCAACGGCACCGTGTAGTGCGGCGAGTGCACGACTCCCACGCCGAGCCGGGCCGCCAGCCTGGGCAGCGACATCTGCTCCCACGTCAGCCGGGCCGTCCGGGTCGCCACCGCGTCCGTCGCCGACACGATCCGCGAGTCGGGCGCCAGGGACGAGTACAGCGCGGCGTCACGGGGCTGGCACACCACGCTGAGCCGTGCGCCGTCCGCGTCCAGCGCGGCCACCAGGGAATCCACGTACCTGCCGACGCCACCGCGGTCGGTCGGGACGGCAGTGGCGTCGATCAGCACGCTGGGCTCGACGGATGGCACGCGGTGAAGGGTACGGCGGACGGCCGTCAGGTGGCCGGGAAATAGTGCAAACGGTTCCTCAGCGCACCAGGCGGAGGTGGATGTCCCACACCGAACGCGCGGCCTTTTCCCAGGTGAACGCCTCTGCTCTGGTTCGCCCCAGTGTGACCAATCGCCCAACGAGGGCTGTATCGGACAGCACTGTGCGCAGGGCGGACACCAGGCCCGCGCGGTCGCCCCGGGCACAGGCGATCCCCGCCCCGCCGGCCACCTCCACCAGCGCCGGGGCGTCGGAGTGGACCACCGGCACACCGGCCGCCATCGCCTCCACGACCGGCAGCCCGAACCCCTCGGCCAGGCTCGGCGCGGCCAGCACGGCCGCCCGCCGCAGGACGTGGGCGAGCTGGGCGTCGCTCAACCGTCCCAAGAGGTGGACGTGCGGCGCGCGCAGGTCCACCCCGCCCCACCCCTGCGGCCCCACCACGACCAGCGGCACGCCGACCTCTTCGGTCGCGGACGCCAAGAGGTCGAACCCCTTGCGCGGCTCGATCGTGCCGATCGCCAGGACGTACCGCGGCGGGACGTCCACCGCCTCCTCCGCCGGGAACACCGTGACCCCGTTTCCCACCACGTGGACGGGTGCCGGACCGGGCGCGTACCGCCGCAGCTCGTCCGCCACCACCGACGTCGGCACCACGATCGCACCCGCCCGTGACGCGGCACGGCTGATCACGCGCTGGTGCCACGCCACCCCGCGCGGCGTCAACGTCGACGGGTGGGTCCACGGCACGGTGTCGTGCACGGTCACCACGACCCGCCCGCGGGGCGGCGCGAACGGCGTGAACGCGTGCACCGAGTCGCCACCGGGCCAGTACGGCACTCCCCGCTCCCACGCCGCGATCAGCGCACGTCGGGGCAGCGGCAGCACGCGCGGCCCGAGCACACCGGGCACGACGGCCGCCGACACGTCCGCGTGCCTGCTCACCGCACCCGTCACGGTCCACCCGGCGGGCGCGGTGGCGGCGAGCGCGGCGGCCAGCTCGCGGGTGTACCGGCCGGTGCCGCCCGGCACCGGCGCCAGCAACTGCTCGGTCAGCACAACCAGTTCGGGCACGTCGCGTACCGTCTCACGCCGTGTCGATCCCCAGCACGACGGTGGTCGTGGTGACGTGGCGGGGCCGCGAGCACATCACCGCGTGCCTCGACGCCCTCGCCCGCCAACGTCCACACCGGACGCTCGTGGTGGACAACGCGTCCGACGACGGCACGGCCGAGCTGATCGCGACCCACCCGAGCCGTCCGGAGGTCCTGCGCCTGCCCGTGAACCGCGGCTACGCCGGTGGCCTCGCGGCGGCGTTGCCGCAGATCACCACGGACTACGTGGCCTGGCTGAACGACGACGCGATGCCCGACGACGGCTGGCTGGCCGCCCTCGAAGACGCCCTGGACACCACGCCCGACGCCGCAGCCGCGACCCCGTCCATGCTGCTGGCCGACGGCTCGACCCAGTCCGTCGGCGTCCGGCTCACCGCCGACGGCCACGGCGCCGACCTGGTGCTGGCCGGTCACGAGGTGTTCGGCTTCTGCGGCGGCGCGGCGTTGGTCCGGCGTGCGGCGCTCGACCACGTCGGCGGCGTCCCCGCCGGGTTCTTCTGCTACTACGAGGACACCGACACGGCGTGGCGGCTGCGGCTGGCCGGTCACCGGGTGCTGTCGATCGGTCCGGCCCGCGTCCGCCACCGGCACGGCGCGAGCACCAACCCCGGCTCCCGCCCCTTCCACCGCTGGAACGAGCGCAACCGGCTGCTGATGCTTCTGCGCTGCGCGCCCCTCGGGACCGCGCTGGGGCAGCTGGCCAGGTTCGCCGTGATCACCGCCCTGCTGCCGGTCCGCCGGAACACCCCGGACGCCGAGAACTTCCGCGTCCCGCTCCGCCTCCAGGTGCTGCTCGAAGTCCTGGGAAGGCTGCCGACCACGCTGATCCACCGCGCGAAGATCGGCAGACGTGCGAAGGTGTCGAGGCGCGTGGTGTGGCGCGAGTGGGCGGGGCGATAGGGGAGAGAAGTGGTGGTCGAGCGCGCGCTGGTGCGGGTGTTCCGCGACCGTGAGCCGATGGGCGTCGGCTTCCTGGTGTCCGAGGACACGATCCTGACGTGCGCCCACGTCATCGGTGACGAGGACGAGGTCGAGGTCGACTTCCCCGTCCTGGGCGAGACCGTGCGGGCGCGCGTCGTCCACCGCCCGGAGGGCGTCGACGCCATCGGCCTCCGGCTCGACCGCACCCCGGTCGGCGCGCGGGCCGTCCGGGTGGTCGCCGAGGACGACATCCGCGATCACCGGGTGCGCACGTTCGGCGTGCCGGACCGCCGTCCGGACGGGGTGTGGTCGCAGGGCGTGGTGCGCGGCGCGATCGCGGGCGGGCGCATCCACATCGAGGACGACCGCACGCACGGCCTGCCCATGCTCCAGGGCTTCAGCGGCGGCCCGGTGATCGACGACGACCTGGGCGCGGTGGTCGGCATGGTGGTCGAGGTGGAGGCCCGCCGCGCGCACCGCATCGGCTACGCCCTGTCCGGCGCGACCCTGCACGACGCGTGGCCCGAACTGGCCGCGATCACGAACCAGCCGAGCCCGTTCCGCGGCCTGGAACCGTTCCAACCCGGTGACGCCGAGTACTTCTTCGGTCGCGCGGAACGCACGCGTGAGCTGAAGGAGCGGCTGGACCGCGACGGCGTCCTGGTCGTCACCGGCCCGTCCGGCTGCGGCAAGTCGTCCCTGGTGCTGGCAGGTCTGGTGCCGACGCTGCCGGAGGCGGTGGTCGTCCGCCCTGCCACCGGCAGGGCGCCGTGGGCGGCGCTGGCCACCGCGCTCGGCGTCGAGGACATCACCGCCGACGGCGTCCAGGACGCCGTCGGCCGCCTGGTCATCGGCAAGGACCTGCGCCGGCTGACGCTCGTGGTCGACCAGTTCGACGAGGCCCTGACCCGGTTCCCGGACGAGTCGGCCGACCTGCTCGAAGCCCTGCTGGACACGGCCGCGTCCCACCACCGCACGCCCCGCGTGGACGTCGTGGTCACGACCACGACCGAACCGCTCAACCGCCTGCTCGCCGACCCGAGGTTCGGCTCACGGCTGGCCGGCCACACCGCCACCCTGGGCGCACCGGGCGCCGCCGAGCTGCGGGAAGCCGTCGAAGGCCCGCTCGCCGAGCCCGGCATGCCGGTGCTCCAGAAGGGCCTGGCCGACGCGATCTTGAACGACCTCGAAGACGAGCGCAACCCGTTGCCGCTGCTGGAGTTCACCCTCACGCTGCTGTGGGAACGGCAGGACCGGGGCGTGCTGACGCACGACGCGTACCGGGAGCTGGGCGGCGTCGCGGGCGCCGTCTCCACGTACGCCGAACAGGTGTGGCGGCGATTCGACCCGGACGAGGTGCGCCGCGTGCTGACGCAGCTCGTCAGCCCGCTGGAGGACGGCGGCTTCGTGCGCCGGGCCGTGCCGTCCGACCAGGTGGGCCCTCTCGCGCTCGACCTCGCCCGCACCCGCCTGATCACCCTGGGGCCGTCCACCGTGGAGTTGGTGCACGAGTCCCTGGTGCGGCACTGGGACCGGTTGCGCGGCTGGGTCGAGGAGGACCGCGACTTCCGGCTCTGGCAGGACGAGGTGGACCGCCAGGCCACCCGCTGGCACGACACCGGGGAACGCGCCCTCCTGCTCCGGGGCAAGGCGCTGCGCCGCGCCAAGACCGTCCACCAGGAGCGCCGTGACGACCTCACCGACCGGCAGCGCCGGTTCCTGGAAGCGAGCAACAGCGGGCGCCACCGGCGGATCGCCGTGCGCGCGGGGGCCGTCAGCCTGGTGTTGAGCCTGGCGGTGTCCACGGTCTACGCGGTGAGCAGGGTCATCGGCCAGCAGCACGACGTGGACGCCGACCGCGCTGTGGAGACGCTGCTCGGCCGCGCCCGGTCCGCCTACTCGCTGCCCGAGCTGATCTCGACCACGGCCCTCGCCTACCGCACCGGTGACCGGGTGAACTCCCGGCAGGCCCTCCGCGACCTGGCCCGTTCCCTGCGGCACGCCGAGGTGCTGGTCCCCGGCGCGTCCCTGCCGAACCTCACCGGCACGCGGATCGCCGAGCACGGCGACGCCGGCGAGCTGGCCGGCCTCTGGGACGTCACCACCTCGCCCGCCAAGCGGGTCGCCGTCGAGAACGGCGGCACCGACGTGGTCTGGCTGGGCGAGGACCGGATCGCCGACCACGGTCCCAGCGACGACATCCACATCCGCGACGCCGGCACCGGGCAGGTCCTGCGCACGGTCGGGGCGCGGGCCGACGTGATGGCGGCCGACACCACCGGCCGTTGGCTCGCCCACGCCACCGTCGGCACGACCGAGGTCCACGTCCTCGACCTCGACCAGGGCACGACCCGGACGGTCGCCTCCCCCGCCGAGCTGCACCGGGACGTGCAGAGGCCACCCGGCACGGCGACCCTCAGCGACGTCCTCGACGGTGGCGAGCCGGTGGTCGACGTCGACGACAAGCGGCTCGCCCTGTCCCCCGCCGGGGCGCGGGAGGTGCCGGCCAGTCTCGGGAACAAGGCGATCACCCGTCCCGAGCCGGTCGTGGTCGACTGCGCCGGCGAGGAGCTGCACCTGCGGCGACTGCCCGACGAGGCCGTGCTGGAGAGCGTCAACCCCGGCGCCGGCGAGTGCGTGAACGGTGTGTTCAGCCGGGACGGCAAGGCGTTCGCGGTGATCAAGCGGCCCACGGCCCGCGAGGACCGGCTGTGGCTCGGGTCGCCGGCATCCCGGATGGGCATCGCGGTGCCGAGGAATGCGTGGACGCACAGCGTCGCGGTCGAGGACTCCGGCGCGTACCGGGTGGTGCTGACGTACGCCAACCGGGCGCTCGTGGTCCGCGTCCCGCCGCCGGACGGCCTCGACCAGGCGTTGCGCGGCGCCCAGCGGGTCGAGATCACCCCGGACGGCGCGCACGCCGTGCTGTTCTGGCAGTCCGGCCGGGTCGAGGTCTGGAGCACCGCCGACCGGTCCCGCGCGGCCGGGGTCAGCGCCGGCGGTTGGCACCCGGACGACTCCGTGCGCACCTCCTACGCCCTGTCGCCGGACTCGAAGACGCTGGCCACCCGCGACGGCGACTCCCCCGTGGTCAAGCTGTGGAACCTGCCCGACCTCGCGCCGCTCGGCGACCTCACCGCGCCCGGTACCGAGCGGGAGCACGCCCACACCGCACTCCGGTTCCTGGACGTCGACCGCCTGCTCACCCACCGCGTCGACCGGCTCGGCGTCTGGGAGGCGCGCACCGGCGAGCCGGTCGGCACGCCGATCGCCCTGACCGACGGCCTGACCCCGCTCACCGCGCCGGTCGGCGACGAAGAGGTGGTCATCGCCACCGGTGACCTGCGCGTGCGCCGCTACTCGCTCACCGACGGCCGCGAGGTGCCCGGCTCGGAGTTCTCCTACGGCGATCCGTCCACGTCGTCCGCCAACCGGATCGCCACGGACGGGGACGGCGAGCTGGTCGCCCTCTACGCGGACAACGCGGTGCAGGTCTACGACCTGGGGACGGGCGAGCTGGAGGACCGGCTGGACGTCCCGGACCACTTCTCGGTGACCCGGCTGCGGTTCCGCCCGGACCCCGACGACGTCGAGGTGACCATCGGCGACCCGCGCGCGGACATCGGCCAGGTGCTGCTCTGGAGCCGCAACCTGATGTGGGGCCTGCCCACCCTGCTCGGCCGCCCCGACATGAGCTCCGAACTGCTGCCCGGACCGGCGGAGCCCGGTTTCGCCGACGCGGGCGGCCTGGAGTCCGCGGACCCGGCGGTGTGGCTCGACGAGGTCTGCGACGTGGTGCGGGTCAGCGGGCCGGCGCTGGAGGTCGACCGGCCTTCGGGGTCGTTCGAGGGCGATCCCTGCTGACCGACATCCGACCGACATCTGAGAACTGGGGAGACACGTGGCGGAGTACGTCGAGGTGCGCACGGAGGACGGCGACCTGGTGCCGTTCGAGCTGGACGAGGAGTACGACGGCCCGGTGCGCGCGGGTCGCCGGTGGGACGCGGCGGTGGAGCGGGCCGAGGAGACGTTGGAGACCGGCATCGAGCGGGCGCGGAACGTGGCGCGGTCGGTGGCGGCGAAGATCGGCGACATGCCGTCGCCGCGACCGGACCGGGTCGCCGTGGAGATCGGCCTGAAGGTCAGCTCCAGCGCCGCGCTGGCGATCGCCAAGTCGTCCGCCGAGGCCCACGTCAAGATCACCGTCGAGTGGCTCCGGGACAGCCTGCCCACCGGCGCCCCCGCCGAGGACCTGGAGTCGAAGCCGGAGCCGGGAGCCGGCGGTGACGCGGAGGCGTAGGACACCTTGGCCGCACGCTGCGGAGGGTGATGAGGCAGAGTTAGCCCGTGGAGCAAGGAAGCCTGCCTGAAGTGTCGGTGGTCGTGGTCAACTACCGCGGCGCCGACGACACCATCACGTGCCTGCGCGCGCTGTCCGGCGACCTGCACTACCCGGCGGACAAAGTCCAGGTCATCGTGGTCGACAACGCCTCTGGTGACGGGAGCGCGGGCCGCATCCGGACCGCAGCGCCGAACGTCGAGGTGATCGAGGCGCCGGCCAACCTGGGTTTCGCGGGCGGCTGCAACCTGGGCGTCCGGAGTGCGCGCGGCTCGGTCGTCGCGTTCCTCAACAACGACGCCCGCCCGCACCCCGAGTGGCTGCGCGAGGCGGTGCGGGTGCTGCGCGTCGAGCCCGCCGTGGGCGCGGTGGCGAGCAAGGTCCTGGACTGGGACGGCAAGGCGATCGACTTCGTGGACGCCGGCCTGACGTGGTTCGGCATGGGCTACAAGCGGCACGCGGGCACGCCCGACGACGGCACCCACGACACCCCCCGTGACGTCCTGTTCGGCACGGGTTCGGCACTGGTGGCGCGGACGTCCGTGTTCCGCGAGCTGGGCGGCTTCGACGAGCGGTTCTTCATGTTCTACGAGGACGTCGACCTCGGCTGGCGGATGAACCTGCGCGGCTGGCGCGTCCGCTACGTGCCGACGTCCCTGACCTACCACAAGCACCACGCCTCCATGTCCACTGTGGACAGCAGTCGTGAGCTGTACCTGTTGGAGCGCAACGCCCTCGCGGCGCTCTACAAGAACTTCTCCGACGAGACGCTGGCCAAGGTGCTGCCCGCCGCGCTCGCCCTGGTCGTCCGCCGGGCCACCGCGCGCGGCGAGATCGACGCCACCCAGCTGGAGATCACCCGCCGTCCCGACGACCCCGCGGACGACCGCGCGCCGGTGCCGGTGTCGCGGGAAGCGCTGGCCGGGTTCCTGGCGATCGACCAGTTCGTCGAGCTGCTGCCGTCGCTGGCCGAGTCGCGCAAGACCGAGCAGGCCGCGCGCCGGGTGACGGACGCCGACCTGGTGCCGTTGATGCGCAAGGCGATGGAGCCCGCCTACCCGCTGCCCCGCTACCTGGCCGCGCACGACGTGCTGGTGGACGTGTTCGGGCTGGAAGAGGTGTTCGGCCGGCCGCGCCGGGTGCTGGTGATCACCGGTGACGCCATCTCGGAGAAGATGGCCGGCCCCGCGATCCGGGCGTGGAACATGGCGGACGTGCTGTCCGGCGAGCACGAGGTCCGGCTGGTCACGGTCAACCCGCTGTGCGCGCCGCCCGAGGCGTCGTTCGTGGTGTCGGGGGTCCGGCGACGGGACCTCAAGGCGCAGGTCGAGTGGGCCGACGTGATCGTGTTGCAGGGTCACGTGCTGGAGTTCGCGCCCTGGCTGAAGGACCAGGACAACACCAAGGTCGTGGTCTGCGACATCTACGACCCGATGCACCTGGAACTGCTGGAGCAGAGCAAGGACTCCACCGACGAGAAGCGCCACAAGGACCTGCTCGGGATCACCACGGTGATCAACAACCAGCTGGCCCGCGGTGACTTCTTCCTGTGCGCGTCGGAGCGGCAGCGGCACTTCTGGCTCGGCCACCTGACCGCGTTGGGCAGGCTCACACCCAGCCTGTACGACAACGACCCGACCGTGCGGTCGCTGCTCGCCGAGGTGCCGTTCGGGCTGCCGGGCAAGCCGCCGCAGCGCACCGGGCCGGGGTTGCGGTCGACGCTGGGCATCGCCGAGTCGGACAAGGTCGTGCTGTGGGCCGGCGGCGTCTACAGCTGGTTCGACCCGCTGAGCCTGCTGCACGCGATGGACCGGCTGCGGACGCGCCGACCGGACGCGCGGCTGGTGTTCCTGGGGATGAAGCACCCGAACCCCGAGGTGCCGGACATGGACATCGCCGGGCAGACCCGCGCGTTGGCCAAGCGGCTGGACCTCATCGGGTCGCACGTGTTCTTCAACGAGACGTGGGTGCCCTACGACGACCGGCAGAACTGGCTGCTCGACGCGAACGCGGGCGTGACCACGCACTACGAGCACGTGGAGACGACGTTCGCGTTCCGGACGCGGGTGCTGGACTACCTGTGGGCGGGCCTGCCGATCGTGACGACGGACGGCGACTCGTTCGCCGACCTCGTGCGGCGTGAGCGGTTGGGCGTGGTGGTGCCGTCCGAGGACCCGGCCGCGCTCGCCGACGCGCTGGAGAAGGTGATGTACGACGACGAGTTCGCCGCCGGGTGCGTGGAGCGGATCGCCGACGTGCGGGAGCGGTTCACGTGGGAGAACGTGCTCGCGCCGCTGACCGAGTTCTGCCGCAACCCGAGGCCCGCCGCCGACCGGCTGCCGGGGGCGTCGTTCATGGTGCGGGACCGGCCGCTCGGACGGCTGGAGAAGGTGCAGCGGGACGTGCTGCTGGTGAAGGAGTACCTGGAAGCCGGCGGTGCGAGCGAAGTGGCCCGGCGGGCGACCGGCCGGGTGCTGAAGAAGTTGCGCGGCCGTGGCTAGGCGGTTGCGGGTGCTGATCGACGGCACCCCGTTGCTCGGGCAGCGGACCGGGATCGGCCGGTACACGGCGGCGTTGGCCGAGGAGCTGGCGTCGATGCGGGACGACGTCGACATGCGGGCGGTGGCGTTCACGTTGCGCGGGTGGCGTGCGCTGCGGACCGTGCTGCCGCACGACGTGGTGGCGCGCGGGTTGCCGGTGTCGGCGCGGTTGCTGCGGCAGTTCTGGTTGCGCATGCCGTTCCCGCCGGTGGAGCTGCTGGCCGGGCCGACCGACGTCATGCACGCGACGAACTTCATCCTGCCGCCGACGATCCGGGCGGGTGGCGTGACGACCATCCACGACCTGGCGTTCCTGGACGCGCCGGGTGACCTGCCGGCGTCGGACCGCCGGCTGCCCGAGCTGGTGCAGCAGTCCGCCGACCGCGCGGATGTCATCTGCACGCCGACGCGTGCCGTGGCCGAGGTCGTGATGGAACGGCTGGCCGTGCCGGAGTCGAAGATCGTCGTGACGCCGCTGGGGGTGGACCCGGCCTGGTTCGCCGCGCGGTCGCCGTCAGCCGCTCTGCGCGCGCGGCTGGGGTTGCCCTCGGAGTACTTGCTGTTCGTCGGCGCCGGCGGGCCGCGCAAGGGTTTGGGGACTTTGCTGGCGGCGCATTCCGCGCGGCCCTCGCTGCCGCCGTTGGTGCTGGCCGGACCTCACGTGGCGAATGCGGACGACCGCGTGATGCGGACCGGGTACTTGAACGACGTCGACCTGCGGAGTGTGGTGGCGGGGGCGTCGGCGTTGGTGCTGCCGTCGCGGGACGAGGGGTTCGGGCTGCCGGTGCTGGAGGCGCTGGCGTGCAGCGTGCCGGTGGTCTGCACGGATGTGGCGGCGTTGCGCGAGGTTGCCGGCGGGCACGCGGTGCACGTGCCGGTCGGTGACGTGGAGGCGTTGGCGACGGCCATGGTCGACGCCGTGGAGGCCCCGTCCACGCCCGCCGACCAGATGGCGCGGCGGACGCACGCGTCCGAGTTCACGTGGCGGAAGACGGCGGAGAAGACCGTCGCGGCCTACCGGCGTGCCGCGGGGCAGTGACCGGTGTCGAGGCACTTGTCGCAGTCGTAGCCGGCGGGGTCGAGGACTTCCAGCTCCCGCCGGACTGCTTCCAGGAGCCGTGACGCGCCGCTCAGGCTGAGGCCGAGGACGACCTGGCCAGGCGGTGGGCCGACGGAGAGGCAGACCGTCTCGGTCTCGTCGTCCGCCCACACCCTCAGCGGCGTGTCCCCTCGCACGTGTGCCACTCGAACCTCCACAACACCCTCCTCGATCAGTGGAACTCGGTTCCGCTAGATTGCTCGCACTCCTATCCTGGTGCAAGCTCTATTGGAATCAAATTCCATGCTTTCACCTGATTGAGGGATCGCCCGATGACTCCCAAGCAACGCCGCCTGGCCCGCCGCCTCCGCCAGCTCCGGGTCAACTCGGGCACATCGCTGGAGGACGCCGCCAACCACCTGGGCTGCAAGCAGCCGAAGATCACCAAGATCGAGATCTGCCAGTTGGGCGCCAAACCTGAAGAGGTCCGGATGCTGTGCGAGCTGTACGGGGCGGGACGGGCCACCGTGGAGAGCATGGTGAACCTCGCGCGGACCGCGAAGACCCGTGGCTGGTACCAGGTCTACGACGAGTCGGCGAACCCGGAGAACATCGACTTCGTGGAACTGGAGACCGACGCGGTCAGCGTGTCGAACTTCGAGATCGACCTGATCCCGGGTCTCCTCCAAACCGAGGACTACGCCCGTGCTGTGATCCGCGCAGCCAACCCGGGCATCGGCCACGAGGTTCTGGACCAGCGCGTCGAACTGCGCACCAAACGCCAAGACCGCGTACTCGCCGGTGACCTTGCAGTCTGGGCGGTCGTCACCGAAGACGCCTTTCTCCGCGCCATCGGCGGCCGAGACGTGCACATCGCCCAACTCTCCCGCTTGGTGGAGTTGGTGTCCCTGCCGAACGTGCAGTTCCAAGTCATCCCGAACCGTGCGGGCGAGTACATCGCCATGGGCGTGCCGTTCTCGTGCTTCCGCTTCGACGACGGCTACGGCACGGTGGCGATCGACCACCTCACCGGCACCCTGTTTCTGGAGGAAGTGCCCGAGGTCGAGCGGTATAGGCTGGCATTCCAGCACCTGTGCGGCACTGCGCTCAGTGGCCCGGACACGCTGGCCCTGCTGCGGAAGTACGTCAAGGAGGAGCACAGCGAATGGGAACATCGGAGCTGACCTTCGGGACGTGGCACAAGTCCAGCTTCAGCGGTGGCAACTCCAACTGCGTCGAGGTGGCGCACTCCATCGCCGTCGTCGGCGTCAGGGACAGCAAGTCCCCGACCACCGGCCCCCTCACGATCCCCCGCACCACCTGGGCAACCTTCCTGGCGACCCTGAGGTGACGTCCCTGTCCGCCGTGGCAGCAGCACTACGCGCAGCGGCGGACACCGTCCCCATCACCTTCTTGGGCGAGTCAGCAGACGCAGCCGAAGCCGCCGCCACCCTCCTCGCCACCGCGACCGCCGGCACCAACAACCCGGACGTCGCCCAGGCCATCGCCACCTCCACCGAGGCGGGGCCGACCTCCATACCTTGGCCAACCGCCTGGCCTCCCGAGCAGCCCTCGAAACCCCGCCACCACCACCGCCCCACCCGCCAGACCGGATCGACCAGATCCGCCGCTCTCTGCCCAGACGCCCCAGCGGTACCGAAACCCAGGGCAGGTGGCTCGGACCGGGCACCGATGTGACGGTCTTGAGAAGCGGCACGGGAGACGAGTGGTTCGGCAAAGCACGCGACTCCTCAAGTCAGTCGGAGCATCGCGGCACGAGCAGTCCCTGGCCACCCACGTAGAGGTCAAACTCGCGGTAAGGATGCGCCAGGAGAAGCGGCTGAACGAGACCGTGATCATCGACCGCCAGGTGTGCGGCCGACGGCCGCACGACATGCACCTGTCCGTCACTTGCGACAAGAGACTCAAGAACATCCTGTCGCCCGGGTCCACCCTGACGGTGATAGAACGCGACGGAACGCGAGTGACCTACCGAGGAGCACGATGAGCTTCACCGCCGGATGGGGCGTCTACGACGAGCATGATCTCAGTGCCGGAGTCCTGATCACCGTCGAGACACCGGAGCAGGTCGACGCCATGGTCGACCAACTGGCCATGGACACGGCGGAAGCGGCAAAGATCGTGCACGACGCCCGCCCGTTGTCGCCCTCGGCGTGGACCGGTGAAGTGGGGCCTGATCACCAGCTCTGGGCCGGTGTCTGGAAGGGCTACGGCTATCTGATGTACGTCGATCCCGACCACGAGCTGTGCCAGCCGGTCGGCGACCCGGACTCACCGGTCTTCCACTCGGACTCGGACGAGTTCGAAGCCGGCACCGGTATCCCGGTCGAGACGTTCACCAGGGCGCTCAAGGAGTTCCTGGCCACCGCCGAGCGCCCGACCTGCGTCGAGTGGCGCGACGTCCTCTGATCCGGTTGCGCGACGCCGGCGGACCCGGAGCCGTGCGGTGATAATCAAGGGGTGGACTTCCTGCCCCTCGTGCTCGTGGTCGGCGGCGTCGCGCTCGGTGTCGTCGGCTACCTCAGCCTGACCGAACGGTTGCCGCGCAACGGTTACGCCGGCGTGCGCACGCCCTCCACCATGCGCAGCGACACGGCGTTCCGGGTGGGTAACAAGGCTGCGGGCCTGCCGACCCTCGTCGGGGGGATCGTGGCGTTGGCGGGCGCGGTGGTGGGGTGGTCCATGCCGACCGGCGAGGCTCTGCTGGTGGTGGTCATGGTGGCCACGATCGCGATGCTGGCACTGGTGGTCGCGGGTGGCGTGCTGGGGGTTCGGGCTGCACGGGCAGTGGGCGAGGAAGAGCGCTGAACGGCACGTCGGGTGACGGCCGCGCGGTGGACTGCCGGGTCCTATGAACGGCTTGCCCGCTGGTCTGCCTGCGGGTTCTTGAGCACGCTCCACGAGATCTGCCGTGACCCCGTCACGGCACAGACGCAACGCAGGAACCGCTGACGCTCGCCGTCATGGCGGGACGCGGTCGCTTCAGTGGATCGCCCTGGCGCGGACATGGGCGAAAGGGTGCCGTACCGCTCGCGCGCAACACTAGTGCGATAATCCGACTCCACTCCAACGGCCCAACACGACCCCTCAGGTGGTCACTCACCGCGTCCACTGCCATGATGCCCGCCATGAGTTTCACGGCTGTGTGGCCGATCAACGACGCGAACGACACCGACGCGGCCGACGAACTGACCGTCAGCGCGCCGGAGGACGTCGACACCCTCCTGAACCGCCTGGCCGAACCCGGCGCGGGCCCCGCCGTGATCGAGCACCAGGACCGCGAGCTGATCGTCGACTCCGAAGGGCTGCTGGGCGCACCGGGCACGACCCGCATCCCGGACCACGACGTCGCCGCCGCCATCCACAACGGCTTCGGCTACCTCACCTACGCCGACCCGGACCACGACTACTCCACCCTCAAGGGTGACCCGGCGTCCCCCGAGTACCGCTCCGAGTACGTCGACTACCCGGCCGGCGCGGGCGTCCCGGTGGACGTCCTGGGCACCGCCCTCAAGGAGTTCCTGGCCACGGCCAAGCGCCCCGCCGGCGTCACCTGGCAACCAGCCTGACCTCCGCGTGGGTCAGGGCACGGCGTGGGCTGCCACGGCGGCCGTCAGGGCCTCCCGCCAGTGGCGCAGCGGCGGCAGGCCGGCGTCCGCCCACGACTTGCCGGACAGCACCGAGTACGCCGGGCGCGGGGCCGGGCGGGGGAAGTCGGCAGAGGTGCACGGGCGCACCCGTTCCGGGTCCAGGCCCAGTTCGGCGAAGATCGCGCGGGCGAAGCCGCACCACGTGGTCTCGCCGGCGCCGGTCGCGTGCAGGACCCGTGACGGCGTGCCGCCCGCCGTCCCCGAGCCGCCCGACGACACCAGACCGGCCAGTGACACCAGGCCGTGCGCGAGGTCCAGCGACCACGTCGGCGAGCCCAGCTGATCGTCCACAACGGACAGCGTGTCGCTCGTGGCAGCCAGGCGGGCCATGGTCTTCACGAAGTTCGCGCCGTGCTCGCCGTAGACCCACGCCGTGCGCACGACCCACGAACGGTCCCAAGTGGACAGAACGCGTTCCTCACCGGCCAGCTTCGTCCGCCCGTACGCCGATCGCGGCCCCGTGGGGTCCGACGGCTCGTACGGCCGCGTCGCGTCACCGGGGAACACGTAGTCGGTCGACACGTGCAGCAGCGGCACGTTGTGGTCGCGGCAGTTCTCGGCCAAGTGCCCCGGGCCCACCGCGTTGACGTCGAAGGCCCGGTCGAAGTCGGTCTCCGCCGCGTCCACCGCCGTGTAGGCCGCCGCGTTCACCACCACCGGCCGGAACCCGGCGTCACGAGCGGTCGCGGCGAACACGGCCACCGCGTCCGCCACGGCCGACTCGTCGGTCAGGTCCAGCTCGGCCGACGACGGCGCGTGCACGAGCCCGTCACCGGGCGCAGCCGCCACGACGTCCCGCCCGAGCTGCCCCCGACCGCCGGGCACCAGGAGTGCGAGCGCCATCAGCCGGCCAGGGCCGCGCGCTTCAGCGGCTCCCACCACGACCGGTTGTCCCGGTACCACCGCACGGTGGCCGCGAGGCCCTCGGCGAAGTCGACCCGGGGCGCGTACCCGAGCTCGGTGCTGACCTTAGTGATGTCGACCGAGTACCTGCGGTCGTGGCCCTTGCGGTCGGTGACCGGCTCCACCGACGAGTCCCAGTCCCGGCCGGTCGCCTCCAGCAGGCGCTCGGTCAGCTCCCGGTTGGTCAGCTCGGTGCCGCCGCCGATGTTGTAGATCTCGCCACCGCGACCGCCCTCCAGCACCAGCTGGATGCCCCGGCAGTGGTCGTCCACGTGCAGCCAGTCGCGCACGTTCAGCCCGTCGCCGTACAGCGGCACCTTCTTGCCGTCGATCAGGTTCGTCACGAACAAGGGGATGACCTTCTCCGGGTACTGGTACGGACCGTAGTTGTTCGAGCACCGCGTGATGCACACCTGGAGCCCGTGGGTGCGGAAGAACGACCGGGCCAGCAGGTCCGACGACGCCTTGGACGCCGAGTAGGGCGAGTTCGGCTCCAGGATGTGCTCCTCGGTCCAGGAACCTTCCTCGATCGTGCCGTACACCTCGTCGGTGGACACGTGCACGAACTTCGCCACCCCGGCCTCCACCGCGCCCTGGAGCAGCACCTGGGTGCCCAACACGTTGGTCAGCACGAAATCGGCCGATCCGGAGATCGAACGGTCCACATGCGACTCGGCGGCGAAGTGCACCACCACGTCCGTTCGGCCCATCAGGTCGGCGACCAGCTCGCGGTCGCAGATGTCGCCCCGGACGAACGTCAGCCGCGGGTCGTCCGCGACCGGCGCCAGGTTCGCCTCGTTGCCCGCGTAGGTGAGCTTGTCCAGCACCACCACCTCGGCATCGGCGTAGGCCGGATACGCGCCGCCCACCATCTCCCGCACGTAGTGCGAGCCGATGAACCCGGCCCCACCCGTCACCAGTACGCGCATGTTCAGTGCCCTCCTACCAGCGGTCCCCCACCGAAGTCTGTCACGGGCTTTAACCGTGCAACCCACCCGGTTGTTACAGCGTCTCCCGTATAAGAAGGGTGGCAGGAAGCCTGAGTGCACGGGGGAGGCAGGCAGTGGACCGGAGTCCGCCCGGAACAGCCGGCAGATCGGCTGCTCTTCGTGTTCTCGCGCTCACCGGCCGTTCGCTGGTGGCACTGGTCTCGGCGGCTGTGCTCCTCGTCACGTGGTACGGCTGGTACTACCTGAGCGACATCGACGACGACATCACCACGACGGACGTCTTCCGGTCCTCGGTCGCCGAGCAGGACGGGGGCAAGGTCCGCAAGCCGCTCGACGGCGCGATCGACATGCTGCTGGTCGGCGTCGACAGCCGCACCGACGCGCAGGGCAACCCGCTGTCGGACGAGGTGCTGGCGCTGCTCAACGGCGGCGTTGCGGACGGCACGATGAACACCGACACGATGATCCTGGTGCACATCCCCCAGGACGGCACGCGCGCGGTGGCCGTCTCGTTCCCGCGTGACGCGTACGTGGAGATCGCGGACGGGTTCGGCAAGCACAAGCTGAACTCGGCGATGGCCAGGCAGAAGAACGACACGGCGCAGCGGTTGCGCGACGAGGGCGTGACCGACGCGGCCCGCATCGAGCTGGAGTCGACGCTGGCCGGGCGCCGGACGTTGATCAAGACGATCGAGCAGCTGACCGGCGGGTCGGTCACCGTCGACCAGTACGCCGAGGTGAACCTGGCCAGCTTCTACGAGGTCACCAAGGCCATCGGCGGCGTCGAGGTGTGCCTGAACGAGGCGACCAGCGACCGCGACTCGGGCGCGAACTTCCGGGCGGGCCGGCAGACCATCGAGGGCGCGCAGGCGCTGTCGTTCGTGCGGCAGCGCGGTGGGCTGCCCGGCGGCGACCTGGACCGGATCGTGCGGCAGCAGGTGTTCATCGGCGCGCTGGCCCGCAAGGTGCTGTCCACCGGCACGCTGACCGACTTCGGCAAGCTGGACCAGTTGCTGACCGCGGTGAAGAAGTCCGTGGTGATCAACGCCGGGTGGAACCTCACCGAGTTCGCCGAGCAGATGCAGGGGCTCGTGTCGGGCAACATCCAGTTCCGCACGATTCCGGTCGGCGACCCGATGGACACGTGGAGCGACGGCAACGTGCTGCCGGTCGACCCGGCGAAGGTGCGGCAGTTCATCAAGGACCTGGCGGCGGACGGCGGCAAGTCGTCCTCCAAGCCGCCCACCACCACGACGCCTGCCGGCCCGCCGCCGTCGGAGATCACCGTGCACGTCTACAACGCGGCCGGGGTGTCCCGGTTGGCGGCGAACGTGCTGGACGCGTTGGGCCGGGACGGGTTCGCCCGCGGCCTCGCGCACAGCGGCGAGTACGCGGAGACGACGTCCGTCCGGCATGCGCCGGGTGAGCTTTCGAGCGCCGAGAGGGTGATCTCCGCCCTGAGCAGTAACGCCGAGGCCGTCGAGGACGACTCCGTGCCAAGGGGGCAGGTCCTGGTGTACGTCGGTGCGGACTACGCGCTGCCGGACCAGTCCGACACGGCGTCGGTCGAAGGCACCGGGACGGTCGCGCCCACGACCGGCTCCACCCCGCCGATCACCGCCGACGGCGTGGTGTGCGTCAACTGAAGCCCTTGCCCGATCCGCACGTCCGACCGGCCGCAGCCGGTTAGCCTGATCGGACAGTCCCAGTCGTTGGAGGAACGCCGGTGAAGGCCGCGGTGATGGTCGGACGCTCGCTTCTCGCGGTGCTGTCCGCGGCCGTGTTGGCGGCCTCGGGGTACGGCTGGTCGACGTTGCAGCGGGTTCAGCAGAGCGTGAACACGACGGACGTGCTGACCGCGCTGTCGGACGTGCCGAACTCGCCGCCCGTGGCCGACGGCGCGACGGACATCCTGCTGGTGGGCAGCGACAGCCGCACCGACGCGCAGGGCCGGGAGCTGCCGGAGCACGTGCTGCGGCAGTTGCGCACCGAGGCGACGGACACGCTCAACACCGACACGATCATCATCATGCGGTTGCCGCACGACGGCAGCAAGGCGCGCGCCGTGTCCATCCCGCGGGACACCTACGTGCCGATCCCGGACATCGGTTCGGAGAAGATCAACTCGGCCTACGGGCTGACCAAGCACTTCACCATGAAGCGGCTCCTGGCTGAGGGCGTGTCCGACCTGACCGAGCGGTCGCAGCGGGGCGACCAGGCCGGGCGGCGGGCGTTGGTGCAGGTCGTGCAGGAGCTGACGGGGGTGCGGGTCGACCACTACGCCGAGGTCAACCTGTACGGGTTCTACCTGCTCACCGACGTGATCGGGGGTGTGGAGGTGTGCCTGAAGCAGGCCACGTCCGACCTCGACTCGGGGGCGGACTTCCGGGCCGGGGTGCAGACCATCTCGGGCGCGGACGCGCTGGCGTTCGTGCGGCAGCGGAAGGGGATCCCGAACGGGGACCTGGGGCGGATCACGCGGCAGCAGGTGTTCATGTCGGCGGCGGCGTCGAAGCTGATGTCCGCCGGGACGCTCACCGACCCGGCGCGGCTGTCCGGGCTGCTGGACGCGGTGAGCAAGTCGGTGGTGGTGGACGAGAAGCTGGACCTGACGACGTTCGCGGGGCAGGCGCGCGGGTTGGCCGGTGGGAACGTCGAGTTCGCGACCATCCCGGTGACCGGGGTCGGCACGCTGAACGAACGCGGGCAGAGCATCGTCACCGTGGACCCGGTCGCGGTGAAGGCCTTCGTGGCCGAGCTCCTGGGCGACAAGACCCCCACCCCTTCTCCCGCCCCTGTCGCCCCGACCACCCAGAAGTTCGCCGGCGACCGCCTCGTCACCCTCGACGGCCGCCCCCGTGCCGCCACCCTCCAGTCCTCCCCACCCTGCATCGACTGACCCCCGCGCGAGTACCAGGACTCACGCGACGCGAACGGAGGACTTTCGCGGGACGTGGGGGTTCGGCGCGCGCGGTGTGGCCAGTGGGTGGAGTGGCGTCAGTGGGTGGGGTGGCGCGTCGGCAAGGGCGGGGCGTGGCAAGGTTGGCGCATGACCGTCACGGATGCCCTGTTCGCGCCCCTGTTCGCGGCGAATCCCGGCCGGCCCTTGATCACGCACTACGACGACGCGGCGGGCACACGGGTGGAGCTGTCCCGCGCCACGATCCGGAACTGGGCGGCCAAGACGGCGAACTGGCTGCGCGACGAGCACGACGTCGAGCCGGGCGACCCGGTGGCCGTCCTGGTGCCCGCGCACTGGCAGACGGCGGGCATCCTGCTGGGCGCGTGGTGGTGCGGCGCGGCGGTGACGGACGACCCGGCGGGCGCGAAGGTGGCGATCGTGGAGCCCGGCGGTGCCGCGCCCGGCGCCCTGGTGACGGCCGTGGCGTCGTTGCACCCGATGGGGCTGGGCAGCGGCGCGGCGGTGGACTACAACGACGACGTGCGGGTGTTCGGCGACGACTTCACGCCGTGGGAACCGGTGCCCGGCACCACCCACGCCCTGCTCAAGTCCACTGTGGATGAAGTGGTGGAGGAGGCGCACCAGCGCGCGTCGACGTTGGGCATCACCACGAACTCCCGCGTTCTGTCCACTGTGGAGTGGGCGTTGCCGGACGGCCTGCTGAACGGCTTCCTCGCCGTGCTGGCGGGCGGCGGCTCACTGGTGCAGTGCAGCAACGCCGCACCGGACCTGCTCGCCGCGCGCCGCGCCAGCGAGCAGACGACCCTGGACCTGGTCGGCTAGGCGAGCGACCCACGACGGGTGTTGACAGGCGTTCGACGGAGGCGTAGAAAACCAATCAGTTAGATAACCGATTGGTTAGGTAGGCATGGCGGACGACCCACTGAGCATCACCTTCGCGGCGTTGGCCGATCCGACGCGCCGAGCCATCCTGGCCCGGTTGGCGGAAGGCGCGGCCACCGTGAAGGAGTTGTCCGAGCCGTTCGCGATGAGCGGCCCGGCGGTGTCCAAGCACCTGCGGGTGCTGGAACGGGCCGGTCTCATCACGCGCGGCCGTGACGCGCAGTGGCGGCCCTGCATGCTCGACGCGACGCCGTTGCGCGAGGTCGCGCTGTGGGCCGACGGCTACCGGCGGTTCTGGGACGACAGCTACCGACGCCTGGACGCCTACCTCGAACGCATGAAGGAGCAGGACGATGACCGCTGACACCACGCTCTGGAGCACTCCGTCCGACGTGGAGGTGGCCCTCACCAGGACGTTCGACGCGCCGCAGAAGCTCGTGTTCGACGCGTTCACCCAGCCGGAGCACGTCGTGCACTGGATGCTCGGCCCCGAGGGCTGGACCATGCCGGTGTGCGAGATCGACCTGCGGCCGGGCGGCCGGTGGCACATGGTGTGGCGGCGGGCCGACGGCACCGAGATGGCGATGACCGGCGAGTACCGGGAGGTCACGCCCCACTCGCGGACCGTGCAGACCGAGTCGTGGGGTCCGGAGTGGCCGTCGACCGTGAACACGACGCAGTTCATCGCCGAGGGCGACCGGACGACGGTCGTGCAGACGATGGAGTTCCCGTCGCGGGAGGCGCGGGACAAGGCCACCGAGACGGGCATGGAGGACGGCGCCGGCATCAGCTACGACCGACTGGCGGCGTACCTGGCTTCGCTGGCCTGACCTGCGTCCGTTCGGTGGTACGAACGCCGATCGGGTTTGACGGTCGTTCGAAGGGGCTAATGTCCGGATCGACCGTCGTGGCGTGATCGTGGATCAGATCGGTGGAAATGCTGAGTTCGTACCTGGAGTCCGTTCGGACGGGCTTCGCGGCGTTCGTGGGCGTGGGTGCACTGGTCCTGCTGCCGGTGATCGCCCTGCACTACTACCGGTTCGGTCGGGTGGAGCCCCGTCGTGCCGTGGTGTTGTACGGGTTGCTGGCGTACGGCCTGGTGGCGCTGGCGTTGATCTTCCTGCCGTTCCCCTCGGCGCTGGTGTGCACCGGTGAGCGGATGCTGTCCACCACACCGTTCCAGTGGGTGACCGACATGCGTCACAACATGGCCGCCAACGGGCGGTCCGGTCTGGGCGCCGTGGTCACGTCGAGCGCGTTCGTCCAGCAGGCCTTCAACGTCGCGCTGTTCATGCCGTTGGGCATGGTGCTCCGCAAGTCCTACGGCCGTGGGGCGTTCGCGGTGGTCGCGATCGGCCTGGGCATCTCGCTGGCCGTCGAGGTCGTGCAGTACAGCGGCAACCTCGGCGCGTACCCGTGCCCGTACCGCATCGCGGACGTCGACGACCTGATCTCCAACACGACGGGTTCCCTGCTGGGGTGGATGATCGCCCCGGTCGCGCTGGTGATCCCCGCAGTGCCCCACCCGGACGCCTCGACCGCACCGCCGGGCACCGTGACCCTGCCCCGCAGGCTGCTGGGCTTGGCGGTGGACTTCCTGCTGCTGGTCGTGGTCGCCCACCTGATCTTCCAGGACAACCGCTGGTGGGTGGTCGGTCTGACGGTGGCGATCCGCATCGTGCTGCCGTCCGTGACAGGCGGACGGACACCGGGCGGCTGGCTGCTGCGCTACCAGGTCCGGCGCGTGGACGGCACCCGCGCCAACCCGTTGCGGATCGCGCTGCGCGAGCTGCTCAGCGTCACGGGCTTGATCACGTACGTGACGCTGGCCCCGTCGAGCTGGTGGTTCGCCGTGCACGTGGTGGTCCTGGCCCTGATCGTCCTGGGAGCCTTCGTCGCCCCGGCGTTCCGCCGAGACCAGCGGAGCTGGCCGGACCTGGCCGCCGACACCCGCGCCGTGCACACCGCACGCGACCCAGCGCGCCCGCGCCGCCCCGCTCCGGCGGAGCGCTGACCTCCACGAGGCTCCCTCAACGGAGTCCGGCCCGGAGGCGACGTGATCTTCGGGATCACGCCGCCTCCGGGCCGGGGCACCGATCGTTGATCTAGCCCTTGAGCAGGGCGCGGGACATGACGACGCGCTGGACCTGGTTCGTGCCCTCGTAGATCTGGGTGATCTTGGCGTCACGCATCATGCGCTCCACCGGGAAGTCACGGGTGTAGCCGGCGCCGCCGAACAGCTGCACGGCGTCCGTCGTCACCTCCATCGCCACGTCCGACGCGAAGCACTTGGCCGCCGCCGTGATGAAGCCGATGTTCGGCTCCCCGCGCTCGGCCTTCGCCGCCGCCACGTAGACCATGTGCCGGGCCGCCTCGATCTTCATCGCCATGTCGGCCAGCATGAACTGCACGCCCTGGAACTCGGAGATCGTCTTGCCGAACTGCTTCCGGTCCTTGACGTAGGCGACCGCGGCTTCGAGGGCGCCCTGGGCGATGCCCACGGCCTGCGCGCCGATCGTCGGACGGGTGTGGTCCAGGGTCTTCAGCGCCGTCTTGAGGCCGGTGCCGGGCTCGCCGATGATGCGGTCCGCCGGGATCGTGCAGTTCTCGAAGTGGATCTCGCGGGTCGGGGAGCCCTTGATCCCGAGCTTGCGCTCCTTCGACCCCACGACGAAACCCGGGTCGTCCTTGTGCACGACGAACGCCGAGATGCCCTGCGACTTCTTCGGCGCGTCGGGATCGGTGACGGCCATGACCGTGTACCAGGTGGACTCGCCCGCGTTGGTGATCCAGCACTTGGTGCCGTTCAGCACCCAGTGGTCGCCGTCGAGCTTCGCCCGCGTGCGCATCGACGCCGTGTCGGACCCGGCCTCGCGCTCGGACAGCGCGTACGACGCCATCGCCTCACCGGACGCGATGGACGGCAGCACCTGCTGCTTCAACGACTCCGACGCCGACAGCAGGATCGGCATCGTGCCCAGCTTGTTCACGGCCGGGATCAGGGAGGACGACGCGCAGACCCGCGCGACCTCCTCGATCACGATGCACGTCGCCACCGAGTCGGCGCCCTGGCCGTCGTACGCCTCGGGCACGTGCACGGCCGCAAAACCTGACTTGACCAGCGCGTTCAACGCCTCGACCGGGAAGCGCTCCTGCTCGTCCACCTCCGCCGCGTGCGGTGCGATCTCCTTGTCCGCCAGCGAACGGACCGCCTCGCGCAGCGCCTCGTGCTCCTCGGCGAGCTGGTAGGTACCGAAGCTCGGGTCCACGTTAAGTTACCTCCCGGTAGGGCGTCTTCCCAGGATGTTAGCGCGCGTTCACTCAGTTGTCCGCTGTGCCGTCCGCTACAGCGTCGGCCACCGACCGGAGAGCCGCGTCCTTCTCCAGCACCAGGTCCGACAGCGACGCCTGGAACGCCGCCATCCGCTTCTGCAGCTCGGGGTCCGACGCACCCAGGATCCGGACCGCCAGCAGCCCCGCGTTGCGCGCGCCGCCGACGGACACCGTGGCCACCGGCACACCGGCCGGCATCTGCACGATCGACAGCAGCGAGTCCATCCCGTCCAGGTACTTCAACGGCACCGGCACGCCGATCACCGGCAGCACCGTCGCCGACGCCACCATGCCCGGCAGGTGCGCCGCCCCGCCGGCCCCCGCGATGATCACCTGCAACCCGCGCGACGAGGCCGAAGCTGCGTAGTCGAGCATCCGCTGCGGCGTCCGGTGGGCCGAGTACACGCCGACCTCGTAGGTCACGTCGAACTCCGCCAGCGCCTCGGCCGCGGCCTTCATCACCGGCCAGTCCGAGTCACTGCCCATGATCACGCCGACCTGCGTCACTGCTGCCCTCCGTGGATCTCGTAGCCGTCCAGCCACACACCGTCGGACAGCCAGTGCGCCGCGAGCCGAGCCCGCTGCCGCACGTCGTCCATCCGCTCACCGAGCAGCGTCACGTGACCGATCTTGCGCCCCGGCCGCTCCGCCTTGCCGTACAGGTGCACGTGCGCGTCGGGGAACCGGGCGAACAGGTGGTGCAGCCGCTCGTCCGGCCCCATCCCGGGCGCGTCCGCCGCACCCAGGACGTTCGCCATCACGACTGCGGGCGCGGCGAGGTCCGTCGCACCCAGCGGGTAGTCCAGCACGGCCCTGAGGTGCTGCTCGAACTGCGAGGTCCGGGCGCCTTCGATGGTCCAGTGGCCGGAGTTGTGCGGGCGCATGGCCAGCTCGTTGACGACCAGCCCGTGCTCGGTGTCGAACAGCTCGACGGCAAGCAACCCGACCACGCCGAGCGCGCCGGCGATCTTCAACGCCAGCTCCTGGGCCTCTTCGACGGGCGCGTCCGGCGCCGGCGCCAGCACCTCGACGCAGATCCCCTCCGCCTGCACCGTCTCCACCAGCGGCCACGCGGCGCCCTGCCCGAACGGCGAGCGCGCGACCAGCGCGGACAGCTCGCGGCGCATCGGCACGCACTGCTCGACCATCAACGGCGTCCCGGCGGCCAGCAGCTCGGGAACGACCCGCTGCGCGCTCTGCGGCGTGTTGAGCATCCACACCCCACGCCCGTCATAACCGCCGCGCACCGCCTTCAGCACGCACGGCCACCCGTGCTGCGCCCCGAACCGCAGCACGTCCGCCGCGTCCGCGACGGCGCTGAACGGGGGCACGGGCGCGCCCATCTCCGCCAGCTTCACCCGCATGACCAGCTTGTCCTGCGCGTGCACCAGCGCGTCGGGCCCGGGGAACACCTTCACGCCGTCGGCGACCAGTGCGTGCAGGTGCTCCTGCGGCACGTGCTCGTGGTCGAACGTGATGACGTCGCACGACTTGGCGAACGCGCGCAACGCGTCGAGATCGGTGTGCTTGCCCAGTTCGACGTCGCGCGCGACGAGCGCGGCGGGGTCGGAGTCCGACTCGGCGAGCACCCGCAGCGACTGGCCGAGCGGGATGGCGGCCTGGTGCGTCATGCGGGCGAGCTGGCCGCCGCCGATCATGCCGACGACGGGGAGGCGAGTTCGGGAGTCCACGGTTTCGTGATTCTACCTGCACAAACACCATGGTCCGGACCCGACTCGGTGGCAGGGGAAGTCGGCAGGTCGGGCCCCGGTCCGAGACGGGGCCGCACCGACCTGCCGACCGCGCCCCGCGCACTCCCCGAAGTGCGCGAGACCCCCTCAGCAGGGCCGCCGCGGTGCGAAGGTGGCTGGCCCGGTCCTGGTCAGGCCCGGCGGGCCCGGCGCACCCATGCGAACGCCAAGGCGAACAGCCCGGCGGCGAGGACGGCGAAGACACCGAACTCGAACCACTGGAACGGCACCAGCCGGTCGACGGGGTGGTAGTAGCCGGCGTAGTGGACGCCACTGTCCGTCATGCACTTCACGTAGCCCATGTGGTCCTTGGAGTCGGTGCACATGCGGGGGAACGGGATCTCGGCGCCGAGCGCGTCGGAGTGGTGGCCGTCCACCATCCACGAGCCGTCACTCTCCCTGCCCCGGTACCCGAGGTCCCCAGCGAAGGTCCCGTACGGCTCCACCTTCCGCAGCGGTTCCCAGAAGTACGGCCGCCACGCGCCGGCGACGACACTGCGCGTCACGAAGAACACCGCGAGGGTCAACCCCATCGACAGCACCGTGCGCCGGGTGATGGCGCTGAACGCCAGACCCAGCGCGAAGCCGAACGCCGCGTAGCCGACCTGCACCTGCGGCGCGGCCTCGAACGGCGAGGTGTCGAACGGCCGGAACGGCGGGTAATCGGCCCTGGTGGCGTTGATGCTGTTCATCAGCTTGACCAACGCCAGACCGAGACCGGCGGCGAACGCCACGGCGGTCACGCCGAGCAGCACCACCTTGCCCGTCAGCCAGCGCAGCGCGGTGATGTCCTGGCTCCACACCACGAGGTGCGTGCGCTGCTCGTACTCGCGGGACAGCAGTGGTGCGGACCAGAAGACCGCGATGACCGCGGCCATCCCCGTCGAGGCGAGGTTCAACGCCTGGGCCGTGCCGAGGTAGCCGTACTCGCCGAGCAGTTCATGGGTGTCGCCGGTGGCGTCGGTGTGCCAGGCCATGCCCAGCGCCAACGCGGAGGCGGCGACGACGGCGGCGGCCGTGGCGAGGACCAGCCAGCGGTGCTGCCGCCAGGTCAGCCACAGCAGGTCGCCCCAGCCGACGTGGGTGCGCGTGGTCACCGGCGCGGCGGTCGTGGCGGCGGTCATGCGCCGGCCCCCTTCCTGGTGGCTTCCAGCTCTGCCAGCACGTAGTCCTCCAACGTCAACGAGCGCTCGGTCCACTGGCCCCCGACCACCGGCCGCGGCTGCCCCTCGGGCAGTTCGACCACGAACGACGACTGGTTGCCGCTGTGCCGGGCCTCCACGACGGCGCCGAGGACGGGCGGCACGTCCGAGCGCGGGCCGGTGTAGGCGACGTGCCGGGCGAGCAGGTCGTCGAGGTCACCGCCCGCCAGCAGCCGACCGTGCGCGAGGAGCAGCAGGTAGTCCGCCACACCGGCCAGCTCCGCGACGACGTGCGAGGACAGCAGCACGGTCATGCCGGTCTCGGCGACCTCGACCAGCAGCTCGGCGGTCACCTCGCGGCGGGCCAGCGGGTCCAGGTTGGACAGCGGCTCGTCCAGCATCAGCACGGTCGGCCGCGAGCCGATGGCCAGCGCGAACGCCACCTGGGCCTGCATTCCGCCGGACAGCTTGCCGCACGGCTTGTCCAGCGGGATCTCGAACCGCGCCAGCCAGCGACGGGCGCGCGCCTCGTCCCACACGACGTTCAGGCGAGCGCCCAGCCGCAGCACGTCGGCCGCCGAGAAGTGCCGGTAGACCGGTTTCTCCTGCGACACGAACGCCACCCGGCCCACCGCGCCCGCCGACCCCTCGTCGGCGTCGAGGAGGCCCGCGAGGACGGTCATCAACGTCGTCTTGCCGGCGCCGTTCGCGCCGACCAGTGCCGCCACCCTGCCCTCGGGCAGCTCGAACGTGCACTCCCGCAGCGCCCACTTGCCGCGGTACCGCTTCCCCAACGCCTGCGCGCGCACCGCGATCGCGGTGTCGCCGACAGGCTCGACAACGGTCGTCATCCGACCGCCACCCCTTCCCCCTCCGTGAGGACCGACCGCACGAGAGCGTCGATGTCCTCGATGTCCAGACCGGCCTCGCGCGCGTCGCGGACCCACTCGGCCAGCCGCGTTCTCAGCGCCGCCATCACCGCCGGCTCGGTCGAGCCGAGCCCTGCCTTGATGAACGTGCCGGAGCCCTGACGTGCCTCGACCAGGCCGGACAGTTCCAGTTCGCGGTAGGCCTTGAGCACCGTGTTCGCGTTCACACCACTCCTCGCGACGACGTCGCGGACGGTCGGCAGCCGGTCTCCCTGCCGCAGCCGGCCCAGGCGCAGCGCCTCCCGGACCTGGCGCACCAGTTGCAGGTACGCGGGGAGGCCACTCGACCGGTCGATGCGGAACTCCACCCGGCGCCTCCAAATTGTTCTACTCGACTAAGACAGTGACACAGAGGGAACCACCGCGCTCGCCGGGCTGTCAAACCCGAACGCGAAAGAGGAGCCCGGTGCGCTGGGGAGGCAGGCACCGGGCTCCTCGGGGGGAGGGGAGCCGGTAGCGGACGTCGGACAGGGGTTCGACGCCCGGGGAAGGTCAGTGGCCGAGGCCGGCGATCGACTTCAGCGCTTCCTGGTGGGTCTCCGGCAGTTCCTCGACCCAGATCCGCACCGGGCCGGTCGGCGCGATGTGCGGGTCGACGGCCAGCCGGTCGGCGGTCAGCACCCGCAGGTTGGACACGGCCCGCCCCAGGTGCCTGTCCCGGCGCAGCAGCACGCACGCCACCGACGGCCCGATCGACGCCACCGTCTCGCCCGCGTCGAACACCTCCTTCAAGGCGTCCGCCAACAGGGTCATCGCCACCACGCGCGACCACCCGGACGTCCGGGACAGGTCGAGGGCCACCAGCACCAGCACGTGCTCCTGCCAACCCACCGCCCGTGCCTCCGCGTACACCTCGCGCAACCGCGTGCGCAGGTAGGCGGCGGTGGCCAGGCCGGTCAGCGGGTTGTCCGCCGCGCAGTTCCCGGCCTGCTTCGTCATCACGTCACCCCAGCCCAGCGCGGCGGACCGGAGCATCCGCGGCGGGATGGCGTCGACGCTCGCCGACACGATCCCGGTCGACCCGTCCGGCTCCGCGAGCACCGCGTGCAACGCCGCCAGGTCCAGCAACGTCTCGGCCAGGCTCGTGCCCGCCTCGGCCCGTGCGCCACCCAGCCGGTACAGCTCAGGGCCCGCGTCGCCCTGGCCCAGCATCGCCCGGCAGACCTCGTCCACCTCGCCCAGCGGCCAGTCCCCCGGGAACGCCCAGCCCGCGGCCAGCGACGCGTTGCGCCACCTCGACCGCAGTGCTCTCGACCCGTCAGCGTCGGCACGCCGTGCGACCGCTTCCCGAACACCCACCCGGATGCCTCCCTCGACGTCGGTTCCGGTAACGGGACGTCGGCGGAGTTCATCCATGACGGCATTCCTCCTCACCGTTAAGGGGGATTCAGGTGACGTTCCGCGAGTCGGTGCGTCAGACTGGCGCCGCGCGAGGAGGGAAGAAACACTTTGGCGACCGTTCCTGCCGACATCCAAGGGCCGAGCGACGCGGAGCTGATCGATTCCGTGCGCGGTGGGGCGATCGATGCCTACGGCCGGCTGTACGAGCGCCACGTCTCCGCTGCTCACAACCTCGCCCGCCAGCTCGCCCGCTCGTCCGCCGAGGCCGACGACCTCGTCGCGGACGCCTTCGCCAAGGTCCTCGACACGCTGCGCGCCGGCCGCGGCCCCGATTCGGCGTTCCGCGCCTACCTCCTCACCGCGCTTCGTCACACCGCGTACGACAAGACGCGCCGTGACAAGAAGCTGGAACTCGCCGACGACGTGGCCGAAGTCGCACCCGAGGCGATGAGCGTGCCGTTCCAGGACACCGCGGTGGCCGGTCTGGAGCGGTCGATGGCCGCGAAGGCGTTCGCCCGGCTGCCCGAGCGCTGGCAGACCGTGCTGTGGCACACCGAGATCGAGGGCCAGTCCCCCGCCGACGTCGCGCCGCTGCTGGGCCTGACCTCCAACGGCGTGTCCGCGCTCGCGTACCGCGCCCGCGAAGGGCTGAAGCAGGCCTACCTCCAGGTGCACCTGGCCGAGACCCGGACCGAACGCTGCCGCGCCACCGTCGACCGGCTCGGCGCGTGGACCCGCGGCGGTCTCTCCAAGCGGGAGACCACTCAGGTCGAGGCGCACCTGGACGAGTGCACGGCCTGCCGCGCGCTGGCCGCCGAGCTGGCGGACGTCAACGGCGGGCTGCGCGGGATCATCGCCCCGCTGGTGCTGGGCACCAGCGCGGCCGGCTACCTGGCCGCCGTCGGCTCGGGCACCGCGAAGGCCGTCGCGATCGGCGCCGCGGCGGGCACCGGTGGCGCTGCCGCCGCCGCGTCCACCCCGCGCCAGTTCCTCACCGCCGCCGCCTCCACCGCGGCCCTGGTCGTCGCGGTGGCGATCGGCCTGGCGTCCGGTGGCGACCAGGAGGTGCCCGCGGCGCACGCCGTGCCGCAGGAGACCGTCCAGCCGCAGGCGCCGAGCCCGGCGCCCGAACCCCCACCGGCGCCCGAACCCCCACCGGCGCCCGTTCCGACGCCCGAACCCCCACCGGCGCCCGTTCCGACGCCCGAGCCGCCCGCCGCCGTTCCCCCTGCCGCCGTGCCGCCCGAGCCCGCTCCCGCTCCGGTGCAGCCGCCGGCACCCGCTCCCGCGCCCGAACCTGCGCCCCAGCCCGCACCGGAACCGGAACCGGAACCCCAGCCCGCACCGCCGACCCTGGTGCCGACCGTGCCCGCCGGGTTCACCCTGGTCCCCGGTGAAGGGCCGGTGGAGCTGCCGGTCACCGTGCTCAACTCCGGCGAGACGGCGTCGGAGCCGGTCGACGCCGTGCTGGACCTGCCGCCCGGCGTCCGGTCCGTGGGCAGCGCCGCGTCGTTCGCCGGCACCCGCCTGGCCGGGTTCGACGGCTCCGCCGAGCAGAGGGTGACCTGTCCGGCGGGCACCGGCACGGTCGCGTGCAGCACCGCCCAGGGCGTCGCGCCCGGCGGGGTGGCGACGTTCGTGTACCGCTTGCAGGCCGATCCGAACGCGGTGAACGGCCGGATCACCGGCACGCTCAGCGCGGGCGCGTCGCTCAGCGTGGCGATCGAGGTCGCGGTCGAGGTGCGGCCCGTGGAGGACGACCTGGAACTGCTGGTCCACAAGTGGCAGCACGGTTTCTGGGACCCGCGCCTGGACATCCGCGCCACCAACACCGGTGGCCGGGCGGGAACCCTGCGGTTGGTCGTGGAATCGGACGACCACGTCACGCTGGTCTCGTTCGGCTGCAAGGAGCCGGGACGGCGGCGAGTGGTGTGCGAGGTGCCGCTGGACCGCGACGAGACGTTCCGGCTGGCGGTGTGGGCCCTCGGCTCGCCGCACCGGGACGCGGTGGTCCGGGTCAGCGCGACCCTCGGCGCCGCCTCGAAGAGCGTCGACGTGCCCATCTCGATGCGACCGGGCGAGGGCGACGGCCACGTGCCGGAGCCGCCGGTCCACCGGCCGACGGTGACGCCGCCGACGACCACCACGCCGCCCGCCCCGACGACCACCACCACGCCGGCACCGACGACGACCGGGCCGACCACGACGGAGCCGGCGACCACGACGACGACTCCGCCGGCCCAGACGCCGACTCCGCCCCCGGAACCGACCGGGGAACCGACCGCGACGCAGCCGCCCACGACCGAGCCGCCGACACCTGCGCCGACACCCGAGCCGACCACGCCCACGCACCCCGGCAAGGGTGAACCGTGCCGCCCCGGACACCCACCGGCGCCGGAGGGCTCACGCTCCGATCGTTGTCGTACCCCTCCGTGATCGTTCGAGCACACGTGTCGGTAGCCTGCCCCGGTGCTGCCACTCGCGCGCAGAGTCCTGGGACTCCTACCGGAACCCGTCCGGTTCCTGATCAACAAGCACCGTGAGCTGATCCGGTTCGCCGTCGTGGGCGGCACGACGTTCGTGATCGACAACGGCACCTGGTACGCGCTGAAGCTGACAGTCCTGCAGGACAAGGTCGTGACGGCCAAGGCCATCGCCGTGCTGGTGGCCGTCATATCGTCGTACGTGCTGAGCCGCGAGTGGTCCTTCCACACCAGGGGCGGGCGTGAGCGGCACCACGAGGCCGGGTTGTTCTTCCTGGTCAGTGGCGCGGGCATCGGGGTGAACCTGCTGCCCCTGTACGCCTCGCGGCACGTGCTGGGCCTGCACGCGGAGGTCGCCGACTTCGTCAGCGGCTCGGTGATCGGCATGCTGCTGGCCACCGGGTTCAAGTTCTGGGCGATGCGGAAATTCGTGTTCCCGCAAGCCGACGCCCGGCCTTCGGTGACGTCGCTTCCCGTCGCCGCGGAGCAACGCGAGGTCGCCTGAACAGGCGATTCACCTGTTTTCCGTACACTGCTCAGGTGTCCGTTGTCGAGAACGTCGTCCACCGGCTGCCCGAACCGCTGCGCTCGCTGGCCCTCAAGCACAGAGAGCTGCTGAAGTTCGCCGTCGTCGGCGGCACCTGCTTCGTGATCGACACGGTCATCTTCTTCACGCTGAAGCTGACCGTGCTGGACGAGAAGCCGGTGACCGCGAAGATCGTCGCGACCCTGGTGGCCACGATCGTGTCCTACGTGCTGAACCGCGAGTGGTCGTTCAAGACCAGGGGCGGCCGGGAACGGCACCACGAGGCGGCGCTGTTCTTCCTCGTCAACGGCATCGGCATCGCGCTCAACTCGATGCCGCTGTGGGTGTCGCGCTACCTGCTCGAACTCCAGGAGCCGAACGTCAGCAGGCTCGGCGAGGAGCTGGCCGACTTCGTCAGCGCGCAGATCATCGGCACCCTGATCGCGATGGCGTTCCGCTGGTGGGGCTACAAGAAGTGGGTGTTCCCCGAGGCCGACTTCCGGCCGCGCCGGGTGACCAGGTCGTACGACAAGCCGGCGGACGAGGAACCCCTCGACCGTTCCTGACCCGGGTCAGCGGCCCGGCACGCGGCTCAGGGGCTGAGCGGGCCGAGGGCCTTCAACGCCGGGTCGTGCAGGTGCCCGTTGCTCGACAGCACGTTCCCGCCGTCGAACCGTTCCACCCCGCCGAGGTCGCTGAACCGGCCGCCGGCCTCCGTCACCAGCACCTGGAACGGCGCCACGTCCCACGGGTTCACGATCGGCTCGGCGGCCAGGTCGATCGCGCCCTCCGCGACCAGGCAGTGCTGCCAGAAGTCGCCGAACGCCCGGTTCTCCCAGCACGCGTCGACCAGCGCCAGGTACGCCTCACGGGAGTGGTGCTCGACCCACGTGCCCAGGTGCGTGGTGGACACGTAGGCGTCGGACAGGTCTCGCACGCCGGACACGCTGATCGCCCGTTCGCCGGACGCGTCGGACGTGTGCGCGCCGCCGCCCGCCGAAGCCCACCAGCGGCGGCCCAGCGCGGGCGCGCTGACCACGCCGACCACCGGCACGCCGTCCACGACGAGCGCGATCAACGTCGCCCACACCGGCACGCCGCGCAGGAAGTTCTTCGTGCCGTCGATCGGGTCGACCACCCACGCCCGCCCGGCGCCCGCCGTGCCGCCCCGTTCCTCGCCCGCGACCTGGTCGTCCGGAACCTCGACCGCCAGCACCGCGCGGATCGCGTCCTCGACCGCCACGTCCGCGTCCGTCACGGGCGTGCGGTCGGGCTTGCGCTCCACCACGAGGTCCCTCGCGCGGAACCGCGCGGTGGTGATCTTGTCGGCCTCGTCCGCCAAGCGGAGGGCCAGGGACAAATCTGCGCGAAGGGCGGACACGGGGTGGATGGTGCCACGCCTACGCTGAGCGGCGTGAGCGTGGTCTTGTTGGCCGAGGACGACCCGGCGATCGCGGAACCGCTGTCCCGCGCGTTGCAGCGGGAGGGGTACCAGGTCCAGGTCGTCGGCGACGGTCCGGGCGCGTTGGACGCGGCCGAGCACAGCGGCATCGACCTGCTGGTGCTCGACCTCGGCCTGCCCGGGATGGACGGGCTGGAGGTGTGCCGGCGGCTGCGCGCGGGCGGTCGGGGCATCCCGGTGCTGATGCTCACCGCGCGGTCCGACGAGGTCGACTTCGTCGTCGGGCTCGACGCGGGCGCGGACGACTACGTGGCCAAGCCGTTCCGGCTGGCCGAGCTGATGGCCCGGATCCGCGCCCTGCTGCGCCGCCGCTCGCCCGGCACGCTGGAGGTGAACGGCGTGCGCATGGACCTCGCCGCGCGCCGCGTCACCGTGGACGGGCTGGAGGTGCAGCTGGCGAACAAGGAGTTCGAGCTGCTGCGCGTGCTGATCCAGCGCGCCGGCCAGGTCGTGCACCGGGACGAGATCCTGTCCGAGGTCTGGAACGACCCGGAGCTGAAGAGCAGCAAGACCCTCGACATGCACATGTCCTGGCTGCGCCGGAAGCTCGGTGACGTGCGCACGGTGGAGCGCCGCATCGCGACCGTGCGCGGCGTCGGCTTCCGCTTCAACACCGCCGACTGATGCGCACCCGCATCCTGCGGGCGATCCTGCTGGCCGTCGCGGTCACCGGGATCGTCCTGGGCATCCCGTTGGGCTACACGGCCCTGCGGTTGGTGGACGACGGCGCGCGCACCGACCTGGCCGCGCGTGCGCAGCGCATCGCCGCGTCCATCGACGACCAGATCGCCGATGGGCGGTCGATCGACCTCAAGCCGGTGGAGGTCGGCGTGCCCGAGGGCGGCCACCTCGTGGTGACGTCGGCCGACGGGGTGCTCGAGTTCGGCAAGACCCCCGGCCCGGACCCGTTGTCGGTCGAGGTGCCGATCGCGCAGCAGGGCACGGTCCGGCTGGAGCTGTCGTCCGCGCCGATGCACACCGCGCAGTACCAGGTCGCGGCGCTGGTGGTGCTGCTGGTCGTGCTGTCGGTGAGCACCGGCACGGTGGTGGCGACGGTGACGGCCCGCAAGCTCGCCATGCCGTTGCGGCACGTCGCTTCACGTGCGGCGCGGCTCGGTGCGGGCGACTTCCGGCGGGACGACCGGCGGCACGGCGTGCCCGAACTGGACCTCGTGGCGGACGCGCTGGACAAGTCGGCCGGGGCGCTGGCCCAGCTCGTGCAGCGGGAACGGGAGCTGGTCGGTGACGTCTCGCACCAGCTGCGCAGCAGGCTGACCGCGTTGCAGCTGCGGTTGGAGGCGCTGTCGCTGCACCCCGAACCGGACACGGCCGCGGAGGCGAAGGCCGCGCTGGAGCAGGCCGAGCGGCTGGCGGGGGTGCTCAACGAGATGCTGGCCGCGGCCCGTGCCGCCCGTGCGGTCGGTGCCGAACCGCTGGACCTGGGCGCCGAGCTGACGGCCATCGCCGAAGAGTGGCGTGATCCGCTGCGGAGCGCCGGGCGCGCCCTGCGGGTGCGTGTGCCGGAAGGTCTGCTGGCGCGTGCCACGCCCGCACGGCTGCGTGAGGCGATCGGCGTGCTGCTGGACAACGCGTTGCGGCACGGTGAGGGTCAGGTCGTCGTCACCGCGCGGCGTGACGACGGGACGGTCGTCGTGGAGGTCGCGGACGGCGGCGCGGGCGTGCCGGACGAGTTGGCGCACCACATCTTCGAGCGCGGTGTGTCCGGGGGCGGGTCGACCGGCGTCGGGCTGGCGCTGGCGCGGGCGCTGGTGGACGCGGACGGCGGGCGGCTGGAGCTGTCCACCGCCCGGCCGGCGACGTTCGCCGTGTTCCTGCCGGTGCCGAAGGCCGAGGACGTGGTGGGCGTGACCTGGCGGACCGACCTCACGCCTCGCTAGGCGCGGTGTCGGGTCGCCCGGCTTCGGGCCGGGTCAGGACTCCGACCGCGCCGCGCACCACCTGCGCCCACACCAGCCGGCCGAACAGGTAGTGGCAGGCGACGTCCTCACTGGTGAACGCGGCCCAGTCGTACCGGTTGCCCTGCTCGCGCCAGAAGACCTCGAAACCCTCGTCGGTCGGCAGCAGGCACCACGTGTTGTCGGCCTCCGCCCCGATCGACACCACCTCGGCGGGCACCCCCACGGCCAGCAGCCAACCCTGGATCGACTCGGCGTTCATCCCATCTCCTCCAGGTAACCCAGCGCGACCAGGTCGGCGACGGGGTAGGTGGCGCGGTACCGGACGCCGCCGCCGGGCTGCCCGAACCACTCGGCGGACAGCGTGAACCACACCGGCAGCACCTTGACCACGCGGTAGCGGTGGTAGCCGGCGTCGACCAGCGCGGGCGGCAGCGAACGGGCCGGGTACGCCGTACCGGGCTGGGACAGCACCCGGCCTTCCGGTCCGCCGAACCGGTCCAGCTCCACGCCTGCCGCCAGCACACCGGCCTGGCCCGCCTCGTACCCGCCCTCGGGGAACAGCTCGCCGGGCGGCCAGGCGTACTCGGGCGGGTCGGCGCGGACGAGGAACCGGCGTTCCCAGTCGCGTTCGTGCATACCCGCCAACGGGTCGTAGTCGGCGAGCAGTCGCGGATCGGGTCTGGTGCCGGGAGTGAGGACGACGCGCGGGCGGTTGCGCGCGGGCACCGGGTCGGTGGGCACCGGGGCCGTGTGCCCATCGGTCGGCTCCACGCCGGCCAGCCTGGACCGCAGCCCTTCCTGGCCGGTGGTGAGGAGGTCGAGGCCGAGCTGGGCGGACGCGTCCACCAGGTGGCCCTCCGGGTGGCCTTGCGGCTCGAAGCGCAGGCCCGCCGCGAACGACTCGTCCTCGGACGGCGGGGGCAGCTGGCGGGCGGGCTTGGCGCTGGGCTGCGGGAGCGTGCCGCCGGGGAACATGTGCAGCAGGAACAGCGCCGCCGCTTCGGTGGTCGGCTGCGCGGTCCGCGCGGCCTTCGCCGGGGGCGGTGGCGGGGTGTCGCCCGGTTCCGCCGGCAGGATGCCCGCCGTCGAGCCGGGGTGGAGCGGAACGCCGGTGGTGTCGCGTCCACCGCTCGGCACACCGATCGGCACGGGGAGGACACCGAAGGCGAGCGCGCCTTCCCCGACCTGGTGGGCTACGGCGGCCAGGGCGTCCTTGAGATCCTTCGACTGGACGTCCTCGGCTTCCGCCTTCGCCTGGGCTTCCGCCTTGGCCTGACCGTCCGCCTTGGCCTGGATTTCCGCCTTGGCCACGGCCTCGCCCTTGGCCTGGGCAGCGCCCGCGTCCTTGGCCTGACCGCTCTGACCCTGCTGGCCCTGACCTTGCTGGCCCTGACCCGTCGACTGGCCGGACTGCGACTGGCCGGGCTGCGACTGGCCGGGCTGGGTGCCCTGGACCGCCTGCGCGGCACGGGCCTCGGCCTTCTGCGCCGCCTGCTGCCCGGCCTGCTGGCCCGGGGCCTGGGTGGTCGCGGCGGCGTTGGCGGCGGCGTTCGCGGCCGGGTTCTGCACCACGGACGCAGCCGCCGCAGCCGGGGCCGCCCCGGCAGGACCACCGCCGAGCGACGGGCCGCCGAACCCGGGCGGACCCTGCGACGCGGGCTGGTTCGAGACGGGAGCGGCGGGCTGAGCGGGCGCGTGGGGGGCTTCGGTGTGCAGCAGCGGACGGTCCAGCAGTGCCGCCGACGACTGGCTGACCGTGCCCTCGGTCCGGGTGACGACGTTCTCGACGGAGGCCGAAGCGCCGTGCACCGCGCCGACGGCCGGGTTCGGCAAGTCGCCGACGACCCGGTTCCCCTGGCCGGGCGCGTTACCGGCGTGGCCGGGTGCGTTCTCACGGCCCGGTGCGTTGTCACGACCGGGCGCCACGGTCTCGGTCACGCCGTGGACCGCGTCCGCCGCGCCCTGGACCGTGCGGCCGACCGCGTTGTCGACGGCGTTGCCCGCGCCCTGCGCGACGTCGCCCGCCGTGTCCAGCACCGGTTCCACCACGGCCGCGACCGGCGGCGCGACCGCGCCGACCGCCTCCACGACCGGTTCCGCCACCGCGCCGACCGTGTCCGTCACGGCGCCGACGAGCCCGCCGACCAGACCGGGAGCCCGACCGGACGCACCGCCGGTCCCGTGGTCGGCTCCGGTCCCGTGGTCGGCTCCATTGCCGTTGGCCGCACCTCCGGCCGCCGCACCGTCACCGCCGAGCAGCCCGTCCACCAGTCCGCCACCCTGGCCGCCGCCCACCAAGCCGCCCACCAAGCCATTGCCGAGCAGACCACCGCCCTGGGCCGGACCGGAAGCGGGGCCCGATCCAGCGGCAGGTCCGGCGTCACCAGGCGCGTGCACGCCCGGATTGGCGTTGACGGGAGGCTGCTGCCCGCCGATCTGCACGCCGCTGTCCAACCGCACCGCGTTGGTCAACGTGTCGGTCAGGTGGGCGACGTTCGCCGCCGCCCCGCGCACCGCGGTCTCCAACCCGAGCAACGCCGTCGGGTGCCCGGCGCCGGCCGCCTGCTGCGCCGCGTCGCTGTTCTTGGCCAGGTTCACCAGCTCGCGCACCAACTCGACCTTGGCCGCGCCGACCTGCTCGGCCGCGTGGTCCAGTCGGTCGGCCGCCGCGTTGCACCCGCGCACCACGGAGTTCAACGTCCCGTCCGGCGCGGTGAACTTGCTCCAGTGGCCGCGCGCCGCCTCACCGGTCGCCCCGGACATGGCGGCCAACGCCTTGCTCGCCGAGCCGTCGGACTCCCCCGCCAACGTGGACAGCTCGACGCCCGTCTCCCGCCACGCGGCGGCGGACGTGCGGAGGGCGTCCTCGTCCGCCTGCGGCCAGGACACCCCCGCTTTCGCGGCGACCTCGGCCAGTTCGGCCGGCAGCTCGATCCCCATCACGGCCCCCTGGTTCAGATCGCGCCGAGCGCGTTGCGGTTGCCCTCTTCGACCTCGCGGTACGTGCGGGCGGTCTCGGTGAAGCGCTCCCCGACGCCGCCGAACCCGGAGCTCAACCCGGTCAACCCGGCCAACACGTCACCGGACGGCTGCACGTGGCTCGCCGCGAAGCTCTGCCCGATGGCGTCACCGCCCCAGCAGTCGCCCAGCGAGTCCAGCACGCCGGCCAGGTCGCCCGCGATCTTCCCGGCGCGCTCGGCGAACGCGGTGAAGTCGGCGGCGCCCTCGGTGAGGCGGGCGAGGTCGGACTGGAAGCCGGTCATCTCGTTCTCCTCGACCCTGCGCTGCTCTGGGAGGCTGCGTCGACGTCCAGCCAGTCGCGCTGCTCGAAGTCCTCGTCGTCGTCGACGACCGGACGCCGCCGGGGCGGCTCCGGCGGCCGGACGTCCTCCGGGCGGATCTCCTCCGGGCGCAGGTCGGCCGTGCCGCGCAACAACGCCTCGGGGTCCGTGCCGGCGGGCAGCACCGGGCTCAACGTCCGGTAGGCGCCCTCGGCCGCCTTCGCCGCCGCGTCCCGAGTGGTGCGCAGGATCGACTCGGCGAGCTGGGCGGGACGCAGCCGGTAGGCGTTGTCGGTCAGCACCAGGTCGCTGAGCGCGCCCTTGGCGTCGACCACGGCCGTCACCGAACCGTCCGGGCTGGTCGCCGACCCCGACACCCCGGCCAGGTCGCGCTGCACGGACGCCAACTGCTCGCGGCTGCGCCGGTAGTCGGCGAGCAGCTCGTCCACCTGTGCGCGGTGATCGGTCACGGCCACCTCCGGTCTACGCCGTCGCCAGCCCGAATGCCGCCAACGGCGGCGGTGGCATGGTCGTCGGTCGCGCGTTGGACGTCGCGACCGACACCCCGGTTCCCGCCCGTTCGGCGGATTTCCCGGGGGGACGAGCTACCCGCGCAGCGCCCGCACGACCCGCGACGGGCTCGGCCGGCCCAGCCGCTCCGCCATCCACGCGCTGGTGTCGGCGAGCTTGTCGAGGTCGACGCCGTGCTCCACGCCCAGCCCGTCGAGCATCCACACCAGGTCCTCGGTGGCCAGGTTGCCGGTCGCGGACTCCGCGTAGGGGCAGCCGCCGAGACCACCGGCCGACGAGTCCACCGTGCGCACGCCCGACTGCAACGCGGCCAACGTGTTCGACAACGCCTGCCCGTACGTGTCGTGGAAGTGCACCGCCAGCCGCTCGGCACCGTCGAAGCCCGCGAGCAGCGCCGTCACCTGACCGGGCGTGGCCACGCCGATCGTGTCGCCCAGCGAGAGCTGGTCGCAGCCCATGTCCAGCAGCCGGTTGCCGACGCCGACGACCTGGTCGCGCGGCACGGCGCCCTCCCACGGGTCGCCGAAGCACATCGACACGTACCCGCGTACCCGCAGGCCCTCGGCCTTGGCCCGGGACACGACCGGGTCGAACATGGCGAACTGCTCGTCCAGCGACCGGTTCAGGTTGCGCCGGGCGAACGTCTCGGTGGCGCTGGCGAAGATCGCGACGTGCTCGACGCCGGCCGCCAGCGCGCGCTCCAGCCCGCGTTCGTTGGGCACCAGCACGGGGTAGTCCACGCCGGGCCGCCGGACCAGACCGGCCAGCAGCTCCTCGGCGTCCGCCAGCTGCGGCACCCACTTGGGGTGCACGAAGCTCGTCGCCTCCAGGATCGTGCCGCCCGCGTCGGCCAGCCGGTCCAGGAACTCCAGCTTGGTGGCGACCGGCACGACCTCGGACTCGTTCTGCAGCCCGTCGCGCGGCCCGACCTCCCAGATCGTCACCCGGTCCGGCAACCCGGTCGTGCCCACCTCCTCGGGCAAGCCGACGTCACGCGCTCCCATCGCCGACCTTCTCCTCCTGCCGGTGATCGTCCTCGGGGTTGTCGTTGATCTCCCGGTAGAGCATCGAGTGGACTCTCTCCACCCCCGGGATGTCGTCGAACTCCAACGGCTCGTCGGAGGCCGACTCGATGATCAGCGTGCCGCAGCCGAGGATGCGGTCCACCAGGCTGTGCTCGAACCGGACGCTGTTGATGCGGCCGAGCGGGATGTCCAGGCCGGTGCGCTTGAACACGCCGATCCGGTACATCACCCGGTCGCTGGTGACGATGAAGTGGGTGGTGCGCCAGCGGACCACCGGCGCCAGGGTCAGCCAGGTGACCAGCACCACCCCGACCGCGGCGAGCGCGATCCAGGCGACCGCCGCCCAGCTCAGGTCGGACACCAGCGCCGCGAGGTAGGCGCCACCGCCGACCGCGACGAGGAGCACGAGCACCGGGACGATCAGCGTCTTCCAGTGCGGGTGCTTGTGGATCACGACGTGCTCACTGGGACTGAGCAGGTCGTCCGGGTAGGCCACGGCGGTCCCTTTCGGTGGCTGGGCCCGACTCATCACTGGGCCGGCCCCCTGCTGGGCAAGGATCACCGTACCCGGAGGTGCACCACGTCCCCTGCGGAAACGGCGTGGTCGGTGCCCGAGTCGTCGCGCACGACCAGCGTGCCGTCGGACTCCACGTAGTGGGCCGTGCCCAGCAGCTGCTCACCCCTAGCCAGCTCGACCCGCACCGGGCGGCCGAGCGTGGCGCAGTGCGCGCGGTACTCCTCGCGCAACGACGGCTCGGCGCCGCCCGCCCGCCGCCACCGGTCTTCGAGCGCGGCCAGTTCGCCGAGCAGGGTGACGGCCACCTCGGTGCGGTCCAGCGGGCCGGCGTGATCTTCGAGGCTGGTCGGCCGCAGGCCGCCCGCGCCCGGTTCGACGTCGTCGGGCAGCCGGGCCACGTTGAGCCCGATGCCGACGACGACGCCCTGCGTCGCGCCGGCGGTGATCTCGGCCAGCACGCCCGCCGCCTTGGCGTCACCGACGAGCAGGTCGTTCGGCCACTTCAGGGAGGCGGCGACGCCCACGCTCCTCGCCGTGCGGACCAGCGCCACCCCCGCGAGCAGCGTCAACCACGGCAGCCGCGCCGGCGGCACACCGGTCGGGCGGAACAGCACGCTGAGGTAGAGGCCGCCGGTCGGCGAGGCCCAGCCCCGGCCGCGTCGGCCCAGGCCTGCGGTCTGCTGCTCGGCGATGAGCACGGTGCGGTCGGCCGCACCCCCGGCCGCGGCGGCGCGCAGGTCGGCGTTCGTGGAACCGGTGCGATCGATGATGTCGATGGCCGCATAGGGGCCGATGAGCTTGGCGCGGAGTCCCGCAGCGTCCAGGGTCACGGTGCGCAGACTAGGAGCGGTCGCGTTGGACCGCATGGCCCACTCCGGAAGTCGCGACCCGCCCCACGCGCTTGTCGGAGCGGTGTGGATCGTGGGGCGGATCGCGTGGTCAAGCCTGCAACCTCCACCGCACTGGAGGTCAACACCGCGGAGGGTGAGCTGGGCTACTACTCCGGCGGCGCGCCGATCCGACCCGGCTAAGCTGCGCGGCCATGAGCAGTGGGACCGCCCCCATCGGCGACGAGCCGGACGTTCACACGACGGCCGGGAAACTGGCCGACCTGTACCGGCGCAACGACGAGGCCGTGCACGCCGGTTCGGCCCGAATGGTGGAGAAGCAGCACGCCAAGGGCAAGAAGACGGCGCGTGAGCGCATCGAGATGCTGCTCGACCCCGGCTCGTTCGTCGAGCTGGACGAGTTGGCCCGACACCGCTCGACCAACTTCGGGCAGGACCGCAACAAGCCCTACGGCGACGGCGTGGTGACCGGCTACGGCACCGTGGACGGCCGCCCCGTGTGCGTGTTCAGCCAGGACGTGACCGTCTTCGGCGGCTCGCTCGGCGAGGTCTACGGCGAGAAGATCGTCAAGGTGATGGACCTGGCGATCAGGACCGGTCGGCCGATGGTCGGCATCAACGAGGGCGGTGGCGCGCGCATCCAGGAGGGTGTCGTCTCGCTCGGCCTCTACGGTGAGATCTTCCGCCGCAACGTGGCCGCGTCCGGTGTCGTCCCGCAGATCTCGCTGATCATGGGCGCGACCGCCGGCGGCCACGTCTACTCGCCCGCGTTGACGGACTTCGTGGTGATGGTCGACCAGACCTCGCACATGTTCATCACCGGCCCGGACGTGATCAAGACCGTCACCGGTGAGGACGTCGGCTTCGAGGAGCTGGGCGGCGGTCGGACGCACAACACCAAGTCCGGCAACGCGCACTACCTGGCCGGTGACGAGGAAGACGCCGTCGCCTACGTCAAGGAGCTGCTCTCCTACCTGCCCGCGAACAACATGTCGGAGCCGCCCGTCTTCGAGACGGCGGACGACCTGGTGCACGGCCCGGTCGAGGACTCGATCACCGACGCGGACCGCGAGCTGGACACGCTGATCCCGGACTCCGCGAACCAGCCGTACGACATGCACGAGGTGATCACCCGCGTGCTGGACGAGGGTGACTTCCTGGAGGTCCACCCGCTGTTCGCGCCGAACATCCTGGTCGGCTTCGGCCGGGTGGACGGGCACTCGGTGGGCATCGTGGCCAACCAGCCCACCCAGTTCGCGGGCTGCCTGGACATCAACGCCTCGGAGAAGGCGGCGCGGTTCGTGCGGACGTGCGACGCGTTCAACATCCCGGTGCTGACGTTCGTCGACGTGCCCGGCTTCCTGCCCGGCACGGACCAGGAGTGGAACGGCATCATCCGGCGCGGCGCGAAGCTGATCTACGCGTACGCCGAGGCGACCGTGCCGCTGGTCACCGTGATCACCCGCAAGGCCTACGGCGGCGCGTACGACGTGATGGGGTCCAAGCACCTGGGCGCGGACATCAACCTGGCGTGGCCGACGGCGCAGATCGCCGTCATGGGCGCGCAGGGCGCGGCGAACATCGTGCACCGCAAGACGTTGGCCGCCGCGGCGGCCGCGGGCGAGGACGTGGACGCGCTGCGGGCGAAGTTGCAGCAGGAGTACGAGGACACCCTCTGCAACCCCTACGTGGCGGCGGAACGCGGCTACGTCGACAGCGTGATCCCGCCGTCCTCCACGCGGTCCTACGTCGCTCGGGCGTTGGCGATGCTGCGCGACAAGCGCGAGGTGCTGCCGCCCAAGAAGCACGGGAACATCCCGCTGTGAGCGGGGCGCCGCACCTCCGGGTGGTGCGAGGGAACCCGGACGACGTGGAACTGGCCGCGGTGGCGGCGGTCGTGGCAGGCCTGGCCGCGAGCGACGGCCCGACCGGGGACAGGCCCCGCCGTTCGGCGTGGGCGGACAAGTCCCGGCTGGTCAGGCGCGCGCTGCCGCACGGCCCCGGCGCCTGGCGCTCGTCCGGCCTGCCTGGCTGAGCACACGCGTCGCGACCGCCGCGAGGTGGCGTCGGTCATCGGACACCGCCGGGCTCTTGAACTCGGCGGTGTTCCTCGTCGTGCGCGGTCCTCAGCACTCCACTCGGCGCGAGTTGACCTCCACACCCGTGTCGCCGAGCACGGTGACCTCGCGGCAGCGGGAACCGTCCGGCACGTGCAGGCGCACCCGCATCCACATGCCGCCCGCCTCGACCCTGGCGTCCAGCACCTCGACGCCCTCGGCGGCCACCGCGGACGGCACGGCGTCCAGTCGCGGCAACGCGCGGGCGATCGACGTGACCTGGTCCATCACCAGGTACTCGACGCGGTCGCTGCCGTTCGCGAAGGGCCAGAACGGCACGCCGTACCCGACCGGGTCAGTCGACACGACCCGAGCCGTCAGGACCAGGACGAGGACGGTCGGCACCACCAAGAGCCACCGGTACCGACCTCGACCCCGATCGGTCCGGCGGACCACCAGAGCCAAGCGCTGCACCTCCCCGACGGTGCCCGACCGCCTCACAGCGCGCATCGGTAGTTCTACGCAACGCCCGGATCGTGTCGGCCCGACCCGGTCCCGGCTTCGGCATCACGTACTCGTCCGCCCCTCGCCCTCCCCCGTCCGCGGCCCGCCCTAGGCTTCGATCCGTGCGCTTCGTCCTCGCTTCCCAGTCCCCCGCCCGCCTGGCCGTGCTCCGCGCCGCCGGGGTCGAGCCCGTGGTCCGCGTGTCCGGTGTGGACGAGGACGCGCTGACCGCCTCGCTCGCCGACCCGACGCCGGAAGAGCTGGTGACCGCGCTGGCTACGGCCAAGGCGGACGCGATCGCGTCCGCCCCGGTCGACGGCGCGGACGACAGCGCGTTCGACGACGCGGTGATCGTCGGGTGCGACTCGATGCTGCTGACCGCCGACGGCGAGGTGCACGGCAAGCCCGGCACGGTCGAGGTCGCCCGCGAGCGCTGGAAGAAGATGGCGGGCACCACCGGCACCCTGCTCACCGGGCACGCGGTGCTGCGGGTGCGGGACGGGCAGGTCGTGGACCGGGCAGTCGGGCACGAGGCGACGCTGGTCCGGTTCGGCCGCCCGACCGACGACGAGCTGGACGCGTACCTGGCGACCGGCGAGCCGCTGCACGTCGCGGGCGGGTTCACGCTCGACGGGCTGGGCGGCTGGTTCGTGGACGGCATCGACGGCGACCCGTCCAGCGTGATCGGCATCAGCCTGCCGCTCACCCGGGAGCTGCTCCGCCGAATCGGCGTCACGGTGTCCGACCTCTGGTAGCGGTCGTCACACTTCCCCCGATCGGGGAAGCTCCTCCGCCGGGTCCGGCGTTACGTGAGCCGTGGGTGACTTGCTGACGCGCCGCCGTCACATCGACTTCGGGCGCAGGACGAACACGGGCTGTCGGGGCTGACGCCCCCGCCGTCCACCCCTGCGCCGACTCCGGAGCACACCCATGTCGTTCGTCCGCAGCTACACCAAGCCGAAGGTCTTCGGCACCACCGTCCTCGCCGCGCTCGTGCTGGGCGCGCTCGCGGGGTACCTCGCCAAGAGCACCGACCAGGCGTGGCTCATCACCACCCTCGGTTCCCTCGGCGACGCCTTCACCAGCCTGTTGCAGTTCACCGTGATCCCGCTGGTGTTCACCGCGATCGTCGTGGGCATCACCAGCCTCCGCCGGCTCGGCAGCTCGCGCGCGGCCCGGCTGGGCGGCAAGACGCTGCTGTGGTTCGCCACCACGTCGTTGATCGCGGTGCTGATCGGCCTCGCCATCGCGTTGATCTTCAAGCCGGGCGCCGGCGTGCAGGTCGAACCGTCGCAGGCGGCGGTGGAGAAGCTGGCCGCCCGCGACCAGGGTTCGTGGGGCACCCTGGTCGAAACGCTCATCCCGTCGAACCTGTTCAGCGCCTTCACCGAGGGTGAAGTGCTCCAAGTGGTGTTCATCTCGATACTGGTCGGCTTCGCCGCGTACGCGCTGGGCGAGAAGGCCGCTCCGTTCGTGTCGCTGACGCGGTCGGCGTTCGACCTGATCCAGAAGGTCGTCGGCTGGATCGTGCTGCTCGCGCCGATCGGCGTGTTCGGCCTGATCGGCACGGCGTTCGCCACGTACGGCAACTCGTTCGTCGGGCCGCTGTTCTCGCTGATCGCGTCCGTGTACGGCGGGTCGCTGCTGGTGCTGTTCGTGGTGTACCCGCTGCTGCTGCGGTTCGTCGGCCGGGTGTCGCCGATCACGTTCTTCAGCAAGGCGTGGACCGCGATCCAGTTCGCGTTCGTGTCCCGGTCGTCGGGCGCGACGCTGCCGCTGAGCCGGCAGACCGCGACCAACCTCGGTGTGGACCCCGACTACGCGTCGTTCGCCGTGCCGCTCGGCACCACCACGAAGATGGACGGCTGCGCCGCGGTGTACCCGGCCATCGCCACCGTGTTCATCGCCAACCTGTTCGGCGTGCAGCTCGGCTTGTGGCAGTACGTGGCGATCGTCGCGGTCGCCGTGTTCGGGGCGCTGGCCACCGCCGGCACCACCGGTTGGTTCACCATGCTGACGTTGACGCTGGGCGCGGTGAACATGCCGCCGGAGGTCATCGCCACCGGCGTGGCGGTCGTCTACGCGATCGACCCGATCCTGGACATGATCCGCACGGCCACCAACGTGACCGGCCAGATCACCGTCCCGGTCCTGGTCGCCCGCGGCGAGGGCCTGCTGGACGACGAGGTCCTCGACGCCCCCAGCGAGCCGCCGCTCCTCACCACCCCCCGCACCCCCGTCCCCGCCTAACCCCGCGAGTCCTCCACTCAGGCACCGCGAGTCGTCCGGTCGCGCACCGCGAGGTGCGCGACCGGACACGTTTTCAGGTGCCGCACTGGCGGAGTTCCGAAGGATCCGGGGCGACTCCCGGCCAGCCGGGGAGGGCTTCCGGCTCGCTGACGACGGGCGTGCAGCCCAGCTCGCCACCCCCACCGGCCAACGAGAACACCTGCACGAACCAGCGCGCGCAGTCCGCACCCTTCGGGCACGCCCGCTGGACGGCCACCACATCGGCCACCGCGTCCTGGTCCACGTCGTGCAGCGCCAGGTACGCCCCGCTCGACACGTACGGCACCTGAGCCCGTGACCAAGCCCCCGACCTGCGCACGAGCACCTCACCCAGCACCTCGCCGCCGACCTCGCCACGCGCCAGGCACACCGCCACCTCCGCGTCGAGGCACTGCAACGACTGCTCGCTGATCCGCGCGCCGGACAGCGCGATGGTCAACTCGAAGATGTTCGGCCCCGAAGCTCCGCCGGTTCGGATCCGGCCCGCGCCCTCGCCGACCAGCAGTTCCACCGAATCGGCCCCGACCTGCTGCTTCACCACCGAACGGCACGCCGTCGTCCCGCACCGCAACCCCTCCCGCGGCGGCTCGGCACCGGCGTCCGTGATCGCTGGAGGGCGCAGTGACCAGGCGATCAGCAACCCGGTCACGGTGATCAGGACGGCTGCGCAAGAGATCGCGAGCACGGCGGTGGGCGGGCGTGTCACGATTACCGATTGTTCCACCGAAGCGTGAGCCGTCTCTCGGTCACCGTGTACTGACGGGTCACTAAACTCCCCGACCATTGCCGCTCCAAGTTCCACCGTTGCCAGGAGGTAGGACGTCGTGTCGCTGCGCAAGGTCCTCGTCGCCAACCGCGGCGAGATCGCCGTCCGGGTCATCCGCGCCTGCCGTGACGCCGGTCTGGCCAGCGTCGCCGTGTACGCAGACCCGGACCGGGATGCCCCGTTCGTCCGGCTGGCGGACGAGGCGTTCGCCCTGGGCGGAAGCACGCCCGGTGACAGCTACCTGTCCGTCGACAAGCTGCTGGACGTCGCCAAGCGCGCCGGCGCGGACTCGGTGCACCCCGGCTACGGCTTCCTCTCCGAGAACGCCGACTTCGCGCAGGCCGTCATGGACGCGGGCCTGACCTGGATCGGCCCCACCCCGCAGGCCATCCGCGACCTCGGTGACAAGGTGACCGCGCGGCACATCGCGATGCGCGCAGGCGCGCCGCTGGTGCCCGGCACCAAGGACCCGGTGAACGGCCCGGACGAGATCATCGCGTTCGCCCGGGAGCACGGCCTGCCGGTCGCGATCAAGGCGGCGTTCGGCGGCGGCGGTCGCGGCCTGAAGGTCGCCCGCACGCTGGAGGAGATCCCCGAGCTGTTCGACAGCGCGGTGCGCGAGGCCGTCACGGCGTTCGGCCGCGGCGAGTGCTTCGTGGAGCGGTACCTGGACAAGCCGCGGCACGTCGAGGCGCAGGTCCTGGCCGACCAGCACGGCAACGTGATCGTGGTCGGCACGCGGGACTGCTCGTTGCAGCGCCGCCACCAGAAGCTGGTCGAGGAGGCGCCCGCGCCGTTCCTGACCGACGAGCAGCGCGCCGCGATCCACACCTCCGCGCGCGCCATCTGCAAGGAAGCGGGCTACCACGGCGCCGGCACGGTCGAGTACCTGGTCGCGGTGGACGGCACGATCTCGTTCCTGGAGGTCAACACCCGGCTCCAGGTGGAGCACCCGGTCAGCGAGGAGACCGCGGGCGTCGACCTGGTCCGCGAGCAGTTCCGCATCGCGGCCGGCGAGAGGCTGCGGTTCACCGAGGACCCGACGCCGCGCGGCCACTCGATCGAGTTCCGCATCAACGGCGAGGACGCGGGCCGCAACTTCCTGCCCGCCCCCGGCACGGTCACCACGTTCGTCGCGCCGTCCGGCCCCGGCGTCCGGGTGGACGCCGGTGTGGAGAGCGGCACGGTCATCGGCGGCCAGTTCGACTCGCTGCTGGCCAAGCTGATCGTCACCGGCGAGAACCGCACGCAGGCCCTGGAGCGGGCGCGGCGGGCGCTGGACGAGATGGTGGTGGAGGGCATGGCCACCGTGCTGCCGTTCCACCGCGCGATCGTGCGCGACCCGGCGTTCGTCGGCGAGGACGGCTTCATCGTGCACACGCGGTGGATCGAGACCGAGTTCGACAACACCATCGCCCCGTTCACCGACGCCGCGGAGGCCGAGGAGGACGAGCCGCGGCAGACCCTGGTGGTCGAGGTCGGCGGACGTCGGCTGGAGGTGTCGCTGCCCGGTGACCTGGCCTTCGGGGGCGGCGGCGGGGCCAAGGCGGGCGTGAAGGCCAAGCCGCGCAAGCGCAGCGGCGGCAAGGGCGGCGCTGCCGTGTCGGGTGACGCGGTGGCGGCGCCGATGCAGGGCACCATCGTCAAGGTGGCCGTCGAGGACGGGCAGCAGGTCGAGGCGGGCGAGCTGATCGTCGTGCTGGAGGCCATGAAGATGGAGAACCCGGTGATCGCGCACAAGGCGGGTGTCGTCACCGGTCTGGCCGCCGAGCCGGGCGCCACGGTCACCCAGGGCACGGTCCTCTGCGAGCTCAAGGAATAGGCTCGACCGTGTGAGCGAGCGGGATATCCGGATCGGCGACGCGGAGCGCGAGCACGCGCTCGAACTGCTCGGCACGCACCTCGGTGAGGGGCGGCTGACGGTGGACGAGTTCGGCGAGCGCTCCGCCCGCGTCGCCACCGCGAAGACCCGCGGTGACCTGTACACGCTGTTCGGCGACCTGCCCGCGCCGCGCCCCAGCTTCACCCGGGTGGAACCCGAGGTGCGGCCGGTCGGGTCGGTCCAGCGCGACCCCCGCTTGAACGGCGCGGTCGTGATGGCGGTGGCGTTCGTGAGCTTCGCCCTGCTCTTCGTGGTGAAGACGCCGCTGATCCTCCTGCTGATCCCCGCGGCGATGCTGCTCGTCAGCCGGTGGGGCGGGCGATGACCGGGTCGTTGCTGCTGGTCCTGCACGACCGTGCGGACGCGGAGGAAGCGGCGCGCGAGCTGGCGGCGGCGGGGTGGTCGCCGTGCGCGGTGCACAAGGACCTGCTGGCCGGCGAGGACGACGCCGAGGACGCCGACTGGGTGGTGGAGTTGACCAACGGCCCCGACGGCCGACCCGCCGCCTCGCACCGTGCGCCGCTCGAAGACGTGGCCGCGCGCTACGAGGGCTTCGTCACCGACTAACCTCCCGGCCCATGGAGGCCGTCGAGATCAACGCGGGCGAGTTCTACCTGCGTCAACTGCGTGTCGACGACCGCATCGACGACCGGGTGGCGCTGGTGGACGGCGGCCTGTTCCCGGATCTCGCCGCCGCCGGCGCGCACATCGCGGCACGCGCGGACCAGTGGCACACCGAAGAGTGCTGCTCCTGGGCCGTGTGCGACCAGCTCACCGGAACGGCCGTGGGCGAAGTCGCCCTGACCGGTGCCGGTGAGTTCACCTGCTGGACCACCCCCGACCTGCGCGGCAAGGGCATCGCGACGCACGCGGCGTCGGCCGTGCTGCGGTTCGGTTTCGGCTTCCTCGACCTCCCCCGGATCACCGCCAGGCCACCGGACGACCCGGCGCGCCGGGTCGCTGTGAAATGCGGCTTCACGGCCGGGTCTCCACTTGGCGTGTGGACCCGGCTACGGTAGGTGCCCATGAGGGCGGCTCATGTGATCATCGCCACGCTGTGCGCGTGGGCGCTGGCCGCCTGCACGCCCTTTCCCGAGAAGAAGGCGGACGGCCGGGTGGACGAACCGCTGCCCCCGACGACGACCACCATGACGTCGTTGCCGCCCAGGCCACAGGACATCCGGCTGGACGACGTGGACCCGTGCGCGGTGCTCTCGGAGGACCAGCGGATCCGGTTGAGCCTGGACAACCCGCCCAGCGCCTACGTGGAAGCGGGCTTCGGCAACGCGAAGGCGTGCACCATGCGCAGCAACATCAGCGGGAACGTGGTCAGGTTCGCGCTCGTCACGGTGGAGGGCGTCGGTGTGTGGCTGAGCGAGAACGCCCAGGTCGACGCCAGGCAGACGACCGTCGCCGGTTTCCCCGGCCTGACCGTGCGGACGCCCGGCATGGAGAACATGTGCAACGTCGAGGTGGACGTCGCCGAGGGCCAGTTCCTCGACGTGATGTTCCGCGACGGCGGCAACGCCACGGCGGCGAAACAGGACACCCTCTGCCAAGGGGCGCAACGGGCGGCAGAAGCGGCGGTAGTCGGTTTGCTGCAACGGCGTTGATCCACGCGGGGGATGTGCGCGCCACCTACTCCCCGCTGTCGGACCCGGTGGCTACAGTGACCATGCGCGACGGAACGAGGAAGGCGGGGAGGTCGGCCATGCCGTCGGAAGACCACGGTCGGGGCGCTGACACAGGCTCACCACCGCCCTTGGCGCACACGTTGAACGTGGAGCCCAGTGCGATCCCCAGCCTCCGCAGCGCGTTCGCGGGCGCGCTCACGAAGCTGGACAAGGAGATCGAGCTCGCGATCACCGAGGTCCGGGTCCGCCCGTGGGCCGGTGATCCGGTGAGCCGGGAAGCGGCGGAGCGGTTCAACGAGCGGTCGCTGGAATCCGGCGACTCGGCGTTGACCGCCTTGGAGAACTACCAGCGGCAGCTCAAGTCGGCCATGGACGCGTTGACCCTGGTCGAGCGGCAGTACCAGTCCATCGAAGAAGACAACACCGGGTTGATGGGACAGCAGGGCAGCCGCTGAGCGCCCGGCGCAGGCAAGGGGAACGTTCATGCCCGATGGACACCGCTGGAGCGGGTACAGCCATGAAGAGCTGTACCGGCAGATCAACTCCGGGCCGGGACCGAAGGCCTCGCACGCCTCGATGGAGCGGTGGCAGGGTGTCTCGACCGCGTTGACCGACATCAACGCCGAGCTGCTCGACGGCGTGCAGCGCTCCGGCGCCACGTGGGAGAGCCCTGCGGCGGACCGGGCCCGGGGCGGCCTCAACCCGTTGGCCGCGTGGGCGGAGGACGCCCGTTCCGGCGCCGAGGTGATGCGCATCTCGGCCGAGCTGCAGGCGGACTACATCTCCAAGGCCCGCTCGGACATGCCGCCGCCGGTGAAGGTGACGGCGGAGGAGCCGAACCTGCTGGTCAGCGCGTTGACCAACCTGGTGGGCGGGCAGACGGACTACGAGAAGCAGGAGAAGGCGCAGAACGCGGCCGAGCAGCGGGCGCGTGAGGTGATGACGACGTACGCGTCCAGCACCGTGTCGAACACGAGCACGTTGGGGCAGTTCCACCAGCCGCCGCAGTTGCTGATCAGCGCCGGCGAGGTGGTGCGGAACGACTCGTCCGGCGTGTCGCAGCCGGGGTGGGCGTACGGCGGTCCTGGTGGCAGACGTGGTGGTGGCGGCGGTGGCTGGCGCCGGGGTGGGCGTGGCGGCATGCCCGTCTCGCGTCCCGTGTCGCCGGTCTCCGGCGGCTACACCGGTGGTGGAGGGTCTGGTGGTGGGTCCGGCGGGCACTCCACCGGCACGTCGTCGTCGGCTCCGGCCACGTCGACCAGGCCTTCGACGGCCGCTGCCACGCCTTCGGGGCCGGGTTCGGGGTCGTTCGGGCCGGGTGGCGTGATCGGCGGTGTGGGTCAGTCGGACAAGGAGCGGCGCAAGTCGTCGTCCTCGTCTCCGTCACCGACTCCCGCTCCGGCTCCGGGTACGACGACCGAGCAGAACGCGGTGGCTCAGCAGCTGCTCGGGGGCGGCCCGGTGTCGTCCGCCGGCACGACGTCGGTCAGTTCTGCGGAGTTCGGGGCGTTCGCGGCGGCCAACGCGCAGCACGCGGCTGCGACGGCTCCCGGTGGGTCGACGGGCTCGATGCTCGGCGGCGGCCAGGTCGGCGGCGGCGACACCGTGCACAAGCGGAGCACGCCCACCCCGGTCTCGCCCGCGTTCGACCCGTTCGGCGGGTTGGGTGGTGCTCGTGGCGGGGACGACGAAGAAGATGCCACGCACGACGCCGCCGACTACCTTCGGGAAACGGACGACATCTACGGCGTCGGCGGGATGATCTCGCCTCCGGTGATCGGGGAGAGCACTACCCACTGATGACGACGTTCGGCTTGGACTTGGGCAGCAACGACCTGCGCGAACCGGTGACCATCTCGGCGCTGGAGTTCGACGTGCTGTGGGAGCACCTGCGGTTGGAGACCATGCCGCTGGTGCTCAAGGTGCCGTCACCCGGGAAGACGCACGCGGAACGTGCCGAGCTGGAGCAGCGGGCGTGGGCCGACCTGGACCGCCGTGGGCTGGGTCGACCGGTGTCGCTGGACCCGATGCTGGAGGACCTGCTCCACCTGCTGAACCGGCCTCAGCACGAGGTGGACGGCCGTCTCTGGCTGGGCCGCAGCGTGCGCCTGCTGGCGGCGGCCAAGGGTCAGTCGGGCGTCCTGGCCGTGCTGGACAACGGCCAGTTGACGCTCCGCCCGGCGAGCAGCGAAGGACTCCCCCGCGAAGCCCTCTCCGTGCTGCCGCCCGTGCCCGCCGGCCCCGGCCACTCGGTGACGCTGCCGAGCGCCGACCTGGACGCCGCCGCTGCCGCCGCGGCCACTCCCGACGACCTGGAGGCGGCGCTCGTCAGCCGGGGCATCAGGCAGCGGGACGCCCGCGCGTTGGCCGACATGTTCCGCGACGCGGGCAACCGCGGCCAGTTCGGCTCCGCGACCCGCGACAAGTGGGGCAAGCGCGTCCGCCAGGAGCACGTCGTGTCGTTCTTCGACAACCCGCACGGCCGCTACATCCAACTCCGCCGCGCCACCCCGGGCCAGCAGCCCTGGAGCACCGTCTCCCCCGTGGACACCCGCCGCCTGATCCAACACCTGGAAGCCCTAGCCACCCCGACCCGCTAAACCCCGCGAGTCCTCCACTCAGACACCGCGAACTGCGCGGTCGGGTGAATCTTGTACGGAATCGGGCAGCGCGCCCTCGGTTCTACATGATCACAATGCCCGCGGGCCTGCACGGCGCCCACCTGCGCACCCGACTCCACGCACACCTCGGCCGGGTCGCCCTGCGCACCGCGATCGCCGAAGGTCGTCTCGTCAGCTACTCCCGCACGGTGCTGGTCCAACGTGAACTCATGGTGGAGTTCCCGACTCGGGCCGCCGCGGCGCTGCTCACCGCAGGTTCGGGAGCCGTCCTCACCAGCCACACGTCGGCCTGGGTGCACGGCTGCACGGCCGCCGAGACCGACCGCGTCCACCTGCTCATCGGCTACGACCAGCGGCACCGCCCACGGCCCGGCGAGGTCGTCCACCAGGCGAACTACGACCCTGCGGACGTGATCGAGATCGAAGGCCTCCGGTGCCTCACCCTCGAACCGACGCTCGCCGAGATACTGTGCCGTGCCCGCCGTTCCACCGCGTTGGCGTGCACCGACCAGGCCTTGGCCGTCGTCGAGCCGAACGAGCGGGCAGCGTTCAAGACCGACCTGGAAGTGCGGATCTCCCGGCGTCCCGATCCGCGCGGCCGGCGGCAGGGGCTGTTCCTGCTCGACATCGCGACGGGTCTGCCGGAGTCGCCGGCGGAGAGCGGACTCCTGCTCATGATCGTCGAGGCCGGTTTCCCCCCGCCCGAGCCGCAGCACCCGGTGCTCGACCTCGGCGGGCGCGAGGTGTGGCGACTCGACTTCGCCTGGCCCCAGCAGCGGGTCGCGCTGGAGTACGACGGCTACGCCGCCCACGTGAACAGGGCGGACGCCGACCGCGCGCGTGACGAGGACCTGCGTCGGCGCGGGTGGAAGGTGCTGCGCGCCGACGTGTCGGACCTGCGGGACCCCACCCGGCTGTTCCGATGCCTGACCGGTGAGCTCGGGGTGTCCCACCGGCAGGTTCGGCGTGTCTGAGTGGAGGACTCGCGGGGGTTAGGGGCCTATGCCCTGGCAGGGGCGGGTGCGCAGGTCGGAGACGTAGTCGTCGGGGGCGCCGGCGGCTTCGGCCGCGTCGGCGACCACGCCGATGTACCGGGCCGACGGCAGTCCGCCCTCATAGGCGTCCAGGACGTAGAGCCAGGCGGTTACCGAACCTTCCAGGGTCTGGACGCGTAGGCGGATCTTCTTGTAGAGGCCGAGGGCACCCTCCCAGCGGTCGAGGCGGGACTCGTCTCGCGGGCTCACGTCGTAGAGCACGCAGAACACCTGCGAGTCGGGGTCCTCGACGATGGTGGCGAGCGCGCCCTCCCAGCCAAGGTCCTCGCCACCGAACGTCAGACGCCATCCGGCGAGCCACCCGGTCCCCGCCATCGGGGAGTAGGGGGCTCGCTCCATCATCTGGTTCGGGTCCATGTTGGACCCGTACGCGGCATAGAGCGGCACGACGACAGCCTAGCGACCTATCGATCACCGCGAGGGACCAGAAGACCGGACGACGCACTCCGACACCCGACCGCGTACGGTTGTGCGCGGCTACCAGCGGCTATCAGCCGTGCGAATAGCGCCGACAACCACGAGGAGGACGTGTCGTGACCCGCATCGTCATCATGGGCGGTGGCCCCGCAGGTTACGAGGCGGCACTGGTCGCGGCCCAGCACGGGGCCGACGTGACCATCGTGGAACGCGAGGGCGTCGGCGGCGCCTGCGTGCTCTACGACTGCGTGCCGTCCAAGACGTTCATCGCCTCCGCGGGCGGGCGGAGCGCCTTCCGCAACGCCGGTGAGCTGGGCATTCGCACGAACAACGCGGAAGCGGCGGTCGAGCTGCCGGTCGTCCACGGACGGGTGAAGGGCCTCGCGCTCGCGCAGTCCGCCGACGTCCGGGCCCGCCTCCAGCGCGAGGGCGTCCGCATCGTCAACGGCATCGCCAAGTTCTGCGACAACGCCCGCGGCCTCGCCCAGCACGAGGTCGTGGCGATCGACAAGGACGGCGCGAAGGAAGTCCTGCCGGCCGATGTGGTCCTCATCGCAACCGGTGCGACCCCGCGCGTGTTGCCCGGTGCCGAGCCGGACGGCAAGCGGGTGCTCACCTGGCGCCAGATCTACGACCTCCCGGAGTTGCCGGAGCACCTGGCCGTCATCGGATCGGGTGTCACCGGTGTGGAGTTCGCCTCCGCCTACACCGAGCTGGGCGTGAAGGTGACCATGGTCTCCAGCCGCGACCGGGTGCTCCCGCACGAGGACGCCGACGCGGCCGTGGTGCTGGAGGACGTGTTCGCCGAACGCGGCACGGCGGTGGTCAAGCACGCCCGCGCGGACCGCGTGGAGAACGTCGGTGACGGCGTTCTGATTCACCTGGAAGACGGTCGCACGATCGAGGCCAGCCACGCGCTGATGACGGTCGGCTCGGTCCCGAACACCGCCGACCTCGGCCTGGAGAAGATCGGTATCGAGCCGGGTCGGGGCGGGTACATCCCGGTCGACCGGGTGTCCCGGACGAACGTCTCCGGCGTCTACGCGGCGGGCGACTGCACGGGCCTGCTGCTGCTCGCGAGCGTCGCCGCCATGCAGGGCCGCATCGCCATGTGGCACGCGCTGGGCCAGGGCGTGAGCCCGATCAGGCTGAAGACCGTCGCGGCGAACGTGTTCACCAACCCGGAGATCGCCACCGTCGGCATCAGCCAGCAGGCGATCGACTCCGGCGAGGTGCCCGCGCGCACGATCATGCTGCCGCTGGCCACCAACCCGCGGGCGAAGATGGAAGGCCTGCGGCGCGGTTTCGTGAAGCTGTTCTGCCGCCCGGCGACGGGTGTGGTGATCGGCGGCGTCGTGGTCGCGCCGAACGCCAGCGAGCTGATCCTGTCGATCACGCTGGCCGTGCAGAACCAGCTCACGGTGGACGACCTGGCCACCACGTTCTCCGTCTACCCGTCGCTGACCGGCTCGATCACCGAGGCCGGTCGCCAGCTCATGCGGCACGACGACCTGGACTGAGCGACCCGAACTGGGCCATTCCGGTGGTTGTCACCGATTGACCAACTCCGGCCGACAGCACGGCGGATCCTGGCCACATGCCGAGATCCGCCGTGTTGTTGCTGGTGGCGACGTTGTCGTTGCCGGCATGCGGTACTCAGCCGACGACCACCGCCACAACGACGACCACGACCACGTCGACTAATGCCGCGACCGCGACAACGTCCCCGGCACCTCATGCGTATGCGGGGCATGAACCGACCGAGGTACGGATCCCGCGCATCGACGCGACGTCGTCGCTCATCCCGTTGGGCCTGAACCCGGACGAGACCGTCCAGGTGCCGTCCATCGAGCAGCCCATGCAGGCAGGCTGGTACGTCCACGCCCGCGCGCCCGGCGAGCCCGGGCCGGCGATCATCCTGGGCCACGTCGACGGCAACTCCCAGCCGGGCATCTTCTACCGCCTGCACGAGCTCCGGCCGGGCGCCGGCGTCGAGGTGTCCAGGACCGACGGGTCGGTCGTGGAGTTCACCGTCGAGAAGGTCGACCACCCAAGGGCGCTCCGGAAACCGGTGGCGGCGGCACCACCTGACCGCGGTCGCCGGCAGAGGACGACCGCGGGGAGCGGGGCGCCGCCACGCCAGCGGCGCCCCGGACGTCACTCCACCCAGTCGAAGGTCCTGGTCACCGCCTTCTTCCACTGCGCGTAGGTCCGTGCGCGGGTCTCGTCGTCCATCGCCGGGTCCCACTGCTTGTCCTGGGCCCAGTTCTGCCGGATGTCGTCCTCCGACGCCCAGAACCCGACCGCCAGACCGGCCGCGTAGGCGGCGCCCAGCGCGGTCGTCTCGTTGACCACGGGCCGGATCACCGGCACGCCCAGGATGTCCGCCTGGAACTGCATCAGCAGCTCGTTGACGACCATCCCGCCGTCGACCTTCAACGACTTGAGCGGCACGCCCGAGTCGGCGTCCATCGCGTCGATCACCTCACGCGTCTGGAACGCCGTGGCCTCCAGCACCGCGCGGGCCAGGTGGCCCTTGTTCACGAACCGGGTCAGGCCGACGATCGCGCCACGCGCGTCCGACCGCCAGTACGGCGCGAACAGGCCGGAGAACGCGGGCACGAAGTACGCGCCGCCGTTGTCCTCCACCGTCCTGGCGTGCTGCTCGATCTCGGCCGCCGAACCGATCATGCCGAGGTTGTCGCGCAGCCACTGCACCAGCGACCCGGTCACCGCGATCGAGCCTTCCAGCGCGTACACGGGCGCCTTGGTGCCGATCTTGTAGCAGACGGTGGTGAGCAGGCCGTTCTCGCTCATCACCTTGTCCGTGCCGGTGTTGAGCAGCACGAAGTTGCCGGTGCCGTAGGTGTTCTTGGCCTCGCCCGGCGACAGGCACGCCTGGCCGAACGTCGCCGCCTGCTGGTCGCCGAGGATGCCCGCGATCGGCACGCCGGCCAGTGCGCCGCGTTCGCGCACCTTGCCGTACTCCTCGGACGACGAGCGGATCTCCGGCAGCATCGACATCGGGATGCCCATGTCCGCCGCGATGCCCTCGTCCCAGCTCAGCGTGTCGAGGTCCATCAGCAGCGTGCGGGACGCGTTGGTCGGGTCGGTGACGTGCACGCCGCCGTTCACCCCGCCGGTCATGTTCCACAGCAGCCAGGTGTCCATGTTGCCGAACAGCAGGTCACCGGCTTCGGCCTTGGCCCGCGCGCCTTCGACGTTGTCGAGGATCCAGCGGACCTTCGGGCCGGAGAAGTACGTGGCCAGCGGCAGGCCGGTCTTGTCCCGGTACCGCTCCTGACCGCCGCCCGAAGCCGCCAGCTCCTGGCAGATCTTGTCGGTGCGGGTGTCCTGCCAGACGATGGCGTTGTAGACGGGCTGCCCGGTGGTCCTGTCCCAGACCAGGGCCGTCTCGCGCTGGTTGGTGATGCCCACCGCGGCGATGTCGGCGGTGGTGAGGTCGGCCTTGGCGAGCGCGCCGGCGGCCACCTGCCGGGCGTTGGTCCAGATCTCGTTCGCGTCGTGCTCGACCCACCCGGCCTGCGGGAAGATCTGCTCGTGCTCCTTCTGGTCGACGGAGACCACCCGGCCCGAGTGGTCGAAGACCATGCACCGGGTCGACGTCGTGCCCTGGTCGATGGCGGCCACGTACTTCGTCATGTGCTCGAGTCCTTTCAGACCGGGAGAACCAGGTACAGGAGTGCGGCGAGCGCGCCACCGATCAGCGGGCCGACCACCGGCACCCAGGAGTAGCCCCACTCGGCGCTGCCCTTGTCGCGGATGGGCAGGATCGCGTAGGCGATGCGCGGACCGAGGTCGCGGGCGGGGTTGATGGCGTACCCGGTGGGGCCACCGAGCGAGGCGCCGATGCCGACGACCAGGAACGCGACGGCCGCGTAGCCGAGCGCGGCGTTGCCGAGCTGCGGGATGCCGCCCTCGGCCTCCTTCGCGACCGGGCTCAGCAGGACCCAAGCCACCAGGACGAACGTGCCGATGATCTCGGTGACGACGTTCCAGCCCGCCCTGGGAATGGTCGGGCCGGTGCAGAAGATGCCGCGCGTGCCCGCCGGGTCGTCGTGGGCGTCGAACTGGGCCTTGTAGGCCAGCCAGGCGAGCACCGCGCCGAGGAACGCGCCGACCAGCTGACCGGCGAAGTAGACCGGGACCTGTGCCCACGGGGTCTTGTCCGCGATGGCCAGGCCCAGCGTGACCGCGGGGTTGATGTGCGCGCCACTCGGCGCGGCGATGCTGGCGCCCGCGAAGACCGCGAAACCCCAGCCGAAGTTGATGAGGAGCCAGCCACCGCCGTTGCCCAGGGTGTCCTTGAGCACGACGTTGGCGACGACACCGGCACCCAGGAGGATCAGGATCCCGGTACCGAGCATTTCCCACACGAAGATCGAGCCACTGCTCACTCGCCGACCTCCTCGCCTTGGCAGGAGACAGCGCAGTCCGGGTCCGGCGGCGCTGCCCACCCCACGATGTGCGTTGACGCTAGTTCCGCGTTGTTCGGTTGTCCACGGGTGGCGTACCAGCCGGTAACGTGGTCCAGTGCAGACCTGATCGGGCCGGTCGAGTCGAGCACCAGGGAGGCGTTCGTGGTTACACGCAAGCACCCCGACACCGCAGGCAGGCTGGGTCCTCTCGAACGTTCGGAGACGTGGGAACGCCTCGGCGCGGAGACCTTCGACCTGGTGATCGTCGGCGGCGGCGTGGTCGGTGTCGGCACCGCGCTGGACGCCGCGACGCGTGGCCTGCGGGTGGCGCTCGTCGAGGCCCGTGACCTGGCCTCCGGGACGTCCAGCCGGTCGTCCAAGCTGTTCCACGGCGGGCTGCGGTACCTGGAGCAACTGGAGTTCGGGCTCGTCCGCGAGGCACTGCGGGAGCGCGAACTCATGTTGACCCGGCTGGCGCCGCACCTGGTCAAGCCGGTGCCGTTCCTGTACCCGCTGACGCACCGGGTGTGGGAGCGCCCGTACACGGCGGCCGGGTTGCTGATGTACGACACGATGGGCGGCGCGCGGTCCGTGCCGGGGCAGAAGCACCTGACCAAGGCCGGTGCGCTGCGGTTGGTGCCGGCGTTGAAGTCGTCCGCGCTGGTCGGCGGGATCAGGTACTACGACGCGCAGGCCGACGACGCGCGGCACACCATGATGGTCGGCCGGACCGCGGCCCACTACGGCGCGGTCGTGCGGACGTCCACGCAGGTCGTGGGGTTCTTGCGGGAGGCGGACCGGGTTTCCGGCGTGCGGGTGCGCGACGTGGAGGACGGGCGGGAGACGTCCGTTCGGGCGCACGCGGTGATCAACGCGACCGGGGTGTGGACGGACGAGTTGCAGCGGCTGTCCGGCAGTCGCGGCCGGTTCCGGGTGCGGGCGTCCAAGGGCGTCCACATCGTCGTGCCGCGGGACCGGATCGTGTCCGAGTCGGGGTTGATCCTGCGCACGCAGAAGTCGGTGCTGTTCGTGATCCCGTGGCGGAACCACTGGATCGTGGGAACGACGGACACGGACTGGAACCTGGACCTGGCGCACCCGGCGGCGACGCGGTCGGACATCGATTACATCCTGACGCACGTCAACGCGGTGCTGGCGACGCCGTTGACGCACGAGGACATCGAGGGCGTGTACGCCGGGTTGCGGCCGTTGCTGGCGGGCGAGAGCGAGTCGACGTCGAAGTTGTCGCGCGAGCACGCGGTGGCGCGGGTGGCGCCCGGGTTGGTGGCGATCGCCGGTGGGAAGTACACGACGTACCGCGTGATGGGCGCCGACGCGGTGGACGCGGCGGCGGTCGACCTGCCGGGGCGGATCCAGGCGTCGATCACGGACAAGGTGCCGTTGATCGGCGCGGACGGCTACCACGCCCTGGTGAACCAGGCGGACCAGTTGGCCGCGCGGTACGGGCTGCACCCGTACCGGGTCCGGCACTTGCTGGACCGGTACGGGTCTCTGGTGCACGAGGTGCTGGAGTCGGCGGGCCCCGAGCTGCTGAAGCCCGTGCCCGGCGCGCCGGACTACCTCCAGGTCGAGGCCGTGTACGCCGCTTCGCACGAAGGGGCGCTGCACTTGGAGGACGTGCTGACCCGGCGGACGCGGATCTCGATCGAGTACCCGCACCGGGGGGTGGAGTGCGCGTTGCCGGTGGCCCGGTTGATGGCCGGGGTGCACGGGTGGGACGACGAGCGGGTGGCGCACGAGGTGTCGGTGTACACGGCCCGGGTGGAAGCGGAGCGGGCGTCACAGGCCGAGCCGGACGATCCGGCGGCGGATGCCGTGCGCTCGTCCGCGCCCGAGGCCCGACCGGAGATCGTCGAGCCGATCAGCTGAGCCGGTCTTCGCCGCGACGTCACCACCAGCGTCGGCGGGAGGTCGCCGTCCCGGATGGTGGTGACCTGGAGCCCGTCGCAGCGCCTCCAGACCGGAGATATTCGGCGCAACCTCCTAGTCGGGCGAGTGGCGGTGCGACTTCCAGTCGGAGGGTGTCCGTGCCGGACCGCCGTGCCACCCCGCCCCCGGCCGCGACGCGGTACCGCGGCGGCACGGTTCCGGGCCAGGGGACGCGCAGCTCGTCCAGCGCCGTCTGCGCCGACTCCGTCACGTCGGACAGCCGGTCCCTCGGCGACGCGCCGGCCAGGTCGCGCAACGCGGGCGAGTCCAGCCCGTCCACCAAGGCCGCGCACGCCGCGTCGATCAACTTCCCCCGGGCCGGGCAGGTCGTACCTCCAGCCGGCGACGGCCTCGTACAGGCGTTCCTCGGGGCTGGTCACGGGGCCCACCATCCGTGACCAGCCGGCGAAAGCCCACGGGATTCGCGGGCACTCGCCGAGCCGGGTCAGGCCAACGCGGCCAAGGCGGCGTGGACCATGACGCGGACGCCGGCCAGGAGGGCGCGTTCGTCCAGGTCGAAACCGGGCTGGTGGAGGTCGCGCATCTTGCGGGCGCCATCCCACACGCCCAGCCTGGCGAACGAGCCCGGCACGTGCTCCAGGTACCAGCCGAAGTCCTCACCGCCGGACGACTGCTCGGTGCCCGCCAACGCGTCCTCGCCCAACGCCGCCTCGATCCCCGCCCGCAGCAGCATGGTGCTCTCGCGGTCGTTGACGACCGGCGGCACGCCACGGCGGTGGTGCAGGTCGAAGCCGACGCCGGTCGGGGCCAGCAGCGCGCCGACCAGTTCCTTGATCAGCGGTTCCAGCTCGGCCCAGATGTCGCGGTCGCCCGTGCGCAGCGTCCCGCGCAGCACGCCGTCCTGGGGCACGGCGTTGGGCGCTTCGCCCGCGTGCACCGCACCCCACACGAGCACCGTGCCCGAACGGGGGTCGACGCGGCGTGACAGCAGCCCCGGCAGACCGGTGATCACCGTGCCCAGCGCGTGCACGAGGTCCGCCGTCAGGTGCGGCCGGGAGGTGTGACCGCCGGGCGACGTCAGGCGCAGCTCCAGCATGTCGCTGGCCGACGTGATCGCACCGATCCTGGTCCCGATCCGGCCGACTTCCAGCCTCGGGTCGCAGTGCAGGCCGAAGATCCGCTCCACCCCGTCGAGGCCACCGGCCGCCAGCACGTCCAGCGCGCCACCGGGCATGACCTCCTCGGCCGGCTGGAACACCAGCCGCACCCGGCCCGGCAGCTCCGTCGCGGACGCCAACGCGAGCGCGGCGCCCAACAGGACGGTGGTGTGCGCGTCGTGCCCGCAGGCGTGCGACACACCATCCACAGTGGACGAGTACGGCGCGCCGGTGTTCTCCGGCAGCGGCAACGCGTCGATGTCCGCGCGCAACGCCACGCAGCGCGGTCCGGAGCCGACGTCGCACACCAGACCGGTGCCACCGGGCAGCACGCGCGGCTTGAGCCCGGCCGAGCGCAGCACGCCCGCGATCAGCTCGGTGGTCGCGTACTCGTGCCGCGACAGCTCCGGGTGCGCGTGCAGGTGCCGGCGCCAGGCGACGACCTCGGCCGCGTTGGCCGCCAGCCAGCCGTCCAGCCACGAGGGTCCTCGACCCTCACCGGGATCATCCACAGGGGCAATGCTGACCCCGTGCTCGGTCAACAGCACCTCGGCACCCTCCTCCGGCAGACGTGAGTCCACAACCGTCATGCCGCACCCACCAGCAGTCGAGAACGCTGCGCACCGTCGGTGGCAGCGGAAATTGTGGTCCAGGCCAGGGCGAGTGCCCCGTCGAGGACGGCACGGTCGGCCGAAGCCGACGCGCAAGCGGTCGCGAACTCGATTTGGTGGTTCACCGCGTCTCCGCAGTCGATGGCGATGGTCGGGTGGATGGCCGGCAGCGCACGGGTGATGTTGCCCATGTCGGTGCTGCCGATCTTCTCCTGGAGCTCCTGCTCGGGGCTCATCGGATGCCTGCCCAGCTCGACGGCGGCACGCCGGTAGGCGTCCGCCAGCCAAGGGTCCGGGGTCAGCTCGGCGTACACCGGCGAGACCTTCACGACCTCGTGGGTGCAACCGGTGGCGACCGCGCCGGCCTCGAAGCAGCGGTTGATCCGCTCCTCCAGCCGGCGCAGCGAGTCGAGGTCGTCGGCACGCAGGTCGAACATCGCCGACGTCCGCGCGGGCACCACGTTCGGGACGGTACCGCCGCGCGTGACGATGCCGCTCACCATCTGGCCCGGTTCGAGGTGCTGCCGGGCCAGACCGATGGCGACCTGGGCGACGGTGATCGCGTCCGCCGCGTTCACACCCAGGTGCGGCGCGGCGGCTGCGTGCGACGACTTGCCGGTGTAGTGGACCTCGACGTCGGTGATGGCCAGCGAGCGGGCGGCGACGGCCTCGTAGGGGGCCGGGTGCACCATCATCGAGAACGCCACATCATCGAATACCCCGCGTTCGAGCATCAGCACCTTGCCGCCGCCGACCTCCTCCGCCGGGGTGCCGATCACCCTGATCGTGAGGTCCAGCTCGTCGGCGAGGTCACGCAGCGCGAGGGCCGCGCCGGTGGACGCGGCGGCGATGACGTTGTGCCCGCACGCGTGGCCCACCTCGGGCAGCGCGTCGTACTCCGCGCACAGCCCCAGCACCAGCTCACCCGAGCCGAACGACGCGGTGAACGCCGTCTCCAGGCCCGCGACGCCGCGTTCGACCTCGAAGCCCTCGGCGGCCAGCAGGTCCGCGACCTTGGCCGCGCTGCGGTGCTCGGCGAACGCCTGCTCGGGCTCCGCGTGGATGCTGCGGGATAGGTCCACCAGCGCATCCGAGTACCGCTCGACGGCCGAGCGCGTGCTCATCTTGAAGTCGGTACCCATTTGCTTCCATCCTGCATCACGGCCCGGCGAGCACGACGCACCCCGGGTTGATCAACCGGCAACCGGTCGCGGGGCTGCGCCAAGCGGTGCGCGATGTTCGGTCAGACCGATCACGTCTGCGCAGGTCATGCTAGAAGCCGACCACAGGGCGCCGGAAAGCTCCCACCTGCTGGGAGTCACCCCTTCTTGCGGCCGGCCCGCCACTTCGACCACCGCTTCTTGTTCCGCCAGTAGACCAGGGCGAACAGCAGCACCGCGATGCCGCCGAGCCACATCTTCCGGCGGGTCTCGGCGCGCTCCTCGGCGGTCGGCTCCTGCGGCGCGTCGATGTCCGGACCGGGGGCGGGAGCGGGAGCGGGCTCGATCGTGCCGCCGGGTGCCAGGCTCTCCGTCTGCACGGCCGCGAGCTGCGACGATGTCGTCACGGCGGTCCCTGTCCCGGCTACGGTGAAGGCACCGGCCAGCACCAACAGGCACACCGCGAGCACTGATCGCCACATGGCCGCCAAGCCTAGCCACCGCCCCTACTGGTTACCACTGTCAGTGGTCATCCAAACCGGTGACCGCTCACGTCCCGTAATGGCCCAACTCGTTCACAGACCGTGTCCGAGCTCGCGGAACGCGGACAGGATGCGTTCGGCGGCCAGCGTGGCGGTCAGTTCGCCATCACGCACCTGCCGCTCGACCTCGGGCACGACCGCGCGCACGGCGGGCGCCGAGCGCAGGCTCCTGAGCAGCTGGTCGTGCACCATCGCCCAGGTCCAGTCCACCTGCTGGCGACGACGCCGTTCGGCCAGCTCACCGGCCTCTTCGAGGGCCGCCCGGTGCTTGCCGACCTGCTGCCACACGGTGTCCAGCCCGGTGCCGTCCAGACCGCTGCACGTCAGCACGGGCGGGTGCCACACGGCGTCCGGCGGGCGCAGCATCCGCAGCGCGCCGGCCAGCTCACGGGCCGCCTTGCGGGCGTCCATCTCGTGCGGCCCGTCGGCCTTGTTGACCGCGATCACGTCGGCCAGCTCCAGCACGCCCTTCTTGATGCCCTGGAGCTGGTCGCCGGTGCGCGCGAGGGTGAGGAACAGCGAGCAGTCCGTCATGTTCGCCACGGCGACCTCGGACTGGCCGACGCCGACCGTCTCGACCAGCACCACGTCGAAACCGGCGGCCTCGACCAGGACGATCGACTCACGGGTCGCCTTGGCCACGCCGCCGAGCGTGCCGGACGTCGGCGACGGCCGGATGAACGCCGCCGGGTCGACCGCGAGCCTGGCCATCCGGGTCTTGTCGCCCAGGATCGAGCCACCGGTCCTGGTGGACGACGGGTCGACCGCCAGCACGGCGACCCGGTGGCCCTGCGCGGTCAGCATCGAGCCGAACGCGTCGATGAACGTCGACTTGCCCACGCCGGGCACGCCGGTGATGCCGACGCGGTGCGCGCCACCCGAGTGCGGCAGCAGCTCGACCAGCAGCTCCTGCGCCAGCGCCCGGTGGTCCGCGCGCGTCGACTCGACCAGCGTGATGGCCTGGGCCAGCGTGCTGCGGTTGCCGGCGAGCACGCCCTTGGCGTACTCGCCGACGTCGATCCGCTTAGCCATCGTGTCCCGGCTGGTCAGCACCGGAGGCACCGAACTCCGGGTGGCCCAGCTGCACGGCGAGCTTGCGCAGCAGGTCGCCTGCCGCGTCGGCGATGACCGTGCCGGGCGGGAAGATCGCCGCCGCACCCGCCTCGCGCAGCGCGTCGAAGTCCTGCGGCGGGATCACGCCGCCGACCACGATCATGATGTCCTCGCGGCCGGACTCGGCCAGCGCCGAGCGCAGCGCGGGCACCAGCGTGAGGTGACCGGCGGCCAGCGACGACACCCCGACGATGTGCACGTCCGCCTCGACGGCCTGGCGGGCGACCTCGTCCGGGGTCTGGAAGAGCGGGCCGACGTCCACGTCGAAGCCGAGGTCGGCGAACGCGGTCGCGATCACCTTCTGGCCGCGGTCGTGCCCGTCCTGGCCCATCTTGGCGACCAGGATGCGCGGGCGGCGCCCCTCGGCCTCGGCGAACGCCGCCACGACCTCGCGCGTCGACTCCACGTTGGACACGGAACCGGCCTCCTCGCGGTACACGCCGGTGATGGTGCGGATCTGCGCGGAGTGCCGGCCCCACACCTTGCCCAGCGCCTCGGAGATCTCGCCGACGGTGGCCTTGGCGCGGGCCGCGGAGATGGCCAGCTCCAGCAGGTTCCCGTCCGCACCGGCCGCACGGGTCAGCGCGTCGAGCGCACCGTCCACGGCGGACTGGTCGCGTTCTTCGCGCAGCCGGGCCAGCTTCGCGAGCTGCTGCGCGCGCACACCGGCGTTGTCCACCTTGAGCACGTCGATGTGCTCGTCGAACTCCACCTGGTACTTGTTCACGCCGATCACCGGCTGCCGACCGGAGTCGATCCGCGCCTGGGTGCGCGCGGCGGCCTCCTCGATGCGCAGCTTCGGGATGCCCGCGTCGATGGCCTGCGCCATGCCGCCCGCGGCCTCGACCTCGCTGATGTGCGACCACGCGCGGTGCGCCAGGTCGTGGGTGAGGCGTTCGACGAACGCGCTGCCGCCCCACGGGTCGATCACCCGGTTGGTGCCCGACTCCTGCTGGAGCAGCAGCTGGGTGTTGCGGGCGATGCGCGCGGAGAAGTCGGTCGGCAGCGCCAGCGCCTCGTCCAGCGCGTTGGTGTGCAACGACTGCGTGTGGCCCTGGGTCGCGGCCATCGCCTCGACGCACGTGCGGGCGACGTTGTTGAACACGTCCTGCGCGGTGAGCGACCAGCCGGACGTCTGGCAGTGCGTGCGCAGCGACAGCGACTTCGGGTTCTTCGCGTCGAAGCCCTTCACGAGCTTCGCCCACAGCAGCCGGGCCGCGCGGAGCTTGGCGACCTCCATGAAGAAGTTCATGCCGACGGCCCAGAAGAACGAGAGCCGGGGCGCGAACGCGTCGATGTCCAGGCCCGCGTCGCGGCCCGCGCGCAGGTACTCCACGCCGTCCGCGAGCGTGTACGCCAGCTCCAGGTCGGCCGTCGCGCCGGCTTCCTGCATGTGGTAGCCGGAGATCGAGATGGAGTTGAACTTCGGCATCCGCTGCGAGGTGAACGAGAAGATGTCGGAGATGATCCGCATCGACGGCTGCGGCGGGTAGATGTAGGTGTTGCGGACCATGAACTCCTTGAGGATGTCGTTCTGGATGGTCCCGGCCAGCTGCTCCGGCGCCACCCCCTGCTCCTCGGCCGCGACGACGTAGAGCGCCAGGATCGGCAGCACCGCGCCGTTCATGGTCATCGACACGCTCATCTTGTCCAGCGGGATGCGGTCGAACAGTTGGCGCATGTCGTAGATCGAGTCGATGGCCACGCCCGCCATGCCGACGTCACCGGCCACCCGGGGGTGGTCCGAGTCGTAGCCGCGGTGGGTGGCCAGGTCGAACGCGACCGAGAGGCCCTTCTGGCCGGCCGCGAGGTTGCGGCGGTAGAAGGCGTTGGACTCCTCGGCGGTGGAGAACCCGGCGTACTGCCGGATCGTCCACGGCTGGTTCACGTACATCGTCGGGTACGGGCCGCGCAGGAACGGCGCGATGCCCGGGTAGGTGCCCAGGAAGTCGAGACCCTCGGTGTCCCCGGCCGTGTAGACGGGCTTGACGCCGATGCCCTCCGGCGTCTCCCACATCAGCGCGTCCGCGCCCTTGCCGGTCGCCTCCTGGAGCGCGGCCTGCCACTGCGCGGCGGTGGCGGTGGTGGGCTCGCCGAGGTCGACCTCGGCGAAGTTCGGGATCATCGCTGGACTCCGCTGGAGGTAGGGATGGCAAGTGCCTCGAACGCGTGCTCCAGCACGTCCAGTGCCGAGCAGCCCGTGAACACGTACTCGTCGACCTGCGCGTCCGATTTCCTGCCCGCCAGCAGGATGCGCTCGGCACCGGCGGCACGCAGCGCTTCCGCCACGGGCGCGGCCAGCTCCGCGTAGCTCGTCTCGCTGCCGCACAGGCACGCGATCCGGGCGCCGCTCTCGCGGAACCGCTCGACCACGTCCTCGACGGTCTTGGTGGGACCGGCGTTCGGCGTCTCGATGCCGCCCGCCTGGAACAGGTTCGCCGCGAACGACGCGCGCGCGGTGTGCGCGGCGACCGGGCCGAGGGTGGCGAGGAAGACCTTCGGGCGTTCCGGGGCGGCCTCCGCCGCGTCCCGCAGCACCTCGTACGGCTCGGCGTAGCGGATGCGCGGCAGGCCGCCGCCGGGCTCCGCCGGCGCGGGCGGGCGGATTACGGGCTGCTCGCCCAGGTTCGGGAACTCGCTGACGCCGGTGATCGCGTCGGACCGGTCGGCCAGGCGCGTCCGACGGTTCTCCCAGGTCAGGGCGATGCGCTCGGCGACGAGGTCGAACGCCGCCGGCAGCCCGCCCGCGGCCTCGATCTCCTGGAACCACGACCACGCGGCGTGCGCGAGGTCGTCGGTGAGCCGTTCCACGTACCAGGAGCCGCCGGCCGGGTCGATCACACCGGCCAGCCGGGACTCCTCCAGCAGCAGCGACTGGGTGTTGCGGGCGATGCGCCGCGAGAAGTCGTCGGAGAGGCCGATGGCCGCGTCGAACGGCAGCACGGTCACCGCGTCCGCGCCGCCGAGGCCCGCGCCGAAGCACGCCAGGGTGGTCCGGAGCATGTTCACCCACGGGTCGCGGCGGGTCATCATCGCGGGCGACGTGACCGCGTGCTGGAGCTGCGGGCTCGTCGCGCCGGCGACCTCGGTGACCCGCGCCCAGAGCCGCCTCCCGGCGCGGAACTTGGCGATGGTGAGGAACTGGTCGGCGGACGCCGCGTACCGGAACTCCAGCAGCCGCACGGCTTCCGCGACGCTCAGCCCGGTCCCGGTCAGGTGCCGCAGGTACGCGACACCGGCTGCGAGGGACGCGCCGAGTTCCTGCGCGTCCGAGCCACCGGCCTCGTGGAACGGAAGACCGTCCACGACGACCACACGCAGCTCGGGGAACGCCCGTGCCCTGCCCAGGAGATCGGTCAACGCGCCGAAGTCGGCGGGAAGTCCGGTGCGCGCCCGCACGCCCAGCGGGTCCGCGCCGAGGTTGCCCCGCACCTCGCTCGGCAGCACCGGCCGCTGGTCCCAGACCCGCAGCATGGCGCGGCCGGCGTCGAGGAAGTCCGCGCCCCCGTCGACCACCACCGGCGCGAGGTCCAGGTAGACGTCGGCCAGCACGTCGCCGTACGCGGACGGGTCGAGGCCCTTCAGCCACAGCGACGTGACGCCGTTCTCCAGGTCGGCCATGACCGCGTTGCGGTCCGCCACCCGGTGCTGTTGCCGCACGTCCCATCCCTCGACCGCGCCCTGCGGGCGACTGCCGCGGGTGAACGGCGCCAAGCCGGGGAAACCGGCGTCCGGCACCTGGTCACCGGCCGTGTAGAGCGGCTGGACCTCGATGCCGTCGTAAGTCGTGGTGATCAGTGAACCGAAGTCGGCACCCGACTTCCGCAGCACACCCTGGACCAGCTCCAGCCACTGCTCGCGGTCAGGGGTGGGGAACTCGGCGGCCAGCGCCAACTCGCCTGACGGCTCCATCATGCTCCGCAGTCTTGTTTACCGGTGAGTACGGCGGCTATGTGAGGTTCACCGCCGTGAACGATGCAGACGCCAGTCTTCCACGGGGGTGAATGATGGCGCAGTGGAAACGGAGCGTCTGATCGCCGGCCGCTACCGCCTGCTGCACGTGCTCGGGCGCGGCGCGATGGGCACGGTTTGGGCCGCACACGATGAAGTCCTGCGCAGGGACGTCGCCGTGAAGGAGATCCTGCGCCCTCCGGGCACGCCCGACGACGAAGCGGAGTTGCTTCGGGAACGCACACTCCGCGAGGCGCGCTCGGCCGCCGCCCTGGCCCATCCGAACCTCGTGACGCTCTACGACGTGGTGCAGGTCGACGGCGACCCCTACGTGGTGATGGAGCTGGTGCCGTCGTCGTCGCTGGCGGACGTGGTGCGGCAGCGCGGGCCGCTGACCGACGTGCAGGGCGCGGTCGTGGCGGACGCGGTCGCCGCCGCGCTGGAGGCCGCGCACCGGGCCGGGATCACGCACCGGGACGTGAAACCGGGCAACGTGCTGGTCGCGGACGACGGCCGGGTGAAGCTGACCGACTTCGGCATCGCGCGCAACGTCGCCGAGGCCACCCTGACCAGCCGCGGGATCATGCTGGGCACACCCGCGTTCATCGCGCCCGAGGTGGCGGCGGGCGGCGAGGTGTCGTTCGCGGCGGACCAGTGGTCGCTGGGCGCGACGCTGTTCGCGGCGATGACCGGGCAGCAGCCGTACGAGGGCGCGAACGTGCTCCAGACGATCAACGAGGTGGTGCACGGCGAGGTGCCGTCCGCGTCGGCGTGCGGCGCGTTGGAGCAGGTGGTCGCGGGCTTGATGACGAAGACGCCCGACGAGCGGATGTCCTTGGGCGAGGTGCGGCGGCTGGTCCGGCCGCTGCTGCCCGAGCTGGGGACCGACGTGTTCCCCGTTGCCGCCGCGCCCCGCCCGGTGGTGGAGATCGAACGGCCGCCGCCGGTCGTGCTCAAGCCGCCGATCGCGCCGGACACCCCGCTGGCGTCCGACCCCGGGCCCCTCCCGTTCGTCCTGGTGGAGCCGCCGACCCTTGAGCTGCTGCGGCGGCGTCCGACCGCGAGCGCGCTGGTGGCGCTGTCCGCGATGGTGCTGTTCGCCATCGGCAGCGCGTCTGGCTTCGCGCTGGCCAGGACCGTCGCCGGCGCGTCCCTGCTGCCGCCGCCCCCGCAGAGCACGCCGACCCTGCCCGTGATCACCGGGACGCCGTCGCTGCTGCCCGTCACCGCCTCGGCCGCCGCCGCGAACGGCGAGCAGGGCGCGGAGTTCACCATCGACGTCGGGCCGGACTGGACCAGCTTCCTGGAGCAGCGGACGAACAACGGGCTCGGACCGAGCACGGTCGTGCACCTGGTCGCGCCGAACGGGCTGTACGAGGTGGCGGTGCAGCGGTTCCCGGACTTCTACGACAAGAACACGATCACCGACTACGTGGAGCTGGTCCGGTCGAGGTGGGCGGAGGACCAGTACTTCGGCGAGTCGCTGGAGGCGACGGACGGCCTGCCGCAGGGTGGGCGTGAGCAGGCCCTCCAGTTCGGCTACCGGACCGTGGAACGGGCTACCACGTTGGCCCGCGGCGCCGCTCCCGCCGGCCCTGACCTGCGGCGCAGCCGGTATTCGCGGGTACTGCCACGGGGGAACGACCTGTGGGTGGTGGAGGTCGTGGTGCCGACCGAGCAGGAGGAGATGGGCCGGGACCGGCTGTTCGACACCATCGCCAACACGTTCACGGTGCGGGATTAGCGTCGGCGGCGACGGGCTGCGGGCAGCGCGCGGGGGCGGCTATTAGGCTCGCGGCCGTGACCGCCACCAGTGAGAGCACCACCCCCGAAGCCCTGGCCACCGACGCGGCGAAGGCCTTGGCCGAGCGGACCGGGGTGGCCAAGCACGACATCGCCGTGGTCCTCGGTTCGGGTTGGCGCCCGGCCGCCGACCTGATCGGCGAGCCCACCGCCGAGGTGCCGATGGGCGAGCTGCCCGGGTTCGAGCCGCCCACCGCCGTGGGCCACGGCGGCACCGTCCGCTCGGTGGTCGTCGGCGACAAGAACGTGCTGGTCATGCTGGGCCGCACGCACGGCTACGAGGGCAAGGGCGTGACCAAGGTCGTGCACGGCGTGCGCACGGCGGCCGCGGCGGGCGTCTCCACGGTCGTGCTGACCAACGCGGCCGGCGGCCTGCGCCAGGGCATGGCGGTCGGCCAGCCGGTGCTGATCGGCGACCACCTGAACCTGACCGCGTCGTCACCGCTGGTCGGCGCGCGGTTCGTGGACCTCACCGACCTGTACTCGCCGCGGCTGCGGCAGCTCGCGCGGGAGATCGACCCGTCGCTGGAGGAAGGCGTCTACGCGGGCCTGCCCGGTCCGCACTTCGAGACGCCCGCCGAGATCCGGATGCTGCGCACCATGGGCGCGGACCTGGTCGGCATGTCCACCGTGCTGGAGGCCATCGCGGCGCGCGCGGAGGGCGTGGAGGTGTTCGGCCTGTCGCTGGTGACGAACCTGGCCGCGGGCATCACGGGTGAGCCGCTCAACCACGAAGAGGTGCTGGAGGCCGGTCAGGCCGCGGCGAGCCGGATGGGCGCGCTGCTGCGCGACCTCGTGGAGCAGGCGTAGGACCTCCGGACGTTCCCCTCTCAGCGGAGGTTCGATGACGAACAGCCTGACCCCGGCCCTGCGTGACGCGGCGTTCCGCTGGATCGCCGACGACCCGGACCCCGTGACGCGCCTGGAGCTGCAATCCGTCCTGGCACGGGCGATGGGCGGCGACGCCTCGGCGGCCGACGACCTGGCGGACCGGATGGCGGGCCCGTTGACGTTCGGCACGGCCGGGCTGCGCGGGCCGGTGCGGGCCGGGCCGAACGGGATGAACCGGGCCGTGGTCATCCGCACCACCGCCGGGCTCGCCGCGTGGCTCAAGGCGAACGGGCACGTCGGCACGGTGTTCGTCGGCCGCGACGCGCGGCACGGGTCGGAGGACTTCGCCGCCGCGACGGCCGGTGTGCTGGCGGGAGCCGGGTTCACCGTGCGGGTGCTGCCGGGGCCGTTGCCCACGCCGATCCTGGCCTTCCTGGTCAAGCGGCACGACGCGGTGGCGGGCGTGCAGATCACCGCGTCCCACAACCCGCCCGCGGACAACGGCTACAAGCTGTACCTGGCCGGCGGTGGGCAGATCGTGCCGCCGGAGGACCGGGCGATCGAGGCGGCGATCCGGGGTGTGCCGGCCGCCGTGTCGGTGCCGCTGTCGGACGACTACCTGCCGGTGTCCGACGCGGAGGTGGACGAGTACCTGGACCGGGTCGCGTCGCTGCCGCGCGGTGTGGCGCGTGACCTGCGGGTGGTGTTGACGCCGATGCACGGTGTCGGCGGCGCGACGGCGGTGGACGCGTTGCGGCGGGCCGGGTTCAGCGACGTGCGGGTGGTGCGGGAGCAGGCCGTACCCGACCCGTCGTTCCCGACTGTGTCGTTCCCGAACCCGGAGGAGCCGGGGGCGGCGGACCTGGTGCTGGAGCTGGCGGCGGCCGAGTCGGCCGACCTGGCCATCGCGTTGGACCCGGACGCGGACCGGTGCGCGCTGGGCGTCCGGGAGCGGGACGGGTCGTGGCGGATGCTGCGCGGCGACGAGACCGGCGTGCTGCTCGGGTCGATGGTGTTGTCCACTGTGGACGTGCCTGATCCGTTGGTGGCCACGACGATCGTGTCGTCGTCGTTGCTGAAGTCGGTCGCGGCGGCGCGCGGCGCGCGCTACGCGGAGACGTTGACGGGGTTTAAGTGGTTGGTGCGCGCGGGCGAGGGGTTGGTGTTCGCGTACGAGGAGGCGTTGGGCAACTGCGTCGACCCGGCGTACGTGAACGACAAGGACGGCATCTCGGCGGCCGTGGTGGCGTGCGACCTGGCGGCCGGGCTGAAGGCGTCCGGGCGCACCCTGCTGGACGCGCTGGACCAGCTCGCCGTCGAGCACGGCCTGCACCTGACCGACCAGGTCTCACTGCGGTTCACCGACCTGAGTCGGATCGGGGCGCTGATGGCCCGGTTGCGCGCCGAGCCGCCGGCCGGCTTCGCCTTCGAGGACCTGCTGCCGGAGGCCGACGTCGTCAGGCTGACGGAGGAAGGCGTGCGGGTCGTCGTGCGTCCGTCCGGGACGGAGCCGAAGCTCAAGGCGTACCTGGAGGTCGTGGAACCGGTGTCCGACGACCTGCCGGCGGCCCGCGCGCGTGCCGAAGGTCGGTTGGCCGACCTGCGGGCTCAGGTGTCGGACCTGCTCACGACGCGATAGCGATCAGCAGGCAGAGCACGGCGACGGCGAGCGCACCGCCCGCCACCAGGTAAGGACGCCTGGTCGGCGGGCTCACCGGGCGGGACCGGTTCTGCGTGGCGGCGGCGACCGAGATCCGGCCCGCGATGTAGCTGACCGTGCACAGCGCCACACCGGCGGCCAGGATCATCGTGTTGACGTCCCACGGGCTGTGGTCGACCCCCGGCCACAGCGCGATGGCCACCAGCGGCAGGCCGATGAGCCCGACCCCGATGCCGACCCCGGCACCCCAGGTGATGCGCCGGTTCCGCTCCATCGTGGCGATACTTCGAGTTTCCATGACTCCCTCCCGTGCACTGCTACTACTGAAGACGCACAACGGCCCCGTCGGTTCCCGGCGGCTGAGAACCGGCTCGTCACGACGCGTGACCATGCTACCGAGCGGTTGCGCGGGGGGCCGGTGCGCGGCAGCCTGTCCCGCGTGCCCCGCCTGTTGATCGTGCACCACACGCCGTCACCCGCCATGCACGAACTGTTCGAGGCGGTCGTCAGCGGTGCGACGGACCCGGAGATCGAGGGTGTCGAGGTAGTCCGCCGGCCCGCGCTGTCGGCGACGGCGTCCGACGTGCTGGAGGCCGACGGCTACCTGCTCGGCACGCCCGCCAACATCGGCTACATCAGCGGCGCGCTGAAGCACTTCTTCGACACCGTCTACTACCCGTGCCTGGACGCGACGCGCGGTCGGCCGTTCGGGGCTTACGTGCACGGGAACCTGGGCACCGAGGGTGCGTTGAAGGCGTTGCGGGACATCACGACCGGGCTCAAGTGGAAGCCCGTGGTGGAGCCGCTGTCGCTCACCGGGGCGCCGGACGGCGCGGCGCGGCAGCAGTGCCGGGAGTTGGGCGCCACCATCGCGGCGTCCCTGATGTGACCTGTGTCGGCGCTGACGTGCCGCGTCAGCGCCGACGTGGTCGGTCGCGCCGTCCGTGATCGGCCCGGCGCTGTCGTGGCCTACCGGCCGAGCGAACCCATGATCTCCGCCGGGTAGCGGGTGCCGGCCACCGCGTCGGCGGGCACGGCGGCGGCGATGCGGGCCAGCTGCGCGTCGGTCAGGTCGAGGTCGGCCGCGGCCGCGTTCTCCTCCAGGTACTTGACCCGCTTGGTGCCCGGGATCGGCACCGCGCCCTGGTGGTGCACCCACGCCAGCGCGATCTGGCCGGGCGTCACGTCGTGCTCGCGGGCCACCTCGCCCAGCGACTCCACCAGCGCGAGGTTGCGCGCGAAGTTCTCGTCGGCGAACCGGGGCTGGGTCGCCGGGCGGAAGTCGCCGGCCGCGAAGTCGTCCTTCGACGTGTACCGGCCGGTGAGGAAGCCGCGGCCCAGCGGCGAGTACGCGACGATCCCGATGCCCAGCTCGCGGCACGTCGGCACGACCTCGGCCTCGATGTCCCGCGAGAACAGCGACCACTCGGTCTGCACGGCCGCGATCGGGTGCACGGCGTGCGCCCGCCGGATCGTCCCGGCGCCCGCCTCGGACAGCCCGATGTGCCGGACCTTGCCCTGCGCGACGAGTTCGGCCATCGCGCCGACGGTGTCCTCGATCGGCACGTTCGGGTCGACCCGGTGCTGGTAGTACAGGTCGATGTGGTCGGTGCCCAACCTGCGCAACGACGCCTCGGCGGCCTGCTTGACGTACTCCGGGTCGCCGCGCAGACCCCACTCGGAACGCGGTGCGCCCGGCTCGCGGACCACCGCGAACTTCGTCGCCAGCACCACCTCGTCCCGGCGCGTCGCGATGGCCCGGCCGACCAGCTCCTCGTTGGTGAACGGCCCGTACATGTCGGCCGTGTCGAGGAACCTGACGCCCAGGTCCAGGGCGCGGTGGATGGTGGCGGTGGACTCGGCTTCGTCACCGGGTCCGTAGAAGTCGCTCATGCCCATGCAGCCAAGACCTTGCGCGCTCACTTCGAGCGCGCCCAACCGGCGGTTCTCCACGGTGTCGCTCTTCCCCTCGGTGGAACTGCTGGATCGCTTCACTGGTTCGACAGCTTCAGGAACTCGGCCGGGTAGCGGTCGCCCGCGACGGCCGGCGCCGCGTCCTCGATCGCCCGGAGGTCGTCGCCGCTCAGCTCCAGGTCGGCGGCGGCGACGTTCTCCTCCAGGTACTCGACCCTCTTGGTGCCCGGGATGGGCACGACGTGCTCGCCCTGGTGGTGCACCCAGGCCAGCGCCAGCTGACCGGCGGTGACGCCACGCTCGGCGGCGAGTGCCCGCAGGGCGGTGACGATCGCCGTGTTGCGGGCGAAGTTCTCCTCGGCGAACCGGGGCAGGGTGCGGCGCATGTCGTCGTCGGCGAGGTCGGCGACGGACGTGACGCGGCCGGTCAGGAATCCCCGCCCGAGCGGCGAGAACGGCACGATGCCGATCCCCAGCTCGCGGCACGTCGGCGCGACCTCGGCCTCGACGTCCCGCGTCCACAGCGACCACTCGCTCTGGAGCGCGGTGATCGGGTGCACGGCGTGCGCGCGGCGGATCGTCCCGGCGCCCGCCTCGGACAGGCCCAGGTGGCGGACCTTGCCCGCGGCGACCAGCTCGGCCATCGCGCCGACGGTCTCCTCGATCGGCACGGCCGGGTCGACCCGGTGCAGGTAGTAGAGGTCGACGTGGTCGGTGTCGAGGCGGCGCAGCGACGCCTCGACGGCCTGCTCGACGTAGCCGGCGTCGCCGCGCGGGCGGCGGTCGGGGTCGGCGAGACCGAACTTGGTGGCGAGCACGACCTCGTCGCGGCGGGACTTGATCGCCCGCCCCACCAGCTCCTCGTTCAGGCCCGCGCCGTAGACGTCGGCGGTGTCGAGGAGCGTGACGCCCAGGTCCAGCGCGCGGTGGATGGTGGCGACGGACTCGCGTTCGACCCCCACGCCGTAGGACTGGCTCATGCCCATGCAGCCCAGGCCCTGCTTGCCGACCCGGAGTTCGCCCAGCAGCGTCACGCGGTGATCCCCTCGATGAAGGTCTGCTCGATCTGCTCGTAGTGCGAGATCTTGTACTCGAGCACTTCAAGGCACGACTGCAACTCGGCGATGCGCTCGCGCACGGACGTCCGGTGCTCGAAGAGGATCTGCTTGCGACGCCCGGCCGTGGTCGCGCCTCGGTGCCGGAGCTGCGCGTACTCGCGCATCATGCGAATGGGCATGCCGGTGGTGCGGAGACGGGTCAGGAAGACGAGCCAGCCGAGGTCGTCGTCGCTGTAGTTGCGCCGCCCGCCGGAGTCCCGAGCGGGCGGGTCGACCAGACCGATCCGTTCGTAGTAGCGCAGCGTGTCGATCGACAACCCGCTGTGCTCGGCCGCTTGGGCGATCGAGTAAGTCACGGTGTCGACGGTAGGAGCTGGAGTGCGCTCCAGGTCAACCCGATTCGCGCACTCGGCCCGATTCTCCTCGGGACTCGTCGTCCGGAGTCGTCAGGAGTCGGTGGGAGTCGTCGGCGGGGTTGTCCGGGCACCGGGCGACCGGCGGGGGTCAGTCGTCTTTGGGCATGCTCCAGGCCTCAAGGTGCGCGGCCATGCCGGAGACGTCTATCTGGTCCCGGCCCAGCGCCCGCACCAGGCCCAGGGCGTCGTCTTCCGCCGCGTCGATCCACCAGCCGTTGATGTCGCACAACGTCACCGCCGCGACCCAGCCCAGCCGCCAGTTGCCCTCGGCCAACGGGCGGGTGCGGACGATGGAATCGAGCAGCGCGGAAGCTTTCAGCCAGAGCGTGTCGTAAGCCTCGACCCCCAGCACAGTCGCCCTGGGGCGGTGGGCTGCGGAATCGAGGAGACCTAAGTCGCGCACGACCAGGTCCCCGCCCGTGACGGCGGTCGCCAGCACGAGCAAGTCGCCGGCGTCGAGGTAGTTGACCACTGCTTGACGCGCTCCCTGTCCTGAAGGCCCGGGACTCCGGTGCGGCCACGCCGCGTCCGGTATGCCTCTTGCGGCACCGCCCACCCCCTCAGGTCCGTATCGCCTCCCCGCCCGACAGGCGGCGAGGAACTTGTCGACCGCGTTGTGCACCGAGGTGCAACCTGGACGCAGTCTGATCTTCAACGGCGAACCATACCGGTGCGCTTCCGATCGCCGTGGCCGTTCACAGAGGTGGAGCGGTGAACAACCGGCATGATCGCGGTTGAGCTGCATGGATGGATCTTATCGAACATAAGTTCGAACGGCGAGGGCGCCATGATTCGATCACCCGAAGGTGTGGCGCGCGTCCTCGGCGGTGCGGGATCCCGCACTCGGCAGGCCGGTCGGATCAGGCGGAGCCAAGGCGGTCGAGCAGACCCCGGTACTTGGGGAGCACGCGCCCGAGGACCTCGGACAGCTGCTCCTCCTTCTGCAACCTGGCCCACCGCTCGGCCAACGCCAAGCGCACGACCTCCTGCTTCGAACGCCCCTCGGCCGCGGCGAGTTCGTCGAGCCGCCGGTTCTCCTCTTCGCTCAGACGCAGAGTCATCGCCATGGAAAAGACGGTACCAACTTGATACCACGTTGACTAGACCACGTTACATAACACTGTTGCGATACGATGGACGAGTGCCACGACCCAAGACCCACGACGACGCGCTCCGCGCCCGCCTGCTCGAACGCGCGGGAGAGCTGCTGTCCGCCGAAGGGCCTGGCGCTTTGAGCTTGCGCAGGCTCGCGGCCGATGTCAACACGTCCACGACCGCCGTCTACTCGCTGTTCGGCGGCAAGCCCGCGTTGCTGAACTCCGTGTACGAGGAGGCGTTCCGCCGATTCGGTGAACGTCTCGCCGCCGTGCCGCAGACCGACGACCCGGTTGAGGACATCGTCCAGATGGGCTTGGCGTACCGGGAGAGCGCCCTCGCCGACCCCCAGTTCTACCTGGTGATGTTCAGCAAGGTGGTGCCGGACTTCAAGCCTTCGGAGGAGACCGAGGACGCCGCCGTGCAGACGTTCCACCCGGTGGTCCGGGACGTCGGGCGCGCGGTCGAGTCGGGGATGTTCGTGCAGGAGCCGCACGAGCGGATCGCGGTGGCGATGTGGGGCATGGTGCACGGCCTGGTGAGCCTGGAGCTCAACGGCAACCTGCCGCCGGGCGTCGAGATCGCTCCGGTCTACGAGCGCGCGTTGCGTGCGTACGCGGACGGTTGGCGCAGGCGCTGAACGAGAAGGTGGGGCCCGGGGAGGCGGCCGCCGCGAAACCTCCCCGGACCCCGTGGACTGTCCGCGTTACCGGGACAGTCCGCTGGTGAGCGCCTTGATCAGCTCGCCGTCGGCGGTGTCGCCGTCGAGGGACCAGATCATCGCGCCGCCAAGGCGCCGTTCCGCCACGTAACGGCCCTTGCGCTTCATCTCGACCGGGTCGTCCCAGGTCCAGAACGTCGTGCCGTCGAACAGCCACGCGTGGCCGGCCTTGTTGTCCCGGTGCACGGTGAAGTTCGGCAGCTGCGCCTTGAGCACCCGGTAGTCCTCGTACCCGGCCTCGTAGGTCGCGGGGGCGGGGCCGGCGGCGGGCTGGAACAGGCCCTTGTTCTCGTTGCGCACGCCGGTCCAGCCCCGGCTGTAGAACGGCACGCCCATGACGACCTTGCTCTTCGGCGCGCCGGACTTCAGGTAGTGGTCGATCGCCACCTGGGAGCTGAACGGCGGCGCGGTCGGGTCGGCCGCGGGAGTGCGGATCGAGGACTGCTGGTTGGTCAGCGGATCCCAGGCCCCGTGGTAGTCGTAGCCCTGGATCGTGGCGAAGGTCAGCAGTCGGAAGACCTTGGCGACCTCGAAGCCCCGGTCCACCTGGCGCGGGTCGGCGGGCAGGAACGCGGTGAGGTCGTAGCGCTCGCCGGTCTGCCGGGTGAGCTTGCCGAGCTGCTTGCGGTACTCCACGAGGAGCGCGGTGAAGTTCTGCTTGTCCTCGGGGCGGACCACGTTGCCGGGTGCGGCTTCCGACGAAGGCCACTCCCAGTCGAGGTCCACGCCGTCGAACACGCCTGCCGCGGCGTTCGGTGCGGCGTCGGGGAAGTTGCCCTTGAGCCACATGTCGATGCACGAGGCGACGTGGGCGGCGCGGGACTCGGGCGTGAGGGCGGCGTTGGAGAAGTACTTGGAGCCGGTCCAGCCGCCGAGGGAGATGTTGACCCGCAGCCCGGGGTGCTTGGCCTTGAGCTGCTTGAGCTGGTTGAGGTTGCCGGACAGCGGTTGGCCGGCGACGTCGGCGGTGCCGTCGACGCTCTGCTCGGCGCTGAACGGCCGCTGGTAGTCGGCCCACGGGTCGGCGCTGACGCACTTGCCGGCCTCGTCCAGGAAGCCGAACGCGTAGTTCAGGTGGGTGAGGCGCGGCGCGCTGCCGTTGGCGACGAGGTCCTTGACCAGGAAGTTCCGGTCGTAGCCGCTCCACTGCGTGTAGTACCCGACCGTCAGCGCCTTGTGCTTGCCGCCGTGGCGGTCACCGCCGTGCCTGGCGTCCGCGTCGTGGGCGACGGCTTGTGGCGCGAGCGACACGGTCATCGCGGTGGCCAGGAGGGCGGGAAGCACCCATCTTCGACTCGACATGCTTCTCCTCGCGGGGGCGGCAGCTCTCAGCTGTGGTCCAGACCACGCTAACGATAAGGTCTAGACCACCTCTACCCCCGAACGGCCCAATCCGCCCACGTGAGTCCTGTGTCGGGAACGCGTGAGTCCTACGTCCCGAGCGCAGGACTCACGTGGGGTGGAGTCAGTGGACGGCGCCGTACTGGCGGTCGCCGGCGTCGCCGAGGCCGGGGACGATGAAGCCCGAGTCATTCAGGCGTTCGTCGATGCTGGCGGTGACGAGGCGGACGGGGAGGCCCGACCCCTCCAGGTGCTTGATCCCCTCGGGGGCGGCCAGCGCGCACACGGCGGTCACGTCCGTCGCGCCGCGGTCGGTGAGCAGGCGGATCGTGTACGCCATGGAACCGCCCGTGGCGAGCATCGGGTCCAGCACGAACACCGGACGGCCGGCCAGCGACTCGGGCAGCGACTCCATGTACGGCGTCGGCTGGAGCGTCTCCTCGTCGCGCGCCAGGCCGACGAAGCCCATCTGCGCGTCCGGGATCAGCTTGTGCGCCTGGTCCGCCATGCCGAGACCGGCACGCAGCACGGGCACCAGCAGGGGCGGGTTGGCCAGGCGGTAGCCGGTGGTCCGGGCGACGGGCGTGTGCACCCGCTCCTCCGCCACCGGCAGGTCACGCGTGGCCTCGTAGACGAGCATCACGGTGAGTTCCTGCAACGCGGCGCGGAAGGCCGCGTTGTCGGTGCGGGCGTCGCGCATGGTGGTCAGCCGCGCCCTGGCCAGTGGGTGATCGACAACGAGGACGTCCATGGTCGAACAGTATGTGGTACGTGTAGGCGATGCCCGACGGCTCGTTACCCACCTCCGTCGTCCGCCTGGCCGCCCGGGACGATCGAGGTCGACTTCCCGGCGCTGGACGGCGTCTCGGTGGCGGCACGCGTGCACTCGTGGGCTCCCCCGCCGCCGGCGGAAGGCCGGCCGGACGGCGCGTGGGTCCGGGCGGTGGTGCGCGGGTACGTCGGTGGACGGCTGTTCAGGTCGCCGGTGAGCACCACCAGATCAGGCCGCAGCTCGGCGAAGTCGCCCGGCGACCACACCTGCTGCCCAGATCCGGACTTCGTCCCGGCCACTGGCGATCTTGATGCACGGCGGTGAGGAGTCGGCGGTGTTGCTGCCGGATGGGCCGTACAAAGGCGATCCAGGCGGTGACCGGCTGTGGTGGGCGGTGAAGCAGGTGCGGTTCGAGGCGGGGGAACTGGATCCGTACTACCCGGGGATTCGGCGGCTCGGGCGTGACGAGGTGCTTCCCGGGGTAACTAGCGGGGCATGACGGACCACGTTCGGATCGGGGTTCTTGGGGCGGCGCGGATCGTGCCGGCCGCGTTGGTGCGGCCGGGGCGTTCGTCGGCGGCGGTCGAGGTTTCGGCGGTGGCGGCTCGCGACGTCGGACGGGCCCGGAAGTTCGCGGATCGGTGCGGGATCGCCCGGGTGCACGGGTCGTACGACGAGTTGTTGGACGATCCGAACGTGGATGCCGTCTACATCCCGTTGCCCAACGGGCTGCACGGGCAGTGGACGTTGAAGGCTTTGGCGGCGGGGAAGCACGTGCTGTGCGAGAAGCCGTTCGCGGCCAACGCGGAGGAGGCTGCGGAGGTCGCCGCAGCTGCCCGGAAGAGCGGGCTGGTGGTGATGGAGGCGTTCCACTACCGGTACCACCCGTTGGCGTTGCGGTTGCCTGAAGTGGTCGCGGAGTTGGGGGAACTGCGGCACGTGGAGGCGCGGTTGAGCTTTCCGCTGCCTCGCTTCAAGGACATCCGGTACTCGCTGGACCTGGCCGGTGGGGCGTTGATGGACGCCGGCTGCTACGCGGTGAACATGGTCCGTTTACTGGGCGGTGAGCCGGAGGTCCGGTCGGCTCGGGCGTTGGTCAAGGAGCCGGGTGTCGACCGGGCGATGCGGGCGCAGTTGAAGTTCCCCGAAGGCCACACCGGGACCGTGGTGACGTCGATGTGGTCGCGCTCGTTGCTGCGGTTGTCGGCGAAGGTGTTGGGGGCCAACGGGTCCATGCGCGTGTTCAACCCGTTCGCACCGCAGTTCGGGCATCGGCTCACGGTGAAGCTGGACGGACATCGGCGGGTCGAGCGGTTCGACCGGCGGCCGTCGTACGAGTACCAGCTGGAGGCGTTCGCGGACGCGGTGCTGCACGGCAAGCCGTTCCCGACGACCGCGGACGACGCGGTGGCCACGATGCGGGTCGTGGACGACATCTACCGGGCCGCCGGGCTGCCCGTGCGTCAACCGACCTGATCAGGTCAGCTGCTCCAGTTGCAGGTGCGCCTCGGTCATCTCGACCAGCGTGTGGAAGTGGTCGGCCAGGCCGTCGAAGTCCGGCCGTGGCTCGGGCAGGACGGGCGGCGGTCCGGTCAGGGGTTCGATGTCCGGCGGGAGGATGGCCACGGTCATCTTCCAGGTCGCGGCGGAACCGCTGATCTGCCAGGTCTTTTCCATGCTGGAACCGTCGCGCCTTGCTACGGGGTCTCGCAACGCTCCCCTTCGGGTGACACGACTTTCGTGCCCGCGTGGCAAGACGGGACAGTCGGACCCATGACACGCAAGGGGGCATCCGTCCGGCAGCGGCGGGTATCGACGGAACTGCGGGCGCTGCGGTTGGCCAGGCGTCTGAGCTGTGCCGATGTCGCCAAGGCGATCGGCTGCTCGGAGAGCAAGATCAGCCGGATGGAGACCGGGCACCGGGGACTGCGGGCCGACGAGGTCGCTGCCATCCTCGGCTTCCTCCGCGCGCCGGCCGCGTTGCGGCAAGAACTGGTCGAGCTGGTCCGCGCCGGAGAACACCGGAACTGGCATGCCATCCACGGCAAGCTGCCCTCGAACTGGAAGGACCTGATCGGTTTCGAGGCCGAAGCCACCGCCCTCTACAACTACGAGCCAGTCCTGATACCCGGCCTCGCCCAGACCCCCGACTACGCCCGAGCCATCATCCGAGGCGGCAACGGCACGCTGTCCGAAGCCGAGCTTGACGCGTTGGTCGCCACTCGGATGGGGCGACAGGTGATCCTCAGCCGAGCGGTGGTGCACCTGCTGATGGACGAGGCAGTGCTCCAGCGCCGACTGGGCGATCCGGACATGATGCGCTCCCAACTCCAGCACCTCCTGACCATCGGCGGTCGAGGGAACGTCGTTGTCCAGGTCGTGCCATTCGACTGCGCCGCCCACCCTGGGCTGGAAGGCCCCTTCCTGCGGCTGGAGTTCGCCGATCAGCCCAGCCTTGTCTACGTCGAGAGCCGCCACACCAGCACTTTCTTGGAGGAAGGGCGGTACATCGACTCCGCTAGGCTTGCCTGGCAGAGGCTGTGCGCCTTGGCGTTGTCACCTGAGGAATCACTCGGGCTGGTCGCCGGGCTCATCGGCAAGTTGACGTGATGCGAGGAGCGCACTCCATGGACCTCACCAACGCGAACTGGCGCAAGAGCAGCCGCAGCAGCAGTCAGGCGAACTGCGTCGAGATCGCCCAAGTCGCCGACCGCGTGGCCGTCCGCGATTCGAAGAACCCCGACGGCCCGGTCCTGCTCGTCGGCAAGGTCGATTGGTCCACCTTCACCCGGTGAGCCGTGTGCTCACGGTCGTCCTGTTGGCGGCAGTGGCGCTGGCGGGGTGCCAGGAACAGGCGTCCCAGCCGGCGGCCAGATCAGGCACCGGCGAGCTGCGCACGGACCTGGAACCGCTGGTGAAGCGGTTCCCCACGCTCGCCACCGCCACCGACGCACGGTGGATGTCCGGCACGTTCTGACGCCCGGACGTCCCGGCCCGTCCACTTACTGGATCGACGCAGTGGTGACGCTGGACCCGGCGGAGGTCGAGCGGCTGGTCTCGGCCCACTCGCCCACCGCCACCGGCGAGAAGCCCGACGCCGCTGTCCAGCACGAGGACTGGCGTGCGGACGCCTACCTCGACCGGGGATCCGGGGAACTCGTGCTCGTCGCCACCGGAGCCTGACCAAACAGCGGGCACCCTCCTAGACTCACGTCTGTGAGCGACGAGCTGGTGCCGGACCCCCGTCAGATGCGTGCCTCGGACGACGACCGAGAAAAGGTCGCCAAGGTGCTCCAGCAGGCGCACGGCGAAGGCCGGCTGGACCTCCACGAGCTGGACGAACGCCTGAGCGCGCTGTACGCGGCCAAGACGTACGGCGAACTCGTGCCCCTGACCGCCGACCTCGGCGTGCCGACACCGACCGTGCTGCCGGCGACCGTCCAGCACAACTTGCCGTCTTCGCGCATCGGCGGAACGCCCGGCTCCTCGGTCTCCTTCGCCTTCTGGTCGGGCGTGGAGCGCAAGGGCGAGTGGGTCGTGCCGCCGACGCACACGGCGGTGGCGATCATGGGCGGTGTCGAGCTCGACCTGACGAAGGCCCGGTTCGCGCAGGGCGAGACGACGATCCACGCCTACGCCCTGATGGGCGGGGTGGAGATCATCGTGCCGGAGGACATCACCGTGCGGGTCGAGGGCATCGGCTTCATGGGCGCTTTCGAGGACGTCACGCACAAGGGCGCGCCGACCATCCCGGGTGGACCGGTCGTGCGGATCATGGGTTTCGCGATGATGGGCGCGGTCGAGGTGAAGCGGCCGAAGAAAAAGAAGATCAAGGGCCAGAAGCGGGACCAGCTTGAGGGCTGATTCTCCTGACCCGTGAGGTCGGGGACATCGGTGCGGGTGATTGGCCGCTCGGTGCACGTCGACCACCTGGGCACGGTGGGCACGGCTCGGTTGGCAGGGCTCGGACGGCGGCGGAGTCGGGTCAGAGGCGGCTCGTGGCTGCGGCGAGCCGGCGTGCGCCAAGGTCACGGTGCCGCTGCTCGCCAACGTGCGGGCGGTCGAGGAAGAGGTCGCGAAACCCCGTCGCGTCGGCTGACGACCTCGCCGTTCCGGGTGACCCCCCGCTGCCCGTAGTACCGCTGACCAGGCCGAAGCCACTCACTTAGGACGGCCGTCCCATTCCGCCTAGACTCGGCGACATGGCTGCTCCATCGACATCGCCGTCGCTGCCCCCGGCGCTCGCGGACGCCGTCCGCGACGACGCGTCGCTGCGCCGGTTCCTGCACGGACTGCCCGGTGTGGACCAAGTCGGCGTCGAACAGCGCGCGGCAGGTCTGGGCACCCGCAGCATCAAGAAGGCCGGCAAGATGTGGGCCATCGACACCGCCATCAGCATGGTCGACCTGACCACGCTCGAAGGCGCGGACACCCACGGCAAGGTCCGGTCGCTGGCCGCGAAGGCCCGCCGACCCGACCCGGAACGCCCGGACGTGCCCAAGGTCGCCGCACTCTGCGTCTACCCCGACATGGTCGGGACGGCGGTCAAGGAACTCGCGGGCACCGGCATCAACATCGCCAGCGTCGCCACCGCGTTCCCGTCCGGCCGGTCGAGCCTGAAGGTGAAGCTGGAGGACACCGCCTACGCCGTCGACGCGGGCGCCACCGAGATCGACATGGTGATCGACCGGGGCGCGTTCCTGTCCGGCCGGTACGGCCAGGTGTTCGACGAGATCGTGCAGGTCAAGCACGCCTGCCGGGACGCGCACCTCAAGATCATCCTGGAGACCGGCGAACTCGCCACCTACGACAACGTGCGGCGCGCGTCGTGGCTGGGCCTGCTCGCGGGAGGCGACTTCATCAAGACCTCCACCGGCAAGGTGTCCCCCGCCGCGACGCTGCCCGTCACGCACGTGATGCTGCAAGCCGTCCGCGACTGGCACACCCAGACGGGCGAGTTCAGAGGCGTGAAGCCGGCCGGCGGCATCCGCACGACCAAGGACGCGATCAAGTACCTGGTCGCGGTGCACGAGGTCGCGGGGCCGGAGTGGCTGACCGCAGACCTGTTCCGCTTCGGCGCCTCCACGCTGCTCAACGACCTGCTGATGCAGCGGCGCACCCAGTTGGAGGGCCACTACAGCGGCCCCGATTACGTGACGGTGGACTGACCATGTGGGAATACGCTCCCGCGCCAGAATCGCGGGACATCGCGAACCTCAAGCCGAACTACCGGATGTTCGTCGACGGCCAGTTCGTCGAAGGCGCCGGTGAACCGCTCAAGACCGTCAACCCCGGCACGGAAGAGGTGCTGGCCGAGGTCAGCACCGCCGCGCCGGCGGACGTGGACAAGGCAGTGAAGGCGGCCCGCCGCGCCTACGACCGGGTCTGGGGCAAGATGCCCGGCTCGGAGCGCGCCAAGTACATCTTCCGGATCGCCCGGCTGATCCAGGAACGCGGTCGTGAGCTCGCCGTCCTCGAAAGCCTGGACAACGGCAAGCCGATCAAGGAATCGCGTGACGTGGACGTGCCCACGGCCGCCGCGCACTTCTTCTACCACGCGGGTTGGGCGGACAAGCTCGGCTACGCCGGCTACGGCCCGGACCCGAAGCCGCTGGGCGTCGCTGGCCAGGTGATCCCGTGGAACTTCCCGCTGCTGATGGCCGCGTGGAAGATCGCGCCCGCGCTGGCGTGCGGCAACACGGTGGTGCTCAAGCCCGCCGAGACGACGCCGCTGACCGCGCTGGTGCTGGCGGAGATCATCCAGCAGGCCGACCTGCCGCCCGGTGTGGTCAACATCCTTCCCGGAGCGGGTGACGTCGGCGCTGCTGTCACCTCGCACCCGGACGTGGACAAGGTCGCGTTCACCGGGTCGACCGAGGTCGGCAAGCTCATCCAGCGGCAGCTCGCGGGCACCGGCCGCAAGCTCACGCTGGAGCTGGGCGGCAAGGCCGCGAACATCGTGTTCGACGACGCGCCGCTGGACCAGGCGGTCGAGGGCATCGTCAACGGCATCTTCTTCAACCAGGGCCACGTGTGCTGCGCGGGTTCCCGGCTGCTGGTGCAGGAGTCGGTGGCCGAGGAGCTGCTGGAGAAGCTGCGCGTGCGCATCTCCACGCTGCGCGTCGGCGACCCGCTGGACAAGAACACGGACGTCGGCGCGATCAACTCGCGCGAGCAGCTGGCCAAGATCCAGCAGCTGGTCGAGTCGGGTGACGCCGAGGGCGCGGAGCGCTGGACGTCCGCGTGCCCGTTGCCGGACAAGGGCTTCTACTTCGCGCCGACCGTGTTCTCGAACGTGTCGCAGGCGATGCGGATCGCCCGCGAGGAGATCTTCGGGCCGGTGCTGTCGGTGCTCACGTTCCGCACGCCGGACGAGGCGGTGGCCAAGGCGAACAACACGCCGTACGGGCTGTCCGCCGGCATCTGGACCGAGAAGGGGTCGCGCATCCTGTGGGCGGCGCAGAAGATGCGCGCCGGCGTGGTGTGGGCCAACACGTTCAACCGCTTCGACCCGACCGCCCCGTTCGGCGGCTACCAGGAGTCGGGCTTCGGCCGCGAGGGCGGTCGCACCGGGCTGGAGGCGTACCTCGATGTCTGATCGGATTTCGCTCGGCAAGGCCGAGAACCGGATCTCGGTCGCGAAGACGTACAAGCTGTACATCGGCGGCGCGTTCCCGCGTTCCGAGTCCGGCCGGTCGTACCCGGTGGTCGACGCGAAGGGCGCGTTCCTGGCCAACGCGGCGCAGGGGTCGCGCAAGGACGCCCGGGACGCGGTCGTGGCGGCGCGCAAGGCGTTCCCGGGCTGGTCCGGAGCCACGGCGTACAACCGCGGGCAGGTGCTGTACCGGGTGGCCGAGGTGCTGGAGGGCCGCCGGGACCAGTTCGTCGCCGAGGTGGCCGCGTGCGAGGGCGTCGCGGTGAAGAAGGCGCAGTCGCTGGTGGACGCGGCGATCGACCGGTGGGTCTGGTACGCGGGGTGGACCGACAAGGTGGCCACCGTGCTGGGCGGGACGAACCCGGTGGCGGGGCCGTACTTCTCGTTCTCGATGCCGGAGCCCACGGGTGTGGTCGCGGTGCTCGCGCCGCAGCAGTCGTCGCTGCTGGGGCTGATCAGCGCGGTGGCGCCGGTGATCGCGACCGGCAACACGGCGGTGGTCGTCAGCTCGCAGGACCGGCCGTTGCCGGCGGTGACGTTGTCGGAGGTGCTGGCCACGTCCGACCTGCCCGGTGGCGTGGTGAACGTGCTGACCGGGCGTACGGCGGAGATCGCGCCGTGGCTGGCTTCGCACGGTGACGTGAACGCCCTGGACCTGACCGGTGCGCCGGAGGCGACGCGGGCGGACCTGGAGCGGACGGCGGCCGGGACGGTGAAGCGCGTGCTGCGGACGCGGCCCTCGGAGGACTTCACCCGTGAGCCGGACCTGGGCCGGTTGCGGGCGTTCCTGGAGACGAAGACGGTCTGGCACCCGATGGGCGTCTGACCGGTTCAGCGGCGGCAGCCGAACACGCTGTAGCCGAGCAGGCCGGTGCAGCCGAGCACGATCGCGGTGATGGTGGCCGAGGTCGTGCCGGTCGGTTGCACCGGCCAGCTCAGCAGGCGGCTGAGCCAGTGGTCGTGCCCGGGTGGGACGACGAGCGTCATGCCGGTCCAGCCGATCGGCAACACCCACGCGGCGCGTGAGCCGAGGAGCAGCGCGCCCAGTGCGGCCAGGCCGCCGAGTCCGACGACGTCCCGGAGCACGAACGCGTCCGGTGCGATCGGGTCGGCGACCACGTCGGCGGCGAGCAGGAGCCCCGTGACGAGCGCGCCGCCGAGCAGCAGGTGCGCGGCCCGGCGGGGCGGCCAGCCGAACGCGGCCGTGCGGTCGAGCGCCCGGTCGTGCCCGCCGAGGCCGGTCCCGAGGGCGGCGACCCCGATGGCCGCGGCGAAGGCGGCGAACTGCGGGCCGCCGTCGACCGGGGCGAGGGCGGCAAGCCCGGTGACGACCGCCGTCACGACGGCCGCCGTCACCGGAACCTGCCGCGAACGCGCGTAGAGCAGCAACCACCGGGTCACGCCGCACCCCGTCCTGAGCGTTGAACTCGGGTGTTCCGAACGGAGGACTCGCGCGTCCTGAACGGAGGACTCACGGGGGTCATGAGGTCAGGGCGGTGAGGGCGTCGCCGCTGCACGCGGCTTGGACCTCTCGCGCCGCTTGGACGCGGGCCGTCTGAGTGGCTTCGGGGAGTGCGCGCAGCTCCGCCCAAGCCTTCCAGGCCAGCGCGTCGACCTCCTCGCCCAACCAGGCCCGGTACAGCGGCAGCGGCTCCAGGCGACCGGTCAGCCACGACGTCATCACCGTGCGCGCGGCCACCTCGCGTGCCACGGACTCCGGGATGAGATCGCCGTAGCACGTCCGCGTGCCCGCGCCGGCGAGCATGTACCTCGTCACCTGCTCAGGCGTCGGCGGCACTCGGCGGAAGTACGTGAACTCGTCCAAGTCGAGCCACACGGCGTCCGTGGGCTCCGGGCCGCGCCCTTCGAGCTGCACCACGCCCGTCTTCGTCCCCACCACTTCCCGCACCGACGTCGGCGGCGAGGGCAGCTTCGCCAGCAACCGCAACGCCTCGCGGGCCGGCCCCGCCAACGCCGCCCGCTCGTGCTCGTGCGCTCGCATCAGGCACAACTGCTCCGCGCACACGAGTTCAGCGGCCACCGGATCAGGTGAGATCGCCTCCTCCGCCGTGGCGGGCAGCAGCGGCACGGCGACAGCGCCCGCCACCAGCACCGGCAGCACCGCCGGCCACCGACGCCGCAGCGCCACCAGCAGGAACCCCGTCAGCGCCACCCCGACGAACCACACCGCCTGCACCGCGCTCACCGAACCGGCCACCGACGCGAACACCGACCTCGGGAACGGCAGCGACGGCAGCAACGCGGTCCACGGCAGGCCGTCCCCCGGCTGCCCCACCCCGAGCGACGTCAGGGCCAGCCCGCCGACCGCCACCACGGGCGGCACCAACGGCGACGGCACGAGCCGGCCCAACCCGACGCCCAACCACGCCGCCGCGACCAGCGCCAACGCGCCCACCAGCGCGGCCGGCACCCAGCCCCGGTGGAAGTAGTCCGTCGCCGAAGGCACCTGCACCGCACCGACCGCGAACACCAGCGCGTACCCACCGACCACCCCGACCGCCAGCGCGCCGAGCGTCCACCCCACCCGCTGCGCACGCGGCCGCGGCGTGGACGCGAACAGCTCCTCCACCCCGGACCGCCGGTCCCGCAACCCCTGCAACGCACCCGCGCCGAGCACCAGCGGCCACGAGAACACCAGCATGAACCGGATCCACTCGGCCAACGTCGTCCACTGCCGGGTCCACGCCGTGCTGACCTTCGTCGACGGCCCCCAGGTCAGCAGCCCCAGCATCACCACGGCGACCAGCGCACCGACCAGCAGCGCGGTGGTCCGCTTCAACTCGATCCCGAGGACCCTCACCAGCCACCAGCCTCACCGAGCAGGGCCGAGTACCCGCGTTCCAGCGGGCTGTCGCCGACGTGGTCCGGTCCACCGGCGGCGGCCAGGTCGTCCGGCGTGCCCTGGAACACGAGCCGACCGGCGTCGACCAGCACCACGTCCGTGCAGGCCGCCGCGACGTCCTCGACCAGGTGCGTCGACACGACCACGCACGAGTCGGAGCCCAACTCCTGCACCAGCTCCCGGAACCGGACCCGTTGACCGGGGTCGAGCCCGGCGGTCGGCTCGTCCAGCAGCAGCACCTCGGGGTCGTTCACGATGGCCTGCGCGATACCGGCCCGCCGCACCATGCCGCCGGACAGCGTCTTCATCCGGTGGTCCGCGCGGTCGGCCAGGCCGACCCGTTCGACGGCACGCTGCACCGCGCCGGGGATGTCCCGCTTGGGCATCTCCTTGAGCCACGCCATGTACTCGACGAACTCCCGCACGGTGAACCGCTTGTAGTAGCCGAAGTCCTGCGGCAGGTACCCGAGCGACCGGCGCAGCCCGCGCAGGTCGACCTGGCCGGACACCGGCGAGCCGAGCACCTCCAACGTCCCGGACACGGGCCGCAGCACCGTCGCCAACGACCGGATCAGCGTGGTCTTGCCCGCGCCGTTCGGGCCGAGCAGCCCGTGCACTCCGCGGCCCAGCCGCAGGTCGAGCCCGTCCACCGCCATCGTCCGGCCCGCACGCACGCGCAGGCCCTCCGCCTTGACCTGCCAGGCGTACTTCGTCGGCGCGACTTCCGCCGCGTTCACCGCACGTGCCACGTCCCCTACCTCCGTCACAGTCGCGCGTAGGCCGCGGACCTGAAGAACACGGCGGCGGCGCCCCCGACGAGCACCGCCGCCCACGCGGGCGACGCACCGGGCGCGAGCACGCCGGGCACACCGCCGAGCACCACTGCCGGGCCGATCACCAGCACCGCCCACGTGGCGGCGGTGGCGACGGCGGCCCGGCGAATCCCGATCACGCCGCCGAGCGCGAGCGTCGCGGACGTGACACCCAGGCACGGCAGCAGCCAGTACGCGGGTGACGCGCCGGCCAGCCAGCCGCCCACCAGCAACGCGGGCAGCACCGCCACCAGCACCACGACCGTCCGGCGCAGCACGAGTCGCAGACCGGCCCGCGCGGTCGACACGACCAGTTCGTAGGCCGGGTCCATGGCCCGCGACCAGGCCGCGGCCACGCCCAGCACCGGCACGATCGGCGCGATCAGCAAGACGGCGGACGACACCGAGCCCGACTGGAGCAGCCCTTCCAGCGACAGGGCCGCCAACACCACGAACGCGGTCATGGCCAGCCACGGCAGGAACGCCGGCGTCGCCCACCGCGCGAACCGACCACGTCCGCGCACCGGTGTGCCGGTCGGCTCCAACCCCGCCCACACGGCTTCGGTCAACGCCGTGACCTGCGGTGGAGCCACATCAGCCAGTCGCAGCCGGCACAGCTCGCAGGTCTCCAGGTGCGCTTCGACCGACCACAACCGGTCAGCGGGCAGGTCGTCGCCCGACGCGTAGCGGGCGATCAACTCGGCGGACGCGTGCTCGCTCATGACAGTGCCTCCCGCATCGCGATCCGAGCCCGCCTCGCGCGGGTCTTGACGGTGCCCTCCGGCACCCCGAGCAGCACCGCGGTCTCCCGCACGCTCAGCCCGTCCAGCACCATCGCCTGGAGCACTTGTCGCAGCTCGGGCGCCAGGTCGCGCAACGCGCCGCCGACGTCGTCGCTCAACGTCCCCGCCAGCACCTCGTCCTCGGCGGCGGGCGCGGTCCCGACGACCGGCACCGGCCGGGCCTGGTGCGCGCGGCGGCGGAACGCGTCGACCAGCCGGCGGGCCGCGATCGTCCACAGCCAGCCGACCGCCGTGCCGTCGACCGCCGCGCCCGCGAACGACCCCGCCGCCCGCCACACGGCCAGGTACGTCTCCTGCATGACCTCGGCGACGACCTGCTCGTCCGCGCACCGGCGGCGCAGGCGCACCGCCAGCCACGGGGACGTTCGGCGGTACAGCTCTTCGAACGCGGCACGGTCGCCACGGGCCACCGCGCGGACCAGCTGCTCCTCGTTCACACCCGGCAAGACGCCGCGCCCGCCGTGGAGGTTCTCACGCCGAAGTGATTCAAGTCACATCAATACCAGGCGTTGCCGTTGTCGGCGGCGTTCAGCTCGGCCTCGGCCGTCGCCCGGTGCGAGATCGCCGCGACCGCCTCCTCCAGGTCCCGGCGCACGTCACCGGGCTCGTCGGTTTCCACCGCGATCGAAACTTGGCTGCGCCCCGCGCCGTCGTCGACGACCGTCAGCTCGCCCCGGTAGCGGTTCTCCTCCCACGAGACGCTGCGGCGGTCGTGGTCGATGCGCGGGGTCGAGGTGGACAGTCCCGGCAGGTGCTGGGGCAGGCTCTCGGGACGTGCCAGGAACTCGAACAGCTCCCGGGCCGACATCTCGACCGGCGCCTGGTACTCGTAGCTGGTCATGGCTGCGGATACCCGGTCAGGCCGGGCTCAAGACGCCGCTGAACGGGTCGCGCGGCGCATCGTTCGAACGGGTCATGCCCTGCTCGCACGCCCTATGGTCATGGGTCACCTGTCCAACCGACCGCCCGGCCGACCAACCGCCGGGCCGTCAGCTGCGGCGGTCGCGGAGCCTGGTGAGCGCGAGGGCGATCCCGCCGGACAGGACGAGCAGGACGCCCGACGTCAGCAGGCCTCGGACGGAGGCGCCGGTGTCAGCGAGTTGGTCGTCGTCGCCGCCCGGTTGAACGGCTGTCGGGTGGGTGGTGGTCCCGACGCCGGAACCGGGTGTCGTGGTGGTCGCCCCGGTGGTGGTGCTCGCCCCGGTGGTGGTGGGCACCGTCGTGGTCGACGGGGTCGGGCCTGGCGTGGTCGTCGTCGGCACCGTCGTGGTCGGGCCGCTGGTCGTCGTGGTTGGCCCGGCGGTGGTCGTGGTCGGTTCGGCGGTGGTGGTGGTCGGCTGCGTGGTGGTGGTCGGCTGGGTCGTCGTCGAGGGCTCGGTCGTGGTCGTCGGCTCGGTCGTGGTGGTGGGCGTGGTGCCGCAGGTGGTGACGATGTCGTCGAACGGGGCGTTGTGGATCTCGCCACCGCTGCCTGCGGTCTCACCACCGTGCACCAGCGACCGGACCACCACAGCGCCCTCGATGTTGGACGGGCTGAGGTCCACCAGGGTCGCGTTCGGCGCGTAGACCGTGCCCCACACCGTGGGCGACTCCGCCGGCAGCGTGATGGTCCCCGACGTGGTGAAGTTCCACAGCACGTGCCGCGACGGGCCGGCGCCCTGCCAGCTCACGTTCGGCACGTCCCAGGTGTAGTCACCGGCCACCTCGACGTTGATGATCAGCCACGCCCCGACGCCGGGCTGGGAGTAGCCGTTGCGCGGGTTGACGCTGTCCAGGGCGGTCATCTGCGCGGGCGTCAGGGTCAGCACGTTCTGGCCCGGCCGCAGACCGATCGTCGCGTTCGGATCGGTGCCGTTCCACGGCCCCTGCCCGTTCTGGTCCGTCAACGTCACGGTCGACGGGCACGCGAACATCTCCGCGTTGAGCCCCCGGTACGTGGCGAACAACGACGCGAAGTCGAACCCACTGGCTCCCCCGACCGACTCGGCGGGCTGCGAGGTCTGGATCGAGATGCCGGGCTGGTCGGCCGGCGCGGCGCCGTCGGGCACCACCCACGTCACGCCGCCGGACGGCAGCACGTCCGCCCCGCTCAAGTCGCCGATCTTGGCGTAGGAGTTGCCGAGCACGCTCAGGACGCCCGTGCTCCCGGCGAAGTCCGGCGCGCCGCCGATGACGAGGCTGGTCGGCTGGGTGTCACCGGGCAGCGCGTACGTGCCCGGGTTGTTGGACCCCGCGTTGTACTGGCGGAACCGGACGTCGCCGCCGATCGCCATCGGCCCCTCGGTCTCGTTCTCGTACAGCCCGGCGTCGCCTTCGACCAGCACGAGGAACCCGTGGCTCGGGTCGGCGTGCACATCTCCGGGCGCGACCGGCCGCAACGGGTTCACCACCGCCTGGAGCCTGGCCGCGGACTGCCCGGGGCTCGCCCACCCGATCGCCAGGGCGGCGACGCCCGCGGCAAGACCGACTGCTCCGACGCGCCTGATCAGCATGTCCGGCTCCCGGGGAGGATCGACAACCCTCCAGCAGCCAACGTCAACTCCCCGGCAGCGGCGCGCCGGGACACCGGGATTCACTCGCCGGAGTGATCTTCCGTCAGTCGGTGCGCCACCCGAGCCGGCCGTCCGTGGTGACCAACGGCTCGCAGTGGCCGAGCCGCCCCCGGTGCTCCAGCGCGGTGGCGACCTCGTCCAGCATCTCGTCCAAGCTGGTCCACTCCGGCTTCAGCATCTCGCCCGCCTGCCGGTCCCACTCGACCACGCACCCGCACAGCACACCCGGACGCAGGTCGACCGCCAGCGCGTCACCGCACCCGTCGAACGCGATCGGCAACCACATCGGGTGAAAGCCCGCGGTCGGCGTGCCGGCTTCCGAGTCGAGGTCCGCCGGCCAGAACCGCTCCTTCAGCCGCCACGACCGCAGCGCGTTGGACGGACCGAGAGGCGTGTAGAACGGCGGCAGCACCTCGGCGAACGCCAAGTTCGCCGTCCCGCCGCACACCGCCCACCACGAACGCAGGTCGGCCGGCGGTTCCAGCCCGCTCGCATGCGCCAGCGCCTCGACCGCGGCGTGGTCCTCAGGGGGCACGAACGCCGACACGGTCGAGGGGGCGTGGTGGTCCAACCACGCCACGATCCGTTCCCAATGGCGCAAAACACCCACGTACACATGATCAGGTAGCGACACCGCCCGTGGTACCGCCCATCGGGGCAGGATCTCGCCGAACGCCGCACAACCCGGTTCCGGATGCGGCAGGATCGCCACCGCACGGCACCAAAAGGGGGACGAGGGTGGAACGGGGTTTCGGCGTCGACACCGCCGCGCTGTCGGCGTACGGCGGCACGGCCGCGGGTCTGGCGAGCGAGGTCGGCGCGATCGGCACGTCGACGTTGGCGGGCACGACGTCGTTGGCGGCGGGCAGTTTCGGCGAGATCGGCGACGAGGTCGGGTTGGGCGCGGCGTTCCAGCGCGCGGCACAGGCCCAAGTGGACGGTGTGGCCGCCGCGTCGGCCGGGCTGTCCGCGTTCGCCGAGGCCGTGCGGAAGGCCGGCGAGGCGTACGTCGAGCAGGAGGCGCGGAACAGCGCCGACCTCGACCGCGCGACCCAGGTCTGACGTGGACGTCGGAGGCTTCCTGGCGGCCCTGGTCCAGCCCATGGAGGACCACCTGGCCAAGCTCGACGGCGACACCGGCGGCGCGACGAGCGCGGCGGACGCGTTCGGGCGGGCGTCCTCGGCGTTGACCGAGATCGACGGCAGGCACACGGGTGCGGCGAACTCCGCGCTGGCGAGTTGGTACGGCGAGAGGGCGAACGCGTTCCAGGCTCGCGCGTCGACCTTCTCCGGCGGCGTGGGCACGTTGGCGCGCAACGCGACGGCCACCCAGCAGGCCGCGACCACCGCCGTGAGCGCGGTGACGTCCGGCAAGACCGCGATCCAGGGCCTGATCGACGAGTTCACCGGCTGGGCGTGGCCCCGGCTGGCCGCGGCTGCGGCGGCGGGCGTGTTCGGCGGGGTGGGAGCGGTGCTCGCGGTGGCGGCGGAGGTGACCGCCAAGGCCCGTGACTACGAGGGCAGGACCGGGCGAGAACTGGAGAAGGTCCGCACCGAGCTGACCGCCGTCGTCACGCAGTTGCAGGGCTTGCAGCAGCCGGACTTCGCCGGGCTCGGCGATCCGCTGGGCGCGGAGAGCGGCGGCACCACGTCCACGTCGTCGGCGAGCGGTGACGGCGGCGGGCGCCAGTCCTCTTCGACCGGCGGCAGCGGCGGTGGTGGTGACACCGGTGGTGGCGGCGGAGGCGGTAGTGGCGGCGGAGGTGGAGGAGGCGGCGGAGGTGCCGTGGGGCCGCGTCTGCCGGTGGCCATCCCGCCGCAGCCCGGCACCGGCGTGGGCGTGAACCTGCCGGACGGCAGCTCCGCCGAGGCCCCCAACGAGACCGCCGCACGGGCCGTGCGCAACGCGTTGTCCGCCTTGGGCACCCCGTACGTCTGGGGTGGCGCGAACCCGCCGCAGGGCACCGATTGCAGCGGCCTGACCCAGTGGGCCTACGCGGGCGCCGGGTTCGACATCCCCCGGCCGGCGTCGTCGCAGGCGATGGGCGCGTCCGTGCCGCCGGACCAGCTGCTGCCCGGCGACCTCGTGGTGTGGGACGGGCACGTGGCGATGGTGATCGGCAACGGGCAGATGGTGGAGGCGGGCGACCCGGTGCAGGTGGGCCCGATCCGCACCGGCAACAGCGGCATGGGTTTCATGGGCTTCTACCGACCGACGGGCTGAGGGCGTGGACGAGACGGAGCGGGCGGCCCGGCGGGTCGCGGACACCGGGCGGCAGGTCGCCGAGCACGTGGCGCGCACCGGGCCGGTGCGCGGGCGTGCGTCGTCGCCGGACGGCGCGGTCACGGTCGTGGCGGCGCCCGGCGGGCCGCCGCAGGAGGTCAGGATCGCGCCCGGGGCGTTGGCCATGGGGCCGCGGGCGCTGGCGGACGAGATCCTGCGCGTGTCGGCACGGGCCTCCCGTGACGCCGCCACCCGGATGCACCGGACGGTGGAACGGGTGGCGGACCCGGCGGTGGTGCGGGCGTTGGGCGAGATCGGCTTCGAGCGCGGTCCGGACGACGACGACTTCGACGGCTCGTACCTGAGGGGTTCGCGGTGACGCAGGAGCAACGACTCGCGGCGGCCGAGGGTCTGACCGACGTGCTGGCCCGCACGACCGGCGCGGCCCAGCACCCGACCGGACTGGCCCGCGCCACGGCGACCGCGACGGGTGAGCTGAAGGCGCTCGACCTGCACCCGAACGCGTTGGCCCGGGGGCCGGACGCGGTCGGCCGCCTCGTCGTGGAGACGGCCCGGCTGGCGACCGACGCGGCCGTGCGGAAGAGCTACAACGAGCTGGCCAAGTCGTTGGGCGACAGCATGGCCATGGCGGTCGAGGCCTTCGCCGGTCCACCACCCCTCAAGGCCGCGGTCCCGACCCCGCACCAACCCGGTGACCAGGGCGGACGTGGCGATCAGGGCTCGTCCGGAGGACGATCGCGGACGGCCGCGACGCCCGCCGGCCCACCGTCGCCACCGTGGGCCGGGCAGCGGCGGGGTCGGCCGGCACCCCGTCCGGAGCCCGCGGAAACGGACGACGACGACTACTTCGCCGACCCTTTCCGTGGTCAACGGCAGTAGCGCGTGATCGACCCCGTAGTCTTGCCCCGCATCGCAAAGGGGCATGGCGTGACCGGGAGGTCGGATGGCACAGGACATCGTCCCGATCGAGCTGGGGCTCACTCAGGGTGATGTTGTCACCCTATGGGCTCCGCGCTGGCGGGAAGAGGGCGAGGAGTGGGAGGCATTCCTCGGCCACGAGGAGGACCTGTACGCCTTTCCGGATGCCGCGCACCTCGCGGCGTTCGTGCGCAAGGCCGAAGAGCACGACCTGACCGACCACCCGGCGTGGCACGTGGTGCCCGCGCTGTCGGTCGGTGAGCTGTCGCCGGACGACAACCACCAGTTCGACCTGGTCGGTGTGCCGGAGCTGGTCGCCGAGGAGCCCGACACGTGGGTCATCGGCGAGCTGGCGGACGTGGTGTCGATCGTGCGGTCGCTGGCCGACGTGTGCGACCTGGAGAAGGTGCACGAGATCCTGGACTCGGCGGAGGGCTTCTCGCTCCTGCCGCAGGGCACGCTGCCGTTCACCGGCCGCGAGGGCCAGGCGCTGTGGACCGAGATCGCCGAGGTCGTCTCCGAGAAGTGGGACGAGGTGCTGGACGCGATCGACGAGGTCGTGACCACGCCGGACATCGACGAGGCCGAGCTGAAGACCGCCCAGGAGGAGTTGGCCGCCTTCGAGGAGGCCAACGCCGCGGCGGCGGTCGCCAAGTCCGAGTCGGAGGACGACGAGGACGAGGACGAGGAGTCGGTCGGGTTCTGGGCCGAGGTCGGCATCGACCCGATCAAGATCATCACCAGTGCGGGCGAGTACTACACGCTGCGCTGCTACCTGGACGACCAGCCGGTGTTCCTCGGCCGCAAGGGCAAGATCGACGTGTTCGGCTCGCCGCGCGCGTTGGCCCGGTTCATCGTCGAGGCCGACGACAACGACCTGGCCGAGGTCTCGACCTGGGGCGAGCTGGTGACCAAGGCGACCGGCGGCGACCTGGAGGTCGAGGTCGACCCGGACAACGTCTACGTGCTCACCGGCCTGGACGAGGACATCGCCGACGGCCCGGACGGGATCGACGCGACGCAGCTCGACCTGGTGGTGGAGCTGCTCGAGGACGCGGGCGAGTGGGCGAACGACGACACCGTGAAGGTGGCGCTGAACCAGTCCGAGCGGCTGGGGTGGCTGGTGTCGTACGTGCTCAAGCCCGACCCCACCCGGTTGGCGCCCAGCGCTCCGTTCGACGACGAGCAGCAGGCGTGGCGGAACCTCGTGGCGTCGTTCGAGGACCGGCTCAAGGTGCACTAGCACCGGTAGGCGCTGAGAAGCAAGAGGTCGCGGGCTCCGGTGGAGCCCGCGACCTCTTGCATTGCCGTGCTCGCCGCCGGCGGGCTTCCTGCTGGAAGACCTACTGCTGGAGGGCGGCGTACGCGGGCTCGATGACGTCCTGGATCAGGGCGCGGCGCTCGTCGTGCGTGATGAACGCGGCCTTGGCGGCGTTGACCGTGAACTTGCGCAGGTCGTCCCAGCCGAACCCGAAGTGCTCGACCACGGTGGCGAACTCGCCGGTCATCGACACCTGGCTCATCAGCCGGTTGTCGGTGTTCACGGTGACCCGGAAGCCCAGGTCGGCCATCCGCCGGATCGGGTGCTCGGCCAGCGACGCCACCGCGCCGGTGTGCACGTTCGACGTCGGGCACATCTCCAGCGCGATGCGCCGGTCCCGCACGTAGGCCGCGAGGTGGCCGACCTCGTCGCCCTTGATGTCCTCGGCCAGCCGCACGCCGTGGCCCAGCCGCTCCGCGCCCGCGAGCTGCACGGCCTCCCAGGCCGACTCGGCGCCCGCGGCCTCGGCGGCGTGGATGGTGAAGTGCGCGTTCTGCTGCCGCAGGTACTCGAACGCGGACAGCTCCTTGCTGGGCGGGAAGCCGATCTCGGGGCCGGCGATGTCGAAGCCGACCACGCCCGCCTCCCGGTAGCGGACCACCAGGTCGGCGATGCGCTGCCAGCCGTCGTTCTGGCGCATCGCGCACAGCAGCGTGCCGACCTTGATGCGACCGCCGGACGCGGCCTCACCCTGGCGGAAGCCCTCCTGCACGGCCTCGACGGCCTGCTCCAGGCTGAGGCCCTTCTCGGTGAACAGCTCCGGGGCGTAGCGGATCTCGGCGTAGACGACGCCGTCGTCGGCGAGGTCCTGCACGGCTTCGGAGGCGACGCGGACCAGCGCGGACTCGTCCTGCATGACGCCGCAGGTGTGGGCGAAGCCCTCGAGGTAGCGGACCAGCGAGCCGGAGTTGGCGTTGTCTCGGAACCAGGAGCCCAGTGCCACCGGGTCGGTGGTGGGCAGGCCCTGGTGGCCACAGGCTTCGGCGAGTTCGATCACCGTCTGGGGGCGGAGGCCACCGTCGAGGTGGTCGTGCAGCAGCACCTTGGGTGCGCTGCGGAGGGCCTCCTGGGTAAGCGGGGTCGACATGGTCGTCACCGTATACCGGTGACACGCCGTGTCGGTCCGCGACGGAATGATCTTGTCAAGGTATGATCAGCTCGGAGTCACGCGATGTGTGGAGAACCACTCGCTTGGGTGCCTCCTCACCGTTGTGCACTCGTGATGCAGAACTTTGCGCTACCGCTACCACGGCTTTAGTCACTCGCACGGCGGATGCTCGCACGACGCTCTCCCGAACCTGCCGTCCGTTACCTTCAGGTGTGCCCGCTCGTTGTCACTCGAACGGACTACACGCAAGGCCGGTACGGGCGGCCCCTGGCGGGGGGCGCTACTGCGCACCGCCCCAACCTGGCTAGGCTCCCGGAGGTCTCCCCTCCCCTGGACGAAGGCACCCGAGCCGTGAACGAGAACAACAACTCCACGATGTCCTTCGATCGGATGCGCAACATGCTCACGCGCGCCGCGGAGATTCGTGAGAGCGAACAGCAGCAGATCTTCGACGCACTGGACGAGATCCACGCGAGGATGTCCCCGCTCGAATCGCTGGGTTCCGTTCGCAAGCGCCTGTCCGAGCTGCCCGACCGGAACGAGGTCAGCGTGCTGGCCGAGCGCCTGGACGAGGCGCTGGCCAGGCTGGAGGCGCAGGACAACGCGGTCCAGGGCATCGGGCGGGCCGTCGAAGGCCTGGTCGACAAGCTGGCCAAGCCGTTCGCGCAGCTCGACGGTCGGCTCGACGGGGTGGCGGGCCGGTTCGAGGGTGTCGCCGGGCGGATGGACGGGCTGGAGGACAAGCTCTCCCACATCCACAAGCGCCTCGACGACCTCGACGGGCACCTGGACAAGCAGGACGGCAAGGTCGAGCAGGTGCCGGCGGCGGTGACCGGGCCGCTGCGCGAGCGCATCGAGGCGCTGGAAGCCGCGCTGCGCGGGCGTCTGGACGAGGTGGACGAGGGCGTCCACGAGCACCTCGACGGCACGCGCGAGGCGTTGCAGCGGTCCGTGACGGAGTCGAACAACACCCTGCACGGCAAGCTGGACGAGACGCGCGAGAACCTCAACACCACGCGCGACGGCCTGCACGCGACCCTCACCGAGACCCGCGACTCGCTGGCGGCGTCGTTGACGGACACGCGCACGACGATGAACGGCAAGCTGGACGAGGCCCGCGAGGCGCTGCACGCCGCGCTGGACGAGACCCGCGAGCAGGTCGACGCGACGGACCGGCTGGAGGCGTTGGCGCAGCGCTTGGAGCAGGTCACGTCCCGCCTCGACACCATGACGACGCGACTGGACTCGGTCGAGGACGACTTCGCGGCGCGGCTCGGCGAGCTGTCCGGTGTGGTGGAGCAGGGGATCGCCAAGGTCGAGGGGACCTTGGCCACCCGGCCGGACACCGATTCGCTGGCCGGTCTGGTGCGCAGGAGCAACCAGGAGTCGGAGCAGCGCATCGGCGGGCAGTTGGACGAGGCGATGGCCACCTTCGCCGAGCTCATCCTCGGCGGCGGCTCCCCCACCCCGCCCCCGCCCCCCACCGCCCTGCCCCGGCCGCAGCGGCGCACCCGGAAGAACGGGCCGAAGACGAACGACAACCGGAACGTGGACGACGACGACCTGACCGCCGAAGGCGCCTGATCGCCCGTACCCGACAAGGCCCGGTCCGCTTCGCGCGGGCCGGGCCTTGTTCCGCTCTTCTGCCAGAAGGAGGGCGCGGGTGAACCGCTCGTCAGCCCCGGATGGTTTCGATCACCAAGGGGCCGCGGGCGGGTGGGGCGTCGCCGACCTCGTAGCCGCCGGTCAGGGATTCCAGGGCCGCGGGGATGGCGTCCGGCGTTTCGGTGCGGAGTTCCAGCAGTGGCTGGCCCTTGGCCACCTCGTCGCCCGGTTTGGCCAGGCAGAGGATGCCGGCGCCGGCCTGCACCGGGTCTTCCTTGCGGGCACGGCCGGCACCCAGCCGCCATGCCGCCACACCCACCGCGTAGGCGTCCAACGTGGTCAGGTAGCCGTCGTCCGGGGCCGTCACCACGTGCTTGTGCTCGCCGACGGGGAGGGGCGCGTCGGGATCGCCGCCCTGTGCCCTGATCATGCGCGCCCACGTCTCGTACGCCTCGCCGGACGCCAGGACGTCGCGCGGTGACGCGGTGATGCCTGCCCGGGAGAGCATCTCCTCGGCCAGCGCCACCGTCAGCTCGACGATGTCGGCCGGCCCGCCACCGCGCAGGACCTCGACCGACTCGACCACCTCCACCGAGTTGCCGACCGCCCGTCCCAGCGGCACGGACATGTCGGTCAGCAGGGCACTGATCTTCAGCCCGTGGTCCACGCCGATCGACACCAACGCCGAAGCCAGAGCCCGCGCCTGGTCCAGGGACTTCATGAAGGCCCCGGATCCGACCTTCACGTCCAGCACCAGCGCTTCGGCGCCCTCGGCGATCTTCTTCGACATGATGGACGACGCGATCAGCGGGATGGCCTCGACCGTGGCCGTCACGTCGCGCAGCGCGTACAGCTTCTTGTCCGCCGGGGCGAGCCCCGACGTGGCCGCGCAGACCACCGCGCCGACCGACCGGAGCTGCGCCGTCACCTCGTCCACCGACAACTGCGCCCGCCAGCCGGGGATGGACTCCAGCTTGTCCAGCGTCCCGCCGGTGTGGCCCAGGCCGCGCCCCGACAACTGCGGCACGGCCGCGCCGCAAGCGGCCACCAGGGGCGCCAGCGGGAGCGTGATCTTGTCGCCCACGCCGCCGGTCGAGTGCTTGTCCACGGTGGGGCGGCCGACGTCCAGGGACAGCCTCTCGCCGGAGTCCACCATCGCCCGCGTCCACCGGGCGGTCTCGGCCGAGTCCATCCCGTTCAGGAAGATCGCCATGGCCAGCGCCGACATCTGCTCGTCGGCCACCGCCCCGCGGGTGTAGGCGTCCACCACCCAGTCGATCTGGCCATCGGTCAACCGGGCGCCGTCACGCTTCGCCCGGATCACGTCCACAGCGCTGTGGGTCATGGGAGGTCCTCCGGGCCGAACGCGTCGGGCAGCACCGATGTCATCGGCAGGACGCCGGACGGCGTGTCGATCAGGCACGACCCGCCGCCCAGCTCGTAGATCACCTGGCGGCACCGGCCGCACGGCATGAGCAGGTCGCCTGCGCCGCTGCGGCACGCCAGGGCCACCAGCTTGCCGCCACCGGTCAGGAAGAACTGGCCCGCCAACGTGCACTCGGCGCACAGGCCGACGCCGTAGGCGGCGTTCTCGACGTTGCAGCCGACCACGATCCGCCCGTCCGAGCAGACCGCCGCGGCGCCGACCCGCAACCCGCTGTACGGGCAGTAGGCGGACTGGGCGGCCTCGACGGCACGCGCCCGCAACGCGTCCCAGTCAACGTCAACCACGGCGGTACACCACCCCGTTCGCGGCGGGCATGCGCAATCGTTGCGACGCCACCGCCAGCACGATCAGCGTCACCAGGTGCGGCGCGTACGTCGTCAGCTCGCTCGGCACCTCGTCCACCGAGTAGTACACGGCGTACAGCAGGCCGGCGGCCACCATGCCGAACGCGGCGGCGAACCAGCGGCGGCGGACCAGCTGCCAGATCACGATCACGAGCAGCAGCAGCACCGCGCCGTAGACCAGCGCCAGGAACGTCTTGCCACCGGACCGCAGCTGCAACCCGTCCGCGTACCCGAACAGGGCCGCGCCGCCGAGCAGCCCACCGGGCCGCCAGTTGCCGAAGATCATCGCGGCCAGGCCGATGAAGCCGCGCCCGTTGGTCTGGCCCTCCAGGTAGCCGGGCTGGCCGGGGTTGAGCACGAGCGCCGCGCCACCGATGCCGGCCAGCGCGCCCGACGAGATCACCGCGACGTACTTGTACAGGTAGACGTTGACGCCCAACGACTCCGCGGCCACCGGGTTCTCGCCGCACGACCGCAGCCGCAGGCCGAACCGGGTCCGCCACAGCACCAGGTAGCTGGCGATCACCAGCAGCACCGCGAGCATGGTCAACGGCGACACACCGGTGATCAGGCCGCGCAGGATGCCGGCGACGTCCGACAGGCCGACCCGCTGCTGCGCCTCCAGCGTCCCGAGCCAGTCCGACAGCCCGGAGGCGGAGTACGTGTCGAACTTCGGCACGGCCGGCGACTCGCGCGGGTTGTTCGACAGGGGGAAGAAGATCAGCGTGGACAGGTACTTGGTCAGCCCCGCCCCGAGCAGGTTGATCGCCACACCGGACACGATGTGGTTCACGCCGAACGTCACGGTCGCGATCGCGTGCAGCAGCCCGCCCAGCGCGCCGAACACGGCGGCCGACACCAGCGCCGCCCACGGGCCCCACTGGTACCCGGCCCACGCCGCGCCCCACGTGCCCATGATCATCATGCCTTCGAGGCCGATGTTCACCACGCCCGCGCGTTCGGCCCACAGGCCACCCAGCGCGGCCAGCAGGATCGGCAACGCCAGCCGCACGGCGGTCTGGATCGTGCCGGTGGACGTCAACTGCGGCACACCGGTCAGGTACGACGTGGTGGACAGCAGCACGACCGCACCGGCCACGCCCAGCGCGCCGATCGCCCAGCCGGGTATCCGGCGGGGACGACGAGGCGGCGGAACGGCCAGCGGAGCGTCGGCCGGGTTCATCAGAGAAGTGCTCATGCCGCATCCACCGTCCCGAGCTGCCGGCCGACCTGCCGCTGTTGCGCGGCCAGTTCGAACCGGCGGACCACCTCGTACGCGACGACGACCGACAGCACGATCGCCCCCTGCATGATCGTCACGATTTCCCGGGGCACGCCCACGTTGTCCAAGGCGAGGCCCGACTTGTCCAGGAACGCCCAGAGCAGCGCGCCGAGCGCGATGCCTCCGGGGTGGTTGCGCCCGAGCAACGCGATCGCGATGCCGGAGAACCCGATGCCGGCCGGGAAGTTCAGGTTGTAGGTGTGGTCGCGGCCCAGGATCTCGGGCATCGACACCAGACCCGCGATCGCGCCGGACAGCAGCATCGCGATCAGGATCATCTTCTTGGCGTTCACACCGCCGGCGGCGGCGGCCGTGGACGACTCGCCGGACGCCCGCAGCTCGAAGCCGAACCGGGTGCGGTTCATCATCACCCAGTAGCCGATGCCGAGCAGCGCGGCCAGGAACACCAGCCCGAACACCGTGCCGGACGAGCCGAACGAGATGCCGGGCACCCAGCCGCTCTGCGGGATCTCCGGGGTGCGGATGTTGTTGCCCCGCAGCTCGCCGAAGACGTCCGCGCCGATCAGGTACGCCGCGAGGCCCAGCGCCAGGCCGTTCATCATGATGGTGGAGATGACCTCGTTGACGCCTCGCGTGACCTTGAGGATCGCCGGGATCGCCGCCCACAGCGCGCCGGCGACGGCGGCCGTCAGGATGATCACCAGGGCGTGCAGGCCGGGCGGCAGCACGATCGAGCCGCCGACCACGGCCGCGACGACCGCCGCGACCCGGTACTGGCCCTCGACGCCGATGTTGAACAGGTTCATCTGGAACCCGATCGCCACCGCCAGTCCCGCGATGTAGTACGTGCCGGTGCTGTTGACGATGTCGACCGCGGTGGTGCCCTGACCGATCTGGCCCAGCATCACACCGAACGCCCGCAGCGGGTTCGCGCCGGACACCACCAGCGCGACACCGCACAGCAGGGCGGAGAACAGGATCGCCAGCACGGGCGGCAAGAGCTTGCCGCGCAACATTCCCATTACTCGCCTTCCGATTCCGACGCCTTCTCGGCGTCAGGGACGTGCTCGGCGACGGCGGTGCTCGTGGCGCCCACGCCGGTCATCGCACTGCCGAGGTCTTCCGGGGTGACCGTGGCCGGGTCGGCGTCCGCGACCAGCCGACCGCGCAGCATCACCCGGATGGTGTCGGACAAGCCGATCAGCTCGTCCAGGTCCGCCGAGATCAGCAGCACGGCCAGGCCGCGCGCGCGGGCGTTCTTGATCTCGTCCCAGATCAGGGCCTGCGCGCCGACGTCCACGCCGCGGGTCGGGTGGGACGCGATGAGCAGCACCGGGTCACCGGACAGCTCACGGCCGACCACGAGCTTCTGCTGGTTGCCGCCGGACAGCGCGACGGCGGCCACTTCGATGCCCGGCGTGCGCACGTCGAAGTCCTCGACGATGCGCGTGGTGTCGGCCTTCGCGCCCGCGATGTCGAGCCACTGGCCGTTCGACACGGGACGGCGGGTCTGGTGGCCGAGGATGCGGTTGGCCCAGAGCGGCTGGGTGAGCAGCAGGCCCTGGCGGTGCCGGTCCTCGGGGATGTAGCCGACGCCCGCCTCGCGCCGCGCCAGCGTGCCGAGCCTGGTCAGGTCGCGGTCGCCGAGCAGCACGCGGCCGTGGTGGGCCTTGCGCATGCCCATGATCGTCTCGACCAGCTCGGTCTGCCCGTTGCCCTCGACGCCCGCGATGCCGACGATCTCGCCCGCCCGCACCACCAGGTCGATGCAGTCCAGCACCGGCCGGGTGCCCTCGGCCGCGACGAGACCCAGGTTCTCCACCCGCAGCACGACGCGGTCGGTGACGGTGGACTCGCGCGTCTCCGGGCTGGGCAGCTCGCTGCCGACCATCATCTCGGCCAGCTGGCGCGAGCTGACGGTCTTCGGGTCCGCGGTGCCGACCGTGGTGCCGCGACGGATGATCGTGACGGAGTCCGCGATGGCGCGGACCTCGTCGAGCTTGTGCGAGATGAACAGGAACGTGAAGCCCTGCTGCTGCATGCCGCGCAGGGTGGCGAACAGCTCGTCCACCTCCTGCGGCACGAGGACCGCGGTCGGCTCGTCCAGGATGATCACCTTGGCGCCGCGGTACAGCACCTTCAGGATCTCCACCCGCTGCCGGTCGGCCACGCCGAGGCGTTCGACCAGGACGGCGGGGTCGACGGTCAGGCCGGTGGCCGCCGCCAGCTCCTGGATGCGCTTGCGGGCCTTGCCGCCGATGCCGTTCAGCGACTCCGCGCCGAGGACGACGTTCTCCTGCACGGTCAGGTTGTCGGCCAGCATGAAGTGCTGGTGCACCATGCCGATGCCGGCCCTGATCGCGTCGGCGGGGGTGCGGAACCGGACCTGCTTGCCGGCCACCTCGATGGTGCCCTCGTCGGGCTGCTGCATCCCGTACAGGATCTTCATCAGGGTGGACTTGCCGGCGCCGTTCTCGCCGCACAGCGCGTGCACTTCGCCGACCTGGACGCTGAGGTGGACGTCGCTGTTTGCGACTACACCCGGGAAGCGCTTGGTGATGCCCGACAGGACGACGGCAGGCGTGGAGGTACTCATGGAAGCTCCGTCTGATCTCCGGCTGCGCCGGGGCTAACCACGCACTGGGCCCCGCGAGGGTGCTCGCAGGGCCCAGTGCGCCGGAGGCTGGATGGGGTTACGGCGCGGACTTGACCTTGATGTCGCCCGCGATGATCTGGGCCTTGTAGCCCTCGAGGACCGCCTTCAGGTTCTCGTCGATCTTGCCGCCGGAGGTGGAGTAGCCGACACCGTCCACGGACAGGTCGAACACCTTCGGCAGGCTCGCCAGGTCGTCCTTGGCGACCGCGCGGACGAACTCGTACACCGCGACGTCGACCCGCTTCAGCATGGACGAGACGATGACGTCCTTCGACTCCTCGACCGTCTTCTGGTTGTACTGGTCGGAGTCGACGCCGATGGCCTTGACGTCGGCCGCCTTCGCGGCGGAGAACACACCCTTGCCGGACGCGCCGGCAGCGTGGTACAGCACGTCGGCGCCGGCCTCGATCTGGCCCCTCGCGGCCTCCTGACCCTTGGTCGGGTCCTGGAAGCCGGTGAAGTCGCCCGCCGGGGTCAGGTACTTCTTCTCGACCTTGATGTCCGGAGCGGCGGTCTTGGCGCCCTGCTCGTAGCCCGCGTCGAACTTCTGGATCAGCGGGATCTGCACACCGCCGACGAAGCCGACGTGGCACTTCTTGGACTGGTAGGCGGCGATGACGCCGGCCAGGAAGGAACCCTGCTCCTCGGCGAACAGCAGCGGCGTGACGTTCGCCGCACCCTCGACCGCACCGTCCACGATGGCGAACTTGACGTTCGGGAACTCCGGCGCGACGACGGCCAGCGACTCGGCGTAGGCGAAGCCGACACCGATGATCGGGTTGATGCCCTCGCTCGCCATCTGGCGGAGCCGGGTGAGCTTGGCGTCCTCCGGCTCGTTCGGCGCGGCGGTCAGCTCCTTGACGTTCTCCGGCTTGATGCCCAGATCGGCCTTGGCCTTGTCCAGGCCGGCCGCGGCGGAGTCGTTGAACGACGCGTCGCCCCGACCGCCGATGTCGTAGGCCAGGCCCACCTTCAGGGCGCTGCCGTCGACCTTCTCGTCCGAGGCGGCCCTGCTGGAGGTCGCGGCGGCTGCCGGCGGCTTGTCAGCCAGCTTGCAGCCCTCGGCGGTGTTGGTCGACCCGGACCCGGTGTTGTCCCCACCGGTGTCCTTGGCGCAGGCGGCCATCGACAGAACGCTGGTCAGCGCGATCGCGGCCACCGCGGTGCCACGCATTCGACGACGCACGGCTCGTCTCCCTCCCTGCTCGTCTAGGAGCAGACAAATGCCGACGGCGAGGCCGTCGGGGCTTCCGAGTGGCGAACCGTACCCCGTAGTAACGGGACCCGCGCACGCACCGGTCCGCCGTGACCTAATCGTTGGTGGGATCACCCCGCACCGCCACTCGGGGTGATTCACCGACTACCGCGTCGGACTACCACTTCGGCTGATCGCCGCTGGTCCACGGACGGCCGCCGGCCGGATCGGCCGGCGGGGCGACAGGGGTTCGGTAGACCGCAGGCTCACCCGTTGGTGAGGCGTTGGGGCGGCGTTGGCGGGTTCCGGTCGACTCCAGGCTGCACCGCTTTCCACCCCAGGAGGTTGACCTTGGACCCCCAGCAGTGGCTCGACAACTTCGAGGCCAAGCTGGCCGATCTCCAGCGGAAGTCGGCGGACCTCCAGGAGAACGTCGAGAACTCGCAGGCCACGGCGAGCAGCCCGGACGGCGCGGTGACCATCACGGTCGGCCCCAACGGCGGCCTGGTCGACATCCGGCTCGGCCACCGCGCCACCGAACTCGGCTCCGCCCGCCTCACCGCGCTGATCATGCAGACGGCCAAGGTCGCGCAGAAGCAGGCCGCGCTGAAGGTGATGGCCGCGTTCGAACCGCTCGGCGAGGGCACCGAGGCCATGCGGATGGTGAGCGACGCCATCCCGGACGACGACGAGCCGCAGGACGACGCGCGCGACTACGTCGAGCCCGAGCCCGTCGAGCCGGAGCGACCCGTTCGCGCCGCGCCCGTGCCCCAGATGCAGATGCCGTCGCGGCCGGTGCGCAGGACGCACGCCGGTGACGACGAGGACGACGAGAACCACCCCTGGTGACGAGGAGAGCCTGAAAGATGACCGCGCCGGACACCCCGATCGCCTCGCCACCGGGCATGGAGATCACCGAGGAGAACAAGCTCAAGGGCACCCTGTTCATCTCGGCGTACGACGAGATGATCTCCAGCATCGGCAAGGACGCCGAGACCGAGACCGAGAAGGCCCTCGACATCACGTTCGGGGTCATCGGGGCGGCGTCGTCGACGGCGATGCTGGCGATGGACCCGCTCGGCTCGATCATCGGCGCGGGCATCGGCTGGCTCATCGAGCACGTGTCGTTCCTCAAGGAGCCGCTCGACCAGCTGATGGGCGACCCGGAGGAGGTCAACGCCAACGTCGAGGCGACCAAGGCCCAGGCCGCCGAGCTGCGGGTGCTGGCCGAGGACCACCGCAAGGGCCTGGTCACGTTCGACGGGTGGACCGGCTCGTCGTCCGAGGCGTTCCAGAAGAGCATGGACGCCCTGGGCCAGGAGCTGGACACGCTGGCCAACGCGGTCGAGCAGAAGGCCAAGATCGTCGCCATCTGCGGTGTGCTGGTGTCGGTGCTGCGGGACATCGTGCGCGACCTGATCGCCCAGCTGCTGGGTTCGCTGATCGGCGGCGCGCTGATCGCGGCGGCCACCATGATCCCCACGTTCGGCGCCTCGATCCCGGTCTTCATCGGTTTCGCGGTCGGCAAGGCGGTGGCGCTGGCGACCAACATCGCGTCCCGCATCGCCCGGCTCCTGGCCTCGCTCGGTCGGCAGATGGGCCGCATCAAGAACCTGGACGAGATCACCGAGAGCGTCGGCAAGAACTGGAACCGGTTCGAGAACGTCGCCGACGTGGCCGAGGTGGGCTACGAGTCGTGGAAGGCGCAGAAGGGCGTCGACCGCGCCATCGACAAGGCGTTGGCGAAGGACGTCGAGGACGACAAGGTCTCCGCCGCCAACACCAAGGCCGACGAGGCCAACGAGAGGTACGCCAAGCTGAAGGAGTCGGAGGCGGCGGCGGCCGAGGAGGCCAAGAAGGCCACCGAGGACCTGAACGCGGCGTCCAAGAAGGCGGGCGAAGCCAACGAGAAGGCCAACGGTTTCGTCGAGGAGGCCAACGCCGCCGCCGCTCGCGGTGACCAGGCCGGTGTGGACGCCGCGATGGTGAAGTACGAGGCGGCCAAGGTCGAGGCGGACGCGGCCCGCGGTGAGGCGGCACGGCTGGCGGAGAAGGCGGCGCAGGAGTCGCGTGACGTCGCCAACGCGGCGAAGGCCAGCAACGAGGCGTTGCTCGCGGCTAAGCCCGCCGACGAGGCCGCGAAGGCCGCGTACGAGGAGTACAAGAGCAACAACGCCGGACCGGTCGACGAGGCGCGCACGTCGGCGGAGAACGAGCTGGCGGCGAAGAACGACGCGGCGAAGGTGGCGAACGCCCAGTACTCGCAGGCGAACGTCGACTTCGCGGCGGCCAACGCGGCGGCGGCCGAGGCCAACGCGGCGGCGTTCGCCTCCGGCAGCGAGGCCGACATCAAGGCGGCCGAGGAGGCTTCGCGCAAGGCCGAGCAGGCGGGCACGAACCTGGAGAAGGCCGTGAGCGACTCGAAGTCCGCCGGTGAGGCGGCGAAGTCGAGCTACGAGTCGTACCAGTCGAAGTACGCGGAGCCGAGCACGGCGTCCGCCGGCAACGTCCAGGTCAAGTAGAACTCCGGAGAGCAGACATGGCACGCGGTGGTGGCGGCGACGCGAACCCGGGCTCCAGCCCATCGGGCACCTCGTCCACCCCACCACCGCCCCCGCCCCCGCCCTCGTCATCGGCCGGTGGGCCGACGGGCAACTCCGGGTTCGGCATGAACGAGTCGTCACTGCAGGGGTTGCAGAGCAAGGCGGGCGACTTCCAGTCCCGGTTGGCGGCCATCTCGACGGGGCTCCAGGGCCTGAAGCTGGCGCCGAACGCGTTGGGGCCGATCGGGTTGGCCGCGGTGCCGGCGTTGAACAACTCGAACGACGCTTCGGTGGCGCAGGCGAACAAGGCGTCGACGGCGATGGGGAACGTCCAGTCGGGGTTGAAGGCCACCGCTCAGACCCACGTGCAGAACGACCAGTTCAGCCGTGATCAGTTCAGCAAGATCGATCCGAACTCGAACGCCCAACGGCCGCCTGGTGCACCGGGTGGTGGGGCGGGGGGCGTGAAGGGTCCGGGTGGTCCTTCCGTTACTCCGGTGACGAACGTTCCGGGCGGTTCCGGGGCTAATGGGTCCGGCGGCACACGCGGAGCCGGCGGGCCATCGGTCACCCCCATTACCAACGTTCCCGGCGGTACCGGGACTAACGGTCCCAGCAGCACACGCGGAACCGGCGGGCCTCCCGTTACGCCGATCACCAACGTCCCCGGCGGCACCGGGACTAACGGATCGGGTAGCACCAAGGGAACCGGTGGGCCGTCGGTCGGGCCGATCGCCGGTGTTCCGGGGGCCGGTGGGCTCAACACGGCCAGTGGCACTCGCGGTACCGGTGGACCGGGGGTCGGCCCGATCACGAGCGTCCCCGGTGCTGTCGGACCCACCACGGCCGGTGGTTCGCGTGGCACTGGCGGACCGGCTGTCGGGCCGATCGCGGGTGTTCCCGGTGCCGCTGGCACGTCTGGCGGCTCGCGCGGCGGCGGTGTGCCGAGTGGCGGCGGTGTCCCGGGCGGCTCCAATGTCCCGGGCGGCGCTGGTGTTCAGGGTGGGTCGGCGGCCAAGGGCGGACCGGCTCCGAGTGCCGGTTCGGTATCCGGTGTGTCAGCGCCTCCCGGCGGGAACACGGCGGCACGCACCATCTCTGGTGCGCTGTCCGGTGGCCCGGGAGCGACACCGCCCCCGATGGGTGGCGCTCCGATGGCGGCCGGCGGTGCTCCGGGTGCGGCGGCAGGCGGGTCGGACCGTTCCAGCAAGTACACGGGCGGACCGGCCAAGGGCGTGTTCGACGCCCCGAAGGCGCCGAGCAGCGACGGGAACATCAAGGCCCCGGCCACCTCGACCTCCACGCCGCCCCCGGCTCCCAAGCCGACCACCGGCGGACCGAACACGCCGTCCACCACCCAGCCCACCACCGTTCCGCCGACGGCCACTCCACCAGCGACTTCACCGCCCTCGAACCCGAAGTCCACGCCGGCCACGACACTCCCGCCGAACGCCCCCGCAGTCGGCGCACCGCCCGTGGCCGGACCGATGGCGGGTGCTCCTGGGGCGAGCACGTCAACGGACCGTTCGACCAGGTACACCGGTGGCCCGGGGAAGGGCGTGTTCGACGCGCCCAAGCCTCCGACCGGCGACAGCACCATCACCAAGGCACCGCCCACATCACCCTCGACACCGGCCGCAGCTCCCAAGCCCACCCCGACCACCAGCGCGCCCGCTCCATCGGCAGCACCAGCGACCGCACCGCCGCCGCCCGTCAGCGCCCCTCAGCCCCAGAACGCACCGACCAGCGCCCCGGCAACGCCGAAGCCCACGCCCACCGCACCACCGACCGCACCCGTGGCGGCCCCCAACGCACCGGCCACCAACGCACCAACCACCAAGACACCACCGGTCAGCACACCCCTGACCACCACACCCCCGGCCAACGTGCCGCCGGTCAACGTGACGCCGGTCAACACCCCATCCACCACCGTCCCCACAGCCACACCACCAGCCGTCAGCACACCGCCGGCCGGTGCGCCACCAGTCAGCACACCCCGTGCCAGCACGCCGCCGGTCACCACCGTGCCCGCCAACGTCCCCCCAGCCACACCACCGGCCGTCAGTGCAAAGCCAGTCAACCCACCGCCGGTCGGCGCACCCCTCGTCAGCGCACCATCAGCCAACACGCCCTCGGCCGGCGCGCCCTCGGTCAGCGCACCGCCGATCGGTGTGCCGCCCATCAGCCCGCCACCGGTCAGCGCACCACCGGCACCACCCAAGACAGACCCGGCAGCGGCACCCCAGCCCAACACCCCCACCGTCGTCCCGATCCTCGTCACCCCACCAACCACCCCCCAACTGCCCAACGCGCCGAAGTCCAAGCGACCCACCACCCCAGGCATCACCCCTGCCCAACAGGGCATGCTGAACACCCACGGCATCGTGGTCACACCGGTCACCGGCGCCACCCCCGCCGACAGCCTGGTCAACGCCATCACGACCACCTTGGGCGTCGACCCGGCTCCCGTTCGGCAGAACCTCCAGCACACCCCCGACCCCACCCCGCACCAGATCGCCGAAGCGGCCGGCGTCCGCGTGCACGTCCTCGAACCGAACGGCACATTCACCTCGTACGGCAAGATCACGGGCATCCCGGTCCACGTCGTCCGGAACGCCACCACCCCGCTCTTCGACGCGACGACGGAGGCCGTCCACATCGGACGCCCCGGCGTCGCCTACCCGGGCCCCACAACGGTGGTGGACAAGAAGGGCGTCAAGCAGACCGTCCACCGCGGTGAGTTCGAGGTCGAGACGATCGCCGGCCAGCACCACGTCCGCGTCTACACCGCCGTCGTCAACCCGGCGACGTTCGACACGAGCGTCCCCGGCAAGCCCAGCTCACCGTTCAAGGACATCCAGCAGGACCCGACCTCCGGCGCCCTCACCATCGCGCCCGGCAGCAACGCCCAGCTCTGGGCGGGCGGCGGGCGTCCCCAGCGGGCCGTCCAGTGGCTGACCAAGTACCACCACTCCGACGGCGGCAAGCCGGTCGCTCCCAACAACCCCGAGCTGAAGCGCCCGGTGCTGCGCTCCTTCCTGGTGCCGCTCGCCGTGTTCAACGAGATCACCTCGGAGTCGACGGTCGAGGGCGCGCCCGGCACGGACTCCACGACCCACACCTACAACGTCGACCAGCGCGGCGAGCCGAACCAGTTCGGCATCGGCGGCCCGCACCTCGACGCCCTGGTCACGCACGCCACACCGGGTTCCCTGGTCACCTACTCGTCGCCCGAGCACTCGTCCTTCGCCCACCCGGACCAGGCAGGCCGGGTCGCGCCGATCGCCACCCTCCACGAGCGGCTGGGCCTCGACCCCGACTTCAAGTCCGACGGCCTGGGCAAGGAGTACGACCCGTGGTTCTCCTGGACCCAGGACGGCTCCGGCAACTGGAAAGCCGCCTTCAACAACAACCCGCAGAAGCTCCGCGACATCGCGATCGACCTGCGGGAACACCACGTCACGTGGCAGCAGGTCAAGCAGGACCCCGCTGACCGCAAGCCCGACGCGCTGATCGAACCCGATGCCGAGAGCGCACCCCGCACCAGCCCCGACGCACCGCGCGACACGAGCTACGCCGCACGCCATGAACGGCTGAACCAGTTCCTCAACTCGGTCGGCCCGCCCTCGGCCAACGTCGCCGAGATCACCACCGGCGTGCTGTCCACGGCTCCCCCCGTGCTCACCGCCGAACTGGCGGCCAGGACCGTGCCGCCGGTCACCCCGGACGCGCTGCGCAAGGTGCTGAACGAGCAGGTCGTGCCGAAGTCGCTCGACGCGGCCATGAACGACCTGGCCAAGACCATCAAGCAAGCCAGCGGTGGCACGTTGCCGCTGGACAAGGCCGCCTTCACCGCCGCCGTCAAGGACGGCATCACGGCCGGGAAGGGCGCGAACCAGCGGAAGAAGCCCTGGGACGAGAACGTCACCACGAACCTCGTGACGGCCTTCGTCAAGGACGTGACCGGCCAGGAAGGCCTGGGCCTGCTCACCGACCAGAGCCGGAACGACGTCGCCGCGGACCTCGGAGTCCGGGTGGACGCCGCGCTGAAGGCCGAGTTCGCCGCCTTGGACTCGTTCCCGGACCTCGAAGGCGGCCGGGGCAGGAACGCGAGCTGGCTCAGCGGTCCGCGGCTCGCGGAGTTCAAGCAGCGCGTCGCGCAGAGGCTCCAGGACCCGCCGAACGTCCAGGCCGAGATCGACCCGCAGCGGTTCGCCGACGTGGCGCAGCAGAAGGTGCTCGGCCCGGTGGTCGACCAAGCGCTCGGCGCGTTCACCGCCAAGGACCTCGTCAACACCTCACCGGCCGACCTGAAAGCGGTCGTGCGCAACGAGGTGCTGCCCGCGTTGACCACCGACATCGAGACGAGCCTGCGCGAGCACCCCGCGCTGGACCTGGTCGACCCGAACCTCCGCGACTCGATCGCGCACGACGTGGCTGTCGGCGCGACCGCGCAGTCCGAGGTGGCGCTGGCCGGGTTCGCGTTCACGCCCGTCGACCCCGCCGAGGTCGACGCGTTCATGGCCAAGGTGCCCGGTGTCGCCGCCCAGGCCGCGATCGGCGCGCTCATCGCGGCGGACTCCGACCGCATCGCGATCGACTTCAACACCCGTCCGCAGGGAGACGGCCCGTTCCCGAACGACTACGACCTGTGGAGTTCCCAGGCCACGGCCACGTTCGAGGCGCAGCGGGAAGCCGGCGACAAGCTCAGCACCGCGATCGACACCGTGCCCGTCGTGAACGGCAAGCCGAACCCGTTCCCGGTGGTCGACCAGCTGATCGGGCAGTTCCCGGAGCTGGGGCCGAAGTTCGACGAGGTGGCCACGAAGCCGCAGGCCGAGCCGTACCGCGCGCCGAAGTCCAAGGACGGGTTCACCTTCCACGAGCACGCCCAGATGGTGCTCGGCCAGTACCTCGACCTGACCAAGGCGGAGAACCCGGACACCCGGTTCATCTCGACCGACGCGATGGCCAAGGCGATCCTGTTCCACGACATCGAGAAGAACAACGCCAAGAACCAGTTCGGCGACGGGAAGGGTCGGCACGACGCCGAACCCGAGCACAAGCTCGCGGTGCAGATGATGGACCGCTACCAGGGCCTGTGGTCGAGCCGGCGCGAGTTCGACGCGGTCAGGTCGATCGTCGACTCCGACCCGATCGGCTTCTACCTGCGCGGCAAGATCTCCGCCGACGAGGCGTTCACGTTCATCCACGACCTGGCCGAGCGCGTCGGCGACCCCGATCCCGCGCACGCCGGCCCGCCGAACCCCGACAACGCGCGCAAGCTGTTCGACGAGTTCCACCAGTACTACCAAGCGGACTTCTCGTCGTACACGACGCACAGCAAGTACACCGACGCCAACGGCGACCTGAAGTCCGGCCCGAACCACTTCACGAACCGCTTCGAGACCGGTCCCGACGGCATCGCCCGCACCGACGACGGGCGGCACTTCAAGTACACCGGCGACTCGGCCACGAAGATCGACCAGCTGCGCGCCATGTTCGCGGACCCGGACACCATCACCGCGAACCGCGACCAGATCAGGCAGGCCGAGGCCCGGAACCAGACGGCCCGGCTGGCCGACCCGGCACATCCCGGCACCCCCGCGCCGAACACCCCGAACGCCCCGAACGCCCCGACCAGCCGTAACACCCCGGGCAGCCCGTCCGCCCCACCCGCCAAGCCGAGCGAGCGCGCGACGCGCGGTCCGTCACCCGAGCTGTCGCTGGACATCCCGCCGACCTCGTCGCCGGACCCGCGGCACACCGCCCGGCTCGACTCGCTGGCCGCCGACCTCGCCGAGTCCAACGCCATGCGCGACAGGAACGGCTACCGGCCCGCCGTGGTCGAGGTGTCCGGCCCGCACGCGCAGACCGTCGCCGACGCCTTGGCCGCCCGCGGCGTCGACGCCACCGTCCGCGACACCAACGGCGCCACCACCGACGTGCACGTGGACCACGACCTCCGGCGCCCCGACGCTTGGACGCCACCCGAAGCGCCCCGGGGCACGAAGGTCACCGACACCCTCATCACCTCACCCGAACCCCGCGGACCCCACCCGGTTTTGGACGACCCGGGCTGGCGGCACAGCACCGCCCCGAGCGCCCCCTGGTTCGACGCGAACCCGAACGCGGCGTCCTCCGCCGACATCCGGGAGGCGGCCCGGAACGCGCCGGTCACCAGCACCGTTCGCGGTGAGGACGGCGGTGTCCTGGACAGCACGACCATCAGCCGCGACGGAATCGGCATGCGGGCCTGGCGCGGGCCGATCGCGTACGACACCAGGTCGCTGGACGTCGACGGCGTGCCGGTGCGCGACTTCACCGTCCGGGTCTTCCTCGACCCAGGGAACGCCACCCCGGGCCGGCTCGCCGACATCAAGGCGAACACCAGGCAGGGCGTCGACGCCTTCTACAACCACGGGAACCGGCTGCCGAGCGGCGAGCAGTTCCACGTCACCGTCGAGTTCACCGACAACCCGGCCGATGCGCACGGCACCGTCACCGTCACCGACCCGGACGGCCGCGCCAACCAGCTGAACTGGCCGGTCGACTCCGACCCCATGACGCTCGGCCACGAGGTCGGCCACTTCCTCGGCCTGCACGACGAGTACCTGGAACAGGACTCGCCGGTGAAGCCGATCTTCCAGCACCAGGACGGCAAGGGCCGCGTCGTCGACGACATCGGACCCATGACGCGGCAGTTCGACACACCGGGCGCGACCGTCAAGCCGCGCAACCTGTGGCTGATCGAGAACCGGATGCACGCGCTGGAGTCGTTCAACCCGCCCGGCATCGACACCGCCCCGGACACCGCCCCGGCCGCCGACGTCCAGCCGCCGAACGTGCCGTTCCGCCGCACCACCCCGAACCCGGTCGTCCCGCTGGCCACGATCACCCCGCACCGACCTGCCCGGGTGCTCGCCGACACCGACCTCCCGCGCTTCTTCCAGGACAACCAGGCCCTCGGCTCGATCGCCGCCGTCGACGTCAAGGGCGCGTCCCGGGTCACCGGCGCGGTCAACGGCATCGCACCGGCCGACGCCGCCCGCATCGACACCGCGCTGACCAGCGACTTCGAGTCGTTCCTCGGTCACGGCCGCAACTTCCAGGTGCAGATCGGCGGCAACTGGTTCGAGGCGAACGTGCGGGCCACGATGATGCCCCCGGCCGACCCGGGCACGGCGGGCAAGACCCCGACGACCAGCACCAAGGTCGACATGACCGCGCAGAGCGGCACGAGCACGTCCACCACCGACACCCTGGCCACCGCGAACGACGTCGGCGGCGCGGTGACGGCCGGTGTGCCGGTCGGCCCGTACGGTTCGCTCGGCGGCAAGGCGCAGCTCGCCACCCCGGCCACCGCCACCACCAGCTCGACGTCCGCGGTGGACCAGCGGGCGATCCGCTCCGGTGAGTTCTCCACCCTGGCCACGGTCCCGGTGAGCTACGAGATCACCCTCACCGACGCCCGGGGTCAAGTCCAGCCGTCGATCACGGTGGACACCACCGACCCCGCCGACCCGGTCGACGTCACGCTCCAGATCCCGGACGACCTGTCCACGATCACGGGCTCGAACCCGACCATCGCCCAGAACCCCGACCTCCCGCCCGCCGACTGGGGCGCGCGGATCGAGCACCCGGTGCCCGAGGCGGTCGCGGTCACCGATCCCGGCAAGGCGTTCACCGACGTGGCCGCCAAGCTGCACCCGTCGATCACCAAGATCGGCTCACCCGGACGCACCGCGCTCCAGACGTTCCTGAGCCCGACCACGGTCCGGGACAACCTGGGCGCGATGCTCACCGGCTGGGTCACGTCACCCGACCTGGTGAGCCCGCACGCGAGCAAGGGCGCCGCGGTCCAGGTGCACGCGACCCTTCGCACCGCCGAACTCGTCGGCGTGCACGACTCCGCCCAACTGCGCCTGCACGAGTCGACGGCGTTCGGCACGGGTGTCACCGCGACCACGAAGACCGGCTTCGACGTGACCGGCGGGTTCGGCGGCAACCTCGGCGTGCCGGGCGCGGTCGCCGGCCAGGTCGGCGCGACGCTGGGCTACTCGGCCCGCACGGCGGAGTCCTCGAACGCGGGCACGAGCACGACCAACCGCACCGGCATCCAGCTCAAGGGCGTGACCGGCCTCTACAAGGTGACCGCCGACGTCGAGGTGCGCACCCCCAGCGGCGGGAACGTCACCGTGCCGATCACCACCTACGTGCGGATGGGCACGCCGGAGGCCGCAGCGCTGAACCTGCCGGTGCCGGAGGGCACGCGGACGGGCATCGCCGAGCCGACCGCCGAACCCCGCTGGGCGCCGCCGTACCTGAACGGCGGGATCGCCGGCAACGCGAAGGTCGGCGACTTCGAGCCGGCCAGTCGGGTGCAGCCGCAGGTCGAGGCCGCGTTGAAGAACGTCAAGGGGCTCAAGGACTTCCTGCCGTCGTGGAACGACCCGAACGCGAACCCGCGCAGCGGCAAGGGCCAGGGCTTCACCGACGTGGCCCAGCAGCTGGCCAACCAGCGCAAGCTCAACCAGCTCTCACCGACCGCGCTCAAGTCCAGCATGGACAGCCTGCTCGGGCCGGGCGTCACGGTGCAGATGAAGAGCTCCGACGCCACCACCGACACGTACGTCAACATCACGGTCAAGGCGAAGCTCACCAACTCGACCCACCTCGGCCAGGCGGACGCCCGCAACGTGCGCGGCTCCTCGTCCAGCGGCCCGAAGCTGGACAGCTCCACCGCCACCACCAAGGGCTGGAGCGGCGGCGTCGAGGGCAAGGTGGTCCTCCCGAACAAGACCCCGGTCGCGACGGTCACGCCGACGCCGCAGGTGGGCGCGAAGTACAACCACTCGTGGACGACGAAGAACACCGGCGGCCCGTCGGTGAACAGCACCTCGCTGAACGTCGGCAGCCCGAACGCCCAGGTCTTCGCCAACGACGTCGCGTTCGAGGTCGAGATCACCACGTTCACCCGGCCCCGGTCGTGGGTGCAGCGGGTGACGCCGGGCAAGCCGGGCCGGCACGCCCCGGAGCCGCGCGTGGTCGCCCGCACGGTCGGCGCGTCGCTCGACCCCAGCGCACGGAACAACCCGGAGGTCCTGCCGCTGATCCACGGCAAGGTGAACCTGTGGGTGTCCGACAGCTCCGCCATGAAGGTGAACCCGTCCGGCTTCGCACCCGGTCCGCCGGTCGTGGCGGAGTTGGACGACGCGCCCACGATCAAGACCCTGCTCACCACCACCCGGCCGGTGCCGACGCCGGAGTTCCTGCACGTCGAGGCGGTGGCGAACACCACGGCACTGCGTGACCAGGCGATCGACGCGCTCAACCGGGCGGCGAACGGCGACTCCGCGCTGACCGTTCCGGGCACCGAGTCCCGCAACCAGGTCGACCGGCTGTTCAGCCAGGAGAACATCAAGGCCAACCTGCGCAAACTGGTCGAGACCGGGATGCAGGAGCCGAGCCTGCGGTACGACCGGCGGATCACCGACCGCACCGGCTCGGTCGGCATGTCGATGAAGCTGGGCAACCCGCAGCTGGTCTCGATCTCCGACGACACGGGCACCGAGAACGCCGTGACCGGTGGTTACAAGGCCGGTGACAGCAAGTCGGTGAGCCGGTCCGCGGACCTCACCGCCGGCATCAACGTGCCGGTCAAGCCGAACGTCACCCCCGGGCAGCCGAGCCCCACGAGCGGCGCTGGCGGCGTGGCCGTGACGGGCAAGTACACGCCGTGGGCGGACTCGAAGTCCGAAGCGCGGGAGATCAGCGGCAGCGTGGACCGCAACGTCGTGACGCCGCCCGGGGCGCGGACCGTGCTCGTGCAGCTGGACGCGGACGTGACGATCGTCGGCGAGAGCCGGGCGGGCAACGTGTTCCACGGCGGCACGCCGCGTGCCGAGGGCGCCACCGTGAAGCTGCCCAAGTCGGTGTTCGTGCGGGTCAGCGAGGACGTCGCCCGCCAGTGGAAGCTGCTCCCGGACGTCACGCCGAACGTCCCGCCGGCCGTGGTCCCGGGGATGGTGCCGCCGAGGATGCTGGCCGACGGGGAACCCGGCTCGCTCGGCCTGTCCACCGTGGACCAGGTGCCGGACATGTCCGGTGTGGTCACCGACCTGATCGCGGACGTGAACCGGAAGACGGCGAAGCGGTTCGGCGACCCGCTGGTGCCCGACTCGGTGCTCGAGGACTCGATGAACAACCTCCAGCGCCTGGTCGACTTCAGCTCGCCGACGAGCGTCAAGGCGATGATCGACAGCGCGCTCGACGGCGGCGTGCCGCTGGTGGTGCACCAGCCCGGCACGTTCGGCAAGGACTCGTTCCAGGTGACGCTGCGGGCGAAGACCGGCACACCGCAGTTCGACCGGGTGGTCAACGACGGCGTCGACATGGAGCACACGATCGCCGGCGCGGAGAAGGTCACCGGTGGCCAGGGGCGCGGCACGGGGTGGGGTGTCGGCATCAAGGCGCCCGGCCTGGCCCAGCCGGGCAGCGCGAACCCGAACGTCTCCGGCACGGCCGGTGTCGCCGTCGCCGCCGGCTTCAACCACGCGGTGAGCACGTCGACCACCGACGCCACCACGCGGCAGTTCGGCCACCTGCGCGCAGGCAGCGGCCCGGCGGTGAAGTACGCCGTGCCGGTCGAGTTCGAGCTGGTGGTCGAGAAGGGGTCCGAGACGATCGCCCGGGCCACCAGCGGGCCGCAGGAGATGGGCGTGCGGGTGCTCGCGGACAACCAGAAGGTCGCGGGCGGCGCTCCGAACCCGCCGTACATGGCGGCGGCGATCAGGCGCGGCGGCGAACTGGGCACCCCGACGGCCGCGCGGGCGTGGCAGCAGGCGGGCAGCCCGACGACGCTGCCGCCGAACGCGTCGGTGGAGGGCCTGCGCGGGGTGAAGGACCTGCGTGAGGCGGCGGTCCAGGCGTTGGTGGCGGCGGGCGCGAACCAGGGCGTGATCGGCAAGGGCTCGGGACCGCTGACCACGCTGCTGTCCACGGTGAGCTCGGAGAACCTCCAGCCGAGCCTGCCCGGGATGCTGCACGGGCCGCTTGAGGTGCCGGGTCTGCACGAGGCCGCGCTCACGTTCGGCCAACACGCGGACGTGAAGGTGTACGCGAAGCTCGTCAACCCGCGTCTGGGTGCGCTGAGCGACGGCGTGAAGCTGGAGAACCCTCGGTCCACCGTGAGCACGACCAGCGGTGAGGCGAAGGTCAGCGAGAACGCCGACGTGTCGGTGGGCTTCGCGACCGGCAGCGTCGGCGTGAAGCAGGGGACGGACCCGAAGGACACCGTCAACGTCCTCGCCAGCGGCATCGAGGTCCGGCACGCGGCCGAGGACTCGCAGGCCGTCTCCGGTGGCGTGACCGACAACAAGGTCAACAACCTGAAGCCCCAGGGCCGGTCGGGGTTGGTCGAGTTCGACGTCGAGTACCGGGTGGTCGCCACCATCGGCGGCCGGACCGGTGTGGTCGACCTGGCCGTGCCCGGCTCGGCTGTGGTGCGAATGCCGGCGCCGGAGGCGGAAGCCGCACTCGGCCGACCGCTCGGGCAGGCGCTCAGCGACGCCCAGGAGCAGGTCAAGGTGACCGCGAAGGCGTGGCGGGACGCGGAGGTCGAGGTGGACAGGGCTCGCAACGACGCCCAGGACACGATCAACGACGTTGCCGCCCAGCTCGCCAACCTCACTGCCGAGCAGGTCGCCGAACGGGCCGCCCAGCAGGAGCGCATCCGGGTGGCCGAGGTGGAGCTGAACGACAAGCGCCGGGCCGCGGACGTCGCGCAACAGGCCTGGTGGACCGCCAAGGGCGAGGTCGACCAGCAGGTCGACATCTTCAACACTCCACCACCGGCTCCCACACCGGCCCCCACACCACCCCCGCCGCCTCCCGCAGCAACCCAGCCCGCAGCAACCAGCCAGCCCGCAGCCACCCAACCCGCCGCAACCAGCCAGCCCGCAGCCCCGACCCCAGCTGTGCAGCCCACAACCGCACCGCCGGCACCCACACGACCCCCGCCCCCGCCGCCCACCCAGAACACCCCCGCCGTGCCGCCACCACTGCACGCGCCCCCGCCCCCGGCCAACACGAACGGCCGGCAACCCACCGACACCACCGCACCCCAGGCCACCGGCCCGAACCCCGTGACCGCCCCTCCCCCGGTGCCCATCACGACCACCCCCAGCACGACCACCGCCGGCACCAGCGCCCCCGCGAACGTGCCGGTCCCGAACGTGCCGCCGCCCAACGCTCCTTCCCCGAACGCCCCGATCGCGAACACCCCGGCCCTCAACACGCCTGCCCCGGCCGCCAACGTCCCGGCCGCGAACGCACGAGTCCACAACGCGGCGGTCGCCAACGTCCCGGTTCCCACCGCGTCGGTCTCCGACGTCGCGGTCCCGAACGCCCCGGTCCAGAACGCACCGATCCTGAACGCACCCGTCCCCAACCCACCAGCCCCCAACTTCCCAGTCCCGAACGTCCCGGTCCCCACCACACCGGCACCGAACGCGCCCGTCCCCAACGCACCGGCCCCGAACGTGCCGGTCCAGAACACGCCGGCCCACAACATCCCGGCCCCGAACATCCCGCCGGACGTGCCGCGAGCACTCGTCGACGAAGCCGTGCGCAGCCTCCAGCACACCGCGCACAACCTCCTCCCGACAGCACCACCGCCGACCCCGGACGGCCTGTACGCGGCCGTCGCGCACGCCGCCAAGATCCCGCCGGCGGCCCTCCGCCACGCCGTCGTCACCGCAGCCACCGCCCCGGGCGTCGCCGAGCACGTGGCGAACTTCACCGCCGCCCGCCCGATGCGCGAGAAGCACCTCTACGGCGCGCTGGTGGAGAACATGAACTGGACGCTCACCAACTCCCCGGAGGACGCCAGGGCCGCCAACGCCCGCGACCTCGCCGCACGCCTCATCGCAACCCGGTTGGGTGTGAACCTGGTCATCCACGTGCCCGGCGCACCACCGTGGCAGCTGCCGCCGTTCACCGCCCCGGTCACCCGGGAGATCCACGTCGACGTAGTCGTGGTGAACGGGGTGGCCACCTTCCGGCCGCGCTGACCCGCGCCCGGACCCGCGCTGACCAGGCACTGGTCAGACCCGGGGCCGGCCCTGAGCAGGCCCGCCGCACACCCGCGCACCCCGCGCTGCGAGGCGGATCGATCAAGTGGCCGTCAGGTGTCTCGTCGCTCACAGACGGGTCGGGCCGTTGGGTCGGGTGACGCGCACGGGTCTAGCATCCGATGGTCAAGGTCCGAGTACTCACGTACCCGGAGACCAGTCCACCACTGACGCTGGAGGCCGTTGCGCATGGCCGGCACCACCGCACCCGAGCGGTCGGGTACCCGTAAAGGGGTCGGAACGCTCTACCGCGGCGACCTGGGGATGTGGTCCTGGGTCGCGCACCGCATCACCGGTGTGTTGACGTTCTTCTTCCTGTTCGCGCACGTCCTGGACACCGCGCTGGTGCGCGTGTCCCCGGACGCGTACGACAAGGTCATCGAGACCTACAAGAACCCGATCGTCAACCTGTTCGAGGTCGGCCTCGTCGGTGCGGTCCTCTACCACGCGCTCAACGGCATCAGGGTGCTGCTCGTCGACTTCTGGGCCAAGGGCACCAAGTACCAGAAGCAGATGTTGTGGGCGATCCTCGGCATCTGGGTGCTGGTGATGATCCCCGGCACCTACTTCATGCTGGTCCGCACGGTGTCCAACCTGCTCGGTGGGGGTCACTGACCATGACTGATTCGCTGATCCTCGACAAGCCGCGCTCCCCGCGCCGCCCGGCCGCCCGCCGCAGCAACTTCGAGCTGCACAGCTGGCTGTTCATGCGCATCTCGGGTGTGGCGCTGGTCGTCCTCGTGCTCGGCCACCTGTTCATCATGAACGTGCTCGACGGCGGCGTGCACCGGATCAACTTCGCCTTCGTCGCGGGCCGGTGGGCCTCGCCGTTCTGGCAGTTCTGGGACCTGGCCATGCTGTGGCTGGCCCAGATCCACGGCGGCAACGGCCTGCGCACCGTGATCAACGACTACGCCCGCAAGGACACCACCCGGTTCTGGCTCAAGGTGCTTCTCTACGTCTCGATGGTCCTGATCATCTCCCTCGGCACGTACGTGATCTTCACCTTCGACCCGAACATCACCGACTGACCCGCCGCGGGGAGCACCAGAGCCATGCAGTTCCACAAGTACGACGTCGTGATCATCGGTGCCGGCGGCGCCGGTATGCGCGCGGCGATCGAGTCCGGCCAGCGCGCCCGCACGGCCGTGCTCACCAAGCTGTACCCGACCAGGTCCCACACGGGCGCCGCGCAGGGCGGCATGTGCGCCGCGCTGGCGAACGTGGAAGAGGACAACTGGGAGTGGCACACCTTCGACACGATCAAGGGCGGCGACTACCTGGTCGACCAGGACGCCGCCGAGATCATGGCGAAGGAGGCCATCGACGCGGTCCTCGACCTGGAGAAGATGGGCCTGCCGTTCAACCGCACGCCCGAGGGCAAGATCGACCAGCGGCGGTTCGGCGGCCACACCCGCAACCACGGTGAAGCGGCCGTGCGCCGGGCCTGCTACGCGGCCGACCGCACCGGCCACATGATCCTCCAGACGCTGTACCAGAACTGCGTCAAGCACGGCATCGAGTTCTTCAACGAGTTCTACGTGCTCGACATCTGCATGACCGAGACCGCCGACGGCCCGGTGTGCACCGGCGCGGTGGCCTACGAGCTGGCGACCGGCGAGATCCACGTGTTCCAGGCCAAGTCCGTGGTGTTCGCGACGGGCGGCTTCGGCAAGGTCTTCAAGACCACGTCCAACGCGCACACGCTGACCGGCGACGGCATGGGCATCGTGTTCCGCAAGGGCCTGCCGCTGGAGGACATGGAGTTCTACCAGTTCCACCCGACCGGTCTCGCGGGCCTCGGCATCCTGTTGACCGAGGGCGCGCGCGGTGAGGGCGCGATCCTCCGCAACGGCTCCGGCGAGCGGTTCATGGAGCGGTACGCGCCGACCATCAAGGACCTCGCGCCGCGTGACATCGTGGCCCGGTCGATGGCGCTGGAGGTGCTGGAAGGCCGCGGCGCCGGTCCGAACAAGGACTACGTGCTGCTGGACTGCACGCACCTGGGCGCCGAGGTGCTGGAGACCAAGCTCCCCGACATCACCGAGTTCGCCCGCACGTACCTCGCGGTCGACCCGGTGAAGGAGCCGGTGCCCGTCTACCCGACCGCGCACTACGCGATGGGTGGCATCCCGACCAACGTGCACGGCGAAGTGCTGCGGGACAACGACAACATCGTGCCGGGCCTGTACGCCGCCGGTGAGTGCGCCTGCGTGTCCGTGCACGGCGCGAACCGCCTGGGCACCAACTCGCTGCTGGACATCAACGTGTTCGGCCGTCGCGCGGGCATCGCCGCCGCCGAGTACGCGTTGGCACACGACCACGTCGACCTGCCGGAGTCGCCCGCCGCGGCCGTCGAGGCGCAGGTGGCGCTGGCGCTGTCCGAGCACGGCCACGAGCGCGTGGCGGACATCCGCACCGAGCTCCAGGCCACCATGGACGCCAACGCGTCGGTGTACCGCACCGAGGACACGCTCAAGACGGCGCTGCACGACGTGCAGGCGTTGAAGGAGCGCTACCAGCGGATCACCGTGCAGGACAAGGGGAAGCGGTTCAACACCGACCTGCTGGAAGCCGTCGAGCTGGGCTTCCTGCTGGAGCTGGCCGAAGTTCTCGTGGTGGGCGCGCTGGCGCGCAAGGAGTCCCGCGGCGGTCACGCGCGCGAGGACTACCCGAACCGCGACGACACGAACTTCATGCGCCACAGCATGTACTACAAGCAGGGGGACGGCTTGTCGGCCGACATCCGGCTCGACTACAAGCCCGTGACGTTCACCCGGTACCAGCCGATGGAGCGCAAGTACTGATGACCGCTACCGCTGAAGTGTCCACCGGCTCGCGCGGGAACCAGCCCCCCGTGCCGGACGGCGCGATCACCGTCACCCTGAAGGTCCGCCGGTTCAACCCGGAGTTCGACGACGAGCCGCGCTGGGACTCGTTCGAGATCCCGGCCCTGCCGTCGGACCGCGTGCTGAACCTGCTGCACTACGTGAAGTGGTACCTGGACGGCACGCTGACGTTCCGCCGGTCGTGCGCGCACGGCATCTGCGGCTCGGACGCCATGCGCATCAACGGCGTGAACCGGCTGGCGTGCAAGGTGCTGCTGAAGGACCTGCTGGCGCCCAAGGGCAAGCCGACCACGATCACCGTCGAGGCCATCAAGGGCCTGCCGGTCCACAAGGACCTGCTGGTCGACATGGAGCCGTTCTTCGAGGCGTTCAAGGCGGTCAAGCCGTACCTCGTCACGTACGGCAACGAGCCGACGCGCGAGCGGCTGCAGTCCGTCGCGGACCGCGAGCGGTTCGACGACACCACGAAGTGCATCCTGTGCGCCGCCTGCACCACGTCGTGCCCGGTGTACTGGACCGACGGCTCGTACTTCGGGCCCGCGGCGATCGTCAACGCGCACCGGTTCATCTTCGACAGCCGCGACGAGGGCGCCGAGGAGCGGCTCGACATCCTGAACGACGTGGACGGCGTGTGGCGCTGCCGGACGACGTTCAACTGCACCGACGCCTGCCCGCGTGGCATCCAGGTCACGAAGGCCATCCAGGAGGTCAAGCGCGCGCTGCTGTTCAAGCGCATCTAGCGCACCTGACGGCCGCTGACGTTCGAGGGCCCCCGAGCTGCGGCTCGGGGGCCCTCTGCGCGTTCCGAGCGTGGGACTCGCGCGGGGTCAGGGGGCTTGTTGGCTGGCGGCGCGGGCGGCGCGGGCGGCCTTGGCCCGGCGGCTGCGCAGGTACATGACGAAGCCGAGCACGAGGCCCAGGCCGGCCACGGCGGTGATCGGGCCGCCCACGTTGCCGAACGCCGTCTCCATGGCCGTCGGCGAGGTGGTGGTGCCGTCTGGCGACGTGTTGGCGACCTCGCCGACGCCCGCGCTGGTCGGCGAGGGCCGCGGCTCGGTGGTCTTCTTCTTCACCTGCGGCGCGCCCTCGACCAGCCGGCCGACCGGGTTGGCCGAGGCCGCGGGCTCCAGGTCGAACCCGTAGTCCAGCAGCCGGGCCGCCTGCTCGATGATCCGAACGGGCTGCTGCTGCCCGCGCAGCAACACCACGACCAGCCGCTTCCCGTTCCGCTGCGCCGCGCCGACGTACGTGTGCTGCGCGTCGTCGGTGAACCCGGACTTCCCGCCCAGCGCGCCCTGGTACGTGGTCAGCAGCCGGTTGTCGTTGACGATCGGCACGGTCCCGTTGCCGTTGGCCGCCGGGAAGTCGATCCGCTGCGTCATGACGGCCTTGACGAAGTCGGGGTACTTCATCGCCTCGCGGAAGATCAGCGCCACGTCGTAGGCCGACGTGGACGTGCCCGGCGCGTCCAGGCCGGACGGCGTCACCGCACGCGTGTCCAGCGCGCCCAGCTCGGCCGCCAGCGCGTTCATCTTGCGGATCGCCGACGGCACCCCGCCCAGGCGACGCGCCAGCGCGTGCGCCACGTCGTTGCCCGACGCCATCACCAGCGCCTGGAGCATCTGCTCCACGGTGTACTCGGCGCCGTTGCGGAGCCCGATGCAGGTGCACTCCTGCGCGATGTCCTCGGGCGTGGCCGCCACGGTCGCGTTCGGCGGCAGCTCCTTGGCCACCACCATCGCCAGCAGCACCTTGATCACCGACGCGGGCCGCTGCCGGCCGTGCGGGTCGAGGCCGGCCAGCACCGCGCCGCTGTCGATGTCGGCCACCAGCCAGCTCTCGGCCGTGATGCCGTCCGGCAGGGCCGGGGCGTTCGGCGGCAGCACCAGGCCGCACTCGCCGAGCCGCTGGCCGCCGATCGGAGTCTCCGGCACATCCAACGGCCGCGGTGGCGGTTCGCCCGGAGCGGGCTCTTCGGAGGTGTCCACCGCCGGGGGCGGTGACACCTTGTTCTCGCAGGCCGGCTGGGCCACGGCGACCGGCGCAGCCGCGAACGCCGCGGTGGCCATCAGCGCGCAGGCAGCCACGACCAGGGCAACGGGCCTTCGGAACGCGGAGGAACGCACGTGCCCAGGCTATCCACCCCGGATGAGTGACGTGCACCCGCCACGTCCGATACTGCTCCCGTGAAGCTCTCCCGAGGCATGTCCGCGTTCCTGCTTGCCTTCGGGGTGTGGTCCTGGGTGATCTGGCCGACCTTCCTGCGCAACATCTGGAAGGACCCCCGCTCGTGGGACGGCGGCCCGACCGCGTTCTTCACCGTCCACCTGCTGCTCGTTGTCGCGTCGCTCACATTCGGCACCGTCATCGGCGTGTTGGGCGCACGTGGCGTGCGCGCGGCCAAGAAGAGCACCGAGTAACCCACCACACCTGGAGGCTCCGCCGTGGAGTTCGTGCGCTTGCTGCTGCTGTTCCTGCACCTGCTCGGCATGGCCATGCTCGTCGCCATGTTCCTCGTCCAGCGCCGGGTCGGCGCGGACGAACCGCTGAACAAGGGCTGGCTGCACGCCGGTGCGCTCCAGCTGCTGACCGGCCTGGCGCTGGTCGGGTTGGCCCCGCTGACCGACCAGGACTACAACCACGTCAAGGTCGGCGTGAAGCTGGTGGTCCTCCTGGTCATCGCAGGCCTGGTCGCGGTGAACGTGAGCAAGCCGAAGCCCCCCACGTGGCTCACCCCGACGCTCGCCGGCCTGGTGGTCCTGAACACCGGTGTCGCCGTCTTCTGGACCTGACGGTCCCCCGAGCCGGGCACGTCAGCGACGGCGGAACAGCGCGCCCAGCAGCAGCCCCGCGCCGACCAGACCGGCGGCGGCGCGGGGGCTGGGGCCCGACCGCACCTCCACCACCGGCCGGATCACGGCGGGCGGCGGCGCGGGCGGCGGGTCGGACACCCGGTTCTCCCGCGCGGTCGCCGTCCACGCCGTGATGAACAGCAGGAACTGGGCCACCAGGTTCGCGAACACCAGCACACCGATGATCGGGCCGAACGCCACGCCCGCCGGTGACGTGGTCACGCTGGTCAGGTAGATCGTCCCGATCTGCTTCAGCACCTCGAACCCGATGGCCGCCGCCGCCGCGCCCTTGATCGCGCTCCGCCAGCCCACCGGCCTGCGCGGCAGCTTGGCCAGCACCCACAGGAACACCAGCCAGTTCGCCACCAGGGCGAGCACGATCGTGCCGATCTTCAGCAGCGCCTCGGCCCACCACACGCCGTCCAGCCCGATCCACCGCAGCACCAGCTCGGCGAACCCGGTGCCGACCGCCGTCAGGCCGAACGACACCACCAGCGCCAGCCCGAGGGTGACCAGCGCCACCAAATCCTTGAGGGCCGTCTTGAGCAGTGGCAGGTCGGCCTTCGCCTGGCCCCACTGCGCGGTCAGCGCGTCCCGCAGGTTGCTCATCCAGCCGAGGCCGGAGTAGGCGGCGGCCAGCAGACCGAGCACACCGACCGTGCCCTTGGACTTGATCGCCTGGTCGACCACGTCGTTGACGGTGTCGCCGAGCGAGCCGGGCACCGCCTCCGCGATGCCGGCCTTCAGCTCGTCCATCAGCTGGGGCTGCGTGGCGAGCACGAAACCGGCGACGGCGAACCCGATCATCAGCATGGGCACGAGCGACAGCACGCTGAAGTACGTCACGGCCGCCGCGTAGTGCGTCCCGTACTGCTTGCTGTACCGCTCGGCGGCGCGGAACAGGTGGTCGATCCACGGACGCCGTTCGCGCAACCGGTCGAGCTTCGACCCGCCCTTGGCCCCAGCCTGTTCCGCCACACGAAAACGCTAGACCGAGCGGTGATCACCCGCCAGTCGAAACCACCCGGGCGGGGTCAGTCGGGCGAGGTCAGTCGGCGGCGGGCAGGAACCCGATCCGGTCGTAGGCCCGCGCCAGCGTCCTGGACGCCACCGAACGCGCCCGTTCGGCGCCGCGCGCCAGCACCTTGTCCAGCTCGGCGGGGTCGTCCAGGTACTCGGCGACCCGCGCCCGCACCGGCGTGACGAACTCGGTGAACACCTCGCCCAGGTCCTTCTTCAGGTCCCCGTAGCCCTTGCCGTCGTAGTCCGCGACCAGCGACTCGACGGACCGCCCGGTCAGCGCGGAGTAGATCACCAGCAGGTTGCTCACGCCCGCCTTGCCGGCCGGGTCGTACACGATCTCGCGCCCGGTGTCCGTGACCGCCGACCTGATCTTCTTGGCCGACCGCTTCGGGTCCTCCAGCAGCTCCACCACGCCGGCGGGCACGGACTTCGACATCTTCGACGTCGGGTCCTGGAGGTCGTAGATCTTGGCGGTGTCCTTGACGATGTGCGGCTCGGGCAACCGGAACGTCTTGCCGTACCGGGTGTTGAACCGCTGCGCCAGGTCCCGGGTCAGCTCCAGGTGCTGGCGCTGGTCCTCGCCGACCGGCACGTGGTGCGCCTGGTAGAGCAGGATGTCCGCGGCCTGCAGGATCGGGTACGTGAACAGGCCGACGCCGACCGACGCCTCCTGCCGCGCCGACTTGTCCTTGAACTGGGTCATCCGGCTGGCCTCGCCGAACCCGGTCAGGCACTGGAGGACCCAGGAGAGCTGGGCGTGCTCGGGCACGTGCGACTGCACGAACAGCGAGGAGCGGTCCGGGTCGATGCCCAGGGCGAGGAGCTGCGCGGCGGACACCCGGGTGTTGTGCCGCAGCACCTTGGGGTCCTGCTCGACGGTGATCGCGTGCAGGTCGACGACGCAGTAGAACGCGTCGTGCGTCTCCTGGAGCGACACCCACTGCCGGATCGCGCCCAGGTAGTTGCCGAGGTGGAACGAGCCGGCGGTCGGCTGGATGCCGGACAGCACTCGGGGACGGTTCACCGGAGCGGCGTTGCCGACGGGCTCGCCGGCGTTCGCGGCGACGTTCTCAGCGGAGTTTTCGACGACCACGGGAGTGATTCTCCCAGGCCGATCAGACGCCCGTGGTGGCGGGCCGCACCTCGATCGGATCGGCTCCGCTCACGACGAGCTGCTCGGAGGCCGCGCGGACCACCACTCCCCGCCGGCGACGGACCAGACCGGCGACCAGGCCGATGATGCCGAGCGCCACCGCGCCGATGCCGACCGGGGCGTCCAGGGAGACCGGGGCCGCCACCGAATCGTCTGCCGCCGCCACACCCTCGATGACCAGGGATGACGCCGCGCCCAGGAGAACACCCGGAACCACACCGCGACCGCGCACTGCCCAGCCTCCTCACCAACATCGTGTCACCCACCGAGGAGTGAACCTTGTTGACGGACGGCCGCGAACCTACCGAAGCTGTGGGGCTGGGATGTTCGGTTCAGGTAAACACGACCGGCGGCAGAGTAACCACCGCCGATCGCGCGGTTCACCCCAGGGGTCAGCCCACCGGGTCCACTCGGCCATACGTCGTAGTCCGCTGCCGGGCCGGCCGTCCGGCCAGCGCCGCGGTCGCGTGGAGTTCCCCGGCGGTGCGCGCGGAACCGTGCTCGGAGCCCGCCATGCGGCTGATCGTCTCCTCCATGAGCGTCCCGCCCAGGTCGTTGGCGCCGCCGCGGAGCACTTCGGCGGTGCCCTCGTCGCCGAGCTTGACCCACGAGCACTGGACGTTGTCGACCCGCCCGTGCAGGGCCAGCCGGGCGAACGCGTGCACGGCCCGGTTGTCCCGTCGCGTGGGGCCGGGACGGGCCACACCGGCCAGGTAGATCGGCGCGTTGCGGTGCACGAACGGCAGGCCGACGAACTCGGTCAACCCGCCCGTCCGGTCCTGCAGGGCCGCCAGCGCCCGGAAGTGCACGAGCCAGTGGCCGGGGTGGTCGACGTGGCCGTACATCATCGTGGACGACGAGCGGATGCCCACCTCGTGCGCGGTGGCGACGACTTCGAGCCAGGTCGCGGTGGGCAGCTTGCCCTTGGTCAGCACCCAGCGGACGTCGTCGTCCAGGATCTCGGCGGCGGTGCCGGGGATGGTGTCCAGGCCCGCGTCGCGCAGTTCGGTCAGCCACTCGCGCACGCTCACGCCCGCCTTGGCCGCCGCGCTGACGATCTCCATCGGGCTGAACGCGTGGACGTGCATGCCGGGGACCCTGGCCTTGATCCCGCGCACGACGTCGGCGTAGTAGGTGACCGGCAGCTTGGGGTCGATGCCGCCCTGCATGCAGACCTCGGTGGCGCCCGCGTCCCACGCCTCCTGCGCGCGGTCGGCGACCTCGGCCACGGACAGCCGGAACGCGTCCGCGTCCCGCTCGCGCTGGGCGAACGCGCAGAACCGGCAGCCGACGTAGCAGACGTTGGAGAAGTTGATGTTGCGGTTGACCACGTAGGTGACGTCGTCGCCGACCACCTCGGCGCGCAGCTCGTCGGCCAGCCTGGTCATGGTCTCCAGGGCCGCGCCGTCCGCCGTCAGCAGCGCCATGGCCGCGTCCGCGTCGTCCAGGATCCTCGCCGGGTCGGACTCGGCGAGCCTGAGCGCCCGTGCCGCGTCCTCGGGCAGCCGCTCGACGGCCTTGGGGACGGTCAACGACGCCCAGTCGCCGTAGACGCTGTCGAAGTCGCCCCGGCGGTCCTCCGTGCGGCCCTCGGTGTCGATGGCCGTGTTCAGGTCGGCCCGGCCGTAGGTGTCGAGGCCGCCGTCCGGCTCCTGCCACTCCCGGCCGACGACCGGGGCGTCCGGGTCGGCCAGCCCGTCCTGCCCCGCCAGCGCGGAGACGTGCGCGGTGAGCCGGGTGTCGATCCACTGCCCGGCGGTCGCGTTCACGTACCTCGGGTAGACGGCGAGGCGTTCACGCAGGTCGAACCCGGCTTGCCGGGTGTGCGCGGCCAGCGCGTCCACGTGCGGCCACGGTCGTTCCGGGTTGACGTGGTCCGGCGTCACGGGCGACACGCCGCCCCAGTCGTCGATGCCCGCGCGCAGCATCAGGCCGAACTCGCCGCCGACCAGGTTCGGCGGCGCCTGCACGCTTGTGGACGACGGCATGACCAGCCGCGCGACCGCGATCGTGGCGGCCAGTTCGTCCAGGTCGGCGTCCGGCATCCCGCGCATCGCGGTGTCCGGCTTGGCCCGGAAGTTCTGGATGATCACTTCCTGGACGTGCCCGTACTGGCGCGCGACACCGCGCATGGCCAGCAGCGACTCGGCCCGTTCGGTGATCGTCTCGCCGATGCCGATCAGGATGCCGGTGGTGAACGGCACGTTCACCCGGCCCGCGTCGGTGAGCACCCGCAACCGGACCGCCGGGTCCTTGTCCGGGCTGCCGTAGTGCGCGCCGCCCGGCTCCGACCACAGCCGCTCGGCGGTCGTCTCCAGCATCATCCCCATGCTGGCCGCGACCGGCCGCAGCCGCTGCAACTCCTCCCAGCTCAGCACGCCCGGGTTGAGGTGCGGCAGCAGGCCGGTCTCCTCCAGCACGGCGATCGCGCTGGCCCGCACGTAGTCGAGGGTCGACTCGTAGCCCCGTGCCTCCAGCCACTCGCGTGCCTGCGGCCAGCGGTCCTCCGGTCGGTCGCCCAGCGTGAAGAGGGCTTCCTTGCAGCCCTGGGCGGCGGCGCGGCGGGCGATGTCCAGCACCTCGTCCCGCTCCAGGAACGCGGCGGGCAGCTTGTGCGGGACGGTCGCGAACGTGCAGTAGTGACAGCGGTCCCGGCAGAGGCGGGTCAGCGGGATGAACGCGTTGCGGCTGTAGGTGACGACACCCGGTCGTCCCTCCGCCAGCAGGTGGGCGTCACGCACCCGGCCCGCGGCCTCCAGCAGCACGTCCAGGTCGTCACCGCGGGCGTGCAGCAGCACGGCGGCCTCGGTGACGTCCAGCACCGCGCCGTCGGCGGCACGGCGCAACGCGCGCCGCATCGCCGACGGACTCGGCATCGGGTCCGGCGGGGTGATCGAGATGTCCACGGCCACGACAACGACCTTAGGTGGCGGAAATTCCTGTTCACCGCCGGAGTGACCTCCGGCACTGCGGACTTCCCGGCCATCGGGGGCGCGTCAGCGGACGGGCGTCCTCCCCGCGACGACCAGCTCGGTGTTGCGGTCGGTCACCGCGCCGACGGCGTTCGGGTCGGCGTGCGGGTCGTTGAACGCGAACTCCCGCCCCAGCGAGGCCAGGCCGCGCGGGGAGAAGTCGTCGTAGTCGGCCTGGTAGGGCGCGTCACCTTCCACCAATGTGGTGAACAGCGACAGCGTGCCGTCGCCGTTGTCGGCGAGTTCGACGATCCGGGCGTGCTGCGGGTGGTCGACGTGCGCGGCGGTGTTGATCTCCCAGAACGCCCGGTCGCCGGCGCCGTGCGGGGTGATCCGGTTCTCGTGGGTGTGGCCGTTGACCCAGGCGACCACGTTCGGGAAGCGGCCCAGGAGGCTGACCAGCGCGTTGCCGTCCAGGCGCGGGTCGAGCGGGCGGCGGCGGTCCGGCAGGAGGTTGCCCATGGTCCGGCTGGTGTGGTGGCTGAAGAGGACGAACAGCTCGTCGGTGACGTCCTGGCGGTGGCGGAAGCCGAGCACGTCGTAGTAGCGGGAGCTGTTGCGCTTCAGGGTCCGCTCCAGCCAGAGGTACTGGTGCAGGCCGATCGAGCCGTCCGCGAAACCGGCGGTGGTCGTGGTGTCGAGGCTGACGCCGGTGACGCCGGGTGCGATGCGGAACGTGTAGAAGACGTCGACGCCGTCCGCGTTGTCGGGGGTGAAGCCGTGGCCGTGCGGGCCGGGGCCGGTGTTGCGCGGGTCGAGGTGGGCCTGGACGAACTCGGCGGTGGTGAACGGCCGGCGGCGGGCGTCCGGGGTGACGGTCCGGACCAGCCCGCCCTCGGCGAGGACCTTCGCGGCGTCCAGCACGTGTGCCGGGTCGGTCATCGCGCGGACGAGGCGCTGGACCCGGGTGTCGCCGAACCCCATGATCTTGCGGTTCGAGGTGTAGAGGGCGTCGACGGGCGGGATGCCGTCGGGCAGCGAACCGACCACGCTGTCGTCGTGGTTGCCGAACGTGCAGTACCAGGGGATGCGCAGGCCGGGGCTGTCGAACGGGCGGATCGCGGCGTCGAGCAGGCCGGGGACGTGCGGGAAGCCGGCGGCCTTGTAATCGTCCGCTTGGGTGGAGTGCGGGTTCCAGTAGGTCGTGACGCCGGAGTCCTGCACGCCCTCGTACCGGGTCGGGTCGCCGGTGTTGGCGGTGATCCGGCCGCCGTTGAGGATGGTGAGGAACCAGTCCAGCTCGACCAGTTCGTGGTTGTCGGTGTTGTCGCCCGTGGTCATCATGAAGTCGATCGGACGGCCGGTGAACGGCCCGGTGCGGATGGCGTTGACCTTGTTCACCAGGGCCGTCGACGTGTGCTGGGCGAGCGTTTCGTGGGCGCGGAAGGCGCCGGAGCCGAGCAGCGGGTGGGTGTACTCGAAGCGGGCCGGGCTCTGCGTGTCGACCACGTGCATGTCGGTGAACTGGACGAAGCAGGCGAGTGACGTGCGCCGGTCCGCCCGCCCCGCGTCCGGCGTGGCCAGGTCGGGCCGGACCACCAACGGCCATCCCGGACCGGCCTGGAGCCTCCGGTAGCCGGCGGCGCCGACAGCCGTGGCCGCCACGTCCACCGTCGTGCCGGTGGTGGCCGCCCAAGCCGGCCCACCCCACAGCAACGCCGCCCCCGCCGCACCCGTCGCCTGGAAGAAACGCCGCCGGCTGATCCCCATCGACCGCTCCCCACGTCTCGGTTGTCGTGAAAAGTTCTCACGAGTTGGAGGGCCCGTCACGAACTCGGGGTGAAGTGGGGCCGAACGAGCGAAGTCGATCGTCGGGTGGATCGGTTCCGTTGCCCGACAACTCTTTTCACCCTCAGACTCCGGTCGCCACCTGGCGGCGGACTTGCGCTTGGCGCCAATGCGTTCAACATCGGTGCATGTCCAGCGGAAATGAACATGGCGAAACTTCGAACGCCGGCGTCCGGCTGGTCGAGCTGAGGGAGTGGCTGGGCCCGCTTGGTCTTGACGTCGACCTGCGGCTGGGCAAGCACGCTACAGACGAGGGTGCCGCCATGGTGGCCAGCGTCAGCCGAGCGTCGGGTGCGGCTCGGACATACACCGTCGTGATCAAGCGGGCTGTGCCACCCTAGCTCGCTACAGCCCTCCACCCGCACGCTTCACTACCCACGCTGGTCGTCGCCCGCTCGATCACCGAAGGAGCTGCGGGCATCCTGCGCCAGCGGGGCATCGACTACATCGACGAGGCGGGCAACGCCCACATCGCTTGGGGCGACGTGCTCATCGACGTCCGAGGGCGCCGCAGAGCGGGCGGGCGGTTCCTCGCCGCGCGGGAGCAAGGCGTTCAGCCGCGCAGGCTTGAAAGCCGCACTCGCTGATCGGAAAACGCCGAGTGGTGCGTGCCGAACAGACGGGAAACATCCACGTACGACGACGGTTCTGGACGATGCCGCGGCAGCCGTGGATCGTGCCGTCCACGTTGATCTACGCTGATCTCCTCGCCTCTGGCGACCCTCGCCGGCGCGAGCACGCGGACAGGATCAGAATCAGTGACGATCGACTTGCGGACCTCGACCGGCTTTGAGGTCTGCGGGCCGCCAAGGTGCTGGCACGAATCGATGAAGCGGCACGCGAAGCGGGGGTCCACTACCCGGTCGTGGGGGTGACCGCCCGCTCGCTCATCTCGTTCGACCTGCTGGGCAGCAGTCCCCACCGCCGGACCAGGGACATCGACATTGCGGCGGAGGTCGACTCCTGGGATGAGTTCGACAGTCTGGTTCGGGGACTCGACCGGCAAGGCAACAGCGTGCACGAGTTCATCGTCGAGGGCACCGAGGTCGACGTGGTGCCCTATGGCGGCATCGAACAAGACGACCGGACGGTCATGTGGCCCGATGACCACGCGATGAACGTGCTCGGTTTCCGCGAAGCAGTCGATACCGCGCAGACGGTGCTCCTGCCGGACGGGGTCGTTGTCAAGATCCCGTCCATTCCGGCGCTGGCTCTTCTGAAGCTATTCGCTTGGCGAGATCGCCATCGCGACGACACGCGCGACGCGCTCGACTGGCTACGACGCGCTCGAGAAGTCCGACTACGACCTTTCACGAGCAGGAGCGTGGCCGCTGGGTTCCCACATACCGGCTTTGCTCGATGACGATGGCACCGCCGAGTGCTTCGCATCCCGGACGACCACGAGTTGACGGGCGGTTGGCGAGAGATACGACCTCACCTCGTTCCACATCCCTGGTGCAGTCCATGGTCCAAGGTGTTCGGGACGCCATCAACGACGGCTGAGCGTCCACACCCGAGTGATAAACCCCAGGCGTGCGCTCGGTGTCGTGAGAAGTTCTCCAGCCGAGGCTTCAGTCGCCGTAGACGACCGTCACGGGTGCGTGGTCGGACCAGCGTTCGGCGTAACTGGCCGCGCGCTCGACCACGGCCGTGCGAGCGGTCCGGGCCAGGGCTTCCGTTGCGACGTGCAGGTCGATCCGCCAGCCCGAGTCGTTGTCGAACGCCTTGCCCCGGTACGACCACCACGTGTACGGCCCGGCCACACCGGGGTGCAGGGAGCGCACCACGTCGACGTACCGCGCCTCACCGAACACCCGGTCCATCCACGCCCGCTCCGACGGCAGGAACCCGGACGACTTCTGGTTCGTCCTCCACGCCTTCAGGTCCTCGGCCCGGTGCGCGATGTTCCAGTCACCGCACACCAGCACCTCCCGCCCGTCGGCGGCGGCCTTCTCGCGCAGCTCCACCAGGTACGGCAGGAACGCGGCCGTGAACCGGTCCTTCTCGTCCTGCCGGGGCGTGCCCACGTCACCGCTGGGCAGGTAGAGCGACGCGACCACCACATCCGCCAGCTGCACCTCGACGTACCGCCCGGAGTGCTCGAACTCCGGCACCCCGAACCCCGTCCGCACCGCCTCCGGCGCGACCCGCGTCAACACCGCGACCCCGTTGCGGCCCTTGGCCTCCGACGAGTGCGCGTGCGCCACGTGCCACCCCGCCGGCGACCGCACCTCCTCGGACAGCTGCCCCGGCTCGGCCCGCACCTCCTGCAGGCACACGACGTCCGCGGTCGTCGTGGCGAGCCACTCCAGGTAGCCCTTTTTGGCGGCGGCACGCAGCCCGTTGACGTTGATCGTGGAGACGGTCAGCACCGGCGCAGCCTAGCCGCGCTCGGCGACCGCCCAGCCGTACGGGTATTCCGCGCCGCACCGCGCGCAGAACGCCACCAAGCCCATCATGAGCACCAGCGGACTGCTGCCGTCCGGCGACGGCACGCCGGCCACGTCCTGCCCGTCCACCGAGGCGCGCAGGGCCGGCCACTCCGGCTCACAAGCGCACGTCACCACGCCACGGCGGAACGACCGCCACTTGAAGAACATCCACCCATCAGATCACGTGCAGTCGCTGTCCGACGTGGGCAGCACGAACTCGTCCTTCACCCACCGCCCGTCGAGCAGCAGCCGGAACCCGTTCTCCACCCGCCGCTCGGCCTTGGCCACCGCGTCGCGCCGCATCGTCGCCACGATCGGCTGGGTCTCGGCGGGCCCGGCGCGCACGTTCAGGATGTCGGCGACCACCGTCACCTCGCACTTGTGAGCGGCGATCTCCTCCAGCTCCGAACGCCCCCCGCCGTTGGAGACGTACATCAACCCGGCCAGACCCACCACACCGACGACGACCATGCCACGCACCGGAATCCCGAGCACCACGCCTCCCGACCTCGACTGAGGTGCAGATATAGCGCGACCACCACACCGGCGGGGCCTCCTGGGGCGGAATCCACCCGACCGGGAAACCGGACGGGTGAGCCGGCTACGGAGACGCATCAGGGGACCGCCCCGGAAGCCCGGAAGCGGTCCCCTGATGGAATCCCGGAAGGGATCAGGCGATGAGCGAGCCTCAGCCGGCCATCTTCTTCTGGAGGTTCTCGTCCAGCGTGCCGAGGAAGTCCTCGGTGGTCAGCCAGTCCTGGTCCGGGCCGACGAGCACGGCCAGGTCCTTGGTCATCCGGCCGCTCTCGACGGTCTGCACGATGACCTGCTCCAGCGTCTCCGCGAAGCCCGTCACCTCCGGCGTGCCGTCCAGCTTGCCGCGGTGCTTCAGGCCACCGGTCCACGCGAAGATCGACGCGATCGGGTTGGTGGACGTCGGCTTGCCGGCCTGGTGCTGCCGGTAGTGCCGGGTCACCGTGCCGTGCGCGGCCTCCGCCTCGACCGTCTTGCCGTCCGGCGTCATCAGCACCGACGTCATCAGGCCCAGCGAGCCGAAGCCCTGCGCGACCGTGTCGGACTGCACGTCACCGTCGTAGTTCTTGCACGCCCAGACGTAGCCGCCCTCCCACTTCATGGCGGCGGCGACCATGTCGTCGATCAGCCGGTGCTCGTAGGTGAGGCCGGCCGCGTCGAACTGCGCCTTGAACTCCTCCTCGAACACCTTCTGGAAGATGTCCTTGAACGCACCGTCGTACGCCTTGAGGATGGTGTTCTTGGTCGACATGTACACCGGGTAGTTGCGCTGCAACCCGTACGAGAACGAGGCACGCGCGAAGTCCTCGATGGACTTGTTGAAGTTGTACATGCCCATCGCCACGCCGCCGTCGGGGCCGTAGTTGGCCACCACGTGCTTGATCGGCTCGGAGCCGTCCTGCGGCGTGAACGTGATCGTCAGCTCGCCCGCGCCGGGGACCTTGAAGTTGGTCGCCTTGTACTGGTCGCCGTGGGCGTGACGGCCGATGATGATCGGCTTCGTCCAGCCCGGCACCAGCCGCGGGATGTTCGAGATGATGATCGGCTCGCGGAACACCACGCCGCCGAGGATGTTGCGGATCGTGCCGTTCGGCGAGACCCACATCTTCTTCAGGCCGAACTCCTCCACCCGCGCCTCGTCGGGCGTGATGGTGGCGCACTTCACGCCGACGCCGTGCTTCTTGATGGCGTTGGCGGCGTCGATGGTGACCTGGTCGTCGGTCGCGTCCCGGTGCTCGATGCCCAGGTCGTAGTACTCAAGGTCGACGTCCAGGTACGGGTGGATCAGCTTGTCCTTGATGAACTGCCAGATGATCCGGGTCATCTCGTCGCCATCGAGTTCGACGACGGTCCCCTGAACCTTGATCTTGCCCATACTCAGGGCGCTCCTCTCGCGACAATGCAAGCAAGACAAGCGTACTGCTATGTCGGGTTGCTTGCGTCCACCTCGGCTGAAAAAGGGAACGGCGTCACACCGGCGGGGACGCCGCGGACGAGGTGGCACGGGTGTTCTCGGGGCCAATACAACCAGCCGCCCCGCCGGTCCGCCGCACGGGGACCGCCACCCGGCGACACTCGAACACCCGTTCGCCGAATCACCACCGCCGGACGCGGCGCGTTCGCTAACCTCCCCCGGAAGAGTGATCAAGGGGGCAGCTTTGTCGATGGGTCCGACCCACGCCATGAGTGGACTGCTGGCCTGGGCGGCGGTGACCGCGATCGCGGAGAACCACCCCATCGGCCAACTCACCCCGCAGAGCTGGGCGGTCGGCGCGGTGCTCGCCACCGGCGCCGCCCTGCTGCCCGACCTGGACCACCCGTCGTCCACCGTCTCGCGCACGTTCGGGCCGGTCAGCGCGGGTGCGTCGACCCTGATCAACACGATCAGCTCGTTCGTCTACCGCACCACCCGCACCCGCAAGGACTCGAACCGGGACGGCGGCCACCGCGGCCTCACCCACACGTTGGCGTTCGCCCTGGCCGCCGCGGTCGGCACGACGGCCGTGGTGCAGCAGTCGCAGAAGTGGGCGCTGCCCGTGCTGATGTTCGTGTTCGCCGGCCTGGCCGTGCGCGGGATCATGAACGACTGGTGCCCGCAACGGGACGCCCTGCTCATCACGGGTGTCTCGGCCGCCATCACGGTGGCCTGCGTGGCGTGGACCGCGCAGACCCCGGCCAGCGCGGCGGCGTGCGGGGTGGCGGTCGGCGTGGGCTGCGTGGCGCACTACCTGGGCGACGCGATCACCGAACAGGGCTGCCCGATCCTGTGGCCGATCCCCCTGATGGGCAAGACCTGGTACCCCGTCGCGCCACCGAAGATCATGCGGATGAAGACCGGCGGCAAGGTCGAGATGGCGATCGTCGGCCCGCTGATCACGATCCTCAGCGTCTGGCTGTCCGCCGCCGCGCTCCAGCAGGCCGGCGCGCTGCCGTTCCTGGAGACCTTCGACCTGCTGCCGATCTAGATTTCAGATCACGGCCATTCGGCGGCTACCACTCCATCACCCGATCGGACTAGCCTCCACGAGATCCCCGTCCCGCGCCGATCCGCGTCGAGGAGGACTTCGTGGCACGACACGCGCACGACAACGTCGTCGAGGCGGCCGGATGACCACCTGGCTCGGCTTGAACGCCGGTCATGAGGACCGGGCGACCGCCGACACCACAGCGGTGGCGCTCTACGAGTCACTGCTGTTCCACGCCCAGGTCGTGTGCGTGCACGCGGTCGAAGGCCGGCACGCGATGTCGTTCCGGCTCACCGAGGACCCGTCGGACAACACCGTGTCGACGCTGATCGAGCGCGGTTACGGCGTGGCCGTGCACAACGGCAGCCTGCAACGGCTCGCCGGGCCGGAACCGCTCGCCAGGGGTGCGCTGAGGGCCGCGTTGGCGCACCGGGACCGGCGGGAGGGACGGGCGTTGAGGTTCCCCGGTCAGCGCGCGCTGCGCGGCCGTTACGGCGTGTCGGACATCCTCGCGTTCAGCGCGATCGAAGAGGTGCTGCCGCACGACACGAAGAGCGTGGACGCGCGCGGCGACCTCCAGCCGGTGTTCGTCAACGGCCGGCTGGTGCTGGACTGCGGCTAGTCCCGGGTCGGCCTTCAGCCCGGGTGGGCGCCGACGGTGTCCTTGATCTCCGCGCCGAGGCTGACCGCGCTGCGCGCGCAGTGGGCGCAGCAGAAGAACCGGCCCTCCACCTCGACGCCGTGGCCGAGGATGCGGCAGTCGCAGTGCTCGCAGCGCGGTGCGAGACGCTGGATCGCGCACTCGAAGCTGTCGAACGTGTACACGCCACCGCCGGTCGTGCGGACCTCGAAAGCCATCCAGTAGTCGTTGCCGCAGACGTCGCAAATCGCCATGGCCCGAGCCTGCGCCGGTCGTCCGGAGCCGGCAACTCGGACCGGCTGAGACCCGGCGTTAGTCCGACTGGCCGCTGATCCGACTGGGGCGCTGGTCCAACTGGGCGGCGAGTCGTTTCGGTGCGACCTGGCGGTAGGCGTCCCGGACGACCTCGGCGACGGCGTCCCAGTCGACGTCCACGTCGAGGTAGACGCCGAGCCAGCCCCGGTGCCCGACGTAGGGCGGCCGGAAGTACCGCTCGGGTTCGCTGCCGACCAACGCCTCCTGCACACCAAGCGGCGCCGCGCACCAGAACGCGAGCCGGTCGTCGTGGTGGTGGTCGGCGAACATGACGAACAGCTTCTTGTCGCGCACGAACCACGCCGGCTCACCGTGACTGGGCCGTTCGGTCGCCTCCGGCAACCCCAGGCACAGCTCCCGCAACCGCTCCAGCGTTCCCATGCGCGCCATCCTCACACCGAGCGGACCAGGCCGGACTCGAACCGGCGTACTCCCTCCACGCAGGAGGGCGCGTCAACCACTGCGCTACATGGTCCCGAGCCGGGCCGGATTCGAACCGGCGTCCTCCCTCCGAGCAGGAGGGCGCGACAACCACTGCGCTACCGGGCTCTTGTCCCAACACTAACCATGACCGAGGACGCGGAGACAGGGCCGCTAAGGTCTGCGCGTGCGCGGGGTCGACTATTACGAGCTCCTCGGGGTCGGTCGCTACGCGTCCGAGGCGGAGATCAAATCCGCTTACCGCTCCCTGGCCAAGGTCATGCACCCCGACGCGGGCGGGTCTTCCGGCACGTTCCGGATGCTGCAAGAGGCATATGACACCCTCCGCGACCCGTCCCGAAGACGGGACTACGACCGGGGTTGGACCGTCACCCGACCGGGCGCGCGGCCGACGTCACCGACCCGGCCGCCGCGCTCCGGCCGAACGGGCCGGTTGCGGAACTTCGGCGAGGACCCCGACTTCGTACCTCCGAAGCCAGTGGTGGACCTCGGCGCGATCGCGTGGTGGCACCTGGTCGACGTGGGCCAGCGGGTGCGTTACGTGCCCGCAGCCGGTCCCGGGCACGCGCCGGCGTTGGCCGCCGTGCTCGGGTGGTTCTTCCTCCTGCTGCCGGTGTTCCTGATCGACTTCTCGCCGCTCGTGCTGGGGGTGTGGCTCCTCCTGGTCGCCGCGGCGGCGATGGCGGCGTTCCGGTTGGTGCGGCGGTACCTGGCGGCGATCCGGGCGGACCGGGCGTTCACAGCGGACCACGACACCGGTGTGGTGCACGGGACCACCGACGACCGCCCGTGCGAACGGCTCACCGCCGACCTGCTCAGCCAGTACCTGACCCGGTTGCCGGGCGTGCGGATCTTCCACGGGTTGGCGTGGCCGGGCTCGGTGTTCGCAGACGTCGACCACGCGGTGCTGTGCGGGCGCAGGCTCGTGCTGATCGAGTCGAAGGCCTGGCTGCCGGGGCACTACGAGGCCGAGGACGACGGCTCGGTGTGGCGCAACGGGCACCCGTTCCGGGGTGGTGGCATGCGGATGCCGCGCAGCCTCGCCGCGTACCGGAAGTTGTTGCCGTGGCTGGACATCCGGACCGCGCTGCTGGTGTACCCGAGCCGGGCCGGTGCGGTGACGACCGAGGAACCGGCGGACACCGTGGTGCCGCCGATGACGCCGGCGCAGTTCGTCGAGGAGATCGGCGACTGGCTGGCGGAGGACCCGGCCACGGTGGACCGCGAGGCGTTGCGCCTGCTGCTCGCCCAGGTCGTGCCGATCGTACGTCCGTAGTCGAAGCTTCGGGCTCCGGGCTTGTGGGCTTCGGGCGTTCGGGCCTTGGACGCTGGTCAGCCGAATGGCGCATGTCCGTTCCGCCGCCGGAGGGTTAGGTTCGGCGGATCCAGCGCGGAGGAGCGGGCGCATGAAGGTCGACGTCTTCAACGAGATCCAGGACCCTCGTCCGTGGCAGGAAGGGCACCAGCACGCGCGCATCACGGAGGCGCTGGAGCAGGCGAGGCTGGCGGACTCGCTCGGCTACGGCTGTTGGTGGCAGGTCGAGCACCACGGCGCGGACGAGTTCAGCCTGTCGTCGGCGCCGGAGTTGATGCTGGCGGCGATCTCGCAGCAGACGTCCCGCATCCGCCTCGGCCACTCGGCGGTGCTGGCGCCGGCGCGGTTCAACCACCCGATCCGGGTCGCCGAACGCGCCGCCATGCTCGACCACCTCAGCGGCGGCAGGCTGGAGTTCGGCCTCACCCGCTCGACCGCGCCGGAGTGGCGGCTGTTCGGGGTCGACCCGGCGGAAGCGCGCCGGCAGACCCAGCAGGCGTTCGAGATGATCCCGCGGATGTGGACGTCGGAGCGGTTCTCGCACTCCAGCGAGGACTTCGAGATCCACGACGTGCCGATCGTGCCCAAGCCCGTCCAGCAGCCCCACCCGCCGCTCTGGCAGGCCGCCGCGAGCCCGGCGTCGTTCGAAGAAGCGGGGCGGCGCGGGGTCGGCGTGCTGGGGACGACGATCTGGGAGTCCATCGAGCGGGTGCGCCGCATGGTCGGGCTCTACCGCGCGGCGGCCGACGCGTGCACGTCACCGGTGGGTTCGTACGTCAACAACCAGGTCGCCTTCTTCACGTTCGTGCACTGCGCCGAGACCGACGAGCAGGCGGTCCGCAACGGCGCCGTGGCCGCGGCGGCGTGGTACACGGTCAAGGCCCTGACCTTCTTCGAGGCCGCGGACGCCTTCGTGGAGACCGTGCGGCACCAGCAGGAATTGATGATCGACCCGTCCGGCGGTGGCCTGACCGGCGAGTTCCTCCGCGAGGAAGCCGCGAAGTTCACCGGCCCGAACCGCGCCCAGGTGGTGATCGGGCGGGTGCTGCAAGGCGAGGACGTGGACCCGGAGGAGATCTTCGAGGCGCTGAACGAGCAGGACTCGCTGATCGTCGGGAGCCCGGAGACCTGCCGGAAGAAGCTGCGCACCTACGCCGACCTCGGCATCGACCGCTTGATGGCGTTCCACCAGGTGGGCAGCCTGAAGCACGAGGACGTCATGCAGAGCCTCCGCCTGATCGGCGACCTGATCCCCGAGTTCGACAGGTGAGCCGGCCGGGCATCCCGGGCGCGTTGCGCGGGTGGGGTGGGAAGATGGCGGCATGCCGAAGAAGCTGCGCCTGACCGGGGACCCGGCGGCCGACAAGCTGCTCAGCGAAGACCACTTCGCGCTGCTCACGGGGCTCCTGCTGGACCAGCAGTTTCCGATGGAACACGCCTTCGCCGGCCCCCGGAAGATCGCGGACCGGATGGACGGGTTCAGCATCGACAAGATCGCCGGGACGGACGTGGACGAGTTCGTGGAGCTGTGCGTGCAGCCGCCCGCGATCCACCGGTACGGGGCCTCGATGGCGCGCCGGGTCCACGCGTTGGCGTTGCACGTCCTGGAGAACTACAAGGGCAAGACGGCGAACATCTGGAAGTCCGGCAAACCGGACGCCAAGGAAGTGTTCCGCCGGGTCAAGGCACTGCCCGGCTTCGGCGACCAGAAAGCCCGCATCTTCGTCGCGCTGCTGGGCAAGCAGCTCGGCGTCACGCCGGAGGGCTGGCGTGAAGCCGCCGGGGCCTACGGCGAGGAAGGCTCACGCCGCTCCATCGCCGACGTCACCAGCCCCGAGACGTTGGCCGAGGTCCGCGCGTTCAAGAAGGCCGCCAAAGCAGCCGCCGCCAACAGCTAGAGTCCCAGGGTGCAGTTGCCGGGACTCTCCGATCTCACGCCGCTGGGCCAAGGCGGATTCGCCACGGTCTACCGCGCCCGCCAGGTCCAGCTGAACCGCGACGTCGCGGTGAAGATCGACAACCGGGTCTTGCAGACCGAACGCGACCGCCGGCGGTTCCTGCGCGAGGCGCACGCCGCCGCACGGCTGTCCGGACACCCGCACGTCGTCTCCGTGCACGACGCCAACTTCACCCCGCAGGGCACGCCCTACCTCGTCATGGAGTTGTGCACGGGCGGGTCGCTGGCAGACGCCGTCCGGCGGGACGGGCCGCTGTCGGCCGACCGGGTGCGGCAGATCGGCGTGCAGCTGGCGGACGCGCTGGCCACCGCCCACGCCGAAGGCGTGCTGCACCGGGACATCAAACCCGGCAACATCCTGCTGGACCGGTACGGCACGGTGAAGCTCGCGGACTTCGGGTTGGCGGCGCTGCTGGACGCCGAGGGCTCCAGCACGGTCACGCGTGACGCGTTGAGCCCCAGCTACGCGCCGCCCGAGGCGTTCGCGATGGCCCAGCCGACGCCGGCCGCGGACGTCTACGCGTTGGCCGCGACGCTGTACGACCTGCTCGCGGGCAAGCCTCCCCGGCCGGTGCCCTGGCCGGTCGAGTCGTTCGATCACCTGGGTGACGTGCTCCGGTCCCCCGTGCCGCCGGTGGCCGGGGTGCCGCGGGAGTTGCACGACGTGCTGGTGCGGGCGCTCGAACCCGATATCGCGCGCCGCACACCCAGCGCGGCGCGGTTGCGGGACGAGTTGAGCCGGGTGGCCATGGCGGCGGACCCGGTGGTTCCGGCCGGTCCGACGGGTCCGGTCGTGGTCGAGGGGCAGCGGTTCGAGCCGCAGTACGGGTCGAGCTACGTCCGGCCGCCCACCAAGAAGCCGTGGGCGCTCGTCATCGTCGCCGCGGTGCTGGCGACGATCGTGGCCACCGGCACCTGGTGGTGGGCGACGAGGAACAGCGACGCCGCGACCGGCGCGCAGCCCGGCGCCGCGGACGGGTCGAGCACCACGGCCGCGTCCACCACGACCGGCTCCACCACGGCAGCCAAGCTGCCTCCGCCGGACCTCAAGGAGTGCGTGACGGGCTACTGCGTCGACGAACCGACCTGCTACCGCGGCATCGTGTCGAACGGTGGCGAGGCCGCGACGGCACGCCGGGTCGGCAACTGCTCCGAAGAGCACTTCTGGGAGGCGTTCGCGGGCGGTTGGCTGTCCGGCCCCATCCCGAAGGTCGACAACGACGACCTGGTCAAGGCCCCTGAAGTCGCGAGCGTCTGCACGGCGGAGGCGATGAAGGCCAACACGCGGCCGACCGTGAACACCTCGGACTGGGTCTTCACCGCGGTCGGGTTCGTGGACGGCGAGGAGACCTACTTCCACTGCTTGGCCAGGCCTTCCGAAAGCGGCATGACGACCACCAGCGCGTTCGGCGGGTCCTGACTCGGCGGGGGCGAAGCGCTCGCGGAGGCGGACCACCGGCGGCGCCTCGACGCGGGGCAGCCAACGCCGGACCGCCAGCGCCGCTAGTGCGGAGACGGCCGCGATCAACGCGAACACGTCCTGGTAGCCGAGGGGTCCGCCGAGCAGGTTGCCTGCCGGGACGCCCAGGACGAGCGAGAACGTGAGGCCGCCGAACACCAGGGCCACGGCCCGGCCACGGCGTTCGGGTGGGACGAGGACGGTGGCCACGAGCGTCGCGGCGGGCGTGTAGACGGCTGCGCCCAGCGCGCTGATGACGCGTGCGGCCAGGAGGAGCGGGTGGTTCGGCGCGATGGCGGCCAGCAAGTGCCGAATGCGGAGACGCCCAGGGCGGTGACCAGGAGGTGCGGCGTTCCCAGCGGCCGGTGAGCGCGGCGAGCGGAGGTGCGGAGATCGCGTAGGCGATGGCGAACGCGGTCAGCAGCTGGCCGGCGGTGGCGTGGGAGACGTGCAGTTCTCGGCTCACGGCCGGGAGGACGCCCGACACGATGTAGGCGCTCGTGCCGATGGCGAACGCGCCGGCGGTGAGCAGGTACGCGCGGCCCGACATGCGCCCCCGATCGGGTGATGGTCCGATCGGCACCGTACTACGACGGCCGTCGAAGTTCGACCGATCTCGTAGTATGGGCGGCATGACGACCATGCTCGCGCACCCGGAGCGGGACGAGATCCGGATCGCGGCGGTGCTGCACGCGTTGGCCGATCCTGTGCGGCTGGAGATCGTGTGCGCGTTGGCCCGCGCCGAGGAAGGGCTGTCGTGCGGGGTGCTCGACCTGGGTGTCACGGCTTCGACGTTGACGCACCACGTGCGGACGCTGCGGGAGGCGGGCGTGGTGTGGGTCCGGCCGCAGGGGACTTCCCGGATCAGCTCACTGCGGCGGGATGACTTGGACGCGTTGTTCCCCGGGTTGCTCGATGGCGTGTTGGCGGCTCGGCGATGAGCGGCGCGAGTGGTGGCACGGGCAACGGCGCGGGCAACGGCGCGGGACCGGGCGACGCCAACGACTGGGAGTGGGTCCGGGTCTTGGCGCAGGGTCGGGTCTACGACGGGGAACGGCCGGCGGTGAATCGGGCGGCTTGGGCGGCGGTGGCGCTCGCGGCTTCGCACGGCGGCGAACGGGCGGGTGTGCGGCGCGCTCGGGCCGTGGCGGATCGGTTCGCCTTGCGGGCTCGACTGGTGGGATCGGTCGGCGTGTGGGCCGCCGATCCGGACGCGTTGATGGCCGATGTGTTGGCCGAGACGGATTTGCCGGATCGGTTCCTGAAGGCGGTGGCGCGGGGATTGGACCCGGTGGTGCCGTTGGTCCGGGATGGTGCTCTGCGGGAACGCGCGGAGCGCTGGTTGGCGGTGTGGGGTCCGCGTTCCGGCTCGATCTGACCCGGCGCGCCCGCTCCGACCGGGCGCGCCGGCGGTTCGGCGCGGGCGTGATAAATCGTTTGCGCCGGTTCCTAGGGTTTGTAGACGTGCGCGCCTACGCCCGTCTTGCGCTGGCCGGTTTCCGCAGGTACTCCACCTATCGACAGGCGATGGCCGCCGGGATGGCGACCAACGTCGTGTTCGGGCTGCTCAGGATGGCCGTGCTGGTCGCGGCCGTCGCGCAGGGGCCCATCGCCGGCTATGACGTCGCCGCCACCGCCACGTACGTGTGGCTCGGCCAGGGGTTGATGGCCGTCGTCGTGCTCTGGGGCGACAAAGAGCTCTCCGACCGCGTTCGCAGCGGGGACGTCGTGGTCGACCTCTACCGGCCCTGGCACCTCCAGATGGCGTTGCTGGCCGAGGACTTCGGACGGGCCGGGTACGCGGTCCTCGTGCGGCTCGCGCCTCCGATCGCGTTCGGCGCGTTGTTCTTCCCCTTTCGGTGGCCCGAATCGCGCACCCTGCCGTTGTTCGCGGTGAGCGTGGTCCTCGCGGTGGCCGTCAGTTTCGGAATGCGGTTCCTGTTGAACGCCACCACGTTCTGGCTCCTCGACAACCGGGGCGTGCAAGCGCTCTACACCGGGTTCGTGTGGCTGCTCAGCGGGTTGGCCGTGCCGCTCGCGTTCTTCCCCTCCTGGGCGATCCCCGTGCTGTGGTCCACGCCGTTCGCGGCCATGTTGCAGGCGCCGATCGACGTCTTCCTCGAACGCGGTTCGCCTTGGCCGCTGCTCGCGGTGCAGGCGCTCTGGGCCGTGGCGGCCCTCGGGACGGGGCACCTGGTGTTGAACCGGGCGGTCCGCAAGGTCGTGGTGCAAGGTGGCTGACCCGACTGCGGGCGTCTACCGCAAGCTCGTCGGCGCACGTCTGCGCGGCCAGATGTCCTACCGCGCCTCGTTCGTCCTCCAGTGCGTCGCCAACGCCCTCGGTCAGCTGACCGAACTGGTGATCATCCTCGTCCTCTTCAACCGGGTCAGCGGGCTCGGCGGCTTCTCGGTCGACGAGGTCGTGCTGATGTACGCGCTCGCGGGCACCGCGTTCGGGATCGCCGACCTCGTCGCCAGCCAGATGGACGAGCTGCCGACCTACATCCGCACCGGGACGTTCGACGTCCTGCTGCTGCGCCCGCTGGGCACGCTCGGCCAGATGATGGCCTCCGACCTCCAGTTGCGGAAGGTCGGCCGGATCGTGGCCGGTGTGGTGGCGCTCGTCTACGCGTTGAGCCACAACGAGATCGCGTGGTCGCCGTTCACGGCGGTGCTGGTGGTCGTGGCGCCGTTGAGCGGTGCGGTGATCTTCTCGGCCCTCTGGGTCGTGGCCAACGCGGTCTGCTTCTGGGTGGTCGACGGGCAGGAGCTGGCCAACACGGTCACCTACGGGAGCAACGCGTTCACCTCCTACCCCGCCACCGTGTACGACAAGTGGCTGCGTCGGTTCTTCGCGTTCGTCATCCCCGGCGCGTTCGTCGCCTACTACCCGAGCCTCGCCCTGCTCGACCGCCCGGACCCGTTGGGCGGACCCGCTTTCCTGAGCTGGATCTCACCGCTGGTCGCTGTGGCCGCAGCGGTCGTCGCGGGGCTGGTCTGGCGCACGGCCGTTCGACACTACCGAGGGACTGGATCATGATCGAGGTGCGCGACCTGTGTCGTGAGTTCACCGTGACGACGAAGGTCGGCCGCTTCCGGCGGGAGAAGCGGATCGTGCGGGCCGTCGATGCGGTGAGTTTCGACGTCGCCCCGGGGGAAGCCGTCGGGTACGTCGGACCGAACGGCGCCGGCAAGTCGACCACGATCAAGATGCTCACCGGCATCCTGGTGCCGACCTCCGGGCACGTCCGGGTGTCCGGTGTGGACCCGTCACGGGCTCGGCGCGACCTGGCACGGCGGATCGGTGTCGTCTTCGGCCAGCGCAGCCAGCTCTGGTGGGACCTGCCGCTCCGGGACAGCTTCGACCTGCTCCGGGCGATCTACCGGGTGCCGGAAGGCGACCACGGAGCACGGCTCCGGGAGTGCGTCGACCTGCTCGACCTCGGCCCGTTCCTGGACACGCCGGTCCGGCAGCTCTCCCTGGGCCAACGGATGCGCGGTGAGGTCACCGCGGCTCTGCTCCACGGGCCCGAGTTGCTGGTCCTCGACGAGCCGACGATCGGGCTCGACCTGGAATCCAAGGAACGCCTGCGCGAGTTCCTGGCCGATCTCAACGCCCAGCGCGGCACGACGCTCTTGCTGACCACCCACGACCTGGACGACATCGAGCGCCTCTGCCCTCGCCTCGTGGTGATCGACCGGGGCACCGTGCTGGCGGACGGACCGCTGGACGACCTGCGCGCCGAGGTCGCGCCGGACCGCGTGCTGGTGGTCGACCTGGAGAAACCGGCCACCGGGCTGGACCTGCTGGCCGGCGTCACCTCGGTGCGGACCGAGCTGAACGGATTGCGACACCACCTCACGTTCCGCCGTGCGGACACCACTGCGGCGGCGCTCATCTCGGCGGTGGCGTCGCGCGCGGAAGTGCACGACCTCGTGGTCGTCGAACCCGAGATCGACGATGTGGTGCGGCGCCTCTACGCGCGTCGGTAGAGTCGGGTGAAACGGTCAACGAACGGGAGCACTCCATGCGCGCAGGTCGTCCGCTCGCCACCATCATGCTGGCGCTGGGCCTCATCGGAGCTGCGACCGGCTGCGAGGCCGTGCAGCAGGCGTCGGACACCGCCAACCAGGTCGGTCAGGCCGCGGACAAGGCGACCCTCTGCATCGAGGCGCTCAAGCTCGCGAACTTCACCCCCGACAGCACCGACCCTCAGAAGGCGCTCGAGGAGACCCAGAAGAAGGCCGAGGAGCTGAACGCCCTCGCCGCGAAGGCCGGCGACACCACGCTCCAGGACGCCATCACCGGCGTTTCGGACAAGATGAGCAACGTGACGCTGGAGGACCTGAACCCGGCCAACGCCGCCGCTTGGGCGCAGGAGAAGCTGGACACCGTGGCGAAGCTGAGCAACGCCTGCTCCTGAGCGGAAATGCCAGGCTGTCGGTACCTTCGGAACCGTCCTACGCTGGGAGGCACCGGAGGTGTTGCAGATGCACGCGACAGTAGGTGACCGGTTGCACGTCCACAGCCGCACGGTGGGTCTCGACGAGAAGATCGGCGAGATCGTGGAAGTACGCGGCTCGGAAGGTGCGCCCCCGTACCTGGTCCGGTTCTCGGACGGCCACGAAGGGCTGGTCTACCCCGGCCCCGACACGCTGGTCGAACCCAGGACCTCTGATTCACCCAGGATCAAGGACTCGACCTCGGCGCGGTAGAGCAGCGCCGGGTCGATTCCCATCGGTCCGAACTGGCCGGAGAGCTCCAGGCTGAGCACGCCGTGCAGCCTGGTGAACCCGCGCACGCCGGCGAGCAGCACGGCGGGGGGCACGTACCCCTCGCCGCGTGAGTCGGCCCATGCCACGAGCTGGGCATCCAGCCCGGCCGTGGCGTCCTCCCGCGGCGGCGTCCTCTTCGGCAGCACGCTCAGGAACGCGCTCATCGTGCGGTGCGCGGCCATGATCGTGTCTTCCGGCGCGTGGTAGCCGGGCACCGGTGTGCCGAACAGCAGCAGGTACCGGTGGGGCTGGGCGACGGCCCACGACCGGAAGCCCTCCCCGAACGCACGCGTCCGATCCGGCACGTCCGCGCCCTCCGACGCCGCGACCGCCGCCTCCACGGTGTCCGCCAGGTCGTGCCACGCGTCCCGGACGAGCTCGTGCAGCAGGTCGTCGCGCCCCTTGAAGTACCGGTAGAGCGCGGGGCCCGTCACGCCCATGCGCTTGGCGATGGCGTTGACCGAGATCCCGGCGATCCCGTGGTCCGCCAGCTGCTCCAGCGCGATGCGCTTGGCCTCGACCTTCGTCTCCTCGCGGAACCGCTCGCGCCGCACGTTGACCACTTCCCGCACCTCCTTGACAGAAGCACCCTAACTTGTGTTAGAACTTCTAACAATAGTGAGAGAGTGGTACGAGGGGGCGTCGTGACGGTGGTCGTGCTGGGAGCGGGTCGGGGTATCGGTCGGGAGATCACCCGGCAGTTGGTGGCGGCGGGGAGAGAGGTCCGGGCTGTCACACGTTCGGGTGGAGTTCCGGAGGGCGCGCAGGACGTGCGCAGCGATCTGATGGACCGGGCGTCGACGCTCAGGGCCGTGGCGGGCGCGTCGGTGGTCCACCTGGCCGCCAACGTCCGGTACAGCAGTTGGGCGGACATGCTGCCGACGGTGGTCGACAACGCCGTCGCCGCAGCGGAGGCCGCGGGCGCGAAGATCGTGTTCGCGGACAACCTGTACGCGTACGGCCCGGTGTCCGGCCCGCTGACCGAAGCCACGCCGGAACGGCCAGCAGGACCGAAGGAGAAGCTGCGCGGCGAACTCGGCAAGCGACTGCGGCAGGCGTCCGTGCCGGTGGCGACCGGTCGTTCCTCGGACTACTACGGCCCCGGCGGCACGTCGTCGCTGCCCGGCGAGCTGGTGATCAAGCCGATGACGCGGGGCAAGGGCGGGCTGTGGTTCTGGCCGCTGGACGTGCCGCACACGTTCGCCTACCTCGCCGACACCGCGCGGGCGCAGATCGTGCTGGGTGACGACGAGCGGGCGGACGGGAAGGTCTGGCACACGCCGGCGGCCGAGACGTTGCCCGTGCGGGACTTCATCGCGCTGACCGGGCGGGTGCTCGGCAACGCGCGCAAGCCGCTGAGGCTGCCGTCGGTCGCCGTCACCGCGAGCGCGGTGTTCGACAAGCGGTTGCGCGGCGCGGCGGAGATGGACCACCAGCGGACCAGGCCCTGGGTGGTGGACCATTCCGCGTTCGAGGCGACTTTCGGCCCGTTCCCGGTGACACCGCACGAGAAGGCGATCGCGGAAACGGCACGGTGGTACCGGTCCGCGTGAGCGAAACGGCAACCTGGGAGCGGTCCCGGTCCGGTCAGCCGAGGATCGTGCCGATCAACTCGTCGGCGAGCGCCGGCGTGGCGGCGGCGATGCCCGACCACCGGCGGGACAGGTCCAGGTCGAAGGTCAGCGGCCGGCCGTGCAGGTCGAGCAGCGCTCCGCCGGCGGCGGGCACGGTCACCAGGGCGGCGATCAGGTCCATCAGCCGGTGGGTGTCCGAGCCGGGGTCGGCGAACGCGTCCACCGAGCCCTCGGCGACCAGCATCGCCTCCAGGCACGTCGTGCACAGCACGCGGATCCGGTCGGCCTCGTTCGCCACCCGCATCCACGCTTCCTCGGTGCCGCGCTTCGGCCGCATCATGCACACCGACGCGCCCTTCAGCTTCGTGCGGCCGGTCGTGCGGAACGACGTGGGGCGACCCGCCTGCGCCGACCACGCCCGGCCCGTGTCGAACCAGACGGTGAGGGCTTCGACCGGCTGGTCGTCGATCACCAGGGCGCCCGCGAAACAGGACAGCGGCACGCCGAGCGCGGCGTTCGCGGAACCGTCCACCGGGTCGATCACGAGGGTCGCGGCGGACCCGTTGTCGAGGAAACCGGCCTCTTCGGACAGGAGGTTCGCGCCCACTCCGGCGGCGGCCTCGGCGATCGCCGCCTCCACGATCGCGTCCACCCGCATGGTCGGCGTGCCGTCCGCGCCGTCGGCGACCTCCTCGCGCAGCTGCACGCGGGTGAACTCGCGGCGGGCTTCACCGTAGGCGCGGGACGCGGCGGTCGCGGTGGCGGCGAGCGCCGGGTGGACGTCGGCGGGCAGGTCTGGCGTGGGCACGGGCCACTGGTTCATGACCCCCAACATGCCACGAGAGGGCCACCCGTGGCGGCCCTCTCGTGGGGTACGACCCTTGTGACTCAGACCTCTGCGACTCAGATCAGGCCGAGGGCCTTGACCGCGTCGCGCTCCTCGACCAGCTCGGCCACGGAGGCGTCGATGCGGGCGCGGGAGAAGTCGTCGATCTCCAGGCCCTGCACGATCGAGTACTTCCCGTCGGTCACGGTGACCGGGAACGACGAGATGATGCCTTCCGGAACGCCGTACGAGCCGTCCGACGGGATCGCCATGGAGACCCAGTCGCCCTCGGCGGTGCCGTTCACCCAGTCGTAGACGTGGTCGATCGCCGCGTTCGCCGCCGACGCCGCCGAGGACAGACCGCGCGCCTCGATGATCGCCGCGCCGCGCTTGGCCACGGTCGGGATGAACTCGTTCTCCAGCCAGGCCTGGTCGTTCACGGCCTCGGCCGCGATCTGCCCGTCGACCTCGGCGTGGAACAGGTCCGGGTACTGGGTGGCCGAGTGGTTGCCCCAGATGGTCAGCTTCTTGATGTCGGTGACCGACACCCGGAGCTTCTTGGCCAGCTGCGCCAGCGCCCGGTTGTGGTCGAGGCGGGTCATCGCGGTGAACCGCTCGGCGGGCACGTCGGGCGCGTGCTGCTGGGCGATCAGGGCGTTGGTGTTCGCGGGGTTGCCGACCACCAGCACGCGCACGTCGTCCGCCGCGCCCGCGTTGATCGCCTCACCCTGCGGCTTGAAGATGCCGCCGTTGGCCTCCAGCAGGTCGCCGCGCTCCATGCCCTTCGTGCGCGGGCGGGCGCCCACCAGCAGCGCCACGTTCACGCCGTCGAAGGCGGTCTTGGCGTCGTCGGTGATGTCGACGCCGGACAGCAGCGGGAACGCGCAGTCGTCCAACTCCATCGCGGTGCCCTCGGCGGCCTTCACGGCCTGCGGGATCTCCAGCAGGCGCAGGCGGACCGGGACATCGGGGCCGAGCAGGTGGCCGGAGGCGATGCGGAACAGCAGTGCGTAGCCGATCTGGCCGGCCGCACCGGTGACGGTGACGTTCACGGGCGTGCGGGTCATGTGCCTTCCCGAATGTTGTGGCTTCAGTCCTCGGGCACGACCACCAGGCAGGCTGACGACCTGTCAGCGGCGGTCTCTACACCGGGACCGCGCACCGGGCGGGGTTACCCGGCAGGTCGGAGGTTACCAACTGGCGAACGATGACAAGGTGTGACAGTGGACATCATCGGGGACATCGTGGGTGAGGACTACTCCGACGCGGTCATGTACGGGGAGGAGTTGGCAGGCCGGTCGTTCGTCCGGTGCGACTTCACCGAGGCGGACCTGCGCGGGGTGACGACGTCCGGGTGCACGTTCACGGAGTGCACGTTCGACCGGACCGACCTGGGCGAGTCCACGCACGACGCCACCGCGTTCCGGTCGTGCCGGTTCACCCGGGCGGTGCTGGGGTCCACCACGTTCACGTCGTGCTCGTGGCTCGGGTCGGTGTTCGTGGACTGCGCGATGCGGCCGATCTTGTTGAAGGAGACCGATCTCACGCTCGCCGGGCTGAGCGGGGCCGTGCTGCCGAAGGCGTCGCTGCGCGGGTTGCGGATGCGGGAGGCGAACCTGGAGGGCGCCGACCTGCGCGACGCGGACCTCCGTGACGCCGACCTGACCGGCGCACGGCTGCTGGGGTGCCGGCTGGAGGGCGCCGACCTGCGCGGTGCGCGGGTCGACGCCGACGGGCTCGTCCAAGCCACCCTGCGCGGTGCGCGGGTGGACTTGGACACGGCCGTCGCCTTCGCCGCCGCGCACGGGCTGCGCGTCGACTAGGGCCTCAGTGGTTCGGGGCGTCCTGGTTGGCGACCTCCACCAGCACTCCGTCCGCCACCATGTCGTCGATCGTCTTCGGCATCAGGTAGGCGGTGCCGCCGCCCGGCTGCTCGAACCACGGCACGGCGATACCGGTCAGCACCTCGACCGGTCGGCGCAGGCGGTAGACGTGGTACGGGCGGTTGATCCAGGACGGCACCAGTGAGCGCTGGGCGAACGGGGTGCCCGCCGCGTAGACGAGGTTGCCCTCGCCCTCGCCGAAGCGGTCCACCTCCATGCCCGCCGGCAGTTCGACCATCTTCTTGTGCCGGAACAGGGTCAGCGGCGGTTCGCCGTTCATCGGGTTGATCGGCCAGGAGCGCTGGGACTTCGGCTCCTGGGTCGACGTCGCGGCGGCCGACTGCGGCGCGGGCTGCACGACCTGGGTGGCCTGCGCGGACGCCGGTGGTTCGACCGGCGGGCGCTGCGGCGGTCCGGGGCGACGAGGTTCTTCGCGGAACCCGTTGTTCAGGCCGTTGTTGAGGCCGTTGTTCGGGCCGTTGTTCGGGCCGGTGTTCATCGGCGGGCGCGGGGGGCGCTGCTGGGGCGGCGGAGGTGGCATCGGGGCCGGGGGCCTGGGTGCGCGGCGGTTGGTGAGCACCAGCCGGCCGATCAGGTAGGCGGCGGCGTCCTCCAGTCGGTCGAAGCGGACCGCGTTGGTGGGGCCGTGGTCGACGTACGACACCTCCCAGTCCTGGCCGTCGACGCGCAGCATCCAGGTGCGGTCGACGGGTTCGCCGCCGAACCGGTAGGCGCTGGGGGGCACGTCCAAGCCGTCCAGGGTGCGGCGGACGGCGGACAGCTCGCGCTCCTCCTCCGGCGTGACCTGGCGCGGCTCGACCTGCTTCGGCGCCTCGACCGGAACCGGTGGTTCGACCGGCGCCGGGGTCAGGCTCGGCGCCGGCGGCGCCGGCGGGTCCACGTCGTCGAACAGCTCCAGGGCGGGGGAGAACTGGGTCGCCTGGTCCGCGAACGGCGGCGGCACCTGCTCGGTGACGTGCTGTTCGCTGATGCGCTGCTCGGTGACGTGCTGGTCAGCGTCGTGCTGGTCAGCGTCGTGCTGGTCAGCGACGTGCTGCTCGTCCGGGTCGCTGAACGCCTGCTCGGCGAACCGCGACTCGGCCTGCTCGGCGAAGCGGTCGTGCGGCTCGGCGAAACCGGTGTGCTGAGGCGGGGTGTGGACGGCCTCGACGTGTTCCGGCTCGATGTGTTCCCGCTCGGTGTGTTCCCGCTCGGCGTGTTCCCGCTCAGCGGGCTCCGGCTCGGCGAACCGCGACTCCGTCCGCTCCGGCGCGTACAACCGGTCCTGGTCCACTTCGAACTCGGCGGTGACCTCGGCAGCGTCCTCGCCGGTGTCGTCGACCATGTCGTTCGCAGGGTCGTTCGCAGGGTCGCTCGCGGTGTCGTTCGCGGTGTCGTCAGCCGTGTTCTCGGCGGTGTCCTCGAAGTGGACCGCCGAGTGGCGTGCGTCGGCCCGCTCTTCGTGCGGCTGCGGTTCGCGCTCCGCCGACTGCTCGTACCCGGACCGCTCGTACCCGGGCCGCTCGTACCCGGGCTCGGTGTGCGCGGGCTCGTCGGTGACGGCCGCTGTCCGGGCGGCTTCCTCGGCGGGTTCGGGGTCCGATTCCTCGTCGGTGAACGGGTTCCAGGTCTGGGTGTCGTGCAGCTGGGGTTCGTGCGACTCGGGCGCATTCGACTCGACCTCGCCCGACTCCCGTTCGGCAGCCTCCCGTTCGGCAGCCTCCCGTTCGTAAGCGGCGGGGGCGAACAGGTCCATGCCGTCCACGTAGGACTCGCGCCGGTACCGGTCGTCGATGACCGGGCCGTCCTCGTCGAACCGCACCCGGTACGGCGGACCGTCCTGGGCGTACTCGATGATCTCCGGCCGGAGTTCGGTGAGGTTCGCGGTCTCCTCGACGTCCACCGGCGGGCCCGGCTCGTCGACCGGCACTCGCGCGTCCTCGGCGGCCGGGTCCGGCAGCGGCGCGGCGACCGTGGCGCCCACCTCCGGCTGCTCCACCGGTTCGGGGACCGGCAGCGTGGTGCCCTGCGGCGCGGCGGGCGCACCGAGGTTCGCCGCGGCGGCGACCCGTACCTCCTCCGTCACCTCGGGCAGCACGAAGTCCTGCGCCTTGGCCCGCTCCACCAGCTCCGGCTCCGGCGGCACGCCGTACGTCCGCAGGTAGTAGCCGACCGCGGCGGGCCAGATCCAGTGCCCGTCGGTCTGGAACGCCACCGGGACCAGCGCCGGCGCGTCCGGGTTCAGCACGTCCGCGTCGAACCCGCGACCGATCACCGCGACCGGCGCCCGGTCCAGGTAGCTCAGCAGCAGGTCGCGGTCCGCTTCGGCGACCGGCGGCCGGCTCACCGACGGACGCCCGCCCGGACCCGCGCCGTCGAACACCCGGGCCGTCCGGAACGCCCTCGGCGGCTGCGGCTGGTCGTGCGGTGACTGGTCGTGCGAGGGCTGGTCATGCAGTGGTTGGTCGTGGAGCGGCTGGTCGTGGAGCGGCTGGTCGTGCGGGAGCGGCGGCGCGGTCTGCTGGAGACGGCGGCGCAGCCAGTCCGGCACGTTCTCCTCGGTGCGCGGGAAGAACCGCATCTCGTCCAGGTACGCCTGCGGCGGCGGTGGCGTGGTCCAGGTCGGTTCAGCCCGGTCGAAGTCCAGGTTGTAGCTGGACGGGTGGTCCAGCTGGTACCGGGCGTTGGACCAGCTGCCCCGGCCGTCGCGGTACATGCCGGCGCGCAGCCGCGAGAACAGGCCGGCCACCTCGTGGGGCGGCGACCAGGCACGCAGGGCGCCGTCCGCCGTCCGCACCTCGGCGGCCAGCTCGAAGTACCGGCCGGTCGCGCGGTACTCGGCCGTCACGTGCCGCCACTCCTCCGGCGCGGCCCGCATCAGCGTCAGGCCGATCTGCTTGACCAGCGCATCCTGCTCGGTCGGGTTCAGCGGCTTCAGCTCGGACACGTGCAACATCTTCCCCCTCGGGTCCCGGTGCGCGCACGGGGACCCGCTGAGCCGAACGGACCAATGACGCCGTGCGACGGTCGTTAGACTCCCGGTGGCGACGTCCGGAGCGCCGTCGCGGCCTCCTCGACCAGGCTCCCACCGGCCGAAAGATCGCGCACCGACCGCGCCAGGAAGTACCCCGTGCCGCCACCGACCTGCCCGAACCACGGCACCGCGACGCCCTTCAGCGCCGGGATCGGCTTCAGCACGCGGTACACGTGGTACCGGCGGTTCGCCCACTCCGGCGGCAACGACCGGTTGTCGAACGCGGTGCCGGCCGCGTAGACGAGGTTGCCGGTGTCGTCGCCGAACCGGTCCAGCTCGGTGCCGACCGGGATGACGACGTCCTCGTGGTCCCGGAACAGCGACAGCGGCGGCTCGTCGGGCAGCGGCTGGATGCCCGCGACCGGCGTCACCAGCGCGCCCGTGTCCGCCGCGGGCGTCCGGTTCACGCCCCCCTGCCACAGCAGCTCGGCCAGCAGCGCCTTCGCCGCGTCCACCGCGTGCTCGTGCACCCGCGGCCGACCGTGCGGGCCTCGGTCGGCGTCCCAGTGCTGGACCTGCCAACCGAACCGACCGGGCGCGGGTTCGATCACCAACGCGTCGGGCTTCGGCTCGACGATGCCGTACGCGGACCCGGCGACGCCGTAGTGGTCGAGCAGGGACTTGAGGTGGTCCAGCGCGCGCTGGTCGACCTCGGTGATCACGCGTGGCCGGTGCTCGGGCGGCGACGCGCCCTCGGCCTGCCCGGTGGCGACGGCGATCGCCGCCTTCTCCGCCTCCGGTGAAACCGGCGGCACGGTGTACCCGTTGTCCCGGATGTGATCCACGAGCTGCGGCAGTGGCGGGACGCGGTGGTTGCGCAGGTAGTACGCCACGCCGGCCGGCCAGACCCAGGCGCCGTCGGTGTGGAAGGTCAGCGGCACGGACGGCGTCGCGTCCGGCTTGAACACGTCCGGTCCACAGGAGTGCGCGGACAGCACGACCGGCGCGTCCTCCAGGTAGGCGACGACGTCGTCGAGTTCCTGCGGGTGCACGGCCGGCCGGTGGTGCACCGGGTTGCCGTGCGGGTCGGTCCCGTCGAACACCGGCGCGGCGAACACGCTGCTCTTCGCCGGACCGAGCCCCGCCCGTTCCCGCAGCCACATCGGGAGCGCGTCGTCGTCACGCGGGTGGAGCCGCAGTTCCTCGGCGTGGTGCTCCGGCGTGGGCGGGTGGTCCCAGTCCGGCTCGTGGTCACGGTCGAACTCCGCCGAGTAGGTGTCCGGGTGCACGAGGTGGAACTTCATGGAGAACCACGTGCCGGCGCCCGGACTGGCCATGCCGTCGCGCAGGTGCACGAAGAACGGCAGCGCCTCCGCGGGCAGGTCCCAGTCGAACGACGAGCCGTACATCGTCGTCCCGGAGACCTGCGTCTCCACGTGGCTGCCCACCATCCGGAAGTCGACGAACAGCTGCTCCCAGTCGCCGGGCAGGCGCTGCACCAGCAGCGTGGTGACGGAGCCCAGGATGGCGTTCTGGTCCTCGACGTCCAACTGCGGCGCGGTCATGCCTTCTGCTCCTCGGTGCTTGCGTCCTCCGGGCGAGCGCCCCCCGCGTGAGCTTCTCCTGGGCGAGCTTCCTGCGGGCGAGCTTCCTGCGGGCGGGCTCCCTCCGGGCGTGCTTCAGCCGGGTCGGCGCTCGCCTCGACCAGCTTGGCGCGCAGCCAATCGGGGATGAAGCCCTCGTCGCGCGGGAAGGCCTGGAGGTCACGGACGAAGTCCGCCGCCGGCACCGGCGGGTCGAACCCGGGGTCGTGGTCGAAGTTGTAGGTGACGTCGATCGAGACCGGCGCGTTGACCACGCACCGCGCCGAGAACCACGTGCCGCGCCCCGGCTGGTACAGCACCTGCCGCATCTCCTGGAACGCGGTGATCAGCCCTTCCGACGGGACGACCTGGGGCGTGCTCCGGTCCGGCATGTACACCCTCAGCGTCGCGTCCTGCGCCGCCACCGTCATGCGCACCAGCAGGTCGATCCGCCGGAAGCCGTCCGGTGCCGCGTCCAGCAGCACGCCGCCGATGTGCTGGAGCAGCTCGTCGTGGCGCTGCTCTGGAGCCGGCCGGTCAGATGGCTGCGTTGGGCTCATTCGGATAGCTCCTGACGTAGATCTCAGTGGTGCCGCCGGCGGGCGTCACACGCCATCGGGTTGGTCCGTGTGCCGGTGGTGCTGCGGCGGGACGCGCAGGGCGACCGTGTCGATCACCCCGACCGTACCGCCGGGCTTCGCGCGCACGCAGGGCCGCGGGTCCACCGGGGCATCGGGCACGGCCTGCCGGGGGTGGGGGCAGAGTGTCACCGTGCTCCGTCCGTACCGGCAACTCGCCGCGATCCCCCACCTGCCACGGCTGTTCCTGTGGTCGATGGTGGGCCGCATCCACCTGCCCGCGACGCCGTTGGCGGTGTCGTTCCTGATGGCCGGGTGGACGGGCTCGTACGCGGTGGCGGGTGTGGTCGGCGGGGCGTTGACCTTGGGCTTGGGCGTGGCCGGACCGGTGCGGGGGCGTGCCGCGGACCGGAGCCCGGCCGGGCGGTTGCTCGTGGTCACGGCGTCTGGCTACGGCGTGGGCATCGCGGTGCTGGCGGTGCTGCCCGCGTTCATGCCCGGCTCGGCGTGGCCGGTCGCGGCGGCGGTGGCGTTCCTGGCGGGGTTGAGCACGCCGCCGGTGACGGCGATGAGCCGGGCGAGCCTCGGGAGGTTGGCCACCGGTTCGGCGCGATCGGCGGTGTTCACCGTCGAGACGTCCATGCAGCAGGCCATGTACATCGCCGGTCCGGCCGGAGCGGCGGTCGTGGTGGCGGTGTGGGACGGGCAGGTCGCGCTGTGGCTGTGCGGCGCGCTGGCGGTGCTCGGCGCGATCGGGTTCGGTGGCGCGTTGCGCCGTGCGGGGCTGGACCAGCCGGTGGGTGTGGCGGCGGCGCGGGGCGGGCGGACGTTGTTGCGCGACGGTCCACTGGTGCTGGCGTTCGGCACGGCGCTGTGCGTGGTGGCGTCACTGGTGTCGATCGACCTGGTGATCATCGCTTTCGCCCGGGACCTCGGCACGCCCGCGCTCGCCGGTGCGCTGACGGCGGTGTGGGGTGTGGGGTCGCTGATCGGCGGGTTCATCGCGGGCGGGCTCGGCGGGCACGCCCGGCTCCCCCGGCGGATGCTGGTGATGGCGCTCGGGGTGGCGCCGCTGGTGCTGGTGCTGCCGCCGGTGCTGGAACCGTCGTCGGCGTGGGTGATCGGTCTGGTTCTGGGGGTGGGCGGGATGGCGATCGCGCCGGCCATCGCGGCCAACAACGAGCGGATCGGCGGGCTCGCGCCGGAGGACCGCAAGGTCGAGGCCTTCGGCTGGATGGGCACGTTCACCACCGCTGGTGCGGCGTTGGCGCTACCGCTGGCCGGGTCTTTGCTGGACCACTCAGGGCCGGCGGCGGCGGCCGGGGCGAGCACGGCGGCGGCGCTGCTGGGCGCGTTCCTGGCGAGTCGGGTGGTCGAGCGGGAGGCTGTTCCGGTTGGGTGACCGGGTGCGGCTGGTCGGCGGGCTCGTCGCGTTCGTCGGCGGGGTGTTCCTGGCCGTTCAGGGGCGGTTGAACGGCCAGTTGGGGCACGTGTTCGGCGACGGGTTCCTGGCCGCGCTGGTGTCGTTCGGCGGCGGGTTGGCCTTGTTGCTCGTGGGCGTGCCGACGACGGCCGCCGGACGTGCCGGGCTGGCTCGCCTGCGCTCGTCCCTGCGCGCCGGGCGGATCCGCTGGTGGCAGTGCGTCGGCGGGGCGTGCGGGGCGTTCTTCGTGTCCACGCAGGGGTTGACGATCACGGTGCTGGGCGTGGCCGTGTTCACGGTGGCAGTGGTCGGAGCCCAGGCGGTGAGCAGCCTGCTGGTGGACCGGGCGGGGATCGGCCCGGCCGGACGGGTGCCGTTGAGCGGATCGCGCGTGATCGGTGCCGGGCTCGCCGTGGTGGCGGTCGGGGTGGCGGTGTCGGACGAGTTCGGCGACCCGTCCGCCTTGTGGCCGGCACTCCTCCCCGCCGTGGCCGGGATCGGTCTCGGCTGGCAGCAGGCGGTGAACGGGCTGGTCCGCGAGGCGGCGCAGAGCACCCGCGTGACCACGTTGGTCAACTTCGGCGCCGGCACTGCCGTCCTGCTCGTGGTGTGCGCGATCGACCTGGCCGTGCGCGGGTTCCCCGCCCAGGCGCCCACCGAGCCATGGCTCTACCTCGGCGGGGTCCTCGGCATCGTGACCATCGGGACGGCCGTGCTGGCGGTGCGCTGGCTGGGCGTGCTGGTGGTGGGCCTGTGCCAGGTCGCCGGGCAGCTGGTCGGCGCGATCGCGGTCGACGTGGTCGCACCCGCCCCGGGCGGGCACCTGTCGGCTGCGACGGTCGTCGGCACGGCGTTGACGCTGATCGCGGTGGTGGTCGCGGCGCGCCCGCGAGCACGGTGATGCGGGCGCGGGCGGCGGTGATGAGAGGATGAGGCACGTGACTGCGACGATTCTCGACGGCAAGGCCACCCGGAACGCGATCTTCGAAGACCTGCGCTCGCGGGTAGCCGCGTTGGCCGAGCACGGGGTGACACCCGGTCTGGCCACCGTGCTGGTCGGTGACGACCCGGGTTCGCACTCGTACGTCCGCGGCAAGCACCTGGCCTGCGCGAAGGTCGGCATCACGTCGATCCGCCGCGACCTGCCCGCGGACGTCACGCAGTCACAGCTCGAAGACGTCATCGACGAGCTGAACGCGGACCCGGCCTGCACCGCTTACATCGTGCAGCTGCCCCTGCCCAAGCACCTCGACCCGAACCCGATCCTGGAGCGCATCGACCCGCGCAAGGACGGCGACGGCCTGCACCCCGTCAACCTGGGCAAGCTCGTCCTGGGTGACGAAGGCCCGCTGCCCGCCACGCCGCGCGGGGTCGTGGAGCTGCTGCGCCGGTTCGACGTGCCGATCGCGGGGGCGAACGTGACCGTGGTCGGTCGTGGCGTGACCGTCGGCCGGCCGATCGGGCTGCTGCTGACCCGGCGCAGCGAGAACGCGACCGTGACGCTGTGCCACACCGGCACCAAGGACCTGGCGGCCGAGGTGCGGCGCGCGGACATCGTGATCGCGGGCGCGGGCAGCCCCGGCTTGATCACGGCGGACATGGTGAAGCCCGGCGCGGCCGTGGTCGACGTCGGCATCACCCGGACCGATGCCGGTCTGGTGGGCGACGTGCACCCGTCCGTGGCCGAGGTGGCCGGCTACCTGGCGCCGATCCCGGGTGGCGCGGGTCCGATGACCATTGCGATGCTGCTGACCAACACGGTCGAGGCAGCCGAGCGCAACGCGGCGACGGCCTGAGGCGGAAGCGGTGGAGTTGTTGCCGGAACAGCGCTGGCGGTCCGCGGCAGGCAGGCACCTGCCGTTCGCGCTGGTGCTCGGCGTGGTCGGGTTGGGCCTGCTGAGGATCGTGCAGTACCACTGGCGGCAGGGCGCGGTGCTGATCGGGCTCGCGCTCCTGGTCGCGGCGCTGCTGCGGGTGCTGGTGACCGACGAGCAGGCAGGCCTGATCGCGATCCGCAGCCGCAGCGTCGACGCGTTGCTGTACTCGGGTCTGGGGTTCTCCGTGATCGTGGTGGCGATGACCATCGTCGGCGGCCCTCTGGACCGCTGACGGATCACGTGCGGTCGACCAACGCCGTGATCAGCTCCTGCATCTCGTCCTCCGGCAACACCTCCGGCAGGGTCAGGTGCTCGACGATCATGCCGCTCATCGCCAGGTAGAGGGACACGACGGTGGTCCGGTCCCCCGGCAGCCCCGAGTCCAGGTGGAAGCGGACGTTCTCCTCCAGGTTGTCACTGATCGTCTTGGTCAGGGCTGCCTGCAACTCCGGGCGCCTGGTCGCCTCCAGCCGTAGCTCCAACAGCGCCAGGTACCCCGTCCGGTCGACCTGGAGCCGTTCCAGCAGGTCTCGGAGCAGCCGCTCCACGAGGCTCTTGTCCGGAGGTGCGGCCATCACCTCGGCCAACCGCCGCGCACTGGGCGTGAGCCGCACGTGCACGTGCTCGCCCACCTGCCGCAGCAGGTCGTCCCGGTTGGCGAAGTAGTTCGACGCGGTGCCGTTGGGCACCCCCGCCTCCTGATCCACGGCCCGGAACGTCAGACCACGGGCGCCATCTCTCGCCAACACCTCGATCGCCGCGTCGACGAGCGCCGTTCGCCTGGTCGGGTTACGCACCATGTCTCCTCCTTGACAACCACTCCAAGCATAGTACTACAGTCAGAGTGGTAACCAGCCCTCCCCGAGGAGAACCCCATGCGAACCCTGACCTACTTCGTCGCGACCTCGCTCGACGGCTTCATCGCAGACCCGAAGGGCGGGTTCGGCGACTTCCTGTTCGAAGGCGACCACATGACCGCCCTCTTCGAGGAATACCCCGACACCATCCCCGCGCAGGCACGCGAGGCCATGGGCATCGACGCGCCGAACCAGGACTTCGACACGGTCCTCATGGGCCGCGCCACCTATCAGGTGCCAGGCGGCCTGCCGAGCCCTTATCCACACCTACGCCAGTACGTGGCGTCCACCAGGCTCAGCACCACACCGACCGACGTGGAAGTAGTCGCCGACCCCTTGACCAAGGCCCGCGAACTGAAAGCCGAGCGAGGCCTGGGAATCTGGTTGTGCGGTGGCGGCAGGCTGGCCGCCACCCTGCTGCCGGAGATCGACGAACTGATACTCAAAGTCCACCCGGTCGTGCTGGGCAAAGGCATCCCCCTCTTCGCCGGCGAGTTCCCGACAGCCCGCTTCACCAAAGCCTCAACCAGAACCTTCGACACCGGCGTCGTATTCACCACCTACGCCAAAGCAGACACCCCCTAACGCCCAACCGCCCCAGCCGGCCCGCCTTCACCCGGCCCACCCTCACCCGCCCAACCGGCCCCGCAACACACCGCCGGTAACCAACGAGGCCCGATGTGGCATGGGTTCGGGGTCCGTGAGGGCCCATGTCGCATCGGGCCGGATCCGCCGCTCCCGGAACCTCAGCCCACCACAGATTCCCAGCTCACCACGAAGTCCCAACTCACCGAAAATCCCGAGACCGCGACGGTATGCGCAGATCCAACTGCTGCAACCGCTCAGCCCGAATACTGATCACCCCTTCCGCCGACTCGACCACGCCCCGGACGAGCAACGCCGGACTGCTCCGAGCGACCTTCCGATAACGTGCCCACAACCCGGTCGTGCACACCACGTTCACCATCCCGGTCTCGTCCTCGATATTGAGGAACGTGACACCCCCCGCAGTACCGGGCCGTTGCCGATGCGTCACAGCACCACCGATCAACACCCTGGTGCCATCAGGCACCCGAACCAACTCGGCCGTAGTCAGCGCTCCAAGACCGCTCAACCGGTCACGCACGAACTCCGTCGGGAAACTGTCCGGCGACAACCCCATGGCCCACACATCCGCCACCGCCGACTCCACCTCGTCCATACCCGGCAGAGCAGGGGCATCAGTACCGACCACGGTGCCCGGCAGCCGGTCGGGTCGGATCTTCGCCACGGCCCCCGCCGACCACAGCGCAGCACGCCGGTCAAGCCCAAAACAACCAAACGCCCCCGCAGTTGCCATGGCCTCGACCTGCGCGGTAGTCAGCCGCACCCTGGCACCGAAGTCCGCCATACCCGCGAACGGACCTCCCGATTCCCGTTCCGCGACAACAGCCTCGGCAGCTTTCTGACCCAAAGTCCGAATACCACCCAACCCAATACGCACAGCCTGCTGACCACCCGCACCCCCGCTCTCAACCAACTCAAGGGTGGCGTGCGCAAGGCTGGCATTGACATCAGGCCCAAGGACGCGCACGCCATGACGACGGGCGTCGGCAACGAGTGATTGAGGGGAGTAGAAGCCCATGGGCTGAGCCCGCAGCAGAGCCGCGCAGAACGCGGCCGGGTGGTAGAGCTTGAACCAGGAGCTGACGAACACGATGTGCGCGAAGCTGAGCGCGTGGCTTTCCGGGAAGCCGAAGTTGGCGAACGCCAACAGTTTCGCGTAGATCTTTTCCGCCAGTTCCGGCCCGACGCCCTTGGCCTGGGCGCCTTCGTAGAAGCGGTCGCGGAGGCGTTCCATCCGGTGGGTGGAGCGCTTGGCACCCATGGCGCGTCGCAGTTCGTCGGCCTCGGCGGGGCTGAAGTCGGCCACGTCGACGGCGATCTGCATCAGCTGTTCCTGGAACAGCGGCACACCGAGGGTCTTCTTGAGCGCACCTTCCAGCAGGGGGTGGTCGTAGTCCCACTCCTCCTTCCCGTTGCGGCGGCGGATGTAGGGGTGCACCGAGCCGCCCTGGATCGGGCCGGGGCGGATCAGGGCGACCTCGACCACCAGGTCGTAGAACGTCCGGGGCTTGAGCCGAGGAAGGGTCGCCATCTGGGCCCGGCTCTCGACCTGGAACACACCCACCGAATCGGCGCGCTGCAACATCTCGTAGACGCGTTGGTCCTCCAGGTCGAGGTTGCCGATGTCGACTTCGACGCCCTCGTGCTCGCGCACCAGGTCGATGGCGTAGTGCAGGGCCGAGAGCATGCCCAGCCCGAGCAGGTCGAACTTCACCAACCCGATGGAGGCGCAATCGTCCTTGTCCCACTGCAACACCGTGCGGTCGACCATCCGGCCTTTCTCCACCGGGCACACCTCGCTGACCGGCCGGTCGCAGATGACCATGCCGCCGGAGTGGATGCCCAGGTGGCGAGGGAAGTTCTCCAGCTCGGCGGCCAGCTCCAGCACCGGACGCGGTATGCCGCCTTCGTCCACTGTGGACCGTAGTGGACCCCAGCGGTCGATCTGCTTGCTCCACGCGTCCTGCTGGCCGACCGAGTAGCCGAGCGCGCGCGCCACGTCCCGGATCGCCGACCGGCCGCGGTAGCTGATGACGTTGGCGACCTGCGCGGCGTGCCGTCGTCCGTACTTGCGGTAGACGTACTGGATGGCCTCTTCACGGCGGTCCGACTCTATGTCGAGGTCGATGTCGGGAGGGCCGTCGCGGGCCGGGGCCAGGAAACGCTCGAAGAGGAGGTCGAACCGGACCGCGTCGACGTTGGTGATGCCGAGCGCGTAGCAGACCGCGGAGTTCGCGGCCGAGCCGCGGCCCTGGCACAGGATGTCGTTGCGCCGGCAGAACGAGACGATGTCGTGCACGACGAGGAAGTAGCCGGGGAAGTTCAACTCCTCGATGATCTTCAGTTCGTGCTCGATCTGCCGGTATGCCCTGGGGTTCTCGCCGATGGACCGGTAGCGGCGGGCCGCGCCTTCGTAGGTCAGTTCGCGCAGGTGGCTGTTCTCGTCGTGACCGGCCGGCACGTCGAACGGCGGCAGTTCCGGCGCGATGAGCTTCAGGTCGAACTGGCACTGCATGCCGAGCACGGCCGAGCGGTGCACCGCGCCGGGGAACCGGGCGAACCGGCGGGCCATCTCCTCCCCCGACCGCAGGCACGCGGTGCGACCGGGCGGCAGCCAACCGGTCATCTCGTCCAGGCTGCGCCGCGCCCGCACGGCGGCCATCGCCGCCGCCAAGCGACCGCGCGCGGGCACCGCGTAGTGCACGGCGTTCGTCGCCACGGTCGGCAACCCCAGGTCGTGGGCCATCGCCCACAGCAGGTCGTTGCGCGGACCGTCCTCGGGGTAGCCGTGGTCGGTCAGCTCCACGAACACCCGGTCCGCGCCGTACAGGTCGACCAACCGGCGCAACTGGGCGAACGCCGCCTCGGGACCTTCCCGCGCCAACGCCCGGCGCACCGCGCCCTTGCGGCAGCCGGTGAGCACGACGCAGTCGTCCTTGGTGTCCTCGACGACCTCGTCCAGCCGGTAGACCGGCCGTCCTTTCTCGCTGCCGTCCGCGAGTTGGCCGGTGGTGATCGTGCGGCACAGCGCGTGGTAGCCGTCGCGGTTGGTGGCCAGCAGGAGCAGGTGTTCACCCTCCGGGTCGGCCACGCCGTTCTGCGGTGCGGACAGCCCGAGGCTCAGCTCGGTGCCGAACACCGTGCGCACGCCCAGTTCCCTGGCCGCCTCGGCGAACCGCACCACGCCGTACATGCCGTCGTGGTCGGTCAACGCCATCCCGTCCAACCCGAGCTGCTGCGCCGCTTCCACCAGCTCTTCGGGGTGGCTCGCGCCGTCGAGGAAGCTGAAGTTGGAGTGGCAGTGCAGTTCGACGTACGGCACGCGGTTGCGGGTGGCGCCGAGGTCGTCCACCTTGACCGCGAAGTCCGGTGGCGCCTCGTAGCGGTCACGATGACGGGTCCACGCGGGACTGTCGCCACCGTCCGGGAGCGGGGGTTTCCCGGACAGCGCGCGCTCCAGGTCCGGCCAGCGGACCGGCGGGTTGTTCCAGCCCATCAGCGCAGGTCGTCGGGAGCGCGTCGGGGCTGCGGGATCGGCGATGCCGGGGGCAGCTGCGCCGGCAACCAACCAAAGCTCACCACGTAGGCCGGCCCGCCGCACTCATCCGACACCGCACGCTGACCCGGTACGGCACAGTCGCCCAACCACTCGGCCAAACCACGGCGATCCCGGCGGTCCCCACGACCTCGGCGACCCCGGCGGTCACCAGAACCTCGGCGATCCCCGCGATCCCCACGACCTCGGTGCTCCTGGCGCTCCTGGCGCTCCCCACGATCCCGCTCGAAAAAGTCACCGCTCATCAGTCGTACACCCCTTCCACCGCCCACTTCCCACCCGCACGGATCAGCAGGAACGCCAGTTCCTCGCCATCCGACGCGGTACCCAGCACCTGGAGCCGCGCTCCGCGCATCGCGCTTCCCTCGTCCCACCAGCGCTCGTCCACCGGCCACGGCCCCGACCACGCCACCACCTGCCTCACCCGCCCGGCATGCACGATCCGGTGCGGCTGGACGACCAGCTCGGCGTAGCCGGTGACCACGACGTCCGCGCCCGACTCGTCCAGCAACGCCACCGGTTCCGGTTCGGAGAACACCGTCGCCGGCGACGGCGCGGGAAGCTGCCCCGGCCACGGCTGGTCCGGGTCCGCTGCCGGGGTGCGCTCGTCGCCCCACGGCACCAGCCGCACCCGCTCCACCGGCCCACGTCCGCCGCCGAGCACGGGCGTGAGCACGGCGTCCGGTCCGAGCAGGCCTTGGACGTGCACCATCGCCCGCGCCGCGCGTTCGGCCGCCTCGCCCTGGTCCTGCCCCGCACCCGGCCACAGGCCGAGTTGCAGGACGGTGGCGTCGACCACCTCTTCCGGGTCCAGTCGGAGCAGGTGGATGCCGGCGGTGAGCCGGGCGCGGGTGAGCCAGCCGTCGAGCTGCCAGCGAACCCGGTCCGCGATGCCCTGCGGGGTGAGCGGGTCGGCGCAGCGCCACACCCGGTGCAGTTCCTCGCCGTTCTCCGTCGTCGCCCGGATGCCGAGGCGGGTGCAGGCCAGGCCACGGTCGGCGAGGCCCGTGTGCAGGTGCTCGGCGAGGCCCTTGGCCGCGAAGGCCGCCGCGTCGACCCGGTCGATCGGCGGGTCGAGGCGCCGGGTGACCGACAGCTCGGGCGGCGGCCGGCGGCGGGACCGGGGGCGTTCCTCCAGCCCTCCGGCCAACCGGTGGGACAGCACGGCCGCACGGCCGAAGCGGGTGGCGACGTCCCGTTCGGGGATGGCGGCGAACGCGCCGAGGGTGCGCAACCCGAGGCGGCGCAACAGGTCCACCAGTTCCGTCCGGTCCGCTCGGCGCTCGGCGGGCTGGTCGAGTTCGTGGATGCCCAGCGGCGCGAGGAAGTCCTTGGTCCCGCCGGGCGGCACGACCAGACCGCGGTGCGCGGCCAGGGTCGCCGCGAACAGCCCGTCGGCGAACCCGACCTGCGCTTCCACCCCGGCGGTGACCGCGACGTGGTCCACCAACCGCTCAGCGGCCTGTTCGGCGGACTTGTAGTAGCCGACCGGCCCTTGGGCCGCGACGACGACCAGCCCGGCCCGCACCACCTCGATCCCCGGCGCGAGCTCCTCCACCGCCGCCGCGACCGGTTCGAAGAGCCGGGCGTCACGCACCTCGTCGTAGTCGAAGACGACCAACTCGGGGCACTGCCCCTGAGCCGCACGCCGACGCATCCCACGCCGCACGCCCTCCGCCCGCGCGACAGCCGAACAGGCGACGACTTCACCAGCTCCGATCACGGCAGCGGGCACGTGCGGCGGGAGCGAGGCCTCGGCGGAAGCCGCCACCACCGGCCAGTCGGGACACCAAACGGCCAACGTGTACAGGGAATTCACCTCTTCGGCGGATTCAACGGATCCGGCAAATTCGGTGGATTCGGCGGAACGCGAGAAGGGCAGCACCGGTCACACCGCCTCTGCCGTGGTCGGACGCGGTGCGGTGAGGGGAACCAGAGTGGGACGCGGTGCACCGGCAGTCCCCGGGAGGGGAAGACGGGTTTGCCTCGGCCTGGCGGCGGCACCCCGCCCGGTCGCCTGGACCGTGACGGTCCGCGTGGACAGCACGCCGTGACCGGCTTCCAAGCCTGTCCACGGACCGGGGATCGCGGTCAGCTCCACGTCGGCGCCCGGCCACGGGACCGCGAACGGCAGCAGGACGGCTTTGCGGTGACGGGCTCGGGCCGAGAGTTTGCGGGACGTCACCGGAGTGACCGGCGTGGCCACCACGACCAGGTCGAACCCATCGAGCAGGGCCGCGACGGTCTTCTCGACCTCGCCCTGGTCCCTCCCTGGACGGGGGACCAGGGCGAGCCGATGGACGGCCACCCCCAGTTCGGCCGCCGCGAGTGCCCCACACCGCGGCAGGCCCACCAAGGCCGCCCAGCACCCTTCCGCCGTCGCCTCGGCCACCAGCGCGAGCAGCAACGATGTCGACCCGCGCACCGACACCGTGCTGCCCCGCCGCAGGCCGCCCCACGGGAGGAGCTCTGCCAGTTCCCCGCGAACCGGCAGAGCCAAGGCCGGTGCTGTGGTCAGCTCGCCCGCCGCGCCCACCCCGAGCGCGGTCAGCGACGCCGTTGCCGACCTGGACACCCACCCTCCTCCCACTGATCCGCGCGCACCCCTGTGCGCGGATCGCCGTGGGAAGTCGGCGACCTGTCTGTCGAACGTGTGTTCGAACGACGGGACGATCTTATCCCGAAACAGCCCATCGGTGTCAATGCCACCGGCGTCCCCGATCGGGTGGCACGCAGACTGCCCACGAAAACACCGAGGGCTCCCCGTCAGCGAACGGGGAGCCCTCGGCAACGCTCAGCGCTCGAAGCGCAGGACCTCAGCGGATCGAAGCGCGGAACCTCAGTGCGCGAAGTGCCGGGTACCGGTCAGGTACACGGTCGCACCGGCCGCCTCGGCCGCCGCGATCACCTCGGCGTCGCGGACCGACCCGCCGGGCTGCACGACCGCACGCACACCGGCCTGCACCAGCACCTCCAGCCCGTCCGGGAACGGGAAGAACGCGTCCGACGCGGCCACCGCGCCCCGCGCCCGGTCACCCGCACGCGCGATCGCGAGCCGTGCCGCGTCCACCCGGTTGACCTGGCCCATGCCCGCACCGACGGTCGCACCACCGGACGCCAGCAGGATCGCGTTCGACTTCACCGCCCGGCACGCCCGCCAGACGAACGCCAGGTCGGCCAGCCCCTCGTCGTCCAACGGGGTGCCGCACGCCAACGTCCACTTGGCCGGGTCGTCACCCTCGGCCTCGATGGTGTCCGTCGTCTGCACCAGCAGCCCGCCGGACACCGCGCGCATCTCCACCCCACCGCGCTCGGGCTCCGGCGCGACCAGGATGCGCACGTTCTTCTTGCGCGTCAGCACGTCCACCGCGCCATCCGCGTACGAAGGCGCGATGACGACCTCGGTGAAGATTTCCGCGACCTGCTCGGCCATCTCCACGGTGACTTCGCGGTTCGCCGCGATCACCCCGCCGAACGCGCTCACCGGGTCGCACGCGTGCGCGTTGCGGTGCGCCTCGGCGATCGCACCCGGACCGTCCACACGGGACACCGCGATACCGCAGGGGTTGGCGTGCTTGATGATCGCCACGCACGGCAGCTCGTGGTCCCACGCCGCACGCCACGCGGCGTCCGCGTCGACGAAGTTGTTGTAGGACATCTCCTTGCCGTGCAGCTGCGACGCCGTCGCCAGGCCGGAACGCCCGTCACCCTGCGTGTACAGCGCCGCCCGCTGGTGCGGGTTCTCGCCGTAGCGCAGCACCTGCTTGCGGTTCCACGTCGCACCGACCCAGCCGGGGAAGCCCGAGCCCTCGTCGTCGGGCGCGACCACGCTGCCCAGCCACGACGCCACCGCCACGTCGTACGACGCGGTGTGCCGGAACGCGTCCACGGCCAGCCGCTGCCGGTCCGCCAGGGTGAACCCGCCGTCCCCGACCTGCTCCAGCACCCACGAGTACCGCGACGGGTCCACCACGACGGCCACGCTGGCGTGGTTCTTCGCCGACGCGCGGACCATGGCCGGACCACCGATGTCGATCTGCTCCACGCACTCGTCCGCCGACGCGCCCGAAGCCACCGTCTGCGTGAACGGGTACAGGTTCACCACGAGCAGGTCGAACGGCTCGATGCCCAGCTCGCGCAGCGTCTCCACGTGCGACGAGCGACGGGTGTCGGCGAGCAGGCCCGCGTGCACGCCGGGGTGCAGCGTCTTCACCCGGCCGTCCAGCGCCTCCGGGAACCCGGTGACCTGCTCGACCGGGGTGACCGGCACACCCGCGTCGGCGAGCGCGCGCGCCGTGCCGCCGGTGGAGACGATCTCGACCCCGGCCGCGTGCAGGCCGTTGGCCAGTTCCAGCAGCCCCGACTTGTCGGACACCCCGATCAGGGCCCGACGAACCGGTCGCCTCTCGGCAGGAGTGGTCACGGAATGCTCACCTTTCGTCCGTTCACGGTGCAGCCCTCGCGGGCCAGGCGGGCGACCACGTCGACCAGCAGCCGCCGCTCCACCACCTTGATGCGCTCGTGCAGGCTTTCGACGTCGTCGTCATCGGCGACGACGACCGCCTCCTGGGCCAGGATCGGCCCGGTGTCCACGCCACCGTCCACCAGGTGCACCGTGGCCCCGGTGACCTTCACGCCGTAGTCGACGGCGTCGCGGACGCCGTGCGCGCCGGGGAAGGCGGGCAGCAGCGCGGGGTGGGTGTTGACCATCCGGCCGCCGAAGCGGGCCAGGAAGTCGGGTCCGAGGATCTTCATGAACCCGGCGGAGACCACCAGGTCCGGCTCGTGCGCCTCGACGGCGTCGGCCAGCGCGGTGTCCCACGCGGCGCGGTCGGCGTGCTCGCGCAGCTTCACGGTGAAACCCGGGATGTCGGCGCGCTCGGCGCGGCGCAGGCCCTCGATGCCGTCACGGTCGGCGCCGACGGCGACCACCTTCACCGGGAAGCCGGGATCGGCCGCCGCGTCCAGCAACGCCTGCAACAGGGTGCCGGAACCGGAGACGAGGACGACGACCCTGGCGGGGACGGGAAGCCGGAGTGTGGTCGCGGCGCTCAGCGTGCTCTCCTTGCTGGGGACTGTCACAGCAGCTCAAGAGCAGCCTAGGCGTTGGCTAGCGGGGCTTGTCGGCCAGGTCCGGGTCGGCCGCGTCCGGCTCGTCGGGACCGTCCGAGCCATCCGCCTCATCCGCCTCATCCGACTCGTCCGAGCCGCCCGACTTGTCCGACTCGTCCGAGCCGGCTTCGTCTTCGAGGTCCTCGAACTCTTCGAGGTCGTCGTACTCGTCCAGGTCGTGCTCGTCCAGGTCGTGCTCGTCCAGGTCCTGCCCGTCCGAGTCCTGCCCGTCCGAGTCCTGCCCGTCCGAGTCCTGCCCGGTCTCCTCGTCTTCTCCTCCCTCTTCTCCTCCCTCGTCCTCGTCGTACTGCTCGTCGTAGTCGTCGGCGACGGCTTCAGGCTCGGGCTCGGCCTCCGGCTCGGGCTCGGGCTCGGGCTCGGGCTCCACCACCCTCGGCGGCCGGGGTCCGGAGAACCAGGCCACGATCGCCCCCGGCACGGCCACCCACGCGAACGTGAGCACGGCCAGCAGCCCCGCCGGGATGGTGACCGGGTTGAACACCCCACCGCCCAGCGCGCCACCGGCCACCGCCGCCAGCACCAGGGTGCCGACACCCGCCGTGACGGCCGCGACCAGCACCGCGCGCACCCGCGACCGGGGCGCCTCGGCAGCGTTGCGCAGCGAGAACCCGGCCAGCACACCCACCGCGCCGGGCACCACCAGCACCAACGGCAGGTAACCCGCCTGCGCCTCCGGCAACGCGGCCAGCAGCGGCACGGCGGGCACCTGGCCGCCGGTGAACTCCAGCGGTCCGACCACCACCGCCCCGATCGAGAACCCCGAGCCCACGACGTACGACAACGCGCCGACCACCGCGTTCGGCAGGTAGGCCAGGCACATCAGCCAGATGCCGAGGCCGGTGCCGATGGTGCCGCCGGCCGGGCGGAACAGCGAGGCCGTGGTGGACCACGAGAACGCCAGGCCCAACGCCAGCAGCAGCGCGCCCGCCGCGGCCAGCGAGAACAACGCCAGCGCACCGGCGCGCAGCCCGCGCCGGGCCACCGGGTCGATCCGCTCGAACACGACCTCCACCAGGCCGCACCGCTGCGCGACACCCGCGACCGCCGCCACCGCGGACACCGCCGCGCACCCGAAGAACGCCACCGCCGGCGTGGCCCGCACCGGACCGTCGCCACCCATCAGGAACGCGATCACGCTGCCGACCACGGCGTGCGTGCCCGAGATCGCGAACACCACCGACCGCGCCTGCAACGGCTCGAACAGCCCCAACCGGTCCGCCGCGCTCGCCGCCGCCCGGTACACCAGCAGCATCACCAGCGCCGTGGGCAGCAGCGGCAGCAGGCCGAGCTGCCCGCCGTCGAACCGCAGCGGCACGTGGTGCGCGACCAGCCAACCCGGCGCGGCGGCGGTGAGCACGCCGGTCGTGGAGAACGACGCGTGCGCGGCCGTCGACGAGACCAGCGCGAGCAGCGCGGCCACCGCCGCGTAGCCGACGACCACCGAACCGACGGCGGTCATGGTGAGCACCCGCCCCCGTTCGGCGCGGGAGAACTCGGGCGGGCGGACGGAATCCGTCACGACGCCGTGCGAAGTCGTTTGCTGCACCGACATCCTCCCACTGTCCCAGTAGCGATGAGCCGTTCGGGCGAGGCTCGCCGGGTACGCGAAAAGGGGTGGCACCGGAAATCCGGTGCCACCCCCCTCGCACGATCTGGCTCAGCCCTGCTGTGGTCCGCCGAACCCGCCGGGCGGGGTGCCCTGGCCCGGCTGCTGCTGGACGGGCTGCGCCGGCTGACCGGACTGGACGGCCTGTCCCGGCTGACCGAACTGACCCGGCTGCGGCATGTAGGACGTCGGCTGCGGCTGACCCGGCTGCTGGCCCTGCTGCTGGCCCTGCTGCTGGCCCTGCTGCGGCTGCACCGGCTGGCCGAACTGGCCGGACGGCGGGCCGAACTGCTGCGGCTGCTGCGGCCCCGGCGGGGGGAAGCCGCCGGACTGCGGGTTCCAGCCACCCGGCTGGCCGTAGATGTTCGCCGCCTTCGGCTGGAAGTTCACGATGCCGACTTCGAGGAGCAGGGCGAGCACGACGGCCGCCGTCTCCAGCAGTGCCACCAGCAGCAGCACGATCTGCATGCCCTGGACGTCGGCCTCGGTCGTGATCAGGCCCTGGAGCAGCCCGAGCGTCGAGATCAGCGCGAACGGGACCGCCGCGTACAGCAGGCCCTTGGGCGCCTTCGGCAGCACCGAGAGGCCCGCGAGGATGCCCGCCGCGTACAGGTAGGACTCCGAGTGCACGTCATCCGCGAACGCGAGGAGGTACGCGACGAACGCCATGCCCGCGGCGAGCAGCGGCAGGATGAGGTTCAGGTTCACGCCCACCGCCGGCTGCGCCGGACCCGGCTGCTGCTGAGGGGCGCCGTACGGCTGGGACATGGTGCGGTCTCCTCCACCTGGGGCTCTGACGTCGGTTCGACAGAACGCTAGCCGATGCACACTCTCCGACGATGACCGGACTCCCGTGGTTCCCCCGGATGTGCTCGCCGACCGGCCCCGGACGGCCTGAGGGCCACCTCCGCGCGGAGGTGGCCCTCAGTGTGTTGCACGAACGGACGAACGTCAGCCGATCGACTGCATGATGTCGCGCATCAGCCCGGCGGTCTCGCTCGGCGTCTTGCCGACCTTGACGCCGGCGGCCTCCAGGGCTTCCTTCTTGCCCTGCGCGGTGCCGGCCGAGCCGGACACGATCGCGCCCGCGTGGCCCATCGTCTTGCCCTCGGGCGCGGTGAAGCCCGCCACGTAGCCGACGACCGGCTTGGTGACGTTCTCCTTGATGTACGCCGCCGCCCGCTCCTCGGCGTCGCCGCCGATCTCGCCGATCATCACGATCGCCGCGGTCTCCGGGTCGGCCTCGAAAGCCGCCAGCGCGTCGATGTGGGTGGTGCCGATGATCGGGTCGCCGCCGATGCCGATGGCGGTGGAGAAGCCGAAGTCGCGCAGCTCGAACATCATCTGGTAGGTCAGGGTGCCGGACTTCGACACCAGACCGATCTTGCCCGCGCCGGAGATGTTCGCCGGGATGATGCCCGCGTTGGACTGCCCGGGGCTGATCAGGCCGGGGCAGTTCGGGCCGATGATCCGGGTCTTGTTGCCGGTCGCGACGGCGTGCGCCCAGAACGCCGCGGTGTCGTGCACCGGGATGCCCTCGGTGATCACGACGGCCAGGCCGATGCCCGCGTCGATCGCCTCGATCACGGCCGCCTTGGCGAACGCCGGCGGCACGAAGATCACGGTCACGTCGGCGCCGGTCGCGCTCATGGCCTCGGCCACGGAGCCGAACACCGGGAGCACGTTGCCGTCGAAGTCGACCTTCTCGCCGGCCTTGCGCGGGTTCACGCCGCCGACGATGTTCGTGCCGGAGGCGAGCATCCGCTTGGTGTGCTTGGTGCCCTCGGCGCCGGTCATGCCCTGGACGATGACCTTGCTGTCCTTGGTGATGAAGATAGCCATCGTCAGACCCCCGCAGCCGCGAGCTCGGCAGCCTTGTCGGCCGCGTTGTCCATAGTGTCCACCACGGTGACCAGCGGGTGGTTGGCCTCGGCGAGGATCCGCCTGCCCTCCTCCACGTTGTTGCCGTCCAGGCGGACCACGAGCGGCTTCTTGGCCTCGTCGCCCAGGATGCCCAGCGCGGCCACGATCCCGTTGGCGACCGCGTCGCACGCGGTGATGCCGCCGAACACGTTCACGAACACCGAACGCACGTCCGGGTCGTGCAGGATGATGTCCAGGCCGTTGGCCATGACCTCGGCCGACGCGCCGCCGCCGATGTCGAGGAAGTTCGCCGGCTTGACGCCCTTGTGCTTCTCGCCCGCGTACGCCACCACGTCCAGGGTGGACATCACGAGGCCGGCGCCGTTGCCGATGATGCCGACCTGGCCGTCCAGCTTGACGTAGTTGAGGCCCTTGGCCTTCGCCTTGGCCTCCAGCGGGTCCTCCGCCTGCTTGTCCACCAGCGCCTCGTGGGCGGGGTGGCGGAAGGAGGCGTTCTCGTCCAGCGTGACCTTGCCGTCGAGCGCGACGATCTTGCCCTGCGGGTCGCGGACCAGCGGGTTGACCTCGACCAGCGTGGCGTCCTCGGAGACGAAGGTCTCCCAGAGCTTCACGATGACGTCGGCGACCTGGTCGGCCACCTCGGCCGGGAACTTGGCGGCGGCCACGATCTCGTCGGCCTTCGCGCGGTCCACGCCGGTGATCGCGTCGACCGGCACCTTGGCCAGGGCCTCGGGCTTGGTCGCGGCGACCTCTTCGATGTCCATCCCGCCCTCGACGCTGGCCATGGCCAGGAAGGTGCGGTTGGCGCGGTCGAGGAGGAAGGAGAAGTAGTACTCCTCCGCGATGTCGGACGCCGGCGTCACGAGCACGCGGTGCACGATGTGGCCCTTGATGTCGAGGCCGAGGATCGCCTCGGCCTTGACTTCGGTCTCCTCCGGGGTCTCGGCCAGCTTGACGCCGCCCGCCTTGCCCCGGCCGCCGGTCTTCACCTGGGCCTTGACCACGACGGTCTGGCCGAAGCGCTCGGCGATGGCCTTGGCTTCGGCGGGGGTGGTCGCCACGTCGCCCGGAAGTACCGGGACGTCATGGGCGGCGAAGAGATCCTTCGCCTGGTACTCGTACAGGTCCACTCGGGTCTCCTGCGACGTCGGTGTCGGACACCGCGTCCTTCGTGCGGTCCTCTGAGGTCCGGCGCTCCAGGCTGGGGCCTGGCGCCCACACGTACCAGGCATCACCTGGAACGCCGGCATAGCCGAGGGGGACCGGCTCGACGCGGCTTCGCAAGACACTATCGACCGGCCAGGACTACTCCGCACCCCACGCCCGTGAAGTCGGTCATAGCGGTGGTGAGGTCGATCACCACACCGATTCAGCAGCCCCTTCCTCACAACCGCTTCCGGTGCGCTGTGCGGTCGGCCGGCGGTTCGGCGGCGGCTCAGCGGGCGGTGCGGACCGCTGCGGAGACGAGGAAGGCGACCGTCGCCGCTGCCGCGAGCCACAGGCCGGGACCGGGCACGGCGCCGGCCGCGCGGGCCGCGGTGAGCGGGTACTCCAGCGCGCGGACGCCCGTGACGACGGCCGCGCCGAGGAGCAGCGCGGCGCCCCGGTCCGGTCGGGCCTTCAGCGCGATCGCGGCGGCGGCCACCGCGGCGACCAGCGCCACGAGCAGGCCCCACGAGCCGACGCCCAGGCCGAACGCGCCGAACGGCACGTAGTCCGCGGCCCGCAGCACGGGCAGGGCGAACGCGCCGATCGCGAGCAGCGCGGCGATCATGACGCCGGCGAGGAGCGGGAGCGGCGGCTCCGACGTGGTGCTGCCCACCTCGTCCCGCTCGACCGCGCCGGCCAGCGCGGCGGTGCCGGCGGCGGCTGCCGCGGCGACCACGGACGCGACCGTGAACCAGACGCCCGCGCCCGGCTCGGCGCCCAGCTCGGTGGCGGCGAACGCGGCGTCCAGCACGCCGCCGGCCGCCGGCGTGACGGTCGCGGTGGCGACGGTGAACGCGGGCCTGACTGCGGCCTTGGCCAGCAGCGCGGCGGCGAGGACGGCGGTGGCGATCGCGGCCGGCCAGAGCAGGCGGGCCGCGTAGTCCGTGGGCGCCGGGAAGCCGGCGGGGAAGACGAGTTGGTCGGTCGTCGCGCCCGCGACGGCTGCCGCGGCGGCGACCAGGCCGAGCCCACCGGCGATGACGTGCAGGCGGCGCGGGCCGGGCAGCTCGACGTCGTGCACCTCTTGGTCCTCCTCCGGACCGGCCTCGGCCGCACGCTGCGGCCGGGCGAGCGCGACGGCGGCGCCCAGGACCAGGAACGGGCCGACGGCGGGGCCGATCCCGTCGACCGCGAGGGCGGTGGCGATCGGAGGGAGCGCGAAGGTGAGGAGGACGGCGGCCAGGCCGAGGAGCCCGCCCTTGCGGGCTTCGTTCGTGGTGGCGCTGGCGGCGAGGACGGCGAGGGCCGGCGCGGCGAGCGTGACGAGCAGCCCGCCCACCATCGGCAGGGTCGGCGAGTCGAGCGGGGCGCGGGCCGGGACCAGGGCGTCGGACGAGGTGAACGGCACGGTGAACAGGCCGATGCCCGCGACGATGCCCGCCGTGGCGGGGAGGACGAAGCTCGCGCGTTCGCTGCGGACGTCCGGTTCGGCGCCGAGGGTCGCCATGGCGCCCACGCCCGCCGCGATGAGGAGGACGTGCCCGGCGACCAGCAGCCACACGCCGGTGGTCGGGGTGGGCGGCAGGAGGCTGGTCGGGCGGAGCAGCTCGGGACGTGAGGCGTCGATCGGGCCGACTGCCAGCTGGAGGTCGTCGAGCAGGCGGCCGACGGCGAACACGGCCGGTGCGACGAGAGCCGCCGCAGCGGTCGTCCCCTGACCTCGAACGAGGAACACCGCGGCCAGAACCGCGGGGAGAAGGGCCAGGAGGGCGAGCAGCGGCCAGGCCGTGAACGCGGGCGGGGCGGAGGCGTCGACCACTCCGACAGCCGGGGCGACCGCGGTGAGCAACGAGCCCGCCAAGGCCACCCCGACCGCGGCACGCAGTCTCGTGGGGGCGGCTGAGACCGGTTCAGCGGTTCGGATCACCGCTCGGACGCTAGCAAAACCGGGCACGGCCCGATGGGCGGGCGGCTCGGAGCCGGGCACGCGGTGTGACGTGCCCGCGCATGTGCGGCAACAAGTCTGGGTACCACCAATGGGTGACGGCATCACTTACCTTCAGCCCCATGGGCGGTGGCGTGCGGCGGCTGGTCGAGACGTGGTGGGGCGCCGGTCGGTGGTTGGCCGAAGAGGTGCTCGACGTCTCCGGTGGGGTGCTCCGCGCCATGGCCACGCCGGGCGGGGTGCGCGGTGTCGCCGTCGAGGCCGCCTGGTTGGCGGCGCACACAGTGCTGTACCCGTGGGGCGTCCTGGAAGAGCAGTTGAAGCCCGACGGGCACTACCGCGCCTACCGGACCGACGGCCTGCCGCCCCGGCAGCGCGGCCTGGTGGTTTCGGCCATGGACGCGGCGGGAACCCCGATCGTGTTGGTGCACGGCATCGGGGACAACAGGTCTGCCTTCGCAGTGCTTTCGGGGGCGCTGCGAAGGCGCGGCTTCGGGGTGGTGCACGCGGTCAACTACAGCGTGCTGACCGCGTTGACGGGGGACGTCCGGCGGTCGGCGGCGCTCTTGGGCGAGCACGTCGAGCGGATCTGTGAGCAGACCGGATCCGACCGGGTGCACATCGTCGGGCACTCGCTGGGTGGCCTCATCGCCCGCTACTACGTGCAGCGCCTGCGGGGCGACGCACGGGTGCGCACGCTCGTGACCCTGGGCACCCCGCACGGCGGCACGCTGGCCGCCTACCTCTTCCCCACCACGTTGACCAGGCAACTCCGGCCCGGTTCGGACCTCTTGTCCGAATTGGCCGAACCGTCCCGACCGTGCCGCACGAGGTTCGTGGTGGTGTGGAGCGAGATGGACCAGGTGATCGTGCCGCAGCGGAACGCCCGGCTGACGCACCCGTCACTGGTCGCCGAAGAGCACCGGATACGTGATTCAGGTCACCTGTCCCTGCCCGTTGACTCGCGGACGCTACGCGCCGTCATGAGCGCTATCACACGTTCGGATGACGAGCAAAATCACCACATCGTGCCTGCACGCACGGGGTCTCGGAGTCAGTCGATGACCGACTGTCACGACTCACACTCCAGCCTGACCCACTGACCGCTAAACGGTAGACATCCGCATCGGGGATTGCCCTTAAGGGCTCCGCGCCGTTATCTTCCCCCGGTCCGTTGTCACGGTCTGGTCACAAGCAGGACGACGAGTCGGTACCCCGACCGGCTCAACCGGGATCCCCCGCCCGGTGTCCGACCGGACTCCCCGAAGACGGAAGGCCAGGTTTTGTCTCAACACCGCTCCCCCGGCGGCCATCCGAGTTCAGCTGTGCTCGAAGAGGCGGTAGACCGCGCTTCGACGCGTCCAGTGAGCACGCACCGGCTTCCACCACCGCCTTCGGCGCTGCGCGGACGGATCGTCGTCGCCGCTGTCGCCGTCGGCGCGTTCGCCGCCGCAGGCGCCGGGCAGACGATCCACGCGTTGGGCACCGGCGGCTCCCCGGCCGCGTCCGACGAGATCACCCCGCTCGCGAACGCCTCCGAAGGCGCCGCGGCGTTCGGCGTCGGCGGCACAGGTCCCGCGTCACCGCAGGTCCTGCCCGTCGCCAAGACGGTCGACTCGGCCGCCGAGGCGCAGAAGCTCGTCAAGAGCCTGCAGATCACCGAAGACCGCGAGGCCGCCGAGGCCGAGGCGAAGCGCCCCAAGTTCTCCCGTCCCGCAGCCGGCCTCTACACCTCCGGTTTCGGCGGCCGCTGGGGCGAGATGCACTACGGCATCGACATCGCCGGCCCCATCGGCACACCGATCCTGTCCGCTGCGGATGGTGTCGTGATCGAGGCCGGTCCGGCAAGCGGTTTTGGCCTCTGGGTCAAGGTCGAGCACCCCGACGGCTCCGTCACCGTCTACGGCCACGTGGACACGTACTCCGTCTCCAAGGGCCAGCGGGTCCGCGCGGGCGAGCAGATCGCCCGGATGGGCAACCGCGGCTTCTCCACCGGCCCGCACCTCCACTTCGAGGTCTGGAACCCGGACGGCAAGAAGATCAACCCGTTGCAGTGGCTGAACTCCAAGGGCATCAGCGTCTGACGTTCAGGAGCGTCCGACGTGCACGCGGTCCGACGGTCTGACGCACGGCAGGTCTGACGCACGGCAGGACACGCACCACAAGAAGGGCCGGGCTGCGCTGAGCAGCCCGGCCCTTCCACTGTGCAACTCCACTGTGGAACCGCCCCCCGAAGGTGATTCCCCCTCCTGCGGCCACCGCCCCGACACGGCGCCCGCACCCTCACTACCTTCCCCCCGTTGCCATGGAGCGGGTTCCCCCCAGCCGGTTCACCCCGAACGTCCCGGCCGTCCTGCTCCTGACACCCTTAAAGACGCGCGGACCCGATCCGGGTTGCACGCGATTCAGGCCACGATCGGGTGACGGCCAGGTGAACGATCAGGCACCCCGACCGTGGTGTCGTACGCCGCCCTGGCCGCCACGATCTCCGCCTCGTGCCGCTCCGACCACGAGCTGAGCACCTGGACCGTGCGGTGCAGGCTCGCGCCCAACGGCGTCAGCTCGTAGTCCACCCGCGGCGGCACGGTCGGGTGGACCGTCCGCAGCACGAGCCCGTCGCGTTCGAGCCGGCGCAGCGTCACGGTGATCACCCGCCGGCTCACGCCGTCGATCCTGCGCCACAGCTCGGCGAACCGGTGCGACCGCTCGGCCAGGTACGCCAGCGCGAGCAGCGACCACCTGTCCCCGACCCGGTCCAGCACGGCGCGCACCTCGCACCCGGCCCGGTGGTCCCACTGCCGTGCTTCGCCGTCTGAGCAATCCACGACCGCCCTCACCACGCGTTCGTCCACGAGCCGAGATTGTGCTCGCCTTTGCATGCACATGCAAGCGACATGCCCACACCGGGGGACGCGGCTGACGAGCTACCGCTGAACGGCCCTCAGAGCTTCACGAGGGGCACGCCGCCGATGAGCATCAGCCGCACCGTCCCCGCGCCGCCGAAGTCGATCGTGGCGGTCGCACGCGGGCCCGAGCCGTCCACGGCCACCACCCGACCCAGCCCGTACTTGTCGTGGCTCACCCGGTCGCCCACGTCCAGCGACACCGCCGGCGTGTTCTTCCACCCGGTGTTCGTCGGAGCCGGACGCGGGGTGGACGACCCGCGGCTGCCCCACGACGTCGGCGCGGACGGCGCGGAGCGCTTCGGCTCCACCCGCCGCCACTCGACCAGGTCGGGCGGGATCTCGTCCAGGAACCGGGACGCCGGGTTCGCGGACGGCTGGCCCCACGCCGAGCGCACCAGCGCCCGCGACAGGTACAGCCGCCGCTGGGCACGGGTGATGCCGACGTACGCGAGCCGGCGCTCCTCGGCCAACTCCGTCGGGTCGCCCAGCGCCCGCATGTGCGGGAAGACGCCGTCCTCCCAGCCGGTGCAGAACACCACCGGGTACTCCAGGCCCTTGGCGGTGTGCAGCGTCATCAGCGTGACCACGCCGTCCGACTCCGCGTCCGGCACCGAGTCGGCGTCCGCGACCAGGGACACCCGCTCCAGGAACGCCGCCAGCGAACCCTCGGCCGGCAGGCCCTCGTCCGCCGCGGGCGCAGCCTCCGGGGACACGGCCTCACCGGGCGCGGTCTCGTCGGCCGCGGGCACCGCCGAGCCGAGGTCGGTGAACTCGCGGGCCACCGTGACCAGCTCGTTCAGGTTCTCGACCCTGGTGTGGTCCTGCGGGTCCTCGCTGGCCTCCAGCTCGGCCCGGTAGGCGGTCTTCTCCAGCACCGCCTCCAGGATGTCGGCCACGTCGTCGCCGCGCTCGACCAGCACGCCCAGCTCGTCCATCAGCTCGACGAACCCGGCGATCGCGTTGCGGGAGCGCGGGTTGAGCATCGGCACCCGGCCCTCCACCGCCGCCCGCAGGGCTGCCGCGAAACCGATCCGCTCGCGCTCGGCGTACGTCGACACGCAGGCCTCCGCGCGGTCGCCGATGCCGCGCTTGGGCACGTTGAGGATGCGCCGCAGCGACACCGTGTCGTCCGGGTTGGACAGCGCGCGCAGGTACGCCAACGCGTCCCGCACCTCGCGCCGCTCGTAGAACCGGACGCCGCCGACGACCTTGTAGGGCAGGCCGAGGCGGATGAAGATCTCCTCGAACACGCGCGACTGGTTGTTGGTCCGGTAGAACACGGCGATCTCGCCGTTGTTCGCCTCGCCGCTGTCCACCAGGTGGTCGATCTCGCGCGCGACGAACGCGGCCTCGTCGTGCTCGTTGTCCGCGACGTAGCCGACGATCTTCTCGCCGTCGCCCAGGTCGCTCCACAGCCTCTTGTCGCGCCGGTTCGGGTTGCGCGAGATCACCGCGTTCGCGGCGCTCAGGATGGTCTGGGTGGACCGGTAGTTCTGCTCCAGCAGGATGGTGGTGGCCTGCGGGTAGTCCCGCTCGAACTCCACGATGTTGCGGATCGTCGCGCCGCGGAAGGCGTAGATCGACTGGTCCGCGTCGCCGACGACGCACAGCTCGCCCGGCGGGACGCCGTCCCGGCCGGTGCCGATCAGCTCGCGGACCAGCGTGTACTGCGCGTGGTTGGTGTCCTGGTACTCGTCCACCAGCACGTGCCGGAAACGGCGGTGGTAGTGCTCGGCCACGTCCGGGTGGTCCTGCAGCAGCTCGACCGTCCGCATGATCAGGTCGTCGAAGTCCAGCGAGTTCGACTCGCCGAGCCGGCGCTGGTAGCTCTCGTAGACCTCGGCGACCCGGCGCTCCAGGTCGTTGGTCGCCCGCTCCTTCGCGGTGGGCGCGTCGACCAGCTCGTTCTTCAGGTTCGAGATGTGGATCGCCAGCGTGCGCGCCGGGTAGCGCTTGGGGTCGAGGTCGAGGTCCCGCGCCACCAGCGTGATCAGCCGGCGGGTGTCGTCCGAGTCGTAGATCGAGAAGTTGGACGACATGCCGAGGGTCTTCGCCTCGCGGCGCATCACCCGCACGCACATCGAGTGGAACGTGGACACCCACATCGAGCGGGCCCGCGCGCCGACCAGGTCGGACACGCGCTCCTTCATCTCGGCGGCGGCCTTGTTGGTGAAGGTGATCGCCATGACCTCGCCGGGGTGGACCTGGCGCTCGGCGAGCAGGTAGGCGATCCGGCGGGTGAGCACGCGCGTCTTGCCCGAGCCCGCACCCGCCACGACCAGCAACGGCGCGCCGGCGTGCTCGACCGCCCGGCGCTGGGACGGGTTGAGGTCGTCGAGCAGCCGCCCGGAGCGGGAATGGGCGGAACGGGAGGCGGGGGGACTTGCGGGCAAGTCGAACAAGGCGCTCATCGCCTGTTCACGTTACTCGGTAGCCCCGACAGTCCGTGGCTGTGGCATGATGAGCCTGTGCGCATCGCCCACTTCGAGTTTTTTTACGGGAACCGGACTCCGGCTCCCGTGGAGCGCTAGCGCAACCAAGCCACCACGAAGCCCCGGAGTCCTCGGACGCCGGGGCTTCGTTGCTGCCCGGGCTGGGACTCCCACCAGACTCGAGAGGTCGTCACGATGAACAGCACCGAAGCCGCGCCCGACATCGACGCGCTGCGCGATGAGATCGACCACCTGGACGCCGAGCTGCTGCGGCTGGTCAAGCGCCGGGTCGAGATCTCCAAGATCATCGGAGCCGCGCGGATGGCCGCCGGCGGCACGAGGATCGTGCACAACCGCGAGATCGACGTGATCAACCGGTACAAGGAGCTCGGCCCCGAGGGCCACAACCTGGCGATGATCCTGCTCAAGCTCGGCCGCGGCCCCCTGGGCCGGTAGCGAAGTCCCACGCGGTGAGCGTGGACTTGGCCCTGGCCAAGTCCACGTCCACGAGCTGGGTGTCGTCCGGCACGTAGGCCAGCGGGTCCTCCAGCAGGTCCAGGTCCAGCAGGCCCTCCACCAGGGCGTGCAGGCACAACGCCGAGTAGCCGCGCAGGTACCCGCCCTCCTGGGTGAGCACGGTGGGCAGCCCGAGTCCCGCCACGGCCCGCCCGATGCCGCGGTACCCGCCGGCGGTCAGGTTGTGCCTGCCGTTCGGGTCGAACGCGGACCCGTCGAAACCGGAGGCGCAGACCAGGAAGTCCGCGCCGAACTCGGCCACCGCCGGGAACGCGATCTCCGCCAACGCCCGCCGGTAGGCGCCGTCACCCGCGCCCAGGGACAGCTCGACGTTGATGTTCGACGCCCCCGACTCGGCCGGCGACCCGGTCTGGACGTGGTTGGCGCCCCACGGCCCGTGCCGCATGTGCACGGACACGGTGAGCACGTCGGGGGTGTCCCGGAACACCTCCTGGGTGCCGTTGCCGTGGTGCACGTCCCAGTCCAGGACGGCGACCCGGCGGCCGGCTCGACGGGCCGTCTCGGCGACCAGCGCGGCGTTGTTGACCAGGCAGTACCCGTCCGCCAAGGCCGGTTGGGCGTGGTGGCCGGGCGGGCGGACCAGGGCGTACGCCAGGCGCGTCCGACCGGCCGCGACCGCCTCGTAGGCCGCCAGCGCGGTGCCGGCGGCGGCACGGATCGCGTCCCACGAGCCGGGGCCGACGACCGTGTTCACCTCGACGGCCGTGCGCCGCCCGCACGCCGCGCGGAGTTCGTCCAGGTAGGACGGGGCGTGGACGCGCCGCAACTCCTCGTCCGTGGCGAACCGGCCGGCGGACCACGACAGGTGCGGCGCGACCGGACCGCGCGCCAGGGCGTGCCGGAACGTGCGCAGCCGGGCCGCGTTCTCCGGGTGCGGTTCGGCTGCGTCCAGCCAGTCCCAGCGGCCGGGCAGCTCCCACAGGCCGGTGCCCGTGTCGTGCTCCAGGCAGGCGTCGTGCCAGAAGACCTCCACCTCAAGTGGATATCAGGGCGATCACGGATGGTCCAGCGGCTTTGATCGAGGGCACACTGTGCGCATGGGAGTCATCGGTCTGATCACCGGCCTCGTCGCGATCCTGGGTGTGCTGGCCTCGCTGGCGCACGACGGCTACCTCGCGATGCTCGGTTCCGCCGCCAAGTCCAAGCGCGCCGCCGGTGCGCCCATCGCGCAGTACGTGCGCAGCCGGTGGACCGTCGCCGGGGTCACCACGATCATCGCCCTGGTCGGTCTGCTGATCACGTCGGGCGACGCCCCCGTGGGCGACGTCATCGGCGCGCTGATCGCCGGCGGTGCGGGTCTCGCCGCCACCAACGCGCTCCAGAGCACCCGGAAGAAGCTGAACAGCGGCAGCTAGCCCCAGGGTCCTCGCCCACCGGCCCGGATTCACACTTCCGTGTGCCACTCCGCGCCACGGGCCCGATCCGCCCGGCTCTGCCGAGACCCTGCACCTACTCTGAAGTAGTTGCGGGGTCCTCGGTGTCCCACCCCCATGCCCCGCGCCACTTGAACATCCAGGTGAGCGTGAAGCCGATCAGGTGAACAGGGCTGCGAGGGCCGTCGGGCCAGGGGGCGGGAGGGGTCTGCACAAGCATGGACATCGGGGAACCAGGACGGTCGGGCCGGCATCGGCATGGGGACGGGGCGCCGCTCTGGCCGCCCCCGGGCGGCGGGTCGGAGCACCCGACGCCACGCGGGGTGGGGCGTCCGCTGCCCCCGCCGCCGGACCCGTTCGTCGACACCGACGCGGTGGGCCTGGGCAAGTTCAACATCGGCATGGTGCCCGCCTCGGTGACGCCGCCCCGGACGTGGAAGCGGGCCGCGTGGTTCGCGGTGCTGTCCTCGGCCGGCGTCCTGGTCGGCCTGGCGATCGTGGCGGTGAAGCTGGTCGGTTCGACCGGGCCGGTCGAGCGGATCGGGATGCCGGGCTACCCGACGGACGTGCCGCTGCTCACCGGTTTCGCCACACCGTCGCCGCCGCCGCACGTCACCCCCGCGCCGGGTCGTGAGCCCGCCGCCCTGGCCGCGCGGGAGGACCTGCGCCTGCCGGCCGGCAACCGCACGTCCGCGGACGGCTCCCCAGCCGACCGCACCCCCGCCGACCGCACCCGCGCCGACCGCACCCGCGCGGACCGCACCCCTGCCGACCACGCCACCGGCACGTCCGGCACGTCCGGCACGTCCGCGTCGCCGCACGTCACCACGGTCCCCGCGGACGCGCAGCCGGTGGTGGACGCCGCCGCGATCGCGAGCAGCACCGAGTTGTTCTACGAAGAGGTCGCGCACGACTCGGAGAGCGCGTTGGCGCTGGTGTCCGACTCGTTCCGGCCGAACGGCGGCGCGGTGCTGCAGCAGCGGTTCGCCGGCGTGTCGTCGATAGAGGTGGTCGAGATCAGCGTGGACCCGGTGCGGGGCATCACGGTGAGCACGTTGCTGATGACGCACGACGACGGCACCACGACCACCGAGAAGCGCCGGCTGGTGTTCACCACCACCACGGGTGTCCCGCTGATCGACGACGAACGCCCGGTCGGCGGCGCGTAGCCGCCGGAGGCGCGCCGTGACGCACGTCCCGTACGCCGTCTCCGTAGCGTCGTTCCGTAGTCCTTCGTCCGTTCGAGCGACGGCTGTTGACCACTGGCCGCCACGAACGAGTGAACTCCCGCGCTGAGCTGGCTTCTCGTCCGCCGGGCACGGTACGAGTCTTGGCGACGTCACGACGAGGGAGTCGCCAGTGCAGCGCCCTAGGACGAGCGGTCGCAGGCACAGCCGCGCGGGTTCGGTCACGGTGGCCGAGTTGATCAGGAAACAGCCGGGACCAGTGCGTATCCAGCACCACGGGCACCCGGCCGGCCACAGCCTGGTGGCCGAACTCCTCGGTGACGAGGAGCCGCCGGCGGTCAGACGACCGCCCACCCGGGTGGTGAAGCTCGCCGGCGTGGCCACCGGGGCGATTGTGCTGTTCGCCGCCGTCGCGACTGCCTCGATCATGGCGGGGAACCGCCCCACCGGTCCCGAGCAACCGCACGCGGCGGCGCCTGCGGGGATCAACGGGGCGTCCGCGTTGCGCCCGGATGTGCTATCGGCGGAGCTGGGCGGCGGCGAACGACCGCGGCCGGCGTCCGCCCCGGCTCAGCACGGCGCGCCACCGGCCGTCGACCTGCCGGTGGAGCCGGCCGTCGTGGTGCCGTCAGCCGAGCTGGTCGTCGGGCCGAACCCCCAGGTGGACGTGGTGCGGCGGTTCTTCGAGCTGCTGCCGGCCAACCCCGCGGACGCGTCCCGGCTGCTGTCGCGGGACCTCCTCGGCGGCGACGCCGGTGATTTCGTCGCGTCGTGGGACGAGGTGCAGGCGATCACCATCGAGTCGACCACCCTGCGACCGGACGGCACCGTGCTCGCGGTGGTCTCGATGCAGGAGCGCACCGGCCGGTGGATGCGGGTGGAGCAGGTCTTCCGGCTGACCGAGACGACCGTCCCGCGCATCGTCGGGGCCGAGGTCCTCTCGGCCCAACGCAGCTGACTGTCCGTAGTGATCCCCCCTAGAAGCTGACGCAGCGTACATAAATCACACCATTGCCCAACAAACTTCACTCAAAGGGGTTACGAAGACGGTCACGATTCGGTATCCATGGTCCCGGTAAGTAGCGCAATGCACTCCCCGGGAGAGGTGTTCCAGCGGTGTCGAACGACGACAAACGCCGTCGACAGGATGGCTCGACGGCCAAGCTGTCGGTCGCCGACCTGCTCGCCAGGCGCGAGGCGGAGACGCAGCCCATCCCGCGGATCACCGAGCGGATCAACGAGGACGAGGAGACGGTGCGCTTCTCGGTCGCCGCCCTGTCGTCGGCCGCGGGCAAGTCCACCACGACCAACCTGTCCGGCCGCGAGCTGCACATCACCGAGCTGCTGCGCCGCGAGGGGCGCGCCGGTGAGGAAGAGCGCGGTGGCGGGTTCTCCGTGCCGAAGCTCGTCGCGATGGCCAGTGGTGGCGTGGTGCTCGCCGGCACCGTCGCGTTCTCCGCGTCCAGCCTGATGTCGTCCCCGGACGAGCGTCCGCTGGCCGAGGTGCGCTTCGACGCCCGTGCCGCCGCGCGGGGCACCAACCCGCTCACCAAGGACCTCGGCACCGCCGCCGCCAAGCAGCAGCAGGTGCAGCAGGCGCACGCCGAGACCACCACCACGACGCCCGAGCAGACGCAGCAGGAGACGCAGCGGCAGGCCGCCCAGCGCGCGCCGCAGCCCGCACCGCAGCAGACGACGACCACGACCTCCACGACGGAGCAGTCGACGACGACGCAGGCGCCCACGACGAGCAGCCGGCAGACGACGACCCCGCCTCCGCCCAGCACGAGCACCGAGACCACGACGCCGGCGCCCACGACGACGACCACGGCTCCGAGCGCCAGCACGCAGCCGTCGTCGCCGCCCCCGTCGTCGTCGCCGCCCCCGTCGTCCGGGACGAGCACCCCTCCGCCGCCCGAGGAGAAGGACGGGTTGGACCTCGGCCTCGACCTCGGCGGGATCCTGAGCCCGCTCGGCGGCGGGTTCGACTTCTTCGCTCCGGCAGGCTGACCGGCCATCGTCCGCACCTGTCCGCTCGGGAATCCCGAGTGGACGGTTCGTGGTGTCCGGGTGCGCGACTCGCGGTGCCTGGGCGGACGACTCGCCAGGCGGTTGGGCCGTTCGGCCGCAAAACTCGTGATCTTCATGCGAACGGGTGGCCCTACGGGTCGGTATCAGGTATCCCTTCCCGGTCACCCCTCGGCTCACGTGACCTGCGCAACGGCTCGAAAGACGTAGTCACGGCCGGGGTAGGCTCTGCGGGCGAGCGGTGGCCTAGCCTGTTCCGCGCACCGATCCGCACGACGAGGAGCCCGAGCGTGAGACCTGCTGCCATTGCCGCGGTCACGCAGCGCCCCAGCGAGGTGGTCCGGTGAGCAACGACGATCGCGTCATCGCCGACCGCTACCGCTTCCTCGACCGGATCGGCAGCGGCGCGATGGGCATCGTGTGGCGCGCGCAGGACGAGCGCCTCGGCCGCATCGTGGCGATCAAGCAACTGCTGCTCGCGCCGAGCCTGGACGAGCGCGAGCAGGACGAGGCGATCCAGCGCGCCATGCGCGAGGGCCGCATCGCCGCCAAGCTGCACCACCCGAACGCCATCGCGGTCTACGACGTGGTGGAGGAGAACGGTGCTCCGTGCCTGGTCATGGAGTACATGGAGTCCTACAGCCTGGCCGACACGATGGCCCAGCACGCCCCGCTGGACCCCATCGAGGTGGCCCAGATCGGTCTGCAGGCCGCCGCCGCGCTGGCCGCCGCGCACGCCGCCGGGATCGTGCACCGGGACGTGAAGCCCGGCAACGTGCTGCTCGCCGACAACGGCCTGGTCAAGATCACCGACTTCGGCATCTCGCGGGCCAGCGACGACGTCACGGTGACCAAGACCGGCCTGATCGCGGGCACGCCCGCCTACCTGGCGCCGGAGATCGCGCGCGGCCAGGACCCGTCGCCCGCCTCGGACGTGTTCTCGCTCGGCTCGACGCTGTACGCGGCGGCCGAGGGCGAGCCCCCGTTCGGCTTGTCGGAGAACACGCTCGGCGTGCTGCACGCGGTCGCGGCGGGCCGGATCAACCCGCCGACGCTCGACCACCCGCTGACCGACGTGCTGCTGCGGCTGCTCGCCTACGACCCGGCGGACCGGCCCACCATGGCGCAGGCCCGCGACCTGCTGAACGCGGTCGCGCAGGGGCGCAACCCGACCCTGACCGGTCTCCTCCCGGCCAGCTCGCCCGGGTTCCCGCCGGTGGCCGCCGCCGGCGCCACGGCCCTCATCGACGGCGACCGGACCCGCGTGGTGCGGCCCGGCCACCGCTCGACGGGCGGCGCGGTGCCGGTGCCCCCGCCCCCGCCGCCACCGGCCAACAGCCGGCCGCTGGTGATCACCGCCGTGGTGCTGGGCGCGGTCCTGCTGTTCGGCATCCTGCTGGTGGCGCTGGACGTGTTCGACCGGGACCCGGGCAACCCGCCGGCCGGCGACACGAGCTCGCTCACGCCCACCCCGACCACGACGGTGCAGACGACGACCGTGGTGCCGACCACCGTGGAGACCGAGACGGTGACGGTCCAGCCGGTCCCGCCGCCCGAGCAGCCGGCCCCGACCACCACCACGACGCCGCCACCACCCCCTCCGACCACCACCACCACGGCGAAGACCACCTCGTCGCAGCCGGCCCCCACGACGACGACGACAACGACTCCGCCGGCCCCGCCAACCACCACCGTGGCGCAGGAGGGAACGTGAACCTCGTAAGGTGGTGCCGATCCCGTTCGGGTGAAGCAACGTTCTTGTCCTAGTGGCGTCTTGTCGTGTGCCACTGAATGAAGCCCTAGCAGCTACTGGGAGCACGCCGTGAGCGACGATGGCCGCCTGGTTGCCGGCCGCTACCGACTTGGCCGGCGGATCGGCAGCGGTGCGATGGGCATCGTCTGGCAGGCGCACGACGAGCGCCTGCACCGAACCGTCGCGGTCAAGCAGCTGTTGCTCCAGCCGGGTCTGGCGGAAGCCGACACGGACGAGGCGAAGCGCCGCGCCATGCGCGAGGGCCGGATCGCCGCCCGCCTCCAGCACCCGCACGCGATCGCGGTGTACGACGTGGCGGAGGACGACGGCCAGCCGTGGCTGGTGATGGAGTACCTGCCGTCCAAGAGCCTCTCCTCGGCCCTGTCGGAGCGCGGCACGCTGTCCCCCCGCGACGTGGCCTCGATCGGCTCCCAGGTCGCCTCGGCGCTGGCCGCCGCGCACAACGCGGGCATCGTCCACCGCGACATCAAGCCGGGCAACATCCTGCTCGGCAACGAGGGCACGGTGAAGATCACCGACTTCGGCATCTCCCGGGCCACCGGCGACGTCACCGTCACCGCGACCGGGATGCTCGCGGGCACCCCCGCCTACCTCGCGCCCGAGGTGGCCAAGGGTTACGACCCCGGTCCGCCGTCCGACGTGTTCTCGCTGGGGTCGACGCTGTACGCGGCTATCGAGGGCGCGCCGCCGTTCGGGCTGAACGAGAACACCATCGCGCTGCTGCACCAGGTCGCGTCCGGGAAGGTCGTGCCGCCGAAGCAGGCCGGTCCGCTGACCGCGCTGCTGATGCGCCTGCTGCGCGCCGAGCCCGAGGACCGGCCGACCATGGCCGAGGCCCGCGAGGCGCTGGCCGCCGTGGCCGCGGGACGGGCCGCGCCCGAGTTCCCGATGGCGCTGCCGCAGTCGCACCCGCCGTCGTGGCAGGGCACGCCCGTGCAGGCCCAGGCGGCCAGGGCACAGGCCCCGCAGCCCAGCGCGCAGCCCGCCGCGACCAGGGTGGCGCCCGCGCCGACGCCCCCGCCGCAGCGGCAGCAGAGCCACAACCCGCCGCCGCCCGTCCACCCGGGTGGCGCGCCGAGGCCCGCCGCCAAGGGCGGTCCGATGAGGAGCAAGCGGTCCGCCGTGGTCACGGCGCTCGCCGTCGCGGGCGCGGCCGCCGTGGGCATCCTGCTGGCCAGCGTGCTGTCCAGCGGCGATCCCTCCGACGACCAGGCCGGCGCGCCGACGTCGACCACGGCCGTGGAAGCGGGCGCCTCGGCGTCGGCGACGCCGTCGAAGAAGCCGGCCAGCCGGCCCACCAACATCACCGCCGACCCGACGAACGACCAGCTGGAGCAGACGGTCCGCGCCTACTTCGACCTGCTGCCGGAGCACGTGGACGAGGGCTACCGCTGGCTGACGCCCAAGGCGCAGGCCACGGTGGGCGGCGCGGCGGCCTACCAGGGCTGGTGGAAGCAGGTGAAGTCGGTCGAAATCAGGAACCTGAAGTGGAACTCGCCCTACGCCTACGAGGCCGAGCTCGCCTACGAGATGAAGGACAACACGGTCACCACCGAGCACAAGCTGATCGTGGTGAAGTGGGAGGCGCAGAGCCTCTACATCGACGCCGAGCGGAAGATCGGCCGGTCCTAGGCGGACGAGGCCTTCAAGGCGTCGAGCAGGCTGGTCACGGCGGGCGAGCCGATGCCGTCCTCCCTGATCGCGGCGCAGATGGTCCTGGTGGGTTCCGGGTGGCGCAGCTTGCGGACCACCACGCCGGGGTGGATCACGCCGAGGCTGAGCTTGGGCACGATGGTCACGCCCAGGCCGGCCGCGACGAACCCCTGGGCGGTCGGGTAGTCGTCCGCCTCCACCACGACGTTCGGCGCGAACCCGGCGCCCGCGCAGGCGTCGAGCACGATGTCCCGGCACGGTCCGGGCGACATCACCGCGTCCACCCACGGTTCCTCCGCCAGGTCGGCGAGGTCGAGCACCCGCTTGCGGGTCAGCTCGTGCCCGCGCCGCAGCACGGCCAGGTACGGGTCGTCCATCAGGTGCACGAGGTGCACGCCGCGCGGCGGCTCGTCGTCGCCGTGGTGGACGACGATGGCCACGTCGGCGCGGCCCGCCTCGACCTCCACCATCGGGTCGACCGGCTCGGTCAGCTTGAGGTCCAGCCGGACGTCCGCGTGCTTGGCCCGGAACAGCGCCACGGCGGGCGGCACCAGCGCGGCGCCGGCGGTGGCGAAGTACCGGACCCGGAGCCGCCCGGTCCGTCCCGCCCGCAGGTCGGCGAGCGCGGACTCCGCCTCGACCAGCCGGTCGGCGATGTGCGCGGCGTGCTCGGTGAGCATCCGGCCCGCCACCGTCGGCCGCACGCCCCGCCCGACCCGGTCCAGCAGCGGTAGGCCTGCCTGCTTCTCCAGGGCCGTGACCTGCTGGCTGACGGCCGAGGGCGTGTACCCGAGGTTCACCGCGGCGGCGGTGATGGAGCCGGTGGCCACCACGGCCCGGAGCACCTGCATGCGTCGCACGTCCAACATGGCTCGACCTTACAGCTGTGCTTAAGGATCGTGCATTTCTATTCACTTGTGCTGATGTCTGCGACCGCGCAAAGTGGACTCGTGAACAAGCCCGGCACGCTGATCAGGATGGGTGTCCTGGCCCTCATCTGGGGTTCCAGCTTCCTCTGGATCAAGATCGCACTGACCGGCCTCTCGCCGATCCAGATCACCTTCACCCGCACCGTCCTCGGCACCTTGGTGCTGGTCGCGCTCGTGTACTGGAACAAGCAGCGGCTGCCCCGGGACAAGCAGTCCTGGGTGCACCTGAGCCTCGCCGCGTTCTTCAGCACCGCGCTGCCGTTCGCGCTGTTCGCGATCGGCGAGCAGACGGTGGACTCCGGCGTCGCCGGTGTGCTCAACGCCACCACGCCGCTGTGGGCGCTGGGCATCGGCCTGGCCCTGGGCACGGAGCGGCAGCGCAACCCGGCGCGGCTCGCGGGCCTCGTGCTCGGCTTCGCGGGCGTGCTGCTCATCTTCGCGCCGTGGCAGAAGGCCGGCCTGGCCAGCTGGGGCGCGCTCGCGTGCCTGGCCGCCGCGGCCTCGTACGCGGTCGCCTACGCCTACATCGGCCGCACGGTGTCGGGGCGTGGTCTGTCCTCGATGCAGATCTCCTCGACCCAGCTGGTGGCCGCGACGGGCATGACGGCGATCGCGATGCCGGTGGCGGGGTTGCAGCCGGTGCAGCTGTCCTGGCCGCCGCTGATCGCCGTGGCGATCCTGGGCGTGTTCGGGACGGGTGTCGCGTTCGCGCTGTACTACCGCGTCATGGAGGACGAGGGCCCGACGAACGCCACGATGGTCGGCTACCTGCTGCCGGTGGTCTCGGTGCTGCTCGGCGCGCTGTTCCTGGGCGAGGCGCTCAACGCCCGGGTCGTCATCGGCATGGTGGTGGTCCTCGTCGGCGTCGCCCTGACCCGGAGGCAGCCCGCGACCGCGATCGTGCCGGTGCCCGGAGAACCCGTCGCTACGCTCAAGTGACCTGCGGTAACCCCGCGTTACCCGCGGGTACGGCCAAGTGAGACATCGGCTGTGGGCAAACGGGTGGACTTGAGACCCAGGTCTCCCCCGATCGTATGGTGTTCACGCGAACCACGTCCCGATTCGCCCGCTCGGACGTCTCCTCAGTTGAAAGGGACGACTCGGGAAGGGAACCCACAGGACATGAGCAACGACAGCATCACCATCACGACGACGTTCCACCTCCTCGTCCCGGGCATCGCCCCGGCGCCGGTGGAGGCCGAACTCCACTACGAACCCGAGGACCCGTACGCCGTGGCCGTGCTGTTCCACACCGGGCAGGGCAAGGTCGAGTGGATCTTCGCCCGCGACCTGCTCGCCGACGGCCTGCTGACGTCGTCCGGTGAGGGCGACATCCTGGTCCGCCCCGCCGCCGACGACCCGGAGCGGGTGCTGGTGGAGCTGAACGCGCCGACGGGGTTCGCGATCCTGTCCGCCGAGGCGGAGGACATCGCCGAGTTCCTGGACCTCACCTACGACGTGGTCCAGCCCGGTGAGGAGGACCTGTGGATCGACTTCGACCGTGAGCTCGCCAAGCTGGTCTCGACCAACTGACCGATCGCCTACCCTCCTGGGCGTGGGGGAGTCCGGGGGGACCGTCGGCGGCAGGTACGCGCTGGTCGAGCAGATCGGCAGCGGCGCGATGGGCGTCGTCTGGCTGGCTCGCGACGCGCTGCTGGACCGCGAGGTGGCGGTGAAGGAGCTCCGGCCGGACCTGGCGTTCGAGGACGGCCAGGTGGTCGGGGCACGGGCCATGCGCGAGGCGCGGAACGCGGCCCGGCTCCAGCACCCCAACGCGGTCGCGGTCTTCGACGTGGTGGTCGAGGACGACCGGCCCTGGCTGGTCATGGAGTACGTGCCCGCGCGCACCCTGGCCGCGCTGCTGACCGAGCGGGGCACGCTGGAACCGGCCGAGGCGGCCCGGATCGGCGGTCGGGTGGCCGCCGCGCTGGCCGCGGCGCACGCGGCGGGCATCGTGCACCGGGACGTGAAACCGTCCAACGTCCTCATCGGCGAGGACGGCACGGTCAAGCTGACCGACTTCGGCATCTCCCGCGCCGCCGGCGACGGCACGCTCACCGGCAGCGGCATGATCACCGGCACCCCCGCGTACCTCGCGCCCGAGGTGGCGCGCGGTGAACAGCCGGACACCTCTTCCGACGTGTTCTCGCTCGGCGCGACGCTGTACGCGTCGACGGAGGGCCAGTCACCCCACGGTGTGAGCGACAACAGCTTCGGGCTGCTCTACCGGGCCGCGCTGGGCAAGGTCGAGCCGCCGACCCGCTCCGGACCGTTGACCGGGGTGCTGACGCGGATGCTCGCCACCGACCCGGAGACCCGCCCGACCGCCGCGGAGGCGGTCGGCCTGCTGGCCGAGCCGGCCACCCGGTTCCTCACCCAGTCGCTCCAGCCGCCCGCCCAGTCGCCTGCCCAGGCGTCCGCGGAGCCGTCCGCAGAGACACCTGCGGAGTCGCCCGCTGAATCGCCTGCGGAGCCGCCGGCCGCACTGCGCGCGAAGTCTCGCGCCAAGTCGCCTGACGAACCGCGCGCCGAGCGGCGTGCCGAGTCGACTGGCGAGCCGGATGCCGGATCGGGTGCCGGATCGGGTGCGAATCCGCCTGTCGAGCCCCCCGCCGAGGCCCGTGCCGGGAAGTCCCCCGAGAAGTCGGCCGAGCGGACCGGCGCAGCGTCCGGGAAGCCGTCCGCCGAGCGCAAGCGGCGCCGTTGGTTGGTGCCGGCCCTCGTGGCCGCCCTGCTGCTGGTGGCCGGAGGCGCGGCCGTGTACCTGCTGCCCCGGTGGGGCGACTCGCCCGGATCCGCCGGGTCGTCCGGCTGGGAAGCGCCCTCCTACAGCACGGCCGACGCGACGGCGCTGGTGCGCAACCACTACGAGTCGCTGCCGCACGACCCGGAGACCGCGTACCGGAACCTGGCCACCCACTACCGGCCGACGTACGAGGACTACACCGCGAACTGGGGCGTGTACGACCAGGTCCACGCCGACGGGATCACGGCGGAGCAGGGCCACCCCACCCGGTTCCTCGTGCGGGTGCGGGTGACGTTCGTCCGGGCCGGGGCCGAAACCTCCGGCTGGTACGAGCTCGTGGTGGAGCCCGCCGAGGGCATGCTGCGGATCGTCCAGTCCAGGGAAGTCTGACGCTCAGACGAGCCTGCGGTCCGACGCCCAGCGGGACAGCTCGTAGCGGTTCGACAGCTGGGTCTTGCGCAGCACGCTCGACACGTGCGTCTCGACCGTCTTCACCGAGATGAACAGCTCCGACGCGATCTCCTTGTACGCGTACCCGCGCGCCAGCAGCCGCAGCACGTCCCGCTCGCGCGGCGTCAGCAGGTCCAGTTCCGGGTCGCTGATCGGGGCCGCGCCCGGCCGGTCGGCGAACGCGTCCAGCACGAACCCGGCCAGCCGCGGGCTGAACACCGCGTCGCCCTCCGAGACCCGCACCACCGCGCGCACCAGCTCCTGGCTGGAGATGGTCTTCGTCACGTACCCCCGCGCACCGGCGCGGATGACCGCGATGACGTCCTCGGCCGCGTCGGACACCGACAGCGCCAGGAACACCACCTCGGGCAGCGCCGTGCGGATCTGCCTCAGCACCTCCGCGCCGCCGCCGTCGGGCATGTGCACGTCGAGCAGCACCACGTCGGGGCGGTGGTGCCCGATACCCGCGACTGCCTCCCCGACCGAACCGGCCTCGCCGACCACCTCGATCTCGTCGGTGATCGAGTCCAGCTCGGCCCGCACCCCGGCGCGGAACAACGCGTGGTCGTCCACCAGGAACACCCGGACGGTCATGTCCTGGCCCCCGCCTCTCGCTTGTCTGCGGTCTTCCTCGGCATCATCAGCTGCACCTCCGTGCCCTCACCCAGCCGGGTGCGGATCCGGACTTCGCCGCCGTGCCGCTCCATCCTCCCCCCGATCGAGTCTGCGAGGCCATGCCGGTCCTCCGGCACGGCCTTCGGGTCGAAGCCCTTGCCCCGGTCCCGGACGAACACCGTCACCCGTTCGGGCTCCACTTCGCCGTAGACGCTGATCTCCCCCACGGCCGCGTGCTTGGCCGCGTTCACCATCGCCTCACGGGCCGCCTGGACCAGCGCGTACAGGTTCGGGTCCAGCTCGCAGTCGCCGACCACGACCTGCTGCACGGCCAGCGCGAAGCTGTCCTCCACCTCGCCGGCGGCCTTGGCGATCGCCGCGGACATGGTCGTCGGCTGGCTGTTCTCGTCCACGACCCGCCCGTACAACCACTCCCGCAGCTGCCGTTCCTGGCCGCGGGCCAGGCGCTTCACCTCTCGCGGGTGCTCGGCCTGCTTCTGGATCAGCGCCAGCGTCTGGAGCACGGAGTCGTGCAGGTGGGCGGCGATCTCGGCGCGTTCCTCGGTGCGGATGCGGACCCGGCGCTCCTCGCCCAGGTCGTTGATCAGCTTGATCCACAGCGGCACGGTGAGCACCGCGACACCGCCCAGCGTGGCGACCACGGCCAGCAGGGCGAACCGCAGCTGGTCGATGCCGTAGCTGTTGACCAGCAGCACGCCGATGCCGATGGCGACCAGCGCGACACCCGCCAGGACGCGCACGATGGTGCTGCGGCCGGTCCCGAGGAAGCCGGACCTCGCGCCGTCCCGCCAGCGGCGGCGCTGCGCCTCGTCCGCCTCGCGCCAGACCACGGCGGCGCCGACCAGGGCCACCGCGAGCGGTCCGGCGATCCAGCCGCTGACCGGGCCGGAGAAGAGGCCGGCCAGCACGGCGGCGGCGATGCCGAGCGCGACCAGGCCGAGCGCCTGCTGGCGTTCCCTCGGGTTCGAGGGTTCCTCCGGTTCGCTGATCGGGCGTTGGGGCACGAACAGCCACAGCAGGCCGTACGCGACCACGCCGACGCCGTTCAGCGCGGTCAGCGCGGCGAACGCCGCACGCACCCAGAACACCTCGATGCCGAGGTGGTCGGCGACACCGCCCGCCACGCCCGCGACCACGCGGCCCGTCCGCCTGCGGCGCACCGGCTCGACGACGGCCTTCGTCTCCACACTCACCCCCCGATGGTCACACGTGCGTCGGGGCCGGTCATCAGGGTTCCACCCGATGCCCGGTTCAGGGTGGGTCCCCGATGTGCGGGCGGCCGACTTTGAGCAAGCTGGTCATCGTGAGCGGGAACATCAGCGCAGCCAACGTCGAAGAGACGCTGAGGGACTTCTGGGCCACCAGGCCCAGGCGGCCACACGACGGTCGCAAGATCGCCGGTGTCGCCGCCGGTATCGCACAGCGGTACCAGATCGACCCGGTGATCGTCCGGGTGGCGTTCGTCGCGATGGCGCTGTGCAACGGCGCCGGGGTGCTCATCTACCTGCTGGGCTGGTTGCTGCTAGCGCAGGCCGATGACGAGGTGTCGGCGGCGGAGGCGCTGCTCGGACGGGGCCGCAGCTCGACGCCGACCGCGTTGACCGTCCTGCTCGGGCTCGCGGTGATCCCCGCGACCGGATTCTTCGTCGACGGCGGCTTCACCATGGTCGGTGGCGTGCTGCTGTCCGTCGGCTCGATCTACCTGCTGCACCGCGGCCGCGGGCAGCTCAACCGGCCGGACGCACCGGCCTTCACCGTGGGGGAACCGGTGTCGACGGACGACCAGACGACCGCGCGGGTGTCGCCGCCCGCCTGGGACCCGCTCGGCGCGGCCCCGTTCGCGTGGGACCTGCCCGAGCCCTCGACCTCGCCGACGCCGGTGGTCGCCGCCCCGCGGCCGGTGCGCCGCAAGTCACGGGTGGGGCTGGCCGCGTTCGGCGCCGCCCTGGTGGTGCTGGCCGGGTCGCTGGTGGCGTCCTCGTACTCGCCGTGGTTCGACTTCGAGCACACCCTCGGCCTGGTGGTCGCGGTGCTCGGCGCCGGCATGGTGCTCGGCTCGCTCCGGGGTGACGGGGGGCGCGGGCTGCTCTGGCTGGTCGTGCCGCTGTCGGTGCTCGGGGTGGCGATGACGTCGGTCGACTTCGACGGGGTCGACTCGGACCGGATGGGCAGCACCCGCGCCAAGCCGACGTCGGTGGAGCAGGTCGACGCCCGGTACGCGACGAGCGTCGGCGAGGTGGACCTGGACCTGACCGGCCTGCCGAACACCGGCTCCGTGACCACGGAGGTCGAGGTCGGCCTGGGCAGCGCGAAAGTCAAGGTGCCCGCCGACGCGGACGTGACGGTGACCTGCCGGACCGACCTCGGCGCGATCACGTGCCTGGACAAGAAGTCCGAGGGCAAGGGCGGCCACGTGGAGGTCAGCGACGACGGCGCCGACGGGCCGGGCGGATTGAAGATCGTGCTGGACGTGCGGAGTGAACTCGGAGAGGTGGAGGTGAGTCGTGGCTGACCAGGATTCGATCGAGAAGCGTGGGGTCGACGTGGTGGGGCTGGTGTTCGGGGTCGCGGCCCTGGTCGCCGCCGCCTACATGCTCTCCGACGGCGCGGCCTGGCCGGAGTTCCTCGACCTGAGGTGGGCGCTGGCCGGCGGGGCGATGGTGATCGGCCTGGGACTCCTGGCGGGGTCGGCTCGACGACACCGCTAGCGGGGGATCACGGGGGTTCGGGGAAAGCGGAAGGCCCGTCCTGGGGAGGACGGGCCTTCCGCGTGCTTCCGGACTGGCGCTTCGGGAGGGCTACTCCCACTCGATGGTGCCCGGCGGCTTGCTCGTCACGTCCAGGACCACCCGGTTGACCTCGTTCACCTCGTTGGTGATGCGGGTCGAGATGCGCTCCAGCACGTCGTACGGCAGGCGCGTCCAGTCCGCCGTCATGGCGTCCTCGCTGGACACCGGGCGCAACACGACCGGGTGACCGTAGGTGCGGCCGTCACCCTGCACGCCGACGCTGCGCACGTCCGCCAGCAGCACCACCGGGCACTGCCAGATGGACCGGTCGAGACCGGCGCTGGTCAGCTCCTCGCGGGCGATCGCGTCGGCCTTGCGCAGGATGTCCAGGCGCTCCGCCGTCACCTCGCCGATGATCCGGATGCCCAGGCCGGGGCCGGGGAACGGCTGGCGCTGCACGATCGTCTCCGGCAGGCCCAGCTCGGTGCCGACCCGGCGCACCTCGTCCTTGAACAGCGCGCGCAGCGGCTCGACGAGGGTGAACTGGAGGTCGTCCGGCAGGCCGCCGACGTTGTGGTGGCTCTTGATGTTCGCGGTGCCCGCGCCGCCGCCCGACTCGACCACGTCGGGGTAGAGCGTGCCCTGGACCAGGAACGAGTAGTCGCCCTCGGCCTTGAGGTCCCGCTCGGCCTGCTCGAAGACCCGGATGAACTCGCGGCCGATGATCTTGCGCTTCTCCTCGGGGTCGGTGACGCCGGCCAGCGCGTCCAGGAAGCGCTCGCGGGCGTCCACGGTCACCAGGTTCACGCCCGTCGCGGCCACGTAGTCCCGCTCGACCTGCGCCCGCTCACCCGCGCGCAACAGGCCGTGGTCGACGAACACGCAGGTCAGCCGGTCACCGATGGCGCGCTGGACGAGGGCCGCGGCCACCGCCGAGTCGACGCCGCCGGACAGGCCGCAGATGGCCTTGCCGTCGCCGACCTGCTCCTTGATCCGGGCCACCTGCTCGTCCACGATCGAGGACGTCGTCCACTGCGGCCGGATGCCCGCGATCTCGTGCAGGAACCGGCGCAGCACCTCCTGTCCGTGCGGCGAGTGCCCCACTTCCGGGTGGTACTGCACGCCCGCGAACCGGCGTTCGGTGTCCTCGAACGCGGCCACCGGCGCGCCTTCGCTGCTCGCCGTCACGGTGAAGCCCTCGGGCGCCTTCGTCACGCAGTCGCCGTGGCTCATCCACACCGGGTGGTTGGCGGGCAGTTCCTCGTGCAGGAGGCCGCCGGTCTGCTGGACGCCCAGCTCGGTGCGGCCGTACTCGCGGGTGCCGGTGTGCTCGACCGTGCCGCCGAGGGCGCCCGCCATGGCCTGGAAGCCGTAGCAGATGCCGAAGACGGGGACGCCGACGTCGAACAGCGTCGGGTCGAGCTGGGGCGCGCCGGGCTCGTAGACGCTCGACGGGCCGCCGGACAGCACGATGGCGAGCGGGTCGCGTTCCAGCAGTTCCGCCACCGGCGTGCTGTGCGGGACGACTTCCGAGTAGACCTGCGCCTCCCGGACTCGCCGGGCGATCAGCTGCGCGTACTGCGCGCCGAAGTCGACTACCAGCACAGGGCGGTTGCTGCTCTCGGCCACTGGGGGAAAACCTCTCGTCTGGCGGATCCGCGCAGGTGAAGGATGTCATGCGTGGAAGAGGAAGCGCTCACCGGAGGCGGGCTCAACGAGGTGGTGCGGGTCGGGTCGACGGTGCGCAGGCCGACCGGCCCGTGGACCCCGAACGTGCACCGCCTGCTGGAACACCTTGCACCGCTTGGCATCGCGCCGGTCGTGCACGGCGTGGACGACCGCGGGCGCGAGGTGCTGTCGTACCTGGAGGGTGAGGTGGGCCACCCGCCGTTGGCGGACGGGCTGCGCACCGACGAGGTGCTGGTGGCGGCGGCGCGGATGGTGCGCCGGCTGCACGACGCGTCGGCGGAACTGGTGGCGGCCGGCGCGGTGTCGTTGGTCGACGGCTGGCAGCACCCGGCCCTGTCACCCGTAGAGGTGATCTGCCACAACGACCTCGCGCCGTACAACATGGTGTTCCGCGACGGGCTGCCCGCCGGCGTGTTCGACTTCGACACCGCCCGGCCGGGGCCGAGGTGGTGGGACGTGGCCTACACGGCGTACTGCCTGGTGCCGTTCTCCCCCGAGTTCGGCACGCCCGATGAGCAGTGGCGACGGGCCGAGCTGTTCTGCGCCGAGTACGGGATGCCGGCGGCCGGGATGGGGCGGCGGGTGCTCGCCAGGCTGGACGACATGATCGCGATGATCCGCGAACGGCCGGAGTTCGCACGGCAGCGGGAAGAGGGCCACGACCGCTACTACCTGGGCCATGCGGGGTACGTCCGGGACCACTTCCAAGATCGATAGGTCGAACCGCCCCGTACGGGCATACGGTGTGGACCATGGACGCGTTCACCCCGCAGCCACGACCCTGCTGGATCGCCGGACACGCCGAGCAGGGCGGGCAAGCAATCACCGTCCACCACCCGTTCGACGGCACCGAGGTCGCCTCGGTCGCGGTGCCCGGACCGGACCAGGTGGAACGGGCGGTCGCCGCCGCGGCGGCCGTGGCCAAGGAGTTCCGCCGCACGCCGGCGCACGTGCGGGCGACAGCGCTGATGCACGTGTCGGAGGCGATCGCGGCGCGGGCCGAGGAGATCGCGGAGACCATCACCGCCGAGAACGGCAAACCGCTGAAGTGGGCCGACATCGAGGTCCGGCGCGCGGTGAGCACGTTCCGGTTCGCGGCCGAGGAGGCGCGGCGGTTCACCGGCGACCTCCAGCGGCTGGACACCGACGCGAACGGCGAGGGCCGGATGGCCGTGGTGCGCCGGGTGCCGCGCGGGCCGGTGCTCGCGGTGGCGCCGTTCAACTTCCCGCTGAACCTGGTCGCGCACAAGGTCGCGCCCGCGCTCGCGGTGGGCGCGCCGGTGATCGTGAAGCCTTCGTCCTCCACACCGCTGTCGGCGTTGCTGCTCGGTGAGCTGCTGGCCGAGACGGGCCTGCCGGAGGGCGCGTTCTCCGTGCTGCCGGTGCGGGGCTCGGAGATGAAGTCGCTGGTCACGGACGAGCGGTTGCCGGTCATCTCGTTCACCGGCTCCACCTCGGTCGGCTGGTCGCTGACGGATTCGGCGCCGCGCAAGCACGTGGTGATGGAGCTGGGCTCCAACTCGGCCGCGATCATCTGCCCGGACTGGCCCGACCTGGACTTCGCCGCGTCCCGGATCGCCACGTTCGGCAACTACCAGGCCGGGCAGTCGTGCATCGCGGTGCAGCGGGTGCTGGTGCACCGGGACGTGGCCGAGGCGTTCGTGCCGAAGCTGGTGGCGGCGGTGCGGGCGCTGAAGACCGGCGACCCGCACGACCCGGAGGTCGAGGTCGGGCCGCTGATCGACGAGGACAACGCGAAGCGGGTCGAGGAGTGGGTGGCCGAGGCCGTGGCGGCCGGCGCGACGCTGCACGTCGGCGGCGGGCGCGACGGGACTTCCGTCGAGCCGACCGTGGTGCAGGACGTGCCGCCGTCGGCGCGGGTGTGGCACCAGGAGGTGTTCGGGCCGGTGCTGGCGGTGTCCGTGGTGGACTCGGTGGCCGAGGCGTTCGAGCAGGCCAACGCCACGGAGTACGGGTTGCAGGCCGGCGTGTTCACGCGGGACGTCACGGTGGCGTTCGAGGCGGCGGCCGAGCTGGAAGTAGGCGGCGTGATCATCGGCGACGTGCCGTCCTACCGGGCCGACCAGATGCCGTACGGCGGGGTGAAGGGGTCGGGCACGGGCCGCGAGGGCGTGCGGTCGGCGATGGTCGACTTCACCGAGGAACGCACCATGGTCCTGACCGGGGTCACTCTCTGACGGCACCTCTGGCGAGCAGCACCAGGCCGTCGACCAGGTCTTCGGTGCCGGAACCGGTGGCGAGGGCGCGGAGCTTCAGGCCCATCACCATGCCCACCACGGCACTGGCGACCTGGTCGGCGTCCTTCACCCCGATGGACGTCAGCACGGTCGCGGCGAGCCGGTCGTAGGCGGCGAAGCACTCGGCGGCTGCGGCCCGCAGCTCCGGGTCGCGGCCGGCGTGCAGGTACAGCTCGTAGGGCGCGAGGCGCTCGCTGTCGGTCCGGGTGGCCTCGGCGACCTGGCCGACGATCTCGACCACCTCCGCCAGGTCGGCGCACTCGGTCGAGTTCTCCTTCGCCAGCTCGCCGAACCGCTTGGTCTCCTCGGTGACGAAGTACCGCAGGCTCTCCCGCAGCAGGTCCTGCTGGGTGGCGAAGTGGTAGGTGACCGACCCGAGCGAGACACCCGCCTCCTGCGCGATGCGCCGGTTGGTCACGCCCGCGATCCCGTCGTCGCCGACGATCCGCAGCACGGCGCTGATGATCCGCTGCCGGGTTTCGGCGGGCCTCGTCATGGCGTCATTGTCCCCTGCTCGACCTCGTCCACCCGAACACCGGTCCCCGTTCACGGCCGGCGTCATCCGCGATACTGTTCGTTCGAACGAACAGTATCGTCGCTGGAGGTTCGATGCACGTAGAGGGAACTACCGTTCTGCTCACCGGGGCGACCGGCGGCATCGGCCACGCCATCGCCCGCGCGTTCGCCCGCCGGGGCGCCGAGCTCGTGCTGACCGGCCGGAAGACGTCCGAGCTGGAACGGCTGGCCGTCGAGACCGGCGGCCGGGCGATCACCGCCGACCTCGCCGACCCGGACGACGTGCGGAGGCTGGTCGAGGAGGCGGGCGCGGTCGACGTGCTGGTCGCCAACGCCGCGCTGCCCGCCGGCGGAGGACTGCTCGACTTCACGCCCGAGCAGGTCGGGCGCGCTCTGGCGGTGAACCTGGAAGCGCCGATCGCGCTGACGCACGCGCTGCTCCCGTCGATGCTCGCCGCCGGACGCGGGCACGTCGTGCACGTCGGCTCGCTGTCGGGCAAGGTCGCCTCCGCGTACTCCTCGCTGTACAACGCCACCAAGTTCGGGCTGCGCGGGTTCGCGCTGGGGCTCCGCGACGAACTGCACGGCACCGGGGTCGGCGTGTCGATCGTCCAGCCCGGGTTCGTGCGGGACGCCGGGATGTTCGCCGACACGGGCGCGAAGCCGCCCGCCGGGGTGCGGACCGTGTCACCGGAACAGGTGGCGGACGGCGTGCTGACCGCGATCCGGCAGGACAAGGCCGAGCTGAACGTGGCGCCGGCGGAGTTGCGGGTGCTGAGCGCGCTCGGCAGCGCGTTCCCGGCGTTCTCGGCCGCCTTGCAGCGCCGGATGTCGAACGACGAAGTGATGCGGCAGATGAGCGGGGCGAACCAGGGGAAGCGCTGATGACCACGAACGCGATGGGCTCCATGGACACGACGTCGATCCCGCACCCGCGCTGGCGGGTGCCGCTGCTGGGCGACGTCGTCGGCGCGGGTGCGCGCACGCCCGTGCAGGACACGATGCGGCAGGCCGGCGACCTCGGGCCGATCTTCACCCGGCGGTTCCTCAAGCGCGAGATCGTCTTCGTGGCGGGCGCCGAGCCGGCCGCGGAACTGGCCGACGAGTCGCGGTTCTCCAAGCACCTCGCGCTGGCCGTGGAGGCGTTGCGCGACATCGGCGGCGACGGGCTGTTCACCGCGTACAACGAGGAGCCCAACTGGAAGGCGGCGCACGACGTGCTGCTGCCGGCGTTCACCCAGAGCGCGATGCGCGGCTACCACTCGGCGATGCTGGACGTGACCGCGCGGCTGGTCGAGAAGTGGGACCGGGGCGGGGTCGTGGACGTCTCCGCGGACATGACCAAGCTGACCCTGGAGACCATCGGGCAGGTCGGGTTCGGGTACTCGTTCGAGTCGTTCGAGCGGTCGTCCACCCACCCGTTCGTGCGCGCGATGACCGGCTCGCTGGCGTACGCGCAGGGCACGACGACCACGTTGCCGCTGGTGCGCAAGCTGTTCGGCCGCGCGGCGAAGCAGCAGTACGACCGCGACCTCGCCTACCTCACCGAGGTCGTGGACGAGGTGATCCGGTCGCGGCGCGGCGCGCACGGGACGGACCTGCTCGGGCTGATGCTCGCGTCCGGCGCGCTGGACGACGTGAACGTCCGCAACCAGGTGATCACGTTCCTGGTGGCGGGCCACGAGACCACGTCCGGCGCGCTGTCGTTCGCGCTGTACTACCTGTCGAGGCACCCCGAGGTGGTCGAGCGGGCGCAGGCCGAGGTCGACGCGGTGTGGGGTTCGGCGCAGGTGCCGGAGTTCGAGCAGGTCGCCAAGCTGCGGTACGTGCGGCGGGTGCTGGACGAGGCGCTGCGGCTGTGGCCGACCGCGCCGGGGTACGGCCGGCAGGCGCGGGAGGACACCGTGCTGGGCGGGAAGTACCCGATGCGGGCCGGGCAGTGGGCGCTGGTGCTGCTGCCGCTGGTGCACCGCGACCCGGCGGTGTGGCCGAACCCGGAGGCGTTCGACCCGGACCGGTTCTCGCCGGCCGAGGTGCGGGCCCGGCCCGGACACGTCTACAAGCCGTTCGGCACGGGCGAACGGGCGTGCATCGGGCGGCAGTTCGCGCTGCACGAGGCGACGTTGGCGCTGGGCACGGTGCTGCGCCGGTACGACCTGGTGGGTTCCCCCGACTACCGGCTGAAGGTCGCCGAGACGCTGACGCTGAAGCCGGAGGGGTTCACGCTGACGCCTCGCCGGCGGTGAAGCCCTTGGCACGGCGCAAGGCCCGGTCGAGGTCGGCCGGGGCGACGGCGGCGGTGTGGCCGTCGGGGCGGACCAGCGCGTCCGCCTCGACGGTGAAGCCGGGGCCGTAGCGGTGGCTGTGCGGGCGCAGCGCGCCGTCGCCGTTGGTGGTCAGCGGCGAGTCCCGGTACGGGAAGGGCTCGAACAGCCTGCCGGAGTCGATCCGGTCGGTGGGGCCGTGCTCCAGCACGTGCTCGCGGTGGACGCGCTCGGCTTCCGTCTGGGGCACCAGGAACCGCATGGTCTCGCCGGTGACGCGCAGGTTCTCGTCCGCCGCCGCCGCGCGTTCGTCGTGGTAGGACTCCAGCAGGCGGGGGCCTGCCTCACCGGCGCGGTCGAGCGCGATCTTCCACGCCGCGTTGTCCGCGTCGCACACCCCGGAGTTCAGGCCGCGCGCGCCGAACGGGCTCATCACGTGCGCGGCGTCGCCCGCCAGCAGGACACCACCGACCCGGAAACGGGCCGCTCGGCGCTGGTGGAAGCGGTACGTGGACTGCCACAGCACCTCGTACGGCCGGTCACCGGTGATCGCGCGGATGTGGTCCGCGGTCAGCTCGAAGCCCTCCGGCACCTGCCAGTCGACGCGGTGCACGCCGTCCGGCTGCGCGTGGACCAGGACCTGGCGGCCGGGGACGCCCAGGAGGTCCAGCGCCGGCGGGTCGAAGTAGAAGCGGCGCTCCGGCTCGGGGTGGCCCAGGTCGACCCGGATGTCCGCGATGACGAACCGGTCGGCGAACGAGTGGCCCTCGAACGGGATGCCGAGCAGGTGGCGGACCGCGGAGTGCGCGCCGTCCGCCGCCACGCAGTGCGTGCCTTCGTACGTCTCGGACGCCGTCCGCACGACGACGTGGTCGGTCTGATGGAGCCCGACGACTTCCCGGCCGTAGCGGAGGTCGATCAGCGGCTCCCGGCGTGCTCGGGCGGCGAGGATCCGCTCCACGACGGTCTGCGGTGTGTTGACGAACGGCGGGAACCCCTCGGCGTGCGGGAACCCCTCGGCGTGCGGCAGTTCGACGGTGAGCACCTCGCGGTCGCGGACGTAGGTCCGGCCGCGGTACCAGGTGACGCCCGCGTCCACCACGGCCCGGCCGACGCCGACCCGTTCCAGGACGGCCAGCACGTCCCGGTGCACGCAGATGGACCGGGAACCCACGGCCTGGTGGCGCTCGGCGGCTTCGAGGACGGTCGTCGGCACGCCCGCGCGGGCCAGCAGGAGCGCGGCGGTGAGGCCCACCGGACCCGCCCCGACCACCAGCACCGGCGGCGTGGTCATCGCAGCGCCGCCCACACCTCGCGGTCCCTTTCGGCGGTCCAGATCCGGGGCCACGCCACGCCGTCGCACTCGTCCCAGTACCGCTGCACGTCGAACGGGAGGCAGTGCTCGAAGATCGGCCACCGGCCGTAGCGCGGGGCGAGGGCGGCGTGCGCGGCCTCGAACGCCTCCTTCACCGTGCCGCCGTTGACGTGCACCGTGCCGACCGTGCAGCGCAGTTCGTCCAGGAAGTGCCGGGACTGGGCGATGGCCGCGGCCACCTCGGCCCGGTCCCGCGCCGGCGCCCCGCGCCCGCCGACCAGCTGCTCCGCGCCCAGGGCCGCGACGCGGTCGAGCGTCGTCGTGGCCCACTCGTCGTGGAACGCGTCGCCCGTGTACAGGGCGGCCTGCGACTCGACCAGGTCACCGGCGAACAGGATCCGCTGGTGCGGCAGCCACGCCACGATGTCGCCCGCGGTGTGCCCGCGGCCGGAGAACCTCAGCTCGACCTCGCCCCGGTCACCGCCGAGCGGGATGGTGAGCCGGTCGGAGAAGGTGACGGTCGGCCAGGTGAGGCCGGGGATGCCCTCGGGTTCCTCGAACAGCCGGGGCATCCGGCCGTACTCGCTGAGCCAGTCCGCCCGGCCGCGTTCGGCGATCAACGTCCTGGTGCTCTCGTGGGCGATGACCTCGGCCGCGTCGAACGCGCTCGCGCCCAGCGTGCGGACCGCGTGGTAGTGGCTCAGCACCAGGTAGCGGACGGGTTTGTCGGTGCGCCGGCGGAGCAGGCCGAGCCAGCGCCGGGCGGCTTTCGGCGTGGCGCGGGCTTCCACGCAGACCAGGAAGTCCTCGCCCTCGATCGCGCCGACGTTCGGATCGCCCTCGGCGGTCAGGGTGTAGACGCCATCGGCCAACTCCACGAACTTCTCGTCCTTCGGCGCGAGGTCGGCGCTGGACGCGAACGGCTTCGTTGCCACGCAACCCACCATAGGGCCGTCGGCACGCCCCGCGTCAGGACGACTTGACCTCCACGATCGGCAGCCGCAGGGCGCCGGGCGCTTCGGCCGGCACGGCGGGTTTCACCGGCGGCACCGGGGCGATCCGCCGGTACCCCGCGGCCTGGTCCGGGCGCCGGTCCGGCTCGCCCTTGTTCGGCCACACCGAGAACGCCCGCTCGGCCTGCGCGGTGATCGTCAGCGACGGGTTCACGCCCAGGTTCGCCGAGATCGCCGCGCCGTCGACCACGGACAGGCCCGGGTAGCCGTAGACCCGGTGGTACGGGTCGATCACGCCGCTCTCCGGGTCCGCCCCGATCGGGCAGCCGCCGATGAAGTGGGCGGTCAACGGGATGTCGAACAGCTCGCCCCACGTGCCGCCCGCCATGCCGTCGATGTGCTCCGCCGCGAGCAGGTTCGCCCGGTGCCCGGCCGGGATGAACGTCGGGTTCGGCTCGCCGTGCCCCTGCTTCGAGCTGAGCTTGCGCCCGAACAGGCCCTTCTTCGTGAACGTGGTGATGGAGTTGTCCAGGCTCTGCATCACCAGCAGGATCACCGTCCGCTCGCTCCACCGGTGCACCGACAGCAGCCGGGCGAACCGGAGCGGGTGCCGCACCGCCTGGGACAGGAACTGCAGGATGCGGGGCATCGACTTCGCGCCGTCCGTGGCCAGCGTCTGCAGCAGCCCCATGGCGTTGCTGCCCTTGCCGTAGCGCACCGGCTCGACGTGGGTCTGCTCGTCCGGGTGGATGGACGACGTGATCGCCACGCCCTGGCTGAAGTTGCGCTCCTCGTCCACCGTGAAGCGGCCGGCGCCGATGATCGACTCCGAGTTCGTCCGGGTCAGCTCGCCGAGCTTGGGCGAGATCCGCGGCAACGCGCCCTCGTCGCGCATCCGGTGCAGCAGCTGCTGGGTGCCCCACGTGCCGGCAGCCAGCACGACCTGGCCCGCGGTGATCGTGCGGCGGCCCTTGCGGAGCTTCCCGCCGGTCCGCCGGGTGCCGACCGCCCACGTGCCGTCCGGCGCCTGGCGCAGGTCGGTGACGGTGGTCAGCGGCAGCACCTCCGCGCCGTTGCGCTCGGCGAGGTAGAGGTAGTTCTTGACCAGCGTGTTCTTCGCGCCGACGCGGCAACCGGACATGCACGCGCCGCACTCCGTGCAGCCGGTCCGGCTCGGGCCCGCGCCACCGAAGTACGGGTCCTCGGCGGGCTTGCCCGGCTCGCCGAAGAACACGCCGACCGGCGTCGGGTGGTAGGTGTCGGCCACGCCCATGTCCTCGGCGACCTGCCGCATCACCACGTCCGACGGCGTCGTGGTCGGGTTCTCCACCACGCCGAGCATCCGGCTCGCCTGGTCGTAGAACGGGGCCAGCTCGGCTTCCCAGTCGGTGATGTGCGCCCACTGCCGGTCCGCGTAGAACGGCTTGAGAGGCCGGTACAGGGTGTTGGCGTAGACCAGCGACCCGCCGCCGACGCCGGACCCGGCCAGGATCATCACGCTGCGTAGGGCGTGGATGCGCTGGATCCCGTAGCAGCCCAGCGCGGGCGCCCACAGGTAGCGGCGCAGGTTCCAGGACGTCTTGGCGAACTCGTCGTCGGCGAACCGGCGGCCGGCCTCGACCACGGCCACCCGGTAGCCCTTCTCGGTGAGCCGGAGCGCGGCGACGCTGCCGCCGAAGCCCGACCCCACCACCACGACGTCGTAGTCGGTGTTGTTACCGGCGAGTTCACCCATGGTTGCGAGATTAGGGGTTACTTCGGGTAACAGCTAGTCCTCGATCGGTTCAGGCCGGTGGTGGACCCGGACTCCCGACGGGTGCGGGCCGACCCGACGCCTACGCTGCATGGGTGTTCCGCAGGCGAGCGGACCGTGACGCGCGGTCGACCAACCCGGCACGCCACCTCGCGGTGGTCGGCGCCGTAGTGCTGCTCGGCGCCGTCACGCACCCGTCGAGCGCGCTCCGCTCCGACCCCGGCGTCTACTCGTACGCGACCGACGACCACGTCGTCGTCATGCGGGGCGACGACGTGGTCACCCGCTGGACGCCCGCGCCGGGCGAGGTGACCGGGCGCATGGTGTGGACCGACGACGGCGACCGCGTGGCCTTCTTCGCCGAAGGGGACGCGTCGCGCCGGCTCGTCGTGCTCGACGCCCGTTCCGGCGCCGAGCGGGCCCTGCCGTGCGACACCTGTGCGCGCATCGCCGCCGCCGGCCACGACGTCCTCCTGGTCAGCACCCACGACGGTGACGGCCTCGCCGGCCTGCTGCGGCTCGACCTGGACCGCGCCACACCGCCGGCCGACGTCCCCGCCGAACTCCCGCCGCTGGTCGACGCGGCGATCTTCTCCGGCACGAACGGCGAAGTGCTGCTGCAGGGCGTGGACCGGACGGGCGACGAGGTCTACCTCCGCGTCCGCCCCGACGGCACGACGTCACCGGTCGGCACCGCGACCCACGCCCGCCGCGACCGGCACGGGCGGACGTTCCTGCGCGAACTCGTGGACGCCGCCGTGGCCGTGGACCACGAGGGCAACACCGTGTACGCCGTCGTCGGCGGCTTCCAAGCGCCGCAAGGGTCGTGCGAGCACGCCGCCGAGGTGTTCGTCGCCCTGCCGTCACGGGAGAGCACCGTGCCGACCGACCTCAGCCTGGCCACGCCCGTCCCCGACGTCGACGCCGCCACCAGCACCACCGTCCTGTCCGTGTGGTGGGACCACGACGACCGGCTGCACGCGGCGGTGCTGGCCGACGTCTGCGACGGTCGCGCGTCCATCGGACCCACCAGCGGCGAGTGGGTGCTCGACCACAACAGGTGGACGCAGGTCTCGTCCGACCTCACGCTCGGCTCGCGGTACCTGCGCGACGGGTCGAAGGTCGCCACCCGGTTCGCCGGCGACTCGTGGGAAGGCGCGACGCTCGTCCTGGAGCGCGGGTCCGACCCGGCCCACATCGCCGACGGCGTGCTCAGCCTGGCCGCGCCGATGCCCCGCCGCGCCGGGAGCGACCAGGTGCTGGAGCACCTCTGCGACCCACGTGACGCGGTGTGCCTGGCCCGCGTAGGGCGCGAGTACGAGGTGGGCTCCGCGACCGGGGACTTCGACGGCGACGGCGCGCCGGACCGCGCCACGATCGTCCGCGACCAGCGGAACGGCACGTCCGTGAAGATCGGGTTCGGCGGTGGGCGCTCGGAGACCGTCGCCTTCCCCGGCACGATCGACCAGGGCGTGCCGCACTGGGCGGGCGCCACCGACGTCACCGGGGACGGCCGGGCCGAACTGCTCGTCCCGCTCGGCACGAAGGCGAACGGCGTGCTGCTCGGGCTGTTCGAGTACGCGGACGGTCGGCTCACCGAGGTCCGGGGCGACCTCGACGACCCGGTCGTGGGCGCCGGCGCCGAGGAGGCGTCCGGCATCCAGTGCCTGGAGGAGGACGGCCGCCGCCTGCTCCGGACCCGGACCGCCCGCACGGGCTCCGCCGAGCACGTGCTCCGGGAGGTCACGTACGCGCCCGACGAGTCCGGTCGGCTCGTGCGGATCACCGACGAGACCTCCGCGTTCCCGGCCGCCGCGGACGGCGCACTGCCCGCGCGGCTGGCCGACGTGCCGGGCGTGCACTGCCCCGGCGTGCCGGACCTGCTCCAGCCCTGAACTGTTGGAGGGCTGGAACTGGACCCGGCCGGAAACGGCCGCTGCCCCCGGAATGGTCCCCGGGGGCAGCGGCGTGGATCGACGGCGCGGGTCGACGGCGCGGGGTCAGCCGCGGATCGTCAGCCCGACCTTCTGGAACTCCTTCAGGTCCGAGTAGCCGGTCTTCGCCATCGCGCGGCGCAGCGACCCGAACAGGTTCGTCACACCACGCGGGTCCACGGACGGCCCGAACAGCAGCTCGCGCAGGTCCACCACCTGGTCCACACCGGTGGACACGTGGCTGCGCGGCACCGACGGGTGCGCCGACGCGGCGGTCCAGTACAGGCCCTGACCGGGTGCCTCGGAGGCCGACGCCAACGGCTCGCCCAGCATCACCGCGTCCGCGCCGCACGCGATCGACTTCGCGATGTCACCGCTGGTCAGCACACCACCGTCGGCGATCACGTGGACGTACCGGCCACCGGTCTCGTCCAGGTAGTCCCGACGCGCGGCGGCGGCGTCCGCGATGGCCGTGGCCATCGGCACACCGATGCCGAGGACGGAGTCCGTCGTGGTGACGCCCGGCGTGTAGCCGTAGCCGACGACCACGCCCGCCGCGCCCGTGCGCATCAGGTGCATCGCGGTCCGGTAGTCGCCGACGCCACCCGCGATCACCGGGATTTCCAGGTCGGCGATGAACGACTTCAGGTTCAGCGGCTCGCCGTCGCGGGACACGTGCTCGGCCGAGATGATCGTGCCCTGCACGACCAGGATCTCGACGCCCGCCGCCAGCAGGTCCGGCGTCAGCTCGGCCGCGCGCTGCGGGCTGACCCGCACCGCGACCGTCACGCCCGACTCGCGCACCTGCTTGATCGCCTCGGCGATCAGGTCCATCCGGACCGGCGCCGAGTGCAGCTCCTGGAGCACCTTCACCGGCGCGGCCGGGTCGTCGGTGTCCTCCACCGCCTGCACCAGCCGGAACAGCGCCTCTTCCACGTCACCGTGCCGGGCCCACAGGCCCTCCGCGTTGAGCACGCCCAAGCCACCCAGCTCGCCGATCGCGACGGCCGTGCCCGGCGACACGATCGCGTCCGTCGGGTGGGTGATCAGCGGGATCTCGAACCGGTAGGCGTCGATCTGCCACGCGGTGGACACGTCCTTGGAGGAGCGGGTCCTCCGGGACGGGATGATTTCGAGGTCGTCCAGCTCGTAGGCCCGCCTCGCGGTCCGGCCCATGCCGATCTCGACCAGATCGCGCACCTTCGTCGTCCTTCCGTGGAGCCAGCGGAACTTGGGAACCCTAGCTCACGCGGGTGATGTTCAGCGGGTCGTGTAGTTCGGGGCTTCGACGGTCATCGTGATGTCGTGCGGGTGGCTCTCCTTCAACCCGGCCGCCGTGATCCGCACCAGCTGCTTCTGCTGGAGGTCGGCGATCGTCTTCGAGCCGGTGTACCCCATGGCCATCCGCAGACCGCCCACCAACTGGTACGCCACCTGCGACAACGGCCCGCGGAACGGCGTGCGGCCCTCGATGCCCTCGGGCACCAGCTTGTCCTCGGACAGCACGTCGTCCTGGAAGTAGCGGTCCCGGGAGAACGACTTGCTGTTGTCGCCACGGCCGCGCAGGGCCGCCAGCGACCCCATGCCGCGGTAGGTCTTGAACTGCTTCCCGTTGACGAGGATCACCTCGCCCGGCGCCTCCGCGGTGCCCGCGAGCAGGCTGCCGAGCATGACCACGCTCGCGCCGGCCGCGATGGCCTTCGCGATGTCACCGGAGAACTGGATGCCGCCGTCGCCGATCACCGGGACGCCCGCGGGCCCGCACGCCAGGTTCGCCTCGTAGATCGCGCTGATCTGCGGCACGCCGACACCCGCGACGACGCGCGTGGTGCAGATCGAGCCGGGCCCGACACCGACCTTCACGCCGTCCGCGCCCGCGTCCACCAGCGCCTGGGCGCCGCCGCGGGTGGCGACGTTGCCGCCGACCACGTCGACCTCGTCGCCGAGTTCCTTCTTCACCCTGGCGACCATCTCCAGCACGTAGCGCTGGTGGCCGTGCGCGGTGTCGACCATGATCACGTCGATGCCCGCCTCGGCCAGGCCCATGGCTCGGGTGAAGCTGTCGTCCCCGGTGCCGATCGCGGCCGCGCACAGCAGCCGGCCGTCCGGGTCCTTCGAGGCGTTCGGGTACTGCTCGGTCTTGACGAAGTCCTTGACCGTGATCAGGCCGCGCAGCTTGCCGTCGCCGTCCACGATCGGCAGCTTCTCGACCTTGTGCCGGCGCAGCAGGCCCAGCGCGGCCTCGGCGGACACGCCGACCTGGGCCGTGACCAGCGGACCCTTCGTCATCACCTCGCTGACCTTGCGCGAGTGGTCCACCTCGAAGCGCATGTCGCGGTTGGTGATGATGCCGACGAGCTTGCCGTTCGGGTCGGTCACCGGCACGCCGGAGATCCGGTACCGGGCGCACAGGTCGTCCACGTGCTTGATCGTGTCTTCCGGGGTGCAGGTGACCGGGTCGGTCACCATGCCCGCCTCGGACCGCTTCACCGTCTCGACCTGGCGGGCCTGGTCCTCGATCGACAGGTTGCGGTGCAGCACCCCGATACCGCCCTGGCGGGCCATCGCGATGGCCATCCGGGCCTCGGTCACCGTGTCCATCGCGGCGGACGCCAGCGGGATGCCCAGGCTGACGTTGCGCGACAGCCTGGTCCTGGTCTCCACGCCGCTCGGGATCACCTCCGACTCGGCGGGCAGCAGCAGTACGTCGTCGAAGGTCAGTCCCAGCATGGCGAACTTGGGCGGGACTCCGTCAGCGTTGAGCTCGCTGGTCATGGCGGCTGGCTTGCCTTCCGTCGTGCGGTGATCCCGCCGCCGCGGATCTGGGGTTTCCACAGGCGGGATGGGTTCAGGTCATGGTATCTGGACGCGGACGGGGGTCCGCCCGGTACCGTGCGGGGTCGTGCCGCACGACGCGTTGCCACCAGACCCGTTCGCGGGCGACCCGGAAGACCCGGCCCGGGTCCTCGGGGAGCCCGACCACGACCACGACCAGTCGCCGATGGACGACGCCGAGCGGGCCGAGCTGATCGGCGACCTCAGCGACCTCGCCGTGTACCAGGCGCTGCTCGAACCCCGTGGTGTCAGGGGAATCGTGGTGGACTGCGGCGAGTGCGAGGAGCCGCACTACCACGACTGGGCGCTGCTGCGGTCGAGCCTGGAGCAGCTGCTGGCCGACGGCCGGATGCGCCCGCACGAGCCCGCGTACGACCCGGACCCGACGTCCTACGTCAGCTGGGAGTACTGCCGCGGCTACGCCGACGGCGTCACCGCCACCGAGAGCGCCCGCTGAAGATGTGACGAAGCCCGCCCCCCGTGCGAGGGGCGGGCTTCGTCACGTCTGCCGTCCGGCTAGTTCCCCGGAGCGGTCTGGACACCGTCGCCGGTGCCGGGGGTCACCTCGGAGGTCTCGCCCCGGGTCTGACCGCCCGGCGTCTCGACCGAGGTGGGCTGGGCGGTGGCCACCGTGGTCGGGACCGACTCGGTGGTGGTCACCGTCGGCACGGTCGTGAGGGCCGGCGGCGTGGTCGTGGACACCGTGACCGAGGTCGGCCCGGCCACCGACGTCGTCGGCTGCGACGGCGTGGTGGCCTTGCTGATCGTGGGCGGCGGGGCGGTCGGCGTCGGCGTGGTGCTGGTCAGCTCCTGCAACAGCGACTCGCGCTTCTGCGTCAGGTCGTCCTTGCCGTCGTCCGGTGAGACCGACGGCAGGCTCTGGCCCGCCTTCAGCAGCGCGTCGCGCGCCTCGCCGTACCGGCCGTCGCGCAGTGCGGCGCGGGCGGTGTCGAGATCGCCCTTGACCGCGACGGCGGCTTCGACCGAGCGGGCGTGCTCGGAGTAGAGGACCCTCGTCAGCCCCCAGAGCGTGTCGCCCGGCTGGGCGTCACGGGCCACCAGGCTCATCCCGGTGAACGCGATCGCCAGCACGGCGGCGGCACTCGCGATGGGGATCAGGAAGCGGTGCCGGACGCGGGGCTGGGTACGGGCGGCGGCGATCGTGGCCACCGCGGTGTCGGTGTCGACCAGCTCGCCCATGGGCGGGTCGTCGACCTCCTGGCGCCAGGCCAGGAGCAGTGCGTTCAGCTCGTCGCCGACGAGCGACTCCGGCTGCTCGCCGGCCCGGTCGCCCAACGCGTCGAGCAGCTCGTCGTCGGCCCTGATGCCCGCGAGGTCGTCGCCCGGCTCGATCGACGTGTCGTCGGCCGGGGTGTCATCAGACTGCGGCGGTCTCTCATCTCGTCCGCGCACGACGTCTCCATTGCCCTTCTCGTGCTGGTCGGCCACTCAGACCACCTCCTCCGCTGCCAACGTCTTGCGCAGGCGGGCCAGGGCGCGGTGTTGCGCCACCCTCACCGCACCCGGCGTGGAGCCGACCGCGTCGGCGGTCTCCTCGGCCGACAGGCCGACGACCACTCGGAGCAGCAGGATCTCCCGCTGCTTCTCCGGCAGGATCTTCAGGAGCACGGCCATCCGCTCCGACAGCTCGCCCTGCATGGCGCGCTGCTCGGGGCCCGCCTCCGTCTCCGGGGCGTCCGGAACCTCGGACACCGGTTCGGACCTGTTCCTGGCGGCGGAGCGGTGTGCGTCCGCGACCTTGTGCGCGGCGATGCCGTAGACGAACGCCAGGAACGGCCGACCCTGGTCTCGATAGCTGGGAAGGGCCGTCAGCACCGCGAGACACACCTCCTGGGCCACGTCGTCCGCCGAAGCGAAAGACCTCTCCTGCCTGCCGACTCGGGCGCGGCAGTACCGCACCACGAGGGGTCGGATGGATGCCAGGAGCCGTTCGATCGCGTGGCGGTCGCCATCGACGGCTGCGCCCACTTCGGCGTCCAGTCCGTCCCCCAAGTTGGTCATCGCAGACAACTGCCCTGGTGTTACGCGTAGGCGTACGACATAGAACAGCACGGGACGATCGACGTCGCCCGTACCGGTGATGCTTACCGTACCGGTCGCGTGACCGGAAGCACGGCAACGGGGTCCTGAAGGGGTCTTTGGACCTAGGCCGACCAGGCGACACACTCCCAGGACGCGAACCGGCCCGGCGACGGTGACGTCGCCGGGCCGACCCGGGAAGGAAGGAGTGCCGGTGTGACCCGCCTTACGGGCCCCGCTGATCCTCGCAGGCCCTACTACGACACGAGGCCACGGCGGAAGCCGTGCGCCACGGCCTGCGCCCGGTCCCGCACGCCGAGCTTGCGGAACAGGCGCCGGGCGTGCGTCTTGACCGTGTCCTCCGACAGGTAGAGCTCGCGCCCGATCTGCCCGTTGCTCTTGCCCTGGCTCATCCCGCGCAACACCTGGAGCTCGCGCTCGGTGAGCTGGACGCCGGGGTCCGATGGTTGCCGCGGCGCGGGCACGCTGGTGCTCGCCAGCGTGTGCGCCAACGCGGCCACCAGCTCGGGACGCGAGGCGTCCCAGCGGAGGTAGCCGCGGGCGCCGCCGGCGATCGCCGCGGCAATGCTGCCCGCGTCGTCCGGCGCGCCGAAGACGATGACGTTTGCCTGCGGGTTGGCCGAGACGAGTCGTCGGGTCGCTTCGACCCCGGTCGGGACGGCGCGCTGGGTGCCAACCAGTACGACGTCGACCGGCTGCCGAGAGAACCGAGCCAACAACTCGTCACCGTGCGCTACGCAGTCGATGCGGCTAACCCCTGGGACAGCCGACATCACGCGGGTGAGACCCTCCCGCACACTGCGCCGGTCGTCGCAAATAAGGACCGTGGTCACGGGGACTCCTTCCTGCAGCCGAGTGACGTTCCACATCCCCTATCGGACGCTAGAGGCCGAACCTTGACACGATCCGGTGCTTAATCCGTCAAGAAGTTCGTCTCAGCGTCTGCGTTCGGGGGTTCCCCGGAACGGAGCAGCGCAGTCGGGATCCACGGCGAGCGGGCGGCGAGGCGGCGACCGAGGGGGTCGGCTCTGCGCAACACGCAGCTCAGAGCGTTTTTGGCGCTCTCCTTCACGTTTTGGCTTCCCGCAATACTGCGGTCAGCCTCGACGTTTGCCAGGACGAGCGCCGTCGGCCAGGTCAACGAGAAAAGGCCGCTCCGGTATGTGTGATTTAGATCACAGTACAGCAGGTCCATGCCCCGACTGACGCTTTCGGGGGTCCCCCACACCACGAGTGCGGTCCCCAGGACGAGGTCGGACTTGAGGATGTGTCGCGTCGCGCCGGCTTCCCGGGCGGTCGCAGCGGCGACCTCGGCCGGCCGCACCGCCCGCTCGGCGTGGCCACCGGCCAACGCGATCTCGGCCGCCAGCCACTGGTGCCGCACCCGGCTGCGCCAGCCGCGCGGCTCGACCCTCGCGTGCAGCCGCCGGGCCTCCGCCAGCCGACCCGCCCCCACCGCGTCCGCCGCCAACCCCAACAGCGCATCGACCCGAGCCCCCTCCAGATCGACGTCGTCCCCATCCCCGCCCCCTCCACCTCCCCCTTCAGCGGCGACCACCATCGCCAGCGCCCGCCCATCGAGCGCCCGCGCCGCCGCGTGCCCACCCAACTGCCGCCGGTGCGAGGCCAACGTCGAAGCCGCCAACGACCCGAACAACCCCCCGCCCCGCATCAGCTCACCCAGCACCCCGGCCGCCGCCGCGTAGTGCCCCTGGCCACCCAGCGCCACCGCCGCCAGCCACCGCTCCTCCACCCCACCGCTCAACGCCCCCCAGACCTCGGCCTCCGGCCGATCCCCGAACGCCACCCGCCGCACCCCACCCACCACAACCTCCACCCCCGCGAGTCCTACCTCCAGAACCCCCGAGTTCACCACTCAGGCACCCCGAACCGACCACTCAAGCACCGCGAACCCACCGCTCAGACACCCCGAGCCGACCACTCAAGCACGCGAGTCCGCCGGCCAGGCACCTGAGCCGACCGCACTGTGAAGGGAAGGGGGCGGCTAGCAGACGGCGCGTTCCACGGCGTCCGCCGCCGACGCCAGGTCATTGATCCGCTCCGCAGGCTGCGGCACGACGCCGCGTTCCCAGCCGGGGCCGCCCGCGAAGATGCGAACCTGCTGCCGGGTCCTCGGCAACGCCGCCACGACACCCGGATCGGCGTAGCGCGGCAACTGCGCCCACAGGACCACCGCGGCCGGTGCCGTACGGCGTACCGCGACGGCCAGGGCGTCCGCCGGCACCGCCGCACCCAACTGCCGGGCGCCGATCCCGCGCTGCGCCAGCACCGCCGCCAACGGGTACAGCGGCAGGTTGTGCCGCTCGTCCGGCATGCACGCCAGCAGCACGGGCCGGTGGTTGCGCGGGCTCGTCACGATCGGCGTCGCGCGCAGCACGGCGGCCAGCACGCACTCCTCCACCAGATGCGACACCTCGACGCCCGCGCCCGACTGGTCCCACCTCGCCGCGAGCGCGGACATCACCGGCCGGACCACCTCGTCCCACGTCGTCACCACGCCGTCGGCCTCGATCGCGTCCCCCAACAACGTCTGCACCGCCGCCGAGTCCATCGCCAACGCCGCACGCCCCACCCCGCGCGCCCGCCGGTTCGCCGCCTGCAACCTGAGGCCACGGCCACCGGCCGACGCGGACGCCCCGTCGAGCTCACCGCCGGTCAGCAACGCCGGCCCGGCCACCCGCGCCGGCCGCACGGGGCTCGACAGGGCGTACTTCGCGGCCTCGGCGGACGACGCCCCGCGCAGCAGCGCCCGCTGCATCAGCTCAAGGCGCGCTACGTCGAGTGGCGCGTATTTCCTGTGTCGCCCGGTCGTGTGATCGCTGGGTCCGAGGCCGTACCGGCGGTCCCAGGTGCGGAGAGTGGCCGGCGCGACCCCCAACCGGCGTGCCACGGCGGCCACCGAGAGGGTCACCGAATGCGCCGGATCATCTTCTGCCGCAACGGTTTCCGGCTCGCCGTCCGGCACGGTCCCGGTGTGGTCGGGGGGCGTCATCACGCTGACATCGTCCGTTCACTTGACGTCACCGGCAACTCCGGGACGGGCACCGGCCGCACACCCATCGAATGAATTGCCGGGAAATGCCCCCGCACCCCCTTGAACAAGTATTGGCGCGGTTCTACGGTGGATCATCGTTAAGCCGAATGGAGCAGTTCACGTCCATGGGCCAAGGAGGCGGTCTCGATGGCGGACACCCGAAGGCTTCCCGGTCCCAACGCGGATCTGTGGGACTGGCAGATGCGCGGCTCGTGCCGCGGGATGGACAGCGCGTTCTTCTTCCACCCGGACGGGGAGCGCGGACCGGCACGGGCACGGCGGGAGGCACGGGCGAAGGCCGTGTGCCTGTCGTGCCCGGTGCTGGAGATGTGTCGGCGGCACGCCTTGGCGGTGCAGGAGCCCTACGGGATCTGGGGCGGCCTCTCGGAGTCCGAGCGGGACAGCATCATCAAGGCGCGCAAGCGGCAGTTGACGCCCGCTTGACCAACACCAGGCGGACCGAGCGCGAGCAGCCGAACGTGCGGGAGGGGCGACACCTCGCGGTGCCGCCCCTCCTGTGCGCGCTGAAAGCCTGGGTCAGTGGCCGTGACCGTGACCGTGGCCGTTGCCGCCCGAGTTGTCCTCTTCCTTCTTCTCCACGATGGCGCTCTCCGTGGTGAGCACCATGCGGGCGATGGAAGCGGCGTTCGTGACCGCGGAACGGGTGACCTTCACCGGGTCGATGATCCCGGCTTCGAGCAGGTCACCGTAGACGAGCGTGGCGGCGTTGAGGCCGAAGCCCCACTCCTGCTCGCGCACCTTGTTCACCACGACGGCGCCTTCGAGGCCCGCGTTCGCGGCGATCCAGAACAGCGCCGAGCCCAGGGCCTCGCGGACGATCGCGACACCGGTCGCCTCGTCACCGGACAGGCCGAGGCCGTCGTCGAGCACCTTGGCCGCGTGCACCAGCGCCGAACCGCCGCCGGGCACGATGCCCTCTTCCACCGCTGCCTTGGTCGCGGCCACCGCGTCTTCGATGCGGTGCTTGCGCTCCTTCAGCTCGGTCTCGGTGGCCGCGCCGACCTTGATCACCGCGATGCCGCCGGACAGCTTGGCCAGCCGCTCCTGCAGCTTCTCGCGGTCCCAGTCGGAGTCGGTGGCCTCGATCTCGCGGCGCAGCTGCTCCGCGCGACCGGCCACGTCCGCCTTCGCGCCGCCGCCGTCGACGATGGTCGTGTTGTCCTTCGACACCACGACCCGCCGGGCGGAACCGAGCACGTCCAGGTTGGACTCGGACAGCTTGAGGCCGACCTCGGCCGCGATGACCTGGGCGCCGGTGACGACCGCGAGGTCGTCCAGGAACGCCTTGCGGCGGTCGCCGAAGTACGGTGCCTTGACCGCGACGACGCGCAGCGTCTTGCGCAGGGCGTTGACGACCAGGGTCGACAGCGCCTCACCCTCGACGTCCTCGGCGATGATGACCAGCGGCTTGCCGCTCTCGGCCACCTTCTCCAGGATCGGCAGCAGGTCGGCCAGCGCCGAGATCTTCTCCCGGTGCAGCAGGATGCGGGCGTCCTCGAACACCGTCTCCTGGGCTTCGAGGTCGGTCGCGAAGTGCGCCGACACGTAGCCCTTGTCGAACTGCACGCCCTCGGTGATCTGGAGCTCGGTGGCCATCGAGGAGGACTCCTCGACGGTGATCACACCGTCCTCGCCGACCTTCTCGATGGCTTCGCCGAGCAGGGCGCCGATGGACTCGTCGCGGGACGAGACGGTGCCGACCTGGGCGATGTTGTCGCGGCCCTTGACCGGGGTGGCCTTGGCCTTGAGTGCGTCCACGACGGCCTCGGCGGCGGCCTGGATGCCGACACCGAGGGACATCGGGTTCGCACCCGCGGCGACGTTGCGCAGGCCCACCCGGACCATGGCCTGGGCCAGGACGGTCGCGGTGGTGGTGCCGTCGCCGGCCACGTCGTTGGTCTTGGTCGCGACGCTCTTGGCGAGCTGCGCGCCCAGGTTCTCGAACGCGTCTTCCAGCTCGATCTCACGGGCGATGGTCACACCGTCGTTGGTGACGGTCGGCCCACCGAACTTCTTGTCGAGCACGACGTGCCTGCCGCGCGGACCGAGGGTCACCTTGACCGTGTCCGCCAGCTTGTTCACGCCGCGCTCAAGGGCCCGACGAGCGTCCTCGTCGAAGCTGATCTGCTTGGGCATTGCTTAGCCTCTCTTGATGCGAAACGCCCCGGGAAGCCCCGGTGATGGGGTTCGCCGGGGCGCCTTGCGTGTCAGCCGATCGTCAGTTGATGACGGCCAGCACGTCGCGGGCGGAGAGGATGAGGTACTCCTCGCCGTTGTACTTGACCTCGGTGCCGCCGTACTTGGAGTAGATGACGACGTCGCCGACAGCCACGTCCACCGGGACGCGGTTGCCCTTGTCGTCGATCCGGCCGGGGCCCACCGCGATGACCTTGCCCTCCTGGGGCTTCTCCTTCGCGGTGTCCGGGATCACGAGGCCGGAAGCGGTCGTGGTCTCGGCCTCACTGGCCTGGACGACGATCTTGTCCTCGAGCGGCTTGATGTTCACGCTCACCGGGCTGACCTCCACGGTCGTCGAAAGCGTTGGCAGGTTTACGGCTCCTGCCACCCCGCCGTCGCGGGGGTCGGGGCGGTTGCTGGTGCCGTGCATCTAGCACTCTACCCACGCGAGTGCCAACGCTTCAACGAGCCCCCGTCACTCCTTCCGGGCACCTGGTCCGCGACGCCCGCCACGTCGGCGTGGAACGGTGCGCCCGCCCGCCCGCCGAGCACGTCACGGGCCTGCACGCCGATCGGGAACAGCTCGCTGGGGCGCACCCGGTCCAGCATCACGTCCGGCCGCGTCGGGGGGCGGTTGCCCCTCGTCGGACTGCGGAGTGCTGGATGCCCTGAGTAATACCTGCGTTCACCCGATCGCCACCCTGTTCGGTCACGGTGAGCGCATGACGGTGACCCGACGTTCCCTGCTCATCGGCGGCGTGGCCCTCGCGACCGCAGCCACCGCGGGTGCGGGCTTCCCCAAGCTCGCCGACCCCTTCACGCTGGGTGTCGCCTCCGGCGACCCCCTTCCCGACAGCGTCGTGCTGTGGACGCGCCTCGCGCCGCAGCCGCTCGCGGAGGACGGCCTCGGCGGCATGCCCGACCGGGTGATCCCGGTGCACTGGGAGCTGGCCGAGGACGAGCGCTTCCAGCACGTGGTGCGGCGGGGCGTGCAGCCCGCGAAGCCGCAGTCCGGGCACAGCGTGCACGTCGAGCCGTTCGGCCTGCGGCCCGGACGCGAGTACTTCTACCGGTTCCAGGTGGACGGCCACGTGTCCCCCGTCGGCCGCACCCGGACCGCGCCCGACCCGTGGGTGCTCGGGCAGGACCTGACCATGTGCTTCGCGTCGTGCGCGCACTACGGCGAGGGCTACTTCACGGCGTACCGGCGGCTGGCCGAAGATCACCCGGACGTGGTCCTGCACCTGGGCGACTACCAGTACGAGTACGCGGCCAAGGCGGCGGACGTGCGGAAGGTGGTCGGGCCGGAGACCCGGACGTTGGCCGACTACCGGCTCCGGCACGCCCAGTACAAGACGGACGCCGACCTCCAGCTCGCGCACGCGGTCGCGCCCTGGGTCGTCGTGTGGGACGACCACGAGATCGAGAACAACTGGGCCGACGACGTGCCCGAGCAGCCCGACCCGAACTTCGCGGCGCGGCGCGAGGCGGCGTTCAAGGCGTACTACGAGAACATGCCGCTGCGTCGGGGCGCGCGGCCCAACGGCGTCGACCTCCAGCTCTACCGGCGGCTCGGCTGGGGCGGGCTGGTCAACTTCCACATGCTCGACACCCGGCAGTACCGGGACGACCAGGTGTGCGGCGACGGGTGGAAGACCTGCGCGGACGCCGCCCTGCCCGGCCGTTCGATCACCGGCGCGGCGCAGGAGGAGTGGCTGCTGGACGGGTTCCGCCAGTCCCGCGCGCGCTGGGACGTGCTGGGTCAGCAGGTGTTCTTCGCCGAGCGCGACCGCAAGGACGGGCCGGAGAAGGAGGTCTCGATGGACGCGTGGGACGGCTACCTCGCATCCCGCGACCGGGTGACGCGCGGGTGGGTCGACGCGGGTGTGCGCAACGCCGTCGTCCTGACCGGTGACGTGCACGCGCACTACGCGGCGGAGGTGAAGCTGGACTGGAACGACCCGGCGTCCCCGACCGTGGGCACCGAGCTGGTGTGCTCGTCGGTGACGTCCGGCGGGAACGGCAACGACACGGTCGACCAGGTCCAGCTGCGGAACAACCCGCACATCAAGCTGCACAGCCGGCGGCGCGGGTACGTGCGGACGAAGTTCACCGCGCAGGAGATGCGGGCGGACTTCCGCACGCTGCCGTACGTGCGCACGGCCGGGGCCGAGGCCACGACCCTGAGGTCGTTCGTGGTCGAGGACCGCAACCCCGGCCTGAACCCGGTGTGACCGGCAGCCCGTGTGATCAGCAGCCCGGTGTGACCGGGGTGCTCAGCCGCGGATGACGTCGATCAGGGCGGTCCAGCTGTCCTTGCCGCGCCCCGCCTCGGTGGCGCGGTCGTAGAGGGCCTGGACCGCCCCGGGCAGCGCGGTGTCGAGCCCGGCGGTCTCGCTCGCGCCGACGACGTGCGCCGCGGTGGCGCCCATCATGGTCACGTTCGCCAGGTCGCCGGGGTGCCGGTCGGAGTCGACGTGCCGGACCGTCTCGTCCACGTACATCGACAGCGAGGAGAGCACGTCGGTCAGGTAGGGCGCGTACCGCTCGGCCGTGAGGCCCGTCGACTTGACCAGCGCGATGGCGTGCAGCATCCCGGCCAGGGACGTGAGGAAGACGTCCAGCTGCGCCTGGTAGAGCAGCTGCGCCAGGGTGTGCTCCGCGCCCATGTAGTCGGGCCTGCCGATCACCGCGAGGGTGTCGGCGTGCCGGTCGAACACCTCGCGCGGACCGCTGTAGAAGACGTACGCGGAGTCGTCGCCGACCAGCGGCGCGGGCGCCATCACGCCGCCGACCAGCAGTTCCGCGCCCCGTCCGGCGAGCCAGGCGGCGGCCTCCAGGGTGGTGCCCGGGGTGTCGGAGCTGAGGTTGACGACCACCCGGCCGGCGAGGTCGGCGCCGTCGAGGACGTCGTACATGGCGGCGTAGTCGGTGAGGCTGAGGACGACCAGCCGGTTCGCGGCGACGGCTTCGGCGGCGGTGGCGGCGCGGGTGGCGCCCTGGGCCACGACGGCGTCGGCGCGGGCGGGGGTGCGGTTCCAGACCGTGGTCGGGTGCCCGGCGGCGAGGAACCGGGTGACCATGGCCTGACCCATCGGGCCGAGGCCGATCAACGTCAACGGGGTCTTGTCGGTCATGTGCTTCTTGCTCCTTCAGGTGATGTGCTGCCCACGGTGGCCGGAGGCGCGCACGGTCCGCTGGGGGTTCGCTGGGGGTGGCCCGGTTACGGTCCGGGGCGTGAGATTCGGGGTGTTGGGGCCGCTCGGGGTGTGGACGGCGGGCGGTGCGGCGGTCCGGGTGCCGGAGGTGAAGGTCCGGCTGCTGCTGGCGGACCTGCTCGCGCACGAGGGGCGGCCGGTGTCGGCGGACCGGCTGGCGTTCGACCTGTGGGGTGACGAGCCGCCCGGCAACCCCGTGAACACGCTCCAGACGAAGGTGTCGCAGCTGCGGCGGGCGTTGGAGGCGGCCGAGCCGGGTGGTCGTTCGCTGGTCGCGCACGGGCCGGCGGGGTACGTGATCCGGGTTGACCCGTCCACGTTGGACCTCCTGCGGTTCCGGGAGCTGGTGGCCGCCGGGCGGTCCGGCGAGGCGCTGGCCCTGTGGCGTGGCGAGCCGCTGGAGGAGCTCGCCGACGCGCCGTTCCTGGCTCCGGTGGTGGCGCGCTGGACGTCGGAACGGTTGGCAGCGCTGGAGGAATCCGCTCGGACGAGTGAGGTCGACCTGGCCGCTGAGGTGGCGCGGCACCCGTTGCGCGAACGCTTGCGCGGCTTGCACATGCGTGCCCTGTACCGGGCCGGCAGGCAGGTCGAGGCGTTGGAGAGCTACGCCGAGCTGCGGCGGCTGCTGGCCGAGGAGCAGGGGCTGGAGCCCGGTCCCGAGCTGGCCGCGCTGCACCAGGCGATGCTCAACCACGATCCGGTGCTCGGGGCACCCGCGACCGGGGCTCCGGCGCGGACGAACCTGCCCGTGCCGGTGAACGACCTGGTCGGCCGGGAGCGGGCCGTCGCGGACCTCTGCGAGCTGCCCGGTCCTGCCCGGCTGGTGACGCTCACCGGTCCGGGCGGGGTGGGCAAGACGAGCCTGGCGCTGGAGGTCGCGCGGCGGGTGTCGGTCGCCGACGGCGTGTGGCTGGTCGAGCTGGCGGGGGTCGGGCGGGCCGAGCAGGTGGTGAGCGCGGTGGCCGACGTGCTCGGCGTGCGCGAGGACGCGTCGGGGACGGCGCTGGTCGACGCGTTGCGCGGCCGTGAGGTGCTGCTGGTGCTGGACAACTGCGAGCGGTTGGTCGAGCCGGTCGCCGCGCTGGTGTCCCGGCTGCTGCGGGCGGCGCCGGGGCTGCGGGTGCTCACCACCAGCCAGGAACCGCTCGGCCTGTCGTTCGAGACGGTGTGGGCTGTCCCGCCGCTGGACGTTTCCGACGCCGTCGCGTTGTTCGCAGCGCGCGCTGCCGCCGCCGCTCCGGGCTTCACCGTGACGCCCGACAACGCGCCCGTGGTCGAGGCGATCTGCCGCCGGCTCGACGGGCTGCCGCTGGCGCTGGAGCTGGCCGCGACCCGTGTGCGGGGCCTGGGCGTGACCGCGCTGCTGGAGCGGCTGGACGACCGGTTCCGGCTGCTGGCCACCGGGCACCGGGACGCGCCGGCCCGGCAGCGCACCCTGCGCTCGATGATCGACTGGAGTTGGGACGTCCTCGGTGAGGCCGAGCGGATCGTGCTGCGGCGGCTGTCCGTGCACGTGGACGGGTGTGCGCCGGACTCCGCCGAAGCCGTGTGCGCGGGTGGCGGTGTGGCTCCCGGCGAGGTGCTGGACGTGCTGACCCGCCTCGTCGACCGGTCGCTGGTGGTGGCGCCGGAGCAGACGGGCGAGCCTCGGTTCCGGCTGCTGGAGTCGGTCGCCGACTACGGCCGGGAGCGGCTGCGCGCCGCCGGGGAGCACGAGGAGGTGCGGCGGCGGCACGCGGCGTTCTACCTGGCGTTGGCCGAACGGGCGGACCCGGAGTTGCGCGGGGCGCGGCAGCTGGCGTGGCTGGAGCGGTTGGACGCCGACACCGCGAACCTGCGTGCGGCGCATGACGCGCTGGACGCCGGTGACGCGGCGCGGCTGGTGGGCGCGCTGACCTGGTACTGGTTCCTGCGCGGGCGGCTGCGCGAAGGGCGTCGGCTCATGACGTCGCCCGATCCGGTGACGGTCGCGTGGCGGGCCGGGTTCGGGGTGCTGCTGGGTGAGGCGGCGGACCCGTCCGCGCCGGCCGGGACGGACTCGATCGCCGATCGGCTGGACCAGGCGCGGGCCCGGTGGTTCCTGGGGTACGTGCTGTCGACGGTCGGGGACATGCCGACCGGTCGGCGGCTCACCGACCAGGCGTTGGCGGCGTTCGAGTCGCTGGGCGACCCCTGGGGCGTGGCCGCCGCGCACAGCGATCGGGTGAGCCAGGCACTGGCTCGGGGGCGGGTGGACGAGGCCAGGGAGGCGGCCGAGCGGTGTGCCGCGTTGTTCACCTCATTGGGTGAACGTTGGGGGCAGCTGAAGGCGTCGTTCGGGTTGGGGGTGCTGGCGCAGCTGGCCGGTGACAACGTGCGGGCGGAGGCCGTGCACCGGGAGGGGTTGCGGGTGGCGGAGGAGCTGCGGTCGTGGCCCGAGGTGTCGTACAAGCTGTCGTGGCTGGGCCGGGTGGCGTTGACCGACGGCGCCTATGCGAAGGCCCGTGACCTGCATGAACGGGCTCGTCGGGTGGCGGCTGAGCACGGGTTCTCGCCGGGTGAGGTGTACGCGGAGACGGGGTTGGCGCTGGGCGCGCGGCAGGAGGGGCGGCTGGACGCGGCGGAGGCGCACTGGGACCGGCTGCGGTCGTGGCACCGGCAGGTCGGGTTCGAGGCGGGCGGGACGTTGGCGTTGGCGGAGCTGGGGTTCGTGGCCGAGTTGCGCGGTGACGCGGTGCGGGCGTTGGAGCTCCAGTCGGAGGGGTTGGCGCTGGCCCGGCAGGTGGGTGATCCGCGGGCGATCGCGTTGGCGTTGGAGGGGGTGGCGGGGGCGTTGGCGTTGGCGGGTGACGCCGAGGAGGCCGCGCGGTTGCTGGGTGCGGCGACGGCGGCGCGTGCGTCCGTGGGCGTGCCGCTGCCGGCCGGGGAGCGCGGTGACGTCGACCGGATCACGGCCGCGACCCGTGACGCGTTGGGGGCGGACGGGTTCGCGGCGGCGTTCGGCGCCGGCCTGCGTGAGGGCGTCGGCGTGCGGGTCCGTTCTGAGCGTTGAACTCACGCGTTCAGAACGGAGGACTCGCGGTGTCCGGGTGGAGGACTCGCGCGGGTCAGAGGATTTGGATGGTGTTCACGGGGAGGCCGGGGGTGGTGGAGAGGTCCAGGGACGAGGGCTTGGCGTCGGCGGCGACCAGGTGGGCGCCGAGCGCGGCGATCATCGCGCCGTTGTCGGTGCACAGGCGCGGACGCGGGACGCGCAGTTCGATGCCCGCCTCGGCGCAGCGCTCAGCGGCCAGGCTGGAGAGGCGCGAGTTGGCCGCCACGCCGCCGGAGATGACGAGCGTGTCGATGCCCAGGTCCTTGCAGGCCCGGATCGCCTTCGCGGTGAGCACGTCCGCCACCGCCTCCTGGAACGACGCGGCGACGTCCGCCAGCGGGATCTCCTCGCCCGCGCGTTCCCGCTTCTCGACCCACCGGGCCACCGAGGTCTTCAGCCCGGAGAACGAGAAGTCGTACTTGGAGTCACGCGGCCCGGTCAGCCCGCGCGGGAACGCGATCGCGCAGCCGTTGCCCTGCTTGGCGAGCTTGTCGATCGGCGGCCCGCCCGGGTACGGCAGGTCGAGCAGCCGGGCCACCTTGTCGTAGGCCTCACCCGCCGCGTCGTCCACCGTGGACCCGATCTCGGTGATCTTCTCCGCCAGCCCCTCCACCAGCAGCAGCTGCGAGTGCCCGCCGGACACCAGCAGCGCCAGGCACCGCTTCGGCAGCGGGCCGTGCTGGAGGGTGTCCGCGGCGACGTGGCCGGCGAGGTGGTTGACCCCGTACAGCGGCTTGCCCAGCGCCGCCGCGTAGGCCTTCGCCGCCGACACGCCGACCAGCAGCGCGCCCGCGAGCCCCGGCCCGGCGGTGACCGCGATGGAGTGCACGTCGCGCAGTTCGATCCCGGCCTGCTCCACCGCGCGGCGCATGGTCGGGACCATCGCCTCCAGGTGGGCGCGGGACGCGACCTCGGGGACCACGCCGCCGAACCGGGCGTGCTCCTCGACGCTGGACGCGACCTCGTCGGCGAGCAGTTCCATCGACCCGTCCGGGCCGAGCCGGACGATGCCGACACCGGTCTCGTCGCACGAGCTCTCGATTCCGAGGATGAGCCGGTCAGTCACGGTTCGCGGGCCTTCCCATCGTGTACGCGTCGGCGCCCGACGGCTGGTAGTAGCGGCGGCGCACGCCCAGGTGCTCGAAGCCGTGCGCCAGGTACAGGTTGATCGCGGGCACGTTGTCCGTGCGGACTTCCAGGAACACCGGCAGGCCCGCCTCGTCGGCCTTCGCGAGCAGGGTCCGCAACAACGTCCGACCGACGCCGCCGCCCTGGTACGCCCTGGTCACGGCGATGGTGTGCACGCTCGACTCGAAGTCCGTCAGGCCGAGGCCCGCGTACCCGATCAGCACGGCGCCGACGTGCGCGGCGACGTAGAAGTTGCCGTTGTCCAGCTCGCTGCGGAACGCGTTCTCGGTCCACGGGTCGTCACCGGGGAACAGCTCCTGCTCGATCTCCGCGCACCGCGGCACGTCCTCGTGGCGCAGCGGCGCGATCGTGACGGTGCCGGCGTTCACGCCTTCGTCACCCGCTTGCGGCCGACCGGTTCCACCGCGTCCGGTCGACGCAGGTAGAGCGGGGTGAGGGCGGCCGGCCGGGCGCCCGCGAGCAGCTCCTGGGCCGCCACCGCGACCAGGGACGCCGGTGACGGGTAGCGCGCCCCGACCACCGGGAGCCCGATGACGTCGGCGTAGATCTCGGCGCCCTCGCCGGCCGCGTCGGACACGGCGGGCAGCTTGTCGACCAGGTCGGCGGGCCGGTCCACGTGCGGGCCGTCGGTGCGCCGGCCGGCCGCGTCGTAGGCCGCCCAGTACACCTCCTTGCGGCGCGCGTCGGTGGCGACCAGCAGCGGCCTGGAGGTGGCGGCGTCCAGCGCGATGGCGTCCGGGGTCGGCACCGGGTAGACGGGCCGGTTGAGGGCCTGGCCCAGGGCGGCTGCGGTGACCAGGCCGACGCGCAGGCCGGTGAACGGCCCCGGCCCCGACCCGCACACGATCGCGTCGAGGTCGGCGAGCGTGTGCCCGGCCTCGGCGAGCGCCTCCAGCAGGTGCGGGGTCAGCAGCTCACCGTGCGCCTTCGAGTTCACCGTCACCCGCTCGGCGAGCAGGCGCGGTGGCGAATCGGGCGTCAGTTCCACCACGCCGGCCGTGACGGCGGGCGTGGCGGTGTCCAGAGCGAGCACCAGCACAACGGACAAGAGTACGGGTGGCACGAGCCACACTGGACTTGACGTCCACGTCAAGGCGGAGGATCGGGTCTGTGCGCATCGGAGAACTGGCGCGGCGGGGCGGTACGACCACCCGGGCGCTGCGGTACTACGAGTCCCTCGGCCTGCTGTCCTCGCGGCGCGGGGCGAACGGGCAGCGGGAGTACGACGAGGACGACCTGCGGCTGGTGCACGAGATCCGCTCGCTCGCCGGCATCGGGTTCGCCCTGGAGGACACCCGCCCGTTCGTCCAGTGCCTGCGTGACGGCCACCGCACCGGGGACTCGTGCCCGGCGTCCGTCGAGGTGTACCGGCGCAAGGTCGCCGAGCTGGACGCCTGCATCAGCCGGCTCCAGGCGGCCCGGGACCAGGTGCGCGCGCAACTCCAGGAAGCCGAGCAGAGGAGCAGGCCGTGCGGACGTTGACCGACGACGAGTTCACCGAGGCAGTGGGCGCGGGGAACGTGCTGGTGGAGTTCCGGGCCGACTGGTGCGGGCCGTGCCGGATGCTCGAACCCGTGCTGGCCGAGATCGACCGCGAACGCGACGACCTGACCGTGGTCAAGGTCGACACCGACGCCAGCCCGCGGACGGCGCGCGACCAGCGGATCATGTCCGCGCCGACGCTCCAGCTCTACAAGGACGGCCAGTTGGTCGCACAGACAGTCGGCGCCCGGCCGAAGATCCACCTGATGGCGTGGCTCGAACCACACTTGTGATGCGCGCGACGGCGTGGCCGGTCACTGTAAGGGGATGCTGCTGCCAGCGTTGGCCACGCCGTCGTCGAAGATCGCCCTGAGGTTCCCCGAACGGGAACTGACGTACGAGCAGTTGGCCGCCGAAGCCCGCCGCGTCGCCCACGGGCTGGTGGGCAGGCGGCGGGTCGCGGTGTGGGCGCGGTCGACGCCCGAGACGTGCGTGGTGATCGTCGGCGCGTTGCTGGCGGGCGTGCCGGTCGTGCCGCTCAACCCGAAGATCGGCGAGAAGGAACTCGCGCACATCCTCGCCGACAGCGCGCCCGACCTGGTCGTCGACGACGAGTTGCCGCGCGGTGAGCCGGTCGACCTGCCCGAGCCGGACGGCGAGGCGCCGGCGCTGATCGTCTACACCAGCGGCACGACCGGGCCGCCGAAGGGCGTCGTGCTGCCGAGGCGCGCGCTCGCCACGAACCTGGACGCGCTGGCGCGGGCCTGGGCGTGGACCGGGGACGACGTCGTGGTGCACGGCCTGCCGCTGTTCCACGTGCACGGCCTGGGTGTCGGGGTGCTGGGCCCGCTGCGGCGCGGCGGGACCGTGCACCACCTGGGGTCGTTCAGCGTGGCCAAGGCGGCGCAGGCGCTGGCGTCGGGCGGCACGATGATGTTCGGGGTTCCCACGATGTACCACCGGATCGCGGCGGAGCCCGAGCACGCCGCCGCGTTCGGCGAGGCCCGGCTGCTGGTGTCCGGTTCGGCCGCGCTGCCCGCGTCCGTGCACGAGCGCATCGAGCAGCTGACCGGCCAACGGGTGGTCGAGCGGTACGGGATGACCGAGACGCTGATGAACACGAGCATCCGCGCGGACGGCGACCGGCGGCCGGGCACGGTCGGGCTGCCGCTGGACGGCGTGGACGTGCGGGTCGTCGGCGAGGAGCCGGGCGAGATCGAGGTGCGCGGGCCGAACCTGTTCCTGGAGTACCTGAACCGGCCGGACGCCACCCGCGACGCGTTCCACGACGGCTGGTTCCGCACCGGGGACCTGGCCGTGGTCGAGCCGGACGGGTACCTGCGGATCGTCGGCCGGCGCGCCACGGACCTGATCAAGAGCGGTGGCTACAAGATCGGCGCGGGCGAGATCGAGAACGCCCTGCTGGAGCACCCCTCGGTGGCCGAGGTGGCGGTGACCGGCGAGCCGGACGAGGACCTGGGCGAACGCGTGGTGGCGTGGGTCGTCGCGCGGGGTGAGGCGGCGGCGGCGGAGGTGCTGAGCGATCACGTGGCCCGGCTGCTGTCACCGCACAAGCGACCCAGAGTGGTGCGGTACCTGGACGCGTTGCCGCGCAACGACATGGGCAAGGTGCTGAAGCGGGAACTCCGGTGAACCCGTTGGGCTGGCCGGGGTACGAGGAGCAGCTCGCGCGGGCGCGCGAGCGGACCGGTGGCGGGGAATCGGTCTCGTGGCGGCGGCACCGGCACGCCGTGGTGATCACGTTCGACTTCCGGTTCCTCGGCGGTTCGGTGGGCACGGCGACCGGTGCGCTGATCGAGGAGGCGTTCACCGAGGCGCGGGCCACGCAGCTGCCGGTGGTGTCGATGATCGCGACCGGTGGCAGCCGGATGCAGGAGGGGATGCTGTCGCTGCGGCAGCTCCAGCGGGTGGCGCGGCTGTGCGCGGCGCACCGCGAAGCCGGTCTGCCGCACGTGTCGGTGCTGTGCGACCCGACGACCGGCGGCCTGTGGGCGTCGCTGGGCGCGGGCGCGGACGTGGTGGTCGCGGTGTCCGGCGCGCAGGTCGGGTTCGCGGGCAGCAGGGTGAGGCCGGCCGACGACCCCGCCTACACGGCCGAAGGCCAGTTCGCGGCAGGGACGGTCGACATGGTGGTGTCGCCGGAGGAAGTCGACCCGATCGTGTCGCAGATCCTCGACGTGCTGACCCGCGGTGACGCGGTGCCGGCCGAGGTGCCGCGCGCCCTGGGTGCTCTCGGGCTGCCCGAGGACGGGTGGAGCGCGGTGTTGGGCGCGCGCGTCCCGGAACGTCCCCGTGCGGCGGCGTACCTGGACGACTACTTCGACTTCCGCGTGCCGATCAGCGGCGACCGCGCGGGCGGGGTGGATCCGGGGATGCTGTGCGGCGTCGGGCGGCGGGGTGAGCGGGCCATCGCGTTCGCCGCGCAGACCGGCACCGCCACCACTCCTGCCGGCTTCCGCACCGCGTCCCGGCTGATCCGGCTGGCCGAGCGGTTCGCGTTGCCGGTGCTGACCTTGGTGGACACGCCCGGGGCGGCCAACGACGCGGCGGCCGAGCGGGCCGGGGTCGGCGCGGCCATCGCGGAGCTGTTCGCCACCGTCGCCGAGGCGCGCGTGCCGATCACCACGCTCGTCATCGGGGAGGGCGGGTCCGGTGGCGCGTTGGCGCTGTCGTCACCGGAGCACACGTGGATCACGCCGAACGCCTACTTCTCGGTGATCGCGCCGGAGCTCGCGGCGGCGATCCTCAAGCGCGACGACGTGCCCCGGCTCGCCGACGACCTCCGGCTGCGACCGCAGGACCTGGTCGAGTTGGGCGTGGTGCGCGGCATCCCGGACCACTAGCAGTCCACAGGGCCACCGATAGGGCCGGCGGTAGTCCACAGGGCCGGAGGTAGTCCACAGGCGGTCGCCGATCGCCGCCGCCCGCCGCTCCCCGCCCGTAAGATCAAAGCAGGGGTCCCCTGGCGGGGACGCCTGCGCAGCCCGCACGCCGCCCTGGCCGAGCCCGCCGGACAGGCAGCGCGCGTCGGAGCGGTAGCGCGGTGTCGGACCGGTAGCTCGGGTCGGACGAGCAGCCAGGCGTCAGACCGGTAGCTCGCGGTCGGTCCAGGCGCCGTGCGGGAGCAGGTGGGCGATCCGGACGTCGTCGTCCCGCCGTTCCAGCCTGATCAGCAAGTGGTCCTCGGACAGCCGCTCGGCCGCGCCCTCGCCCCACTCCACGGCCACCACCGCGTCCACCAGCTCGGTGTCCAGGTCCAGGTCGTCCAGTTCGTCCAGGTGCCCGCCGAGCCGGTAGGCGTCCACGTGCACCAGCGGCACGCCACGACCGTCCGGCGCCGGCTCGTGCACCCGGGCGATCACGAACGTCGGCGAGCTGACCCGCCCCGTCACGCCCAGGCCGTCCGCCAACCCGCGCACCAGCGCGGTCTTGCCCGCGCCGAGAGGCCCGGACAGCAGCACCAGATCACCGCCCCGCACCAGACCGCCCAGCTTGCGCCCGAACTCCTCGGTGTCCCGCACCTCGGGGAGCCTCACGCTCGTCGCCACCACCGTCGCTCGCTTTCCGACCGTTCGGCGGCACTGCGCCGAACCAGGTTGACCAGGTGCCCGGTGACCAGGTCGGGTTGTTCCAACATGAGCATGTGGCCCGCCCCGGACACGCGGACCAGTTCACCGTGCGGCATCTCCTCGGCCATCCGCTCGGCGTGCGAGAACGGCGTCAGCTTGTCCGCGTCGCCGCTGATCACCAGCACCTCGCAGTGCCGCAGACCGGCCAGCGCCTTGTACCTGTTGTGCGTGCCGAGGGTTTCCAGGAACTCGGTGAGCACCTGCACCGTGGCACAGTTCATCATCTGCTCCATCAGGTCCACGAGCGACGGGCTGATCTTGCCGGTGCCGAACGCCAGCGCCCGGATGCCGCTCCACGTGAGCGTGGTCGACCGCCTGCGCACCCACTCGACGAGGCCCGGTTGCAGGCCCGCCAGCCGGCCGACGGTCATCGTCACCGGGTTGTAGCGGGACAGCACCGACTTCGGCAGGCCCGCGCCGCCGATCGCGCCCGCCGCCGTGCCGACGAGGGCCACGCCGCGCACCCGGTCGGCGAACAGGTCCGGCCGCTGCTCCGCCAACGCCATGATCGTCATACCGCCCATGGAGTGGCCGACCAGCACCAACGGGCCTTCGGGCGCCATCGAGCGGATCACCGCGTCGAGGTCCCTGGCGCACTGGTCGATCGTGCTGCCCTCGGCGGTGGACCGACCGGAACGGCCGTGGCTGCGCTGGTCGTAGACGACCTGCCGGATGCGCGGCTCGGTGAGCGTGGCCAGGTCCCGGCGCTGGAAGTGCCAGCAGCGGCGGTCCAGGGCGAAACCGTGCACGAGGACGACGGTGACCTCGGGTTCTCCGCCGTCCGCGGGGTCGACTTCCTCGACCGACAGCGGCACGCCGTCGTCCGCCGCGACGGTGGACTCCCGGCTCGGCGTGAGGCGGCCCAGGGGTTCGTCGGCGAGCGGGTCGTCGGCGCGGCGGTCGTGCTCCACCTTCTTGTGGTTCGCCGCGACACCGACCGCGACACCTGTCGCGGTGGCTCCGATGATGCCGCCCGCCCAGCCCAGGGCCTTCCACACCGTGTTCACCGGCGCGTCCCGGTGTACGTCCTGGCCACCCTCGGTCGGTACATGCCGGTGACGATCTCGTAGTCGATGGTGCCGGTGGTGTCGGCCCACTCGCGGGCCGTCGGCCCGCCCTCGTCGCCGGATCCGAACAGCACGACCTCATCCCCCTCCGCCACCACGTCGTCGCCGCAGTCGACCACGATCTGGTCCATGCAGACGCGGCCGACGACCGGGCGGCGCTTGCCGGCCAGCCACACGTGCATCCGGTTCGAGAGGCTGCGCGGCACGCCGTCGGCGTAACCGACGGGCACCAGGGCCAGGTTCGTGTCGCTCGTCGCGGTCCAGCTCAGACCGTAGGACACGGATTCGCCGGCCGGGATGCGCTTGGCGAGGGCGACCGTGGAGCGGAACGTCATCACCGGGCGCAGGTCGGCCGGGACGGGGACCGGGTTGAGGCCGTAGATCGCGATGCCGGGGCGGACCAGGTCCAGGTGGAGGTCCGGGCGGGTGATGACGGCGGCCGAGTTGGCGAGGTGCCGGCGCGGGTCGAGGCCGGCGGCGAGGGCTTCGCGGTAGGCGTCGTCGAAGCGTTCGGCCTGGGTGTCGGTGGCGGGGTGGCCGACCTCGTCGGCGACGGCCAGATGTGACCAGATCGAGTGGACTTCGACGTTGGCGGTCCGGGCGGCCAGGTCGACCAGGGCGGGCCAGTCGGCGGCGGGGCAGCCGTTGCGGGACAGGCCGGTGTCGATCTTGAGGTGGACGCGGGCGGTCTTGCCGGCCTTCTCGGCCGCCGCCGTGATGTCCTTCAGCTGGGTGATCGAGGAGGCGGCGAGGTCGACGTCCTGCTCGACGCCCGGCGCGTAGTCCGTCCCGGGCGGGTCGAGCCAGGCCAGGATCGGCACCGTGAACCCGGCGGCCCGCAGCGTGAGGGCTTCGGCGAGCGAGCAGGAACCCAGCCAGGTCGCACCCGCCTCGACGGCCGCTCCCGCGACCTCCACGGCGCCGTGCCCGTACCCGTCGGCCTTGACCACGGCCATCGTGTCGGCGGCCTTGGCGAGGCCGTCGAGGTAGGCCACGTTGTGCCGGAGGTTGTCGAGGTCGATCACGACCTCAGCGCGAGGAGCAGCCATAACACCGCTCATGGTGACACAACCACGTGCCGGTGGGTTCAGTGCCCGAACCCGCGAGCCGACCCCTGACCCCCGGGAGCGGGGCGGACGGCGCGGATGGCGTCGGGGACGGCCTGGAGCAGGGCGGTGGCGGGGATGGGAGCGCCGTCGGCGGCCAGGTCGGCGGCCAGGACGTGGACCTTGGCGGCGCAGCCCGCGGCCAGGACCGGGTCCAGGCCGGCGGCGAGCAGGGAGCCCAGGAGGCCCGAGAGGACGTCGCCGGAGCCGGCCGTCGCGGCCCACGAGGTGCGGGTGTGGTTGACCAGGACGCGGCCGTCAGGCCCGGCGACCACGGTGGCGTGGCCCTTCAGGAGCACGACGGCGTTGTAGCGCTCGGCGGCTCTCCGCGCGGCGGCGACGCGATCGGGACCGACCGGGCCGGCCAGGCGCTCGTACTCGCGGTCGTGCGGGGTCAGCACGAGCGGGGTGTCCGGGTCGCGGGCGTCCCACAGGTCCGGGTTGTCGGCGAGCATGGTGATCGCGTCGGCGTCGGCGCACACCGGCACACCGGCCTCCAGCACGGTGCGGAGGACGGCCTCCGCACCCGGACCGGTGCCCGAGCCGGGGCCGACGACCCACGCCTGCACACGGCCGGCGTCCGTGATCGACCCGGTGCAGATCGCCTCCGGCCACCGCGCCCGGACGTCCTCGGCCGCCGCACCGGCGTACCGGACCATCCCGGACGTGCCCAGCAGCGCGGCGCCGGTCGCCAGCACCGCCGCACCGGGGTACGTCGCGGAACCGGCGGCGACGCCCGTCACGCCCTGCGTGTACTTGTCGTCCTGCGGCCCCGGCACGGGCCACGCCGACCCGATGTCGGCGACGTCCAGTTCGACCAGGTCGGGCCCGGCCAGCTCGGCGTCCAGCCCGATGTCCACCAGCCGCACGTCGCCGCAGTCCGCCAGCGCGTGCACCGGCTTCAGGCAGCCGAACGTCACGGTGGTGTGCGCCCGGACGGCCGGTCCTGAGATCGCACCGGTGTCCGGGTCGATCCCACTGGGCAGGTCCACGGCGAGCACCGGCGCGTCGAGGTGCGCGACGTGCTCGGCGGCGTCCGGCCGCAGCGGGCCCCGGGCGGACAGCCCCACGATGCCGTCGATCACCAGGTCGACGTCGGCCAGTCGGGCGACCACCCGGCCACCGGCGCGACGGAACGCGGCCAGACCGTCCTCATGCGCGCGATCAGGCGTCAGCAGGACGGCGGACACGGCGACACCGCGTTTGCGGAGGTAGTAGCCCGCCCACAACGCGTCGCCACCGTTGTTGCCCGCGCCGACGAGCAGCCCGACCCGCCGCCTGCCCGCGAGCAGCTCCGACGCCACGACCGCCACGCCGAACGCCGCCCGGCGCATCAGCGCGCCCGGCGGCACGACCGCCATGACGCGTTCTTCCGCCGCCCTGACCCGTGCCGCAGTCCACAGACCCCGCATGGGCCAAGCCTGCCCTACTCGACCGTGACGGACTTCGCGAGGTTGCGGGGCTTGTCCACGTCGTACCCGCGGCTGCGCGCGATCTCCGCCGCCAGCACCTGCAACGGCACCGTCGAGATCAACGGCTGGAGCAGCGTCGGCACCGCCGGGATCTCGATCAGGTGATCCGCGAACGGGCGGACCGTCTCGTCACCCTCTTCGGCGATCACGATCGTGCGCGCGCCGCGTGCCTGGATCTCGGAGATGTTCGACACGAGCTTCGAGTGCAGCACCGCCCGGCCCGTGGGCGACGGCATGATCACGACCACCGGCAGGCCCTCTTCGATCAAGGCGATCGGACCGTGCTTCAGCTCGCCCGCCGCGAAGCCCTCGGCGTGCATGTAGGCGAGTTCCTTCAGCTTCAGCGCGCCTTCGAGCGCCACCGGGTAGCCGACGTGCCGGCCGAGGAACAGCACGGCCTTCGAGTCGGCCAGCTCACGGCCCAGCGCGCGGACCTGGTCGACCGTGCCCAGGACCTTCCGCACGGCGTCCGGCATGGCCTCCAGCTGGTGGAACTCCTGGGCCACCTCGTCCGGGTACTTCGTGCCGCGCGCCTGCGCCAGCGCCAGGCCGACCAGGTAGTTCGCCGCGATCTGGGCGAGGAACGCCTTGGTCGAGGCGACACCGATCTCCGGCCCGGCGTGGGTGTAGAGGACGGCGTCGGACTCGCGCGGGATCTGGGCGCCGTTCGTGTTGCACACCGCCAGCACGCGGGCCTTCTGCGCGCGGGCGTGCCGGACGGCCTCCAGCGTGTCGGCGGTCTCGCCGGACTGCGACACGGCGACCACCAGCGTGTCCCGGTCCAGCACCGGGTCGCGGTAGCGGAACTCGCTGGCCAGCTCGACCTCGACGGGCAGCCGGGTCCAGTGCTCGATGGCGTACTTGGCGACCAGGCCGGAGTGGTACGCCGAGCCGCAGGCGACGACGAAGACCTTGTCCACGTCCCGCAGGTCCTGGTCGGACAGGCGCTGCTCGTCCAGCACGATCCGGCCGTCGAGGAAGTGGCCGCGCAGCGTGTTGGCCAGCGCCTCCGGCTGCTCCTCGATCTCCTTGAGCATGAAGTACTCGTGGCCGCCCTTCTCGGCGGCCGACAGGTCCCAGTTGACGGTGAACGGCTTGGCCTCCGCCGCCCCGCCGTCGAAGTCGGTCACGGTGTAGCCGTCGCGGTCGATCACCACGACCTGGTCCTGGCCCAGCTCGACGGCCTCGCGGGTGTGCTCGATGAACGCGGACACGTCGCTCGCGACGAACGTCTCGCCCACGCCGACACCCACCACCAGCGGGGACGAGCGGCGGGCGGCGACGACCAGGTCCGGGTGGTCGGCGTGCGTCACGACGAGGGTGAACGCGCCTTCCAGGCGGCGGACCACCAGCCGGACGCTCGCCGTGAGGTCGCCCTTGGTGTCGCCCTCGTCGTACGCGCGGGCGATGAGGTGCGCGGTGGTCTCGGTGTCGGTGTCGCTGGTCATCTCGACGCCGGCGGCCTCCAGCTCGGCGCGGAGGGTGGCGAAGTTCTCGATGATGCCGTTGTGGACGACCGCGACGCGCCCCGTGAAGTCGCGGTGCGGGTGCGAGTTGCGGTCGATCGGCGCGCCATGGGTCGCCCAGCGGGTGTGGCCCATGCCGGCCGTGCCCGCGAAGCCCTCGCGGCCGACCTCGTCCAGGCGGGCCTCCAGGTTCGTCAGCCGACCTGCCTTGCGTTCGACGGCCAGGCCGCCCGCGCCGTCGAGCACGGCGACGCCCGCCGAGTCGTAGCCCCGGTACTCCAGCCTGCGCAGCCCGTCGAGCACGACGTCGAGCGCCGACCGGTGGCCCACATATCCCACGATTCCGCACACGCCGCACAGAGTAACTAGACCAGGGCCATCACCCTAAAGGGCCACATCCCGGCGTTTGCCCTGGTAGTGCCCATTATTGGTGTAGACCAATCCTTTCGTGCGCGGCGCGGGCACGATCGACTACCGTTCGCGGGGTGAGCGGCTACTCGGCGAAGCAGGTGCTCGACCAGCTCAGCAGGCCGGGCGAACACCCCGTGCTGCGCGGCGACCTGGCGTTGGTGGGACTACCGGGCCTGGTCTACACGCCCTCGGTCGGCCTGGGACTGCCCGCCGTGGCCTTCGGGCACGGCTGGTTGCAGCCGGTCAACCGGTACCGGGCGCTGCTGCGGCACCTGGCTTCGTGGGGCTTCGTGGCGGCGGCGCCGGGCACCCAGCGGGGGCCGTTGATGTCGTCCCGGCTGCTGGCGGGGAACCTGCGGACGACGCTCGACATCTGCACCGGGGTGCGCCTGGGCGACGGCGGGATCAGCGTCGACGCATCGCGGCTCGCGTTGGCCGGTCACTCGATGGGCGGAGGCGCGGCCGTGCTGGCCGCCGCCGACGACCCGCGGATCCGGGCCGTGGTGACGTTGGCCGCATCGGAGACCAGGCCGTCCGCGTTGGACGCGGCGAGGCGGGTCACGGCGCCGGGGTTGCACCTGACCGGTGGTGAAGACCGCATCGCGCCGCCGGTCGGGCACGCGGACGCGATCGCGCAGGCGTGGCAGGGGCCGGTGCAGGTGCGGTCGTTGCCGAAGACCAGCCACCTGGGGTTCGCCGAGGGTCGGCACTGGAGCGAGCTGCTGCTCGACGGCAAGGGTGAGCGGGCGGCGCAGAAGCTGGCGCGGGCGCTGATGACGGCGTTCCTGCTGCGCATCCTCAAGGGCGAGAAGCAGTGGGACGTCTTGCTGGAGGGTGACGTGAAGGGCGCCGTGCTGACGTACCAGCGCGGCCCGCTCGTGCGCCACTGACCTCCTTGAACGCATGAGCCCCGCCGAGGCGGGGCTCATCGGTCACGTCAGCCAGCTCTGGCCGCTGAGATCGTCGTCCTCGTCGACCAGCGAGGACCGACGACGCTGGACCACCGGTGGGGGCGGAGGCGGCAGCGGGGGCTGGAGAGGCGGCGCGACCGGAGCAACCGCGGTGTCCGGCTCGTCGTCCTCCGGCCCCAGCGCCAGTTCCCCGGAGGACTGCGGCCCGCGCTCCCACTGCGGCTTGCGCGCGGGCTGGGTGCCCGCTGCGGCGAGCTGCTGCGCCTTCTCCTGGAGCTTGGCGCGTTCGGCCGCCAGGCGTTCGTCGCGTTCCCCCGCCTCGGCGGCCAGCCGCGCCTGGCTCTCCCGCAGGGCGCCGGTGACCTCGGCGTTGGCCCGCCGGAACCGCTCGGTCTGCTCCGCGAACGCCTGCTGCACCTTCGGGTCCACCACGATGACGTCCACCGCTAGCGGCCTCCCTCTTCACCGAGCACGCCTTGGACGCGGCTCAAGCTCAGGTCGTCGTCGAACAGCGACCCGGTGGTCCGCCACTGGCTGGGGCTGCGCTCGCTGTCGCCACCGCCCTGCTGGCCCCCACCGGCCATCCCGCCACCCATCATCCCGCCACCCATCATGCCGCCGCCGGCCATGCCGCCGCCCGGCTGCCCGGCGCTGTGGCCGTCCTGCATGGACGGCAGGGTGGCCGGTCCCGGCTGGGCCGCTTGGGAGGCGTTCGTGTCCGCGAGACCGTGGTCCGCCGCGTTGGCGGACGGGCTGCTCCACGGGCTCTCCGCACCGCCCGGGGAACCGCCGAGCAGGGAGTCGGCGCTGTCGAAGCCGCTCGGTCCGCCGAACATGGACGCCCCGGACGTGGAGGTGGTGCCTTCCGTGTTCGGGTTCGGCGGCTGCCCGAACGCGGCGTCGGACCGGGGTGCGAAGTCCTGGAAGGACGACGCTGCCGCGGGTTCGGTGAAGCCGGGCGCGAAACCGGGATCGGGGGCGGGCACCGCCCGGAAGTTGGAAGCCGCACCACCCTCAGCGGGCATCGCGGTGAAACCGGGCGCCCCGTCGCCGCCCCCAGCCGGCATGGCGCTGGAACCAGGCGCCGCACCGCCTTCCGCGGGCATCGTCGTCACCGGCTCGGTGAAGCCCGGCATCGCTCCCTCGGCGGGCAGCGTGGTGACCGGCTCGGTGAAGCCGGGAACCCCGCCGTCCACGGGCATGGCGCTGAACGCCGGCTCGCCCATCGCGGGCAGCGGTGCGGCGGTGTCCATGCCCGGGATGCCGGCCACGCCCCTGTCCGCGTCGTCCTCGCCGAACTCGACGCCGTACTCCTGCGGCTCGCCCGCGCCGTCGTCCACGGTGAGGTTGATCTCACCGGTCAGCGGGTCGACCTCGGCGGTGACCGACAGGCCGTCCAACTCGATCAGCGCCTTGCCGTCCGCGCCGGCCTGGACCGGGGTCGCCCCGTCACCGCTGCCACTGCCGCCCATCCCACCTCCCGCCGGGGTGCCGGGGGTGCCGGCGAGCGCGCCGCCGGGTGCGGTGGTGGTCGCCCCCGCCGGCGCACCGGCCAACGCCGCCCCGCCGTTCTGGCCCATCAGGGCCTTCGCGGCGTCCGGGTTGTTGCTGAAGTCGACGTCGTAGGTCTTCGGCGGGCTCTGCGGCGTGTCGATGGTGATCCTGACGTGGCCGTTCGCGTCCGGCTCGGTGATCTGGATCTCGTTGTCACCGCTCTTGATGGTGACGGTCTCCGGAGCCTCTTCGCCTTTGATGCCGTCGGGCGTGCCCTCGGGCGCGCCGTCGGGCTTGCCGTCACCGTCGAGGTCGTCCGGCTTGCCGTCGCCGTCGGTGTCACCCGGGACGTCGAGCTTGCCGTCGCCGTCCTTGTCCAGCGGGTTCTCGACCTTCGGCACCTCCGGCATGCCGCCACCCGGAGTGCCACCTCCGGGAGTGCCACCTCCGGGAGTGCCGCCTCCGGGAGTGCCGCCACCCGGCGTCCCACCACCGGGAGTGCCACCGCCCGGGGTTCCCCCGCCGGGCTGCTGGACCTGCTCCCGGTCGCCACCGTCCTCGCCGAACACGGGCGGGTCGCCCAGCTGTCCGAACGGCTGGTCCTTGATCTGGCCTTCCAGCTGGCCGAACATCGTGTCGTAGGCGGTCTGGACGCCCGTCTGCACGGTCTGGCAGTAGCCGTCGAACGCCTGCTTCTTGCCGTCGAACTCCTGGCACAGGCCGCGCAGCTTCTGCTTGGCCTCGTCGATCAGGCGCTGCCGGACCTCCTTGGCGTGGTCCGCCCACCCCATGAAGTTGCCGATGATGCCGCCGACCGGACCGCCGAGCACGATGCCGATCGCGCCGCCGACGAGCATGTCCGGAATTCCCGAGAACCAGTCGCCGAGGCTGAAGTCGCTCTCGCTGATGTCACCGCGGGCCATTCGGAGCTGCTTCTTCGCCTCGTCCACCGAGAGCCCGCCGCACTGCTCGGCGTACATGTCGTGGATGTGCTGCGCGAATTCCTTGACCTGCTGCTGGATCGTGGTCACGCCGGTCACGATGGTGCCCGGCGCGTTCTTCGTGTCCTGGATGAAGGTGCCGGCGGTGTTGAGGAACTTGCCGTTGTACCCGTTGGCGGCCTGCGCGGCTTCGCCCTCCCAGGACGCGAGCCCGTTCCACGCGGTGCCCAGGCCGTTCTGGTGGTTGTCCAGTTCCGCGACCGCTTTGTTGAGCTTGTCGGCGTCTTCGCGGAACTTGCCGAAGTCGATGTCGCGGACTTCGTCGTAGTTCTTGTAGACGTAGCCCTGGAGGTCGGGGGCCTGGCCGCCGTGACCGGCGAGCGGCGCCGCCTCCTGGTAGATCGGGATGAACTTCTCGAAGAACCGCAGCCCGGGAGCGCCCGCGTCGAGCAGCTCGTTGGAGTTGCCGAAGTCGCCGGTCTCGTTGAGCACCTTCTGCGTGCTGCCGAGCTCGCGCTCTTCCTTGGCCTCGGCGACGAGCTTGTCCGCCTCGTCACCCTCTACGGTCCAGTCGCCGTGCCGCACTTCCTGCCCGACGTTGTAGGCGACGCTCGCGCCCCCGGTCACCGGGGCGAGCAGGACGCCGCCCGTGTGCTGCCAGAAACCGGGGTCGTTGGGCACGTCGACGCCGTTGGCCTCGGCGTAGCGCCGCACGTCCTCTTCACTGCCACCCGCGCCCGCCAACGCGCGGACCAGTTGCTGCTTGGTCTCCGGCGTGACGTTGGGGTCGTCGAGGAGCTGCTTGATCTCGTTCTGGTCGGCCACCCGGTCACCCCTTGAACTGGTCGCTGGTGGCGGCTTCGTTGCTCTCGTACGTCTTCGCCACGTCCTTCAGGCGCAGCGCGACGTTGCTCGCCTCACGACCGAACGTCTCCATGCTCGCCTGGAGGCGGTCGAAGGAGACCTTGTACTTGGTCTCGACGCCCTGGAACTTCCGGCCGACCTGGCCCGCCCCCACCGCCGGTGTCACCGAGTTCTTGAGCTGGATGATGTCCGCGCTGTGGTCTTCGTACTGCTTGGCAGCGTTGTGGAGTTCACCCGGCCCAATGCCGAAGCCCGCCATCGAATGCCTCCCCGTTTCCCCGGATCAGACGCCGGAAGACGTGCTCCGGTTCCGAGGACAGGGTGCCGGCTCGGGCAGGTGCGCAGACCGGGAACGCGCATTGCGGTTGCCCGAGCAAACGTGGTCGCACCGCGGGAAACCGGTGCTGCGGGTAGGGATGCTGCGGGTGAGGGCCGCCGGCCGTAGCCCTGGGGCGGGCCGTGACCGGGCGGAGGGTGGCCGGGCGGCTGGAGGTGACCGGGTGGGTATCCCTGTGGCCGCTTGCGGTTCTTCGTCACCACCACGGTGACCACCACCACCGCGGCCACGAGTCCGAGAAGGACGATCAGCACGATCGGTCCGACGACCAGCATCGGCGAATCCCCTTCTCCGACGATCAGCGCACCGAGGAAACCACACCGGCCAACCGTTGTGCGGCGGACTCGGCCAGCTCCGGCGTGGCGGCCTCGACCATGACCCGGACCAGCTGCTCGGTGCCGGACGGTCGCAGCAGCACCCGGCCGGTGTCGCCCAGCTCCGCCGACACCGCGGCGACGGCCTCGTTGACCGCCGCGTCCTTCGCCACCGCCGCCTTGTCGCCGACGACCACGTTGATCAGCACCTGCGGCAGCTTGCGCATCACGCCCGCCAGTTCGGCCAGCGGCTTGCGGGTCTCCGCCATCCGCGCCATCAGGCGCAACGCCGTCAGCAGGCCGTCACCGGTGGTGGCGTGCGCCGGGAGGATCACGTGCCCGGACTGCTCACCGCCCAACGCGTACCCGCCCGCGCGCAGCTCCTCCAGCACGTAGCGGTCGCCGACGGCGGTGGTCTTGAGGGCGATGCCGTGCTCGCGCATCGCCAGGTGCAACCCGAGGTTGCTCATCACGGTGGCGACCAGGGTGTTGTCGGTCAGCTCGCCGTTCTCCTTCATGCCCAGCGCCAGCACGGCCATGACCTGGTCGCCGTCGAGGTCGTTGCCGTCGGCGTCGACCGCGACGCAGCGGTCCGCGTCACCGTCGTGCGCGATGCCCAGGTCGGCGCCGTGCTCGACCACGGCGGCGCACAGCTTCGCGACGTGGTTGGAACCGCAGCCGTCGTTGATGTTCAGGCCGTCCGGTCCCGTGTGGATCTCGACCACCTCGGCGCCCGCGCGGCGGTAGGCGTCCGGCGCGGCCACGGAGGCGGCGCCGTTCGCGCAGTCCACCACGACCTTCAGGCCCTCCAGGCGGTGCGGCGTCACCTTCAGCAGGTGCTGCACGTACTGGCCTTCGGCGTCCTCGATGTCGCGGACGCGGCCGATGCCGGCGCCGGTCGGGCGGTGCTCGCGGTCGCCGAGCTTCTGCTCGATCTCGTCCTCGACCGCGTCCGGGAGCTTGTGCCCGCCCGCGGCGAACAGCTTGACGCCGTTGTCGGGCATGGGGTTGTGCGAGGCGGAGATCATCACGCCGACGTCCGCGCCCAGCGCGGACACCAGGTAGGCGACCGCCGGGGTGGGCAGGACGCCCGCCCGCAGGACGTCCGCGCCCGCCGATGTGAGGCCGGCCACCACGGCCGCCTCCAACATCTCGCCACTGGCGCGCGGGTCACGGCCGACCACCGCGACCGGGCGGTGCGAGCGGTCGTGCTCGGCCAGCACGCGCGCCGCCGAGGCGGCGATGGACAGCGCGAGTTCGGGGGTCAGGTCCGCGTTGGCGAGACCGCGTACGCCGTCGGTGCCGAACAGCCGAGCCATGATCGCCGTGTCCTCCATGGGTGAACCGAGCACTACGCGCCGGCGGTGCCGGCAATTCAGGACGTTCAGACAACTGTGACGGCGCCGACCCGCGAACCGCTGTCGCGGTGCGGTGAATCGGACGACCGCGTGAATCGACACTCGCAGAACCACACCGGAAATGCACTGCGGGAGCAGCAGTTCGAGGAAAGAACTGACTGCTCCCGCAGGATGGTGCTCGCCGAACCTGGTGAAAGGTCAGCGCTTGCTGTACTGAGGCGCCTTACGGGCCTTCTTCAGGCCGTACTTCTTCCGCTCCTTGACCCGCGGGTCACGGGTGAGGAAGCCGGCCTTCTTCAGGACGGGGCGGTCCTCGGAGTCGACGGCGATCAGCGCACGCGCGATCGCGAGGCGCAGCGCGCCGGCCTGGCCGGTGGTGCCGCCGCCACGCAGGGTCGCGATGACGTCGAACGTCTCCGGCTTCTCCGTCGTCACCAGGGGCTCGCGGATGAGCTGCTGGTGCACCTTGTTCGGGAAGTAGTCGTCCATCGACTTCCCGTTCAGGGTGAACTTGCCGCTGCCGGGGAGGAGCCGCACGCGGACGATCGCCTGCTTGCGGCGGCCGACGGTCTGCGCGAGGTGGTGCGCACCCGCGTTCAGGGTGTGCCGCACGGGGCCGGGCTCGGCCTCGGCGTCGGTCGCCTCGGCCTCGGGGGCGTCGGTCGCCTCAACCTCGGGCTCGGCCTCGGTCTCCGCCTCGGGGGCTTCGACCTCGGTGGCCTCCGCGTCGGTGGCCTCCGCGTCCGCGGCCTCGGCCTCGGGGGCGGCTTCCGCGTCGACGGCTTCGGTCTCGACGACCTCGGTCTCGAGCTCGGCCTCAGGGGTGGTCACGTCGATGTCCTCGGTCTGCTTCTCGGTCACTGGGCGACCTTCTTGATCTCGAACGGCTGCGGCAGCTGCGCAGCGTGCGGGTGGTTCGGTCCCGTGTAGACCTTGAGCTTGCCCGCGATCGCGCGGCCGAGGCGGTTCTTGGGCAGCATGCCCTTGATCGCCTTCTCGACCAGGCGGTCGGCACGGGTGTCGAGCACCTCACCGAACGAGCGCTGGCTCAGGCCGCCCGGAAAACCGGAGTGCCGGTACACGAACTCCTGGTCACGCTTCTTGCCGGTCAACGCCACCTTGTCCGCGTTGATGACGATGACGAAGTCACCGGTATCAACGTGTGGGGCGTAAGTCGGCTTGTGCTTGCCGCGCAGCAGCGTCGCGGCCTGGGTGGCGAGCCGACCGAGCACCACGTCCTGGGCGTCGATCACGTGCCAGGTTCGGGTCACCTCGCCGGGCTTCGGGCTGTACGTGCGCACGGGTCTACCTCGTCGTCACTTGCGTCTGGGGTCATTGCGGCGGCTGCTCAGGCCAGAGACCCCAGGTGGGCAGAGGACCAGAACACGAGGTACGCATAGTACGCACCAGTTACCGCACAACAACGTAGGAAGATACCGGTTGAGGTCGGGGCGGGTCAAAACGGCCCCTCCGAAACCGGCTGGAACAGGGCGGGAACGCCGCCCGGGCACACGGCTGCGGGCCCCGGATCCTCGAGGATCCCGGGGCCCGCGACTCATGCGGCGGTCACGCGGAGGTGACCTGGTTCACCAACGCTGGGTGTTCCGCTGCTCGGCGGCCTGGTAGGCCTCGGTGGCCGACGCGACGGCGGTACCGATGGTGGCGAGCACCTGCTGGAGGTCGGCGGCGGAGGTGTCCCACTTCTCCTGCGCGGCGCGGTAGGCCTCCTGCGTGCCACCGTCCCACTGCGCGAGGACGGGCGCGATCCGGGACTTCAGGTTCTCCAGCTCGGACTCGACCTTGGACGCCTGGCCGCTGATGTCCGCGGCGGCGCTGCCCAACTGGTTGAAGTCAACCTTGATGCGGTCGTTCATGTTCTCCCCTTGGAAGTTGAGTCGAAAGAGGCAATGCGAAGCGAAGGTGAAGCACCAGCGCGATCCGGAAATGAATTCCGGATGAAATCAGGCGCCGCCCAGACGACCGGCGATCTGCGACATCTCCTGCGACTGCGCCTCTTCCTCCTGGACGTAGGTCACAGCGGTGGAGTCCATCTGCTCGGCGATGGCGAGCAGCGCCTCCTGGAGCTTCTTCGCGTCTTCGTCGAAGCGCATGATCAGCTTGTTGAACGCGTCCGCGGCGCTACCGACCCACGCACCGGACAGACCGTCCACGGTGTTCCGGAGCTGGCCGAGGATGCCCTGCACGTTCTGGTTCGTGCCGGTGATGTCCTTCGCGGCCTGGAACAGCTCGGGTGCTCCGGTGGAGTAACCAGCCATTGGTTGTGACCCCCTAGGTCGTTGAGATCAGGCGCTCTTCGTTCCTACGCCTCTTACGACGCAGACCTTCCCACGGTCGGTTCCACCCTGTCCCGACTTCTTGAGAAGTAGTTGCGGTTGTAAACGCCCGGGGTGTCCGAACACCCTCAGTAGAGGATTCGCGCTTGCGAAAAGTCCTCGTCATCGCCGCTTTCGGGGGGCAGTTGACCGCTCGGGCCGGCGACCGCGCGGGAACCGAGCACGGGCCGTTCGGGGGCCGCATTTGCATTTGCGTGCGTTTGCTCCTGCGATTTCTCCGGCGCGAGCAGTTCGGCGGCCGGCGGCAGTTCCTCGACCGGCAGCCCCTGGTGCCGGCGGAAGCCGGTGGCGACGCGCTGCACGTCCGGTGACGTGGCCGCGTGCCGGTCCGGCCGGACCTGCCGCGCCTTGGCCTGCTCGGCCAGCTCCCGGTTCCGGTCGCGCTGGGCCGCGCTCTTCGCGCCGGCGGCGGCTGCCGCACGCCTGCCCCTGGTCACCGCGGCGTCGAGGTCCGAGCGGAACCGGGCGAACGCCTCCGGGATGCCGGTCATCACAATCCCCACAAGTCAGCTGGTCACGGTCAGCGTGCGGACGACCTGCTCGCACGCGGGGCGGACCCGGTCACGCCCGTCCTCCGGGTACTGGCAACCGACGCTGACCTGGACCTCGTCCTGGAACAGCACGTACCAGTCGATGGTGGCCGGACCCGCCTCTTCCCGGTAGTAAACGACATCCTTGGCCGCGAAGCTGGCAGAAGGGTCGAAATCGGACACGTTCACGCGCGCGTCGTACTGGTCGCGCAGTTCCGTTTCGGCGCGGGTCCGGTCCCGGGTGGCGTCATAGGTGAGCTTGCGCTCCTCGACCACGATGACGTCCAGGTCGGATTCCGCCGATTCCGGTTCGAGCAGCACCTTGCGGCTCTCGACCTGACCGCCGGTCTGCTGCCACCCCGGCGGCGCGACGAAGCTGTAGTCGTACTGCGCGATGGTCTTCCCGCCGGCCGACGTGGTGGTGGCCGACGTGGTGGTGGCCTGCGGTGTGGTCGGCCCACCGGCTCCGACGCCGCTCCTGCTGAGCGCGAACGCCACCGAGGCGCCGACGACCGCGAGCACCGCGACGACGACCGTCACGATCAGCGGCACCCGGCTCTTGCGCGGTGGCGGTGGAGGCGGCGGGGAGAAGAAGTGGGGCTGCGCGAACCCGGACGGCGGTGACGGCGGCGTGATCCGCCGGGTGATCTTGCGGGTCGTCTGGCCCTCGGTGATCTTCTGGGTGACGTCGCCCCCGCCCGGCGGCAGCGCGCCGGTCCGCAACGGGTCCACGCTCACCGCCCGCAGCGCGCCGCGGGCCACCACCGTCTCGGGTTGGTCGATGCTCGTCGGCACCACGCCGGACTGCTCCAGCACCAGCCGGGCGACCAGCGGGATGCGGCTCGACCCGCCGACCAGGAACACGCCGGCCAGCCCGCGCGGGTCCAGCCCGGCGTCGCGCACGGCCGTCACCACGAGCGCGGCGGCGCGGTTGAGGGGTGCGCTGATCAGGCGTTCGAGGTCGGTCCTGGTGACGTGGGCGTCGGGGAACGGGGGCGGCATCGGCACGTCGGTGTAGGCGTGCCGGGACAGCGTCTCCTTGGCGCCGCGCACGTCCTGCCGCAGCACCCGGCGCTTGCGGCGGTCGGCCATCTCCCGACCCTCCACGAGCTGCCGCCACGCGTCCGGGTCACCCGGCGCGACCAGCGAGCCGACGTGCTCCAGCAGCGCCTGGTCGACGTCCGCGCCGCCGAAGCCGGGGTCGCCCTTGGTGGCGAGCACCCGGAACGTGCTGCCCCGGCGGGCGACCACGCTGGCGTCGACCGTGCCGCCACCGAGGTCCAGCACGGCCAGCGCCGCGCCGTCCTGGATCGCGTGGGTCGCGGAGTGGAACACGGCCGCCGCCACCGGCTCGGGCACCAGGCGGAGTTCCTGGCCGAGCCCGCGGGCGGCTTGCAGCAGGACGCGGGTGCGGATCGCGCCCCAGTCGGCCGGGTGGGTGAGCACGAGCAGGTCGACCCGCGCGCCGCCGGCGACGCGACGCGCCTCGTCCACCGCTCTGGTCAACACGCCCCGCACGACGTCGGCCACCGGCAGCACGCTGGTGCCGAGCAGCAGCTCGCCCTCGTCGATGCGGCGCTTGGGGTGCGGCTCGTAGCGGGACGGGTCCACGGCGGCCTGGCGCTCCGCCTCCTGGCCGACGAACAGCGTGCCGTCCGCCGCGGCGAACACCGCCGAGGACATGATCGGCTGGCCGTCGACCACGACGACCTGCGGTTCACGGCCGCGCAGGGACATGGCGACGCAGGTGCTGGACGTGCCGAAGTCCACCGCCACGCGCAAGCTCATCCGTCATCCCCTCGTCGGCCGGGGCGGGCTCCGCATATGCATACCTCACGGGCCGGTGTGCCCGTCGGCAGGTCGTGTGACGGTGGCGGTGAGCACCTCGATCAGCCCCGCGCACCACCTCGGGCGAACCGATCGCGGTCACCCGAGCAGTTTTCGCGCCTCGTCCGCCTCCGGCATGCCCATGCTCCCCGCCAGCTCCAGTGCGCGTTCGAGCAACGACCTCGCCTCCCGACCGCCGATCAGCTCACCGAGCAGCAGCGAGGTCCTGGCCTCGTCCGGCCGGTACCCGTGCTCCCGCTGCGTCGCCAACGCCGACTCGGCCGCCGACCGCGCGGCCGTCCGGTCGCCGCGGGCCCGGTGGACCCGCGCCAACGCGGCCAACGCCCGGGCGCCGACCATCCGCGCGCCCATGGTCGAGGCCAGCTCCACGGCCCGGCCGGCGGCCGGCAGCGCACCGTCGTCGCCCGGCTCCACCAGTGCCACGCCGATCAGCGCCTGCAGCTCGCCCAGCGCGTAGCCGCTCTCGGCGGCGCCGCGCAGCGCGGCCCGGTACCGGTCCGCGGCCGCGCGGGTGTCGCCCAGTCGGTGCTCCACGGCGGCCAGCGCGTTCCACGCGTCGATCCGGTTCCAGTGGTCATCGGTGTCCTCCGCGATGGCCAGCGCCTCCCGCGCGAGCCCCGCGGCCACCGGGTAGTCGCCGAGGTGGCGGGCGATCGCCGCCAGGTTGTCCAGGGTGGCCGCCTCCCCGCGGCGGTGCCCGGTGGCGCGGAACAACTCCAGCGCCCGGTCCTGGAGCTCCCGGGCGGCGTCGGCGTCACCCTCCGCCAGGCTGACCCCGCCGAGCACGTTGAGGACAACGGCCTGCCCTACCTGCGAGCCGGCCGCAGTGAGGAGGTCGAACGACTCCTCCAGGGCCGCCCTGGCGTCGGCGAGGGCGCCGCTGTCGAACAGGGCCGTGCCGAGGTTGCACAGGGTGACCGCCTGGCCCCTCGTGGACCCGCTCTCCCGGTTGACGGCGTGCGCCTGCCGGAACATGCGCGCGGCCAGCACCAGCTGTCCCTGCTCTTGGTAGACGTTGCCGAGCCCGCCCAGCGCGATCGCCTTCCCCCAGGGCCACGCACCGTGCTCGCCGATGGCGACCACCCGCCGGAAGTGCTCGATCGCCTCCGCCTGCCGGCTCAACGAGTGGTCGTGGATCGCGAGGCAGATCCCCACGGCCATCTGCCCGACGTCGTCGGATTCGGACCGGGCGGCGGCGAGGGCCACCCGGCTCGTCTCGGCCCACCCGTCGAAGAGCCTGCGGGTCCAGGTGAACAGCCTCAGTGCGAACAGCAGGTCCCACGCATAACGCCGGGGCCCGTGCTCGGCGGCGTCCGCGACGGCGGCCAGCAGGTTCAGGCGCTCCGTCTCCAACCACCGCAGAGCCTCGTCGTGGTCGGAGAAGGCGCTCGTGTCCGGTTCCGCCGTGGTCGTCGCCCGCGCATGCGGGTACAGCAGCGTCGACGCCGCCACGGCGCGGCGGAGGTACCCGTCGAACAGGCGGGACCGGCCCTCGGTCGTCTCGCGGTCGTCGAGGAGTTCGCGGGTGTACTCCCGGACCAGGTCGTGCAGCCCGAATCGGCCCCGACCGTCGTGCTGCACCAGGTTGGCGGAGGTGAGACGGTCCAGCGCGCGACCCGCGTCCCCCACCTCGACCCCGGCCAGGTCGGCCACCGCGACCGGGTCGAAATCCGGTCCCGGCACGACTCCGAGCAGTCGGAACACCCGTCTCACCGGGTCGTCCAACGTCCGGTGGGACAGGTCGAAAGCGGCCCGGACGGCGGCCTGCGGGTCGTCTTCGACGGCGAGCCGGGACAGCCGGTCACCCCCGCGCAGTGCCGCCAGGTACGGGTGGAGGCCCTGCGCCACCGCGTTCGCGACCGCGATCCGCAAGGCGAGCGGCAGGTGCCCGCACAACTGGGCCAACTCGGTCACCTCCGCCGCGGCGGCCTCGGGCATCGCCGCCCGCAGCAGGCCGGCGGACTCCGCCGGCGTCAGCACGTCGAGCCTGAGGGCGCGCGCGCCGTCCAGTGCGGCCAGACCGCGCAACTCGCTCCGGCTGGTGACCACGACCAGGCACGTGTCCGTGCCGGGCAGCAGCGGCCGCACCTGGTCGGCCGACGCGGCGTTGTCCAGCACCACCAGGAAGTGGCGGTCCGCGACCAGCGAGCGGTAGAGGCCGACCATCTCGTCCAGGCCCTCGGGTATCCGCTCGGCCGGCACGTCGAGCGCGCGCAGGAACCGCGCGAGCACCTGCTCAGGGCGCACCGGGCCCGCCGGGTCGTAGCCGCGCAGGTTCGCGAACAGCTGTCCGTCGGGGAACATCGGCCGCACGCGGTGCGCCCAGTGCACCGCCAGCGCGGTCTTCCCTATCCCGGCCGAGCCGGTGACGGCGGTGATCGCCACGAACCCACCGGCGGCCTTCGGCATGCCGTCCAGCACCGCCAACTGCTCCCGCCGCCCGGTGAACCCGGCCACGTCCGGCGGGAGCTGCCGCGGCACGGTGGCGCGACCCGGCGCCACGTCGTCGGCGCGCAGGATCCGGCCGTGCAGGTCCTGGAGTTCGGCGGACGGGTCCACGCCCAGCTCCTCGGCCAGCGCCGCGCGGATCTCGCCGTAGGCGGCCAGCGCCTCGTCCTGCCGGCCCGACCGGTACAGCGCGAGGATCAGCCGCACCCACAGCCGCTCGCTCAGCGGGTGCCGCCGGGTCAGCGCGCGCAACTCGGCCACCAGCTCGTCCGCGCGGCCGGCCGCCAGATCGGCGTCGATCCGGCGCACCACGACCGCGAGCCGTTCCTCCAGCAGCGGCACGACGTGCTCGCGGTACAGCGAGTCCGACCCCACGTCCGGCAGCGGCTCGCCCCGCCACAGCTCCAGTGCCTCGGCCAACCGGCCCTGCTTCACCCACTCGCGGAACACCAGCAGGTCCAGCGAACCCGGCCCGACCTCCGCGAGATAGCCGTTGGTCACGGTGCGCACCACGTTCGCCTCGCCGAGCGCCTGGCGCAGCCGGGCCACCACCATGTGCAGCGTCGCGCGCACCCGTGCCGGATTCGGCGTGCCGCCCTCCCAGAGCCGGTCGACCAGGGTGTCCACCGTGACCAGCTGGTTGGGGTGCAGCAGCAACACCGCCAACAGCACCCGCGCCCGACCGGCCGGAATCGTGAGGCGCACGCCGTCGTGCCACACCTCCAGCGGACCGAGCACCTTGAACTCGGTCGTCACGCCTCTCCCCCCGCGCCACAGCTCCGCACCGCGCCTCGCACCTTCGACCCCTCCCGACGGCGGCAAGCTCGTCGCTGTCATCGCCCAGGGGACATTGTCACGGCGGCTCCGCCACCTTCTCCCTGAGCGCCGCCACGCCGCCGTGGCCGATGCTCTCCAGGATGGCGAGGGCCTGGGACCACGCCGCACGGGCGGCGGCACGGGCGGCGGCCAGCTCGTGGCTGTTCCCGAGGCGTTCGAGCGTGGCGGCTTCCTCGAACCGGTCACCGCTCACCCGGTACAGGGACAGGGCGGCCTCGTAGCACCTGACCGCTTCGTCCAGCGCGCCCAGGTGGTGGTGGATGTAGCCGAGGCTGTCCCAGGTGGCTGCCTCCGCCAGCACGTCGTTCACCTCGCGGAACAGGGTCAACGCCTGCTCGCAGTCCTCGAGCGCGCGGACGTGGTCACCCAGCTTCGCCCGGTTCCAGCCGACCGCGTTGAGCGCCCTGGCCAGGCCCGCGCGGTCGTCGAGCAGCTGGAACAACGCGAGGGCCCGCTCGGCGTGGTGCAGCGCGTCCCGCGGTCGGTCGGCGACCTCGTACAGGCCACCGAGGTGGCGGTGGACGTGGGCCTGCACCTGGTGGTCGCCGAGTTCCCGCGCCAGGTCCAGCGCCGCCAGGAGGTGGTGCTCGGACTCGTCACGCCGGTGCAGCATGACGCACATCCGGCCGATGCCGCGGTGCGCGGACATCATGCCCACCCGGTCGCCCGACCGCTTCGCGGAGCGGAGCGCCGCCTGCTGGCACTTCACCTCTTCGTGCCAGTACGCGCGCAGCCTGGCGAACGCCGTGGTCGCCCACGGCAGTTGCCACGCGTGGCGGTGGAACCCGTGCTCGTCCGCGTGGGCGACCACGGCGCACAGCACCGGGTACTCCAGTTCGAACCAGGCCATGGCCTCGGCGCGGTCGGCGAACTCCACCACCACCGCGCCCGGGACCGGCGGCGGGAGCTCGATCTCGGCGCGGTGGGCGTACAGCAGGCGGTCCGCGGCGTCGGCGGTGTGCAGGTAGTGGTCGAGCATCCGCTCGACGTCGCGGCGCAGGTCCGCGCGAGTCGACGCGACGTCGTGCGCGTAGGCGCTCACCAGGTCGTGCAGCGAGAACCGGCCCGGCGCGTGCTCCACGACCAGGTGCATCCGGCTGAGCTCGCCCATGGTCGTGCGCGCCTCGCGCAACCCGACACCCGCCAGGCTCGCCACCGCCGGGATGGACACCTCCGGGCCGGGGTGGGACCCGAGCAGCCCGAACACCCGGGCTGCCGCCGTGGTCAGCCTCTCGTAGGACCAGGAGAAGACCGCCTGGACGCTGGTGGCCTCGTCCCCCGCGTCCAGCGCGGCCAGGCGCGTCCGCTCGTCGGCCAGTTCGTCGGCCAACGCGTCCAAGCGGAACTCCGGGTGCGCGGCAGCGCGTGCGGCGACGATCGAGAGCGCCAGCGGCAGCCCGCCGCAGTGCCGGATCAACCGCACCACCGCGGCCGGCTCCGCGGCCACCCGGTCCGCGCCGAGCCGGTGTTCGAGCAACGCCGCCGACTCGGTGTCGCTGAACATCGCGAGCGTCAGCGGCCGTGCGCCTTCCCGCACCACCAGCCCGTCGAGCCGGGCGCGGCTCGTCACCACCACGAAGCACCCCGGCCCGCCCGGCAGGAGCGGTCGCACCTGGTCGCTGTCACCGGCGTTGTCCAGCACCACCAGCACCCGGCGGTCCGCGAGCAGGCTCCGGTAGAGCCCCACCTGCTCGTCGACGGTGGCCGGGATCCGCTCCCGCGTCACACCCAGGGCGCCCAGGAAACCGCAGACGGCCTCGGCCGGGCTCATCGGCGCGTTGCTCGGGTCGAAACCCCGCAGGTTCACGTAGAGCTGGCCGTCGGGGAACCGCTGGTGGTTGCGAGTCGCCCAGTGCAGGGCCAACGCGGTCTTGCCGATGCCGGCCGCGCCGTTGATCGCCGAGATCACCACCGTGCCGCCCGCGTCGGCCGCCGAGTCGAGCAGTTCGCCCAGCACGGCGCACTCCCGCTGCCGTCCGACGAAGAACGGTGTGCGGACGGGCAGTTGCCGGGGAACCGGGGAGGTCCGGCCGCCGGCCGCCACGTCCGGCGCGGTCGTCAGGACGCGCTGGTACAGCTCCTGGAGGCGTGGGCTCGGATCGGCACCCAGTTCCTCCGCCAACAACTCGCTCAGCGTGCGGTACGCGGCCAGCGCCTCGGTCTGCCGGTCCGACCGGAACAGCACGGTCATCAACTGCGCCCAGAAGCGTTCGCGCAACGGGTGCTCCCTGGTCAGCGACCGCAGTTCCGCGACCAGCTCCCCGGTGCGGCCGGCCTCCAGGTCGGCGTCGATCCGGCGTTCCACGACGGCCAGGTGTTCCTCGACCAGCGGTGCGACCTCGTCGGGGTGCAGCACGTCGGACGGAACGTCGGACAACGGGCTGCCGCGCCACAGTCCCAGGGCCTCGGCGAACCGGCCGGACGTCACCAGGTCGCGGAAGCGGTGGAGGTCCAACGCACCCTCCGGGACGTCCGCCACGTACCCGTTCGCCACCGTGCGCACGACGTTCGCCTCACCGAGCGACTGGCGCAGCCGGGTCACCGCCATGTGCAACGTCGCGCGCGACCGCGCCGGACCCGTCGACGCGTCCGGCCACAGCGCGTCCACCAGCTCGTCGATGGTGACGACCTGGTTGGCGCGCAACAGGAGCAGCGCGAGCAGGACCCGCGCCTTGCCCGCGGGCACGACGACCGGCTCGGCGTCGTGCCACACTTCGAGCGGCCCGAGGACGTTGAACCTGATCACGTGGTCGCCGCGGGAGGTGGGGCCGGACGATCTCCCGACCCCGAAGGCAACGGCAGCGTCAACCGCCCGTGTGTCATCCAACGCCCCCTCGGCTTCGACCAGGTGCACCAGGACTCGTGCTGTCCACCGCGTGGACGGATCGCGGCGACGGCAGCTCCGCCCACCGGTCCGAACGCCGGTGGCGACCTCGGAGTTCACCGGGAACAGCCGAGCGCGAACCGCCACTCGTGACCGGGGAATCCCGATCCCCCGGCGAAGCCGTCCGCCGCGGCCGGGTTCGACTGCTCGACTCCCCACCGTTCCAGCGCCTGCCGGCGATCGGCGCATCCGGGCCGTGCCACACCTCCAGCGGACCGAGGACCCTGAGCCTGGTCGTCATGCCGCTCCCCAGGCACTCCAGCTTACGACGTCACCTTTCGGGCACCCCGGTGAGCACGCCGTGAGCCGATTGTGAGCCGCGGCGTGCACAGTGGAAACCGTTCACCGCCGCTGCCCCCAGGGGGACGCGGGACCGGATCCCGAGGGGCAGGCCGGTCCGGTGGTCGGCGGGTCGTCGGGGGGCGGCGCACCGCACGGCCCCAGGCGCGGTGACGACCGGACCGCGGGCGCCTTCAACACCTTCCCGTTGAGGGCCCCGCGGCGTCGGTCCGGGGTTCTCGCCCGTAGTCGGCCAGCCACGACCGCACCACCTCGGCCTGGCCGCCCTCGTACTCGTCGTAGATCGCGAGCGCGTACCGCCACGACTCCAAGGCCTCCTCCAGGCGGTCCAGGCAGAGCAGCACCGTGCCCAGCTCGTCGTACAGGTACGACTGGCCGAGCGGGTCCGCGAACGCCGTCAGCGCCGAGATCCCCTCGCGCACCACCGACTCCGCCTCCTCGAACCTGCCCAGCGCGCGGCACGCCATGCCGAGGACACTGGTGGCCCGCGCGGAGTGGTAGCCGTCGCCCTGGCTGTCGAAGATCTCGCGCGCCCGCAGGCCGTGCTCCAGCGACTCCTCGTACCGGTAGAGGCTGAGCAGGCTGTACGCGAGGTTGAAGTGCGCCGCCGCCTGGCGGTGGTGGTCGTCCTGCTCCTGCGCGACGGCCAGCCCGCGCGACTGGTGCTCGACCGCCTCGGCGTACCGGCCGACCCGGCTGTACGCGCCGCCGAGGTTCGCCTCGATGACGCCCTCCAACCGCCGGTCGCCGTCCCGCACCGCGATCTCCAGCCCTCGCTGGAACGCCTCGACCGCCGCGTCGTGCCGGTTGACCTGCGAGTAGATCCAGGCGAGGTGGTTGATCGCGATGCCGCGCAGGTGGTGCCGGGACGTCTCGCCGACCGAGTCGCAGCCGATCTCGAAGATCTCCGCGACGTCGTCGCCCTTGGGCAGGAGGTCCACGATCCACCACACCGCGTCGCTGATCCGCCACGCCTGCGCCTGCCACCCCCGTTCGGCCGCGGTCCTGATCACCGCGGCCAGGTTGGCGAGTTCCAGCCGGCCCCACTCGCCGGAGTCCGCCACCGCCCCGATCTCGAACTCCGCCGCGTCGGCGGGCAGCTCGGCACCGGGGTGCGGCCGGTAGGACGGCGTCCTCGCCGCGGCGGCCTCGGCCGCGCGGACGTACCACTCGACCAAGGCGCGCAGGGCGTCCTCGCGGTCGGCGTCCGGCAGCTCCCTGGAGTACGCCCGGAGCAGGTCGTGGAACTCGTAGCGGCCGGGCGCCCGCGAGTCGAGCAGGTGGTCGGCGGTCAACCGCTCCAGCTGCCGGCGCGCCACCGGCTCCGGCACACCCGCGAGCGCGGCGGCGGCCAACACGCCGATGTCCGGACCGGGGTGCACCGACAGCAACCGGAAGAGTCGGGCGACGTCCGGGGTGAGCGCGCGGTAGGACCAGAAGAACACCGACCGCACGTCGGTGTCGTCGCCGTCGTCGGCGTTGAGGTGGTCCAACCGCGACCGCTCGTCGGCCAGCTCCGCCGCGAACGCGCTCATCGGCGTCCGCGGGAACCGCGCCACCCGCTCGGCGAACACCCGCAACGCCAACGGCAGGCCGGTGCAGCGCGCCACGACCTGCCTGCCCGCCACCGGGTCGGCGGCCACCCGGTCGCGGCCCAGCACCGACGACAGCAGCTCGGTCGACTCGTCCGGGGACAGCGGGCTCAGCGGGATCCGGCGCACGCCGTGGTGGGCGACCAGCCCGCGCAGCTGGTTGCGGCTGGTGACCACGACGGTGGCGGTCGGCGTGCCCGGCAGCAGCGGCAGGACCTGGTCGCTGTCGGCCGCGTTGTCCAGCACGAGCAGCATCCGGCGGCCGGCCAGGGTGGCGCGCAGCAACGCGGTGCGCGCCCCCAGCCCCGCCGGCACGTCCTCCGGGAGCACGCCGAGCGACACCAGCAACGACTCGGCGGCGCCCACCGGCTCGACCGGGCGGCCCTCGGCGTCGAACCCGTGCAGGTTCAGGTGCAGGTCACCGTCGGGGAACCGGTCGCGCCGCCGGTTCGCCCAGCTCAACGCCAGCGCGGTCTTGCCGACGCCACCGCTGCCGTGCAGCAGCACGACCGCGCCGGGTTCCGCCGCCGCCTCGTCCAGGGCGGCCAGCTCCCGTTCCCGCGCGACGAACAGCGACACCTGCGGCGGCACCCGGCGCGGGACCTCGCGCGACGCCGTGGCGGCCGGGCCGAGGGGCACCTCGTCGCGCAGGATCCGGTCGTACAGGTCGGTCAGCGCCGGACCGGGGTCCGCCCCCAGTTCCTCGACCAGCACCTCGCGCACCGCGCGGAAGGCCGCCATCGCCTCGGCCTGTCGGTCGGAGCGGTAGAGGGCGAGCACCAGCTGACCCCAGAACCGCTCCCGCAACGGGTGGTCGCGGGTCAGCGACCGCAGTTCCGGCACCACCTCGGCGGCCCGGCCCGCGTCCAGGTCGGCGTCGATGCGGCGTTCGAGCACGACCAGGTGCTCCTCCAGCAGCGGCGTGACCTCCTCGCGGTGCAGCACGTCCGACCGCACGTCCGACAGCGGCGCGCCGCGCCACAGCTCCAGCGCCTCGGCGTAGCGCTCCCGTGCGGCCAGGTAGCGGAACCGGTGCAGGTCAAGGGCTTCCGGCGGCACGTCCGCCACGTACCCGTTGGTCGCCGTGCGCACGACGTTCGCCGCGCCGAGCGCCTGCCGCAGCCGCGTCACCACCATGTGCAACGTCGACCGCGCCCTGCGCGCGTTCGGCACGTCCTCGTCCCACAGCCGTTCGACCAGGTCGCCCACCGGAACGATCCGGTTGGCGCGCAACAACAACGTGGCCAGCAGCACGCGCGTGCGCCCGGCGGGCAAGTGCACCGGCTCGTCGCCGTGCCACACCTCCAACGGCCCCAGGACGCGGAAACGGGTCAGGGGACCGGTCACGGCAGACCGTCCACCTTCGCCCGCAGCGCGTCCGCCGTGCCGTGGCCCAACTCGTCCAGGACCGCCAACGCCTCCCGCCACACCGCACGCGCGGCGGCGTGGTCGCCGGCCTCCAGGTGCGCGTCGCCGAGTCGTTCGAGCGTCGCTGCCTCCTCGTAGCGGTCGCCGCTCTCCCGGTACTTCGGCAGCGCCGCCCGGTAGCAGCGGACGGCCTCGTCCAGGTCGTGCAGGCGGTGGTGGATGTAGCCGAGGCTGTCCCACGTCGCCGCCTCCGCCAGCACGTCGTTCACCTCGCGGAACAGCACGAGCGCCCGGCCGCAGTCGGTCAGCGCCCGGTGCAGGTCCTCGCCGAGCATCGCCCTGGCCCAGCCCACGGCGTTCAGCGCGCGGGCCGTCCCGGCGCGATCACCCAGCGCCTCGAACACCTCCAGGGCCTGCTCGGCGTGGTGCAGGGCGTCGTGCAGCCGGTCCGCCGCCTCGTACAGGCCGGCGAGGTGGCGGTGGATGTGCGCCTGGCTCTGCCGATCGCCCAGCTCCCGGGCCAGCTCCAGCGCGGCGGTCAGGTTGGCCTCGGACTCGGCGAACCGGCGCAGCGGGATCATGATCCGGCCCAGGCCGCGGAGCGTCGAGGCGAGCGCGACCCGGTCGTCCAGCCGCTTCGCCGCCGCCAGCGCGGTCTCCAGGCACCTCGCCTGCTCGTGCCAGAACGAGCGCAGCCTGGCGAACGCCGTCGTGGTCCACGCCAACTGCCAGGCGTGCGTGTCGAAACCGTGCGCGGCGGCGTGCCCGACCGCGGCCATCAGCGACGCGTGCTCGAGGTGGAACCACGCCAGCGCGTCGGCGCGCTCGGTCAACTCCGGGACGACCACGCCGGGCGCCGGTTCGGCGAACGCGATCTCCTCCCGCTGCGAGTACAGCAGCCGGTCGGCGTTGTTGGCGGTGTGCAGGTAGTGGTCGAGCACCCGGCGCATGGCGTCGCGCAGGCCGCTCCGGTCCTCGTGCGCCATGGCGAGGTCCCGCGCGCAGGCGTGCACCAGGTCGTGCAGCGAGAACCGGCCCGGCTCCGGCTCCGAGATCAGGTGCAGCCGGCTCAGCTCCCCCATCAGCCGACGGGCGGCACGCGGCGGCACACCGGCCAGGCTCGCCCCCGCCGGTATCGACACCTCCCGCCCGGCGTGCACGCCGAGCAGCAGGAACATCCGGGCCGCGGGCGGGCTCAGCCGCTCGTAGGACCACGAGAACACCGTCTTCACGCTGACCGTCGCGTCGCCCGTGTCCAGCGCCTCCAGCCGGGTCCGCTCGTCGGCCAGCTCGCCGGCCAACGCCCGCAGCCGGAAGTCCGGGTGCGCCGCCGCCCGCGCCGCGACCACCGACAGCGCCAGCGGCAACCCCCCGCAGTGGCCGATCAGCTCGCGCACCGCGTCCGGCTCGGCCGCCACCCGCTCCGGACCGAGCTGCCGCTCCAGCAGCGCGGTCGCCTCCTCGTCCGTCAGCACGTCCAGCTGCAACGGCCGGGCGCCCTCCCGCACCACCAGCCCGCCGAGCTGGTTCCGGCTGGTCACCAGCGCCAGGCAGCGCGAACCGCTGGGCAGCAGCGGGCGGACCTGCTCGCTGTCCGCGGCGTTGTCCAGCACCACCAGCACCCGGCGTTCGGCCAGCAGGCTGCGGTACAGCCCCACCTTCTCGTCCAACCCGGACGGGATCCGCTCACGCGCCACGCCCAACGCGCCGAGGAAGCCGCGCAACGCCTCGTCCGGGCTCATCGGCACACCGGTCGGGTCGAACCCGCGCAGGTTCACGTAGAGCCGGCCGTCCGGGAACCGGTTGCGGCTCTCACCCGCCCAGTGCAGGGCCAACGTCGTCTTGCCGACGCCCGCCGTGCCGTTGATCGCGGAGATCACCACCGTGCCGTCCGCCGCGGCCGTGTCCAGCAGTGCCCACAGCGCCTTCAGCTCGTGCTCGCGCCCGACGAAGAACCGGGTGTGCATCGGCAGCTGCTGCGGCGCGGGCGGGTCGCAGGCGTTCGACGTGCGCGCGGTGACGTCCGGTGCGGCGGTGAGGATCCGCTGGTGCAGCTCCTGCAACCGCGGACCCGGGTCGACCCCCAGCTGCTCGGCCAGCAGCTCGGCGACCGAGCGGTAGGCGGCCAGCGCCTCGGCCTGCCGGTCCGACCGGGACAGCGCCTCCATCAGCTGGCCCCAGAACCGCTCCCGCAACGGGTGCTCGCGGGTCAGCGACCGCAGTTCCGGCACCACGTCGGCGGCCCGGCCCTCGGCCAGGTCGGCGTCGAGCCTGCGTTCCAGCGCGTCGAGGCGCTCCTCCAGCAGCGGCACCACGTCCTCGCCGTGCAGCACGTCCGACGGCACGTCCGACAGCGGCGCGCCGCGCCACAGGTCCAGCGCCTCGGTGAACCGGTCCCGGCCGACCAGGTCGCGGAACCGGTCCAGGTCCAGCGCGCCCGGCGGCACGTCCGCCGCGTACCCGCCGGTCGCGGTCCGCACCACGTTCGCCTCGCCGAGCGACTGGCGCAGCCGCGTCACCACCATGTGCAGGGTCGCCCTGGTGCGGGCCGGGTTCACCGACCGGCCGTCCCACAGGCGGTCGACGAGGTCGTCCATCGGGACCACGCGGCCGGCGCGCAGCAGCAGGCTCGCCAGCAGCACCCGCGCCTTGCCCGTCGGCAGGGCCACCTGCCTGCCGCCGTGCCAGACCTCAAGGGGCCCGAGCACCTTGAACTCAGTCGTCACGCGCCTCCCTCGGTCCGGCCGCGGCGGCGAGGCCGCCGTGACCCGCTTGTGCGGGACGCCCCTGGGAACGGTCCCCCGTGGTCCGTCGCCTGTGATCCACTACTCGGAGTGCGCCGCCACCGCCGCTCCGTCACATGCAGGCCGGAGCATAGAGGAGGAGACGGACATCCGGAGGGTCGCGCGAGTCGAGTGCGAGCGTGCTCCGACGCAGTGGCGGGCGTGCACCGCGAGCAACCGCCTGGGCGCGCACGGCAGTGGGCAACACCGGCGGGTACAGCCGTTCGCGCAGGTGGCATGGCCGCTCCGACAAGCGGCGAGCCTGCGGCGACACCACGACGCGTCGGTTCGACGGCACTCCGCCGCACCGGCGTGCGCCGTGGGCCAGGGCCACGTCCCGCGCCCGTCCGCTCAGCGCGAAACTCCCCGTCCTTGGCCCCACAACGCCCACGAAGCCCAAAACGGGCAGCAGGGGAACGCCGGGACGCGCGGCCGAAACCCGGAACGCCGGAACGTGAAGGCCCCGCCGAAGCGGGGCCCTCCACGTGGTCCGGGACTACTCGGGGTCGATCCAGGCGACCTGGATGCGCTGCTGCCCCAGCTTGCGGGTGACCAGCGTGCCCCGGCCGGGGGGCTGCGGCGACGGCTTGAGGTTGCCCACGATGGCGCCCTCCTCCTTCGAGCCCGAGCCCACCATGATCGGCGCCGAGATCTCCTTCAGCTTGCCCATGATCGGGTCGTACATCGCCCGCGACGCGCCACCCATGCGGCGGACGACGACGATGTGCAGACCGACGTCCTTGGCCTGTGGGATGAACTCCGCCAGCGGCTGCAACGGGTTCTGCCCGCCCTGCGGCGCGACCAGGTCGTAGTCGTCCACGACCACGAACAGCTCGGGGCCCTTCCACCAGGAGCGGTTCTTCAACTGCTCCTGGGTGACGTCCGGACCGGGCAGCCGGCCCGTCATCGAGCCGCGGACGTCCTTGATCATGTCCGTCAGCTGCGCCGACGACACCGCGTAGGACAGCAGGTGGTCCGTGTCGATGAAGCCGAGCATCGTGCGCCGGTAGTCGACCAGCATGATCAGCGCCTCGGACGAGGTGTAGCTGGTCATGATGCCGCGCACGATCGTGCGCAGCAGGTTGGTCTTGCCGGACTCGCCGTCGGCCAGGCACATGAAGTGCGGGTCGGCGTCGAAGTCCAGGTACACCGGCGCCAGCTCGTCCTCGTTGACGCCGACCGGCACCAGGTGACCCCGGTTCGGCCGGACCTGCTGGACCTGTCCCATGAAGTCGGCGTAGGGCAGCAGGTCGGGCAGCAACCGGACCTGCGGCGCCCGCTTGCCCCGCCACGCGGCGTTCACCTTGCCGATCATTTCCTGCACGCCGGCCGCCACGTTCCCGGCGTCCGAGGACGCGTCGACGCGCGGCAGGGCGGTCAGGAAGTGCAGCTTCTGCGGCGACAGACCGCGACCGGGACGGCCGGCGGGCACGTTGACCGCGACCTTCCGGTCCACCTCGGACTCGCTCGTGTCACCGAGGCGCAGCTCGAACCGGGTGCCGAGCAGGTCCTTCATCGCGGGCCGGATCTCCGCCCACCGGTTCGCCGTCACGACCACGTGCACGCCGTACGACAGGCCCTGGGCGGCCAGCGCCTGCACCATGGGCTCCAGCGCCTCGAACTCCTGCCGGAAGTTCATCCAGCCGTCGACCAGCAGGAACGCGTCACCGAAGTTGTCGTCCCGGATCTCGCCGCGCCGCTTGCGGTTGCGGAACTCGACCATCGAGTCGATGCCCTGCGCCCGGAACCGCTGCTCGCGCTCGGAGATCAGGCCCGACAGCTCGGCCACCATGCGGCGCGCCTTGTCCACGTCCAACCGGCTGGCGAACCCGCCGACGTGCGGCAGCTTCTCGAACGCGGCGAGCGTGCCGCCACCGAGGTCGAGGCAGTAGAACTGCACTTCCTCGGGGGTGTGCGTCAGCGCCATGGACGTGACCAGGGTCCGCAGCATCATCGACTTGCCCGACTGCGGGCCGCCGACGAACGCGCCGTGACCGGCCGCGCCGGAGAAGTCCGCCCACAGCAGGTCGCGCCGCTGCTCGAACGGCTTGTCCACCACGCCGAGCGGAACCTGGAGCTTGCCGTTGGAGAAGAACCCGGGCGCGGTCAGGCCGCGGTCCTCGGTGGCCTGCAGCGGCGGCAGCAGGGTGTCCAGCGACGGCGGCTCGTTGAGCGGCGGCAGCCACACCTCGTGCGCCGGCGGACCCTGGCCCACCAGGCGTTCGACGATGACTTCCAGCTCGGACGGCTCGTTGCTGTCCTCTTCCTTCTTCTCCTGCTTGACCGGTTCGAGCGGCCGGACCGGTTCCTTGGGGATCTCGATGTAGTCCGGCACGAAGTACCGGGGCCGCTTGTCGCTGCTCACCGGCGCGGACGGGCCCGCGACCTGCAACCCGGCGGGCCGGTACGGGCCGGACACGTACAGCGCCTTGAACCGCGTCAGCGGCGAGCCCTGCACGCCCAGGTACCCGGAGCCCGGGATGGGCGGCAGCTCGTAGGCGTCCGGCACGCCGATCGCGGCCCGCGACTCGGCGGCGGAGAACGTCTTCAGACCGATCCGGTACGACAGGAACGTGTCCAGACCGCGCAGCTTGCCCTCCTCCAGGCGCTGCGAGGCCAGCAGCATGTGCATCTGGAGCGACCGGCCGACACGACCGATCTGGAGGAAGATGTCGATGAAGTCCGGCTTCGCCGTCAGCATCTCGGAGAACTCGTCGATGCAGATGAACAACGCCGGCAGCGGGTCGAGGTCGGCGCCGTTCTCCCGGGCCTTCTCGTAGTCCCACACGTTCTTGTAGTTGCCCTTGGCGAGCACTTCCTGCCGCCGGGAGACCTCACCGGCGATGGCGTCCTTCATCCGGTCGACCAGGGTCAGGTCGCCCGCCAGGTTGGTGATCGTCGCGGCGACGTGCGGCGCCTTGTCCAGGCCGAGGAACGTCGCACCGCCCTTGAAGTCGACCAGGATCATGTTGAGCGAGGTCGACGAGTGGGTGGCCAGCATGCCGAGCACCAGCGTGCGCAGGAACTCGGACTTGCCGGAACCGGTGGCGCCGATGCACAGGCCGTGCGGGCCCATGCCCTCCATCGCCGCTTCCTTGATGTCCAGCTCGACCTGCTGACCGAACTCCCCGATGCCGAACGGCACCCGGTAGCGGTCGCGCACCGGCCGTGGCCGCCACGCGCCCTGCACGTCGAACGTCATCGGGTCGCCGGGGATGCCCAGGAACTCCAGCAGCGGCGGGTTGTTGCTCATCGACAGCGGGTCCTCGTCGGTGCCGCCGGTGTCGACACCACCGACCCGGTACGGCGACAGCCGCCGGGCCAGCGCCTCGGCCTCGACCACGCTCAGCCAGTCCGGCCCGCCGAACCACTCGACGCCGCTCGCGCTGCGCGCGCCGAGCTTGCCGTCCTCGATCACCAGCCGCAGCCCGCGGCGGGCGGTCAGGTTGCCCAGCGACTCGGACAGGTCGAGCAGGGTGACGCCGACCAGGCCCTCCTCCAGGATGATCTGCTCTTCCCGGGTGACGTCGCCGTCGTCGATCACGACCACGATGTGCGGCTGGTCGGCGGGCGGCGGCGCGTTGCGGGTGAACCGCTGCCGGTCGCGCAACTGCTCGTCCAGCATCTGCTCGACCTCGGCGAGCGAGCTCGCCATCATCCGCATCTGGCCGATGCCGTCCACGATCTGCGGGTGCTGCACGTGCGGCAGCCACTTCATCCACTCCCACTCGGCCTTGGTGCGGCCGGTGGTGACGACCGCGATCAGCAGGTCGTCCGGCGAGTGGAAGGTCGCCATCTGGGCCAGCAGCGCACGGGCCAGGCCGCGCTTCTCCTCGATGTCGCCGAGCAGGCCGACGGCGGCGAAACCGCGCAGCGCGATGGAGATCGGCAGGTCGGGCACCAGCGAGTGGGCGCGCACGAACCGGCGCAGCGCCAGCGTCGCGATCGGCTCCAGCTCCTCGACCGGACCGGTCTGCGGCGGCACCAGCCGGGTCGCCAGCCGCTGCGAGCCGCGGCCCGCGCGCAGGTGGCAGAAGTCCGGGTCGTTCTGCCGGCGTTCCCACATCCGCCGGGTGGTGGCCAGCGACCACAGCATCTGCGGGTCGGGGTGGACCCACTCGCGCTCGGCGCGCTGCTCGTTGGCGGCCTCACGGGCGCGGTCCCGCATCTGCCCGAGGTACCGCAGGTAGTCCTTGCGGTCCTCGTTCATCTCGGCCTTCTTCTGGCCCTTGCCGCTGCCCATGCCGCCGGCCATCATGCCGATGGTCGAGATCAGCATCATGCCCGGCATGATCATCGCGGCCGGGCTGCGGGCGCTGTACTGGAACATCAGCACCATCATCCCGACCGATGAGATGATCATGACGACGGGCATCGCCTTCATCATGATGTTGCCGGGGATGACCCGGGGCACCTCGGGGGGCGGTTCGAGGTGGACCTCACCGCCTGGCGGGCGGGGAGCAGCGAGGCGTGCCGTGCGCTTGAATTGCAGCGTGCTCACCTGACAGGCACCTCTTCAGCGTCGATCCCGTTGCGATCCTCCCGACCCGGAGTACCGGGCAGGCGGGCGGGCCACCAGCGGTGCGCTCCACCCGTGGCAACCGACACTATGGCGCATCGGAACCCCGCAAGGCGGGGGGTCGGTGAAATCCGCCTCCCACCTGTTGCGCGGAACGGCCCTGCCCGGACACCCGCTGCATCCATACTGTGTCCGCTCCGATGGGGACTGCGTCCGCTCCGATGGGGCGGACCCAGGCACGTCCGACCGCACCAATAGGGTCGCGGGCGGAACCACAAGCACACACTCATGACTTAGGGGGCGCTGGTGGCGACCGGTACGACGGTGTTCAGCAGGGTGACGGTGGTTGCGCCGCGAACGCGTATCGACGTTGCGCTGCCCGCCGACGTCGCGGTGGCCGACCTGCTGCCGATGCTGCTGGACATGGCCAAGGAGGCCACTCCGGACGGTGGCGTTCGACACGGCGGGTGGGCGCTGGCCAAGCTCGGCGACAGCCCGCTTGACCCCAGCCGCACGCTCGCGTCGCTCGGCGTGGTCGACGGCGAGCTGCTCCAGCTGCGCAAGCGCAACGAGAACCCGCCGCCCCCGCTGTACGACGACGTGGTCGACGCGATCGCCGAGTCCGACCCGGACAGCTTCCGCCCGTGGACCAAGGACACGGCCCGGCGCTACGGCCACCTCGCGGGTGCGTTGGCGCTGATCACGGCCGCGATCGCGGTGCTGATGGCCGGCCCGTTCGGCGGTGGCGGCAACCTCGCCCCGGCGATCTGCGCGGGTGTGGTGGCCATCGCGGCCCTGGCCGCGGGCGCCGTGGTGGCGCGGTCCTACAACGCGACCGACACGGGTGTGCTGATCGCGGCGGCCGGCGGCCTGCCGATGGCGTACGTGGCCGGCCTCTACATCGTGCCCGGCCCGCTCGACCGGCCGAGCCTGCTGCTCGCCAGCGTGCTGGTGCTGATCTTCGCCTCGGCCGCGATCATGCTGATCGGCCGCGGCATCACGGTGTTCATCGCCGCCGCCACGGCCGGCGCGCTGAGCGCCATCGCGTTCCTGGTCGGCATCCTCGTCGACCACCCGATGCACGGCATCGCGGCGGCGACCACGGCCGTCTCGCTGGCGATGCTGTCCGCGCTGCCCCGGCTGACGATCCAGCTGGCCAAGCTGCCGCTGCCGACCGTGCCGGGCAGCGCCGAGGACCTCAAGGAGGACACCGGCTTCCCGGAGTACTCCGTGATCGAGCGGCGCACGGCCAACGCGCACGAGTACCTCACCGGCATGATCATCGGCTGTGGCGGCATCGCCGCCCTGTTCGCCGTGATCGCCGCCGGCAACGGCTCCATCTGGGGCCCGCTGCTGGCGATCGTGGTGACGCTGGTGCTGCTGCTGCGCGGCCGGTCCTACGCGAACGGCGCGCAGGCGGTGGCGCTGCTGGCCAGCGGCATGGCCGCCGGCGCGGGCGTGCTGCTGGGGTGGCTCATGGAGTCCTCGCCCGGCGACCGGCTGCTGTTCGTGTTCGGCACCCTCGTGGTGATCGGCGCGGGCGCGCTGGTGCTCGGCGTGATCTTCCCCCACCAGAAGTTCTCCCCGGTGCTGCGCCGCACGGTCGACGTGCTGGAGGCCATCCTGATCGCCGCGGTGCTGCCGCTGGCGCTGGCGGTGATGGACCTCTACGTGGCCATGCGCCAGCTCATCGCCGCGTGAGGCCGTGATGCGCATCCGCAGGATCGCCGCGCTGGCCGCGGTGACGGCCATGCTCGTGGGCACGCCCGGCGCGCACGCGCAGCCGACCACGACCACCGCACCGGACAGCCGGCCGAACTCGCAGCCGCCACCCGTCGACAAGCGCTTCCTCAAGCAGTTCGTCGAGCCGCAGGAAGACGTCAACTACGAGAAGCACGTCCAGTGCATCACCTCGGGCACCGGTGACCAGCGCATCGTGAACAAGCCCTGGGGCCAGATGCAGCTCCGGCTGGAGGAGGCGCACCGCTTCGCCACCGGCAACGGCATCATGCTGGCCATCATCGACACGGGCGTCAACGCCGAGCACCCGCGCCTCGCCGGGCGGGTCACCGCGGGCGGCGACTACGTGGAGACCGCCGAGCGCGGGGTCGTCGACTGCGACGGCCACGGCACCGGGGTCGCCGGCGTGGCGGCGGCCAGCCGGGACGACGAGACCGGGTTCGTCGGCGCCGCGCCCGAGGCGGACCTGCTGGCGATCCGGCAGACCAGCGACCGCTACAAGTTCGACGACCCGAAGAAGGTGGACAGCCGGCCGTCCGCCGGCAAGGTCGGCACCCTGGCGCAGGCGATCGTGACCGCGGCCACGAAGGGCGCGAAGGTCATCAACATCTCGCTGACCTCGTGCGAACCGCCGCACGAGCCCAGCAACTCGGAACGCGAGCTCCAGGCCGCGATCGACTGGGCGGTGAACGAGAAGGACGCCGTCATCGTCACCGCCGCCGGCAACCTCGGCGACGAGGGCGGGTGCGGCGCGCAGAACGACAACCAGGACCCGAAGAACGTCAAGGTCGTCGCGTCACCGCCGTGGTACGCCGACGACGTGCTGTCCGTCGGGTCGGTGAACATCGAGGGTGAGGTGTCGTCGTTCTCGGTGTGGGGCCCGTGGGTCAGCGTGGCCGCGCCGGGTGAGGACATCGTGACGCTCGACCCGGCCGGCAAGGGCCTGACCAACGCCAACACCGACCCGACCGGTCGGACCACCGCCATCCAGGGCACCAGCTTCGCGTCGCCGTACGTGGCGGGCGTGGCCGCGCTGGTGCGCGAACGCTTCCCGCACCTGAACGCGCGCCAGGTGATGGACCGGATCAAGGCCACCGCGCAGCACCCGGGCAACCCGAGCGGCCGGGACCACAAGGTCGGCTACGGGATCGTCAACCCGGTGGCCGCGCTGACCGCCGAGCTGCCGTCGGAGCGCGAGGGCGCGAAGCCGGTGTCGCCCAAGCAGCTGATGACCACCCTCGACCCGCTGGACCCGCCGAACAACGCGCCGATGATCGTGGCGCTGTCCGGGACGGGCGCGGGCGTCGGGCTCCTGCTGCTGACGCTGTTCATCGTGCACACCGTCAACCGCAACCGGGCCAGGCGGGCCGCCGTCCCGGTGAGACGGTCCTCCGCCTAGTCCGCTCACGACAGTCCACTGACGGCAGAAGGGCCGCCTGTCCCAGGCGGCCCTTCTCTTGTCCGGCTTCGGTTCTCTTGTCCGGCTTCAGTCCTCGCCGAGGACCGGCGGGGCGGCCTTCTTGGGCTTGCCGAAGACCTGCTCGGTCGAGCCGGCCAGCTGGACCTTCGACTTGTGCTCCTTGTCGCCGCCCTGCTGACCGCCGGCGCCCATACCGCCCATCATGCCCATGCCGCCGCCCACCACCCCGGCGCCACCACCGGCGGACGGCGGGCCGGACGGACCGGCCGCCGCAGCGGCCGGGCGGACGCCCTGCTCCGAGAAGCGCGGCTCGGACACCGCCGTCGACCCGCCCTGCTGCATGCGCTCCGGGGCGTCCCCGCCGGACAGACCTCCCGGCACACCACCGCCGCCACCGCCACCGGACCCGGCACCGCCACCGCCACCGGACCCGGCACCGCCGCCGGCACCACCACCACCAGCCGCAGCGGCGGGCTTGGTGTCCGCGGGAGGGGTGGCCGAGGGCTGCGGCGCGGTCGGCTTCGCCGGCTCCGTGAACGTCCAGTCCTGCTCGGGGTACTTGTGGTCCATCTTCACGTCGGCGAAGTCCGCCGATCCGGAGACACCGTCGCACAGCCGGAGGAACGCCTCCAGCACGTCGCGCACCGACTCGTGCAGCTCCTTCGCCGGGTCCTGCAGCTCGTCCAGCGCCTCGATCACGCGCCGGTCGCCGTCCACCGGCAACGCCGCCGCGCCGGACACCACGTCGGCCGCCTCGGCGTACACCCGTGACATGTCCTCGACGATGCCGCGGATGCCCTCGGCGGTGTGGTCCAGCGCCTCGCCCATCGCGTGCATCGCGTCGGACATGTCGTGCCCGGCGAGACCGACCTTCTGCATGTGCTCCACGAACGAGTCCGCGTCCTTGCCCTGCCACGCCGAGTCGAGCTTGCCCAGCGGCTTGGTCAGGTCACGCGTCACGTGCTCGGCGACCAGCCCGGCCTTGCGCCAGCGCTCCGCCTCGTCGTGCAGGTCGTTCCAGTCGCCCACGACGGGCGTGAAGTAGTCCGCCACCAGGTCGCGCACGCCGAGCCGGCGGCTGATCCCGGACAGGTAGTCCAGCTCCGGCCCGACCTCGGCGGCGATCTGCCTGCCGTCCTTGCCCCGCATCAGAGCGACCCCGTCCGGCGTTCCACGGCCTTGATCAGCGCGACGGCTTCGTCGTCCTGGGCGCCGTAGTGCTCGGCCACCTCGTGCAGGCCCTTCCCCGCCGACGTCAGCACCTCGCACGCCCGGTCCAGCTGCTGGTTCAGCATCGCCGCGGCCCGGCCGTACGCCTCGGCGTTGCGCAGCGCACGCCCCAGCTCGCCGAAGCTCTGCGGGCGCACCGGGTCCTCCCGGAGCTCGTCCCGCGCACGGGTCAACTCCTCGGCCGCCTCGTCGACGCGCTTCGCGTACAGCTCCAACCACCGCGGGTCGACCGACACCTGCCGGGTGCCCGCCGCCGCGACCGCGGGCCTGCGTGTGACCTCGTTCACCGCGCCACCTCCCGCACCGTCTGACGGGAACCGGCCCGCGCCGGTTCCGCCACAGGGGTCAGCTGCCCTGTTTGCGCGCCTGTTCCTCGGGCAGCAGGCTGTTGCTCTTCGGCACCGGGATGGAGTCCCAGCTGCGGGAGGCGTCGTTGCGGTTGAGCTGCGGCCCGTTGGGGAGCAGTCGCAGGATCGACTCCGGTCCGGGCGCGAAACCGTCCGCGCCCAGCCCCAGCGCGGCACTCGTCGTCGTGTCCGGGATGCCGTACTTCACGCCACGACCGGTGATCAGGTGGATCGGGCCGCTGGCGAAGTCCTGGGTGGACGTCGAGCTGCGCACCACCGCCGACTTGCCCGGCATCATCACGAACTCGCTGACGACCTCGCCGGTCGCGCCGACCTGGTTGATGGGCACCGGTCGCGCGTCGGCCGGGATCGGCAGCGACGGCGCGATGGTCACCTTGGTGTGCTGCGACTTGTTGTCCGACGTGACGTCCTTCGCCTGCCAGCCGAGGCAGATCACCCGGTTGTTCTGGTTGGGCTCCAACACCTCCGGCACGTCCGGCGGGTAGTCGGCGAAGTCGAGCTGCTCGGTGGTCGGCGCGTTGTTGATGTCCGCGATGTCGACCAGCTTCGGCGCGGTGCCCTGCGCGTCGGCCGCCCGGAGCAGGTCGGCCGCGGCCCGGCTGACCCTCTGGAGGCCGTCCTTCAGCAGCACGTGGAACTCGGACGCCGCGCCGGCGCGCCGGACCTCGATCACGCCGCCGACCTTCAGCCCGCTCGGCCTGGTGATGTACGCCACCGGCTGGCCGCGACCCGGGACCTCGGGCGCCACCAACGGCTTCGCCTCGGGGATCGCGTTGAGCAGACCACTGCTGATCGCCCGCGGCCTCTTGTTCGTCAGGTTCAACGCGTTGAGGACTTCTTCGTCGCCCAAGTCGACCTTCGCCCGGACCGTGGAGGTCGAGGTGATCTTGGAGTTCACCGGCGCCTTGTAGATCAGGTACGCCTGCTTGTCGTCGGTGCCCGCACGCACCAGCAGGGCGCGGTTGCCGTCGAGCAGGTCGCCGCCGCCGCTGATACCGGCCAGCACGGTGGTGGTGAACTTGCCGGGCGACGACGGGTCGTTCAGCGTCTCGTCCAACATCAGCGTGTCGCACACGGACCAGTCCGAGCCGATCCGGTCCTCCGGCTTGGGCAGCACGTCCGGGCCGTCCGGGATACCCGTCAACCGGCCCTTGGGCAGCTTCGCCAACGCCTTCTCGGTGACCAGCTTCGGCGCGCCGCCCGCGACCTGCGGCGCCTGGTTGACCGCACCGGCCGCCGCGTCACCGCCGCCGACGCTCGCCTGGCTCGTGTCCGCGGCCTGTTGCTGCAGCAGCAACAGCCGCGCGGACGCCAGGTTCGTCATCGGGATCAACGTCTTGGCCCGGTTGATCTCGCGCACGACGTAGACCTGGCCCGTCTCCTTGGAGATGGCGATCTGCGTGTCCCCGTCGATCTGCGGGTCCGGCGAGAAGAAGCCGAAGATGAGGAACCCGATCATGCCGATGATGCCGAGCAGGACACCCACCGCGGTCGCGCGCGAATGCGTGCGCATCGGGTCGTGCAGCATCACCGCGTCTCTGCGCACCAGGGCGGACTGCATCCGGCGCAGCACGAAGCGGTAGGCCTGGACCTGTGACTTGGTGGTGGGTGTTGATGCCATTCTCGGCTCGCTGCTCTCCCAGTCGCGGTACGGTCTGCACGATAGCCGGACGGCGGGTGGTCCGTGTGCGGGTTGGTCAGACCCGGTCGGCCCCACCCGGCGCACGCCGACGGAAAGAGAACCAGAGCGGATGTCCGTGACCACCCCACATCCGGGCCCACCCAACCCCGCCATGGCGCGCGCGCAGGCCGCGGGTGGCGCCGTGCGCGCCGCGCTGCTCCGGGCACGGCGCCGCACCGCAGGTGCGAGCCTGGGCGCGCTGCCGGTCGCCAACCTGGTCGTGCTCGAAGTCGGCATCGCCATCGCCCTGGTCCTGCTGGCGGTCGGCGCCACGGGTGACGGCGTCGAGCCCGTGCACGTGTACATCGCGGGCGGCATCGTGCTGATCGCGCTGGTCCTCGCGTTCACCAGGTCGCGAGGTCGCTGGCTGACCCAGTGGATCTCCCTGGTGGTGCGGTACAGCTTCCGCTCGCACGGCCGCACGGCCGCACGCAGCGGTCCGGCGGAGATGAAGCCGCCGTCGGAGGAGGAGTCCTCGGTCATCGGCCCGGACGACCCCCGCGTGGCGTTGCTGCGCCTGGCGGTGCCGGACCTGGTGGTGGCCAAGGGCGTCGACCACGAGCGCCGTCCGCTGGGCATGGCGTGGCACCAGGGCGCGTGGACCGCCGTGCTGCTGGTCGACCCGGCGCCGGGTCTGATCACCGCGGTGGGCAGCGCGCCTTCGCTGCCGCTGGGCGCGCTCGCGCCGACGTTGGAAGACCGCGGTGTGGTGTTGGACGCGATCTCCGTGATCTGGCACTGCTACCCGGGCAGCGCGGCGCTGCCGGTGAACTCGCCCGCGCTCAACTCGTACCTGGAAGTGCTCGGCCCGCTGCCCGCGGCGGCCCGCCGGACCACGTGGATCGCGGTGCGGCTCGACCCGCGGCGGTGCGCGGCGGCGATCCGGGAGCGCGGTGGCGGCGTCGTGGGCGCGCACCGCGCGTTGATCGGCGCCCTGTCCCGGGTGCGCAACGCGCTGGAGTCGGCGGGTGTGTCCATCCGCCCGCTCGACCCGGACGAGCTGATCCGGGCGGGCATCTCGGCGGCCGAACTGACCTCGGTGGCCGGTGCGAACAAGTCGGTGTCGCTGCGCGAGAAGTGGTCCGGCGTGACGGCGGGCGGCGTCGGCCACGCCAGCTACGCGATCACCGGCTGGCCCGCCAAGGGCATGCGGAACAACCTGAACGCGCTGACCGGCGTGCGGGCGCTGTCCTCGACGCTGTCCATGACGATCTCGCCGAGCAGCGAGCAGGGCCAGGTCGGCCTGCGCGGCATGGTGCGGGTGAGCGCGCGGACGCCGTCCGAGCTGGACCGCGCCGACGACCGGCTGAAGGCGTTGTCCGACAAGCTCGGCATCACCCTGACCCCGCTGAACGGCCTCCAGGTCGCCGGGTTGGCCGCGACGCTGCCGCTGGGAGGTGTGGCGTGAGCAACTCCCGCCTGCTGAACTCGCAGAGCAGGGGCGTGGCGCCGGAGTTCCTGGTGTCGCCGCAGCTGCTGGACGTGGTGAGCCCGTCCGGCGATCGCGGCGGCATGGTGCTCGGCTCGGGTCTGCAGGGCGAGCCGCTGACGATCTCGGTGCTGCGGTCCGCGCCGACCCGCATGGTCGTGGTCGGCGGGCTGTACCTGGCCCGGCAGATCGCGCTGCGGGCGATGGCGACGGGCGCGTGGATCACCATCGCGACGGGCCGCCCGGCGGCGTGGCAGCCGGTGGTGCGCGCGGCGGGCGCGGGCCCGGACGGCCGTCCCTCGCCGCTGGTGCAGCTGCGGCGACTGAGCCCGGTGGAGCTGCCGCGTCCGTCCGAGGACAGCCCGCTGCTGGTCGTGCACGACGGCGGCCACGTGCCGCAGGAGCTGTTCCCGCCGCGGTCGCCGTGGCAGACGACGATGTACGTCCTGCCCTATTTGCACCCGCAGGCGGCGAACACCGCGAATTCCGCGGACCTGGTGCTGCTCCAGCGGCTGCCGCTCGGGCAGGCGCAGTTGGCGTCGCAGATCTGGCGGCTGCCGCCGCAGATGGCGCACCAGCTCACCACGCTCAAGGACGACCAGGTGATCGCGCTCGGCACGAACCTGTGGCGGCCGTTGCGGCTGGTCACCACTCCCGGTGAACAACAGATCCTGGGTGCGGTCCGCCGCGGCGACTGACCTCCCCCGAAGACCCGACCTGCCCGATGTGCCCGATGTGCCCCCGGACGATTCGTCCGGGGGCATATTTTTCGCGGCCGGTCCAGTCACTCCGCGCAGTAATGCGTTCACAGCGCGACAAAATCTGTGGACCGTCCGTCCGTCGGTTGTTGCCGGCAAATCATTGCGCGCCACCCGCAGGGCGAACTAGGAACAACTCACCGTGTCCGGACGGTTTCGCGGTGACACCGTCCGACACCACCCTGCGAAGAGGAGACCCCCTGCCATGGCAGACGTTCGCGCGTCCTGGACGAAACGGTTGACCGGTGTCGGGCTGGCGACGGGTACGGCGTTCGCGGTGACGGCCGCGCTGACCACCTTCACGTCGGCGGCCGAAGAGGGCCCCATCCGCGGGTCGGGTGCGCCGAACTCGGTGAAGGACAGCTACATCGTCGTGCTCCACGACGTCAGCGCGAGCAGCGTGGACGCGTTGAGCGACAAGTACGAGGCGAAGGTCCGGCACCGGTACTCCAGCGCGCTGCGCGGCTTCTCGGCCACCATGACCGAGGCGCAGGCCCGCAAGCTCGCCGCCGACCCGTCGGTGTCGTACGTGCAGCAGGACGGCGAGGTGACGATCTCCGGCACGCAGGCGCCCACCCCGTCGTGGGGCCTGGATCGGGTCGACCAGGCCGCGCTGCCGCTGGACAACTCGTACACGTACCCGAACGAGGGTGAGGGCGTCACCGCCTACATCATCGACACGGGCATCCGGCTCTCGCACACGGACTTCGGCGGTCGCGCCGTGTCCGGCCGCGACACCGTGGACAACGACAACGACGCCTCCGACTGCAACGGCCACGGCACGCACGTGGCGGGCACCGTCGGCGGCGGCGCGCACGGCGTGGCGAAGAAGGCCAAGCTGGTCGGCGTGCGGGTGCTGAACTGCGCGGGCTCCGGCACGTACGCGGGCGTCATCGCCGGGATCGACTGGGTGACGGCGAACGCCGTCAAGCCGGCGGTCGCGAACATGTCGCTGGGTGGCGGCGCGGACGCCACGGTCGACCAGGCCGTGCGCAACTCCATCGCGTCCGGCGTGACGTACGGGCTCGCGGCGGGCAACGACAACGGCGCCAACGCGTGCAACACGACCCCGGCGCGCACCCTGGAGGCGATCACGGTCGGCTCCACGACCAACACCGACGCCCGGTCGTCGTTCTCCAACATCGGCACCTGCCTGGACATCTTCGCGCCGGGCTCGTCGATCACGTCGGCGTGGCACACCAACGACACCGCCACCAACACGATCAGCGGCACGTCCATGGCGACGCCCCACGTGGTCGGCGCGGCGGCCGTCTACCTCGCCGCGAACCCCACGGCGACGCCGCAGCAGGTGCGGGACGCCCTGGTGAACGGCGCCACGAACGGCGTGGTCGGCAACGCGGGCACCGGTTCGCCGAACAAGCTGCTGCGCCTGGTCGGCGAGTCCACCCCGCCGCCCGGCGGGTGCCCGGCCAAGACGAACGCGACCGACGTGGCCGTGCCGGACCTCGGCGTCGCGTCCAGCCCCATCACCGTGACCGACTGCGGTGGCAAGGCGAGTGCGGCGGCCACGGTCGAGGTGCACGTCAAGCACACGTACCGGGGCGACCTGGTGATCGACCTGGTGACGCCGAGCGGCGCGGTCAAGCAGTTGAAGGTGCAGTCCGGTTCGGACAGCGCGGACAACGTGGACGCGACGTACAAGCTGAACCTGTCGGCGGAGAACGCCAACGGCACCTGGCAGCTGCGGGTGCGTGACGTCTTCAGCCAGGACACCGGCTACATCGACTCCTGGACCCTCGACCTCTAGGACGCCCGGACCAACCGCCCCACAGCGGCCCCTCACCACCTTCCGCCGGTGAGGGGCCGCTCCGCGTCTCACCTGCCGAGCGGAGAAGCGGAGACGTCACGCCAGCGCCTGGAGCGGCGACCGGCGACGCGGGTGATCGACCGGCGCAACTCCCGTCAAGCCGCCGAACGGCGCAACTGACACTCTTGCACCCGTGAGCCGAACGTGCGTCTTCTTCCACGCCCATCCCGACGACGAAGCCCTGCTGACGGGCGGCACGATGGCGCGCCTCGCCGAGGAGGGGCACCGGGTGGTGCTGGTCTTCGCGACCGCCGGTGAACGGGGGTTGAGCGCCCGGCGCACCGACCTCGGCGCCGTCCGGACGAGAGAGGTCCACGCGTCGGCCCGCGTGCTCGGGTGCGCGCGCGTGGAGTTCCTGGGCTACGCCGACTCCGGGCTGTCCGGTCGCGAGAACGGCGAGGGGTTCGCGCACGCCGACGTGGCCGACGCCGCGGGAGAACTCGCCGAGCTCCTGCACGAGGAACGCGCCGACCTGGTCACCACCTACGACCCCCACGGCGGCTACGGGCACCCCGACCACGTCCAGGCCCACCGGGTCGGGACGCTGGCCGCCGAGCTCGCCGGCACACCCAGGGTGTGGGAGGCGACCGTCGACCGGACCCTGCTGCTGCGCGGCCTGAAGCTCGCCCGGCTGGCCCGCAGGTTCGACCTCGCCCCGTTCGAGCAGGCCTTCACCGCACGCCACGAGATCACCCACTCGGTGGACGTGCGGCGGTACGCGGGCGTGAAGCGGGCGGCGATGGCGGCTCACGCCACGCAGACCACCGGCGGCGAGTCGACCAAGACCCTCGCCGCGCTGCTCACCCTGCCGCCTCCGCTGTTCAGAGTCGTGCTGGGCACCGAGTGGTACATCGAGCGCAAACGCTTGCGCGCCCGATGAGGCGATGGCGCCGGACGCGGTTCAGCGGTCGACGCGGTCGCGCGGTTCAACCGGTCGAGGCGACGCGCACGTTCCGGGTGACGGCGGCCCGCGCGGCCAGCTCGTCGTCCGGTGGGTAGTCGACCCGGACCAGGGACAACCCGTGCGGCGGCGCCACCGTGACCTCGCTGGACCGCGCGGTCAGCGACAGCAGCGACGCGGGCCAGTCCACCGGCTTGCGCCCCTCGCCCACCGCGACCAGCGCCCCGACCAGGCTGCGCACCATCGAGTGGCAGAACGCGTCCGCGGACACGAAAGCGGTCAGCACGTCACCGTCGCGCACCCACTCCAGCCGTTGCAGCTCGCGGATCGTCGTCGCGCCCTCACGCCGCCGGCAGAACGCGCAGAAGTCCCGTTCGCCCAGCAACAGTCGCGACGCGGCGTTCAACGCGTCGAGCGACAGCGGGCGCGGCCAGGCCAGCGTGTCCAACCGGCGCAACGGGTGCGCGCCGAAAGCGGCGTCGGTGACCCGGTACTCGTAGTGCCGGCGCAAGGCGGCGAACCGCGCGTCGAACGCGGCGGGCACCACCCGTGCCGAGAACACCCGCACATCGGCCGGCAGCGCCCGCGCCAGGCGCTTGGGCAGCCCGGCGACGTCCACACCGGACGGCAGGTCCACGTGCGCCACCTGCCCCGACGCGTGCACACCGGCGTCCGTCCGGCCCGCCACGGTCAGCTGCACGTCCTCGCGCAGCACCGTCGACATGGTGTCCTCCAGGACACCGCACACCGTCCGGCGATCGGGCTGCCGCGCCCACCCGGAGAAGTCCGTGCCGTCGTACGCCAAGTCGAGTCGCACACGAACGAGCCCGTCGTCCCCAGCGGGAACGACGGGCTCGTCGGTGAAGTCCGCGTCCGTCAGGACTCGTCCTTCTTCTCGGCCTTCGGAGCCTCGTCGGAGCCCTCGGCGGGCTCCTCGGCGGCGTCCTTCGTGGCGGACTCGGGCGCGTCGGCGTCCTGGTCCTCCACGTCCGTGGCGGCGTCCTCGACCTTGGTCTCCTCGGTCGCGGCCTTGGTGGTGGCCTCGTCCTTGGCGAACTTGGTCTTGCGGGCGCGCTCCGCCTCGGCGGTGACGGTCTGCTCCGCGACCAACTCGATGACGGCCATGGGCGCGTTGTCGCCCTTGCGCGGCATCGTCTTGGTGATGCGGGTGTAGCCACCGGGGCGGTCGGCGAACTGCGGACCGATCTCGGCGAACAGCTTGTGCACGATGTCCTTGTCGCGGATCACCTTGAGGATCTCGCGACGGTTGTGCAGGTCACCGACCTTCGCCTTGCTGATCAGCTTCTCGGCGTACGGACGGAGCCGCTTCGCCTTCGCCTCGGTGGTCGTGATCCGACCGTAGGTGAACAGGGACGTGGCCAGGTTGGCCAGCATCAGCCGCTCGTGGGCCGGCGAGCCCCCGAGACGGGGTCCCTTGGTGGGGGTGGGCATCGAATTGCTCCTCGGATTTCTTTCTGATCCTCTGCTCCGGCCCGGCCGCTAAGCGACCTCAGAGCTGCTCGGTCTCCGCGTAGTCCTGGCCGTCGTCGTGGTTGTCCACGGCGGTGTCCGTGCCCCAGCCTTCGGCGGGGTAGTCGGACGCGGCGGCCGACGGGTCGAACCCAGGGGGGCTGTCCTTCAGCGCGAGGCCGAGACCGACGAGCTTCATCTTGACCTCGTCGATCGACTTCGCACCGAAGTTGCGGATGTCCAGCAGGTCCGCCTCGCTGCGCGAGACCAGCTCGCCCACGGTGTGGATGCCCTCGCGCTTGAGGCAGTTGTAGGACCGGACGGTGAGGTCCAAGTCCTCGATCGGCATCGCGAACGCCGCGATGGTGTCCGCCTCGGCGGGCGAGGGGCCGATCTCGATGCCCTCGGCGTCGACGTTCAGCTCGCGAGCGAGACCGAACAGCTCGACCAGCGTCTTACCCGCCGACGCGACAGCGTCACGCGGCGTGATGGACGGCTTGGTCTCGACGTCGAGGATCAGCTTGTCGAAGTCGGTCCGCTGCTCGACACGGGTGGCCTCGACCTTGTAGGTCACCTTCATGACGGGCGAGTAGATCGAGTCGACCGGAATGCGGCCGATCTCGGCACCGGCCTGCTTGTTCTGGACGGCGGGGACGTAGCCGCGACCGCGCTCGACCACGAGCTCGATCTCCAGCTTGCCCTTGCCGTTCAGGGTGGCGATGTGCAGGTCGGGGTTGTGCACGGTGACACCGGCCGGAGGCACGATGTCGCCCGCGGTCACCGCGCCCGGCCCCTGCTTGCGCAGGTACATGGTCACCGGCTCGTCCTCCTCGGAGCTGACGACCAGCTCCTTGAGGTTGAGGATCACGTCGGTGACGTCTTCCTTCACACCGGGGACGGTCGTGAACTCGTGCAGCACACCGTCGATGCGGATGCTGGTCACGGCCGCGCCGGGGATGGACGACAGCAGGGTGCGGCGAATCGAGTTGCCGAGGGTGTAGCCGAAGCCCGGCTCCAGCGGTTCGATGACGAACCGGGAGCGGGTCTCGTTGACCGATTCCTCGCTGAGCGAGGGACGCTGGGAAATCAGCACTGGGTTCTTCCCTTCTCACCCCGACGCCCGCTATTTGACGTCGTGGAAGCCGGTCGCGGAGACCGGCAAACGCATGCGACACACCATTTCGTGCCGCCGCGGGACCCGGCTGGAGGGGGTTCCACCCGATCGGGTGGAACCCCCTCCAGGAGGATCACTTCGAGTAGAGCTCGACGATGAGCTGTTCCGTGACGGGCGTGTCGATCTGCGCCCGCTCCGGGAGCTGGTGCACCAGGATGCGCAGGTTGGACTGCACGACCTGGAGCCACGCCGGGATCGGCCGGTCACCGAAGGAAGCGCGCGCGGCCTCGAAGGGCAGCGTGGGCAGCGACTTCGGCTTCACGTCGATGATGTCGAACTTCGACACCCGGAAGCTCGGGATGTTGACCTTCTGGCCGTTCACGATGAAGTGACCGTGGTTGACCAGCTGGCGGGCCTGACGACGGGTGCGCGCGAGACCCGCGCGGTACACCACGTTGTCGAGCCGGGACTCGAGGATCTGCAGCAGGTTCTCACCGGTCTTGCCGGTGCGGCGAACCGCTTCCTCGTAGTAGCGGCGGAACTGCTTCTCGAGCACGCCGTAGGTGTAACGAGCCTTCTGCTTCTCCTGGAGCTGAAGCAGGTACTCGGACTCCTTGATCCGACCGCGGCCGTGCTGGCCGGGCGGGTAAGGACGACGCTCGAACGCCTGGTCCCCGCCGACGAGGTCGACCTTGAGACGGCGCGAGATGCGAGTGGCCGGTCCGGTATAGCGAGCCATAGTGTCTTACTCCTCCCCGTGCCTCAGACCCGGCGCCGCTTGGGCGGGCGGCAGCCGTTGTGGGGCTGCGGGGTCACGTCCTGGATGGTGCCGACCTCGAGGCCGGCGGCCTGAAGCGAACGGATCGCGGTCTCGCGGCCGGAGCCGGGACCCTTCACGAACACGTCGACCTTGCGCATGCCGTGCTCGGCGGCCTTGCGCGCGGCGCTCTCGGCGGCCATCTGCGCGGCGAACGGCGTGGACTTGCGAGAGCCCTTGAAGCCGACGTGGCCGGCGGACGCCCAGCTGATCACGTTGCCCAGCGGGTCCGTGATGGACACGATGGTGTTGTTGAACGTGCTCTTGATGTGCGCCTGGCCGTGCGAGACGTTCTTCTTTTCCTTGCGCCGGACTTTCTTGACCCCGGCGCCCGTGCGGGACTTGGGTGGCATGTCTGGGTGAACTCCTACTTGCTAGAGACGCGAGGTCTTACTTCTTTCCGGCCTTCTTCTTGCCGGCGACGGTCTTCTTCGGACCCTTACGAGTGCGCGCGTTCGTCTTGGTGCGCTGCCCGCGGACGGGCAGGTTGCGACGGTGGCGCAGCCCCTCGTAGCAGCCGATTTCCATCTTCCGGCGGATGTCGGCCTGAACCTCGCGGCGGAGGTCACCCTCGACCTTGAAGTGGTTCTCGATGTATTCCCGCAGCTTCGCCAGGTCGTCGTCAGCGAGATCCTTCACCCGGACGTCCGGGGAGATCTCGGTGGCGGTCAGCAGCTCCTTCGAGCGCGTCCGACCAATACCGAAGATGTAGGTGAGCGCGATCTCCAACCGCTTTTCGCGGGGGAGGTCGACGCCAGCGAGTCGTGCCATACGGCGCTTGCTCCTAACAGTGGTGTTGCTCCAGGTCTGCTCCTCGCCCGATCCCGGGACTGACTCGCTGTGTCAGTGTCCGCTCGCTCTCGCGACCGGTGTCCCGGCCCCGGCCTGGAGTCCGGGGGTGCGCCACACGTGGTGCCCGTGTGTGGCAGGTGCGAGGAGGCTTACTCGGTGTCGCGTCCGCTGAAGACTCGACTCGTGCTGGTCTGGTCAGCCCTGGCGCTGCTTGTGGCGCAGGTTCTCGCAGATCACCATGACCCGGCCGTGACGGCGGATCACCTTGCACTTGTCGCAGATCTTCTTGACGCTCGGCTGGACCTTCACGCCTGAGCTTCTCCTGCGTCAGCCGGCGCGCCCTGTGCGAGCACGCCGGAGGTCACTTGTAGCGGTAGACGATGCGCCCGCGGGACAGGTCGTAGGGCGAGAGCTCCACGACAACCCGGTCCTCAGGGAGGATGCGGATGTAGTGCTGACGCATCTTGCCGCTGATGTGTGCCAGGACCTTGTGACCGTTCTCCAACTCGACGCGGAACATCGCGTTGGGAAGCGGCTCGACTACGCGGCCCTCGACCTCAATGGCCCCGTCCTTCTTGCCCATGTCCTCCGCGTTTCGTGACGGTGGGTGTTGCTTCCGGAGTGTGGCCAAGCGGCGCCCCGACTCCTCCGGGCCCTTGCGAACCCTGCCCACGCCGGGAAGGAGATCCCCGGGCATGACGGAACCGGCGCGACGTGTGCGCCACCCGTCCATACTACGCGGGTCCGCGCGAACACCCAAATCGGACCTCGGGACCACCACCCGGGCCGGGTCGACCGGAGCCACCGCCGCGGCCGGTGCCCGCCGTCGACGACGGGGCTCGGCGCTCAGCCAGAGGACCCCGAGCACGGAGCCGGCGGGCACGGCGACCCACAGGAACCACGGGTGCACGAACCCCTCGTCACCGAGGAAGCCGACGAGCAGCCAGAGGGCGAAGTTGAGCGCGCTGACGGCGAGCCAGGTCGTGGTGAGCACCTTCAGCGCCTTCCGCCCACCACCGGTTTTCACCGGTTCAGGTGATACCTGGGCGGTGACGGGTGGGACGGCGGCGGGTTCGGCGGGCAGCACGCTCGGCAGGTCGGCCGTGAGGACGGCCAGGTCACCACGGGTCTTCGACGCCCAAGTGCGCACCACCCGGGCGTCGAACTCGGCGAGGTCGAGGCTGCCGTCGGCGTCGGCGTGGGCGCGGTGCAGCCACTGCTGGACCAGTTCGCGTTCGGCATCGGAGGCTCGGACGTCTTCGGGCCGCACTGGCTGGTTCACCGGTCGATCCCACCGCACCGGCCGGCCGACGACCAGGGGGCCAACCCCCGCTTTCACGCCTCCGGGCACCCTGTCACCGACACCGCGAAGGGCGCGGTGGACCAGGGGTCAAGCCTCCAGGGCGGTGAGGACCCAGGGGCCGTCGTCGGTGATCGCCACCGAGTGCTCCCAGTGCGCGGCGCGGGAGCCGTCGGACGTGACGACCGTCCAGCCGTCGTCCAGCTCGACCGTCTGCTCGGACCCCAGCGTGAGCATCGGCTCGATCGCGATCGCCATGCCGACCTTCAGGCGCGGGCCCTTGCCGGGCTTGCCGTAGTTCGGCAGGAACGGGTCCATGTGCATCTTCGTGCCGATGCCGTGGCCGCCGTACCCCTCCACGATCCCGTACTCGACGCCGTGCTCCTCGCCGGCCAGGATCGTGGCCGACTCGATCGCGAACGAGATGTCGCTCAGCCGACCGCCCGGCACCGCCGCCTCGATGCCCGCGAGCATCGAGGCACGGGTCGCGTCGGACAGCTTCAGCTCCGCGTCCGTCACCGCGCCGACCGCCAGCGTCACGGCCGAGTCGCCGTGCCAGCCGTCGAGGATGGCGCCGCAGTCGATCGAGATCAGGTCGCCCTCGGTCAACACCTGCGTGCGGCTGGGGATGCCGTGGACCACCTGCTCGTTCACCGACGCGCAGATCGACGCCGGGAACCCGTGGTAGCCCTTGAACGAGGGGACGGCGCCGGCGTCGCGGATGCTCTGCTCCGCCAGCTCGTCCAGCTCGGCGGTGCTGACCCCGGCCTTGGTGTGCGAGGCCACCAGGGCCAACGTCCGTGCCACGACCAGCCCGGCGGCCCTCATGGCATCCAGCTGCCCGCGACTCTTGATCTCGATCATGCGGTCCCGACCCGGGACGATCCGACGCAGCGCACCGACGAGTCCACCGCTCACTTCAGGTCGCGCAACGCGCGGAGAGCGCGCTCGCTGATCTCGTCGACCTCGCCGACCGCGTCGATGGTCACGACGATGTCGGCGTAGTAGTCGAGCAGCGGCGCGGTCTCCGTCCGGTACACCTGCTGGCGGTGCCGGATCACGTCTTCCTTGTCGTCCGTTCGACCGCGGGCGAGCAACCGCTCGACCACGATGTCCTCGGGGATCTGGAACTCCAGCACCGCGTCCAGGGCGAAGCCGTCCGCCGCCAGCATCTCGCCCAGCACGCCCGCCTGGGCGGTGTTGCGCGGGAAGCCGTCGAGCAGGAAGCCGTCCGCCGCGTCCGGCTGCGAGAGCCGGACGCGGACCATCTCGTTGGTGACCTCGTCCGGCACCAACTCGCCCGAGTCCAGGTACTCCTGGACTTCCTTGCCCAGATCGGTCTGCTCGCTGATGTGCGCGCGGAACAGGTCCCCGGTGGAGATGTGCGGCACGCCGAGCTCATCGCTGAGCGTCTTGGCCTGGGTGCCCTTGCCCGCTCCAGGCGGGCCGACGAGAACGAGTCGCACTAGCGGAGGAACCCTTCGTAGTTGCGCTGCATGAGCTGGCTCTCGATCTGCTTCACGGTGTCGAGGCCGACACCGACCATGATCAGCACCGCCGTGCCGCCGAACGGGAAGTTCTGGTTCTGGCCCTCACCGGTGAGGTCGAGGAACAGGTTCGGCAGGATGGCGACGATGCCCAGGTAGAGCGAGCCTGGCAGCGTGATCCGCCCCAACACGAAGCGGAGGTACTCGGCGGTGGGGCGCCCGGGCCTGATGCCCGGGATGAACCCACCGAACTTCTTCATCTCGTCCGCACGCTCGTCCGGGTTGAACGTGATGCCGACGTAGAAGTACGTGAAGAAGACGATCAGCAGGAAGTAGAGCGAGATGTGCACCGGGCTGGACTGCCGCACCAGGTGCTGCCCGACGAACGTCTCCCACCAGCCGGGGGCCTCACCGGCGACGGTCGACGCCGTCAGCCTGGAGATGAGGTCCGGCAGGTACAGCAGCGACGAGGCGAAGATGACCGGGATGACACCGGCCTGGTTCACCTTGAGCGGCAGGTAGGTCGACGTGCCGCCGTACATCCGGCGACCGATCATGCGCTTCGCGTACTGGACCGGGATGCGGCGCTGCGCCTGCTCCACGTAGACGACGCTCGCGATGATCAGCAGTGCCGCGACGCAGACCAGGAAGAAGGTCAGGCCACCGCGGTCGAGGATGTTCTTGCCCTCGACCGGGATGCGGGCCGCGATGCCGGTGAAGATCAGCAGCGACATGCCGTTGCCGATCCCCTTCTCGGTGATGATCTCACCGAGCCACATGATCACGCTGGTACCCGCGGTCATCACGACCACGAGGACGACCAGGTTGAAGATGCTGTCGTCGGGGATGACGTCGTACTCGCAGCCCTGGAACAGCTGCCCCCGCACGGCCAGGGCGATGATGCCCGTGGACTGCAGGACCGCCAGCGCGATGGTCAGGTAGCGGGTGTACTGGGTCAGCTTGCCCTGACCCGCCTGCCCTTCCTTCTTGAGCTGCTCGAACCGCGGAATCACCACGGTGAGCAGCTGCACGATGATGCTCGCGGTGATGTAGGGCATGATCCCCAGCGCGAAGATCGACAAGTTCAGCAGCGCGCCGCCGCTGAACAAGTTGATCAGGGAGTAGATCCCCGACTGGTCGACCTGCTCATAACACTGTTTGACGTTCTTGAAGGAGACGCCCGGCGCGGGCATGGTCGCGCCCAACCGGTACACCACGACGATCCCGAGTGTGAAAAGGATCTTCTTGCGTAGGTCCGGCGTCGCGAGAGCCGAGCGGAATGCGCCGAGCACGCGAACCTCCATCAGCGTTGCCGCCCCACGGGGGTCGGCATCCTGCGGTACCGGCTGTGTTGCCGGCACAGTCTTGCGGACGTGCCGTCGACCATCGCCGACGGTGGCGGAAGCGACGGGTAGCCGCGACCGACCCGGAGGGCATCCGGGTTCAGCCCGCGACTTTAACAGTCGCTTGCCCGATCGCCGTAGCCAGTCTTCCTTCACACTTCGTACATGATCGACCACGGCGGCCCACAAGCCGCCGAATGGATCAAGTTGCCCTCGTCGCCGGCACTCTGCCACGCCCGGCGGGACAACGCGATGCCCAGGGCCCAACCCATTCGGGTGCCGCGCGCCGAGCACGCGGCGCCGCCGGCTTCCTCCGCCGCCGGGGCGGACGTGCGGCGAAGGTGGTGGACCGGGCGAGGGCCACAAGACGGCCCAGGAGCGCCGTAGCGGCCCGCGGGGACCGGCGCCCGCGTCCGGGGCCGCGCCGAGGACGCCGCCGTGCGTCTGGGGTCACTGCGACGTGGACCACTCCCCCGACCCCCTGCCGTCACGGCAACCCCGCCGCCCACCCGTTACGCCCTGGGCGAACTCCCGTCTCACCAGCCCGAACCGCGCCAGATCCACGCCGCCCCCACCAGCCGGCAACGGTCAAAAACCGGCGAGTCCTACGCCCGGAACGCGTGAGTCCCACGTCCGGTACACCCGAGTTCAACGCTCGGAACGCGGAACGGCCCCCGGAGCGGGAGGCTCCGGGGGCCGTTCGGCGGTGCTTCGTGCGTCTTAGAGCACGGTGGTGGTGCCACCGGCTGCGGCGATCTTCTCGACCGCGCTGCCGGAGAACTTGTTCGCCACGACGTCCAGCTTGACGCCTTCGAGGTCGCCGTTGCCGAGGACCTTGACGAGCTCGTTCTTGCGCACCAGGCCCGCGTGGATGAGAGCGTCCACGTCCACCCGACCGCCGTCCGGGAACACCCGGGCGAGGTCGCCCACGTTCACCACCTGGTACTCGGTGCGGAACGGGTTGCGGAAGCCCTTCAGCTTCGGCAGGCGCATGTGCAGCGGCATCTGGCCACCTTCGAAGCGCGGGGAAACGTTCTTCCGCGCGCCGGTGCCCTTCGTACCGCGACCGGCCGTCTTGCCCTTGGAGCCCTCACCGCGACCGACACGGGTCTTCGCGGTCTTGGCGCCGGGTGCCGGACGCAGGTCATGGATCTTGATGGTCACGACTGGACCTCCTCGACGACCACCAGGTGGCGCACGGTGTGGATCAAACCGCGCACCTGCGGCGTGTCCTCACGGACCACCGACTGGCGGATCTTGCGCAGACCGAGGGTCCGGAGGGACTCGCGGTGGTTGCGCTTGGTACCGATGCTGCTCTTGACCTGGGTCACCTTGAGCTCGGCCATGGTCACACCGCCCCTGCACGGGCACGGAGCATGCCGGCGGGAGCCACATCCTCGAGCGGCAGACCGCGACGGGCGGCCACCTCCTCGGGACGCTGCAGGCCCTTGAGCCCGGCCACGGTGGCGTGCACGATGTTGATGGCGTTGTCGCTGCCCAGCGACTTGCTCAGCACGTCGTGGATGCCCGCGCACTCCAGCACCGCGCGGACGGCGCCACCGGCGATGACACCGGTACCGGCCGAGGCCGGACGCAGCATCACCTCACCAGCTGCCTTCTTGCCCGTGATCGGGTGAGGGATCGTGCCGCCGATGCGGGGGACGCGGAAGAAGTTCTTCTTCGCCTCCTCCACACCCTTGGCGATCGCCGCGGGCACTTCCTTGGCCTTGCCGTAGCCGACACCGACCATGCCGTCCCCGTCGCCCACCACGACCAGCGCGGTGAAGCTGAAGCGACGACCACCCTTCACGACCTTGGAGACGCGGTTGATCGCGACCACGCGCTCCAGGTGGGGGGTCTTCTCCTGGGCCGCTCCGCCGCGGCCACCGTCACGGCGGTCGCGGCGCTCTCCGCGCTCGCCCCCGCCGCCTTCGCGACGCGTGCGTCCTGGCATCAGGCGTCCCTCTCAATTCCGGTGATGTGCATTGTCAGAACTCCAGCCCCGCCTCGCGGGCGGCGTCGGCCAGAGCGGCGATCCGACCGTGGTAGGCGTTGCCGCCGCGGTCGAACACGACCTTGGTGATCCCGGCGTCCTTGGCACGCGCGGCGGCCAGCTGGCCGACCTTCGTCGCACGGGCCTTCTTGTCGCCGTCGACCGCCCGGACGTCCGCCTCCACGGAGGAGGCAGCCGCAAGGGTGTGGCCGGCGATGTCGTCGATGATCTGCACGGTGATGTGCTTCGACGAACGGTGCACGACCAGGCGCGGGCGCTCCGCCGTGCCGCTGACCTTCTTGCGGAGGCGGAAGTGACGGCGGGTCTTGGCGATGCGGCGAGTGGTCGAGATGTCCTTGCCCACCGGCTTGCGCTTCGTTGCAGTCTCGCTCATGTCACTTACCCGTCTTTCCGACCTTGCGGCGGATCTTCTCACCCGAGTAGCGCACGCCCTTGCCCTTGTACGGGTCGGGCTTGCGCAGCTTGCGGATGTTCGCGGCGACCTCGCCGACGAGCTGCTTGTCGATGCCCGACACGGAGAAGCGGGTCGGGGTCTCCACCGCGAAGGTGATGCCCTCGGGGGCCTCCACCTTCACCGGGTGGCTGTAGCCCAGCGCGAACTCCAGGTCGGAACCCTTCAGCGCCACGCGGTAACCGACGCCGTGGATTTCCATCTTCTTCTCGTAGCCCTGCGTGACGCCGACGACCATGTTCTGCACCAGGGTGCGCGACAGGCCGTGCAGCGAGCGGCTGCGACGCTCGTCGTTCGGGCGCTTCACCTCGAGAGTGCCGTCGTCGGCCTTCTCGATGATGATCGGCTCAGCGATGTTGAGCGACAGGGTGCCCTTCGGGCCCTTCACGCTCACAGCCTGGCCATCGATGTTCACGTCGACCCCGGAGGGGACGGTGATCGGCAGTTTTCCGATGCGCGACATTGCCTAGTCCCCCTTCCTCACCAGACGTAGGCGAGGACTTCTCCGCCCACGCCCGACTTGTTGGCCTGGCGGTCGGTCATCAGACCGCCAGAGGTCGAAATGATCGCGACGCCCAGACCGCCCAGCACCTTCGGCAGGTTGGTCGACTTCGCGTACACGCGCAGGCCCGGCTTCGACACGCGGCGAAGGCCGGCGATGCTGCGCTCCCGGTTCGGGCCGTACTTCAGCTCGATAACCAGGTTCTTGGCCACTTCGCCCTGCTCATCGCGGTAGCTCGCGATGTAACCCTCGCGCTTGAGGATCTCGGCGATGTTGGCCTTCAACTTCGAGTGCGGCATCACGACCTTGTCGTGGTAAGCCGAGTTCGCGTTCCGCAGACGCGTCAACATGTCTGCGATCGGGTCGGTCATCGTCATGGTGACCTGGTCAACCTTTCTCGCTGCGGTTCCCCAGCCAGGGTCCGAGCCGGCCTTGCGGCCGGCTGGTCGTGGACGGGCCTACAGCGAAGTGATGAGTCTTAGAAAACCTGCCGCCGAGCCGGACTTACCAGCTGGACTTGCTCACACCGGGCAGCTCGCCCCGGTGCGCCATCTCGCGGAGGCAGATCCGGCACAGGCCGAACTTGCGGAACACCGAGTGCGGGCGACCGCAACGCTGGCAGCGGGTGTAACCCCGCACCTTGAACTTCGGCTTGGCCGCGGCCTTGTTGATCAGCGCCTTCTTGGCCATGATCAGTTCTCCTTGAACGGGAAGCCCAGGAGCTTCAGCAGCGCCCGGCCCTCTTCGTCGTTGGTCGCGGTCGTCACCACGGTGATGTCCATACCGCGGGGACGGTCGATGGCGTCCGGGTCGATCTCGTGGAACATCGACTGCTCGTTGAGACCGAACGTGTAGTTCCCGTTGCCGTCGAACTGCTTGCCCGAGAGGCCGCGGAAGTCGCGGATACGCGGGAGAGCGATCGTCAGCAGGCGGTCCAGGAACTCCCACATGCGGTCGCCGCGCAGCGTGACGCGCGCGCCGATCGGCATGCCCTCGCGCAGCTTGAACTGCGCGATGGACTTGCGGGCCTTGCGGACCTCGGGCCGCTGGCCCGTGATGATCGACAGGTCCTTGACGGCGCCTTCGATCAGCTTGCCGTCACGGGCGGCGTCACCGACACCCATGTTGACGACGACCTTCACCACGCCGGGGATCTGCATGACGTTGGCGTACTCGAACTGCTCGCGCAGCGCGACGACGATCTCTTCGCGGTAACGGGTCTTCAACCGCGGCATGGTCTTCTCAACGGTGGTCATCAGATGTCCTTCCCGTTACGACGGGAAATGCGGACCCGCTTGCCCTCGTCGTTCGTCCGGTAACCCACGCGGGTCGGCTTGCCCTCCGCGTCGACCACCATCACGTTGGACACGTGGACGGAGGCTTCCTGGGTCACGATGCCGCCGGACTGCGCGCCGCGCTGCGTCTGCGAGACCCGGGTGTGCTTCTTGATGCGGTTGACGCCTTCGACCAGGACGCGGTTCTCAGCGGGGTAGGCCATGATGACCTTGCCGCGAGCACCCTTGTCCTTGCCGGCGATAACCACGACGGTGTCGCCCTTCTTCACCTTCATGATCAGAGCACCTCCGGCGCCAACGAGATGATCTTCATGAACTTCTTGTCGCGGAGCTCACGACCGACGGGGCCGAAGATACGGGTGCCCCGCGGCTCGTTGTCGTTCTTGATGAGCACCGCGGCGTTCTCGTCGAACCGGATGTAAGAGCCGTCGGGACGGCGCTTCTCCTTGACGGTGCGGACGATGACCGCCTTGACGACGTCGCCCTTCTTGACGCCGGCACCCGGGATGGCCTGCTTCACCGTCGCGACGATGATGTCCCCGATGCCCGCGTAGCGGCGGCCCGAGCCACCGAGAACACGGATGCAGAGGATTTCCTTCGCACCGGTGTTGTCGGCGACGCGTAGCCGCGACTCCTGCTGGATCACTTACCTACTCCTTGACCATTCCTGGCCCGCCAGATTTCCGACCTGACGGGCTCGGTCCGCTGCACCCGTCGGGGTTTACTTGGCCTTCTCGAGGATCTCGACAAGACGCCAGCGCTTGGTAGCCGACAGCGGACGCGTCTCCATCAGGAGGACGCGGTCGCCGACGCCGGCGGTGTTCTGCTCGTCGTGCGCCTTCACCTTGGTGGTGGAACGCAGGACCTTCGAGTACCGGGCGTGCTTCTTCCGGTCCTCCAGCGCGACCACGATCGTCTTGTCCATCTTGTCGGACACGACGTAGCCCTCGCGGACCTTGCGGTCGTTGCGCACCTCGGTCTTCACTTCGTTGCTCTCGCTCATGCCGCACCCTCACCAGTGGAAACCGCGTCGGGGGAGGCCGAGAGGCCCAGCTCCCGCTCCCGCATCACGGTGTAGATCCGGGCGATCTCATGCCGGACCGTGCGCAGGCGGCGGTTGTTGTCGAGCTGCCCGGTGGCCATCTGGAAGCGGAGGTTGAACAGCTCCTCCTTCGCCTCCCTCAGGCGCAGCACGAGCTCTTCCTCGGTGAGCTCACGCAGCTCGGAAGCGGTGGTACCCGCTGCCATCAGAACTCACCACCCTCACGCGTAACGATGCGGCACTTCATCGGGAGCTTGTGGATCGCGCGACGCAGCGCCTCGCGGGCCACAGCCTCGTTCGGGAAGCTCATCTCGAAGAGCACCCGACCCGGCTTGACGTTGGCCACCCACCACTCCGGCGAACCCTTACCGGAACCCATGCGGGTCTCGGCCGGCTTCTTGGTCAGCGGGCGGTCCGGGAAGATGTTGATCCAGACCTTGCCACCACGGCGGATGTGCCGGGTGATGGCGATACGAGCCGACTCGATCTGCCGGTTGGTCACGTAGGCGGGCTCCAGAGCCTGGATGCCGAACTCGCCGAAGGTGACCCTCGTGCCGCCCTTGGCAGCACCGGATCGTCCGGGGTGGTGCTGCTTGCGGTGCTTAACCCTGCGCGGGATGAGCACGACTCAGCCCTCCGTCTTCTCTTCGGTCGGCGCGGCGGCCTGGTCGCCCGCAGCGGCCCGGCCGGCCTCGGTGCTGGTCGCGGTGGTGCCGCTGGCGCCCGAACGACGCGCCCTGTTCGGGCGGTCGGCACGGTCGCGGTCGCGGCGCGGCGCGCGGTCGGCCGCCGGAGCGGCGTCACGCTCTCGCTTGGCGCTGAGGCCACCGACAATGTCGCCCTTGTAGATCCACACCTTCACGCCGATACGGCCGAACGTGGTGCGGGCCTCGAAGAAGCCGTAGTCGATGTCGGCACGCAGCGTGTGCAGCGGCACGCGGCCATCGCGGTAGTGCTCGGAACGGGACATCTCGGCACCGCCGAGACGACCGCCGCACTGCACGCGGATGCCCTTCACCTGGGGTGAGCGCATGGCCGACTGGATGGCCTTGCGCATCGCGCGGCGGAAGGCGACCCGGTTGGACAGCTGCTCCGCCACGCCCTGCGCGACGAGCTGCGCGTCCGACTCGGGGCTCTTCACCTCGAGGATGTTGAGCTGCACCTGCTTCTTGGTGAGCTTCTCCAGCTCACCGCGGATGCGGTCGGCCTCGGCGCCGCGACGGCCGATGACGATGCCCGGCCGGGCGGTGTGGATGTCGACGCGAACCCGGTCACGGGTGCGCTCGATCTCCACCTTGGAGATGCCGGCCCGCTCCATGCCCTTGGAGAGCAGCTTGCGGATCTTGACATCCTCGCCCACGTACTCGGCGTACTGCTTGTCGGCGTACCAGCGGGACTTCCAGTCCGTGGTGATACCAAGTCGGAAGCCGTGCGGGTTGATTTTCTGGCCCACTACCGAGCCCCCTTCCTGTCAGCGCCGGCCTTCGCGCTGGTCTTCTTCGGACGGCTCTCCACCTCGACGGTGATGTGGCTCGTCCGCTTGCGGATCCGGTAAGCGCGGCCCTGGGCGCGCGGCCGGAAACGCTTGAGGGTCGGGCCCTCGTCCACGTAGATCTTCGACACCCAGAGGGTGTCGGGGTCCAGGGACAGGTTGTTCTCGGCGTTGGCCACGGCGCTCTGCAGCACCTTGCGGACCGGCTCACTTGCCGCCTGCGGCGCGAACTGGAGCACGGCCAGGGCCTCGCTGGCGCTACGACCCCTGATGAGCTCGACGACGCGACGCACCTTCATGGGCGTGTCACGGACGTAGCGAGCCCGAGCCACGGCGCGCGGGAGCTCCGGCGCTTCGGCTTCGTTACGGGCGTTCATCGCTGCTTCCCCTTGCTCTTCCTCTAGTTCGTCGCCTAGCGACGGCGCGACTTCCGGTCGTCCTTGATGTGGCCCTTGAACGTGCGGGTCGGGGCGAATTCGCCGAGCTTGTGCCCGACCATCGCTTCCGAGACGAACACCGGCACGTGCTTGCGGCCGTCGTGCACCGCGATCGTGTGGCCCAACATGTCGGGGATGATCGTCGACCGGCGGGACCAGGTCTTGATCACGGTCTTCTTGCCCGACTCGTTGAGAACGTCCACCTTCTTGAGCAGGTGGTCGTCCACGAAGGGGCCCTTCTTAAGGCTGCGAGGCATCCTTCACTCCCTCCCTGCTCAGCGCTTCTTACCGGTGCGACGACGCCGGACGATGAGCTTGTCGCTTGGCTTCTTGCGGCTACGGGTACGACCCTCGGGCTTGCCCGCCGGGTTCACCGGGTGGCGACCACCGGAGGTCTTGCCCTCACCACCACCGTGCGGGTGGTCGACCGGGTTCATGGCCACACCGCGGACGGTGGGCTTGCGACCCTTCCACCGCATCCGGCCCGCCTTGCCCCAGTTGATGTTCTGGTGCTCGGCGTTGCCGACCTCGCCGACCGTGGCGCGGCACCGGACGTCCACGTTGCGGATTTCGCCCGAGGGCATCCGCAGCTGGGCGTAGGGGCCGTCCTTGGCGACGAGCTGCACGCTGGCGCCTGCCGACCGGGCGATCTTCGCGCCGCCGCCGGGGCGGAGCTCGATCGCGTGGACCACCGTGCCGACCGGGATGTTGCGCAGCGGCAGGTTGTTGCCCGGCTTGATGTCAGCCTTCGGGCCGTTCTCCACCATGTCGCCCTGCGACAACTTCGCCGGCGCGATGATGTACCGCTTCTCGCCGTCGAGGTAGTGCAGCAGCGCGATGCGCGCGGTGCGGTTGGGGTCGTACTCGATGTGAGCGACCTTGGCCGGCACGCCGTCCTTGTCGGTGCGACGGAAATCGATGAGGCGGTACGCCCGCTTGTGGCCACCACCCTTGTGCCGCGTCGTGATCTTGCCCGATGCGTTGCGGCCACCACGGCCGTGCAGCGGGCGGACCAGCGACTTCTCCGGCGTCGTCCGAGTGATCTCGGCGAAGTCGGAGACGCTCGCACCGCGACGACCGGGGGTCGTCGGCTTGTACTTGCGAATGCCCATCTCTACGCAGTCCTCGTCGTCATCAGGCGGCCGGGCCGCCGAAGATCTCGATCGGCTTGCTCTCGGCGGACAGCGTCACGATGGCGCGCTTGGTGTCCTTGCGCTTGCCATAACCGGTCCGGGTGCGCTTGCGCTTGCCCTGGCGGTTGAGCGTGTTGACGCTGACGACCTTGACGCCGAAGACCTTCTCCACGGCAATCTTGATCTGGGTCTTGTTCGAGCCGGGAGCCACCACGAAGGTGTACTTGTTCTCCTCGAGCAGCCCGTAGGACTTCTCGGAGATGACCGGCGCGAGCAGGATGTCCCGGTGGTCGGGGATCACTTCGCGGCCTCCTCGTCCGACTCCGACGACTCGGCGGTGGCCTCGGCAGAGCCCTGGCCGCGCTGGGCCTTGCTCGCCAGGAACACGTCGAGCGCGTCCTTGGTGAACACCACGTCGTCGTTGACCAGCACGTCGTAGGTGTTGAGCTGGTCCGGCGCGATGATGTGCACGTGCGGCAGGTTGCGCAGGCTGACCCACGAAACCTCGTCAGTGCGCAGCAGCACGGCCAGCACGCGGCGTGCCTCGGTGACCGTCTCGACCACCTTGCGGGCCGCCTTGGTCGACGGAGCGTCGCCCTCGACGAAACCGCTCACCACGTGCACCTGGCCGGCGCGCGCCCGGTCGGAGAGGGCACCGCGCAGGGCGGCGGCCTTCATCTTCTTGGGGGTGCGCTGGCTGTAGTCACGCGGCTGGGGGCCGTGGACGACGCCACCACCGGCGAACTGGGGCGCACGGGTCGAGCCCTGACGGGCGCGGCCGGTGCCCTTCTGCCGGTAGGGCTTCTTGCCACCACCGCGAACTTCGCCGCGGGTCTTCGTGGAGTGCGTGCCCTGGCGTGCCGCGGCCAGCTGGGCCACGACGACCTGGTGCAGCAGCGCCACGTTCGCCTGCGCGTCGAAGATCGCGGGGGGCAGCTCGACGGAACCGTCGGTCGCGCCTGCCGGGGTGCGGATCTCAACGGAAGTCATGATCAGGCACCACCCTTCGCAGCGGTCTTGATGAACACGGTGCCGCCCTTGGGGCCGGGAACCGCGCCCTTGATGAGCAGCAGGCCGGACTCGGCGTCAACGCGGTGCACCTTGAGGTTCTGGGTGGTCACGCGGACGTGGCCCATGCGGCCAGCCATGCGCATGCCCTTGAACACGCGACCCGGGGTGGCGCAACCGCCGATGGAACCGGGGGAACGGTGCTTGCGCTGCGTGCCGTGGCTCGCGCCGAGGCCGTGGAACCCGTGGCGCTTCATGACACCCGCGGTGCCCTTGCCCTTGCTGGTGCCGACCACGTCGACCACCGCGCCGGCCTCGAAGACCTCGGCGGTGATTTCCTGGCCGACCGTGTACTCGGACGCGTCCGTGGTGCGCAGCTCCGCCAAGTGCCGGCGGGGCGTGACGCCCGCCTTGGCGTAGTGGCCCGCGACGGGCCTGTTGACCTTGCGCGGGTCGATCGCGCCGAACGCCAACTGCACGGCCGAGTAGCCGTCGATTTCCTGGGTCCGAACCTGGGTGACCACGTTCGGCTCGGCCTTGACGACGGTAACCGGAACGATCCGGTTGTTCTCGTCGAAGACCTGAGTCATGCCGAGCTTGGTGCCCAGGAGGCCCTTAACCTGCCTGTCAGACATGGGTCTCGTTACTCTCCGCCCCAAATGGGATCAACACTGCCGCGTCCAACGCTTACTGGATGTTGACGTCGACGCTCGCCGGCAGGTCGATGCGCATGAGCGCGTCCACCGTCTTCGGCGTCGGGTCGAGGATGTCGATCAGACGCTTGTGCGTGCGCATCTCGAAGTGCTCGCGCGAGTCCTTGTACTTGTGCGGCGAGCGGATGACGCAGTAAACGTTCTTCTCAGTGGGCAGCGGCACAGGCCCGACGACCCGAGCGCCGGTGCGCGTCACGGTCTCGACGATCTTGCGCGCGGACGCGTCGATCGCCTCGTGGTCGTAGGCCTTGAGCCGGATGCGGATCTTCTGTCCCGCCATGATGGCTTGCCGTTCCTCTGCTTCTAGTACCGCTGCGGTGCGGGCACCTTGCACGAGGTCACGGGACCTCCGGCGCGCTCCGCCCCCTATTCAGGATTGACACCGAGCGGTGTCACGGTGCCCGGTCCACGCGGTCGGGCGTGTCGCGCCCCAACGCACAGACCGGTCCCACTGTTGAAACCTGTGGGATTGCATTACTCGATCAAACCCCACTCGTGACGGGGCGGCCGAGTCCAGAACTCGAACCGGCCGCCCCGACGAGCAACCCGTCAATGGTCGCACACGTAGGTGCGCAGACCAAATCGGGGGTGTGGTTGTAGAGCTAGATCACTTGATGATCTTGGTGACCGAGCCCGCACCCACGGTGCGACCACCCTCGCGGATGGCGAACCGCAGACCCTCGTCCATGGCGATCGGCTGGATCAGCTTCACGGCCATGGTCGTGGTGTCGCCCGGCATGACCATCTCGGTGCCCTCGGGGAGGGTCACGACGCCGGTCACGTCGGTCGTGCGGAAGTAGAACTGAGGGCGGTAGTTGTTGAAGAACGGCGTGTGGCGGCCACCCTCGTCCTTCGACAGGATGTAGACCTGCGCGTCGAACTCGGTGTGCGGGGTCGTGGTGCCCGGCTTCACGATCACCATGCCGCGCTCCACCTCCTCGCGCTTCACGCCGCGGAGCAGCAGCGCCGCGTTGTCGCCGGCGCGACCCTCGTCGAGGAACTTCTTGAACATCTCGATCGAGGTGACCGTGGTCTTCTTCGAGGTCTCCTTGATGCCGACGATCTCGACCTCTTCGTTGACCTTGACGATGCCGCGCTCGATACGACCGGTCACCACGGTGCCGCGGCCGGTGATCGTGAAGACGTCCTCGACCGGCATGAGGAACGGACGGTCGACCTCGCGCTCCGGCTCCGGGATGTTCTCGTCCACGGCGGCCATGAGGCCGAGCAGCGCCTTGCCCCACTCGGCGTCGCCCTCCAGCGCCTTCAGCGCGGAGACGCGGACGACCGGCAGGTCGTCACCGGGGAACTCGTACTCGGAGAGCAGCTCGCGGACCTCGAGCTCGACGAGCTCCAGGATCTCCTCGTCGTCCACCATGTCGGCCTTGTTCAGGGCCACCACGATGTAGGGCACACCGACCTGGCGGGCCAGGAGCACGTGCTCCTTGGTCTGCGGCATCGGGCCGTCGGTCGCCGCGACCACCAGGATGGCGCCGTCCATCTGCGCCGCACCGGTGATCATGTTCTTGATGTAGTCGGCGTGACCGGGGCAGTCGACGTGCGCGTAGTGCCGGTTCGCCGTCTGGTACTCGATGTGCGCGATCGAGATCGTGATACCGCGCTGCTTCTCCTCCGGCGCCTTGTCGATCTGGTCGAACGGCGTGAAGGGGTTCAGGTCCGGGAACTCGTCGTGCAGCACCTTGGAAATCGCCGCGGTCAGCGTCGTCTTCCCGTGGTCGATGTGACCGATGGTGCCGATGTTGACGTGCGGCTTCGTCCGCTCGAACTTCGCCTTCGCCACTGGATTGTCCTCCTGGACTTCTATTGCTTAGCCCGGCGGGCGGATTGCTGCCCGCCGGACGTCACGTCAGGGTCGGTTGTTGCGGACCCCGGGGCGATCCCCCCGGAGAGCCCGCGTGGTGCTGCGGTGCTCCGGTTGGGGTTACTCGCCCGTAGCCTTCGCGATGATCTCCTTCGCCACGTTCGCGGGAACCTCGGCGTAGGAGTCAAAGGTCATCGAGTAGTTCGCGCGACCCTGGGTCCTGGACCTCAGGTCGCCGACATACCCGAACATCTCCGACAGCGGGACCAGCGCCTTGACGACACGGGCACCACTGCGCTCTTCCATGGCCTGGATCTGACCACGGCGGGAGTTCAAGTCGCCGATCACGTCGCCCATGTAGTCCTCGGGCGTGGTGACCTCGACGGCCATCAACGGCTCGAGGATGGCAGGGCTCGCCAGGCGGGCCGCTTCCTTGAGCGCCATGGAGCCCGCGATCTTGAACGCCATTTCCGACGAGTCGACCTCGTGGTAGGCGCCGTCGACCAGCGTCAGCTTGACGCCCACCAGCGGGTAACCCGCCAGCACGCCGTACTGCATCGCGTCCTGGGCGCCCGCGTCCACCGACGGGATGTACTCCCGGGGGATGCGACCGCCGGTGACCCCGTTGACGAACTCGTAGAGAGCGCCGTCCTCGGTCTTCTCCAGCGGCTCCAGGTCGATGAGGACCTTGGCGAACTGGCCCGAACCACCGGTCTGCTTCTTGTGGGTGTAGGAGTACTTCTCCACCTTGCGGCGGATCGTCTCCCGGTACGCCACCTGCGGCTTGCCGATGTTGGCCTCGACCTTGAACTCGCGGCGCATGCGGTCCACCAGGATGTCCAGGTGGAGCTCGCCCATGCCGGCGATGATGGTCTGACCGGTCTCCTGGTCGAGGTTGACCCGGAACGTCGGGTCCTCCTCGGCCAGCTTCTGGATCGCGGTGCCCAGCTTCTCCTGGTCGGCCTTCGTCTTGGGCTCGATCGCCACCTGGATGACCGGCTCGGGGAAGGTCATGGACTCCAGCACGATGGGGTTCTGCGGGTCGCAGAGGGTCTCACCGGTGGTGGTGTCCTTCAGGCCGATGACGGCGTAGATGTGGCCCGCCATGGCCTCGTCGACCGGGTTCTCCTTGTTGGCGTGCATCTGGAAGATCTTCCCGATGCGCTCCTTGCGGTCCTTGGTCGAGTTGATGACCTGGGTGCCCGCGGCGACCTTGCCCGAGTAGACCCGGATGTAGGTGAGCTTGCCGAAGAACGGGTGGGCCGCGATCTTGAACGCGAGCGCCGAGAACGGCTCCTCGGTCTTGGGCGCGCGGAAGGCAGGCGTCTCGCCGTCCTGGAGCGTGCCCTCGACCGGCGGGAGGTCCAGCGGAGCCGGCAGGTAGTCGATCACCGCGTCGAGCATGGGCTGGACGCCCTTGTTCTTGAACGCGGAGCCGCACAGCACCGGGTAGCCGGAGCGGTTCTTGACGATCGCCCGGATGCCCGTCTTGATCTGCTCGACGGAGAACGCCTCGCCGGCGAGGTACATCTCCATCAGCTCGTCGTCGGTGTCGGCGACGGCCTCCACCAACTGCTCGCGGTACTCGGCGGCCTTGTCGGCGAGGTCGGCCGGGATCTCCTCGACCGTGTAGTCCTCGCCCTTCTGGACCTCGCCACGCCAGGTCAGCGCGCGCATCTCGACGAGGTCGATCACGCCGATGAAGTCGCTTTCCGACCCGATCGGGAGCTGGATCGGCAGCGGCTTCGCACCCAGGCGCTCCTGGATGGTGCGGACGGTGAAGTAGAAGTCCGCGCCGAGCTTGTCCATCTTGTTGACGAAGCAGATGCGCGGGACGTCGTACTTGGTGGCCTGCCGCCAGACCTGCTCGGACTGGGGCTCGACACCTTCCTTGCCGTCGAACACCGCGACGGCGCCGTCGAGCACCCGCAGGTTCCGCTCGACCTCGACGGTGAAGTCGACGTGGCCCGGCGTGTCGATGATGTTGATCTGGTGGTTCTTCCAGAAGCAGGTCGTCGCGGCCGACGTGATCGTGATGCCGCGCTCCTGCTCCTGCTCCATCCAGTCCATCACCGCGGCGCCGTCGTGGACCTCGCCGATCTTGTAGCTGATCCCGGTGTAGAACAGGATCCGCTCGGTCGTCGTGGTCTTGCCCGCGTCGATGTGGGCCATGATCCCGATGTTGCGGACCTTGGCCAGGTCGGTGAGCACGTCCTGTGCCACGGGTTTCTTCCCCTGTCTTGAGCTAGCTGGTAGCAGGCTCACTAGGGCCGGGAGGCGCCAGGCGGGACAACTCGGGGCTGTCCCGCCGGGCGGCACGTCACCAGCGGTAGTGGGCGAAGGCCTTGTTCGACTCGGCCATCTTGTGCGTGTCCTCGCGGCGCTTGACGCTCGCGCCCAAGCCGTTGCTCGCGTCGAGCAGCTCGTTCATCAGGCGCTCGATCATGGTCTTCTCACGGCGCTGCCGGGAGTAGGTGATCAGCCAGCGCAGCGCCAGCGTGGTCGAGCGGCCGGGCTTGACCTCGATCGGCACCTGGTAGGTGGCGCCACCGACGCGGCGGGACTTCACCTCGAGTGCCGGCTTGACGTTGTCCAGCGCGCGCTTGAGCGTCACGACCGGGTCGGTGCCGTTCTTGTCGCGGGCGCCTTCGAGGGCGCCGTACACGATCCGCTCGGCCACGGAGCGCTTGCCGTCGACCAGCACCTTGTTGATGAGCTGGGTCACCAGCGGAGAGCTGTAGACCGGGTCGGTGATCAGCGGCCGCTTCGGGGCCGGTCCCTTGCGGGGCATCAGCTCTTCTCCTTCTTCGCGCCGTAGCGGCTGCGAGCCTGCTTACGGTTCTTCACGCCCTGCGTGTCGAGCGACCCGCGGATGATCTTGTACCGAACGCCGGGGAGGTCCTTCACACGACCGCCGCGGACGAGCACCATCGAGTGCTCCTGGAGGTTGTGGCCCTCACCGGGGATGTAGGCCGTCACCTCGATACCGCTCGTCAGCTTCACGCGGGCGACCTTGCGCAGCGCCGAGTTCGGCTTCTTGGGCGTGGTCGTGTAGACGCGGGTGCACACACCGCGCCGCTGCGGGCTGCCCTTGAGCGCCGCGGTCTTCTGCTTGGCGACCTTGTCCTGCCGGCCCTTGCGGACCAGCTGCTGGATCGTTGGCATACGCCGGCTGCTTCTTCCGTTTGCGTGCCCGCCGCGTGGGCGACGAGCGCTGTTTACTTGGTCCCTCTCTGCACCCGAGGTCGGGCGTGTCGCTGCCCTCGGCGGAGCCGAAAGGGCAACGCCATCTCCTCAGGTCCGCAGGCGACATCCCAGGATGCCCCTACGCGTGGAGGTCACCGCGGCCGGCTTTCCAGCACCACTGGCGCGTAGGCACGCGGAGCGGCCCGACATGGGTCGGGCACGAGTACCAAAGATACCCCGCTTGGTTCCCACGGGTCAAAACGGATCCGCGCTGCGCCTGCGCTCGAAGTGGTCGGCCGCAAGGCGGAAGAGCTACTCGACGCCCATCAGAACACGGACGCGGCGACGTCGCAGCGTGGCGAGACCGCCGATTCACCCGATCGTGCCGTCGATTCAGGGACGGGTGACCTTGCTCACCGGCACCCCGCGAGATCGGCCGGTCACCGGGGCCGGTCACACTGACGGGGTGAACTCGGACCTCGTCGCGGGCATGGCGGCGCTCGTGGCCGCCGACGCGGCGCCCGAGGTGCTCGCGGTGCGCGGCGACGTCGTGGTGGTCCGGGTCGCGGACGTGGTGCTCAAGGCGCACGAACCGGGCACCGACCTCGCGGTGCTCACGGCGCGGCTCCGGGTGGCCGCCGACCCGCGGTTGGGTGGACTCCTGCTGACGCCCCGGTCCGCGCCCGCGGTGGTGCTCGGACGGGTGGTGACGGCGTGGCCGCTGGGCACGCCGGTGCCGCAGGCCGAGCCGGAGGACCTGCCGATGGAGGCCGCCGGGGAGATGCTGGCGGCGTTGCACCGGTTCGCCGCCGACGACTTCGCGCCGCCCGTGCCGCTCGCCGGGGCGCACCCCCGGATGGAACGGGCCGTGCGCGACCTGACCCTGGACACGCCCGCCGCGCGACTGGTGCGACGGGCGTTCACGACGCTGCCGGAGTTCGACCGGGCCGGGACCACCCTCATCCACGGCGACTGGCACCTCGGTCAACTGGTGTGGCGGGACGGGTACCGGTTGATCGACGTGGACGACCTGGGCGTCGGCGACCCGGCGTGGGACCTGGCCCGGCCGGCCGCGCTGCACGCGGCGGGTGTGCTGGACGCCGAGGCGTGGGGGCGGCTGCTCGGGTCGTACCTCGGTGCCGGCGGGGCCGGTGTGCCGCGGGACGACCCCTGGTCCGCGCTGGAGGCGCCGGCGCGCGCTTTGGTCGTGCAGATGGCCGCGCGTGCCCTTTCCGCTGCGCAGCGCGACGAGAAGGAGTTGACCGAAGCCCAGGAAGCGCTGATCGACGCGTGCGCCCGCATCGTGTCGACCCATGAACCCATTCCGCGCGGCTAATATCGGATTTATCGCGTCAAGAGCAGGAGGCTCACACGATGCAGTGTCCCAAGTGTCATGCGAACATGCGCACCTTCGACCGCATGGGCGTGCACATCGAGCAGTGTGATGGCTGCCGCGGGGTCTTCCTCGACTACGGCGAGCTCGAGGCCATCACCCGCTTGGAGCAGCAGATGGCACCGCCGCCCCCGCCGCCCGTCGCGCCGCAGCCGGCGCAGGTGCACTACGTCCAGCAGCCGGTCCAGCCGGGTTGGGGCGCCGCACCGGGGTACGGCAGCCACGGCGGTCACTACGGCCACCGGAAGCACCGCGGTCTGGGCGGGCTGTTCTTCTCGTCCTGACCTTCCGGTCCGTTCCTTCGACGGTGGCCCCGCGCCTGTGCGCGGGGCCACCGTTGCAACTACCGAAAAACCGGGTGATAATCGGTAGTGACCGGAGGAGGCCCGCCATGTCCGTCGCCACCGAGGCCGCGCAGATCCGTGACCTGTTCGATCGGATCGAGGAGATCGAAGAGGTCGCGTCGAGCCTGGCGGAGGGCGACGAGCGGCGGCGCAAGCTGCACGGCGTGGTGACGAAGACCCTGCGCAAGGCCCCGCCGGTGCGTCCGGTGGTGGCCGGCGAACTGCTGGACCTGACCGAGAAGACGGTCAAGGCGTGGGCGCGCGAGGGCGTGCTCGCCATCCACAGCCGTGAGCCCCGGATGTTGTTGGACGCCGAGCGGCTGCACGCGGTGCTGCACGTGGTGGCGGACCTGAGGCGGGCCGGCAGGAGCCGCGCGCTGCTGGACGAGGTGCACCGGCGGTTGAGCGATTCGGCGCTGCTGGAGCGCGAGGACCTGGCCGACAGCCTGGCGCAGATGCACCGCGGTGAAGGACGCGTGGTGCGCTGATCAAGGTCGTCGAGACGCCGGTCGCGAGTCATCAGGCGGCGGGTCTGCGCGGAGCCGCACGCGTGGCGTACGACAGGTTCCTGGACGAACTGGCGCACAGCGGGTGCCTGGCTCTCGGGTACCGCGTGACGGGCCCTGAACCACTGCCCCGGCTCTGCGTGAAGCACCTCCGCGGCGCCGACCGCGTGGTGGTCGCGTTCCCCGCCCCCCGGACCGCGTGGGTCTTGCTCGTCGGACCGCACGACGACGATCCCGGCCGGGACCTCTACGAGACTTTGTACGAACTCGCGGGCGTGCGCCCGAAGCTGACCGAGAAGCGCACCAAACCACCGTGCTGCGAGGACGCCGCTCCCCCGGTCGCCGACGTGGACCTGGTCGACGACCTGGTGGCCCGGGCCCGCGCCCTCGCCAAGTCCCGCCGCCGCTCGCCCTGACTCTTCCCGCCGCCTCGGCGCGCGGAATGCGAAAGGCCCCCGGAGCGGGAGGCTCCGGGGGCCTTTCAGGCAACTAGCTGCTTCAGCGGTAGTCGCGGCCGAAGTCGTAGTCGTCCAGCGGGACGGCTGCGCCGGTACCCGTGCCGAAGACGTCCGGCGTGTAGTAGCCGTCGTCGTAGCTCGGGATGGCGTACGCCGCCGCGCGGGCTTCCTCGGTCGGCTGCACCTGGATGTTCCGGTACCGGTTGATGCCGGTGCCGGCCGGGATCAGCTTGCCGATGATCACGTTCTCCTTCAGGCCGATGAGCTTGTCCGAACGCCCGTTGATGGCGGCGTCCGTCAACACCCTCGTCGTCTCCTGGAAGGAGGCCGCCGACAACCACGAGTCCGTGGCCAGCGACGCCTTCGTGATACCCATCAGCACCGGACGACCGGCAGCGGGCTCGCCGCCTTCGGCCACCACGGCCCGGTTGCCCGACTCGAACTCCGCGCGCTCGACCAGCGAGCCCGGCAGGAACTCGGTCGCACCCGAGTCGATGATCGTCACCCGGCGCAGCATCTGCCGGACGATGACCTCGATGTGCTTGTCGTGGATCGCCACGCCCTGGGCCCGGTAGACCTTCTGGACCTCACCGACCAGGTGCAGCTGGGCCTCACGCGGGCCCATCACGCGCAGCACCTCGTGCGGGTCGGGCGTGCCTTCCAGCAGCTGCTGGCCGACACCCACGTGGTCGCCGTCCTGCAGCGGACCGGTGGCCGTGTTCGCGAGCCGCTGACGCTTGGACAGCTTCTCGAAGATGATCTCCTCGGACCCGTCGTCCGGGATGAGGGTGATCTTCCAGAAACGGTCGCCGTCCTCGATGCGCACCCGGCCGTCGACGTCCGCGATGGGCGCCTTGCCCTTCGGCACCCGGGCCTCGAACAGCTCCTGCACACGGGGCAGACCGGTGGTGATGTCGTCACCGGCCACACCACCCTGGTGGAAGGTGCGCATCGTGAGCTGCGTGCCCGGCTCACCGATGGACTGCGCGGCCACGATGCCGACGGCCTCGCCGACGTCGACCAGCTTGCCGGTCGCCATCGAGCGGCCGTAGCAGGACGCGCACACACCGACCGCGGACTCACAGGTCAGCACCGAGCGGACCTTGACCTTGGTCACGCCCGCCTCGATGAGCGTGGCCAGCGCCGGGTCGCCCAGGTCGTCGCTCCGGTTGAGCACGACGTTGCCGTTGGCGTCGGTGATCTCCTCGGCGATGGTCCGCGCGTACACGCTGGTCTGCGCGAACTCGGCCAGCACGACCTTGTCGCCCTGGCGCTCACCGACGATCATGTTCACGCCACGCGTGGTGCCGCAGTCGACCTCGCGGATGATGACGTCCTGCGAGACGTCCACCAGACGACGGGTCAGGTAGCCCGAGTCCGCCGTGCGCAGCGCGGTGTCGGCCAGACCCTTGCGGGCGCCGTGCGTGGCGATGAAGTACTCCAGCACCGACAAGCCCTCGCGGAACGAGCTCTTGATCGGGCGCGGGATGTACTCGCCCTTCGGGTTGGTCACCAGACCACGCATACCGGCCAGCGAGCGGACCTGGGTCATGTTGCCCGCCGCCCCGGACATCACGATCATGCGGATCGAGTTGTCCTCGGGGAAGTTGGCCTCCATCACCTCGGCGACCTCTTCGGTGGCCTTGGTCCACACCTTGACCAGCTCGTTGTTGCGCTCCGTGTGGGAGAGCTGACCGCGCTGGTAGCGCTTCTCGACCGCGTCCGCGAGCTTCTCGTGCTCGTCCAGGATGCCCTGCTTGGCTTCCGGCACCAGCACGTCGGAGATCGCGACCGTGACGCCCGACCGGGTGGCCCAGTAGAAACCGGCGTCCTTCAGCTTGTCCAGCGTCCGGGCGACGGTCACCATCGGGTACCGCTCGGCGAGGTCGTTGATGATCGTGGCCTGCCGCTTCTTGGGCATGACCTCGTTGATGAACGCGTAGTCCTGCGGCAGGACCTCGTTGAACAGCACGCGACCGAGGGTGGTCGTGGCCAGCCACGGCTGACCGGGCTCCCAGCCCTCCGGCTCCTGGCCCTTCGGCGGGTTCTTGTCCGTGATCCGGATCTTGACCATGGCCTGGAGACCGAGGACCTTGCGGTCGAACGCCATCTGCGCCTCGGCCGGCGAGGAGTAGGCCTGGCCTTCGCCGAGGTCGCCCTCCTTGTGCCGGGTCAGGTGGAACAGGCCGGTCACCATGTCCAGACGCGGCATGGCCAGCGGCTTGCCCGACGCGGGCGAGAGGATGTTGTTCGAGGACAGCATCAGCACGCGCGCCTCGGCCTGGGCCTCGGCGGACAGCGGCAGGTGGACCGCCATCTGGTCACCGTCGAAGTCGGCGTTGAACGCCTCGCAGACCAGCGGGTGGAGCTGGATGGCCTTGCCCTCGACCAGCTGCGGCTCGAACGCCTGGATGCCCAGTCGGTGCAGCGTGGGCGCCCGGTTCAGCAGCACGGGGTGCTCGGTGATGACCTCTTCCAGCACGTCCCACACGGCGGGGCGCGCGCGCTCCACCATCCGCTTGGCGGACTTGATGTTCTGCGCGTGGTTGAGGTCGACCAGCCGCTTCATCACGAACGGCTTGAACAGCTCCAGCGCCATCTGCTTGGGCAGACCGCACTGGTGCAGCTTCAGCTGCGGGCCGACCACGATGACCGAACGGCCCGAGTAGTCGACGCGCTTGCCGAGCAGGTTCTGGCGGAACCGGCCCTGCTTGCCCTTGAGGAGGTCGGACAGCGACTTGAGCGGCCGGTTGCCCGGACCCGTCACCGGCCGGCCGCGGCGGCCGTTGTCGAACAGCGCGTCGACGGCCTCCTGCAGCATCCGCTTCTCGTTGTTGACGATGATCTCGGGCGCGCCGAGGTCGATCAGTCGCTTGAGGCGGTTGTTCCGGTTGATGACCCGGCGGTACAGGTCGTTCAGGTCGGACGTGGCGAAGCGGCCACCGTCGAGCTGCACCATCGGGCGCAGGTCCGGCGGGATGACCGGGACGCAGTCCAGGACCATGCCCTGCGGGTTGTTGCGGGTCGCCTGGAAGGCGGCCACGACCTTCAGCCGCTTGAGGGCGCGGAGCTTCTTCTGGCCCTTGCCGCTGCGGATGGTCTCGCGCAGCACGTCGGCTTCGGCGTCCACGTCGTAGTCACCCAGGAGCCGCTGGATGGCCTCGGCGCCCATGGCGCCGGTGAAGTAGTCGCCGTAGCGGTCGTACAGCTCGCGGTACAGCATCTCGTCCGCGATCAGCTGGGCGCGCTCGAGCTTGGTGAAGGTGGACCAGATCTCGTCGAGCCGGTCCAGCTCGCGCTGGGCGCGGTCGCGGAGCTGGCGCATCTCACGCTCGCCGCCCTCCTTGACCTTGCGGCGGACGTCGGACTTGGCGCCCTCCGCCTCCAGCTCGGCCAGGTCGGCTTCCAGCTTCTGCGCCCGTGCCTCGACGTCCGCGTCACGGCGGTTCTCGACGCGCTTGCGCTCGACCTGCATCTCGTTCTCGAGCGTGGGCAGGTCGTTGTGGCGCAGCTCGGTGTTCACGCCCACGATCACGTAGGCCGCGAAGTAGATGATCTTCTCGAGGTCCTTGGGAGCCAGGTCGAGCAGGTAGCCCAACCGGCTGGGGACGCCCTTGAAGTACCAGATGTGCGTGACGGGCGCGGCCAGTTCGATGTGGCCCATCCGCTCACGGCGCACCTTGGCACGCGTCACCTCGACGCCGCAGCGCTCGCAGATGATGCCCTTGAAGCGGACGCGCTTGTACTTGCCGCAGTAGCACTCCCAGTCCCGGGTGGGACCGAAGATCTTCTCGCAGAACAAGCCGTCCTTCTCCGGCTTGAGCGTGCGGTAGTTGATGGTCTCGGGCTTCTTTACCTCGCCGAAGGACCACTGGCGGATGTCATCGGCGGTCGCGAGACCGATACGAAGCTCATCGAAGAAGTTGACGTCGAGCACGTCTACTCTCTTCCCCTTTTTTGGATCGGTTGCCCCAGAAGAGCGGGCTCAGGAGCTGGTGGCGGGGCCACCGGGAGGCATTTCCCCTTTCGGGGGAAGCCACCTCCCGGTGACCGGCGAGGGTCAGTTGACGACGTCGTCCACGGACGGCGACTCGGACCTCGACAGGTTGATGCCGAGGTTCGCTGCCGCGCGTTCGAGGTCTTCGTCATCGCCGTCGCGCATCTCGATCGCGGCACCGTCCGAAGACAGCACCTCGACGTTGAGGCACAGCGACTGGAGCTCCTTGAGCAGCACCTTGAAGGACTCCGGGATACCCGGCTCCGGGATGTTCTCGCCCTTGACGATGGCCTCGTAGACCTTCACGCGGCCGAGCACGTCGTCGGACTTGATGGTGAGCAGTTCCTGGAGGGTGTATGCGGCGCCGTACGCCTGCATCGCCCAGCACTCCATCTCACCGAAGCGCTGGCCACCGAACTGCGCCTTACCACCCAGCGGCTGCTGCGTGATCATCGAGTACGGGCCGGTCGAGCGGGCGTGGATCTTGTCGTCGACCAGGTGCAGCAGCTTCAGGATGTACATGTAGCCGACCGACACCGGGAAGGGGTACGGCTCGCCGCTGCGCCCGTCGAGGAGCACCGCCTTGCCGTTCTCCTTGACCATCCGCTCGCCGTCGCGGTTCGGGATCGTCGAGCCGAGGAGGCCCGTGATCTCGTCCTCGCGAGCGCCGTCGAAGACCGGGGTCGCGGTCTTCGTGCCCGGCTCCACGTCGTACAGGTCCGCCGGCAGGTTCTTCGCCCAGTCCGGGTCCCCGTTGATGCTCCAGCCCTGCTTGGCGATCCACCCGAGGTGGGTCTCCAACACCTGGCCGATGTTCATACGACGCGGCACACCGTGCGTGTTCAGCACGATGTCGACCGGGGTGCCGTCCTCCAGGAACGGCATGTCCTCGACCGGGAGGATCTTGCCGATGACGCCCTTGTTGCCGTGGCGACCGGCGAGCTTGTCGCCGTCCTGGATCTTGCGCTTCTGGGCGACGTAGACGCGGACCAGCTCGTTCACGCCGGGGGGCAGCTCGTCGTCGTCCTCGCGGCTGAACACGCGGATGCCGATGACCTTGCCGTACTCGCCGTGCGGCACCTTCAGCGACGTGTCGCGCACCTCGCGCGCCTTCTCGCCGAAGATCGCGCGGAGCAGGCGCTCCTCCGGGGTCAGCTCGGTCTCGCCCTTGGGCGTGACCTTGCCGACCAGGATGTCGCCGGGCTGGACCTCGGCGCCGATCCGGATGATGCCGCGCTCGTCGAGGTCGGCCAGGACCTCCTCGGAGACGTTCGGGATGTCCCGGGTGATCTCCTCGGCGCCCAGCTTGGTGTCCCGCGCGTCGATCTCGTGCTCCTCGATGTGGATCGAGGTCAGGACGTCGTCCTGGACGAGGCGCTGCGACAGGATGATCGCGTCCTCGTAGTTGTGACCCTCCCACGGCATGATCGCGACGAGCAGGTTCTTGCCCAGCGCCATCTCGCCGTTCTCGGTGCACGGACCGTCGGCCAGCACCTGGCCCACCTGCACCCGGTCGCCCTCGTTCACGATGGGCTTCTGGTTGATGCAGGTGCCCTGGTTGGAGCGGCGGAACTTGTGCAGGCCGTAGGTCTGCCGCGAGCCGTCGTCGGCCATGACCGTGACGTAGTCGGCGGAGATCTCCTCGACCACACCGGTCTTCTTGGCCACCACGACGTCACCGGCGTCGACCGCGGCGCGCAACTCCATGCCGGTGCCGACCAGCGGGGACTCGCTGCGCAGCAGCGGCACCGCCTGGCGCTGCATGTTCGCGCCCATCAGGGCGCGGTTCGCGTCGTCGTGCTCGAGGAACGGGATCATCGCGGTCGCGGCGGACACCATCTGCCGCGGCGAGACGTCCATGTAGTCCACGTCGGACGGGTCGATCTGCTCGACCTCGCCGCCCTTCTTGCGGACCAGGACCTTCTCTTCGAGGAAGTTGCCCTCGTCGTCGATCTTGGCGTTCGCCTGCGCCTTGACGTAGCGGTCTTCCTCGTCGGCCGTCAGGTAGTCGACCTGGTCGGTGACCCGGCCGTCGACGACCTTGCGGTACGGCGTCTCGATGAAGCCGAACGGGTTGACCCGCCCGTAGGAGGACAGCGAGCCGATCAGGCCGATGTTCGGGCCTTCCGGCGTCTCGATCGGGCACATGCGGCCGTAGTGCGACGGGTGGACGTCGCGGACCTCCATGCCGGCGCGCTCACGGGACAGACCACCGGGACCCAGCGCCGACAGGCGGCGCTTGTGGGTCAGACCCGCGAGCGGGTTCGTCTGGTCCATGAACTGCGACAGCTGGGAAGTGCCGAAGAACTCCTTGATCGCCGCCACCACCGGGCGGATGTTGATCAGGGTCTGCGGCGTGATGGCCTCGACGTCCTGGGTCGTCATGCGCTCGCGGACGACGCGCTCCATGCGGGACAGGCCGACCCGGATCTGGTTCTGGATCAGCTCGCCGACGGTGCGCAGGCGGCGGTTGCCGAAGTGGTCGATGTCGTCGACCTCGACGGGGACCTCGACCTCGCCGGGCTTCATCGACGTCTCACCGGCGTGCAGGCGGACCAGGTACTCGATCGTCGTGACGATGTCGTCCTCGGTCAGCACACCCGTGGAGATCGGGGAGGCCAGGCCCAACTTCTTGTTGATCTTGTACCGGCCGACCTTCGCGAGGTCGTAGCGCTTGTCCTTGAAGAACAGGTTCTCCAGCAGCGCCTGCGCGGACTCCTTGGTCGGCGGCTCGCCCGGACGCAGCTTGCGGTAGATGTCGAGCAGTGCCTCGTCGGTGCCCGCGGTGTGGTCCTTCTCCAGCGTCGTCAGCAGCGTCTCGCTGAACGAGAAGCGCTCCCGGATCTGCTCGGTGGTCCAACCCAGGGCCTTCAGCAGCACGGTCACCGGCTGGCGGCGCTTGCGGTCGATGCGGACACCGACCGTGTCGCGCTTGTCGACGTCGAACTCCAGCCAGGCACCCCGGGACGGGATGATCTTGACGCTGAAGACGTCCTTGTCGGTCGTCTTGTCGATCGCGGTGTCGTAGTAGACACCCGGCGAGCGGACGAGCTGGGAAACCACGACCCGCTCGGTGCCGTTGATGATGAACGTGCCCTTGTCGGTCATCATCGGGAAGTCACCCATGAACACCGTCTGGCTCTTGATCTCGCCAGTGGTGTGGTTGGTGAACTCCGCCGTGACGAACAACGGGGCGGCGTACGTCATGTCCTTGTCCTTGCACTCCTCGGTCGAGGCCTTGACCTCGTCGAAGCGCGGGTCGGAGAAGGAGAGCGACATCGAGCCGGAGAAGTCTTCGATCGGAGAGATCTCGTTCAAGACCTCTTCGAGGCCGCCCGTCGGCGCCTCGTCACCTTCGTCGACGCGGCGCTGGAACCACGCCTCGTCGCCGGTGAGCCATTCGAACGACTGAATCTGCAGGTCGAGCAGGTTGGGCGTCTGAAGCGGTTCGTGGATCTTCGCGAAAGAGACTCGCTTCGGCGCTCCGGGAATCCCCGACGTGGAGTTGGTCGCAGCAGTGGCCTTGGTCGCGCGAGAGATCGCCAAGATGCGTCCTTCCAGGGACAGGTAGCTGGCCAGTCAGCGGAACTGGCACGGCTGTCAAGGGTGCGGCGATGCCCGGCAATCCAGCTCTCGGCGAAGGGCAAACGGAAAGAGGGCAGCGCAAAGGAGCAGTCTAGCCACGCGCGCGGCAACTGTCGAGAGGCACCTGGAAGGACCTTTCTCGTGCTCACGGACAGAGTGACCCCGCCGACGCCCACAGTCAAGATGCCACGCGGCGATCACTCCACTGGCGCAAGCGGTGATAACGCGGAGTTACAGCCGTGACCTGCGAAAATACATGGACGTGAGCCAGGGCGGGCCTTTGGCGGGTGCGCGGACCCCGAAGGGACATGCCGACGACACCGTTCGGTTACCTCAAAAAAAATGTGGCCTAGATCACGTTGTGCTGCCGGGAATTCTGGGGTTTGGGACCTTGATCGGCGTCTGCCAGGCCCGTTCCTCAGCACTTGGCGGTCTCGACCGCCTGGTCCCCGGACTGGCCGAACATCTCCATGTTGTCGACCTTCCACCGGCCCTCGACCTTCCGCGCGCCCACCCGCATCATCGCGATGCCGCCGCTGCTCTGGTTGTCGGTGGTGCGGAGGGCGACCTGGTCGACGAAGAGGAGCACGGTGGCGCGGTCGTCGTCGAGCGAGGTCACGCCGGTGGAGACGGCCTTCACCGTGACCACCAGCTTCTGCTCCGGCGCCAGCTTGCGGACCGGCTCGAAGATCGCGTTGTACTGGCACTGGGCCTTGCCGACCAGCAGCTCGTTGGCGGCCTTCTCGGTGGCGGTGACGTCGGCGTAGTTGTAGGAGAACGCCTTCTCCACGGCTTCGCGGGTCTGACCGGCCACCTCGGTGGTGCCGGCGCTGTCCACGAGGGCCTGGTTGTAGCGCACGTCGCCCGCCTGGCTCTGGAACCACAGGCCGAGGGCGACCAGCAGGCCGGCCAGCGCGACCAGCGCGATCGGGAGGACCAGGCCGTTCCGGTCGGCGCCGGTGTCCCGGGCACGGGCGGCGCGGCGGTCGGCTGCCCAGGCGCCTCCGGTGGAGAGCTTGGCCCCGGGCTTGAGGCGCTTGAGCCGGGGGTGCTCCGGCTGCGGGTGCTCCGGCTGCGGGTGCTCCGGCTGGGATTGCTTCGGCCGGGGGTCGTCGGTGAGCACGCTGGCTGCCACGGCCTCGCCCGTGCGCTTGCGGCGACCGGTGGGGCGGGGGCCCGGTGCCGGGGCGACCAGGTCTTCTTCGACCTCGTCCGGACCGCGGTCGCCCAAGCCGGGCTCGATCAGACCCCCCTCGGCACCGGGCTCGACCGGACCGGGTTCGGCGGCGGAGTTGGCGGCGGGGGCGGGCTCGGCGGTGGTGGGCTCGGCGGGGGTGGGCTCGGCGGCGCTTGCGTCCTCGACCTGCGTGATCCCGGTGCCCGCCTCAGGGCTGGCGGTGTCAGGCCCGGTGCTCTCCGGACCGGCGGCCTCGGCCGGCGTGGTGCCGGGGCGTTTGCGCAGGCCGGCCACGCGCGGACGGGTGGAGGGGGTCGTGGGGACGGGACGGCGGCGGGGTGGGGGTGGCACTGACGTCATCTCCTCGGGTCACGCGCCGCCGGCGGCGACCGGCCCCAGCGCGCTCAGCTTCCAACCGGCATCGGTGCGGACCAGGTCCGTCTGGTACCGGTTGACCTTCTTCACCGCCTGCCCGCCCTCCGGCGTCACGGTCGTCTCCACCACGGCGATCAGATGCGCATTCCCCGCCCGCGCGTCCAGCTCCGTCACGGCCGCGTCCAACACCCGGCTGGCGGTCACCGTCTTCGCGTCCTCGATCTGCTTCTTGCGGGTCGCCCGGTCGCGCTCGACCTCGCCGCGCAGATCACCGGTCGACGTCTCGATCCACCGGTCGAGGTCTTCGTCCACCTTGCGGTAGTCCAGCGTGGTGAAGTTCGCGATCCCGACCTGCCCGACCCGCAGCACCTCTTCCCGCTCCCGCGAGAACGCCACCGAGTCGTCGGACGACGCGCTCCACCAGGACACCCCGGCCCACACCGCGTACCCGGCGGCCAACACCGCCAGGACCGCCGCGACCGGCAGCAACCACCGTCGAACGTCCATCCGCACCCCTTCCTCAGCCCGGCAGACCGAGCAACTGCCCCAGGCTGGTCAGCACCGGCGCCTCGACGGCCCGGCCCGAGTCCGGGTCCGGGTCCGCCCCCGGTTCACGACCCGGCTGCGACGTCGCGTCACCGGCCGGCGTCCCCGGCGTGCCACCGTAAGGGGCGTTCTGCGCACCCCGCACGCTGGTGGCGCTCCCCCGCGCCAGCGCGCAGTAGGCCTGGGTGTTCACCCCGACCGGAGCGGTGTCGGCGCCGGTGCGGATCGGCGTCCCCTCGTAGCCGACGGTGCACGGCGGCGGGTCGAACACGTTCAGGGCCAGCCCGAAGTGCGCGCCCGTGCCGTCGCCCTTGGCCACGGTGAACCCGCCGCCGACCGCGATCGGGTACGTCACGGCGATCTGCTCCAGCCCGTCCAGCCTGGTGACCAGGATGTTCCCGGTCGTCAGCAGGTTGGCGAACACCACGCCCAGGTCGGGCCCGGACTCCCGGAGCAGCGCCGACACCTGCTCGGCGGCCTGCGGCGACACCGCGATGAGCCGCCGGATGTCGGCGTCCGAGTTCTTCAGCTGCTCGGCCAGCGCACGCAGGTCGGTGGAGAACGACCTGATGGCGCTCCCGTGCTCGGCCTGCGTGTTCAGCACGACCAGACCGTCGTCGATCAACGCCTTGGTCTGCGGCAGGTGCTCGGTCGCCGCCTGCGTGAACGCCCTGGTGTTGTCCAGCAGCACCTGGAGGTCCGGCCCGGTGCCGTTGAACGCCAGGTCCAGCTCGTCCACGACGGTCCGCAGCGACTCCGTCGGCACCGACTTGGCGAACGAGTCGAGGTTCGTCAACAGGGTGTCCACCGGCGGCGGCGTCTTGGTCGCCGAACGCGGGATGACCGACCCGGCCTCCAGGTACGGCCCGTCCTCACCGCGTGGCCTCAGGTCGACGAACTGCTCGCCCACGGCGGACCGGTTGGCGACCACGGCCTCCAGGTCGGCGGGGATGTCGGGCGCGCTGGGGTCGATGTCGAGGTCGACCTCCAGGCCGTCGGCGGTCAGCCGCATCTGGCCGACCCGGCCGACTGCGACGCCCCGGTAGGTGACCTCGGCGTTGGTGAACACGCCACCGGAGTCGGCGAGCTGCATCGTCACCACGTACCCGGACGCGCCGAACAACCGGCCGAGCCCGACGTACCGGGCGCCGACGTAGCTCACACCGAGCAGCGCGATCAGCACGAACACGCCGATCTGGACCTTGATCTTGCCGGGGATCACCGCCCACCTCCGAGGAGTCCGCCGAGCACGTCGCCCAGCCCGGGGGTGCCGGACGTCCCGGGCGTTCTGGGCAGGGGCAGGGGCAGGTTCGGCAGCGGCAGCGGCAGGGACGGCGCGTGGCCGTCGATACCGGGCAGGCCGGGCAGGGTGGGCAGCGGCGACTGCCGGGACCGGCCCAGGTTGTCCACGATCGTGCCGAGGTTCAGGTCCAGGTCCACGTACAGGTTCGTGTAGTCGCCCTTGATGCCGTCCACCGCCGAGTCCGGGAACGGGTAGGTCAGCAGCAGTTCGAAGGCGTTCGGCAGGTCCGTGCCCGCCTCCGCGAGCTTCTGCAGCGTCGGCGCCAACGCCTTCAGGTCGGCCACCACGTCGTCCTTGGACTTGTTCACCGTGTCGACCGCGACGTCGGCCAGCGCGTCCAGCGCCTGGAGCAGGGTGACCAGCTGGGTCCGCTGCTCGCTGAGCACCTTCAGGCCCGGCTCCAGCCCGTCCAGCACGCCCGCGATCTGCTCGCGCTGGGTGCTCAGCGCGCCGCCGAGGCGGTTCATGCCGTCCAACGCGCGGGTGATCTCGTCCTTGTGCCCGTCGAGCTCGCCTACCAGCGTGTTCAGGTTGGCCAGCAGCGACCGGATCTCCGGCTCGTTGCCCTCCAGGGCCGCGTTCAGCTCCCGGCTGATGTCCTGGAGCTGGGCGATGCCACCGCCGTTGAGCAGCATGGACAGCGCGCCGAAGACCTCTTCGACCTCGGGGTTGCGGTTGGTCCGCTCGACCGGGATGACAGAGCCCTCACCCAGCGAGCCCTCTTCACGTCCCTCGACCGGCTCGTCCAGCTCCACGTACTTCTCGCCGAGCAGCGCGGACTGGCGCAGCCGGGCGACGGCGTTGCCGGGCAGCTTCACGTCGCCGTTGACCAGCACGGTCACCTCAGCGGTCCAGCCGTCCGCCCCGAGGTCGATCCGGTCCACCCGGCCGACCGGCACGTCGTTGACCTTCACGCCAGCCTGCGGCACCAGGTCCAGCACGTCCTTGAACTGCACCTTCACCCGGTACGGCCGGTCGCCGACGTCCGCGCCGCCGGGCAGCGGCATGTTGTAGACGCCGTCGAAGCCGCCCGAGCCGCAGCCGGTCAGCACCGTCAGCGCCAACGTGCTCGCCAGGAGCACCGCGTTGCGCGGTGAACGCCGCACCGGGACAGATTTCGCTGGAACGGATCCCACCGGGACACGTTTCACTGGGGCACCCCCGCGAGTGGCAGGGGCAGCGGGACCTTGCCCTGGGACAGGTCGGTGAGCACTTCGGCGGGCGTCTTCAGCGGCACCGCGCCGCTCAGGACCGGCTCCAGCTGACGGCACGCGTCGGCGAGCGGGCCAGGCACCCGACCCGGTTCGACGCCCTGGATGAGCTTGCAGACCAGCACGATCGGCGGCTGGTTCAGCTCGTTGATGTCGGCGCGGACGTCGAGCGTGCCGGACGCCGCGTTGTAGGCGTTCTGCAGGTTGCCCAGGGCCAGCGGCGCGACGTCCAGCGCCTCGGCCAGCGAGGCGCGCTGGTCCACCAGGACCTGGGTGATGCCGGCGAGCTTGTCGACGTTCGACTTGAGCACGGCCCGGTTGTCCTGGATGAACCCCTGCACCTGGCCGAGCGCGGTGGCCAGCTCGTTCAGCGCGCCGCCCAGGTTCTCCCGCTCGTCGGCCAGGAACCCGGCGACCTCGGCCAGCTGGAGGTTGAAGTCGCGCACCTGGCTGTCGTTCGCGGCGAGCATGCCGGTGAACTTCTGGAGGTTGTCGACGGTGCCGAACAGGTCGTCCTTCGAACCGGACAGCGTGCGGGTGGCCTCACCGAGCTGCTTGATCGTGTCGCCGAGCGCCTGGCCGTTGCCCCGGAGGTTGTTCGCGGCCGAGTCGAGCAGCTCGGACAGCGCGCCGTCCTTGTTCGCGCCGTTCGGGCCGAGCGCGGTGGTGAGCTTGTTGAGGCTGTCGTACAGCTCGTCCAGCTCGACGGGGGTGGCGGTGCGCTCACGCGGGATGGTCGCGTTCTCACCCATCGCCGGTCCACCGGTGTAGACGGGGGCGAGCTGCACGTACCGGTCGCTGACCACGCTCGGCGCGACCACGACGGCCTGCGCGTCCGCCGGCACCTTGACCGCGCGGTCGAGCGACATGACGACCTTCACCGTCTTGCCCTGCGGCTCGACTTCCTCGATGGTGCCGACCTTCACGCCGAGCACCCGCACGTCCGAGCCCGCGTACACGCCCACGGCCGCACCGAACACCGCCGTCACCCTGCGGCTGTTGGCGCCCGCGAAGACCCACCACACCGCCAGCGCGGCCACGAGCGCGAGCACGCACGCGATCGCGACGGCACGGGCCAGGTCACGGCCGACCTTGGTCGTCGCCATGTCAGTTCCCACCCCCTGGCTGTCCTGACCGCTGCACGCCGGGCGGGAGGCAGCCCTCTTCGTTGAACCCGACCGCGCCGAGATTCACCGACGGCGGCAGCAGGCCGCAGATGTACGTGTCGAACCAGCGGCCGTTGCCGAGGGTGTTCGCGAACACCCGGTAGAACGGCCCCATCAGCGCCAGGCTCCGGTCGAGCTGGTCCTGGTTGCGCTGCAACATCGTGGTCACCCGGTCGAGCTGTTCCAGCGCCGGTCGCAGCTGGGCCGAGTTGTCGGCGACCAGGCCGGACAGCTCGCGGGACAGCTCGCGGGTGCCGGTGAGCAGCGCCGAGATCGCGTCCCGCCGCTTGCGCAGCTCGCCCAGCAGCAGGTTGCCGTCCGCGAGCAGCTTCTCGAACTGCTCGTTGCGGTCGGCCAGGGTCTGGGTGACCTGGTTCGCGTTGGCCAGCAACCGCGCCAGCTGCTCGTCCCGGGAGGAGATCGTCCTCGACAGGGCGGACAGGCCGTCCAACGCGCCGCGCACGCTGTCCGCCGAGCCCTGGAACGTCTCCGACAGCACCTCGAAGCTGTCCGCGAGCTGCTTGGTGTCGATCCGGCCGACCGTGGACGCCAGGCCGTTGAACGCCTCCTGCACGTCGTACGGCGACAGCGTGCGCTCGCGCGGGATCGGGTCGCCCGGGTTCAGCGGCTCCGACCCCTGCGGGTCGAGGGCCAGGAACTTCTGCCCGAGCAGGGTCTTGATCCGGATCGTCGCGGTGGTGCGGTCGCCCACCCAAGCGTCCTTGACCTTGAACGACACCTTCACCTTGTCGCCGTCCAGCTCGACCTTGGTCACCTTGCCGACCTTCACGCCCGCCACGCGCACCTCGTTCGTCGGGATCAGGCCGGCCGCCTCGGTGAACTCGGCCGAGTACGTGGTGCCGCCGCCGATGAGCGGCAGGTCGTCCGAGTAGAAGGCGGCGAGCATCAGCAGGGCGATCACGGTCAGGCTCACCGCGCCCACGGTCACCGGGTTGCGTTCGGTTCTCACGGGCGGCACCTCGGCTGGGTGATCGGCAGCGGCGTGATCGCGATCGGGTCGTTGACGACCGGCGGCACGGTCACCGTCCCGGAGCCCTCGCACAGGAAGAAGTTGAACCAGGACCCGTAGGACGCGGTCCGCGTCATCGCCTCGATCTTGCCGGGCAGGCGCTGGAGGACGCCCTCGACGACCGCCTCGTTGTCCGCGAGCGTCTGCGACACCAGCCCGAGCTGCGCGATGTTGTCCTTCAACGGCTGTCGCGACTCTTCGAGCAGGCCGGCCGTCGTCGTGCTCAGGTCGCCCATGGCGCTGATCGCCTCACCGATGGGCTGCCGGTCGGCGGCGAGTCCCGCGGTCAACTCCTCCAGCGTGGTGACCAGCGTGGACACCTGCTCGGTGCGCGAGTTGACGGTGTCCAGCACCGAGTTCAGGTTGGTGATGACCTCGCCGATCACCTTGTCGCGGCCGGCCAGCGTGGACGTCAGCGACGCGGTGTGGCGGAGCAGGCTGTCGATCGTGCCGCCCTCGCCCTGGAGCACCTGGATGATCTCGTTCGACAGCTGGTTCACGTCGTCCGGGTTCAGCGCCTGGAACAGCGGCTTGAAGCCGTTGAACAGCACGGTCAGGTCGAGCGCCGGCTTCGTGCGCTCCAACGGGATCACGTCACCGGGCTTGAGCGGTGACGCGTCGCCGACGCCGTGCTCCAGCGCGATGTACCGCTGGCCGACCAGGTTGCGGTACTTGATCGTCGCGGTGACCGACGACGGCAGCGTGCGCTCGCCTTCCAGCGCGAAGTCCACCTCCGCCACCCGCCGGTCGACCACCCGGATCTCCTCCACCTGGCCGATCCGCACGCCCGCGATGCGGACGTCGTCGCCCTCGTTGAGCGCCGTCACGTCGGTGAACCGGGCGGTGTAGGCGGTGGCGGGGGCGAAGCTCACGTTGGAGATGGTCACCGCGAGCAGCGTCGTCGCCAGGATGGTGATCGCGGCGAACACGCCGAGCTTGACCAGCGGTGCGGCCAGGGACCTCATGCCGTCACCTCCGCGCCCCGGTACAGCGGGCCGAGCAGCAACGAGGTGAAACTCGGCATCTCGCTCTTCCGCATCCCGAACTGCGGCGCGAGCAGCGCGGCCAGGAAGTCCTGCTCCTCCGGGGAGTTCGCCAGCGACGGCACGCCGTGGAACGCCGAGGGCGACGTCGTGCCGCCCGGGGAGGTGGCGGGCGGCAGCACGCCGTCGCTCACCGAACGCGCGGGCGCGGGGGTCGACGAGCCGTCCTTCACCGGGCCCTCCGGCGGGTACTGCGGGAACGGGTCCGGCCGCGGCACGATGTCGTAGCAGCGCGGGCCGCGCTTGTCGGCGTACTCCGGGTCGTCCTTGCCCGGCTCGTACTTGCCGCGGTTGGCGGTGACCTCCAGCGTGATGTGCAGGCCGGGCTCGTTCGTGCCCTTGCCGAACACCTCGTCCATGATCGGCTTGAACTCGGCCAGGCCCTTGAGCAGGCACGGGTACTGGGGCGAGTACTCGGCCAGCAGCTCCAACGTCGGCCGGCTGACGTCGGCCAGCTGGATCAGGTTGTTCTTGTTCACCGCGAGGAAGCTGTTCACGTCGAGCGCGGTCGTGGTGAGCGTTCCGTACATGGCCAGCAGGTTCTCCCTCTGCTCGACCAACGTGCGGCTGGTGACGGTGGCGTCCGTGAGGGCCTGGACCAGGTCCGGCGCGGCGTCGGCGTAGACCTCGGAGACGTCCGCGAGCCGGCTGATGCCCTCCTTGAGCGCGGGCAGCTGCGGGTTGAACTCGCCCAGGTAGGCGTCGAGCTGGACCAGCGTCTCGCCGAGCGGCCTGCCCCGGTTCTCCAGCGCCTGCGACAGCGCGGTCAGCGTGGTGGCCAGCTTCTCCGGCTGCACCGCCTGGAGCACCGGCATCAGGTCGTCGAGCACCCGTTCCAGCTCGATGGCGCTGCTGGACCGGTCCTGCGCGATCACGTCGCCCTCGGCCAGCGGCTGCTGCCCCTGCTTCGGCAGCACCAGGTTCACGTACCTCTCGCCGAACAACGTCTTCGGCAGCAGCCGCGCGGACACGTTGGCGGGGATGTGCCGCACCTGCTCCGGGTCCAGCGCCAGTTCGAGCTCGGCGCCGTCACCCGAGGTCCGGATCGCCTTGACCTCGCCGACGATCATGCCGCGGACCTTCACGTCCGAGTCCAGCTGGAGCTGGTTGCCGACCCGGTCGGTCTTCAGCGTCACCTTGACGACCTCGGTGAACGCGTCGTTGTACAGCGCCACCGTGAGGCTGAGGAAGAGGGCGATGATCGCGAGGAACGCCACGCCCAGGAGCCGGATCTTCAGCATGTCGCCGCCTCCGCTGAGAAGAGCACGTCGACCGCATTCGTCGCCGCCTCCGCTGAGAAGAGCACGTCGACCGCATTCGTCGCCGCCTCCGCTGAGAAGAGCACGTCGGCGGTCATCCCGCGATCCTCACCGTCGTCGTGGTGCCCCAGATCGCCATGCTGAGGAAGAAGTCCAGCAGGCTCGTCGTCACGATCGCGGTGCGCACCGCGCGGCCGACCGCGACACCCACGCCCGCCGGGCCGCCGCTGGCGCGGTAGCCGTAGTAGCAGTGCGTCAAGATGATCACGACGGCGAAGACGAGCACCTTGCCGAACGACCAGAGCACGTCCACCGGGGGTAGGAACAGGTTGAAGTAGTGGTCGTACGTGCCCGCCGACTGCCCGTAGAACTGCACGGTGATCAACCTCGCCGCCAGGTACGACGTGAGCAGGCCGATCACGTACAGCGGGATGATCGCGATGAACCCGGCGATGATCCGCGTGGTGACCAGGTACGGCAGGCTGGGGATGCCCATGACCTCCAGCGCGTCGATCTCCTCGGAGATCCGCATCGCGCCGAGCTGCGCGGTGAAGCCGGAGCCGACCGTGGCGCTCAACGCGAGCCCGGCCACGAGCGGCGCGATCTCGCGGGTGTTGAAGTACGCGGACACGAAGCCCGCGAACGCCGACGTGCCGATCTGGTTCAGCGCGGTGAAGCCCTGGAGGCCGACGACCGTGCCGGTGAACACGGACAGACCGACCATCACGCCGATCGTGCCGCCGATGACCGCCAGCGCGCCGGTGCCGAAGCTGACCTCGGCCAGCAGCCGCAGCGTCTCGCGCAGGTAGCGGGTCAGCGTGCGCGGGGTCCACGCCAGCGCGCGGATGTAGAACCACAGCTGGTCGCCGAACGTGTCCAGCATGGTGAGCGGCGCGTTGGCGACCTTGCGCAGCCGGTCGTTGATCGTGGCCATCTCAGCTCCCCTTCGCCGGGACGACCTGGAGGTAGATCGTGGTGAGCACGAAGTTGACGAAGAACAGCAGCAGGAACGTGATGACCACGGCCTGGTTGACCGCGTCGCCCACGCCCTTCGGGCCACCCGCCGGGTTGAGGCCGCGGTAGGAGGCGACGATGCCCGCGAGGAACCCGAAGATCAACGCCTTGATCTCGGAGATCCACAGGTCCGGCAGCTGCGCCAGGGCGCTGAAGCTCGCCAGGTACGCGCCGGGCGTGCCGTCCTGCAGGATCACGTTGAAGAAGTAGCCGCCCATCACGCCGACCACGCTGACCATGCCGTTCAGCAGCACGCTGACCAGCATCGCGGCCAGCACGCGCGGCACGACCAGGCGCTGGATCGGCGAGACGCCCAGCACCTCCATCGCGTCGATCTCCTCGCGGATCTTGCGGCTGCCCAGGTCGGCGCAGATCGCGCTGCCGCCCGCGCCGGCGATGAGCAGGGCCGTCACGATCGGGCTGGCCTGCTGGATGATCGCCAGCACGCTCGCCGCGCCGGTGAACGACTGGGCGCCGATCTGGCGGGTCAGCGAGCCGATCTGGAGCGCGATGACCGCGCCGAACGGGATCGAGACCAGGGCCGTCGGCAGCACCGTCACGCTCACCACGAACCAGCACTGCTGGATGAACTCGCGGAACTGGAACGGGCGGCGGAACGTGAGGCGGACGACGTCGATGGCGAGCGAGAACATCCGTCCCGTCTCGCGCAGCGCGCCGACGCCGGGGAACGACGTCGGTGCGCTCACAACAGGCCCCCTCGCCGGGGCCACGGGCTCGGGGTCGTCGGGCCGGGCGTGGTCGGGCCCGGCGCGGCAGGACCGGGCACGACCGGACCGGGCACGACCGGACCGGACGCGGCAGGATTGCCCTGGGTGACCCCGGCCATGACGCCGTAGCGGCGCTGCTCGTCCGAGGTCAGGCTGGCGATGATGCCCTGCTGGGCCTCGGGCGGCAGGGTGTGCAGGATGCTCATCACCCGGTCCTTGCGCCGCCGCACCGCGCCACGCGGCGGGAGGCCGGGCGTCGGCTCCAGCTGCGGCACCACACCGCGCATGTCCTCGTCCGGCGAGCCGTCCGCGTGGCCGGCGTCGCGGTGGGCGAGTTCGGCGGCCATCGTCGCCTGGTCCTTCTCCTCCGACATGCCGATCGGACCGATGCGGCGGCCGTTGAGAAACTGCTCGACCACCGGTTCGTCGCTGGTCAGCAGGACTTCGCGGGGACCGAACATGATCAGCTCGCGGCGGAAGAGCATGCCCAGGTTGTCCGGGACCGTGCGCGCCACGGTGATGTTGTGCGTGACGATCAGGATGGTGGCGTCGATCTGCGAGTTCAGGTCGATGAGGAGCTGGCTCAGGTACGCCGTGCGGACCGGGTCGAGGCCGGAGTCCGGCTCGTCGCACAGGATGATCTCGGGGTCGAGCACCAGGGCGCGGGCCAGGCCGGCGCGCTTGCGCATACCGCCGGAGATCTCGCCGGGGAGCTTCTTCTCCGCGCCGACGAGGCCGACCATCTCCATCTTCTCCAGCACGATCCGCCGGACCTCGGCCTCCGTCTTGCGGGTGTGCTCGCGGAGCGGGAAGGCGACGTTGTCGAAGAGGTTCATCGAGCCGAACAGCGCGCCGTCCTGGAAGAGGACGCCGAACAGCTTCCGGATCTCGTAGAGCTTGTGCTCGGAGCAGCGGACCAGGTCCGTGCCGTTGATGATGATCTTGCCCTGCTCCGGCTTCAGCAGGCCGACCAGGGACTTCAGGAACACCGACTTGCCCGTGCCGGACGGACCGAGCATCACGCTGACCTCGCCAGGCGGGAGGGTGAGCGTGACGTCCCGCCAGATGGTCTGCTTGCCGAAGGACTTCGTCAGGCCCTCGACGACCACCTCGACGCCCATCACACCTCCTGGTCACCGGCTGCAACGCCCAGCCGCCGGCCAGGCCGGCGTCATACCGGTGCAACGAGGCCACCCCGTCCCGGTTACTCACCGGTTGGGCTAACGCGGTCTCGGATGGATAACGGTGCGGACAGCACGAGGGCGGGCACCCCGTGGGGTGCCCGCCCTCGTAGCGGCGCGCGGTGTTCGGATCCCTCGCGGGATCAGATCACTTGAGCGAGATCTTGGCGCCGGCAGCCTCGAGCTTCTCCTTGGCGGCGTCGGCGACGTCCTTCGCCACGTTCTCCAGGATCGGCTTCGGAGCGGCCTCGACCAGCTCCTTGGCCTCCTTCAGGCCCAGGCCCGAGACGACCTCGCGGACGACCTTGATGACCTGGATCTTCTTGTCGCCGGCGCCCTCGAGGACGACGGTGAACTCGTCCTTCTCCTCGACCTCGGCGGCGGCCGGGCCGGCCGGGCCGGCAGCGGCAACGGCGACCGGAGCGGCGGCGGTGACCTCGAAGGTCTCCTCGAACTGCTTCACGAAGGACGACAGCTCCAGGAGCGTCATCTCCTTGAACGCGTCGAGCAGCTCGTCGGTGCTGAGCTTCGCCATGATGGCGGTCCTTTCTCTTTCAACGCCCGAACTGCGGCCGGGACGCGGATGTCTGGGGTGTGATCAGCTTTCGGCCGGAGCATCGGCCTCGGCGGCGACGGGCGCCTCCGCGGCCTTCTTCTCCTGGAGGGCAGCAGCCAGGCGAGCGACCTGGGAAGCCGGGGCGTTGAACAGACCCGCGGCCTTGGCCAGGTTGCCCTTCATCGCGCCCGCCAGCTTGGCGAGCAGCACCTCACGGGTCTCGAGGTCCGCGATCGCGGCGACCTCTTCGACCGAGAGGGGACGGCCATCCATGTAGCCGCCCTTGATGACCAGGGCCTTGTTGTCCTTCGCGAAGTCACGCAGGGCCTTCGCCGCGTCGACCGGCTCGCCTTCGACAAAGGCGATGGCGGTGGGGCCGACGAGCAGGGCTTCGAGGCCCTGGACGCCCGCGTCCTCAGCGGCACGCTTGACCAGCGTGTTCTTCGCAACGGTGTACGTGGTGCCCGCGCCGAGAGCGCGACGCAGCGTGGTGAGCTGCGCCATGGAGAGGCCGCGGTACTCGGTCACGACAGCGGCCGAGCTTCCACGGAACTTGTCCGTGAGCTCGGCGACGGCCGAAACCTTGCTGGGCTTCGCCATGATCGCCTCCTCTCTGGGCTAGTGACGCGCCGGTCGAGCCGAGAGGGCCGCACAAAGCAAAAACGCCCCTGCGCAGCAGCACGGGGCGTGACGGGCGCATGAGCGCCTTAGTCTTCCTCGTTCTCCTGCGCGGGCCGCCCGCTTCGCGGGACCTTCGCTCCCAGCCGACAAGGGCCGGGACGACCAGCGGTCTTTGGTGAACCATCGGCAAGACTACGGGATGTGTCGTCGCGGCTCCAAATCGGCATGATGTGACCCGTGACCGAAGAGCCCCCGAGGAACCCGCCGCCACCGGACGTCGACCCGGAACAGCTCCGGCAGTTCCAGGAGTTCCAACGGTTCCAGGAGTTCCAGCGCTACCAACAGGCCCAGGGCACCGGCCTGCCGCCGAGCCTGCCCCCCGGCGCCACGCCGCCCCCGGCGCTGCCGCCCACCGGACCGCCACCGCCCACTGGACCGCCACCGGCCTCGGACCCGCCGCGCAAGCCGCTGTGGAAGATCCTCCTGCGCAGCAAACTGGTCCGCCGCCTCGTCTACCTGGTGGTGGTTCTGCTCGTGCTGTCGTACTTCTACGACAGGTTCTTCGGCGGTGAGGATCCCGGCAGCATCGCGGTCGACAGCGGCGGCGACAAGGGCAACGTCATCGCGCCCCAGACCCCGTACGGCCTCCAGGGCACTGTCGCGCTGTTCTACAAGCACGTCATGAACGACGACTCGGGCCGCGCGTGCCTGCTTTTCTCGGAGGAGGACGCGGAGAAGGCGTTCGCCACCGCGTTCGGCGCGCCCGACTGCGAGGCCGCGGTGCATGAGCTGCACGGCCAGGTCACGCGGGAGGTCGACTACCGGCAGATCAGGTTCCCCAGCACCATGCGGGAAGTTCCCTCGGGCGGGTCGGTCGAGGTCAGCTCGTGCGCGCTGGACGTGCGGGGTGGGCCGCGGCTGGGCAAGTTCGTGCTGTCCGCGCAGCAGAACAAGACCTGGGTGATCACCGGCTACGAGGCCGAGCCCGCGGACTGCGTCGGCCCGTGAACCCCATTTGACGAAAGCGGCAGCGCCCCTCGGCGGGAGGCCGAGGGGCGCTGCTGGGTGCTTCGACGCGCCGAGATCAGGCGGTGGCGTCGTCGGTGAGCAGGTTCCGAGTCCGGTTCGGGTCGACCGGGATACCGGGGCCCATCGTGGTCGAAACGGTGATCTTGCGGAGGAACCGGCCCTTCGCCGCCGACGGCTTGGCCCGCAGGATCTCGTCCAGCGCGGCGGCGTAGTTCTCGACCAGCTTCTCCGGCTCGAACGACACCTTGCCGATGACGAGGTGCAGGTTCGCCTGCTTGTCGACGCGGAAGTTGATCTTACCGCCCTTGATCTCGTTCACGGCCTTGGTGACGTCGGGCGTCACGGTGCCGGTCTTCGGGTTCGGCATCAGGCCACGCGGGCCGAGGATGCGGGCGATGCGACCGACCTTCGCCATCTGGTCGGGCGTGGCGATCGCGGCGTCGAAGTCGAGCCAGCCACCCTGGATGCGCTCGATCAGGTCCTCGGAGCCGACCGCGTCCGCACCGGCGGCCTCGGCCTCGGCGGCCTTGTCACCGGTTGCGAAGACGATCACGCGGGCGGTCTTGCCCGTACCGTGCGGCAGGTTCACGGTGCCGCGGACCATCTGGTCGGCCTTGCGGGGGTCGACGCCGAGCCGGATGGCGACCTCGACGGTCGCGTCCAGCTTCACCTTGGACGTTTCCTTGGCGAGCTTGGTTGCCTCCAGCGGCGAGTAGAGCCGCTCACGGTCAACCAGCTCAGCAGCGTTCTTGTACGCCTTGCTGCGCTTCATGCTTCTGTCCTTAAAGTGGATCAGCTGTGGTGACGAGCCAGCGCGTGGCTCTCCCACGACTACGAAAAAGAGAGAGAAAGGTCAGCCTTCGACGGTGATGCCCATGGAGCGGGCGGTGCCGGCGATGATCTTCGCCGCCTGGTCCACGTCGTTGGCGTTGAGGTCGATCATCTTGTTCTGCGCGATCTCCCGCACCTGGTCCATGGTCACCTTGGCGACCTTGAGGCGGTGCGGCTCGCCCGAGCCCTTCTCCACACCGGCAGCCTTGAGCAGCAGCTTCGCGGCCGGCGGGGTCTTGAGCTTGAAGTCGAACGAGCGGTCTTCGTACACGGAGATCTCGACCGGCACGACAGTGCCGCGCTGCGACTCGGTCGCGGCGTTGTACTGCTTGCAGAACTCCATGATGTTGACGCCGTGCTGACCCAGCGCGGGGCCAACGGGCGGCGCGGGGTTCGCGGCCCCGGCCTTGATCTGCAGCTTGATGATCGCTGCGAGCTTCTTCTTCTTGGGTGGCATCTCAGTGCTTCCTGTTATTGCGGTGTCCGCGCGCGGCCCTGCCAGCCGCAGCGTGGCTGCCGGCGCCTGTCCGTCCAGAGGGGCACCGGAGTTTGTGTTGTCCTGGCTAGATCTTGGAGACCTGGCTGAACGACAGCTCGACCGGGGTCTCGCGGCCGAAGATCGACACCAGCACCTTCAGCTTCTGGCCGTCCGCGTTGACCTCGCTGATCGTCGCGGGCAGCGTGGCGAACGGGCCGTCCATGACGGTGACCGACTCGCCGACCTCGAAGTCCACCTCGACGGTCGACTTCGCGGGGCCCGTGGCGCTCTTCTTGCCCGCGGCGGGCTTCTGCTCGACCTGCGGCAGCAGGAACTTCAGCACGTCGTCGATGGTCAGCGGCGACGGCTTCGACGTCGCGCCGACGAAACCCGTCACGCCGGGCGTGTTGCGCACCGCGCTCCACGACGCGTCGTTGAGCTCCATGCGGACCAGGATGTAGCCGGGCAGCACCTTGCGCTGCACCAGCTTGCGCTGGCCGTTCTTGATCTCGGTGACTTCCTCGGTCGGCACCTCGACCTGGAAGATGTAGTCCTCCATGTCGAGCGTCTGGATGCGCGTCTCGAGGTTCGTCTTGACCTTGTTCTCGTAACCCGCGTACGAGTGCACCACGTACCAGTCGCCGGGCGCGCGCCGCAGTGCTTCGCGCATCTCCTCGGCGGGGTCCGCGGGCTCGGCGTCGATGTCGACGGCCTCGATGTCGCCACCGGACTCGACGTCGCCGCCCGACTCGACGTCGCCACCGGACTCGGGCTCGGCAGCGGACTCGGCCTTGACGGGGGCGGACTCCTGGGTGTCCTCCGTCGCCTCCGCCTGCTCGACGTCCTCGACACCACCGTCGAAGTCCCGCTCGTCGGTCAGGTCGTTCAGCTCCTGGGCGTCAACGCCGCCGTTGTCGGAGGTCACTGTGGGTCTCGCTTCCTCTCATGCATCACATGTCCGCCGCCACCGGGGGCGGCGGGTGTTCGGCTCAGCCGAACACCCTGAACATGCCCCAGGCGAAGGCCGTATCAAGGCCGAACACAAACGCCACCATGAAGGCCACGAAGACCAACACAACTCCGGTGTAGGTGATCATCTGCTTGCGGGTCGGCCAGATGACCTTCCGCAGCTCGCTGACCACCTCGCGGATGTACCGGAAGATGCGGGCGATGAAACCGACCCGCTTCTCCGAATCCGTCCGCGAGCGCGTGGGGCGGCCCTTCTTGGCCTCCTCGGCGTCGGAGTCGGCCTCGGCCGACTTCTTCGCCTCGGCGTCCTTGCGGCCCGCCGGTCGCGCGGAGCCACGGCGCTCACGCCGCGCTGCGGCGGTAACCGGCCGGGACGCGCTCTCGCGCTCGTCCGGCTGGTCCTGCTCGCGGCCCTCGCTCATGCCGTCCTCCGCTTCAACCATCGCGCTTCGACGCAGGGGCGACAGGACTTGAACCTGCAACCTGCGGTTTTGGAGACCGCTGCTCTGCCAGTTGAGCTACACCCCTTTGAGGTTCTGGACCAGAACCCCCTGGCTGGAGACGCCCCGCACCCTCCTCACGTGGCTCGCGAGGCAGCGACTGGACGTTCCAAGACCGGAAGCATACGGCACCAAGGGGCACTCCTTCCAACTGACCCGGTCAGAGGGGGTGCCGGAGGCCGAGTCCGATGTGCCGTCTGCCACGATTGGGGCCATGGGCAAGCCTGAAACGACCACCGGGACCAGTACCTCCGAGCACCCGCGAATCTCGAAGCGGATCGCCGGCATCGCCGAGTCCGCCACCCTCGCGGTCGACGCGAAGGCGAAGGCGCTCAAGGCCGCGGGCCGACCGGTGATCGGTTTCGGCGCGGGCGAACCGGACTTCCCGACCCCTGACGCCATCGTCGCCGCCGCTCAGGCCGCGTGCGCGGACCCGCGCAACCACCGCTACACGCCCGCCGCCGGCCTGCCGGAGCTGCGGGAGGCCGTAGCCGCGAAGACGAAGCGCGACTCCGGCTACGAGGTGACCGCCGCGCAGGTGCTGATCACCAACGGCGGCAAGCAGGCCGTCTACCAGGCGTTCGCGACGATCGTGGACCCGGGCGACGAGATCCTGCTCCCGGCGCCGTACTGGACCACGTACCCCGAGGCGATCACGCTGGCGGGCGGCGTGCCGGTGCAGGTCACCGCGGACGAGTCGACCGACTACCTGGTCACGGTGGAGCAGCTGGAGGCGGCGCGCACCCCGAAGACCAAGGTGCTGCTGCTGTGCTCGCCGTCGAACCCGACCGGCTCGGTCTACACCCGCGAGCAGATCACCGCGATCGGCGAGTGGGCGCTGGAGCACGGGCTCTGGGTGATCACCGACGAGATCTACGAGCACCTGGTGTACGACGGCGCCGAGTCGGTGTCGCTGCCGGTGGCCGTGCCAGCGATGGCGGACCGGACGATCGTCCTCAACGGCGTGGCGAAGACGTACGCGATGACGGGCTGGCGGGTCGGCTGGATGATCGGCCCGGCGGACGTCGTGAAGGCCGCCGCGAACCTCCAGTCCCACCTGACCTCGAACGTGGCCAACGTGTCGCAGCGGGCCGCGCTGGAGGCCGTGTCCGGGCCGCTGGACGCGGCGCACGAGATGCGCGAGGCGTTCGACCGGCGTCGGCGCGCGATCGTCGACCTGCTGTCCGCGATCCCCGGCGTGGAGTGCCCGACGCCGAGGGGCGCGTTCTACGTGTACCCGTCGGTGAAGGCGTTGGTCGGCAAGAAGCTGCGCGGCGTCGAGATCACCGACACGGTGCAGCTCGCCGCGCTGGTCCTGGAGCACGCCGAGGTGGCCGTGGTGCCCGGTGAGGCGTTCGGCACGCCCGGCTACCTGCGGCTGTCGTACGCGTTGGGCGACGACGACCTGAAGACGGGCGTGACCCGGATGGCCGAGCTGTTGGCCGAGGTCGAGTAGCGCAAGATCAACAGGCAGTGACGAAAGGCGCCCGATCGGGGGTGCCTTTCGTCGTCTTCGGACACAGTTCAATCACGGCCGGTAATGGTTTGGGTAGCACCACGATGGATCGGAGGTCCGGCTCGCTCCAGGAGCCGCCCCCGACAGGAGAATCCATGTCCTACCCCCAGCCGCCGGTGATGCAGTACCAGCAGCCCGTGCCGCCGCCCCCGCCCGAGAACGGCCTCGGCACCGCCGGTTTCGTGCTCGGCCTCCTGGGCCTCCTGTTCAGCTTCATCCCGATCATCGGCGTTATCGCGTGGCCGCTCGTGATCCTCGGGCTGGTGTTCGGCCTGGTGGGGCTGTCGAAGGCCAACAAGGGCCGGGCCAACAACAAGGGCCTCGCCATCGCGGGCATCGCGCTGTCCGTGGTGGGCCTCGTGATCTCCATCCTGTGGGCGGCGGTGTTCACCAAGGCCGCGTCCGACGCCACGGACGTGATCGCGGACCTGGAGGCGCAGTCCAACAAGGAGTCCGTGCTGGTCTACGAGATCACCGGTGACGCGCCGTCGGCGACCGTCAACTACTCCACGTTCAGCGACGGCGGGTCCTCCACCAACGACGAGGACGTCACGTCGTTCCCGTGGACCAAGGAGTTCACCGTCAAGGGCCTCTTCACCGGCGGCACGCTGACGGTCATGACCGGCGCCGAGGGCGGCACCGTGACGTGCAAGATCACCGTGGACGGCGTCGAGAAGAAGACCGCGACCGGCACCGGTCCGCACGCGCTGGCGAGCTGCTCGAACTTCTGACGCCGCGTAACTCCTTTGGGTGAGGTGAGTAACCGTCGGTAGAACTACACCGATGGTCTATTCAGCCGCACGGATATTCACCCAAGGAGCGCAGCGCATGACGGAGTCCGACCTAAGCGAGCGTCCGGACCGCAGGTGGCTGGTGATCACGGCCTCGGTGGCGCTCGTGCTCGGCGCGCTCGTGCTCGTCCTGCTGACCGACTCGCCGGACCCGCCGGTCCGGGTCGTCTACCACGTCAGCGGCTCGGTGACCGGGGTCACCATCACCTACTCGACCTTCGCCGGCGACGAGACGCGCCAGGAGGAGCTGAGCACGCTCCCCTGGCGCATCGAGATCATCGCCCCCGACGAACCCGACCACGGCGTGCTCACGGTCACCATCGGGCCGGGCGGAGGGAACGTGGCGTGCGAGGTGAGAGTGGCCGACGCCGTGCGGCGTTCGGCCACCGCCACCGGCCCCCACACCAGCGCGCTGTGCGGTTTCTAGGTGGGCGGCTCCCGAAGGGCCCCTGAAGGGTTCCTAGAGGCCCTGGGGCAGCCGCACGCGGGCCGACGCGCCCCCGAGCACGGACTTGCCCTCGAACGACGCCGTCACGGTGACCTTGAACGTCCCGTCCTCCAGGACCTTCGCCACCTTCCCGGTCACCTCGATCAACGCGCCCTCGTCGTCGTCAGGCACCGGTACGGGCCTGCTGAAGCGCGCGCCGTACTCCACGACGGCGCCGGGGTCGCCCGTCCACTCGGTGACGATCCGGCCGGCCAGGCCCATGGTGAGCATCCCGTGCGCGATCACGCCGGGCAGGCCGACCTCGCGGGCGAACCGCTCATTCCAGTGGATCGGGTTGAAGTCGCCGGACGCGCCCGCGTACCGGACCAGGTCGGCGCGGGTCACGCGGACCGACAGCGGCGGCAGCTCGTCGCCGACGGAGACTTCCGATGCGGTGATCACGCGTTCTCCCCCCGGACCACCAGCGTGGACTTCGCGGTGGTCACCGGCTCGCCGTCCTCGGTGGTGATCTCGGCGCGCAGCGCCAGCATGTCGTTGCCCATCCGGGCCGTCACGTCGTCCACGTGCAGCTCCACCCGGAGCCGGTCGCCGGCCGTGATCGGGCGGTGGTGGACGAACGACTGGTCGCCGTGCACCACGCGGCCGTAGTCGAGGCCCAGGTCCGGGTCGTCGATCAGCAGGTCGTTGACCTTCAGGGACAGCACGACAGCAAACGTGGGCGGCGCGATGACGTCCTTGTGCCCGGCCGCGCGTGCGGCGTCCGGGTCGCGGTGCACCGGGCTCGTCGCGCCGACCGCGTCGGCGAACTCGCGGATCTTCTCGCGGCCGACCTCGTAGGGCGGCGACGGCGGGTACGAACGTCCGGCGAACGACTGGTCGAGTGGCACCCGAAGAGGTTATACGCGACGAGGCCCGCCCCGGTTTCCGGGACGGGCCTCGTCGGAAGTGCGACTACCGGCTCAGCGGGTTTCCTTGTGAGCGCGGTGGGTCTTGCAGTTCGGGCAGAACTTCTTGATCTCCAGGCGATCCGGGTCGTTGCGCCGGTTCTTCCTGGTGATGTAGTTCCGGTGCTTGCACTCCTCGCACGCGAGGGTGATCTTGGGGCGTACGTCGGTTGCAGCCACGGGTTCCTTGCCTTCCTAGAGCTCGCCAGCCCCGATTCCCCAGTGCGGGCTTACCGCCTGGCGGGGATCCTGCTGAGTAGCGGTGGCCGGACTTGAACCGGCGACACAGCGATTATGAGCCGCTTGCTCTACCAACTGAGCTACACCGCTGAGACAACGCAGCCGCGATGCTTGAGCACCGCGGCCGGTTGTTGAGCCCCTTTACGGAATCGAACCGTAGACCTTCTCCTTACCATGGAGACGCTCTGCCGACTGAGCTAAAGGGGCTTGCTGTCGCGCTCTTGCAGCGAGGAGAACTCTACAACAGGGCTGCCACGGGAAGGAAATCGGGGTGCCCGCTCAGTGCACCAACGTGAGCACCGTCTCATCCCTGGCACCCCTGACCTGCACCGTGCGCGCCCGCAGCCACGCCTCGAACCGGTCCTCCGACAGCGGCCTGGAGATCAGGTAGCCCTGCGCGATGTCGCAGCCCATGCCGACCAGCTGGTCGCGCGCCGCGTCGTCCTCGACGCCCTCGGCGACCACGATCAGCCCCAGCGAGTGGCCCAGTTCCACGATCGAGCGGACCACCGCCATGTCGCCGAGGTCGGTGCCCATGCCGAGCACGAAGCTCTTGTCGATCTTCACCTCGTCCACCGGCAGCTGCCGCAGGTAGGCCAGCGACGAGTAGCCGGTGCCGAAGTCGTCCACGGCCAGCACGACGCCCATCGCGTGCAGCCGCCGCAGCACCGGTAGCGCGCGCTCCGGGTCCGCCATCACGCCGGACTCCGTCAGCTCGAACGTCAGCAGCTCCGGCGGCACCTCGTGGCGCGCCAGCGCGGCGGCCACCCGGTCCGGGAACCCCTCGTCCGCCAGCGTCCGCACGGACAGGTTCACCGCGATGGACATCCGCAGCCCGCGGTCGATCCAGCGGCGCACCCGGGCCAGCGCCTTGTCCATCACGAAGTCGGTCAGCACGTCGATCAGCCCGGTGGCCTCGACGGCGGGCACGAACTCGTCCGGGTCCACCCGGCCGAACTCGGGGTGCTTCCAGCGCACCAGCGCCTCCGCGCCGACGACCTGGCGGCTCGGCAGGGCCACCTTCGGCTGGTAGTGCACGGAGATCTGGCCGTTCTCCAGCGCCGACCGGAACTGGGTGACCAGCTGGAAGCGGCGCAGGAAGATCTGGCCCATGCTCGGCGCGTACTGGCGCAGCGGCTCGTTCTCGCTGGTCGCCCGCACCGCCACGTCGGCGCGTTGGAGCAGTGCGTCCGGATCCGGCTCCTCGACCTCGCAGTCCGCCGTGGTGGCCCAGCCGACGACCGCGCCCGCCTCGACGGTGAGCCGGTCGACCGGGTACGGCACGGACAGCGCCGCGCGCAGCCGTTCGGCGATCTCCTGGATGCGCTCGGCCTGCCGGTCCAGCAGCAGCGCGGCGAACGCGCCGCCCTCCAGCCTTGCCAGCGGCGCCTCGGGTCCCAGTTCGTCGCGCAGCCGTCGTCCGGCGGCGACGACCATCCGGTTGCCCCACGCCTGGCCGAGCGCGTCGGAGACCGTGGACAGCACGTCGAGGTCGATCCGGACCACGACGGCGGTGTCCGCCTGGCGCATCGGCTCGTTCGCGGCCTCGCGGAAGCCGGGCCGGTTGAGCAGGCCGGTCAGCGGGTCGTGGTAGGCGTCGTGGCGCAGCCGGGCGAGCAGCCGCCGGTTGTCCACGGCGGTGGAGAGGTGGCTGGCGAGCGTGCGGAGGAGCTGGATGTCGGCCTTGCCGAAGCCGCGCCACCGGCTGAGCCGGTCGTGCACCTCGACCGCGCCGAGCAGCTGGGTCGCCCCGCGCAGCGGCACGACCAGCGCTTCCTGCGCGTCACGGCGGGACAGCGCCTCGGAGACCTCTTCGCCCGCGTCCACGATGCGGTAGTAGCGCACCGAGTTGCCGGGCAGTTGGAGCATCGCGTCCTCGCGCAGCACGCGCGGGTCGTCGCGGCGCATGCCCGGCGACAGCGGCTCGCCCGCGACCAGCGTGCGCATCGGCGCCTGCGGGTCGGTGCGCAGCCTCAGCACGACCCGGTTCGCGTTCAACTGCTCGCGGATGCGCTCGGCGATGAGCTGCCACTCGTCGTCCTCGCTGCCCTCCCCGTCGTCCGGGGCGGTGCCGCGCGGTCCGGTGGCGTGCCTGCCGGAGCGGGCCACCCGCAGCGAGACCTCGCTCAGCGCCTCCAAGTCGCGCTGTTCGCGCAGCAGACCCGAGTAGGCGAGGTAGATGGCGGTGATGCCGAGGAAGACCAGGCCGATCAGCAGGCCGCCCCACGGCGCCTTGTCGACGATCTCGTAGCCGGCCAGCCCGGCGGACGTGTTCAGCAGGGCGACCACGAGCGTCTGGAGCACCAGGCGCAGGCTCGGCGCGACCCGCATGCCCTTGCCCATGATCCGCAACGCGGTCAGGCCGAGCACGCTGGCCAGCAGCGGCACCGCGATGGTGCCGACGAACGCGCCCGCCCAGAACGGCCCTTCCGAGCCCAGCAGCCGCTTGATCCACTCGGCGACCGCGAAGGCCACCGAGATCTCCATGAACATCAGGCCCGCGTTGTAGACGGCGCGGTCCAGCACGCGGCGGCCGAGCAGGGTGCCGACGCCCGCGACGACGTGCGCGGCAAGGACGATCTCGAACGGCGCCACCAGCAGGCCGAGCACGAGCGGGATCTCGGTGAACGAGATCGTCCAGGCGACACCGCTGCGCACGTCGACGTTGATCGCCAACTGCTCGGCGAGCAGGAACCCGATGACGAGCAGCGGTCCGGTCGTCCACAGCCGGTCGACGTCCGGGGAGGTGTCGGGCAGCCACATGCCGACGGCGATGGCGGTCAGGACGCCGGCGACCAGGAGCAGGCCCGCGAACACGCTGAACGCGCGGTTCGTGGACCGGGTCGGCGCGTTGGGCGCCGTGGCCGACACGTGGTCGGACATCCAGCCTCCTCGTCGGCCGTCGTCGCGGTCGGCCGGGTCGCGGCCTACGTGCTCCGAGCGTGACTGAGGGGTCCCGAACACCGACCAGGACCCCTCCAAGGAGGCCAATGTACCCCGGTCGGGGGATGAAATGGCAGGTCGAGTAGCGGATTGCCACGAGAAGTAACAGATCGGCTCACACGATCAGTCGGCCCCTGATCACCGTCACGGCCTGCCCGGCGAGCCGCACCCGATCTCGGTCGAGGGTGGTCCGGACCAGCCCGCCTCGGCTGGACGCCTGCTCCGCCAGCAGGTCGGCGCGGCCGAGCCTGGGCGACCACCACGAGGCGAGCGTGCAGTGGGCGGAACCGGTTACGGGATCCTCCGGGACCCCGTAGGAGGGGTAGAAGCAGCGGCTGACGACGTCCAGTCCGGGGCGGTCGCCGCGTGCGGTGAGGATCACACCGCGGCCGGGCACGGCGGCCACCGCGTCGAAGTCCGGGCGGACGGCGCGGACCTCGGCGGCGGAGGCGGCTTCGACCAGGACGTCGCTGACGGCCCGCGCGGCGGCCCGGATCGTGACGCCCGGCAGCGCGGCGCGGAGGGCGGCGGCCGTCCCGGTCTCGGCGGTCGCCCCGGTCGCGTCGCTCCCGGCGGTCGGCTCGGACGACTCGATCGGCTCGGCCGGGTCCGCGGGGAAGTCCATCTCCACCCAGCCGTCCTCGGCGGTGCACGTGAGCACGCCGCTGCGGGTCCGGAAGGCGTGGCTGCCGAGCACGTGCGCGGCGGCGAGGGTGGCGTGGCCGCACAGGTCGACCTCCGCGACCGGCGTGAACCAGCGCAGCGGGAGCGGGTCCTCGTGGTCGACCCGCACGAACGCCGTCTCCGCGTGCTTCATCTCGGCGGCGACGGACTGCATCCACGCGTCGTCCACCGGGCCTTCCAGCAGCACCACGCCCGCCGGGTTGCCCGCGAACGCCCGGTCGGTGAAGGCGTCGACCACGTAGATCTCCACGGCGGGCAATCTAGTTGCCGTGCGGGTTAGCTTCAGGTGTGGACTCGCTGCTGCCCCACTTCCCGCCCGTGGACGACCCGTACTCGTTCACCCAGCTGTCCGAGGACGACCTGAACGCGAGCTGGGGCGCGTTGCGCACGCACGCCCTGAAGTGGCATCCCGACGCCGACCTGGACGACCAACTGCGCCACTGGCCGTTGACCGGAACCGGTGACCACGACACCGCCGCGCTGGTGACCGTGCCCAGTCGTGCGGTCGACGCCGCGCACACGCTGGTCCGGCACGGCTTCGCGCCGCTGCTGGCGATCGCCGCCCGGCTGCCCGGACGTGGGCACGACGGCGGTTCGACGGTGAAGGTCCGACCGTTGACGCACGACGACCTGGACGCCGCGGTGGAGCTGAACGTGGAGACCACGCGGTACGACAGCCGGTTCGGCATGGTCACCACCCGGCCGTCGACCCCGGACCGGTTGCGCGAGCACATCACCGAGGTGCTCGGGCGCTCGGAGCCGTGCGCGTGGCTGGCGGAGAGCGAGGGCGAGGTCGTCGGGTTCCTGTACTACGACCTGCCGGGGCACTCCGACTGGATCGCCGGCCGGACGTCCGTGCGGCCGGTGGCCTACCTCGGGCTGCTGGGGGTGCGGGAGGACGCGCGTGGCGGCGGGATCGGCGCGGCGCTGGCCGACCACGCGCACGGCCTGCTGGACGAGGCGGGCGTCGGCGTGACCCTGCTGCACCACGCCCTGCCCAACCCGCTGTCCACGCCGTTCTGGTACTCGCACGGTTACCGGCCGCTGTGGACGACCTGGCAGCGGCGTCCGGCGCGCTAGACCCGGACGAGCTCCCCCGCCGCCTTGGCCTCGTGCCGCAGCCCGGCACGGATCTCGTCCAGCAGCCGCCGGGCCTCCGTGGCCGCCAGCCGCTGCGCCGCGCCGCTGCCGATCGCGTCGCGCAGCGCCAGCCACACCGCGGCCTCGTCCTCCCGGACCGCGGCGAGCAGGTCGCTCTGTTCCGGGTAGGGGTGCAGGGCGATCTTCTCGGTGTGGGTCTTGAGCGTGGCCAGCACCGACTTCGCCACCTCACCGGTCGAGGCGACGCGGTCGAGCTTCGCCGGCAGGTCGACCGAGGCCAGTTCGGACTGGGACAGCGGGCCGAAGTCGAGCACGGTGTTCAGCCCGTACTCCAGGTCGTCGGCGGCGTGGAGCAGTTCGCGCGCGGTCGTGCGCCGGGTCCGGGTGGACGAGCGACGCCGTCCCGTGAAGCGGACGACCAGGCCGAGGGCGACGCCGGCCGCCAGGGCGGTGACGGCGATGAGGATTTCGCTCATGTCAGCAGTCTCGGGGCTGCGGCGGGGAGGTCTGGACCGATCGGCGGCAGCGGGTCGATCCGAGCGCCGGCCGGTCAGGGGTAGTTCGGTTGGGCTGATCGGCCCAACCGGTCGGCGTGGCGTCGTGGTCCGGACGGCTCTCCGGGGCAGAGTGGGGATGCCTCGTCCACACGGGTGAAGTCTTCTCGACGGGGTACTCGAAGCGTGGGTCTAGACCTCCTACAGGACGAGGAAGCAGGAACGGGAAGGACGGGCGAGGGGGTCGCCGTGATTGTCGTGAAGGAGCTGTCCGGCCGGGCCAAAGCCATGCTCCGCGCCGTTGCCGCCGGTAGGGGTCAGCTGTCCGGGGGACGTGAGCCGGACCTCTACGTGGACGGGCTGCCGTGCTGCGACCAGACGGTCACGCACGACCTGGTGCGCGCGGGGCTGTTGAGGGCGCGTCGAGCGGTGCGCCTGGACGAGCGCGCGGACGCCGAGCTGACCGACGAGGGAAGAGCCGCGATCGCCTAACTCTCGAACAAGCGTTCGATATGAGTTATGCTGCATCGCGAGGCCGGCACGCAAGCGAGAGGAAGCGCTTGCGCGCCGGCCTCACCTACGTCGGCCCCAGGTGGTGGCGGCCACGTCGAAGTGCTCCCGCACCGCGGCCAGGTCCACTCCGGCCAAGGTCGTGGTTCGACCGCCCAGTGGTGCGTACGACTCCTGGACCTGTAGTACCGGCGCCACGCAGACCTGCGCGGTGGCCGGGTCCACGGCCACCAGCCCACGGTCGAACAGCACGTGCACGTCGGCGTATCCCGTGTTGCCCCGGAAGTACCTGTCGTCACCGACCGAGAGCGAAATACCAAGCCTGCACGACCTCACCCCCGGGTCCAGGCCTATCCCTTGAGACGAGAAAGTCCCCGTGACCGGTGCTGACTGGTCACGGGGACTTCTCGGTGGTGTGGCGGGTAGAGGATTCGAACCTCTGTAGCTTTCGCGACGGATTTACAGTCCGCTCCCATTGGCCGCTCGGGCAACCCGCCCCGCCCCCGGTGGTGCCGGGTGCGGTGGAGACAATACATAAGCCCGTGGGGCCGTGCGCAACCGGGATACCCCGGTAGGCTTCCGGTCGGTTCCAGACCCACAGACGCGGAGGTACCGGGCACGTGGCAGATCCGTCGTTCGACGTGGTGAGCAAGGTCGACCGCCAGGAAGTCGACAACGCGCTCAACCAGGCCGCCAAGGAGCTGAGCACGCGGTTCGACTTCCGCGGCACGGAGACCTCGGTGGCCTGGGCGGGCGAGGAGGCCATCACCTTCCAGTCCGAGACCGAGGAGCGCTGCCGCGCCGCGATCGACGTCTTCCAGGAGAAGCTGGTCAAGCGGGGCATCTCGATGAAGGCCTTCGAGATCGGCGACCCCGCCCTCTCCGGCAAGGTGTTCAAGGTGACCGGCACCCTGGTCCAGGGCATCACCAGCGAGAAGGCCAAGGAGATCGCGAAGAAGGTCCGCGACGAAGCGCCCAAGGGCGTGCAGGCGCAGATCCAGGGCGACCAGCTGCGCATCTCCGGCAAGAAGAAGGACCACTTGCAGGACGTCATCGCCCTGCTCAAGGGTTCCGACTTCGGTATCGCGCTCCAGTTCACCAACTACCGGTGAAGGGGATCGTCCTCGCCGGCGGCAGCGGCACGCGCCTGCACCCGATAACGCAGGCCGTGTCGAAGCAGTTGCTGCCGGTGTACGACAAGCCGATGGTCTACTACCCGCTGTCGGTGCTGATGCTCGCCGGCGTCCGGGAGATCCTGCTCATCTCCACACCGATCGACCTGCCGCTCTTCCGGCGGCTGCTCGGTGACGGCTCGCAGTTCGGCCTGAGCATCGAGTACGCCGAGCAGGCCCACCCGAACGGGCTGGCCGAGGCGTTCGTCATCGGCGCCGACTTCGTCGGCGAGGACGACGTGTCGCTGGTCCTGGGCGACAACATCTTCTACGGCCACGGCTTCTCCAAGGTCCTCCAGCACAACGCCGCCACGCTGGACGGCTGCGTGCTGTTCGGCTACCCGGTGAAGGACCCGGAGCGCTACGGCGTGGGCGAGATCGACGCGGACGGCAGGCTCGTCAGCATCGAGGAGAAGCCCGCGCAGCCGAAGTCCAACAAGGCCATCACCGGCCTCTACTTCTACGACAACGCGGTCGTGGACATCGCCCGGTCGCTGAAGCCGTCGTCGCGCGGCGAGCTGGAGATCACCGACGTCAACCTGGCCTACCTGCGTGACGGCCGGGCGCGCCTGGTGGACCTGGGCCGCGGTTTCGCCTGGTTGGACACCGGCACGCACGACTCGATGCTGGAGGCCGGCCAGTTCGTCCAGGTGCTGGAGCACCGGCAGGGCGTGCGCATCGCGTGCCTGGAGGAGATCGCGCTGCGGATGGGCTTCATCACCGCGGACCAGTGCTACACGCTGGGCGAGAAGCTGGCGAAGTCCGGCTACGGCCAGTACGTGATGAACGTCGCACTGGAAGGCCGCTAGAGGTCAGGACCTGCGGGCCAGTTCCTCCAGTCGGCGCACGCGGTCCGCGATCGGCGGGTGGGTGGAGAACAGCCTGGCCAGGTGCTCCCCCGGCCGGAACGGGCCGGCGATCATCAGGTGCGACTGCGCGACCACCGCCGGTTCGGGGGCCAGCGGCGCGGCGCGCGTGCCGTGGTCGATCTTCCGCAACGCCGAGGCCAGCGCCAGCGGGTCGCCGGTCAGCTCGGCCCCCGACGCGTCGGCCTGGTACTCGCGGGACCGGCTCACGGCCATCTGCACGATGCCCGCGGCGATGGGGCCGAGCACGGCGATGAGCAGCATCGCGAACGGGTTGGGCCGGTCCTCGTCACCGTCGCCGCCGAAGACGCTCGCGAAGATGGCCAGGTTCGCCAGCATGCTGACGGCGCTGGCCAGCGCGCCCGCCACGCACGAGATCAGGATGTCGCGGTTGTACACGTGCGACAGCTCGTGCCCGAGGACGGCGCGCAGCTCGCGCTCGTCCAGCAGTTCCAGGATCCCGGTCGTGCAGCACACGGCGGCGTTGCGCGGGTTGCGGCCGGTGGCGAACGCGTTCGGGGCGATCGTGGGGCTGAGGTAGAGCCGGGGCATGGGCTGGCGGGCGGCCATGGCCAGCTCGCGCACGATCCGGTACATCGCGGGCTGCTCGACCTCGGACACGGGCCGCGCCCGCATGGCGCGCAACGCGAGCTTGTCGGAGCTGAAGTACGCGTAGGCGTTCACGCCCAGCGCCACGACCAGGCCGATGACCAGGGCGGTTCGCCCGAACAGCGAGCTGATCCCCACGATCAGCCCGCCCATGGCACCGAGCAGCAACGCGGTCTTCAGCGCGTTGTAGTGCTTGTGCACGTCGTCTCGCCTCCGGCTGTCCTACTTCCCCTCCCTCAACGCGCCTGGCCTGCGCGTGGTTCCGGAACCCAGGCGTCCCGGGCGGCCGGCGGTGGTCTCCGGCGCGGGTTCGGCGGCCGGGTCGAGGGGCGGCGGAGGTGGCACCTGGGCGACCCACGTGCCCAGGACGTCGCGTTCGTGCACGAGTTCGGCGACCGCGCCGTCGCCCTCCGGGCCGCCCGTGCCGGGGTACGAGAAGTCCGGCGCCCAGTGCAGGGCGTCGAACGGGCACGCCTCCACGCAGATGCCGCAGTACAGGCACTGGCCGTAGTCGATGGCGAACCGGTCGAGCACGTTGCGGGCACGGGGGCGGGCCGAGCCGGCCGACTCCTCCACCTCGGTGTGCGAGTCGATGTGGATGCACCAGTCGGGGCACTCGCGGGCGCAGATCATGCACACCGTGCAGTTGGCCTCCAGCAGCGCGATGACGCCACGGGTGCGCGGGGGCAGGTCAGCCACGGGTGTCCTCCGGTCGGTCGCCTTCGTATCGCGGTCCCCAGGACGGGTCGGGCACGCCGGGCGGCGCGGCACGCCTGCGGCTGGGCGACGACGTGCCGTCCTCGCCCGGTTCGAGCCTGCCGGGCCACGGGCGCACGACCCGCGAGGCCAGCACGAAGTCCTTGCGCAGCGGGTGGCCGCTGAAGCTGTCCGGGAGCAGCAGGTGGGCGGCGTCGGTGTCGGCGAGGGCGATGCCGAACATCTCCACGGCCTCGCGCTCGTGCCACGCCGCTCCCGCCCAGTGCGCGGCGACGCTGGGCAGCGCGTCGTCGGGGCCGAGTTCGGTGCGCAGCAGCACGCCGTCGCCGCTCTCGGGGTCGATCACGTGCAGCAGCACGGCGTGCCGTTGGCCGGCGGCGCCCGGACGTCCCGCGTCCTCGACGCCGAGCCAGTCGAACTGCGTGCAGCCCAGGTCGTCGTGGGCGTAACGGGCGGCTTCCGACCACGCGGTCAGCTCGACGTGCGCGGTGGTCTGGCCGAACGCCGTCTTGGGCCGGGCGTCGGGGATGCGGGCGGCGAGCGCCTCGGACGCGGCGCTCACGACACCATCCGGTGCAGCGCGGCGAGCCCGTCGAGCAGCGCCTCGGGCCGCGGCGGGCAGCCGGGGACGGCGACGTGCACGGGCAGTGCCTGGTCGATGCCCTTGGTGACGCTGTAGGAGTCCCAGTAGGGGCCACCGGTGTTGCTGCACGCGCCGACTGAGATCACGTAACGCGGTTCCGGCATCTCCTGGTACGTCGCGATCACCGCGGGCAACATGACGTCGGTGACCGTGCCGGAGACGACGAGGACGTGCGCCTCGCCCGCCGAGTGCACCGGATCGACCCCCAGGGCTTCGAGGTGTTCCGGGCGGTGGCCCTCCAGTGCGGCCATCACCTCGACGCCGCAGCAGGCGAGGCCGAGGTCGAGCACGGTGACCCGGTACGTCGTGCCCCAGTCCAAGGTGGAAACCGTCACCCGGGTGAGGCTAATACGTGGGGGCCCGTCGGGCTGCTGCCCGGCGGGCCCCCAACCCCCCAATACCCCCCTGATTGCGCCCAAGTGAACACGCACCCGGTTGCGGGGGAAGTCTCTTACGGATCGCGTATACCTGTCCAGGGAAAGCGGACAAGATCTTCGGATAATTTCACCACGAACTGCGGTCAAGTTCAGTACAACTAACCGGTAGAACATCACGCACCGACCCGAGAGGCCCTGCATGTCGACCTCGGCCCAACTGCTCCTGCCGGTGGGAAACCAGCTGAGCAGGCTCCTGCACGCCTCGCCGCTGCTGCTGGACACCACGTTGGACCAGCTCAGGACGTTGATCGCGGTGTACGAGACCCGGTCGGCACTGCGCGCGGCACGGGTGCTCGGCCGCGAGCAGTCGAGTGTGCAGAAGCAGATAGACACGCTCAACCGCAACTTCAAGTCGCTGTGCGGTGAGCCGCTCGTGGTCAAGCAGGGCCGGGGAAAAGATGTGCTGATCACACCGACCGGTGAGGCGTTGGTCGAATTGGCGCGCACGACGTTGACCAAGTGGCTCGATTCGATTCACGAGTGCCGGCGCAAGCTCGGCACGACGCTCACGGTCGGCACGACGCGGTTCATGCTCGACCCGCTCGCCAAGGCGTGGCACCACGTGGCGGACGACTTCCGGCGGCGGGACGTGGAGCTGAAGGTCGTGCACATCCGCACGAAGGACATCTGGACGAGCCTGGAGTCGAAGGAGGTCGACATCGTGTGCGGCAGCGTGGTGACGCACGCGGGTCGGAACAACGGGTTCGAGGACTTCGACGTGATCGAGTGGCGGCGCGGAGGGCTGGCGCTGCTGACGAACCTGCCGGAGAGCCGGCTGGGGACCAGCGTCGGCACCGGGGAGTTGCCGAAGCTGCCGCTGGTGGTGCCGGGTGACGGGCTGATCGCGGAGTTCCTGCGCGGGTGGTTCGGCCCGGAGTACCGCAACGAGCTGGACATCGCGGCGGAGATCGACGAGATCCAGTACGGCATGTCGCTGCTGCGGTCCGGGCTGGTGGAGGGCTGCATGATCGTCACGTCGGGCCTGGGCGTGGTGGCCGCGAACAACGAGCTGCGCGAGGGGTCCGGGCTGCGCGTGGTCGAGCTGAAGAACGACCGGAAGCCGCAGCTGGAGCGGTTGGTCGGGGTCTTCGCCCGCAAGGAGGAGCGGGCGAAGTTCCCGGCCGACCACCCGTTGAACCTGCTCTGGGCGGCGTTCCAGCGTGAGGTGTCGGACTAGACCGGGCCAGTCCCCACCGGCTTAACGCGCCGTGTCGGACGGGCGCTCCTCGCGGCGCCGTTGGGCTTGGCGCACCAGCCACTGCGTGCCGGTGAGCTGCTTCGGGACCTCAGGCTTCTGGCGTTCCACGGGTTCCTCCTGCTCCTGCTGCGGTCGGGGCGACGGGCGCTGGGCGTCCAGGTCGTTCATGGCGCGCTCCCTACCTTGGTCGACAGCGAGTGCCGTCGATCGGAGCACCGACAGGGGTCGGCCCGCTAGGGAGATCAACCCTATGGGTGACGGGCGGCGCCCTCGCTGCGTTCGGCGGTCTGGGCCCCGTACCGCTCGGCGTACCGAGTGGGGGTCTCACCGAACGTGGTGGTGAAATCCCGGACGAAGTGCGGCTGGTCCGCGTATCCGAGGTCCGCGGCGAGGTCGGCCCAGTCGATCCGGCCGCCCGCCTCCATCCGCTGGGTGACCTCGTGCAGCCGGTAGCGGCGGATGACCCACTTCGGGCCCACCCCCACGTGCTCGGCGAACAGCCGCTGGAGTTGGCGGACGCTCGTGCCCACCTCGTCGGCCAGCACGTCGACCCTCGTCATCCGGGGGTCGGCGACGACCAGGTCCACGATCTCCGCCGCCTGCCGCGCCTTCGGGTCGGGTTCGGGGAGGTTGCGGCGGAGCAGGTCCTCGACCGCGGCGACGTCCGCGCGGTCGGGCACGCCGTCGAAGACGCTCGTCGCGGGGATCGACCGGTCGGTGATCGACTGGACGGGTGCGCCGAGGAACGCGCGGAAGACGCCGGGGTGGAAGGCGACTCCGAAGACCCGGCCCTCACCGTCGAGTTCCTTGACCACGTGCCCGCTGGAGACGCCGTGCACCTCGGGGGCGGCGCCGGCGCGGAACGTCAGGTGGACGTTCGGGTACGGCAGGATCAGCTGGCGGTACGGCCGGTCGTACCGCCACTCGACCAGCCAGCAGCGGGCCACCAGCCCGGCCAGGTCGGGTGACGGCCGGAGGAACTCGTGGCGCTGGTGCCGCCGCCAGGCCAGCTCTCGCTCGTCCCGGATCACGTCGGCGAGGGTATGTCGCCTTTGTTCAATACACCGGCGACGGCCGTCCCTAGGGTGGCCGCATGTCCCGTGAGCAGATGATCGACCAGGCCGTGGCGACCGCGCTGGAGGTCGTCGAGAACATCAAGCCCGACCAGTCGGACGCGCAGACGCCGTGCGAGCGGTTCGACGTCCGCAAGCTCGTGAACCACCTGCTGTTCTGGGGACCGTCCCTGGCCGGCGCCGCGCGCAAGCAGCAGGTGGCGCCGGCGGCGGAGTCCGAGTTCCAGGTGGACCTGACCACCGGCGACTGGTCCGCCGACCTCAGCGCCCACTTCCGGTCCACGGCGACCGCGTGGGGCGAGCCGTCGGCGTGGACGGGCACGACGTCGGTGGCCGGCACGGAGGAGATGCCGGCCGAGGTGATCGGCGCGATGGTGGTGGGCGAGACGGTCGTGCACACGTGGGACCTGGCGCGCGCCACCGGGCAGTCGCCGACCTGGGACGACGGGCTGCTGGAGTTCGTGCTCGCCGACCTGGCCGCGACCGCGCCGATGGGGCGTGACATGGGCCTCTACGGGCCGGAGGTGCCGGTGCCGGCGGACGCCCCGTTGATCGACCGGATCGTCGGCCTCACCGGCCGCACGCCGTAGGCGAGGTCCTCCAGCGCTGCGCGGGAGGTCGACTGGCGGTGTCGTGGCTGGTCAGCACGGCGGGGCCGGGCTGACCAGCACGCGGAAGATCAGTCCCGCAGCTCCATCGTGCAGCACTTCGGGCCGCCGCCGGACTTGCGGAGTTCCGAGATGTCCACGAACACCGGCTCGAAGCCGCGCCGGGCCACCTGGTCGGCCAGGGACGTCGCCTCCACCGGCAGGATCACGTGCCGGCCGTCGGAGACCGCGTTGAGGCCCAGGCACGCGGCGTCCTCGGCGGTCGCGATGACGGCGTCGGGGAACAGTCGGCGGAGGACCTTGAGGCTGCCCGGCGAGAAGGCCTCCGGGTAGTACGCGACCAGGTCCTCGTCCAGGACGAACAGGGCCACGTCCAGGTGGTAGTACCGGGCGTCGGTGAGCTGCAGGGAGATGACCGGGACGCCCAGCGCCTCCTGCGCCTCCGAGTGCGCCAGCGGGTCGGTGCGGAACCCCGTACCCGCCAACAGGTGCTTGCCGGTCCAGATGAAGTCGCCCTCGGCCTCGTTGGTCCGCTCGGGCATCACGACCGTGCCGTAGCCGTTCTCCAGGAACCACCGCCGGAAGTGCTCGGCCTCCGCGGCGCGCTGGGGCGCGCGGAAGCGGGAGCCGAGGACCTTGCCGTCGATGACGGTGCCGGAGTTGGCCGAGAACACCATGTCCGGCAGGCCGGGTTGCGGCTCGATCACCGACACGTGGTGGCCGAGTCGCTCGTAGGTCTCCTTCAGGGCCGTCCACTGCGCCATCGCCAGCGACGTGTCGATCGGCTCCGTGGGGTCCATCCACGGGTTGATCACGTACTCCACCGTGAAGTACGCGGGTGGGCACATGAGGTACCGACGGGTGGTCGGCACACGCACCTGCGCGGCGGGCGTGGCGACTTCGAGCACGATCGGCTCGTCACCGGGGCCCGCGAAGGAAACCGAGGTCATGGATCGAAATGTAGATTGCCATCTGACCATCGAACAACGCCGCGATATTGCGTCTTCTAGGGCAGTATGTTGCGTGTGGACACGATCGACCAGCGAATCATTTCGCGCCTCATGGCCAACGCCCGCTCCAGCTACGCCGACATCGGCAAGGAGGTCGGGCTCTCGGCCCCCGCGGTGAAGCGCCGCGTGGACAAGCTGCTGGACACGGGGGTGCTGCGCGGCTTCACGGCCGTGGTGGACCCGGAGCAGCTGGGCTGGGGCACCGAGGCGTTCGTGGAGGTGCACTGCCGCGGCAACGTGGCGCCGCACGACATCCAGCAGCGGTTGGAGACGATGGCCGAGGTCAGGGCCGCTTACACCGTCTCCGGCGCGGCGGACGCGATCGTGCACCTGCGCGCGGCGAACATCCACCACCTGGAGACCGCGCTGGAACGGCTGCGGGCCGTCGAGATCATCGACCGGACCGTCTCCACGGTGGTCCTGTCCCGCCTCCTGGACCGACCACAGGCCCCTTAGAGTCTGCGCGCATGGCCGAAGTGCTCCTCGAACGCTCCGACCGCGTGGCGGTCATCACCGTGCACGACCCCGAACGCCGCAACGCGCTCACGGTCGACCTCTCCGACCAGCTCGCGTCAGCGGTGAAGACCTGCGAGGACGACGCGGACGTGCACGCCGTGGTCGTCACGGGCACCCCACCGGCGTTCTGCGCGGGCGCGGACCTGACCGCGCTGGGAGAGGCCCGGGAACAGGGCCTGCGGCGCATCTACGCCGGGTTCCTGGCGGTGGCCCGGTGCACGCTGCCCACGATCGCGGCGGTCGGCGGCGCGGCCGTCGGCGCGGGCCTCAACCTCGCGCTGGCGTGTGACGTGCGGCTCGTGAACGACAAGGCGAAGTTCGACGCGCGGTTCCTCCAGCTGGGCATCCACCCCGGCGGCGGCATGACGTGGATGCTGCAACGGCTCGTCGGCCCGCAGACCGCGACCGCGATGACGCTGTTCGACCAGGTTTTGAGCGCCGACACGGCGGTATCCCACGGCCTGGCCTGGGCACGGGTCGACGGCGGGCACGACGAACTGGTGGCCGCCGCGGTGGGGTTCGCGCGACCTTCGGCCGAAGCTTCGCGCGAACTGGTCCGCACCATCAAGGCGTCGATGCGCACCACCGCCACGCTGGCCGATCACACTCAGGCCGTGGACACCGAACTGGCACCGCAGGTGGCCTCGATCGGGACCCCGGAGTTCCAGGCCAGGCTCGCGGCCATGAAGGCGCGGATCAGCGGCCGGGAGCGACCTGGACAGACGACCTGAGGTACATGTAACTTCCGGTAACAGTTACCGGCGGGTACGGCCCCATGGCCGCAGGAGTACCACCTGATTGCCGCGGAGTTCACCGCCTGCGCACCAGGTGGGAGGAAGCGTCCCGCACAGTGGTACAGCTGAAACCGGCACGTTGCCGGGCACGACTACCCTCGCAAAGGGGGAGGGGCATCAGCCCCTGAGTGGGTGTGAGGAAAGGGATCGGCGTAGGACATGAGTACCGATGTTGGTAACGGCGCCGCGCCAAGTGGCACGGAGGTCCGCAAACTCGACCGAGTGGTGATCCGGTTCGCCGGGGACTCCGGCGACGGCATGCAGCTCACGGGTGACCGGTTCACCTCCGAGGCCGCCGCGTTCGGCAACGACCTCGCCACCCAGCCGAACTTCCCGGCCGAGATCCGGGCGCCCCAGGGCACGCTGCCGGGCGTGTCCAGCTTCCAGCTGCACTTCGCGGACTACGACATCCTCACCCCCGGCGACCGCCCCGACGTGCTGGTGGCGATGAACCCGGCGGCGTTGAAGGCGAACATCGAGGACCTGCCCAAGGGCGGGATCCTGATCGTGAACACCGACGAGTTCAGCAAGCGGAACCTGACCAAGGTCGGGTACGCGGCCAACCCCCTGGAGGACGACACCCTCACCGGGACCTACCAGGTGCACAAGGTCGCGATGGCCACGCTGACCATCGGCGCGCTGGAGGACACCGGGCTGGGCAAGAAGGACGCGGAACGGGCGAAGAACATGTTCGCCCTGGGCCTGCTGTCGTGGATGTACCACCGGCCCACCGAGGGCACCGAGCGGTTCCTGCGGGAGAAGTTCGCCAAGAAGCCCGACATCGCCGAGGCCAACGTGCTGGCGTTCCGGGCGGGCTGGAACTACGGCGAGACCACCGAGTCCTTCGCGGTCACCTACGAGGTCGCGCCCGCCAAGCTCGACCGGGGCACCTACCGGCAGATCACCGGCAACACCGCGCTGGCCTACGGCATCGTCGCGGCCGGGCAGCGGTCCGGGCTGCCGGTGGTGCTGGGCACCTACCCCATCACCCCGGCCTCGGACATCCTGCACGAGCTGTCCCGGCACAAGCACTTCGGCATCACCACCCTGCAGGCCGAGGACGAGATCGCCGGCATCGGCGCCGCCCTGGGCGCCTCCTACGGCGGCGCGCTGGGCATCACCTCGACCTCCGGGCCGGGGCTGGCGCTGAAGTCCGAGACCATCGGCCTGGCCGTGATGACCGAGCTGCCGCTGATCATCATCGACGTGCAGCGCGGCGGCCCGTCCACCGGACTGCCGACCAAGACCGAGCAGGCCGACCTGCTGCAGGCGATGTTCGGCCGCAACGGCGAGTCCCCGGTCCCGGTCGTCGCGCCGCGGTCGCCCTCGGACTGCTTCGACGCCGCGATGGAGGCCGCGCGGATCGCGCTGGTCTACCGCACCCCGGTGCTGCTGCTGTCGGACGGGGCGATCGCGAACGGCTCGGAGCCGTGGCTGATCCCCGACGTGGCGGACCTGCCCGACCTGACCGTGACCTTCGCCACCGAGCCCAACGCCCCCGACGGCACGTTCTGGCCCTACCTGCGCGACCCGCGGACGCTGGCCCGCCCGTGGGCCGTGCCCGGCACCGCCGGGCTGCAGCACCGCATCGGCGGGCTGGAGAAGGCCGACGGCACCGGCAACATCTCCTACGACCCGGCCAACCACGACCACATGGTCCGGCTGCGCCAACGCAAGATCGACGGCATCGAGGTCCCCGACGTCGTGGTGGACGACCCGACCGGCGACGCCCGCGTCCTGGTCGTCGGCTGGGGCTCCTCCTACGGGCCGATCGGCGCCGCCGCGCGCCGCGTGCGCAAGCTCGGGATGCCGGTCGCGCACGCCCACCTGCGCCACCTCAACCCGTTCCCGGAGAACCTGGGCGAGGTGCTGCGCCGCTACGACCGGGTCGTCGTGCCGGAGATGAACCTCGGCCAGCTCGCCCTGCTGCTGCGGGCGAGGTACCTGGTCGACGCGATCAGCTACACGAAGGTCCAGGGCCTGCCGTTCAAGGCCGAGGAGCTTCAGGACGTGCTCGCCGACGTGATCAAGGGAGTGTCGGAATGACGGCGACGGATCTGGGACTGCCGGCCCTGGGAGGCCTGGTCGGCGTGCCCACCGCGGACGAGCCGCAGAAGGCCAAGGACTACAAGTCCGACCAGGAAGTGCGCTGGTGCCCCGGCTGCGGCGACTACGTGGTGCTCAACGCCGTGCAGTCGTTCCTGCCCACCCTCGGGCTCAAGCGCGAGAACATCGTGTTCGTGTCCGGGATCGGCTGCTCCTCGCGGTTCCCGTACTACATGAACACCTACGGCATGCACTCCATCCACGGACGCGCCCCGGCCATCGCCACCGGCCTCGCCGTGGCCAGGCCCGACCTGTCGGTGTGGGTCGTCACCGGCGACGGCGACGCGCTGTCCATCGGCGGCAACCACCTCATCCACACCCTGCGCCGCAACGTCAACCTCAAGATCCTGCTGTTCAACAACCGGATCTACGGGCTGACCAAGGGCCAGTACTCGCCCACCTCCGAGGAGGGCAAGGTCACCAAGTCCACCCCCCTCGGATCGCTGGACCACCCCTTCAACCCCGTGTCCCTCGCGCTGGGCGCGGAGGCCACCTTCGTCGGCCGCGCCGTGGACTCCGACCGGGCCGGGCTGACCGAGGTGCTGCGGCAGGCCGCCGAACACCGCGGCACCGCACTGGTCGAGATCTACCAGAACTGCCCCATCTTCAACGACGGCGCGTTCGACGTGCTCAAGGACGAGGAAGAAGCCGCCCAGCGGATCATCAACGTCGTCCACGGCCAACCCATCACCTTCGGCCGCGGCGACTACGCCGTCGTCCGCGACGGCTACGGACTGGGCGTCGCCAAGACCGCCGACGTCCGACCCGACGACATCGTCGTGCACGACGCCACCGACCTCAACCTCGCCTTCGCCCTGTCACGACTGTCCACCCAGGACCTCCAGCACACCGTCACCGGCGTGTTCCGCAACACCGCACGCACCACCTACGACGACGCAGCACGCGAACAGGTCGAACAGGCCAAGGCCGCGAAGACGCCCGACCTCGGCGCGTTGCTGCACGGCAAGGACACCTGGACCGTAGCCGGCTGAGCCGCTCTTCCAGACCAGAGGACCCCTGTTCCGGGAGGCGGAACAGGGGTCCTTCGCTTTCCCTCCCCGGGGAAGCTGTCGGGCTCGGTCTTGCGGGAGGGCTGGTCTCACGGGGCCGGGCGGAAGCCCGCCTTCTCGGCGTCCGCGGTGGTCCGGAACCAGACGTCGGCGCGGGTCTCGCGGAAGTTCGCCGACCCGTCGGTGAAGTAGCGGCGGCCGGTGAGGGTCGCCTTCACCTGGAACTCCGGCGCGGGCGCCCGGCCGTCGGACTTCGGCAGCACCGAGCCGGGCCCGAACGGCGAACGCGGGTTGAAGCCCTCCTGCTGACCCTGGAAGCGGGTGCTGCCGGGTGCGGGCCTGCCACCCGTGCTGGGGCTGAAACCGACCGGACGCGGGCGCACGGGGCGCGGTGGCGGCGGTGTGGCGGGCTTCGGCGCGGGCGCGGCGGGCGGAGGCGTGCGCGGGGCGCCCGCCTGGCGGGTGGGGCGCTGCGGCAGGCCGTTCGCGGTCAGCGGGGTGGGGTTGCCGGCCAGCAGTTCGGGCGAGAGCGTCGGCACGAACGGCTGGTCGTCGCCGATCGGCGGCCGGTTCGGGCGCGGCTGGTCGGGCTCCGGCTCCTGCTCGTGCTCGGATTCCGGCAGCGGCTCGAACAGGCTGCGGGGCCGGGAGGGCTCGGCCGTCTTCGGCTCGGCCTTCTTCGGCTCGGGCTTCTTGTGCTCAGCTGCCTTGGGCTCGACGGCCTCGGGCTCGGGTTCCCCGGCCTGGGCTTCCGCGGGCCGCGGTTCGGCGGCCCAGGGCTCCGGGGCTTCCGGCTGGGACTGGAGGTCCGCGGCGGGGACGAACGTGGGCTGGAACGGCGGCTCCTCGACCACCTCGGGCTCGGCCACCACCTCTGGCTCGGCGACGGCGGGCTCGGGCGCGCGGAACGACTCGGGCTGGACGGGCTCCTCGACTTCGGGCCGTGTCTCCACCGGACCTGAGTCGACCACGGCCTTCATGACGTCCGTCCGAGGCCCTTCGTCCCGGAACTCCTCGTCCCGGAACTCCTCGTCCCGGCCGGACCCGACGTCGACGGGCGTGAAGTGGCCGGTCAGGTCGTGCTCGGGCCACACCTGCTGCTCGTCCCGCCGCCCGCCGCCCGCCTGGCCGTCCACCTCGGCGATGGCCTGCGCCAGCGCGGTGGCCGGGATGAGCGCCGTCTCCTCGGCGGACGAGGGCCGGCGCTCCGGCTCGTCCTCCTCCTCGTGGCCCTCGGTGACCTCGTCCTCGTCGTAGACCTCCTGGACGGGCTCCTCGCGCCACACCTCGCGCGGCTGGAAGACCGCCACCTCCGGCGGGGCCGTCGGCTCCTCCAGTCGCGGCGCGACCTCGGCGACCGGCGCCGCGGGCACGGCCGGCATCACGGTCGTCGCCTCGGCGGGCAGCTCGGGGTCGTCGTCGGACGCGTACTGGCGCGGGCGGTGATCCGGCTCCGGCGCCTTCCGCGTGTCGTGGCCGTCCTCCGGCGCCATCCGCTCGAACAGGCTGCGCGGCGGCTCGGCGTCGTGCTCGGGGAAGTCGTGCTGCTCCTCGAAGTCGGAGAGCGGCCGGTGCTCGTCGTCCAGCTCCTCCAGCAGCGCGTCCCGCTGGTCGAGCTTCATGTTGGCGACGTCGTAGCGCGGCGCTTCCAGGGAGGCCTCGTACTTCGCCCGGTCGTCGTTCGCCCGCTCGGCAGTCATGCGCTCGGCGGTCGCGCGATCGGCAGTCACCCGCTCGGCAGTCGTGCGCTCCTCAGTCGCCCGCTCGGCGGCCTCGTACCGCGGCGGCTCCGGGGTCAGCACCTCGTCCGCCAACGACCGCGACGCCTCGACGTGCCAGTTGTCGAACTCGTCCGCCGGCACGGCGGTCGGCCCGGCGGTACGGGCCGCATCGGCGGATGACGCGGGGCGCGGCGACGTGAGGAGGCGTTCCTCCAGGTCTTCCAGCTCCCGCTTGGCCGGGCGCACCAGGACCAACCAGGTCAGTGCGGCACCTGCCACGAAGGACAGCAGGCTCCACAGCCACACCTGTCCGAAGAGCGAACCCACGGGAGACCCTCCCACTGCTGCTTGTCACACACCCCGACGCGCTCCGCTCCCGGATATTCACCCGGTTGGGGAAGCCGTGCAAAAGTACCCTGACCGGCCAGTCCGGCGCGTGGGGCCGGCCGGACCTGCGGCCACGCTTCGATAGTAGGCCAGTCGGACCAACTGACCTGCCAAAACGGCTCGCGTACAGTACCCCTTGTGCCGCCGTTGACCCACTCTTCCGCAGTGACGACGGAGGTCAACCGCCCGAACCGGGGGATCGCTTTCGGCGTCGGCGCCTACTTCCTCTGGGGCATCGTGCCCGCCTACTGGCCGCTGCTCCAACCGGCCGGGTCGGTGGAGATCCTGGCCCACCGGATCGCGTGGTCGCTGGTCGTGATGGCGGTCATCACCGCCGCGCTGGGCCGTTGGGCGGGTATCCGCAGGCTGTCCCGGCGTGGCTGGGCGATGGTGGCGGCGTCGTCCGTGCTGATCGCGGTGAACTGGGGCGTCTACATCCACGCGGTCAACACCGGGCACGTGGTGGAGGCCGCCCTCGGGTACTTCATCAACCCGCTGGTGAGCGTCCTGCTCGGGGTGTTCGTCCTGCGTGAGCGGTTGCGGCTGCCGCAGTACGCGGCGCTCGCGATCGCCGTCACCGCCGTCGTCGTGCTGGCGGTGGACTACGGCAGGCTGCCGTGGATCTCGCTGGTGCTGGCGTGCTCTTTCGGCCTGTACGGGCTGCTGAAGAAGACCGTGCCGCTGGAGGCGACCGCGAGCGTGACGGCGGAGAGCCTGGTGCTCGCGCCGATCGCGGTGGGCTACCTGATCTGGCTGGGGCCGGCCGGGACGTTCGCCTCGCACGGCTGGGGCCACGCGCTGATCGTGGCGTCGGCGGGGTTGGTGACCGCGATCCCGTTGATCCTGTTCGGTGCGGGCGCCCGGCTCGTGCCGCTGGTGACCATGGGGATGCTGCAGTACCTGGCGCCCGTGCTGCAGTTCTCGTGGGGCGTGTTCGTGATGCACGAGCCGATGCCCGCGTCCCGCTGGTTCGGCTTCGCACTGGTCTGGGTCGCCCTGGCCGTCTTCACCGTGGACGCCGTCCGGGTCCGCCGCCGCCTCCCCGTCCCCGCCCCCGAACTGGCCTGACGCGGAACCGGGCCGACCCGCGGCTCAGTGCGAGCGGGTCACCACGTAGTCGCTCACGGAGGCCAGGGCGTCGCGGGCGGCGCCGGCCGGGAGGACGTGCAGGGTGGCGCGGGCGCGGGCGGCGTAGTCGTCCAGGGTGTGGCGGGCGCGTTCCAGGCCGCTCGACGCGCGGAGCAGGGCCAGCGCCTCGTGGACCTCGGCGTCGTCGGTGATCGGGGCCGCCAGGAGCTTCGCCAGGCGCGAGTCCGGGTCGTCCTCCAGCGCGTACAGCATGGGCAGCGTCTTCACGCCCTCGCGGAGGTCCGTGCCGGGGGTCTTGCCCGACTCCTCCGGAGGGGAGGCGATGTCGATGACGTCGTCGGAGATCTGGAACGCCGCCCCGATGACCTCGCCGTACGCGCCCAGCGCCTCGACCTGTTCCTCCGTCGCGTCGGAGAACATCGCGCCGAACCTGGCCGCCGTGGCGATCAGCGAACCGGTCTTCTCCGCGATCGTGGTCAGGTAGTGCGACACCGGGTTTTCACCGGCGCGCGGCCCCATCGTCTCGCGCATCTGCCCGGTCACGAGCTCCGAGAACGTCTCGGCGATGATCCGCGCCGCTCCCGTGCCGAGGTCCGCGACCAACGCCGACGCGTGCGCGAACAGGTAGTCGCCGGTGAGGATCGCGATGCTGTTGTCCCACTTGGCGTTGGCCGACTCCGCGCCGCGGCGCATGGTCGCCTCGTCCATGACGTCGTCGTGGTAGAGCGTGGCCAGGTGGGTCAGCTCGATGACCGCACCGGCCTTGACCACGCTGTCCCGGTCCCACGTGCTGCCGAACTGGGCGGACAGGAGGGTGAACAGCGGGCGGATGCGCTTGCCACCCGCGGTCACCAGGTGCAGGGACGTCTCCATCACCGGGTGGAACTCGCTCTGCACGACGTCGCGCAGCAGCTCCTCCACCTCGGCGAGCCCGCCCTGCACCAACTCCGCGAGCACGGGGTCCTCAATACGGAACCCCGCACCCGCCCGCTCGCTATTTGTCACAGGTGCAGAGCCTACGTACCACTAGAAGATGAACACTCCTGCCCCCGCCCATTCCAGGACGTCGGGCGGGTACACACCGAGCACCAGCGTGATCGCCGCACCCAGCGTGATCGCGATGGCCGTGAACGCGCCCGGCACGGTCACCGTCGGGCCGTCCGCCGCGGGCTCGCTGAAGTACATCAGCACGATCACCCGCAGGTAGAAGAACGCCGCCACCGCGCTCGCCACCAGCGCGATCACCACGAGCGGCGTCATGCCGGCCTCGATGGCCGCCGCGAACACCGCGAACTTGCCGATGAACCCGCTGGTCAGCGGCAGGCCCGCGAGGGCGAGCAGCAGGAACGTGAACACACCGGCCGCCACCGGCGACCGCTTCGCCAGACCGGCCCACTGGGACAGGTGGGTGGCCTCGCCGTCGGCGTTGCGCACCAGGCTGACCACGCCGAACGCGGCGATCGTGGTGAAGCCGTAGGCCAGCAGGTAGAACATCGTGCCGGACAGGCCCGCGTCGTTGAGCGAGATCACGCCGACGAGCAGGAAGCCCGCGTGCGCCACCGACGAGTAGGCGATCATCCGCTTCACGTCGGTCTGCGTGAGGCCCAGCACCGCGCCGATCACCATGGACGCGATGGCCACGGCCCACAGCACGCCGCTCCACTCCCAGCTCGACCGCTCGAACGCGCCGTAGAGGACGCGCAGGATGCCGCCGAACGCGGCGACCTTGGTGCACGCCGCCATGAACGCCGTCACCGGCGTGGGCGAGCCCTGGTAGACGTCCGGCGTCCACGAGTGGAACGGGCCGACGGACGCCTTGAACAGCAGACCCACGACCAGCAGGCCGAAGCCCGCGTACAGCAGGGTGTCCGAGCGGTCCGTCGCCGTGGTCGCGCTCGCGATGTCGGCCAGCTTCACCGAGCCCGCGAAGCCGTACAGCAGCGCCACGCCGTACAGGAAGAACGCCGACGCGAACGCGCCGAGCAGGAAGTACTTGACCGCGGCCTCCTGCGACAGCAGGCGACGACGGCGCGCCAGGCCCGCCATCAGGTACAGCGGCAGCGACATCACTTCCAGCGCGATGAACATGGTGAGCAGGTCGTTCGCCGCGACGAAGACCATCATGCCGCCGAGCGCGAACAGCGTCAGCGGGAACACCTCGGTCTGCATCTCCCGCCGGCGCAGCTGCTCGCGCAGACCGCCCACGGCGCCGGGCAGGATCGAGGCGTCCGCCACGATCGCGCCGCCCGGCTCGACCGACCGGTCCGCGATGAGCAGCACCGAGCCGAGGCCGAGCATGAGCAGGGTCGCCCACAGGAAGATCACCGGCTGGTCGACCGCGACGGTGCCCGCCAGGGTGATCTTGCCCTGCTCGGGGGTGTCCTCGGCGACCGCGTACTTCAGCAGCAGTCCACCGGCGGCGACCAGCGTGGCGAGGGTCAGCGCGACCTGCGCCGCCCAGCGCGTCGCCTTCGGGAGGAACGCCTCCACCAACACGCTGAGGCAGGCCGCGCCGAGCACGATCAGCAACGGTGCGACGGCCCCGTAGTCGATCTCCGGGGCTTGCAGCCGCTCCACTTGCGAGAGGAACGTCGTCACGTCACTTGCCTTCCTGCGCGACCGGGTCGACGACCCCGACCTCGCTGAGCGTCGCCCCGACGGACGGGGTGATCACGTCCAACACCGGCTTCGGGTAGAAGCCGAGCACCAGGATCAGCGCCACCAGCGGCGCGAGCACGGCCAGTTCGCGCTTGTTCAGGTCGGGCACCGGCGCCTTCTCCGGGTCGACCGCCGCACCGGGACCACCGGCCAGGCCCACCAGCGCGTTGCCGCGCACCGGGCCCTGGAACACGCGCTGGTACAGCCAGAGGACGTACAGCGCGGCCAGCACCATGCCGATGGCGGCCAGGATCGTGTACACCGGCTCGTTCGGGTAGGACCCGATGAGCACCAGGAACTCGCTCACGAACGAGTTGGTGCCCGGCAGCGCCAGCGACGACAGGCCGGCCACGAAGAACAGCCCGCCCAGCACCGGCGTCAGCTTCGCCATGCCGCCGTAGTCCTCGATCAGGCGCGACCCGCCGCGGGCCATCACCATGCCGACGACCAGGAACAGCATGCCGGTCGAGATGCCGTGGTTGACCATGTACAGCACCGCGCCGGCGCCGGCCTGCGAGCTGAACGCGAAGATGCCCAGCGCGATGAAGCCGAAGTGCGCGATCGACGTGTAGGCCACGAACCGCTTCATGTCGGACTGGCCGACGGCGAGCAGCGAGCCGTACAGGATGCCGACCACGGCGAGGATCAGCACGAGCGGCGCGAGTTCCTGGCTGGCCGCCGGGAACAGCGGCAGGCAGTAGCGCAGGAAGCCGAACGTGCCGATCTTGTCCAGGATGCCGACCAGCAGCACGCCCGCGCCGACCGGCGCTTCCGCACCGGCGTCCGGCAGCCACGTGTGCAGCGGCACCAGCGGCGCCTTGATCGCGAAGGCGATGAAGAAGCCGAGGAACAGCCAGATCTGGGTGGACAGCGGGGCTTCCCGCGTCACCGTCACCAGCGTGGCCCAGTCGAACGTGCCGGAGCCGAGCTTGTCCGCGCTCACCACGTACAGGCCGATCACGGAGGCCAGCATGATCAGGCCGCCGAGCAGCGAGTACAGGAAGAACTTCATCGCCGCGTACTGCCGGTTCGGCCCGCCGAAGCGGCCGATCAGGAAGTACATCGGGACCAGGACGGCCTCGAAGAACACGTAGAACACGAACACGTCGGTGGCCGCGAACACACCGACCATGCCGGTCTGCATGGCCAGCAGCAGCGCGAAGAACCCGCCCGCGCTGCGACCCTCGGGCAGCTTGTCCGCCCACGAGCCGCCGATGACGACCGGCACCAGGAACGCGACCAGCGCGATCATCACCAGGGCGATGCCGTCCACGCCGAACGACAGGTGCACGCCGAAGGCGGGGATCCAGTCGGCCGAGCTGGTGAGCTGCAAGCGCTCGCCACCCGGGTCGAACGCCGTCCACGCCAGCACCGCCAGCGCCAGCTCCACCAGGGAGAACGCCAGCGCGACCGTCTTGGCCAACCGGTCGTTGCCCCGCAGGAACGCCACCACCAGGCTGCCGACCAGCGGCAGCAGGAGCAGCGCGATCAGCGTCCAGCTCACGAGAACCTCACCATCAGCAGCGCGCCCAGGACGAAGACCGTGCCCAGGAGCATGGAGAGCGCGTACGAGCGCACGAAGCCGGTCTGCATCCTGCGCATCCGGCCCGAGCTACCGCCCAGCAGCGCCGCCGACCCGTTGACCAGGCCGTCGACGCCCTTGTTGTCCACGAACACCAGCGCGCGGGTGAGCCAGGTGCCCGGCCGCGCGAAGAGCGCCTCGTTCAGCGCGTTGCCGTACAGGTCGGCGCGCGCGGCGCGGACCGGGAACGACACCCGCGTCGGGCGTTCCACCGGCTGCGGCCTGCGGCCGAACAGCAGGAACGCGATCAGCACGCCCAGCGCCGACAGCCCGAGCACCAGGAAGTTCACCACGCCGTGCGAGAGCACGCCGTGCTGCTCCTGCAGCTCTCCCAGCGACGGGGTGAGCCAGCCGGCCAGGTTGTGGTCCGACGCGAGGAACCAGCCCGCGCCGACCGAGCCGACCGCCAGCACGATCATCGGCACCGTCATCGACAGGCCCGACTCGTGCGGGTGGTACTCGCGGCCGTCGGCCGACTTCAGCTCGGTGTACCGCGGCTTGCCCAGGAAGACCAGGAACAGCAGGCGGGTCATGTAGAACGCGGTGATGCCCGCGCCCAGCGCCGCCACGCCGCCGAACACCCAGCCGCGCCAGCCCGGCTCGCTGAACGCCGCCGCGATGATGGCGTCCTTGGAGAAGTAGCCGGACAGGAACGGGAAGCCGATCAGCGCCAGGTAGCCCAACGTCCAGGTGACGAACGTGATCGGCATCTTCTTCGCCAGGCCGCCCATCCGCCGGATGTCGCCCTCGTCGTTCATGCCGTGCATGACCGACCCGGCGCCGAGGAACAGGCCCGCCTTGAAGAAGCCGTGCGTGAGCAGGTGCATGATGCCCAGCGCGTACCCGACCGGACCGAGGCCGACGGCCAGGATCATGTAGCCGATCTGGCTGACCGTCGAGTAGGCCAGCACCTTCTTGAAGTCGTCGTAGGCGCAGCCGATGATGCAGCCGATCAGCAGCGTGAGCCCACCGATGATCATCACGACCAGTCGGCCGTCCGGGCTCAGGTTGTAGATCGGGTTGGCGCGGGCGATCAGGTAGACGCCGGCGGTGACCATCGTCGCCGCGTGGATCAGGGCGGAGACGGGCGTCGGGCCGGCCATCGCGTCCGGCAGCCACGCCTGGAGCGGGAACTGGCCGGACTTGCCGCACGCGCCGAGCAGCAGCAGCAACGTGATGGCCAGGACCTCGGCCGAGGAGAACTCGCCGACGCGGGCGAACACCTCGGTGTACTGGGTGGTGCCCAGGGTCTTGAACATCATGAAGATGGCGATCGCCAGACCCAGGTCGCCGACCCGGTTCATCAGGAACGCCTTCTTGGCCGCCGACGCCGCTTCAGGCTTGTGCTGGTACCAGCCGATGAGCAGGTACGACGCGAGGCCGACGCCCTCCCAGCCGAAGTACAGCGTCACGAAGCCGTTGCCGAGCACCAGCAGCAGCATCGCGGCGACGAACAGGTTCAGGTAGCCGAAGAACTTCCGCCGCCCGGCGTCGTGCGCCATGTAGCCGATCGAGTAGATGTGGATCAGCGCGCCGACGCCGGTGATCAGCAGCACGAACGTGAGCGACAGCGGGTCGACGCGCAGCCCGAACTCCACGTTCAGCGCGTTCACCGGCACCCAGTCGAACAGGTGCACCTCGGTGGTCCGCTGCTCCGGGCTCAGGCCCAGGGTGGAGAAGAAGAGCGCGACCCCGTACGCGAACGCGGCGATCACGGTGGCGCAGCCCAGCAGGTGGCCCCACTTGTCGGTGCGCTTGCCACCCACGAGCAGCACGAGCGCGCCGAAGGCCGGCAGCGCGAGCAACAGCCAGGCGAGACTGCCGATCCCGCTGGCCACAACAGGTTCCGTCACCGGTGACCCCTCAGTACTTCAGCAGGTTGGAATCGTCGACCGAGGCCGAGCGACGCGTCTTGAAGATCGCCATGATGATCGCCAGACCAACCACGACTTCGGCCGCGGCGACGACCATCACGAAGAACGCCATCACCTGGCCGTCCAGCTGCCCGTTGATGCGGGCGAACGTGACCAGGCTGAGGTTCACCGCGTTGAGCATCAGCTCCACGCACATGAACACCACGATGGCGTTGCGCCGCACCAGAACGCCGACCGCGCCGAGGCTGAACAGCAGCGCGGACAGCAGCAGGTAGTACGTAGGGGTCACGACGACTCTCCCTTGAGCGCGCGCGCGTCGGGGTCGTGCCCGGTGCCGGACAGCTCCGCGACGTCGTCCTCGAGACTTTCCTTGGCGGTCGTCTCGATGAGCTCGGACAGGGACTCGGAGGCGACCGAGCCGTCCGGCAGCAGTGCGGGCGTGGCCACCGAGTTGGCGGTGGCGAACACGCCGGGACCGGGCAGCGAGCCGGGGCGGTTGCCGCGGAAGCGCTCCTCGACCAGCTGGCGCTGGGTCTTCTTGGCGTCCTCGCCGGTGCGCGAGGTGAACGCGAGCACCATGGCGCCGACCGCCGCGGTGATCAGCAGCGCGGACGTCAGCTCGAACGGGAACAGGTAGTCGGTGAACAGCATCTCGCCGATGTTGGCGACGTTGCCGCCGTTCTGCGTGTTCTGCGCGGCCAGACCGACCGGCTGCACCTCGGTCAGCGCGCGGCCGACCGAGGCGACCACGAGGCCGGCGAAGCCGACGCCGATGACCACTGCGGCGAGCCGCTGGCCACGCAGCACTTCGACCACCGAGTCCGAGCTGTCCCGGCCGACCATCATCAGCACGAACAGGAACAGCATCATGATCGCGCCGGTGTACACGATGATCTGCACGAAGCCGAGGAACGGCGCCTGCTGGACCATGTAGAGCACACCGAGGCTGAGCATGGTGAGCACCAGCCACAGCGCGGAGTGCACCGCGTTGCGGGCGAAGATCATGCCCAGCGCCCCGGCGAGGGCCAGCGGGCCCAGGATCCAGAACGCGACCGCCTCGCCGGTGGTGACGGTGTCCACCACGCGTTCGACGGCGTCGGGCTGCTGCGCGAGGAGGGAGGAGATCATCGATCCGCTCCCGGCGTCTGCTTCGCCTGCGCTGCCAACTGCGGACCGTTCACGTAGTAGTCCTGCTCGTTCTCGCCGAGCCGCATCGGGTGCGGCGGCTGCTCCATGCCGGCGAGCAGCGGCGCGAGCAGGTCTTCCTTGGTGAAGATCAGCTTCTGCCGGTTGTCGTCGGCCAGCTCGTACTCGTTGGTCATGGTGAGCGACCGGGTCGGGCACGCCTCGATGCACAGGCCGCAGCCGATGCAGCGCAGGTAGTTGATCTGGTAGTCGGCGCCGTAGCGCTCACCGGGCGAGTAGCGCGCGTCCTCGGTGTTGTCCGCGCCCTCGACGAAGATCGCGTCCGCGGGGCAGGCCCACGCGCACAGCTCGCAGCCGACGCACTTCTCCAGCCCGTCCGGGTGCCGGTTGAGCTGGTGGCGGCCGTGGAACCGCGGCGCGGTGACCTTCTTGACCTCGGGGTACTCCTCGGTGACGACCTTCTTGAACATCGTGCTGAAGGTGACGCCGAAGCCCTTGACGGGATCAAACACGCCCATCGCTGGCCTCCTTTTGTGAAGCTGCGGTTACCGCTGCCGGTTCCTTCGTCTGATCGCCCGGTAGCTCGGCGACTGGCACCTGCCGACGCGGCGGCGACTTGGGGACCTGGAGGTCCAGCGGCGGCACCGGGTAGCCGCCACCGGTGACCGGCACGGCGTTGGGGTCGTGCGGTTCGCGCTTGTCCGGCAGCAGGAACGCGATGAGCAGCACCACCGAGAGGAAGCCGCCGATCAGCATCAGCATGGTGCCGGTCTCCAGACCGCCACCGGCCTCCACCTCCTGCCGGATGTAGCGGGCGAAGGTCACCGCGACGAACCAGACCAGCGCGATCGGGACCAGGACCTTCCAGCCCAACCGCATGAACTGGTCGTACCGCAGGCGGGGGAGCGTGCCGCGCAGCCAGATGAAGAGGAACAGGAACATCAGCGTCTTGATGACGAACCACACCAGGCCGAGCCAGCCGGCGTTGAGGAAGTGCGACTCGTCCACGAACGGGAAGCGCCACCCACCGAGGAACAAGGTGGTGCTCATCGCGGACAGGGTGACCATGTTGACGTACTCGGCGAGGAAGAACAGCGCGAACTTCAGCGAGCTGTACTCGGTGTGGAAGCCGCCGACCAGCTCCGACTCGGCCTCGGGGAGGTCGAAGGGAGCGCGGTTGGTCTCGCCGACCATCGCCACGACGAAGATCAGGAAGCTGACCGGCAGCAGGTAGAAGAACCAGCCGCCGCCCTGGGCATCGACGATGGCCGCCGTCGACAGGGACTGCGAGTGCAGGATGACCGCGAGGATCGACAGGCCCAGCGCGATCTCGTAGGAGATCACCTGGGCGGCGGCGCGCAGCGCGGCCAGCAGCGGGTACGGCGAGCCGGAGGCCCAGCCGGCCAGCACGATGCCGTAGACGCCGAGCGACGAGCAGGCCAGCACGACCAGCACGCCGACCGGCAGGTCGACCAGCTGGAGCGCGGTGCGCTCGCCGAAGATCGAGACCTCGCCGCCGAGCGGGATCACCGAGAAGGCGACGAACGCGGGGATGCAGGAGATCACCGGGGCGAGGAAGTACACCCACTTGTCGGCCAGGACCGGCCGGATGTCCTCCTTGAAGGCGAGCTTCAGGCCGTCGGCGAGCGACTGGAGCCAGCCGTTCGGGCCGGTCCGGTTGGGCCCGGGACGCTGCTGCATCCGGGCCACCACCTTGCGCTCCCAGTTGATCATGAACAAGGTCATGACCACGAGGAACCCGAAGATGCCGACGACCTTGAGGAGGATCAGCCAGAGCGGATCGTCGACGAGGAGTTCAGCGGTGCTCATGCCTTGCCTCCAGCAGGCGCTGTGATCTTCTCGGCGGAGCCCGCGACGGCCGGGGCCACCGCCACCACGGAACCGTGGCCGGCGACCAGGTTGCGCCGCACGGTGACCGCGCCCGAGTTGCCGGGCAGCCACACGACGCCGTCGGGCAGGTCGGCCGCCTCGACCGGCAGCACCACCTCGCCCCGGTCGGTGGCGACGGTGATCTCACCGCCGAGTTCGACGCCGAGGTCCCGCGCGGTGGCCTCGGACAGCTTCGCCACCACCGGGCGGGCGGTGCCGGCCAGGTTCGGCTCGCAGTCCTGCAGCGAGCCGTTGTCCAGCAGCCGCCGCCAGGTCGCGAGGACCGCCTGGCCCTGCTTGGGCTGCGGCAGCAGCGGCGCCGGCACGGTCGGCGGCGTGGCGCTCGTGGTCGCGGTGCCGAGCCTGGCCAGGTCGGCCGCCGCGGCGGCCGGGGTCTGGGTGAACAGGTCCGCGTCCATCTCGACGGCCAGCGTGTCCAGCACCCGGCCGTCCGGCAGCGCGCTGGTGCCGTCGATGGTGGTGGTGAACGTGCGGGGGCGGCCTTCCCAGTTGAGGTAGCTGCCCGCCTTCTCGACCGCCGGGGCGATCGGGAGCACCACGTCGGCGTGCGCGGTGACCGCGCTGTGCCGCAGTTCCAGGCTCACCACGAAACCGGTGAACTCCAGCGCGCGCTCGGCCAGCGCCGGGTCCGGCAGGTCGTTCGGGTCGACACCGCCGACGACCAGCGCGTCCAGCCCACCGCTCGCGGCGGCGGTCAGGATGCCGGTGGTGTCGCGGCCGGCCTTCACGGGCAGCGTGCCGGGCTCCAGGCCCCACGCCCGCTCGACCTCGGCGCGGGCCGCGTCGTCGCCCACCAGGCGCCCGCCCGGCAGCAACGTCGGCAGCAGGCCCGTCTCCAGGGCGCCCCGCTCACCGGCGCGGCGCGGGATCCAGGCGACCTTCGCGCCGGTCCGCTCGGCCAGTGCGGCGACCGCCGAGAACAGGCCCGGCACCTCGGCGGCACGTTCGCCGACCAGGATCACCGCGCCCGGCTTGGCCAGCTCGTCCACCACGTCGGCGGCGTGCTCGGGCAGCGCGTTCAACGCGGCCGGCTCACCACCGGGCACGCACGCCAGCAGCACGCCGTTCGTCTTCTCCACCCCGGGAGAGGTGAACTGGCCCAGGTGGAAGACCTTGATCCGGTTCTTGCGGGCCGCCTTGCGCAGCCGCAGGAACACGATCGGCGACTCCTCTTCCGGCTCGAACGCCACCAGCAGCGCGGCCGGCGCGGCCTCGATGCCCGCGTACGTCACGCCGCCGTTGTCCGGGTTCGTGCCGAGGATCGCGCTGGTCAGGAACTCCAGCTCCTCCGCCGAGTGGGCGCGGGCGCGGAAGTCGACGTCGTTGGTGCGCAACGCGATCCGGGCGAACTTCGAGTACGCGTAGGCGTCCTCGACGGTGAGCCGGCCACCGGCCAGCACGCCGACGCCCTTGCCGTCACGCGCCTTCGCCAGGCCCTCGGCGGCGTGCTGCAGCGCCTCGGTCCACGACGACTCGCGCAGCTCGCCGGACTCCTGGTCGCGGACCAGCGGGCGGCGGATGCGGTCCTCGGCGGTGGCGTAGGTGAACGCGAAGCGGCCCTTGTCGCAGGTCCACTCCTCGTTGACCTCGGGCGCGTCGGCCGCCAGCCGCCGCTGCACCTTGCCGCGCCGCCAGTCGGTGCGGGTGGAGCAGCCCGACGAGCAGTGCTCGCACACGCCCGGCGTGGACATCAGGTCGAACGGCCGGGCGCGGAACCGGTACGCGGCGCTGGTCAGCGCGCCCACCGGGCAGATCTGGATGGTGTTGCCGGAGAAGTACGACTGGAACGGCTTGTCCTGCGCCACGCCGACCTGCTGCTGCGACCCGCGCTCCAGCAGCTCGATGAACGGGTCGCCGGCGATCTGCGCGGAGAACCGCGTGCAGCGCTGGCACAGCACGCACCGCTCGCGGTCCAGCAGGACCTGCGTCGAGATCGGGATCGGCTTCGGGAACGTCCGCTTGTGCTCGTGGAACCGGGAGTCCGCGCGGCCGTGCGCCAGCGCCTGGTTCTGCAACGGGCACTCGCCACCCTTGTCGCAGATCGGGCAGTCCAGCGGGTGGTTGATGAGCAGCAGCTCCATCACGCCCTGCTGCGCCTTGTCCGCCACCGGCGAGGTCAGCTGGGTCTTGACCACCATGCCGTCGGCGACCGTCATGGTGCAGGAGGCCTGCGGCTTCGGCATCGGCCGGCCGCCCATCTCCACCTCGACCAGGCACTGCCGGCAGGCGCCCGCGGGCTCCAGCAGCGGGTGGTCGCAGAACCTCGGGATGACCGTGCCCAGCCGCTCCGCGGTGCGGATCAGCAGCTCGCCCTTGGGCGCGACCACCTCCACACCGTCGATCACGAGCTTGACGTGACCCTCGGGGACCACGACCTCGGTGCTCTTCTCAGGCGCAGTTGCCTCGATAGTCATGCGCGTGCTCCCGCCAAGGCTGCTGCCTGGTCCAACTTGGAGGAGTTCTGGTCGCAGAGAGCGAGGAACTCCTGCTTGAAGTACTGGATGCCGCTGGTGATCGGAGCCGTCGCGCCGTCGCCGAGCGCGCAGAACGAGCGGCCCATGATGTTGTCGCAGACGTCCAGCAGCGTGTCGATGTCGCTGGCCGTGCCCTCGCCGCGCACCATCCGCTGGAGGATCTGCACCAGCCAGTAGGTGCCCTCGCGGCACGGCGTGCACTTGCCGCACGACTCGTGCTTGTAGAACTCGGTCCACTTCATGACCGCCCACGGCACGGACACGGTCTCGTTGAAGATCTGCAACGCGGTGGTGCCGAGCAGCGAGCCCGCCTCGGCCGCGCCCTCGAAGTCCAGCGGGACGTCCAGGTGGTCGGCGGTGAACAGCGGGGTGGACGAGCCGCCCGGCGTCCAGAACTTCAGCGGGATGCCGTCCTTCATGCCGCCCGCGAGGTCCAGCAGCTCGCGCAGCGTGATGCCCATCGGGGCCTCGTACTGGCCGGGGCGCTCGACGTGGCCGGACAGCGAGAAGATCTTCGGGCCGGGCGACCGCTCGCGGCCCATGGTGCGGAACCAGTCCGCGCCGCCGTTGACGATGTACGGCACGCTGGCGATCGTCTCGACGTTGTTCACCACGGTCGGCGAGGCGTACAGGCCGGAGGTCGCGGGGAACGGCGGCTTCAGCCGGGGCTGGCCGCGCTTGCCCTCCAGCGAGTCCAGCAGCGCCGTCTCCTCGCCGCAGATGTACGCGCCCGCGCCGGAGTGCACCACCACGTCGAGGTCGAAGCCCGAGCCGAGGATGTCCTTGCCCAGGTACCCCGCCTCGTACGCCTCGCGCACCGCCGCGTGCAGCCGGCGGATCACGTGCAGCACCTCACCGCGCACGTAGATCGCGGCGAAGTTCGCCCGGATCGCGTACGAGGTGATGATGACGCCCTCGATCAGCGAGTGCGGGTCCGCCATCATCAGCGGGATGTCCTTGCAGGTGCCCGGCTCGCCCTCGTCGGCGTTGATGACGAGGTAGTGCGGCTTGCCGTCGCCCTGCGGGATGAAGCCCCACTTCATGCCGGTGGGGAAGCCCGCGCCGCCGCGACCGCGCAGCCCGGAGTCCTTGCACTGCTGGATCAGCTGGTCCGGGTGGGCGGTGAGCGCCTTGCGCAGCGCCGTGTACCCCTCCAGCTGCTCGTAGGTCCTCAGCGTCCACGAGCGCGGGGACAGCCAGCGCTTCGTGAGGACGGGGGTCAGGGGTGCCGACGTGCTCTTACCAGCGGAGGCACCATTGGTTACAGCGGCCATGTCAGCTCCCCTACCTACTTCTTCTCCGGCAACGGCGGGAACTCCGCGTGCTCCGGCATGGCCGGCGCGGTCCACCCGCGGTCCGCGGCGATCTTGGCTCCGCGCACGGTCTCCGGCGCGGCCGACGGGCCGTCCAGGTCCGCGTCCCGGCCCTCGAAGAACCCGGCGAGCTGCAGCTCGGCCTGGCGGAAGTCGGTCAGCGGCGCGCCACGGGTCGGGTGCGGCTTCTCCCCCGACTGCAAGGACTTCACCAGGTCCAGCGCGCCTTCCGGCGTCTGGTTGTCGAAGTACTCGTAGTTCACCTGGAGCACCGGTCCGAGGTCGCACGCGGCCAGGCACTCGGCGTGCTCCAGCGTGATCGAGCCCGGCGCGCCCGGCTCGCCCGCGGTCTCATCGTGGCCGACGCCCAGGTGCTCCTTGAGCTTCGAGTAGATCGCGTCACCGCCGAGCACCGCGCACAGCGTGTTCGTGCAGACGCTCACCAGGTGCTCGCCGCACGGGCGGCGCTTGTACATGGTGTAGAACGTCGCGACCGCGCTGACCTCGGCGTTGGCCAGGTCGAGCTGGTCGGCGCAGAACGTGATGCCGGCCTGGCTGACGTACCCCTCGACCGACTGCACGAGGTGCAGCATCGGCAGCAGCGCCGACCGCGACTGCGGGTAGCGCGCGATGATCGCCTGCGCCTTGTCCACGATCGACTGGTCGAACACGCTGGTGTCGACCGGGTTCTCGGTCACCAGCCGCTGCGTCTCGACGGGGTCCAGCGGGGAGGCCGCGTAGACCTCTTCGGAAGTGCTCATCGGTCACAACCACCCATCACCGGGTCGATAGAGGCCACCGAGGCGATGACGTCGGCGACCATGCCGCCCTCGCACATCGCGGGCATCGCCTGGAGGTTCACGAAGCTGGGTTCGCGCACGTGCACGCGCATCGGCCGGGTGCCGCCGTCGGACACGACGTGGTAGCCGAGTTCGCCGCGCGGCGACTCGATCGGCACGTACACCTGGCCCGCCGGCACCGCGAAGCCCTCGGTGACCAGCTTGAAGTGGTGGATCAGGGACTCCATGGACTGGCCCATGATCTTGCGGACGTGCTCCAGCGAGTTGCCCATGCCGTCCGAGCCGATGGTCAGCTGCGCGGGCCAGGCGACCTTGGCGTCCTCGACCATGACCGGGCCGGGCACCAGGTTGTCCACGGCCTGCCGGACGATCTTCAGCGACTGGTGGATCTCTTCCAGGCGCAGCAGGTACCGGGCGTACGAGTCGGCGGCGTTCGAGGTGGGCACGTCGAACTCGTAGTTCTCGTAGCCGCAGTACGGCTCGACCTTGCGCATGTCCCAGGGCAGGCCGGCGGAACGCAGGACCGGGCCGGTGATGCCGAGCGCGAGGCACGCGTCCACCGGCAGGTAGCCGACGCCGGCGAGCCGGTTGCGCCAGATGGGCTGGCCGGACAGCAGCTTGTCGTACTGCGGCAGCCGGGAGTCCATCACCTTGATGAAGTCCTTGATCTTCTGCTCGGCGCCCTCGGGCAGGTCCTGCGCCAGGCCGCCGGGCCGGATGAACGCGTGGTTCATCCGCAGACCGGTCATGAACTCCAGCAGGTGCAGGACCTCTTCGCGCTCGCGGAAGCCCGCGGTCATGCCGGTCAGCGCGCCGAGCTCCATGCCGCCGGTGGCCAGCGCCACCAGGTGTGAGCTGATCCGGTTCAGCTCCATGAGGAGCACCCGGATCGTCTGCGCCCGCTGCGGGACGGTGATGCCGAGCAGCTTCTCGACGGCCATGCAGTACGCGGCCTCGTTGTGCAGCGGGGCCAGGTAGTCCATGCGCGTCACGAACGTGACGCCCTGCGTCCAGTTGCGGTACTCGACGTTCTTCTCGATACCGGTGTGCAGGTAGCCGATGACGCTGCGGGCCTGGGTGACCGACTCGCCCTCCAGCTCCAGCACCAGGCGCAGCACGCCGTGCGTGGAGGGGTGCTGCGGGCCCAGGTTCATGACGATGCGCTCGTCACCCGCGGCCTCGGCCAGCACCTCGTCCCAGTCGCCGCCGGTCACCGTGTAGACGGTGCCCTCGGTGGTCTGGCGCGAGCCGGCGTACGAGTCGGGGTTCGACGTCGTGCGGTTCGCGTCGTGCGAGTCGCTGTCGCGGCCCGGGCCACTGGTGTCGGTGCCCGTGGTCACGTCGGAAAGCCGTTCGGTCATGAGTAGGACCGCCTCTGGTCTGGCGGGGGGATCTCCGCGCCCTTGTACTCCACCGGGATGCCGCCGAGCGGGTAGTCCTTGCGCTGCGGGTGGCCGTCCCAGTCGTCCGGCATGAGGATCCGGGTCAGCCCCGGGTGGCCGTCGTAGATGATGCCGAACATGTCCCAGGCCTCGCGCTCCTGCCAGTCCGCGGTCGGGTAGACCGCGACCACGCTGGGGATGTGCGCGTCGTCCACGTCGACCGCGACCTCCAGCCGGACGCGCCGGCGGTAGGTCATCGACGTCAGGTGGTAGACCGAGTGCAGCCGCTGCGGCGCGTCGACGCCGTAGTCCACGCCGGACACCGAGCTGCACAGCTCGAAGCGCAGCGCCGGGTCGTCGCGCAGGACGCGGCACACCTCGACGAGGTTCTCGCGGCGCAGGTAGAAGGTGATCTCGCCGCGGTCCACGGTGATCTGCTGCACCGTGTCGTCGGGCAGGCCCCGCTCCCGGATCGCGGCCAGCAGCTCGTCGGCGACCTCGTCGAACCAGCCGCCATAGGGCCGATCGGACGGCGCGGGCACGTAGGCGGGCAGCCGCAGTCCGCCGAAGCCGGACGTGTCACCGCTGCCGGAGATGCCGAACATGCCCTTGCGGGCCTTGCCCGCCACGATCGGCGCCTTCTCGGCGGCGCCGTTCGCCTCCAGGCCTTCGACGGCGCGGTCGGCGCTGGAACCAATGTCCCCTGGCTCGGTCATCGGATGCTCACTTCTTCGCAAAGCGCTCGGAGGACGGGATCAGGTCCGTGGTGTGGCCCGAGGCGGCCAGCACCGAGGCCCGGTTCGGCCCGAGCGGTTCGTCCATGATCTTCGCGTGGATCTTGAGGATCGCGTCGATCAGCATCTCCGGCCGCGGCGGGCAGCCGGGCAGGTACATGTCGACCGGCACGACGTGGTCCACGCCCTGCACGACCGCGTAGTTGTTGAACATGCCGCCACTGGAGGCGCACACGCCCATGGCCAGCACCCAGCGCGGTTCGGGCATCTGGTCGTAGATCTGGCGCAGCACCGGCGCCATCTTGTTCGTCACCCGGCCCGCGACGATCATCAGGTCGGCCTGGCGCGGCGAGGCGCGGAAGACCTCCATGCCGAACCGCGCGAGGTCGTAGCGCGGACCGCCGGTGGTCATCATCTCGATCGCGCAGCAGGCCAGGCCGAAAGTGGCCGGCCAGAGCGAGGACTTGCGGGTCCAGTTGACCAGCTTCTCCACACTGGCGAGCAGGATGCCGTTCGGGAGCTTCTCTTCGAGACCCACAGGATCTTCCCCCTCAGTTCCAGTCGAGGCCGCCGCGACGCCACACGTAGGCGTACGCGAAGCCGACCGTCGCGACGAACAGTGCGATCTCCACCAGGCCGAACAGGCCGAGCCGGTCCGCGGAGACCGCGAAGGGGTAGAGGAACACCATTTCGATGTCGAACAGGATGAACAGCATCGCCGTCAGGTAGTAGGCGACCGGCATGCGGCCACCGCCCACCACCGGTTGCGGCGAGGGCTCGATGCCGCACTCGTAGGCGTCGAGCTTCGCGCGGTTGTAGCGGCGGGGCCCGATGAACGGCGCGGCCGTCACCGAGAACAGCGCGAAGCCTGCTGCGAGGGCGAACATCAATACGAGGGGGAGGTAAGGGTCCAGCACTCTCCGTCGTCCTTTCCTCGCTGTCGCGGTGGTGGTGCACCGCTGACCGTTGCGCACCCTAAAGGGTGGTCGAGCGGCCTCCGGAGGTTAGGCGCGCCTAACATTCCGCAGGTCGCTTGTGAAACACTTCACAAGGCATCTCAGCCGGTTGTGAACTGATTCACAAGACCTGAGGTCCAGTGTAGAACGTCACACAGAGGCGTGACGGGCACCCCCGACATAGTCGCTGACCTGGTCTTTTTCGGTGCAGTTCAACAGTTGGGCGACGGCTGTGTGAACGGCGGCACACCGAAAACGAAACAGCGCCGACTTCGAAGGCGGCGCTGCGTCGACTGGAAGGCGGTCGGGGGAAGCCCGTTAGGCCGTAGGGGCTAGTTTCGTCGCCGCGGTGATCATGCGGTCGAACGCGTCGCCGTCCTTGGGGTCGTAGAGGCCCGCGAGGAGCTTCAGGACCAGCTTCATCAGGGTCTTGCGCGGCAGCCCGTACTTGGTGGCGGTGCGCATGATGATCGGGTTGCCGATCAGCTTGCTGAAGATGTTGCCGAGCCGGTAGTAGCTGCCCAGGGCCTGCTCGATGTGCACCGGGTAGCCGCGCAGCGCCCGTTCACGGCTCGCGCCCTGGCGGGCCAGCGCCTGCACCACGGTCTCCGCCGCGATCCGCGCCGACTCCATCGCGTAGCCGATGCCCTCGCCGTTGAACGGGTTCACCATGCCGCCCGCATCGCCCACGAGGAGCAGGCCGTCGCGGTAGTGCGGCTTGCGGTTCAGGCCCATCGGCAGGGCCGCGCCGCCGATCTTGCCGGTGGCGTTCTCCTCGCGGAAACCCCACTCCTCCGGGGTTCCGTCGAGCCAGCTCTTGAGCAGCGCGCGGTAGTCCGTGGTGCCGTAGGCCTTCGAGGTGCTGAGGATGCCGAGACCGACGTTCACGGTTCCGTCGCCCATGCCGAAGATCCAGCCGTAGCCCGGCAGCAGCACGTTGTTGGTCCGGTCCCACAGCTCCAGGTGCGACTCCAGGTAGTCGTCCTTGGTGCGCGGGCTGGCGTAGTAGCGGCGGACCGCGACGCCCATCGGCTTGCGGTCGTCCTTCTGGATGCCGAGGCTGAGCGCGAGGCGCGCGCTCACGCCGTCGCAGCCCAGGACCAGCGGCGCCCGGTAGGTGACCGGGGTCTTGTCCGGCCCCTGCTTGGCCGTGACGCCGACGACCCGGCCGTGCTCCACCAGCGCGCCGGTGACGGTCGTCTGCTCGTGCATCCGGGCGCCCGCGTCGACGGCGGTGCGGGCCAGCATCTCGTCGAAGTCCTGCCGGGGCCGCACCACGCCGTAAGGCGGGAACGTGGCCAGGTCCGGCCAGTCGAGTTCGAGCGTGACGCCGCCGCCGACCACCCGCAGGCCGCGGTTGTGCAGCCAGCCCGCCTCTTCGCGCATGTCGATGCCGAGGTCGATGAGCTGCTTGACCCCCCGCGGGGTCAGGCCGTCGCCGCAGACCTTCTCGCGGGGGAAGGTGCTCTTCTCCAGCAGCACCACGTCCAGGCCCGCGCGTGCCAGGTAGGTGGCCGCGGTGGATCCCGCGGGACCCGCCCCGACCACGATCACCTCGGCGTCCTCGCCTGCCTTTCGGCGGCTGGGAGTCGTCATCCCCGCTCCTTGTGCATGTGTTCACAAAGTCCACGGCGAGTCTACTGGCGGGCACCTGAGAGCCATGCCGGAGCGGTCGGCGAGGGCTTTCAGCTCGGACCGGCGCGGCCGGGGTCAGGCCGGCTTGGTGCCGCGGTGCAGGGCGACCAGACCACCGGTGAGGTTCATCCAGGCCACGTCGTCCCACCCGGCGCGGGCCACGATCTCGCCGAACTCGCGCTGGTCGGGCCAGGTGCGCATGGACTCGGCGAGGTACTTGTAGGCGTCCGGGTTGGAGGACACGAACCGGCTGACGAACGGCAGGATCCACAGCAGGTAGCGCTTGTAGACGAAGCGGAACGGCCGGAACGTCGGCGTCGACACCTCGCAGATCACCAGCCGGCCGCCGGGGCGGACCACGCGGGCCATCTCGCGGAGCGCGGCCTCGGGCTCGTTGAAGTTCCGGATCCCGAACGACACGGTGACGGCGTCGAAGGAGTTGTCCGCGAACGGCAGGCGCATCGCGTCGGCGGCGACCTTCGGCACCTGCCGGTGCGCCCCGGTCTGGAGCATGCCGAGCGAGAAGTCGGCGGCGACGCACCACGCGCCGGTGGCGGCGTACTCGACCGTGGAGACGGCCGTGCCGGCCGCCAGGTCGAGCACCTTCTCGCCGGGCCGGGCGTCCAGGACCCGCCTGCTCCACTCACGCCAACGCCGGTCGAACCCCAGGGTCATGACGGAGTTCGTGCGGTCGTACCCCTTGGCCACGCCGTCGAACATCTCGGCGACCTCGCGGGGGTTCTTGTCCAAACCTGCACGCGACATGCCCTGAAGCCTAAGTGACCGCCCGCTACCCCCACACGCTCCCTCCCCCTCGCCGCGACCCGCGTGAGTCCCGCGTTCGCGTCGTGCTCGCGCTGGGTCAGCGGGCGCGGAGGGCGGTGAGCATGCCGTCCACGGCCGCCTGCCACGGGTACTCCTCGGCGCGGGCACGGGCGGCGGAGCGGCGGGCCGGTTCGGGGTCGTCCAGGAGCGCGTTCACGGCGCCCGCGAACGCCGGGGCGTGGTCGGCCACGGCGGCGCCGCAGCCGGGGCGGACGATCTCCTTCAGCGCCGACGACGCCGAGACCACCACGGGCGTGCCGGAGGCCAGGGCTTCCAGCGCCGCCAGGCCGAACGTCTCGTGCGGACCCGGCGCCAGGGAGACGTCGGCCGTGGCGAGCAGGTCGGCGACCTCGGTGCGCCGGCCGACGTACCCGAGGAACGACACCGGCAGGCCGGCCGCACGACGTTCCAACGCCTCGCGCCGCGGCCCGTCACCCGCGATCACCAGCCGCACGTTGTGCCCGGCGGCGTGCAGCTCGGCCGCCGTGTCCACGCTGCGCTCGACGTGCTTCTCCGGCGACAGCCGCCCGCAGTGCACCAGCAGCGCGTCGGCGCCCCGGGCCAGGTCCGCCTTCAACGACCGGTCGTGCCGGGTCGGCGTGAACGTCCGCAGGTCCACGCCGAGCGGCACGCGGGCGACGTTGCGCGCGCCGATCCGGTCGAACTCCTCCCGCGCGAACTCCGTCGTGCACACCACCGTGTCGTACGAGGCGGCCATCCGGGCGTTCGCCCAGTCCGCGCCCCGCCGCGCGAAAGCCCTCGGCAGCAGGAACTGCTCCAGCAGCCGGTCCAACCGCTCGTGCGAGATCACCACGCTCGGCACGCCGCGCGCCGCCGCCCACCGGCCCATGCCGCGCAACGTCAGCCGGTCGGACACCTCCAGCCGGTCCGGTCCGAGGTGGTCCAGCAACGTCCGCACCCGCCACGGGTCGACCGCCCGGTACCCACCCGTCCCGGGGATGCGCGGCGCGGGCAACGTGATCCGCCGGACGCCCGGTGACAGCTCCTCGTCGGCGTGCGCCGCGCCGGGGACGACGAGCGTGACGTGGTGGCCGTTCGCCGCGTAACCGCCGCCGAGGTGGTGCAGCGCCGTGCGCAGACCACCGGAACGCGGGCCGTAGAAGTTGGCCAGCTGCACGATCCTCATGCGTGCCCGGTTCGCGCGCGTGCCCGGATCCTCATGCCGCACGACGCTCCGGCAGGTCCAGCACGGCCGCGTAGTGGCCGAGCAGCTCGTCGCACACGGCGGACCACGTGCGTCCGCGCACCCAACGCCGCGCCGCCTGGCCGTACTGCCGCCGTCGCAACGGATCGCCCAGCTCCACCACGGCTCGCCGGAGCTGCGCGTCGTCCGCGACCAGGTAGCCGGTGTTCGGCTGCACGAGGTCGCGCGGGCCGCCCGCGTCCGGCGCGACCACCGGCACACCGCTGGCCAACGCCTCCTGCACCGCCTGGCAGAACGTCTCGTGCGGCCCCGTGTGCACGAAAACGTCGAGGCTCGCGTAGGCGGTGGCCAGGTCCGTGCCGCTCTTGAAGCCGAGGAACGCGGCGTCGGGCAGGTGCTGCCGCAACTGCGCTTCCTCCGGGCCCTCGCCGACGACGACCAGCCGCACGCCGGGGAGGTCGCCGAGCACCGCCAGCCGCTCCACCCGCTTCTCCGGCGACAACCGGCCGACGTACCCGACCAGCAGCTCGCCGCCCGGCGCGAGTTCGGCGCGCAGCGCCTCGTCCCGCCGACGGGGGTTGAACAACTCGACGTCCACCCCCCGTCCCCACTGGTGCACGCGGGGGATGCCGTGCTGCCGGAGCGCGTCGACGGCCCAGCTCGACGGCGCGAGCGTGCGGTCGGCCTGGGCGTGCAGCCGCCGTGTCCACCGCCAGGCGGCGCGGGCGGTGAGGCCGAGCCCGTAGTGGCCGGCGAACCCGGCGATGTCGGTCTGGTAGACGGCGACGGTCGGGATGCCCAGCCTCCTGGCCGCCGACACGCCCCGCGCGCCCATCACGAACGGGCTCGCCAGGTGCACCACGTCCGGCTGGAAGTCGGCCAACGCGGTCAGCACCTTGCGCGTGGGCACGCCGACCGGCAGCGAGCTGAACCTCGGCAGGTCCACGGCGGGCACGCGGACCACCGGCGTGCCGAGGTGGTGGTCGGCGCCCGCGCCCGGTGCGACCACCAACGCCTGGTGACCGTGCGCCTTCAGGTGCTCCAGGACGCGGAGGACGGAGTTGGTCACCCCGTTGACCTGGGGCAGGAAGCTCTCGGTGACGATCGCTACGCGCACCAGGTCACCCTGCGGTGCCAAGGACACGGCGGCGTGACAGCTCTGCGAACGGCGGCCGAACTCCTCACGTCGGGGTTGACGTTGTCCCTGGCTTCACCTTGTGTACGCGTCTTGGCCACTCGGTGCGGTGACACTAGGTCGGCATGACCGTCTTGTCGTCCCGACCCGTGCAGCCCGTCGATCCCGGCCTGGTGTCGATCGCGCTGGAGATAGCGGGGCGACTCGCCAACGACGCGTCCGACGTGATCATGGCCACGGCCGGTCGCGGTGCGCGGTCCGACGACGAGACGTCGCCGTTCGACTGGGTGACGGACACCGACCGGACTTTGGAGCGGCACACGCGGCGGGTGCTGACGGCCGAGTTCCCGGACATCCCGGTGTTCTGCGAGGACGTCGACGAGGACGTGGCCAGCGACGCCGAGTACCGGTGGGTGGTGGACCCGGTCGACGGGACGGCGAACTACGTGGCCGGGGTGCCGTGGTGCGCGTACAGCCTGGCGCTGGTGGACCGGTGGGGGCCGGTCGTCGGCGTGGTGGCGGACCCGTACCGGGCGCAGATCTACGCGGCGGCGCGAGGTCGTGGGATGCGGGCGAACGGCACGCCGGTGAAGCTGGGCGACCAGGCGGTCAGCTCGATCGTGTGCACGGAGATGACGCGGACCGGTCCGTGGCCGGGGATGGGCGAGTTCATCTCGCGGGCCGCGCTGGCGGGCACCGGCGTCCGGGTGCTGGGTTCCAAGGCCTTAGCCGTCGCCCAGGTGGCCCTGGGTCACGCCGCCGCCGCCGTCCTGCACAGCTACCACGAGTGGGACGTGGCCGGCGCGGTCGCCTTGGCGGTCGAGTCCGGCGCGGCCGTGCTGGACCGGAGAGGCGAGGACGACCCGTTGCCGGTGGACGGCCTGCTCGTGGCGATGCCGGAAGTGGCCGAAGAAGTCCTGGCCTGGTGGCAGTCCTCAACGGCCCGTTAACCCGATTGCCGGACATGGCGCGCGCGGTCGAGGTCGCGGGGCCGTGCGCCTCCGGGCTAGCCGTTGCCCAGGTGGGGGAGCTGCTGTTCGAGGACTTCGAGGTGGGAGCGCACGGCGTCCAGCGACGTCTGGTCGAGCATTTGCAGGGCCACGCGGCCTACTTCGTCCTCGAACGACGTGAAGTCGCGGACGGTGGCGGACATGCGCCGGGACACCGGGTGGTTCTGGTCGGCGCCCAGTGCGCGCCCCAGGTCCGCGATCCGGCGCACGGCCGACAGCTCGCCACCGAACTGTCCCGCGATCCGCTCCAGCCACTCCCGGGCCGGTGACGCGGGCACCGCCGCCACCGCCGCGTGAGCCCGCCGGACGGCCAGCTCGCACCGGCCCACCATCGCGGACCACCGGTCGTTCACCGGCGGAGGCGGGGGTGGGGGCGGGGGGAGGTGCGGCAGCGGCGGGGGAAGGGCGGGTCGGGACCGCCGGCGCACGGCGCCCACGACCAAGCCGATGAGGGAGGCGGGGATGCCTCCCACCATCGCACCCACCATCCCGGCGGCGATGAACGACGCGGCCCACAGCTGATCGTCATCGGTGTCCGTCGACGCCAGTCCCAGCATGAGCAAGACCGTCATCAGCGCAGTGCCGATGACGAAGCCCCACAGCGCCGCTCGTCCCATGGCGCCCAATCTGCCAGATCAGGCGTCGTAATCCACGGTTACGGCCGAGGTCACGGGAACGGACTGGCAGGTCAGCACGAACCCGGCGTCCACCTCGCGCGGCTCCAGCGCGTAGTTCCGGCGCATGTCCACCTCACCCGACACGACCAGCGCCCGGCACGTCCCGCACACCCCGCCCTTGCACGCGAACGGCAGGTCGGCACGCAGCCGCTGCGCCGCGTCGAGGATCGGCACGTCCGCCGGCACCGGCACGACGGTCGTCCGCCCGTCCAGGATCACGGTCGCCGTGGCAGCGGCCGTCACCGCGGACGACTCACGGCGAGGCGGAGGCGGAGGCTCGTCCACGTAGAACAACTCGTGGTGCACCGACGACACGGGAACGCCCAAGGACGCCAACACGTCCTGCGCGTCCCGCACCAGCCCGTAAGGCCCGCACAGCCACCACTGGTCGACATCGGCCCACGGCACCACCGAACCGAACAACGCCCGCAGCTTCGCCGCGTCCAACCGCCCGGTGAACAGCTCGACGTCCCGGGGCTCCCGCGACAGCACGTGCACCAGCTGGAACCGCGCCGGGTACCGGTCCTTCAGGTCCGCCAGCTCCTCGGCGAACATCACCGTGTCCGCCCGTCGGTTCCCGTACAGCAGCGTCACCCGCGCCCCGTCCGCCAGCACCGACGCGGCGATGGACAGCGCCGGCGTGATCCCGGACCCGGCGACGACCAACGCGTGGTGCGAGCCGCCGGACGGCGTGAAGTGGCCCAACGGCGGCAGGACTTCCAGCACGTCACCGCGCTGCAACCGGTCCACCAGCAGCGTGGAGAACAACCCGCCGTCCACCCGCCGGACCCCGATCCGCAGCGGACCGCCGGCGGGCGCGCAGATCGAGTACGACCGCCGCTCGTCGCCGTTGCGCAGGGTCAGGTACTGCCCCGGCGAGAACGCGAAGTCGGCCGCCAGCGACGCGGGCACCTCGAACGTCACCGCGACGGCGTCCGAGCACAGCTGCTCGACCGACGCGACGGTCAGCTTGTGGAACACCGGCCGCGCCATCAGATCTCCTTCACGTGCTCGAACGGCTCGGCGCAGTCCGCGCACCGCCGCAGCGCCTTGCACGCCGTCGACCCGAACCTCGACAGCTCCGACGTGCGGTACGACCCGCAGCGCGGGCACGCCACCCGCCGCGACGGCGGCACCAGGTTCAACGGCACCGGCCCGACCTCCTGGGGCCCCAACCGGGACGGCGGCGCGATGCCCGCCTCCCGCAGCTTGCGCAACCCGTCCTCGCTGATCCAGTCCGTGGTCCAGGAGGGCGACAGCGACAGCCGCACGTCCACCGCCGAGAACCCGGCCGCCAGCAACGACCGCCGCAGGTCGGCGCCCATCTCGTCGAGCGCCGGGCAGCCCGAGTAGGTGGGCGTGATCGTCACCGACACCCGCCCGTCCTCCTCGGTCACGTCGCGCAGCACGCCGAGGTCGGCCAACGTCAGCACCGGCAGCTCCGGGTCGCGGACGCTCGCCGCGACCTCGAACGCGGTGCTCGTCCTGGTCACCACTTCGCCCCCGGCAACGACCGGTGCAGGTGCTGCATCTCGGCCAGCAGGTAGCCGAACGCCTCGGTGTGCACGCCGTCGCGCCCGGCCCGCCCGTTGACCCGAGCCGCGGGCACGTCCGCCGGCCGCGTCAGCCCGGCCGCCGACAGCACCGCGTCCAGCACACCGTCCACTTCGGACCGCAGCTCCCCCGGGTCCACCGCGACACCGGCCAGCCGCGTCTCCACCGGGTGCGGCGTGAACAGCTCGTCCAGGAACGGCCACACCCTCTCCAGCCCCGCCTGCATCCGCCGGTGCGACTCGTCCGTGCCGTCGCCCAGCCGGACGACCCACTGCGCCGCGTGATCGCGGTGGTAGGCCAGTTCCTTCAACCCCTTGGCCGCCACCGCCGCCAACACCGGGTCCGCGCTCCCCCGCAGCCGGGAGAACTGCGCGATCTTCCACGACGAGAACACCAGCAGCCGCGCCATGGTCGTGGCGAAGTCGCCGCCGGCGAACGGGCCGCACTCGATCTCCGCCAGGTGCGCGTTCAGGAAGTCGCGCTCGTCGCGCAGGAACGCCAGCGCGTCCTCGTCCCGCCCCGCGCCCTCGACCTCGCCGGCCCTGGTCAGCAGCAGCCGGGCCTGGCCGAGCAGGTCGAGCGCGATGTTGGCCAGCGCGACGTCCTCCTCCAGCTCCGGCGCGCGGGAACACCACTCGGCCAGCCGGTGGGACAGGACCAGCGCGTCGTCGCCCAGCATCAGGCAGTACGCCGCGAGGTCGGCGCGGTCGACGTCCGGCACGTCCCGGTCGACCCCGGCCAACGCCTCGGTGAACCCGGTCCCGAAGGCCCAGTGCGTGTCCTCGTGGTCGATCAGGGACTCGTACGCGTTGTCGAAGCTCATAGGTGCGGCACGTCCTCGGGGATCGCGTAGAACGTGGGGTGCCGGTAGACCTTGTCCCCGCTGGGCTCGAAGAACGGGTCCTTCTCGTCCGGTGACGACGCGGTGATCGCCGCCGCCGGCACCACCCAGATCGACACGCCCTCGTTGCGCCGGGTGTAGACGTCACGCGCGTTGCGGACGGCCATCTCGGCGTCCGGCGCGTGCAGCGACCCGACGTGCACGTGGTTCAACCCGCGCTTGCCGCGCACGAACACTTCCCACAGCGGCCACGACGAACTCATGCCACACCCTCCTCGGCGGCGGCGCGACGGGCGGCGTGCGCCGCAGCGGCCGCACGCACCCACTCGCCGTCCTCGTGCGCCTTGCGCCGGTGCGCGACGCGCTGGGCGTTCGACGGCCCGTTGCCGCCGACGACCTGCCAGAACTCGTCCCAGTCGGGCTGCCCGAAGTCGTGGTGCCCGCGTTCGGGGTTCCACTCCAGCTCGGGGTCGGGCAGCGTCACGCCCAGCTTCTCCGCCTGCGGCACGGTCATGTCCACGAACTTCTGCCGCAGCTCGTCGTTGGTGTTGCGCTTGATGCGCCACTTCATCGACTGCTCGGTGTTGGACGACTCGGCGTCCGGCGGGCCGAACATCATCAGCGACGGCCACCACCAGCGGTCCACCGACTCCTGCACCATCGCGCGCTGGGCGTCGGTGCCGGCCATCATCGTCATCAGCAGCTCGTAGCCCTGCCGCTGGTGGAAGGACTCCTCCTTGCAGATCCGGATCATCGCCCGCGCGTACGGCCCGTAGGACGTGCGGCACAGCGGCACCTGGTTGCAGATGGCGGCGCCGTCCACCAGCCAGCCGATCACGCCGACGTCGGCGTAGGACAGCGTCGGGTAGTTGAAGATCGAGGAGTACTTCTGCCGGCCGGAGACGAGCATCCCGGTCAGGTCGTCCCGGTCCGCGCCCAGCGTCTCGGTCGCGGCGTAGAGGTACAGGCCGTGCCCGGCCTCGTCCTGGACCTTGGCCAGCAGGATCGCCTTGCGGCGCAGCGACGGCGCACGGCTGATCCAGTTGCCCTCCGGCTGCATGCCGATGATCTCGGAGTGCGCGTGCTGCGCGATCTGCCGGATCAGCGTGCGGCGGTAGCCGTCGGGCATCCAGTCACGCGGCTCGACGCGCTGCTCGGCCGCGACCGTGCGCTCGAACTGTGCCTCCAGGTCCATGCACCGATGTTACACCTGGAGGCTGATTTTGGGCAGAACTGTCACAACCCTCGGCGCCTGGCTCTCCGGGCGAGCCACCAGGCCGGCGGCAACAACACCGCCCAGACCGCGAGCAGGAACGTGCTGATCGGCAGCAGCGCGAGCGCGGCCGTGCGTCCGGCGACCCTGGCGATCTCCGGGTCGGCCGTGTCGTACTCGATCCGCACCAGCTGGCCGGGCTCCAGCCCTTCGGGGTACAGGACGCCCTGCGACGGGCTGTGCACGGCGCCGTCCGGCGTGGCGAAACGCACCACCGTGCGCTGGAACGAGACCGACACCACCTCGGCGGTCGCCTTGCCCAGCCGCTCCTCGATCATCAGGTCGTCCCGCCAACACGCCGCCAGCAGGATCACCCCGATCAGCGTCACGACCGCGCCGAGCACCAGCAACGACCGGCTGGCCAGGAGCAGAGCCTTCGGGCGGGCACCTGTCCGCACTGCGTCGTCCACCACAACTGAGGAGTCTAGGGCGGCCTACGCGTCGGATCTCAGCGACGAGTCCATACCCTCGAAGCCGTGACCTCAGCTCCTGCCTCGCGGACCCGACAAAGGCTGCGCGCGCACACCAGGCGCGCGGCGGGCCACGACCTGCTGGGCAGGCTGCCGGCGCCGACCGGGGCGCTGAGCTGGGTGCGGGACGGATCAGGCCTGGTCGGGTGGGGTGAAGCGGCCCGGTTCGAGGCGTCCGGGCCGGACCGGTTCGCGGCGGCGGACCGCTGGTGGCGCGAGTTCACCGACGAGCTGGACGTGGACGACGAACTGGGCGTGCCGGGCACCGGCCCGGTGGCGTTCCTGAGCATGGCGTTCTCCGACCGGCCGGGGCACTCGGTGCTGGTCGTGCCGGAGGTCGTGCTGGGCCGCCGCAACGGGTACAGCTGGACCACCACGATCGGCAACGGCGGCCGGTGGCGGGTCGAGCCGGTGCGCAAGCCGTCCCGGGTGCGCTACGCCGACGGGCAGGTGTCCGTCACCGGCTACCGCGAGGCCGTGCGGACCGCCGTCGACCGGATGCGGGCGGGTGACCTGGACAAAGTCGTGCTCGCGCACGACCTGCTGGCCGTCGCGGACATCGGGATAGACCACCGGTTCGTGCTCGACGGCCTGGCCCGCCGCTACCCGGAGTGCTGGGTGTACGCCGTGGACGGCCTGATCGGCGCCACCCCGGAACTGCTGCTGCGGCGCAGCGGCTCGGTGGTCGACTCCCGCGTGCTCGCCGGGACGACGTGGCCGCACGACGGGATGTCCGACGACGAGCTGGCCGCCGCGCTGCTGTCGTCCGGCAAGAACCTCGGCGAGCACGACTACGCGGTGACGTCGCTGGTGGAGACGCTGCGTCCGTTCTGCTCGACCATGTCGGTGGACGGCCCGTCGGTGCTGCGGCTGCCGAACGTGTCGCACCTGTCCAGCGACGTGATCGGCACGCTCAGCGGCACGCCGTCACTGCTCGCGCTGGGCGAGGCGCTGCACCCCACAGCCGCCGTCGGAGGCACACCGCGCGCGGAGGCCATCGCGATGATCGACGAGCTGGAAGGCATGGACCGCGGCCGCTACTCCGGTCCGGTGGGCTGGATCGACGGCAACGGCGACGGCGAGCTGGGCATCGCGCTGCGCTGCGCCCAGGTGAACGGCCGCACGGCCCGCCTGTACGCCGGCTGCGGCCTGGTCGGCGAGTCCGACCCGGACTCGGAGGTTCGGGAGGCGCACGCCAAGATGCGGCCCTTTCGCGAAGCCCTCGAAGGCATGTGACCCCGACGGCGTGCGATCCCGACGGCGTGTGACCCCCGAGGGCAGTCGACCCACGACGAACGCGGGGCCGCGCCTGGTCGGGGACGGCCCCGCGTTCGTCTGGTTCTCGGTGATCAGTGGTGGTGGCCGGCGAGCAGCTCGTGCGTCTGCTGGATCTTCTGGAACGCCTTCGGCTCGGTCACCGTCGCCGCACGCGCGGCGAACCCGGCGGCGCCCGGCGCGACGGCCGGCTTGCCCGGCGTGTACAGCCAGGTCCGGAACAGCTCGTCCAACTGCTTGCCCGACAGCCTCTCCGCGAACGCGATGAACTCGTCCGTTGACGCGTTGCCGTTGCGCTTCTCGGCCGGCCACCGCTTCAAGAGCTGGAAGAACGCCTCGTCGCCGATCTCGCCGCGCAACGCGTGCACGGTCAGCGCGCCCCGGTCGTACACGGCGCCGTGGAACTGGTTCGGCGCGCCCGGGTCACCCGGCAGGACCTGCCAGAACGGGCTGTCGGCCGGGTACAGGCCGTAGACGTAGTCCGAGTTCTCCTGGACCGTGCCCTCGCCGACGTGCTCCGACCAGAGCCACTCCGCGTAGCTCGCGAAGCCCTCGTTCAGCCAGATGTCCTTCCAGCCCCGCACCGACACCGAGTCGCCGAACCACTGGTGCGCCACCTCGTGCGCCACGACGTAGGTGTTGGCGCCGCGGCGGAAGAACCCGGCGTCGTACGTCGACCGGGTCTGGTTCTCCAGCGCGAAGCCGATGCCCGGCGTCGCCACCCCGCCCTGCGCCTCGAACGGGTACGGCCCGAAGTACGTCTCCAGGAACTCCGTCATCTCGGGCGTGCGCTCGATGCTCGCCACCGCCGCGCCGTAGTCCGCGCCGAGCCGCTCCGAGTACGCGTTCAGCACCGGCTGACCGTTCGGCGCGGTCGACTGGCGGATCTCGAACTGGCCGATCGCGAGGAACGCCAGGTACGTCGCCTGCGGCTGCAGGCTGCGGTAGCGCCACCGGGTCCAGCCGTTGATCTGCTGCGCGGTGCCGTTGAAGATGCCGTTGGAGATGACCTCGACGCCGGTCGGCACGGCCACCGACACGTCGAACTTCGCCTTGTCGGTCGGGTGGTTGTTGCTCGGGAACCACCACGGCGCGATGTCCGGCTGGTCGATCGCCAGCGCGCCGTCCGGGGTGCGCTTCCACGACGTGTAGCCGTCCACGGCGTAGGAGGAGGGCGTGTCGGAGTACGTGACCACGATGGTCATGTGGGCGCCCTTGCGCACGTTGCCCCGGGGGTCGACCACGAGCTCGCCGTCCGCCTGCGAGAACTCGGCCACCTTGTTGTCGACCCGGACCGAGCTGACCTCCAGCAGGAAGTCGAGGTTGAACCGGCTCAGGTCCTGGGTGGCCTTGGCCAGGATCGTCGTCGTGCCGGAGAGGGTGTCGTTCGCCGGCTGGTAGTTGAGCCTGATGTCGTAGTGCGACACGTCGTACCCGCCGTTGCCGGCGTTCGGGTAGTACGGGTCACCGATGCCCGGTGCTCCCGGCTGGGCCGCCGTCGCCGTGCCGGCGAGCAGGAGCAGGGACGCCGCGGTGGCGGTGCCGAGGGTCAGCTTGGCTCTCAGGGACATGCGGCGAAACTAGTCCGACCGGGCGGCGGCCTGTACCCCCATCAGTAGGGCCTCCGACCAGTGGAATTCGCACAATTCGCCCCTTTCCACTTCTGTTTCACGCGTCCGTGCAGGCCGATGACGGGTTGTGCCGATTTGGGCCGGTTTCGACCGGTTTCCGTACCCGGCCGAGTGACGAACTCCGAATGCTAGTTCGAATACTATTGAGCCATGGATGTTCCGCCCGTGTTGTTGACCGAGGATGACGTGTTCGCCGCCGTTGCGGAGGTTGAAGCGTCCATTCGGGCATCGCACCGGCGACGGCTGGAATTGCTCGCCGAGGTGGTGCGCTGCGGGTACGACCTGGATTCGTACCGGCGGTCGGTTCGGGTGAATCCGGTGGAATTCAAGCAGTGGGTCGCGCAGGTGGGGTTGTTCCTGCCGTCGGTCGCGCCGACCGGGCAGTCGTTGCCGCCGCTGCACCCGGTGGTGGGTGGGGCGTTGGCGGAAGGTGTGTTGTCGGAGGGTCATCTGCGGGAGTTGGCGCGGGCGGTCGGGACGCTGAAGCTGCCCGACTGGTCGGAGGAGGTTCTGGTCGAGGCGGCGCGGTCGGTGGAGCCGAAGGTGGTCCGGCAGCTGGCGGACCGCATCCGGGACCGGGTCGAGCAGGACGCGGTGGACGAGCTGGACGAACCGGCGGCGGAGCCGGCGGATGTGCTGTACCTGCGGGATCTGCCGGGTGGACGGGTCGAGTTCTGGGGTGAGCTGTCGGCGGAGACCGGTGCTCGGTTCACCGCGATGCTGGAGCCGTTGTCCGTGCCGCGTCCGGAGGGACCGAAGGACCGGGCGCGCCGGCTGGGTGAGGCGTTCGCCGACGTGGTGTCGCTGGCGTCGCGGTCGGGTGACCTGCCGTCCGAGGCCGGGGAACGTCCGCACATCAGCGTCACCGTGGATGTGGAGACGCTGCGGCGTGGGGTGGGGCACGCGGTGCTCGACGGCGACCGCTATGTGAGTGCGGCGCAGGCGCGGCGGATCGCGTGCGACGCGAAAGTGATCCCGGTGGTGATGGGTGGCGATTCGGAAGTGTTGGATCTGGGTCGGACGAAGCGGACGGTGAGTGTGGCGCAGCGCAAAGCACTGCATGCCCGCGACCGGGGATGCGCTTTTCCGGGGTGTTCCCGACCGCCGAAGTGGTGCGACGCGCACCATGTGCGGCACTGGTCGGACGGCGGGGACACCGATCTCGGGAACCTCGTCCTTTTGTGCCGCGCGCATCACACGCTGGTGCACCACTCACCATGGCGGATCACCATGACCGGAGGCATTCCGACGTTCATTCCGCCACGACACGTCGACCCGCGTCAGAGGCCCCGGCAGAACCTGCTCCACCGACCGACCGTGCCCCTCGCGGCCTGACACGCGGACCGGCCCGGGTCACGTGAGCAGCCACCTAGTGGAATGCGGTGGACACGGCGTGCTTCAACCGGGCGTGCAGGCCGCGCAGTTGATTCCGTGCCGGCCGGACTTCGACCACGCGGATGCCGCTGGGCCGGTCGAGCGCCTGCCGGAACTCGTCCGGCGTGCGGGCGAGGGTGTGCGGCACGTGGTGCGCCTTGCACAGCGCTTCCAGGTCGACGCCGTGCGGCGTGCCGAAGACGCGTTCGAACACGTTGTCGTGCTCCTTCGCGCCCTGCTCCAGCAACGTGAAGATGCCGCCGCCGTCGTCGTTGAGCACCACGACCGTCAGGTCGGGGCGCGGTTCGTGCGGGCCGACGATGAGGCCGCTCGCGTCGTGCAGGAACGTCAGGTCGCCGATCAGGGCGTAGGTGGGGCCCTGGGCCAGCGCGATGCCGGCGGCGGTGGACACGCTGCCGTCGATGCCCGCCACGCCCCGGTTCGCGTAGGTCCGGAGGTCACGGCGGGGCTCCGCGACCAGGTCCACGTCGCGGATCGGGTTGGACGAGCCGAGGAACAGGTTCGCGCCCGCGGGCAGTGTGGCGACCAGGTCGCGGGCCACGTGCAGGCCGGTCGGCCAGGGCTCTTCGGCGAGCAGGTCGTCCACCACGTCCACGACGACCTTGTCCGCGTGCTGCCAGGCGGTGAGCCAGTCGTCGTCCACCTCGTGCTCGCCCAAGGCCAGGTCGGTGGACGTGTGGGTGGCGGTGAACTGCGGGTCCGGCCAGTCGAGGTCGTCGGAGAGGGCGTGCACCACCGGTGTTCGGGCGATGAGCTTCAGCACACCCCGGGAGAGGGTCGCGCGGCCCACGACCACGACCGCCTGCGGCTTCAGCCGGTCGGGCAGTTCGCCGGCGTTGAGCAGGAGGGTGCCGTGGCGCAGGCCGTGGCCGGTGGGTTCGGCGATCAGCGGCCAGCCCGCGCGTTCGGCCAGGTCGGACAGGTCGTGGTCGGTGTCCCCGACGATCACCAGGGTGCGCGGGCCGAGGTGGTCGGCCGGGTGCAGCGAGGTGGTGGTGCGCGGGATGGCGCGCGTCCACGGCATGTCGAACGGGCGGCCGTCCAGGCTCTCCGGCCAGTCGTCGTCGTGGTCGGGCACCAGTGGCTCGCGGAACGGGACGTTGACGTGCACCGGGCCCTGCTCGCGGGCGGTGGCGACGGCGCGGCAGGTCAGGGACCGCCACAGGCCGTTCTGGTCGTCCCGGCTCTCGGCGATGGGGAACTGGAGCGTGTCCAGGCCGAAGATGCGCTGCTGGTCGACGGTCTGGCTGGCACCCGTGCGGTACAGCTCGACCGGGCGGTCGGCGGTGAGCGCGATGACGGGCACGCCCGCGTGCCTCGCCTCCAGCATCGCCGGGTGCAGGTTCGCCACGGCGGTGCCGGACGTGCAGGTGACGGCGGTGACCTGGTTGCCGCCCTTGGCCAGGCCGAGGGCGAGGAAACCGGCGGTGCGCTCGTCGATGCGGACGTGGAGGGTGAGGCGTCCGGCCACGGCGGCCTCGTGCAGGGCGAAGGACAGCGGGGCGTTGCGCGATCCTGGGCTCAGCACGACGTGCCGCACGTCGTTGCGGATCAGCTCGTCGACAAGCACCCTGGCCTGCGCGGTGGACGGGTTCACCCGGCCATTGTCGCGCAGGGTGCGATCAGGTGATTCGCCTTGCTGAGCGAACAGGTGTTCGAGATGCCCGGATCAGGACGTCCTACCAGCGCGGACCCGTCATGCCGACCCGCCGGGAACCAGGCCCGCCCTCAGGTTCGCCGCAGGCCTATTGTCCGTGCCGTGGCAGATCAGGACGTTTCCGAGCTGTTCGACCCCACCCGCTGGAAGCTGGTCGAGGGGTTCGACTTCACCGACATCACCTACCACCGCGCGGTCGACCAGGGCACGGTCCGCATCGCGTTCGACCGGCCCGACGTGCGCAACGCGTTCCGCCCGCACACGGTCGACGAGCTGTACCGCGCGCTGGACCACGCCCGGATGAGCTCGGACGTCGGGTGCGTCCTGCTCACCGGCAACGGCCCCTCGCCCCGTGACGGCGGCTGGGCGTTCTGCTCGGGCGGCGACCAGCGGATCCGGGGGCGCAGCGGGTACCAGTACGCGTCGGGCGAGACGGCGGAGACCGTCGACCCGGCGCGGGCGGGCAGGCTGCACATCCTGGAGTGCCAGCGCCTGATCCGGTTCATGCCGAAGGTCGTGATCGCCGTGGTGCCGGGGTGGGCGGCCGGCGGTGGGCACAGCCTGCACGTGGTGTGCGACCTGACGTTGGCGAGCGAGGAACACGCGAAGTTCAAGCAGACCGACGCCGATGTCGGCAGCTTCGACGGCGGCTACGGCTCCGCGTACCTGGCGCGGCAGGTGGGCCAGAAGTTCGCCCGGGAGATCTTCTTCCTGGGCCGGACCTACAGCGCGGAGGACATGCACCGGATGGGCGCGGTCAACGCCGTGGTGCCGCACGCCGAGCTGGAGGCGACGGCGCTGGAGTGGGCGAAGGAGATCAACGGCAAGTCGCCGACCGCCCAGCGGATGCTGAAGTACGCGTTCAACATGATCGACGACGGGCTGGTGGGCCAGCAGATCTTCGCCGGTGAGACCACCCGGCTCGCCTACATGACGGACGAGGCGGTGGAAGGCCGGGACGCCTTCCTGGAGAAGCGCCCGCCGGACTGGTCCGACTACCCCTACCACTACTGACCGCCATGATCACCGTCGAGCAACTGCGCGAAGCCCTCGGCAGGCACACCACCGTGCCGGCGGCTCACCCCGACCAGCCACTCCCGCCCCTCCAGGGCTGGGAGGCCGACGCCGTCCTCTCCGTCGACACCTCGGGGTCGACCAGCGAGCCGAAGACGGTCCTCCTCGGCGCCGAAGCCCTCACCACGTCCGCCGAGCTGACCCACGCGCGACTGGGCGGGCCCGGCACGTGGCTGCTCGCCCTGCCCACCACGCACATCGCGGGCATCCAGGTGCTCGTCCGCTCGATCGTGGCGGGCACCGAGCCGGGCGTGATGGACCTGTCCACCGGCTTCCGGGCCTCCGGTTTCGCCGCCGCGGCCCGCCCCCTCCTGGCCGAACCCGGCCGCCACTACACCGCCCTGGTGCCGACCCAGCTGGCCCGCCTGGTCGCCACGGACGGCCCCGGCCTGGCCACGATCCGCGAGTTCGACGCCGTCCTCATCGGCGGCGCCGCCACACCACCCACCCTCCTCGAACGGTCGCGGCAGCTGGGCGTCCGGGTCGTCACGACGTACGGCATGAGCGAGACGGCCGGCGGCTGCGTCTACGACGGCCTGCCCCTCGACGGCGTGCACGTCCGGCTGGTCAACGGTCGGATCGAGATCAGCGGTCCCGTGCTGGCCCTGGGCTACCGGGGCGGCGAGCGGTTCGGGGAGTGGTTCCGGACCGGTGACCTGGGGCGGATCCGGCCCGACGGCACGCTGGAGGTGCTGGGCCGCGCCGACGACGTGATCATCAGCGGTGGGGAGAACATCGTGCCCACCCGGGTCGAACGCGCGCTCACCGCCCAGGCCGGCGTGCGCGAGGCGTGCGTCGTGGGTCTGGCCGATCCGGAATGGGGCCAAGTGGTGGCGGCGGCCGTGGTGCCGGATGATCCCGGAGCCCCGCCCGACGCGGACGAGTTGTGCGCGGCGGTCGGTGAGGCGGTCGGCCGGTTCGCCATGCCGAAGCGGCTGGTCTTCGTGTCCGAACTGCCCCGACGCGGCCCCGGGAAGGTGGACCGGAGGGCGGTCACCGGCTCGTTCGGGTGAATTTCCGCCTTGGCGGCAGCCTTGTTGGTTGACAAATAACCATCCCGCGCGATTGGCTCGGCACGCCGTGACGCGCGGCCCTGCCGCGGTCCCCTCCGCACCGCGTGTCCGGACGAGGAGTGCTGCGATGACCAGGCGCTACCTGATACCGCTCGCCGTCGCCACCGTCCTGACCGCCGGTCTGGCGGCACCCGCCACCGCCGCCGAGGGCGACCGCGAGTGGACGGCCGACCTCTCCACCGTGAACGCCGACGACAACGGCGTCACCTCCCACCGCGGCACGGTGCGCCTCGACCGCGCCGCGCCGACGCCCGCCAGCGCGCGGGCCGCCGTGCGCACCGGGTTCCTGCAACTCGAACCGCACACGGTCGACTCACCCGTCAACGCGGTCGCGGCGACCGTGAAGAGCCACGTCCCCGCCGGCGCCGAACTCGCCGTGGACGTGCGCGGCTCGCTCGGCGACGGCCAGTGGACCGAGTGGGTCGAGGCACGTCCGGAGGCCCCGGCCGTCCTGCCCACCGCGGTCACCACCGTGCAGGTCCGGCTGGCGCTGATGGCCGAGAAGGCCACCCCCGAGGTGAGCCGGGTCGACCTCCGGGCGTTCACCGCGCCGAAGACCGCCGACGTCGAAGCCCAGGCGGCGGGCCGGTCCTACCGGGTCTACGCCACCCGGGAAGGCCTCGTCGGCGGCACCACGGCCAACGGGCACGTGATCGTGAGCCGGGACCACTTCGTCGCCCTGCCGTCCCGTCGCGGCCTGTCCGCCAAGGGCACCGGCACGTACAGCGTGCGGGTGTGCGCGGCGAACGGCCGGTGCGAGTGGGCGCCGGTGTGGGACGTCGGCCCGTGGAACACGAAGGACGACTACTGGAACCCGTCGTCCACCCGTGAGATGTGGCAGGACCTCCCGCAGGGCAAGCCGGAAGCCCAGGCGGCGTACCAGGACGGCTACAACGGCGGGCGGGACCAGTTCGGTCGCGTCGTCGCCAACCCCGCCGGCATCGACCTGGCCGACGGCACGTTCTGGGACGGCCTGAAGCTGACCGACAACGCGTGGGTCACCGTCACCTACTCGTGGACCGGTTCGGGTCCGGCCGGGTTCGTCCGCACCTCGGGCGACCCGCTGAACGTCCGCAGCGGCGCCACGTCGACGGCCGCGCAGGTCGGCCTGGCCGCGAACTACGCCCAGGTGCGGGTCGAGTGCCAGGTCACCGGGCAGACCGTGACGGGCTCGCAGGGCACGTCGAACCTCTGGTTCCGGATCGCGGCGGGCAAGTACGTCGCGAAGGCCTTCGTGTCGGACGTCACGGGCGCCGGCGCCTGCTGATCACCCCGCCGTCCACCGGCAGCACCCGGGAGCGGGTCCCCGATCACCATGTCGGAGGATGTCCGACATGGCCACAGTCGCCCAGTGGATATCGGGGACCCGCCCCCGCACGCTGCCGAACTCGATCGCGCCGGTGCTGGTCGGCGCGGGCGCCGCGGACCACATCGACGGCTTCAACCCGACGTGGTCGCTGCTGGCGCTGGCGGTGGCGGTGGCGCTCCAGGTGGGCGTCAACTACGCCAACGACTACTCCGACGGCATCCGCGGCACCGACGCCGACCGGGTCGGCCCGTTCCGGCTGGTCGGCTCCGGTGCGGCCAACCCCAAGGCGGTGCGCACGGCGGCGTTCGCGGCCCTGGGCGTGGCGTCGCTGACCGGCCTGGTGCTGATCTTCCTGTCCGGCCGGTACTGGATGGTGGCGTTCGGCGCGGTGTGCGTCGCCGCGGCGTGGTTCTACACCGGTGGCCGGAAGCCCTACGGCTACTCGGGTCTCGGCGAACTGGCCGTGTTCCTGTTCTTCGGCCCGGCGGCGGTGCTGGGCACGCTGTACGTGCAGACCGGCGAGATCACCGGGATCGGCATCGGCGGCGCGATCGCGATGGGCGCGTTCTCCACCGGCGTGATGGTCGCGAACAGCCTGCGCGACATCCCGACCGACATCCGGGCGGGCAAGCGAACGCTGTCGACCATCCTGGGGGACAAGGACTCCCGCCGCCTCTACCTCGCGCTGGTCGCGATCCCGTTCGTGATCACGCCGGTGCTCGGGCTGCGCGTCCCGCTGGCCCTGCTCGGTTTCCTGGCCCTGCCGCTGGTGATCCTCGGCGCCCGCCACGTGGTCAAGGGCCGCACGGGCCACGGCCTGATCCCCGTGCTCCGCGACACCGGCCTGGCCATGCTGGTCTGGGGCATCACCGTTCCCGTCGCCCTGTTCCTGGCCTGACGCTCAGCGCTCGTTGCCCGCCCGCAGCCAGGCGGTGTACTCGGCGACGGCGCGCTCGGTGTCGTAGGCGGGCCGGTAGCCGGTGTCCTGGTGGATGCGGGTGATGTCGAGGTAGCTCGCGCGGCCCGTGCCGCCGGTGGGCAGGTCGACCCGCGCGTCCGGGACGACGTCCTTGATGGCGGCGATGATCTCGGCGTTGGACGTCGCACGGCCGGCGGCGACGTTGTAGGTGCGGTGGTTGAGCCGGTCCGCGAGTTGCAGGAGCGCGATCGCACGGCCGCAGTCCTTCACGTAGCAGAGGTCGAGCGCGTCTTCCGCGTACACGGGTGCGGGAAGCAGGGAGAGGTCCGGCTCGGTGCCCCGGGCGGCGGCGTGGACCAGCGCGGGTGCGGCGAAGAACAACGCGCCGTGCGGCTCGCCCGGTCCCCAGATGCCGGAGATGCGGTAGTCGACGACCTCGATGCCGGTGGTGGCGGTCAGGTGTTCGCCGAGGAGTTCACCGATCTTCTTGAACCTCGGGATCAGGTGCGGCGAGGTCGGCGGCAGCGGCATGTCCTCGCGCAGTGCGCCTTCGGCGGCGACGCCCGAGTAGACGCCGATCGTGCTCGCGACGCCGACGCGCGGCACACCCCAGGTCCGGGCGGCCTGGAAGACGTTGAGCAGCCCGCCGATCGCCGTGCGCGTCGCCTCCACCGGGTCGTCGGGGCCGGGCGGCCAGGGCATCGACCCGGCGAGGTGCACGATGCCGGTGATCTCGTGCCGGGCGCCGACGTCGAGCAGCGCCGCCAGGTCCGTGACGTCCGCCCGCTCCACCGCCACCCGTTCGTCGGCGAGGTCGGCCGGCACGTCGGCGGCCCGGCGCTGGACCAGCACGCAGCGCTCGCCCAGGTCGAGCAGCGCCCGCACGGTGTGGGAGCCGATGAAGCCCAGGCCTCCGGTGACCAGGATCATCCCAACACCTTTCTGTCGTCTGACTGATTATCAGTCGTACTGACGATCAGGCTAGCGATAGCATCCGCGGGTGGCAAGGGAGGACGGGCCAGGCCCGGAGTTGCGCATGAACCTCGTCTACCTGCTCAAGCACGCCCACTTCCGGATGGCCGAGCTGACCGGGCGGGCGTTGACGCCGTACGGCATCGAAGGGCGCGAGCTGGGCGTGCTGCTCACCCTCGCCGGCGGCGAGCCGATGTCCCAGCAGCAGGCGGCGCAGCGGCTCGGCATCGACCGCACGACGATGGTCGCGCTGCTGGACGCGCTGGAGGGCAAGGGCCTGGTGTCACGTCATCCGGACGCGGAGGACCGCCGGCGCAACGTGGTCGAGCTGACCGAGAACGGGCAGGACACCCTCCGCCGCGCCACCGAGGCGACCGACGAGGCCGAGCGCGCGTTCCTCGCGTCGCTCAGCCCTCAGGCCGCGCGGCAGCTGCGGGACTCGTTGCGGACGATCGTGACCCAGCCGGACTAGCTGACCGGCTACCAGGCGTCCTCGGTGAAGGACATCGGTTCGTCGTCGTCGCGCGGCTCGGGCTTGGGCGGGTCCACGCGGCGTTCTTCGCCCCGGCACAGGGCGGCGAGGATCTCGCGGTCCGCTTCGAGGGCCACCTTCACGCCGCGGTCGTCGGAGGCTTCCCCCATGAGCACCTGGCGCCAGCTCAGGTAGCCGCCCGCGATCCGCCGTTGCAGCGCCTGGAGCTCCGGCGACGCCTCGTTGGACTTGGCGAACTGCATCACCCGCCGGACGTCCTCGGCCGAGGGCTCGCGCTGGGGGTGCCGGAGCTTCGCCGCCTCGCGCATCGCCTTCTCCGCGTCGGCGACCGACCTCGCCAGCACGTCCTCGGCCGTGAGCACCTCCGCCGTCCGCCACGCGCTCACCGCACACCCCCTCCTGCACACCGATCACGCTGGGACGCACGACACCCGCCGCGCGTTCCCGGCGTGGCGGGAATCAATCGGACCAGTGCCCGGTGGACCGGAACCCGTCCAGCGTGGCCAGGTGCGGCTCCAGGTCCATGCCCTGCGCGGCCACCCACGAGTCGTCGTAGTAAGTGTGCCCGTACCGCTCCCCGCCGTCGCACAGCAAGGTGACCACGCTGCCGTGCAGCCGCGACGCCCGCATCTCCGCGACCAACTGGAACGCGCCCCACAGGTTCGTGCCGGTCGACCCGCCGACCCGCCGCCCCAGCACGTCCTCCACGTGCCGGATCGCCGCCACCGACGCCGCGTCCGGCACCTTGATCATCCGGTCGATGACGTGACCGATGAACGACGGCTCCACCCGCGGCCGGCCGATGCCCTCGATGCGCGAGCCCCGCGTCCCCGTCAACGAGGGGTCGCTGCCGCACCAGGCGTCGAAGAACACCGAGTGCTCCGGGTCGACCACCGCCAACCTGGTCCGCAGCTTCCGGTAGTGGATGTACCGGCCGATGGTGGCGCTCGTGCCGCCGGTGCCCGCCCCGACCACGACCCACTCCGGCTCGGGCGCGGCCTCCAGCGCCATCTGCTGGAATACCGACTCGGCGATGTTGTTGTTGCCACGCCAGTCCGTCGCCCGCTCGGCGTGGGTGAACTGGTCCATGAAGTGCCCGCCCAGCTCCCCCGCGAGCCGACGGGACTCGTCGTAGATCGCGCCCGGCTCGTCCACGAAGTGGCAGCGCCCGCCCTGGCGCTCGATCAGCTCCACCTTCTCCCGGCTGGTGGACCGGGGCATCACCGCGATGAACGGCAACCCGAGCAGCCGCGCGAAGTACGCCTCGGACACCGCCGTCGACCCGGACGACGCCTCGATCACCGGCGTGCCGCCGACGACCCAGCCGTTGCAGATGGCGTACAGGAACAGCGATCGCGCGAGCCGGTGCTTGAGCGAGCCGGTGGGGTGGGTCGACTCGTCCTTCAGGTACAGGTCGATGCCCCACTCCGGCGGGAGGGGGAAGTGCAGCAGGTGCGTGTCCGCGCTGCGGTTGGCGTCCGCTTCGATGATGCGGACGGCCTCGCACACCCACTCCCTGGTCCGGGAACTACATCGATCTACCGAAGTCGTCACGCCGGCACGATAACTTCTGCGTCGTGACCCCACATGCGAGCGGTTCCTTCCGCGGCAGCATCCTGGCCGGCGCCGTCGGCGACGCGCTCGGCGGTTCGATCGAGTTCGACCGCATCGACCGCATCCGGAGCCGCTTCGGCCCGTCTGGTCTCACCGACTACGCCCCCGCCTACGGCCGGCTGGGCGCGATCACCGACGACACCCAGATGACGTTGTTCACGCTGGAAGGCCTGCTGCTGGCGAAGAAGCGCGGCAGCGACCCGGTGCACGAGGTGCGCGCGGCGTACGGGCGGTGGCTGCGCACGCAGGGCGGCCCCGAGATCGGTCCGGACGGCTGGCTGCTGGACGTGCCGGAGTTGCACAACCTGCGCGCGCCCGGCACCACGTGCCTCACCGCGCTCCGCTCGGGCGTGCTGGGCACCGTGGGCGCCCCGATCAACGACTCCAAGGGCTGCGGCGCGGTGATGCGGGCGGCGCCCGTGGCGTTGTGGTCGGACGACGTGCACGAGGTGTTCGACCTGGCCGCCGCCACCGGCGCGCTCACCCACGGCCACCCGAGCGGCTACCTGTCGGCGGGTGTGCTGGCGGTGCTGGTGCAGCAGGTGCTGGCGGGCGCGCCGCTGCTGTCCGCGATCGACGTGGCCCGCGCGGAGCTGATCACGTGGGACGGTCACGAGGAGCAGCTGGGACTGCTGGACCTGGCCGTGGAGCTGGGCGCGGGCGGTGCGCGGCCGACGCCGGAGGTCATCGAGACGGCGCTGGGCGGCGGCTGGGTCGGCGAGGAGGCGCTGGCGATCGCGGTGCTCGCCGCGGTGGCCGCGCGGGACCTGGCGGACGGGCTGCTGCTGGCCGTCAACCACTCCGGGGACAGCGACTCGACCGGCGCGCTGTGCGGGAACCTGCTGGGCGCGCGGGACGGCGTGGAGGCGGTCCCGGAGCACTGGTTGGCCGACCTCGAACTCCGGGACGTGGCGGAGCGCCTGGCCGACGAGGCGGTGGAGGCGTTCACCCGGTGACCTGCCGGACGTGCCGGGTGCGGCATCGTCCGGCAGGGGCCACCGCGGATCAGGACGGGATCAGGACAGGATCAGCGACAAGCCGTAGGTGGACAGGATCGGGTTGACCTCCTGGTAGAAGGTCACGCCGCCGGACGAGCAGTTGCCCGAGCCGCCCGAGGTCACGCCCTGGGCCTGGTTCGAGCTCAGCCACGACCCGCCGGAGTCACCGGGCTCGGCGCACACCGTCGTGCGGGTCAGGTTGTAGACCACGCCCTGCGGGTAGTTGACCGTCTGGCCGCGGGCGACGATCGTGCCGCACCACATGCCGGTGGTCGAGCCCGAGCGGCAGATGCCCGAGTTCACCGGGACCTGCGCCGAGCCGCGGACGTAGTACCAGTAGCCGTTGTAGCCCTCGACGTAACCCCAGAGGTTCACGCCCGCGTTGGTGCGCACCCAGGCCATGTCGTTGCCGGGGAAGGAGGACGCGGCGAACGAGCCGAGCACGGTGCCGTTGCTGTCGCTGACGGTGTTGCCGGGACGGCCGCAGTGGCCCGCCGTGACGAACCCGCCGTAGACCGAGAACCCGACCGAGCAGCGTCCGGCGAAGTTGATGTAGTAGGGCCAGCCGCCGACCACGTCGGCCAACGGCTTCGGCGAGTGGTCCTCCTCCACGACGCGCACGGCGCCGTGGGCGGCCTTCGCCTTGGCGACGAACGCGCGGGCGGCGCCGTCGAGCTTGGTGCGGTTCACCGTGACGACCACGGTGTTGGTGCGGGTGTCGACGTACCAGCCGTTGACCGCGGACGGCGCGGCCTTGCCCGCCAAGCGGTCGATGTCCACCTTCGCGGAGTCGAGCTCGGCCAGCGTGTGCGCGACCGGGACGACCTTCGCGTCCAGGTCCGCGGTCGCGGTGGCGCCGGCGACGGCCACGACCAGCTCGCCCGAGCTGTCGTCGAACCAGCTGCCGGCGTACGCGGAGCCGAGGGTCTTGCGGGCGGTGTCCTCGACGGCGCGGGCCTTCTCCTCCTGGACGAGGCGGGTGCGCACCTGGTCGGGGGTGAGACCGAGGTCGCGGCCCAGGGCCTCGACCATTCCGGTGGAAACGCGCGGCGCGTCGACGGAAGAGGTGGCGGCGACGTCGGACGCCGCGGCAGAGTTGAGGGAGGGGACCAGAAGACCGAACGCGAGCACGAGCGCGCCGGTTAATCGAAGAGCACGAGTCACAGGGATGCCCTTTCACGATTGGGTGCACAGGGATTGCCACCGATTAACTTGGTGGCCAATTAGGACGATACTTTCCCACCGGAACTATCCGCAGCCCCCAAACCGGTGTACATCCTTAATCTACATAGGTAGACTGAGGTCGTGGAGCCACTCGGACGCATCGGAGGGGCCACGGTCGACGTGCTGGGAGTGCTGCTCAAGAGCGACCAGCCGCGCTGGGGCCTGGAGATCATCAAGCTGACCGGGCGCCCGTCCGGCAGCGTCTACCCGCTGCTCGACCGCCTGGAACGGGCCGGGTGGGTCACGTCGTCCTGGGACGACGACAGCGAACGCCGCGGCCCGCGCCGCCGGATGTACGTGCTCACACCCGGAGGAGCCCGCGAGGCGATCAAGGTGTGCGCGAAGAAGGCCAAGCCCGTGCCCGTCACCCGACCGGAGGTCGCCCGATGACCCGACTCGCCCTCGCCGTGGTCAGGGCAGCCGCCCTGAGGCTCCCCCGCGCGCAGAGAGACCGCTACCTGGAGCAGTGGCGGGCCGATGTGGAAGGGGCGGCGGAAGTCGGGCTCAACCCGCTGGGCGTGGCGTTCGGCGCGATCCGCATCGCGAACCGGGAACGGGCGCCGAGGACGCTGCTCCCGATCGGTCCGTTGGCGCTGGTGCTGCACCTGCGCGGGAGCACGCGGTTCGGCGCGGTGCTGACCATGGTGCTGCTGGCCAACCTCGGTGGGGTCATCCTGCTGATGATGTAGTCGCCGGCAGGCGGCAGCGCGGCTAGGCCGGGTTGTCGCCGCGCAGCTGGGCGCGCAGCTTCTCGCGTTCGGCGCGGCGCACGGCCTGCTTCTCCTCCAGGCCCTGCGCAACCCGCGTCCGCAGCCCGCGGAACACGAAGAGCGACAGCGGCAGGGCCACCACCACGCCCACTGCGAGGGCGACCAGCAGCGGCACGTTGACGAGCACGAGCAGCGCGGTGACCGCGGCGACCATGCCCAGGCGCGCGCCGATGTACAGCGTCACATCACGACCCAGGTGCACGGTTGACCAGGTTACGCGTCGCTCGCGGAACCGGCCGCCGCGGTGTTGGGACGGCCCTCGAACCGGGTGGACAGCACGACCGTCGTGCGGGTGCGCGCGACGCCCTGGATGCGCCGCAGCCGACCCAGCGAGCGCTCCAGGTCGTCCACCGTGGCGACCCGCACCTTCACGATGAACGACTCGTCGCCCGCCACCCGGTAGCACGACTCCACCTCGACCAGCTCGGCCAGCGCGAGGGCCAGCTCGTCGTCGTCCGCGGTGTCCGTGGGGTGGATGCTGACCAGCGCCGTCACGCCGAGGCCCACGGCGCTCGGGTCGACCACGGCGTGGTAGCCGACGATCACACCGGTGGATTCCAGCTTGCCGACCCGCTCGTGCACGGCGGAGGCCGAGAGGCCGACCTTGCGACCCAGGTCGGCGTAGGTGGCCCGACCGTTCTCGCGCAGGGCGGCGATGATCTGGCGATCAAGAGCGTCCACCGGTCACAGGGTAGGCCCAGGGGCGTTCGCGCACGCCGCGGGCGGCATGTCCGAACCGCGCGCTTCGTCCCTTACTACCTCTTTACCATCACCCAAGCGTTCGAGTACCCGGCGGGTGGGATGCCACCATGCGTCCGGTACGTCTGTTCGCCACCGGGGAGGATCGACTGTGACCGTCACGCAGGGACACCAAGGGGAACGGCTGCTCACGCCGGGCGAGGTAGCGAGCTTGTTCCGGGTAGACCCGAAGACGGTCACCCGGTGGGCGACCGCGGGCCGCATCGGCTCCATCCGCACGCCGGGCGGCCACCGCCGGTTCCGCGAGTCGGAAGTGCAGCAGCTGTTGTCGCAGCTGACCACGGAGGCGACCGAACCGGTCAGGCGTTGAGGACGTACACCTCCGGGACACGGGTAATCTCGTGGCAAAGGAGGTGGCGACCATGATCTACCTGCTCGCGATGATCGGTGCGCTCACCATCGCCGTGCTGCTGTGGCGTGCGTTCGGACCGGACCGGGTCGAGACCGCCCCCAGTCGTCGTCGCACACTGGCACCGGACGACGACCCCGACTTCCTGCGCAAGCTCGGTGAGCAGCGCAAGAAGAAACCGGACGACGAGGAGTGACCACGGAGGGGCCTCAGCTCGCGAGGCCCCTCGTGGTGACCCTGGTCGGTTAGTTGTTCGGGAAGTCGTCCGCGACCGTGGCGGCGAGTTCCAGCAGCGCCAGACGGGTGTCCGGGCCGAGCTTGTCCAGCTCGATCTCCGCGCCCTCTTCGAGGTGCGAGTCGAACGGGATCCGCACGACGGCGCGGCAGCGCTGCGCGAAGTGCGCGGCCAGCTTGTCCAGGTCGACCTTGCCCGAGCCGGGCCGCACCGAGTTGATCACCGCGACGGACTTCGCGACCAGGTCCCGGTAGCCGTGCGCGTCCAGCCAGTCCAGCGTCGCCGCCGACGTCTGCGCGCCGTCCACCGAGCCGGACGAGACCAGCACCAGCGAGTCCGCCTGGTCCAGCACGCCCTTCATCGCCGAGTGCATCAGACCGGTGCCGCAGTCGGTGAGGACGATGTTGTAGAACAGCTCCAGCAGCGCGACCGTGCGCAGATAGTCCTGGTCGCTGAACGCCTCCGACACGGCCGGGTCCTGCTCGGACGCCAGCACCTCCAGACGACTGGGCGACTGCGAGGTGTACGCGCGGACGTCGCTGTACCGGGTGATCTTGGAGGCGTCGCGCAGGAGGTGCCGCACGGTGGCCGTGGTCTCCCGCGGGACCTTCAGCGCCAACGTGCCGCGGTCGGGGTTGGCGTCCACCGCGATGACGCGGTCCCCGCGCAGCGACGAGAACGTCGAGCCGAGCGTGGTCGTCGTGGTGGTCTTGCCGACGCCGCCCTTCAGGCTCAGCATCGCGATCTTGTAGCAGCCGCGCAGGGGCTGGTTGATCCGCGCGATCAGCTCGCGTCGGCGCAGGTCCGCCGGGCTCTCGCCCAGGTTGACCAGGCCACCGGTGACCGAGTGCACGGTCTTGCGCCAGCCGGACTGCGGTGGGCGCTTCGCGCGCTTGATCAGCTGCTGCGAGGACATGTCGTTGGCGTTCGCCCGCAGCGGCTGCGGCTGGTGCGGCTGGACGCTCTGCGGGAAGTTGTTGGGGAACCCGCCCGGGTACTGGTGCGGCCCCGACTGGCCCGGCGCGGCGTACGGGCCCGACTGGCCGCCCGACACCTGGTACGCCCCCGACTGACCGGGGACCTGGTACGCCCCCGACTGCTGGCCCGGCACCTGGTACGGACCCGACTGCTGGCCGGAGACCTGGTACGGGCCGGACTGCGCCGGGAACCCGCCGGACGGCGGACCGGTCACCGGGCCGGACGACGACGGGTCGACGTACGGGTTGGCGTGCTGGGGGTTGGCGTGCTGGGGGTCGACGTAGTGGGCACCCGATCCCGGCTCGACCTGGTAGCCGCCCGACTGGTTCGGGTTGGGCTGCTGCCCCTCCGCTCCGGCCGGCTGCTGCCACGACGGCTCAGGATTCTCGTAGCGACCGGTCACCGCTGGGGTCCTCCCTGAGCAAAGCGGATCGAGACCTCCCCGACCCCACGCGTTCGACGGTAGTCGGCGACCAGTGGTTCCATCACACTGGGTGTGTGCGCTCACCCGGCCATCCGGCGAGGGCGCACGCGCAAGTGGTGGTCTACGGCGAGCCGACGTTCGCGTACGAGTGCAGCCCAGTCGTTACGAGGTTGATGAAGAACAGGTTGAACACGGTCAGCGCGAAGCCGAGCGAGTTGATCCAGGCGGCGGGCCGGCCGCGCCAGCCGGCGGTGGCCCGCGCGTGCAGGTACGCCGCGTAGACGACCCACGACACGAACGCCACCGTCTCCTTCGGGTCCCAGCCCCAGAACCGGCCCCAGGCCGCCTCGGCCCAGATCGCGCCGCAGATGATGCCGATGGTGAACAGCGGGAACGCGAACACCGTGCTGCGGTAGGCGAGCCGGTCGAGCACGTCGGCGTCGGGCAGCTTGCGGAACCGCGCGCGGCCCGAGGACCTCAGCAGGTAGAGCAGGCTGGCCACGCCGGGCACCAGCAGCACGCCGCTGGACACCGAGATCACCGAGACGTGCACCACGAGCCAGTACGACTGGAGCGCGGGCTGCACGGGAGCGGCGTCGGCGTACAGGACGGTGCCGCCCAGGAACATCAGGACCACGATCGGCACCAGCACGAAGCCGCCGAGCCTGCGCACCGGGAACGTGCGGGACAGCACCAGCCACGTCACCACGGCCGCGAGCGTCAACAGCGAGCCGTACTCGTACATGTTGCCCCACGGCGCGCGCTCGGTCGCCAACCCGCGCAGCACCAGGGAAACGAGTTGCAGGCCGGCGCCGAGGACCGTCAGCGCGGTGCCCATGCCGCCGAGGCGCTCGGCGCGGGACACCTCCGCCTTGGCCACCAGGCCGGGCACCCACGTGCCGTCGGCCTGGGTGCCGCCCGTCGGGGTCCCGCCCGCCGCGACGAGTACGCGGTCCCGGACCTTCTCGGGCCGGGCGAACGCCGCCTCGCACAGGTACAGCACGGCGGCGAAGAAGTAGATCGCCACGGCGGCGCCGTACGTCCAGTCGCTGTACGTCGCCAGGGTCGCGGTCGGCATCAGCTCTCCTCCTTGTGGGCGAGCAGGTCCCGGGACACCGAGGTGAACTCCTCGCCGTACCCGGCCTGGTCAGTGCGGGCGAGGCCGCCGACCTCGACAACGGTACGCCCGTCCGCCTGCGGGGTCGCCCGCACCCAGACGCGGCGGCGCTTGATGCTCAACGACACACCCAGACCCAGGATGACCAGCACCGAGGACAACAACACCCACACCTGGGTGGGGTCGTGCGACACCTGCAACGACACCCAGTCGCGGACGCCGTCGAAGCGGATCACGGTGCCGTCGTCGAGCGTGAGCTCCTCGCCCTGCCTGAGGTTCTTCCGGGCGACCTTGTTCAGCTTGCCGTCCTCCACCATCTTCCGGTCGATGGAGAAGATCGACTGGCCGCGCCCGGAGTCGGTGCCGAGGTCGCCGCGGTAGACGTCGATCGCCACCGCCGGGTCGTTCGCGGCGGGGAACGCCGAGTTCAGCAGTTCGCCGCGGAAGACGGCGGTCGGCGCGAGGAGCCCGGTGATCGCGAGCTGGCTCCTGCGGCGCTGCTCGGCGTCGGGCACGTCCGGCGGGTCGAACTTCGTCGCCCCCTCGGACGCCAGCGTGACCTGGTCGACGGGCCGCCACTGGGTGGTGCCGGCGCGGGTCTGGCCGTTCGGGAAGGTGACGGTGAACAGCGGCGTGTAGCCGTGGCCGAGGAGGTAGACCCGATCGCCCGCCGTGCGCAGGGGGCTGTTGACCTCCAGCGGGTACGGCCGCCAGGTGCCGGTCTCCAGGTCAGCGCCGGACTGGTACTGGATGTCGGCGCGGAAGCTCTCCGCCTGGCCGTTGTGCAGGAAGGTGGCCTCGAAGTCGTCGACCCGCACGCAGAACTGGTTCAGCTGCGTGCCGTCCACGCGCAGGCCGGGTCGGAACGTGTCGTAGTTGTAGACGCCCGAGTTGCAGAACTGGCCGCCGTTCGCCTGCACGATGACCTGGCCCTCGTAGCCGAGCATCTTGCCCAGCGCGAACGCGATCAGCAGACCCAGCAGGGAGAAGTGGAAGACCAGGTTGCCGGTCTCGCGCAGGTAGCCGCGTTCGGCGCTGATCGTGCGGACGCCGCCCTCTTCCTCGCCGGTGACCTTGCGCCAGCCCTTGAGCCGCCGTTCGGCGTGCTCGATCACGGCCTGCGCGCTCGCCGTCGTGTCCGCCTTGGCGTGGTGCGGCATCCGGGCCAGGTTGCGCGGCGTGAGCACGGGCCTGGCCCGCATCTGCTTGAAGTACTCCCAGGTGCGCGGCAGGAGGCAGCCGACCAGGGACACGAACAGCAGCACGTAGATCGAGGAGAACCAGATGCTGGCGTAGACGTCGTAGAACTGGAGGTCGTCGAGGAACCGGCCCCACCAGCCGTTGTCCGCGATGTACTCGTCGACGCTGCGCGGGTTCAGCGACCGCTGCGGCAGCAGCGCGCCCGGCATCGCGCCCAGGGCGAGCAGGAACAGCAGGGTCAACGCCGTGCGCATGGCCGTGAGGCCGCGCCACGTGTTGCGCAGGAGGGCGAGGAGGGCTCTCACTACAACGGCAGTTTCAGGTCGTTGACGACGGAGTCGCGCAGCCAGCCGACGAAATCGCCCCACAGGCCGGTGACCAGGGCGACACCGACCGCGATCAGCAGCACGCCGCCGAACACCTGCACCTGGCGGACGTGGGTGCGCAGCCAGCCCGTCATCCGGACCGCCCAGCGCGCGCCCAGCGCGATGAGGATGAACGGCACGCCGAGGCCGAGGCAGTAGGCGAGCACCAGCACCGCGCCGCGGGCGGTGGCCGGGCCGACCTCGCTGCTGCGGGCCAGGGCCATCACGCCCACCAGCGTCGGGCCGAGGCACGGGGTCCAGCCGAGCGCGAAGACCCCGCCCAGCAGCGGTGCGCCGATCAGGCCCGCGTTGGGGGTGCGGTGCACGCGGACGTCCCGCTGGAGGGCGGGGACGAGGCCGATGAACACCAGGCCCATGGCGATCGTGATGACGCCGCCGATGCGCTGGAGCAGGTCCTCCTGGAACCAGAAGAGGTCGGTGAGACCGAGCACCACGAACGAGGTCAGGGAGAACACGACCGTGAAGCCGAGCACGAACAGCAGCGCCGCGCCCGCGACCCGCCGGCGGCCGGTCTTCCTGCCCTCGTCACCGGCGACCGCGGGGGCTTCCGCGCCGACCAGGCCGGCGAGGTACGCGAGGTAGCCCGGGACCAGGGGCACGACGCACGGCGAGGCGAACGAGATCACCCCGGCCAGCATCGCGACCGCGGTCGCGAGCAGGATCGGGCCCGAGGTGGCCAGAACGGTCGCGTTCACGTCGTTCAGGGTAGGTAAACGCGACTTGACGCCGTCCACCGGCATCCCTTATGGGCGACCCACGTCACAGCGACCGACCGGTGCTCCGACCCCTGCTCCCCGCCGGCGCGTTACCCGATCGAGCGAAGCCCTAAACCCGACCATCCACCCTTGTGGGTGATCAAGCCACTTCATAGCGTGACGCCATGCGTGCACACCGGCTCACCTTGCCGGTGCCGGCGGTCGCCTTCGCCGTCGTCGCCGTCCCCCTGCCCGGCGACGCGGCGGAGCCGACGCCCACCACGGCGACCGAGGTCGAGTGGGTGGAGGTCTTCCGGCCCGACGACGCGATCACCCGGACCCCGGTCCCGCGCACCGTCGAAGCCGCCGCCGACCCGGCCGAACGCCGCTACGCCTCCGCGGCCAGCTCCTTGACCAGCGGCACCAGGTCGGACGCGATCACGGGGCCGAGGAACGCCGCCGCCACCCGGTGCTGCTTGTCCAGCACGAACGTGGACGGCACGGTGTTCGGCGGCAGCCCGCGGAACGCGAGCATCGCCCGACCGGACTCGTCGTAGATCGACGGGTACGTCAGGCCGCGGTTGGTCATGAAGTCGCGCGGCGACTCGGTCGAGGTCTCCTTGACGTCGACGCCCAGCACCTGCACGCCCAGCGGCCCGGTCTCGTCCTGCACCTTCTGCAGCTCCGGCGCCTCCGTGCGGCACGGCGGGCACCACGCGCCCCAGAGGTTCACGACCACGACCTTGCCCTCGTAGTCGTCCAGGGAGATCGTCTTGTCGTCCTCCATCAGGCTCGGGCCGGTCAGCCCCCTGATGCCCTTGCGCTCGTCGCCGTCGTAGCGGAGCCGGGTCTCGCCGTTGGGCGCGACGAGCTGGAACTCCGAGCCGACCACCGGCTCGTCCGTGCCCGCAGTGCAGGAGGTGACCAGCAACAACGCCGCCACCAACGCCGCCTTGACCGCTCTCATGCCCCCGTCACCCTCGGGTTCGTCGCGCCGACCGGTTCGGTGTAGACCACCCGCACCAGCTGCTCGCCCTCGAAGACCAGGCTGGTCAACGACGCCAGCGAGCACTCGCGCCGACGCGGGTCGTGCCACATCCGCTTGCCCTCCAGGAACCGCCGCAACGTCCAGATCGGCAGCTGGTGCGACACGCACACCGCCTCGTGGCCCTCGGCCTCCGACCGGGCCCGCTGCACCGCGCCGAGCATCCGGTGCGCGATCTCCAGGTACGGCTCGCCCCACGACGGCAGGAACGGGTTCACCAGCTTCGGCCAGTGCTTCGGCGAGCGCAGCGCGCCGTCGCCCACCGCCACCCGCAGGCCCTCGAACTGGTTGTCCGCCTCGATCAGCCGGTCGTCGGTGGCCAGCTCCAGCCGGTGCGAGTCGGCGATCGGCGACGCGGTCTGCTGCGCGCGGTCGAGCGGTGACGCCACCACGTGCGCGATGTCGTGGTCGGCCAGGTGCTCGGCCACCGTCAGCGCCTGCTTCTGGCCGCGCTCGGACAGCTTGAAGCCCGGCAGGCGGCCGTACAGGATGCCCGTCGGGTTGTGCACCTCGCCGTGCCTGAGCATGTGGATGACGGTCCGCGTCACTTCGTCGCCTCCGCGGCGGCACGGGCGGCGTGCGGCAGCGCGTCCGCGATCACCTGGAAGTCGTCGTCGGTCATGGCCGCGTTGACGAACCACGCCTCGTAGGCGCTCGGCGGCGGGTACACGCCGCGGTCCAGCAGGGCGTGGAAGAACGGCGGGAAGCGCCACGTCTCGGCGGCCTGCGCGCCCGCGTAGTCGACGACCTCGTCGTCGGTGAAGAACACGCTGACCAGGTTGCCCGCGAACTGCACGCGGTGCCGCACGCCCGCGTCGGTGAGCGCGGCGGTGAACAGCGCGCCCAGGCGGGTGGCATTGGCGTCGAGGACGCGGTAGACGTCGTGGGTCGCGGCGCGCAGCGTGGCCAGGCCCGCCGCCACCGCGACCGGGTTACCGGACAGCGTGCCCGCCTGGTAGACCGGACCGGCCGGCGCGAGCTTCGCCATCACGTCGGACCGGCCGCCGAACGCCGCCGCGGGCAGGCCGCCGGACATCACCTTGCCGAACGTGTAGAGGTCGCCCTGGACGTTCTCCAGGCCGTACCAGCCGGAGTACGACACGCGGAAGCCGGTCATGACCTCGTCCATGATCAGCAGCGCGCCGTTGGCCCGGCACAGCTCCTTGAGCTCGGCGTTGTGCTTGGGCGCGATCGCGCCCATGTTGCCCGCCGCGGCCTCGGTGATCACGCACGCGATCTCGCCGTCGTTCTCGGCGAACGCCCGCCGGACCGCCTCGATGTCGTTGTACGGCAGCACCAGCGTGTCCGCGGCCTGCGCGCCGGTGACACCCGGCGACGTCGGCAGGCCCAGCGTGGCCACGCCGGAGCCCGCCTGGGCGAGCAGCGCGTCCACGTGGCCGTGGTAGCAGCCGGCGAACTTGACGATCTTGCGGCGCCCGGTGAACCCGCGGGCCAGCCGGATCGCGCTCATCGTGGCCTCGGTGCCGGAGTTGACCAGCCGGACCTGGTGCACGGGGTCGACCCGGTCGATGATCTCCTCGGCCAGTTCGACCTCGCCCTCGGTGGGCGTGCCGAACGACAGGCCGTGCACCGCCGCGTCCCGGACCGCCCGGACCACGTCGGGGTGGGCGTGCCCGAGGATCATCGGACCCCACGACGACACCAGGTCGACGTACCGGTTGCCGTCGGCGTCCCACAGGTGCGGACCTGCGCCGCGGACCATGAACCTCGGCGTGCCGCCGACCGAGTGGAAGGCCCGGACCGGGGAGTTCACGCCACCCGGGATCACCGCCGCCGCGCGCTCGAACAGTTGCTGGGATCGCGTCACCGTCACGGGGTCCAGTCTCACACGTCGGGTTCTTCGACCTGCTTCCGACCACGGGTGCGCACCGCGAGCACGGTCTGGCGCACCGCGTCGAGCAGCAGCACCCCGGCCACGGTGACCAGGCCGACGGACGCGCCGATCCAGTTGCCCCGGAACCTGGTCGACTCCAGCGGCGGCTGGTCGGGGACCGGGAAGCTGTAGTGGACGACACCCCGGTTCCAGCACCACACGGCGGCCGGCACGAGCAGCGCCACGAGCACCACCTCGCCCACCGCGATGAGCGCGCGCTTCGGCTGGTGCAGCGTGTGCTCGCCGGGTTCCGGCTCGGTGTCGGTGTCGGGGTCGGTGCCGACGGTGGCCGCAGTCACGTCGGTCAGCTTCTCATGCCCCCGGTCCTCCGCGCCCGCGCCGGTCACCGCCCGTCAACGCCCTTCAGCTCCAGCAGCCGCGCCATCCCGGTCCGCAACGCCTCCGCGTCCCGCGCCCAGCCCGTCACCACCGTGCCGTCGACGAGCCGGATCGGCACCGCCTCCGCGCCCTTGGGCACGTCCCAGCCGCCACCCAGCACCTTGACCCCCGCCCGGGGCTCGACGCCCTCGACCGACTCGACGTCCCCGATCGCCAACTCCTCCCGCCCCTGGTGCAGCGCGGCCGGCGTCAGGCGCACGGCGTGCAGCCGCCGCCGGCCCTGCACCCACAGCAAGGTCGGCAGGAGCAGGCCCAGCGCGACGACCGACCACAGCAGCGGCCGGAACAGGCCGGTCAGCCCTTCGACGCCCACTCCGAGCAGGGCGAACACCGGGCCCCACAGCAGTGGCCACCAGGACGCGCCGGGCTCGGCGTACAGCGTGGGCTGATCCACTACCCGAGGTTCCCCGCGAAGTAGTGCCGGGTGCCCGGCAGGAAGCTGCACGCCGCCGCCGCCGCGGGCAGCACCAGCCGCGCCACGATCACCACCCACGACAGCGCCTCGGCGCCGCCGTCCCGGCCCGCGACGATCGCCGCGGCCAGCGCGAGGACGCCGATCACCATGGAGCCGCCGACCAGGGCGAGCCGCGCCTGGTAGCTGCCGCCCAGGAACGCCACCGCGCCCACCACTCCGCAGATGCCGAGGCAGCCCGTGAAGAACAACGTCATCACCGTGCCGAACCCGTCGAAGCCGTCCTCGGCCAGCGTCCGCAGCACCGTGCCCGCGGGCCACGACAGCGCCGCCAGCAACCAGAGCACGAACGCCGCCATGACCGCGGGAGGCCTGACCGCGGCCGTGGTGAACTGGTCGACGCTCCGCATCTGGCCGGGGAACTGCGGGCCGGGGTACTGCGCGCCGGGGTACTGCGGCGGGAGCTGACCCGGGTACGACGGCCGCGGTCCGGCCTGCGGGTGGTCCACCGGGCGCATGGACTGCCCGTACGGGTCGAAGGGCTGCCCGCCTTGCTGCTCCGGCCCAGGTGGCTGCTGTCCGAAAGGGGGCTGCTGTCCGAAGGGCGGCTGGGTCATCTCGTCACCGGCCCCTGGTGGGCGGGGCGTGAACTCGCAGGGCGAGGCGAACGGGTCCGTTCGGACATGGCATCTCCGCAGGGTTCAGTGCTGCTTCACCCACTGTGCCGTACCGGGGAGCCAGGTGAGGGCCAAACCCACGGCGATCAGCACCAGCGTCACCAGGTTCACCGCGCTCGCGCCCGGCAGCACGATCCACAGGACGTGCAGCACGGCCACCCCCGTGAGCACCCCGCGGGACCAGCGCCTGCCCAGCTTCAGCAGCCAGCCGAACAAGCCGTAACCGAGGGCGAAGCCGATCGCGACGATGGTCAACTGCGTCAGGAGCCCGGTCACGTTCGCCGGGTCGTGCCCGGCGCGGGCCGCCGACGCCTCCAACTCGCCGCGCTGCCACCACAGGTAGATGTTGGTCAGCAGGCCGAACGCGCCCAGCGCGAACCACACGCCGACCGCGCCGCGCACGACCGCCGGCGGCTGCCCGGTCACTCTCTGTCCTTGGCCGCGTCGAAGTACGCCTTCGAGGCGGGCAGGTACATCGTCACCACGGCCGCCGCGACGAGCAGCGCGATGACCAGGCTGAACTCGGGCATGGCGAGGAACATGGCGTACAGCAGCACGAACGGGACCATCACGACCAGCGCGGTCCGCGTCCAGCTGCGCCCGGTCCGGCTCTTGAGCACGAAGAAGACGAGCAGCCCGGACAGGATCGCCGCACCGAGCAGGACGATCGTGAGGAGGCTGTTCACCGACGCCTGGAGCTGGTCCTCGGTGAGGTTCTGGTCCCGGGTGGCCTCGCGGAAGTTCTCGACCAACCCGTCGCGCTGGGTCAGCAGCACCAGGCCGGACAGGAGGAGGAGCGCGGCGGCCGACATCCACAGCCAGAAGGACAGCTTCACTTCCCTGGGCCGCGTCGACGCGGGCTGCGCGGACGAGTCGGCCCCGCTCCCTGGTGGCGGGTGCTCGGGGTCCTGAGGGGTCGTCACGCCGGGCAACGCTAGGGCGGGCCTGGTGTGCTGTCCACCATGACAGGCGGTGGACAGCACACCTGTTACTTCAGGTCAGCTCGCCTTGAAGTAGTAGTTCGAGTCGGACTTGTACATGAAGACGATGGCGCCGATGACCGCGACCAGCGACACCAGCACGAACAGCGCCGAGATGACGCCGAAGGCGCCCAGCGACAGCAGGATGCCGATGACCGCGAGGCTCAGCAGGTTGCCGATGATGGACAGGCCACCCAGCACGGTCAGCAGGATCCGGGCCCAGTTGGCGCCCTTGCGCATCTGCATCACGACCACGATCCACAGCAGGGCGAAGATCAGGCTGACGATCGTCGTGCCGGAGCTCGACTCCACGCCCGTCTGGCGCTCGATGTCCCCGGCGATGAGGAAGCTGATCAGGTTGCTCAGGATGCCGATACCAGCCGCGACCAGCCACAGCATGAACGCGGTGTCGACGGACTTCGGACGCTGGGGCGCGCGGAGCTCGCTCTCGTTCAGCGGCGGCGCGGCCGGGGGGTAGCCGGGCTGCTGGGGCTGGCCGCCACCCTGCTGCGGGTAGCCGGGCTGCTGCTGCGGGTAACCGGGCTGCTGGGGCTGCCCGCCCTGGTTGTAGCCGCCCTGGTTGTAAGGGTCGTTCGGATTGGTCATGCGACGGACGGTAGGCGGGGCACGGCACTCCGTCGACCGGAAATCACAATCCGTTAGCTACCTGTGGTGGATCGACGCTGACCGAACGCACTGATCGGAAGTACCCGGAAACTGATGGCCGGTACATCAGCACGATGACCGCCGCGTCGATCACCGTCGTGATCCCGCTCAGCACCAGGACCAGCGGGCTCACCGTGAAGTCGGCCGCCGCCATGCCGCCCGACGCCACCGCGAGCAGCTGCAGCGTGCCGAAGGCGACACCGATGCCCGCGAGCACGGTCACCACGACCCGCGCCCAGTTCCGCCCCCACGCCATCCGGTTCGCCAGCACCGCGTAGACCAGCACGAACGCCATCGTCAGCAGCAGCCCGAAGCCGATCGCGCCGGTCATCGCCGCGTCCAGCTCGTCCTGGCTGAACGTCATCCCGCGCTGCACCAGGTCCTCGCGCAGCATCCTGATCAGCATCTCGCGGTCCCCGAGCTGGTACAGGAAGCGGCCCCCGCCGATCACGGCGCTGAGGATGAACAGCCACCGCGCCAGGTCGATCGGCTTGGGCGGGGTCGGCTTGGGCGTCTTGACGCGCTTGGGTCGGCTCGGCGTGGTCATTCCCGGTCCAGCCAAGCGGCGGCTTCCACGGCCCAGTACGTGAGCACGACGTCGGCGCCCGCACGGCGGATCGACGTCAGCATCTCCAGCACGGTCCGCTCGCGGTCGATCCAGCCGTTGCGGGCCGCGGCCTCGACCATCGCGTACTCACCGGAGATCTGGTACGCGGCCACCGGGACGTCCGACATCTCCGCGACGGCCTTGAGGACGTCCAGGTACGGCAGCGCGGGCTTGACCATGACCATGTCGGCGCCCTCGGCGAGGTCGAGCGCGACTTCGCGGAGCGCTTCACGGGCGTTCGCCGGGTCCTGCTGGTAGGTCTTGCGGTCGCCCTGGAGCTGCGACTCGACCGCCTCGCGGAACGGGCCGTACAGCGCGGACGCGTACTTGGCGCTGTAGGCGAGGATGCCGGTGTCGGTGAGCCCGGCCTCGTCCAGCGCGGTGCGGATGAACCCGATCTGGCCGTCCATCATCCCGCTGGGACCGACCACGTGGGCGCCGGCCCGCGCCTGGGCCACGGCCATCTCGCCGTAGACCTCCAACGTGGCGTCGTTGTCCACCGCGCCGTCCGGCGTGAGCACGCCGCAGTGGCCGTGGTCGGTGAACTCGTCCAGGCAGCAGTCGGACATGAGGACGGTGGCGTCGCCGAGTTCGTGGCGCAGGTCGCGCAGGGCGGCGTTGAGGATGCCGTCCGGGTCGGTCGCGCCGGAGCCGACCGCGTCCCGTTCGGCGGGCACGCCGAACAGCATCAGCCCGCCCACACCGGCCTGCACCGCCTCGACCGCCGCTTTGCGCAGCGACTCGCGGGTGTGCTGGACCACGCCCGGCATGCTCTTGATCTCGACCGGCGCGTCGGCGCCTTCCTTGACGAACATGGGCAGCACGAGCTGGCGGGGGCGCACGGTCGTCTCGGCGACCAGGCGGCGCATGGCCGGCGTGGTGCGGAGCCGGCGGGGGCGGTGGGCTGGGAACACGGCGGCACTCCCTGGAACGAGGTCGGGGCCACCACGAAGGCGACCCCGACTCACTTCGAGCTTCTTACGAGCGGCGCAAGCGCTTGGTCTTGCGCGGTGGCGGCAGAGCGCCTTCGGCCCGCAGCCTCGCGGCGTGCTGGGCCAGGGCGTCCACCAGGGCCGGGACGTTGGCGTCCTCCGGCTGCACGTCGACCCGGAGGCCGAACTCGCGTGCCGTCTCCGCCGTCTGCGGGCCGATGCACGCCACCAGCGTGCGCGCGTGCGGCTTGCCCGCGATGCCGACCAGGTTCCGGACCGTGGACGACGAGGTGAAGCACACCGCGTCGAACCCGCCGGACTTGATCATCTCGCGGGTGTCCGCGGGCGGCGGGGCGGCCCGGACGGTCCGGTAGGCCGTCACGTCGTCGATCTCCCAGCCCCGTTCGCGCAGGCCGGCCGCCAGGGTCTCGGTGGCGATGTCCGCTCGCGGGAGCAGGACACGATCCACCGGGTCCAGTATGTCGTCGTACGGCGGGAAGTCGGCCAGCAAGCCCTCGGAGGACTGCTCGCCGCTGGGCACCAGCTCGGGGATGATCCCGAACGAGCGCACCTTCGCCGCCGTCGACTCGCCGACGCAGGCGATCTTCACGCCGGAGAACGCGCGGGCGTCCAGGCCGAACTCGCGGAACTTCTCCCACACGGCGCGGACGGCGTTGGTCGAGGTGAAGACGACCCACTGGTAGCGGCCGTCGACCAGGCCCTTCACCGAGCGCTCCATCTGCGCCGGGCTGCGCGGCGGCTCGACCGAGATGGTCGGGACCTCCACCGGGATGGCGCCGTGCGAGTGCAGCCGGTCGCTCATCGCGCCCGCCTGCTCCTTGGTGCGCGGCACCAGGACCCGCCAGCCGTAGAGGGCTCGCGACTCCCACCAGGAGAGCTTCGCGCGACCGGCGACGGCGGCGCCGACCGTGACGACCAGCGGGCCGCCCAGGTCGCCGGCGTCGGCGGCCAGCGAGGCCAGCGTGGTGTCGACCGTGCGCTGGCCGAAGCCGGTGCCGTCGCAGGTCACCGCGACCGGGGTCTGCGGCGCCAGGCCGTGCTCCACCAGGGAGGACGCGGCCTCGGCCAGGTGACCGCCGGTGGCGTGGAGCACGAGCGTGCCGGGCGCGGAGGCCAGGCCCGCCCACTCGACCACGCCGCGGACGTCGGCTTCGGTGTGCACCGCGCCCAACGCCACTCCGGCGTAGGCGGGCACGGCGGTGCCGGCGGGCACGCCCGGCACCACGTCGAACGCGATCGTGGTGCGGGAGACGGCCTGCGCCTCCTTCACCACCGAGTCCAGCGTCAGCGGGTCGCCGGCCACGAGGCGGACCACGGCGTGGCCGTTCTTCGCCTCGGCGACCAGGTCCTTCGCCACGTCGGCGGGGTCGCCCACGGCGGGTCGGACCTCGACGCCGTCGGGTACCAGCGCCACCACCTCGGCCGGGACGTCCGGGTCCGTGACCACGAGCTCCGCCTTGTGGAGCAGGTCACGGGCACGGACCGTGAGCAGCCCGGTGTCGCCCGGACCTGAGCCGACGAAAGCGACTCGGCCGGGGGTCTTGCGTGCGCGGGTCATCAGGGCACTCCCCATCAACTACGCCCCGCCGGCGACGCGGTGGCGTGGCCGGAGAGGTCGAGCAACTCGGCGGCCAGCGCGCGGCCGAGTTCCTCTGCTGCGGTCAAGTCACCGGTGGCGGACGCACGGAGGAGGTCTCCATCCTCCGTCGCCATGACCCCGCGCAGCGACAGCCGGAGAACGACTCGCGTCGACCCGTCCGCGTCTTCAGCGAGGTCTTCCACCACATCGGCCAGTGCGCCGACCGGCGCGCTGCAACCAGCTTCGAGCGCGGCCAACAAAGCGCGCTCGGCGGCGACAGCGGCCCTACTGGCCGAATCGTCCAGAGTGGACTGGAGGAGGTGCTCGGTGTCGACGTCGTCGACCCGGCACTCCACCGCGAGGGCGCCCTGTGCGGGCGCGGGGAGCATTTGGATGGGCTCCAGGGTCTCGGTGATCTCGGCGGTGCGGCCGAGGCGGGCCAGTCCGGCGCGGGCCAGGACGACGGCGTCCAGCTCACCGTCGGCGACCTTGCGGATCCGGGTGTCGACGTTGCCCCGGATCGGGACCACCTCGATGCCCAGGCCAAGTGCTTCGAGCTGCGCGGCGCGGCGCGGCGAGCCGGTGCCCACCTTCGAACCGGTCGGCAGCTCGCCCAGGGTCAGGTTGTCCCGGGCGACCAGCGCGTCGCGCGGGTCCTCGCGGGGCGGTACGGCGGCCGGCGACAGGCGCGGGTCGCGGGCGGTGGGCAGGTCCTTGTACGAGTGCACGGCGACGTCGATCTCACCGTTGGCGAGCGCGTCGCGCAGCGCCGAGGTGAACACCCCGATGCCGATCTCGGCGACGGGTGCGGACGAGCGGTCGCCGGGTGTGGAGATCGTGACGATCTCCACGTCCGCGCCTGCCTCGCGCAGCGCGTCGGCCACGTGGCCGGTCTGCGCGAGCGCCAGGGCGCTGCCGCGGGTGCCGATCCTCAGGGTGCGGTTCACCGCTTCTCACCTTTGGGTTGCGTCGAATGGGGGGTGCTGACGGCGGACGGCGCCTGCGGGTCGAGCCCGAACAGCTCGCGCAGCGCCTCGGCGTAACCGGCGCCGCCGGGCGCCGCGGCCAGCTCCTTCACCCGCACCGTGGGGGCGTGCAGGAGCTTGTCCACCACCCGGCGCACGGTCTTGGTCAGCTCGTCGCGGACCGCGCCGTCCAGCTCGGGCAGCCGCGAGTCGAGCCGCAACAGCTCGGCGTCCACGACCTCGGCGGCCCGCTTGCGCAGTGCCGTGACGGTCGGCGTGACCTCGGCCGAGCGCTGCCCGGCCAGGTAGGCGCGGACCTCCTCGGCCACGATCTCCGCCGCGCGCAGCGTGCCCTGCCCGGTCGGGGCGTCGGACAGCCTGCGCTGAAGGGTTTCCAGGTCGACCACGCGGACGCCGTCGAGCAGCGCCGCCGCCTGGTCCACGTCCTTGGGCAGGCCGAGGTCGCAGACGACCAGCGGCCGGTGGGGCTCGCGTTCGCCGATCAGCTCGGCGCCGATGACCGTGCCGACCGCGCCGGTGCAGGCGAAGAGCACGTCCGCCTCGGCGATCTCGTCGGCCAGGTCTTCGAGGCCGGTGGACGTGGCGTCGACGCCGTCCGCGCGCAGTGCCGTGGCCAGGCGTTCGCCGTTGGCGGCGGTGCGGTTGGCGATGACGACCTCGCCGATGCCGGCCCGGCGCAGGTGCGCGGCGGCCAGGCCGCCCATCGAGCCGGCGCCGACGATCAGCGCCTTGCGACCGTCGAGGCCCGCCCTGCCGCCGGAGGCACGTCGCAGCACGTCGTCCGCGTCCCTCAGCGCCTCGGAGACGACGGACGCGCCGGCGTGGTCGATGTCGGTCTCGGTGTGCACCCGCTTGCCGACCCGCAGCGCGTGCTGGATCAGCTCGTGCAGCGTGCGGCCGACCACGCCCGCCTCGTCGGCGGCGTTGTACGAGCTGCGCAGCTGGCCGAGGATCTGTGCCTCGCCGACCACCATCGAGTCCAGGCCGCCGGCCACCGAGAACAGGTGCTCGACCGCGGCGGCCGAGTAGTGCACGTACAGGTGTTCGAACAGCTCGGCCGGTTCGGCGCCGGCCTGGTGGGCCAGCACCTCGACGACCTCGTTCATGCCGCCGTGGAACGTCTCGACGACCGCGTACACCTCGACCCGGTTGCAGGTCGACAGGAGCACCGCCTCGGACACGCTCGGCGCCGCCAGCAGCTGGTCGAGGACCTTGCGGCGGTCGGCGTCGGCCACCGCGACGCGCTCCAGCACGGGAACCGGGGTGGTCCGGTGGGACAGCCCGACGACAAGGATGCTCATGCCGTCACCACCGATCGGCTCACTACCCGCACGATCACGGGCGAATCACCACCCCGTCCACACCGATGCCGTTGACCACGTCGCCGGCGGCCTCGTCAGCCCGTCGCGCCACGTGGAACGACAGGATCTGCATTTCGACCGCCAGGTCGACCTTGCGCACTTCGACGTAGTCCGGCACTTGGAGCACGACGGGTGCGAAGTTCAGGATGCACTGGACTCCGGCGGATACCAAACGGTCGCAGACCGCCTGAGCTGCCTGCGGCGGTGTCGCGATGACCCCGATCGACACCTCGCGTTCCGCGCAGACCGTCGTGATCTCGTCGATGTGGTTGACGGGTATGCCGCCTACCGGCACTCCCGTCAGATCCGGGTCGACGTCGAACAGCGCGGCGACCGGGAAGCCGCGGCTCGGGAAGCCGCCGTAGTTCGCCAGCGCGTGACCAAGATTACCGATGCCGACGACGGCCACGGAGTGCTTGCGGGTGAGGCCGAGGATCCGCTCGATGTGGCCCACCAGCACCTCGACGTCGTAGCCGACGCCGCGCGTGCCGTACGAGCCGATGTAGGAGAGGTCCTTGCGGAGCTTCGCCGAGTTCACCCCGGCCGCACCGGCCAGTTCCTCGCTGGAGATGGTCGTCACGCCCTGCTCGACCATGCCGGAGAGGACGCGGAGGTAGACCGCGAGCCGCGCCACCGCCGCCTCGGGGATCGCGCGTGCCCGCTCCCGGACGTCGACGGGCGCTTCCGTGCCGGCCTCCCCCGGGCGAGCCTCCCCTGGGCGAGCCTCTCCCGGGCGGGTCACGACACCGTCACCCTCGCCCCGCTGAGCCGCCACGCTGGTACTCCTCGACATCCGTCGCACTGACCCGCCGGGCACCTTCACCAGCGGTGTGATTCACCCACCGTACCGCTTGTGAACGCTTGCACAAAGTTGATGGCCGGACCCCTGCCTGCTTCGTCGCCGGATACGGGGCCACGTCTCACCTTGGGGTGAACCGGGGCGGTCCGGGCGTGTCAGCCCACCGTGAAGAAGACCGAGTGCCACCCGGTCGCGCCGTCCGGCAGGGAGTCGACGCGTGCCTGTGGCTGGGTCGAACCGGCCTTGTCGGTGGCACGGGACTCGATCGTGTGACCGCCTGCCGGGAGGTCCAGCTCGATCCGCCACATCCGCCAGGTCGAGTCGCTGACGTCGGCGGACAGCGTCGCCGTCTGCCACGGCCCGTTGTCGACCCGCACCTCCACCCGGGCCACGCCGACGGGCTGGGCCCACGCCACGCCGGTCGCCACGACCCGGCCGGACACCGTCGACCGGCGCCCGGGGCGGTCGATCCGGGACATCACCTTGACCGGCGCCTCCCGCGCCCACTGGCGCTCCAGCCAGTACGCCCGCCGGGCGGCGAACGTGGTCAGCTCCAGGTCGACGACCCACTTCGTGGCCGAGACGTAGCCGTACAGGCCGGGCACGACCAGCCTGGCCGGGAACCCGTGCTCCACCGGCAGCGGCTCGCCGTTCATGGCCAGCGCGATCAGCGCGCCCCGGTCCGGCTCCAGCACCGCGGCGGTCGGCGTGCCCGCCGTCCAGCCGTCCACGCTGGTGGAGAACAGCTGGTCCGCGTCCGGGCGCACGCCCGCCTCCACCAGCACGTCGCGCAGCGGCACGCCGACGAAGTTCGCGGTGGAGACGTACCGACCGCCGACCTCGTTGGACACGCAGACCAGCGTGACCGTTCGCTCCACCAGGTCACGCCGACGCAGGTCGTCGTAGTCGAGGGTCAGCTCGCGGTCGACCATGCCGTGCACGCGCAGCGACCAGTCCTCGGCGCGCACCCTCGGCACGCTCAGCGCCGTGTCGATCCGGTAGAAGTCCTCGTTCGGCGTGATGAACGGGGGCGTGCCCTCGGCGGCGAAGTCGGCGTCCGCCGGGATGGCAGGCGCGGGTGCGGCGGGCTTGATCTCGCCGACCGCCCGCCGGGACGCCTCCACGTCCACCCGGCCGCCGATCAGCTGACCGGTCAGGCCCGCGAGCCCGGCGCCGACCGCCGTGGCACCCGACGCGACGAGGAACGTGCGCCTGCCCTCGACGGTCGGGGCGGACGACCTGGCGTGCAGCCACCGGAACACCGCGACGCCCGCCACCAGGCTCGCGACCGGCGCCAGGACGCCGAGCCGGCCCAGGTCGGGCCGGTACAGCACCGCGACGGCGCCGAGCAGGCCGACCACCACCGCCATGCCGAGCAGCAGGACGAGCTTGTCGGCGGTGCCGAACGCGCGGATCGCGAAGTCCTTCACCGCGCTCGGCGTGAAGTCGATCGCGGTGTTGCCGACGGCGAGGAACGGTGAGGCCGACGGCCCGACCAGCCCCGCGACGAGGTGCCCGGCGGCGAGCGCGGCGGCCACGCCGAGGATTCCGACGAGGGCGGCGGTCCAGCGGTTCATGCCCCCATTCGACACCCGCCACCGCCCCGCGCGCCGAATCCGTAAGCGCCCGGTAATCGCCGTCGAGCCGGGTCAGCGCAGGGCGGCCCGCAGGCGGTCCTCCTCGACGGACCAGTAGCCGTGCTCCTCGCCGTCGACCAGGATCACGGGCACCCGGTCGCCGTACTCGGCGCGCAGCTCGCGGTCCGCGTCGACGTCCTGGACGTCCCACGGCACGCCCAGCTCGCCGCAGATCCGTTCCAGGTCGGTTTTGGCCTGCTCACAGGCGTGGCAGTCGACCCGGCTCATCAAGGTGACGTGGTGGCTCACGCCGTTCAGGCTAGGGGTTGCCGCAGCCGCGACCGCGCCAGCTTCCCGGTGGGCGAGTGCGGCAGGGTGGTGGCGAACTCGACCACCGTCGGCACCTTGAACTTCGCCAGCCGCGCGGCGCAGTGGTCCTTCACCGCGTCCTCGGTCAGCTCGACGCCCTCGGCCGGCACCACGACGACCTTGACCGCCTCGCCGGTCCGCTCGTCCGGCACGCCGACCGCCGCGGCCTCGGCCACCCCGTCCAGCTCGGTCAGCACGTGCTCGACCTCGTGCGGGTAGACGTTGAAGCCGTTGACGATGATCAGGTCGTTGGCCCGGTCCACCAGGTGCAGGTCGCCGTCCTCGTCCAGGTAGCCGACGTCGCCGGTGCGGAACCAGCCCTCCGCGTCCGGGCCGTGCGCGCCGTCCGGCCAGTACCCGCTGAACAGGTTGTCGCCCCTGGCCGCGACCAGACCGGTGCCCGGCTCGTCCTCGTCCTGGTCGAGCGGACGGCCGTCGGTGTCGACCAGCCGCACCTCCACGCCCGGCAGCGCCCGGCCGACCGACCCGCCCTTGGGCACGCCGCCGGCCAGCGTCGTGGTCAGCACCGGGCCGGTCTCGGTCAGCCCGTAGCCCTCGTAGACGGGCAGGCCGACGGCCTCGCGCATGGTGTCCAGCAGGCCGGCGGCCAGCGGCGCGGCGCCGGAGGTGAACAGGCGGACCGTGGCCAGGTCGTCGCGCAGCCGCTCCACCGGCTTGGCCAGCATCGCCGAGTACATCGGCGGCACGCCGACCACGGTGGTCACCCGGTGCTCGCGGATCGCGGTCAGCGCGGCGTCCGGGTCGAACCGCTCCAGCAGCACGGCCGTCGCACCGGCGCCGGCGACCTGGAGCAGACCAGGGCCGAGCCCGTAGACGTGGAACAGCGGCAGCGCCAGCAGCACCCGGTCGCCCGGCGTCACCGGTGCGGGCCGCAGGGACGCGCACTGCCGGACGTTGGCGAGCAGCGCCCGGTGCGACAGCATCGCGCCGCGCGGCGTGCCGGACGTGCCGGAGGTGTAGCCGAGGACGGCGAGGTCCTCGCCGGAGCCGATGGCGGGGAACTCCTCGCCCGGCTCCATGGTCGGCGCGGCGAGCACCTCGACGTCCGCACCGCCGCCGTCGCCGACGAGCAGCTTCGCGCCGCTGTCCGCGACGAGTCGTTGCAGCTCACGGGTCGGCTGGCCCGGTCCGGCCGGCACCAGGACGGCGCCGGCGCGCAGCACGCCGAACACCGCGACGCAGTACGCCGCGCCGGCCGGCAGCCGGACGACGACCCGGTCACCGGGCTCCACGCCCGCCCGTGCCAGCCGGTGCGCCTCGCCGTCCACGGCCGCGTCGAACTCGGCCCAGGTGTGGGTGTTCGCGGCTCTCCGATCGCCGGAGGCCGTGACATCGACCAGTGCGACGTGCTTGGGTCCACGGTGCGCGGATGCGCGAACCAGGTCGGCGATGTTGCTTGCTGAAGTGGTCAACATGACCTCCTGGTGAACCACAGCGGATCTCCGCGCAGTCTGTCACGCGGGAGCGGCGTCACGCAGTGGCTCCGCCCCCGTCCCCGATTCGACCCCACTTGCCGCTACCTACTACGGAGTAACAACACGTATGCTGCCGGCACGGCGACCCTGTGGAGGTGCCGCGAGCCGATGACCGCACGGGCACGCGAGAACTCCGTCCGACCCATCAGGACGCTGCGCTCCAGGTGGAGTGCGGGAGGGCAGTCCAGCAAGATCGACAGCGTGGAGAGCGACGCGGCGACCGAGCCGTGGAACCTGGTCCGCGCCGCCCAGGGCGGCGACACGGACGCGTTCGGCGCGCTCTACGACCGGTACGTGGACGTGGTGTACCGGTACGTGCTCTTCCGCGTCGGCGACCGCACGCTCGCGGAGGACGTGACCAGCGAGACGTTCCTGCGCGCGCTGCGCAGCATCGGGTCGATCAGCTACCAGGGCCGCGACGTCGGCGCCTGGTTCGTCACGATCGCGCGAAACATCGTCTTCGACCACGTGAAGTCCAGCCGGTACCGGTTGGAGGTCACGACGGCCGAGCTGGCGGACAACCGCGAGGTCACGGACGGTCCCGAGCAGGAAGTCCTGACCGACGCCACCAACGCCGAACTGCTCCGCTGTGTCGCCCAACTGGGCGAAGACCAGCGCGAATGCATCACCCTCCGGTTCATCCAGGGGTTGTCCGTGGCGGAGACGGCGGCCAGGATGGGCCGCAACGAGGGCGCGATCAAGGCCCTGCAGCACCGAGCGGTGCGCCGCTTGGCCCAACTGCTGCCCACCTGGCTGCGGTGATCGCCATCGCACCGCTCGTCGCAGGCGTAACCCCGGGCGGCCCCGGGTCGTTACTCGGGGCAGGATCCTCGGCGCAGGGTCGTCCGAGACGCGGGATGGTTGGCCAGCGGGATGGTGGGCAGAGGTATCACGCCGCTACGGCGTCACAGGCAGCGCGAGCAGTTCGCCCGCGCCGTCGACACGCATCCCGGTCCGGCACGCCCCGGTTCCGCTGACACCGGCCGGACCGGCGAAGACTTCGCCGACGAACTGGCCGTAGTCGCGCTGCTGCGGAAAGCCGCAGCCACGAGCGGCCCGGACGAGGCCGCCAAGGCCCGGATGCGGGCCAGGGTGCTCGGCGCCGCGGCGCCGCCGCCGACCAAGCTCGACCGGCCCGCGGAAGAGCCGCGCACGCCCCGCGCCGGAGCCCGCGGCCGATTAGCGGTGGCCCTCGCCGCGGCGCTGTGCCTGCTGTTGTCGCTGACCGGGATGAGCCTGCTGCTCAGCCAGGACGCGCTCCCCGGCGACGCGCTGTACGGCGTCAAGCGCACCGCCGAGACGGCATCGCTCGGCCTCACCTTCGGCGAGGAGTCGAAGGGCCACAAGCGACTGGAGTTCGCCGCCGCGCGCGTCGCCGAGCTGGAGACGCTGGTCGACCGGTACCGCGGACCCGACGGCGGGCCGCTCGGCGGCTACCTGACCGCGCTGACCGATTTCGACGCCGACGCCGCGGCCGGTTCCCGCGTGCTGACCGCGTTCGGCTCGAACTCGGATCAGCGCGTCCTCACTGAGCTGCGCGATTGGGCCGACGCGCAGGCCACCCGGCTGACCGGGTTGCGGGCCGCGCTGCCCGTCGAGGCCTCGGACCGGGCCGGCACGTCGTTGGACCTGCTCGACCGGATCGCCCAGCGCGCGTCGGCCTTGCAGGGCCGGACGGACTGCGTGTCCGTGACGTCGGGGCAGTCCGACCAGATCGGCCCGGTGCCCGCCGAGGGCGAGTGCGCGGCCCCGCCCGTGCCGCCCGGCACCGCGCCGGAGAACCTGCCGCCCGCGCCGGAGCCCACGTCCGCCGCGGCGCCCACCACGTCCGCCGGCCTGCCCGGCACGAGCGCGTCGAGCGGCCTGCCGAGCGCCGGGGTGCCGCCGTCGACGCTGCCCACGCCGTCCGCGCCGACGATCTCCACCAGCGCTCCGGTGCTCCCGCTGCCCACGTTGCCGCTGCCGTCGCTGCCCCTGCCCGGCCTCGGCGGCTGATCGCTACCCTGTCCCCATCGGACCGCGGGAGGCGCTGACGTGGTGAAAAGGCGTGTGGTGGAGGGCTCGGCCGAGCGGGAGCGGCTCGCCGCGCTGGCCGGTGAGGCTTCGGCCGCTGCCGCGCTGGCGGTGGTCGGCCCCTCTGGGAGCGCGTCCACCGACCTCACCGCGGCGGCTTTCTTCGACGTCGACAACACGATGATGATGGGCGCGTCGATCTTCCACTTCGCCCGCGGGCTCGCCGCGCGCAAGTACTTCAAGAACTCCGACCTGGTCGGGTTCGCGTGGCAGCAGCTCAAGTTCCGGGTCGGTGGGCGCGAGGACCCGCAGAGCGTCGCCGCGTCCCGCGAGCAGGCGCTGTCGTTCGTGGCCGGCCGGTCGGTCGCGGAGTTGGTCTCGCTCGGCGAGGAGATCTACGACGAGCTGATGGCGGACCGGATCTGGACCGGCACGCAGGCGCTGGCGCAGATGCACCTGGACGCCGGGCAGCGGGTGTGGCTGGTCACCGCGACGCCGGTGGAGCTGGCGCAGATCATCGCCAAGCGGCTGGGGCTGACGGGCGCGCTGGGGACGGTGTCGGAGAACACCGACGGCATCTACACCGGCCGGCTGGTCGGCGACCTGCTGCACGGCCGGGCGAAGGCGCACGCGGTGCGGGCGCTGGCCGCGAAGGAAGGGCTCGACCTGCGGCGGTGCACGGCGTACTCCGACTCCGTGAACGACGTGCCGATGCTGTCGGTGGTCGGCACGGCGGTCGCGGTGAACCCGGACTCCGGGCTGCGTGAGACCGCGCGCAAGCGGGGCTGGGAGATCCGCGACTTCCGCACCGGCCGCAAGGCGGCGAAGATCGGCGTGCCGTCCGTGCTGGGCGCGGGCGCCCTGGCGGGCGCGGTGGCCGCCACCCTCGCCTACCGCCGCCGCGACCGCTGACCGCCGGGGCGGGTCGGCCTCAGCCCAGGAAGACGTTGCGGCGTTGCGTGAGCAGCCGGTACAGGGTCTGCTGGATCGTCTCCCGCACCTGGTCGGTCAGGTTGAACACCAGCATCGGGTCGTCCGCCGCGTGCTCGCCGTACGCGTCCGTCCGGATCGGCTCGCCGAACTCGATGTACCACTTCGAGGGCAGCGGGATCGCGCCCAGCGGCCCGAACAGCGGGAAGAACGGCGTCACCGGGAAGTACGGCAACCCCAGCAACCTCGCCAGCGGCTTGATGTCGCCGATCTTCGGGTAGATCTCCTCCGCGCCCACGATCGAGCACGGGATGATCGGCACACCGGTGTTCAGCGCCGCCGAGACGAACCCGCCCCGCCCGAACCGCTGCAGCTTGTACCGGTCCTTGAACGGCTTGCCGATGCCCTTGAAGCCCTCGGGCCACACGCCGACCAGCTCACCCGAGCTGAGCAGCCGTTCCGCATCCGGGTTGCACGCGAGCGTCTGCCCCGACTTGCGCGCCAACGCGCCCAGCACCGGCGTCCTGAACACCAGGTCCGCGCCCAGCATCCGCAGGTGGCGGCGCTTCGGGTGGTCCGCCCGCACCGCGAACGCGGTCATCGTCGCGTCCAGCGGCAGGGTGCCGGAGTGGTTGGCGACGATCAGCGCGCCGCCCTCGCCCGGCACGTTGTGCATGCCGATCGTCTCCACCCGGAACCACTTCTCGTACAGCGGCCGGAGCGGCGGCATCAGGAGGTGGTCGGTCAGGTCGGGGTCGAAGCCGAACTCGTCCACCTCGTAGTCGCCCTGGAGCCTCCTGCGGGCGAACGTCAGCAGCTCCGCCAGCTGCCGCTCCCACGCCGCGGGCTCGGGCGCCACGGGCTCCTGCGCCGACTCCTCGGCCGGCTCTTCGAACGGCGCGTCCGAAGGCTCGGGAAGAGCGGCGTGCGCCGAAGAGCGCGCCCGTGCCGCGCCGCGTCGTCGACGGGGAGCCTCCCGGTCCGCGCCGTGCAGCGGGATCACCCGTGCCTCTGCCACCGCGTGTCCACCTCCTCGCCGTCCACCGGCCGTCTAACGGAACCTGGCGGCCAGGTCGAGCACGCCGCGCTCGACCGACGCCACCACCTCGGGATCGATCAGCGGACGCAGGGCGCGCCCGCTCACGTAGTCGTCGAACGCCTGCTGCGTGGTCCACCTCGGGGTGAAGCCGAACTCCTTCTTCAGCAGCGTCGTGTCGACCACCCGGCCCCAGTTGAGGAACCTCATCTGGTCCGGGGAGAAGTCCACCAGCCTGGCACCGCGGAACAGCCTGCCCACGGTCGGCACCGACGCGCTCGGCACCCGCAGGTTGATCCGCCCGGCCCGGCGGATGGCCTGGGACAGCATCAGCACGCCGTCACCGCCCACGTTGTACACGCCGGGCAGGTCGTGCAGCGCCGCCCGCTCCAGCACGGCCAGGGCGTCCTCGGAGTGCAGCAACTGCACCCTGGCGTCGTAGCCCAGCACCGTCGGCACGACCGGCAGGGCGAAGTACCTGGTCAGCACCGTGTCGATGCGCGGGCCGATGAAGTTGCTGAACCGCAGCGCGGTGACGTCCACGTCCGGCCGCCGCCGGGCGAACCCGCGCACGTACCCCTCGACCTCGACCGCGTCCTTCGCGTAGCCGCTGGACGGCAGGTCCTTCGGCCCCATGTCCTCGGTGAACACCGCCGGGTCGCGCGAGCTCGACCCGTAGACCGCACTGGTCGACTTCACCACCAGCTTGCGCACGTGCGGCGACTTCTGGCACGCGGCCAGCAGCTGCATCGTGCCGATGACGTTCATCTCCTTCATCGCGGTCCGGCCGGTCGGACCGGCCGGGTTCGCGGTCACCGACGCGTGCACGACCGTGTCGACCTGCGCGGTGGCGATGACCTTCGCGATGAGGGGGTTGCGGATGTCGGCGCGCACGAACTCGGCGCGGCCCATCCGGCGGAGCAGGTCGCGGGACGGTGGCTCGGTGTCCACGCCGAGCACCCTGTCGATGTCCGGGTTCGCCGCGAAGCGCGCGGCGAGGTGACCGCCGAGGAACCGGCTGCAACCGGTGACGAGAACGACCTTGGGCGCCATGCGACTCCCTGTGCGGGTGGTGCGACTCGTCGATGCTAGCCGGGAACCCGGGTCGGGCCGGGATGAGGAGCGGCCCCTTGAGGCAGGTCACCAGCGCTTCACCGGTCAATCACCCGGATGGCGGCTTCACCGGCCGGGCGGCCCGGGACGGCGCGGAACGACAACACCGCCAGTCCCACGGCCGTTCGCCGGGGGACTGGCGGTGCGAGGACCCGCAGGGGTTACTTGCCGCGCTTCCTGCGCTGGACCCGCGTCTTGCGCAGCAACTTGCGGTGCTTCTTCTTCGACATGCGCTTGCGGCGCTTCTTGATGACCGAGCCCATGCGGGTTCCTTCACTACTAGACGTTGGTGGTCTCCACGCGCCGGTGGAAACACCCGTCAAGAGGGCGCGCCGACACCAGGCACGAACGGCCTATCACTTTACCCGCCGCCCCGTACCGGGCCTCACCCGGCGTCGAAGTAGGCGTTCCGCAGGTACTCGTGCACCGCCTTCTCCGGCACTCTGAACGACTTCCCGACGCGCACCGCGGTCAGCTCACCGGAGTGAACCAGTCGGTACACCGTCATCTTCGACACGCGCATCATCAGCGCGACCTCGGCGACTGTCAGGAACCTGACCTGGCCGAGCGACTTCTCCTCCGCAGGCATGGATCACCGCGTCCTTCGACACGCGTCGTGCCGTCGGCTTCCCCACCGACGGTTCGACACGCACGTGCTCCCTTGAGGGTAACGGGACAGGTGGGGCTGGTGCGACGGCCAATGGCGGTATCAGTCCGCCTCGTGGTCCCGCCCCAGCTCCACCGAGCGGTCCCGAGCTGCTTCGATGGCCGCCAGCATGGCCGCGCGGACGCCGTGCTTCTCCAGTTCGCGGATGGCCATGATGGTGGTGCCGGCGGGGGACGTGACGGCCTCGCGGAGGATGACCGGGTGCTGGTCGCCCTCGTTCAGCATGGTGGCCGCGCCGACCGCCGACTGGATGATGAGCCGGCCGGCCAGGTCGCGCGGGATGCCGAGCAGGATGCCCGCGTCGATCATGGCTTCGACCAGGTAGAAGAAGTAGGCCGGACCGGAGCCGGACAGGGCCGTGACGGCGTCCTGCTGGCTCTCCGGGACGCGCGCGACCTGGCCGACGGTGCGCAGCAGGTCCTCGACCAGGTTCAGGTGCTCGTCGGTGGCGTACCTGCCGGCGGAGATGGCGCTCATCGCCTCGCCGACGACCATCGGGGTGTTCGGCATGACCCGGACCACGGGGGTGCTGTCGGGCAGCCTGCGCTCGTACAGGGACGTCGGGAGGCCCGCGCAGAGGGACACGACCAGCGTGCCGGGCTTGAGCACCGGAGCCAGCTCGTCCAGCAGGGGGTCGATGTCCTGCGGCTTGACCGCGACCACGAGCACGTCGGCCCGCTGCGCGGCGCCCACGACGTCGAGCCCTTCCACCCCGTACCGGTCCGCCAGCTGTGCCGCACGGTCCGGGTGCTTCTCCGTGAACAGCAGCTCGTCGGCCTTGCGCCCCCCTTGGAGCAGCCCGGACAGCAGGGCCTCACCGATCTTGCCAGCCCCCAACACGGCGATGGTCGTCATGCCCCAAGCCTGCCACGCCCCACCCCACCCCCCGCGAGTCCTCCACTCACGCACCGCGAGTCACGCGGCCAGACACCGCGAGTCACGCGGTCAGCCCGCCGGCGTCAACGCCAGCTGCCGCGCCTGGCACACCAGCCGCCCGGCCGAGTCGATCACCACGGCGTCCTCGTCGAACCACTGACCGTGCACCGCGCTGCACGACACCCGCACGCGCAACCACCCCGGTGCCGGGCCGGCCCGCAGCAACGACGTCATCTGCACCGTCGGCGACCACCCGAACCGACCCAGGTTGAACGTCACCGGCATCGAGATGTCCCCGGCGATCAGCGCGAAGTACGGGTCCGGCCGCTCACCCAGCGGACGCACCCACAGCCGCAGCACCAACGGGTCACCCACCCGACCGGTCAGGAACCCGGCGCCTTCCTTGTCCAGCCGCACGTCGCACACCGACCCGAGCTTGTACACGCCCCCGGACCCCATGGACGCCAGGTCGATCGCGTCGGCGGGCGGTGCGGCGGCCATCTCCGGCAGGTCGACGTAGTCCGGCGTGCCGTCGGGCATCCGCCCGACCGTCACCACCGCCTCCACGCAGCTGCGCCCGCGCTGCTCCAGCGACGACGTCACCACTGTCGCCGTCCGCCCCGCCTTGCGAACGTGCGTCCGCAGCAGCACCGGCCCGACCTCCGGCGCGCGCAGGAACTGCGAGCTCACCGCCAACGGCGCGAGGTCGTCGGCGCCCGGCACGGCCGCACGCGCGCTGTCCACCGCCGCACGGGCCACCAGGGCCAGCAGGAACCCGCCGTGCGGCTTGGGGCCGACCGTCCACTCGGCGGGCAGGGACGCGGTGTACGTGCCGTCGCCCAGGGGGCGGACCGCACTGGCTACCGAGAAGGACACGGGGCTCCTCACGAACGGCTGACCAGCGAGCGCAGGAAGAACGCGACGTTCGCCGGCCGTTCGGCGAGCCGGCGCATGAGGTACCCGTACCACTGCTCGCCGAACGGCACGTAGACGCGCACGACGTGGCCTTCCGCCGCGAGGTGCAGCTGCTCGCCGGGGCGGACGCCGTACAGCATCTGGAACTCGAAGTCCTCGACCGCCTTGTCGTACCAGCGGGCGCGTTCGCCGATGATCTCGATCAGCCGCGGGTCGTGGGTGGCGAACATCGGGTACCCGGAGCCTGCCAGCAGGACGTTGGCGCAGCGCACGTAGTTGAGGTCGACCTCGTGCGGGTCGACGTACGCCACCGACGCGGGTTCGGCGTACGCGCCCTTGCACAGCCGGACGCGGGTGTCCGCGAGGTCGCGGCAGTCGTCCAGGGTGCGGCGCAGGTACGCCTGGAGCACCGCGCCCACCGACGGCCAGTGGCGGCGCAGCTCGGCGAGCACGCGCAGGGTGGCGTCGGTGGTGGTGTGGTCCTCCATGTCGACGGTGACCGTGGTCGCCGCCTGTTCGGCCGCCGCGCAGATGCGGGACGCGTTGTCCAGCGCCAACGTCTCGCCCAGGGCCAGGCCGACGGCGGACAGCTTCACGCTGACCTCGGCGTCGGCGGCCAGGCCCACGTCGTGCAGCTGGTCGAGCAGCTCCAGGTACGCGCGCACGGTGCGTTCGGCCGTCTTGCGGTCGGTGGTGTCCTCGCCGAGGTAGTCCAGGCTGACGCGCAGGCTGTGCCGACCGACGAGGTCGCTGGTCACGTCGATCGCGTCGCCGATCGTCTCGCCGGCCACGAACCGGCGCACGACGTCACGGCTGACCGGCGCGGTCGCGACGACCCGGCGCACCGTGTCGTTGCCCGCGACGGCGAGGACCAACGTGCGCAACGGGTTCACGATCAAGACCCTAGCCGCTGGGCAGCGGCGCAGCGGATGGGAGTTCGGGGCCGACCTGGCCGACGCACCTGAACGCAGCGTTCACACTGCGGGAACTCACGGGCCACGGTGCCCGAACGTTGTGCTCGCAGTGCCCGAGCGGACGACTCGGGGTGCCCGAGCGGAGGACTCGGGGTGCCCGAGCGGAGGACTCGCGCGTGGTCAGAGGTGGAGGCGGGCGAAGAGGAGGGATTCGGCGAGGAGTTCGGCGCGCTCGGCGGTGGTGCGGGCGCGGCGGGTGTTGACCTCCAGCACGACCTGCCCGGTGAAGCCGGTCCTGGTCAGGTGGGACAGCAGCTCGCCGCACGGCTGGTTGCCCCGCCCCGGCACCAGGTGCTCGTCCTTCGGCAGGCCCGAACCGTCGGCCAGGTGCACGTGCGTGAGCCCCTCGCCCATCCGCTTGGCCAGCTCCATCACGTCCGCGTGCGCGGCCGACGCGTGCGACACGTCCAGCGTGTAGTTCCGGTGCCCCACGTCCGTCGGGTCGATCGACGGCCGGAACGCCGTGACCTGCACCGACCGCCCTCGGCCCAAGGCCTTCCGCACCGGGAACATGTTCTCCACGGCGATGGCGACCCCGCTGGAGTCCTCCAGCGACGCGACCAGGTCGGCGAACCCGTCCGCGTACTTCCGCTGCCACAGGAACGGCGGGTGCAGCACGACCGTCCGCGCGCCCAGGTCGCCGGCCGCCCGCACGCTGCGCCGCAGCCGTTCCGCCGGGTCCGGCGACCACACCCGCTGGCTGATCAGCAGGCACGGCGCGTGCACGGCCAGCACCGGCACGCCGCTGCTCTTCGCCAGCCGTTCGAGCGCCTTCACGTCCTGGCTGATCGGGTCGGCCCACACCATGACCTCGACGCCGTCGTAGCCGAGGTCCGCCGCCGCCTGGAACGCGGCGCCCGCGGGTTGCGGCCACACGGCCGCGGTGGACAGGCCGACGGGGATCAAGACTTCACCAGGAGCATCGCGGCGGGCGAGACCGTGACGATCAACCCCACCAGCACGGCCAGGACGGTGGTCTGGAGGTCGTCCGCCCGGCGGATCTTGCGGACCACCATCACCAGGCCCACGGTCACGCCGAGCGCCACGACCAGGGCCGCGGGCGCGGCCGTGCGCCACAGGAAGCTGAAGCCGAGCCACAGCGCCGCGCCGCCGAGCACGCCGACCGCGAGCTGGCCGATCATGACCAGCCACTCCTTGCCGGCCGAGCGCTCGACGGGCTCCTCGTCGTCCTCGACGTCGGCCAGCCCGGCGGGCTCGTCGTCGAACTCGCGCCGCTGGAAGTCGCGGCGCTGGTAGCCGTCGCTCGCGTCGTCTTCGTCTTCCTCGTCGAGGTCGACGTACGGGTGGAACTGGGTGCTCTCCTGCTCCTCGGCCCCTTCGGGCTCGTCGTCGTCGCCGAACCAGTCCTCGGGGGTCTGGTCGGGCAGCGGCTCGGGCAGCCTCGGCGGCGCGGGCGGCACGATCAGCACCGACTCGGTCGGCAGCGACTCCAGCGGCACGTTCGGCGTGAGCTTGTCGGTGATGCGCGGCATCACCTCGGTGACCGGCTCCCGACCAGGCGGCTTCACCATCGGCGGCTTACCCGCCGGCGGCGCGGCAGGCGGCGCGGGCCGCACCAGGTTCGACGGCTTGACCTGCGGTTTCGGCAGGTTCGGCCGGGACTGCTCAGCCTGGTAGTCGGCCACGATCGGCGGCACGACCCGCGTCTCCTCGGCCGGGTCCACGTCGGGTGCGCGCCGACGGCCGGGCTCGGCCTTCGTCGGCTCCAGCCGCGAGAGGTCCGGCCTGGACACCTGCTCGGGCCGGGCGACCGGCGGCGGTGGGGCGACCGGCGGCGGTGCGGCCGGGGGCGGCGTGACCGGCGGCTGGTAGGCCGTGCGCTCGGCCTCGACGCCACGCTGCCGCTGCGGTCGCGCAGGCGGTGGTGGCGGCGCGGCGGGCGCGGGCTCGTCGCGGATCGGCATGAGCCGGCCGCTGTCCGAGTTGACCCGGTCGATGATGGCCTGCGGACCGGTCTCCGCGGCCTCTTCGGCACGGCGGCGTCGCCGACGCGGCGTCACCTCGCCGGAGCCCGCACCGTATTGGGCGAGCAACTCCGCGACGGTGCGCTGGGTCTGCTCCGACTCGCTCTCTCGACTCATCAACTCCACCGTGCCCCGTGGCGGCCAGTCCGTCCAGTGTCACCCGTCGTGCGGGTGCGACCCGGCAGTGTGCCCTGGTCCGAGCCATTAGTGTGGTCCAGGCGACGCAGGATGACACCTTCCCGGAGCGCCCAGGGGCAAATCTCCAGCTCGCCGAGTGACAGGGCTCGCATCGTGGCCTCCGCCACCAGGGCGCCCGCCACGAGCTGGTGCGCCCTGCTCGCGCTCACGCCTTCGAGATCGGCCAGGTCGGCCGCGGACATCCGGGAGATGAACGCGACGAGCTGCCGCAGACCTGCGTCCGTGAGCACGCGCCGTGCCCGCGGACCGGCCGAGGACGGCGCCGCGCCGGTCAACCGGGCCAGCGTCCGGAAGGTCTTCGACGTCGCGACCACTCGATCGGGCGCGCCGACCCGGCGGATCTTCTTCGCCACCGGCGCCAGCTGGTCGGCCAGCCACTCCGCGGTCTCGCGCACCTCGGCCCGGCTCGGCGGGTCGTTGCGGAACCGGGTCCGGGTGAGCCTGCCCGCGCCGAGCGGCACCGAGAACGCCTCCTCCGGCTCCTCGTCCACGCCGACCGCCAGCTCCAGCGAACCGCCGCCGATGTCCAGGCACAGCAGCCGGCCCGCGGACCACCCGTACCAGCGGCGCACCGCGAGGAACGTGTACCGAGCCTCGTCCTCGCCGGTCAGCACCTGGAGGTCCACGCCGGTCTCGGCGCGCACCCGGTCCAGCACCTCGGCCGAGTTGCCCGCCTCGCGCACCGCGGAGGTCGCGAACGCCATCAGGTCCTCGCAGCCCAGTCGCTCCGCCGTCGCCTTGGACGCGGCGACGGTGCGCACCAGCTGGTCGGCGCCCGCACGGCCGAGCAGGCCGGAGCCGTCCAGCTGCTCCGCGAGGCGCAGCACGGACTTCTCCGAACTCATCGGCGTCGGGTGGGCACCCCGATGAGCGTCCACCACCAAGAGGTGGACGGTGTTGGACCCGACGTCAAGCACCCCGAGGCGCACGCGGTGCACCGTACCCGGTCGGGATTGTCAGGATTCGAACTTGTAGCCCAGTCCGCGCACGGTCACCAGGTGACGCGGGGTCGAGGGGTCCGGCTCGATCTTCGACCGCAGCCGCTTGACGTGCACGTCGAGGGTTTTCGTGTCCCCCACGTAGTCCGCGCCCCACACCCGGTCGATCAGTTGGCCACGGGTCAACACCCGGCCGACGTTGCGCAGCAGGTACTCCAGGAGGTCGAACTCCTTCAGCGGGAGGCTCACCTCGCCGCCGTCCACCGTCACCACGTGCCGCTCGACGTCCATCCGCACCGGCCCGGCTTCCAGGACCTGCGGCAACAGCTCCTCGGACTCACCGCCGCGGCGGAGCACCGCGCGGATGCGGGCGATCAGCTCGCGCGCCGAGTACGGCTTGGTGACGTAGTCGTCCGCGCCCAGCTCCAGGCCGACGACCTTGTCGATCTCGCTGTCCCGCGCGGTCACCATGATCACCGGCACGGCGGACCGGGCACGCAGCTGCTTGCACACGTCCGTCCCGCTCATCCCGGGCAGCATCAGGTCGAGCAGCACGATGTCGGCGCCGTTGCGGTCGAACTCCTCCAACGCCTCCTGGCCGGTGGCCGCGAGCGCCGCGGTGAAGCCCTCCTTGCGCAGCAGGAAGGCGAGCGGATCGGCGAAGGACTCCTCGTCCTCCACGATGAGCACCCTGGTCACAGCTCTCCTCCGTGTTTGCTGCCCGCGCCGCTCGGCACGGGTCTCGCCATGTCCTGCCTGGGCAGGTCCTGCGTGGGCTCTTCCTGGTCGGGGTGAGCCGGGATGCGCAGGGTGAACGTGGAACCGGTGCCCGGCAGGCTCCACAGCTTCACCTCGCCGCCGTGGTTGTTCGCGACGTGCTTGACGATGGCCAGCCCGAGCCCGGTGCCGCCCGTCGCGCGCGACCGGGCCTTGTCGACCCGGTAGAAGCGCTCGAACACGCGGATCTGCTGGTCCTCGGCGATGCCGATGCCGCGGTCGGTGACGGCGATCTCGACGAACCCGTCCACGAGCTTGCGGCTGACCGACACCGGGCTGCCCGGCGGCGAGTACGCGACCGCGTTCTCCAGCAGGTTGCTCAACGCCGTGACCAGCAACGTCCGGTCGCCTTCGACCTCAAGGCCGCCGGGCTCGTCGGTGGTGATCTGGATGCCGGCCGACTCGGCGGACAGCTTGGACCGGCTCAGCGCCTCGTCCACGACCACGTCCACCTCGACCCGGCTCAGCTCCGGCAGCTTCTCCGCGCCCTGCAGGCGGGACAGCGCGATCAGCTCGGTGACCAGCGTGCCCAGCCGGGTGGCCTCCTGCATGATCTTGGCGCTGAACCGGCGGACCTCCTCCTGGTCGTCCGCGGCGTCCAGCACGGCCTCGGCCAGCAGCGCCAGCGCGCCGACCGGGGTCTTCAGCTCGTGGCTGACGTTGGCCACGAAGTCGCGCCTGGTCGCCTCCAGCCGGACCGACTCGGACTCGTCGGTGGCGTCGACCACGACGAAGCCCTCGGTGAGCACCTTGACCGTGGCGTGCACGGCCGCCGGGTGGCGTCCCTTCACGACCTCCAGCGTCGACAGGTCGACCGAGATGACCCCGCCGTTGCGGCGGGCCAGCTCGGCGGCCCGTCTGGCCCGGTCGTCCACCCGGTTGTTCCGCACCACGCCCAGCTCCTCGGCGCGGGCGTTGTGCAGCACGACGTCGCCGAAGCCGTTCAGCACGGCGATGCCGTCGGGGGACGAGTGGACGACCATCGACATCAGGTCGGCGACGGTGAGGCCCTTGGGGCGGCTCTCACCGGGACGCGCGGTCGTGCGTCCGATGAGAAACGCCACGCCGCCGATCAGCAGAACGCCGATCGACAGGACGAGGTAACCCGTTGCGGTCACGAGCGCATCGTAAGCAGGTCAGGGCGTGTACGGCCTAGTGCGCAGGCCTGGTTCGTGACTCCCGCGACATGTCTGGAGCCGATGTTTTCCCTTCGGACGGCCGCAGTTCACCCAATCGTGTCCAATCAGGTCAGTGCCGGTGCATCGGCCACGGCCCAGACAAGCGAAACGGCGGCACCCGCGCTCGGTGTGCCCTTGCGCGTGTGCCGCCGTCGCGGGGTGGAGCTGTGGGGTTATCGGCCCTGGTTGGCCACGGCCTTGATCGCGTCGGCCGCCGCGTCCGGGTCGAGGTACTGGCCGCCCGGCTTGAGCGGCTTGAGCTCGTCGTCCAGGTCGTAGCGCAGCGGGATGCCGGTGGGGATGTTCAGGCCCGCGATGGCCTCGTCCGAAACGCCGTCGAGGTGCTTGACCAGCGCGCGCAGCGAGTTGCCGTGCGCCGCGACGAGGACCGTCTTGCCCGAGCGCAGGTCCGGCACGATCGCGGAGTCCCAGTACGGGATCATCCGCTTGACCACGTCGAGCAGGCACTCGGTGAGCGGCAGCTCCGGGCCGAGGTCCGCGTAGCGCGGGTCCGCGTCCTGGCTGAACTCCGAGCCCAGCTCGATCGGCGGCGGCGGGGTGTCGTACGAGCGGCGCCAGAGCATGAACTGCTCCTCGCCGAACTCGTCCAGGGTCTGCTTCTTGTTCTTGCCCTGCAACGCGCCGTAGTGGCGCTCGTTGAGCCGCCAGTCCCGCCGGACCGGGATCCAGTGCCGGTCGGCCGCGTCGAGGGCGAGGTTGGCGGTGCCGATGGCCCGCCGCAGCAACGACGTGTGCACCACCTCGGGCAGCACGCCCGCTTCGCGCAGCAGCACGCCGCCACGACTAGCCTCTTTCACGCCCTTCTCCGACAGGGGGACGTCCACCCAGCCGGTGAACAGGTTCTCCGCGTTCCACACGCTCTCGCCGTGGCGGAGCAGCACCAGGGTTCCGACAGCCATGGCCGTCAGCCTGCCAGATGCGGCCGCCCTGTTCACGCCGGTGGTCACTGTGACCTTGATCGGTGCAGCTCCACGGCCGGAGAACGGTGTCGGGAACGGCTCCGGGCCAGGCCGCGAACGGCCCGGCCCGGAACAGCCCCACCGGTCGGTCAGCCGCCCAGGTTGCCCAGGCCGCCGCCGCCACCCAGGCTGCCGAGGCCGCTGCCGCCGCCGGTCAGGCCGCCCGTGAGCCCTTGGAGCACCGGGCTGACGACCGGCACGCCGCCGATGCCGACGAGACCACCGAGGCCACCGAGGCCCGTCTTCTGGCCGGACGTGGCCGCCTTCGAGAGCTGGTCGGCTTCGGACGCGTTGGCCCCCGGTGCCGCGAGCAGGACAACAGCGGTGGCGCCGACCGCGACGGCCAGCTTTCCAAGCATGCGCATGCGTATGTTCTCCGATGTGTGGATGCGTGTTTTGCACCCGACATGGTTGTGACGATCCGCCGCCCCCGCGCGGCGAGCAGCCGACAACAACACCATCGAGTGGTAATTGCACCCCATCAGGTCCTGCGCAAGGCGAGAAAGCAGTCGATCAGGCCGGTGAGCTGGCCTCACGTGCCCGGAGGTCCTTGCGGAGGATTTTCCCCGAGGCGGACTTCGGGATCGCGTCGATGAATTCCACCACGCGCACCTTCTTGTGCGGCGCGACCTGGGACGCGACGAACTCCATCACACCCGCCGCGTCGAGCGGGGAATTCGGCTGGAGGACGACGAAGGCCTTCGGGACTTCCTCGCCCTCCTCGTCGCGCACCCCCACGACGGCGGCGTCGGCGATGTCCGGGTGGGTCAGGAGCAGCGCCTCCAACTCGGCCGGCGGCACCTGGTAGCCCTTGTACTTGATCAACTCCTTGACCCGGTCCACGATGCTGACCAGACCACCCGAGTCGATCACCGCCACGTCGCCGGTGTGCAGCCAGCCGTCCTCGTCCAGCGTGACGGCCGTCGCCCCCGGGTTGTTCAGGTACCCCTTCATGACGTTCGGCCCGCGGCACCACAGCTCGCCGCGTTCGCCGACGCCGACGTCCTCGCCGGTGGCCGGGTCGACGAAGCGGCACTCCATGTTCGGCGCGATCACGCCGACCGTGCCCACCGGGATGTCGTCGCGGTCGTCGGGGATCGCGTGGCTGACCGGGCTCATCTCGGTCATGCCGTAGCCCTGCGACACGCGGCAGCCCAGGCGCTTCGCGACGGCCGCCGCGAGGTCCGCGTCCAGCGGCGCGGCGCCGGAGAACAGCGTGTCCAGGCCGGACAGGTCGTACTGGTCGACCAGCGGGTGCTTGGCCAGCGCCACCGCCACCGGCGGCGCGATGTACACCCGGTCGGTCCGGTGGTCCTGGATCACCCGCAGGAACTCGGGCAGGTCGAACTTCGGCAGCGTCACCACCGTCGCGCCGGCGTTCAGGCCGCAGTTCATCAGCACCTGCATGCCGTAGATGTGGAAGAACGGCAGCACGGCGAGGATCCTCGTGTCGGGACCGACGTTCAGCATCGGCCCGCACTGCGCGATGTTCGCGACCAGGTTCCGGTGCGTCAGCATCACGCCCTTGGCGCGGCCGGTCGTGCCCGACGAGTACGGCAGCACGGCCACGTCCTCGGCCGGGTCGATCGACACCTCCGGCACCGGCTCGGAGTTCGCCAGCAACGACGAGAGGCTCGGGTAGCCGTCGGCCTCGTCCAGCACCACGACGTCCGGGACACCGGCCTTCTCGGCGCCGGGCGCGGCGTTGGGCAGCAGCACGGACACCGTGAACAACATCTTCGCGCCCGCGTCGGCCAGCTGGTGCGCGACCTCGTCCGCCGTGTACAGGGCGTTGATGGTGGTCGCGGTGGCGCCGGCGCGCAGGATGCCGTGGAACACGACCGCGTAGTAAGGGGTGTTCGGGCTGAGGATGCCGACGACGTCGCCCTTGCCGATCCCCTTGGCGGCCAGCGCGGCGGCCAGCCGGTCGATCGCGGCGGCCAGCCGGCCGTAGGTCAGCGACGCGCCGGAGGTGCCGTCGACCAGGGCGACCCGGTCGGCGCGGTCGCCGAGGTCGGCGAACAACAGCTCGTGCAGCGAGACGTCCGGGACCGCGACATCGGGAATCGGACTGCGGAAGACCATGCGGCTGCCTCATTCATCCGGGGGCCGTGATCCCGCCATCGTGAGTCAACCCACACCACCGGTCAAGGCAGCAGATGATCACGCTACAGCGTTACTTAACTCGGCTAAGAACACACGAATGGAGCAGTGTCGCCCCTTGTGGTGATCGCCGACGATCTGCCAAGTTGGCAGGGCCTCGCGGGTCGGCTCCCACGCACTCCGACGACCGGCGCGGCACGAACCGCGGCTTGCCATCCCCCCGTCGGGCCGCGGCCCGCTCTGGGAAAACCGGGCTCCCCCCGCCCGGCTCCACCGCAGCGGGGAACTGTCGCGGGGCGGCTTGCGCTCGTGAATCCCCCTCTCTCCCAAGCCGCCCCGCGCTCCCGCGCGGTGTCGCTCTCAGTAGTCCTGTCGCCAGGAGTCACCACCTCGGTGGAGCTACGGCGTGGCGGCCGTGGCTGCCGGTTCCGATGCGGCCCTGCGGCGCCGGCGACGCCACCACAGGTACCCGAACGCGGGCACGCCGAGCACCACCGCGAACGGCAGCACACCCCCCAGCACCACCAGCAGCCAGCCGAACGCCGCCAGCAAGGCCTTCCAGCCACCGGCGAACGCGCTCAGGAAGTCGTCCTCCTCCGCCACGACCGCCGGCGCGTGCCGCGACGACATGGCGACCGTCAGAGTCGCCATGGCCACTTGGCCCTTCAGCGCCTCGTACCGGCGCTGCAACGACTCCAGCTCGGACTGCCGCTTGGTCAGCTCGGCCTCGATGTCGGTGATCTCCGACGTGGTGGACGCCCGGTCCAGCAGCCCGCGCACCCGCTCCACGCTGGCCCGCTGGTTCGCCAATCGGGCCTCGACGTCCACGACCTGTTCGGTCACGTCCTCGGTCCGCAGCTCACGCCGGCCGATCTCGACGCCCTCCAGCCCGCCGATGGACGCCAGCACCGCGCCCAGCCGGTCTCCGGGCACCTTCAGCGTCACCGAAGCGCTCTGCGCCTGCGACTTCTCCTGCGCCGAGTACCCGCCCTCGGCGATGGCCAGGCCCTTGACCCGCGCCAGCACCGCGGTGACGTCCGCCGCGACCAACTCGACCGTCGCCGTGCGCACGAGCTGCCGGTTCTGCTGCGCCGACGATCCCGCCTGCTGGGCCTCGCCGGACCCGGCCTTGCCCGCGGACTCCTGCTTCGGCGTCCCGCCGCCCGGCTGCTGCTCCGCCGGCGCCGGCACAGCCATGTCTGCCGCCGGCGCCGACGAGAGGTCCCCTGCGCACCCGGCCAGCGCCACCACCGCGAACGCGGCGACCGCCAACCCCACCCGTCTGCCCATCTGCCCTCCCTCGGTTCACCGCTGGGACGGGACGCGGGCTCACCGCAGTTGCGCGGGTGCGATCACGATTCGGACACCAGGTGCCGGAACGCCTCCAGGTTGGACAGCGACTCGCCACGCGAGACCCGCCAGTCCCACTCGCGCTGGATGGCCCCGGCGAACCCGATCTCGAGCAGGGTGTTGAAGTCGCCGTCGGCCGCCTCCACCACCTGACCGAGCACGCGGTCCAGCTCGTCGGGCGTCACGGCGTGCGGCGCGATCCGGCCGACCAGGTAGATGTCGCCGGTGGTGTCGATCGTGTAGTGCACGCCGTACAGCTTCGCGTTGCGCCGCAACAGGAACCGGTAGACGTCCTCGTGCGCCTCGTCGGGCTTGCGGCACACGAACGCCTCCACGACCAGCGCGTGCCTGCCGCTCACGAGCCAGCAGTTCGTCTGGAGCTTCTTCGTGCCGGGCAGGGTCACGAAGTACCGGCCCGGCCCCTTGCGGTCGTAGCGCAGCTCGCGGTCGTCCAAAGTGGACCGGATCACGTCGTCCAGGTCCTGTTCCGGTTCCCGGCTCAAGCGAACACCTCCTCGCGGAACACGTCACGTGCTTCGGCGTACCCGGTGAGGAGTGAATCAGTGGTCCGGTCCCACGAGAACCGGTGGGCGTGGCCCACCGCGTTGCCGGCCAGCTCCTCGCGGTAGCCGGGGCGCAGCACGATGTCGGACAGCGCCCGCGCCCACGGCCCCGCGTCGTGGCCGTCCACCAGCGCGCCGGACACACCGTCCCGGACGGCCACCGGCAGCCCGCCGACGGCCGCCGCGACGACCGGCGTGCCGCACGCCTGCGCCTCCAGCGCGACCAGGCCGAACGACTCGTTGTAGCTGGGCACGGCGACCACGTCGGCCGCCTGGTACACCCCCGCCAGCGCGGTGCCGCCCTGCGGGGGCAGGAACCGCACCACGTCGGAGATCCGCAGTTCCGCCGCGAGCCGGATCAGCTGGTCGGGCGTCTTCATGCCCGAACCGGACGGTCCGCCGACGACCAGCACCACCAGCCGCGACCGCAGCCCCGGGTCGCGCGCCACCATCTCCGCCGCGGCGCGCAGCAGCACGTCCGGCGCCTTCAACGGCTGGATGCGGCCCACGAACGCGAGCACGACCGACTCCGGCCCCAGCCCCAGCGCGGCCCGCGCGGCCTCCCGGTCACCCGGCCGGAACCGCTCCAGGTCCACGCCCGGCGGCACGACCAGCACCTTCCCCGGGTCGGCGTCGTACAGCTTGATCAGCTCGGCGGCCTCCACCTCGGTGTTGGCCACCAGCCGGTCCGCCTCGGCGACCACCTGCTCCTCGCCGATCACCCGCATCCGTGGCTCGGGCGTGTCGGCTGCGGCCAGCGCCAGGTTCTTCACCTTGGCCAGGGTGTGCGCGGTGTGCACCAGCGGCACGGCCCAGCGCTCCCGGGCGAGCCAGCCGACCTGCCCGGACAGCCAGTAGTGCGAGTGGACGACGTCGTAGTGGCCGGGGTCGTGCCGCGCCTCCGCACGCAGCACGCCCGCGGCGAACGCGCAGAGCTGGCCGGGCAGCTCCTCCTTGCCCAAACCCTCGAACGGACCCGCGACCACGTGCCGGACCTTCACGCCCGGCGCGAGTTCGGCGACCGGCGGCAGGTCGGACGAGGTGGCCCGGGTGAAGATCTCCACCTCGATGCCGCGCTGCGCCATCCGCGTCGCGGTCTGCACGATGTAGACGTTCATACCGCCCGCGTCGCCCGTGCCGGGCTGCTCCAGCGGCGACGTGTGGACGGAGAGCACGGCGACCCGCTTCACCGGGAGAGCTCCGCGACGAAGCCGGCCAGGTCGGCGGCGAAGCGTTCGGGCTGCTCCAGGAACGGCGAGTGTCCGGTGCGGTCGTAGCGGCGCAAGTCGGCTCCGGGGATCATGGCTGCCGCGAACTCCCCGGCGGCCGGGTCGACCACCTCGTCGGCGGTGCCGTGCACCACCAGTGTCGGCTTGTCGACCGCTTCCAGCACGGTGGCGCTCTCGACGTCGCGCTGGAACATCTCCCGACGCACCCGCGGCGGGACGCGCAGTGCGGTGCCGACCATGCGCTGCACCAGCTCACCGGGCAGTCCGGGCGCCTGGTCGCGGCAGAACTCGGTCAGCGCGGGCACCGCCACCGCTGGGTCCTCCGACAGCGAGTCGGCCAGGGTGGCCTTCGACAGCCGCCCGGTGACACCGCCGGGCCGGTCCCGCCCGAGTTCGGTGATCGCGCCGACCAGCACCAGCCCGGAGACCCCCGCCGTGCCGTGCGCGCGCAGGTAGTCGGTGACCACCAGACCGCCGTACGACCAGCCGACCAGCACCGCGGGCCTGCCGACGTGGTCGAGCACCGCTCTCAGGTCCGCGGCCCAGGCGGCCGAGTCGCGGTAGCCGCCCTCGGCGATCTCCGAGTCGCCGTGTCCGCGCAGGTCGAGCGCGTAGGAGCGGTACGACGGACTTGGCGGCCACACCTCCCCGGACTGTGCCCAACCGTGCACCAGCACTACCGCCGGGGCGTCCACCGGGCCCGATTCACGGACCGCCAGCCGGACGCCCCCGGCGTCGAGGAGAGTGTTCTGCACGATCCAGCTCAACGCCGTGGTCGTCCCGTCGCTTCCCGGCACAACCGAATTTCTGTCACAACGCGGACATGGTCCGCCATTGGGCCCAGGGGATCTGCCAGTCGTACCAGTCGTACTGCGGCGGCAGCGTGGTGATCGAGCCGGTGACCTCGACCGGGTCGCCGACGAGCGCGCTGTCGTAGAACGCCTTGGCGTCCGCCTCCAGCAGGTTCGCGCAGCCGTGGGAGGTGTTGTTCTTGCCGATGTTCTCGGCGTTGTCGTTGTTCTCGTGGATGAACTCGCCGTGGTTGGAGAACCGCACGGCCCACTTCTTCACCACGTTGGTGTAGCCGTACCGCGGGTTGTCGAAGCTGAACTGCGGGTCCTTCTGCATCACCACGAACGTGCCGTTGGGCGTGGTCAGCTCCGGGTCCGCGTCCCGGCCGAACGACGCCGGGTAGGACGCCACGGTCTGCCCGTCGCGCTGCACCACGAGCTGGTGCGACGGCGTGTCGATCTTCACGACCTGGTTGCGGCCGATGGTGAAGTCGCTGGTCACGTCCGCGCGGCCGAACGCGCCGCCGCCGTAGGGGACGCCGTAGAGCTTCGCCTCGACGTGGACCTCGGTGTTCGCGGGCCAGTAGTCCTCCGGCCGGTAGTGCACCTCGCGGGAGCTGAGCCAGCCCCAGCTGCCCTGCACGCCCGCCGAGTTGGTGACCGTCAGCGCCTTCTCCACGGTGGCCCGGTCGGCGATGTCGGCGTCGAACTCGACCTTGATCGGGACCGCGACGCCCATCGTCTGGTTGTCGCCGGGGAACAGCGTGGCGCGCACCTGGACGGCCGGGTTGATGGTGGTGAACGTGCCCTTGAGCTCGACCGGCCTGCCGTCGGTGCCGGTCGCCCGGCCCGCGTACGTGTAGCTCTTGCCGTAACCCAGCGGCTCGGTGCTCGACCACGACTTCTTGTCGTCGGCGAGCTCGCCCTTCACCGGTTGGCCCTCGGGGTTGGTGAGCGCGACCTCGTCGAGGACGCCCTCGGCCACGGTGACCTGTGCCGGCACGTTCACCGGGACGTCGGCCGCACCGTCGGCGGGCGCGGTGGTGACCTTCACCACGGGCGGGTTGTCGCCGCCGACCGGCTTGGCCGTGCCCTGTTCCACTTCCGCCGCGCAGCCGGCCACCAGGGCCAAGCCGACCAGCAGTGCCGCCACTCTCCTGTGCACGTTACGACCTCCCGATAGGAGGACGTTCCACACGGCTTTCGGTGTGAGTGACCTGCATCACACACCTAGGATCATCAGCGTGAACCGTCCAATCGCAGTCGTCACCGGTGCAAGCGCGGGGATCGGCGAGGCCACCGCCCGCAGGCTCGCCACCGAGGGGTTCCACGTGGTGCTCGGCGCCCGGCGGATCGACCGCCTCCAGGCCATCGCGGCCGAGATCGGGGGCACGGCGGTCGAACTGGACGTCACGTCCGCACCGTCCGTGGAGTCCTTCCTGGACGCCGTCCCGGCCGCCCGGGTGCTGGTCAACAACGCCGGCGGCGCGCGCGGCCTGACCACCGTGGCGGAAGCCGACGAGGAGCACTGGCGGTGGATGTGGGAGACGAACGTGCTGGGCACGCTGCGGATCACCAAGGGCCTGCTGCCGAAGCTCATCGCCTCCGGTGACGGGCACGTGGTCACCGTGACGTCGGTCGCCGCGTTCGAGGCCTACGACAACGGCTCCGGGTACACGTCGGCCAAGCACGCGCAGTCGGCGCTGCACCGGACGCTGCGCGGCGAGCTGCTCGGGCAGCCGGTGCGGGTGACCGAAGTCCTGCCGGGCATGGTGGAGACGGACTTCTCGGTGAACCGGTTCGACGGCGACGCCGAGCGGGCCGCCGCCGTCTACCGGGGCGTGACGCCGCTGACCGCGGACGACGTGGCAGACGTGATCGCGTTCGCGGTGACCAGGCCCGCGCACGTGAACCTCGACCAGATCGTGCTCAAGCCCCGGGCGCAGGCCTCGGCGACCCGCGTGCACCGGGAGTGAGCAGGTCCACGTCGAGCTGGTCGAGCACCGGGCCGATGGGGTTGGCGAAGCCGCGGCGCGGGCTGCCGCCGCAGTAGAGGCCGACCACGTGGTTGCCGTCGTCCAGCAGGACGGCGCCCGAGTCGCCGTGGTCGGCGAACCCCGGCGTCTCGACCCGGATCTGGTCGTACAGGGTGCGGACGCCGAGGCCGACGCCGAAGTCCAGCGTGATCGCGGCGTCCGTGGAGGCGACCACGCCCTCGGTGCAGGCGGTCGTCCGGCCGCGCTTGCGCACCCGACGGCCGACCCGCGCGCCGGCCTGCCCCCGCACCGCGCCCAGCCCGACCACGTCCAGCTTCACGCACGGCGTGGTGAGCATGATCGCGGCGGCGTCGACCGCCCCGGACAGCGCGGCCCGCGCCAACGCGCCGACGCGGTCGTGCACGGGGTGGCCGCCGTCGACCCGGGACGGGTGCACCATCGGATCGCCGACCGCCCAGGCGTCGTCCACGCAGGCCACGTGGAACGACGTCAGCCCCATCACCATCTGCCGGCGGCGCGGCGTGACGAACGCGCCCAGCGTCCCCGCCACCACGTAGTCGTCCGCCTCGGGGACGTCCGGCGGCACGAACCGGATGACCCGGCTGGGCCCGATCCCGACCCCGCCGAGCAGCAACTCGTGCCGCTCCGCCCCGCTCACGCCTTCCGGCGACTCGATGGTGTGGTGCGGCGAGAACGAGTCCTCGACCACGTCGGTCGGGACGCCCAGCACGTCCGGCGGGATGGTGAACTGGGCGGCCGGCCCCTTGCGGCGGACGAACACGACGATCGCCAACCCGCCGGTCGCCCGGCCGTCGACGGTCTTCTCGCCGAGGTCGACACCCACCACGCCGGGCCGGCTCAGGAAGTCGTCCTCAACCAGCTTCTTGATCGGCCTGACGGCCGCTCGCTCGTCGTCTCGGTAGGCCATGGCGACCTCCCACGGGTGCCCCTACCTCCATGAAACGCGCGGAGTGAGAATTCGTCACACCCAGTCACCCGTTCGGCTGTTCGGCCGACACGGTGGAGGGGGTTCCAGCGCGCCACGCAGGGTTCGGCGCAGGTCCCGCAGTTCAGCGCAGGTCGCAGTCGACCAGCACCGGTTCGGGGTGCAGCTCCACGCCGAACGCCGTCCGCACGCCGTCGCGCACCTCGCGCGCCAGGTCCAGCAAGTCCCCGGTCGACGCGCCGCCGCGGTTCGTCAGGGCCAGCGTGTGCTTGCTCGACAGCGCCACCCGGCCGCCGGGCCCGCGGTACCCGCGGTGGAAGCCGGCGCGTTCGATCAGCCACGCCGCCGACAGCTTCGAGAACCCGGCCCCCGCCGGGTACGTCGGCACGTCCACGTGCGGCCCGAGCCGTTCGGCGATCCGGATCAGCACCCCGGTCAGCGTCGAGTCGTCCAGCAGCGGGTTGGTGAAGAACGAGCCCGCGCTCCACGTGTCGTGGTCCGTCGCGTCCAGCACCATGCCCTTGCCGCGCCGCAGTTCCAGCACCGCCTTGCGGGCCGCGTCGGCGGGCACCCGGTCGCCCTGCGCCACACCCAGCACCCGCGCCAGCTCGGCGTACCGGATCGGCGCGGACTGGCCGCCCGCGGTCAGCGCGAAGCGAGCCCGCAGCACGACCGCGTGGTCCGTGCCCTTCAGCACGCTCGTCCGGTAGGCCAGGCCCAGCCCGTCGGCGGGCACCTGGTGCACCCGGCCGGTGCGGCGGTCCAGCAGGTCGACCGAGGTCAGGACCTGCGCCACCTCCACGCCGTACGCGCCGACGTTCTGCACCGGAGTCGCACCGACCAGGCCCGGGATGCCGGACAGGCACTCCAACCCGCCCAGTCCCTGCGCCACGGCCTCCGCGACCACCGAGTCCCAGTCCTCGCCCGCCTCGACGGTGAGCTGCACCAGACCGTCGCCCAACGGGTCGAGCCGACGTCCCGCCGTGCCGACCTGCACCACCGTGCCGGCGAACCCGGCGTCCGCGACCACGAGGTTCGACCCGCCGCCGAGCAGCAGCAACCGCTCACCGGCCGCGTCCAACGCGCGCACGGTCTCGACCAGCTCGGCGGCCGTGGTGGCGCGCGTGAACCTCGCCGCGGGGCCACCGAGCCGGAGCGTGGTGCACTCGGCCAGGGGCACGCGGGCACTGGAGGGCGGGGTGGTCACGACCGTGAACGGTAGCCTCCGCGACATGGCACGCCGCATCGAGCACCGAACCACGTCCCGCCGGCCCGCGCGGGACGTGTTCGCAGCACTGGTGAACGAGAGGTACCTGCGCGACCGGCTGGCCGCGCTGGGTGGCGCGGACCCGGAGCTGGTCGCCTTCACAACCACCGACCAGAGCACGTCGTACCAGCTCAAGCAGGGTGTGCCCGCCGACAAGCTGCCGTCGGTGGCGCGTGGCCTGCTCGGCGGCGACCTCGTCATCGACCGGGCCGAGTCGTGGACCGAGGCCGGTTTCGCGGGCACCGTCGAGGTGACGCTGAACGGCGTTCCGGGCCGTTTGGACGGCACGATCACGCTCGCCGACACCGCGAATGGGAGTGAACTCACCCTCACGGGTCAGGTGAAGGTCGGCATTCCGCTCATGGGCGGGAAGCTGGAGACGTTGATCGCCGAGCAGGTCGCGCTGCTGCTGGACAAGGAAACCGAGTTCACCGCCGAATGGCTCGACCGCCACGCCTAGCCGCGGGCCGGGCGCGCGCGCTCGGCCTGCCCACGAGAGGCACGACGAACCCGAACCGCCTGCGCCGGGTCGACCGGTGGGTCGCGCACACCTACCGCGACCTGCTGCTCTCGCACGACCAGCCGCTGGTGGTCGACCTCGGGTACGGGTCGTCGCCCATCACCACGGTCGAGCTGGCGGCCAGGCTGGGCGCGGTCAGCCCGGACGTCCGGGTGCTCGGCCTGGAGCTGGACGCGGACCGGGTCGCCGCCGGCAAGGAGGTCGCCGACCCGCCGCGGCTGGACTTCCGGCGCGGCGGGTTCGAACTGGCGGGTGCCCGTCCGGTGCTGCTGCGCGCGTTCAACGTGCTGCGCCAGTACACCGAGGAGCAGGCGGCTGAGGCGTGGGACACCATGGTCGGCCGGCTCGCGCCCGGTGGCGTCCTGGTGGAGGGCACGTGCGACGAGATCGGCCGCCGCTGCTGCTGGGTGGCGTTGACCGCCGACGGCCCGCGGACGTTCACCTTGTCGTGCCTGCCCGCCGACCTGGAAACCCCCGGTGACCTGGCCGAACGGCTACCGAAGGCGTTGATCCACCACAACGTGCCCGGCGAGAAGGTGCACGCGCTGCTGAGCGAGCTGGACTCGTGCTGGGCGACGTCCGCGCCGTTCGCGCCCTACGGCCCGCGCGCTCGCTGGGTGGAGTCCGTGCGGCTGCTGGCGGCGCGCGGCTGGCCGGTGCTGGACGACCGGAAGCGGTGGCGGCTCGGCGAGGTCACCATGTCGTGGGACGTCGTGAGTCCCTAGGCTGTGCGGGGTGGACCACGCGGACTTCGTGCAGCAGATGAGGACCCAGTACACCGCACTGCGGGACGCGGCGGTGGCCGCCGGGCCGGAGGCGCCGGTGCCGCCCTGTCCGGAGTGGACGGTGCAGGACCTGGTCGACCACGTCGCGCGGGTCCACTCGTGGGCGTTGCGGGCCCTGCGCACCGCGCCGGACGCCGACCGGCCCCACGCCGACGAGCGGCCCAGGAACTGGGACGACCTGCTCGCGTGGTGGGACGGGAAGTTCGCCGAACTGGCCGACACGTTGGCCGGCGCCACGTCGAACACTCCCGCGTGGTCGTTCGGGCCGAAGAACTTCGGCTTCTGGTCACGGCGGCAGGCGCACGAGACGGCGATCCACCGGCTGGACGCCGAGCACGCGCTGCACGGCGCGGACGTGCCGTCGCTGCTGTTCGACGTGGAGTTCGCGGCGGACGGCGTGGACGAGTACCTGCACCGGATGCTGGTGGGCGCCGCCCGGCGCAAGGCGATCGACCTGGCGGGCCGGGTCGTGCTCCACGCGGCCGACGCCGGTCGCGCCTGGGAGGTGCGGCTGACACCGGGCGAGCTGCCGGAGGTCGGGCCCCTCACCGACTCGGCCACCGACGCGGACGCCACCGTCGCGGGCACCGCCGACGCGCTGTACCGGGCGGTGTGGGGGCGGCCGAGCGGGGCCATTACATCTGGTGATAGGTCACTGCTCGACGGACTGCCCAGACCGTAGATACTTCGGTGGTGTCCGTACCCAAACGACGCTACGTGATCACCTTCGGCTGCCAGGACCGGACCGGCATCGTGGCCAGGATCTCCTCGTTCCTGGCCGAGCACGGCGGGTGGATCGTCGAGGCCGCCTACCACACCGACCCGACCACCAACTGGTTCTTCACCCGTCAGGAGGTCTGGGCGGACTCGCTGCCGTTCGGCGTGGACGAGCTGCGCACCCGGTTCGCCGAGGTGGCCCGCGACCTCGGCGCGCTGCCCGGCTCGTGGCGGGTCACCGACACCGACGAGCGCAAGCGCGTGGTGATCCTGGTGTCGAAGGACAAGCACTGCCTGTACGACCTGTTGGGCCGGGTGGCGGCGCAGGAGTTGGACGTGGAGGTCTCGGCGGTCATCGGCAACCACGCCGGGATGTCGTGGATCACCCGGGCGCACGGCATCCCGTTCCACCACGTGCCGTTCCCGCTGAACGACCCGGAAGGCAAGCGGGCGGCGTTCGCGCAACTCCGGCAGCTGGTCGACGTGCACGAGCCGCACGCGGTGGTGCTGGCGCGGTTCATGCAGATCCTGCCCCCGGAGCTGTGCGCGGACTGGGCCGGGCGGGCGCTGAACATCCACCACAGCTTCCTGCCGTCGTTCGTCGGCGCGCGGCCGTACCACCAGGCGCACAGCCGCGGCGTGAAGCTGATCGGCGCGACCTGCCACTACGTGACCGCGGACCTCGACGAGGGCCCGATCATCGAGCAGAACGTGATCCGGGTGGACCACACGGACTCGGTCGGCGACATGGTCCGCAAGGGCCGTGACATCGAGAAGATCGTGCTGGCGCGCGGTCTGCGCTGGCACCTCGAAGACCGGGTGCTGGTGCACGGCAACCAGACCGTCATCTTCTAGTCCCGGTCGCCGCCGGCAGTCCCGCCAGCCGCGGGGAACGCGCGTGTGCGGCCGGTGCGGGTCGTAGGCTGCGCCCGTGCGCACCGAGTTCACCGACCCCGACCAGGTCCGCGCGGCGGACGACCTGAAGCGCGCCGTGCTGATCGGCCTCGACCTGGGCGACGTGGACCTGCGCGTGCCGATGGACGGCGCGCTGTTCCTCGGCTGCACGCTCTCCCCGGTCGCGCAACGGCGTGCGGCGGCTGCCGGTGCGCTGGTGTTCCCGGCGATCCCGGACCTGCCGTACGACGTGTACCGGTCACGGCTCTACACGCCCGCCGAGCTGTTCGCCGGGCTCGACCCGGCCGACCCGCTCTCCTACGCCAAGACGCCGGACGCCCTGATCTACCAGCACAGCCAGGCGCAGGGCCACAACCCGGACCCGCTGCACGCGCTGGCCGAACGCCTGCACGACCACGCGATCACCGACGCGTTGGCCGATGCCCTGATCGGCACGCCGGTCGCGGTGATGGGCGGGCACGCGCTGGGCCGTGACACGGACGGCTACCGGCGGGCCGTGCGGCTGGGGGCGGCGCTCGGCGAGGCCGGGTTCACCGTGCTGACCGGCGGCGGACCGGGCGTGATGGAGGCCGTGCCGCTGGGCGTGCGGATCGGCGTGGACGAGCCGACGCTGAAGGAGCTGGCGCGCGCCCCGAAGTTCGGCGACGACGCCGCGTCGATCGGCCGCTGGATCGCCGCGTGCCCGGCCGACCTGCCGACGTCCGAGAGGCCGCGCACGATCGGCATCCCGACCTGGTTCTACGGTCACGAGCCGCCGAACCCGGCGTGCGAGCTGCACGCCAAGTACTTCGCCAACTCGGTCCGCGAAGAGGGCCTGCTCACCGTCGCCACCGGCGGCGTCGTCTACACGCCGGGCAGCGCGGGCACCGTGCAGGAGGTCTTCCAGGACTACTGCCAGAACCACTACGGCTCGGTCGGCCCGGCCGCGCCGATGGTGTTCCTCGGCCGGGACTTCTGGGTGGACGAGGTGCCGGCCGCACCGCTGGTCCGGCAGCTGGCCAAGGGCCGCGAGGCGGAACGCTGGATCCTCGTCACCGACGACATCGACGAAGCCGTCGCCTTCCTCGGCGAGTACCCGGCGCAACGCCCCGGCTAGCGGGCGAGGCCGTCCACCACCTCGGCGCCGGGCAGCTTCGCCAGCACCTCGCCGGGCACCAGCAGCTTGCTGCCCCGGACACCGCTGCCGATCACCAGCTCCGGCGCCGCCGCCACCTCGGGCGACAGCAGCACCGGCCAGTCCCCGGGCAGGCCGACGGGCGTGATGCCGCCGTACTCCATGCCGCTGAGCGACACCGCGTCGTCCATCGGCGCGAACGACGCCTTGCGCGCGTCCAGCCGACGCCGGACGACGCCGTTCACGTCCGCCCGCGTGGTCGCCAGCACGACGCACGCCGCGTACCGGACGGTGTCCCCGCGCTTGCCCGCGACGACGACGCAGTTCGCCGACGCCTCCAACGGCGAGCCGTAGTGCGCGCAGAACTCGGCCGTGTCCGCCAACGTGGGGTCGATCTCCGCGACCGCGAACCGCGCGCCGTCCGCCATCGACCGGAGCGCGGCGGCGACCGGACCGGCCACGAGGTCCAGCCGGTCGAGCGCGGGTACGGGACTCAGGGTTCCTGCGATGGTCCACACGCCGACCATCCTGCCGGCTCGCCTTGACGTTGACGTTACGTCAACCTCTAACGTGGTCGGTGCAAGGAGGGAGCACGGGAATGGCCTGGTCGATCGCACAGGTGGCGCGGATGTCGAAGGTGACTTCGCGGACGCTGCGGCACTACGACGCGATCGGCCTGCTCGAACCGGCGTGGATCGGTGGCAACGGCTACCGCTACTACGAGCGCGAGCAGCTGCTCAAGCTCCAGCAGATCCTGCTGCTGCGCGACCTGGGACTCGGCCTCGACACCGTCGCCGAAGTCCTGGACGGGCGGCACCCGACGGTCGCCGTGCTGCGCAACCACGCGCGGCGGTTGGCCGAGGAGCAGGAGCGGCTGGCGAGGCTGGCCAAGACCGTGGCCCGGACGATCGAGGAACTGGAAGGGGGTTATCGCATGAAGATGGAAGAGCTGTTCGACGGCTTCGACGCCGACCGCCAGACCCGTTACGAGTCGGAACTGGTGGAGCGCTACGGCGAGCAGGCCCAGGAGCACATCGACGAGGGCAAGCGCCGGATGCAGGGCTGGACCAAGTCCGACGCCGACGGCTTCATGGCGGAGTGGCGGTCGATCTACCAGGCCTACACCGAGCTGTTCGACGCCGGTGTCGCGGTGGACGCGCCGCGGGCGCTGGACGTGACCGACCGGCATTTCCGGTGGTTGAGCCTCAGCTGGACGCCGAACCGCGAGTCGTACACCGGGCTGGGCCGGCTGTACGTCGACTCGCCTGAGTTCAAGACGCAGTTCGACGCGCACTCCGAGGGTTTCGGCGAGTACGTCCGCGACGCCATCGCGGCGTACGCGCAAGCACGCCTCTAGATGATTGATTCCAAGGGTTAGTGGTCGTAGGCGGTCAGGGAGCGCTTGATCGGCTGGTCGGTGTGGTCGTTGTGCCAGATGGCGGCGGTCAGGGCGAGGATGCGTTGCAGGACGCGGGCGATGACCCCGGTGGGTGTGCGTCCGCCGTGTCGTTCGAGGTCGAGTTGGGCTTTGAAGGTCTGGTTGATCGACTCGATGGTCTGGCGCAGTGGTTTGAACAGGGCTGCGCCGGGCCGTTCGGCTTCGCCTTTGCGTGCCGGGCGCAGCAGCCGGAGGCCGGTGTCGGCCAGGGCGTGTTCGAAGTCGCGGCCGTAGTACTGCCGGTCGGCGATCAGGACCTGGCCGGGACGCTCGACCGCGAGCGTCGGGTCGGCGTCGAGGATACCGAGCAGGGTGGTGCGTTCGTCGGCCTTCGCGCCGGTCAACGCGAAGGCGATCGGCAGGCCGCCCAGGGTGCAGACCAGGTGCAGCCGCAGGCCCCAGAAGAAGCGGGAGTGCGAAGCGCAGTAACCGTACTCGGCCCATCCGGCCAGGTCGGAGCGTCGCGTGGTCTCCCGCGACCGGCCGCACTCCACCGGCGTGGAGTCGACCACCCACACGTCGTCGGTCCACAGTGCGGTGTCGACGGCCAACAGCCGGATGACCGCCTTGACCAGGCCGGACGCCTTGCGCAGCCGCTTGTTGTAGCCGGGCTGTAGGGGCAGGTAGCGGAACAGATGCCTTAGATGCGCGCGGGCGTGGCGTAACCAGCGGGCCTCGGAGGTGAATCCGAGCAGGGCCTGCATCACCGCCAGGGTGACCAACTCCGCGTCGGTCAGGCGGGGTCGCAGGCCGACCTTCGGACGCCACGGCGCGAGGTGCGGCGCGTCCCTCAATAGGTCGTCGGTTCTGACATAGAGTGCGGTCGCGAGGGTGTCAATGTCGGTCGTCACAACCCGTACATCGACACCCTCGCCCCACATCTCCAGGTGCCTACCCCTTGGAATCAATCATCTAGGGGGGTGTCCACGGGGAGGTGCACATCCCCGTGGACCTGGTGCCGTCAGAACACCCGGACGTCAGAGGCCCTGCAGCCCGAAGGCCTTCAACGCCTCTCGGTTGAACGCGGGCAGGTCGTCCGGTTTGCGGCTGGTCACCAGGGTCCAGCCACCCGCGCCGGACACGCACACCTCGGTGTCCTCCCACTCGCCGCCGGCGTTGCGGATGTCGGTCGCGAGGCTCGGGAACGACGTGAGCTTCTTCCCGCGCACCACGTCCGCCTCCACCAGCAGCCACGGCCCGTGGCAGATCGAGGCGATGGGTTTACCTGCGGCGACGTGCTGCTTCACGAACTGCACCGCGTCGCGGTCCATCCGCAGGAAGTCCGCGTTGGCAACCCCGCCGGGGATGACCACGCCGTCGTAGTCGATCGGGTCCGCGTGCGCGAACGGCACGTCCACGCGGAACGTGTCGGCGGGCGTCAGGTGGTCGAACCCCTGCACCTGCCCCAGCTTGGGCGCGAGCAGCCTCGGCAGCGCACCGGCCTTCTCCACGTGCTGCCAGGGATCGGTCAGCTCGACCTGCTCGATGCCCTCCGTGTCGACCAGGAATGCGATCTTCTTCTGTTCGGCCATGCAGTTCGGCTACCCGCGCAGGAAGTCGAGCAACCACCCGCGGACGTCACCCCGGTGGGTCGTCCAGGACGGCACCAGCTCCAGCCGGCCGTGCGGGAACGACGCCGCCACCTGCTTGGCCACGTCCTCCGGGTGCAGCGGGTCACGGGTCGCGCCGACCACCAGGACCGGGGCCGTGACCTGGGACAACGCCGCACGGTCGGCGACCGCGACCTGACCGGGGAGCTCGGCCGTCGCGCCGTCGAGCCGGGCGAACGCACGACGCCGTTCGGTCTGGTAGTCGGGCGGGCCGCCGACGGCGGTGATCGCGTCCTCGCGGTCGAGCACCGGCCTCGGCTCGTCCAGCACGGCGGGCAGCAGCAGCGCCACCCGGTCGAACGCCGCCGGTTCCCCGGCCAGCAGGGCGAGCAGCGCGCCGGCGGTCAGCGACACGCCGATCGCCTGCGTCGCACCGGTTTCCCGCGCGACTCCACGCAGGTCGGCGGCGATCCGCCGGTAGGTCCAGTAGCCCTCGGGCGCGTCCGGCGCGTCGCCGTGCGAGGGGAGCGTGACCACGACCTTCGTGCCCGGCAGGCCGGACGCGGGCAGACGGGCCTCGCCGGGGGTCGCGCCCAGGCCGTGGCCGACGAGCGTGACCGGCGTTCCGGAGCCGTAGCTCCGGAACGTCACCACCGGGGGCCGCGCTGGATCTCGATCAGCCGCGGCCGGACGTCGACCACGTACACCGTGACCGCCACCAGCCCGGCGAGCCAGAACAGTCCACCGCCGGAGAACGGGTGGAACAGCAGCAGCGCGAACGCGCCACCACCGGTGATGCCGAGCCAGGCGGGCTTGGTCATGCGCTCGGCCGCCGTGTAAGCGTCCGCCCGCTGGGAGAGGGCGTGCGCGAAGGCGAACACGCCCATGACAAGCGCGGCGTAGTACGCCACGAACATGACCCAGGCGTCCAGGTAGAGCGGACTGAAGGCCGGGAATGAGGGCAGCACGAGTCCAGCCTACGTGCGTTCGACGTTCCCGGTACAGCGGAAACGGGGCGTCCCTGGTGGGACGCCCCGCGCCGGTCCGGTCACTTCGTGGTGTCGGTGGGCTTCTTCGCCGCGGTGGAGCGGGTGCCCGCGGCCTTCGGGGCCGTGGTCTTCGCGGTGGCGGGACTGGTCGCCGCGGCCGGCTTCCGCGGCGCGGTGCGCTCGGCCGCCTTGCGGGTGGTGTCGCGCACCTCCTCGGCGACGTCACCGCCGACCTCGACCACCGTCTCGGCCAGCTTCTCGCTCGCGTCGTCCACCTCGCCGGCGACCTTCTCGCCGACCTCGCGGGTGCGGCGGGTGACCTTGCCGAGCACGTCGTCGGCGAGCACCCGGGCGTCCGCGGCGGCGGCCTCGGTGCGCTTCTGCGCGTTCTCGACGGCTTCCTCGACCTGGTGCAGCGCCCGCTGGAACTGCGGTTGGGTCTTCAGCTTCTCCAGCGCCTCCTCGCCGTGCTGGGCGAGGTACTGGTAGAGGTTCAGGGCCGACTGCGTGTACGCGTCGACGACCTTGCGCAGCTCCGCCGGGTCCAGCTTCTCCAGCAGGTCCTTCTTCAGGTCGCTCGACTCGGCGGCGGTCCGCGCCTCCTCGGCGCGCTCGCGGGCCTTGATCAGCGCGTCGATGACGGCCTTCGCGGCCAGGTCACCGGCGCCGAGGGCGGCGAGCAGCGGGGTGCGGGCGGCGGCGACGGCCTGCTCGCCGGCCTTCCGCAACTCCTCGGTGGTGGGCATGTTCGGCATGGAGATCACTCCTCCGGCTTGGTCTGGTTGACGGCGGTGTTCTCCCGCCGGAACGACTCGTAGACGTCGAGCAGCACCTGCTTCTGCCGCTCGGTCAGGTCGGGGGCGCTGACGATGGCGTCCGCGAGGGCGCCGCCCTCTCGCTGCTCCAAGATCCCGGCCTCGACGTACAGCGCCTCCGCCGAGATCCGCAGCCCCTTCGCGATCTGCTGCAGGATCTCCGCGCTCGGCTTGCGCAGCCCGCGCTCGATCTGGCTCAGGTACGGGTTCGAGACCCCGGCGAGCTTGGCGAGCTGCCGCAGCGAGATCTTCGCGGTGTTGCGCTGCTCGCGGATGTACTCGCCGATGTCGCGGCCGAGTTCGGCCACCGCCTTGTCGATGGACTTGTCCAAATTTGCGGCACCTCCTCGATCCGTATTCGACGGTACGCGGAGGTGCTAGCAGTTGCAAGCGCCCTGCTAGCGATCTGCCCGTGTGCTCGGCCACAGCGCTACGGTGGGGGACGTGGACCTGGCGGCGAACCTCCGCGGACAGCTCGTCGACTCTCTGGTGGCCGCCGAGGTCATCCGCGATCCACGCTGGGCGGACGCGTTTCGGCAGGTCCCGCGGCACGAGTTCCTCCCGGGCTTCTTCGTGCAGCGGCCGGACGGCTCGTGGGAGGCGGTGACGTCCGCGCACCCCGACCACCTCGCGCTGGTGTACCGGAACGACGTCTGCGTGACCCAGCTCAACGGGGACGACCGGGCGTGGCAGCAAGCACTGGCGGACGACGCCGTCACCGGGGTACCCACGAGTTCGTCGAGCATGCCGACGATCATGGCGATCATGCTGGAGGCCTTGGCCGCCACGCCGGGCGACCGCGTGCTGGAGATCGGCACCGGCACCGGCTACAACGCCGCCCTGCTGTGCCACGTGCTCGGCGACGCCCTGGTGACCTCGATCGACGTGGACGCCGGGGTGCTGGCGCGGGCCGAGTCCCGGCTCACCGCCACCGGCTACCACCCGACGTGCGTGGCGGGCGACGGCGAGCGGGGGTACGCGCCCCGAGCGCCCTACGACCGCGTCCTGGGCACGTGCGCCGTGTCCCGGATCCCCTCGGCGTGGATCGAGCAGACCGCGCCGGGCGGGCTGATCGTGACCACGTTCAACCGCGCCATCGGCGCCGGGCTGGTGCGGCTGACCGTGCGCGACGGCCGGGCCACCGGGCGCGTGCTGCCGGAGGACGGCCGGTTCATGCCGCTGCGCGCCCACCGCCGGTCGTGGGCCGACGAGGCGCTGCTCGACGCCCTGACCGCCGCACCGACCGGGTCCCGCACGACCCTGTTGTCGTCACGTGCGGTGTTGGACCCGTCCAGCGGCTTCGAGTTCTTCGCCGGCCTGGTGCTGTCCGACGTGGCGGTGGCCGCCGACCCGATCCGCCTGGTGCACCCCGACGGCTCGTGGGTCCGCCACCGGGGCGCGGTCGTGGACCAGGGCGGCCCCCGTGCGCTGTGGGACGAAGCCGAAGCCGCCTACCGCTCGTGGCGCGCACTCGGCAGACCCCGCCGCCACCGGTTCACCTTCACCGCCACTCCCACCGCCCAGTACTTCGCCCTCGACGGCACCCCGCACACCTGGCCCCTCCCGCCCCCACCGCGTGAGCCCAACGCTCACGTGACGTGAGTCCTACCTCCGGACCACCCGAGTCCAACGCCCAGAACCCCGGGAGTCGTCCGCTCAGGCACCGCGAGTCGCGCGGTCGGGCACCTCGAGTCGACCGGTCAGTCGAGCAGTTCCTCCAGGAAGCTGCGTCGGCGGCGCGGCGGGTGCTGGGGGTGCTGGTAGTCGTAGTAGCCGGGCGGGTACGCGGGCGGCGGGCCGGGCGCGGTGCCGGGTGGCGGCTGGTACGGGGGTGGCGCACCGCCGGGCTGGACGCCAGGTGCGTGGTTTCCCGGCACGGGGGTGCCGGGCGGCGGCTGGTAGGGCGGCGGCGGACCGGCGGGCTCGGCGGGTGGCACCGGCGTGGACGGTGCGGTCGGCGGCGGCTGGTCACCCTCCACGGACTCGGCCGCCTTGTCCGGCGCCTGGCCCTCGTCCAGCGATCGGCCCTCCTCCGACGATCGGCCTTCGATCGACACCCGGCCCTCGATCGGCGTGTGCACCGTCTGGTCGTGCGCCGTCTGGTCGTGCGCCGGCGGACTCGGAAGAGCCGGCGGACCTGGAACCGGGGTCATCGGGACAGGAGTCATCGGGACGGGTGCGAGCGGCACGCCTTCCGGCCGGTACGGCTGCGCGTAGTGCGCGCGTTCGGCGGCGATGATCTGCTCCAACTCGCCGCCGTCCAGGAAGACGCCCTTGCAGTTCTCGCACTGCTCGACGTGCACGGAACCGCGGCTGATGGTCTGCATCAGGTCCTGGCATTTCGGACAGATCACAGATCCGAGGGTACGCACGACACAAGGGTGACCGTGTCACCACCATCCGTCACCGGTCAGTCATGATGCGGTGGTGTCCAGATTCCGCCAGCGGGCCGTCCTCATCGGATGCGTGCTGGCCGCCGTGCTCGTCGCGGCCGGCCTGTTCGTCACCGACTACGGCATCGCACCCGAACTGTGGCTGACCGGCCTGGCCCTCGGCTTCCTGGCCCTGCTCGCCGCCCTCGACCCGTGGCTGCACCGCAAGCGCGCCGCGGGCTTGGCGACCGACGACAACCTCGACGCCGCCACGACCGCCCTCGCGCACGCCCTGCACGCCCAGTGGAACGAGGAGTGCCGCGCCCGCGGCCTGCAGGACAACCTCCTCGACGTGCACTGGATCGCCCTGCGGAGCGGACCGGGCCAGGGCGGCCCCGGCCACAGCGACGCGGTCGTCCGCGCGTTCCAGCGCAACCCCCGCATGGTGTTCCTCGGCGAACCCGGCGCGGGCAAGAGCACCACGGCCATGCTGCTCACCATGGGCCTGCTCGACCGCCGCACGGACGGGCCGGTGCCGTTCCTCCTCCCGCTGTCCACCTGGGACCCGAACGCGGAGGACGTCCGCACCTGGATGACCCGGCGGCTCTACGAGGACCACCCGGCCCTGCGCAACACCGAGCTGTACGGCAGCTACGCGGGTGACCTGCTGGTCGAGCAGCGCCGGGTGTTCCCGGTCCTGGACGGCCTGGAACAGATCCCGCCCGACCGCCGTGCCGACGCGCTGGACCGCATCAACCGCGCGTTCCCCGGTGCGCAACCGCTGGTGCTGACCAGCCGGACGGACGAGTTCGCCGACACCGGCGTCCCGGTCCAGGGGGCGCACGTCGTCCAGCTCCAGCCACTCGATCAGGAAGAGATCGCGGGCTACCTGCGCGCGGCGTCGGACCCGGTGACGGCGGCCCGCTGGGAGCCGATCTTCCTGCACCTGCGCGACGAGCCGGACGGCCGGCTGGCCGACGCGCTGTCCACGCCGCTCGCGGTGTGGCTGGCGGGCATCGTCTACGGGTACGGCGAGCCGAGCGAGCTGCTGGACCGCGGCCGGTTCCCGGACCGCCGCGCCGTGGAGGACCACCTGGTGGACCGGCTGGTCAGCAGCGCGTTCGGCGACCGGGGCATCGCCCACCAGGCCCGTGCGAGCCAGGTCTGGCCGCGCGACAAGGCCACCCGCTGGCTCACGTTCCTCGCCGTCGAGATGCGCAAGCGCGGTGTGCTCGAACTGGGCTGGTGGGAGCTGCGCCGGTCGGTCGGCAGCACGTGGCTGGCGCTGCTCGGCGCGGTCGTGCTGGGCACCATCGGCGGGCTCGGCATCATGTGGCTGATGGCGTACGCGAGCACGCCGAAGCTCGCGCCGGTCACCGGTCTGGCCGCCGGGCTCGGGGTGGCCGTGGCCGCGCTGTACGCGTCGGGCAACCGTGCGCCGAAGCCCCGGCTGGGGGTGTGGCGCAGCCTCGTCGTGGTCAGCGGGGTGCTGGGCACGGCGGCCGGTCTGGTGTTCGGCGCGCTGTACGGGTTGTCCGCGGGCCTGGTCGTCGGCCTGGGCATCGCGGTGGCGGTGGCGCTGCAGTTCTCGTTGGCCAGCAGCGCCGAGCTGAGCCACCCGTCGAGTCCCCAGTGGACGATGACGCAGGACCGGATCGCGGTGTGGACCGGGTCGCTGGTGCTGGCCGTGGTGTTCGGCGCCGCCGCTGGTCTGGTGTTCGGGCCGAACCAGTCCGGCATGGTCGGGCTGGGGCTGGCGTCCGGGCTGATGCTCGGCTTCGCGCTGTCCGTGCTGCACCTGCGCTGGTGGTGGTTCACCGTGGCGCGGATCTGGCTCGCGATGCGCGGGAAGCTGCCGTGGGAGCTGATGGTGTTCCTGGACGACGCGCGCAAGCTCGGCGTGCTGCGCCAAGCGGGCGCCGCCTACCAGTTCCGGCACGCCCTGGTGCAGGACCGGCTGGCGGGCGCCCGCCCGGCGGAGGTCAAGTCAGACGCTTAGCTTCCGCAGCCGGCTGATCGCCTCGTCCAGCACCTCGTCCCGCTTGCAGAACGCGAACCGCACGAGGTGCCGCCACTCGTCGGGGTGGTCGGTGAACACCTGCACCGGCACGCCCGCGACGCCGATCCGCTCGGGCAGCTCCCGGCACAGCTGCGCGCCGTCGGTGAAGCCGAGCGGGCGGACGTCCGCGGTGATGAAGTACGTGCCCTCGCTCGGCCGCACCGCGAACCCGGCGTCGGTCAACCCGTCCGACAGCCGCGACCGCTTGTCCTGCAACGACGTCCGCAGCCCTTCGACCCACTCCAGCTCGTTGCGCAACGCGTGCGCCACGGCGGGCTGGAACGGCGCGCCGCCCACGAACGTCATGAACTGCTTGGCCGCGCGCACCGCCCCGACCAGCTTCGCCGGACCGCACGCCCAGCCGATCTTCCAGCCCGTGCAGTTGAACGACTTGCCCGCGCCGGAGATGGTGACGGTCCGCTCCGCCATGCCCGGGAACGTGGCCAGCGGCACGTGCGTGAGGTCGTCGAACACCAGGTGCTCGTACACCTCGTCGGTGATCGCCACGATGTCGTGCTCGACGCACAGCGCGGCGACGGCGGCCAGTTCCAGGTAGTTCAGCACGGTCCCGGTCGGGTTGTGCGGCGAGTTGAGCAGCAACGCCCTGGTCCGCGGCCCGATGGCGGCACGCAGCGCGTCGACGTCCAGCCCGAGCCGCCCGGTCCCCGGCTCCTCGACCAGCCCGACCGTCCGCCGCGTCGCGCCGGCCAGCGCCACGGACGCCGCGTACGAGTCGTAGTAGGGCTCGATGAGCACGACCTCGTCACCGGGTTCCACGAGGGCGAGCAGCGAGGCCGCGATGGCTTCCGTGGCGCCCACCGTGACGAGGATCTCGGTGTCCGGGTCGTAGCGCGTGCCGTAGCGCGCCCGGTGCTCGGAGATCGCGCCGCGCAACCCGGGCGTGCCCGGACCCGGCGGGTACTGGTTGAGCCCGGCGTCGATGGACGCCTTGGCCACTTCCAGCATCCCGACCGGGCCGTCGGTGTCCGGAAAACCCTGCCCGAGGTTCACCGCCCCGGTCCGGTTCGCCAACGCGGTCATCTCCGCGAAGATCGTCGAGGTGAACGGCCGCATCCTGGGGACTAGCGCTGGTACCCGCACAAGGTCGAATCTTCACGGACAATGGCGGAGTGGAGCAACTGACCGCCGCTGACCAGCTCAAGCGCCAGGGCTTGCGCCGGATGAAACTCGTGGCCACCGGCTTCTTCCTGGCCGCGACCGTGATCTTCGTCGTGGCGCTGCTGTTCGAGGACGACGGACCGGCCTGGGTCGGGTACGTCCGCGCCGCGGCCGAGGCGGGCATGGTCGGCGCGATCGCCGACTGGTTCGCCGTGACGGCCCTCTTCCGCAGGCCCCTGGGCCTGCCGATCCCGCACACGGCGATCATCCCGAGCCGCAAGGACACCTTCGGCGACGCGCTGGGGACGTTCGTCGGGACGAACTTCCTGTCCGAGGCGGTGGTGCGGGACAAGCTCCGGCGGGTCGGCATCGGCCGGCGCCTCGGCGAGTGGGTCGCCGAACCGGCTCACGCCGAGCGGGTGACGTCCGAGGTGGCCAACGTGGTGCGCGGCGCGGTCACCGTGCTGCGGGACGACGACGTGCAGGCCGTGGTCGAGCAGGCGCTCGTGCGGCGTTTGGTGGACCAGCCGTGGGGTCCGCCGCTGGGCAAGCTGCTCGGGCAGGTCCTCACCGACGGCGCGCACCACAAGCTGGTGGACCTGGTCTGCGACCGGGCGTACGACTGGGTGCGGGACAACTACGACAAGGTCATGGGCGTGGTGTCGGACCGGGCGCCGTCGTGGTCGCCGAAGTTCGTGGACTCGCTGCTCGGCGACAAGGTGTACGGCGAGCTGCTGGACTTCGCGTGGGCGGTCAAGACCGACGCCAACCACCCGATGCGGCTGGCGGTGGACCAGTTCCTGATCGAGTTCGCGGGCGACCTGCGGACCGACCCGGCGACCATGCAGCGGGCCGAGCAGGTCAAGCAGCAGCTCGTGGAGCACCCGGACGTGCAGCGGCTCATCGGGTCGGCCTGGGGCACGGCGAAGAAGATGCTGCTCGACGCGGCCGAGGACCCGTCGTCGGAGCTGCGCAAGCGGGTGCGCGAGGGCCTGATGTCGTTCGGCCGCCGGATGGTCGAGGACGAGTCGATGCGGGCGAAGGTCGACGGGTGGCTCGAAGGCGCGGCGGGGTACGTGGTGACCAACTACCGCGACGAGATCACCACGCTGATCACCGACACGGTCGAGCGCTGGGACGCCGAGGAGACCTCGCGCAAGATCGAGCTGCAGGTCGGCCGCGACCTGCAGTTCATCCGCATCAACGGCACGGTCGTGGGTGCGCTCGCCGGCCTGGTGATCTACACCGTCGCCCAGCTCGTCACCTGACCCGGGCACGCCCCACCCGCGCGAGACCTCCGCTCAGGTCACGCTGAGGGCGCGCCGCTCCCGCCAGTTGCGCGCCTTCTCCCGGTTCCCGCACGTCTGCATCGAGCACCAGGTGCGCGAGCGGTTGCGCGAGCGGTCGAAGAACGCCCACCGGCAGTCGTCCGCCTGGCAGATCTTGAACCGCTCCCAGGACCCGAGCACCGCCAGCCGTGCCGCCGCGCCGAGCACCGCGCCGAGCGCGTCGGTGCTGGACATCGTCGGCACGCCGTGGCTGAGGTCGACGCGGACGAGGCCCGCGGCGGGGGTGGGATCGGGTCCGTCGTGCCGTTCACCCAGCGAGGCCCGCAGCGACGCGCGGGCGGCGCGGACTTCCGCCGGGTCACCCGCCCGGCCGAGGCCGCGTTCGGTGACCCAGGCGCGCCAAGCGGCGGCGCTGTCCAGGACGTCCGTGCCGAGTTCGAGATCTCGGGTGTTCAGGAAAGCGAGCAGCAGCTCCACATCGTGTTCCGCATCGCCGGCTCGACCCTGCGTGAAAGCCGCGTGGTCCCAGCCGGCCGCCAGACCAGTCACCCCTCCACTGTAGGCGTCGAAAGGTCGCGATGTGGCGAAGTAACCGTCAAACGATTGTGACCGGTTAGCCCGGCTGCCGACCGGGCCGGCCACCGCCGCTGGGCCGTTAAGGCTATGAACGACGTGTATACCTGGAGTGTATAGTTGCCGGCATGTCGATCGGACACACCCTGCTCGGCCTGCTGGAAAAGGGCCCGAGTCACGGATACGACCTGAAACGGGCCTACGACGAGCGCTTCGGCCAGGATCGGCCGCTGCACTACGGGCAGGTCTACACCACGCTGTCACGCCTGCTCCGCAACGGCCTGGTCGAAGAGGCCGGCGTCGAGTCGGGCGACGGCCCGGAGCGCAAGCGGTACGCGATCACGGACGCCGGCGTGACCGACGTGGAGCACTGGCTGGGCACGCCGGAGAAGCCGGAGCCCTACCTCCAGAACACGCTCTACGCGAAGGTCGTGCTGGCCCTGCTGTCCGGCCGCAGCGCGGACGAGGTGCTGGACGTGCAGCGCACCGCCCACCTGACCACGATGCGCGAGCTGACCAAGCGCAAGGCGCACGGCGACCTCGCCGACCAGCTGATCTGCGACCACGCCCTGTTCCACCTGGAAGCCGACCTGCGCTGGCTGGAGCTCACCGCCGCACGCCTGGGACAGCTGAAGAACGCGGTGACCAAGTGACCGGCGCGACCTCGACCACCGCACCGGTGAAGGCGCTGCTGGAAGCCGTCGACCTGCACAAGTCGTTCGGCCCGACGCCCGCGCTGGACGGCGCCGGCCTGAACGTGCGAGCGGGCGAAGTCGTGGCCGTGATGGGCCCGTCCGGCTCCGGCAAGTCGACCCTGCTGCACTGCCTGGCCGGCATCCTCACCCCGGACAAGGGCACGGTCCGCTACCGCGACGTCGAGCTGAGCGCGATGGGCGACGGCCCGCGCAGCGAGTTGCGGCGCACCGACTTCGGGTTCGTGTTCCAGTTCGGCCAGCTGGTGCCGGAGCTGACGTGCCTGGAGAACGTCGCCCTCCCGCTCCGGCTCGGGTCGGTGAAGCGCAAGGAAGCCGAGTCACGGGCCCGTGAGTGGCTGGAACGGCTGGAAGTGGCCGACGTCGCGGACAAGCGCCCCGGCGAGACGTCCGGCGGCCAAGGCCAACGGGTCGCCGTGGCGCGCGCGCTCGTCACCGGTCCGCGCGTGGTGTTCGCCGACGAGCCGACAGGCGCGCTGGACTCGCTCAACGGCGAGCGCGTCATGCAGCTCCTGGTCACCGCGGCGAAGGAGACGAACGCGGCGGTCGTCCTCGTGACGCACGAACCGCGCGTCGCCGCGTACTCCGACCGCGAGGTCGTCGTGCGCGACGGCCGGTCCCGCGAGATGGAGCCGATCACGTGAAGCGGTGGTTCTCCGACCTCGCGCTGGGCGTCCGGCTCGCCGTCGGCGGCGGGCGCACGTCGTGGGTGCGGCTCGCGCTGACCGGCGCGGGCATCGGCATCGGGGTGGCCGTGCTGCTGGCCGCGGCCTCGGTGACGACCGTGTTGTCCGAACGCGCCGAGCGGCAGGCGGACCGCGAGCCGGTCACCGCTAGCTCGACCGGCGCGGAAGAGGCGTCCGGGGACGTCCTGTACTCGACGCTGTGGCACACCGCGTACCGCGGCGAGCCGATCTCCGGCCACTTCGTGAAGGGCAGCGGTCCGGACGCGCCCGTGCCGCCGGGCATGTCGAGGGTGCCCGGCGACGGCGAGCTGTTCGTGTCGCCCGCGCTGCGGGAGCTGCTGGAGTCTCCGGAAGGCCAACTGCTGCGCGAACGGTTCCCGCAGCGGATCGTCGGCACGATCGACCAGTCCGGCCTCAACGCGCCGCACGACCTGCTGTTCTACGCCGGTGACGCGACCGTGGAGGAGGACGGCCCGAACGCGACCATGCGGTTCGGCGGCACGGTGCACGAACGCACCCTCGACCCGCTGCTGACCCTGCTGATCATGGTGGGCGTGGTCGCGCTGCTGTTCCCGGTGCTGGTGTTCGTGGGGATCAGCACCCGGCTGGCGGGGGCCGAGCGGGACCGCAGGCTGGCGGCGTTGCGCCTGGTCGGCGCGGGCGGGTTCCGGGTGCGCCGGATCGCGGCGGGTGAGTCGCTGCTCGGCGCGTTCGTCGGGCTGGCGGTGGGCACGGCGCTGTTCTTCGGGGCACGGCAGTTCGTGGAGTCCGTCCGGCTGCTGGGGATCAGCGTGTTCGTGAGCGACCTGACCCCGTCGCTGCCGCTGGCGGTCCTGATCGCCGTGCTGGTGCCGGTCATGGCGGTGGTGACCTCGGTGCTCGCGATGCGCCACACGGTGATCGAGCCGCTGGGCGTGGTGCGCCGGGCGAAGCCGGTGCGCCGGGCGCTGTGGTGGCGAGTGGTGCCGCTGGTCGTCGGCGGTGCGGCGTTGACCAGCCAGTCCGGGACGCTCGGCGGTGAGGAGAACCAGGCGTCCGAGCCGGTCGTGGTCGGCGGCATCCTGATGCTGCTGCTGAGCATCCCCGTCCTGCTGCCGTGGGTGGTGGAGCGCGCGGTGGGTCGCATGCGCGGCGGCGCGCCGTCGTGGCAGCTCGCGATCCGCAGGCTCCAGCTGGAGAGCGGCACGGCGGCCCGCGTGGTCGGTGGCGTGGCCGTGGTCCTGGCGGGCGGCATCGCCCTGCAGTCGATCATGGCCAGTGCGGAGAGCGAGATCCTGGACGATCCGCTGCCCCAGGCGGACCACAGCCGGATGGTGATCTCCATGCGGGACGCGACACCGGAGGTGACCGGGCAGACGGTCGGCCTGCTGGAGCGGTCGACGGGCGTCGAACGGGTCCACACGACGTACGACCTGCTGTTCGCGGGGGCTTCGGACCTGATCGAGTCGGCGGTCGTCGGCACGTGCGAAGCCCTGGAGGTCCAGGCGGACCTGCCGAGCTGTCAGGACGGCGACGCGTTCTACGTCCGGCGCGACGTCTCCTACGACAGCGGGTCCGGGCGGGTCGAAGCCGGTCAGGAGGTCACCGTGTACGCGGGGACCGACGCGGACGGCCAACTCCGGCGAGGTCCGCGGTGGACGGTCCCGGAGTACACCGTGATCGACGAGCCGGGCGCCTCGATCGGGTTCCGGCAGGGTCTGTTCCTCACCCCGTCCGCGGTGCGGGACCTGCCGGTCCTGCCCGGTAGCGCCACCCTCCACGTCATGGTGGACCGGGGTGTTCCGGACGTCGCCGAGCACGTCCGCAACGCGGTGGCGCCGATGGCCTGGCGCAGCTACACGTCCTACTTCGGCGAGGCCGAGTTGGCCCAGCGGGTCGAGGAGTTCCAGAGCATCCGGCGGGGACTCCTGGCCGGTTCGCTGATCACGCTGCTGTTCGCGAGCGCCAGCCTGCTGGTGCTCGCCCTGGAACAGGTGCGGGAACGCAGACGACCGCTGGCGGTGCTGGCCGCGAGCGGCGTCCCGAGAGGTGCGCTGAGCAGGTCCCTGCTGTGGCAGAACGCGGTGCCGCTGCTCCTCGCGGTCGTCGTGGCCGTGGTCGTGGGCGGCAGCCTGGCGGCCCTGCTGCTGAAGGTCATCTCGCAACCCGTCGTGCTCGACTGGCCGGGTATCGCCCTGCTCAGCGGCGCCGCGGCCCTGATGGTCGTCGTGGTGACGATCCTGTCCCTCCCGTCCCTGCGGCGGGCCACCGGCGCCCTCGGCCTCCGATCCGAGTGACCCGCTCGGCACGCCGAAGCCACGTCCCGCCCCTCCCCCGCGTCTCTTGAGATGTGATCCCACACCCGCACCACTCCCACCACGTCCCCCACGGGGGCGCACGGAGCACGAAGGACGCGCTCCGATGAGGTGGGCCGCCGACCTGGTCCTCGGCATCCGACTGGCCGTCGGGGGCAGCCGGACGTCCTGGGCCAGGTTGGCGCTCACCGCCGCCGGCGTGGGCCTCGGCGTCACCGTCCTGCTCCTGGCCGCGTCCATCGGCCCGGCCCGCGAGGCCAAGTCCGAACGCGTCCAAGCGGCGTCCATCACCTCGGCCGCCACCTCGGCCAAGGCGGCCCCCACGCTCAAAGCGCGCCACGTCAGCGTTTCCTGGCAGGGCCGCCTGATCACCGGCGTGGAACTGGCCGCCACCGCACCCGACGCGCCAGCGCCGCCCGGCGTCGGCCGCATCCCCGGACCGGGCGAACTGGTCGTCTCGCCGGAACTGCTGGACCTGATGCGCACCGAGGACTCGGTCCGCGCCCGCTTCCCCGAGAGCGTCATCGGCGTGATCGCCGACGCGGGGCTGCCCAGGCCGAAATCGTTGATCTTCTACGCGGGCCTCCCCGAGGTCCACCTCGACACCGCCTACCCGGCCACCGGCTTCGGCAGCGACCTGCCCCCGTCGACCCTCCTGCCGATCTACCGGCTGCTGATGGCCGCCGCGATCGGCGCGCTCCTCGTGCCGCTGGGGATCTTCATCCTGGTCGCCACCCGGCTCGGCGCGACCGGCCGCGGGCAACGCCTGGCCGCGATCCGGCTGGTCGGCGCGTCCCGCAACCAGATCCGCTGGATCGCGAGCGGCGAGACGTTGACGGGGGCCGTGCTCGGGCTGGCCGTCGGCGTGGCGCTGTTCTTCGCCGCCCGGCCGCTGGCCCGGTTCATCGAGGTCGAAGGGGTTGGCTTCTTCCCGACCGACCTGCTGCCGGACCCGCTGCTCGGCGCGCTGATCGCGTCGGGCGTGCCGGTGGTCGCCGTGGTGTCGGCCCTGCTCGCCCTGCGCACCGAGGACGTCGGCCCGCTCGGGCTGTCCCGTGCCGTCGAACTCCCGGAGCACCGGGCGTGGTGGCGGTTCGGGCTGATCGGCGCGGGCGCGGTGCTGATCGTGGTGATCACCGCGGTCGGCAGCTACTGGCAGGTGATGGCCGACGCGAGCCTGGCCGTCGGTCTCGGCATCGGTGTCGCGCTGGTCCTCGCGGGCACGGGCGCGGTGCTGCCGTGGCTGGTCGGCAAGGTCGCGCACCGCCTGGAACCGGACGGCGTCGCCCCGCTGCTCGCCCTCCGCGCCCTCCGCTTCGACGCCGGCACCCCGCGCGTCCTGGCCGGTGTCGTCGTCGTGCTCACCGGGTCGCTGACGCTCCAGGTGCTGCTCGGCGTGGCGGCCCAGTTCACCGCCGCCCCACCGTCCGACACCCCCGGCCGCTGGGTGCTCGACCTGTCCGACCGCACCCCGGTCCGGTCGCTGGAGGAGGCGATCGCGCTGGTCGGCGGCGTGCGGCAGGTCAGCGAAGTGCGCGTGTACGGCACGGAGGACACCGTCGTCATCAGCACCGACTGCGCCGAGATCGCCGAACGGCTGGACGTCGGGGACTGCACGACCGGCTCCGCCTACCTCGCGGGTCGAGGTCCCGCGGCCGGCACCACGTTGACCGTCAACGGGCAGCCGTGGGTCGTGCCGCGGTACAAGGCGGTGGACGACGACGCGGAAGCGCTGTACGTCGCGGGCGGAGCCGATCCCGTGCTGTCCGCCATCCCGCCGGCCGAACTCGTCGTCCGCGGTGATCCGGACGAGTCCTTCGGCGACCGGCTGCTGGCCGCCACCGGCCGCGCGGACCGGGGCGTCACCCTCCGCCGGCCGGCCGGGCAGGTCGAGCTCTTCACGTCCTTGCGCAGCGGCGTCATCGGCGGATCGGCGCTGCTCACCCTGCTGGCCGTGATCGGGCTCGCGGCGGCGGCCGTGGACCAGGTCTTCGAACGCCGCCGGCCCACGGCGGTGCTGGCCGCGAACGGTGTGCCGCCGAATGTCCTGGCGCTGTCGGCGCTGTGGCAGTCCGCGATACCGGCGGCCCTCGGCATCGGGCTGGCCATCCCGATCGGCCTCGGCACGGCGTGGCTCGTGGTCCCCGCCGAACGGTTCCGCGTCGCCTGGACCGAGGTCGCCACCACGGTCGCGGCAGCGGCGGTCGTCGTCCTCGTGGTGACCCTGTGCACGTTGCCGGCGCTGCGCACGGCGATCCGCCCGAGCAGCCTGCGAACCGAATAGCGACGCGCCGAAACGATCGCCGGTTCCGCCGACCACACCATCGGATGGCCCCGGTATCCCCAGGTCAGGCCGGGTGCTCTCAACGAGCATGCAAGATCGGACCAACACTGAACTGCTCACCCTCGCCCAGGACGGCGACGAGACGGCGTGGCACGAGATCGTGCGCCGGTACGTGCGACTGGTCTGGGCGGTGCCGCGCTCGCACCGGCTGAACCCGGACGACGCGGCCGACGTCTGCCAGGCCGCCTGGCTGGCGCTGGCCGAGAACCTGACCCGCATCCGCCACCCCGAGCGGCTGGGCGCGTGGCTGGTCACGACGGCCCGGCGCGAGACGCTGACCGTGCTGCGCCTGCGCGGCCGGGAGGAACCGCTCGACCTGTGGGAACCGCCCGACGGCCGGCCGACACCCGAGGACGCGGCGGTGGCGGGGGACGTCGGACCGAGGTTGTGGCGCGCCTACGCATCGTTGACCGACCGGTGCCGGGAAATCCTGCGGCTGGCGGCGTTCGCGCCGGAACTGTCGTTCACGCAGGTCGCCGAGGCGGTCGGGATCCCGGTCAACAGCCTGGGCGCGACCCGCGGCCGCTGCCTGACCGTGTTGCGCCGACGCATCGGTGTCGAGGTGGCCCGGTGACCAGTGACCGCGAACTCCTCGACGCCTTGGCGCACCTCGTGGACGACCTCGACCCGACCCCGCGGACCCTTGCCTCGCAAGCACGATCGGCGCTGGGCGAACGCACCGGCGGGACCACGATGCGGCTGCTGTCCGACTCGGCCCGGGTCGACCCGCCCGGCATGCGCGGGCGGTGCGGCACGCGCACGGTGACCTTCACCGACCTGGACCTGCGCCTCGACCACGTGGCGGGCGGCCTGCACGTCACCGGGCTGGCCCGCGCCGGCGCCCTCGCCGTGGCGCGCCGGCCAGGGGGCGAGGAGACGGCCGCGATCGACGAGGCGGGCTGGTTCCACGTCGAACTCCTGCCGTTCGGGCCGGTCAGGTTCGTGCTGCGCGGCGGCGGCCGTGAGCACGCCACGCCGTGGTTCGTCGCATGACGCCCGACCGTTCGCTGGCCCTCGTCGGCCGGGCGGAAGCCCTGCTCAACACCGGGCTGGTGCGCGAGGCGAACGTCGTGCTGCGGCGGGCGGTCAACTTCTCCCGCCTGCCCGAAGCGCTCCTGCTCGCCGCACGGTGCGCGTTGCGGGACAACGACTCCACCGCCGCCCGTGCGTTGGCCGGCGAGGCCGAAGCCCTGTTCCGCGGCGAGAACCGCCCGTCGTGGATACCGGCCGCCCAGGCCGTGGCGCTGCGTGCGGGCGCGCCCGGTTCACCTCTCGCGGTGGCCGAGGCGTGCGACCGGCACGGGCACCACGACGACGCGGCCGAGCTCCGACTCACCCACGCGCCCGAGCAGGCGGCGGCCCGCCGACACCGCGGCACGTCCCGCTCGAAGGCCATCGGCTGGTTGGCCCGCGCACGGCTCGCGGACACCCGGCGTGACGCGGTGGCCGCGTGCCGGGCCGGGCTCGCGCTGCACGACCCCGACACCCACGGAGACCTGGTGGACATCGCCCTCGACCATGCCCTGACCAGCGGCGACGCCCGATCCGCGCTGCGCTGGAGCGAACGCCGCCCGGTGTGCCCGCCGGACGTCCCGCCCGAGGTCGCGGCGGTTCGCGCCGAGCTGCGCCTGGCGCGGGTGCGGCGCGACCGGGACCGGATCGCCCGGTTGGAGCGCGAGATCCGCAGGCTCTCCCCCGTGCCGCGCACGACCCGGCGACCGGCCGTTCCCCTGGCTGACGTGGTGCAGGCGTTGGGCGACAAGGCTTTGCTGCACTTCATCAGCCACCGCGGCCGGTTGCTGGCGGTGTCCGTGGCCTCCGGCCGGGTCCGCCTGCACGACTTCGGTGAAGCCCGGACCACCGCGCGGCACGTCCGTTCGCTGTCCCTGGCAGCGGCCCCGCACGCGATCGCCGACCTCGACCGCCTGCTGCGGCCGGCGGGCGACCGGCCACTGGTGATCGTGCCGAGCCCGGAACTGGAGCGCATGCCGTGGGCCGCGCTGCCGTCCGCCGCCGGGCGGGCGTTGTCGGTGGCGCCGTCGCCGAGCCACTGGCACCGGGCGAGCACCCGGCCGCTGGCGCTGACGAGCCGCCTGTGGGTCGCCGGGCCGAGCCTGCGGCACGCGCACCGGGAGGTGGAGGCGTTGCGCCGGACGCACGGCGGTCGGTCCTCCTCCACGGTGGACGAGACGCTGCGCGAGATGGTCCGCGTGGACGTCGCGCACTTCGCCGCGCACGGCGTGCGGCAGGACGACCTGTTCTCGTACCTCCAGCTGGACGACGGGCCGCTGGACGGGCACGACCTCGCCGGCTTGGCGCGCGTGCCGTCGGTCGTGGTGCTGTCGGCGTGCGAGTCCGGTTTGGCGCGGGTGCTGTTGCGGCGCGGCGCGCGGGTGGTCGTGGAGAGCGTGCGGGCGGTGCCGGACGACCGGGTGGTGGACCTGATGGTCGACCTGCACGCCGGCCTGGCGAACCCGGCGCAAGCGCTTGCGGACGCGCAGGCCCGGCATGGTGATCTCGGCTTCGTGTGCGTGGGCGCGGGATGAGCCGTGGCACCCGACACGACGACACTCGAATGGACTAATGGGACTGCCGAAGCCGAACCCACTGCTCAGGCGTCCACTGCGGACACCGGCCAGGCGTCCACAAGGGACTTCGCCGGCGTCACCCGATGCAGTGGCCACGACGGACTGTGGTCGGTGGCGGGGTGTGGCAACCCGGACAGCCGCACCCCACCGCCCTTCCGAGTGGGTTCCGGCGCAGAACGTTCGAAAATGCGGTTACCAGTGCTAGACATAGCAGAACGTCGACCTCGAACGGTCCGTCCCGTCCGCCGCAACCGGAACGGTGGTGATCCACAGTGGCTGTCTCCGACGCGGTGCGCCGCAGTGGGTCCGTGCTGCTCCGGGCACTCGCCGTGGGCGGGTTGGCCACGGCGGCCTGGCTCGCGTGCGGCGGGCTCGCCTCGGCTGACGAAGACCACTCGGACGAGATCGCGGCGACGCTCGACGCGGTGAACGTGGCGCTCGGCGAGCAGCAGTCGGCGACCGTCGACGCGCTGCTCGCCGACCCGCTCCCGCACGACCCGTTCGGCCTCCCGGCTTTCGATGCGTCCGACACGTCCGGCGGCTTCGGCACGTCCGGCACGTTCAGTGCGTTCGCAGTGGACTTCAGTCCCGTCGACCGGCCGCTCGAACGCCCCCTGGTCGCAGACCGGCTCCCGTTCGAGTTCCTGGTCCCGTCCTCTCTGGACGTGCGGCCGACCGACGACGCGCACTCGGACGAGCCGTACTCGGCGCCGTACACCGGTGCACGTCCCGCCGATCCGTACGACGACGAGTACGAGTACACCCACCCCGGTTACACGTCCGGGAGCAGCACCCACTACAGCCACTCGGGTGCGGTGTCGAACACCATGCCCGCCCCGCTGTACCAGGCGAAGGTGGCCGCGAAGGCAGCGGCCAGGGCAGCGGCTTCGGCGCCGCCTCCCGCACCGGTTCCCGCAGCACCTCCAGTCCCGGCGGCCGTCGTCGTCACCGCACCGGCCGGCTCGGACGTGCTGCCGCAAGGCACCGCATCGGCTCCACCCGCCTCCCGCACCGCGTCGAACGCCGACGTGGTGTGGGAGGCGCCGAAGCCCAGCACCCCCGCACCCGCCCCGACCCAGGCGCCCGCGCCCAGTGCGCCCACGGCGTCGTCTTCGAGCAGTGCGGACAGCGGTGGCGGTCACCGAGGTGGCCTCATCGCGTCGTTCAGCAGCCAGTCCGACCCGAAGCCGCTGGCGGCGTGGTCGACCGAGCGGTGGGACGACGGGCGATCCCCGGGCAGTGTTCCCGGGCTGCCCAGCACGTCACCCGACTGAGCGAGACGGGACCCGTGTGCCCTGAGCACACGTGAGTACAGCCGTCCGACCAGTCACCTCCTGATATCCCGCAGTCGCACCGTCGTGCGGTCGCGCAGTCGCCCACCGGGTGGCTCGACGCGCCGGCGCGCACCCCCAGACTTCCCGTTCCTGCCGACCGCGCCCTGGCAGGAACGGGCGAGGTCCCATCGCCGCGCTGCCCCCGCAGCGAAGGGACCGCAAGGGAACCTGCGGCAGGGGACGCCAATCCCTGGAGCGTCCCCGCCGCAGGTCCACTCACCACCGTCGGGTTCCGGCTCATCGAGGGGCTGCGCCGGAACCCGACGGGAACGCCGAACACCCCGCACCCTCCAGGCCCACCAGCGCCAAGCCGCACCCCGGCATCGGCAGCCGGCAGGAGCAGCGAATCGGTGCGGGAGCAGGGAATCGGCCGGGCGACGGGGAGCGGTCAGGCGACGGGGACGGCAACGCCGGCCTCACCCGCCGGCCCCGACCCAACCACCGACGCCGCCACCAGACCAAGCCGGCGGGCGGCGTCGCGGAGGACGTCCGGCGGCTGGACGAACGGCAGCCGGAGCCAGCGCTCGAAACCGCCGTGAGCCCCGAAGCGCGACCCCGGCGCCAAGCGGATGCCGTGGTTCTGGGCGACGACCGCGATCCGCGTGCTCACCGGCGCGTCCAGCTCGCACCACACGCTGAGCCCGCCCTCGGGCGTGCGGAAGCGCCACGACGGGCAGTGTTCGCGCAACCCTCCGATCAGCACGTCGCGCTGCGCCGCGAGTTGCGCACGGCGTTCGCGCAGGGCCGGTTCGGGGTCGGCCAGCAGCTCCGCCAGCACCAGCTGCTCCACCACCGCCGAGCCCAGGTCCAGGGCGGTGCGGGTGGAGATCAGGCGGTGCACCATCTCGGGGGTGGCCCGGATCCAACCGATGCGCAGACCGCCCCAGTGGGATTTGCTGGCCGAGCCCAGGGTCACGACCAGGTCCTCGGCGTACGACGCCATCGGGGGCGGGCCGTCGAGCGGGTCGCCGTCCAGGTCCAGTTCCACGACGGTCTCGTCGACCACCAGCGGGGTGCGGGCGCGGCGGGCTACGTCGGCCAGTTCGGCTCGACCCTCGGCGTCCAGGCGGTGGGCGGTGGGGTTGTGGAAGTCGACCACGACGTACGCCATGCGGGGTGCGGCTTGGCGCAGGGCCGCCGAGATGCCGGGCAGGTCCCAGCCGGTGTCGGTCATCGCCACCGGGACCGGGATGGCGGACACGGCCTTGATCGCGTCCAGCGCGTTGGGGTAGCTGGGCTGCTCGACCAGCACCCGGTCGCCGGGGCCGGTCAGCAGGCGCAGCGCCAACGCGAGCGCGTGCTGTGCGCCGCTGGTGATCACGATCTGGTTCGGCGACGTCGGCAGCCCTCGCGCCACGTACCGGTCCGCGATGCGCTTCCGCAGCTGAGGCAGCCCGTGCTCGTAGTAGCCGTGATCAGTCAGGTGGTCCGGCAAGGTCAGCCGAACCCGGTCGAACGCCGCCAGCAGACCCGGCAGCGCCGGGGGCGCGGCACGCGCGAAGTCGACCATGCTCTGCCCGACCAACGGGGTGTCCGGACCCACCCCCAGCGCCCCGGTCGGCAGGCTGATCCACGACCCCGCCCCCCGCCGGCTGGCGACCAGACCTTCCGCCCGCAGCTGGTCCAGCGCAGCCGTGATCATGGTGCGGCTCACCGGCAGCACCTCGGCCAGCTCACGTTCCGCCGGCAACCGGGTGCCCGCGGGCAGTCTGCCGTCCAGCACGAGCATCCGCACCGCGGCGGCGAGGTCCGCCGAGCCGTGACGCGTGCCACGACGACGCCACTCACCGAGCAACCGGGCCAGGCGGAAACCGGATATACGTCCACCTGGTGGGACGTTGCCATTCATGAAGCCAATTATTGCGGATTGGCTCTGGAATACAAGGCCAATCTCGACGAAGGATGGCCACATGCTCGCCGCACTCACCCAGGTCCCGGTCACCGTCTCGCCGCTTCGCCGCATCCCCCAACTAGTCGCCGGGCTCTGGCTCTACGGCGCGAGCATGGCGCTCCAGATCCGCGCCACCCTCGGCCTCGACCCGTGGGACGTGCTGCACGAAGGCCTGACCAAGATCACCGGCTTGTCGTTCGGCACGATCACCGCCCTCGTCGGCCTCGTGGTCCTGCTCTGCTGGATCCCGCTCAGGCAGAGACCCGGCGTCGGCACGGTCAGCAACGTGATCGTCATCGGCATCGCGGTGGACGTCAGCCTGGCCATCCTGCCGAACCCGGCCGAACTCCTGCCCCGCATCCTGTTCCTCACCGCCGGCATCGTGCTGAACGGCCTCGCCGCCGCCGTCTACATCGGCGCCCGCCTCGGCCCCGGCCCGCGCGACGGCCTGACGACCGGCTTCTGCGCGCGGACCGGGACCTCGTTGCGCCTGGTCAGAACCGTCGTGGAGATCACGGTGCTGGCGATCGGCTGGCTGCTCGGCGGCACGATCGGCGTCGGCACCGTCCTCTACGCCGTCACGATCGGCCCGCTGACCCAGGCGTTCCTCCCCCTGGTCACCTGGGTGAGCGCGCGGCCCGCTTCCTGACCTCCTCGTAACTCACCCCGCGCGCCTCCAACACCTCGGCCACCACCCCCTGCTCGGCCAGCAGCGCCAGCAACAGGTGCTCCTGGCCGAGCGTGCCGTGGCCGAGGTCGCGTGCTTCGACCAGGCTGCGCACCAGCGTCTTCTTCGCCGCCGCCGTGAACGGCCGGTGGTTGCCGAAGAACCGCCGCCGACGCTGCCGGGGCGCACCGGCCAGCGCGCCCTCGCCGTGCGACCGTTCCACCGACGCCACGATCTGGTCGACGTCGATGCCGAGCCCGCGCAGCGCCTCGGTGTCGGCGGCGCTGAGCCCGCCCTTGCGCCGGGCCGCCGCGAACGCCTCCACCACGTCGTCGCGCGGCAGCGAGAAGGCCGCCAGCACGGGCGCGTCGAGCAGCGCCAACGCCAGGTGCTCGGGCCCGATCTCAGGCGAGTCGAGCCGTTCGGCCTGCGCCACCGCCTCGTGGACGGTCTGGCGCGCGGCCCTGGTGAACCGTTCCCCGATCATCGGTCTCCCCCGTGCTTCTTGTGGACGGCCTGCCGGGTGACCCCGAGTTCGGCCGCGATCTCCTGCCAGGACCAGCCGCGGGCGCGGGCGTTGCGCACCTGCACGGCTTCGAGTGTTTCGAGCAGTCGGCGCAGCGCGCTCACCGCTCGCAGTCCGACCCTGGGGTCGTGGTCGCCCGCCGCCGAGGCGAGCTGGGTTGCCTCCGTCATGTCGTCAACCTTGGTTGACAAGCGCCGGTTTGTCAACCCAGGTTGACGCACTACGCTCGACGTCGATGCCGGAGATCACGACTGCCGAACGGCCAGGAGTCGGCCGTGACGGCCTGCCACGCCCCACCGAGGACCGGATAGTCCGACTGGCGAACGCCGTGGTGCTGCTGGACGGCGCCACCTCGCCGACCCCGCGCGAACGGGACGGCGGCTGGCACTCGCGGAACCTGGCCCGGGAACTGGCAGCGGGTCGGAGCCACCTGGACGGCGACCTCGCCGACGACCTGGCCCGAGCCATCGAACGCCTCGCCCGCCACCACGGCCTGATCCCGGGCGACTCCCCGTCGAGCACGGTCGCGATCACCCGGTGGACCGACACGGCCGTGGACGTGCTGGTGCTCGCGGACAGCCCGGTGGTGGTGTTCACCGACGACGGCCCGCAGGTCGTGGCGGACAACCGGCTGCGCGACATGCGCGGCAAGGTCGACCGGATCACCGACTGGCGCAACCACGAGCACGGCTGGTGGGTGGCCGAGGCGGACCCCACCGCCGCGCACCGGGCCGTCCGGGCGAGTTGGCCGCGTGACCGGGTGCGCGCGGTGGTGATGGCGACGGACGGTGTGTCCTGCGGCGTGGACGACTACGGCTTGTTCGACGACTGGCAGATCGTGTTCGACGTCACAGCGGAAAAAGGACCGGAAGCGGTGTTGGACGAAATTCGCGCGGCGGAAGCGGATGATGCCGATCGCCGGAAGTGGCCGCGACCGAAAATCCACGACGACCAGGCGCTGGCCGTCATCCGATTCACCGGGCCGGAATGAGAAAAGCCCCCCGCGTGCGCGGAGGGCTTTTCTTCAACGAGTCTGGTGGCCAGGGGCGGGGTCGAACCGCCGACCTACCGCTTTTCAGGCGGTCGCTCGTACCAACTGAGCTACCTGGCCAGGTAGCGGCTCGACCAACCGGCCGAACTGCCTTGCGACCCAGACGGGACTCGAACCCGCGACCTTCGCCGTGACAGGGCGACGCGCTAACCAACTGCGCCACTGGGCCTTGCTTTACTGCTTCACACCGTACTCGACTAACTGTACTACGTGCCCCCAACGGGATTCGAACCCGCGCTACCGCCTTGAAAGGGCGGGGTCCTAGGCCGCTAGACGATGGGGACCTAGTTCCTCCGGCAGCCCTTGGGCCACCATCTTCCCAGGCCCTCCACGCTGTCCGGTGGAAGCATCGTAAGCATAGGGCACGAGTGCCCACACCTCCAAAACGGGGGTGGCACAAGTTGTTGACCTGCGATTCCACCGCGTCCACGGCTGCGACGGCCCATTCGGATCACGTCCCGAAGGGCCGTCGGCCGCACGTCCTACCGCTGCACGGGCGGCGCGCCCCCGTCCTCGCCCGGGGACAACCCGAGCATGTCGAGCAGCAACCGGCAGTCCTCGGCACTGGTGGCGCCGCGCGCCACCGAGAGCCTGGCCCGGTGCACCTGCTCGTCCGAGATCCGCGATGGCTCGCCTGTCCGCTGGGCCGGCACACCACCGCCGCCCGGCCTGGACATCGTGTCGTCCTGGTTCCACAGGAACTGACGCATTTCTAGGGACCCGCTCATGACGCCTCCCCGACTTGAGGTTGGCGCGAGGCTAAGCGAGCCCGTCCGACAACCGCAGCCCCCCGCAGAGTGATTCGGGGGCGACGGAGCGTCACTTTCCGTGTAGGCCAGTCGGTGTCAAGCGTCCCGTGATGTGCTTGACGCGAACGAGGAGGGTGCAACCCATGACCGAACCGGTACCGGGGCAGACGCCGGAACCCGCCGTGACGGATGCCGCGAACGCCACGCCGCCGGCCGCGGACCCGCCCGCGGCGGCCCAGCAGCCGACCGAGACGCATGAGCCGGACCTGGCGGCCACCAAACCCGGCCCGGCGGAGTCCCGGTCGACCGATCCGGTCGAGACCGCCGATCCGGCAGGGGCCGAAGCGGCCGGCCGCGGAGCGCGAGCCGAAAGCCGGACCGAAGCGAGCGCCGACGCCGAAGGCCCGGCAGAAGCGGGGGCCGTGCCGCCGAACCCGCAGGAGTTGTTCGGCAGCCTCTCGCTGTCCGCGATCGAGGCGGACATCGACCGGTTGATGAACGACAAGATGAGCGAGCTCGACGGGATGCTCGCGGGCCTCGAAGACCTGGTGCAGCGGCTGGAGGGCGAGATCACGAACCTGGAGCCCCCGCCGGACGATCCGGCCACCCCCTAGGCGTACCACCGCCGGCGCGGCCCCGAGGACCACATCGGGGCCGGGTACGGGTTTCCGCCATCCACTACCTGAAGATTTCGGTTCAACCCACTCCCCAGTCCCACCTGCGCGTGCAACAATCCGAATTGCTGACACACCCCCGGTCAGCGCCTGTGGAGATCCCCTCCGGCCCCCGCGTTCCTCCCCCTGGCGCGGGGGCCTCTCCATGCACACGCTTGTGACCCAGGCCACAGTTCGGCCGACTTCGCAATCCAACCGTTATCGTGACGCGGTGCCTCTTGGATCCCTTGGGCGGTCGAAGTCCGGCCGCCACCGCCCGTCCGACCGTGAAGACGAAGTCGTGCCCGCCGACGACGAGCTGGAGTCGTACCTCGCGGCCCTCGCGCCGGAGGCGACAGACGCGGAGACGACCGCCGGCACCAGCTTCGGCAACGCGCAGGTCTACCAGCTCCGCCTCCAGCTGGTGGCGAACGAGCAGCTGAAGGAACTGGCCGCCGAGCGGCAGACGTCCCCCCAGGCCCTGGCCACCGAGTGGGTCATGCAGCGACTGGAGTGGGAAGCCCGCCAGCGCGGGTTCTAGCTTCCGGCGGAACGCCGACACACGACGCAGGCCCCCGACCATCCCGGTCGGGGGCCTGCGTCGTGCTGGAACGTCGGTCGTGCCGGAACGTCGGTGGAGCGTGGACTATCTCCGCGATCAGACCTTGCGCACGTTCTGGGCCTGCGGGCCCTTGGTGCCCTGACCGATCTCGAACTCGACCCGCTGGTTCTCCTCCAGGGTGCGGAAACCCTGACCCTGGATCTCCGAGTAGTGCACGAAGACGTCCGGCCCGCCGTTCTCCTGCGCGATGAAGCCGAAGCCCTTTTCGGAGTTGAACCACTTGACAGTGCCCAGTGCCATGTACCTGCCTCCATCGCAGGGAAGCTTGGGACTGCACCGTGCAGCCCCGGCCGTCCCGGGGCGTTCTCCCCCACCAACGGGAGCGGAGGCGGCACGCCCGCGTGTCGTTCCGCGAGCGTGAGACACGAACACAGAAACCACGGCCTGCGTGGCTGAGCGTATCGGTTGGCCACGCTCAGCACTACTGCCCCGAAGCCTTTGGTCAACCGGAAATCTACTTCTCGGTCACCTCGGGCGGGTCGGGCAGCCGCACGTCCGCCTGCCCGATGTTCCGCTCCAGCGCGGACCGCCACTCGCCGGAGCCGACCATCTTCTCGATGGCCGCGCTGACGTCGGCCCGGCCCTTCGCGTCGTCCTTGGCGAGGCCGACGCCGTACCGCTCGGTGGTGAACGGTTCACCGACGAGCTTCAGCAGCTCGGGGTTCTCCGCCACGTACCCGGCGAGGATCACCTCGTCGGTGGTCACCGCGTCCACGTTCTCGGCGAGCAGGGCGACGACGCAGTCGGAGTACTGGCCGTACTCGACCAGCTGCACATCCTGCGCGAACTGGTCCTTCACCTTCTGCGCGGACGTCGAGCCGGCGACGGAGCACAGCTTCTTGCCGTTCAACGTCTCCGGGCCGGTGATCTGGTCGTCGGTGAAGCGGGCCAGCACGCCCTGGCCGGTCTGGAAGTAGGGGCCGGCGAACGACACCTGCTCCTTGCGCTTGTCGGTGATCGAGTAGGTGGCGACGACGAAGTCCACGTCGCCGGCGGCGATCAGCTTCTCCCGGTCGGCGGACCGGGCTTCCTTCCAGGTGATGCCGTCCTCGTCGACGCCGAGCTGGGCCGCCACGTACTTGGCGACGTCCACGTCGAAGCCGACGAACTTGCCGTCCAGCCTGCGCTGCCCGAGACCCGGTTGGTCGAACCGGATGCCGATGGTCAGCGTGCCGTCGTGGGCTTTGCCGGCCAGGGTGTCGCCGCTCGGGCCACCACACGCCGCGGTCGTGGTCAGGGCCGTGACCAGGGCGGCTGCGGGCAGCATTCTTCGGAACAGCATGAGCTGGGGCCTCTCGGGGGTGCTCGGACTCGGGCTCTCGACGCAGGCGCGGATCGACGCACCGGACGTTGCCCATGCTAAGCAAACCGGGCACGGTGGCCGGTGCGACGAAGGTCGCACCGGCCCGGTTCACTACGCCGTTCGGCCCAATCCGCGCTGTGAGCCCGGTGACGGCACGGGGTCTAGGACGGCAGGAGGGACCGCCTGGGCGCCACGCGGCAGCCGAGCCGGCGGATGGCCTTGTTCACGTGCCCCTCCGGCACGCCCCAGCGGATCGGCGCGGGCACCAGCAGTGCGGCGGTCCGAAGTCCGCGCAGGAGAACGGTGGCGGCTGGTTCGGGGTAGGGGCGGTGGCCGTGCAGGGCGATGGCCCACGGCGGCAGCACGGAGTACGCGAGGTGGCCGAGCAGCGGCTCGTAGGCGTCCAGGCCCAGGCGCAGCACGCCGTCGACGGGCGGGCGGTGCAGGAAGCGGTACACCGCCTCGGAGTCCTCGGTGCGCTTCAGCTCGGGGAGCGTCGCGGCGAAGTAGTCGCCCATCTCGCGGGCGCTGCCGGGCACTTCGTCCTCGTGCAGGCCGACGAGGGCGGCGGTGCGGCGCTGCTCGTCGTAGTAGCGGTCGACCTGGGCGTCGGTGAGCCGGTAGCCGGCACGCCGCAGGACGGTGACGAAGCTGTGGACCTCGGCGCAGTGCACCCAGAGCAGCAGGTGGGGGTCGTCGATGCGGAACGTCCCGCCGTCGGCGTCCTTCGCGCGGAGTGTGCGGTGCAGGTCGCGGACGCGGGCGGCGGCCCGTTCGACCTCTTCGGTGGAGCCGTAGCTGACCGTGCCGACGAAGCTCGCGGTGCGCTTGAGGCGGCCGAGCGGGTCCTGGCGGAAGTTCGAGTTCTGGACGATGGCGGCGACCGCGCGCGGGTGGAGGGCCTGGAGGTAGAGGCTCGCGATGCCGGCGACCCACATGGCGGGGTCGGCGTGCAGCTGCCAGGTCACCGTCCCGGGTCCGAGCAGCCCTGCGTCCACCTGGCCGATGGTGCCACGCGCGGCGGTTCGCGTCACCCGTTCGAGCGTGGCGGAACGGTCTGGGGCGTAACGCCTTTTGCCTGGCGAACGATTTCACGTGACACCGTGGAGCGTCGGAGCGGGTGCTGGGATGAGCAGTGGCAAGAGCGTCGCCTTCGCCGGGGTCGCGCTGTTACTCGCGACCGGTGGGCTCGTGTCCGTGGCGCTCACGGTCAACGAACCGAGGCCGGTCGACGTGCGCCGGGTGGAGGTGAGCCGAGCGGTGCCCGGCGTGATGAGCGCCAGCTACACGACCACGGTCCAGGCGAACCGCCCCACGACCAGCGCGGTGGTCATCGCCCCGCCGGTGCCCCGCCCGGTTCCGCCCGTGGACGTCCCAGTGCCGACGACGACCGAGCAGACCGCGCCGCCCCCTCCGCCGCCGACGCCGTCGTCCAGCGATCCGGACGAGAGCACGTCGTCCGCTCCGCCGTCTTCGGGCGAGGGCTGCGATCCCTCGTACGTGACCGAGGGCCCGTGCGTGCCGTTGCGCTTCCCGCGCGGGGTGTGGCGCAAGTGCGACTGGCTGCACGAGCGGGGCACCACCCGGATCGAGGTGGTCGGCTGGGACCGCCACTACCTCGACCGCGACCACGACCGCGTCGCCTGCGAACGCGCCGACTGACCCGCCCGCCCTGAGTTCTGAGCGTCACATCCGGGTGTTCCGAACGCAGGACTCACGCGGGGCGCGGGGTGAGTCCTGCGTTCGGAACGGGTGGGTTCAGCGCTCGGGAGGGGCGAGGCGGTCGAGGGCGGTGCCCACGCGGTCGGACAGGAGGGCTACCGCGCCCACCGCACGGCTCATCGGGTCGTCGTCGGAGCCACCCAGGGCCTGGGCCCGGACGTACGCCGACTTCACCTCCTGCCAGCGGGCGGCCTGGGCGGGGGTGAGGGTGCCGCGCAGTTCGGCCAGCTTGAGCAGGTTCGCCTCGGCGCCGGACGTCAGCGTCTGCGCCTCGCCGACGTAGTGGTCGTCGATCACGGCGGCCAGCTCGGCGTCGTTCATCACCGGCACGACCTTCTCCGCCAGCTTGTTCATGTTCCGGTACGAGCCCTGGAGCTGGAACGGCGGCTCGACCCGCGAGGCGTCGGACTGGGCGGCCGAAGCGATGTACGCCTGGTTGTTCGCCAGCACGACCTCCTGCACGCGCAGCACCTTCCGCAGCACGGACAGCACCTGCTCCAGCTCCACCGACGTGTACGGGTGCACGAGCCGATCGGCCCGCACGTCCTCGCCCCGCGCCATCCGCACCAGCAGCTCCACGTCACCCCGGTCACGGGTGGACAGCGGCGCGAGCACCGGGTTCGACGTCAGCGCGTTCTCGACGTAGCTCAGCGCGAACAGCTCCTCGCGCCCGGACAGCACGTCGCCCAGGTTCCACACGTCCGCGCGGTTGGCGAGCATGTCGGGGATCCGGAACCGCTGCCCCGACTCGGTGTACGGGTTGCCGGCCATGCACACCGCGAACCGCTTGCCGCGCATGTCGTACGTGCGCGTGCCGCCGTCCCACACGCCTTCCATCCGCCGCTGCGCGTCGCACAGCGAGATGAACTTCTGCAGCAGCTCGGGTGACGTGTGCTGGATGTCGTCCAGGTACAGCAGGACGTTGTTGCCCGCCTCCAGCGCGAACGAGATCTTCTCGACCTCCTGCCGCGCGGTGGCGTTCGGCGCGTCGGCCGGGTCGACGGACGTCACGTCGTGGCCCAGCGACGGGCCGTTGACCTTGACGAACACCAGCCCCAGCCGGTTGGCGACGTACTCCATCAGCGTCGTCTTGCCGTAGCCGGGCGGCGAGATGAGCAGCAGCAGGCCCATCTGGTCGGTGCGCTTCGCGTCACCCGCCGCGCCGAGCTGCTTGGCCAGGTTGTCGCCGATCAGCGGCAGGTAGACCTCGTCCAGCAACCGGTTCCTGACGAACGCGCTCATCACCTTGGGCTGGAACTCGTCGAGCCGCAGCCGCGCCCGTTCACGGGCCACGACCTCGTTCCGCCGACGCTGGTACGCGCGGTAGGCGGGCACGCGTTCCTCGCGGAACGCGCGCGTCCGGGTCAGCAGCTCGTCCAGCCGGACCTCCAGCACCCGGTCGGTGATCCGCGGGTGCGTGCCGAGCAGACCGTCCACAGTGGCCTGCAACTGGGCGGACGACTCGTACCGGGGCAGGTCGCGGCACAGTTCTAGGGCCACCGCCTCGGGCAGGTCCGGTTCCTCCCTGCCCGCCAGGAACGCCTCGTACCAGCCCTCCACCAGCCGACGCCGCACCGCGAGGTCGCTGAACGCCCGCAGGTCGTCGTCGTACTCCTTGCGCCCGGCCAACGCCCGGTGGAACGAGTCCACCAGAGCGCGCGCTCCCGCACTCGTGGCGAACCCGACCGGCGCGCCGCACAGCTCCTCGAACAGGTACTCGCCGGCCAGCGGATCACCGGCCAGCGACGACAGCTCCGCGCACAGCTCGTCGATCGCCGCCGTGTGGCCGAACGCCGCCCGCGCCCGCCCCAGCGACGCCGCCCGCCGCGACCACGAAGCCCGCGCCTCCTCCGAGGCCTCGGCCCAGAACAACTGCGCCGCCGCACGAGCGCCGGGCGGGTACCGCAGCACGCCCGCGCCCGCGTGCAACCGCAGCAGCACGTCGAGGATCCGGGCCGCGTCGTGGTCGTGCACGCCCCGCTCGTAACCCTCGTCCAGCCGTGACTCGGCGACCTGCCGCACCAGGTCCGGCAACCGTCCTTCGGTGACGGCGGCGTGCAGGTCGTCCAACGGGTGGGTGGCCAGCATCGACGCGGCCAAGTGCTCCGCCCGGTACACCTCGGCGGTCTCCGACACCACCAGCTGGTCCCAGAACGGCTTGGTGTCGGCGAACTCCGGGTCGCGCACCGGCGCGCGGAAGTCGGTGCCGGTGATGGCGAACGCCAGCGCGCCGTCCTTCGGCACCAGGGTCAGGTCCATCGGCTGGGTGTTCACCGCGAACCGGTGCTTGCCGAGCCGGATGGTCTCGCCGTCGAACAGGTCCAGCCGGTCGCGCAGCGAGCGACCCGCCTCCTGGCGCGCGGCGAGCACCCGGCCGTCCAGCTCCTCCGCCCGCACCTGGTCGCCCAGGGCGCGCAGCTCGTCCGCCACCGACCGGATCTTGGCGACCATCGGGTCGGACGCGAAGTAGGTGTTGACCTCGTCCAACGACGCCAGCGACGCCACCCGCCGGGTCACGCTGACCAGGATGCGGTCGGCGGAGGAGGCGAGCCGGTCGGCACGGCGGGCGCGGTCGTCCAGCAACGCCTGCTTGCGTGACGAGAACGCCTCGTAGACGTCGGTCCGCTTGTCGCCGAGCCGGGTCAGGAAGTCGTCGAACTCGCCGAACCGCGACTCCAGGTTCTCCAGCTGCAGCAGCAGCCGGCCCAGCTGCTCGTCGCACCGCTGCGGGCTGTCCGCGACCGCCAGCGCGCCCGTGATGGCCTGTCCGAGCAGCGCGAACTCGGCGGCGAACTCGGCCCGGCCCTCGGTGGCCAGCAGGGCGCGCCTGCGACCGTCCACGGTCGCCCGTGCCCGGTTCAGGCCGCCCAGCACCTCGCCGATGCGTTCGAGGATCGACGTGCGCACGGTGGCGTCCGCGATGTCCAGCGAGCCGACGACCTCGGTCAGCACCTCCAGGCCGCGTTGCTGCTCGCCCAGCTCCTCGACCACCGGGACGGCCTCGGCGACCGTGCGGATGCCGTCCGCCTTGCCGACCAGCGCCTCGACCTGCTCGTGGTAGCCGGTGAACGCGTCGTCCCGGCGCAGGTGCTCGACCGCCCGCAGCGCGGTCTCCCCCAGCTCGTCGGCCAGCGACGAGACCAGGGCGTCGATGCGCGCCACGTCGACGTAGCGCATCTCCTTCAACGTGACCAGGTGCCCCTGCGCCTGCCGCAGGCCGGCCAGCTGCCGCACCCACGCGTCGGCGGAGGCCGGCACCTCGCCGCGCACCCGGCGGACCATGGACGCGACCCGGTCGGCCGCCTCGGCCAACGCGGCCGACGCCTGGTCGCTCAACGCCTGCACGGTCTCGAACTCGTCCAGCACCTGCTCGGCGGTGGCCCGCACCTCCGTCAACGGGGTGCGCAGGTCCTCCAGTTCCGCCTCGCCCAGCCAGTGGTAGGCGTCGAACACCCTGGTGCACGAGGCGATCAGGTCCTCGAACACCGCCACGGACGGCGCCATCTCGCCGACCATCCGGCTCACCGACAGGCAGTCGGAGATGCCGCGCACCAGGTCGGCGTTCCCGACCCGCTCCAGCGGACCGGTGCCGACCGGCTGCGCGGCGGTGTACGTGTCGGACAGGTACGGGGTCTGCCACACCTGCATCGGGTGCACGCGGGTCGGCTCGTCGCTCGACGCGCGGAACACGACCAGCGTGCCGTCGTCGAACAGGGAGAACCCGTGGCACGACAACGGGTTCGCCACTTCCTTGCGGATCACGTTGTACGGCAGCAGCAGCGACCGCCCGTCACGGCGGGCGTGGAAGACGTACAGCACGTCCTCGCCGTTGGTGGACCGGATGACCCGCTCGAACTCCAGCTCGTCCACGGGGGTGTCGAACGTCTTGCTGATCCCCGTGGTCAGGTAGTAGCCGCCGGGGAAGATCAGGCCTTGGTCCTCGGGCAGCCGCTGGCACGCCTGGCCGATGCCGTCCAGCTTCACCACGGACCTGGTGCGGGTGTTGAACACCAGGTGCCGCCACGCGGTCTCGTTGTACGGGCGGATGCGCAGCAGGATCAGCGAGCCGACCCGCGCGTAGTGCACCTCGCCGTCGGCCAGCGACTGCAGCGGCTCGTCCACCGGTTCCCGGTAGATGCCCTCGCCGGTCTCGGTGTTGTCCTCCACCTTGATGGTGAGGTCGCCGTTGATGGTCTCGACGAAGACCTCGTCCTCGATGGAGATGTGCGGGTGGCGGCCCAGCACGTGGTGCTCGCGGCCGGTCGGGATCCACTCGAAGTCGTGCGACGCCGGGAACACGTGGTCGCGCTCGCCCCGGTTGTCCAGGTACTTGACCGTGCCGTCCACGCCGACCTGCCAGCGCAGCACCCGGATGTCCTCGATCCGGGCGCCGGTCTGGAACACGGCCAGCAGCCTGCCCTCCAGCCGGCGCAGCTGGACCAGCCGGGTGTCCCGGTAGTACCGGTACAGCTCGGCGAAGTCCCGCTCGAACTGCGGGTCGCGCAGCAGGCCGGGCAGCTCGCCGTCCGCCGCGTCCTCGAACCGGAACGCGTCACCGTCGCGGGTGAAGCGGTGCAGCGAGAACACGTCGTCGACCGTCGTCTCCGGCTTGAGGCCGATGAAGACGTTGTAGCCGAACAGCATCAGCCCGGCGCCCTGCCACCCGTGCCCGTCGCCGTAGGAGACAGGGACGCAGTCGCGCGGCACGCAGTTGTGCTCGGTGCGGATGCGCTCGGTGCCGAGCAACGTCAGCTCGGCACTGCCGAACACCTCCAGCCGGCGGGTGTTGAGCGCTTCCGCCCGGCGGGCGAGCCCGGCGGCCTGGTCGGCCAGCCGGGCCCGCAGCACCTCGTAGGTGCCCGCCTCCAACGTCGCTACCGCCGGGGCCGCCTCCACTGGGCTTGCCTCCGCTGGGCTTGCCTCCCTTGGAGCGGTCACGACAGCGAGGCGACCGGCCGCTCGGCCACACCCAGGTTCTGGGCGGCGGCCAGCAGCTCGCGCAGCTTGCCCTCGTCCGGACCACCGGAGTTGATCAGCTTGAGCAGCAGGGCGGACACGGTCAGGTTCTGCACGTCAGCGGTGTTCAGCGAGCCGAGCAGCCGACCGATGTCGTCGGTGAAGCTCGCCGACCCGTCGAGCCACGGCTTGGCCAGCGACTTCGCCACGTCGGAGTGCTCGATGAACCCGTCGACCTGCTTGCCGACCGTCATGGCGCCGACGATCCGGTCGAAGAACATGCTGTCGCCGCCGATGATGTCGATGTCGGCGTGCTCCAGGCCCGCCGCCAGCACCAGCGCCTGCGACTCGGCGATCTGCCGCTGCACGTCGATCCCGGCGAGCCGGACCTCCTTGTCGGCCTCCAGCCGGAGCCGGTACTCCTCGTGCTCGCGGGTGGCGTCGTCCAACGCGGCCATGGCGCCCGCCTTGTCGGCCAGCCCCTCGGCCTCGCCCTTCAGCTTCTCGCGGATCGCCAGCGCCTCGACCAGCGCCTTCTCCTTGCCCACCGCGGCCTCGGCGCGGCCGACCTTCTCGATCGCCTCCGCGTCGCGCTCGCGCACCTGCACCTCGGCCAGGCCGGCCGCCGCCGCCTCCGCCTGCTTGCCCTCGGCGAGGCGGATCATGGCGCGGGTGTCCAGCTCGGCGGCCTGCTGGCGCGCCTCGGCGAGCACCAGTTCCTCGCGGGCCTTGAACTTCGCGGCCTGCTCGGCGGCCTCGGCGGCCTTGATGTCCTTGACGAGGCCTTCCTGGGCCTGCGCCTCGGCGTGGATCACCATCGTCTGGCGGGTCCGCTCGGCCTCCTCGACCGCGCGCAACCGCTTGATGATCTCCTCCTGCTCGGCCACGGTCTTCTCCACCGCGATCCGCTCGCGCACCACCTCGGCGATGGCCCGCTTCTCGCCCTCGACCTCCTTGTCCGCGGAGATCCGGGACAGCTCGGTCTCGCGCTCGCGGCCGATGACCTCGAGCATCCGGTCCTTCTCGATGCGCTCGGTCTCGATCGCGATCACGCGCTCGCGGTTCTTCTCCGCCACCGCGATCTCGCGCGCCTTGTTCTCGGTCTGGATGCCCAGCTGCTCGTCGGTGCGGATGTGCGCGGTGTTGGCCTTGAGGCGTTCCTCGGCCTGCACCTTCGCGGTCTCCGCCTCCTCACGGGCGCGCATCGTCTCGACTTCGCGCTTCTGCTTGATCTCCGCGTCCGCCTGGCGGCGCTCCAGCTCCAGGATCGCCTCGCGCGCCTCGACGTTCTGGCGCGTGATCTCCTTCTCCTCGTGCCGGGTGAACTCGTTCGTCCGGACGTGCTCGATCGCGGTCAGCTCGGTGATCTTGCGGATGCCCTGGGCGTCGAGGATGTTCGACGGGTTGAGCTGCGACATCGGCGTCTGCTCGAGGTAGTCGATCGCCGCGTCCTCGAGGCTGTAGCCGTTGAGGTCGGTGCCGATGACCTGGATGATCCGGTCGCGGAACTCGTCGCGCTTGGTGTAGAGGTCGATGAAGTCGAGCTGCTTGCCGACCGTCTTCAGTGCCTCGGAGAACTTGGCGTTGAACAGCTCCTGGAGCGTGGTCTCGTCGCTGGCGCGGGCGGTGCCGATGGCCTGGGCGACCTTGATGACGTCCTCGACGGTCTTGTTGACCCGCACGAAGAAGGTGATGCGGATGTCGGCCCGGATGTTGTCCTGGCAGATCAGGCCCTCTTGCCCGGCACGGCGGATCTCGATGGTCTTCACCGAGATGTCCATGACCTCCGCGCGGTGCAGCACGGGCAGCACCACGGCGCCGGTGAACGTGACGTCCACCTTGCGCACCTTGGAGATGATCAGCGCCTTGCCCTGGTCGATCTTGCGGAACAGGCGGCTGACGAGGAGCAGCAGCCCGATCACGACGACCAGGATGACGGCGACGAGAATGCCGAACCCGGTGGTGATGACATCCATCTAGTGGTCCCCCAGTGTGGTCGTAGGGCTTTCGTTCCAGAGGGCAGCGACCCAGAAGAACTCGCCGTCCGCGTCGTAGTCGAAGATCACCGCTGCGGTGCCCGCGGTGAGTGGGTCCCGGCCCGGCTGGCGCACCTGCACGACGGCCGACGAACCGTCCGCGGCGGTGACCTCGGCCTGGCCGAACGTCTGCGTCACGCTGCCGGTCCGGATGACGCACCGGCGGCCGACGAAGTCCAGCCGGGACGCGGGCGGGTCCGCCGGGAACAGCCGCTTCAACGGCGTCATCACCAGCCGGGTCAGCACCAGCCCGACGAGGAGCGCCCCGGCGAGCACGGCCGCGGCGACCGCCGTCGACGGTCGCAACAGGACAGTGCCCGCCAGGCACGCGAACCACGAGAACACGATCATCAACGAGATGCCGACCGTCGCGGGCACGCCGCCGATGTCCAGCTCCACCCAGTCGGTGTCCGCCACCCCGAAGGCGGCCAGCAGCCAGAAGACGAGGACGACGACCAGCAGGATGGTCAGCAGGACGACGGGAAAATCCAGTGCCGCCGCGAAGAACTGCCCCATGTGGCCCCCTTTGACCGGACTCTAACCGGTTCCTGAGAGCGATCTGAGCGGAATGACACAACGCGGTCGGAACAACCCGGTCAGTGCACCAGCAGGCCCGACACCCTGGTCAAGCCGTTGCCCGCGTAGCTGACCACCGCGCCGTCCGCGAACGGCATCGACCGGATGCTCATGCCCGCGAACCCGGCGTCCGTCACGAACCAGCCCCACACCGTCACCCACGGCCGATCGTCGCCGGGGACGACGTCCGGCGTGGGGCGCACGCGTTCCTGCACGACGTACGGCTCCTTCTCGACGTCGTCGAGGAGTTCGGCCCACTCCTTGTCGGTCATCAGCCAGCCGGGGTGGACGCCGGTGCCCGCGAACTCGCCCGCCGCCTTGACGATCAGGTTCTCCCGGTTGCCGCGGACCTCGTCCAGCGGCACGTCCCGGAGGTAGCGGGTCCACGGCAGCAGCCGGTCCACCAGCGCCCGCTCGGCGTCGGTCAGCTTCTCGCGGTGCTCCGACAGCAGCGCGAGGGTGGACTTGTTGCCGTACAGGTAGCTGGACAACGGCGTGTACAGCTCGGTCTTGTGGCCCTTCGCCAGGATCTCCGCGTGGCCGACTGCCTGCTTCGCGGAGAAGTACCGGACCACCACGTCGAGCTTCGTTCCGCGCAGGTGGAGGTGGCCGTTGCGCTCGGTCAGCTCGTCCAGCTCGCCGAGCAGCACGTCGACGCCGTGCCGCGCGCAGGCCTCCCGGATGCTGGCGAACCCCTTGGCGAACCGCGCCAGCATGCCGCCCTCTTCGAGGAACGCGATGGTGCGGTCGCGGCCGACGGCGTCGAGCAGCTTCTCGATCGGGTCGAAGTAGCTCAGGCCGTGCTCGCGGACGAACGGCTGGAAGCCGGGGTCCTGGTGGATGGCGCGGGCCAGCTCGCCGAGGTCCGGGCCGCCGAGCGGGGAGCCCGCGTTGATCTCCAGCAGCCGGAAGTCGTCGCCGACGCGGTAGATGTCCGCGCGGCCGTGCCTCGGCGGCCGTTCCGAGCCCATCAGGGCGGCTTCGGCGGGCGGGATGCCCAGGGCGTCGGCGAAGCGGGCGAAGCTGCCGTCGAACATCTTCTCCGGCAGGGAGAAGACGAGGTCGAAGAAGTCCAGCACGTCGGCCGCGACGCTGTGCGCGGTGCTCTCGTCCAGGAAGAACGGCCGGCCGACTAACCGGTGGCCGTAGGCGGCTTCGAGGTGTGGCGGCAGGTCGAGCCGCCCCATCACCCCGTGCACGCTCTCGTCGTCCAGGTACGCCTGCGTCACGTGGTCTGCCACGTCTGCTCCTCGGGGCCGGGGCGGGTCGCGGCACATGATGTCGGAGCGGACGGGTCAGCCGGCGAGGATCCCCCCGAGCACCCTGCGGACGGCCGCGGTGGGGTCGAAGTCCCGGCGCGGGTCGGCCAGGTGGTTCGTCAGCAGGCCGTCGATCAGGGCGAGCAGCACGGCCAGGTCGGTCCGCGGGTCGGTCGAGCCGAGACCGGCGATCAGGGGGACGGCCCAGCTCGCGATCTCGCGGTGCGCCCGTTCCACTTCGGGGCGCAGCTCCGGCCGTTGGGCGACCTCGACGAACAGCGCGTGGCGGGCGAGGGTGACCGTGGGGTCGGCGGCGAGCCGTTCGACCAGGGCGCCGACGGTCCGGGCGAAGGCGTCGGGGGTGGTGACGTCGCCGGCGAGGCTGCCCCAGAGCTCGGTCTCCCGTTCGAGGAGGCGGCCGAGGACGGCGGTGATCAACGCGTCCCGGGTGCGGAAGTGGTTGGACGTCGATCCCTGCGGGAGGCCCGCTTCGGCGTCGACGGCGCGGTGGGTGAGCTGGCGCATGCCACCCGTGCCCAACACGCGGATCGCGGCGTCGAGCACCTGCTGCTGCTTGGTCATCAAGGACCACACTACACCCGTAGTATATTGTACTACAGCTGTAGTACGGTGGCGTGCATGGGACTTCGACGCGCAGCGGTCATCGGTGGAGGGGTCGGCGGCCTGGCCGCCGCGGTCGGCTTGCGCCGGCACGGGTGGGAGGTGACCGTCTTCGAACGTGCCGAGGCGTTGGCCGGAGTCGGGACCGGGCTGGGGATCCGGCCGGATGCGATGCGGGCGCTGGACCGGCTCGGGGTGGGCGACGCCGCGCGGCGGGTCGGCCGGCGGCAACCCGATGGCGCCCTGCGCAGACCGGACGGCACGCTGATCGCGACCCTCGGCGCGAACTCCGTCCACCTGCTCACCCGGCCCGCGCTGCTCGGGGTGCTGGCGGACGCGTTGCCGCCGGGGGTCGTGCGGTTCGGGACGTCGGCGGCGTTGGCCGACTGCGCCGGGTACGACCTGGTCGTGGGGGCCGACGGCATCCACAGCGCGGTGCGCGGCGAGCTGTTCGACGCGGAGATCCGCACGTCCGGCGCGATCGGCTGGCGCGGCACGGTCGACTTCCCCGTCGCGACGGGCGGCGAGACGTGGGGCAGGGGCGTCAAGTTCGGCCTCAACCCGCAGGCGGGCGGGCACACGAACTGGTACGCGATGGCCGACGACCTCTCGCACTTCGCCGACTGGCACGACCCGATCCCGCGGATCCTCGCTTCGACCTCCGACGTGATGCGGCACGAGCTGCTGTACCTGGCGCCGCTGCGGCGTTACGTGGCGGGCAAGGTGGCCCTGATCGGCGACGCCGCGCACGCCATGACGCCCGACCTCGGGCAGGGCGCGTGCCAGGCGATCATCGACGGGACGGTGCTGGCCGAGTGCCTGACCGGGGACGTCGAGTCGGGTCTGCGCGCGTACGAGCGGGAGCGGCGGCCGGTGACGCAGCGGTTGGCGGCCCGGTCGCTCCGGTTCAACCGGCTGGCCCGGGTGCGCCGGCTGACCCGTGTCCGTGACGCCGGGCTGCGGGTGGCCCTGGCGCTGGCCCTGCGCCGCCAGTGGCGCACCGAGTCGTGGACCGCCGACATCGAACGCGACGAACTCGCCGGCTAGGGCTGTTCACCCGGGCTGTTGATCAGGCCTGGTGGTCAGGATCGTCGGCTAGGACTGGGGCAGCTTGACGGACTTGCGGGCTCGGGGAGCGGACGGCGGCGGCACGACCGGCCCGATGTCGCCGTCCGGGGCCTCGTCCAGGTCGACGATCACCGGCGCGTGGTCGCTGGGTCCGGTGCCCTTGCGCGCGTGCCGGTCCACCCACGCCGCCTCGACCCGTGCCGCGACCGGGTCCGACGCCAGGACGAGGTCGATGCGCATGCCGAGGTCCTGGTGGAACATGCCGGCGCGGTAGTCCCAGTAGGTGAAGACGCGCTCGTCCGGCCACCGGTCGCGGACGACGTCGTGCAGGCCGGCGGCCTGGAGTGCGGCGAGCGCCTCGCGTTCGGGGGCGGTCACGTGCGTGTGGCCGACGTAGGCGGCCGGGTCGAAGACGTCGGCGTCGGCGGGCGCGATGTTGACGTCACCGCAGACGACGACGGCCTCCGGACCCGCCGCCACGACGTCCCGCAAGGCTGCCAGCCAGGCCAGCTTGTAGTGGTAGTGGTCCGAGTCGGGCGTCCGGCCGTTGGGCACGTACACCGAGTGCACCCGCACCCCACCACACGTGGCAGCGACCGCCCGCGCCTCGGGGTGCGGGAAACCGGGGCCGTCGGGAAGGCCTTTGACGACGTCGTCCAAGCCGACCCGGGAAAGGATCGCCACCCCGTTCCAGCGACCCTCCCCGTGCACCGCCACCTGGTAACCGCGCCCGGCCAGCTCGTCGCCGAGGAGCGCGGTGAAGGCGTCGTCGGCGAGCTTGGTCTCCTGGAGGCAGACGACGTCGGGTTGCCGCTGGTCGAGCCACGGCAAGAACCGAGGCGCCCGCTGCTTGACCGAGTTCACGTTCCAGGTAACGACCCGCACCCGTCCCACCGTAGCCCCGATCCCCCTTGACCTGCACCGCAAGCACCCGCGCCCACCCAACACGTGACCGCACCCACACCGAAGACCCGACCACCCCGACTCACCAGCCGTCCGGGTCTCGGTAAGCTGTCGCCCGAGGGCTGCTAGCTCAATTGGCAGAGCAGGAGACTTTTAATCTTCGGGTTCAGGGTTCGAGTCCCTGGCGGCCCACCAAAAGCGCTGGTCAAAGCGGTGACGGGGAATTGGGCAGGAGCCGAATCCCCACTCACCCCCGAATTGTTCGCCGTCAGTGCTGATCAGCCGTGAGCGCATCCGCTCCGGCGACCGCCCCGTGTACACGTCTTGAGGCATCGCCCCATCGAGCGCAGCGCCTTGGCCCTCCGGTGGTCGTCAGCCCACTTGTCTCCGCCGGCCACCCCGCGTAGAGCGCCAGGCCGTCCAGCGCCCGCATGGCCGGTGTCAGCCCGTCTCGCAACGTCCGCAAGCGGCCAGCGCGCGCTGAACCGACACACCGGCCTATCCGCTCACGCCTTCCCCAACAGCTCGGGCAGATCGTGCAGCGAGTCGATCACCCAATCGGCATCACGACGCACCAACGGATCATCGGCCCACAGGTGCCCCCACGGCCCACGCCGGATCAGCGCAGTACTCAGCCCAGCCGCTTTGGCGGCGACGACATCGTTGTCACGGTGATCACCGACGTAGAGCACATCACCGGCAGCCGCCGCAGGCGTCATGCCCACGACCCGCTCGAAGAACTCTGGCGCAGGCTTGGCCACACCCCATTCACCAGACGTGGCGATCCCGTCCACCGGCAACTCCAACCCCCGCAGCAGCTCGCCCCCCCGAGCAGTCCGGTTCCCGGCCACCCCGACCCACAGCCCAGCCTGCCGCAACCCCGCCAACCCGGTCCGCACATCCGGGTACAGATCCCCGCTCTCGATGCGCTCGCCCACCCCTGACCGCTCCCGCAACTCCCGCTGGTGGGCAACATCGAACCCAGGCCGGAAGTACTGGAACGTCTCGGCGTTGTCCCGACCCGCCGCGGTCACCGCACCCAACACCGTCGAGAAGGTGTGCCGGGACACCCCGATCCAGTCGGCCCACGCCCCCCACTCCCGCGAGTCGTCCAGCAAGGTCTCACCGACGTCGAGCACCACCGCAGACACCATGCCCTACTCCTACGGCATCAGCACTCGCCGCGCGACAACGGCATCGGTCCGGCCCCATTGCCCGCGCGGGGGCTGCTCCGGAGCGACAAGGACTGTGTGGGGCATTCGTGGGCCCCAACAGCCGGGGCTCCACCATGGACCGTAGTTGCGCTATCACCGGTCGGGCCGAACGGATCGATTCTGCCGACAGGTGCGGTGCCCTGCGATATCTTGACCGGACCAAGCGGCTTGTGTGCCACCGCTTATTCGATAGCCTGCCGAACCGATTATCGGCGTCGCCGAGCGCGCCGGTTCGCATTCTCCGACTGGGGACACCGACGGGTGACGTCACTGGAAATCTCGGTGCGCGGGCCGCTAGAGAGGTTCCATGCACCTCGCTGTGGCACTCGCCCTCGCCGCCTCGTTCACCCCCGTGTCGGGGGAGTTGACCAGCTACGACCCACGCGTGCCCACCGGCGCACGGGCCGCGGTGGTGGCCGCGCCTGTCTCCGGTGGCACGGTCGTGTTGCTGCACACCACCGGCCTGTTGCCCGACCGCGACTACGGCGCCCACGCGCACGTCGACCCGTGCGGTCCACTGCCGGCTGATTCCGGGCCTCACTACCAGCACGTGCAGGGCGGGGCCACCGATCCCGCCTTCGCCAACCCGCGCAACGAGATCTGGCTCGACTTCACCACCGACGCGAACGGTCGCGGCAGGGCTTTTGCGCGGGTCGAATGGCAGTTCGGTGAACGGCGGCCCCGTTCGATCGTGCTGCACGAGGAACACACCCACACCGAACCCGGCCACGCGGGCACGGCCGGCGCACGGCTTGGCTGCATCACCGTGCCCTTCTGACGGCGGCCCGGTTCAGGCACGTCGCGGTCGATAGCGCCTGACCATCCGTGCCAGCACGAATCCTCCCACCAAGCAGCCCGCCAGAAAGAACGCACCGCCGACGACCGAGGAGACCCAGTTGAAATCAGCGGTGTAGGCGGCCGGCCGTTCCGGGTCGTCGGCCAGGCGCACGTCGGCGATCCGGCTCGGCGTCGGATCCCCTTTGCGGACCGTCACGGCGTCGTTCAGCGGCACGCCGGCCCGGACGACCGCGCCGTCCTCGCTCTCGAAGTCGCCGATCCACGAACAGCCGTTCTTGCCGCACTGGCGGTCGGTGGGCGTGAGGACGCCGACAGGCCCTTCGGCCACGGCGGCACGGCCTTCCAGCCCGGTCCCGATCAGGCTCCCGCCGACACCGAGGCCGACCAGCACGATGAACACGATCAGGAACCAGCAGACCACCCTGCCGCGCCTGGTCAACGGCGGCAATGCCTTCGACGCCCTCATGGCGCGCAGACTGCCATGCCTGCGCCGACTGGGTGAAGGGTCTCACCGAGGTCCGGGACCGGCGCCGGCTGCCAGGGCGGGTTCCGGCGTTTCTCGCGTGTGGCGACGACCACTGGCCGGGTTGGGTGACAATGGACGGCGATGTCCACCGCGCTGCACGCCACCCAGCCACTGAAGATCGGCCGCTACCCGGTCGATCCCGCCGTCGTGCTCGCACCCATGGCGGGCATCACCAACGTGGCCTTCCGACAGCTGTGCCGCGAGTTCGGCAGCCCCACCTCGCTCTACGTCTGCGAGATGATCACCGCCCGCGCGATCGTCGAACGCGACGCCAAGACCATGCAGATGATCACCTTCGGCGAGGGCGAGCGCCCGCGCTCGATGCAGCTCTACGGCGTGGACCCGAAGTCCATGGCCGAAGCCGCCCGGATCATCGTCGCCGAGGACCGGGCCGATCACATCGACATGAACTTCGGCTGCCCGGTGCCCAAGGTGACCCGCAAGGGCGGCGGCGCGGCGCTGCCGTACAAGCGGCAGCTGTTCCGGCAGATCGTGCGGGCCGCGGTCCGCGCCGGTGAACCCGCCGGGGTGCCGGTGACGGTCAAGTTCCGCATCGGCATCGACGACGACCACCTGACCTACCTGGACGCCGGGCGCATCGCCGAGGACGAAGGGGCGCAAGCGGTTGCCCTGCACGCCCGCACCGCGGCCCAGCGGTACTCCGGCCAGGCCGACTGGTCGGCCATCGCCCGCCTGAAAGAGGCCGTGACCAGCATCCCGGTGCTGGGCAACGGCGACATCTTCAGCGCCCAGGACGCCCTCGACATGGTCGCCAAGACCGGCTGCGACGGCGTCGTCGTCGGCCGCGGCTGCCTGGGCCGCCCGTGGCTGTTCGGCGAGTTGCAGGCGGCGTTCCGGGGCGAGCCGATCCCGCCCGGCCCCCCGCTGGGCCAGGTCGCCGCCATCCTGCGCCGCCACGGCGCGCTGCTCGCCGACTTCCTCGGCGAGGACAAGGGCATCCGCGACCTGCGCAAGCACATGGCCTGGTACTTGAAGGGCTTCCCGGTGGGCGCGGAGTTGCGGCGCAGCCTCGCCATGGTGTCCACCCTCGCCGAGCTGGACGACCTGGTCGGCCGGCTCGACCCGACGCTGGAGTTCCCGGACAACGCCGACGAGCCTCGCGGCCGGCAGGGTTCACCCGGCAAGGTCGTGCTGCCCGAAGGCTGGCTGGACGACCCCGAGGACGCCACGGTGCCGGTAGGCGCCGACGAGATGCACTCGGGTGGCTGACATGGTCGTACGCGCCGTGACGGCGGTGGCGTGTGCCCTCACCCTGGCGGGGTGCGCGTCGACGATCACCGGCACGGCGCGCCCGCTGAGGGTCACCGACGTCGAACGGGCGCTGGTCACCGGATACTTCGCCGACCTGAACGAGGCCGGCGGGCAGGGCACGGCCGAGCAGCGCGAACTGCTCCAGGACACCCAGCACCCGGACTTCCGCGACGACGACTGCGAACTGCCCTCGGGCACCATCAAGGTGCAGCCGACGATGTCCACGCTCAGACTGGACCCACAGTGGGCGCCGCCCGGCGAGGACGAACACCCCCGCGGTGTCGTGCTGGTCGTCGCGGTCACGCTCACGGTGGTGCAGGAGGGCACGGAGATCGGCAGTCAGATCGGGTCGCAGCACGTCGTGCTGCTCAACGGCAAGGCCTACGGCTTCGCACCCTGCGTCAACTGAGGCGCGGCTGAGCTGCTTGGACGCGCTCGGCACACGCTGAGGCGTGTTGATCACCGAACGTCACCGGTTCGGAGCAGTGCACGGTCAACCAGTAGGGGGAAATCCCCCGGTGACGTGTCCCGCCCGCTCAAGCGCCGCCTCGTATGAGACGACACCTTGGCAAGTAAGGAGGTGAGCGTGATGACCGCACTGCGACCGGAAGTCGCCGAGTCCGACCGCGACGGCCGGCCCGGGGTGACCCTGCCCGTGCCCGAGAGCGAGGGCACCGGGCTGGTGCAGCTGCACGAGTCGATCGCCGCGCTGCTCGCCTCCCGCGGCCAGTGGCGGCAGGCCTACCAGCACCTGCGCTCCGCGTTCGACCTGGTCTCCGCCGACCAGGACGACCAGCCGCAGGTTCCCGAGCAGCTCCGGCGCGAGGTCGACCGGCTGCGCCGCGAGCACGCCGAGGCGCGCGAGCAGAGCCTCCGGGACAGCCTCACCGACAGCTACAACCGCAGATACCTGGACGAGCGACTGGTCGACCTGGTCGCCCGGCGCGGCACCGCGGCGGCCGGGCTCGCGATCGCGTTGATCGACCTCGACTGGTTCAAACAGGTGAATGACACGTTTGGCCACCTGTTGGGTGACCGCGTGTTGCAGCGCGTGGTCGAGCTGCTCCAGGAAGAGCTGCCGGAGGGCGGTTTCTGCGCCCGCTACGGCGGCGAGGAGTTCGTCCTCGTGCTGCCCGGCCTCGAGGCGTCGCCGGCGGTGGAGGTCGCCGAGTCGGCGCGGCTGCGTGTCGAGCGTCACGCCTGGGCTTCGCTCGCGCCCGGATTGCGAGTGACCGTCAGCATCGGTCTCGCCTACGAGCCGGCCGCCGCGGAGCCGCCGAGCCGTCCGGTGGTCGCGCCGGAGCAGCAACTCCTCCGCGCCGACAGCCTGCTCTACACGGCCAAGCAGTCAGGACGCAACGCCGTCGCCTATCGGGAGAACGGCCGCGTCCGTCTGGCGGGTGCCGCTTCCGGGCGACGCGGAATCGCCGAATCTCGGGTAGTCGGTTACTGACACCTCATCGTCACTCACCCTTTCGGGCGTAGCCTGCTGCGCGCAACCGAGTACCTCGGACCCCTGTATCACCGGGAGTGGTCGTCAGGACTGGCGGTCATCCGTAGTATCGCCAAGGCAAGTGACACGCCGTTGGTGCAACCAATGTGTCCTTGCTGTCGTCAACTCGTGATGACGACCCACTAGTGACCGAAGCTGAAGGGAGACCGGGTGCCCGACGAACCCCGCCGTGGCGGCCCCGGACCCGACGGTGACCACGCCTCCCAGGAAGACCCGCCGCCCGGCCGGCGGCGCAGGTCCCTGGACGCCGGCGGGTTGAGCGTGTCCGACCTGCTGGAGCAGCACAGCCGCAAGGACATCCCACGTCCGGTTCCTCCCGGCCCGTCGGACACCGGCAGGCGTGCCGCACCCGAGCCGCCGCAGAGGCCGGCTCCGCCACCGAACTACGCGCCACCCGCACCCGACGAGGACACCGCCGCCCGGCCGAGGCCCGCGAGCGGCGCACCGCCCGCGGGCCGCCGTCCCGCCGCGCCACCGCCGTCGAACGACTTCTTCGCCGCGACGGGCGAGGGCGGCGGCACCCGGACGCCCCGGTCGCGCCCGGAGGACACCCGACGTCGGACCGACGAGCCCGGCAGAGCACGCCCCGGTGACGCCCGCCGCCCCGAGGACGGTGGACGACGCCTCGCCGAAGGCGGCCCGCGCCCCGCGAGCGGTGCGCCGAACGGCTACGCGGGCCGACCGGACGACGTGGACCCCCGACGCCCCGCGCCCGCCTCGCGCCCGGCGCCCGGTGACGTGCCGGGCGAGCCGAGCAGGCGGATCCCCGCCACGGGACGGCCCCGCCCCGATGGCGGCCCCCAGGACCAGACCGCGGCGCCGCGGCGGTTCGCGGACGGCACCGGCCGGCGCCCCGACCTCCCCGGCACCGCGCCGGGTCGACGGATCGAGGACGGCGGCGGACGGCGTCCCGAGGACCCCGCCCCCGACACACCCGGTCGTTCGCCGGACGGCAGTGGTCCGCGTCGACGTCCCGATAGCCTGGCACCGGACACACCCGGTCGCCGGGTGGACGGCCCGCGACCGGGCGAGAACACCGGCAGGCGGCTGCACCCCGGCGCTCCGCCGGCTGACGGCCCTCGCCGACCCGCGAACGGCAGCGGCCCGCACGACGTGACCGGCGGCCCCCACACCGGCGGCGCTCACCCCGGCGCCTCCCAGACCGGCAGCGCACAGACCGGCGGCCCTCGGACCGGTCGACGCCCGCGGCCCGACGACCTCGCCGCCGATCCGCGCCGTCCGGCCGACGGGCCGAGGCCCGGTGTGCCGGTCGAAGATCCCGCAGGGCGTCGTCTGCCCGATGGCAGCGGCCCCCGCCGACTCGCCGAGAACGGCGCGCCGATCGCGGACGACGGCCGACCCCACGGCAGCGGTCCTCGCCGACTCGCCGAAGGCGGCGCACCGGCCGACGAAGCCGGCCGCCCCCAAGGCAGCGGCCCCCGTCGTCTTGCCGAAGGCCCTTCCGGTCTGCCGGACGACCCCGCGGCCCGCCCGCGTCGCCTCGCCGAAGGCCCTCCCGGCGCACCGGCCGACGAACCCGGCCGCCCACGCCGTCTCGCCGAAGGCGCTCCGGCTGAACCCGTCGACAGCACCGGTCGGCGTCCCGACGGCAGCGGTCCGCGTCCGGCCGGTGACGTGGCCGGCCGGAGGTTCGCCGCGGACAGCGCCGCCGCGCTCGACCAGGCGCCTCCCGCCGCGGCGGAACGACTCGGCAGCGAACGCCCGGAGCCGCGCGAGTCCATCGACCCGTCCAGCCTCACCACCGAGATGGAGGCCATCAGCGACGACGTCAAGAAGCGTCGCGAGGTCGACCACACGCTGGCCCGCTTCTCCGCCGTGCACGACGAACTGGCCGAGCAGGAGCGCATCCGCAAGGAGCGCCGGCAGAAGCTCATGCCGTGGAAGGCACAGGAGGAGGACGAGGACGCCACCGAGTACGCCTCACCGGTCGACGTCCCCGACGAGGACGGCCCCCGTCGCCGCGGTCGCACGGCGAAGCACAGCAAGATCGTCCGCTCGGTCAAGGCCGTCGCGCTGACCGCCGCCGTCCTGGTGTTCGTGTCCACCGGCCTCGGCTGGGCCGCGATGCTCTACATCGACAGCAAGTTCATCGAGATCGACGCGCTGAACTCCAACTCAGCCGCCGTGCACCAGGCGGAGAAGCAGCTCGGCGACGAGAACTTCCTCATCATCGGCTCGGACACCCGCGCGGGCGCCAAACCGGAGGACGGCGTCGGCGACCCGAACGCCGAGGACACCCAAGGCGCGCGCTCGGACGTGCTGATGCTCGCCCACATCCCGGCCGACCGTAAGCGCATGGTCGTCGTCTCCGTGCCGCGAGACCTGCTGATCACCCGCCCGCAGTGCGAGGCGTGGGACCCGAACACCGGTCAGTACACCGGCACCCAGGTCGAGAAGGCCGAGAACGTGAAGGCCAACGAGCCGTACGCGGTGGGCGGGCCGAAGTGCGTCAGCAAGTTCATGACCGAGCTGACCGGGTTGGACATCAACCACTTCATCAGCGTGGACTTCAACGGCTTCAAGGGCATGGTCGACGCCATCGGCACCGTCGAGGTCTGCGTGCAGAAGCCGATGGACGACGAAGAGCTCGGCGTCATCTTCGACAAGCCGGGCAAGTACGAGATCAACGGCAGCAAGGCGCTCGACTACGTGCGCGCCCGCAAGATCGAAGGCGAGACGAAGACCGACTTCGACCGCGTGGCGCGGCAGCAGCAGTTCCTGTCCGCCTTGCTGCGCAAGGCCCTGTCGTCGGAGATCCTGCTGAACCCGAGCAAGCTCAACGGGTTCCTCAACGCGTTCGCCGCCTCCACCGTCGGCCAGAACATCGGCGTGAACGACATGCTCACGCTGGCGCAGTCGTTGCAGAGCCTGGAAGCGGGCCGGGTCAGCTTCATCACCGTCCCGCACGTGACCGACGAAGGCGAGACGCCGGACCACGACGACAACCTGGAGCTGTTGAAGGAAACCGAGACCAAGGCGTTGTTCCAGGCGATCATCGACGGCACGCCGTTGCCGGAGGAAGCCCCGGACACCACCACGCCGGAGCCCGGCAAGGCGGCCCAGCCGGCGCCTCCGCCCGGCCCGAAGCAGGGCAAGGTCGTCGACGCCAAGGGCCTGAAGGTCCAGGTGCGCAACGGTGATCCGGACAACGGCGGCGCGGCGCGCGAGACCAGCACGGCACTGCGGCAGCTCGGCTACGACGTGGTCATCAGCGACAACGCGCCGCCCACCGACAAGACCGTCATCAAGTACGGGATCGGCGGTGAGGACACCGCGGCGACGCTGCAGTCCTCGGTGCCGGGTGCGACGCTGGTCTTCGACGCGGGCATGGGCGGCGCGGTGCTGCTGCTGATCGGTCCGCGCTGGGACGAGGAGATCCGGGCGCCGCAATCCGTTGGCGCCGCGCCGAACAAGCCCGCGACGCCGAAGGACCTGTCCGTCGTGAACGCCGCGAAGGATCCCTGTGCCTGAACCGACTGGACGTCTTGGGTTCACCACCGGTTCACCGGGGTGGGTCGCTACCGCGATGACCTCACCGTAGGCTGACGCCCATGCGTGAGGCCTACCACGACCAGCTCGGACACCTCGCAGACCAACTCGCCGTGATGTGCGGGATGGCCGGCGACGCGATGGAGCGCGCGACCACATCGCTGCTCGGGGCGGACCTAGCCCTCGCCGAGCAGGTGATCGGCGACGACACCAAGATCGACGACGTGCGCGCCGACATCGAGGAGCAGGCGTACGCGCTGCTCGCGTTGCAGGCGCCCGTCGCCACCGACCTGCGCATCGTGCTCGCGGTGATCCACGCCGCGGAGAGCGTGGAGCGGATGGGCGACCTGGCGCTGCACGTGGCGAAGGCCGCGCGGCGCAGGCACCCGAACCCCGTGCTGCCGGACACGGTGCGGCCGTACTTCGCCGAGATGGGCCGCATCGCGGTCGAGCTGGCGCGTGAGGCGACCGACATCATCCGCACCCAGGACGTGGCGCGGGCGCGGTCGCTGGAGGACGCCGACGACGCGATGGACGACCTGCACCGGCACCTGTTCACGGTGATCATGGACAAGGAGTGGGCGCACGGCGTGCCGGCCGCGGTCGACACCACGCTGCTCGGCCGGTTCTACGAGCGGTTCGCCGACCACGCGGTGTCGGTGGCCAAGCGCACGGTCTTCGTCGTCACCGGCCGGATGCCCGGCTACCACGGCACCAGCACCGAGTCGCCCTGAGCTCCGTCAGGTGAGCAGGCCGTTCAGCTCCTGGGAGAGCTGGGCGGCGATGCGCGCGTTGTCGGCGGGGGCGTGGGTGAGCCACTTCCGGCCGTCCGACCCCTGCCGGGTCTGCGACATGTAGCGGCCCTGGTCGTTGTCGAACCACGCGACCTGCGGTGCCCGCTGCTCCCGACCGTGCCTGCCGCGCACCGTGACGCCGAACTGCCCGGCCCGAAGGCGAGGGCGTTCGAACACCGATTCCAGCGCGCGGACCTGCGTGGACGCGGTGGAGCGCGGCGCCATGGCCTGGGTGAACCTGGCCTGGCCGAAATCGTCGTCACGGCGCGGCGGTGACGGCGGTGCGGACGTGGGCATCGGCACCGTGATCGACTGGCCGGGGCCGGGACGCGAGGGCGGCACGAGGTCCACGACCGCGCGCAGCACCGCTGCCGAGCGCATCAGGTCGACCTTGATCTGCCGGTCGTCCATCACCGCGAGGGCCGCGTTCTCACCGGCAGCGCCGGCGCGTGCGAGGAGCTGGCGTTCGACGTTGCGGGCGTCGAGCGACGCGACCGCGTTGAGGGAGAAGTCGAAGCGCACCAACAAGGTGAGCGCTTCCTCCACCTCGGGCGCGGCCCGGCCACCACGCGCCAGGCCGCGCGACTCCAGGTCGCGGTAGACGGCGTTGCGGATGCCGCGCCGTTCGTCGATCGTGTGCCCGACGTAGGGGAATTCGAACGGGTAGGGCCGGCTGCCGAGCTTCAGGTCTTCCCAGAGCATGTCGGCGGCAGCGAACGACAGGGCGAACGAGAACACGCTCACCCGCCGATGACGGGCGGGGCGACCATGGTGCCGTCGCCGAAGACGTCCTCGGTCTCCACCAGGTAGGACGCGGCCTTGTGCTCCTTGTCCTCGTCACCCTGGCCACGACCGCCGCCCGCGGCGCCCATGCCCGCGGCACCCATGCCCGCCGCGCCACCGCGACCGGCCGCACCGGCGCCACCAGGGCCACCGCTGCCGCCGGGCCCGAAACCACCGGCGCTGGAGCGGTGGGAGTCACCGAGCGCGCCGGCGCTGCCGCCGGGCCCGAACCCGCCGCCCATGCCACCCCGACCAGCAGCCGCCATGCCGCCAGGTCCGCCGCCGGGGCCACCACCGAGGCCACCACCGGGACCGCCGCCCGGGCCGCGTCCGGTGCCGGGGCCGCCAGGGCCACCGGGGAAGCGTCCGGCGCCGGGGCCGTTCGGTCCGGTGGGACGTCCGGTGGGCGGCACGTTCGGCCGTCCGTTGGGACCGGGCAGGTACGGGCCGGTGCCAGGCGGGTAGGGACCCGGACCCGTGCCGGGCGGGATGTTGTGGCCGCCACCGATACCGGGCGGGTACGTCGTGCCGCCGCCACCAGGGCCGGGGCCGTTCCAGCCGGACTGGTTCGTGTTGCCGCCGGGGCGGATCACGCCGAAGTCGCCCATGCCGGTGCCGGTGCCGGTTCCTGTGCCGGTTCCTGTGCCCGTGCCCGTACCGGTCCCGACGCCGCTCGGCGTGGTCGGCCGGCCACCGATCTCGCCCGTGCCGGGCCGGCCCGGTTCGCCGGTGCCGCCGCCCTCCATCGGCGGGGGCGGGGAGAAGGCGGGCATGGTCGAGCCCGACTCCTGGAAGCTCGTGGACATGGTCGTCATGACCTCGGCCGCCCGCTCGTGGGCCTGCTGCTTCTCCTCGAACTTCTGCTCGATCTGGTCGATCGTCTCGGCCCACTTGAAGGGGTTGGGCTCGGAGAAGAACATCTTGTAGGCGTCGGCGGTGCTGAACTCGACCGGTTCGGGCATCGCGTTCTTGGCCTGCTCGGCGGCCGTGCTCTGGGTGTAGAGCTTGTTGCCGGTGAGCTGCGCGCCCTGTGCCGCGTTGCCGGACCAGGTGGCGACGTTGGTGAAGTACCCCTGCGCCGACTCGGCCGCGGCACCCTGCCAGGCGCCCTTGCTGGCGCTGGTGGCGCTGGTGAGGTCGGATTGCAGCTGGGCCAGCGTGTTGCCGACCTTGGTCCAGGCCTCGCCCTGCTCGTTCGCGGTGCTCGGCGCCATGTTCTCGGTGACCATGGACTTCAGGGCCTTGTGGTCGTAGCCCATGTAGTGCGAACCGGGGGGCGACAGCGGCGGCCGGTAGGCCTCCACCGCCTGCTCGAGCTGCCGCTCCTGCTCGGCCTGGTACTGCGCGGACTGCGCTTTGTAGCGGACGTAGTCGGCGATCGTCTCGAACGCGCCGAACAAGCCCGGGTTGTCGCGCTGCCCCTGCTCGAACTCGGCACGCAGAGCGGCTTCGTTCTCACCGGCGTAGGTAACCTGGGTCGCCTGGCTGTTGTCCTGCGGCGGCTGCGTGTTCGGCGGCGTCACGACGTTCTCCCCCCTGGGTTACTTCGGCAGCTTCGGTTCGATGGCGGTGGCGACCTTCGTCGCCGCGTCACAGGCTTCGTCCAACGAGGCGTTCGCGGACCCGATGACGTCGACCCTCGAACTCGGCGTGATCTCGATGGTGACCGCGCATGAGCTGGACGAGGCCGGCGCGGTAACGCGTTTCGCCTTGTGACCGCCCAGCGGTAGGTCGGAGATCTGCGAGTTCGGCCCCGGCACGTAGTCGGCGATGCCGAGTTCCGGGAACGCCTTGATGCGAACCACGAGCTTCCCGCCGTAGCGCGCCACGCACTCCTTGACGCCGTCTTCCTTGATCTCAGTGAGTCCGAGCACTGGCGCAACCCCTTCGAGCTGCCCGCAAGCGTCGAAGTCAGCAAGGGTGTCACCGGCGGGTGCAGACGTGGTCGTGCGTTCCGTGCCGTTGACGGCGGAGGTCGTAGTCACGGTCGTTGCCGCCGTAGGTGTGCCCGGGGTGTCCGAGCACCCGATCAGCACCGCGCCGAGCACAGCGACCGGAAGGACGGATCGGACCACCAGGTTCCTGGTCAACAACATCCCCATCTCAGTAGCGCCGGTAGCCGTTGGCGGCGGAGTCATCGACTTCACGATAGTTCTCGATCGCCTTCTGGAGAGCCAGCCGCGCTTCTTCCAGCGCCGCCTTCAGCTGTTCGACCGCCGGGATGATGCCGGTGGTACCCGCTCCACCCAGTGCACCATCCATGTTGTAGCGGCTGATCGCCTGGGCATCGGGGCTGGTGCCCAGTTTGGTCTCCTGCCGCAGCACTGCGACCTTGGAGTCAAGTTCCAGAAGGTCGAGCTGGGCCTTCTCGATGGCCTTGATGTACGCCTTGGCACCGTCTTCGCTGATCGCGAACGAGCCCGACTCTGCGGCCTGCTTGAGACCGACCATGTTGGCCGTCATCGCCTGCATGGACTGTGCGCTCCACGCACCTTCCACCGCCACGGTTACCCCCTGCGAGTCTGCCGATCCCAGCCGTCACGGTACCTCCGAAAGGAGGACCATGTCTTGATTTCGACGCTAGGGGCGAGCGCACGGTTCCGCTGTCACCCGAACGCGCGAGAGCCCTCCCGCCGCAGGTAGAAGGGCTCGCGACAAGACCACTGAGCACCCTGGGCAGCGCTACTCACCAGGCGGTGGCGTCGGCGAAGTACCTTCGAGCCGACTCTGCCGCCACTCCACTCGCTTGCCGGCGACCGGGCCACCAGCAAGGGGGGCGGCAGCTCTCTGTGGTCACCGACAAAGGCAATGCGAGCTGGCAGGCACGAGCGGCAGAGGTGACTCTCCACCGACTGCTCAAGCTGCCCCTGCGCGAGCTCCGGCACGCAACGCGTCCTCGTTCTCATCGGCATAGGTCGACTGCGGTCGACATGGTCGCCGAGTACTCGGCGAGGCACTCGCGATCACCTGTCGCCTCGATCTCCGTGAGGTTCAGCTGCGACGCCACGGACTCCAGGACCGCGCACGGGCCGAAGTCTGCGAGCGTGTCACCGCCGGTGGACTGCTTCGCCTGGTGGTGGTCTTCGAGGCCTGCTCGGTCGTCGTCGACACGGTGGCCCCTGGCGTGGCCGTTCCCGCCGTGTGCAACCGGTGACGACGGCGCACAGCACCGTCAGCGCCAAGACGACGCGGGTAGGCGATCCCTTGATCAACTGTCGCCACCCTCAGTGGCGTTGGCGGGTGCTTGCGGTCGGACTGTCGACGTCGCGATAGTTCCCGATCGCTTCCCGCGAACCCTGAACGCGCAAGAGCCCTCCCACCAGCAGTGGGAGGGCTCTGACGGGTCGAGCCGAGGATCAGCCGAAACGGCCGGAGATGTAGTCCTCCGTGGCCTTCTGGTTCGGGTTCGAGAAGATCTTCTCGGTGTCGTCCACCTCGATCAGCCGACCCGGCTGACCGACGCCCAGCAGGTTGAAGAACGCCGTCTGGTCGCTGACCCGCGCGGCCTGCTGCATGTTGTGGGTCACGATGACGATCGTGTACTCCTTCTTCAACTCCGTGATCAGGTCCTCGATCGCCAGGGTCGAGATGGGGTCCAACGCCGAGCACGGCTCGTCCATCAGCAGCACGTCCGGCTGCACGGCGATCGCCCGCGCGATGCACAACCGCTGCTGCTGACCACCCGACAACCCGCCACCGGGCCGGTCGAGGCGGTCCTTCACCTCGTTCCACAGGTTCGCCCCGCGCAACGACTGCTCGGCCACCTCGTCGAGCTTCTTCTTGTTCCGCTCACCCGCCAGCTTCAGCCCCGCCACCACGTTGTCCCGGATGGACATCGTCGGGAACGGGTTGGGGCGCTGGAACACCATGCCGATGGTCCGCCGCACCTGCACCGGGTCCACGGGGGACGCGTAGATGTCCTCCCCGTCCAGCAGCACGGTGCCCTCCACCCGCGCCCCGGGCGCCACCTCGTGCATGCGGTTCAGCGACCGCAGCACGGTGGACTTCCCGCAACCGGACGGGCCGATGAACGCCGTCACGTTCTTCGGCGGCACGGCGAGCGAGACCTCCTGCACGGCGTGGAACTTGCCGTAGTAGAGGTTCAGGTCTTTCACGTCGATGCGCTTGGCCATGACCGCCCGCTCACTTCGTCTTCGGAGCCAGCCACCGCGAGATCACGGTAGCCAGCAGGTTGAACAGCGTGATGATGATGACCAGGGTGATCGCCGCACCCCAGATCCGCTCGAAACCGGCATCGGTCGGGTTGTTCCGCTCCGACGTCATGAGCAGCGGCAGCGACGCCATCGGCCCTTCGAACAGGTTGTAGTTGATGTAAGGCGCGTACGCGGCGAGCACGAGCACCGGCGCGGTTTCGCCCATGACCCTGGCGAGGGCCAGCATGATGCCGGTGATGATGCCGGACAGCGCCGTGGGGATGACGACCTTCACGATCGTCTTCCACTTCGGGATGCCCAGCGCGTAGGACGCCTCACGCAGCTCGTCCGGCACGATCTTCAGCATTTCCTCGGTGGTCCGCACGATCACCGGCACCATCAGCAGCACCAGCGCGAGCGACACCGCGAAACCGCTGCGGCCGAACCCGAAGTACGTGATCCACAGGGTGTAGACGAACAGCGCGGCCACGATGGACGGCACACCGGTCAGGATGTCGACCATGAACGTGGTGGCCTTGGACAGCTTGGACCGGCCGCCGTACTCCACCAGGTACACACCGACGAACAAGCCGAGCGGCACCGACAGCACACCGCACACCAGGCCTTGGACCAGCGTGCCGTAGATCGCGTGGTAGACGCCGCCGCCCTGCTGGCGGGACAGCAGGCCGGACAGCGACTTCTGCCACCAGTCGCCGTTGAGCACCACCGGGAACCCGCGTTCGACCACCACGAACAGCACCCAGATCAGCGGCACGATCGCGACGAGGAACGCCCCGTACACCAGCGCCGAGGCGACGGCGTTCTTGAACTTGCGCCCACCGCTGACGCTCTGGAAGGTCGGCGGCGTGGCGAGGCGGTTCAGGTCCGCCGTGTCGGTCGTCATTCGTACTCCTTGTGACCGGCGACGATGGACCGGGCGATGGCGTTGACGCCGAAGGTCAGCACGAACAGCACCAGGCCTGCGGCGATGTACGCGCCGGCCGTCCGCGGGTCGTTGAACTCGGGCGCGGCGAGCGCGATCTTCGACGCGAACGTCGCGCCACCGTCGAACAGGCTCCACCCGAACGCCGCGCCGGTGCCGCTGAGGATGATCGTCAACGCGATCGTCTCGCCGAGCGCCCGGCCGAGGCCGAGCATGGAGGCGCTGACGTAGCCGGCCTTGCCGAACGGCAGCACGGTGGTCCGCACGACCTCCCACTTGGTGGCGCCCAACGCGATGGCGCCCTCGACGTGGGTGACCGGGGTGCGGTCGAACACCTCGCGGCTGACCGCGGTGATGATCGGCAGGATCATCACGGCCAGCACGATGCCGGCGGTGAAGATGGTGCCGCCCAGCTCGATGCTGACGTTGCCCTCGGCGAACAGCGGGATCCAGCCGAGGTTCGAGGTCAGCCACTGGCCGACCGGGGTCAGCACCGGGCCGAGCACGAGCAGGCCCCACAGGCCGAAGATGATCGACGGCACGGCGGCCAGCAGGTCGATGACGTACGCGAACGGCCGGGCCAGCCGGCGGGGCGCGTACTGGGTGAGGAACAGGGCGATGCCCAGGGCGATCGGCATGGCGATGACCAGCGCGAACGCGGCCGACACGACGGTCACCAGGAACAGGTCCAGGATGCCGTACCGCATGTTGTCGACGTCGCCGGTCGACCACTCGCGGCTGGTCAGGAAGTTGACCTGGTCCAGCGCGAGCGAGGGGATGGCCTGGAGCAGCAGGAAGACGCCGATAGCCGCGATCAGGACCACGATGAAGATGCCCGACCCGGTGGCCAGGCCTGCGAAGATCCGGTCACCCGGCCGGACGATGGTCTTCTGGTCGGCTTCCGTGGTCGGGGGAATCGGAGCCTCCGAGTCGGGTCTGGCGGCCGGAACGCCCGCGCGGGCACCGGTCGAACCGGTGCCCGCGGGGCGTGGGGCCACTGTGCGGTCGTTCATCGCAATGGCGTTCCCGAAGAGTGTGCCGGCCTGATCAGGCGATCGCCTTGATGGCGGTCAGCAACTTCTCCTGGAAGGCCTCGGGCACGGGAGCGTAGCCCGCGTCCGCGAGACCCGCCTGGCCGTCGGTCGCCGCGACCGTGAGGAACGCCTTGATGGCCTTCGCGGTCTCGGCGTCGTAGCCCTTCGAGCAGACGATCTCGTAGGTGGCGAGCAGCAGCGGGTAGGTGCCGGCCTCGGTGGAGCCGTAGATCGAGTCGAGGTCGAGCACCAGGTCGTTGCCGGCGCCCTTGATCTTCGCGCCGTCGATGGCCTTGCCGACCGACGCCTCGTTCAGCTCGACCGGGCCGGAGCCGTTGTCGATCTTGGCGACGGACAGCTTGTTGTCCTGGGCGAAGGACAGCTCGACGTAGGTGATGGCACCGTCGATGGAGCCGACGGCCTGCGCGACACCGGCGGACTTCTCCTTGGCCTCGCCGACACCGCCCTTGAACTGCTTGCCCGCGCCCTGCGTCCACGCGCCGTTCGAGGCGGCGTCGAGGTACAGCTGGAAGTTGTCCGTGGTGCCGGACTCGTCCGAGCGGTAGACGACCTTGATGTCCTTGTCGGGCAGCGTGGCGCTGCCGTTCAGGGCGGCGATGGCCGGGTCGTTCCACTTCGTCACGGAGCCGTTGAAGATCTTGGCGATGAGCTCGCCGGACAGCGTGAGGTCGGTGACGCCCTCCAGCTTGTAGCCGACCGCGACGGGGCCGAACACGAGCGGCAGGTTCCACGCCGGGTTGCCCTGGCAGCGCTCGGCCGCCTTGGCGACCTCGCCCTTGCTCTCGGACAGCGGCGAGTCGGAGCCGCCGAAGTCGACCTGACCGCCGATGAACTGCTTCACGCCCGCACCGGAGCCGGAGGCGTTGTACGCGAGGTCCGCGCCCTGGCACTTCTGCTGGTACGCCTGGACGAAGGTGTCCATCGCGTTCTTCTGCGCGGAAGAGCCCTCTGCGCTGAGCTTCGACTTGCCACCACACTCGACCGGGTTCGCCGACGACTCGCCGGTCGCCGGGGCCTGGCCCACGGGTGCGTTCTCGTCGCTACCACACGCGGTGAGCAGAAGCGCACCGGCCGCGATCAGGCCGAGTACGGCGCCGTGTCGCTTGGTCTTCACCTGGAGTCCTCCAGCTACGGAACGGATGTCGCGGCGAAGCTCCGCCGCTCGACACGGACGGTAGGCAGTGAGGGTGGACAGGCCCCCAGAAAAAGGTGAACGAGAGGTGAACTCCACACAGGAGGTGACGGAGTACACCGCCTTTTGGGTGTCTCGTGACCTGCACGTTTGCATGGCGTGATGGGTTTGTCACTACCGGGCGTATTGGACGTCCGAGTCCCAGCGCGCAAATCCCAACCGGTTGTACACGGACAGTGCCGCACCGTTGTCGGATTCGACGTACAGCATGACGTCCTTGAGCCCCGTGTCACGGAGGTGCGCCAGGCCCGCGAGGGTGATGGCCTTGCCGAGCCCGCCGCCCTGCGCGTCCGGGTCGACGCCCACCACGTACACCTCGCCTAGCTCGGCGGAGTGCGCCTTCGTCCAGTGGAAGGCGAGGAGCCGTTCCTCGCGGTCGACCGCCAGCAGGAACCCGGCCGGGTCGAACCACGGCTGCTCTTCCTTCTGCCGCAGGTCCTCGATGCTCATCGCGCCCTGCTCGGGGTGCCACGAGAACGCGCGGTGGTTGACGTACACGACGGCGGCCTCGTCCCGGCCGGGTACGAACGTGCGCAGCGTGACGCCGTCGGGCAGCACGGGCTCGGGCAGGTCGGCGTCGAGCGGGCGGCGCAGGCGCAGCAGTTCGCGGACCTTGCCGAAGCCGAACTTGGCCGCGAGGGCCTCGGCGCCCGGGTGGCCGCCGTGCGACCAGATGCGGAGCGGCTTGGGGCGGTCGGCGACCGCTTCGAACAGCGCGCTGCCGACACCGCGGCGGCGGTGGTCCGGGTGGACGGCCAGTTCGGCGACCTCGTTGCCGTCGGCGTCACCGAACACGTCCACGTGCAGGTAGCCGACCAGCACGTCCCCGTCGTGGACCAGGAGGTGCCGGCTACCTCGGGCGTCCGGCTGGAGGCGCAGGATCACGGCCTCGCCGACGGGGGCCACGCCGTCGGCGGCTTGGGCGGCCCCGAGCAGGTTGGAGACCTCGTCGGCCTGCTCGGGGGACAGCTCCTCGAACCACGTCGATTGCACACCGAAAACCTACCCGCAGAGATCCGGTCCGGAGGGAGAACCGCCCGGGGAAGATCCGCGGACGGCCGTCAGGCCCGGAAGATCAGCTCCGCTTCGTCGATGGTCGTCTCCGGCGCCTCGATGGCGTGCTCGACGCGGCGGGCGCTGCCGGGGCGCGGCGGGCGGACGAACTTGTAGCCGACGTTGCGCACGGTGCCGATGAGCGACTCGTGCTCGGGGCCGAGCTTCGCGCGCAGGCGCCGGACGTGCACGTCCACGGTCCGCGTGCCGCCGAAGAAGTCGTAGCCCCACACCTCCTGGAGCAGCTGCGCCCGGGTGAACACCCGGCCGGCGTGCTGCGCCAGGTACTTCAGCAGCTCGAACTCCTTGTAGGTCAGGTCGAGCGGGCGTCCGCGCAGGCGGGCCGTGTACGTGGCCTCGTCGATGACCAGCTCACCGAGCTGGATCGAGCCGTCGCCGCCGGGCTGCGTGGTGCCGCGCCGGGAGCGCACCAGGCGCAGCCGGGCGTCCACCTCGGCCGGGCCGGAGGTGGGGAGCAGGATCTCGTCCACGCTCCAGTCGGAGTTCACCGCGACCAGACCGCCCTCGGTGACGACCGCCACCACGGGCACGTCCACCCCGCTGGAGTCCAGCAGGCGGCACAGGCTGCGGGCGGCGGCCAGGTCGGTCCGCGCGTCGACCAGCACGACGTCGTGGGGGCCGGCTTCCAGCAGCGCCGACACCTCCGGGCGCAGCGGACGGACTTCGTGCGGGAGGAGCGACAGCGCGGGGAGAACCGCCTCGGGGTCGGAGTCCGTGGTCAACAGCAGCACGTCGATACTCATCGCGGCGCCCTCTCGTTCGGCCGGTGCTTGGTCACCGACCAGGCACAGCGAAGTACGGTGACCGGGCCCCGTTGCCTGCGGATGACGGAGACGATACCGGTGCACACCACGAAAGACCCAGGTCAGCAGGTCAGGGTCACAGTTGTTTCCACAAGCGTCACGCCTGTTACATCCATGTCACACGACGCTGTCCTCCTGCACGGTGTGCATGTGAGATCAACACCGACGGTGACGGATCTCGCCTTCGTGGTCGGTCACGGCTTCACGAACCACGTGCGAAAACCTTTCGTCAGCCGGGTGTTGCGGCGGTTCTCGCACCACGGCGGGGTCGTCGCCCTCGACTTCCGCGGCCACGGCAGGTCCGCCGGCCGGTCCTCGGTGGGCAGTGATGAAATCCACGACCTCGCGGCCGGCGTCTCGCTCGCCCGGAGGCTCGGGTACCGACGCGTGGCGACGGTGGGGTTCTCCATGGGCGCGTCCATCGCCCTGCGCCACGCGGGTCTGCACGAGGACAGACCGGACGCCGTGGCGGCCGTCAGCGGTCCCTCGCGCTGGTGGGTGCGCGACACGGTGGCCATGCGCCGCGTCCACTGGCTGCTCGAACAGCCGCACGGCCGGCTCGCCGCCCGCGCGCTGGGCGTGCGCCTCGGCCCGCCGTGGGTGACGCCGCCGGAGAGCCCGCTGGAGGTCGTGCACCGCATCGCGCCGACACCGCTGCTGATCGTGCACGGTGAGCAGGACCACTACTTCAGCCCCGCGCACGCCGTCGCGCTGCACAAGGCGGCGGGCGGCGACGCGGAGCTGTGGCTGGAGCCCGGCATGAGGCACGCCGAGTCCTCCATGACGCCCGCTCTGGTAGACCGGGTGGCGACCTGGCTGGACGAGCGCTCGCGGCCGACCCGGGCCGACGACCACAGCTGCGGCCAGATCGACGACCAGACCGCGCACGACGACCGGACAAAGGGCAGGCGATGACCGCGACCGAGACCAAGCGCCGTCCCACGCGGGGCCGCAAGCTGATCATCACCCTGCTGGTGGTGGGCGGGCTGCTGGTCGCGGCCGACTTCGCGCTGGCTGCGGCGGGCGAGTACCAGGTCGCGCAGAAGATGCGGCAGAAGCTGGTGCTGAGCGAGGACCCGTCGGTGCGGATCAACGGCTTCCCGTTCATCACGCAGGCCATCGCGGGTGACTACCGGGACATCGAGATCAGCGCCACCGGCGTGCCGGTGCGCGACCAACTGCGGGACCTGGAGATCCACGCGAACCTCCGCCACGTCCGGATCGGCCTGTCGGACCTGCTGGCCGGCAACACCCGCGGTGCGAAGATCGACCAGGTGCAGGGCAGCGTCAAGATCAAGGCGAACGACCTGAACCGGGTGGTCAACCAGGTCACGCCGTTCACCGACATGGCCATCGAGCCCGACACCCGCACCGAGCTGCCCCCGGGGCAGGAGGCGGACCCGACGGTCGCGGCGGTGAAGCTGTCCGGCAACACCACGGTGGCGAGCCGCAAGATCCGCATCACCGCGTACGGCACGGTGGCGCTGGTCAACGGCGACGTGGTGATCTCGATGAACGACGTGGAGCTGGACGACACGGCGCTGGCCGGGCTGGACGCGGTGCTCGGCGTGGTGCGCGAGGCGTTGAGCGTGACCATCAACCCGGGCCAGCTGCCCTTCACGGTGACCCCGACCGCCGTCAAGGTGGAGAGCGGCGCGTTGACCGTGGAAGGCGCCATCAGCGACATCCCGTTGGACGGGGGAAGCTGAATGACCGGGGCCTGGGCACTGCTCGGCGCGGTCGCGGTGGTGGCCGTGATCGGCGTGGTGCTGCGCGCGCGGAACGGTCGGGTGCGCGCCCCCCGGCCCGGCGCCCGGCTGCCCGCCCCGGTGCGCGACCTCCTCGCCCCGGACGCGCACGTCACGCTGGTGCAGGTGTCCACGACGTTCTGCGCCACGTGCCGGCAGACCAAGGCGCTGCTCGAAGACCTGGCCCACCGCACCGAGGGGCTGCGCCACGTCGAGCTCGACGTGACGGACCTGCCGGAGGTCGCGGCCGAACTGGGCGTGCTGCGCGCGCCGACGACGCTCGCGCTGGACGGGTCGGGTGCGGAACTCCTGCGCGTCGGCGGCCTGCCGAAGCGGGACGCGCTCATTGCGGCTTTGCGCCCACACCTGCCTGGGCTGATCGGGTGAACCTGCCGACTCCCACCAGGTGGACGCCCCTCCCGACAGCAGAGATGAGCGGCTAGTCTCGAACCCATGACCATGCTGCTGACCAAGCGACTCGCGGTGGACCTCTGCCGCGTGCGCAGCAGCCTGTGTCGCGCGGCGCGCTGACCGGGCGGTCACCGGCAGTCCGCACGCCCTTGACGGACGTGTGCGCCTGCACCTAACACCGCCTGAAGACGGACTACCCAGTCTTGTCCACCGTCAGGAGGTCGCCGTGCCGAAAGATGCCCCTGTGGATCCGCGTGGTCCGCGTTTCAGCGCCTGGATAACCACCGCCGTGCTGGCGGTCGTCCTGCTGACCGGGTCGTGGCGGTTGCTGGCCGCGCAGACCGTGCTGTTCGCGATGTGCGCGTTCATCTCGCTCAAGCTCAACCCCTGGGGCCACGTCTACCGGTACGCCGTCCAGCCGCGGATCACGCCGACCGCCGAGCGCGAGGAAGCCGCCCCGCTGCGGTTCGCGCAGGGCGTCGGGTTCGTGTTCGCCCTGGTGGGCACGATCGGGTACGCCTCGGGACTGACCGCGCTCGGAGTCGTCGCCACGTCCGGCGCACTGGTCGCCGCGCTGCTCAACGCCGCGCTCGGCCTGTGCCTCGGCTGCGAGATGTACCTGCTCCTGCGCCGCTACGCACCCGCACTCGCCCGACCCCAGTCGACACCGTCGCAGTAAGAACGAAGAAATTGGAGCAGCTTCGATGAGCCGTGAAGACGTCCTGGTCTCGGCCGCTTGGGCCGAGGAGAACCTCGCCACGCCCGGCGTGGTGTTCGTGGAGGTCGACGAGGACACCTCCGCCTACGACGGGGGCCACATCCCGGGCGCGGTGAGGATCGACTGGAAGACCGAGTTGCAGGACCCGGTGCGCCGCGACTTCGTGGACCGCGCGGGCTTCGAGAAGCTGCTGTCCGCCAAGGGCATCTCCAACGACGACAACGTGATCTTGTACGGCGGCAACAACAACTGGTTCGCCGCGTACGCGTACTGGTACTTCAAGCTGTACGGCCACGACAGCGTGAAGCTCCTCGACGGAGGCCGGAAGAAGTGGGAGCTGGACGGCCGTCCGCTGGACAAGGAGCAGGTCGAGCGCCAGGCGACCAGCTACACCGCCCAGGAGCAGGACCTGGCGATCCGCGCGTTCCGCGACGAGGTCGTCGACGCGATCGGCAAGAAGAACCTGGTCGACGTGCGCTCGCCCGACGAGTTCTCCGGCAAGCTGCTGGCGCCCGCGCACCTGCCGCAGGAGCAGGCGCAGCGCGGCGGCCACATCCCGAGCGCGATCAACGTGCCGTGGAGCAAGGCGGCCAACGAGGACGGCACGTTCAAGTCGGACGAGGAGCTGGCCCGGATCTACGGCGAGGCCGGGTTCGACGGCTCGCGCAAGACGATCGCCTACTGCCGCATCGGCGAGCGCTCGTCGCACACGTGGTTCGCGCTGCACGAGCTGCTCGGCCACGAGGACGTGAAGAACTACGACGGTTCCTGGACCGAGTACGGCTCGCTCGTCGGCGTGCCGGTCGAGCTCGGCAGCGGCAAGGAGGCCTGACATGAGCAGCAGCTGTGGCGCACCCGAGCAGGGTGCGGAGATCCAGGTGGGCGGCAACGAGGTCGTGCTGACCGGCAAGGTCCGCGCCGAGGGCGCCCCGGTCGGTGGCGCGTTCGTGCGGCTGCTGGACTCGTCCGGCGAGTTCACCGCCGAGGTCGTGTCCTCCGCCGACGGCGACTTCCGCTTCTTCGCCGCGCCGGGCACGTGGACGATCCGGGCACTGCACCGGTCGGGCAACGGGCAGGCGTCGGTCGACGCGGACGGGCCGGGCGTGCACCCGGTCGAGGTCGCGGTGGCCTGAGCGGACCCGCACCCCGGCTGGGTTCGCCCCAGACGGGGAGGAGCGCACGGGCTCGTCCCCGGCGCTACCTCTCGCCGACCCCGGTGGCGTTCGCCACCGGGGTCGCCGCTGTTCGGGGACAGGTGCCTAAACTGGATGGGTGGAACACATCTTCACAGCGCTGCTGATCGTCGTGTCCTTGATGGTGGTGTGGTTCGCCGGGTACGTGGTGTACCGGCTGTTCTCCGACCAGCGATGAGCGGCGGCGGGCCGGTCCCCGGCAGTGGTGACGAGGCCGTCCGGGCCGCCGCGGAGCGCGCGGAGGTGACGCGCGCGCGGAACCTGCCGCAGTTCGACGACCTGCCGATCCCGGCGGACACCGCGAACCTGCGCTCCGGGCCTTCGCTGCACGACGCGTGCCTGGCCCTGCTGCCGCTGGTCGGCGTGTGGCGCGGCGAGGGCGAGGTCGTGTACCCGACGATCGAGGGCCCGTTCCGGTACGGGCAGCAGGTCACGTTCGCGCACGACGGCCGGCCGTTCCTCTACTACGAGGCCAGGGCGTGGCTGCTGGACGCGGACGGCGCGGTGATCCGCCAGGCGGCCCGCGAGACCGGCTTCTGGCGTCCCCAGGCGGACGACACGATCGAGGTGTTGATCACGCACAACACCGGCATCCTGGAGCTGTACTACGGCAAGCCGCTCAACCAGACGTCCTGGGAGCTGGCCACCGACGCGGTGATCCGCACGGCGACCGCCAAGGAGGTCACCGGGGCACAGCGCCTGTACGGCCTCGTCAACAACGGCGACCTGGCGTACGTCGAGGAGCGGGCGATGGTCGGCCAACCCCTCCAGCCGCACATCTCGGCCCACTTGAAGCGCGTCGTCGGCTAGGACTCCGGGTTGGATTGTTGAACAATCCCACCCTACGCTGTGCCCATGCAGCTGCGGCGGTGCGGCACGAACGCGGTGCTCGTCGAGGTGGACTCGCTCGACGAGGTGGAGGCCGTGCGCGCGGCGGTCGCGGCGGCCGGGTCGCCGGACGTGGTCGAACTCGTGCCCGCCGCCCGCACGGTCCTGATCGTCACCAGGCCCGGCGGGCTGCCGGCGGTCCGCGAGGTCCTGGCCACCGCCTCGCCGGTCCGCCACCCGGGGACGTCGTCGGGTGAGGTGGTCCTCCCGGTCCGCTACGACGGCCCGGACCTGGACCTCGTCGCCGACACCGCGGGCCTGACCACCGCCGAGGTGGTCGAGCTGCACACCAGCGCCACCTACCGGGTCGCGTTCTGCGGCTTCGCCCCCGGCTTCGCCTACCTCACCGGCCTGCCGGAGCCCTTGCGGCAACCACGCCTGGCGTCGCCGCGCACCAAGGTGCCCGCCGGCTCGGTGGCCGTGGCCGGCGAGTTCACCGCCGCCTACCCCCGCGCCACGCCCGGCGGCTGGCGCCTGATCGGCCGCACCGACGCGCCGCTCTTCGACCCGCGCCGCCCCACCCCGGCCCTGCTCGCCCCCGGCCGGCGCGTCCGCTTCGAGGCCACCCCATGACCCCACCCCGCCGCGAGCCCTCCACTCCGACACCGCGAGTCCTCCGTTCCGACACCGCGAGTCCTCCGTTCAGGACGCGTGAGTCCTCCGTTCCGAACACCCGGGTTCAACGCTCGCGCACGCTCACCGTGCTGCGTACCGGCCCGCAGGCCCTGGTCCAGGACCTCGGCCGCCCCGGCAACGCGCACCTCGGCGTCCCGCCCTCCGGCGCGCTGGACCAGCCGTCGTTCACGCTCGCCAACCGCCTGGTCGGCAACCCCGAGAACGCGGCCGGCCTCGAAGTCCTCCTCGGCGGGCTGGCACTGCGCGCCAACGCCTCCTGCACTGTCGCGGTGACCGGACCGGCCACCCCCGCCCTGGTCAACGGCGTCGCGCGCGACTCACCGCTGCACCTCGCCCCCGGCGACACCCTGACCCTCGGCACGCCGCAAGCCGGCCTCCGCTCGTACGTCGCGGTGTCCGGCGGCATCACCGTCCCGGCCGAGCTGGGCAGCCGGTCCACCGACCTGCTCTCCGGCCTCGGCCCCGCCCCGCTCCGACCCGGCGACGAACTGCCCCTCGGCGACCCGACCGGCGTGCCGGTGGGCGTCGACGTGCTCGTGCCCGTCCAGGTGCCGGGCGAAGTGGTCGTGCCCGTGTTCCTCGGCCCCCGTGACGACTGGTTCGACGACCCGGCGCGTCAGCTCCGCGAAGGCCGCTGGACGGTGTCCGACCGCAGCAACCGGGTCGGCATCCGCCTCACCGGCACGGCACTGGACCGGACCGAGGACCGCGTGGGCCGGGAGCTGCCGAGCGAAGGCCTGGTCACCGGTGCCGTGCAGGTCCCGGCCGACGGCCACCCCGTCGTCTTCCTCGCCGACCACCCGACGACCGGCGGCTACCCGGTGATCGGCGTGGTCCCGGAGCACGCCCTCCCGCTGCTGGGCCAGGCCCGGCCGGGCACACCGCTCCGGTTCACGCCACAGGGCTGAGCGGCGGCCCCGGACAACGCCGAGGCCGCCGCCCTCTGCGTCCCAGCCCCCGGTACGCCACAGCTCCTAGTACTCGGACTCGTACAGGTCCGCCAGCTCGGCGTGCAGCTCGGCCGAGTCGGGCAGCGTCTTGCCGTCCAACGTGTGCACGCGGGTGACCTTGCGGACGCTCGACACCAGGAAGACGCCGTCCGCCGCGTACAGCTCCTCCACCGCGATCGGCCGCACCTCGACCGCCCAGCCCTCGCGCGCGGCGGCCCGGAACAGCGCGGCCTGCGTGGTGCCCGGCAGGATGCCCAGGTCCGCGGGGGGCGTGGTCAGGGTGCGCCCGCGGACCATGATCAGCGTGGACGTCGGGCCTTCCAGCACGGACCCGGACGACGTGGTGAACACGACCTCCGCCGCGCCACGCCGTTCCGCCTCGCGCAGCGCGGCCATGTTCGTGGCGTACGACAGCGACTTCGCGCCCAGCAGCAGCCACGGCGCGCGCTCCATCAGGCCCGGCTCGATCCCCCGGTCCAGGGTGACCGCGGCGATGCCCTCGGCGCGCTGGGTCATCACCTTCGGCGAGATGTCCATCGCCAGCGCGAAGCCGGTGGGTGTGCCGTCACCGCCTTCGACACCGCGGGTGTAGACGAGCTTCAGCGCGATCTCCGGGCCGCCCGTCCAGTTCGCCAGCACGAGGTCGACGGCGTGCTCGAACGCGGCGCGGTCGGGTTCGGGCAGGTCGAGCATGGCCGCCGAGCGGGCCAGTCGATCCAGGTGGGGGCCGAGTTCGCGGGGCTTGCCGTCGACGACCAGGATCGTCTCGAAGATCCCGTCACCGCGCATCAGGCCGAAGTCGTCGACCCGGATCAGCGGGGCGTCGGGGTCGGCCAGGGTTCCGTCCAGTAGTGCGAGCACGCGCATACCGTGAGACTACTCACGGCCTACCATCGAATTCGTGGACACCGCCAGCGCCCCGAAAGCCCTGCGCAAAACGCTGCACGACCGCGGCATGCGGATGACACCGCAGCGCCAGCTCGTGCTCGACGCGGTGCGCGAACTGGGCCACGCCACACCGGAGCAGATCTGCCAGCGCGTCCAGGTCATCGCGCCCACGGTCAACATCACCACCGTCTACCGCACGCTCGACCTGCTGGACCGGCTCGGCCTGGTCCGGCACACGCACCTCGGGCATGGCGCGCCGAACTACTCGATGGACGAGCACGAGCACGTGCACCTGGTGTGCCACCGGTGCGGTCGGGTGGACGAGGTGCCGTGCGAACTCCTCTCACCTCTGGGGGGAACACTGCGGGCGGAGTACGGGTTCGAACTTGATGCGAGCCACCTCGCGCTGTCCGGCACCTGCCGCGAGTGCCTGACCCAGAGCGTGCCGAAGGAGTCCGAGTGAATTCACCGCTGTTGCCCGCGCCGGGTGCGGTCGCCCCGTTCGAGGGCGTCCCCGACCAGGGTGTGCCGTGGCACTTCGGCGACCCGTTCGCCGAACAGCGCTCGGCCGCGCGGTCGGTCGCGGTGTTCGACCGGTCGAACCGGGCCGTCATCGCGGTGCCGGGTGACGACCGGCTGCCGTGGCTGCACTCGCTGACCAGCCAGCACTTCACCGCGTTGGGTGACGACCAGGGCACCGAGGCGCTGATCCTGGACATCCAGGGGCGGGTCGAGCACCACGCCGTGGTGGCGAACGTGGGCGGGGTCGTCTACCTCGACACGGAGTCGTCGCGGTCGGCCGACCTGCTGGCGTACCTGACCAAGATGGTGTTCTGGTCGAAGGTCGAGCCGCGCGACGCGACGGCCGAGTCGGCGGTGCTGACCGTGGTCGGCCCGGAGGTCCCCGGGTTGTTCGCCAAGCTGGACCTCCCCCTCCCGGACGGCCCGCACGGCGTCGTCGCGCTGGAGGGGGGCTTCGCCCGCCGCATGACGTGGCCCGGCCAGGACGCGGTCGACCTCGTGGTCCCGCGACCGCGGCTCGCCGACTGGTGGCAGAGGCTCACCGACGCGGGCGCGCGCCCGGCCGGCAGCTGGGCGTTCGAGGCGCTGAGGGTCGAGTCCCTGCACCCGCGGCTGGGCGTGGACACGGACGAGAAGACCATCCCGCACGAGGTGAACTGGATCGGCGACGCCGTGCACCTGGACAAGGGCTGCTACCGGGGTCAGGAAACGGTCTCCAAGGTGCACAACGTCGGCCGCCCGCCGCGCCGGATGCTGCTCCTGCACCTGGACGGCTCGATGGAGGTGCAGCCGGAGACCGGCGACCCGGTGCTGGTCGACGACCGCGTGGTCGGCCGGGTCGGCAGCGTGGCGCTGCACCACGAGCTGGGCACGATCGTGTTGGCACTGGTCAAGCGGTCGATCTCGCCGGAGACGGAGCTGCTGGTCGGCGCCGAGGACCGCCGGGTCCAGGCGTCCGTCGACCCGGACTCGGTGCCGCCGGACACCCCGGGTCTCGGCCGTGAGGCGGCCCGCAACCTGGGCCGCTGATCCGGACCGGAAAACCGGCGACTTCCCCTGCCTGCGGTTCCGGGCCGAACGGGTGTCGCCGAGGCGGTGGACCGGGCGGGTTGTGTGCCAGGATCACGACATGTCCCGACCCGGATCCCACGGCACGCTGCTGACCGTCGCCCCCACCGGGGCCGAGCACGCGAAGGCCGACGTCCCCCAGCTGCCGGTCACGGTGGAGGAACTGGTCGGCACGGCCGTGGCGTGCGAGCAGGTCGGCGCCGCGATGGTCCACGTGCACATCCGCGGCGCGGACACCAGGCCGACGCTGGACCTCGGGCTGCTCAAGGAGACGGTCGCGGCGCTGAGGGAGCGCACGGACCTGATCGTGCAGCTGTCCACCGGCGGCGCGGTGACCGACCCCGAGGCGGACCGGCTGCGGGTGCTCGACGCCCTGCCCGATTCGGCGTCCTGCACCATGGGCACGGTGAACTTCGGCGACGACGTCTTCCTGAACCGCTGGGAGTTCGTGGTCGCTTTGCACAAGGGAATGCAGGAGCGGGGCATCGTCCCCGAGTACGAGATCTTCGACATCGGCCAGCTGGCGTCCCTGCGGCGGCTGCTGGACCAGCACGGGCTGCCGGCGGGCGGCAAGGTGCACGTCGACCTGGTGATGGGCGTGCCGGGCGGCATGCCGGGTGACGCGGAGACGCTGGTGGCGGCCTTGCGGCTGCTGCCGGAGGGCGCGTCGTTCTCGGCCACGGGGATCGGGCGGACCACGCTGCCGGTGATGCTGACCGCGCTCGCCGCGGGCGGTCACCTGCGGGTGGGCATGGAAGACACCATCTCGTACGCGAAAGGCCAGCCGGTGCGGGACAACGCGCAGCTGGTCGCCCGCGCGGCCGGGTTGGCGAAGATCGCCCAACGTCCGCCGCTGTCGCCCGCGGACGCACGTGCACTCCTCGGCGTGCGCAGTCCGGTACAGGTTTGAGACAACTTTGGAAGCAGGTTTGTGTTGGCGGGTGGACACGAACTACCGCAGGATGAGTACGTGATCGAGGTGCGCCCCGGCGGGCGCCGCCGTATCGACCGGGTGCTCGCCCCCGACTACGCGGAGGGGGTCGAGCGACTTCCGCTCGCCGAGGTGCGCGCGCTGCGCGACGAAGCGGCGCAGGAGGAGACCGATCTGTCGTACCTGCGGCGACTGCTGCACGTGCGGATCGACATCGTGCGGGCCGAGCAGGAGCGCCGGACGTCGGGCGGTTCCGCGGTGGTCGATCAGCTGGCGACCATCCTGGCGTCGAACGCGGTCGGGCCGGCCACCGGTCTCGGCCGGTACCAGACCCAGGAGCCGTCCCGGGCGGAAGCGCACCGGCGGCACGTCGAGGCACTGGTGTCGGACGTCGACCTGTCGGACGTGAGCGCGCTGTCGGACGACAAGCTGGGCCTGGCGCTGCGGGTGCTCATCGGCGAGGAGGCCTCGGTGTCGTCACGCCGGCGGGAGGTGCAGGCCGTGGTCGACTGCCTGAACGCCGAGATCGCCGGCCGGTACCAGAGCGGCAGCGCCTCGGTGGACGAGCTGCTGGCCGCCGAACGGGGTTGGCCGACCAACCCCGGCCGTTCCAAGCAGTAGGAGCACAGTCCCAAATTCTGGGCCGGCCACCTAACGTGGCCGGTGATGGCACTACGACGATCCGCGACGCCGAGGTACCGGTGGGTGGTGCTCGCGGTCGGCGCGGTGGCGCAGGGCACCAACGCCGCGGTGTTCCTGGGCCTGCCGGCGATCACCCCGCAGCTCCGCGGGCACTTCGGGCTGTCCCTCCCGCAGGTCGGCCTGCTGCTCGGCGCGGTCAACCTGGGCACGATGCTGACCCTCGTGCTCTGGGGCGCGGCGGCCGACCGGCGCGGTGAGCGGCCGGTGATGGCCATCGGCGGGTTCGGCGCCGCCCCCTGCCTCGCGCCGGCGGCGTTCGGCGGTCCCCCCTGCTGATCCGGGAACCGCCGTGGGCCGTGCGCTCGGGCGGCCGGCCCGCCGCCCTGCTGATGGCCGCGGTGGTGGCCGTGGGCGCCCGTGTGCTGCTAGCCGTGCCGTTCCCGGCTCGCCAGCTCGCCCCAGAACTCCCGTAGCCGCTCGTAGCGGAGGGCGACCTCCTCGGCGTCACCGGCCTCCAGCGCGTCCACGATCGCGTTCACGTCCGTCGCCGAGCTGTCTTCGAGCAGGTCCTTGTCGTCGATGAGCTGCACCAGGCCGCCGTAGTCCAGCTCCACCGCGGAGCCGGGCGCGAAGTGGTCGAGCCAGCGCTTGGTGTCCGCGAGGACCTTGGCCGGACCTCCCTCGCCCAGGGACCGGGACACCACGCCGTGCGCCCGCGCCACCCGTTCGAGGGCATCCGCCAGGGACACCCGCCACGAGACCTGGCGCTCCGGGTCGTCCTTCGGGGCCAGGACGACCCGCCGTGCGGCCGGCTCGACCAGGGCGAACCAGGGCAGCGGCACCGTCCAGGTGGTGGAGATGACGTGCACCGCCCCACCGGTCAGCTCGGCCATCACCGAGGACGCCCGCGCCCGGATCTCGTCGGGCTCGACGGCGACGGCCTCGTCCTGCAGCGGTCCGGTGGACGTGGCGAGGAAACCGACCAGCGCGGCGGCCGAGCGGGCTCTCAGGTCGAGGGGGCAGACCAGGGGACCAGGGCCGACTTCTCCCGGCACCTCGGCTGGACTGATGGTCATCACGTCGAACGGCGCGTCCGGTGGGACGCGTCCGTCCGACCGCTCACCGGGCAGGAGGCGGCGCGGCCGGGCCAACTGTGATCGCAACCACAGCTCCCGTTCGCGCTCACCGACGTCCGCACGGCTCAAGGCCCCGTCTTCCAGGGCTTTTCGCACCTGATCCGCCAACGGTGCGTCAAGAGCCGACAGCGGTTCGTACACCCTGAGGTAGGCGACGAACGGTCGAGGCACCCGCGCATCCTCCCATGGCGGGATTTGCCGGTACGTCTCACGCCTACCGCGTCGCGGGGAACCCCTTCGACACGGTACGGTAGTTACCAGGAACTAGTTGTCGAGACGAGTGGGGCCGCCGTTCCCCCGGCCGCCCCCGTCCCTGTGCGAGGGGGTCGAGCCATGGGGCGCGGCCGAGCGAAGGCCAAGCAGACCAAGGTGGCGCGGGAGCTCAAATACAGCTCTCACAACATCGACGTCGACGCCTTGCAACGCGAGCTGTCCAGCGGCGAGTCCGCCGCAGGTCGCCGAAGCGATGAACGCTTCGACGACGCGTCGGACGATGATTACGACGACTACCGTCGCTGACGTATCCACTACCCGCTGCTGAGGTTGGGCTGCCGGTGCACTTGCCGGCAGCCCAACCTTTGCAGCGGGCCCTAGAACGCCCTGGCGTACTGCCGGGGCGGGTCGACCTGCACCCCGAGCTGCCGTGCCGCGTGCAACGGCCAGTACGGGTCCCGCAGCAACTCCCGCCCGAGCAGCACCAGGTCGGCCGAGCCATCGGCGAGGACCTGCTCAGCCTGCCGGGCGTCGGTGATCATGCCGACGGCCCCGGTGGGCACGTCGGCCTTCCGCCGTACCGCCTCGGCGAACGGCACCTGGTAGCCGGGGCCGGTCGGGATGTCCGCCGTGGGCACGTTGCCACCGGTGGACACGTCGATCAGGTCGGCGCCCAGGGCCGCGAGGTCGCGGGCGAGTTCGACGCTGTCCTCCGCGGTCCACCCGCCCTCGACCCAGTCGGTGGCGGACACGCGCACGAACACCGGCACGTCCGCGCCCACCTCGTCCCGGACGGCGGCGGTGACCTCGCGCGTCAGCCGGGTGCGGTTCTCCGGCGAGCCGCCGTAGGCGTCGGTGCGGTGGTTGCTGAGCGGCGACAGGAACTCGTGCAGGAGGTAGCCGTGCGCGGCGTGGACCTCGACCACCCGGAAGCCGGCCGCCAGCGCGCGCCGGGCCGCCGCGGCGAAGTCGGCGACCACCTCCGCGATGCCCGCGGCGTCCAGTTCGGCCGGCGTCCGGTAGGTCTCGTCGAACGGCTCGGCGCTGGGCGCGACGGGCGTCCAGCCGCCGTCGGCGTCCGCGACCCCACCTCGCCGCGCCGCGAACGGCGAGTAGGTCGAGCCCTTGCGGCCGGCGTGGGCGAGCTGCACCCCGGCGACGGCCCCCTGGGCGTGGATGAAGTCCACGATCGGCCGCCACGACGCGATGTGCGCGTCGTCCCACAGGCCGGCGTCGTCGGGCGAGATGCGGCCGACGGCCTGGATGGCGGCGGCCTCGGTGAGGACCAGGCCCGCGCCACCGGCGGCGCGCGAGCCGAGGTGCACGAGGTGCCACTCGTCCGGGTGGCCGTCGACGGACGAGTACTGGCACATGGGGCTCACCGCGACGCGGTTCGGCAGGGTGACGCCGCGGAGGGTCAACGGGGTGAACAGCAGGCTCACGTGAAGCTCCTAGTAGCGGTCCGGAACCAGGACGGGACCAACGGCCCGTCACCGGGTTCCAAGCCCTCGATCGGACCGCTTGTTCCCGGTGTGGTGTCCGTCCCACGTCACGGGAGCTGGGGAATTCCATTCGATTCGGTATTGCGCGTGCATTCGCACGTGATCTTCACCGAGAGGCCGGCGGGCACAACGCCGGACAAGAGGACACCAGTTACGCCCATTCGGGTGTACTGTCCGCACCACGTTCGGGGAGACCATCACTTGCGCCCGACGCAGGTCGGCCCATTCGAAGTCCCGCCGGTCACGACAGTAACAGGATCCACATGCTGCCCATGCCGACCACGATGACACCGGATCCAGGGTGGCCCAGCAACAGCCTCCTGGGCCGACTCCGAGACAACACCCGACAAGAGCTGTTGAACATCGGCACGGTCGTGCGGTACACGGCCGACCGAGAGGTCATCGAGCAGGATGCGAAGGACACTCATGTCCTGCTGCTGCTCGAAGGCGTGGTCAAGGTGCAGACCACGGACGAAACGGGTGACACGGCGCTGCTCGCGATCAGGGTCGCGGGCGACCTCGTGGGCGAGATGGCCGCGCTGGACCAGAAGCCCCGCTCGGCCACCGTCGTCACGTGCGGTGACGTGGTCGCGAAGCTGATCACCAGCGGCGAGCTGATGACGTTCCTGCACCGGCGCAACGACGTGTTCGTCGAATTGATCGGGATGATCAACGACCGGTTGCGCTGGGCGAACCAGCGCCGGCGCGATTTCCTGTCCCACCCGGCTTCCGAGCGGGTGGCGCGGGTGCTGGCCGAATTGGTGCAGACCTACGGACGGGAAGAGCCGCACGGGTGGACGTTGGGAATTCCGCTGACGAAGGTGGAACTCGCGTCGATCGCGGGGATGAAGCCGAGAACGGCCGAGAAGGCGTTCGCGGATCTGCGAAAAGCGGGGGTGGTGGTGAGTCACCTGAGGCGTGACGTGCTGGTGCCCGACCTGGCCGGACTGCGCGCATATGCCGGCTTCTGACCTGGGACCGCAATTCTGCGGAATTCACGCGGACGCGGTCGGCAGTACGCGGACAAGGGGACGTGAGGGTGCGCGAGGAACCGCTGAGACTGCTCGCCGGCGCCGCTGCCGGTGCGCTCGCCACTGCCGTGGACACCGAGCAGTGGCCCGACCTGCGGGCGCGGGTGGCGGCGGCCGTCGCGCCCGGACTGTCCGAGTTGGTCAGCGCGCAGCTGGACGAGGCGCGGCGGAGGCTGGTCGCGGTGCCGCGCGGGCGGCTGGAGCCGGCGCGGGCGGAGTTCGCCACCGAGTGGCGGGGTTCGATCCACGCCATGCTGTGGGAACGCCCGGAGGCCGCCGGTCCGCTGCGCGCGGTGTTGGACGAGGTCAGCCCCGCGCTGCCTCGGAGTCACGGGGATTTCGGCGATCCGGACACCTTGACGTCAGCGGCACCGTGACCGCTCCGGCCGGTCGGAGATAGCGGATCTGCTTCGCTTTTCCGGCGGCCACCTCGTCGTGGGCGGCGGTGATCTCGGGGCGGTGGGCGACTTCCGGGACGCCGATCTCCCACCACGCGCCGGCTTCCGTCCACGCGTCCGGACGGGTGCGAATCACGACCACCGCCGGGCGGTGCTCGGATTTCGCCACGTCACGGGCTTTGCGGTAGGCGTCACGGAGGTCTTCGAGGCTGTCCGCCGGGAACGCGGCGCAGCCCATCGAGGCGGCGTGCGCGGCGAAATCGGTGCGCGGCGGTCGGGCGTGTGCGGTGCGCACGTCGTCGTAGAGGTTGTTGAACGCGGCGCCACCGTTGCCGGTCTGGAGGCGGTGGATCACCGCGTAGCCGTCGTTGTCGCACACCACGGCCACGAAGCCGTGCCCGGCGAACGCCGCCGAGAACAGCTCGGAGTTGAGCATCAGGTACGAGCCGTCGCCGAGGAGCGTGGTGACCACGCCGTCCGGCCGGGCGATGGCCGCGCCCCACGCGCCGGCCAGTTCGTAGCCCATGCAGGAGAAGCCGTACTCGACGTCCATGGTCGCCTCGCCGACCGCGCGCCAGCCGCCGATCAGCTCGCCGGGCAGGCCGCCGGACGCCGTCATCACGTAGTCCTCCGGCGTGGAGAGGTCGTTCACCACGCCTACTACCTGCGCGTACGTCGGCATGCCGGGGGGTGCGCGCAGGGTGTCGACGTGCGCGTCCCACTTGGCCCGCTCCTGTGCGGCTCGTGACGCCCAGGTCTGGTCGGCCTGCCAGTCGCCCACGGCGTCGGTCAGCTCGCGCATGCCTTCGTCGGCGTCGGTGACGACGGACAGCGCGCCGTGCTTGACGGCGTCGTACCGGGCGGCGTTGAACGAGACGATCCGGACGTTCGGCGCGAACACCGTCCAGGAGGCAGTGGTGAAGTCCTGGAGGCGGGTGCCGACGGCGAGCACCACGTCGGCTTCGGCGGCCAGGGCGTTCGCCGAGGTCGAGCCGGTGATGCCGAGCGGGCCGGCGTGCAGCGGGTGGTCGTGCGGGACGAGGGTGCGGCCGGCGGTCGTCTCGGCGATCGGGATCGCGTGCTGTTCGGCGAAGCGGATCGCGCGGCCGGCGGCGCGGGAGTACCGCACACCGCCGCCCAGGACCAGCAGCGGCCTGCGGGCTTGGCGGAGGGTTTCGGCCGCTTCCGCGAGCGCGCGCAGGTCCGGGCGGGGGCGGGGCGGGCGGTGGACGACTCGCGTGAACAGGCTTTCCGGGAAGTCGAACGACTCGGCCTGCACGTCCTGGGGCAGCGCGAGGACCACCGGGCCGCAGTCGGCCGGATCGGTGAGCACCCGTGCGGCGTGCGGCAGGGTGTTCAGCAGCTGCTCCGGTCGGGTGATCCGGTCGAAGTACCGGCTGACCGCGCGGAACGCGTCGTTGACGGTGGTCGTCGGGTCGCCGAAGTGCTCGACCTGCTGCAGGACCGGGTCCGGCGCGCGGCTGGTGAACGTGTCGCCGGGGAGGAGGAGCAGCGGCAGGCGGTTGGCGTGGGCGACGCCGGCGGCGGTGACCATGTTCAGCGCGCCGGGGCCGATGGACGACGTGGCGACGCCGACCTGCCGGCGGTGGGTGGCCTTGCCGATGCCGACCGCGGCCAGTGCCATGCCCTGCTCGTTGTGGCCGCGCCAGACCGGGAGCTGGTGGCGCGCTTCTTCGAGGGCGTTGCCGAGGCCGAGGACGTTGCCGTGGCCGAAGATCGCGAAGACGCCGGGGAAGAGCGGGCCTTCGGCGCCGTCGGGCAGTTCGGTGCGTTGCGCGAGCAGCCAGCGGACCAGGGCTTGCGCGGTGGTGAGCCTCATTCCACCCGTCCTTCGGCGTTGGTGACGGGACAGCGCGGGTCGAGGTGCTGCTTCGCCCAGGTGTCCCGGATCCAGGTGTGCGCGGGGTCGTCGCAGAACTCCATCGAGCGCTGGGGGCCCGGGCCTGCCAGCACGTTCAGGTAGTACATGGGGTAGCCGGGGGCGGCGACGCACGGGCCGTGGTAGCCGCGGGGGATCAGGAAGACGTCGCCGTCGCGGACGGTGACGTCCTCGTCGATGTCGCCGTCGTCGGCGTAGGTGCGGTGGAAGCCGAAACCTTCACGCGACGGGGTGACGTTGTCCCGGCCGGCGATGCGGAAGTAGTAGATCTCCTCGTTGGCGACGTCGCAGGTGTGGTCGTGCTTGTGCGGCGGGTAGGACGACCAGTTGCCGTCCGGGGTGATCAGCTCGCAGGCCATGAGCCGGTCGGCGTGGTCCCAGACGCCGGGGACGCCGAAGTTGGTGACCTGCCGGGTGGCGCTGCCCGCGCCCCGGACCTCGACGGGGACGCCCTCGGCCGGGCCGTACTTCGGCGTGAGCCTGCGTTCGCAGCGCGCCATCGGCAGTGCGACCTCCACGCCGTCCTTCGTGGACAGCTTCACGTGGGCCTCGCGCGGCACGTAGGCGAAATCCGTCACCCGCGTGAAGACGGAATCCCGCCCCTCCAGGTCGAACCGCTCGCCGTCCACGTCCACCACGCACCCGCCGGACAGCGGGAGCACGAACGCCTCGTGGTCGCCGGTGTCGAACTCGGTCACGCCGCCGGGGTGCAGCAGCAGGACCCGCAGGCCGGCGTGGTGCCAGCCGGCGGTGTCGGGCGTCAGCTCGACGGCGTTCTCGCCGTCCGACAGCGTGCCCAACGGCCGGTGCAGACTCATCCGCCCACTCCCCTTCTCGTCGGCCTCATCCACTGGCCCGTCATCCACTGGCCGCTCGTGCACCAGCCTGCTCATCCGCCGGCCCGCTCGCGCGCCGAATCCCGCGCCGTGCGCAACACCTGCGCAGCAGCCTCAACCGCAGCAACGACGTCCCCGTCCGACGGGTAGAGCAACGCCCGCCCCACCACCAACCCGCGCACGGTCGGGTGACGGAGCGACCTGCCCCACGACGCCAGGTCATCCTCCGGCCGAGCCGAGGGCACACCGCCGAGCACAAGCGCGGGCAACGTCGTCGCGTCCAGCGCCGCATCCGCCGACGCCGGCAACTTGAGCCACGTGTACGCCGACGTGGACCCCAGGCCGGCCGCGACGCTCGCCGCCCGCGCCAACGCCGCGGCGTCCTTCTGCAGCACCAGACTCCCCGCCGCGTTCCGCACGTACGGCAGGGGCTCGACCATCGCCATCAGCCCGCGTTCCGCCAGCGCCGACACGGCCGCGGCGCAGCTCTCCAGCGTGGGCGCGGTGCCTGGGTCGGAGTCCACCATGCGCAGCAGCATCTTCCCGCCGTCCAACCCGTTGCCCGCGATGGCGCTGGGGTCGTAGGCGGTGAACCGGTCGTCGATCTCCCAGTCCGCGCCGGCCAGGCCGCCGCGGTTCATGGAGCCGATGACGACCTTGTCGTGCAGGCCGTCGAGGAGCAGCAAGTCCTCGATCACGTCCGGCGTGCCGAGCACCCCGTCCACCGCCGGGTTCGCCAGCGCGGTGAGCAGGCGGTCCAGCAGGGAGCGGCGGTCGGCCATCGCCAGCGGGTCGGCGCCCACCCCCAGCGCACCGCGCGCGGGGTGGTCGGCTGCGACCAGGAACAGGGTGCCCTGGTCCGACAGCAGCCGTTGGCGTCGGCGGCGGGCTTGGTAGGCGTGGCGGACGGCGGCCGGGTTCGTCGCCCTGGTGTCCAGCAGCTGCCGCCACTGCTCGTCCGGGATCACTGCGCACCGCCGGCCGTGGGGTCTCCGGCGCCGGGAGTGAGGGCTGCCGGAGTGAAGGCTGCGGGAGTGGAGGCTGCGGGAGTGGAGGCTGCGGGAGTGGGGGTGGTGGGCTTGGCGGGTGGTGGGCAGGGGGTGTGGTTGTCGGGTGCTCGGTACTCGTTTAACCGAGTGCCGGTAACACCGTTTCCGTACATTCTCGGGTCATGTTCATCCAAACGTGTTGCACCGCCGCCGAGAACGGGATGATCTTGCCACGGGATGACCGGAGCCGCCTGGCGAGCGGTTTTCACAGGTGGGCCTCGATCTCGCTCGGGGTCGGCATCGCGTCCGCGCAGGCCAGACGGCCCGCTACCAGGGCACCGGCGACGTTGGCGTAGCGGGCGATCCGGACCGGGTCCCAACCCGCCAGGAGACCGTGGGCCAGGGCACCGCCGAACGCGTCCCCGGCACCCAACCCGCACACGACGTCCACCGGGTGCGGCGGGATGGTCCACGACTCCTCGGCGGTGGCGAACAGGACGCCCTCGGCGCCCTTCTTCACCACCGCGAGCTCCACGCCTCTCGCCAGCAACCTGGCGGCGGCCTCCTCCGGATCGCTCGTGCCCACCGCTACCTCAACCTCGGCGCGGTTGCCCACCGCCACCGTGACGTGGTCGAGCATCCAGCCGATCTCACGGCGGGCAGTCGGCAGGTCCGGCCAGAACATCGGGCGGTAGTCGAGGTCGAGGACGGTGTGGGGGCGACGGGCCCGGTGTTCGAGGACCTGCCGTTGGGTTTCACGGGCGGGTGATGCCGATACACCCGTTCCGGTCACCCACAGGAGGGGCACGGACTCCACTACGTCCCACGGCACGTCGTCCAGGGCAAGGGACAGGTCGGGCGCGAGCGGCGAGCGGTAGAAGAGGAGTGGTGGGTCCTCGGGCGGGTCCAGGGCGCAGAAGACGACCGGGGTCTGGAGATCAGCAGCGGTGCCCACGAAGGATGCCGAGACGCCGAAGTACTCCAGCGCGGAACGGACGTAAGGGCCGAAGCCGTCCGGACCGACCTTGGTCAGCACGGCCGCGGAACGTCCGAGCCGGGCCGCCGCGACGGCCACGTTCGTCGCCGTCCCGCCCAACGACTTGGCGAACGTCCGCACCTCCGCCAGCGGCACGCCGCTCTGCTCCGGGTACAGGTCCACCCCGACCCGGCCGATGGTCAGGACCTCGACGGTCATTCCCCGACGCCCCTCAGCTCGTGGGCCAGGGCCTCCAGCTCCGCCCCACCGGCCATCTGCCCGGTCAGCTCTTCCAGGCTGATCTGCGACTTCTCGTACGTCCCCAGCGCGCGCCCCCGCTTCAGCAGCAGGAACCGGTCACCCACGGGGTAGGCGTGGTGCGGGTTGTGGGTGATCAGCACGACCCCCAGCCCCCGGTCCCGGGCCTGCGCCACGTACTTCAGCACCACGCCGGCCTGCTTCACGCCGAGCGCCGCCGTGGGCTCGTCCAGGATCAGCACCTTCGCCCCGAAGTGCACGGCCCGCGCGATCGCCACGCACTGCCGCTCACCACCGGACAGCGTGCCGACCGGCTGCTCGACGTCCCGCAGGTCGATGCCCATCTCGGCCAGCGCCGTCCGCGTCATGGACCGCCCGCGACGCCGGTCGATGAACCGGAACGGCCCGAACCCGACGGTCGGCTCGGACCCGAGGAAGAAGTTCCGCCACACGCTCATCAGCGGCACCACCGCCAGGTCCTGGTACACGGTGGCGATCCCCCGGTCGAGGGCTTCACGCGGCGAGGAGAACCGCACCGGCGAGCCTTCGACCAGGTACTCGCCGGTGTCGTGCTGGTGCACCCCGGCCAGCACCTTGATCAGCGTGGACTTGCCCGCGCCGTTGTCGCCGAGCACGCACGTCACCTCGCCGGCGTTTACCGCGGTCGACACGTCCTTCAACGCGATGACGCTGCCGTACGTCTTGCCGATCCCGCGCACTTCCAGGAGGGAGGTCATCGCCGCACCCTCTCCGCCCGCCGCCGCAGGGCGTTGTTGACCAGCACGGCGGCCAGCAGCATCACGCCGAGGAACAGCTGGAACCAGTCCGAGTTCCAGTTCGCGTAGACGATCCCCTGCCGGGCCATGCCGAAGATCAACGCGCCGATGGCCGCCCCGACCGCCGAACCGAACCCGCCGGTCAGCAGGCACCCGCCGATGACCGCGGCGATGATGAACTGGAACTCCAGCCCGATGCCCTGGTTGGCCTGCACGCTGGTGAACCGCAGGATGTTGATCGACCCGACCAGCCACGCCGCGCCGGCCGTGGTCATGAACAGCAGGATCTTGGTGCGCACGACGGGCACGCCGACCGCCCGTGACGACAGCGCCGACCCGCCGACCGCGAAGATCCAGTTGCCGAACCGCGTGCGCAGCAGCACGGTCGCCGCGATCACCGTGAACAGGATCCACCAGACGATCGACACGTAGAACGACGTGCCGCCGATGGTGAACGTCGACGCGAACAGGTACCCGGCGGACGAGTAGCCGTCGGCGGACCGCATGCCGGACACCTGGACGGTCCCCGTCACCAGCCGGGTCACGCCGAGGTTCAGCCCCTGCAACGCCAGGAACGTTCCCAGCGTCACGATGAAGCTGGGCAGCCCGGTGCGCATCACCAGCCACCCGTTCAGCGCACCGACCGCCAGCGCGAACACCAGCGAGGCGAGCAGCGCGAGCCACACGTTCCAGCCGAGCCGGGTGGCGAGGATCGCGGTGACGAGGGCGGTGGACGCGGTCATCACGCCGGCGGACAGGTCGAACTCGCCGCCGATCATGAGCAGCGCGACCGCGACCGCCATGATGCCGAGCGTGGACGCGTCGTCCAGCCAGGTCGCCACGCCGCCGGTGCTGAGGAACCGCTCGGTCACGACGGAGAAGAACGCGAAGACCAGCAGCGCGCCGAGGAGCGCGCCGATCTCGGGTCGCAGGACCAGCCGGTCGAGCAGCCTCGGTGAGCCGACTCGCTCGTCCGCCGGCGGGGCGGGGGTCACGGGCGTCATCGTCAGCGGGTGCCGCGCGCGGCGTACTCGGCGACCTTGTCCACGTTGGACTTGTCGACGAAGCCCGGTCCCGTGAGCACCGGCTTGCCGCCGCCCACGGTGTTGGCGTTGTCGCGGTAGAGCTTGAGCATCACGATCGGCAGGTAGCCCTGCTCGTACTGCTGCTGGTCGACGGCGAACAGCACGTCTCCGGCCTTGATGGCGCCGGTGACGTCGGCGTTGAGGTCGAACGTGGCGACCGCCGCGGTGGACGACGCGCCCTTGACCGCGCTCACGGAGGACACCGCGACCTGCGGGTTGAGCGCGAGCACGGCGTCGACGGACGGGTCGGTCTGCAGCGCGCCCTTGATCCGGGACTCGACGTCGGTCGGGTTGTTGATGTCGACCTGGAGGTTGTCGACGGTGCCGCCGAAGCCGGTGCGCGCGCCGTCGCAGCGCTGGTTGAGGCCGACGTTCCCGGCTTCGTGGATCACGCACAGCAGCTTGGTCTTGCCGGCTTCCTTGAGCTTGCGGCCGGCTTCCTCGCCGGCGACGCTCTCCTCCTGGCCGACGTGCGCGAGCGCGCCGAACGACGTGCTCTTGTCGGAGCCGGAGTTGATGGTGATGACCGGGATGCCCGCCTTGACGGCGTTCTCGATGGAGGTCTTGAGCGCGTCGGGGTTGGCCATCGACACGACGATCCCGCCGACCTTCTGGGAGGCCGCGTTGTCGATCAGGGTGGACTGCCGGCCGGGGTCGCCGTCGGAGTTGTAGTCGACCGTGACGCCGAGCTGCTTGCCCGCGTCGGTGGCGCCGTTCTTCACCACGTTCCAGAACGCGTCGCCCGCGCTGCCGTGGGTGATCACGGCCACGCGCAGGTCGCCGGTCGGGGCCTGCGCGGAACCCGTGTCGGTGGTGGCGGCGGTATCCGCGCCGGGACCGCTGCACGCGGCCAGCAGCACGAGTCCGGTCAGCGCGAGGCCGAGGTGCGGGGGGCCGGAACGCAGAGGACCGGTGCGCAGGCCCTTTCGAGTGGACGTCATCGTCTCTCCTCGCTGGGGTTGATCAGGCGGTGGTGATCTTGGTGAGGTGCGCGAGGCTGCGCCCGGTGTCCCGCACGGGGGTGTCGAACGGGCTGTCGTCACCGAGCGCGGTGTCCTGCTCCAGGACGTACCAGCCGGTGTAGTCGGCGTCCCCGAGGAACGCCACCAGGGCTGCCACGTCCACGTCGCCGTCGCCGAGCGGCACGTACATCCGCTGCTGGACGGCGGCCGTGTAGCCGATGTCCCCGGCGCGCACGGAGGCCGCGACGTCGGCCCGCACGTCCTTGAGGTGCACGTGCCCGATCCGCTGGGGGAAGCGGCGGGCGAGGTCGACCGGGTCCGTGCCGCCGATGAGGAGGTGGCCGGTGTCCAGGCAGAGCGGCAGGTCGGAGTCGGCGAGGAACCGCTCGACCTCGGCGGCGCGTTCGACGTGCGTGCCGACGTGCGGGTGCAGCACGGTGCGCAGGCCGTGGCGGGCGGCGTTGTCGCGGATGGCGGCGGCGGTGTCGATCAGGGTGCGCCACTGGTCGTCGGTGAGCGCCGGGCGTTCGTCGTAGCCGTCGAGGCCGGTCGCGGCGGCCAGCACCAGCACTTCCGCGCCCGCCGCCGCGAGGAGGGCGGCGGCCCGGTCGGCTTCGTCCACCGTGGACCGCGCGCCGGTGTGCAGCGGGACGGCGAGGAAGCCGCCGACCAGCGACAGGCCGTGTTCGTCCAGCACGGACTTCAGCGCCTGCGGTTCGGCGGGCAGGTAGTCCGGCGGACCGAGTTCGGTAGCCCGCAACCCGAGCGAGGCCATTTCCGCCAGGACGGTCGCGGGTTCGAGCACGCGACCCCAGCCGGGCACTTCGCAGACACCCCACGAGATGGGCGCTCCGGCGATCTTCACGCGATGACCTCCGAGGTGACTCGAACCGGGGCGCCGGAACGCCGGGACTGCTCGCACGCCTCGGCGAGCCGGAGGCTGATCAGGCTCTCCCGCGCGGGTGACGGGTTCGCCACCCTGCCCGCCACCACCTGCGTGAACACGGTCATCTCGTTCAGGTACGCGCGGTGGAAGCGCTCCGGGAAGCCGGGGTAGGCGTCGGCCGCGACCTTCGGGCCGTCGGGCTCCAACGACGTCAACGGTGTGCGCGGGTCGAGGCCGGCGGTCAGCGAATCGCGGCTGCCCAGCACCTCGATCCGGTGGTCGTAGCCGAGCGGGTCGTGGCGACCGCCGGCCAGCAACGCGTGCGCGCCGCCCGCGAACTTCAGCAGCACCACGGCGTTGTCCACGTCGTCGGCGTCGCCGAACGCCTGGTCCACCAGCACCGATCCCGACGCGTACACCTCCACCACCGGCTCGCCGACCAGCCACGGCACGGCGTCCAGGTCGTGGATCAGCAGGTCGCGGAAGATGCCGCCGGAGTTCGGGAGGTAGGCGAGGTCGGGCGGCTGCGCGTCGTTGCCGAGCGCCCGCACCAGGTAGATGTCGCCGACGTCGCCCGCCCGGATGCGCTGGTGGAGTTCGGACACCGCCGGGTCGAACCGGCGCTGGAAGCCGACCAGGACCTCCACACCGGACGCCTCCACGTCGTCCACCAGCGCGCGCATCTCGTCCACGTGGCCGGCGATGGGCTTCTCGCACAGCGTCGGCACGCCCGCCTCGATGGCTTCGCGCAGCAACGCGGGGTGCGTGGTGGTGGGGGTGGCCAGCAGGATCCCGTCACTGGCGGTGAGCAGCGCGTCGAGGTCGTCCACGCTCCTGGTGCCGGGCAGTGCGGCGGACACCTGCGCCGCGCGTCCGGGCACGGGGTCGAACAGCAGCACTTCGGCGACCTCGTCGAGGGTGGCCAGGTTGGTGGCGTGCATGGTGCCGATCCGACCGACTCCGGCAACTCCGATGCGCATCCCGCTGGTCTCCGTCCTGGTAGAGGCGGTCTGACGTTAGAGCGCTCTATTGTTGGAGCGCTCTAAGGCTGTAGCGTCCGTCACACGGGTGTCAAGGGTGCGTTTCCCGCTCGTGACGTCCGGCGGCGGTCGTGGGAGGTGGGGCGCGGTGGTCAGACCGACGATGGAGGACGTCGCGGCGCGCGCCGGGGTGTCCCGCGCGCTGGTGTCGCTGGTGATGCGGGGATCACCGAAAGTGAGCGACCAGCGACGGGCGGCGGTGCTGAAGGCGGCCGAGGAGTTGGGGTACTCGCCGCACGCGATGGCGCGGTCGCTGGCCAGCCGCACGTCGCACGTGCTCGGCGTGATGGTGTCCGACCTGCACAACGCGTTCTTCGCGGAGGTCGTGGACGGGCTCGACGCGGTGGCGAACGAGCAGGGCTTCGAGTTGATCATCAACACCGGCGGGCGGAGCCCGACGCGGGAACGGCGGGCGCTGCGGAGCCTGCTGTCGTTCCGGCCGGCGGGGCTGGCCCTGCTGTCACCGGTGGTGCCGGCCGCGGACATCGGCCGGGCGGCGGACCAGACGCCGGTGGTGCTGGTCGCACGCTCATCGCGACTATCCACTGTGGACACGGTGAACGACGACGGCGAGCGCGGCATCGCGCTGGCGGTGGACCACCTGGTGTCGTTGGGGCACAGGAAGATCGCGCACCTCGACGGTGGCGGGGGCGCGCAGGCCGCACCACGCCGGCGCGGCTACCTGACCGCGATGGCGTCCCACGGCCTCACGCCGCGCGTGGTGGGCAGCGAGTACACCGACGCGGCCGGCGCGCGTGCCGTCCAGGGCCTGCTGGACGACATGCCGACCGCGATCATCTCGTGCAACGACTTCAACGCGATCGGCGCGATCTCCGCGTTGGAGGAAGCCGGTTTCCGCGTTCCGCGGGACGTCTCGGTGGTGGGCTACGACAACACCTCGCCGGCCGCGCTGCGGCACGTCTCGCTGACCACGGTCGACCAGCCGCGCAACGAGTTCGGCCGCCTCGCCGCCGAAGCCCTGCTGCAACGGGTGCGGGGTGAGCGCGACGAGCCCGTGCGCCACCTGCTGCACCCGTCCCTCGTGGTCCGCTCGACCACCTCCCCGCCGGTCAGGCCGGCTTGAGCCCCACCACGCCGAGGACGATCAACGCCAGGCACGCCGACCGCAGCGGCGACGCCGGACTAGGCAGGGACGGCTTTGCGGACGATCAGGTAGCCCTGCGGGGTCTTCTCCGGACCGATCGGCTGACGGTCCAGCCGGGTGTGCGGCTCGAAACCGGCTTCCGCGAGCTGGGCGAGCACGCGGTCGGGATCGAGGTGGAACACGTCCAGCGCGATGTCGTGCCCGTAGCCCTGCTCCAGCCGCCGGACGTCGTCGCCGACCTGGAACGCCATCAGCAGCAGGCCGCCGGGCGCGAGGACGCGGTGGAACTCGGCGAACACCGCCGGGTGCAGGTCCCACGGCACGTGGATCACCGAGTACCAGGCCAGCGCGCCGCCCAGCGAGGCGTCCGGCAGGTCGAGGTCGAGCATCGAACCGACCTCGAACCGCACGTCCGGGTGGTCGCGCCGGGCTACGGCGACCATCTCCGGCGAGAGGTCGACGCCCACCACGTCCACGCCGAGCCGCTTCAGGTGGCCGGCGATCCGGCCGGGACCGCAGCCGACGTCCGCGACCGGGCCGCGCACCAGCTCCGCGAACAACCCGAGCACCGCGCGGTCCGCCGGGCTCTCGGCGAGGTGGTCGCGCAGCAGGTCGGCGTAGCTGTGGGCGACGGTGTCGTAGGCGGTGCGCGCCAGGGTGAGGAACTCGGGCTCGGTCACGGCGCGGAACCCTAGTCCCAGCCGCCGCCGCGCCGACCGTGCTTCGTCTGGGCGCGGCGCTTCTTCTCCGCGATGCGGCGTTCCTGCGAGCCCTTGGTGGGCTTGGTCCTGCGCCGGACCGGCGGTGGCGCGGCAGCCGCGGCACGCAGGGTGTCGGCCATCCGCTCGCGGGCCGCTTGGCGGTTCTGGAGCTGGGCCCGGTGCTCGCTCGCGGTGATCGTGAGCACGCCGTCCACCAGGCGCTTCTCCAGCCTGGACAACATCCGGACGCGCAGCCACTCGGGCACGGACGGCGAGGCAGCCAGGTCGAAGCTCAGCTCGACCCGGCTGTCCGCCGTGTTGACGCCCTGGCCACCGGGGCCGGAGGACCTGGAGAACCGCTCGCTCAACTCGGCCGCCGGTACCACCAGCGTCCGCGTCACGGTCAAGTCCTCAGCCACCCCCACAGGTTAGAAGACCAGACCCGGAACGGTCGCCAGGTTTACCACCTCTTCGACGACGAGCGGCTGCGTCCCGCCGGGCAAGGGGGTCGTGTCGTAGTTGCCGGTGCCGCGGTCCGCGATGCCCTGGACCGACACCAGCATCATCCTGTCCTCCGGTAGTTCCACCGTGACCTGGATCGGCTGCCCCGGGCCGTCCGGGTCCGTCTCGACCTTGACCGCGCGACCGTCGCTCGTGTCCCGCTCGACGCACGTGCGGCCGGGGGACAGGGAGGTCGGGGACTCGCAACCCTCGTAGGAGCGGTGCGAGAACATCGAGATCGACACGGTGCCCGCTCCGCGGGTCGTCTCCACCTCCGTCCCCAAGGAGCAGAAGGGCCCCACCGCCTCGAACTCCCAGGGACGGACGTGCGACCCCGCGGGTGTCCTCGTCCGGACGCCCTCGGGGAGCGCACCGGACTCGCGCAGGACCTGCGACAACTCCGCCGCCCGTTCGTGGGACATACCCGGCCCCAGGGGGTCGTGGGCAGGACACCGCCGCCGTCCGTGGTCTGCCGGACCGGAGTCGTGGACTCGGCCGTGCTCGCCTGCCCCGTGTCCGGACCACCACCGCCACCGCCGAGGTCCACCATGGTCGGCACCGACACGACGACCGCCGCGACGAGCACCGCCGAGCCGATGGACGCGTACCGGGTGGCCACCTTGCGCCGGCCCGCGCGGTGGATGCCGGACTTGTCGATGGTCAGCGGCGGTTCGTCGGCGAGCGCCGTGGCCAGCACTGTCCGGGCGTAGGCGTCGGGTGAGGTGTCCCGCCTGACCCTGGGCCAGGCGACGTACAGCTTGGTCAGCGCGGTCTGCACCAGGTCTTCGGCGCGGTGCCAGTCACCGCACAACAGGTACGCGGTTCTCCGCATCACCAGCGCGCGGGCGTCGACGTACTCGTCGAACTCACGATCGCGATCCACTCGGCCCCTCCTCGGTCGCCGCTTAGTACGGATCGGCGACCGCCGGAGGTTGCCGCGACGGCGGTGGCGGTCGGACGGCAGGACGCAGCGCTTCGCGCAGGAGCCCGACGGCGGAGGGGATCTCGGTGTCGCCGATGTTGCCGTACCCGAGGACGAGCGCCCGGTCCGCCGACCGCTCGACGCGGTAGTCGTCGAGGTCGGCCAGGCGCAGCCCGGCGACGGCCGCGGCCCTCACCGCGCCGCCGGTGTCCGCGTCGTCCGGCAGGTGCAGCAGGACGTGCAGCCCGGCGGCGGTGCCGGAGACCCGGCCCTCCGGCACCTGGTCGGCGAGGGTCCGGACCAGCAGGTCGCGGCGGGACCGGAACCGCCGTCGCGCCGCACGCAGGTGGGCGTCGTACCACCCGCGGTCGATGAAGGTGGCCAGTGCCAGCTGGTCCAGCACCGGGGGCGCGGCGGCCACCGGGTTCGCGGCCCGGAGCGCCTGGGCCGCGGCGGCGGGGGCGACGAGCCAGCCCAGCCCGAGGGCGGGCGACAGCGTCTTGCTGACCGAGCCGAGGAGGAACACCCGGCTCGGGTCCAGGCCCTGCACGACGGCCACCGGGTGGCGGTCGTAGCGGAACTCCGCGTCGTAGTCGTCCTCGATGACGAAGCCGTCCACCTCGCGGGCCCAGCGCACCAGCCGTGCCCGGCGGCTCGGGGACAGCACCGCGCCGGTGGGGAACTGGTGCGCCGCGCCGACGACGACGGCCCTGGCCGGTGTGCGCGCGAGGTCGTCCACGCGGAGGCCGTCGTGGTCCACGGGCACGGGGTGCACGCGCAGGCCGGCGCTCGTCGCGGCGTCCCGCAGCCGCCCCCAACCCGGGTGCTCCACGGCCAGGTCGGCGATCCCCCGGCCGAGCAGCGCCCGGCACGTGCGCACCAGGCCGTCCGTGACGCCCGCGCACACCGACACGGATCCGGCGTCCGCGTCCGCACCGCGCGAGCGCCGCAGGTAGTGCGCCACGGTCGTCCGCAGCACCGCGTGCCCGGCCGGATCGGGCAGGCCGAGGTCGTAGTGGACGGCCGAGCCCGTGACCGCCCGGACTGCGTCCGCCCAGCGACGGCGCGGGAACGCCCGCAGGTCCGGCAGGCCGGGCGCGAGGTCGTACCGGACCGGTGTCGACTCCGGTGTGCGAGGGGCGCGAGGCCGGTGAGGTGGCGGTGGCACGGTGTCCGGCGACCACGAGACACGCGTCGCGGAACCGACCCTGGCGGCGAGGTAGCCCTCCGCGACGAGCTGCCCGTACGCCTCCGTCACCACCCACCGCGAGCAGCCGAACTCCTCGGCGAGCGCCCGGCTCGGCGGCACGGCCGCGCCCTCCACCAGCCGGCCGTCCCGGATCGCGGTGCGGAGGGCGTGGACCAGGCGGTCGCGCAGCCGCCCGCCGCGTTCCGACGGGCCGACGTCCAGCAGCGTCGCCCACGCGAAATTGGTCTGGGAAACGGCCACGGGATTGGAGCGTACTGCCGATCCGAAGCGACCTACCGTGGCGGACATGACGGACAACCTGGTTCTGGGCGCCATGCTCTTCGGCACGGTTCAGGACGAACGCCGGTCGTTCGAGCTCCTGGACCACTTCGTGGCCACCGGTGGCGTCTGGGTCGACACCGCGAACTGCTATTCGTTCTGGGAGGACCCGAGCGGCTTCGGCGGTCAGAGCGAGGCGGTGCTCGGGCGCTGGCTGGCCGCCCGCCCGGGTGTCCGCGACCGCGTCAGGATCAGCACCAAGGTGGGCTGCGAGCCGACCGTGGCCGGGAAGTTCCCGGAGACGGCCGAGGGCCTCTCCGCCGTGACCATCAAGAACGGCATCGAGGGCAGCCTCCGCCGGCTCGGCACGGACCACGTCGAGCTGTACTGGGCCCACAAGCCCGACCCGGTCACACCGCTGGAGGAGACGGTCGCCGCCTTCGCCGAGCTGGTGTCCACGGGCACGGTCGGCCGACTCGGCTGCTCCAACCACCCCGTGTGGCAGGTGGAACGGGCACGGCAGACCGCGCGGGCCGGCGACGTCACCGGCTTCACCGCCGTGCAGCAGCACCACACGTACCTCCAGCCGCGCCCGGCCACCCGACCGACCGTGGCGCACCGGTTCGGCGCGGTCACCGACGAAGTGCTCCACTACCTGGAGCACAACGCGGACATGGCGCTATGGGCTTACACGCCCCTGCTGAGTGGCCGGTACACGCGCGCGGACAAGCCGCTCCCGGCCGAGTACGACCACCCCGGCACCACCCGCCGGCTCGCCGTGCTGGACGAGATCGCCGCCGAGACCGGCACGAACCGCAACCGGGTGGTGTTGGCGTGGCTGACCGGCGGGCGCCCGGCCGTCACGCCGATCGTCGGCGTCAGCACGGTCGAGCAGTGGGACGAAGCGGTCGCGGCGATGTCGCTGGAGCTGACCGCCGACCAGCGCGAACGCCTCGACGCCGCGGTGTGACGACGGCTCCGGCCCCGGTGGACCACCGGGGCCGGGGAGCGACCGCGGCTAGAAGCGGGGGTGGTCGCCGACCAGGACGGTGCCCGGCTCGTCCGAGCGGACCACGTCACCCAGCACCCACGTGGGCACGTGGCGGGCGGTGAGCACGGCCAGGGAGCGGTCGACGTCCTCGGGCGCGACCACCGCGACCATGCCGACGCCCATGTTGAACGTCTTCTCCATCTCCTCGCGCTCCACCCGGCCGCGCTGGGCGATCAGGGCGAACACCGGGGCGGGCGTCCACGTGCCCCGGTTGAGCTCGGCGCGCAGGCCCTGGGGCAGCACGCGGGCCAGGTTGGCGGCCAGGCCACCTCCCGTGACGTGCGCGAACGTGCGCACCTCCGCCTCGGCGGCCAGCGCCAGGCAGTCCTTCGCGTAGATCCGGGTCGGCTCCAGCATCTCCTCGCCGAGGGTGCGGCCGAACTCCTCGACGTGACCCTCCAGCGGCATCCGGGCGATCTCCAGCAGCACGTGCCGCGCCAGCGAGTAGCCGTTCGAGTGCAGGCCGGACGAGCCCATGGCGATCACCACGTCACCCGCGCGCACCCGGTCCGGGCCGAGCATCGCGGACGCCTCGACCACGCCGACACCCGTGCCGGAGATGTCGTAGTCGTTCGCGCCCATCAGGCCGGGGTGCTCGGCGGTCTCGCCGCCCAGTAGCGCGCACCCCGCCAGCACGCAGCCCTCGGAGATGCCCTTGACCAGCGCCGCGATCTTGTCCGGCACGACCTGACCGATCGCGATGTAGTCCTGCAGGAACAGCGGCTCCGCGCCGCACACCACGAGGTCGTCCACGACCATCGCGACCAGGTCGATGCCGACCGTGTCGTGCTTGTCCATCGCCTGCGCGACCGCGATCTTGGTGCCGACCCCGTCCGTGGAGGCCGCGAGCACCGGTTCCTTCCAGCGGTCGAGCTTGAGCTTGAACAGGCCCGCGAAGCCGCCGATGCCGCCGAGCACTTCGGGACGCTGCGCCTTCGCCGCCCACGGCTTGAGCTTCTCCACCGCCTCGTCGCCGGCTTCGATGCTTACCCCAGCTGCGGCGTAGGTCGCCTTGGCGCTGTCCGTCACGTCTCTGTGCTCCACTTTCAGGGCATCTGTTTCTTACGGGCGCGCGTACGGGCGCGCACCCGGCTTACCGGCGCTCAGGGCCGTTGCAGAGCGTCTTCGGCACCGTACCCGTTCGTCAGGACGGGGGCGGCCGAGCCCGCGACACCCCGGATCCCTTCGAGCAGGTGCTTGCCGATCAGCGCGTCGTCGGGCAGCGCGATCGGGTAGTCGCCGTCGAAGCACGCGCAGCACAGCCGCGTCTTCGGCTGCTCGCTGGCCGCGATCAGCTCCTCCAACGACACGTAGCCCAGCGAGTCCGCGCCCACCGAGCGGCGGATGCCGTCGGTGTCCAGGCCGTTCGCGATGAGCTCGGCCCGGGAGGCGAAGTCGATGCCGTAGAAGCACGGCCACTTGACCGGCGGCGACGCGATCCGCACGTGCACTTCGAGCGCACCGGACTCGCGCAGCATCCGGACCAGGGCGCGCTGCGTGTTGCCGCGGACGATCGAGTCGTCCACCACCACCAGCCGCTTGCCGCGGATGACGTCGCGCAGCGGGTTCAGCTTCAGCCGGATGCCCAGCTGGCGGATCGTCTGCGACGGCTGGATGAACGTGCGGCCCACGTACGCGTTCTTGACCAGGCCCGAGCCGTACGGGATGCCGCTGGCCTGGGCGTACCCGATGGCGGCGGGCGTGCCGGACTCGGGCACCGGGATGACCAGGTCGGCCTCCACCGGGTGCTCCACCGCGAGGCGGCGGCCGATCTCCACCCGCGTGGCGTGCACCGAGCGGCCGGAGATCGTGGTGTCCGGGCGGGCCAGGTAGACGTACTCGAAGATGCAGCCCTTGGGCTCGGGGGTGGCGAACCGGCTGGACCGGAGGCCGTTCTCGTCGATCGCGATCAGCTCGCCCGGCTCGACCTCGCGGACGAACGACGCGCCGACGATGTCCAGCGCCGCCGTCTCGCTCGCGACGACCCAGCCGCGCTCCAGCCGACCCAGCACCAGCGGGCGGACGCCCTGCGGGTCACGGGCCGCGTAGAGGGTCGATTCGTCGGAGAACGTGAGGCAGAACGCGCCGCGCAGCGTCGGCAGCAGCTGCAGCGCCGCCTGCTCGATGCCGATGTCGGCGGCCTGCGCGGCGAGCAGCCCGCAGATCAGGTCCGAGTCGGTGGTCGCGCCGTGGCTGGTGTCGACGCCCACCTCGCGGGCGCGGGCCATCAGCTCGGCGGTGTTCACCAGGTTGCCGTTGTGGCCGAGGGACAGGCCGGAACCGGTGGCCGTGGTGCGGAACGTCGGCTGCGCGTTCTCCCACGTGGTGGAACCGGTGGTGGAGTAGCGGCAGTGCCCGACCGCGACGTGGCCGCGCAGCGACTGGAGCACCTGCTCGTCGAACACCTGGCTGACCAGGCCGAGGTCCTTGAAGACCACCACCTGGCTGCCGTCGCCGACCGAGATGCCGGCGGCTTCCTGGCCGCGGTGCTGGAGGGCGTAGAGGCCGAAGTAGGTGAGCTTGGAGACGTCTTCGCCGGGTGCCCAGACGCCGAACACACCGCATTCTTCGCGGGGTTCACGCTCTTCCTGGGTTTCGGGGTCAGTGCGGCCGGTTGCGGAATGGTCGGTGACCACCGGGGTGCTCCCTAGCGACGAGGGTCGGGGCTGCACCATCGAGTGTAAGGCTGATGGGGGTGGTACCACCCCCATCAGGACCCCTGCGACGTGACCAAGCGCACCCTCAGTCGAGCTTGAGGGCGTACCGGACCTGCTCGTCACCGGTGTGCTTGAGCGGGAGGCGACCCCACAGGCCGTAGTGGACGAGCTGCGCCTCGCCCGCGATCCGGAGGTCGGTTTCCTCGCCCGGCCCGGCCGCCCGCACCTCCGGCACGACGCCCGGCGCGAACGTCACCACCCACGCCTCCGGCACGTCGGTGAGCTGGATGAGGGCGGTGCCCTTGGTGGTCGGCGGCACGTCGGTCGAGTGCTTGGCGGCGAGCAGCGTGGTCAGCGCCTCGTCGATGCCGTCCACCGCGAAGTCCGCGTCGCCCGACACCAGCTCGCGCAGGGCGGCCTGGGCGTCCCAGCGGCGCAGGTCCAGCTCGTGCGCGATGCGGCGGTGCCAGACCCAGGCCAGGTCCGGTGCGGCGGGGGAGAACGTCCAGGCGGTGCGGTTGCCGGGGGCGGCGGGGAGGATGTCGGCGGCCTTCGCCAGCTGGGCGTCCAGGTACTCGACCGGCGCCACGCCGGCGGGCGGCGGGGGCAGGCGCAGCTGCACGGTGCTGCCGGTGCGGAGGTATTCGAGCGACGTCTCCAGGAACCTCCCGACGTGGAGGGTCAGCTCGGTGAACGTCCAGCCGGGGCAGCTCGGCACCTTGGCGGCGGGATCGGCCTTGCCGACCGCCGCCCGGAACATCGCGGCCTGCTCGGTGAAGACCCCGGTCCACCGCTGGGTGGTCCAACCTCCTGGCACGTGCAGCCTCCCGCGTCGCGTCGATCGGTCCGGTCATCGTGCCGCACCGACCTGCCCCAGGACGTCGGAAGCCCGAGATTCCCCCTCCCGGCGGCCCGGCCCGGTCACCACGGCCGCTGACCGCTCAGGCCACCGGGCGCGTCGAGCCTCGTCGCGGCCTCCTCCCACCAGCGCGACAGCTCGCCTGGCGTGAACTCCCAGTCTTCGGCGTCCCCGTACGCCGGTCGGCCGGCGGCGAGGTCGTGGCCCTCCGCGAGCGTGCGGATCAACCGGGTGATCGGCCGTGCGTAGAACTCCTCGGTGGGCCAGTCGATGTCCGTGTCGTCGGCTGCGTGCGCGGCTGTGCGGGTGGCCTGCCCCAGGTGGTCGGCGGAGGGCTCGTGGATGGGTTCCGTGAAGTCGGCGCACTGGGCCGTTCGAGGTGGCGGGTGGAAGGAGTTCCAGGTGTCGGTGCGCGGGACGCCGAAGGCGGGTGTCGTGGGGCGGGCAGGGCATGTCGGGTAGCGGGTGCGCTCGGGGTGCGGTGTTCGGACCGGGAGGCCCACGACGGCCGATTTCCATTGCTGCAAGCGGACTTTGAGCGGGGACGGGGCGCGGTGGCGGGCCTTGGGCGTGGCCGGGGTCAGCATGGCGATCAGGAGGTCGAGCACTCTGGCGGCGGCGCGGCGGAAGGCGTGGAGGGCCACGATCTCCGGCGTGGGGACCATCGTTGTCATGCCTCTATGGTCGAACTGGCGTTCGACGCTGGCAAGATCACCTTCGAGTGGTCTCCAACGGGGGAGTTTTCGGGCCTCCTTGACCCGTGGGGCGCGGGAACCGGGGAGGATCGACGCGCGTCGCATCCGCAGCGGCTAGCGGCACGGAGGGTGGGAAATCGTGTTCGGTGTGCGACCAGAGACGTTGCGCGTGGCGTCGAAGCAGTTCCACGACGGCGCGGACGCGGCCGGGGACGGTGCTGAGCTGATCTCGATGCTCAGGCTCGACGCCGACGCGCTGGGGCAGGTGCCGGCGGCGGCGGAGTTCGTCGACGCGCTGGCCAAGTGGTCCGGTGAGCAGTCGGACGACCTGCGCCGCGGCAGCGCCTGGTACCGCGACGCCGGGGACGGCCTCAACGAGAACGCCGACGCCTACCAGCGCGCGGACGACGAGTCGACCACCTCGTTCCGCGGCATCGACGGGGGCATGGCGTGAGCTACACCGACCCCGAGGTCCTGTACGGGCAGCTGGCCGCCGGCGACGCGGGCCGTGTCGCGGCTGCCGCCGACCCCATCACCGGTGCGATGAGCGCCGTGAGCCGCGCGGGCGAGTCGGTGGCCGGCGGCGGCACGACCGCGACGTCCCACTGGCAGGGCGACACGTCCACCGCGTTCGCCGCCCGCGCCGAGCTGTCGGTCAAGTCCGCGACCGTGGTCGGTGAACGGCTGGGGGCGGGCGCGGACATCGTCCAGGCCGCTTCGCGTGCGTACGCGCAGATGCGCGGCAGCGCGGACCAGCTGATCGACTTCTGGCGCGGCCGGTCGCCCGCGTTGGACGAGGCGCAGACCCGTGACCTGGCCAACCGCGTCAACCAGCAGCTGAACACCGTCAAGACGAGCTACGAAGGTGTGCTGCGGTCGTACGCGAGCGCGCTCACCAGGGTCCGCCCGGGGTTCGAGGAGACCGCGGGCAAGGACGCCGGTTGGAGCACCGCCGTCACCGCCACCCGCACCAACGCCACCGTGCCCGCGCCGGGGACCGACCCGAGGCAGGTCGCCGCGTGGTGGAAGTCGCTGACCCCGGAGCAGCAGGCCGAGCTGCTGCGCACCAACTTCCAGGAACTGGGCCAGTTGCGCGGCCTCCCGTCCGACGTCCTGGACCAGGCCAACCGGGCACGGATCGCGGACGACGCCCAGCGCTTCGGCGAGCAGCGCGACCAGCTCGACGCGCAGATGGCCGAGCGGGCGCGGGAGTTGGGGCTCGACCCGAACGACTCCGACGACGTGACGCGGCTCATGAACGACTCGCAGTACGCGTCGCTCAGCGAGCAGCGGCAGGAAGCCGCCACGAAGGCCGAGAACGCGGAGCGGGTACAGGAGAGCATCGACCGCGCCGAACAGCTCGCCAGGGACAACGGTTGGCTCAACGCACAGGGGCAGCCGGATGTCCGGATCATGGCGTGGGACCCGTACGGTCCGCGCGGCGACGGTGCGACCGCCATCGCCTACGGCAACCCCGACACGGCCACGAACCTCGCGATCAGCGTGCCGGGCACCGGTTCCACGCTCGACGGCTTCTCCGTGGACCAGGCGGCGAACCTGCGTGCCGCCATGGGCGGGGAGGGCAACGCCACCATCCAGTGGCTCGGCTACGACGCGCCCGGCTGGGCGATCGGCGAGGTCGACAACCCGGCGCAGGCCCGCGAGGGCGGCGCGAACCTCGTCGCCGACGTCGACGGCTACCGCGCCGCCGCCGAGGCGGCGGGCAACGACCCGCACGTCACCGTGATCGGCCACTCCTACGGCTCCACGACGGTGGGTTACGCGGGCATGAACGGCTTGGCGGCGGACGACATCGCGTTCGTCGGCTCCCCCGGTGTGGGTGCGTCGAACGTCGACCAGCTGTCGGCCGGCCCCGGTCACGTCTACGTCGGCGCCACCGAGCACGACCCGGTCGTCCAGGGCACGAGTTCCAGTTGGTTCACCGAGGACGGCTCGTCGGTCGGCCCGTACGACAGCCGGTTCGGCGCCACGACCTTCGGCACCACGGACGGGTCCTCGCTCCTGGCCGCGCACACCGAGTACTACGCGCCCGGTTCGGAGTCGGTGCAGAACCTGGCCCGGATCGCGACCGGTGACGGCGCCTCGGTGACCCGGCAGGAGTGGGACGAGAACCCGCTCGGTCCGTCGCTGCCCGGTTCGCACCTGCCGGGGGTCGGTCCGGTGCTGGACGTCGTCAGCGGCACGGCGGTGGGCGCGGCGGACATGGTGGTCGACGCCGGAACCGGCCTCTACAACGCCGGCCGGGACGCGCTGAACGGCAACTGGTCCGACGCGGGCACCGGGCTGCTCAACACGGGTACGGAAATCCTCAACGACGCCGGTGACGTGGTGGTCGGCGCTGTCGGTGACGTGGGCGAGTTCGGCCGTGACGTCGTGGAGGGCGTCGGCAGCGCTTGGGACAGCACGGTCGGGTCCTGGTTCTAGCGGCTCAGAACTCCTGGCAAGGACCCATTTCCCGCCCCGGCTCCGCATCGTCGGACTTGCTGTCGTCGCGGGCGTCCACAGTGCAGACCAAAGCATCGCCGATGGCGTTGTCGGGAGGGGACGTCGGCGAGCCTCGCCCGCCGGTCGTGATCGGCGCGAGTCCGGTCAGCGGAGCCGGCACGGACCGACGTCGGTCTGGACGCCCTTCTGGTCGAACCCGCTGTTGTCGGACTGCCGCACCGAGCACGTCACGAGGTCGCCGGCCTTGATCCCGTCCGGCAACCGGTCGAGATCGACGGCCTTCTTGGTGATCTGCTCGACCGAGCCCGGCTGGTCCTGGTCGATCTCGAGGTTCGCGTACGCGGGTTTCGTCTCACCCATCGACTCGTACGCCGGGTTGATCTTGACGACCTCGAAGTCGACGTCCCCGGACCACTCCCTCCCGCCGCAACCGACGAGCAGAGCCCCGACCGCGAGGACGGCGACACACGCCTTGAGCGCCTTCACACGATCGAGCTTAGCTAGAAGCGGAGGACGGGGAGGAGGGTTGAGAGATCGGCCCGGCTGCCGGACGCGGTGACCCGGGCGGTGGTCAGGGCTGTCGGCCAGTCGAGGCGCCCGACTGCCAGTTCGAGCCAGGTGCGCGGGTCGGTTTCGATCACGTTGGGCGGCGTTCCGCGGGTGTGGCGGGGACCGGCCACGCACTGCACGGCGGCGAACGGCGGGACCCTCACCTCCACGCTGCGGCCCGGAGCGATCTGTTCCAACGTCCGCAGGGTCAGGCGCACCGCCGCGGCCAGGACCGGGCGGGACGGCTGGTCCGACTCGCCGGCCAACCAGGGCAGCACGGCCTCGACGGCGGTGCGCATCTCGTGCGGGTCAACGGGTGTGGCCGGCATCCGCTCAGGTTAACGTCGAAGTCCAGTCCATAGTGGACAGGGCGGGTCAGGACCTCGCCGCGCGCACGGCCTCGCCGAGCAGTTCCTCCAGCTGGTGCACCAGCCGGCGGGAATCGGTCGGGGTGAACGTGCTCCACGGCTCCGACCCGTTCGAAGCCCGCCGTTGCTGCAGGTAGCGACCGTCCTCCGTGTCGAAGAACGCCACCACGCGATCCGGCCGGCACCGCTTGCCGTACTTGTCCCGGGCCGCCGCGCCGAAGTTCCCCGTGTGCACGAGCCCGGTGAACATCTTCACCAGCGTGACGGCGTCCTCCTGCCGCACCCCGTGCTCCCGCAACGAGTTCTCCAGGCTCTTGGGCGAACCGTCGGACTTCTTGACCGCCGCTTCCAGGTCGGCGCTGGGCATGGTCACCGAGTGCCCGGTCCCCGCCGGGTGTGCGGGCAGCGCGCCCAGCACCGCCGAAGGCAGCCCGCTGCCCGCCGCCCGCCGGAACGTCAACCGGTTGTCCGTCAACGTGGCCACCGCGCCGAAGTCGCCGTTCGCCACGGCCAGCACCCGCACGCTCTTGCCGATCCACACGCGACCGTCGACCTCGCGCTCGGGCCGGGAGAACAGCCGCAGCAGGTAGTCCAACTCGGGGTGCAGACCGGTCGGCCCGCCGAGCCCTCGCGCGCCGATGTTCGCCCACACCCGCCGTTCCAGCTCGGCCCGCTCGCGGTGGGTCTTGCCCGGTGACGGCACCTTGATGACCAGCGGCATCTGCCCCAGGTCCAGGCGTTCCCAGAGCACGTCGAACTCCTCGGCGGCGAGCTCGATCGGCTCCCGCTCGGCGGGCCCCCCGAAGTACGTCACCCGATATCCCCGTCCCCTGAACACCGGACGACGGGCCCGCGCCGGGATCGACGCGGGCCCGTGCACCGGACGATCACTGCTGCGGCGCTTCGCCGATCACCGGTGGCGCGACGAGCCGGTCGTCGCCGAACACGTCGTTCGTCTCGACCAGGTAGTCGGCCACCTTGTGCTCGATGTCGTCGTCGCCGTCGCCGCTACGGGCGCCAGCCGCGCCACCGGCCATGCCAGCGCCACCCGCGCCGCCCGCACCGGGACGACCTGCGGCGCCGGGGCCACCCGCGCCGGGACCGAACCCGCCTGCGCCCGACACTCCACCGCGACCGGCCAGGCCGGCCGGGTTGCTCGCGCCGGGCACGGCGCCGGGCAGCGCGCCGGGACCACCGGGGGTACCAGGCATACCGGGCACTCCCGGCATACCGCCGCGCATTCCGGGACCACCGGGACCACCGGGACCACCGGGGCCACCGGGCATGCCCGGCACGCCGGGACCACGACCGGTCGGCACACCGGGGCCGGGACGCGGACCCTGGCCGGGCCCGTTCGGCACCCTCGGCGGAACCTGCGGGCCGCTGCCCGGGGGCTTCGGCTGGTTCCACACCGGCGGCGGGAACGGAGCCAGGGGCGGCTTGGGCGTGGGGACGGGCTGGTTCACCGGCGGGGCGATCGGCGGCGGGGGCGTCGTCGGCGTGCTGGTCGTCGGGGGTGCCCACGAGGTGTGCGTGGTGCCACCCGTGCTGCCCGTGCCGACCTGGTGGACCGGGGTGACGGGCGCGCCGGACGGCGGGGGCGACCACGACGTGTGCGTGGTGCCGCTCCTGTCGCTCGGCGGCGTCCACGCCGGCGTGCTGTTGTAGTTCGCGCTCGTGCTGTTGTACTCACCCGCGCCGGCCGGCGGCGGGGTGTCGATCACGACCTTCGGCGGCGGGACGAACTTGCCCAGCGTGTCGGAGTTCCACTCGCTGCTGGACTGGTAGTTGTTCATCACCTCGACGGCCTTGGCCTCGGCGTTGTCCTGCGCCGCTTCCTGCCGCTCGTGGTCCTGCTGCTGCTGGATCACGTGCATCATGCCGACCGGACCGGTCAACCCGCCGATGATCTTGTCGCCAAGGGACGGCGCCTCGGTGGTCACCACCACCGGCTCGGGCATCTCCTTGCGGGCGTTCGCGATGTAGTCCGCCTGCAACTGGGCGGACGTCTCCATCGTGGACGAACTCCGCTGGGCGTCCTCCGCCCACGCGGCGAGGGGCGACACGGACTTCTGCGTCGAGTCGGCGGTGTCACCCTCCCAGCTCGCGCCGAGCTTGCCCAGCCCTTCCTGGATCGACGTGTCGATCTCGCTCAGGGCCTCGGACAACCCCTTCCAGGAGTCCTCCAGCGGTCGGGACGCGGCAACGCCCGGTCCCTCGTTGATCATGCGGTGCAGATCGGGGTGGGCATACCCGCGCCAGCGGTGGTCACCCATCGTGCTCGCCCCCCTCGGGTGCGTAGGTCAGCAGGTCAGCCGTTGTGGACGCGTCCCCAGGACGCGGTGTTGTCGCCTTCGACGCGGCGGTAGTCGGCCTCGATCGCGGTGAGCTGGTCGACCACGCCCCGGAGCTGGTCGCGGTACGCGAGCAGAGCGGCCAGGGCGGCCGAGTCACCCGCGTCGAAGGTGTCCTGGTTGAACCGCTCGGCGGTTTCCGAGCTCACCGGGTCGCCGGCCCACGGCCGCGCCTTGAGCTGGTCCATCGCCGGCATCAGCTTGCGCTCCAACCGGTCCAGCGCGTCCGAGAACACCTTGCGAGCGGCAGGGATCGCCGAGGGCTCGACGTTCAGCTTCCGCTGCGCCCCGCTGTAATCCGGCAGCGTCGACGTCGATCCCCCACCACCACCATCCGCGATGAACACGGCACACCCCTCCTCAGTGCTGCACAAACCCCAGCGTGTGCATTTGGGACGACTTTAGCTCCGATGTCCGGAGCAGGTCATCGGTTCCCTCGACAAAGGGGTAGTTCTACTCGCCCACGTTCGCCACGACGGCCGCGGCGACCGGCTGGACGATCTGGCACAGGGTCGGCAGGTCCGTTTCGCCGACGCTCATGGCGTCCACGTCGACCACCTGGCCGTCCGAGACGTCCACGGCGATCGAGCAGCTGAGCCCGAGAGCGGTGGTCGACTCGACCAGCAGCGCGGGAAAGCCGCCGACCTCCAGCTTGGTCACCTTGCCGCCGGCCTCGGCGTAGTCGCCGATGCCCGCCGTGGTGTCGGCCGTGATGCCGACGAAGTGCGTGCGGTCCTCGCGGCTGATCGTGCAGCCCTTCTTGCCCGGCACCTCCTCGTCCAGCTGCGGCGGGCGGTCGAGGCCGAACTCGGCGCGCTGCGGCTCCGTCAGCAGGGTGCACGGGTCGACGTCGGCGATGTCGACCGCCTTCGGCCGCTTCGACGGCTCCTTCGACGCCGATTCCTCCGACGTCGGCTCGGCCGAACCGGGCGTCGACCTCCCGGTGGGCGCGGACCCCGGGTCGCCGGGGGTCGCGGACCCGTCGGTGGCCTGCGAACAGCCCCCGAGCAGGGCCAGAGCGGCGATGAGCGGCACGACACGGCGCATGGGGCTCAACGTATCGGATCGGCGTCACCCGCAAGGCGCAATGTTGACGATCCCGGTCTTGACCCGCGCCACCGGCCGTTCGTGCTGCCCGCGAGGCGTCCGGGACCGTAACCTCGTCGGGTGGGAGACACCGGACCGGGACGGATCGAGGACTACGCGCTGCTGTCGGATCTGCGGACAGCGGCCTTGGTGGGATTGGACGGGTCGATCGACTGGCTGTGCATGCCGCGGTTCGACTCGCCGTCCTGCTTCTCGCGATTGTTGGGCACCGAGGACGACGGGCACTGGCGGATCGCGCCGACGGGTGAGGTGGTGTCGGCGCGGCGGTCCTACCGGGACGGCAGCCTGGTGCTGGAGACGGAGTTCGAAACGGTCGACGGCGTGGTGCGGCTGATCGACACCATGCCGCCCGAGCAGGAGCACTGGGACGCCGACACGCGCGTGGTGCGGGTGCTGGAGGGCGTGTCCGGGCAGGTCGAGATGTCGATGCGGTGGGTGCTGCGGTTCGCCTACGCCGACTCCGTGCCGTGGGTGCGGCGCGGTGAGCAGGACGGGCAGGAGTGCATCGTCGCCCTCGCCGGACCGTCCGCGGTGGCGCTGTACGGCGACCGGCTGCCGTTCCGGGTGCAGGGGCAGCGGGCGCACGAGGCGGTGTTCACCATCTCGTCCGGCCAGCGGCTGTCGTGGGTGATGGAGTTCGCCTACTCGCCCGACGAGCCGCCCGCGCCGGTGGACGCGCTGGCCGAGGTGGCGCGGTCCGAGGCGTTCTGGCTGGCCTGGTCGTCGAAGATCGGGTACGACGGGCCGCACGCGGACGTCGTGCAGCGGTCGCTGATCACGTTGAAGGGCCTGACGTACGCCCCTACGGGCGGGATCGTGGCCGCGCCGACGACGTCGCTGCCGGAGACGTTCGGCGGTGAGCGCAACTGGGACTACCGGTACTGCTGGCTGCGCGACGCGACGTTCACCTTGCTGGCGTTGGACAACTTCGGCTGCACGGACGAGGCGGCGGCGTGGCGGAAGTGGCTGCTGCGGGCCGTGGCGGGCGACCCGGCGGACCTCCAGATCATGTACGGGATCGGCGGCGAGCGGCACCTGGTGGAGTGGGAGGTCGACTGGCTGCCGGGGTACCGGGGCGCGCGGCCGGTGCGGGTCGGGAACGCGGCCTACCGGCAGTTGCAGCTGGACGTGTACGGCGAGGTGATGGACGCGCTGCACCTGGCGCGCGAGCGCGGGCTGGGTGAGACGCCGGACTCGTGGGCCATGCAGCGCGGCATGATGCGGCACCTGGAGAAGGTGTGGGAGCAGCCCGACAAGGGGTTGTGGGAGGTGCGCGGGCCGGACCGGCACTTCACCCACTCCAGGGTGATGGTGTGGGTGGCGTTCGACCGGGCGGTGCGGGCGGTGGAGGAGTTCGGCCTGCCGGGCCCGGTCGAGCGGTGGCGCGAGCTGCGGGACGCCGTGCACGCCGAGGTGCTGGCGAAGGGCTGGAACGCCTCGCTCGGCGCGTTCACCCAGTACTACGGCGGCACGGCGCTGGACGCGGCCACGTTGCTCATCCCGGCGGTGGGTTTCCTGCCCGGTGACGACCCCAGGGTGCTCGGCACGCTCGACGCGATCGCCGGGGTGCTCAAGCGGGGCGACCTGGTCGACCGGTACGAGACGGACATCGGCGAGTCCGAAGTGGACGGGCTGGCCGGCGTGGAGGGCAGCTTCCTCGCGTGCTCGTTCTGGTACGTCGACGCGCTCGTGATGGCCGGGCGGCGACCGGAGGCGCTGGCGATGTTCGACCGACTCGTGGACCTGTGCAACGACGTGGGCTTGCTGGCCGAGGAGTACGACTCGGAGACCGGGCGGATGTGCGGCAACTTCCCGCAGGCGTTCAGCCACCTGGCGCTGGTGAACAGCGCGGCCGTGCTGTTCGGCGGCCACACCCGGGACGAGCGGCACCGGGGCGGGTCGGCGTGAGGGCGGCGGAGGTCGTCCCGGGCAAGCCGGAGGCGTCCCGGGTGGTGGACCGCGACGATCCGGAGCCCTCGGACGAGCTGCTGGTCGAGGGCCTGCTGGTCGGCATGTGCGGCACCGACGTGGAGATCATCCGTGACGGTTTCGGCCGGCTGCCGCCGGGCCGGGACTCCATCGTGCCGTTCCACGAGTCGCTCGGCCGGGTGATCAGCAGCCCGTCACCGGACTTCGCGCCCGGTGACCTGGTGGCCGGGGTGGTGCGCCGGCCGGACCCGGAGCCGTGCCCGGCGTGCGCCGTGGACGCGTGGGACTTCTGCCGCAACGGCAGGTACACCGAGCGCGGCATCAAGGAGATCGACGGCTACGGCATGCAGCGCTGGACCGTGCCGCCCAAGTTCGCGGTCAAGCTCGACCGGACGCTCGGTGACGCCGGTGTGCTGACGGAACCCGCGTCCGTGGTGGCCAAGGCGTGGGCGCAGGCGTCGGCCGTGGCCGCGCGGTCCCACCTGCCGGTGCGCTCGGTGCTGATCACCGGCGCCGGACCGATCGGCCTGCTGGCGGCGTTGCTGGGCGTGCAGCGAGGGCTGGAGGTGCACGTGGTGGACCGGGTCACCGAGGGCCGCAAGCCCGACCTCGTCACCACGTTGGGCGCGACGTACTACCCGGACCTGGCCCGGGTGACGGCCGACGTGGACGTGGCCATCGAGTGCACCGGGGTGGCGCAGCTGATCTGGGAGTGCGCGCGGCGGGCGTCCGTCACCGTGCTGGCGGGCATCTCCGGCGAGCACGAGCCCGTGCCGCTGGACCCGCGCGTGTTCGACGGGATGGTGCTGGGCAACAAGACGGTCGTCGGCTCCGTCAACGCGGGCCTGCCCGACTACGCGGCGGCGGCCGAGGCGCTGTCCGACGCCAGCCGGCCGTGGCTGAACGGCCTGATCACCCGGCGCGTGCCGCTGGACCGGTTCACCGACGCGTTGGAGAAGGAGAAGGACGACGTGAAGGTGGTCGTGGACTTGGCCTAGCTGTACTCGACGGCCCGATCATCTCCGAGGATCCGCCGGGCCGATCCGCCGAACTGCGGGATGCACCCCATCGGCCGAGAACCGCGCGCGGCGCTCAGCGGCGGAGGAGTTCGTCGATCGACTCGGGCTTCATGGGCTTGGCGAAGAACCAGCCCTGGCCGGTGTCGCAGCCGATCCGGTGCAGGCGCTTGGCCTGCGCCGGCGTCTCCACGCCCTCCGCGGTGACGCCGAGCTGCAACGCGTGGGCCAGCTGGACCAGCGTGGACACGATCTGGACGTCCACCGCGTCCTCTTCGTCCGCCGCGCGCAGCCCTTCCATGAACGAGCCCGCGATCTTCAGCTCGTGCACCGGCAGGTGCTTCAGGTACGCCAGGTTCGAGTAGCCGGTGCCGAAGTCGTCGATCGCGATCCGGACACCCATGTCCGACAACGCCCGCAACGCCTCCAGCGGCTCGTCGGCGGTGCCCATGATCGCGCTCTCGGTCAGTTCGAGCTGGAGCTGGTGCGGCGGCAACGCGCACTCGTCCAGGATCCGCTTCACGTCCCGCACCAGCTCCGGGTCGCGGGACTGGCGGACGGCAAGGTTGACGCTGACGAACGGCGCCGACTCGCCGAACTCGGCCCGCCACCGCCGCGCCTGCTCGCACGCCCGCCGCAGCACCCACCGTCCCAGGGGGACGATCAGCCCGGTCTCCTCGGCCAGCTCGATGAACCGGTCCGGCGCCAGCCGCCCGAACTCCGGGTGCTGCCACCGCACAAGCGCTTCGACGCCCACCACGGTGCTGTCCTCCAGCCGCACCAACGGCTGGTAGTCGACGTAGAACTCGTCCCGCTCCAACGCCGCCGGCATGGTCGCCGACAACGTGAACCGGGCGACCTCCTTGGCGTTGCGCTCCGGGTTGTACAGAGCCCAGCGCGACTTGCCGTCCGCCTTCGCCCAGTACAGCGTGATGTCCGCGTCACGCATCAGGTCCGCGGCGGTGGTGCCGGACAGCGCGCGCTCCACGATGCCGATCGACGCCGACACGGTCAGCTCGTGCCCGCCGATCCGGATCGGCGACTCCAGCTCCCGCAGCACCCGGTCGGCGACGTCGACGATGTCCCGGGTGTCCTTCGACCCCTCCACCAGGATCACGAACTCGTCGCCGCCCATCCGCGCGACCAGCTTGCCCTCGCCGGAGACCGAGTGGTCCAGCCGCCGGCCGACCTCGACCAGCAGCTGGTCGCCGATGTCGTGGCCGAGGCTGTCGTTGATCACCTTGAACCCGTCCAGGTCCAGGTAGCAGAGTCCGGCGCGGTGGCGCGCCTTGTTGTTGAACACCCGCCCGAGCCGTTCCAGGAACAGCGCCCGGTTCGGCAGGCCGGTCAGCGGGTCGTGCAACGCCTGGTAGCGCAGCCGGTTCTGCAGCAGGTGGCGGTCGGTGACGTCCTCGATCATCGCCACCTGGTACTGCGGGTCGCCGTGGTCGTCGCGCACCAGAGACAGCGTCAGGTGCGTCCACACCTGCTCGCCGTCGGCCCGGCGGAACCGCTTCTCCGCCCGGTAGTGGTCGCACTCGCCCGCGGTGAGCTGGTCGTACAGCCGCCAGACGCTGCCGCCGTCCTCCGGGTGCATCAGGTCGCGGATGTTGTACTGCCGCATCTCCTCGACGCTGAACCCGAGCATGTCCTGCAACGCCTGGTTCACGTCCAGGATGCGGCCCTCGATGTCGGCGATGCCGATCCCGATCGCAGCCTCGGTGAACATCGCCCGGAACCGCGCCTCGGACGCGCGCAGGGCGGCTTCGGCCTGGTCACGGGCGTCCAGCACGGCCGCGCGGATCGCCTCCTGCTCGGCCAGCGTCCGCTCCCGCAGCGCACGCGCGTACCCGGCGGCCAACGCGCCCTGCAGCGCCGCGAGCCGTGACCGCATCAGCTCGTCCGGCTGGATGCCCAGCTCGGCCAGCAGGTCGTCGCCGAGCAGCTGCACGGTCCGGCCCAGCGTGTCCGTGCCGGTGAAGTGCGCCTCGACCAGCCGTGCGCCGATCTCGTACCCGGGCGCGGTGCGGAAGGGCGTGGCGTGCAGCGCGTGCACCAGGACCTCGGTCAGCGCCTGGAGGTGGTCCGCGACCTCGGCCCTGGTCATCGGGACGTAGCTGCTGCCGATCACCGCGGTGGCCCAGGTGCGGGCGAAGGCCTCCGCCCCGGCCAGTACGGCGGGGTCGAGGTTCGATCGGCCCGGTGCTGCCACCCGATGGTCAACCTGTTCCGTCATGTCCGCCGGCCTACCGCCACAACCGAGAGGATACGGCCGGTCGCCGACCGGGGTCGACCGCGGCGTGCCCGTCCCGGCCGGACATCAGGGCTTCCGCCCGACTCCGCCGAAGCCGAGGAAGTGCGCGGCGCCCTCGTCCACGTCGTCCGGGGACTCCGGGCGCCACAGCGGCAGCCGCGCCACACCCGGCTCGACCAGCTCGAACCCGTCGAACAGGTCCTCGACCTCGCGCTTCTTGCGGTACCGCATCTCGCTGACGCCGCGGTTGTACGTCGTCTTCGCGTCGTCCCAGGCGGGGTTCCACTCGCCTTCCTCGTACCCGGCGTGCGACATGGCCAGGTAGCTGCCGGAGGGCAGGGCGTCGCGGTAGTCGGCCACCATGCCGTTCGGGTCCTCCGAGTCCTGGACGAAGTGCAGCAGCGCGACCATCAGCACGCCGATGGGCTGGTCGAAGTCCAGCCGGTCCCGCACCTCGGGCGACTCCAGCACCTGCCGGGCGTGCCGCACGTCGGTCTGCAGCACGCCGACCAGGTCGTTCCCGGCCAGGATGGCCCGGCTGTGCGCGACCGCGACCGCGTCCATGTCCACGTACACCACGCGGGCACGCGGGTCCGCCGCCTGGGCGATCTCGTGCACGTTGCCGACCGTGGGGATGCCGGAGCCCAGGTCGAGGAACTGCCGGACGCCCTGCGACAGCATGTACCGCACCGCCCGCCGCAGGAACGCGCGGTGGTTGAGGATGACGCTCTTGAGCACCGGCACGTCCGCCAGCACCTTGTCGCCCACGGCCCGGTCGACGGCGAAGTTGTGCGCGCCGCCCAGCCAGTAGTCGTAGACCCGCGCGATGCTCGGGCGGCTCAGGTCGATGTCGCCTGGTGCCCAGTTCGGCCGCTCCACGCTGTCCACCCGTTCTCTCCTCGACCACTCGCGTTCCACCGTTGCGGTGACACGCACATCATGGGCCAATCCGGTGAGTTATCACACCGTCCCGTCACCGCGAGTTCCGAATCAGCCGCCCGGGAGGTGATCACCGGTAAGAATGACCTCCTTGTGGGGTACCTGTGGATCGCGGGCGCGGTCGTCGTGGTGGTCGCGGTCGTGCTGCTGGTCGTGCGGCACGTCCGCGAGGACAGCTTCCTGGTGCCGACGCTGACCGGGGCCATCGGGGCGTTCATGCTGGTCGCGGGCTGGTCGTTCGTCGCCGACCCCGGCGCGCCGAAGAGCGGAGCGTTCAAGACCGGCGGGCTCGCCGGTGGCGCCCTGGTGGCGCTGTACGCGCTGTGGCTCCGGTCGCGGGTAGCGGACGAACGATTCGCCCGATCGGTTGAACTCCTCGGTCATGAAGCGGAGCAGGTCGTGCACGGCGGCGCGTGGTCCACCGACGCGACGAGTGACGGCCGGCTGTACCTGCACCACGTGGTCTTCCACGGCAAGGCGTGGTCCAGCCGGTTCACGTGCCACGACACCGCCGACTACACCGGCACGAGGTTCCTCGGCCCGGACAAGGTCGCCGGGGTGGAGTTCACCGGACCGGTGAGCTCCACGGGCTGCGAGTTCGCCCAGCCGATCGACTTCGGGAACGCCCGGTTCGCCGCCCGCGTCAAGATCGACCTGGCGGAGCGCGCGGTGGCGCGGACGCACGCCATGTACGTGTCGCCGGGGCACGAGAACGTCCTGCCCGACGGGTGGGTGGTGGAACGCCGCGAGGGCGGCCTCGGACTGGTCGGGAGCTGACGTGCGCGGACGCTGGTTGTTGGTGGCGAGCGTGCTCGCCGCGATCCTGGTCACCATCGCGACGACCGCCGTGCTGATCACGGTCGACCCGAAGCAGCCCAAGGCGGAGGCGGTCAAGACCGGCGGGCTGGCCGGTGGCGCGATCGTCGCGCTGTACGCGCTGTGGCTCAACGACCGGCGGCGGCGCACCGAGGAGGCGCGGCACGAGTTGGAGGGGCAACGGCTCGGGCTGGAGGGCGAGAAGGTCGCCGACGAGCGGTTCGCCCGTGCGGTCGAGCTGCTGGGCCACGACGCCGACCAGGTCAGGGTGGGTGCGATGCACGTGCTGGCCGGGCTCGCCCGCACCACGCCGAGGTACAAGCAGACGGTGCTGAGCGTGCTGTGCGCCTACCTGCGGCGGCCGTTCGACCACCCGTCGTTCGGGCAGAAGCCCGAGGACCCGGACCAGGCCTATCCCGGCGGGACGAAGGGCGTCGTCAAGCCCGAGGAAGACCAGGAGATGACCGTCCGGATGACCGCGCAACGGCTCATCACGGACCTGCTGCCGTGGGGCAGCGACCCGGACGAGACCCAGTACCACCTGGACCTGACCGCGGCGAGCCTCTCGTACTTGCGGTTGGAGGGCCGCCGGTTCGGCCGGCTCGTCGCCCGGCGGGCCCAGTTCTACGGGATCACGGCGTTCCGCGAGGTCGCGCTCAGCAAGCCCGCGCTGTTCTCCGGCGCCACGTTCCACGGCCGGGCGGACTTCCGGGACGGCAGGTTCGACGGCGGCATCTCGTTCCAGGACACCGCGTTCGAGTCGACGCTCGACGTCAGGGGCACGAAGGTGGGCAACTTCCTGCACGTCACGCCGGAGCCGCCGCGGGAGCAGGTCGGCGACCTCGAAGTGCTGGCGGGCACCGCGTTCCGCAACGACCCGGAGGGCTGGCGGCTAACCGGCGACGGGCAGGCCCCGGCCCGCCTCGACGACCATGTCCAGCAGGACTGACGCGGCGGCGCTCACCGTGGGCGCGGTGACCACGGCGGTCTCGGCCGTCGGGGCGTCGACCAGGTCCACGAACACCGCGCGGGTCTGCTTCCCGGCGAACGACCGGGGCACCAGCGCGACGCCGAGGCCGAAGCCGACGAAGTCCAGCAACGAGTGCACGTCGTTGACCTCGACCGCGAGCTTGCGGTCCACCCCGGCGGTCGCGAGCGCGCGGTCCACGTCGTCGCGGGTGCCCCAGTCGGGGTTGAAGTCCACGAACGGCTGACCGGCCAGCTCGGCGAGCCGCACCGACTCGCGCCCGGCCAGCGGCAGCTCCGGCGCGCACGCCAGCACCAGCGGCTCGCTGGACAGGGTGGTGACCTTCAGGTCGTCCCCCGCGCGGCCGGACGTGACGAACGCGAGGTCGAGCCGCCCGGCGCGGACGAGGTCGACCAGCTCGCCCGAACCGGCCTGGCGCAGCGAGAGCTCGACGCCGGGGTGCAGCTCGTGGAACCTGGCCAGCACGGCGGGCAGGTGTACGGCGTGCAGGCACTGGATGCTGCCGACGGACAGCGTGCCGCGCAGCAGCCCCTGCACGGCGGCGACGGCGTCACGGGCCGCGTCGATCGTGCCCAGCGCGCGCCGTGCCTCGACCAGCAGTGCCCGTCCGGCCTGGGTCAGCTCCACCTGCCGGGTGCTGCGCACGAACAGCGGCGCGCCCAGCTCGACCTCCAGTGCCCGGATCGACGCGGAGAGCCCCGACTGGGCGACGTGCATCCGCCTGGCCGCCCGGGTGAAGTGGCACTCCTCGGCCACGGCCACGAAGTACTCAAGCTGTCGGAGCTCCACGATTCATCACCCGTACTGCTGAATGGCATCAGGTCCTTCTGTTGGACAGCTTAATGCGTACGGCCCAAGCTGGTGGTGCCGCGGCCCCCGCAGCGGCCACCCACCAAGCGGCCGTCCACCACAGGAGGTAACTCAGCATGCTGACTCGTCGAATCGGCGGAGTCGCGGTCAGCGCCATCGGCCTGGGCGCGATGCCGATGTCGCTCGAAGGCCGTCCGGACCGCGCCCGCTCGATCGAGACGATCCGCACCGCGCTCGACAAGGGCGTGACCCTGATCGACACGGCCGACGCGTACTCGGCCGACGACCGCGACTTCGGGCACAACGAAGAGCTGATCGCCGAAGCGCTGAAGGGCGTGGACGGCGTCATGGTCGCCACCAAGGGCGGCCACACCCGCACGTCCGGCGGCGGCTGGGAGGTGAACGGGCGCCCGGAGCACCTGAAGGCGGCGTGCGACGCGTCGTTGCGCCGGCTGGGCGTGGACGCGATCGACCTCTACCAGTTCCACCGGCCGGACCCGGCCGTGCCGATCGCCGAGTCGGTCGGCGCGCTGGCCGAGCTGCTGGACGCGGGCAAGATCAAGCTCGCGGGCGTGTCGAACTTCGACCCGGCGCAGATCCGGCAGGCGAACGAGGTCCTCGGCGGCCGGCTGGCGAGCGTGCAGAACCAGTTCTCCCCCGCGTTCCGGTCCAGCGAGCCGGAGCTGGAGCTGTGCGCCGAGCTGGACATCGCGTTCCTCCCGTGGAGCCCGCTGGGCGGCATCAGCGCGGCCGGCGAGCTGGGTGCGCGGTTCACCGCGTTCGCCGAGGTCGGTCGGGCGCACGGGGTCAGTCCGCAGCAGGTGTGCCTGGCGTGGATGCTCGCCAAGGCGCCGCAGGTCGTGCCGATCCCCGGCTCTTCCCGGCCGGCGAGCATCGCCGACTCGGCCGACGCGGTGCACCTCGAGCTGTCCGCGGAGGAGCTGAAGCGTCTGGACGGGTGACCAGCGGATGCGGAACGGGGCGAATGGTCCGACGATCTAGACCGGACGTACCAGCACCGCCGACCGAATGGGGGCGTCAATGGCGACGCACACCCTTCCGCGCACCTGGATCGCTCGACCAGGTGCGTTCACGATCACGATGGCGATCACACGGGCATCCGTCGCCGAAGCGCTGCCCGGGGGTTCCGCGGACCACTGCGCGGGCCCGCAGATCGCGAAGCACGGGGGCCGGGGCCGCGATTCACGGTTCCGGCCCCGTGCCGGGGACTCCGTGCCCGATAGGGGCGTCAGCCGCCATCAGGGTGACGTCGACCGGGTGAAGGCGTGGCCGGACGGCGCGTTACGCCGACGCGCCAGGGCGCAGGGTGGCGCTGGGCTGATCGTGGTTGCTCCGTTTTCGTGAGCAATTCACGTAGTGCTTGGCGGATTGGTTAGAAGTGCAGCACACTGCCGATCGAGTCAACACCCTGCACTGGCTCAAGGAGTAACCGATGAAGAAGTTCGCACGCTCCGCCACCATCCTCCTGACCAGCATCGGTCTCGCACTGCCCGGCTTGGCCGGCACCGCCTGGTCCGCGCCCGTCGCCGAGGACCACGCCATGGGTTCGCAGATCGCCAAGCACGAAGGACGCGGCGACCAGCGGATCGTCATCAACACCGACCCGAGCGCACAGGCCGTCGTGTACGGCATCGACGTCAGCGGGCACCAGGGGAACGTCGACTGGGCCTACTACTGGAACCAGGGCAAGCGGTTCGCCTACGTCAAGGCCACCGAGAGCACCACGTTCCGCAACCCGTACTTCGCCCAGCAGTACAACGGTTCCTACAACGTCGGCATGATCCGCGGCGCCTACCACTTCGCGCTGCCGGACCGGTCCGCCGGCGCGACCCAGGCCGACTTCTTCGTCAACAACGGCGGCGGCTGGTCCCGTGACGGGAAGACCCTGCCCGGCGCGCTGGACATGGAGTACAACCCGTACGGCTCCACCTGCTACGGGCTGACCAAGGCGGGCATGACGTCGTGGATCCGGTCGTTCAGCGACCGCTACCACGCCCGGACCAGCCGCTACCCCGTCATCTACACGTCCACCAGCTGGTGGAACCAGTGCGTGAGCGGCGACTTCAGCTCCACCAACCCGCTGTGGATCGCGCGCTACTCGTCCACCGTCGGCACGCTGCCGTACGCGTGGCAGATCTACACGTTCTGGCAGTACTCGTCGTCGCCGATCGACCAGAACCAGTTCAACGGCGCCTACGACCGCCTCCAGGCGCTGGCCAACGGCTGATCACCGGTGGTCGGCCGGGGATTCCCCGCACCCCCGGCCGACCGCTCCGGTCGTCAGTCGAACAGAGCGGGGAGGGTGCCCTCCCAGGCCTCGCGCAGCTCGGGAAGCGGCAGCGAACCCAGCTCCTGGATCTCCAGCGCGTCGGACTCCGGGTCCACCACGCCGACCTTGCGCCACGGCAGGCCGCGCGCGGTGCACATGTCGGTGAACCGCAGCTCTTCCGTGCGCGGCACGGCGACCAGCACGCGGGCCGTCGACTCGCTGAACAGCTCGGTGAACAGGTCGCCCTCCAGGAAGACCCGGGCGCCGACCTCGCCGATCAGGCACGTCTCCACCAGCGCCTGCGCCAAGCCGCCGTCGGACAGGTCGTGCGCGGCGGACAGCATGCCGTCGCGCGAACCCGCCACCAGCACCTCGCCCAGCAGCTTCTCCCGCCGCAGGTCCACCTTCGGCGGCAGACCGCCGAGGTGACCGTGCACGACGTGCGCCCACTCCGAGCCGCCGAACTCCGCGCGCGTCTCGCCGAGCAGCAGCAGCGTCTCGCCGGCCTCCGCGCCGACCCCGGTCGGGGTGCGGCGGCGGACGTCGTCGATCACGCCCAGGACGCCCACGACCGGCGTCGGCAGGATCGCCGTGGCACCGGTCTGGTTGTAGAAGCTGACGTTGCCGCCGGTCACCGGGATGCCCAGCTCGACGCACCCGTCCGCGAGGCCCTTCACGGCCTGCTCGAACTGCCACATCACCGCCGGGTCCTCGGGCGAGCCGAAGTTCAGGCAGTTGGTGACGGCCACCGGCGTGGCGCCCGTGGTCGACACGTTCCGGTACGCCTCGGCCAGCGCCAGCTGCGCGCCCGCGTACGGGTCGAGCTTGGTGTAGCGGCCGTTGCAGTCCGTGGACAGCGCCACGCCCCGGTTGGTCGATTCGTCGATCCGGATCATGCCCGAGTCGGACGGCTGCGCCAGCACCGTGCCGCCGCGCACGTACCGGTCGTACTGCTGGGTGACCCAGCGCTTCGACGCCAGGTTCGGCGACGCGGCCATCGTCTTGACCAGGTCGAGCAGCTCGCCCCGCGACGGCTTCGGCAGGCTGTCCGGCGTGTCCGCCTGGAGCGCGTCCTGGTCGGCCGGGCGCTCGATCGGCCGGTCGTACACCGGGCCCTCGTGCGCGACGGTGCGCGGCGGCACGTCCAGCACGACCTCGTCGTGCCAGGTGATGACCAGCCGGTCGCCCTCGGTGACCTCGCCGATCTCGGTGGCGATGACGTCCCACTTCGCGCAGACCGCCATGAACGCGTCCATGTCCTCGGGCCGCACGACCGCGCACATGCGCTCCTGCGACTCGCTGGACAGGATCTCCGCCGGCGTCATGCCCGTGGCGCGCAACGGCACCCGGTCCAGGTAGACGTGCATGCCGCCGTCACCGGCGCTGGCCAGCTCCGACGTCGCGCACGCCAGGCCCGCGCCGCCCAGGTCCTGGATGCCGACCACGATGCGCTCGGCGAACAGCTCCAGGCAGCACTCGATCAGGACCTTCTCGGTGAACGGGTCGCCGACCTGCACGCTGGGCAGCTTCTTGCGCTTGCCCGCGGTGTCGTCGAACGTCTCGCTCGCCAGCACGGAGACGCCGCCGATGCCGTCGAGGCCGGTGCGCGCGCCGAACAGGACGACCTTGTTGCCGGTGCCCGAGGCGTGCGCCAGGTGCAGGTCCTCGACCCGCATGGCGCCCACGCACAGGGCGTTGACCAGCGGGTTGCCCGCGTACGTCGCGTCGAACACGACCTCGCCGCCGATGTTCGGCAGGCCGAGGCAGTTGCCGTAGCCGCCGACGCCGGCCACGATGCCCGGCAGCACGCGGCGGGTGTCCGGCGCGTCGGCCGGGCCGAACCGCAGCGGGTCCATCACGGCCAGCGGGCGGGCGCCCATCGCCAGGATGTCGCGCACGATGCCGCCCACGCCCGTCGCCGCGCCCTGGTACGGCTCGACGTAGGACGGGTGGTTGTGGCTCTCGGCCTTGAACGTGATCGCCCAGCCGTCGCCGATGTCGACCACGCCCGCGTTCTCGCCGATGCCCGCGAGCATCTTCTCGCGCATCTCGTCGGTCGTGGTGTCGCTGAAGTACTTGAGGTGCACCTTGGACGACTTGTAGGAGCAGTGCTCGCTCCACATCACCGAGTACATGGCCAGCTCGGCGTCCGTGGGGCGGCGGCCCAGGATGTCCTTGATGCGGGCGTACTCGTCGTCCTTCAGGCCCAGCTCCTTGTAGGGCTGCTCCTGGTCGGGCGTGCTCTCCGCGTTCTTGACGGTGTCGAGGGTCATGCCGTCACCACCGAGTCGACCAGGGACAGGAACATGCCGAGCCCGTCGTCGGTGGGGCCGGTGAGCGCGTCGATCGCGTGCTCGGGGTGCGGCATCAGGCCGACCACCCGGCCGTTCGCGCTGGTGATGCCCGCGATGTCGTTGCGCGAGCCGTTCGGGTTCTCGCCGACGTAGCGGAACACCACCCGGCCCTCGCCCTCCAGCTCGTCCAGGGTGGACCGGTCGGCCTGGTAGCCGCCCTCACCGGACTTGAGCGGGACGAGGATCTCGGCGCCCCGGTCGTAGCGGGACGTCCACGCGGTGCCGTTGTTCTCGACCTTCAGCCACTGGTCGCGGCACATGAAGTGCAGCTTGTGGTTGCGGATGAGCGCGCCGGGCAGCAGGTGCGCCTCGCACAGGATCTGGAAGCCGTTGCAGATGCCGAGGACCGGCATCCCCTTCTTCGCCGCGTCGACCACTTCCTGCATGACCGGGGCGAACCGGGCGATCGCGCCGCAGCGCAGGTAGTCGCCGTAGGAGAACCCACCGGGCACGATGACCGCGTCGACGTTCTTCAGGTCGTGGTCGGCGTGCCAGAGCCTGACCGCCTCCCCGCCCGCGTACTCGACCGCACGGGCCGCGTCGACGTCGTCCAGCGTGCCGGGGAACGTGATGACCCCGATCCTCATGCCTCTACCCGCCTCACGACCCAGTCCTCGATCACCGGGTTGGCGAGGAAGGTCTCGGCGATCTTGGCGAGTGTGGCGTCGTCGACGTCGTCGGCGACCTCCAACTCGAAGTGCTTGCCCTGGCGGACACTGGTGATTCCGTCGAACCCGAGACGAGGCAGCGCGTTGGCCACCGCCTGTCCTTGCGGGTCGAGGATTTCGGGCTTCGGCATGACGTCGACGACGACTCGGGCCACGACAGGCTGCTCCAAGCTAGGAGGGCTGGCGGTACTGGCAGAGCCTACCTGACCTGGGTGTTCATCATCTTCACAGGTGGTGGGCAGCACACGTTCACCTCCAATCACCCGATCATGGAAGTGAGCACGGCACGCGTCCGGACGGTCGGCGGCCGTGTTCGCGCCATCTCCGGGCCGGCATTCGGGCGTTCGCTGTCGGCGGACGCGGTAGCGGGCGGGACGGGGGCGACGCAGGGTGGGGATCATGCGCATCCTGGTGCTCGGTGGCACGGTCTTCCTCAGCAAGGCGACCGCTGTCGAGGCGGTGCGGCGCGGGCACGAGGTGGTCTGCGCGGCGCGCGGGGAATCGGGGCGGGTGCCCGTGGGCGCGACGCACGTCGCCGTCGACCGGGACGCCGGGCTCGGCCCGCTGGTGGGCTCGCACTTCGACGCGGTCGTGGACGTGGCCAAGATGTCGGTGACCTGGGTCCGCGACGCGCTGAGATCGGTCACCGCCGACCACTGGACGTTCATCTCCAGCTGCTCGGTCTACGCCGACCACTCCACCCCCGGCAGCACGGCCACCCTCGCCCCGCTGGAGGACGACGCCGACGCGCCGATGTCCCCCGACCGCTACGGCGCGATCAAAGTGGCCGGCGAGAACGCCGTCCGCGACGCGCTCGACGACCGCGCCTTCATCGTCCGCGCCGGCCTCATCACCGGCCCCGGCGACCCGAGCGACCGGTTCGGCTACTGGCCCAACCGGCTCGCGCGGGGCGGCCGGGTCGCCGTTCCCGACGCGCCCGACCAGCCGGCCCAGCACGTCGACGCGCGCGACCTCGCCGCCTGGGTCGTGGACGCCGCCGAGCGCCGGGTCACCGGCACCTACGACGCAGTCGGCCCGGCCAACCCGTTGTCCCTGGTCCTCGGCGAGATCGCGGGCGCGGTGGCGCCGCAGGGCACCGAGCTGGTCCGCATCCCGGAGCCCGTCCTCCAGCAGCACGGCGTCGTGCCGTGGGTCGGGCCGCGCTCGCTGCCGCTGTGGCTGCCGCCGACCCACCGCGCGATGATGTTCCGCGACGCGGTTCCGGCACTGGCCGCCGGCCTCCGGGTCCGCCCCACCGCCGACACGGCGCTGGACGCGCTGGAGCACGAACGGGCACTCGGCTCCGACCGCACCCGCCGCGCCGGGCTGGCGCCGGACGTGGAGGACGCGCTCCTGGCGGCCGTGGGCTGAGCGCCCGCCCGCCGCGCCGGGTGGAGCGGAACGAAGAGGAGGTCCACCGCCATGCTGATCATCCACTTCGGACACTCCTGTCTCCTGGTCGACACCGGCGCGGCCCGGCTGCTGTTCGACCCCGGCACGTTCTCGACGGGCTTCGAGCAGGTCGAAGGGCTGGACGCGATCCTGGTCACGCACGACCACCACGACCACGTCGACACCGAGAAGCTGCCCGGCCTGCGTGCGGCCAACCCCCGCGCACGGCTGGTCGCCCCGTTCGACCTGGAAGGCGCGGAGATCGTCAGGCCCGGTGACGCCCTCGACTTCAACGGCACGGCCGTGACCGTCGTCGACGCGCCGCACGAGGTCGTCCACCCGGAGGTCGAGCTGCCGCTGAACGTCGGCTACCTGGTCGACCACGGCGCGTTCTACCACCCCGGCGACTCGCTGACCGTGCCCGACCAGCGCATCGACGTCCTCGGTCTGCCCACCGCCGCGCCGTGGATGAAGGTCTCCGACGCGGCGGACTTCCTGGCCGAGGTCGCCCCGCGCAAGGCGGTGCCGATCCACGAGGCGATCCTGGCGAAGACCGAGGTCTTCTACCGCGTCCTCACCACCACCGCACCGGAAGGCGTGGACGTGGTCGTGCTGCCCCGGGGTGAGGCGGTCGAGCTGTAGGTCGTCGGGGACGCGCCGTGGTGCAGCGCCAGGTCGACGGCCTCCAGCAGCACCTCGCGCTGCCCGATGTGGTCGAGCGACGCGGCGTCCACCCCGATCCGCACGAGCCCGCCACGCCGGGCCGCCCGGCCCACGCCGAGCAGGTAGCTCCAGTGCTCGCTGACCATCCGCACCCGTCCGGGCTGGTCCGCGCCGGTGCGCAGGTCCCGCACGCCCGCCATGTCGGCGCACACCGTGAACCGGTGCCGGCGCAACGCGGCCACCGTGCCGGGTGACGCCAGCCAACCGGGCGGTGCGAACAGGTTCGTGGCCAGCCCCAGCCGTTCCAACGCGGCCCGCGCGGCGACCAGGCGCAGGCCCGCTTCGTGGGCGGGCAGCGCGGCGAACTCGGCCCGCCGGCGCAACGACACCGCGCGCCGGGTCGGGTCCGGCTGGTGGTCGAAACCGTGCAGGACCAGCACGTCACCCGCCGCCACGCGGGTGCGCACCCACGTCAGCGCATCACCGGGCACGGCCTTGCGCGGCGCGAGGAGCAGCGACAACGGCACCCGCCGCCGGTCCAGTTCGTCGGCCAGGTCGGCGCACCGGGCGAGCGTGCTCGGCCCGATGCCGGACAGCGAAACCACGAGGTCGGCGACCATGCCGACCAGTGCGCCGCACCGGCGTGTCGCCCGCTCTAAAACCAGGTGGCCGGCCGATGCGGAACCGGCGAACTTATGCCGGGCCGGACCCTTCCGGGCTGGGCCACTCCGCGAACGAACGGCCGGTGATCCGCTCGTACGCCTCGACGTACCGGGACCTGGTGGCGGCGACCACGTCGTCCGGCAGCGGTGGCGGCGGGGTGTCGGACGCGCGGTCCCAGCCGGAGTCGTCCGAGGTGAGCCAGTCGCGCACGTACTGCTTGTCGAACGACGGCTGGACGCGCCCCGGCTCGTACGCGTCCGCGGGCCAGTACCGCGACGAGTCCGGCGTCAGCACCTCGTCGCCGAGCACCAGCGCCCCGGACCGGTCCAGCCCGAACTCGAACTTCGTGTCGGCCAGGACCACGCCGCGCGACCGGGCGTACTCCCGCCCCGCGCCGTAGACCTCCAGCGTGACGTCGCGCAGGCGGGCGGCCAGGGAAGCCCCCACGGCCGCCTCGACGTGCGCGTACGACACGTTCTCGTCGTGCGAGCCCAGCTCGGCCTTGGTCGCCGGGGTGAAGATCGGCGGGGTCAGCTCGGACGCCTCGACCAGCCCCGCCGGCAGGTCGATGCCGCACACCGACCCGGTCTGCCGGTACTCGGCCATCCCCGACCCGGTCAGGTAGCCGCGCGCCACGCACTCCACCTGGACCATCTCCAGCCGCCGGACCAGCAGCGCCCGGCCGCGCACCTCGGCGGGGATGCGCGGGTCGTCCCACGCGACCAGGTGGTTGGGCACCAGGTCCGCGAACTTCTCGAACCAGAACACGCTCATCGCGGTGAGCACCCGACCCTTGTCGGGGATCTCCGTGGTCAGCACGTGGTCGAAGGCGGAGATCCGGTCGGACGCCACGAACAGCAGCAGCTCGTCGTCCACCTCGTGGATCTGACGGACCTTGCCTGCGGCGACCTGCCGGTAGTCAGCGAGCTTGGGCACGGTCCGAAGGGTACTTGTCCCATCACGTGGGTACCCCTTCCCTCCTGCGGCAAGATTCCTGCCATGCGTGCACCCGGACTCATACTCGCCGCGATCGCCGCCCTCGCGGTCGCCTGCGCCCCCGCGGATCAGACGCCGTCCCCGACCAACCAGGTGGACGGCGTGGACTGCACGAAGGACAAGCTCGCCACACTCACCCCGGGCAAGATCACCTTCGGCACGGACCAGCCGGTGTACGAGCCGTGGTTCGTGGACGACGACCCGACCAACGGCAAGGGCTTCGAGTCGGCCGTCGCCTACGCGCTGGCCGAGGAACTGGGCTACGCGAAGACCGACGTGGTGTGGACGCGGGTGCCGTTCCTCGCCGCCATCCAGCCGGGCAAGAAGACGTACGACATGGACCTGAACGAGTTCTCCATCACCGAGGAGCGCAAGCAGGCCGTCGACTTCTCCGCGCCGTACTACGACGTGGACCAGGTCGTGATCACGCTGGAGTCGGCCAAGGCCGCCTCGGTGAAGACGCTGGCGGAACTGAAGTCGGTCAAGATCGGCGCGCAGGTGGGCACCACCAGCTACGAAGCCGCGCTGCGCCTCCAGCCGGAGGAGGACGTGGCGGTCTACAACACCAACGAGGACGCCAAGGCCGCGCTGCGCGCCGGGCAGATCGACGCGCTGGTGGTGGACCTGCCGACGGCGTTCTACATCACGTCCGCCGAGCTGGAGGACGGCGTGATCGTCGGCCAGATCCCGCGCGGCGACGGCAAGCCCGAGCAGTTCGGCATCGTGCTCGACAAGGGCAGCCCGCTCACGGCGTGCGTGTCGACGGCGGTGGAGAACCTGCGTGCGGACGGCACGCTGGCCAAGATCGAAGAGGAATGGCTGTCGTCCGCGGGCACCGCCCCCGAGCTGAAGTGACGAGCGAGCTGCAGCGGGAGCGCTTGGCCTACAAGCGCTCCCGCTCGCGGCGGTCCACCCTGGTCGCCCTGGTGTCGACCGTCGTGTTCGCCGTCGTCGCCGCGACCACCGTCACCGGCGCGCCGGGGTGGCCGCGGGTGCGGGAGTCGTTCTTCAACGCCGAGATCGCGTGGCGGTCGCTGCCCGCGATCCTCGAAGGGCTCTGGCTGAACCTGCGCGTGCTGGTGGTCTGCGGCGCGGTGATCCTGGTCCTCGCGCTGGGCGTGGCGACGCTGCGCACCCTGCGCAACCCGGTGTGGTTCCCGCTGCGCGCGCTGGCCACGGTGTACGTGGACCTGTTCCGCGGCCTGCCGTTGATCATCCTGCTGTACCTGGTGGGGTTCGGCCTGCCCGCGCTGCGGCTGACCGGCGTGCCGAACGACTTCGTCGTGCTCGGCGGGGTCGCGCTGGTGCTCACGTACACCGCGTACGTGGCGGAGGTGTTCCGCGCCGGGATCGAGTCGATCCACCCCTCGCAGATCGCGGCGGCGCGATCGCTCGGGCTCAGCCCGCGCAAGACGTTGCGGCTGGTGGTGCTGCCGCAGGCCGTGCGGCGGGTGATGCCGGCCTTGCTGAACGACTTCGTCGCGCTGCAGAAGGACTGCGGGCTGATCTCGGTGCTCGGCGCGGTGGACGCGGTGCGGGCCGCGCAGATCGAGCAGGCGCGGGCGTACAACTTCACCCCGTACGTGGTGGCCGCGCTGCTGTTCGTGCTGCTCGCGGTGCCCACGGCGCGGTTGGCCGACGCCGTGGGCCGGCGGGCTCGACGTCGTGAGGGGGGCCGATGACCGAACCGGTGCTGAGCGTGCGCGAGGTGGTCAAGCGCTACGGGACCACCACCGTGCTGGACGGGATCACCCTGGACGTGCACGAGCACGAGGTCGTCACGGTGATCGGGTCGTCGGGGTCGGGCAAGTCGACCCTGCTGCGGTGCGTGAACCTGCTGGAGGAGTTGGACGACGGCCAGGTGCTGCTCGACGGCGTGGACGTGTCCGACCCCCGGGTGGACGCCGACGTGGCCCGGCGCGGCATGGGCATCGTGTTCCAGGCGTTCAACCTGTTCCCGCACATGAGCGTGCTGGACAACATCACCCTCGCGCCGCGCGTGGTGCACGGCGTGCCGCGCGACCAGGCCGAGCAGAACGCCCGTGACCTGCTCGAACGGGTCGGGCTCGCGGAGCGGGCTGGCAGCTACCCCGAGCAGTTGTCCGGCGGGCAGCAGCAGCGGGTGGCGATCGCCAGGGCGCTGGCCTACACGCCCCGGCTGCTGCTGCTGGACGAGATCACCAGCGCGTTGGACCCGGAGCTGGTCGGCGAGGTGCTGGCGCTGGTCCGGGAGCTGGCGGTGGCCGGCCGGACGATCTTGATGGCGACCCACGAGATGGGGTTCGCGCGGCAGGTGGCGGACCGGGTGGTGTTCCTCGACGGCGGTCGGCTGGTTGAGTCCGGGCCGCCCGAGCAGGTGCTCGGCGAACCGGTGCACGCGCGCACCCGGCAGTTCCTCCGGCGGATCATCGACGCGGGCCGTCTCTGACCTGAGCGCGCGCGGTCGCGGGGCCGGACCCCACGCCGCCGGAGGAGCGCCGCTTGGGGTATCGGGCGAGTGCCCTTACTCTCCTTGCCGTGGTCCATCGGAAGGCATTCGTGGCACCCGTCGCGGTGAGCGGCGGGCTGCTACTGCTGCTGCTCACCGGCGCGTGCGGCAAGCCGTCGGCGAACCCGGAGCCGGTCGTGATCCCGACGACCTCCAGTTCCGCGTCCGCGACGCCGACCTCGATCCCGGCGGTGGCCGACATCTCGGTGCGGCCGACGACCACCACCACCGCGCTGCCGCCGACCGTGGACGCGACGACGGAGCCACCGCCTCCACCGCCGCCACCTCCGGTGCAGGTCCAGCCGCCGCCCGAGCCCCCGGCGGAGCCGCCGACCACGACCCGGCCCCGGTACGACGAGGTGGCGCTGCAGGGCTTCCCGTGCGACGAGCAGGGCGCGAAGGCCGTGGACCCGGCAGGCCGCGAGCTGGTGTGCAAGCAGACCCGCCGGGGCCGGCTGGTCTGGGACCGGGACTAGCGGGTCAGAGGATCGGCTCGGGGGCGTAGCCGGCGGCGGCGGGGTACTTCGCCACCACGTCCTCGACCTGCCGCACCACGTCCGCGACCTGGTGCTCCGCCACGCCGGTGAACGACAGCCGGTCGGCCAGCAGCGCGTCGAGGGCCGCGCGGTCCAGCGGCAGGCGGTCGTCGGCGGCGAGCCGGTCCAGCAGGTCGTTCTCGGCCAGGCCCCGCTCGCGCATGGCCAGCGCCACCGCGACCGCGTGCTCCTTGATGGCCTCGTGCGCCGTCTCCCGACCCACACCCGCCCGGACCGCGCCCATCAGCACCTTCGTGGTGGCCAGGAACGGCAGGTAGCGGTCCAGTTCACGGGCGACGACCGCCGGGTACGCGCCGAACTCGTCCAGCACCGTGAGGAACGTCTCCAGCAGCCCGTCGAACGCGAAGAACGCGTCCGGCAGCGCGACCCGGCGCACCACCGAGCACGAGACGTCGCCCTCGTTCCACTGGTCTCCCGACAGCTCGCCGACCATGGACAGGTAGCCGCGCAGGATCACCGCGAACCCGTTCACCCGCTCGCACGACCGGGTGTTCATCTTGTGCGGCATCGCGCTGGAGCCGACCTGTCCCGCCTTGAAGCCCTCGGTGACGAGCTCGTGGCCCGCCATCAGCCGGATCGTCTTGGCCAGCGACGACGGACCCGCGGCCAGCTGCACCAGGGCCGAGACCACGTCGAAGTCCAGCGACCGGGGGTACACCTGGCCGACGCTGGTCAGCACCTTCTCGAAGCCGAGGTGGCCCGCGACGGTCCGCTCCAGCTCCACCAGCTTGTCGCGGTCGCCGCCGAGCAGGTCGAGCATGTCCTGGGCGGTGCCGACCGGGCCCTTGATGCCGCGCAGCGGGTAGCGGGCGATCAGCTCGTCCAGCCGCTGGAACGCGACCAGCACCTCGTCCGCGGCGGACGCGAAGCGCTTGCCGAGCGTGGTGGCCTGGGCGGCGACGTTGTGGGAGCGGCCGGCCATGACGAGGTCGGTGTGCTCGGCGGCACGGCTCGCGAGGCGGGCGAGCACGGCGGCCGTCTTGCCGCGCACGTGCTCCAGGGACCGCAGGACCTGCAACTGCTCGACGTTCTCGGTGAGGTCGCGCGAGGTCATGCCCTTGTGCACGTGCTCGTGCCCGGCCAGCGCGTTGAACTCCTCGATGCGCGCCTTCACGTCGTGCCGGGTGACCCGCTCGCGCTCGGCGATGGACGCCAGGTCGACCTGCCCGACCACCCGCTCGTAGTCGGCGACGGCCTCCGCCGGCACGTCGATGCCGAGGTCGGCCTGCGCCCGCAGGACCGCGAGCCACAGCTGCCGCTCCAGCACGATCTTGTGCTCGGCGGACCACAGCGTGGCCAGCTCGGTGGAGGCGTAGCGACCGGCGAGGACATTGGCGATGCGGGGCTTGACCGTCACGTGACCAGCATATTTCGCGCCGGCGGCGGGGCGGACGCCGGGGAGCGTCACCGCACGGTCAGCATCGGGTCCACGGCGAGCCGCACCAGCTGGTCCAGGGTCACCGCCACCTCGGGCCGCGCGTAGGCGCTCGTGGTCGGGTCGTGGTTGTAGCCGCTGACCAGCACCACCGACCCGTCGGCGCGGAAGTGCGCCACCGTCCGGGTCGTCGCCTCCGGCTCCGGACCGGTGACCGTGGCGGTCTCCACGTGACCGCCGTCCACCTGCGGCAAGGGCTTGCCGCACTCGACCTCGGCGCAGAACTCCTCACGGGTCGGCCGCACCGCCGGCGTGCTGAGCTGCACGACGACCGCGGTGGGGGCCACGCGGTCCATGAAGCGCACAACGCCGGTGAGGTACCCGTCCCGGTCCTGCTTGTACGCCCTGGTGAAGTCGACCTCCATGACGTCCACCCCCTGGACGACCTCGGTGAACCGCCCGGCCAGGTACTCCTCAAGCCGCTTCGCGGTGCCCTCCGGCACGATCAAGCCGGGCGCCGGCGCGGTCGAAGCCGGCCGCGTCGTCCGGACAGGGCCCGACGGCGACAGCAGCGACGGCGGCGGCGGTGACGGCACCTCGGACGGAGCCGGCGAGGACGTGATCGTCAACACCGGCCCCCGCGCCGCGTCGTTCCCCGGCCGCTGGTCGAGCACACCCGGCAGGGACAGCGCCGTCCCGGTGAGGACGAGCGTCGCCAACGCCACCGCCACCAGCGCGCGACGCCTGCGCGCGCGCTCGGCTCGCCGGATCAGCTCGTCCGGGTCGAAGTGCAACGGCGGCTCGTCGCCGACCGCCGCCCGCAGCCCTTCCCGCAGGTCCGCTTCGCTCATGCGCACACCTCGCCGCGGCTCGGAGGGGCAAGGTCGAGACCCACCGCGTCGGGTGATCCGCTCGCCGGCTCGCTCATCAGGCCACCACCACCCCTCGCTCCAGTTGCTCGACCGCCGCCCGCAGTGCCACCAGCCCGCGCGACGTCTGGCTCTTGACCGTGCCCTCGGTGCACCCCATCGCCACCGCGACGTCGCTCACCGGCAGGTCCTCGAAGTACCTCAGCACGAGCACGGCCCGCTGGCGCGGCGGCACGCGCAACAACGCCGCGTGCACCAGGTCGCGCGCCCACAGCCGCTCACCCGAGCGTTCCGGGTCGGCGGCCGAGTCGGCGACGTCCGGCACCTCGCCGTCGCGCTGCTCCGCCCGCCGCCACGGTCTGCGCTTCTCGTCCAACCAGGTGCGCAGCAGCACCTTGCGGGCGTACCCGAAGGCGTTCTCCTGCCACTCGATCCGGTGCCACGCCTGGTAGAGCTTGAGCAGGCTGGCCTGCATCAGGTCCTCGGCCATGTGCCAGTCGCCGCAGAACAGGTACGCCGTGCGCCGCAACGATGCGGCATGGCCCACCGCGAACTCACGGAAGCCCTGCTCGTCGGCCTTGCGCATGCGATCCCCTTCCGCGCCCTCCACCCCTTCAAACGCGGTTGGAGGTCAGCGGGGTTGCATCGACTTCCTGAGCATGCGCCGCGCGGCGGCCCTCGGGTCCGGGCTGATCTCGATGAGCGCGTTCACCACGGCGCCGTCGACCAGCGCGATCAGCTCCTCGACGCGTTCGCGGCTGACCGGCCGGCCCGCCCGCGCGAAGATGTCGAACAGCAGGGAGTGCAGCTCGCCGGACAGCTTGCGCATCAACGGCCGCAGGTAGGGCCGCCGCCCGGTGGCGACCAGGCGTTCGTACCGCAGCAGCACGGCTTCCGCGTCACCGTCGCCGGTCGGTCCGAGCAGCAGGTCCAGCACGAGTTCGATGAACGCGTCACCGCCGCACTCGCTCGGCTCCAGCTCGTCGAGCCGGGCCTTGCCGTAGGCCAGCTCCTCGTTGCCCTGGAACTCCAGCGCGGCCGTGACCAGCTCGTCCAGCGAGTCGAAGTAGTACGTGGTGGAGGCCAGCGGCAGGCTCGCGCGCTCGGCGACGGCACGGTGCCGGATCGCGTCGAAGCCGCCGTCGACCAGGAGGCCGGCGGCGGCTTCGACCAGCGCTTGGCGCCGGCGTTCGCCCTTCGGCGTTGCGGCTGTCATTGCAGGGAAGGTACTAGTGCGTGCCGCCGGCCAGGTTCAGGCCGATGACGCCGCTGACGATGAGGCCGATCGAGACCAGCTTGAGCGTGCTGACGCCGTCGCCGAGCCACAGCATGCCGATCACGGCGGTGAGCGCCGCGCCGATCCCGGTCCACACCGCGTACGCCGGTCCGGCGGGCAGCTGCTTCATCGCCCACGCCAGGCCGGCGAAGCTGATCAACGCGAAGACGCCGAACGACACCGACCACCACAACTTGCTGAAGCCGTCCGACAGCTTCAGCGAGACCGCCCACCCGGCCTCGAACACGCCGGACACGATGAGCACGACCCACGCCACGTGGACCACCTCCCCAATCCGGCACAAGCGTACCAACATAGTGGTACACACGTACCAGAACAGGGGGGTGATCCGCGACTCCGGACGCCTCAGAACCGCGCCGCCAGCCGTTGCGCCACCACCTGCAGCCGGTCCGCGAACGGCTCGTCCGACGAACCCTCGGCCGACTGGCTGAGCAGGTGCAGCTCCTCGCCGCCGGCCGTCTTCACGCCGGCGTACGACGACGTGCCGTCCGGCACCGGCGACATCGTGCCGAGCGGCGCGACCACCACCGACACCGTGCCGTACACGGCGCCGTCCCGCACCAGGAAGCTCGCTCCGCGCGCGCCGACCGGGCAGTCGGCCGCCGCCGGCGCCGCCTGCGCGGCGTTGGCGACCGAGAGCTCGTCGGCGAGGGCGACGGCGAGCTCCCGGTCCACCTCAACGCACCCGCGTTGGGTGCTGCCGACCCGCGGGTCGGCACTCCCCGATGGCTCGTCCCCCTGCGTAGACGGGTCTTCGGGGATGCTCTTGGGCGGTATTCCACCGCTGCGCTCGGGTGACGCGTCCTTCGGCGCCATTTCCGGTTCCGCGGCGGTGAACGAGGAACCGCCGGGGGACGAGGCGTCCTGGTAGGAGGCCGCAGCGGTGTCCCCGGCCGAGTCCGACCCGGCCAGGTTCGTCGTGACGACGACGCCGCCGAGCACCAGCACGAGGGCCATGGTGGAGCCGAGCGCGATCGCCGACCGCCGCCGCGCGGTCGCCCGCGCCGACGCCGACCGCACGCCGTCCACGTCGAAGGACGGGGGCGGCGCGTCACTGGCCGCGTCGCGGAACAGCTCCGTGAGCTTCTGCTCGTCCACCTACCTCCTCCTGCTCACGACGCCGGCCGCAAGTCTTCGATCGTGTCGCCCAGCGCCTCGCGCAGGGCTTCCAGTCCCCGTGAGGTCTGGCTCTTCACCGTGCCCTCGGAGCACCCCAACGCCTCGGCCGCCGCCGCGACGTCCAGGCCCTCCAGGAACCTGAGCACGAGCACCGCCCGCTGGCGTGGCGGCACCCGCCGCAAACCGGCGACCAGGGCCTCGCGCGTCGCCACCGAGTCCCCGATCTCGCCGTCGCCCGAGGGCGTCTCCGGGACCTCGTCCACGAAGCGCTCCCGCCGCCACGGCCGCCGCGACTCGTCGATCACCGCGCGCACCAGGGTCCGGCGGACGTAGGCGTCCAGGGCCTGCTTGTCCCGGACCTTGCGCCACCTGCGGTGCAACGCGACGAACGCGGTCTGCGCGAGGTCGTCCGCCCGGTGCCAGTCACCACAGAGCAGGAACGCCGTTCGGCGCACGGCCTCCCGGCGAGCCACGAAGTACTCCGCGAACTCCTGCTCGTCGCGCTGATCCACGCGGACTCTCTCCGCTCGTCGTGCTTGCACTTACCGGACGGAACCAATGGCGCTCACGGTTGCACGCCGGTTCCCGGAGACTTGGGTCACCCCCCATCGTGGTACCGCCGGCACGACTGGGTCAGGGCTTGCCGGGTGTGATGTGATCCATTCGTGACCCAGCACTCGCCGCTCGACTTCCGCTCCGACACCGTCACCCGGCCGGACGAAGCCATGAGACTCGCCATGTCCGCCGCCGAAGTCGCCGACGACGTGCTCGACCACGACCCGACCATGAAGCTGCTCGAAGAGCGGGTCGCGGACCTGCTGGGCGTGGACGCGGCGTTGTGGGTGCCGTCGGGATCGATGGGCAACCTGATCGCGTTGACCGTGCACCTGCGCCCCGGCGACCGGTTCCTGGCGCCGCGCGGGGCGCACGTGCTCGACAACGAGCTCGGCACGGCCGCGTGGATCGCGGGCGGCATGCCGCACCCGCTGGACTGCGACGCGGGGCCGGGCCGTGCGTCTTCCGACGCGGTGCGCGCGGCGGCGGGCAGCTCCGGGCCGTACTACACGCTGCGCACGACGCTCTTGTGCCTCGAGAACACCCACAACGCGTCCGGCGGGTCGGTGACGCAGCCGGATGAGCACGCCCTGCTGGTGTCGGCGGCGCGGGAGACCGGGCTCCGGGTGCACCTGGACGGCGCCCGGCTCTGGAACGCGGCCGTGGCGTTGGGCCTGCCCCCCGCGGCGTTGACGGTCGGGGTGGACACGGTGCAGGTGTGCCTGTCCAAGGGGCTCGGAGCGCCGGTCGGGTCGGTGGTGGCCGGGTCCTCGTCGTTCGTGGCGGAGGCGCGGCGGGTGCGCAAGATGCTCGGCGGCGGCGTCCGGCAGGGCGGCGTGCTGGCCGCCGCGGGCCTGGTCGGGCTGGACCGGATCGACGACCTGGCGCAGGACCACGCGAACGCCCGCACGCTGGCGCACGGGCTGGCGGAGCTGGGCTGGCAGGTGGACCCGCCGGAGACGAACATCGTGCTGGCCGGCGTGCCGGACCTGGAGGTGACGTTGACCGGGCTGCGGCACCTTGGCGTGTTCGCCGGGCCGATGGCGGGCAAGGTGCGGTTCGTGCTGCACCGCGACGTCCAAGCGGAGGACGTGGCGGAGGCGTTGCGGCGGATCGGGTCGGCGAGCTGAACCCCGTTCCGGGCGTCAGGTCTTCGCCGCGCGCAGTTCCTCGCGCAGCTCCGCCAGCTCCGAGCGGACCAGGCGGAGTTCGGCCAGCGTGGCCTGCTCGGCGTCGTTCACCGACTCCTCCACGCCGCTCATCCGCTCGACCAGCCAGGACGCGATCGTGCCGGTGATGACACCCAGCAGGGCGATGCCGCCGATCATCAGCAGGGCCGCCACCAGGCGGCCCTCCCAGGTGACCGGGTAGCGGTCGCCGTAACCGACGGTGGAGATCGTGGTGAGCGTCCACCACGTGGCGTCACCGAAGGTGGTGATGGTGGCGTCCGGGTGGCGGCGTTCCGCGTCCAGCACGGCCAGTGAGGAGCACAGTCCCACCAGGAAGGTGATGCCCCCGGCGTAGATGCCGACGCGTCGCCGGAAGTTGCCCGCGATCCGGCGGTTCAGCACCTTGAGCACGCTGATCAGCCGCAGCACCCGCAGCTGCCGGACCATCGGCAACAGCACCGCGAGCAGGTCGAACCAGTGGGTGACGAGGAACTTCCGCTTGTTCACGGCGAGCTTCAGGCGGATGGCGTAGTCCAGCGCGAACACCAGCCAGACCAGCCAGAGGACGACCTCGAGCACCTCGTGCAGGCCGGCGGTCGCGCGGTTGTCGAGCACCTGCCAGCCGTAGGCGAGCAGGAAGAGGACGGCGAGAGCGGTCAGCGGCCACTCGGCGCGCTGCTCCCATCGGGCGAGTCGGCGGTCATCGGTCTCGAGCACCGACCCATGGTGCGGCCCAGGTCGGCGATTTACCACCTCGGGGTGCGGATCCCCACCTGGCCAGGCCTTGTCAGCGCCCCTTGATGCCCTTCGGGCGCTTGCCGCTCTTGATCGCGCCGTACGCGGCGGTGCCGAGGAACAGCACGCCACCGACTACGGCGAGCCAGAAGAGACCTTCGATGACGGCACCGAGCACGGTGATCACGAGCCACGCCGCGAGCAGCCACAGGATTATGCGCACCATGCCATCCGAACGAGTGGGCGCCGCGATCAGTTCCCCACCGGCCGCCGATCACGGGTACAACTGTCGTCATGATGACGACAACCAAGGCCCCAGCCGCCGCAACGCCTCCTCGATGTCGTGGGCCGCGCCCGCGAAGGACATCCGGATGTACTCGTGCCCGCGCACCGGGTCGAAGTCGATGCCGGGCACGATCGCGACCCCGGTGTCGTCCAGCAGGCGGCGGCAGAAGTCCATCGAGTCGTCGGTGAGGTGCGAGACGTCGGCGTAGGCGTAGAAGGCGCCGTCGGCGGGGGCGACCTCGGCGATACCGAGGTCGGCCAGCCCTTTGAGCAGCACGTCGCGGTTGAGGCGGTACCCCTCGACCAGGCGCTCGGTCTGCGCGTACGACTCCGGCTCGAACGCCGCGACGGCCGCGTGCTGGGCCAGCGCGGGCGGGCAGAGCGTGAAGTTGCCCGTCAACCGGTCGACCGCCCGGCGCAGGTCGGCGGGCAGCACCATCCACCCCAACCGCCAACCGGTCATGGCGAAGGTCTTGGAGAAGGAGTTGACCACGATGGCGTCCCGGGAGGTCTCCCAGGCGCAGGCGAGGGCCGTGCCGTAGCTGATGCCGTGGTAGATCTCGTCGCTGACCAGCCGGACCCCGTGCCCGGTGCACCAGCCCGCCAAGCCCGCCAGCTCGTCCGGCGCCAGCACCGTGCCCGTCGGGTTGGCGGGGCTGGCCACCACCAGGCCGTCGAGCGGCCCGGTGTCGCGCACGACGTCGTCCAGCATGGCCACGGTGGGCTGGAAGCGCGTCTCCGGCCCGCAGGGCAGTTCGACCACCTCACACCCCAACGCCCGCAGGATGTTGCGGTAGGCCGGGTAGCCGGGTCGGGCCAGCGCGACCCGGGCGCCGGCCTCGAAGGAAGCGAGGAACGCCAGCAGGAACGCCCCGGAGGAGCCGGTCGTCACCACGACGTCGTCAGCCGAGACGTCCAGCCCGTACTGCCGGAAGTAGTGGCCGGCCAGGGCTTCGCGCAGCTCCACGATCCCGAGCTGCTCGGTGTACCCGAGGGTCTGCTCGCGCAGGGCGCGCTGGGCGGCCTCCAGCACGGGCGCGGGCGCGGGGCTCGACGGCTGACCGGCCGCCAGCGACACCACGTCCCCCACCGTCCGCTGCCGCCGCGCCGCGGCGGACAACACCTCCATGACGTGGAAAGGAGGCACATCCGCCCGCCCGGCGACACTCAGCATGCAGGTCAGGCTAGTAGACCCGGGCCGGCCCGACCGCCGCCCCGTTCCCGTCGCCTCCCCTGGCAGGAGCAGTCGACCGAGGTCCAGCGGAGCCGATCGAGCCCTGGTCCGAACGGAGTTGGTCGAGCAGCGCGGCGACCCTCGCCCGCAGCACGTCGGCATCGGTGGGGCCGTGGAAGTCGACCACGTCCGCCGCCCGTGTCCGCCGCACGCTCCGGTCGATCGCGGCGGCGCCGAACTGACCGCGGAGGTCGGGTGCGCCGACCCTGCCGTCCGGCAGGCATGGCAACAGGCCGACCAGCGCGGTGGCGAGGTCGACGTCCACCTCGCGCACGGTGAGGACGTCCCGGGTGAGCACGGCCGGCAGCGACCCGGTGCCGGTGGAGGCCGTGCCGAACGACGCGGTGCCGGACGACGCGGTGCCAGGCGACGCGGTGCCAGTGGGGACGGCCAGTGCCCGTACCGCCGATCTGCCGATGCCCAGCCGCAGGTCGGCCGAGCGCGGCGGGTAGGCGATGAGCTTGAACGCGGCGCCCAGCCACGGGTCCAGTTCACCGCCGCGGGCCAGTCCCGGTGCGGTCAGGTGGCTCCACGGCGCCGGATCGTCCTGGACGTGCAGGACGATCGGCATGGCACCGAGGTCCAGGTGTTCTCAGTCGGTGCGGAACGCAGTAGCGCTGAGGATCGCTGTGGTCACCAGACGTCACTCCCGGATGACAGCGGGCATTGCTCCGGCCCCCCAGTCCCGCAACGGAACCGACGTACTGCAGGACGCACGGGTTCCGCATCCACCGGGATCCAACGGGTGCTCAGACTTCTTGCAACAGCTCCCACACGCAGCCGGCCAGCCGGGCGTTGTCGATCGGGGTGATGGTGCTCCAACTGCGACCGTCCGAACTGGGCCGGACCTGGTGCAGGTAGCGACCGGACGGGGTGTCGTGCCACGCGACGACCCGACCGGCGCGCACGGGCGGCCCGCCGCGTTGGGCACGTTCGGCGCCGAACTGGCCGCGCGTGCTCATCCCGTCGCACATGGCCGCCAGCTCCTGCGCCTCGTGCAACGGCAGCCCGTGCCGCTCCAACGCGAGGACCAGCTTCTCCGCGTCCCGCCCGGCCTCGTCGGACGCCGTGCGCAGCAGGTCGTTCGGCAGGCTGATGGACCGCCCGTACCCGGCGGGCATGTCACCGGCCACGGACACCGCCGCCTCGGCCAGCGCGCCGGCCCGCGACTCGATCAACCACACCTCGTCGCCGTCCACCACCGCGAGCATGCCCTCGTCACCGGCCGCCGCCGCAAGACCCTTGATCTTGCGGCGGTCGACCCAGATCCAGAGGTCGATCGACAGCTGCGGGTTGGCCAGCAGCGCGAACGCGTCGGCCAACTCGGGCGTCAGCCGCCGGTTCTCCGCCAAGCCGCGCGCGGCCAGGGAGTGCCAGGCCTGGTCGACCAGCACGCCCCGCTGGGTGTGCGTCGTACCCGGGCTCGGCACGTCGAGCGCGACGTTGCGGCGGGCAAGGCGTTCGCCTTCCCACGCGACGTCGAACTCCAGCGTGGACAGGACAACCGTGCCGCTCACTTCACTTCTTCTCGGGCTCGTCGCCGATGACCGACTGCACAACCATCCGCTCGTCACCGAAGACGTCGTCGGAGTCCACGCCGTACTTGCGGACGTGCTCGCCGTCCTCCTCGCCGGGGCCGCCCTTGGCGGTCGCGGCAGGCTGCATCATCGAGCCGCCCACACCGGCCTTGCCCGCCGAGGCGCCCGCGCCGCCACGGTTGTGCACGCGCTCGTCCGGGTCGATGGCGCCGATCGTCGCGGAGACGCCGGGCTTGCCGGTCAACGCGCCGGGAGCCGCCGGCACGCCGCCCTTGCCGGTCCCGCCGCCGCCGGTGCCGCCACCAGTGCCCTTGCCACTGGCAGGGCCATCGGGCGCCTTGCCACCGCCGGGCACGGACGTGGACGGGTTGCGCACCAACCGCGCCCCACGCGCCTGGGTCGCGGCCAAGCCCAACCCCAGCCCGGTGGACAGGCCGAGCCCCAACCCCAGCCCTAGGTTGGACGGAACGGCCTTGCCCAGAGCGGTGGGCGGCAGGGCATGCGGAACGCCCGTCGAGCCGGGCAGGTGACCGGTCGCACCGCCAGGCAGCTGACCGGGCAGTTGACCCGGCAACTGCGGCGGCAGACCGACCGCGCCACCGGGCGTGTGCCCCACGCCACCCGGCAAACCGCCGGGGAGGCCACCGGTGATCCCCGGCACCCCGCCGCCGGGCTGGACGACCGGCGCGACCGGCGTGCTGACGCTGGAAGCCGTCGTCACCTCGAACTGCGGCGGCTTGTTCATGCCCTGGTACTGGTTGAGCGCGTCGCGGCTGGCTTCGGTGTACTGGTCGAGCCCGCGGATCGTCTGCTCACGCGCGGCCTGCGTCGCCTTCACTTCCTTGGCGTGATCAGTCTCGTAACCGAAGAAACCACCGACGTCGTCCAAGAAATTGGTGTCCGTGTCACCGCGCAACTTCTGCGGCTCCGGCATTCCGTTGCGCGTGTGGCTGTAGGTAGCGCCCTGCACCGCCGTGGCCTGCGAGTTCTGCTGGGCCGCTTCAGTGCCGCTGGTCGCCACATCGGCCGACACGGTGACCGCCTGCCCCGCGTTGTCACCCGCCGCACCCTGCCACCCGATGCCGAGCTTCTTCAGCTCGGTCCGCAACGTCTCGTCGGTCTCGTCCAGGGTCGCGGCCAACTGGCGCAGCGCGTGCGAGGCGTTGCTGAACTTCTGGGCGGCGTCGCCGGTCGAGAACCGCTCCACCAAGGCAGCGAGCGCCGGGTTGTCATACCCCTGGAAGCGGAAGTCCTTGATCTCCCTGAAGCCGGTCACTACATCCCCCTCACTTCAGCGTTTGCAAGGTCGCAAGCGCCAACTCAGCGCCCTTGGCGGCGTTCTGACACATCTGGTCCTGGGTGAAGCCATCACCGACCGGGATGAACTGAACGTACAACTGCTGGCCGTCCGCCACATCGACGGAGTAAGAGCAGTAGCCCTCCGACGTGCCGGTCAACGTCAACTGGTAAGCGGCGAACCCGGCGACCGACTTCGGATGCACGTCGAGGTTGCTGCCACCTTCCCAGTGCTCGACTCCTCCGTCTGCAACGAGGACGACGTTGTAGCTGAACAACGTCTTCCCATTGGCCCGGTTACGACAGGTCGGCGCGGGCTTGTCGTTTCGCAGTACGTCAAGGGGCTTGGTCGACGTCTCGTCGATCTTGAGTTCGGTCCGCTGCGCGGCCGTGAACGTCGCACATGGGTCGATCCCGTCGAGCTTGATCTCCTTCGGCCGCGCAGGCTTCGACGTGGTCGGCCTGGCCGACTCGCTCGTCGGGGATCCGGTCGACGCAACGGGCCGGGCGTCACCGGGTTCACCGTTGGAGCATCCGGCTAGCACGACGATCAGAGCACAGGCCGACGCCGCCGCGCTAATTAGACGCACCAGCAGCCCCCAGCGCAGCGTTCACTTCGTCTTCCGTGTACTCGTATTGCAGCGCAGTGCCGCGCAACTGCTGAACAAGACCATTGAGGCTGAGGATGTACTCGTCGATCCGTCCGGCATACGAATCGGGACCTTCGACCAGTCGGGAGTTCCACGCGGCGGCGATGTCGGCGTTGACTTCATCCGCGCCATTCAACGTGACGCTCAACTGAGTGAACGAGTCCTCGATCGCCGTACGCAGCCGGGTCACCTGATCGTTGATGATCTTCGCGGCCTGGAGGACGGTTTCCTCCGTGACTTCGAACTTCTGGCCGGAGCCGGGACCGGCGGCCATCGTCTGACCCAGTCGCTTCTCCGCCGTGAACATGTCGCCGACCGCCTTGCCGATGGTCCCCCCCACGGCGGCGACGGCTCCCAGTAGGCCGCTCTCCTGCTCCACGACGTCCTACCCCCGTACGGTCGGTGACGAATCGAACCCGGTCCGAGGCTACCAACGACCACGTGAGCCGGGTCTGAGGTTGGACGAAGAAACCTCCACGACGGTTCCCACCGGGTCGGTGTCCACCTGTTGATCACCCGTCGGGACCCTGGCCAAAGGTCTGCGCGGAACGCCGGCTGTTCGCCATGATCACCGCACCTGCCGGGGGCAGGTCGTGTCTCACAGGGGGTCGAATGAACGCACGGCAGTACTACCAACCGTTCGGCTACGGACCACCACCCCCGCCCCCGCTACCGAAGAAGATCGGGAAGATCGTCGCCGCTCTTCTCGCAGTCGTGGTGCTGGCGGGTGGGATCACGACTGCGCTCGTGCTCCGATCCTCCGATGCGCCAGGCAACCCGGGCAACGCAAAGCCCAAGCCGGCGGCCGAACCGGTGGGAGACGCCCGACCTCCGGAACGGAACGTGCTCGTCCAGCGCATCGCAGAACGACCGGTCACCTACGGCACCACGCCGGCGTTCGACGCGTGCGCCGTCCTACCGCGCACCGGTCTGGCCGACGTCGGCTTCCCTGAAGACGCCACCGACTACCGCAAGGCGGCCTACCTGCCCGAGTCGTTCACCCCGGACCGCGCCACGCCGAGCAAGGTGAGCGACCTCGACCCGCTCTCCGAATGCGGCTACTGGATCCGCACCGGGGACCGCGACGACGCCTACGTCATCCTCACCATCGCGCAGCTCCCGTTCAACAAGCTGCCGAGCCGTCGACCGGCGGAGCTACCCCGCTCATCCGGGCTGGACGTGGACACCTCGCAGGATGACGATCAGTTCATCGCCGACATCGGCAACACCGACTCGCGGTTCGCCGCGAACCTGATGATGGGCCGGATCACCGGCGACGTCGACGGTGTGCCCGCCGCGACGGTGTTCGGGAAGCTGGTCGACCTGGTGGCGGCGGGTCTCGCCAAGGGGCCGAGCGGCCGCGGTTCCTACGCCTTCACCGGCGGCTACGAGGGTCTGCCGTTCGCCTGCGACGTGCTCACGGCGGAGCTGTTCACCGAGCTGACCGGCAAGCCGGACTCTGGCCGGGTCGAGTTCTCCGACACGTCGGCGCACGAGTCCGATCGCGACTACCAGGGCGTCGGCCGCCTCCAGGCGGTCGAGCAGGAGTGCACCCGCAGCTCCCCCGACCGCTTCACCACCGACCGGGACGATTCGCGCACCGTCACGGTCGCGTTCGAGACGTTCCGCAGCGAGGCGCAGGCCGAGTCGGCCCACGCCTACCAGTGCGACCCCGACAACCCGGCGGGCGCGGTCATCGGGACGCCGGTGCCGGTGGACGGGGAGATCGGTGACGCCAAGCCGTGCGTGCGGCCGATCGGAACTCTGAACTACGCGTTCCTGATCGGCCGCACGTCGGTGCGACTCCAGCCCGACGAACGCTGGGCGGGCACGGACCCCGACGACTTCGGTCGGGAGTTCGCGCCCATGGCCCAGAAGCTCGCCGACGAGGTGCGCGAACGGTTCTAGGGGACTTCGATGGTGCCTTCCGCCGCGCGCAACGCGATGTCGGTGCGGTGGTGGGAGCCGGTCAGGTGGACGGCTTCCAGCCGGCGGTACGCGTCGGTGCGGGCTGCGGTCAGCGTCACGCCCGTGCCGACGACCGACAGGACCCGGCCACCGGTGGACACGACCGCTCCGTCCTCACGACGGCGGGTGCCGGCGTGCAGGACGCCGTCCGCCTCCGTGCCGGTCACCACGTCACCCGTGCGGGGGCGGCCCGGGTAGCCCTCGGCGGCTACCACGACCGTCACCGCGTAGCCCTCGGCCCAGTCCAGCGCGGGGTGGGCGTCGAGGGTGCCGGTGGCGGCGGCGTGGAAGAGGCCTGCCACCGGGGTCCGGAGGAGGGCCAGCACGGCCTGGGTCTCCGGGTCGCCGAACCGGCAGTTGAACTCGATGACCTGCGGCCCGGCGCTGGTCAGGGCCAGGCCCGCGTAGAGCAGGCCGGTGAACGGGGTGTCGCGGCGCGCCAGTTCGTCCACGACCGGCTGCACGCAGGTGGCCACGATGGTGTCCACCAGGTCGGGTGAAGCCCAGGGCAGCGGGCAGTAGGCGCCCATGCCGCCGGTGTTCGGGCCCGAGTCGCCGTCACCGACGCGCTTGAAGTCCTGCGCGGGCAGCAGCGGCACCACGGTGGCGCCGTCCACCAGGCAGAACAGCGACACCTCCGGCCCGTCCAGGAACGACTCCAGCAGCACGGGGTGACCGTGGTCGAGCAGCGTCATGGCGTGCGCGCGGGCCACGGCGCGGTCGGTCGTGACCACCACGCCCTTGCCGGCGGCCAGACCGTCGTCCTTCACGACCCACGTCGGCCCGAAGCGGTTGAGCGCCGAGTCGAGCCGCGCCGGGTTGTCCACCACCTCGGACGTCGCCGTCGGCACGCCCGCGGCGGTCATGACGTCCTTCGCGAACGCCTTGGACCCCTCGATCCGGGCCGCCGCGGCCGATGGGCCGAAGCAGGGCGTCCCCATGGCGCGCACGGCGTCCGCCGCACCCGCCACCAGGGGCTGCTCCGGCCCGACCACGACAAGGTCGGCGTTCCACTCCTTGGCCAGCGCCGCGACGGCCGCCCCGTCCGTCACGTCGACCCCGTAGGTCTCGGCCACGCCCGCGATCCCGGCGTTGCCGGGCGCGCAGGCCAACGCGATCACCGAGGGATCCCGCGACAAAGCGAGGACAAGGGCATGTTCACGGGCGCCAGACCCGATGACCAGGACACGCACGGTGCGGGAGCCTAGTTGACCCGGCCGGTCACCCGCCCAGTGCGTCCAGCGAGCCGGGGTGCAGCGGCACCGGGTCGGTCATCCCGGCCTTCTCCCTGGTGATGTCCTTGGCCGCCGGGTGCACCGCCTCCAGGTCCGACTTCTTCTCGTAGATGAGCTTGGTGAGGGCGCACGCGTCGCCCTCCGGGAAGTCCGACCGGACGAGCAGCACGTTCGGCACCGCGACCGTCGGCACGTCGGCCGGCTGCCCGTAGGTGGCGGCCGGGATGACGCCCCGGTCGTACACCTCGTTGATCTCCTTCAACGCGTCCAGGTGCGGCGTGATGTCGATGAACTTGACCTTGTCCTTCAGCGACGTGGTGATGTCGGTGATCTGCGCGGTGGGCAGGCCGCCGGACCACACGAGCCCGTCGATGTTGCCGTCCTTCATCCCGTCCGCGGTCTTGGCCAGGTCGAGCCGCTGCGCCTGGACGTCGGTCTCCGGGTTCAGCCCGGCCGCGGTCAGCAGCCGGTTGGCGATGACCTCGGTGCCCGACTTGGGCGAGCCGGTGGAGATCCGCTTGCCGCGCATGTCAGCCACTGAGTCGATCCCGGAGTCGGTCCGCACGAGCACCTGCGTGTAGTTCGGGTAGAGCCGGGTCAGGGCCTGCACCTGCTGCGGCTTGCCGTCGAACGACCCCTTGCCCGCGACCGCGTCCGCCGCCGTGTCGGCCAGCGAGAACGCCACGTCGTAGTCGCCGGCGACCAGCTGCTGGATGTTCTGCACGGACGCACCGGTCTCCGCGGCGGTGGCCTTGAGCCTGGTGTTGTCGTTGATCAGCTTCGCCAACCCGCCGCCGACGACGTAGTACACGCCGCCGGAGTTGCCGGTCGCGATGGTGATCCGCCCGTCCGCCGCCTCGCAGGCGGCTCCGCCGGTGGTGCCACTGCTCGCGTCGGGCGTCTGCTTGCCACCGCAACCGGCGGCGAGCAGACCGACCGAGAGCACGCCGACGGCGGCCTTAAGCGTCCAGCTGCGCATGCTGTTCCTTTCCCGGTTTGACGATCTTGGGTAGGAGGAGGTGCACCGCCACCGCGGCCAGGAGGAAGCCCAGGCCGACGGCGATGGTGACGGGTTGCAGGTAGAGCAGGGCCACGGCGGCGGGCGCGCACAGCACCCGCTCCGGCCACCGGGCACGACCGAACAGCCACCCGCCGGTGAGCACGGCGAGCGCCGCCACCCCCAGCGCGGAGACCGCGAACACCCACAGGGCGTCGACGAACGACGTGCGCAGCAACAGCCCGGCGCCGTTGTCGGTCAGCACGAAAGCCAGCGGCACGAGGAACGCGGGCAGCGTGTACTTCCACGTCCGCCACATCGTCTTCATCACGTCGCCGCCGGTGATGGCGGCGGCGGCCACGGCGGCGAGCGCGGTCGGCGGCGTCACCTCGGACAGCACCGCGTAGTAGAAGATGAACATGGCCGCTTCCTCGCGCGCCACGCCCAGCTCGATCAGCGCGGGCCCGATGACGACCCACGAGATGATGAACGACGCGGTCACCGGCACGGCCAGCCCGAGCAGGCTCACCGCGAGCGCCGCGAGCACCACCGTGGTGAACAGGACCGCGGTCGGGTTGGACGAGATCGCGCCGGCGATGTCCACCAGCGCCGACGCCAGCTCCTGCCCCAGCCCGGTCTTGGTGATGGTGGACGTGATCACGCCCGCCGCCGCGCACACCGCGATCACCGGCAACGCCGACCGCACGCCCGCCGACAGCGAGTCCGCCATCGCCCGCAGCCACCCCCGCACGTCACCGCGCTTGGCGATCAGCGCGAACAGCGCCGCCACGCCGGTCGCGTAGACGACGGCGGAGAACACCGGGATGTCCAGCGCCAGGAACACGACGATCACCGCGAGCGACAGGAAGTGGTACCCGCCGCGCTTGAGCAGCGCCCACGGGCTCGGCGAGTCGATCTCCACCGGCTTGGCGCCGAACTTCCGCGCGTCGATCTCCACGGCCAGCGCGATGCCCAGGTAGTAGAGCAGGGTCGGCAGGATCGCCCAGATCAACACCTGGAGGTACGAGGTCTCCAGGAACTCGGCGATGATGAACGCCGCCGCGCCCAGCGTCGGCGGCGACAGGATCGCCCCGATGCCGGAGGCGGCGAGCAGCCCGCCCGCGTTCTCCTTGGGGTAGCCCGCCTTCTTCAGCATCGGCCACGTCACCGCGCCCAGCGACACGGTCGTCGCGGTGCCGGAGCCGGACACCGTGCCGAGCAGGAACCCGGCCGTGGCGGCGGTGCGGCCGGGCGCGGTCCGGGACTTGCGGAACGCGGCGAAGCTGATGTCCACGAAGAACGTCCCGGCGCCGGACGCGTTCAGCACCGACCCGTAGATGGTGAACAGCACGATGTACGTGGCGGCGACGTCCAGCGGCGTCCCGTAGAACCCGGTGGCGTCGTTGTAGAAGCCGTTGATGATCTGCCGGAAGTCCACGCCCGCGTGCGAGATCGTCCAGGACGGCGGCAGGAACCCGCCGTAGTACGCGAACGCGATGAACGCGACGCAGACGGTCGGCAGCACCCAGCCTGTGGTCCGCCGGCACGCCTCCAGGATCAGCACCAGCAGCAACGAGCCGGCGACCACGTCGAGCGCGGTCAGCTGTCCCTGCCGGTCGAGGAACGCGTCGAACCCGCCGAACAGCGGGTAGGAGCCCACCACGAGCGCGAGGACCGCCGCCGCCCAGTCCACCACGCCGGGGTCGTCGCCCCCGCCACGCCGGCCGCGCGGTCGGTAGCAGAGGAACACCAGCGGCAGCGTGACCGCCAGGAAGATCACCAGGTAGTACTGGCCGCCCTTGCTGAACGGCCAGAACACCTGCTTGAGGACCAGCAGCGCGATGGCGAGGCCCGCCACCCACACGCCCAGTTCCCACCGGCGGGACAAGGCGCGCGACGGGCGTTCCTCGTCCAGCTCGGCGAGCAGTTCATCGACTTCGACCTGCGGTTTGGTCGCCACGCGCACCCCTTCGTGTCGCGCTTGATCGAGCGCTCCCGAAGCTACTTGTGCCGTGGCTCACAGCCATAGACCGACCGTCTAAAGGGACTGTAAAGACGCTCGGACGACCCGCGTGAGGGGTGAGCCGACGCAGTGACCCCACCCGGTGGAGTGCCCCGCGAGCTCGACCCCGAGGAAGCGGCCATACCCGGCGAGTGACGATCAGGCCGCCGCCCACCACGGGTTCACCGTGACGTGGTCTGCACTTCGCCCTACCGTGACCAGGACGTCGCGGTGCGCGACGAGGCTGCCGCGCGTTCAGGGAATCTCTGAGGAGGTCGTCGATGGTGCGGACGAAGATCGTCGGGGCAGTGCTCGCGGCGCTCGCGGTGGCGGCGGCGGTGGTGGTGCCCTCGGCTTCGGCGAGCGGTGACGCCGAGGTGGCGTCGTCCCGCAAGGGCCCGCTGGTGATCGGCCACCGCGGTGCGTCGGGGTACCGGCCCGAGCACACGCTGGCCGCGTACGAACTGGCGGCGCGGATGGGCGCCGACTACATCGAGCCCGACCTGGTCGTCACCAAGGACGGCAAGCTGGTCGCCCGGCACGAGAACGAGATCGGCGGCACCACGGACGTGGCGGCGCACCCGGAGTTCGCCGCCCGCAAGACGACCAAGGTCATCGACGGCGCGCCGATCACCGGCTGGTTCACCGAGGACTTCACGCTCGCCGAGCTGAAGACCCTGCGGGCCAAGGAGCGCATCCCGGAGGTCCGGCCGCGCAACACGCTGTACGACGGCCGGTTCGAGGTGCCGACCCTGGAGGAGGTCGTCGACCTGTCCCGCCGGCTGTCCCGCGAGCTGGGGCGCGACATCGGCCTCTACCCGGAGACCAAGCACCCGACGTACTTCCAGGAGATCGGGCTGCCGCTGGAGCAGCGCCTGGTCGACGTGCTGACCCGGAAGGGCCTCAACCGGCCCAACGCGAAGGTGTTCGTCCAGTCGTTCGAGGTGGCGAACCTCAAGCAGCTCAAGTCGAAGCTGCGGGTGCCGCTGGTGCAGCTGGTGAACTCGTCGGGCGCGCCGTACGACTTCGTGAAGGCCGGTGACAAGCGCACCTACCGCGACCTGGTCACGGTCGAGGGCCTGCGCGAGATCCGCTCGTACGCGTCCGGCGTCGGCACGGCGAAGGACCTGGTCATCCCGCGCGACTCGGCGGGCTTCCTGCGGGAGCCGACCACGCTGGTGCGCGACGCGCACGCCCAGGGCCTGATCGTGCACGCCTGGACGTTCCGCAACGAGAACGCGTTCCTGCCGGCCGACTTCCGCTCGTCGACCGACCCGGCCGCGTACGGCGACGCGTTCGGCGAGTACGCGAAGTTCTACGCGACCGGGCTGGACGGCGTGTTCGCCGACAACCCCGACACCGCGGTGGAAGCCCGCAACGGCTGACACCGGACGTGGAAGTGCCCCCGGCCGCTTCGGCGTCGGGGGCACTTCGCGTTCACGCGGGCGTTCACGCGGCCGGAGCCGTGATCAGCGGCTTCACGACCTCCGCGGATCAGATGATGTCGTGCCGCACGATGGTCTGCTCGCGGCCCGGTCCGACGCCGATCGCGGACATGCGGGCGCCGGAGATCTGCTCCAGGTGCTCGACGTACGCGCGGGCGTTCGCGGGCAGCTCCTCGTACGAGCGGCAGTGCGTGATGTCCTCGAACCAGCCCGGCAGCTCCTCGTACACCGGCACGGCGTGGTGCACGTCGGTCTGCGTCATCGGCATCTCGTCGACCCGCTCGCCGTCGATCGTGTAGCCGACGCAGACCGGCACCTTCTCCAGCCCGGACAGCACGTCGAGCTTGGTCAGGAAGTAGTCGGTGATGCCGTTGACCCGCGCCGCGTACCGGGCGATCACCGCGTCGAACCAGCCGGTGCGCCGGGACCGCCCGGTCGTCACGCCGAACTCGCCGCCGGCCTTGCGCAGGTACTCGCCCATCTCGTCGTTCAGCTCGGTCGGGAACGGACCCGAGCCCACCCGCGTGGTGTAGGCCTTGAGGATGCCGATCACCGTGGTGATCTTCGTGGGGCCGATGCCGGAACCGGCGCTCGCGCCGCCCGAGGTCGGGTTGGACGACGTCACGAACGGGTAGGTGCCGTGGTCCACGTCGAGCAGCGTGCCCTGAGAGCCCTCCAGCAGCACCGTCTCGCCGCGCTCCAGCGCCTGGTTGAGCAGCAGCCGGGTGTCCGCGATCCGGGAGGTGAACCTGGTGCCGTGCTCCAGCACGCTGTCCACCACCTGCTCGGGGTCGAGCGCCTTGCGGTTGTAGACCTTGACCAGCACCTGGTTCTTGAAGTCCAGCGCCGCTTCGACCTTCTGCCGGAGGATCTTCTCGTCCAGCAGGTCCTGCGCGCGCACGCCGACGCGGGCGATCTTGTCCTGGTAGCAGGGGCCGATGCCGCGACCGGTGGTGCCGATCTTGGCCTTGCCCAGGTACCGCTCGGTGACCTTATCGATCGCCACGTGGTAGGGCATGATCAAATGCGCGTCCGCGGAGATGAGCAGCTTGCTGGTGTCGACGCCCTGGTCCTCCAGGCCCGCCAACTCCTCCAGCAGCACGCCGGGGTCGACCACGACGCCGTTGCCGATGACGCTGGTCACACCAGGGGTGAGGATGCCGGAGGGGATCAGGTGGAGGGCGAACTTCTGCCCGGTGGGCAGCACCACGGTGTGACCCGCGTTGTTGCCGCCCTGGTACCGGACGACCCACTGCACCCGGTCACCGAGCAGGTCCGTTGCCTTGCCCTTGCCCTCATCGCCCCACTGGGCACCGATCAGCACGACGGCCGGCATGTGAAACTCCAAGCGGTTGGGACGGACAGAGAGCCGAATGCCTGCGACGGCCGCGCCGTCAGTGGACGGCTGTTGAGGGTAGACCAGGAGATGATGGTGCGCGGAATCGTGCTGGCCTGCGGAAACGCGCAGTCGCCAATGATCACTGACGGTGACCGTTTCGAGGTCCGCCGGGTGGCGACCCGGCCCGGAAAGGCCGAGGTGGACCCGGTTTTCGCCGAATCGGGTGACAAACGTCTCGTCGTCAACGGTACGGACGCCGACCTCAACGCCGTGGTGCTGCGGTTGCTGAGGACCGAGCGGCTGGCCGACGTGCCGCTCGGCTACGTGCCGACCGACCCGCGTTCGGAGGTGGCCGCGCTGTGGGGCCTGCCGACCGATCCGGGCCGCGCGCTGGACGTCGCCCTGTCCGGTGAAGCCGACCGGGTGCCGCTCGTCCGGGACGACGTCGGCGGCGTGCTCGTCGGCCTCGGCTCGCTCGGCCCGGTGCGCGGGGTCGGCTACGGCGACGACACCGTCGTGCTGCGCGGCCAGGCGAGCCGGCTGGAGGTGACGCCGGACCCCGACGGTGGACCCGGACTGGTCGTGCGGGTGGTCCACAAGCGGCTGTTCGGCCGCAAGACGGTCAGCACGCCGGCGCGCGCGTTCCAGCTCGGCTGCCTGCCCGTGCAGGTGGCCTCGGACGGCATCCCGCACCCGCGGCCGATGGGCAAGTGGACCTGGTACCGCCACACGGAGGACCTGCGGTTGGTCCGTGGGCTCCACTGACTGAGGAATTTCCTCCCCCGCCATTCAGGTGTCACTCGACAGCGTTGTCACGGAAGGAGAATTGACCCAAGGTATTTCCGACAGCTTCCAACTAGGAAGGTCGGAATTATGTCAACGGTCAACTTAGCCGGGCGATTCCGCTCAGTGCGACTTCCGGCTCTTTCCCTGCTCCTGGCTGGTGCGCTGGCCGTCGGCCTGGCCTCCCCGGCCCAGGCGACGCCGCCGAACATCCCGAGCGCGAGCACCGCCATCGCGGAGCTGAACGCGCTCAGGGTGGCATCCGAGGGGTCCATGACGGGCTACTCGCGGGACAAGTTCCCGCACTGGATCACCATCTCGGGCACCTGCAACACCCGGGAGACGGTGCTCAAGCGCGACGGCACGAACGTGGTCACGGACTCCAGCTGCGCCGCCACCTCGGGCCGTTGGTACAGCCCGTTCGACGGCGCGACGTGGACCCAGGCGTCCGATGTGGACATCGACCACGTCGTGCCGCTGGCCGAGGCGTGGCGTTCCGGCGCGTCCTCGTGGACCACGTCCCGGCGCCAGGCGTTCGCCAACGACCTGTCCAACCCGCAGCTGATCGCGGTCACCGACAACGTGAACCAGGCCAAGGGCGACCAGGACCCGGCGCAGTGGAAGCCGCCGCTGAGCAGCTACTGGTGCACGTACGCCAAGATGTGGACGCGTTCCAAGTACCGCTGGGGTTTGACGGTGAACTCCGCGGAGAAGTCTGCACTGCAGAGCATGCTCGGGAGGTGCTGAGGACCGATGACTGACCGCTCGTCCCTCTTCGTGGCCGGACCCGGTGGCGTCATGACCGACGAAGTCGGCGTGGTGACCGGGGACTTGGAGCTGCGCACGTCGCTGGCCGACGGCGAGCTGCGCGCGACGGTGCGCTACGAGGGAGCGGAGGAGTGGTACGCCATCACGGGCGCGTCATGCCGCCTGGCCGACCCCGCCGACCACGACGCGGTGCACGAAGTCCTGCTCGGCGTCCTGCACCGGCCGGAAGGCTGACCCCCGGAACGCCCCGCGAGGTCGCGTCGGTCGTTCGTGACTGATTTTTCGGCGATCACGCCCTTCGATCGCCGAAAAATCAGGCACGAACGACCGACTTCCAGGCGACCGAGCCGCCGCCTGCGAAGCAGCGGCCACAAGCACCGCAGCAGCGGCATTCAATACGGCGGTAGGGATTCCGCTGCCTCCGCCCGGGACAGGCCGGTGGCCTGCAACAGGTCCACCGCCACCGACCGGACCTGGGCCAGCACCACCCTGGTGGAGAAGCCCTCGCCGCCCAGCTGGTTCGTGGTGGCCGAGGCCACCGCGTCCCGGACCGCCGCACGCGCTTCCTTCGGCTCGTCACCGCGCGCCAACTCGGTGCGCAGCACGTCCACCGCCGCCGCGTACTGCCGCAGCACGGCCGGCAGCACGTCCGGCATCCGCTCGCCGTCCCGCAACGCCGCCAGCGCCCGCCGGGCCAGCACCCGGGTGTTGCGCAGCGCGTAGTCCATCGGCACGGCGGCCGTCTCGTACCGACCCAGCTCGTGCCGCCTGCGCCAGCGGATCGGCGCGATGGTGGCGATCTCGCCACCGGTCTTCAACGCCGACGCGAACTCGTCCACCGCCTCCTGGCTGGTGCGCAGCCGCGCCAGCACCCCGGCGGCCTGCACCGCGTCGTGGTCGGTCACCGCCGTCGCCACCCCGCGCAACGCCTCGGTCAGCTCGCCGAACACCACCTTCGCCTGTCGTTGCGCCACGGTCAGCGGGTTCGCCGGCAGCAACGCCGTCACGGCCAGCCCCACCAGGCCGCCGATCAACGCGTCGACCATCCGGTCCAGCCCACCGCCCTCGCTCGGCGGCAGCAGGGTCGCCACCAGCACCGCCGACGAACCGGACTGGAGCGCGATCACCGCGCCACCGTCCAGCAGCACCGCCGCGGACATCGCCAGCGCCACGACCAGCGCGATCTGCCACGGCCCCGAGCCGATCAGGGAGATCAGCACGTCACCGACGCCGACACCCACGGACACGCCGACGACCAGCTCGACGACCCGCCGCAGCCGCTGCCCCAGCGACACGCCGAGGCAGACGACGGCGGCGATCGGCGCGAAGAACGGGTGCGCGTGGCCGACCACCTCGGTGGCGACCAGCCACGACAGACCGGCGGCGAGCGCGGCCTGGCCGATCGGCAAGGCCGTGCTCTGCCACCGCTTCAGCCTGCGCGCGACCTCGTCGCGCACGGCTCCCACCTGGTCAGCCCAGGCCGAGGGCGGCGGGTGCCGAGGGGTCGCTGTCGCCGAGGAACTTCTTGCAGCGCTCGTACTCCTCGGACTCGCCGATCTCGTCCGCGGCCCGCGCCAGGGCCGCGAGCGCGCGGAGGAAGCCCTGGTTGGGGCGGTGGGACCACGGCACGGGGCCGTGGCCCTTCCAGCCTGAGCGGCGCAGCTGGTCGAGGCCGCGGTGGTAGCCGGTGCGCGCGTACGCGTAGCCGGCGACCGGGTCGCCGGTCTGCAGCGCCCGCTCCGCGAGCAGCGCCCAGGCCTCGCTGAAGTCGGGGTAGGCGCGCACGATCTTGGCCGGGTCGGTGCCCGCCTCGGCGGCGGCCTGCGCCTCCGGGCGGTCTGGCAGCATCGTGGGATCGGGACCGAGCAGGTTGTCCATGTGGTCAGCTTAGGAAGACCCGGGCCACGGCAGCGACCAGTCCCAGCACCAGCGCGGTCACGATGACACCGGCGACGACCTTCTTGCCCATGAAAGTGCTCCTCGGTCTCAGCGAACTCTCAGGGCGGCACCTTGCCGCGCACGGCCGTTCAGGGCAACGAAGCTCACCCGTTCGCATGAACAATGAGGGAATCGCCTGGTCAGCACCATCCCCTAGGGGTCACTCCGGGAAAGACCAGGGCGGGTCACCCTTCCAGGGGGTCGGGTCGGGCCGCATCATGGGCGGGTGAACACGGGGGTAACCAATCGCGTCGCGCGATTCCGCGACCAGTACTGGGAGCGGGGCGAGCCGGGACGCGAGACGCCGCCGGCTCTGGTCGCCGCGCTCTACCAGCTCTGGCTGGTCGGCCTGCTGCTGAAGTTGATCGGCTCGACGTGGGACGTCGCCTGGCACTTCAAGTGGCTGCGCGACGAGCTGGCGCCGCCCCACCTGCTCAACACCCTGGGCACGGTGGTCGTGGTCGGGTTGACCCTGTTCCACACCTACACCGGCTACGGCGCGGACAAGACCGCGCTGAGGTTGATGCAGTGGGGCACCGGCGTCTTCCTGGTCGCGCTGCCCATCGACCTGATCAACCACCGGATCAACGGCCTCGACATCACGTCGTGGAGCGGGTCGCACGCCCTGCTGTACCTGGGGACCGCGATCATGCTGGCCGGCGCGATCCGGGGGTGGATCAAGCTGTACCCGCCCGGCCGGTGGCGGCTGTTCGGCCTGGCCGCGCTGTGGTTCTTCTTCCTGGAGAACGTCTGGTTCCCGAACCAGCACCAGGAGTACGGGGTGCTGGAGATCGCCTCCTGGGACCGCGGTGAGCCGTACGCCGAGCCGATCCTGCTCCAGTTCGCCGCCGACCAGATCGGCCGGCCGGTGGACCGCGAGTCGATCGTCCAGTTCTCGCTGCCCATCCCGGACTGGGTCTACCCGGTCTGGGGCCTGATCGCGGCAGCGCTCGTGCTGGTGATCGCACGGCGCACGCTCGGCGCGAAGTGGGCCGCGACGGCGGTGGCCGGCGGTTACGTCGCCTACCGCTGCCTGGCCTGGCCGCTGCTCGCGGGCGCCGACTTCCCGCTGTCCGCCGTGCCGCTGTTCCTGGTGCTCGTCGGCCTCGCCGTGGACGCCGCCCACCTGGGCCGCGTGCCCGGCCCGGTGGCCGCGATACTCGGCTCCGCCGCCGTCACCGGGCTCGGCTACGGCGGGATCTGGGTCCAGCAGTCGTTGGACGCCGCCCCGCCGATCCTCTACCCGTCGGCCGCCGTGACGTTCGTCGTCCTGGCCGTGCTGTGGGTGGTGGCCGACCGGGTCAGGGTGGGGCAGACCGCCGCACCACCACTGGTGACCGCCTGATTCCTCCGCCGTCGACTTCCCCCGAGGACCGATCACACCGGATCGACCCATGGGGAGTCGCGTGCGGACACTTCCGCGCACACGACGGCGGCCTCGCCGCCGACCTCGTCGCGGCGGGCGCGCCGCAGCCGCGCCGACCGACGCGACGTTCCCCGGCAGGCACGCGCACGGCTACGGGCCCATGCACCGCGAGTGAGCACGTGGAACGGCCCCCTCCGAATCCCGGAGGGGGCCGTTCCGCGTCTCGCGGGACGTCAGCCGGCGATCATGCGGCCGGACGACTTCAGGTGCTCGCACGCCTGGGCGATGCGGGCGGCCATGCCCTGCTCGGCGGCCTTCAGGTAGGACCGCGGGTCGTAGGCCTTCTTGTTGCCCACCTCGCCGTCGATCTTCAGCACGCCGTCGTAGTTCGAGAACATGTGACTCACGATCGGACGGGTGAACGCGTACTGCGTGTCCGTGTCGATGTTCATCTTGATCACGCCGTAGGTCAGCGCCTCGTGGATCTCCTCCAGCAGCGAGCCGGAGCCGCCGTGGAAGACCAGGTCGAACGGCTTTGAGCCGGCCGGCAGGCCCAGCTTCTCGGCCACCACGTCCTGACCCTGCTTCAGGATCTCCGGGCGCAGCTTCACGTTGCCCGGCTTGTACACGCCGTGCACGTTGCCGAACGTCGCCGCGACCAGGTAGCGACCCTTCTCACCGGCACCGAGGGCTTCCACCGTCTTCAGGTAGTCCTCGGGCGAGGTGTACAGCTTCTCGTTGATCTCGTGCGCGACGCCGTCCTCTTCGCCGCCGACCACGCCGACCTCGATCTCCAGGATGATCCTGGCCTTGGCCGTGAGGTCGAGCAGCTCCGACGCGATCTTCAGGTTCTCGTCCAGCGGCACGGCCGAGCCGTCCCACATGTGCGACTGGAACAGCGGGTTGAGCCCGCGGTCCACCCGCTCCTGGCTGATCGCGACGAGCGGGCGCACGTAGCCGTCGAGCTTGTCCTTCGGGCAGTGGTCGGTGTGCAGCGCGATGTTCACCGGGTACTTCTCGGCGACCACGTGCGCGAACTCCGCCAGCGCAACCGCGCCGGTCACCATGTCCTTGACCTTGGTGCCCGAGGCGAACTCGGCACCACCGGTCGAGACCTGGATGATCCCGTCGCTCTCGGCTTCTGCGAAACCACGCAGGGCCGCATTGAGGGTCTCGGACGAGGTGACGTTGATCGCGGGGTAGGCGAACTCGTTCGCCTTCGCGCGGTCGAGCATCTCGGCGTAGACCTCGGGGGTTGCGATGGGCATCGGTGGGTCCTCCTCGGGTGCCCGGAACGCGGTGTCGGCAGCATCCTACGGGCACCGCCCGGCGGGAGAAGTCGATCAACGGCATAGTGGTCCCATGGCGATCGCACGATGGAACGGCGAGATCATCGCCGAGAGCGAGAAGACCGTGGTGGTGGAGGGGAATCACTACTTCCCCCCGGAGTCGGTGCACGCCCACTACCTCAGGCCGTCGGACACGATCTCGATCTGTCCCTGGAAGGGCACCGCCGGCTACTACACGCTGCACGTGAAGGGCGAGGACAACCCCGACGCCGCGTGGTTCTACCAGGAGCCGAGCCCGGAAGCGGCGAACATCAGGGGCCACGTCGCGTTCTGGAAGGGCGTCGAGGTCTCCGAGTAGGAGGCCGTCCGACCTGTGACCGACTTCACCCTGTTCAACCGGTGTCCCGACACCGGCATTCAGTCCTGGCTGCTCCATTCGCGCGGTCGCGCCGCCCGACCTGGCTTCGCGACATGACGAAACTCGGAACCAGCGACCTCGACGTGTCGCGCCTGTGCCTGGGTGGCAACGTCTTCGGCTGGACCGCCGACGAGGAGACCTCGTTCGCCGTGCTGGACGGGTACGCGCGGGCCGGCGGCAACTTCGTGGACACCGCCGACTCGTACTCGGCGTGGGCCGAGGGCCACGTCGGCGGCGAGTCGGAGACGATCATCGGCAAGTGGCTCCGCAGCCGCGGCAACCGCGACGGGATCGTCGTGGCCACCAAGGTCGGCATGCTCCGGGGCGCGGACGACCTCGAGGCGGCCACGATCGAGCGGGCCGCCGAGGACTCCCTGCGCCGCCTGGGCGTGGACCACATCGACCTGTACTACGCGCACCGGGACGACCCGGACACGCCGCAGGAGGAGACGCTGGCGGCGTTCGACCGTCTGGTGCGCGCGGGCAAGGTCCGGCACGTCGCCGCGTCCAACCACACCGCCGAGCGCCTCACGTCCGCACTCGCCGTGGCCGAGCGCGAGGGCTTCGCCAAGTTCGTCGCGCTCCAGCAGGCCTACAACCTGGTCGACCGCTCCTACGAGGGCGAGCTGTCGCGGGCGGTCGCCGACAACGGCCTCTCGTCGGCGCCGTACTGGGGCCTGGCGAAGGGCTTCCTGACCGGCAAGTACCGGCCGGGCGTCGCGGTCGAGAGCGCGCGGGCCGCGGGCGCCTCGAAGTACCTGGACGACCGCGGGCTGCGGATCCTCGACGCGGTGGACGAGGTGGCCGGCAACCACGGCACCACCCCGGCGGCGGTCGCGCTGGCGTGGCTGGCCGAGCAGCCCACCGTGGCCGCGCCCCTCGCGTCGGCCCGCACGGCGGACCAGTTGGCCGACCTGGTCCCGGTCCTCGACCTGGAGCTGGAGGCGGACGAGCTCGCGGCGCTGAACGCCGCCAGCCGAGTTTAACTCTCCAGTAGCTTACTCGCGGTAAGTTGCGTTACGGTGGCCTCCCGGCACAGCGGCTGAGGAGGTCACCGTGGACGTTGCGGGCAAGGTTGTCCTGATCACCGGCGCGGCGAGGGGCATCGGCGCGGAGGTGGCGCGGCGTCTGGCCGCGAAGGGCGCGAAGCTCGCGCTGGTCGGCCTGGAGGGCGATCGGCTGCGCGAGGTGGCCGAGGAGTGCGGCGGCAGGGCTTGGGAGGCCGACGTCACCGACTGGGCGGCGCTGGAGACCGCGGTCGACGGGGTGGTCGACCACTACGGGGGCATCGACGTCGTCGTGGCCAACGCGGGCATCGCCGCGACGGGTTTCGTCCGCTCGATGGACCCGGCCGCGTTCGAGCGGGTCATCGAGGTCAACCTGCTCGGCGTCTGGCGGACGGTCCGGACCTGCCTGCCGCACCTGATCGCGAGCCGGGGCTACTGCCTGGTGGTGTCGTCGCTGGCGGCGATCGTGCACATCCCCGGCAACGCGGCCTACTCCGCCGCGAAGGCGGGCTGCGAGGCGTTCGCGGACAGCCTGCGCGCCGAGGTGCGGCACCTGGGCGTGGACGTCGGCGTCGCGTACTTCTCGTGGATCTCCACCGACATGGTCGACAGTGCCGACAAGCACCCCGTCTTCGGCCCGCTGCGCAGTGCGATGCCGGGTCTGGCGGGTCGGAAGTACCCGGTCGCCGACGTCGGCAAGGCGGTGGTCCGGGGCATCACGCGGCGCTCCAAGGCGGTGCACGTGCCGGGCTGGGTCGGCGGGCTGAAAATCTTCCGGGCGTTCACGCCGGCGGTGGTCGACCGGCAGGCGGCCGGGTCGGTGCCCGCCGCCGACCGGGAGATGGCGGCGAACGACCTGTCCGGCCTCGTCGGACCGGGCGGCACCGCCGCCGCCGCTTCCCGGAAGGACCCGGACCCGACCGCCTAGACCCGTGCCGCCTCAGGTCCGTGCGCCCCTGGATCGGTGCGCGTCAGGATCGGTGCGGGTCAGGATCGGTGCGGGTCAGGATCGGTGCGGGTCAGGATCGGTGCGGGTCAGGATCGGTGCGCGCTTGGAGCCAGGCGCCCATCACCGTCTGCCACTCGTGCACGCGCGTCTCGGCGATCACGCCGGCGGACGTGTACGGGTCGGCGGCGATGATCTCCCGCAACTCGTCCTCGTCCGCGGCCTCGTAGACCAGCAGGGCGCCGGTCTGGTCCGCGTAAGGGCCCGAGACGAGCAGCGCACCGCGTTCCACCAGCGTCGCCAGGTACTCCCGGTGCGCCGGCCGGACCTCCAGCCGCGCGCCCTCGTCGTGCCCGTAGACCAACTCGACCGCGAACCGGGCCATCGGAACCTCGTCTCCGTTTGTGCAGCGCCGCGCCGAAGCTACCGGGCGAGGAGGTAACGTCACTGCCGTGGTCGGTCCTGATGGGAACAGCGGTGGCATCGCGCGTGTGCAGGACACGCTCACGAACCTGCGCATCCAGGACGGCGCGGCTCCGGCCCCGACCGGTCCGCTGACCCTGGAGGACCTCTACCGCCAGCACCGCATGCGGCTGGTCAGGCTGGCGCTGCTGCTGGTCGACGAGCCGGCGACGGCGGAGGACGTCGTGCAGGAGGCGTTCACCGGCCTGCACCGGAACTGGTCCAACCTGCGGGACGCGCAGGCGGCCGTCGGGTACCTGCGGACGGCCGTGGTCAACGGGTCGCGCAGCGTGCTCCGCCGCCGCAAGACCGCCCGCGACTACACCCCGCCGCACGTGGCCAACGCCAGGTCCGCGGAGAGCCTCGCCATGCTGACGGCCGAGCACCAGGCGGTGGTGGCGGCGCTGTCCCAGCTGCCCCCGCGGCAGCGCGAAGTGCTCGTGCTCCGGTACTACGGCGACCTGTCGGAGGCGGAGATCGCCGAGGCCACCGGCATCAGCAAGGGCACCGTGAAGAGCACCGCCAGCCGTGCCCTGGACGCCCTGCAGAAGATCATGGCCGGTCACTGACCCGGTAACGCCCGACCGGCATTCCCGCTTCCCCGACGTCCCCCGCCTGGAGCCGGGGCGTTCCTCCGGCGTCCCCGGCGCGCTCCCGCCACAGGCCCTTCTCGCCCTGCTCAACCGCATTGGACTAGCCCAATCCGCTACTTGGTATAGACCAATGGCGTCGCATGCCGCACTATCGGTCCTCGTGGCGCGCACAAGACACGTGATAGCCGTCGACGTAGGCGGAACCGAGACGAAAGCCGCTCTGGTCACCGGCACCCCCGGCGGGGTGCTGCCGGTGAAGCAGCAGCGCCGTCCCACCCGGCCCGGCGGCGACGCCGTGGTCGAGGACGTGACCGCGTTGGTCGACGAACTGCGCGCCGCCTGCGAGCACCCGGTCGACGCGATCGGCGTGGTGGTGCCCGGCATCGTGGACGAGGCCACCGGCACCGGCGTCTACTCGGCGAACCTGGGCTGGCAGGACTACCCGTTCAGGTCAAGACTGGAGGCGAGCACGGCCCTGCCGACCGCCTTCGGCCACGACGTCCGCGCCGGTGGCCTGGCCGAACTCCGCCAAGGCGCCGCACGCGGCCTGGGCAACGCGGTGATCATGCCGATCGGCACCGGCATCGCCGCCGCCCTCGTCGTGGACGGCCGGATCACCTCCGCGCCGGGCGAGATCGGGCACGTGGACGTCGGTCACGGCGACCTGTGCGGCTGCGGCCAGACGGGGTGCGTGGAGGCGAGGGCGAGCAGCGCGGCCATCGCCCGCCGCTACACCCAACGCACCAACCGGCCCGTCAAGGGCGCCGCGGACGTCGCGAGGCTGCTCAATTCGGGCGACACGGACGCGGCGGCGGTGTGGGCCGAGGCCGTGGACGCGCTCGCCAGGGGCATCCTGCTGCTAGCCGCGTTGTTGGGACCGGAAGTCGTGGTGCTGGGCGGTGGCCTGGCACTGGCGGGCCCGTTGCTGACGGACCCGCTGGGCGGACGACTGGACGAGCTGACCACGTTCCAGCGACGCCCGGAACTGCGGTCGGCGGCGTTGGGCGACGAGGCCGGGTGCCTCGGAGCCGCGCTGCTGGCCATCGACATGCTGGAGGACAGATGAGCACGTGGGGTGGACCCGTGGACGTGACCCTGACCGGTGGTCGGGTCGTCACGCCCGACGGGGTGCTCGACCAGGGGTGGGTCGCGGTGCGGGACGGCCTGATCGCGGCCGTCGGCGACGGGGTGGCGCCGGAGGGCCCGACCCGCGACGTGAACGGGGGGTGGCTGGTGCCGGGGTTCGTGGACATCCACTGCCACGGTGGCGGCGGTGAGGCGTTCACCAGCGCCGACCCGGGCCGGGTGCTCAAAGCGGCGAACGCGCACCGCAGGCACGGCACCACCACGCTGATCGCGAGCCTGGTGTCCAGACCGATCCCGGAACTGGCCGACCAGGTCAAGGCGCTGACCGAGCTCGTGCGGGACGGCGTGGTGGCCGGCATCCACCTGGAGGGCCCGTTCCTGTCCGCCGCTCGCTGCGGCGCGCACGACCCGGCCATCCTGTGCCCGCCGGACCGGGCGTCGATCGACAAGCTGCTCGACGCGGGCGACGACACCGTCCGGATGATCACCGTCGCGCCCGAGCTCGAGCACGGCGTGGACGCGGTGCGCCACTTGGTGGAAAGCGGTGTCCTGGCCGCGATCGGGCACACGGACGCCACCGAGGCGCAGATCCGCCCGGCGGTCGAGGCGGGCGCCACCGTCGCCACCCACCTGTTCAACGGCATGCGCCCGCTGCACCACCGCGAGCCGGGCCCGATCGGCGCGCTGCTGGACGACGAGCGCGTCACCGTCGAGCTGATCTGCGACCTGGTGCACCTGCACCCGACCGCCGTCCGCCTGGCCGCGCGGCACGCGGGCGTGCGGCGGACCGTCCTGGTCACCGACGCGATCGCGGCGGCGGGCGTGGGCGACGGCGTGTACGACGTGGGCGGCCTCGAAGTGCGGGTGGTGGACGGCGTGCCGACGCTCGCCGGCGGCGCGTCCCTCGCGGGCAGCACGCTGACCATGGACGCCGCGTTCCGCAACGCGGTCCAGTCGTGCGGGCTCACCATCGAGGAAGCCGTGCACGCCACGTCCACCCGGCCGGCGCGACTGCTGGACCTCCAGGACACGACCGGTGAGCTGCGGGCGGGCCTGGCGGCCGACATCGTCGTGCTGGACAGCGAGCTGAGGCCGCGCGAAGTCATGGCGCGCGGCGCGTGGGTAGCCTCCGGTGGAGCAGGGACTCCGGCGAAGGACTGAAGGACTGGCCCCCGTGCCCGATGACCACGAGAAGCTGGTGGCCGACGCCCTCCGCGCGCAGGCCACCAGCTCCGGCGCGCACCCGCACCAACCCGTGCGGGTGGCGCGCCCGTCGCTCGGCGTCGGGTGGGTGCTGTTGCTCGCGGTGTTGTTGGGGCTGGCGGCCGGCACCGTCGTGGCTGTGATCACGCTCAGTTGATGCCTGTACCGTGGTCGCCGTGACGGCCACGCCCACTTCCACGATCGCCCTCGGCCCGGACTGGCTTGACCCGCAGATCCTGCTCCAAGGACTCGGGCCCTACATGCTGGTCGGCCTGTGCTTCATCGTCTTCGCGGAATGCGGCCTGCTCGTGGGCTTCTTCCTGCCCGGCGACTCGCTGCTGTTCACCGCCGGGCTGTTCGTCGCCTCCGGGCTGCTGGACTACCCGCTGTGGCTGGTGTGCTTGCTGCTCACGGTCTGCGCGCTGGTGGGCAACGTCGTCGGCTACTGGATCGGCTACCGGGCCGGACCGGCGCTGTTCAGCAAGCCCGAGTCGAAGATCTTCAAGAAGGAGTACGTCGACAAGACGCACGAGTTCTTCGAGAAGTACGGCGCCCGGGCGATCGTGATGGCCCGGTTCGTGCCCATCGTGCGGACGTTCATCACCGCCATGGCGGGCGTGGGCCGGATGGACCCGCGCAAGTACTTCACGTACTCGCTCATCGGCGGCATCGTGTGGGCCGCGGGCCTCACGGTCCTGGGCTACTTCCTCGGCCAGATCCAGTTCGTCCGCGACAACCTCGAGATGATCCTGATCCTGATCGTGCTGCTCTCGGTGGTGCCGATCATCATCGAGGTGATCAAGGCCCGCCGGGAGAAGAAGGCGCTGCTCACCCAGGAGGCGGACGACATCACCCAGGTCATCGCCGCGGTGGACGAGACCCAGCGGATCAAGCGGATCGACTAGCGGTCCTGCTCGAACATCGAGCCGGGGTTGAACAGGTTCTCCGGGTCCAGCGCGCGCTTGATCCCGCGGTGGACCCGGAGGCCGACCGGTCCGATCTCGCGGGCCAGCCACTCCCGCTTGATCTTGCCCACGCCGTGCTCGCCGGTGATCGTGCCGCCGAGCGCCAGCCCGACGCCCAGGATCTCGTCGAACGCCCGCTGCGCCCTGGCGAACTCGTCCGCCGACGACGGGTCGTAGACGATCGTCGGGTGCATGTTGCCGTCACCGGCGTGCCCGACCACGGCGATCCGCAGACCGACCGACTCGCTGATCCGCTCGCACCCGGCGATCAGGTCGGCGATGCGGGTCCGCGGCACGCACACGTCGTCGGTGAGCCACGCCCCGTAGACCTCCAGCGCGGTCAGCACGGCCCGCCGCGCGGTCAGCAGGTCACGGCCCTCGCCCAGGTCCTCGGTCGCGTAGACGAGGTCCGCGCCCGCCGCCACGCACGCCTGCTCGATCGCGGCCAGCTCGCGGCGACCCGCCTCACCGCCCGAGTCGGACTGGCAGAGCAGCAGCGCCGCGTCCGCGTTCAGGTCGGTCCTGAGGTACTGCTCCACGGCCCGGATGGACGTCCGGTCCATGATCTCCATCAACGACGGCACGACGCCCTCGGTCACCACCCGGCTCACCGCCACGCCGGCGGCGGCCGTGCTGCCGAACGCGGCCACCAACGTCGCGGGAGCCTGCGGCAACGGCCGTAGCGCCAGGGTCGCGCGGGTGATCACGCCGAGCGTGCCCTCGCTGCCGACGAACAGCTTGGTCAGGTCGTACCCGGCCACTCCCTTGACGGTCCGCCGGCCGGTGCGCAGCAGCTCGCCGTCCGCCAGCACCACGTCCAGCCCGAGCACGGAGTCCGTGGTCACGCCGTACTTCACGCAGCACAGCCCACCGGCGTTGGTGGAGAGGTTCCCGCCGATCGTGCACCAGTCGTAGCTGGACGGGTCCGGCGGGTAGAACAGCCCGTGCTTCTCCACCGCGTCGCGCAGGTCGAGGTTCACCACCCCCGGCTCGACCACGGCCAGCCGGTTGTCCGGGTCGATCTCCAGGATGGCGTTCATCTTGGTCGTGACGAGGACCACACAACCCTCGACGGCGTTCGCCGCACCCGACAGGCCGCTGCCCGCACCGCGCGGCACGATCGGCGTCCTGGCCGCCGCACACGCCCGCACCACCGCCTGCACCTGCTCGGCGGACGTCGGCAGCACGACGGCCAGCGGCTGCCCGTGGGGCGCCAACGGCATCATGTCCCGCTGGTAGCTCGCGGTCACGTCGGCATCGGTCAGCACCGCGTCGACGCCGACGGCGGAGCGGAGTTCGGCGAGCAGGGACTCCATCCCCCCACGCTAACCCCGCGAACGACGATCGCTCCAGCACGTGTTCGGGCACGCACGGTCCGCGACGACGCCGAGGCTTCCGCAAGGCGTTATCCCCATGTCGCCCAGGCGACACCGCGGTCCCACGTAGGCTGCCCTTGTGGTGTTGTCCGCATCGACCGAAGCAGCAGCGTTCATCGACCTGGATTCCGCAGGTCCGCTGGCCGTGTGGCTGATCACGCTGAGCTTCATCTTCTTCGAGTGCGCGTTCATCTTCGGGCTGTTCCTGCCGGGTGACTCGCTGCTGTTCGCCGCCGGTGTGGTGCTCGCATCGCACGACGGCGAACTGTCGGCTTGGCTGCTGTCGTTGGCCGCGCTCATCGTGGCCGTCGTCGGCAACCAGATCGGCTACTACATCGGCCGGCACACCGGGACGCGACTGCTCGCCCGTCGCGGCGGCAAGGTGCTCAACAAGGAGAACCTGGCCAAGGCCCAGGACTTCCTCGACCGACGCGGCTTCTGGGCCATCGTGCTGGCCCGCTGGATCCCGTGGGTGCGCACGTTGGCCCCGATGATCGCCGGCGCGGCCCGGATGGACCCGAAGCGGTTCATGTTCGCCACGACCATCGGTGCGATCGCCTGGGTGCCGACGCTGGTCCTGGCCGGCTACTACGGCGCCGGTCTGCTGACTTCCGTGCCGTGGCTGGAGACGGCGGCGGTGGTCCTCAGCATCGCCTTCTTCGTCGGCGGCACCGGCTACGGCTTCTACCGCTACCGGCAGGAGATGAAGAAGCCGGTGGACGAGGACGCCGTCGTCGTCGTCCCGCAGAACTGACGGGCCTCACAGCACTTCGGTGATCAGCAGGTCCGCGGTGGACGAGGACGCGTTCACCATGAGCGCGTTCACGTGGTCCGTCCCGTGCGTCACGCGTTCCCGGGCGTCCTCGACCGAACGCCCGTAGCGGACGTGCCGGTCGATCAGCCGCGCCACCCGCAGGTCCTCGTCGATCATCAGGAACCACGCCTCGTCCAGCACCACCCGCACGCGCTCCCACCGGTCGTGCTGGAGCAGCAGGTAGTTGCCCTCGGTGACGACCAGCGGCACGGACGGGTCGACCGGCACGGCGCAGGCGATCGGCTCCTCGATCTCCCGGCGGAACTCCGGGGCGTACACGACGTCCGGCCCGCACGCCTTCAGCCGGCCGAGCAGGTCGGCGTAGCCGGGGATGTCGAACGTGTCCGGCGCGCCCTTCCGGTCGGCGATGCCCAGCCGCTCCAGCTCGCGCTGGGCCAGGTGGAAGCCGTCCATCCCGACCAGCACGGCGTCCTCGCCGAGCGCGTCCACCAGCCGGCGCGCCAACGTCGACTTCCCCGAGCCCGGCGCGCCGCCGATGCCGAGGAGCCGGCGTCCACCGGTGTCCACCAGCCGCCGCGCCCGGTCGACCAGCTCGTCGAACCTCACCCGCTGTCCCGCCACCGTCCCAGCTCCTCCACCCAGTCCCACGCGGTGTGGCGCACGCGCACCGCGGCAACCTCGTTCGCCCAGCGGACGGCTTCGTCCACCTCCGCGCCCCGGGCGACCGCGACCGCCAGCGCGCCGTGCCACACGTCGCCCGCGCCGTTGGTGTCGCGCACCTCGACAACAGGTACCGGTCGCGAGCCGGTGGCACCACCGCGCGACCAGGTGACGGGAAGCGGGCCGTGCGTCCGGATCACCAGCGGCACGCCCCGGCCGTGCACCTCCGACTCGGACAGCTCGAACGCGGCCGAGCACGCGGCGACGTCCACCAGGGGCAGCAGGTCGTCCAGCACGGGTTTCCAGCTGCCCGCGTCCAGCACCACCGGCACGCCCGCGCGTCGGGCCAGGCGGGCGGCTCGCAGGGCGAGCGGCCCGAGGTGGCCGTCCACCAGCACCACGTCCGCCGCGTCGACCAGCGCCGGGTCCACCTCGCCGGTGATCTCGGACTCCGCCGCGTTGCGCGAGATGACGGTCCGCTCGCCGTCCCGCTCCCGCACCGCGACCATGCTCAACGCCGGACCGGCCCCGACCGAGTGCACCTCCACCGGGTGCAGCCGGGACCGCGCGAACCCGCCCAGCTCACCGTCCACCGCGGTCACCAGCACGGCCCGGTGCCCGAGGGCCGCCACCGCGCGCGCGGCGTTCGCGGCGGGACCGCCCGGCGCCAGGTGCACGCCGAGTGACTGCACCTTCTGACCCGGTCCGGGGAACTCCGCCACCTGCTGGCTGACGTCCACGGTGGTCAGCCCGACACACAGCACAGAAACCACGGCACTCACCTCCTACCAGGTATGGTCCCCACGCAATCGCTTGCGCCAGCCCGAACGGGGACGAGTCCATGGTCACCATGCGGGAGGTCGCCAGTCTCGCCGGCGTCTCCATCACCACGGTCTCACACGTGATCAACGAGACCAGGTCGGTCGCCGCCGCCACCCGGGAACGGGTGCTGAAGGCCATCGAGGAGACCGGCTACACCGGCGACGCCATCGCGCGCTCGCTGGTCACCGGCGGCACGAAGTCGCTCGGTCTCGCGGTGTCGCTGGTGTCGCACCCGTACTTCGCCGAGCTGATCGCCGCGATCGAGAGCGAGGCGACCAGGTCCGGCTACACGCTGGTGCTGATCGACACGGGGGACGCCGCCGACTCCGAGCAGGCCGCGGTCCGGATGCTGCGCTCGCGCCGGGTCGACGGGGTGCTGCTCACTCCGACGTCCGGTTCGGCCGCGCTGCCCGAGCTGCGCCGGCTCGGCGTGCCGACCGTGCTGGTGGACCGGCTCACCGTGGCGCAGGAGGTGGACCAGGTCGGCCCGGAGAACGTGCAGGCCACGTCCACGCTCGTGCGGCACCTGGCGGAGCTGGGGCACCGGCGGATCGGGCTGGTGTGCGGTCCGGCCGGCGTGCCGACCACGGACGAGCGGGTGCTCGGCTACCGGCTCGGTCTCGGCCGGGCCGGGCTGGCGTGGGACGAGGAGCTGGTGCGGCCGTCGCTGGACCCGCTGCTCGGGCGCGTCACCGGCGTGGTGGTGAGCGACCACCAGGTCCTGATGGACGTGCTGCGCACGGCTCGCGCGCGGGGCGTGCGGTTCGGGTCGGAACCGGCGCTGGTGACGTACGGCGAGGTCGAGTGGGCCGAGCTGGTCGACCCGCCGCTGACCTCGATGGCGCAGCCGGTGGAGGAGATCGGGCGGACGGCGGTGCGGCTGCTGCTGGCGCGCATCGAGGACCCGACCCGGCCGCCGGAGACGATCCGCCTGCCGCCGACGCTGCGGCACCGCCAGTCCTGCGGCTGCCACTGACCTCCGCGGCCCCGGTAGCGTGGCCGGCGTGCTGCTGCCCGGCCTGGTCTCGGTGACCTTCCGCCCGTTGTCCGTCCCCGAGGTGGTGGCGCTCGCGCGCGACTGCGGGCTCCGGGCCGTCGAGTGGGGCGGTGACGTGCACGTGCCGCTGAACGACCTGGCGGCGGCGCGGGACGCGCGGCAGCGGTGCGCGGACGCCGGGTTGGCGGTCTCCTCCTACGGCTCTTACTACCGCGCCGGCGTGACGGACCGGGCCGAGTGGGACGCCGTGCTGGCGACGGCCGTGGAGCTGGGCGCGCCGCAGGTCCGGGTGTGGGCGGGCACGACCGGGTCGGCCGCCACGTCCGGCGGGCAGCGGGCCGCCGTGGTGGACGCGATCCGCGCGGCGGCGGACGTGGCCGAGGCGGCGGGGGTGCGGGTGGCGCTGGAGTACCACCCCGACACTCTGACGGACACCCTGGAGTCGGCGACGCGCCTGTTCACCGAGGTCGGGCACGGGTCGGTGGTGCCGTACTGGCAGCCGGGCGGCGCGCAGGACGTGTCGGACGCCGTCGAGGAGGTGCGGGCGCTGCTGCCCGCGTTGACCACGGCGCACGTGTTCTCGTGGGGTCCCGGCGGCTGGTCGGACCGGCTGCCGCTGGCCGCGCGCGAGGACCTGTGGTCGCCCGTGCTGCGGGAGCTGGGGCAGGACGGCGTGGACCGGTTCGTGCTGCTGGAGTTCGTCGCCGACGACTCGCCCGAGGTGTTCCGCGCCGACGCCGCGACGCTGCTGCGGTGGCTCAGCTCCGCGGCGTGATCCCGTTGCGCTCCAACAGGGCGGCGGCCTCCAGCGCCATCCACCCGCCGAGCTGGACGGACAGGTCCCGTTCCGGGCCGTTCCCCGGCGGCCGGGCCGCCGGCTCCGTCCACTCCGGACCGAACAGCGGCCCGCTCACCACCGCGGTCCGGTTCGCCCACACCGCTTCGGCCGAGCCGAGCACGATGTCGGCCGCCCGCGCCGCTTGCGGCCGGTCGAGCCGCAGCGCCGCCTGCGCCAGGTACCGGGTGAGGATGCCGCTGAACAGCCCGCCGTCACCACCGCCGTGGCCGCGCAGGACGCCGTCGGTGGTGAGGTGCTCGTCCACCGCGTCGACGATCCGGGCCGCCGCGTCCCGGTAGCGGGCGGAGCCCAGCTCCACGCACGCGCCGAGCAGCACGCCCTGGCAGTAGGTGTAGACGTTCTTCTCGACCTCCCGGACCGAGCCGTCGGGGTGGACGTGCAGCCCGTCCCACACCAACCCGGTCTCGTCGTCCACCAGGCAGTTCTCGATCCAGTCCACGATGGACCGGGCCCGGCCGAGGTCCGCGCGGTCGCCCAGGCGGGCGAACAGGATCGCCGCCGGGCCGTTCGCCGGCACGTTCTTGAAGTCGTCGTTCCGCTTCCACCAGATCCCGCCGCCGCCGTGGTCGGTCCAGCCCGCGCGGAGCCGGTCGGCGATGGCGGCGACGGCCTTCGGCTTCGCGAGCCCGGCTTCCCGGTCGGCGCGGAGCAGCGCCAGCCCGAGCCACGCCACGTCGTCGTAGTAGTCGTTGGTCCAGCCGACCAGGTTGCGCACCCGGATGCCGCGCACGAGCCGCTTCACCAGCGCCAGCCGTGCCTCACGGGGTGCGCGGAGCTGCGCGTCGAGGACGCAGTCGAGCAGGTGCGCCTGCCACCAGTAGCTGAACCGGACGTGCAGCCGGGCGGTCCAGTCGACCGGCCACCCGACCGCGCCGAGGGCCGTGCCCGGCACTCCCCAGACCCGGCGCAGGTGCCGGGACTCGACCGCACGTTCGGCGACACCCGCGCGCGCGGCGAGGAGCTTCGGCGTAGTCACCCGACCAGCCTGCCGACTGAATCGTTCAAGAAGCTCGCCGGAACAGTTCCCAGTGGTAGAGGCCCATGGCGACGCTGGTGGTCAGGTTGTAGCTGGAGACCTTGGGGCGCATCGGCAACGACACCACCAGGTCGGCCCGCTCCCGCACCTCGTCCGACAGGCCGTGCCGCTCCGACCCGAAGGCCAGCACCGCGTCGTCCGCGATCCGCACGTCCCGCAGGTCCCGACCGCCGGCGTCGAACGCGATGACGGTCCCCTCGACGTCCCCGACCCCGGCCAGCCGCCCGACGGGCACCGCGAAGTGCAGCCCCGCGCTGCCGCGCAGCACGTTCGGGTGCCACGGGTCGACGTCGCCGAGCGAGACGACCCCGCCGGCGCCGAGCCCGGCGGCCACCCGGATCACCGCCCCGAAGTTCCCCAGGTTGCGCGGGTTGTCCAGCAGCACCAACGGCGCGGACCGGTCGGTGGTCACGACGTCCGGCCGTTCGGCGAGCCCGCCGACCCCCGTCGGGTGCGACCGCCCGATCACACGCTCGAACTCCTCGGCGTCCACCGCCTCGGCCCGGTCCTCGAACACGCCGACCAGGTCGGGCGCGTGCGACCGGGCCAACCCCAGCGCCTTCTCCCGGTCGAGCACCACCACGCGGCAGACCGCGGCCCCGAACCGGACCGCGTGCTTGACCGCGTGAAACCCTTCGAGGACCACTCGCTCGGCCACGTCACCCCCGGCGTCGGAAGACCGGGGCGATCGTAGTCAGGCCGATTCGGCGCCGCGGTGGCCCGGTGCGGTCTGCTCGACGCGGCGCTTGAGGTGGTAGCCGACCCACGACGCGATGACGACGAGCCCTACCACCACCTGCACCGGCTGCGCGGCGGCATCCGGGTACAGGACGCCGTCGACGTAGGTGTCGATGAAGCCGCTCGCGAGCGGCGCCTGACCGGCGGCCGCGCGGAGCGTGTTCTCCAGCCAGGTGAGGGGGCAGTCGATCGGGAACATCACGACCAGCAGACCCCAGGTGGCCATCGCCAGGTGGAAGCGCAGAAGCTTCGGCCACCGCCAGGCCATGAAGCCACCGACCACCAGGAAGAGCAGGACCCCGAAGTGCACCACCATGACGAGCTCGGCCAACGCGCGCGCGTTCATAGCGACCTCCCTGGTTTCCAGAGTAGGCCGGTAAGCGATCACACGCCCGTGAAATACGCCTCGGTTACGGGGGTCAGCCGCGGGGTAGTGCCTGCCAGGGCACCCGGCCCGCCACGTCCAGCAGGAGATCCGCCAAGTGGGCCAGCGGCGCCTGCAACAGCGGTCCGGGCACGGCGGCGGCGAGGTTGTGCTCGTCGAACGCGATCGCCACCCCGTTGGCCCGCGGGTCCTGCAGCAACGCCTGGGGCAGGCCCGAACCCAGCAGCGCCGACGCGAACGCCGGGTTCCGCCGGCGCACCTCGTAGCGCTCGTCGAACGCCGGGTCGCCGCTGGGGACGAACTGCTCGAACAGACCCCACACGGCGTCGTCGCGCGGGCTGATCAGCACCCACGGCCCCGGCATCGGCCGCGGCACCACGACCACCGCGTAGGTCCGGTACTCCGACGTCGCCACCTTGTCCGCGCGGAACACCACCTCGACGGCCAGCACCGGCACGCCGCGCCAGTGGCCGACGAGCTGGGACTTCACCCGGCTCCGGTCGGCCTCCAGCATCCGGCCGACCTGCGGCACGCGTTCCTGGAAACCCTGGTCCTCGGCGACGAACCGCCAGCCCAGGGAGGCCTCCAGCGCACGCATCCGCTGCTCCCACTGGCTCACGAACTGCTGGTTCGCGACCGGGTTCCGCTTGCGTCGCGACAACCCCACCGCGACCCCGGCGCCGAGGATCGCCGTGATCACCAGGAGCAGGGCGAGCCAGAGCACGTCAGGCCAGGCCCAGGTCGGCGAGGTCGAGCAGGTACCGGTACGGCAGTCCGGCGTCCTCGATCACCTCGCGCGCGCCGGTGCCCCGGTCCACGACGGTCGCGACGCCGATCACCGTGGCGCCGTTCTCGCGCAGTGCCTCGACGGCGGTCAGCACGCTGCCGCCGGTGGTGGACGTGTCCTCGACCGCCAGCACCCGCTGCCCGGCCACGTCGATGCCCTCGATCTGCCGCTGCATGCCGTGCTGCTTGGCCGCCTTGCGGACCACGAACGCGTCCAGCACCTCGCCCGCACCGGCCGCGGCGTGCATCATCGCGTACGCCACCGGGTCCGCCCCCAAGGTCAGACCGCCCGCCGCGACGTAGTCCCAGTCGGCGGTGAGCTGCCGGAGCAACCTGCCGATCAGGGGGGCGGCGGCGTGGTGGAGCGTCGCCCGCCGGAGGTCGATGTAGTAGTCGGCTTCCTTGCCCGAGGACAGCGTGACCTTGCCGTGCACCACGGCCAACTCGCTCACCAACCGCGCCAGTTCCGCTTTCGCGCCGGCGTCCAGAACCACTTCAGCTCGCACAGGTCCCAAGAGTGTCATACCTGGCCGTACGCTGGCACACCGTGACCCTTCCCGGCGCCGACACCCTCGTCATCGAGCAGCCCTGGGGCGTGCTGCGACACGTGCTGAGCACCAAGTACCGGAACGACGTCCACGACGGGCGTGGCGGCCTGATCGCGACGGTCTCCGAGCGCAAGTTCCTGGGGCCGGTGCGGAAGCTGTTGCGCGCCACCGCGTTCTCCGGCCGCACGAAGTTCGACCTCGTGTTGTCCGGCCACGGGCAGGAGCTGCTGCTGATCCGCAAGGGTGCCGGGAAGCCGCCGACGCAGGTGCTGTGGCCGAACGGCGCGGTGGTCGGTTCGGTGCGGCACGAGGGGCATGGCGCGTACGGGCTGCTCGACCCGGCGGGGCAGCGGCTGTGCCTGCTGCACGAGGTGGCGTCGTTCAGCCCGGGCGCCGTGGTGAAGCGCGACGGGCGGCGGGTGCGGCGGGACGTGCTGAACATCCGACCGGGCACGCCTGATCCCGTCCGGTCGCTGGCGATCGCGGCGGCGGTGGCGTACGACGTCGTGCGGGGGATCGGGACGAACCACACCAGCGGCGGCAGCTTCGACTTCCCCACCTTGACCTGACCCGACCCGACCTGGGCGCGGTCCGACCTGGGCACGGTCCACGACGGACCACCGGCCGGCCACCCGGATCACCGACCGGCCGGCCACCCGGATCACCGACCGGCGGGTCACCCGGATCACCGACTACGCAGGCGTCCCCGCCAAGGGGACCCCTGATTCAACCCTGCCACAACGGTCTGACAATCGCGGGCGGTCCGGCCGCGCCTGTGGACAAGTCTCGCGGCGGGGGTAGGCGGCTCACCCTGTGGTGATCCGCCCTCCCGTACCCGCAGCCCGAGCCGCCCGCCGCCGGAGTGCACCGTCCCAGCCGTTCGGCCGTGCCAGACGTTCGAGCCGTGCGAGACGTCCGGGCCGACCGCGGCAGCGCCGGTTACCAGGCGTCCTCGGTGAACTTCTTCGGCCCGTCCTCGTCGTCGCCACGCCCACTCGGCGGAGGCGTGCCCGCCGAGATGACGTCCTCGGGGTCGTCACCGGCCTGGATCGCCGAGTACGCGCGCTGCAAGTCCGGCACACCGGTCTGCAAAGCCCTCTGCACGCCCTCGTCGTCCACCGCACGCCCGGACGCGACGTCCTCCCAGGACATCTCACCCGCGTCCACCCGCCGCGCCAGCTCCTTCAGCTCCCGAGGCGCACCGGGGCTGTTGGCGAACCGCGAGATCTCCGCGAAGTCGGCCTGCGTCAGCCCACGCGACCGCATCTGCACCTGGCTCGCCGCACGAGCGGTCTGCTCGACGTTCGCCATGCGCCGGTCCACCTCGGCGACCAGCGCGTCCAGCCGGGCCTTGTCGTACGGGAACGTCACTGTCCTCCACCCCCCGCACCGGAGTCCGCGGGCACGGGCGCCGGAGCTGTGGACGACTGCGAGCCGTGGCGGCCGTAGGCCCCGTGCCCTGCCTTGCCGAGGCCGTAAGCGCCCAACCCGACACCGATCGCGCCGGACTTCGCCGCGGCCACGCCGTTGTCGTACTTCTCCTTGCCGTCCTGGTACCCGTCGACCACGTCGAGCAGGTCGCCGACGTCGCGCACGTCCTTCAGCTTGGACAGCGCGGTGCCCATGGCGACGACGCCGTCGATCATGCCCTGAACGCCCTCGATCAGCGTCTGGATGGCGATGATGATCTTGCGGATGGCGTCCACGATCTGGATCGCGTCGTACACCATCCACACCGCACGGCCCCAGCCGACGACCGGGATCCACGCCGTCATCGCGGCTTCCATCAGCTTGCCGACCAGCATGTCCAGCAGCGTCAGCGCGATACCGCAAGCGGTGCGGCACGTGCTCGCCGTCGACCGGAACTGGTTGCCGATGATCCGCGCGATCTGCGAGTCCGCCTCGATGGCGATCACCCACATGGTGCCCATGCGCGTCTCGAACGCCTGGGCCGCGTCACCGTCCCAGTGCGGCGCCAGCTGCTCGGCGCCCGCGTCCACGTTGTGCCGCACGGAATCCAGGGCCTTGGCCACCCGGTCCCACGCGTTGGCGTTCTCGTCGATCTTCTCGAAGTCGCCGAGCAGCGGCTTGATCAGCGCGTCCATCAGGTTCTCGCCGGTGACCTTCTCGTAGATCCAGTTGACGCCCTGGATCTTCCAGCCGGCCTTCTCGATGAGCTCCTTCGTGGACTGCCGGCCGGGCCGGTCCTCCGCCCCCGCGCTGAGCGCGGCCGACGGGTCTTCGACGTCCGCGTACGCGGTCATCGGCCACCTCCGAGCGAGGGTGCCTCGGCGACGGTGTGGAGCTGGGCGAGCACCTGGTCGATCAGGCCTATCACCTGCTCCTCGCCCTTCTCGTACATGTCGGCGGCCTGGTTGAGGGCTTCGGCTTCCTTGACCATCATCTGGTTCGCGAAGTCGAGCGTCTCCCCGTAGAGGGACGCCACGCCGGTGACGATGGGCTGCAACAGCGACAGCAAGCCGGTGAAGCCGGAGGTGTCGCCGCCCTTGGCGACCGCGTGCTCCTTGATCGTCATGAAGTGCTGCGCGTTGCGCGCCAGCAGCTCGCTGTACCCGCGGAGCTCCGGCGGCTCCACCGTGAACTGTTCGCCCATGGACGGTTCCTCCCTGTTCCCACTAGTGGAGTGGGACGGACCGGAACGGGTCCAGGTTCCCGACGGATCAGGTGCGACCTCGGCCGCCCGCCGCGCGGGACGCCAGCCGCCGCAGCAAGGCGCGCGGGACGAAACGCGACAACAGCGTGATGGCCTTGTACTGGGCGCCCGGGATGGACAGCGGCCTGCCCGCGCGCAGGTCGGCGAGGGCGTCGTGCACCACGCGGTCCGCGTCCAGGTAGAGCAGGTCGGGCGTCTTCGTCATGTCGATGTTCGCGCGCTGGTGGAACTCGGTGCGCACGAAACCCGGGCACAGCGCCATCACGCGCACGCCCGTGCCCGCCGTGGCCATCGCCATGCCCTCGGAGAACGCCGTCACCCACGCCTTGTCCGCGCTGTACGTCGTGCCGCGGCCCGGGAGGAAACCGGCCACACTGGACACGTTGACCACCGCGCCCCGACCGCGCGCCACCATGCCGGGCAGCGCGGCGCGGGTGAGGCGCAGCACGCTCGTCACGTTCACGTCGAGCTGGGACTGGAGCGCGAGCGGGTCGGCGGTGAAGAACTCGGCCGACAGGGCGAAGCCCGCGTTGTTGACCAGCAGGTCGACCTCGCGCTTGGCCAGGAAGTCCTCGACCGCGGCCCGGCCGTCCTCACTCGCCAGGTCGGCGGGCAGCACCTCGGCGGTGATGCCGTGCGCGGCGCGCAGCTTGGCCGCCGTCTCCTCCAACCGCCGCACCGTGCGGGCGACGAGCACCAGGTCGTGGCCCTCGGCGGCGAGCCTGCGGGCGAACGCGGCGCCGATGCCGGACGTCGCGCCCGTCACCAGGGCGGTCGGCGGGGTCACGGCTTGCGCCCGAACTGCGGGCGGTGGACTTCGCCACCGGTGTCCGAATCGGGGTCCGCCTCGAACGGGTCGATCACGTCGGCCAACTCCCCCAGGTCGCGCAGCAGTCGTTCCAGCCGGGCCGGGGTGGAGTTCGGCGGCGCCGCGGCCATCACCCAGTCGTCCTCCAGCCAGACCACGGTGACGTCCCCGCCGATCTCCTCGGCGGCGTCCACCAGGTCCGGGGTGATGAGCTTGCGCGCGGCGGGCAGTTCGCTGACGAACGCGTACCTCGAGCCGACCGGGCCGAGCAGGTCGGGCATCTGGTCGCGTTGGAACGGGACGCTGGGCAGCCACAGCTCGATGACCACGGACAACGCCCGCCGGCAGCGCACGCCGACCAGCACCGAGTTGACCTTGCCGCCGGTCTCGTGGTCGAGCACGTAGACCTGGCGGCGGCCGTCCGCGGTGAAGGTGGAGCCGGCGACCACGTCCTTGGCGACGCCGGTGCCGTAGTAGGCGATCGCGCCGCTCTCCCAGCGGGTGGGCAGCACGTGGTCGGTCTCCTCGAACTGCCAGCCGCGCAACGCCGCCCATCGGCGGCGTTCGCGGTTACGCGCGGTTCGTTGCGCCCGGTCGGTGGCGAGCAGGGCGAACCCCGCGACGCCCGCTACCGCGGCGACGGTGAACCAGACCCACGCCGGTATGCCCACGGTGCGAGAGTAGCGGTCGGCGGTGAACAAACGAAGATCACTTGGGGCGTGGTTCGCGCAAACGGATCAAGCTGTTACCCGGATCGCGTAGGTCTGCCGGCGACGTCAGGGCGTGGCGGGGTTGTCCACAGGCACGCACGTTGCCCACAGGGCACGGCTTGAGCGCTCGGGCGTGTCGGCCCTGTCTGGCAGTGTTGAAAACAGGGGTCCCCCTGCGCGGGGACGCTTGCGAAGCGGGCTCGGCGCACCGGGCCACCGGCACCGGACCTAGGGCTGACGCCGCGCGAAGATGATCGCGCCCGGTCGGCTCTCGTCCGGGTTCAGCAGCGTCTGGGCCTCGACCGCGAACCCGCCCTCGCGCAGCCAATCACTCACCCGTTCGGGCCTGCGACGGTGGATGTGGACGTTCATCGGGTGGCCGCCGTAGCCCTCCGTCTTCAGGTGGGACTCGTCGCCGACGTGGAAACCGAGCAGCAGCGGTCCGCCGGGACGCAACGCCCGCCTGAAGTGCCCGAACACCGCCGGCACCTCGTCGTCGGGAACGTGGATCAACGACCACCACGCGAGCAGCCCGGCGACCGACCCCTCGGCGAGGTCCAGCTCCGTCATCGAGCCCACCTCGAACCGCACACCGGGGTGGTCACGCCGAGCCGCCCCGACCATCCCGGGCGAGAGGTCGATGCCGAAGGCGTCGACGCCCAGCCCACGCAGGTGGGCGGTGACGTGACCGGGTCCGCAGCCCACGTCCGCCACCGGCCCACCACCCGCCGCCGCCACCACCTCGGCGAACAGCGCCAGAGCCGACCTCAGGTGCGGGTACCCGGCCAGGCCGTCGCGCAGCAGGTCCGCGTAGCTGTCCGCGACCGTGTCGTACGACGTCCTGGTGTCGGCCAACCAACCGTCCCCGCTCATGACCGACACCGTATTCCGTGATCACGGCCCGACGAACACGACCCGCGATCACGGAACACGGTCAGGACCCGGCGATCACGTCTTGCCGACGATCAGACCCGACTGGTCGTCCAGCACGTCGACCCGCACCGTGTCACCGTCCCGCACGTCGCCGGCCAGCAGTTCCTTCGCCAGCTGGTCGCCGATCGAAGACTGCACCAACCGCCGCAACGGCCGTGCCCCGTACACCGGGTCGAACCCGTTCAACGCCAGCCACTCGCGCGCGGCGGGCGTGACTTCCAGGGTCAGCCGGCGCTGCGCCAGCCGCCGGGCGAGGCGCTCGACCTGGATGTCCACGATCGAGGTCAGCTCCTCGGTCGCCAGCGAGTGGAACACCACCACGTCGTCCAGCCGGTTCAGGAACTCCGGCTTGAAGTGCGTCCGGACCACCGACATGACGGCGTCGTCGCGCTGCCGCTCGTCCAGGTTCGCGTCCGCGATCACGTGCGAACCGAGGTTCGACGTCAGCACCAGGATGGTGTTGCGGAAGTCGACCGTGCGGCCTTGCCCGTCGGTGAGCCTGCCGTCGTCCAACACCTGGAGCAGCACGTCGAACACGTCCGGGTGGGCCTTCTCGACCTCGTCCAGCAGCACCACCGAGTACGGCCGGCGGCGCACCGACTCGGTGAGCTGACCGCCCTGGTCGTACCCGACGTAACCGGGGGGCGCGCCGACGAGCCGCGCCACCGAGTGCTTCTCGGAGTACTCGCTCATGTCGATCCGGATCATCGCCCGCTCGTCGTCGAACAGGAACTCCGCCAGCGCCTTGGCCAGCTCGGTCTTGCCGACGCCGGTCGGGCCGAGGAACAGGAACGAGCCGGTCGGCCGGTCCGGGTCCGCCACGCCCGCACGGGTCCGCCGGACCGCGTCCGACACCACCCGGACCGCCTCGGCCTGGCCGACCACGCGCTTGGCCAGCTCGTCCTCCATGCGCAGCAGCTTCGCCGTCTCGCCTTCGAGCAGCCGACCCGCCGGGATGCCCGTCCACGCGGAGACCACGTCGGCCACGTCGTCCGGGCCGACCTCCTCCTTCAGCATCATGGCGGCGTCCTGCGTGGTGCGGGTGGCCGCCTCCAGCTCCTTCTCCAACGCCGGGATGCGCCCGTACCGCAGCTCGGCGGCGCGGCCCAGGTCACCGTCCCGCTCGGCCCGCTCCGACTCGCCGCGCAGCTGCTCCAGCTGCTCCTTGAGGTCCCGGACCTTCTCGATCGACCCCTTCTCGTTCTGCCAGCGGGCGGTCAGCCCGGCCAGCGTCTCGCGCTGCTCGGCCAGCTCGGCGCGCAGCGCGGCGAGGCGTTCCACCGAGGCCGCGTCCGACTCCTTGGCCAGCGCCATCTCCTCGATCTCCAGCCGGCGCACCGCTCGCTCGACCTCGTCGATCTCGACCGGCCGGGAGTCGATCTCCATGCGCAGCCGGGACGCCGACTCGTCCACCAGGTCGATCGCCTTGTCGGGGAGGAACCGGGCGGTGATGTAGCGGTCGGACAGGGTGGCGGCGGCGACGAGGGCGGCGTCGGTGATGCGCACGCCGTGGTGCACCTCGTACCGGTCCTTGAGGCCGCGGAGGATGCCGATGGTGTCCTCGACGGACGGCTCGCCGACGAAGACCTGCTGGAAGCGGCGCTCCAGGGCCGGGTCCTTCTCGACGTGCTCGCGGTACTCGTCCAGCGTGGTCGCGCCGACCATCCGCAGCTCGCCGCGGGCCAGCATGGGCTTGATCATGTTGCCCGCGTCCATGGCGGACTCGCCGGTCGCGCCCGCGCCGACGATCGTGTGCAGCTCGTCGATGAACGTGACGACCTGGCCGGCCGAGTCGGTGATCTCCTTCAGCACGGCCTTGAGCCGCTCCTCGAACTCGCCCCGATACTTGGCGCCCGCGACCATCGAGCCGAGGTCGAGCGCGACGACCTTCTTGCCGCGGAGGCTCTCGGGCACGTCGCCGGCGATGATCCGCTGGGCCAGGCCCTCGACGATGGCGGTCTTGCCCACGCCGGGCTCGCCGATCAGGACCGGGTTGTTCTTCGTGCGGCGGGACAGGACCTGCACGACGCGGCGGATCTCGGTGTTCCGGCCGATGACCGGGTCCAGCTCGCCCTTGCGGGCGCGTTCGGTCAGGTCGACGCCGTACTTCTCCAACGCCTTGTAGGTGCCCTCCGGGTCCGGGCTGGTGACGCGCGCCGAGCCGCGGACCTTGCCGAACGCCTCCTTGAGGGACTCGGGGGTGGCGCCGTGGCGGCGCAGCAGGTCGGCGACCTGGCCGCCGTGGTGGGAGAGGCCCACGAGCAGGTGCTCGGTGGACACGTACTCGTCCCCCATCTCGGTGGCGAGTTCCTGCGCCTTGCTCAGGACGCGGACCGCTTCCCGGGAGAACTGGGGCGCGGACACGGACGATCCGCTGGCCGCGGGGAGACCCCTGGCGATCTGCTCCAGTTCCTTGTGCACCTGCGTCGGGTCCGCGCCGACGGCGGACAGGAGGGGCGCGGTCAGGCCGTCGCCCTGGGCCAGGAGGGCGCCGAGGAGGTGGACCGGGCCGACGTCGGGATTGCCCGCGATGGTCGCCGCCTGCACGGCGGCGGACACGGCCTGCTGGGTCTTCGTGGTCGGGTTGAAAGCGTCCATTCCTCACCTCGGTCGGTGTGCTTGCGCGCGTGGCCGGCGTTCGCACCAGCCTTCATCACGCACAACGTCAGAAAAGTTGAGCCAGTTCCGCTCAACCTAGTGGAAGTGGTGTGGCGTGGGCCACGACCCGCCCTGCCGGACGGCAGCCGTGGAAACTCGGGTGCGGCTGACACGCCCACACATGAGGATCCGGGCATGAGTTCCCTCGTGCACCACATCACGGTCGACTGCAAGGACGCCTACGCGCTGGCCCAGTTCTGGGCCCAGGTCACCGGCCGGCCGGTGAGCGACGACGACCAGCCGGGCGACCCGGAAGCGCTCGTGGAACTGCCGGAAGGGCCCGGGCTGCTGTTCATCCAGGTCCCGGAGGGGAAGACGGTGAAGAACCGGGTCCACCTCGACCTGCGGCCCGACACCACTCGGGATGCCGAAGTCGAGCGGCTGCTCGGGATCGGGGCGACGCTGGTGGACGACCAGCGCCGGCCCCACGGTCGCGGGTGGGTGGTGCTGGCCGACCCGGAGGGCAACGAGTTCTGCGTCGAGGTCAGCGCTGCGGAGCGTGCCGCGCTCTCCTGACGCACGTCACCCACCTGTCGCAACCGGTTGTCCACACCGATGCCTGAGTTGTCCACAATCCGCAGGTGAGCATCCACAGGCCCGTGCGGAAGCCCGCACTTGAGCGGTCCGCCGGCCGCCACTGGGGTGAACGTCCCGCCGTCGACTCGGCCCGCAGGGCGGAAGTGGGGTGGTGGCGTCTCAATCGGCCGTCCCGATCGGTGGCTCCACCACCGCCTCGGCCGGGCGCCGGGAACGGCCCTAACGGCGCTCACGTGCGCAGTCGTGCGCGGGCTGTGCGCGAGCCGTTCACCCAGGAGTGGGCTACGAGCTGGGAGTTCGGTATACGTGGAGGGGAATGTCCACCCTTTCGCAGGAGCAGCGTGTCACTGTGTGTAACTGCACTGCACTCGAAGGTGGCATCAAGGAACCGACCGGCCAGTTGGCGGGTTAGTGTCGCCTCGTCGGGGATGGATGCTTGACGAGGACGTAGCGCCCTTGCTGGCGCCGCCAGAAACGTGGAGACTGCGCCCGGACCATGACTGCGAACGCTGTGTTGAGCCCCTTCCCGAGCCCCCCACACCGAGAACCTCCTCCTGGTGTCACCGCTATGGTGCGGATGATCCGGGAGAGCTTCGCGGTGGTGGAGCCGCGCTCCGACGAGGTAGCGAAGTTCTTCTACGGCATGCTCTTCAGCCTCGCGCCGGAGACCCGCGAGATGTTCCCCGCGAACATGCAGGTCCAGCGCAGCCGGTTGTTGCGCGCCTTGGTCCACGTCGTGCAGATGGTGGACAGACCGGACGACCTGATCCCGTTCCTCCGCCAGCTCGGCCGCGACCACCGCAAGTTCGGTGTCGTCAACGTGCACTACGAGTCGGTCGGCATGGCCTTGCTGTCCGCGGTGAAGAAGTTCGCCGGGCCGGCGTGGACGCCGCAGGTCGAGATGGCCTGGGCCGAGGCGTACACGATCATGGCGCGGGCGATGCAGGAGGCCGCGGCGGCGGACGACGGGCCCGCCTACTGGCACGCGACCGTGCTGGAGCACCAGCGGGTGAGCTGGGACCTGGCCGTGGTGCGGCTGCAGCCCGATCACCCGGTCGGGTACCAGGCCGGTCAGTACGTGAGCGTGGAGACGCCGCAGCGCGCGCGGCTGTGGCGGTACTACTCGCCCGCCAACGCGCCGCGCGACGACGGCATCATCGAGTTCCACATCCGGTCGGTCGAGGGCGGGTGGGTGAGCCGGTCGGTCGTCGGGCACACGCAGCCCGGCGACGTGTGGCGCATCGGGCCGCCGATGGGCCGCCTGAGCGTCGACCGCAAGAGCGGCCGGGACGTGCTGATGGTCGCCGGCGGCACCGGTGTGGCGCCGATGCACGCGATCATCGACGAGATGGCCCAGTGGGGCGACAACCCGCGCGTGCACCTGTTCATGGGTGGGCGGACGCGGGAGGACCTGTACGACTTGGACAACCTCCAGCGGTTCGCCATGACCAACCCGTGGCTGACCGTCGTGCCGGTGCTGGAGTCGGACCCGGGTGCGCGCGGTGTCGAGCAGGGCACGCTGGCCGACGTGGTCACGCGCTACGGGGCGTGGGAGGAACGGGACGTGCTGGTGTGCGGCTCGCCGTCGATGATCCGCGCGACCGTGTCGCGGATGCTCGTCGCCGGGACGCCGCTGGACCGGATCAAGTACGACCCCTTCACCCTGGACTGACCTGGTCGCGGCACCGGTCCGGTCGTGGGCTGCCTGGTCCCGGCACCGGTCCGGTCGTGGGACTGCGCCGGCGGCGAGGGTTGCCGGTCGCGGGACGGACCGGCTGCGGGATGGGCCCGACTGCGCGACCGCCCTGGTCGAGATCTGGTCAACGGGACGGACTGGCCGCGCCGCCGGTCCAGGCGCGACCCCGTCGTGCGTGCGTGCCGGCTCAGGCAGGTCCCGACCACGCCGCGCCGAGCACCGCCGCCAGCGTCTCGGGCCTGCTGGTCTGGGGGCAGTGGCCGCCGTCGACCTCGATCGCCTCCACCCCGAGCCGTTCCCGCGCCGCACGGCGCATCCACGACGGGCGGAGGGTGCGGTCGTCGCGGGGCAGGACGTAGGTCGACGGGAGGCGCGGCAACTCGTGCACCTCGCGGTACGCCGAGGCGGGGTAGAAGAGGCGGAGGGACTGCAGGCCTGCCCGCACGTCGGCCAGGTCGCAGTCGTGGAACAGGAAGTACGCGGCGCGGGCGATGGCGGGCATCAGCAGGCCGGCGCCGGAGTGGCCGACGGGGACCGGGGCCGGCATGTCGCCCGCCTGGGCACGGGCGATCGCGGCGTAGTCGACGGCGCGCAGTCCGGCTGGTCGGTGGGCAGGTCCACGGCGACCGTGCGGTGGCCTCGACGGCGGAGCAGGTCCTCGACGGGGCGCCAGGCTGACGGCGACTGGGTCGTTCCGTGCACGAAGACGTAGTCCACGGGCCCCGGTCTGGCCGGGGTCCGGCGTCGCGGGGTTCCTCATGGTTCAACCGAGTAACGGGAACAGTGTTTCCGTACATATCTCGGCCATGATCACCCCATTGGGCGACACCGCGGTCAGCGCTCGGAGCGCCGGTCAGCGCTTGGAGTTCGGCTTCCAGACGACCAGGGCCGTCTCGTGGCGCACCGGGACCAGGTCACGGCGGTACGACGCGTGGACCGAGGCGGCGGCGTGCTCGGCGGCGGCCATGGCGGACGCGAGCTGCTCGGCCAGCTCGTTCACCCGGGCGCGCAGCGCGCCGACCTCGTTCTCCAGCTCGATGATCCGCTTGATGCCGGCCAGGTTCACGCCCTCCTCCTGGGACAGGCGCTGCACCTCCCGCAGCAGCACGATGTCGCGCATCGAGTACCGGCGCCCACCGCCGGAAGTGCGGCCCGGCGACACCAGACCCAGCCGGTCGTAGGACCGGAGGGTCTGGGCGTGCAGCCCGGACAACTGGGCCGCCACGGAGATGACGAAGAACGGGGTGTCCTCGTCGGTGCCGGGCGGGAACGGGAAGCTCACACCGACCTCTTCTCCAACAGGGCGTTGAGCTCGGCGCGCGGGTCGTGCTTCGCCGTCGCCGACGCGTAGCTCTCCAACGCCTCCCTCGCTTCGGCGTCCATGTTGTTCGGCACCGCCACGTTCAGCGTGATGAGCAGGTCGCCGACCTGGCCGTCGCGCTTGGCGATGCCCTTGCCCTTGGCCCGCAGCACCCGGCCACTGGCCGTGCCCGCGGGCACCTTCAAAGTCACCTTGCCCTCCAGCGTGGGCACGGTCAACGTCGTGCCGAGCGCCAACTCGGGGAACGTGACCGGCACGGTGAGGGTCAGGTCGTTGCCCGACCGCCCGAACAGCGGGTGCGGGTTGACGTGCACGCGCACGAACAGGTCGCCGTTGGGCCCGTTGTTGCGCCCTGGCTCACCCTGCCCGGCCAGCCGGATCCGCTGGCCGTCGTCCACGCCCGGCGGGATGCGGATGGTCAGCGTGCGGCTCTTCGTGCTCACGCCGTCGCCGCCGCACTCGGGGCACGGGTCGTCCACGATCCGCCCGGTGCCCCGGCAGTCGGTGCACGGCTCGGAGAACGCGAACGCGCCCTGGCTGCGGGTCACCAGACCGGCGCCGGCGCAGTTCCCGCAGGTCCGCGGCGTCGTGCCGGGACGTGCGCCGGAACCGGAGCACGTGCCGCAGGCCGCCGGGCTGGACAGGCGCATGGGCACGGTCGCGCCCTTGACGGCTTCGGTGAAGTCGATCCGCACGTCGGTCTCGACGTCCTCGCCGCGCCGCGGTCTGGCCGGCGACCCGGCCGCACCGGCCCGGCGGTTGAACAGGCCGCCTAGCAGGTCGCCGAGCCCGCCCATGCCGCCGGGCTGCTGCGCGCCCTGACGGCCGAACAGGTCGCCGACGTCGAACCCGCCGCCGCCACCGGTGCCGAACCCGCCGGGGAACCCGCCGCCTCCGGAGAAGAGGCGGCGGGCCTCGTCGTACTGCTTGCGCTTCGCGGTGTCCGAGAGCACGCCGTACGCCTCGGACACCGCCTTGAACCGCGCCTCTGCCTTGGCGTCACCGGGGTTGGCGTCGGGGTGCAGTTCCCGCGCCAACTTCCGGTACGCCTTCTTGATGTCGTCGGCCGAGGCGTCGGAGGTGACGCCCAGCTCGCGGTAGAAGTCCTTCTCGATCCAGTCACGAGCGCTCACGGACGCCGCCCCCCTTCGTCAATCCTGCTGGTGCTGCTCTTCGGCGGACTTCTCGGCGGACTTCTCGGTGGCCTGCTCCGCCGACTGGTCGACGGGCTGGTCGGCGGGCTCCGCGGCCGGCTGGGCAGCCGGCTCGTGGTCGGTCACCGCGACGAGCGCGGGCCGGAGCACGCGCTCGCCGAACCGGTAGCCGCGGCGCAGCACGGCGGTGACGGTCGGCCCGCTGACGTCCGGGGACGTGCTGTGCTGCACGGCCTCGTGGACGGACGGGTCGAACTCCTCACCCTCGTGCCCGAACGGCACCAGACCGGTGCCGTGCAGGGCGCCGACCAGCTTGTCGGCCACCGCCTTGAACGCGCCGGTGAGGTCCCCGTGCGCGCCGGCCCGCTCGATGTCGTCCAGCACGGACAGCAGCTCGCCGGCCACCTGCGCCTTGGCGGTGGTGATCACCAGTTCCCGGTCGCGGTCGACGCGCTTGCGGTAGTTGGCGTACTCCGCGGTCAACCGCTGGAGGTCGGCGGTCCGCTCGTCCAGCTGCACCTTCAGCTCGGCGCTCGGGTCGTCGGCCAGGGCCTGGCCCTGGTCCACGCCCGACTCCTGGTCCGACTGGTCGGGGGCGGCGTGCTTGCCACCCGCCGCGCCGAGCTCCGAGTCCGCGACGGAGTCCGCCAGGGAGCCGGACACGGAGTCGGACTCGGGGTCGAACGCGGGGCCGGGCTCGGCGCCCGACCCGGCGTCCGTCGCCTCGACCGGCGTGTCCTCGGGCGACGCGGTCCGCATCTCACCGGTGTCCGGGTCGACGCGCCTGCGGTCGTGCACCACGACGTGTGGCTGTTCCTCGGGCTGGGTCACTTCTTCTCGTCCTCGTCGACGATCTCCGCGTCCACGACGTCGTCGGCCTTGGGCGCGTCACCGGTGGGCGCACCACCGGCGGCACCGGCCGCGTCGGCCGTGGGGGCGTTGGCGTACAGGGACTGGCCGATGGCCTGGGACTCCGTGGCCAGCTTCTCCACCGCAGCGCGGATCTTGGCGATGTCCTCGCCCTTCAGCGCCTCGCTGGTCTCGGCGACGGCCGCGGCGACCTTGTCCTTGACCTCGGCCGGGATCTTGTCCTCGTTCTCCTTGAGGACCTTCTCCGTCTGGTAGACGAGCGTCTCGGCCTGGTTGCGGACCTCGGCCTCGTCGCGGCGGCGCTTGTCCTCCTCGGCGTGCGCCTCGGCGTCCTTGATCATCCGGTCGATGTCGTCCTTCGGCAGCGCGGAGCCGCCGGTGATCGTCATCCGCTGCTCCTTGCCCGTGCCCATGTCCTTCGCGGACACGTGCACGATGCCGTTCGCGTCGATGTCGAAGGTGACCTCGATCTGCGGGACGCCGCGCGGCGCGGGCGGCAGGCCGGTCAGCTCGAACATGCCGAGCTTCTTGTTGTCCCGGGCGAACTCGCGCTCGCCCTGGAAGACCTGGATCTGCACGGACGGCTGGTTGTCGTCGGCCGTGGTGAAGATCTCCGAGCGCTTGGTCGGGATCGTCGTGTTCCGCTCGATGAGCCTCGTCATCACGCCGCCCTTGGTCTCGATGCCCAGGGACAGCGGGGTGACGTCGAGCAGCAGGACGTCCTTGACCTCGCCCTTCAGCACACCGGCCTGCAGGGCGGCGCCGATCGCGACGACCTCGTCCGGGTTCACGCCCTTGTTGGGCTCACGGCCGCCGGTCAGCTCCTTGACCAGCTCGGCCACGGCGGGCATGCGGGTGGAACCACCCACGAGCACCACGTGGTCGATGTCGCCGACGCTGACGCCGGCGTCCTTGATCACGTTGTTGAACGGCGCACGCGTGCGCTCCAACAGGTCGTTCGTGATGCGCTGGAACTCGGCGCGCGACAGCGTCTCGTCCATGAACAGCGGGTTCTTGTCCGAGTCCACGGTGATGTAGGGCAGGTTGATGGAGGCGTTGTTCGAGCTGGACAGCTCGATCTTCGCCTTCTCGGCGGCCTCGCGGATCCGCTGCAACGCCATCTTGTCCTTGGTCAGGTCGATGCCGTTGGTCTGCTTGAACCGCTCGACCAGCCAGTCCACGATGCGCTGGTCCCAGTCGTCGCCACCGAGGTGGTTGTCACCGGAGGTCGCCTTGACCTCGACCACGCCCTCGGCCAGCTCCAGCAGCGAGACGTCGAACGTGCCGCCACCGAGGTCGAAGACCAGGATGGTCTGCTCCTTGTCGCCCTTGTCGAGGCCGTAGGCCAGGGCGGCGGAGGTGGGCTCGTTGACGATGCGCAGCACGTTGAGGCCGGCGATCTGGCCGGCCTCCTTGGTGGCCTGGCGCTGCGCGTCCTCGAAGTAGGCCGGGACGGTGATCACCGCGTCGGTGATCTCCTCGCCCAGGTAGGCCTCGGCGTCGCGCTTGAGCTTCATCAGCACGCGCGCGCTGATCTCCTGCGGCGTGTACTGCTTGCCGTCGATGTCGTCCGTCTTCCAGTCCATGCCGATGTGGCGCTTGACGGACCGGATGGTGCGGTCGACGTTGGTCACCGCCTGGTTCTTGGCGGGCTGACCGGTGAGCACTTCGCCGTTCTTGGCGAAGGCCACGATGGACGGGGTGGTGCGCGACCCCTCGGAGTTGGCGATCACCGTCGGCTCGCCACCCTCGAGAACGGCGACGACGGAGTTGGTCGTCCCAAGGTCGATGCCGACCGCTCGCGCCATTGGATTCCTCCTGGTAGTGCGTTTGTGAGAGCCCCGCGTTGAGCGGTACCGGCTCAAGTTTGCCAGCACTGGCGGACTTGAGTCCACCCGGCTCAATCTTTCTGCCTGTCCAACGACCGGGCGGCCTCCGGTGTTCCCGGGATGAGGTGATCCGGGACACTCGCGGCCAGGACCCGCTCGCCGACAGGTCGAGCCCACGTTCGCGGAGCACGTCGCGGAGCAGTACTCGGGGCGCGAGGAAGTGCTGCGGCCGTTGTCCGAGCGTTGGCGTCGCGGGTCGACCTGGGACCGCGGTTCACGACCGCGCCGGACAGCGCGCGCTTGACGCCGGGCGGCCCCGGCCAGTCGACCCACAAGGTGTCGCTGACCGGGGCGGACGAGGTGGGCGGGGAGGTGGAGGCGCTGCTCCCGGCGTCGTACGAGCAGAACGCCTAGGCGGCGCGCAACGTCACGTCGCCGCTGCCGGCGTGCAGCACGAGTTCGGCGGAGGCGTTCGGGTCGTTCGCGATCTCGACCTCCTTGTCACCGCTGCTCGCGCCCACGTTCACCTTGTAGGCGCCCTTCGGCACCTTGACGGTCAGGTTGCCGCTGCCCGTCTCGGCGCGCACCGAGAGCACGGCGGCCATCTGCACGTCGACGTCACCGGAGTGGGCGTCGACGGTCACCGCGCCGCGCATGTTCGCCAGTCGGGCGTTGCCGGAGCCGACCAGGGCCTGGGAGTCGCCGCCGACGTCCGCCACGTCCAGGTCGCCCGAGCCGATGTCGACGCGGACCACCCCGGACACGTCGCGGACCGTCGCGTTGCCGGAGCCGACCTCGACCTCGACGGCGGCCACGCCTTCGAGGCGGACGTCGCCGGAGTCGTTGACGCCGGAGATCCGGACGTCCTCGGAGGGGACGGTGACCTCGTAGTCGACCGAACACCGGTTGCCGCAGCCGTCCAGGACCAGGGTGGAACCCTCCATGCGGTGGCTGATGCCCTCCGGCTTGTTCGCGTCCTTGGGGTAGCTGACGTGCCGCCGGACCTCGACGTCGCCGCCGCCGCCCGCGCGGCTGCGGACCAGGACGTCACCCGAGCCGTTCTGGAGCCGGACCTCGGCCACCTGCCCGGTCACCGAGTGCTGGTCGTCGAAGCCCGACTGCACGAGCCGCACGCACGACGTGAGCGCCACCGCCGCGGCCACCACCACGACGGCCGTCAACGCGATCCGCTTTACCACCACTGCCCCCTCAGGCGTCAAGGTTGTTGACGTTCAAGTTAGGCGCGGCCGACCGGCCGGCACACCAGGAAGACCCCCGACCCCGTACGGGGGCTGGCCCTACCCCGCGCCTCGGGGACCGGCGGGTTCACGGTGTCTCGGCGGACCGCTCGCGGTGCCTGAGTGGACGGCTCGCGGTGCCTGAGTGGACGACTCGCGGTGCCTGAGTGGAGGGCTCGCGGAGGTGGGTTAGGCGAGGGCTTCCACGACGGTGCGGAGGGCGGGGGCGGAGCGGGCCGGGTCGCTGAGGAAGCGCTGGGAGGCGATCACGTGCGTGTCGGTCATCCGCTCCCACACCAGGCCCTGCACGGGCACCTCGGTGATGACCAGGCGGAACGGCTTCACGTACCGCCCGATCCGACCCTCCACCCCGCGCACGACCTCGCCGATCGGCAACGCGCCCCGCGACTGCACGTGCCGGTGTTCGTACTCCGCCGCAGCGGCGCCGAGCGCCAGCACGGCGCCCCGCAGTCCGGGCCGGATCTCCAGCGACGGCCCGGCCGGGTCGTCCGGCGCACCGCCCGGCAGGTCGGCGCGGGCGTGGTCGAGCACGTCCGCCCACCAGCCCAGCCACTCTTCAGCCGCCGCCGCGCGGTCGACGCCCGGCGGCACCACGACGGGCACCGACGGTTCGAGCCCGGGCAGCTCGGGCACGGTGTCGACCGAGAGCGCGAGCGTGTCGCGGATGAACAGCGCGGTGTTGACCACCTGACTCGTCCCGTGCGACACCTGCCACGACTCACGACCGGCGAACCTCATGCCACCAGTGTCCCGCGTGAAGGTCATCCGCCGAGCATCAGAAGGGACACAACGGGCTCCAAATCGTGCGCCATTGGGGGGAAATCCGCGATCAACGCCTGGATCAGCAGCCCGTCGAGGCCCGCGAGGAGCGCGCGCAGCGCCACCGGGTCCCACGGACCGGCCACTTCCGCCATGAGCGAGATCCACCGGCGCGCGGCCGGCCGGAGCTCGGGCCGGCGCGCCGCCAGGAGGTACAGCTCGTACTCCGCGAGCGTCCGGCCGCGATGCTCCCCGGCGGCGTCCGCGATGAACCGCGCCACCTCCGACGGTGTCAGCGGCATGTTGCGGAAGCTCGAAGCCATCTGATCGGCCGACCACGTCAGCGTCGCGATCAGCAGGTCGTCCAACGTCGCGTAGTAGTAGGTCGTCGACGTCGTCGGCACGTCCGCCTCGCGCGCCACGGAACGGTGGCTCACCCCGGCCACGCCGTCCCGTTCGACCACCCTCAGAGTGGCTTCCAGGAGCGCCTGCCGACGCCGGTCGCCGCGTGCCCGCCGACCGTCAGGCGCCCGCACCGCTGCCCACCTCGATGGCCACCACGCCGGCGATCACGAGCACCAGCCCGCGCGACACCGTGGCCGTGACCTCGCCGACGATCGCCACGGCCAGCGCCAGGTACACGAGCACGGGCACACCCCAACAAGTTGAACGTCCGTCCCACTACTCTACCGCCCGTATGTGATCGGCCACGTCCAAGTGGTTACCGGCCAGTAAGCGGGCGTAGGCTGCCGAGCCAGGAGAACGGACGAGAAAGGCCGCCACCACAATGGGAGCCCTCCAGCTCACCCTCGGCGCCATCGGCGTCGCCGTCAGCGTGTACGCCTGGGGCCTGTTCGTCGCCGGTGTCCTGCGGATGATCAAGATCATCCGGCTGGGGCAGCCCGACGCGACCCGCAACGGGCCGTTCGTGCCCCGCATGCGCACCCTGATCGTGGAGTTCGTCGCACACACCAGGATGGCCAAGCTCCGCAAGGTCGCGCCCTGGCACTGGATGGTGATGTGGGGCTTCCTGATCGGCTCCGCGGCGCTGTTCGAGGCCTACGGCGAGGTCTTCTACCCCGGCTTCCACTGGCCGATCATCGGCACCTGGTCGCTCTGGTCGCTGCTGGTCGAACTGCTCGGCCTCGGCACCGTGGTCGGTGGTGTGGCCCTGGCGGTCATCCGCCAGCTCAACCACCCGCGCCGCGCCGACCGGGTGTCCCGGTTCGCGGGCTCCGACTTCAAGGCCGCGTACTTCGTCGAAGCGGTCGTGATCATCGAGGGCCTCGGCATCCTCGGCGTGAAGGCGTTCAAGCAGTCCTCCGGCCTGGAGGACCCGCCGCTGTGGTCGTCGTTCGTGACCGCGCCGCTGTCCGAGATCCTGCCCTCGAGCCCGAACTGGGTCTCGATCATGGCGTTCATCAAGCTGCTGTCCGCCATGCTGTGGCTGATCGTGGTGGCGAAGAACCTGACCATGGGCGTCGCCTGGCACCGGTTCAGCGCGTTCTTCAACATCTACTTCAAGCGCGAGGACGACGGCGGTGTCGCGCTCGGCGCGCTGAAGCCGATGATGAGCGGCGGCAAGGTCCTCGACCTGGAGGAAGCCGATCCCGACAAGGACGTGTTCGGCGTCGGCAAGGTCGAGGACTTCTCCTGGAAGGGCTGGCTGGACTTCAGCACCTGCACCGAGTGCGGTCGCTGCCAGTCCCAGTGCCCCGCGTGGAACACCGGGAAGCCGCTGTCCCCGAAGCTCCTCATCACCCAGCTCCGCGACCACGCGTTCGCCAAGGCCCCGTACCTGCTCGCCGGCGGCAGCAAGGACATGGCCGGCGACGAGGTCGGCCTGACGAGCGACAAGTACGAGGACTACAAGAAGCGCCTCGAGTCCGTCGACGTGCTGGCGATGGCCGAGTCGGAGCGCCCGCTGGTCGGCACCGCGGACGAGCTGGGCGTCATCGACCCCGAGGTGCTGTGGTCCTGCACCTCGTGCGGCGCGTGCGTCGAGCAGTGCCCGGTGGACATCGAGCACGTCGACCACATCGTCGACATGCGCCGCTACCAGGTGCTGATCGAGTCGAACTTCCCGTCCGAGCTGGGCGGCATGTTCAAGAACCTGGAGAACAAGGGCAACCCGTGGGGCCAGAACTCCAAGGACCGCCTGGCGTGGACCGAGGGCCTGGACTTCGAGGTGCCGGTGTTCGACGGCGAGCTGGGTGACGCCGAGTACCTGTTCTGGGTCGGCTGCGCGGGCGCGTTCGAGGACCGGGCGAAGAAGACCACCCGGGCGGTGGCCGAGCTGCTGCACACCGCGGGCGTCAAGTACACCGTGCTCGGGCCGGAGGAGACCTGCACCGGTGACCCGGCGCGGCGCGCGGGCAACGAGTTCCTGTTCCAGATGCTGGCGCAGCAGAACGTCGAGGTGCTGAACACGGTCTTCGACGGTCGCGGCCCCGGCCAGCGCAAGGTCGTCGTGACGTGCGCGCACTGCTTCAACACGCTGGCCAACGAGTACCCGCAGGTGGGCGGCACGTTCGAGGTCGTGCACCACACGCAGTTGCTGAACAAGCTGGTGCGGGAGCGGCGCCTGGTGCCGGTGGCGGAGGTCGCGGAGGACATCACCTACCACGACCCGTGCTACCTGGGCCGGCACAACAAGATCTACGAGGCGCCGCGCGAGCTGGTCGGCGCGTCGGGTGCGACGCTGCGCGAGATGCCGCGCCACGGCGACAGGTCCATGTGCTGCGGCGCCGGTGGCGCCCGCATGTGGATGGAGGAGCGGATCGGCAAGCGCATCAACCTCGACCGGGTGGACGAGGCGCTGGGCACCGCGCCGTCGAAGATCGCGACGGGTTGCCCGTTCTGCCGGGTGATGTTGACCGATGGTGTGACGGCACGGCAGAACGAGGGCGCGGCGGGCTCGCACGTCGAGGTCGTGGACGTGGCGCAGCTGCTGCTGACGTCCGTGCGCCGGGGCCAGGCCCTGGAGCGCGGGGACGTGCCGACGGACGAGGCGCCCACCGGCACGCCGCTGCCGGACGAGGACAAGACGCCGTCCGGCTAGTCCCTTGTGGCCGGTCGCTTGTGGACGGTGAACGCCCCTCGGTCCTGTTCGGACCGGGGGGCGTTGTCGTGTTCCCGGGTTGTCGTGTTCCCAGGTCGCGGGACTCGGCCGTCAGTCGGTGATGCGGTCGTAGACGAGGTTCAGGATCCAACTCGTCAGGGCCACGATGATCGCGCCGAAGAACGCCGGCCAGAAGCCGGTGACGTCGAACGGCAGGCCCAGTTCGCCCGCCAGCCACCCGGTGAGCCAGAACAGCAGCGCGTTCACCACGAGGCCGATCAGACCGAGCGTGACCAGGTAGAACAGGCAGCCGAAGAACTTCACCAGCGGCTTGACCACCGCGTTGACCAAGCCGAAGAGCAGCGCGACGCCGATCAGCGTGCCGATCTTCGCCGGTGTCGACGCGCCCTCTCCCAGGTCGATGCCCGGGATGAGCGTGGCGACCCAGACCGCCACCGCCGTCAGCAGTACGTGCACCAAAATGCCCATGCCGCAGGCTAACGGTGGCGGCGGCCGTCCAAAAGGGTCGGACGCGACGGTGGTCACACCGGGCGGGGCCTGCCGTCGAGCCCTAACGTCGAACCATGGCACCTGACCACTCGAAGGGCGGTGGGAGCACGGTCACCGTCCTCCTCGCCCTGGCGGTGAACCTGGCCATCGCGGTGATGAAGGCGATCGCCGGGGTGATCACCGGGTCGGCGGCGATGATGTCCGAGGCGGCGCACTCGGTCGCCGACACGTTCACCGAGGGCCTGTTGCTGACGGCGCTGCGCCGGTCCGCCCGCCCCGCCGACCGCAGGCACCCGTTCGGGTACGGCAAGGACCGGTACTTCTGGTCGCTGCTCGCGGCGGTGTCGCTCTTCGTGTCGGGTGCGGTGTTCGCGCTCTACGAGGGCTTCCGGACCGTGTTCGGCGCGCCGGAGGAGCAGAACAGCCCGGTGGTCGGGTACGTCGTGCTGGCCATCGCGTTCGTGCTGGAGGCGGTGTCGTGGACGCAGGCCGTGCGGCAGGTGCGGCGGGAGGCGCGGGCCGAGGAGCGGTCGGTGCTCGCGTTCCTGCGGATGTCGGACGACCCGACGGTGAAGACGGTGTTCCTGGAGGACTCGGCGGCGCTGATCGGGCTGCTGCTCGCGTTCGGCGGGCTGGGCCTGCACCACGTGACCGGTTCGTCGGTGTGGGACGGCGTGGCGTCGTTGGCGATCGGGGTGCTGCTCGCGCTCGCCGCCTACACGTTGGCGTCGACCAACCGGGGGCTGCTGATCGGCAGGCAGGCCGACCCGGTGCTGGTGCGGGCGGTGTGGGCGGAGATGCGGGCGGCGCCGGAGGTCGAGCAGGTGGTGGACCTGCTGACGATGGCGGTCGGCACGGACCGGGTGCTGGTGTGCGCGCGGCTCGACTTCGACGACGCGCTGGGCGCGGCGGAGCTGGAACGGGCGTGCGTCCGCATAGACGCCGAACTGCGTGCCGCGCACGCCGAGCTGGACGAGGTGTTCCTGGAGCCCGTGCCGCGGAACGACCCGGACCTGCGGTCGCGCGTGCTGGCCAGGTACGGGGCGCTGGAGCTCTAGCGCTTGGTGTCGGTGCGGTGGAAGTTCAGGTACGCGCGGGACGGCGTCGGGCCGCGCTGGCCCTGGTAGCGGGAGCCGGCCTGCGACGAGCCGTACGGGAACTCGGCCGAGCTGCTGAGCCGGAACAGGCACAGCTGGCCGATCTTCATGCCGGGCCAGAGGGTGATGGGCAGGTTGGCGACGTTCGACAGCTCCAGCGTGATGTGGCCCGAGAAGCCGGGGTCGATGAAGCCCGCCGTGGAGTGGGTGAGGAGGCCGAGGCGGCCCAGCGACGACTTGCCCTCGAGCCGGCCCGCCAGGTCGTCCGGGAGGGTGACGAGCTCGAACGTCGAGCCGAGCACGAACTCGCCCGGGTGGAGCACGAACGGCTCTTCGTCGGCCGGTTCGACCAGCGAGGTGAGGTCGTCCTGCTGCATCGTCGGGTCGATGTGGGTGTAGCGGGTGTTGTTGAAGACGCGGAAGAACCGGTCCAACCGCACGTCGATGCTGGAAGGCTGCACCATGACGTCGTCGAACGGCTCCAGCACCAGCCGGCCGGAGCCGACCTCCTTGCGCAGATCGCGGTCACTGAGCAGCACGGTGACAGCCTATGTGTATGATCGGGCTCGCAGCACGCGCGGGTGTAGTTCATTGGTAGAACGACAGCTTCCCAAGCTGTAGAGGCGGGTTCGATTCCCGTCACCCGCTCAGGTAGACGAAGGCCCAGGTCAGCACCGGTTTTCCCGGTTGACCTGGGCCTTCGTCGTGTTCGGGCGCTGCCCGCTTCACCTCGTAGGTGGGACGAATCCCACCTCTGCCGTATCGTTGTTTGGGGCCCGCCCCGCGCAAGCGGAGGTGGTCCGCACCTGGCCCGGTTCACCCGGGACGCGAGCCCTTCCCGGATGCGCGGGCGCACTCGGAAGGCTCGTGCACCAGGTCGACGGATCTTCCTCCTGCGCGAGACGGGCTCACCGGCAGCAGCGCCTCGGAGGCCACACCATGACCAGTGCACGCCGCTTGGACGGCTACACGTTGGAAGATTGGGAGCGCCTTGAGCCTGCGGAGGGCCACCGCGTCGAACTGGTCGACGGGCGGTTCGTGGTGAGCGCCGCCCCGGCTGTCGCGCACCAACGCGTCGCGGATCGGCTCTGCCGGTTGCTGGACGACGCGGTCGCCGACGGCGGCATGGAAGCCGTGACGGCAGTTGGCGTGCGCGTGGCCCCGGGACTGGGTTACATCCCGGACGTGGTGGTGTGCACGGAGCTGGTGGAGACCACCGCCGTCGAGGTCGAACTGGTGGCGCTCGCGGTCGAGGTGGTCAGCCCGTCGACCGCGCGCCGTGATCGGTTGGAGAAGCCCGCCGCGTTCGCTGCCGCCGGAGTGCCTGCCTTCTGGCGGGTGGAAGTCGGTCGTGAAGGTGGGCCGGTCATTTACTGCTACAGGCTGGACCAGGGCGTGTACGTGGAAACCGTGACGCTCCAAGACGGCGCCACCGGCACCGTCGACGTTCCCGGCGGTGGAACCGTCACGTTCGACCCCGCCGACCTGATCGGCTCGCGCCGTCCCCGGTCGTGATCAGCCTGTTCCAGCAGTACGAGCCCCAGGACGACCAGCTCGTGCAACTACCGTGCGACAAGCACCGGTCCATAACGGGCGACACCGGTCATTCATGGCCGAACACCCCGCAGGTCGTGATTCGGAGCAGGACTGACTGATCGGGTTCCCAAGCTGTAGAGGCGGGTCCGATTCCCGTCCGCTCCAGTGAACGAGGGCCCAGGTCGGTTGACCGGGGCCTTCGTCATGGTCGGGCCGGCGGACCCGCCCGACTGGACGAGCGCACCCGACGCGCCGCGGTCGGGCCCCGTGCGGTCGTGATCGCGTGCTGCGGTGGCTCAGAGGGGTCACACGCCCCGCAGTGGCGGGTAGGGCTCGCCGGGTGGGTGCTGCGACCTGTTGGCGTCCTTGGCGTCCTGGAGCTGGTCCTCCAGGGTGACGATGCGACAGGCCGAGTCCAGCCCTGTGCCCTGGTCCACCATCACCCGGACGCGGGCGGCCAGGCGCAGTTGGCTGCGGGAGTACCGGCGGTGTCCCCCGACCGAGCGCTGCGGCTCGATCAGCTTGGCCTCGTCCAGGCTGCGCAGGAACCCAGCCGAAGTGCCGAGCATCTCCGCGGCCCGTCCCATGGTGTAAGCGGGGTAGTCGTCGTCGTCGAAACGCTCGGCCGTGGTCTGCGCGTCCGGCACCTGGTGGTCGTGGGCTTCCTGTGGGTTCATCGCACCTCCGCATCACGAGGGGCCCCGGCGCAGTAGCGCCGGGGCCCCGGGGTGTTGGGTTCCACTTCCACCTAGCCGACCGTGAGACCGGCTTCCTCTGTCCGCGCCACCCGCACTGGAAGCGGGCGCTGCGGGGATCGCATGTGCGTAACCGCAGGCCACCTTCGAAACCGATGGAACTGCGGTACCCGTCCGGCCGAGTTCAGCCGAAGCCGGGCGATCCGATGGTGTACAGCCCTTCCCTTTCCTCTGATTACTACTTCTCGCACTCTCACGCGACGGTCGGCACCGGTCCTGATGCACGTGCCGGAATCACTTCACCGACCACCCTTGGCCACCTACCTGGAGCCCCGTCCACTGATCGGCTCCGGCACACCTGGCCGTACTGCACACCTACTGCCACTCACCACAACTGATTTAACCGCTTGCCATTTCATCCAGTCGTCGGCACCGGGATCGTTCCTCCGGTCGTAACCGCCGATCAACCCTTGGTCCACTGCCGCGGAGGCCCCTTCACCGACTGGCCCCAGCACGTCCGACCGTCAAGCACCTAGCTCACGGGCAGTTCGTCATCTCCCGTGTCACTGACTTTCTCTCTTCCAACGAGGTGAATACTACACACACAGGCACGCGAATGTCTACCTCGGCGGTCACAGGTTTTCTGACTCAGGCAACAAAAGGCTCTCACCAGCGAAGATCGCTACGGCTGCTGGCGAAAAGTGCTCGGGGTGCACGACACCACGTACGAGCTGAACGTGGTGAGCGGCCGGCCGCGGGACCTGGAGGCGGACGACTGGCACCGCGGGCACGTCGACGAGGGCGAGTTCGCGACCGCGGTGCAGGAAGGGCGACCACGTGGTCTGTCCGCGCCACGATCAGGGGACATGGGGCACATGGTGTACGTGCGGTTTCAGAGGGCGGTCCGGCATGAGCGGGGGTTCTTCCCAGGGGTGTTCTGGCTGGTCAACAAGCTCGCCCGGGACGGGGTGCTGACCGACGGCGAGGAGCGGTTCCGGCGGGAGGCCAACGACTGGTACGACGCGGCGTACACGACGCCGTCGCACGTCGACCCGACCGTCTACGACCGGGAGCTGAACCCGGGCGCGGTGGCGTGGTTCAAGTCGTCGGCCCGGCACCTGGTCGAGCGGGTCGACGGGTACCTGGAGATCCTGACCGCGCACGGGGTCGCGTGGGAGCGGGTCGAGTCCACCGATCCCGCACGGCTAGCGGAGGCGGTCCACCCAGGAGTCCGACCGGACGAGGGACGTGCGCAGGTCGGCCAGCAGCTCCAGCGCGTGGGTGTGGGCGGCGGCTCGTTCGGGTGGGGTGACGGGGCGGTGGCCCAGTGCCCGCCACACCATCCACGCGGCACCGGCCAGGTAGGTGTGGAGCAGGCCGGCGAACGCGGCGGGGGACGCGGGTGGGCGGTGGCCGCCCGCGGCTTCGTACGACTTGATCACCGTGTCGAACGCGGCGCGGTCCTCGCCCAGCCCGCTGAAGTACAGCGCCGCACGGGTCAGCTCCCACTCCGCGTAGTCCGGACCCGCGCCGTCCCAGTCCACCAGCAGCGGTCCGTCCGGGGTCTCCAGGACGTTGTCCGGCTTCACGTCCCGGTGCGTGCCCACCGGCGTCAGGTCACCCGTGTCCGCGGCGATCGCGAGAGCCTCGGCGATGTCCGGCAGGTACCCGCGCACGGCGGCGGTGAAGTCGTTCGGCGCCTCGTCCAGCCACTCCAGCCACTCCTCGACCGGGTGCGGCTGCCGGTCGGGCGCGCCCGCGGCGGGAAGGGCGTGGAGGGACGCCAGGGTGGCGCCGACCCACGCCGAGACGTCCGAGGTCAGCGGCCCGCCCTCGTGCCACTCGTGCACCAGGTAGCTGGCGACCTCGTCACCCACCCGGACGTCCGCCAGCAGCGGCGCGGCCGGTTCGAGCGGGTGGACGGGGCGCGGCATGGGGAAGCCGCGCGCGTGGGCGGCCAGTTGCACCTCGGCGGACACCAGGTAGTCCCGCATCCACCAGTCCTCACGCGACCGGTTCAACCGCTTGACCGCCCACGTGCCCCGTGACGTGCGCAGGCGCCACATCAGGTGCGCGCGCCCACCCGCCACGGGCGTCCACGGTTCGAGGACGTCACCGAGCCCGAACGCCGCCGCCACCCTCGTCTGCCACTCCACACCGTCAGACGCTAGGCGACCCGCACGGAGATTCAGGACCCGTTTTCCGTCGAACGCCACACCTGCTCGTAGCGCTCCTGGTCGCGCTTCGTCCGCTCCTTGCGCACCTCCGCCGCCGCGCCCGCCGGGTAGCCGTACTTCGTCATCCGGTGGTCGGTGCTCTCGATCGCGTACGACACACCGAAGTACACGCCCACCACCAGCCCCAACGACCCGCACGCGACCGCCAGCGGCCACGGGGAACCCAGGCCCAGCACCAGCGCCAGCGTGATGGCCACCGTCAACGGCAGCACCTGGAGGAACATCCGCACGGCGAACCAGACCAGCCACGTCGGCTTCGTCGCCTGCCGGAACACCCACTCGCGGTGGCGCGGGGGGAGCCTGCCGCCGAGCAGGTACCACGCGCGCAGCGGGACGCCGGGCCGGCTCACGTCCGCTCCGTCGCGGCGATCACCCTGGTCAGCGCCGAGTGCAGGTCGCGCAGCTCGTCCAGCGACATGCCCAGCCGCTCCACCACCGCCGGCGGGATGGCCAACGCCTGGTCGCGCAGCGCCGCACCGGTCTCCGTCAACGTCACGGCGAGCAGCCGCTCGTCCGCCGCGTCACGCGACCTCGTCACGTACCCGATCGCCTCCAGCCGCTTGAGCAGCGGCGACAGCGTGGCCGGCTCCAACGCCAGCAACCGGCTCAGCTCCTTCACCGACAGCGGCGCGCGGCCCCAGAGGGCGAGCATCACCAGGTACTGCGGGTGGGTCAGCCCCATGGGCTCCAACAGCGGCCGGTACAGCCCGACCACGTTCCTGGACGCGATGGACAGCGCGAAGCAGACCTGCCGTTCCAGGGCCAGCGGGTCCTCGACGTTTTGTGCACTAATCATTAGTGCCCACACTACGTCGTGACCCGCGGTCCACGGATGCGACGATCACCACAGGGGGAACGGTTGAGGCGTCCGGTGGCCCACCGCCCGCGCAGCGGCTTCTTCGCCGACCGACTGCGGCTGTTCCTGCACCTCCGCCGTGCGGGCGCGATCGACGACGCGCCCGCACGGCGGAGATGACCGAACCCACGGTCAACAGGTCACGTGCGCGCGGGCACCTTCTCCTCGTCCGGGTCGGACCGCAGCGAGTCGACCAGCGCGTCCCGGTCCGCCGACGGCTCGGGCTTGAGCACGAGGCCGATCGCCAGGTACAGCACCAGCGACACGAGCAGCGGCCAGGACACGATCACCGCTTGGGTGACGAACTCGACCTTGTTCTGCTGCATCACGTACAGCACTGCCCACGTGCCGAGGCCGCCGATCACCGACGCCTTCGCGGCGGTCGGGCCGACCTTCCGGAACCACGGCAGCATGCCGAGCATCAACGGGATCGCGATCGGGCCCATCGTGGCCGCCACCAGCGCGATCACGACCTTGAGCACGAACCCCTTGGTGTCCGCGGTCAACGCGATCGTCATGCTCAGGCCGATGAACGCGAACGTGGTGACCCGCGCCAGCTGCAACTGCGCGGGCTCGCTGAGCCGCGTCACGCCCTTCCACAGCCTGGGCAGCATGTCCCGGGTGATGACGGCGGAGATCACGTTGGCGTCCGACGACACCATCGCCATGGTGTGCGAGAAGAACCCCGCCAGCACCAGACCGATCATGCCCGCGGGCAGCATGAGCTTGCCCATCTCGACGTACGCCTGCTCGGCGTTGCCCTCCATGCCCGGCACGATCAGCGGCGCCGCCCACATCGGGAAGAACAGCACCAGCGGCCAGAGCAGCCACAGCGCGCTCGACAGCAGCGCCGAGCGCTTGGCGGCGGCACCCGTGGGCGCGGCCATGTAGCGCTGCGCCAGGTTCCACATGCCGCCGTTGTACTCCAGCGTCTTGATCAGGAACAGCGCCATGAAGAAGATCAGCGTGTACTGGCCGGACAGCGGCTCGGAGTGCCGCTCCGGCAGCTGGTCCCAGATCTTCCACATGAAGTCGATGCCGCCGAAGTGCGCGGCGACCGCGACGAACATCGCGATGCCCGCCACGCCCTGGATGATGAACTGGCCGAAGTCGGTCAACGCGTCGGCCCACAGGCCGCCGAGCACCGAGTAGACCATCGTGACGGCGCCGACGACCGTGATGCCGAGCCAGATCGGGACGCCCGCGAAGCCTTGGAGCAGCAGCGAGACCGCGACCCACTTGGCCGCGATGTCGACCACCTTCAGCGCCGCGCCCGCCCACGCCATGATCTGCTGCGTCGGCACGTCGTAGCGGCGGGCCAGGTACTCCAGCGGCGACTTGACGCCGTGCTTGGAGCGCAGCCTGTTCCACGCGCCGGCCCACAGGAACGCGCCGATGCCGACGCCGAGCCCGATCGTGAGCGCCCACCAGATGTAGACGGTGAGCCCGAGGCGGTAGGCCTCGGCGGCGAAGGCCACGAACATGACCGCGCTGTAGCCGGACATGTGGTGCGAGATGCCGGACAACCACCAGGGCATCTTGCCGCCCGCGGTGAAGAAGTCGGAGATGTTCTTGATCCGCCCGCGTGACCAGTAGCCGATCGCCACCATCACGAAGAAGTACCCACCGACGACGACCCAGTCGAGGGTGTCCATGAGGCCTCCACGAGTGCTCGGCCCACGGGTGGCAGCGCGTGATTCGGGCGGCGGTGCGCGGCGTCCCACATGGGTGTGTGACGTAGGTCTTACGAGGCTGTTGCCTCCGGCGGAAGGCCGTGGGCGATCATTGAGTCACATTCGTGACTCTTGTTCATGTACATGACCAGCGAGACCGCCCATCTACGGAAAGTAGTGAGGTGAATCGGCGTCATGGCCGGTTCGCCGGCAGGTCGCACCGGCATGCGAACCGTTCTCAACGCGCGCCCGGTCGTGCCGGGCGCCGAGGGGCGAGGCCCTGGACCGGGGATCGCCCTGGTCGACCCACTGCCCCTGTTCCGCGAAGGACTGGCGGCCGTGGTCCGGCGAACACCGGCCATGCACTGGCTGGGCGCCACCGGACACCTGAACACGGCGGTGCGGATGCACGAGCGGCTGAGGCCCGACGTGCTGCTGATCGACTCGATGCTCGATCCGCAAGGTCACCTGGCGACCCTGCTGACCGGCAACGACTCGTCCCTGGCGGTCATCTCGCTGGTGCGGGAGCCGCACCGGACGGCGAAGTTCGTGCGCGCGACCCTGACCGCCGGCGTGAGCGGGATGGTGCCCCGGTCGGCCGAGATCGCCGAGGTGATGCAGGCGGTCGCCCGGACGCACCTGGACCGGACGTACCTCGACCCGACCCTCGCGCCGCTGGCCTCCGGGTTCACGCCGACCGCCGAGGCCGGCACGCGGCGGTCGCTGTCACGCCGGGAGTACGAGGTCCTGCAGCTGATCGCGGACGGACTGGAGAACCAGGCCGTGGCGAGCGAGCTGTACGTGTCGGTGGAGACCGTGCGCACCCACGTGAAGAACATCCTCCGCAAGCTCCGCGCCCGCGACCGCACCCACGCCGTGTCGCTCGCCTACCAGTCCGGCCTCCTGTCCGGCGGCGTCCTGCAAACCTGACCCGACACCCCGCGAGTCGTCCGCTCGGGCACCGCGAGTCGTCCGCTCGGGCACCGAACCTTCCGCCCGGGAAGTCCGCACCTCACGCCCGTCTGCTTCGCCACAACCCGTCGTTCGGCCTTGCCGAGGTTACTGACAGGTAATACCCTGTTGTTACCGGTCAGTAGGGGACCGCCCCGACCAGCATGGAGTGAGCGACGAGATGGGTCACTACAAGAGCAACGTCCGAGACCTCGAATTCAACCTTTTCGAGGTCTTCAACGTGCAGGACCACCTCGGCACGGGGCCGTTCGAGCAGTCCGACGAGGACACCGCGCGCGGCGTGCTTGCCGAGCTCAACAACTTGGCGGTCGGACCGCTGGCGGACTCCTTCGCCGACTCCGACCGCAACCCCCCGGTCTTCGACCCGAAGACCCACTCGGCAACACTGCCGGAATCGTTCAAGAAGTCGTACCAGACGCTGTGGGACGGCGAGTGGTACCGCCTGGGCCTGCCCAACGAGCTGGGTGGTTTCGGCATCCCGCCGTCGGTCCAGTGGGCGGCGTCCGAGCTGATCCTGGGCTCCAACCCGGCCGCCTACATGTACCTGGCCGGCCCGAGCTTCGCCTCGGTCGTGCACCAGAACGGCACCGAGCAGCAGAAGCGCTGGGCCGAGATCATGATCGAGCGCGGCTGGGGCGCCACCATGGTGCTGACCGAGCCGGACGCCGGTTCGGACGTGGGCGCGGGCCGCACCAAGGCCACCCTCCAGGACGACGGCACGTGGCACATCGACGGCGTGAAGCGGTTCATCACGTCCGCCGACCAGGACATGACCGAGAACATCATGCACCTGGTGCTGGCCCGTCCCGAGGGTCCCGGCATCGAGCCGAAGCCCGGCACCAAGGGCCTCTCGCTCTTCCTCGTGCCGAAGTGGCACTTCGACCCGCAGACCGGTGAGTCGACCGGCGAGCGCAACGGCGCCTTCGTCACCAACGTCGAGCACAAGATGGGCCTCAAGGTCTCCACCACGTGCGAACTGACGTTCGGCCAGCACGGCGTCCCGGCCAAGGGCTGGCTGCTCGGCGAGGTGCACGACGGCATCGCCCAGATGTTCCAGGTCATCGAGTACGCCCGCATGATGGTCGGCACGAAGGCCATCGGCACCCTCTCCACCGGCTACCTGAACGCCCTGGCCTACGCCAAGGAGCGGGTCCAGAGCGCCGACCTGACCCGGATGACGGACAAGACCGCGCCGCGCGTCACCATCACCCACCACCCGGACGTCCGCCGCAGCCTGATGCTGCAGAAGGCGTACGCCGAGGGCCTGCGCGCGGTCTACCTGTACACGGCGACGCAGCAGGACAAGATCGCGCTGGGCGGCCCGGACAAGGAGCTGGCGGAGAAGGTCAACGACCTGCTGCTGCCGATCGTCAAGGGCGTCGGCTCGGAGCGCGCGTACGAGCAGCTGGCGCAGTCGCTCCAGACGCTCGGCGGTTCCGGCTTCCTCCAGGAGTACCCGATCGAGCAGTACATCCGGGACTCCAAGATCGACTCGCTGTACGAGGGCACCACGGCCATCCAGTCGCTGGACTTCTTCTTCCGGAAGATCATCCGCGACAAGGGCCAGGCGCTCGGCTTCCTGAACGGCGAGATCCAGCAGTTCCTGGACAACGAGGCCGGCAACGGTCGCCTCAAGGAGGAGCGCGCGCTCCTCAAGCAGGGCCTGGAAGACCTCCAGGGCATGCTCGGCACGATGGTCGGCTTCCTGACCAGCTCGCAGGAGGACGTCCGGAACCTGTACAAGGTCGGCCAGAACACCGTCCGCCTCCTGATGACGGCGGGCGACGTGCTGGTGGGCTGGCTGCTGCTGCGCCAGGCCGACGTGGCGCTGGCCAAGCTCGACGGCCAGGTCTCGGCCAAGGACAAGGCGTTCTACGAGGGCAAGGTCGCGGTGGCGTCGTTCTTCGCCAAGTCCGTGCTGCCGGAGCTGACCGCGCGCCGCAAGATCGCCGAGGCCACCGACAACGCCCTGATGGACGTGGACGAAGCTTCCTTCTGACGCTTCTGGCGCTTCCAGCGCGAGGCACGGCAAGCCGAAGGGCGGCACCCCCCGACGTCGGGGTGCCGCCCTTCGGCTTCGGTCAGCCCTTGTGCGCCTTGGCGGCGGCGAAGCAGTACGCGCCGAAGCCGAGGAAGCCGAACGCGATCAGGGCCAGCGCGAACAGCCCGTACGGCTGCCCGGCCAACGTGTGCAGCGCCTTGTCCATCCCGCCGGACTCGGACGCGTCGGCGTTCACCGCGGCGAAGGCGACCAGGATCCCGATCAGGAAGTACGACGCGCCCTTGCCGATCCAGCCGACCCGGCCCAGCCGCTCGACCAGGGTCCGGCTGCCGTCGGGCAGCTCGGACATGTCCAGGTCGTCCTCGAAGGACTTCTTCACGCCCTTGCGCGCCACCATCACGCCCAGCCCGAGCACGAACAGCGCCACCGCACCGACCAGCACCTGCCCGAACGGCAACGCGAGCACGCGCGCCGTCCAGGTCTGCGACTGCTCGGTGCCGCTCTTCTGCGACGCCCCGGTCGCGTAGCCGATCGCCGCGATCCCGATGACCGTGCCGGTGACCGCCCGGCCGACCGAGCCGACCTTCCGGTACAGGCGCTTGCGCTGCTTGTGCACCCACCCGTAACCGGACACCGCCATGATGAGCTGCCAGCCCGCGAACGCGAACAGGCCGAACGCCATCACCCACAGCAGGACCGGGCCGAGGGACGTCTGGGCGAGGGTCGAGACCGCGCCCTTCTGGTCGGTCCGCTCACCCGCGTCGCCGAAGACCACCTGCGCCGTCAACACCGCCAGCAGCACGTGGACCAGTCCGTAGCAGACCATCCCGGCGCGCCCGAGCAACTGCACGGCGGGGTGTCTTCGAACCTCTTGCCCTGTGGTAGCCACGATCGGGTGATACCCCTTCGTGGCTACCGCGAACCGCGGAGCGTCAGCCCGCGGGCGGCGCGTCCGGCGGCTTCGCCTCGCAGATGATCTTGTGCGAGGGGTCGTACCGGACCGTCCGGCTCTCCGAGCGGGTCGCGCCGGTGCGCCGGTCGGTGATCGTGCGGGTGTCGGTGACGGAGAAGCCCGGCGCGCCGTTGCTCGGCGAGCACGGCTGGGTGGTGACCTTGCGCTCCTCCGGCTGCGTGTGGTCGAACTCCGCGCTGGTCGAGCCGGTCACGTCGTAGTTCTTGGTGCCCCACAGGACGATCTTCAGCGACGACGGCGTCCAGATCGTCTGGATCGCCACGCCCGTCTCGTCCGGGTTGGTGAACTTGATGTCGATCACGCTGTTGCCCGCCGGGTCCTGGAACACGGTGGCCTCGCGCCCCTTGGGGTACCGCGAGATCCAGTAGCTGTGCTCCTTGTGGCCCGCGTCCTTCATGCCCGCGTAGTAGTACGCGTTGTAGAGCGTGGTCGCGAACTGCGAGATGCCGCCGCCGACCGCGCGGCCGGGGATGCCGTTCTCGATGATGCCCGCGTCGACGTAGCCCTGCGCCCTGCCGCGCGGCCCGGTGTAGTTGTTCAAGCTGAACGTCTCGCCCGGCTTCACGATCGCGCCGTTGACCTTCTCGGCCACCACGCGGATGTTGACGCCGGAGTCGGGCGCGAAGCCACCGGTCTGGAACTCGCCGATGACCTCCTTGATGCCCATCTTGTTCGCCTCTTCGGTGGTCACCTTGGCCGGCGTGTGCTTGTACTCGGCCTTGATGGCGCGGTCGTTGTCGCGCTTCAGCACGTCGAGCACGGTGGTCAGGGACTTCTCCCAGTCGACGCCGAGGCCGTCGACCGACTCCTTGACGGTGGGCCGGCCGCCTTCGAACACGATCTCGGCGTCCTTGCCCTCCTTCTCCGTCTCCTTCAGCTGCGGACCGGCGTGCTCGACCACCTTGGCGTTGTCGACCTTGGCGGTCAGGCTGCCGTCGTCGGCGGGCTCGAACACCAGCACGGTGGCCAGCTGCTCGGGCGTGAGCGTCGCGTCCTTGCCCTCCCCGAGGATGATCAACGGCGCGGCGGTGGCGGGCTTGGCGACCTCTTCGAGGGCCTTCTGCACGCCCTCCTTGGTCGTCTTGACCGGGGTGGTGGCCACCGGCAGCTCGATCGTGCCGCCGTCCGCCCAGCCGGCGAGCAGCTTCTCGGACGCGCCGGGCACGTCCAGCTTCTGGCCCTGCTTCGGCTCGACCGCGATCGGCGTGGCGCCCTCGAAGCGGATGCCGCCCTCGGCGGGCTCGTGGTCGGTGGTGGCGCGCAGGCCTTCCAGCGTGGCGGCCAGCTTGCCCTCGTCGCTGCGGGTGGCGAAGCCGACCTCGCGGGAGGTGAAGAACGAGGTGATGCGGGTGACGGGGGACAGCGGCTGGCTGCCCGCGCGGTCCAGCGTGGCGGTCCAGTCCAGCTCCAGGCCGGCCGCCTGCGGGTCGACCTCGGTCTCCACGTCGCCCGCGCGCGCCTTCACCGGCGAGGCCAGGCGGGGGCCGATCTCCTCGCGCAGCTTCCGCTCGGCTTCGTCCCGGCTCATGCCCCCGATGTCGACGCCCGCGACGGACACGCCGCGCGGCACGTCGCCGCCGGAGATGAGGATGTCCAGGCCGTAGAGGAGGACCATCACGCCGAGCACGGCGGCGGCGATCAGGCCGCCCTTGCGCAGGCGCTTGCGGCGGGCGTCGGCCTCGTCGGTCGGCGCGGTGGCGTCGACCATCACCGGGCCGTAGACGGTGGCGTCCGGTTCCGGCCCGCCCACCGGCGCGGCGAAGACCGTGGTGGCCTCCGAGGGCGACGACGGTCGGTTGAAGCCGCCGGGCGGCGTGTTCGCGGGCCGGTCGAAGCCGCCGGGAGGGGTGTTCGCGGGCCGGTTGAAGCCACCGGGCGGCGTGGCCGGCCGGCCGAACCCGCCGGGCGGGGTGTTGATGGCCTGGGTCTGCTCGGCGGCGGAAGGCGGCGTCTGGGCGCGCGTCTGTTCACCGGCCGACGCGATCGCCTGGGTGGCGTCCGCGTCCCTGGCCGGCGGGTTCTGTTGCGCGTTGCGCGTCGGCTGCTGCTGCGTCACGTCGTGAGAGACGTCCTGGGGGGCCGTCGCGTTGTCCTGGCCGGGCGAGGAGGTGGTCACGTTCCGCACGGTCGGCGCCGGGTCGGTGTCCGCGTCCGGCTCCTCCTGCGGCCACGCGGCGTCCTCCTGGGGCCACTCGGCCTCGTCCACCGAACCGGCGGAGAGATTCCTCGTGCGCTCCGCAGCGGTGTCCGACGGGCGGACCGGCCTCATGGCCGTGGTCCGCTCAGCGTCGTACTCCGGTCGCTGGTTCTCCGGCACCGCTCCCCCTCTTGCTCTCCGCAAGGTCCTGGGACTACTTACCCGACGGTCGTCACACGCAGGTCACGGGCGCGCCGGACTCACGGGTTCCACCACAGATGTCACAGGTAAAGCCCGGTCCCGTGGTCCGTCCGCTCCGTGGCGGTGGCGTGCACGTCGCGTTCCCGCATGACCAGGTAGGTCTGACCCTGCACCTCGACCTCGAACTGCTCGTCCGGGTTGAAGAGCACGCGGTCGCCGACCTTGACGTGCCGTACGTTCGTGCCGACGCCGAGCACGTCTCCCCAGGCCAACCGCTTCGCGATCTGCGCGGTCGCCGGGATCACGATGCCACCGCTGCTGCGACGTTCGCCGTCTTCCGACGAGATCCGCACCATCACGCGGTCGTGCAGCATCTGGATCTCAAGCTTGACATCGGGCACCGGCAGAGTCTAGTGGTCGTGGTCGAGGCCACCCATCATCAGGGGTAGCCGGTGAGGTCCACCTCTTACCACACGGACGGGAACACCCCAGTCCTGACGTGCCAGTTTGCACACCGGGTGCTCGACCGCCGGGTCGTCCGTGCAGCTCGCGGCCTGGGCGACGACGTGCAGCACGCCCTCGGTGAAGCCCTCCGCGACGCGCAGCGTGCGGACGAGGTCGGTGCCGACGCCCGCGCCCGACTCCAGCAGTCCGGGCGGGGAGCTGGTGATCTCCAGCCGGGTGGACGGGCCGTACCGGTCGTCCAGCTTCTGGCCGCTCGGCGGGGTGAAGACGACGGCGAGCTCCAGGTCGCCCGGCGCGATCTCCGACGGCGGCCGGCGGACCTTGTGCGCGTCACCGCTGACCAGCCTCGTGCCGGGGGCGACGGGGCGTTCGAGGCGGTGCGCGGCGGAGGCGACGACGACCAGCTCGCCGTCCACCAGGACCGCGTCGGACGGCTCGGCGATGTCGGTGGCCAGGGTGGACACCTCGCCGGTCGCCGGGTCGTAGCGGCGGATGGCTCCGTTGTAGGTGTCGGCGATGGCGATCCCGCCGTCGGGCAGGACCGTCACGCCCAGCGGGTGCTGGAGGAGCGCCTGGTCGGCCGGGCCGTCGCGGTGGCCGAAGTCGAACAGGCCCTTGCCGATGGCGGTGTGCACGGTGCGGTCGGCGTCCAGGCGGCGCAGGGCGGACGTTTCCGAGTCGACCAGCCAGAGCGCGTCGCCGTCGGCCGCGAGGCCCGAGGTCTGAGCGAAGAAGGCCTGGTCGGCCGGGCCGTCGTGCAGGCCTTCGACGGTGGTGCCGGCGAGGCGTTCGAGGCGGCGTTCCAGCGGCTTGAACAGGCCGAGGGTGTGGTTGCCCGCGAGGGCGATGACGACTCCTCCGGCGGGTTCCCACCAGGCGACGTCCCACGGGCTGGTGAGGTGGATGCGGTCGGCCGGGCCGTCGGTGTCGCCGTCGCGCCACTGCTCGCCGGTGCCGGCGATGGTGGTGACCTCGCCGGTGTCCAGGTCGACGCCGCGCAGCAGGTGGTTGACCGTGTCGGCGACGACGGCGTGGTAGCCGACCCGGGCCGCGACGTCGTCGGGGAGGAGCGCGATGCCAGCGGGTTCGGAGAACGTGGGGCGCAGGCCGTCCCGCCGGCCGCGTTCGCCGGTGCCGATGCGCCTGATCACGGTCTCGCCGTCGAGGTCGAGCTCGACCAGGCCGTGGTGCGCGGAGTCGCTGACCAGGAGGGTGTTGGCGCCGGTCAGGACCGCCTTCGCGGGGAAGCGCAGCGCGGTGGCTTTCGGTGCCGGCGCGACGTACGGGCCGTCGCCGCGGTGGAGGGTGCCCTTCGCGTCGTGCTCGGCGACGATCTCGGACACGACCTGGCGCAGCGCGTCGAGGTGGCCCTCGCCCGCGGCGACGTGCACGACGTACCCCTCGGGGTCGACCAGCACCAGCGTCGGCCACGCCTTCACCGCGTAGTTCTGCCACGTCGTCAACTCGGGGTCGTCCAACACCGCGTGCTCCACCGCGTACCGCTCGACCGCCGCTTCGAGGGCCGCGGGCTCGGCCTCGTGCACGAACTTGGGCGAGTGGACGCCGATGGTGACCAGGACGTCGGCGAACTCGGCTTCGAGGGGCCGCAGCTCGTCGAGGACGTGCAGGCAGTTGATGCAGCAGAAGGACCAGAAGTCCAGCAGCACGACCTTGCCCCGAAGGTCGCTGAGCCTGATCTCCCGGCCACCCGTGTTCAGCCAGCCCCGGCCCACCAACTCGGGGGCGCGGACACGGGCGCGGCGGCGTTGAGCGGTCGTCACGTCGGGAGTCAACACGACTCGCACACCGACCTATTTCCGCGTCCACCATGTGGATGAAGGATCTTTCGTTTTGTTCGTTTCGCGTTACTGTGGCTACATGACAGCGACCATGGGAGAACGCACACTGCTGCCGCCTGCGAGTTCGGAAGCCCTGTCGTCCTGGGTCGCGGCGTTGGCCCGCCCAGGTGGCGGAACCGCAGCACTGCTCGCCCCGGACGGCACTCGGCTGGACCTGCCGGCTGAAGTGTTCGACGTGCTCCGCAGCGTGGTGGCCGCCATGTCCCAGGGGTTGGCGATCACCGTCGCACCCCAGCACACCATCCTGACCACGAGCGAGGCCGCGCAACTGCTCGGTGTTTCACGGCCGACCCTGGTACGGCTGCTCGAAGCGGGAGAGATTCCGTACGAGCAGCCGAACCGGCATCGGCGGGTCCGACTTGCCGACCTGCTCGCGTACCAGGAACGCGCCCGCCGGGCACGTGCGGTCGGTCTGGACGAGATGGTGCGGGCCGGTGAGGAGGGCGGCTTGTACGACCTGCCCCTGGACACGCCGTTTGAGCGGATGCCGACCGACGAGCACAGGTGATTCTTGTTCCCCGTCTTCCTCGACACCTGCGTACTGCTCAAGCCCTACCTGTGCGACACGCTTCTGAGCGTCGCCGAGTGCCGGGTCTACCGACCGCTCTGGTCTGAGGGTGTGCTCATCGAACTCGACCGCAACCTGCGCAAGCGCGGTGCGACAGCGGAACAGGTGGCCCACCGCATCGACCAAATGAGCCGCCACTTCCCCGACGCCCAGGTTCTGGGCTACGAGCACCTGATCGACTCGATGGAGAACCACCCCAAGGACCGGCACGTCCTCGCCGCAGCTGTCCGAGGAGGAGCCGAGGTTCTGGTGACCGAGAACTTGAAGGACTTCCCAGAGAGCGCGCTCCGGGAGTACGACGTCGTAGCCGTGCACCAGGACGACTTCCTACAGGACCAACTCGACCTGTTCCCGGACGCAGTCCACTCGGCGTTGCGGCGGCAGGTCTCCCGTTATCGCCGTGCTCCGCGATCAGTGGACGACCTGCTCGACGTGTTGGGCAACGAAGGGCACGGTTGTCCTGGGTTCGCGAATGCCTGTCGGCGACACCACAGCACTTGGAGGAGTTGACCTACTGGCAGCAGAAGGACGAGAAGTCCAGCAGCACGACCTTGCCCCGAAGGTCGCTGAGCCTGATCTCCCGGCCACCCGTGTTCAGCCAGCCCCGGCCCACCAACTCGGGGGCGCGGACACGGGCGCGGCGGCGTTGAGCGGTCGTCACGTCGGGAGTCAACACGACTCGCACACCGACCCAGTTCCGCGTCCAGGATGTGGACGGCAGCCCCACTGCGGCGCCGGGCCGCTCAGCGGGTGCGGCGGACTGCGCGGGGGCCGAGGACTGCGGCATTGAGGGCCGTGACGCGCTCGCGGAGGCCGCGGTCGGCGGTGACGACGGTGCGGGGGCGGTCGGGGTTGGCGCGGACCACGTCCACGATCGTGTCGTCGCCGGAGCCGGGGGCCGGGACGACGCGGACGCCGGGGATCGACTCGACGTGACGGGCCTCGCCCTCGACCACGAGGACCACTTCCAGCGGACCGGAGAGGGTCGGCAGGCCTTGTTCGGCGACTTCCACCAGGTCGTCGCGCAGCCGGGTGGCGGCGCCGGCCCGGTCGCGCCACCAGCCGTCCGGGACGGAGCCGACGACGTTGGCCGCGTCCACGACCAGGAGCGGAGGCGTCATCGGTTCATGCTCTCAGCAAACGTCCGAGAAACTGTCAGACCCCGGTGGCACGATGGTGTTGTCCACATGGGGGATGGAATGACCATTCAGGGGGAGCAAGTGATGATCAGGCGCGCCCGCAGGACGGACGACACCTGGAACGGCTCGGCCACCACCAGCTAGCCGGGGCATGGGAAACCCCGCGGTGCTGCCAGGTCGGGGGTCCGACAGCATCGCGGGGTCAACTGACACATCGATACACGATCGTGGACTGTTACACCCCATAGGGTGCGTGACCCAGATCACGTTTTGATGGTGACAAAGGCCCTGCCGCGCGGGAGGTGCGGCAGGGCCTTGCCGTTCCCCTCGCCGGTGCGCGGACGACGGGGCGCGCACCCGGTGTCGATCGGGTGGTCGTCACGCGCGCCGGGGGATCGCCCTCAGCGGAGGGACGACACCTGGGCCTGGGCGATCGCCATCAGCTCGTGCCGCATGGCCGGGGTGGACGCCATGTCGATCGCGCGGGCGACAGCCTTGCGGTTGCGAGCCTCGACACGACGAGCGCGGAGCTTCGCAGTGAAGTTCATCGGGGGTTCATCCCTCTCACAGTGCTTCTTCGGTGGTGTGCCTCAAGTATGCACCCTGACCACGGCCCAAGCACCCGATTTTCCGGTGAGATGCCGCACATACCGGCGAATCGTCGGCCGTCACCCGGAATCCCCCGTTGATTCGCCTGGCGTATACCTTCCGGACCGGACGCGGTCAGGCCAACTCCCCAGCGTGCGCGCCAGACCACGCAAGGCGACCGAAGCGGACGTACAACCGCAGGTCAGCGCTAGTCCTCACGCCCGAGCAGGAACCGGCCGAAGTGCGGCACGGTGAACGCGATCTGCCCCCGCTCGGCCGAGTACACGAGCCCCTTCTTGATCAGGCTGTCCCGCGCGGGCGACAACGACGACGGCTTGCGCCCCAGGTGGTCGGCCACCTGCGCGGTGTTCACGCCCGCGTCCTTGCCGTCGGTCAGCTCGGCCATCGCCCGCAGGTACTCCCGCTCGGCCGGCGTCGCCCGCTCGTACCGCGACCCGAAGAACCCGACCGCCAGCTCGGCGTCCGCCTCCGGCGCGGCCACCGCCACGTCCACCGCGGTGATCGGGTCGGCGGGCGCCGCGTCCCACGCCGCCTTGCCGTAGGCCTGGATGAAGTACGGGTAGCCGCCCGACGCGTCGAACAGCGCGTCCAGCGCCTCCGGCTCGATCCCCGCCTCCTCGCGGTCGACCGGCGCCAGCACCGCCCGGTCCGCGTCCTCCCGCGACAGCCGGTCGATCCGCACGTACCGGAACAGCCGCTCCGAGTACGACTTGGACGCCGACAGCACGGCGGGCAGGTGCGGCAGCCCCGCGCCGACCACGACCAGCGGCGCGCCGGACTGGGACAGCTCGTGGCACGCCGCGCACAACGCCGAGACGTCGTCCGCCCGCACGTCCTGCATCTCGTCGACCAGCAGCGCGACGCCGGTGCCGACGTCCTGCGCCAGCTCGGCGACCTCGGTGAACAGCTCCACCAGGTCGATCTCGATGTCGCCGGAGTCCGCCCGGCCGACGGCCGCCGGCACGTCGATCCCCGGCTGCCACCGGTCGCGCAGCTTCGCGTCCCTGGGGTTGGCCCGCAGCGCGAACGCCTTCAGCACCCCGAGCACCGCCTCCACCCGGTCCGGCGCACGGTGCCGCACGGCCAGGTCGCGGATCGCCCGGTGCAGCGCCGCCGACAACGGCCGCCGCAGCCCGGCCTCGGGCCGTGCCTCGATCTTCCCCGCGCCCCACCCGCGCTTGACCGCCATGGACCGCAGCTCGCCCAGCAGCACCGTCTTGCCCACGCCACGCAGCCCGGTGAGCACGAGGCTGCGTTCCGGCCGACCGCGCGCCACCCGTTCGAGCACCACCTCGAACGCGCCGACTTCCTTGTCCCGTCCCGCCAGCTCAGGTGGCCGTTGGCCCGCGCCGGGAGCGAACGGGTTGCGCACCGGGTCCATCCTCGGACGGTATCGAGGTGTCTACGACCGATCCAATACACGCGCCGTGTCGTCGGGTATCCGGCTATCTAAAGGAAAAGCTATACAGCGCTATCGAGGGCGATGGCCGGTAGCGTCGGCGTCATGGCTGAGGTGGTGACGAAGGGCGTCGGCAAGGTCGAGCGGACCGCCGACCGGGCCGAGGTGACGGTGAGCTTCGAGACGACGGGCTCGACGCGCGACGAGGCGGTGGCCGCGCTGACCGCGCGGATCGCCGGGGTGGAGCCCGCGTTCGCACGGCCGGGGGTCGAGGTGCGGTCGCGGCAGCTCAACGTGCACGACAACTGGGACGGCAAGCGCCGCTCCGGCAGCCGTGCCGCGCAGAACTACGTGATCCGGACCGACGACGTCAGCGGCCTCGACGACCTGCTGGCCGCCCTGGTGGCGGCCGAACCGACGTGGCTGAACGGGCCGACGTGGCAGGTCAAGGACGACGCGGACGCGGTCCGGGAGGCGCAGCGCGAGGCCGTGGTGGACGCGCGCCGCCGTGCCGAGGGCTACACCGAAGCCCTCGGGGCACGGCTCGGCCCGCTCCAGCGGCTGACCGACGGCGACGCCGAGATGTGGGCGGCCGAGTCGAACCGGATGATGGCGGCCGGGTACGGCGGTTCACCCGGCGTGCCGCCGCAGGTGGACCAGCTCAACCTGGAGGCCCAGCAGATCGTGGTCACGGTCCGCTGCACGGCCACGTGGACGCTCCTCGACTGAGTCCCCCGACTGAGTCCTCGGCCGGCTCCTCTGCTGGGCCGAGGACCCGCGGACCGCGCGGCCGGCATCAGCCGCTGGTCCTGGGCTCGACCAGCTCGACCACGACGGAGCGGTTGCGGGCCGCGGCAGCGGGGATCAGGTCGCCCGCGCTGTCGACGTCGACGGCCAGCGGTGCCGTGAAGCCGGCGCCGACCACCTCGACGAACGCGGACCGGCTGACGCCCAGGTCCACCAGCTCGGCCACCACCCGCTCACCACGCCGCCGGGTCAGGTCGACCGCCGCCTCGGCCGACGAAGAACTGGCGGTGCGGGCGATGACCCGCGCGGTGGTGCGGCCGTCGAACTTCTTCGCCACTTCTTCCAGCGCCTCCCGGGCGCCCGGCGCGAGCTCGGCGCTGCCCGCCTTGAACAGCACCGAGCTGGGCAGGTGCACCAGCGCGGCGTGGTTCACGACCTCGCCGAGGTCCACCGTCGGCACCTCGCCCCGGCCGATGGGCGCGCCGCCGGCCACCGGCTCCGTGTCGTGCGTGCAGCTCTTCGCCTTGAACTTCGCGCAGATGCCCATCCACAGGTCGACCAACGCCGCTCGCGCGCCGGGCGGCAACGCCTTCTGCGCGCCCGTCACCTGGCCGAGCCCGGAGAAGATCACGTCCTTGCCCGTCAACTCCGGCAGCGCGTCGTCCGGCACCGACTCGACGACCGCGGGGATGTCCAGGTCGAGGCCGAGCCGGGTCAGGTCGATCGGGTCGGTGGTCTGCAACCCGCTGCTCTGCAGCACGAGCACCGCCGGTCCCGACGCGGAGGCCATGTCCGCCAGCACTGCCAGCGGGTCGAGCCGCGCACTGGTGCCGCCGATCTGCGCGAGCCGGCCGGTCAGCCGGTTCAAGTTCTGCTCGAAGCCCAGTCGGCGCAGCGCCGAGTCGGTCTCCACGGCGTTGCCGTCCCGAACGGTGAAGTCCTCGTCCGAGTACGCGCCGCCGGCGGCGTCACCCTGCCGGTAGACGACGACCCGGGTGACACCGTTCTCGACGGCGGCCGACAGCCGGTCGACCACCGTCCTGGTGAGCTCGACGCGTGGTTCGTTGGCCGACGCGGTGACGCCGATGCGAATGGTGGTGGCTTCGCGGGACGCCTCCCCGCAGGCAACGCAGGATGCCGCCACGAGCACGACTGCGGCGAAGAGCCGTGAGTGGTTCATGCATTGGAAACGGAATGAGAACGCGTTGTGTTACGACTAACACCCGTTCGGAGTAGTGATCGGCCTACCGCTCCACGATCGCCGTAACCCCCTGGCCACCCGCGGCACAGATCGAGACGAGACCCCGACCCGAGCCGCGCTCGGCGAGGAGCTTCGCCAGCGTGGCCACGATCCGCCCGCCGGTGGCCGCGAACGGGTGCCCGGCGGCCAGCGACGAGCCGTTGACGTTCAGCTTCGACCGGTCGATCGCGCCGAGGGGGCCGTCGAGCCCGAGTTTGCCCTTGCAGAAGTCCGCGTCCTCCCACGCCTTCAACGTCGCCAGGACCTGGGACGCGAACGCCTCGTGGATCTCGTAGAAGTCGAAGTCCTGCAAGGAGAGCCCGGCCCGCGCGAGCATCCGCGGCACGGCGTGGGCGGGCGCCATCAGCAGGCCCTCGCCGCCGTGCACGTAGTCGACCGCGGCCGTCTCGGTGAACGTGAGGTAGGCGAGCACCGGCAGGTTCCGCGCGGCGGCCCACTCCTCGGACGACAGCAGCACGGCCGACGCGCCGTCGGTGAGCGGCGTGGAGTTGCCCGCCGTCATCGTCGCCCCCTCACCGCGACCGAACACCGGCTTCAGCTCCGCCAGCTTCTCCACCGACGAGTCGGGCCGCAGGTTCTGGTCCCGGGTGAGCCCCTGGAACGGCGTGACCAGGTCGTCGAAGAACCCGCGCTCGTACGCGGCGGCGAGGTTGCGGTGGCTGGCGGCGGCCAGTTCGTCCTGGTCCTCGCGCGGGATGCCCCACTCCCGGGCGGTGATCGCGGCGTGCTCGCCCATGGACAGGCCGGTGCGCGGCTCGCCGTTGCGCGGCACGTCCGGCACCACGTGCTTCGGGCGCAGCTTCAACGCGGCCCTGACCTTCGCGCCGGCGCTCCGGGCGCGGTTGAACTCCAGCAGCACGCCGCGCAGGTCCTCGTTCACGCCGATCGGCGCGTCGCTGGTGGTGTCGACGCCGCCCGCGATGCCGACGTCGATCTGGCCCAGGGCGATCTTGTTCGCCACCGCGATCACGGCCTGGAGGCCGGTGCCGCACGCCTGCTGCATGTCGTAGGCCGGCGTCTCGGCGGACAGCCTGCTGCCCAGCACGGCCTCGCGGACCAGGTTGAAGTCGCGGCTGTGCTTGAGGACCGCGCCCGCGACGACCTCGCCGAGCCGTTCGCCCTGGAGCCCGAACCGGCTCACCAGGCCGTCCAGAGTGGCGGTGAGCATGTCCTGGTTCGACGCTGTGGCGTAGGGACCGTTCGAGCGGGCGAAGGGAATGCGGTTGCCGCCGAGGATGGCTACACGGGCCATGTCGTCCTCCAGGTGGTGGGCGTGGTGGGACCAATGTTACCTACTCCCCAGTAGACTTACCTGCAAGTAGGGAGTGTGATGGTGCGCATGGATCGGTACCAGTCGTTCGCCAGGTCCGCCCTCGGGCGGTTCGTCGTGGGCAAGGTGGGCTTGCCCGACCCGTACCCGCTGCGCCGGCACTCACCCACCCAGCCTCCGCTCGACGGCCCCGTGCTGCTCGGTGGGAGCGGTCGGCTGGTGGAACCGGTGGGCGCGGTCGGGCGGTCGATGGGGCTCGACGTGGTCGAGACGGGCGGCTTGGCCGAGAAGGGCGACCGCTACGGGGCGTTGGTGTTCGACGCGTCCGGGATCGACTCGGTCGAGCGGCTGCGCGAGCTGCACGGCTTCTTCCAGCCGGTGATCCGGGCGCTCGGGCCGTGCGGGCGGGTGGTCGTCCTGGGCACGCCGCCCGAGCAGGCCGAGTCCCAGGTCGCGCAGCGCGCGCTGGAGGGCTTCACGCGGAGCGTCGGCAAGGAGCTCAAGCGGGGCGGCACGTCGCAGCTCGTGCACGTCGCACCCGGCGCCGAGGGCGCCATCGAGTCGACGCTGCGGTTCCTGCTGTCCGGGCGGTCCGCGTACGTGTCGGGGCAGGTCATCCGGATCGGTGCGGCCGACGTGGTGGCGCCGGAGGACTGGGACCGGCCGCTGGCGGGGAAGGTCGCGCTGGTCACCGGCGCGTCGCGGGGTATCGGCGCGGCGATCGCCGAGGTGCTGGGCCGCGACGGCGCGCACGTCGTGTGCCTGGACGTGCCCGCGCAGGGCGAGGACCTGTCGGCGGTGGCCAACCGGGTCGGCGGCACCGCGTTCCAACTCGACATCACCGCGTCCGACGCGCCGGCGCGGGTCGTCGAGCACCTCGTGCGGCGGCACGGGGGTGTGGACGTCGTGGTGCACAACGCGGGCATCACGCGGGACCGCACGCTCGGGCGGATGGACGAGGACCGCTGGGACGCGGTGACCACGGTGAACCTGGCCGCGCCGGAACGGGTCGACGAGGCGCTGCTCGCGGCGGACGCCCTGCGGCCCAACGGGAGGATCGTGGGCGTGTCGTCCATCGCGGGCATCGCCGGGAACGTCGGCCAGACCAACTACGCCACCAGCAAGGCGGGTGTGATCGGCATGGTCGACTCGCTGTCCGGGCGGGTCGCGGGCCGGGCCACGGTGAACGCGGTCGCGCCGGGGTTCATCGAGACGAGGATGACGGCCGCCGTGCCGCTGTTCATCCGGGAGGCGGGGCGGCGGATGAACAGCATGTCGCAGGGCGGGCTGCCGGTGGACGTGGCCGAGACGATCGCGTGGTTCGCGCACCCGGCGTCGGGCGGCGTGAACGGCAACGTCGTGCGGGTGTGCGGGCAGAGCCTGCTGGGGGCGTGATGGCGAACCTGACCTCGTTGTACGCCAAGGCCGTGCTGACCGGGTTCACCCGGCGCGGCACGGCGTCGGAGCCCGCTCTGCCGGAGTCCTCTTCGGACGCCGAAGTCATGGTCGACCGGGCGCACGTGGCCCGGTACGCCAAGGTGTGCGGGTTCGGCGTGCGCGACGAGCTGCCGATCACCTACCCGCACGTGCTCGGGTTCGAGCTCCAGCTCCGGCTGATGACCGGGCCGGGCTTCCCGTTCCCGTTGGTAGGACTGGTGCACGTGGCCAACCGGATCACGCAGCGCCGGCCGTTGTCGGTGTCCGAGCCGCTGTCGCTGCACGTGGCGTTGGCGAACCTCAGGCCGCACGAGCGCGGGCAGCAGTTCGACGTGGTGACGGCGGTGTCCGTGGACGGTGAGGAGGCATGGGTCGACGTGTCGACTTATCTCCGCCGGAGCCGTGGCTCGACATCCGGGCGGGACGTCTCGGAACCACCCGTCCCGACGGCTCGGTGGCGGCTGCCCGGTGACCTCGGACGGCGGTACGCGGACGTGTCCGGCGACCGGAACCCGATCCACCTGCACGCGTTGGCGGCCAAGGCTTTCGGGTTCCCCCGTGCCATCGCGCACGGGATGTGGTCGAAGGCGCGGTGCCTGGCCGCGCTCGAAGGCCGACTGCCCGACGCGTACGACGTGGACGTGCGGTTCAAGGCGCCGATCCCGCTGCCGGGGAAGGTCGACTTCTCGGCTTCGCCCACCGGTGACGGCTGGAGGTTCGCGCTGTGGTCGCGCCGACCGCACCTGGAGGGCGTGATCAGCGCGCTCCGACGGCCTTAGGCGTCTTCCGCGGCGTGCTCGGTCCTCCGCGACGGCGGGTGCCACACGTCGCCCGCCACGAGGTCGCCGAACCCCATCCAGACCAGGTTCATCAGCCGGGCGGCGACCACACCGGCCGGCTCCTCGGGGTTGTCGAGCCACCAGTCGGCGAGCGACTCGCCCGCCCCGACCAGGGCCGCGGCCAGCGACTCGGCCTCCTTGTCGCCCGCGCGCGGCACGTTGGCGAAGTCCGACGAGTGCACCAGCAGCGCCGCCACCAGGCTGATCGCCCGGCCGCGCATGTCGGCCAGTTCCGCGGCGAACGGGCCGCCCTGCGACGAGGCCTGGCGGTGCAGGACCTGCCAGCCGGCCCGGTTCGCGCCGACGAAGCCGAAGAACGCGCGGAGTCCGCTCCACAGCTGGACGTCCGGTGGCTCCTCGGCCTCGACGCCCTCCGAGATCGCCTCCATCATCCGGGTCGCCTCACGGCGGATGCAGGTGGCGAACAGCTCTTCCTTGGAGCCGAGGTAGGCGTAGAGCATGGGTTTCGAGATGCCGGCGACCTCGGAGATCTCGTCCATCGACGCGGCGTGGAACCCCAACCGCGAGAACACGTCCACCGCGGCGTCCATGATCTGCCGTTCGCGCACGGCGCGTGGCAGTCTCTTGGCCCGACCCGAGCGGACTGGTTGCTCTGCGTGCATCGCACCCCCTGGATGGCTGCGACAACATTACTCCGAGCCCCTTGCCGCCTTACCTACTCATCAGTAGTCTTACCACGCAGTAGGTAGCGGAGGTGTCTCACATGACCATCGACCTCACCACCGAGGCGGTCGCGAAACTCGGTCCTCGGGAGCTGATCTCCACGCTCCAGCAGGTCGATCCGGGCGATCCGGCGCTGAAGGACGTCGACATCGACGTGATCGCGCGCGGCATCGACCCGAAGAAGCTCGGCCAGGACGAGTTCGCGGATCTGCTCGAAGCGCTCGGCGTGTTGGCCGACGGCGGCGCCGACCTGGACCTGGCGAAGATGGACGCGCAGAACTTCGCGCGGATCATCTCGCGCGCCTCCAAGGAGCAGGTCGAGGCCGTCACGTCCCGGCCCGGTCTGCGCGAACGCGTGCTGGACGAGGTGTTCCGCCGCATGGAGGCGCACTTCCGCACCGACCGCGCGGGCGCCACTCGTGCCGTCGTGCACTTCCGGCTGACCGGCGGCGCCTCTTCGGAGGACGTGTACGAAGCGGTCATCGAGGACGCCACGTGCACGATCAACAAGGGCGAGACCCGTGAACCCCGGGCGACCGTGACGTTGGGACCGGTGGAGTTCCTGAAGCTCGCGACCGGCAACGCGTCCGCGCCGGTGCTGTTCATGACCGGCAAGCTCAAGGTCAAGGGCGACCTCGGGTTCGCGGCCGGGTTCATGACCCTGTTCGACATTCCGAAGGCGTGAGGGGATCATGGGCGGCTTTTCGCTGGAGCTGAACGAGGACCAGGTCGACCTGCGCGCATGGGTGCACGGCTTCGCGAAGGACGTGATGCGGCCGGCGGCGTCCGAGTGGGACGAGCGGGAGGAGACGCCGTGGCCGGTGATCCAGGAAGCGGCGAAGATCGGCCTGTACGGGTTCGAGTCGCTGGCGACGTGGTTCGCCGACCCGGTCGGCCTGACGTTGCCCATCGCGACGGAGGAGCTGTTCTGGGGTGACGCCGGGATCGCGTTGGCGCTGATGGGGACGGGTCTCGCGGCGGCGGGGATCTTCGCGTCCGGCACGCCCGAGCAGCTGGCCGAGTGGGTGCCGCAGTGCTACGGCAGCGCGGACGACCCGAAGCTGGCGGCGTTCTGCGCGTCCGAGCCGCAGGCCGGCTCCGACGTGGCGGGGTACCGGACGCGGGCCGTGCACGACGAGGCCACCGACGAGTGGGTGCTCAACGGGCAGAAGGCGTGGGCGACGAACGGCGGCATCGCGAACGTCCACGTGGTGACGGCGGTGGTCGATCCGGCGCTGGGATCGCGCGGCCAGGCCGGCTTCGTCATCCCGCCCGGCACGCCGGGGCTGTCGTCGCCGGGGAAGATCAAGAAGCACGGGATGCGGGCTTCGCACACGGCGGACGTGTTCTTGGACGACGTGCGCGTGCCCGGTCGCTGCTTGTTGGGCGGGAAGGAACGGTTGGACGCCCGGCTGGCGCGTGCCCGTGAGGGGCAGAAGGCCGGCGGTCAGGCCGCGATGGCGACGTTCGAGACGACCCGGCCGACGGTCGGCGCGATGGCGGTCGGTGTCGCGCGGGCGGCGTACGAGTACGCGCTGGAGTACGCGAAGGACCGCTCGGCGTTCGGCCGGAAGATCATCGAGAACCAGGCCATCGCGTTCGACTTGGCGAACATGAAGATGGAGATCGACGCGGCCCGGCTGCTGGTGTGGCGGGCGGCGTGGATGGGGCGCAACAACGTTCCGTTCACGGCTGGTGAGGGGTCGATGTCGAAGCTCAAGGCCGGCGAGGTGTCGGTGTGGGCGACGGAACGCGCGATCCACATCCTGGGTGGGGCTGGGTACACGCGCGAGCACCCGGTGGAGCGGATGCACCGTGACGCCAAGATCTTCACCATCTTCGAGGGGACCTCGGAGATCCAGCGGTTGGTGGTGGCCAGGGCCATTTCGGGCATGCACATCAAGTGAGTCGACCTTCCCGGGCCGTCGTCAGGCCGCCTGGGAAGGGATGGGTGTTCAGGTCATGCGCTGCCCGAGGTGTCGCCATCGTGCTCGCCGATCCGGTGCACCGCCGGCAGGGCGGTGGGCGGTTCCGGGAACGAGAGCGGGCTGGGTAGGTCGCCGCACGGCGGACTGCCGGCCGGCACGTGCAGATCCATGCTGGTCGACCCTGGCGCCCGGGGGCGGACCACCTCGGCCTTGTCGACCTGTGCCTGGAGGAGCGGGTGATCGGACAGGACGTGACGGAGCACGGTCCGCTCAGCCTCCGACAGTTCACGGGCCATGCCGTTGTTCCAGTTCCGCTCAACGGCACTGTGGTGGAGCCTCCAGCGGGTCGTTCACAGGCCCATTGGGTGTCGCGACAGCCACTCGGCGTGCCGGGCCTTCAGCGCGTCGCGCTCCTCGCTGGTCGGGAGCAGGACGTCGGCCCCGCCGTCGTAGGGATGGTGGATCCGGGTCATCGCCACGTCGGTGATCATCACGTTGGCCTCCACGTCGTCCGCCACGTCGCGGAGCAGGGGGTCGATCGCACCGGTGGTCCAGGGGATCCGTCTGGCGTACAGGTGCCAGTACGTCGGGTCGTCCCGGTCGGGGTCGGTGCAGATCGTGGTCCAGTAGTCGGTTCCGGGCTTCGGGTCTTCACGCCACCGCATGGTGATGACGTAGACGTCCTCACCGGCGAACAGCTCGTCCAGGGCGGTGTTGTAGCGATCCAGCACCGTGGCGTACTCGGCCTCGTTCTCGGCGTATCGCTTGGACTCCGGCAGGCTGTGGAAGCGCACCCAGCGTTCCGGGTACGCGCGCTTCAGGTCGTCGGCCGCCGGGTTGCAGCGCCGCCAGTTCCGGTTCCACTGGTGGAGCAGGTCGGGGATCGGGTGCGACTCGCGCAGCCAGTCGTCCAGCTGAGCGACGATGTCGGTCGAAGTGGGGTTCACTTCGACCGCAGCCCGCCAGAGGGGACCTGCCAGCTCCAGGACCAGCGCTTCACGGCGCACGTCCGAGTAGAGGGTGTACTCGATCGCCTGTCGGAGCCACCTGTCCTGGTGGTCCGCGACCCAGTGGCACACGGTGTCGTTCAACGGTCGTCCTTCGTGTCCCCGTCGACGCCGTTAAGGTCGGGCGCATGGTCGGGGTGTTGCAGTGCGTTGTCCTTGATTGCCCGGAGCCTAAGGCGTTGGCCGCGTTCTACCAGGGCATTTTCGGCGGTGAGGTGGACAAGCCCGATCGCCGTTGGACGGTGGACGACGCGTGGTCGACGCTGCACGTCGAGGGTGGACCGGTCCTCGCCTTTCAGCGTGCCGTCGACTACGTCGCCCCCGAGTGGCCTGATCCGGCCAAGCCGCAGCAGTTCCACCTGGACGTCGGGGTGAAGGACCTCGGCGTGGCCAAGGCCGAGGTCCTTCGACTGGGTGGGACCTTGGTCGACGATTCCCACGAGGTGTGGTGGGTGTTCACCGACCCCGCCGGCCACCCGTTCTGCCTGGTCCGGGAGTGAGTCAGTGACCCGCTTCGGCCAGCCAGCGCCGTTCCGCGCTGGTGTCCGGAACGGGGTTGTCCCAGCCGTTGATCGTCGCCAGCAACGCCCAGTAGCGCTCCGCCCTCGGATCGCCGAACTCGTCCAGGCGTCGGAACAGCTCCGGGCCCACCGGTACGTCCAGGGCCTCCGACCACTTCTCGTCGACCCTGGCGACGACCGCTGCCGCCTCGGGTGAGCCGGGGGCGATACCGGCGTCCAACGCCTCGCGGGCTTGGGCGATCGAGTACTGGAACGCCTCCATCTGCGAGTTGCCGGACATGTCCGCGCCTTCGGCCCGCAGCTCCTGGTGCCGTTCCGACATGTGCCGGATCGACGCCCGGAAGTCCGGGTCGCGCACCAGGTTCGCCAGTTCGACCCACGCCTCCAGCTGCTCGGTCGTCGGGTCGTCGGGCAGCTCGACCCTGACCGACCGCATCATCTGCTCGAAGCCGGGATCAAGCTCCAACCCGCCGAACACCTCGTCGAAGAAGTCGTCCAGGATCCCCTGCCGCTCTTCCTCGGACAGCCGCGCCAGTTCGTGCACTACCTCCACCTCCCCGTTCCGCGCCACGACCCGCAGCACGGCCCGGCGCAACCGGAGCGTGCGCATCTGCGCGTCGATGGCTTCCGCGTGCGTCCGGGCCACGTCGGCCACGGACACCTCCCGCGCCAACACCCGCTGCGCCGTGGGCAGGTCCACGCCCAGTTCGCGCAAGGTGCGCACGAGCTTGAGCCGCGCCAACCCGTCGACGTCGTAGGTGCGGAACCCACCCGCCGTGCGCCCCGCCACGGGGATCACGCCGGAATCGGAGTAGAACCGGATCGTCCGCGTGGACAGCCCGGTCATCCGCGCCAGTTCGCCGATCGAGTAGTGCGTCACGGGACCACCTTGAACTTTCCAGTCACTGGAACTTCAACTGGTTTACCGGACCACCGGAGATGCGCCGGGCCGGTGGAGGCGTCCGAGTCGACGAGCACCACCCGGACGGTGTGGCTCGAAGCCCGCGTCCGCGACCGAGGCGAAGCGGTTCGGGGACTGGTGCTCCGACCGGACGAGCGGAACGACCACTGACGACGGTGGGGCGGACCCGAGATCCGGGTCCGCCCCACCGTGGTCCGACAGCGGGAACTCAGTACGTCATCGCCACGCCGGGATCGGCGAGCAGGGCGCCCACGTCGGCCAGGAACTGCGAGCCCTGTTGGCCGTCGACCACCCGGTGGTCGAAGCTGAGCGCCAGCTGGCAGACCTTGCGCGGCACGACTTGGCCGTCAACTACCCACGGCATGTCCCGGATCGCGCCCAGGGCGAGGATCGCCGACTCGCCCGGGTTGATGATCGGGGTGCCGGTGTCCACGCCGAAGACGCCGACGTTGGTGATGGTGATCGTGCCGCCCATCATGTCCGCCGGGGTCGTCTTGCCGTCGCGGGCGGTCGTGGCGAGGTCGTCCAGGGCCACGGCCAGCTCGCGCAGCGACATGCCGTCGGCGTCGCGGACCTTGGGCACCACCAGGCCCCGCGGCGTCGCGGCGGCGATGCCGAGGTGCACGTAGTCCTTGTAGACGATCTCCTGCGCCGCCTCGTCCCACGTCGCGTTGACGTCGGGGGTGCGGCGGGCGGCCAGGACGACCGCCTTGGCGGCGAACGCCAACGGCGTGAGCTTGACGCCCCGGAACTCGCGGGTGTCCTTCAAACGGGCTCGCAGTTCCATCATCGGCGTCACGTCGACCGTCAGGAACTCGGTGACGTGCGGAGCGGTGAACGCGCTGTCCACCATCGCCTGCGCGGTCGCCTTGCGGACGCCCTTGATCGGGACGCGGCGCTCCCTGGTCCCGCTGTCCACGACGGACGCGGGCGGTGCGGTGGGTGCGACGGCCTGTTCGACGTCCTCCCGGGTGATCACGCCGCCCGGACCGGAGCCCGACAGGGCGTACAGGTCGATGCCCAGATCCTTGGCCAGCTTCCGGACCGGCGGTTTCGCCAGTGGGACGTAACCGCCCCGAGCAGCGGGAGCGGGGGCCGGAGGAGCAGCAGGAGCGGGAGCAGCAGGAGTGGGAGCGGGAGCAGGAGCAGCGACAGGGGCGGGAGCTGCGGCCACGGGCGCCGGGGCGTCCTTGCGCGCACGGCGTTTCGCCGCACCCGCACGTGGGCCGTAGCCGACCAAGGTCGCGATCCGGCCGCCCGGCATCTCCTCGCCGATCTTGCCGTTCGACTCCGCGGAGGCGGCAGCGGCAGGAGCGGGCGCGGGAGCGGCCGACGCCGAGCCGGACGGGTCCACGTCGATGGTGATGATCGGGACGCCGACCTCGACCGTCTGACCGACCTCGGCCAGCAACTCGGTCACCACGCCGTCCCAGGGGCACGGCAGCTCGACGGCCGCCTTGGCGGTCTCGATCTCGACGATGACCTGGTTGACCTTCACCGCGTCACCCGGCTGGACGTGCCAGGTGAGGATCTCGGCCTCGGTCAGCCCCTCTGCCGTGTCGGGCATGGGGAACTGCTTGAACTGCGGCACAGCTATCCCCCTACCAGGCCAGCGAGCGGTCGACGGCGTGCAGCACGCGGTCGAGGTCGGGGAGGAACTCCTCCTCCAACTTCGACGGCGGGTACGGGGTGTCGAACCCGGTCACCCGCAGCACCGGCGCCTGCAGCGAGTAGAAGCACTCCTGCTGCACCTTGGCCGCGATCTCGCTGGAGATGGAGGACTCGCTCGGCGCCTCGGTCACCACGATCAGCCGACCGGTCCGCCGCACCGACTCGTACACCGGCGCGAGGTCGAGCGGCGACAGCGTGCGCAGGTCGATGACCTCCAGCGAACGCCCCTCCTCCTCGGCCGCCGCGGCAGCCTCGACGGACGTCCGCACGGACGGCCCGTACGTCACGACCGTGACGTCCGTGCCGGTGCGGAGGGTGCGCGAGCGGAACAGCGGTCCGGGCGCGGCGGTCGTGTCGACCTCGCCCTTCTCGTAGTAGCGCCGCTTGGGCTCGAAGAAGAGCACCGGGTCGTCGCAGTCGATGGCCTGCTGGATCATCCAGTAGGCGTCGGCCGGGTTCGAGCACGTCACGACCTTGAGGCCGGCGGTGTGCGCGAAGTACGACTCGGGCGACTCGGAGTGGTGCTCGACCGCGCCGATGCCGCCGCCGAACGGCACCCGGATCACCATGGGCAGCTTGAGCCGGCCCTGGGTGCGGTAGTGCAGCTTGGCGACCTGCGACACGATCTGGTCGAAGCCGGGGAAGATGAAGCCGTCGAACTGGATCTCGCACACCGGCCGGTAGCCGCGGATCGCGAGGCCCACGGCGGTGCCGATGATGCCGGACTCGGACAGCGGCGTGTCCAGCACGCGCTGCTCGCCGAAGTCCTTCTGCAGGCCGTCGGTGATCCGGAAGACGCCGCCGAGCTTGCCGACGTCCTCACCCATCACGATGACCTTGGGGTTGGCCTCCATCGACGCGCGCAGGCCGTTGTTCAACGCCTTGGCGATGGTCAGCGTCTGCACCGCGGCGGGCGCGGCGGACGTGGGGCGGTCCATCGTCGGAGCAGCCATCAGTGCTCACCTCCCGCGAACCCGGCGTGGTACGCCAGGAACTCGTCGCGTTGCGCTTCCAGGACCGGGTTGCCCTCGGCGTAGACCTCGCTGAAGATCCGTCCGGGGGGCGGGTCGGGCAGGTTGACGCAGTAGTCGCGCAGCTCGATGGCGATCTGCTCGGCCTCGGCCTCGATGGACTCGAAGAACGCCTGGTCGGCCCACTGCTGCTTGACCAGGTGCACCTTGACCCGCTCGATCGGGTCCTTGAGCTTCCACAGCTCCAGCTCGTCGGAGAGCCGGTAGCGGGACGGGTCGTCCGAGGTGGTGTGCGCGTCCATCCGGTAGGTGAACGCCTCGATCAGGATCGGGCCGTTGCCCTGGCGGCACTCCTCCAGCGCCCAGCGGGTGACCGCGAGGGTGGCCAGCACGTCGTTGCCGTCGACCCGGATGCCGGGGAAGCCGTAGCCGCGGGCCCGCTGGTAGAGCGGGAGCCGGGACTGGCGCTCGGTGGGCTCGGAGATGGCCCACTGGTTGTTCTGGCAGAAGAACACCAGCGGCGCGTCGTAGACCGCGGCCCAGACGAAGCCCTCGTGCACGTCGCCCTGGCTGGTCGCGCCGTCGCCGAAGAAGCAGACGGTGGCCTCGCCGTCGGCGTCGCCCACCTTGCCGTCGAACTTCTGGCCCATGGCGTAGCCGGTGGCGTTGAGCACCTGGTTGCCGATGACGATCGTGTACGGGTGGAACCTGGTCGCGACCGGGTCCCACGTGCCGTTGTCCGTGCCGCGGAAGATGCCGAGCAGGTCGGTCGGCTTGACGCCCCGGGTCCACGCGATGCCGTGCTCGCGGTAGCTGGGGAACGCCATGTCCTCCGGGCGCATGGCCCGGCCGGCGCCGATCTGCGCGGCTTCCTGGCCGAGCAGCGGCACCCAGATGCCCAGCTCGCCCTTGCGCTGGAGGGCGTTCGCCTCGCGGTCGACGCGGCGGACGAGGACCATGTCGCGGTACAGCCCGCGCAGTTCCTCGGCCGTGATGTCGATGTCGAAGTCCGGGTGCTGGACGCGCTCGCCCTCGGGGGTGAGCAGCTGCACCAGGTCGGCGCCGCCCTCGTCTGTCGCTCGCAAGCCTGCGATCACCTGTTCGGCTGTCGGTTTGGCAGCAGTGGCCGGGGCGGCATCCGGCCCTGGGTGCGTCCATTTCTCGGGGGACGACATGCGCCTTGTCTCCTCGTCTACGAGACCGCCCGGTCGCTTGTGACGACACTGCGCGGCTGCACCGCCAGTCGCCGTGCCCCTCGGTGTCGGGGTCGGTCAACCGTCGGCGCTGACGGTGTTCTCATCCACATCCTGACATGGCACCACCCCCGATGGTGAGTCCCATCCCAGTTCGTAACTCTTCACGCAGCGGCCTGACGTGCGCCAACGATCGGAAGACCAATCTTCGGCAGTCCGAGTAGGCCGTTCGGGCATCGAACGCGCTTGTCCAAGTTATCGCTTGTTAACTACCCACCGTAGGGCTTCGCACACGGCCGGTCGGCGGGAAGTGCCCACGTCGGCCCGCCGTGCTGTGGATGGACTACCGACCATCGGCAGACGCACCATTTCCACCAAGCGAAATCTCCGCGTCCGCGGTTTCGGATGCCGCTCGCGGGGCCCGTTCGCGAATCGGGCCGTGACAGGATCGGGACGTGGACCGTTCAGCGCTGACCCGTACCGTTCGCGGGCTCTGGGAGGACGACATCCTCCCGAGCCTGTCCGCCTTGGTCGCGATCCCCGCGATCTCCCCGTCGTTCGACCCCGAGTGGGCTTCGCACGGCCACCTGGCCGCCGCCGTGGAGCACGTGCGCGCCTGGCTCGCCGACCGCGACCTGCCGGGCGCCACCGTCGAGGTCGTCCAGCTGCCGGACCTGACGCCGGTGCTGCTGGTGGACGTGCCCGGCACGGCGCCGACGTCCGACACCGTGCTGATGTACGGGCACCTGGACAAGCAGCCGCCGGTCGGCGGCTGGGGAGAAGGGCTCGGGCCGTGGACGCCGGTCCTGCGGGACGGGCGGCTGTACGGCCGGGGTTCCGCCGACGACGGGTACTCCGGTTACGCGGCGATCGCGGCGATCGAAGGGGTGCGGCAGGCGGGCGGCACGCACTCGCGGTGCGTCATCCTGCTGGAGACCGGCGAGGAGTCCGGGAGCCCGGACCTGCCGGCGTACCTGGACCACCTGCGGTCCCGGCTCGGCGACGTGTCGCTGGTCGTGTGCCTCGACTCGGGCGGCAACGACTACGAGCGGATGTGGCTGACCACGTCGCTGCGCGGGCTGGTGCAGGTCACGATGACGGTTCGGGTGCTGGAGGGCGGGCTGCACTCCGGTCTGGCGAGCGGGATCGTGCCGTCGTCGTTCCGGATCGCCCGGCAGCTGCTGGACCGGCTGGAGGACTCCGCGACCGGCGAGGTGCTGCTCCCGGAGATGCACGTCGACATCCCGGAGGACCGGGTGCTCGAAGTGCGTGACGCGGTGGCGAGCGCGCCCGGCGTGCTGGTCGGCAGCGTGCCGTGGGCGGCGGGGACGCAGCCGGTGGCGTCGGACGAGGTCGAGCTGGCGCTGAACGCCGGGTGGCGGCCGACGTTGTCGGTCACCGGGGCGGACGGGCTGCCCGCGCCGGACGACGCGGGCAACGTGCTGCGGCCGTTCACCACGCTGGTGCTGAGCATCCGGCTGCCGCCGACGGCCGACTCGGCGGCGGTGATCGAGGCGATGCGGCGGGCGTTGACGACGGACGTGCCGTACGGGGCTTCGGTGGAGCTGTCGCGGGTCGAGGCGGCGGACGGGTGGAACGCGCCCGCGCCGGCCCCGTGGCTGCGGGAGACGTTGGACCGGATCGGCGAGGAGGTGTTCGACGCGCCGTGGCGGACGGTGGCGCTGGGCGGCTCGATCCCGTTCATGGGGTTGCTGCCGGAGGCGTACCCGGAGGCGCAGTTCCTGGTCACGGGCGCGGTCGGGCCGGACTCCAACTGCCACGTGCCGGACGAGTGGCTGCACCTGGCGCAGGCGGCGCGGATCACCGAGGCGGTGGCCGTGGTGCTGGACGCGCACGCACGGCGTTGACGGACCTGTCCGCAGACCACTCGACCGGGTCCCACCTCACGCTCGGTGGCCTGTTCGGCTGCCATCCGGCCCCGGAACCCACGAACGCGGTCCTCGTCCGGTCCGGCGCCACCGACAACGCGTGCTGGACCACCCGCCCCGAGCAGTCCGCCCCGCCGTAGTGGCAGGCCGGCCCCAGGCACGGAGAGTGACGTCGACAGTCCACCGACAAGGTCTGCAAACACCGGTCAGGACTGTGACCTAACCGACCGGTAACCGGTTAACTGGATCGATGCCGCACACTGGCCGAGTGAACGAGCAAAGCCGGCAAGCCGAGCGGACGCGGTTGGCGGAGTCCGACTCGCCCACCGCGCCGTGGCGTCTCTGGGGCCCCTACCTGGCCGGACGCCAGTGGGGGACGGTCCGGGAGGACTACTCGGCGGGTGGGGACGCGTGGACGTCCTTCCCGTTCGACCACGCCCGCTCGCGTGCCTACCGCTGGGGCGAGGACGGCATCGCCGGCATCTGCGACGTGCACGGTTTCCTGAACCTGTCCGTCGCTCTCTGGAACGGGCGCGACCCGATCCTCAAGGAGCGCTACTTCGGGCTCACCAACGACGAGGGCAACCACGGCGAGGACGTCAAGGAGCACTGGTGGGTCACCGACGGCACGCCGACGCACTCCTGGATGCAGGTCGTCTACCGCTACCCGCAGGCCGAGTTCCCCTACGCCGAACTCCGTGAAACGGCCAGGCGCGCCGGCCGCAACGAGCGCGAGCCCGAGCTGTCCGACACCGGCGCGCTGGACGAGAACCGGTTCTTCGACGTCCGGATCAGCTACGCCAAGGCCGGTCCGAGGGACGTCTGCGTCGAGCTGACCGCCACCAACCACGGCCCGGACCCGGCGCCGCTGCACCTGCTCCCGCAGCTCTGGTTCCGCAACACGTGGGCGTGGGGCCGCGACGACCGGATGCCGAGGCTGACCGCGTGCACGCGGGACGGTTGGCGCCGGATCACCGCCGAGCACGGCGCGCTGGGCCGCTACACGCTGCACGTCGAGGGCACGCCGACCCTCCTGGTCACCGACAACGAGACCAACGAGGTCGAGCTGTTCGGCACCGCGAAGAACCCGACCCGCTACACCAAGGACGGGATCGACCGGTACGTCGTCGGCCGCGACCCCAAGGCGTGCCAGGTCATCGGGCCGGACGACACGGGCGAACCCGGCACGAAGGTCGCCGCCTGGTACTCGTTCGACCCGGTCGAGCCGGGCGAGTCGGTCACCGTGCGGCTGCGCATGGTGGAGGGCGACGGGCACCTCGACGCGTTCGGCCCGAGCTTCCAGGACACCGTGGACCAGCGGAAAGCGGAGGCGGACGAGTTCCACCACACCGATCTGGACCCGAAGCGCGCCGCCGTGGTCAGGCGCGCGCTCGCCGGTCTGATGTGGAACAAGCAGCACTACCGCTTCCGGACCAGCGAGTGGCTGGACGGCGACCCGGCGCAGCCCGCCGCGCCGACGTCCCGCAAGAACATGCACGCCCGCAACGCCCACTGGCGGCACTTCGACGTGGCCGACGTGATCTCGATGCCGGACGAGTGGGAGTACCCGTGGTTCGCCGCGTGGGACCTCGCGTTCCACACCGTGCCGTTCGCGAAGGTCGACCCGGCGTTCGCCAAGGAGCAGCTGCTCCTGCTGTGCCGCGAGTGGCTGATGCACCCGAACGGCCAGCTCCCGGCGTACGAGTGGGAGTTCGGCGACGTCAACCCGCCGGTGCACGCGTGGGCGGCGTTGCAGGTCTACCGGTCCGAGGAGAAGAAGGACCGCAAGTTCCTCGCCAAGATCTTCCACAAGCTGCTGCTGAACTTCTCGTGGTGGGTGAACCGCAAGGACGCCGACGGCAGCTACCTGTTCGAGGGCGGCTTCCTCGGCATGGACAACATCGGCCCGGTGAACCGGTCCGAGCCGATGCTCGGCCAGTGGCGGCTGGAGCAGTCGGACGCCACGTCGTGGATGGCGGCGTACAGCCTGCACCTGATGCAGATCGCGCTGGAGCTGGCCCGGCACGACGAGTCGTACGAGGACGTGGCCACGAAGTTCGTGGAGCACTTCCTGAGCATCGCCGAGGCGTCCACCCAGTTCGGTTCGGGCGGGCGCGGCATCTGGGACGAGACGGACGGCTTCTGCTACGACGTGGTGTCCCGCCGGCTGCCGGACGGGCACGTGGAGTCCCAGCCGGTGCGGGTGCGGTCGATGGTGGGCCTGATCCCGGTCCTGGCGTGCGCGGTGCTGGAGCCGTGGGTGTTCGAGGAGCTGCCCGATTTCGCCCGGCGGCTGGAGCACCTGCTGTCGAAGCGGCCGGAGCTCCAGCAGTTCCTGAGCCGCAGCGGCGGCGGTGCGCTGCTCAGCCTGCTGGACGAGCGCAAGCTGCGGCGGGTGCTGAGCCGGATGCTGGACGAGGGCGAGTTCCTCTCGCCGCACGGCATCCGCAGCCTGTCCGCGGCGCACCGCGAGGGCCTGGAGGTGCAGGTCGCGGACCAGGAGCACCGGATGGGCTACGAGCCGGGCGAGTCCCGCACGCCGATGTTCGGCGGCAACTCCAACTGGCGCGGCCCGGTGTGGTTCCCGACGAACGCCCTGCTCGTGGAGGCCCTGCGGACGATCGAGGAGTTCCACGGCGGAAGGTTCCACGTGGAACTTCCCACTCGCAGCACCCGCCACGTGACGGCCGGGCGGGCGGCGGACGAGCTGGTCGGGCGGCTGGTGTCGCTGTTCCTGCCCGACCACGACGGGCGTCGACCGGCCGACGGCAAGCGGATCGAGTCGACGGATTCACCCTTGTGGCGGGAACACGTGACCTTCAGCGAGTACTTCGACGGGGACACCGGCGAAGGACTGGGCGCGACGCACCAGACGGGTTGGACGGCCCTGGTCGCCAGCCTGTTGACGGATCGTCGCCGAACAGGCGCTGTGGGTGAAGCAACCGAGTGATTTGGGCCAAACCACTGAACATCTTGTCGCTATCTGTCACTTGTGACGCAAGATTCATGCACACCGAAGCTCTGTAACACGCACGTGCTGTGCACTCAGTCACCCAAGTGGCAGTATGCCGAACACTCGACCGACACAGTTACAAGGAGTGACGCCGTGGCTCGCCTCACCAGGCACGCAGCGCTCGCCCTGTTCCCCGTGCTCGCCTTGGCGGCCACGATGACGGCGTGCGCAACCAAGGTCAACACCGGCTCGCAGGACAACGGGTCCGGCATTTCGCTTGTCCAGAGCGGCAAGCTGGTGACCTGCACCCACCTGTCCTACAAGCCGTTCCAGTTCTCTCAGGGCAACGAGACCGTCGGCTTCGACGTCGACCTCGTCAACCTGGTGGCGAAGGAACTGGGCGTCAAGCAGGAAATCTTCGACACGCCGTTCGAGGCGATCACCTCCGGTGAGGTCTTCAACACCGGCAAGTGCGACCTGGCGGCGGCCGGCATGACCATCAAGCCGGACCGTGCCGAGGTCATCGACTTCTCCGAGCCCTACTTCGACGCCTCGCAGGCGCTGCTGGTCATGAAGGACTCGCCGGTCAAGAGCCTGGAAGACCTCCGGGGCAAGAAGATCGGCGTGCAGCTGGAGACCACCGGCGAGATCTACTCCAACGAGAACGCCGAGAAGTACGGCTACACGGTCGTCCAGTTCGAGGACCTGCCGCTGATGCAGACCGCCGTGCGCACCGGCGCGGTGGACGCCGCGATGAACGACAACGGCGTGCTGCTGGACTACGTCAAGGAGTTCCCCGAGACCGCCGTGGTCGCGGAGTTCGACACGCAGGAGAAGTACGGCATCGGCATGAAGAAGGGCAACACCGCCCTGAAGGCCAAGGTCGACGAGGTGCTGAAGAAGGCCAAGGAAAGCGGCGAGTACGACATGATCTACGAGAAGTGGTTCGGCAAGAAGCCGGAGTCGAAGTAGTCGGCTGACCGCGGGGCCGGTGCTGCCAAGCACCGGTCCCGAGCCTTGTCCACCCCACTCACGAGGTAACCCACATGGCACTCTCCAAGCGACAACGGGCCAAGGCGTTCCGAATCGCCCAGTACGCGCTGCTCGTCGTGGTCGCCGCCGTACTGGCGGTGGTCGCCGACTGGGGCGAGATCAAGCGCAGCTTCTTCAACCTCGACATCGCCGCGGAGATGTTCCCCAACGTCATCACCGTGGCGCTGAAGAACACGCTGGTCTACACCGCACTCGGCTTCGCGTTCGGCCTGGCCCTCGGCTTGGTGCTCGCGCTGATGAAGCTGTCGCCGGTCGCGCCGTACCGTTGGCTGGCCACGATCTACATCGAGTTCTTCCGCGGTGTGCCGGCGCTGCTGGTGTTCATCGCGCTGAGCTTCGGCGTGCCGCTGGCGTTCGGGCTCCAGTTCGACATCTACTCGACGGTCATGCTCGCGCTCGGCATCGTCGGCGCCGCGTACATGGCCGAGACCATCCGCGCGGGCATCCAGGCCGTGCCCAAGGGCCAGATCGAGGCGGCACGTTCGCTCGGCATGTCCAGCGGCCGGGCGACGATCACGATCGTGATCCCGCAGGCGTTCCGGATCATCCTGCCGCCGCTGACCAACGAGCTGATCCTGCTCACCAAGGACTCGTCGCTGATCTACATCATCGGCCTTGCCCGCGACCAGTACGAGCTGACCAAGTTCGGCCGCGAGACGCTGAGCCGGTCGCCGTCGTTGACACCGATCCTGGTGGTCGGGCTGTGCTACCTGATCATCACGCTGCCGCTGGGCCACCTGTCGCGGTACTTGGAGCGGCGCACGAGCGGCAAGAAGATCAGCACGCCGGAATCGACCGGGTTGGCGGTGTCCGCATGAGTGACCTGGCAGTGGAGATCACCGGGCTGAAGAAGTCGTTCGGCGCGCTGGAGGTCTTGAAGGGCATCGACCTCCAGGTCAACCGCGGTGACGTGGTGTGCGTCATCGGGCCGTCCGGCTCGGGCAAGTCCACGCTGCTGCGGTGCGTGAACCTCCTGGAGGAGCCGTCCGGCGGCAAGATCGTGGTGGACGGCGCCGAGCTGACCGACCCGGACGTGGACATCGACAAGGCGCGCACCAAGATCGGCATGGTGTTCCAGTCGTTCAACCTGTTCTCGCACCTGAACGTGCTGGCGAACCTCACGGTCGCGCAGCGCAAGGTGCTCAAGCGCAGCGAGCAGGAGGCGCAGGAAGTCGCGCTGCGGAACCTGGAGCGGGTAGGGCTCTCGGACAAGGTGAACGCCATGCCCGCGCAGCTGTCCGGTGGGCAGCAGCAGCGGGCGGCGATCGCGCGGGCGCTGTCGATGGACCCGGACGTGATGCTGTTCGACGAGCCGACGTCGGCGCTGGACCCGGAGCTGGTCGGTGACGTGCTCGGGGTGATGCGGCAGCTGGCCGACGAGGGCATGACGATGCTCGTGGTGACGCACGAGATGCAGTTCGCCCGCGAGGTGGCCGACCGGGTGCTGTTCATGGACGGCGGGTACGTGGTGGAGGAAGGGCCGGCCGAGCAGGTCATCGGCGCGCCCCAGCACGAGCGCACGCAGTCGTTCCTCGCCCGCGTGCTGGACCCGACGCACCAGGGACCGCGCGACTGACCCGGGACTGATGTCGGGCGTCCTTGCCAACGGGTCGATCGACCAGCATTGTCGATCACATGACCGATGTGGGGGCGCGGGGGCTGGACGTGTTCGATCCCAGCCCGCCGCGCTCCGCCCGGATGGCCGCGGCCGAGGTGCTGCGCGGTGTGGGTGAGCAGGACGGGACCTGGCGGTTGCCGCGGCGGCGGGCCGGGATGCCGCCGGTGGTCCGGGTGGCGGACCGGTTCCTGACCGGGGTGCTGGACCTGCGGGCGGTGGAGTTCCCGTACCTGCTGGAGTTCGTCCGCTGCCGGTTCGAGGAGCCGCCGGACCTGCGGCAGGGCAAGCTGGCCGGGATCGAGTTCGCCGACTGCTGGCTGCCGGGCCTGTCCGGGCGGAACCTGGGCAGTGCCAACGAGGTGTCGTTGGCCGGCAGCACGGTCGACGGCCTGGTGGACCTGGTGGACGCGGACGTGGCCGGGTCGCTGTCGTTGCGGGACAGCACGTTGCGGGTGCCGGACGGCATCGCGTTCCACGCGGACCGGTTGAAGCTCGCGGGCGGGTTGCTGGCGCAGCGGGTCCGGGTCGTCGGCGAGCTGCGGATGGCGGGCGCGCACGTCGGCGGGTACTGCAACTTCAGCGGCGGGGTGCTGGACAACCCGCTGGGCCACTCGTTCAACGGCACCGGGCTGCACGTCGGCGGCAACCTGCTGGTGAACGGCTGCACGCTGAACGGCACCATGCTGCTCGCGGGCGCACGGGTCGACTCGGCGCTGACCCTGCGCGGCACGACCGCGGCCGACGGGCGGGCGGACGACGACGCGCTGGACCCGCACTCCGACCCGAACGCCACCCTCGTGTTCGACCGCATCACCGTGGACGGCGACGTGCAGCTGGACCGGGGGTTCCGCAGCGCGGGCACGGTGCGCATGGTCAACGCCACGCTCGGCGGCACGCTGTCGCTGTCCGGTGGCGCGTTCGACTCGCTGGACGACCGCGAACCGGCCGGCGATCCGTCGACCGCCGACCCCACGGGCTACGGGCGCGCGCTGCACCTGGACGGCACGCAGGTCGGCGGCGACATCATCGGCCGCCAGGCCCGGGTGCGCGGCCAGTTCCGCATGGTCGACCTCCAGGCCAAGGGCAGCCTCATCCTCGACGGGTCCACGTTGGACAACCCGAGGGCGGACGCGGTGCTGGGCAACAGGTCCCGCATCGGCAGCAACCTGACCGCCCGCGAGGTCGAGGCGACCGGCGGGCTGGAGCTGCGCGGCGTGCACATCGGCGCGAACCTGGACCTGCGCGGCAGCCGGATCACGAAACCGGGCCGCTACCGGCACCAGCCGGCGGGCAAGCCGTCCGTCGACGTCGGCGGCGCGATCATCGGGCGTGACCTGATCTGCGCGGCCGGGTCGAAGGAGTTCGTCGCGCACGGCGGTGTGCGGGCCAGGCGGGCGCAGGTCGGCCGGATGGCCACGTTCGCGGGCTCGGTGCTCGGCGACAAGCTGGACGCGCACGCGTTGAACCTGCTGGGGATGCAGGTGCAGGAGCTCGTCGTGACGCCGGTCAGCCCGCCGCGCGGTGACGTGACGTTGCGGCAGGTGCGCTGCACGGTGTTGGACGACAACGAGTCCTTCTGGGGCGCGACCGGCCGGATCGACCTGGAGGAGTTCCGCTACGACTCGCTGCGGCACCCCATCGACCTGCGTGACGACGAGGAGGTCGACCGGCGGCTGCGCTGGCTGCGGCAGGCGATGCGGCGCACCTACCGGCCCAGCCCGTACGACCAGTTCGCCGAGATGCTGCGCGCCAGCGGCAACGACGAGCACGCGGCGACGGTGCTGGTGGAGAAGCAGCGGCTGCGGTACCGGGCCGTGGCGGAGGGCCGCCGCTGGCTGCGACCGCTGGTGCTGCTGTGGAGCTGGCTGCAACGCGCGATGGTCGGCTACGGCTACCGCCCGGCCCGCGCGTTGGCGTGGCTGGTGGTGGCGTGGCTGCTGGGCAGCATCTGGTTCGCCGCCGGGCCGGAGCTGCGCGAGATCAACGCGGACGACGAGCTGCAGTGGAACCCGTGGCTGTTCACCATCGACCTGGTGGTGCCGATCGTGGACTTCGGGAACAAGAACCGGTGGAACGCGGTGGGCGCGTCGCAGTGGATCGCGTCCGGGCTGATCGCGACGGGGTGGATCCTGGCGACCACGGTGGCCGCCGGCCTGTCCCGGATGTTGCGGCGCTGACCGGGGCGGCCCGCGTGGCGGACCCGTGCCGGTGCCTGACGGGCCCGCCCGCCCCGGAGGTCGGGCGGGCCCGCCGGCACCGCTCGGTCCGCGCTGCTCAGTGGAGGGCGATCGGCTTCACCCGGCCGCTGTCCTCGTCCGCGTGGTAGTCCTCGGCCTGCGTCTGGTCGGTCCCGTTGAACACCCGGGCCCGCTTCGCGATCAGCGTGACGACGACGGCGACCACCAGGTTGGCCACGATGGCGATCGCGCCGACGTAGATCTGCACGGCCGACCCGGCGAACGGGTGCCAGCCGAACAGGGACAGCTTGTCCAGCGGCAGCGCGGAACCGGCGAAGTGCGCCTTGCCGATGGCCGGGTTGCCGATGTTGTAGAGCAGGTACATGCCGTAGCCCATGCCGGCGATCCAGCCCGCGATCAGGCCCCACACGTGGAACCAGCGGGTGTACAGCGCGATCGCCACGGCAGGCAGCGTCTGCAGGATCATCACACCGCCGATGAGCTGCAGGTCGATGGAGAACTGCGGGTCGATGAACACGATGAACACGACCGCGCCGAACTTCACCACCAGCGACGCGAGCTTGGCCTGCTTGGCCTCCTGCGCGGGTGAGGCGTCCTTCTTCAGGTACTCCTTGTAGATGTTGCGCGTCCACAGGTTCGCCGCCGCGATCGACATGATCGCCGCGGGCACCAGGGCGCCGATCGCGATGGCCGCGAACGCGACACCGGCGAACCAGCCCGGGAACTCCTGGCCGAACAGCACCGGCACGATGGTGTTCGTGTCCGGGCGGCCGGTGGCCTGGTTGGTGATCGGCTTGACGCCGGCCGTGATGGCGACGAAGCCGAGCATCGCCAGCAGGCCCAGCAGCAGCGAGTACGCGGGCAGCGCGACCATGTTCCGCTTGATCACGTTGCGGCCCCGGGAGGCCAGGATGCCGGTCAGCGAGTGCGGGTAGAGGAACAGCGCCAACGCCGAGCCCAGCGCCAGCGTGGCGTACTGGAGCTGGTTGTTGCCGTTGAGGAGGATCCCGTCGGCCTTCGACTCGGTCGCGGCGTACTTCGCCTGCGCGGTGTCGAAGATCGCGCCCCAGCCGCCGAACTTGGACGGCAGGTAGATCACCGCGACCAGGATCACGATGTAGATCAGCGTGTCCTTGACGAACGCGATCAGCGCGGGCGCGCGCAGGCCCGACTGGTACGTGTAGAGCGCGAGGATCACGAACGCGATCATCAGCGGCAGGTGGCCGAGGATGCCGGAGCCGTTGAAGCCCATCGTGCGCAGCACGGCCTCCAGGCCGACGAGCTGGAGCGCGATGTACGGCATGGTGGCGACGATGCCGGTGATCGCGACCAGCAGCGCCAGCCAGTGCGAGCCGTAGCGGCCCCGGACGAAGTCCGCCGGCGTCACGTAGCCGTGCACGCGGGAGACGGACCACATGCGCACCAGCGGCAGGAACACGATCGGGTACAGGATGACGGTGTACGGCAGCGCGAAGAAGCCCATCGCGCCGGCGCCGAAGACCAGTGCGGGCACGGCGACGAACGTGTACGCGGTGTACAGGTCGCCGCCCACCAGGAACCAGGTGATCCAGGAGCCGAACTTGCGGCCACCCAGGCCCCACTCGTCCAGGTGGTCGAGGGTGTCGCCGGCCTTCCACTTCGCCGCGAAGAAGCCCAGGACGGTGACCAGCAGGAACAGCGCGCTGAACACCGCCAACTCGGTCCACTGCATTACTTGGCCCCCTCGTCCAGGTCGTCCACGTCCAGCTTGTCCGGCTTGCCCGTGACGACGGGCTCGTCCTTGGTCTTGATGTAGACGAGGCCCACGCAGAGGACGCCCACCGGGACCCAGACGAACTGGTACCAGTAGAAGAACGGCAGCCCGAACAGCCTCGGCTCATCGGAGTTGAACCACGGCGTGACGAGCATCAGGAGCGGAACCAGCAGGAGCAGGTTCCAGTTGCTCCAGCGGAGACCGGATTGTCGAGCTGACGGCATGTGCCCCTCCGTACGGCGGCAGTGACGCGGTGTCGCGCGATGCTAGGCCCGAGGGGCGACAGTCGTCACCCTGTCGAGTGGGTTACCGACCGGTGGAGTGTCCGGATCGTGACCAACTTTCAGTCGCCGCGCAGTCCGGTCACCAGGTGCTTCTCCGCCTGGTCGAGGTACGCGAGCAGCGCCTCTTCGGCCTGCCGAACCAGGCCGGCGTCCAAGCGCTCGACGATGGACCGGTTCTGCGGCAGGTAGTCGCGGTAGAAGTCCTCGTGGTCGCCCATCACGTGGAAGGCCAGGCGCAGTTCGGCGAGCAGGCGCTTCACCTCCTCGTCCAGCCGGGCGCTGCCGGCCAGGGCGGTGAGGGCTTGGTGGAACTTCACGTTCGCGGTGCCGACGCCGGTCCAGTCGTCCTCCTCGCGGCTGGCCAGGCCGAGTCGGACGGCGTCGCGCACGGCCTCCTTCGCCTGGTCGTCCGCGTCCGGCCAGCGGCGGATGGCGCCGCACTCGATGATCCGGCGGGCGGCGTACAGGTCCACGACGTCGGCCACGTCGGGGCGGCGGACGAACACGCCCTTGCTGTACTCGTGCACGAGCAGGCGTTCGTGGGTGAGCAGGCGGAACGCCTCGCGCAGGGTGTTGCGCGAGACGCGGAGGGCGTCGCCGAGCGCCTTCTCGTTCAGCTGCTGACCGGGCTTGATGTCGCCGTCGAGCACGCCGGCGCGCAGCTTGTCGGCCACGCGCTCGGCCGTGCTGGAGCGGTCGAGGTCACCGCGGTCCTTCGCGAGGGCGTTCAGCCAGCCGTCTGCCTCACCGGTCGTCATGCGACCGAGTCTAGAGACGGTGAACGAGGCTACTGCTCCACGAATCAAATGGAGGATTGAAGGATCGTTGAACGATCCTTACATTGGGTGGAGCGGTGAGGGGAGTGCCCATGGACCTGAACGCGGACCTCGGCGAGGGCTTCGGCCGCTGGGCGTTGGGTGATGACCAGGCCCTTGTCGGCGTAGTGACCAGCGCGAACGTCGCGTGCGGGTTCCACGCGGGCGATCCGGAGACGATGCGGCGGACGTGCGAGCTCGCGGCGGAGCGGGGCGTGGCGGTGGGGGCGCACGTCGGGTACCGGGACCTGCACGGCTTCGGCCGGCGATTCGTCGACGTGTCACCCGACGCGCTGACCGCCGAGGTGCTGTACCAGCTGGGCGGGCTGGACGCGTGCGCCCGTGCCGCCGGGACGCGGGTGGGGTACGTCAAGCCGCACGGCGCGCTCTACAACGCGCTCGTCACGCACGAGGCGCAGGCCGACGCGGTGGTGGACGCGGTGCGGGCGTACGACGCGGCGTTGCCGGTGCTCGGGCTGCCGGGTGCGGTGTGGTTGAAGCGGGCGCGGGTGGCGGGGCTGCCGGTCCGGTACGAGGCGTTCGCGGATCGGGCTTACACGGCGGTGGGGACGCTGGTCGACCGGCGGTTGCCGGGTGCGGTGCTGGTCGACGTCGGCGCGATCGCGGCGCGGTGCGTGGTGCTGGCGACGGAGGGGCGGGTGCGGGCGGTGGACGGGCGGGTGCTGCGGATGCCGGTGGACTCGATCTGCGTGCACGGCGACGGTCCGGGCGCGGTGGCGGTCGCTCGGGCGGTGCGGTCGGCGTTGACCGATGCGGGTGTGGCGCTGGGCCCGTTCTCCGGCGGGAGTTCCGAACTCCGGCGACACGGACCGGCCGGCTGAGCGTCGCCCGTGGTGGCAAGGCCGCGACCTGACCTGGGGGCGGAACGGGCGAAGAGTCGGGACGTGAAACCTGCGGCCCGTTCGGCGGGTTTCACGATCGGGCGGAGGTTCGGGAGTATCGCCCCGTGACCAGACGACTCCGTGCGGTGATCCCGTTCGCCCTTGGCCTGTCCCTCCTCGCCCTGCCGGGCGTTGCCCACGCGCAAGCCACCCCGTGTTTCGACCCGAACGCGCCCACCACCGTGGAGGAGCGGCGGTTGGACGATCGCCTGACGCCCGCCGGGCCGGAGGTCGGACCGGAGTTGGTGCGGCTGGGCGGCTTCGAGGACGACGTCAGCCGGTTCACCACCCGGCTGTGCGAGCCGATCTCCCGCTCCCAGGCCCTCCGGTTCACGCTGACCAGCGGCACGGAGCTGTGGCGGGCGGCGGTCGAGCGGGCACGGGTGGCGCAGGCGTGGGACGCCTATGACGACCGGCCGCTGTACTGGGCCCGGCTGATGGGCACCAAGGCGCTCCGGCAGTGGCAGCCGCGCGGGTGGCAGCTCACCGCCGCCGACCGGGCCAAGCTGGTCGACTCGTTCGACCGCGCCTCCCGCGGTGTCTCGGACCTGCGGTTCGCGGCGGCGGGCGCGCGGCGGATCGCGCTCACCGGGTTCGACCCGTTCCAGCTCGACGGCACGTCCGTGCGGCGCAGCAACCCGGCCGGGGCAGCGGCGTTGCGGCTCGACGGGAAGGTGATCGACACGCCGTCAGGTCCCGTGGTGGTGGAGGCGGCCGTGCTGCCGGTGCTGTGGGGCTCGTTCGACGACGGGGTCGTGGAGCGCTTCCACGGCGGGGCGCTCGGGTTCCGGCCGGACGCGCTGGTCACCGTCAGCCAGGGCCGGCCGGGGCGGTTCGACGTCGAGCGGTGGGCGGCCCGGTGGCGGGGCGGGTACCCGGACAACAACGACGTCGCCGCACGCGGTGTCGTGCCGGACGCGGCCGGGTGGCCGCAGCCGGCGCACGAGTTCATCGAGACGACCTTGCCGCACCAGCGGATGGTGGACGCCGGGACCACGCCGTTCCCCGTGTTCTACAACCGGTCGTTCTGCGAGTGGCCGGTGGGTGCCGTCCCGGGCACCGGCACGCCGAGCTGCCGCACCGACGAGCCGACGCCCGGTGCGGCAGCGGCGCAGGGCAGCGGTGGCGACTACCTGTCCAACGAGTCGATGTACCGGGCGAACCGGCTGCGGCTGGGCCTGCACGCGACCGCGACCGCGGGCGGCCACCTGCACACGCCCGTGCTCGGCCAGCCCGCCGACCCGACCGCGCTCACCGACCCGGCGTTCGAGCGGGAGCGCCGCGCCATCGCCGATCAGGTGACGGCGCTGGTGTCAGTAATCTGACCGACGTGAAGGGCTGGCGGGCGACGGTCGTGGCACTGTCCGCGCTGTCGCTCGCCGCCTGCACGGCCCAGGTCCGCGGCGTGCCGGACGCCGAGGTGGTCCGGCCGTCACTCACCCCGACCGTCGACCAGCTGCCGAAACCGGGCCAGTGCACCGACACCGGCCTCGAAGTCCTCGACTGCGCGACCGCGCACGAGGCGGAGGTGACGGAGGTCGGCTCGGTCGACCTGGGTGCCGAGCACCCGAGTGACCGCGACCTGCGCCGCGCCGTCCTGCCGCCGTGCCGCGCCGCCCTCACCGCGTACCTCGGCAGCGCCGACCACGACGCCACCCGCCTCCAGGCGCACGCGTTCTGGCCGAGCCGCGACGGCTGGGCGAAGGGCGACCGCTGGCGCGTCTGCACGGTGGTCGAGCTGAACCCGGACGGCGGCCGGGTGCGGCGCGAGTCCGGCGTGAAGGACCTCCTCAAGGCGGCCGGGTTCGCGACGGTGCAGCTGTGCGCGACCGCCTCACCGGGTGCGGCGAAGGACCCTGGGATCACCGCCTGCGATCAACCGCACAAGGCCGAAGCCGTGCCAGGAGTGCTCACTCTCGGCAATCCACAGGACCCCGCGCCGTCCCTTGACCAGGTGAACGCCCAGGCGGCCGAGCACTGCGCGAAAGCGGTGACGAACTACGTCGGCGCACCGCGCGAGGACGTCTTCGCGTCGTGGCGGGCGTTCGGCAGCCAAGCCTGGTCCGAGGGCTACACGTCGGCGGTCTGCTACGCCGAGGCGACCCGTCCGTTCACCGGCCGGCTGTGGGGCCTCGGCGCCAACCCGCTCCCCGACTGATCCACACCGACCCACAGGCTGTGCACAGCTCTGTCCACAACCTGTGGACAACTACCGCCGTCGCCAAGCCAGCAACACCAGCAACACGCCCACCAGAACGGGAGCGCCGCTCGCGAACACCGGCTTGAGCACCGGCAAGAACGTGACAGTGCCCAGTTCGTACAGCACCGAAGCGGTCAACGCGATGACGCCGGCGGTCAACGGCGCGGCTGGGGACAGCTTCCCCAAGCCCACCACTCCCACCACCAGTCCCGCCAGCCCCAGTGCCACCAACCCGCGGACGCGCACCTCGTCGAACTGGTCCAGTCCGTAGCCCCAAGCGAGCCCCGCGACGGGCGCGGCGAGCGCACCGAGCACGAAGCCGCCCAGCTGCCACCAGGCCGACACACGCGTCCGAGCGGGCGCTGCCGTTCCCCCGGCCGGGTAGTACCGCACGTTCCCCCTACTCGGCCCGTCCTGCGGTTCGGGCGGGCCGTCGTAGTGCAGTCCGCCGAGGAAATCGTCCTGCTGGGTCACCCTTCATTGGTACCTCCGGACGAACCGGAAATCACCCAGAGCAACCAAAAAGAGACCCGGTGGACGCCGTTGGCCACCGGGTCTCACGCCATGGAGCGTGGGGGGAAGTGCTCAGCCGAGCCGGAGCTTCAGCGCCTCCAGCTCGTCGCGCAGCGAGGTCGGCACCTTCTCGCCGATCTTGGCGAACCACTCCTCGATCATCGGGATCTCGGCCCGCCACTCGTCGGCGTCGAACTTCAGCGCCGCCTCGACGTCCTCGCGCGACGCGTCCAGGTCGGACAGGTCCAGTTCGTCCGCCGTGGGCACGTGGCCGATCGGCGTCTCGACCGCGGCGGCCTTGCCCTCGATGCGCTCGACGGCCCACTTCAGCACGCGCGAGTTCTCGCCGAACCCGGGCCACAGGAAGCGCTTGTCGTCGCCCCGGCGGAACCAGTTGACGTAGAAGATCTTCGGCAGCTTGTCCGCGTCGGCCGACTTGCCGGTGTCGATCCAGTGCTGGAAGTAGTCACCGGCGTGGTAGCCGATGAACGGCAGCATCGCCATCGGGTCGCGGCGCACGACGCCGGTCTTGCCGACGGCGGCGGCGGTCGTCTCGCTGGACAGCGTGGCGCCCATGAACACGCCGTGCTGCCAGTCGCGCGACTCGGTGATCAGCGGCACGGTGGTGGCCCGCCGGCCGCCGAAGAAGATCGCCGAGATCGGCACGCCGTTCGGGTCCTCCCACTCCGGCGCCTTGATGTCGCACTGCGAGATCGGCGTGCAGTAGCGGGAGTTCGGGTGCGACGACAGCTCCTCGCTGTCCGGCGTCCAGTCCTGCTTCTTCCACGAGGTCAGGTGGGCCGGCGGCTCGCCCATGCCCTCCCACCACACGTCGCCGTCGTCGGTCAGCGCGACGTTCGTGAACAGCGAGTTCCCCTTCTCGATGGTGCGCATCGCGTTGGGGTTGGTGTGGTAGTCGGTGCCGGGCGCGACGCCGAAGAAGCCGTTCTCCGGGTTGACCGCGTACAGCCGGCCGTCCTCGCCGAACCGCATCCAGGCGATGTCGTCACCCAGGGTCTCGACCTTCCAGCCCGGGATGGTCGGCTCCAGCATGGCCAGGTTGGTCTTGCCGCAGGCGCTGGGGAACGCGGCGGCGATGTAGTACGCCTTCTGCTCGGGCGAGGTCAGCTTGAGGATCAGCATGTGCTCGGCGAGCCAGCCCTCGTCCCGCGCCATCACCGAGGCGATGCGCAGCGAGTAGCACTTCTTGCCCAGCAGCGCGTTGCCGCCGTAGCCCGAGCCGAACGACCAGATCGTCCGCTCCTCCGGGAACTGGGTGATGTACTTCGTGTCGTTGCACGGCCACGGGACGTCGTCCTGGCCCGGCTCCAACGGCGCGCCGATCGAGTGCAGCGCCTGGACGAAGTCGGCGTCGCTGCCGAATCGCGCCAACGCCTTCGTGCCCATGCGGGTCATGATGTGCATCGAGACGACGACGTACTCGGAGTCGGTGATCTCGACGCCCAACATCGGCTTCTCCGCGTCGAGCGGACCCATGCAGAACGGGATCACGTACATCGTGCGACCGCGCATCGAGCCCCGGTAGAGCTCGGTCATGATCGCTTTCATCTCGCCCGGGTCCATCCAGTTGTTCGTGGGGCCGGCGTCGGCCGGGTCCACCGAACAGATGAAGGTGCGCTCCTCGACCCGGGCCACGTCCGTGGGATCCGAGGCGGCCCAGAACGAGTTGGGTTTCTTCTTCAGCGGGACGAAGGTCCCGGCGTCCACGAGTTTGGCGGTGAGCCTGTTCCACTCTTCCTGGGAGCCGTCCGCCCACACCACTTCATCGGGGCAGGTCAGCTCGGCGACCTCGCGCACCCAGGACAGGAGGCGCGGGTGGTCGGTGGGTGCCTGGTCGAGACCGCGAATGGTCACTGCCGTCATCTCGTCTCGTCTCCTAGCTGAGCGCCAGCCCACGGTGGACGCCGTTGTCCTGGTGGGACGTCCTCGGGAATGGCTCCGCCCGCCCGGTGGAGGGCGTGCCGTTTAACGGGATAGACGGAGGTTAGCCGGGTTAATCACCGGTAACGCACGTCTGACCTGTCGGCTGGCTCACAAAACCGATTCTGGAATCGATTCAGCACCCGATCACCACAAATTGCGCTGTGACCTGGGCTTTAGTTCCGGGAATGCAAGGGCGGGCCGGTGCGTCGATCACCACAGGACCAGGTGTACGGACGGTTACGCGTGAGAGCGCTCTCACATCCGGACGCAAGAATTGCTGCGACGAAACGCCCGGATTTCTCGACCGTTTCAGGAACGGCGGTCCGGCGGTCCCGTCAACTCGTTCAGCGCCCGTTCCACGTGCGCCACAAGGGATTCACCGGGACGCGCGGCCAGGCGTCGCCGGCGGGTAGCCGTCCCCTGCGGTCGGTCACCGGTCGAGGCGCTTGTAGTACTGGACCTGGGGGAACGCGGTGAAGCCGGCGCGTTCGCAGGTGCGGCGGGCCGGGGCGTGGCCGGGATCGCCGCCCGTGCCGACGACGGCGAGCGTTGGCGGTCGGGGTCGACGGCCGGCATGGGAATCTCGCCATTCCCCATCCGGACCGCGACGAAACCTACTGCGCGGTTTTCCCGGACGTCCACCCACACGGCTGTCGCGTCGTCCCGGCACACGTCTTCGACGGCTTTCGCCTGCGTCGGCTCCCAGTCGGGGAAGAGCGCTTCGTAGATCGGCACGCCCAGAACGGCGCGGAACGAGTCGAACACCGGGGCCCAGGCGCGAACGGGGAACTCCACGACGGTGGGGATGTCGTCGGCAGCCAGAGGGCGGATGACCATGCGGCCATCATCGCCACCCGCCGCCCCCGTCCGCACCCGGGTTCGCCGCGAGGTCCACCCGGTTCCCGGTCAGTTCGGGCTGATCCACTGGCCGGTCACGGCGTCGATGCGGACCACGCCGGACACCGTGACCTTCTCCTCCGACCAGGCTTCGTCGCTGTCGGGCGTGTACTTGCCGTCCTCGCCGATGCGGCCGTGTTCGACCTGCGTCCACCCGTCGTCGCCGGTGTGCTTCGAGACGGTGACCTCGCCGTCCTGGGTGATCTCGGTGGCCAGGTCGGCCTTGCCGTCACCGTCGGCGTCGGTGAAGAGCCAGGTGTCGCCCTCGTCGTCCCGCACCACCGCCGTGTCCGCCCGGCCGTCGCCGTCGGTGTCCTCCGTGGCCGGACCGACGTTCTGGTCGGGGCCGTCCTCGACGTCGACCACGATCGACTTGCCCGCGTTCGCGTTCGTCTGGCGGCTGTGGTCGTCCGACGGCTCCACGGCGATCCACTCGCCGGAGTCCTCGTCGAACTGGGCCTGGCTCGTCAACTCCCCGTCGGCGTCGAACGTGCTCATCAGGTCGGCCTGGCCGTCGCCGTCCGTGTCGCTGAACGCGAGGTGCCCGCCGTCGTCGGTCTCCACGACCGCGCTCTCGTCGACACCGTCCTGGTCCAGGTCGTAGGTCGCCTCGGCGGTGTACTCCTCGTCGCTGACCGTGACCTTCAGCTCGCCGTCGGTCGCGCCTGTTTCGTCGATGTACACCCTGTGTCCCACCCCTCCTGCGTTCTTCTCCAGGTAGGACTCACGTTATGCCTGTTCGGTTCCGTTGCGGAAGCCACGTCACCAGACCGGCAGTGGGAGGGCGTCATTCCCGCCGGCTGCGACTACAGGTGCTGACCGCGGTCGCGCACAGCCCTGATGCGGGCCAGCAACTCGTCCACCTTGGCCCGGCCGGCGGTCAGTTCGGCCACCCGTCGCGTCACCGCCTGCAACGCACGGGTGCGTTCCCCGGCTTCCATCCGCAACGCCTTGTCGACCTCGCGCAGCTCCGCCTCGATCGCGTCGACCCGCTTGCCCAGCGCGTCGTCCAGCGCCAGCGACAGCTGCTGCTCGGCCTCGATCAACTGCTCCGCCACCAACTGGTCCACGGTGGACCGCGCGTCCGCGATCGCATCCGACAGCCACTGCTTGAGGTGCTGCTTGTCGGCCGAGTGCTTGCGGGTCCGGGCCATCCACCAGCCCGCGCCTAGCCCCAGCGCGATCGTCACCGGCAGCACGATCGGGTTCAGCGCCGCCACCCCTAGACCGGCCAGCGGCAACGCGGCCAGCCGGCCCGCGCCCAACCCGCCGGACACGCCCATGAACACGAGCAGCTTGTCCTCGGCCGTCGGCGCACGCTTCTCCGGCGGCCTCAGCACGACCGGCGGCGTCACGCCCCGCGCGAACTGGCTGCGGATCACGGCCAGCTCCTCCGTCGAGAACAGGTCCGCCAGCGCCGAGTCCGCCACCTTCGACAGCCGCACCGCCAACCCGGCGCTGATCCGCCCGGACACCACCTGCAACGCCGCGTCCACGTGCTGCGGCAACGCCGCCAGCCGGTCGCGGTCCGCCGCGTCGATGGCCGTGCGGAACCACGTCTGCACGTCCCGCATCTGCCGACTGACCTCGTGCGCCCCCTCCACCCGCGCCCGCTGCACCTCGCCCCGCAACCGGACCTGCCAACTGCGCGTGGACGAACGGCGCTGCGAGTTCAGCTCGTCGCGCCGTTCGCGCAACGTCTCGGCTTCCTCCTCGCCGAACGACAGCGCGCGCTTGTCCGCCTCCTGACGCGCGATCAGCTCGTCCAGCACGGTCGCCAGCGCGCGCAGCCCGTTGGCCTCGCCGAGCATCGCCGCCCGCCCGACCACCAGTTCCTGCAACGCCTCCTGCAGCTCCCCGATCCCTGACCGCTCGCGCAGCATCGCCGCCGCGTCCGGGTTCGGCGCCTTGGCAGCCAGCTCGAACATCCGCGACGACACGGGGTGGAACGTGGCCCCGCGGAACCGGGGCGCGTGCTCGGCCAGCAACGCCTGGTCGGCCTCCAGCACCTGCCGCCAGCCCCGGTACTGGTCGACCTTGGTCAACGCGAACACCACGGTCTCCACGCGTTCGCCGACCGTGCGGAGGAAGTCCAGCTCACCGCGGGTGAACGGGGCCGAGGCGTCCACCACGAACAGCAGCGCGGTCGCGGTGGCGGCGGCTTCGGCCGCCAGCTCGCCGTGCACCGAGTCGAGCCCGCCGACCCCCGGAGTATCCACAACGGACAGTCGTTCCAGGAGCGGGATCGGGGCGTCGACCTCCACGTACCGGGGCGGCAGCATCCCCTCGGGCAGCTCGTGCGCCGCCGACACCCAGTTCACCAGCTCGGACCGGTCGAACGGCACCGGTGACATGGACCCGGCGTAGCAGGCGCGCGCGTCCCACTCCTCGCCGTACCGGAACACCAGGTACGTCGCGGTCGCCACCTCGGCGTCCACCGGTGACAGGCCCGGCGTCGCCAGCAGGGCGTTGACCAGCGAACTCTTGCCCCGGTTCGTCTCACCGACGACCACCACCGACGCGGGACCGGCTCGGCGCGTCTCCACGAACGACGCCGCCTCGGGATCCAGCGCGCGCACCAGGGTGGTCAGCTTCTCCCTGGTCTGCCGAACGGTCTGCGGGAGCGTGCTCATCGGGCCTTCGTCCTCGTCGGGCTCATCGCGCGGCGCGGCTCGTCGCGCGCGGCGCGGCTCATCGCGCGGTGTAGACGGTGACGATCGGCGCGCGCAGCGTCCGGCCGCGATCGGCGAACCCGACCACTTCGGTCTCGGCGACCACGCCGTCCAGCGACGCGTCGTCCGTCGGCGCGGTGCCGCCGGCCTCGTGCCGGGACGGGTCGAACCGCTCGCCGTCCGGCCGCACGGCTGTCACGCCGATGGCCGCCAGGCCCTCTTCCAGGCGTTCCACGACCCCGGCGCTGCGGGCCCGGTCCAGCGCGTAAAGGCACAGCTGCACCAACGCGCGCCGCTCCGCCAACGCCTGGTCGAGCAGCTCGCCGGCGATGGTGTGCTCCAGCGTCGTCGTCTCCACAGCGTGGTCGGACGCGGACGCGCCCGGTTCCGTTCCGCTCATCGCCGTCCCCGCAGTTGTTGCCAGATCAGGAAGTACGCCCGGTGCACCACGTGCGCCACCCGGCTCTGCGCGGGCGTGGCGCCGAACGAGGCGAAGGAACGCCACCAGCCCGCCCGTTCCAGCGCGTAGGCCATCAACTCCCGGGGCGGGCGGCCGCGCAGGCCGAGCTGCTCGGACAGGTCCGGCGAGCTGCCGAACCGCAGCACCTCTTCCACCAGGTCGTTCGGCATCGCCACCGCGCCGGACGCGACCAGCGTCAACGCCTCCAGCAGCCGCAGCTGGTGCGCCTCGGGCTTGGCCAGCAGCACCTCGATCGCGTTGTGCACGCGCTGCCGCTCGTTCGGGTCGCCGGAGGCGGCGGCCAGCGACGTCACCGAGGCCAGCGCGGCGGCGGCCTTGATGCCGTCGGCCCGTGACCGGAACACCGCGTTCAGCTTGGCGCGCACGCCGTCCAGCCCGGAGGCGTCGAGCAGCTTGCGGCGCAGGGCCCCCGCCGTGATGCCCGGTTCGGCGTCGACCGCTTCGAGCGCCTTGCCGATGCCGTACAGGTCGAGCTTCTCCAGCAGCCGGGTGCGGGTGCCGACCGGCACGTCGCACTCCCAGCTCACGAACAGGTCCGCCGAGATCAGCATGGTCTCGCGGGTCGCGTCGTCCAGGTCGGCCAGCCGGCGCAGCGCGTCGGCGTCGGCCGACGTGAACCCGCCGGTCTCGGTGGACTCGGCGACCAGGCCGATCACCGGCAGCACGTCGGCGACCCGCGGCTTGAGGGTGTGCGCCTGGCGTTCGGCGAGCAGCACGGCGGCGCGCCACGTGTCGCCGTCCGAGCCTTCGACGGTCTCGGCGGCGATCGTGTCCGCCTTGTTCAGCACCGCGATCGCGTTCACGGGGCCGGCCTCACGGCTCGCGGTGGCGGCGGTGAACGCGGCCAAGGCCTGCTGGTCGTCCGCGCGGACGCCCTGCGTGACGACGTACAGGACGGCCTCCGCACCGGCCACCGCGTTCCGGGACACCGGGTCCAGCTCGGCGGAATCCGCCCCGGACGCCGACCCGACGTCCGAACCCGCGCCCAGCAACGCCTCGGTGCGCGCCACCGACGCCGCGTCCAGCGACCCCAGGCCGGGGGTGTCGATCACGGTCAGGTCCCGCAGCACCGCGTTCGTCAGGTACGCCTCGATGTGCGACACCTTGTCGATGTCCACTCCGAGGTCGGGCGGGATCGAGCCGTTCGACTCGAACGGCAGCACCTGCTTGCGTCCGTCGGTGAACACGACCTCGATCCGGTCCACCGTGCCGTACTGGAACCGGGTCACCAGCCGGGTGCACTCGCCCACGTCCGTGGGCGCGACCCGCCGTCCGATCAGCGCGTTGACGAGCGTCGACTTCCCCGACTTGATCCGACCGGCGACGGCGACCTGCAGCGGCGCGGACAGCCGGCGCAGCACCTCGCGGAACCCGGCCGCGGTCGCCGGCGACACCTGGGGCTGGAGGCCGACGCACAGGTTCGCCACCGCCGCCGAGAGCGGACCGGCGAGCTGCTGGGCCTGCGTCGTCACGCCGGAGATCGTGCCACGTCAGTTCGTCGTTCGGTTTGCGAGCACGACCACCGGGGTATTTCGGCGATCGACGAGGAGGTGCGCCATGGAACAGGGCTATGCGGTGTTCCTGCTGCTCGGCGTGGTGCTGGTGCTGGTAGACGGCCAGCTGATCTACCGCGGCGGCAAAGGGTACATGAACCGCGCTTACGGTGACCCGGAAGCGGCGAAGTCGATGACCAGGCTGGCGACCGTGCTCTTCCACCTCGTGGTGCTCGGACTGCTGGCCATCGTCTCGATCATGTCCGTGGACACCGGTGACCCGGTCAAGGACGTCGTGGTGAAGCTCGGCGTCATGCTCCTGGTCCTGGCCGTGGTGCACGCGGTGACAATGTTGATCCTGGGCCGAATCCGCGACCGGCAGCTTCAGCAGCAGCTGGCCGATGAGATGGCCGAGGAGCACCGGCAGTACGAGGAGCAGCGAGCGGTGCCCCCGCAGACCCGCGTCGAGCCCCGGGTCCCCCGTGCCGAGGAACTGATCGACCCGACGCAGGTCAAGACCAAGCGGTAGGCACGTCGTCACGTGTCCACGCTCATCCGCCTTGAGGACTAGCCGCAGGTCAACCCGTGGCGCGACGCGCGCCCGGCGGACCGGTACCTAACCTGGTCACGTGCGGCGACTGAGCCTGTGGATGCGAGCGCACCCGGCCTTCGGGGACTCCCTGATGGCCGGGTTGCTGCTCGTGTTCGACCTGGCCACGCTCGCCGCCGACGGCATCCCCGTGCCCGGCTCCACGCTGCTGTTCGTCGGCGCGATGTTGATCGTCCCGGTGGTGTTCCGCCGGAAGTACCCGCTCGGCTCGTCGTACGTGATCCTGTTCGGCGGCGTGGTCCAGCTCTTGACCCACGGCGACCTCGTCACCGGGTTGCCGTTCCGGCTGGCCGACTTCGCGCTGGCCATCGCGCTGTACACGGTGGTCGCGTACGTCGGCCGCCGACAAGGCCTGCTGTACGCGATCTGGCTGGCCATCGGCACGTTCGTGTGGGCGCTGTGGGCGATGGACGCGACCTCCGAGGCCGCGTTCATGGTGTTCGTGATCGCGGTCGTGTTCGGGTTCAGCTGGGCGATGGGCGAGTTCGTCGGCGCGCGCCGGGCCTACCACTGGGAGCTGGAGCAGCGGCTCAAGCTGCTGGAGAACGAACGGGACCAGCAGGCGCGGATCGCGGTGGGCGAGGAGCGGTCGCGGATCGCGCGCGAGCTGCACGACGTGGTCGCGCACGCGGTGAGCGTGATGGTGGTGCAGGCGGACGGCGCGGGCTACGCGATCAAGACCAACCCGGACCTGGCCGAGGCGGCCGTGCGGACCATCGCGGACACCGGGCGGCAGGCGTTGACCGAGCTGCGGCGGCTGCTGGGCGTGCTGCGGTCGGAGGACCAGTCCGGCACCCAGTGGATGCCCCAGCCCGGTGCCGGTGACCTGCGCGAACTGGCCGAGAACTGCCGTGCCGCCGGGTTGCCGGTGCGGCTGGAGACCGTGGGCGACGTCGACGCGCTGCCCGCCGGTCTGGGGCTCGGCGTGTACCGGATCGTCCAGGAGGCGTTGACGAACACTCTGAAGCACGCGGGTGCGGGCGCTTCGGCCACCGTCCGCGTCACGCGGGCCGAGGATCAGGTAGAGGTGGAGGTGGCGGACGACGGGTTCGGCACGCCCTACGACCTCGTCGCGGTGTCCGGCGGCAACGGGCTGATCGGCATGCGGGAACGTGCCGGCGTGCTCGGCGGGTCGCTGGAGGCGGGCCCGAACCCCGGCGGCGGGTGGCGGGTCCGCGCCGTGCTACCGCTGGTCCCGTCATAGGGTTCAGGTGTCTGTGAAGGGAACGGTGTGATCCGAGTACTGCTGGTGGACGACCAGGAGCTCATGCGCATGGGCTTCCGGATGGTGCTCGGCGCGCAGGAGGACGTCGACGTGGTCGGTGAGGCGGCCAACGGGCTCGACGCCGTGCACCTGGCGGAACGGCTGCGGCCCGACGTGGTGCTGATGGACGTGCGGATGCCGGTGCTCGACGGGGTCGAGGCGACCAAGCGGATCGCCGAGGCGGGCACCGCGAAGATCCTCGTGATGACCACGTTCGACCTGGACGAGTACGCGTTGTCGGCGTTGCGGAACGGCGCCTCCGGGTTCCTGCTGAAGGACACGCCGCCGGGTGACCTCGTGTCGGCGCTGCGTGCGGTGGCCAGCGGCGACGCGGTGGTGTCGCCCTCGGTGACCAAGCGGCTGCTGAGCCGGTTCCTCGGCGACGGCGGCGGCGAGCTGCGGGACGCGGCGGTGCTGGAGGCGCTGACCGAGCGGGAGCGCGAGGTGCTGGTGCTGATCGCCAAGGGGCTGTCGAACACCGAGATCGCGCGGAAGCTGTTCCTGTCGGAGGCGACGGTGAAGACGCACGTCGGCCGGATCCTGGCGAAGCTGGAGCTGCGGGACCGGGTGCAGGCCGTCGTGCTGGCGTACGAGACGGGCCTCGTGCGGCCAGGCGACGTCTGACCCGGTCCCTTCGCTCAGCGGGTGCTCAGCGCGGGTGCTCGGCGGTTCGACGGCTCGGCGGTTCGGCGGTTCAGCGGTACTCGGCGGCGTCCGCGGTGGTCGGGTCCACGCCCGGCTTGAAGACCTCCTCGTACCACCGGCCCCAGTCGGGCCGTGAGCCGTCCAGGTCGGTGAAGCCGTACTCGCGCATGAGGGTCCACGACGCGAGCGCCTTGCCGGTGAACCGGTGGCGGTCCGGATCGGCGGCCAGCGCCGCCACGCCGCGCCCCAAGTAGTGCGGCGTCTCGGACAGCGCGTAGTGCGGCTCCTTGGCGATCGCGTCGCGCCAGTTCTCCTCCGTCACGCCGAAGTGCTCCAGCATCTGCTCCGACCGCAGGAAGCCGGGCGTGACGGCGACGGACGTGCCGCCGAACGGCTCCAGCTCCTTCGCCATGACCGTGCCGAACCGCCGGATCGCGACCTTCACCGAGTCGTACGCCAGCGACTCGCTGTAGAAGTCGTCGCTGTCGCCGTCGGTCACCTCGACCAGCAGCCCGCCCGGCTGCCGCACCAGCAGCGGCAGCAGGCGGTGCAGCGCGACCAGGTGCGCCTGCACGCTGTTGCGCCACATGCGCAGCTGGCGGTCCAGGTCCTGCTCCCAGAAGACCTTGAACTCGGTGTCCGCCTCACCGCCCCACACGTCGTCCACCAGGACGTCCAGCCGGCCATCCACTTCGGACTCGATGCGGGCGCGGAACGCGTCCACGTCGGCGGGCGCGGTGAAGTCGCAGCGCACCGCGATGCCGCGGCCGCCCGCCGCCGTGACCAGCTCCGCGGTCTCCTCGATCGTCTCGTCCCGGCCGATCGGCGACTTCTGCTCGCGGGTCGACCGGCCGCCGACGAACACCGTCGCGCCCGCCGCGCCCAACTCGACCGCGATCGCCCGGCCCGCTCCTCGCGTCGCCCCCGTGACCGCCGCGACCTTGCCCCGGAGGCCTTCCAGCTCTGCCATCATCTCCCCTTCCACGCGTCCAGCACCGCGTCCACGTCCTGCTCCAGCCGGTCGGCCAGCGCGCCGCGCGGCCGGACCGACCAGTCCATCGACACGCCGTAGAGCAACCCGGTGAGCACCCGCGCCGCACGTTCGGGCGACGGACCGTGCGGAAGATCCACCCGTCGGGTGATGTCCAGCACGGTCTGCTCGGTCGCCGCGTACAGGTCGGCGAGCAGCGCGCGCAGCTCCGGGTCGATCAGGTCCACGCCGAGCTGCGCCAGGTGGTTCTGCGCCTCGGCCGGCTCCGTCATGCCCTCGAACCACGACAGCAGCGCGGCCCGCAGGCCGTCGACCGGGTCTTCACGTGCGGCTGCCTCGCGCATCCGTCGCGTGATGTCGGCCGTGGTCTGCCTGGTCAGGGCCTGGAGGAGGCCGCTCTTCGACCCGAACCGCTGCGCCACCGTGCCGACCGAGACGTCGGCCCGCGCGGCCACGTCGGCGATGGTGAAGCCCGGTCCCTTGCGGCCGATCACCTGTGCCGCGGCGACCAGCAGGCGTTCGTCCGTGATCGTCTTCGGTCGTGCCACGTGGTTATTGAACCATGATTCAATAACGGTCGCCGGCGATGTGGTCGCCCAGTAGGGTGACGTCAGTGACCTGGAGACCACGCCTCATCGCCCTGGACATCGACGGGACCATCACGCCGGTCGGCCGCGAGGACATCGCGCCGGCGGTGCGTGCGGCGATCAGGCGCGCGGTGGACCACGGCGCGCACGTGGTGCTGTCCACCGGTCGGAGTCTCGTCGGCACCTGGCCGGTCCTCGAGGACCTCGACCTGCGCGGGACCACGGCCCTCTGCTCCAACGGGGCGGTGTGGTGGGACACCGATTCCGGCGAGGTCGTGCGCAAGGTCGAGTTCTCGCCCGGTCCGTCCGTCGAACGCCTGCGCGGCGAGTTGCCCGATTCGGTGTTCGCGGTGGAGGTGACGGGGGTGGGGAGCCTGTCGCTCGGGCGGTTCCCGGACCGCGACCTGTGGGGCGAGGTGCGCGAGGTGACGTTCGGAGAGCTGGCGGCGACGCCGACGTCACGGCTGGTCATGCGGTGGATCGGGCGGACGCCGGAGGAGCTGGCGTTGCGGATGCTGGACATCGAGCTGCCCGGTGTGTCGGCTTCGTGCGACCACACCCAGCCTTGGCTGACGCTGTCGCCTCCCGGCGTGACCAAGGGGGCGGCGCTGGAGGATCTGCGGCGTGCGCTCGGGGTGTCCGAGGAGGACACGCTGGCCATCGGGGACGGCTCGAACGACGTGGCGATGCTGCGGTGGGCGGCGCACGGCGTCGCGATGGGTCAGGCGCCGGCCGCCGTGCAGGCGGCTGCGGATGCGGTCACGGGGACGATCCTCGACGACGGCGCGGCGGCCGTGCTGGACCGCTACTTCGCCGCTTGACCTGCGTGCGGTCGGACGACTCGCCCTGCCGGAGTGGACGACTCGCGGTGCCGGAGTGGAGGACTCGCGGGGGTCAGTCGGCGACGGCGATCTTGGCGACCACCTTGGCGTCGCGGATGCGGACGACCACCTCGCCGGGCACGGCGTTGCGCTCGGCGTACTCGTTCGCCCGGTTCGCGCCCATGTACCGGGCGCCGATGCGGCCCGCCCAGTAGCGCACCTGCTCCGGGTCGTCCTCGACCTCGGCCCGGCCGGACACCGTGACGAACGCGAACGGCGGCCGTTCGTCGTCCAGGCAGACCGACACCCGCCCGTCCCGCGCGATCGCCTTGCCCTTGATCGACCCCAGGGACGTGGTGAACACGAGCGTGCCACCGTCCAGGTCGACCCACACCGGCGAGACGTGCGGCGACCCGTCCTTGCGGACGACCGCGAGCTTGCCGGTCCGCGGCGGTGTGGCCGAAACGAACTCGCGCCACCAGCCGTCAGGTGCCTCGGTGTAAGCCATGACCGCACACGGTAGTTGCAGCCCGTCCCTGAGAGTCGGCCGGTTCCCGCCTCAGGGACAACTCAGGGTGGTCACCGATTACTACGACCGAGGTCTTGACCACGATAAGACTGAAGTCGCACGGCCCAGTCAACTACAGACCGATGTGCAAGACCTCGTGGACAGGGCAAGGTTTACCCGAGTCCGGGGGATGTGTCGTCCAGGGGAGAGATCATGATCGAGGCTATCGGCCTCACCAAGCGCTACGGGAAGACGGTTGCGGTGGACAACCTGTCCTTCGCCGTCGAACCCGGTCGGGTCACCGGTTTCCTCGGCCCCAACGGCGCGGGCAAGTCCACCACCATGCGGATGATGCTCGGCCTCGACCGGCCGACCGCGGGACAGGTGTTGATCGACGGCAAGCCGTACGCGCAGCTCGACCGTCCCCTGCGGACCGTCGGCGCCCTGCTCGACGCGAAGTGGGTGCACCCGAACCGCTCGGCGCGGGCGCACCTGCAGTGGATGGCCAAGTCCAACGGCCTGCCCGACAAGCGGGTGGACGAGGTGCTGGACATGGTGGGCCTCGCCAAGGTCGCCAAGCGCCGCGCCGGCGGGTTCTCGCTCGGCATGTCGCAGCGCCTCGGCATCGCGGGCGCCCTGCTGGGCGACCCGAAGGTGCTGCTGTTCGACGAGCCGGTCAACGGCCTGGACCCGGAGGGCATCCTCTGGATCCGCCAGTTCATGCAGGGCCTGGCCGCCGACGGCCGCACCGTGCTGGTGTCGAGCCACCTGCTGTCCGAGATGGCGGTCACCGCCCAGGACCTGGTGGTGATCGGCCGCGGCAAGCTCATCTCGCAGTCCAGCACCACCGAGTTCGTGGAGCGGTCGACCGAGAACTCGGTCCTGGTGCGCAGCCCGCACGCGGACAAGCTGGGCGCGATGCTCATCGACAAGGGGTTCACCGTCCGTGAGGACGAGGACGGCTCGCTCGTCGTATCGGGTGCGGCCAGTGACGAGATCGGGGACATCGCGGCGGCGAGCGGCGTGGTGCTGCACGAGCTCAGCCCGCAGCGCGGTTCGCTCGAACAGGCATTCATGCAGCTCACCGGCGATTCTGTGGAGTACCACGCCGAGCTCGCCGAGATGGGGAAGTGACCACCGATGACTCTGCTCGCCGTTGAACGGATCAAGCTCTTCACCACCCGCTCGCCCTGGTGGTGCATGCTGCTGGCACTCGGACTGACCCTCGGTCTGACCGCGGTCATCGCGGCGAACTGGGACAACGCCCCGATGCCGGTGATCGGCGCGGTGTTCGCCCACACGTTCGGGCTGTACGTGGTCATGGTGATGGCGGCGCTCGCGGTCACCACCGAGTACCGCTTCGGCACCATCAAGTCGACGTTCCAGGCGGCGCCGGACCGCACGTCGCCGATGATCGCCAAGGCCGTCGTCGTGGTGCTGCTGTCCGCCCTGGTCGGCTTGGCCGCCTCGTTCGGGTCGTGGGGCCTGAGCTGGCTGCTCGCGCAGGACAACTCGCAGCTCGCGCTGACCTCCGGCAACGACTGGCGGCACGTCGCCGGCGTCGGCCTCGTCTACGGCGCCGGCGCGCTGCTCGCCCTGGGCATCGGCGCGCTGGTGCGGCAGACCGCCGGCGCCGTGTCGATCATCCTGGTGTTCGCGCTGGTGCTGGAGAACGTGGTCGGGCTCATCCCGAACATCGGCGACGACATCCAGAACTGGATGCCGTTCCTGGTGGCCCAGAAGTTCATCCTGGGCGACCCGGACGTGAGCGGCATCCCGGACGGCGCCGGTCCGCCCGCGATCGGCGAGTTGAGCCCGTGGGGTTCGTTCGGGTACTTCGCCGGCATCGCGCTGGTGATCTACATCATCTCGCTCGTCGTGGTGAAGCGACGGGACGCGTAAGGGGACGCGTGACGGGTAGGCCCGTGCCGCCGGCATTCGGGGGCCGACGCACGGGCAGCCGGGGGAGGAAGGGGGAGCTCGGGTCACCATCGGGGGTGGCCCGGGCTCTTCTCCCTCAGGTTTCGCCACAAGCGTTTGATCGGACGGGAGATGTCATGATCGAAGCGACCGGCCTCACCAAGCACTACGGCAGGACGGTGGCCGTGGACGACCTGTCGTTCACCGTGCGACCGGGCCGGGTCACCGGCTTCCTCGGTCCCAACGGCGCGGGCAAGTCCACCACCATGCGGATGATCCTGGGCCTGGACCACCCCACTCGCGGCCGGGTCACCGTGAACGGCGAGGACTACCGGACGCTGCACCAGCCGCTGCGCGTCGTCGGCGCACTCCTCGACGCCAAGTGGGTGCACCCGAACCGGTCGGCGCGAGCGCACCTGCACTGGCTGGCCCGGTCCAACGACATCCCCACCGCGCGCGTGGACGAGGTGCTGGAGATGGTCGGCCTGACCCGGGTCGCCAAGCGCCGCGCCGGCGGGTTCTCGCTCGGCATGTCGCAGCGGCTGGGCATCGCCGGCGCGCTGCTCGGCGACCCCGAGGTGCTGATGTTCGACGAGCCGGTCAACGGCCTGGACCCGGAGGGCATCCTCTGGATCCGCCAGTTCATGCACCGGCTCGCCGACGAGGGCCGGACCGTGTTCGTGTCCAGCCACCTGCTGTCGGAGATGGCCCAGACCGCGCAGGACCTGATCGTGATCGGACGCGGCAGGCTCATCGCGCAGACCAGCACCGAGCAGTTCATCAAGGACGCCACCGAGGACACGGTGCGCGTCCGCACGCCTCAAGCCGACCGACTGCGCGAGTTGCTGAGCGGACGCGCCCGGGTCGCCGATGCCGCGGCTTCCGACGGCGCGCTGGTCGTGCACGGGGTGGAATCGTCGTTCATCGGCGAGTTGGCCGCCGAGAATGGCATCACGCTGCACGAGTTGAGCCCGCAACTCGGTTCGCTGGAGGAGGCCTTCATGCAACTCACGAAGGAATCCGTCGAATACCACGCGCACGAGTAATCGCGAGCCGGTCAGCGCCGGTCACCGCGCCAGAAGTCGTCGGACGGCGGCGGGATCTCGGTGACGACCGGAACGGGGGTGCGGCGGACCCGGTTGCGCCGGACCAGCAGCAACGCCACCGCGAGCCCGACCGCGGCGAGACCACCGACCGCCACGAGCACGGTGGTGTTGTCGGTCCCTTCGGACGGCGGCGCGGGCAGGCCCTCGACCGACGTCCGCGGTGGCGGTGCGGACGACGTGCGCGGCGGCGGGGCCAGCGGGTTCCGCTCCACGAGCGGCACGTCGGCGGTCAGCGCCGCCACCGGGTCGACCTGGCCGAACCCGGTCTGGTTGTCCCGTCCGGGCGCCATCAGGTCGGTCGCGGTGGCGATGAGCCGGTTCACCACGTTGCCCGCGTCCAGGTCCGGATAACGGGCCCGGACCAGCGCCGCCGCGCCGGAGACCAGCGCCGTCGCCGCGCTCGTGCCGTCGACCCCGGCGTACCCGGTGCCCTGGACCTTCAGCGGCATGGCGGTGACGATGCCCTGCGCGGGCGCGGCCAGCACCGCCTCCGGGCCGGTGTTCGACTCCGGCCACGGCCCGTTGCCCTCGACCGTGCCGGAGACCGCGATGACGCCCTTGATGTTGGCGGGCGCGCCGATGTGCTCCTCGCCCTCGTTGCCGGTGCCGGCGACCACCACGACGTCGTGGTCGAACGCGTAGTTGATCGCGCGCAGGAGGTCCGGCGTGAGCGTCGCGACCGATGTCAGGGACAGGTTGACCACGTCCGCGCCCTGGTCGACGGCCCAGGTCACGCCCTCGGAGACGGACGCGGTGGTGAACCTGTCGCCGTCCGCGCCGACCGAGACCGGCAGGATCATCGCGCCGGGGGCGACGCCGAGCGCACCGCCGTCCACGCCCCGGCCGGCGATCAGCGTCGCCATGGCGGTGCCGTGGCCGTCGTTGTCCGCGGTGCCGTCCGTGCCGCTCGCCGTGCCGAACCCCCTGCCGGGCAGCAGCGCACCCGCGAGGTCCGGGCGGGTCGCGTCCACGCCCGAGTCCACCACCGCGACGACCACTCCGTCACCGCGCGTGATCGCATGTGCCGCCGGCACGCCGAGGGCGGCCAGGTGCCACTGCTGCTCCTCGATCGTCTGCGCCCCGGCGACGCCCGGAATCATCAACGCGATCATGATCGCGGCGATCACCGCTCTCCCCGTCACCCAATTCCCCTTGTGCTCGGGATCACAAATATTCCATGTCGGTCATGTTTCACAGTTCTGGATTCGGGCAAGCGGAGTAAGCCGTTCGTTAAGACGTCGTGAACTCCGGCACAGGTCCATGACAAGAGCATCTGAACCCGGTCAGATGGAAGTGCGAATCGTGAGGTGGGCGCCTGCCCGCACGCGAATTCGGATACCCCCCGTCAAGGAACCCTCCGGAGGTGAACCCGTGACGGTGCTTGATCCGGACCTGAACGCCGACCGCTCGTCGGCCGGGCCCAAGGAACTGCCACGGCAACGCGACCACGCCCTTCGCGTCGAACCGATGCTGGCGCTGGAATGGTCGCACGCTATCGAAGCCGCAGGAGGCGTCGGTGTCGCCGACTCCCCCGCGCAGACCCGTCGGGCCTGGATCCACCGGGCCGACGAACAGCAAGTGCTCGCGCTCTTCCGCGCGATGGGCAAGGACGCACCGGCACCCTGGTGGCTCCGCGCCCTCGACCGGGGCAGGATCGCCTCGCGCGCGGCGGCGTTCGCCCTGGAGGACGAGATAACGAGCCTGCTCGGCAGCCGGCCGGGTTGGGTGTTCGTCCCGTGGGCGACCGAGGGCGAGGTCGGCTACTGGGAGTTCGTACCGTCGGAGAGCGGCGTGTACGGCCCCGCCGAGCCCACAACAGTGCAGTTCACGGACCGGCACCCCGGTTTCGTGGACCTGCTCCCGGCGCACCGGGGCCCCGGTCAGCGCCAAGCCATCGAGTTCACCCCGGCCGAGCTGCGTGAGCAGATCGAGGACCTGGAGAACATCGCCTAGCGCACCACCTAGGCTGTACGCCCGTGACGTCCAGCCACCAGCGACCGCAGCACCACCGATCCGTCGTCAGCTACGTGCAACGCGGCGAACGGATGACCGTGGGGCAGCAGCGCGCATGGGACCGCCACTGGGAGCGCTTGGGCCGAGAGGTCAAGGCGCTCCCGGCCGGTCCCGTGCGATTCGACGAGTGGTTCGGCCGCGAGGCCCCCGTGGTGCTCGAGATCGGCTCCGGGATGGGCGAGACGACCGCCCAGCTGGTGGCCGCCGCGCCCGACGTGAACTACGTGGCCGTCGAGGTCTACAAGCCCGGCCTGGCGCAGCTCCTGCTGCGCGCCGAGGCGCTCGGCGTGACCAACCTGCGGGTCCTGCGCGGTGACGCGGTCGACCTGCTCACCGACCACGTCCCGCCCGGCACGCTGTCCGGCGTGCGGATCTACTTCCCCGACCCGTGGCCGAAGAAGAAGCACCACAAGCGGCGGCTGGTCCAGCCGGAGTTCGTGCACCTGGTCGCGACGAGCCTGCGTCCGGGCGGCACGCTGCACCTGGCCACCGACTGGGAGGAGTACGCCGACCAGATGCTGGCCGTGTGCTCGGCCGAGCCGCTGCTGCGCAACCGGCACGACGGGTGGGCGCCGCGACCGGAGTGGCGTCCGGTGACGAAGTTCGAGCAGCGCGCGGTCGAGGAAGAGCGGATCAGCCACGACCTCATGTTCGAGCGGAACGAACTCACCTGACCGTGGCATGGAGTCCGGGCCCGGTCCGACCGATGCGACGACTGCGAGTCGCCTCGTCACCGGATCGAGTGGACTCTGTTGATCACCCGATGTGCCCCGTCTGGCAGTGACGTGTGACACCGTTCCGCCACTACGGTTGCCGCCCGTGACCGTAGTTGACAACGAACCGATAACGTTCGACGTGGACGCGGCGGAGGGCTTCCTCCGCATGTTCCACATCGCCCACCCCGAAGCAGGACCCGTCGGCCCCCGGCTGGGCCGGATGCGCGACGAGGTCGCCGAGACCGGCACCTACCGGCACACCACCGAGGAGCTGTCCTACGGCGCGCGCATCGCGCTGCGGGACTCCGGCTGGTGCACCAGCGGCGTGCCGTGGCGCCGGCTCAAGGTCCGCGACCTGCGCGGCTTCCGCAACGCCGCCGCCGTGGCCGGCGAGTGCGTCGAGCACCTGCGGCTGGCCACCAACGGCGGCGAGATCCGCCCGCTGGTCACGGTGTTCGCGCCGGACACGCCGACCGCGCCCGGACCGTGCATCTGGAACGAGCAGCTGATCCGGTACGCGGGCTACGGCGACGGCACCGGGGACCGCCGCTACACCGGGTTCACCGACGCCGTGCGGGGCATGGGCTGGCGGGCGCCGGTGGCACCCGGCCGCTTCGACCTGCTGCCGCTCGTGGTGGAGACCGCGCACGAGGGCGCGAAGCTGTTCACCGTGCCGCCGGACGTGGTGCACGAAGTGCTGCTCGAACACCCCGAGCTGCCGTGGTTCGGCCGACTCGGCCTCCGCTGGCACGCGGTGCCCGTGATCACGAACATGCGGCTGACCATCGGCGGCATCACCTACCCCGCCGCGCCGTTCAACTCGTGGTTCGTCGGCTCCGAAATCGGCGCCCGGAGCCTGGCCGACGAGAACGCCTACGGCGCCGCCAGGCCCGTCGCCGAGGCGCTGGGCCTGGACACGTCCACCGAGCGCTCCCTGTGGCGCGACCGCGCCGTGGTGGAGCTGAACCGGGCCGTGCTGCACTCGTTCGACCTCGCCGCGGTCACCATCACCGACCACCACGCCGAATCGCGCCACCGGCTGTCGTGGCTGCGCTCCCGGCAGCGCACGTCCGGCAACCGCCCCGCGTTCCGACTCGACCCCTCCGCCGCCCTCCGCGCCCGGACGGGCGGCCCCGCCCGCTTTTCCCCCTCGCCTTCGGAAACGACCCGACCCCATTCCCCCGGACGGCTCGCCGAACTGCTCCGGCAGCGCGTCCAGGGTTGAGCCGCACGGCTATTCCTGGGAATCGATCAACAACCCCGACAACGCCATCAACACCAGCACCAGCAGACCCAGCACGGCGCCCGCCCAAGTAGCGACCACTCCGAACATCGTGTTCCTCCGTTCCCCGACTCGCACCTCCAGAGTCACCCGAGAATTCGTCATCCGACATCGGCCACCGGTGTGTTTCGCGTAGCGTTCGGGTCAGCCTTGTGGTTGACACCCCACCCGACCGGGGGCGGACGCGCGGTCCGCCGCGAGGACCTACCGTGACACCCCGTGGAGAGCACTCACCTCGGGTGGCGGCCCTTGATCCGCCGCCAGTGGCCGCTCGCCTGCGCCCTCCTCTTCTTCCTCGGCAGCGAGGTCGTCGGCCAGGCGGCTTGGTGGCAGCTCCCGGGCACCGCCGTGGTGTGCGCGCTGGCCGTGCTCGCGCCCCGGCGCCCGTTCGACGCCGCGCTGGCCGCCGCGACGGCGCTGGCCGCGACTTCGATCATGCTGCGGGTGCTGGACGTCGTGCCGGAGGTGCCGATGGTCGGCGGGCTGGTCGTGTCCGAGACGGCGGCGGTGATGGCGATCACCGCGGTCGTGGTGCGGCACGCGCCGCTCGTCCGGGCCGTGGTGGGTGTGGTCGTGCTCGTCGTGGCGTCCGCCGGCACGGGTGTCGTCCGGCCGGACTACTGGGCGCGGCACTGGCCCGACTACAGCACATCCCCCTGGCAGCACATGATCGGCGGCGGGGTGCTGCTGACGCTGTCGGTCGGCACCGGGCTGTACTTCCGGGCCCGTGACCGGGAACGCGCCACCGCCGTGCGGGCCGAGGTGGCGGCGGCGCAGCACGCCGAGCGCATGGCGTTGGCGCGTGAGCTGCACGACGTGATCGCGCACTACGTGACCGGGATGGTGGTGCACGCACAGGCGGCGCAGGCCGTGCCGTCCGCCTCGCCGGAGGTGCTGCCGATCATCGTGCGCAGCGGCAACGAGGCGTTGACCGAGATGCGGCGGCTGGTGGGGACGTTGCGCGGCACCGACGGGGACGCGCCGACGGTGACCAGCGACCTGGCGGACGACGTGCGCGGGGTGGTGGAGCAGTCCGGTCAGCGGGTGCGGCTGCACCTCGACCTTCCGGTGCCCGTGCCGCCGTCGTTGGGGCGATCGGTGCTGCGGCTGGTCCAGGAGTCGTTGACGAACACGCGGAAGCACGCCGGCGGTCTGTCCTCCGTGGACGTCTCGGTGGTGGTGGCGGACGGGGTGGTGCACGTGGTGGTGGCCGACGACGGGCGGGCGCAGAGCGCGGACCCGGCCGGTGGGACCGGCGGGTACGGGCTGGTGGGCATGCGGGAGCGAGTCGAACTGCTCGGCGGCCGGTTCAGCGCGGGTAGGCGGGCCGGTGGCGGGTGGGAGGTGCGGGCCGCGCTCCCCGTCGCCGAAGACCGGTGACCCGGCGGCTCGGTGACCAGGTGACCCGGCGACACGGTGGCCCGGTGGCCCGGTGGCCCGGTGGTCAGCGCGACATGCGGCTGGATTCGGGGAGTTCCGCCGGCAGCGGGTAGGTGAAGGGCCGCGGCGGGTCCTCCACGGCCAGGTGGCGGTCGGTGACCGGCTTGTCCGGCTGCGTGCGCCGGGTCTGGTCCGGGATGGTGGGCCGGTGGTCGTCCGGACTGGTTGCGTCGCCGGTCAGCCTGGCGTTCTGCTCGCGCAGCTCTTCGACCTGGTGCTCCAGCTCGCTGATCCGCGCCTGCGCCTCGCGGTGGACCCGCACCACCGTCCACAGGAGCTGGTAGGCGTTCCGCTCGCCTGGCTCCGTCGCTTGTGGACCGGACGGCTGGGCCTTCGGCCGCCGGGCTTTCGGCCGCTGGGCTGCCGGCGGTCGAGTCGCCGTCTCCTGGACCCCGGTCTTCGGTGACGACGTCTTCTGAGCCGCTGGCTTCTGTGGCGCCGGCTTCGGGGGTTTCGGCTTCTGCGGCCCCGTCTTCTGCTGCCCCGTCTTCTGGAGCCCTGCCTTCTCGGACTCTGTCTTCTCGGGGTCTGCCTGCTGGGCCGATGTCCTGTGGGGTGCGGCCTTCTGGGGTTCCGAGGGCCTGGGCTTCGGTCGCGGAGACGCCGGTGGTCGCGGCACCGGCGGCTCGGACGTCTGCGGCTGGGCTGCGGCCGGACGGAGCGCTTCCGATTCGGGCGCTGCGACATCAGGCGCCGTGAAATCGGGCGCCGTGGTTGCGGGCACTGGGGCATCAGGCGCTGGGGCACTGGGTGCTTCGGCAGTGCGGGCAGGCTGGTCGGCCGCCGGTAGCCGGGGTTCGGGCACCCGGGTCTCGGCGTCCGTCTCGGGCAGGCCGTGCTTCCGCGCCCAGCCCGGCCCACCGATCACCGTGGTGGTGATGTTGTCCATCCCTGCCTCCAACCACTGCGGACGGTGGAGCTCGGCGTCGTTCTCCACCCCGGCGGCGAGGCAGTGCAGGTAACGGGCCGCCGCCAGTACCTCCAGCGCGCGCCGCGGGTGCACGGCGTCGTGGATCAGGTCGGCGATCCGGTCCCACGGCGGCATGCTGTCGGCCCTCGCGTCCACGCCGATCCAGCGCGTCACGTCCGCCCGCACCGCGCCGAGCGACCGGCCCTCCGCCCAGTGCCCCGGCACCCGCTCCGCACGCCGGAGGATCCGCCGGTACGCGGAACCCATCCGCCCGTGCTCGTCCACCAGGTGCACCAGCAGGAACAACGCCAGCCACCGGCGTTCCCGGGACAGGTCCGGGTCGGTGAAATCGGCCTCCGACCGGAGGACCGCCACCGCGGGCCGTTCCCGACCACGCCGCTCGCCGGACTCACCGTCACTTCCACCGTCACGAGCCACTGCCACTCCTTCGCCGGATCAGCGGGACCACCACCTCACCCAACGTTCCGGAGGCTACGTCCGTCCGGCGTCCGACACCGCTCGGAACGGTCAAACCCACTGTTCGGGTTACCGTGCGCCGTACGCCGCCATCTCGTGTGTCGCTCGATCGGGTGCGGCAGGATCGGGGACATGTCACTGCGTCTGCACGCCCCCGTCGTCCTGCCCTGCGATCCCGCCTGCACCGTCCTCCGCGACGCCGTCGTCGACGTCGTCGACGGCCGGATCGCGCACGTCGGCTCGGCGACCGGTGCGCCGGAGTTCACCGGGGAAGTCCGCCGGGTGAGCGGCATCCTGATGCCGGGTCTGGTGAACGCCCACGCGCACAGCCCGATGGTGTTGTTGCGCGGCATGGGCGGCGACCTGCCGCTGCTGCGCTGGCTGCACGAGGCGATGTGGCCGGCCGAGGCGAAGATGAAGCCCGAGGACATCCGGGTCGGCATGCTCCTCGGCGCGGTGGAGATGCTCCGCAACGGCGTGACCACCAGTGCCGAGATGTACTTCCACGGCGAGCAGTTGGTGGACGCGGTGCTGGCGGCGGGGTCGCGGGTGCTGTTCGGCTCGGCGATCATGGACCTGCCGGGGCTGCCGTGGCGGCCGATGACCGGCGAGATCACCCGGTGGATCGACGCGGACGGGCTGCGGTTCGGGCCGGACGAGCGGATCGAGCTGAGCTACGGGCCGCACTCGGCGTACATCCTCACGCCGGAGGCGTTGGGCGAGATCGCCGGTGAGGCGCGCGAGCGCGGGGCGTTGTTGCAGGTCCACGTCGCCGAGTCGGCGGAGGAGGACGTGGCGCAGCGCGCGTCGCACGGCTCGGTGCCGCGGTTGCTGGAGCAGGCGGGCGTGCTCGGCGGGCGGGTGCTGTCGGCGCACTCCGTGCACCTGTCACCGGAGGACGTGCAGATCTACGCCAAGCACCAGGTCGGCATCGCGCACTGCCCCGGCTCGAACACCAAGCTGGCGTCCGGCATCGCGCCGCTGCGGTCGTACATCGACGCGGGCGTGCCGGTCGGGTTGGGCACGGACGGGCCGGCGTCCAACGACGACCTGGACCTGTTCGAGGAGGCCAGGTTGGCGGCGCTGCTGGCGCGCGTGACGTCGCAGGACGCCACGGCGATGCGTGCGGCGGACGCGTTGCTGCTGGCCACGCGGGGTGGGGCGGCGGCGTTGGGCCGGGACGACCTCGGTGCGCTGGAGCCCGGCCGGTGGGCTGACGTCGTGCACGTGGACGTGGACGACCCGGCGTTCGCGACCGGGTTGGACGCGCCGGACGAGCAGGTGCTCGCGAACCTGCTGTGGGCGTCGGGGACCCGGCGGGTCAAGGACGTGTGGGTGGCGGGCAAGCAGGTCGTGGCGGACGGCGAGACCACGAACGTGGACCGTCGTGAGGCGCAGGCCGGCGTACGCGAGGTAGCGGCCCGACTCCGGTAGGCAACGAATCGCGCGCTCGGCGCGTCTCCGGGGTGGGGAAGTCGAAGCCACCTATCAGGGGGACACATGATTCGCAGGACGTTGGGTGCCGTGCTCGCGGCGGCGTTGCTGGTGGGGTTCGGCGGCACGGCGGTCGCGGCGGAGTCGGAGGAGTTCGCCTGGCCGCCCGCCGACATCACGCCGGTGCACGAGACGGTGGCGCAGTTGGAGGTCCGCACGGCCGGGTTCAGCGCGCGTGAGGTCGAGTTGGTGCCTCAGGTGGTGCGCGGTGCCTCGGACGTGCGGACCGGTGCGTGGGGTCATGAGGCGGCGGGGCTGTTCGACGGGCAGCAGTACGTGAACAACGACGTCCGGTTCACCACGCCGCGCGGTGCGGGGAGGTTGTTCGTCCAGGTCCACGCGCCGGGCTTCTTCACCACCGCGCCGGCCGGGATCTGCGAGATGACGACGTGCACCGGATCGGCGCGGTCGGGGGACGGCGGTCTGGTGCTGTTCACCGAACACGCGTCGGGTGAGTGGGGCGCGCGCACGGCGTACAGCTACCGGCCGAACGGCGAGGTCGTGTACGTGTCGACCGACTACCCGTCGGTGGTGTCCAACCGGCAGCTGGCGCTGTTGGCGACGGACCGGGCGTTCACCTTCGCGAGCTAGCGGGGTCGGGGCTGGGGACGGACGACGATCTCGGTGACGTGGGCGTCGTCCGTCGCGTTGACGGCGGTGGCCACGGCCCGTGCGACGGAGTCCGCGTGCAGGTAGAGGTGCGGCTGGTAGTCGCCGCTCTCCTGCTCGCGGACCCCGCGCTGCATGTCGGTGTCCACGCGCCCGGGGTGGATTGACGTGACGCGGAGGTCCTCCTCCTCGGCGCGCAGGACGTCACCGAAGGCGCGCAGGGCGAACTTGCTGGCGGCGTACGCGCCCCAGTTCGGGTTGGCGCGCAGCCCGGCGCCGGAGTTGATCAGGACCACGTGACCGCGGGCGGCGCGCAGGAGCGGCAGTGCCAGCCGGGTCAGTTCGGCGACCGCGACGACGTTCAGCTCCAGGGTGCGGCGCCAGACGTCGGCGGTCGTCTCGGCGAGCGGGCCGAGTTCCGCGATGCCCGCGCTGTGCACGAGGACGTCCAGGCGGGTGAGGTCGGCGGTGGCGGCGGCCATCGCGCCCGGGTCGGCCAGGTCCACCGGCCAGGGGCGGGCGGACTCCAGCGACCCGGCCAGCCCGGCCAACGCGGCCTCGTCCCGACCGCCCAGGAGCAGGTCGTGGGTCGGGGCGAGCACGCGGGCGACAGCCGCACCGATGCCGCGCGACGCACCGGTGATCAGGGCAACGGGTCGGGTCATGGCACGACCCTAACCGGCGAGTTCGACGTGCCCCACCGGAGGACTCGCGGTGCCTGAGTGGAGGGCTCGCGTGTGGTGGCGCGAGCCCTCCGACCTCGGGGATCAGCCGCAGATGCGGCCCTTGTCCTTCTTCCACACCGCGACCACGGACGGACGCGGCTGGGAGGCGCCGCCGTCCGGCCAGTGCGACAGCGGGTTCTGCGCCGACGCGCCGTCGATCTCACCCGGGTGCTGCACGGCCACCAGCACGAAGTCGTCCTCGATGACCGGCCCGCAGGTCTCGGCGCCCTTCGGCACGGTGAGGAACTGCTTCACCCGACCGCGGTACGGCCCCTCGACCGGCACCGCGAACAGGCCGTCGTTGGACTTCAGCGCGTTGCCGTCGGTGGAGATCCACAGGTTGCCCTGCGAGTCGAACGCCACGTTGTCCGGGCACGAGATCGGCGACACCTGGGTCTTGTCGTAACCGCCGAAGTACGTGTCGGACGACGTCGGGTCGCCGCACACCAGCATCAGCTTCCAGGAGAACGTCGTGGCGGTGTTGTCGCCGCGGCGCTCCTCCAGCTCCAGCACGTGCCCGTGCCGGTTGTTGGGGCGCGGGTTCGGCTCGGTGGGGCCTTCCTTGCCCGCCTTGCCGCGGTCGGTGTTGTTGGTCAGCGCCGCGTACACCCGGCGGTTGCGCGGGTTCGGCTCGACGTCCTCGGGACGGTCCATCTTGGTCGGGCCGACCTTGTCCGCCGCGAGCCGGGTGAAGATGTAGACCTCTTCGGCGGTGAAGCCGGGCACGAACGACCGGTCGCCGCTCGCCAGCGGGATCCACTCGCCGGTGCCGTCGAACTCGCCGTCGGCGGGCAGCTTGCCGGTGCCGTCGATCTCGGCCGCCGGGCTGTCACCGGTGAACTTGGCGACGTACAGCGTGCCGCTGTCCAGCAGCTTCTTGTTGTGCTCACGGGCGTGCTTGCTGTTGCCCCGCTTGAACTTCCCGTCGGACACGAACTTGTACATGTAATCGAAGCGCTCGTCGTCGCCCATGTACGCGACCACGCGGCCGTCGGCGGCGATGATGACGTTCGCGCCCTCGTGCTTGAAGCGGCCGAGAGCGGTGTGCTTGACCGGGGTCGAGTCCGGGTCGAGCGGGTCGATCTCGACGACCCAGCCGAACCGGTTGACCTCGTTGGGCTCCTGCGCCACGTCGAAGCGCTTGTCGAACCGCTCCCACTTGCGGCCGGACGCCGCGCCGCGCAGGCCGTACCGGGCGAGCCGCTCCTGGGCCACCGGGTCGGTGACCGAGCCGGCGTTGCCGAAGTACTGGTTGAAGTTCTCCTCGCCGGACAGGATCGTGCCCCACGGCGTGACGCCGCCGGCGCAGTTGTTGAGCGTGCCCAACACCTTCGTGCCGGTCGGGTCGGCGGACGTCTTCAGGTGCGCCGAACCCGCCGCCGGACCGGTGACCTTGAACTCCGAGGTCGCGGTCAGCCGCCGGTTGTAGCGCCGGTCCACCTTGGGCACCAGCCTGCCGCTGCGCCTGTCCCGCTCGACCAGCACGACGGACGCGCCGTGCGCGGCCCACGCGATCTCGGTCTGCTCGCGGGTGGGGTTGTTCTCGTCCCAGTCCTTGAAGAGGAACTCCTCGCTGGTGTACTCGTGGTTCGCCACGAGCAGCCACTGGTCGTGCCTGCCGACCGGGACCAGGCCGAGGAAGTCGCAGTTGTAGCCGAACTGCCGCGCCTGCGCCGCCGCGGTCTGGCGGTCGAAGTCGAACTCCGGCGCGCCGGGCAGCACCGGGTCGCCCCAGCGCAGCACGATGTCCTGCTCGTAGCCCTCGGGCGTGACGACGCGGTCCTCGGTGTTGGGCGCGACGGCGGCGAAGTTGAGGCCGTCCTTGCGGCGTCCGCCACCCAGGTCGGCGTCGACGACGGGCCGGGGCTTCGCGGCGGCGCTGCCCGCACCGACCAGCCCGACACCCGCGCCCGCGACGGCGAACACCGCGCCCGCCTTCAGCAGCCCGCGCCGGCGCACGACCTCGCCGACGACGTCACCGAAGTAGGCGTTGTCGGAGGTGTTGGGGGCCTCGTGCGCGCACGCGTCGCCGCAGCGGTTCTTGCAGGTGATCGCCGAACGCCCGAGGGGATGGTTGGCCAAGAGGGGCAGCAGGCGACGGCCCCGATCGGTGGATGAGGACACGCGGACCTCCGAAATAGCTCAGTGGGAACTCGGCGACCGTAGGAGTGGAACGCCTCCGCCAGCGGACTTCGAGGTGAACTCAAGGCGAACTCATCAACCTTTAGCCGACCGGAACCACCTGGTCACCGTGCGTGCGTGGGGCGGATCGAGGTTGTGCCGAACGGTGCACGGCGCTTCGGGCCGTCCATTCGACACAGTCCATCCGACACCGTTCACAGTACGGTCATGGGTGTGGATGCTGTGGTGTTCGACCTCGACGGCGTGCTGGTGGACTCCGAACGGATGTGGGACGAGGTGCGGCAGGCCTTCGCCGCTCGACACGGCGGCGCCTGGCTGCCCACGTCGACGCGGGCGATGCAGGGCATGAGCACACCGGAGTGGGCGACCTACCTGGTGACCGAGGTGGGCGTCCGGCTCACCCCCGCCGAGACCGCCGCGGGCGTGATCGGCGAGATGGCCGAGCGCTACGCCGAGGGACCGCCGGTGCTGCCGGGCGCGGTGGAGGTCGTGCGCGAGGTGGCGTCCCGGTACCCGGTGGCCATCGCGAGCTCGTCCCCGCCGGTGCTGATCAAGTCGTTCCTGGCGGCGACCGACCTGACCGACGTGGTGCCGGTGGCGCTGTCCAGCGAGCAGGCGGGTGCGGGCAAGCCGGCGCCGGACGTCTACCTGCTGGCCGCGTCCAAGCTGGGCGTCGAGCCGGGCCTCTGCGCCGCCGTGGAGGACTCGACCAACGGACTGCGCTCGGCCCTGGCCGCCGGCATGACCGTGTACGCCGTCCCCAATCCCCACTTCCCGCCGGATCCGGGGGTGTTGCGGCACGTCACGGTGTTGCGCGAGCTGACGGACCTGCCCGCTGCCCTGGCCCGTTGAACGACGGCACCCCCCGCACGTCGGCGGCGAGCCGAGTGCGGGGGGTGCCGTCGTTCGAGCGGTCAGCGCTCCGCGTCACCGCGGATGAACGCCTCGACCGACTGGTGCGCCTCGGAGTCCGAGTACTGCACCGGCGGGGACTTCATGAAGTACGACGACGCCGACAGGATCGGGCCGCCGATGCCACGGTCCAGCGCGATCTTCGCGGCGCGCACCGCGTCGATGATGATGCCCGCCGAGTTCGGCGAGTCCCACACCTCGAGCTTGTACTCCAGGCTCAGCGGCACGTCACCGAACGCACGGCCCTCGAGCCGCACGTACGCCCACTTGCGGTCGTCGAGCCACGCCACGTAGTCCGACGGTCCGATGTGCACGTTGCGCTTGCCCATCTCGCGGTCGACCTGCGACGTCACCGCCTGCGTCTTGGAGACCTTCTTGGACTCCAGCCGCTCCAGCTCCTTCATGTTCAGGAAGTCCATGTTCCCGCCCACGTTGAGCTGCATCGTCCGGTCGAGCTGGACGCCGCGGTCCTCGAACAGCTTGGCCAGCACGCGGTGCGTGATGGTGGCGCCGACCTGGGACTTGATGTCGTCGCCGACGATCGGCACGCCGGCCGCGCGGAACTTCTCCGCCCACACCGGGTCGGAGGCGATGAACACCGGCAGCGCGTTGACGAACGCCACCCCGGCGTCGATGGCGGCCTGCGCGTAGAAGCGGTCCGCGTCCTCCGAGCCGACGGGCAGGTACGACACCAGCACGTCGACGTCGGCGTCGCGCAGCGCCTGCACCACGTCCACCGGCTCGTCGTCGGACTCCTCGATGGTCTCCCGGTAGAACCGGCCGAGCCCGTCGAGGGTGTGACCGCGCTGCACGGTGACGCCCAGCGGCGGCACGTCCGCGATCTTGATCGTGTTGTTCTCGCTCGCCCCGATCGCCTCGGAAAGATCGGTGCCGACCTTCTTGGCGTCCACGTCGAACGCGGCGACGAACTCGATGTCGCGCACGTGGTAGTCACCGAACCGGACGTGCATCAGACCGGGCACCTTGGCGGCCGGGTCGGCGTCGCGGTAGTAGTGGACACCCTGCACCAGCGACGCCGCGCAGTTGCCGACCCCGACAATGGCCACTCGAACGGTGCGGCGGTTGTCGCCCATGCCGAGTCCTCCTTCGTTCTTCCGTGTTCGCTTACTCGGGCGTTGCTTCTTCGGGGTTTGCTTCTTCGGGGTGCTCATTGGTCCTGCTCGCGCTGTTCGGCCTGCTCATGGGCGATCAGCTCGTTCAACCACCGCACCTCGCGCTCGGTGCTCTCCAACCCGAGCCGGTGCAACTCCCTGGTGTACCGGTCGATGCGCTCGCTGGTCGCTGATAACGAGGTGCGCAGCCCCTCACGACGTTCCTCGACCCGCCGACGCCGGCCTTCCAGGATGCGCATCCTGATCTCGACCGGGGTGCGCGAGAAGAACGCGAGGTGGACGCCGAACGAATCGTCGTCCCACGTCTGCGGGCCCGCGTTGACCAGCAGGTCGGCGAACCTCTCCTTGCCCTCGGCGGTGAGCCGGTAGACCTTGCGCGCCCGGCGGCCCCACCGGGCCGAATCGTCCTGGGGGACTTCTTCGACGATGAGCCCACCACGTTGCAACTTGCGCAGCGTGGGGTACAGCGTTCCGTAGGAGAACGCGCGGAACGCGCCCAACAGCTCGTGCAAACGCTTGCGCAGCTCGTAGCCGTGCATCGGCGCTTCGTGCAGCAGGCCGAGGACCGCGAACTCCAGCACGGGGCACCTCCTCGCACCAGTCGGCGCCGATGTGTGTGCTCAGTATATCGGGCCGATACATCCACGCATCCCGACGCAGTGTCACGTCGCCCACAGTGGCCCCCTGGCTTCGGCGCACTGCCCCGAACGGCCCATCGACCGGATTGGGGCGGCACGTACTCTGGTCGTCGTGTTGACCCAACGCCAGGTCGTGGACTACGCCTTGCAGCGCCGTGCGCTGCTGGCGGAGGTCTACGCGGGCCGAGTGGGCACGATGGAGGTCTGCGACGCCGGCCCGTACCTGCTGCGAGCTGCGAAGTTCCACGGCCAACCGAGCCAGGTGACCTGTCCGGTGTGCCGGAAGGAACCCCTCACCCACGTGTCCTGGGTCTACGGCGACGAGCTCAAGCACGCGGCCGGGTCCGCGCGCACCGTCGACGAGCTCACCCGCATGGCGAACCTTTTCGAGGAGTTCACCGTGTACGTGGTTGAAGTTTGCCGCACATGTAGTTGGAACCACCTGGTGCAGTCATACGTCCTGGGTACGCGTGGCCTGGATTCCGCCAAGCCGCGCAGGAGGACCGCGGCGGAGTGAACCGGCTCCGGCCACGGGCGCCGCTCCCACGAGGAGCAGGGGCGTACGACCACCGAACCGCGTGCAGGAGCACGCTGGTCTGGGAGGCCATTTCGTGAACGACCAGCATGACGACAGGCATCGTGGCGCGGAGCCGCAGTGGCCGACCGGGGAGGACCCGGACGGCGGCGGCGTGCACTCGCGCCACGGAGCCGGGGATCAGCCGGAGCGTCCGAACACCCCGCCAGGTGGTTTCGCACGCACTCCGGTCGACGGCCCCGGCCCTCGACACGGCACCCCACCGGGCGGGTTCTCCCGTCCACCCACACCGCCGGGCGGCTTCGCCCACCCGGCCACCCCGGCGGGGGGCCTCCCGCCGGCGGGAGGAACGCCACCCGGCGGCATCCCCCGGGGCGGCCCACGCCGACCCGTCGGTCCCGGCGGCCCCGGCGGCCCCGGCCCGAACGGCGGCTTCGCACCGAACGGCGGTCCCGGCCCGAACGGCGGCAGGCACGGCTCGCCCGGTGACGGCCCCGGTCGTCCCGGCCCCCGACCAGGCGGCCTCGACGGCCCCGCGGCGGCCGGCAGCGTGCCCGGCGGCCCGCCCCAGCGCCCGAACACCCCTCCCGGCGGCGTGCGTCGACCCGGCGCGCCCGGTGGACCGGTGCCGCCCGGCGGCCGTCCGCCGATGGCCGGCCCCGGCGGGCCCCGCAGACCCGGCGGGCCGGGTCCGGAACGGCGTCCCGGGGAAGAGCCGACGGACCTGCTCCCGCCCGTGTACCAGACCACGCCTCGCGAGCCGGAACTCCTCACCCACCGCGAGGACGAGGTCGAGGTCGAACCCTTCTACGACGACGAGTACGACGAGGAGCTGACCGAGAAGGAGGCCCGCGCCCTGCGCCGGAAGAAGATCTGGCGCAAGGTGCGCCGCACCAGCTACGTCGCCTTCGGCATGATGCTCCTCACCCCGGTCGTCGCCTTCGCCGTCGCCTACCAGGTCGTGACGGTGCCGAACCCGGAGGTGGTCGCGGCCGAGCAGGACAAGGCGATCACGATCCTCTACTCCGACGGCTCGGTGATGACCAAGATCGCCCAGGGGGACGCGAACCGCACGCTGGTCAAGTACGACGACCTGCCGGACTCGATCAAGGACGCGGTCATGGCGGCCGAGGACCCGACGTTCATGACGAACGTCGGCTTCGACCTGACCGCCATCGCGCGCGCCGGGTACTACCAGCTCAAGGGCGAGCAGAGCGGTGGCTCCGGCCTCACCCAGCAGTACGTGAAGCAGGCCACCGAAGAAGACGGCATGACCCTGAGCCGCAAGTTCAACGAGGCCGTCACCGCGTACAAGATGTCGCAGCAGCAGGACAAGAAGGACATCCTCACCGCGTACCTGAACACGATCTACTTCGGCAAGGGCGCCTACGGCATCAAGACCGCCGCGAAGGCGTACTTCGGCCACGACGATCTCAAGAACCTCACGCACTCGCAGGCCGCCCTGCTCGCGGGCATGATCCAGAACCCCGGTCGCGACTGGCAGCCCGCGTACCTGCGCGAACGCTGGAACTACGTGATGGACCAGATGGTCAAGCACAAGATGATCGAAGCGACCTACCGCGCGAGCGAGCAGTTCCCCGAGCCCCTGCCGGGCGCCGACCAGTCCGGCCTCAGCGGGCCACGCCTGCACATCCTCCAGCAGGTCAAGCAGGAGATGGTCGACATCAAGTGGCCGGTGGAGAAGCTCAAGAAGATCGGTGGCACCGTCCAGACCACCATCGATCCGCCGATGCAGCTGGCGGCGGAGCAGTCGGTGGCCGAGGTGCTGGCCAACCAGACGCCGGGACTCAAGTCCTCGCTCACCGCCATCGACCCGCACACGGGCGCGGTGAAGGCGTACTACGCGGGTGAAGACGGTGTCGGGTTGGACTACGCGAAGGGCACGCTGCAGGAGGCGGGCTCGTCGTTCAAGCCGTTCGACCTGGTGGCCGCCCTCAAGGCGGGCAAGGGCCTCGGCTCGACGTACGACGGTCGGTCGCCCAAGACCTTCAACAACGTCGGGGACAGGCCCATCACGATCCGCAACTCCTCGGACCCCGGCAACTCGTGTGGCGAGTACTGCTCCATCCGCAAGGCCATGGAGATGTCGCTGAACACCGTGTTCTACGAGATGGTCCTCGAGATCGGCACCAAGCCGGTCGCGGAGGCGGCGCACGGTGCCGGCATCCCGAAGACCGTGAACATGGGTGGCGTGGAGAAGCAGCTGCTGGTCAACGAGAACGGTGGTCCGCCGAACGCGGGTATCGCGATCGGTGGTGGTGAGGCGCAGGTGCGGCCGTTCGACATGGCTTCCGCGTACGCCTCGTTCGCCTCGCGCGGGGTCTACCACGAGCCGTTCTTCATCTCGAGGATCCTCGACAGCGAGGGCAAGGCGCTCCACCATCACATCGACAACACCCGGCCCGCTTTCGACTCGGACCCGATCATGAGCCGGGACATCGCCGACAACGTGACCGAGTCGCTCAAGCCGGTGCTGACGTACGCGAAGATCCCGTGCGCGGAACGGGAGTGCGCCGGCAAGACCGGTACGCACGAACTCCCGGACAACGCCGGCCAGAACTCGAAGGCCTGGATGGTCGGCTACACACCCTCGCTGTCCGCCGCGGTGTGGATGGGCCGCGACATGGGGAACGAGCCGTTGCAGGACGCCAGGGGCAACCCGATCTTCGGTGGCGGTCTGCCGGGCCAGATCTGGAAGAAGTTCATGGACAAGGCCCTCGCCGGAACGGCTGCGGAGACGTTCGCGAAGGCCAAGCCGCTGCACCAGTACAAGGAACTGCCGAAGCCGACGCCCACCACCACGGCGACGACGACCACGGAGAAGAAGAAGGAAGACGAGGACGAGGAGAAGACGACGACGACCGAGGCGACCACGACGACTCGGACGCCGCCGACGACGACCCGCACGTCGACCCCGTGCCGGCCGCTCTGCCCGCCGACCACGACGGAAGCGACTGAACCCTCTCCGGATCCGATCGGGGGCGGTACGCCACCAACGAGGTAGCGCACCGTTCTACGCACGTCAGGAGGGGTCCGGCCGAGTGCCGGGCCCCTCTTGCGTTTCCACCGTGTTCACCCTGTCGGGGCAACCGTCGATGGAGAAATCGACATTAGCGACCACACTAATGGACCAGTGTGATCTGAATCATTATTGACCGGATGTACCTCGTGCAGTTTGCTGGCATACGGAGGGACATCACTACCAGGGGGATACAGTGGACATGGCTCACGCAGGTCATTAGAGGCTCGACAGGTCTTCCTTCGAATTCCGGTGCGGCACAGGCAGTGCCACCGGCTTCCCTCAGCACCTGAGCAGCACATCCTGCTCAAGGTCGGCCATGCCACGCAGCCATCCTTGACCGCCGCTGCTTTCGTCTCTGGCGAGCGCGCACCAGCGCGTACACCCACACCGGGCGCCGTCCGAAATTCATGGCTCCCAGCCTCACTATTTGGCGACCCCGAAAACTTACAGGTGCGATTCACCGAGCCCTGAATATCCATAGCCGCCACCGGGGATTTGGATCGACTTCACCGGAAGGGTGAGGAGAATGCGCACGGCAATCCTGGGCACGACGATCGCGCTGTTACTCGGCTCCACCACCGCGGTCCACGCCGAACCCACCAAGCCACCACCGCTCGGCGCACCGGGTATCGCAGCCGGGCATGCGCCGACGAACACCGACGACCAGCTGGGACGCGGCTGGCGCGAGTCCACCGACCGCGCTTGGACCACGACCGGCGACGCCGACGGCTTCCACGTGCTCGTGGCCGACGCGAAGACCGGGTACGCATGGCGCACTGCCGCGACGCTGTCCGAACCTGGCCTCGTCGCGGACCAGTGGATCGGCAACGCGTGCCTGACCGCATCCGGCACGCGGGCCGCCGTGGTCTACGCGCCGCGGACGTTCACGAACGAGGTGTCGCTGGTCGAGCGGGGCGGGTTCACTGCGGTGGTGGACCTCGACACGGGAGTGGTCACCAAGCTGGCCGTCAGGTCGAGCCTCGCCTACTTCAGCCCCGGCTGCGGTGCGGGCGAGTCGGCTGTGATCACCCAGGACGGCGGTGAGGAGCGCGGGAAGACGCGGTTGATCGCGCTCGACGCCGCCATCGGCACGCTCGCCGAGCCGATCGAACTGCCCGGCCAGGTGACCTCGGCGGTTCCCACCGTTGACGGGATCGTCGCGGCCAATGGGCGGAACCTGGTGCGAGTTTCACCCGACGGACGGTCGACCACGATCAGTCGCTCCGGCGGCGTGCCGTTCCACGTGCACCCGGACGACCGGGGCGGGGTGGTCTACCTGGACCGCACCGGCGATGAGGTGCAGGTCAGGCGGGTGGCGCCGGACGCGTCGACGAGGACGCTGGCCACCGGCAGGTCGGGTGAACTCGGGGTCACCGCTGGTCGTGCCGGTCGGGTGTTCTTGACCGGCAAGGCGGAGCAGCTCTCCGGACTGCCACCGTCGGTGTCCGCGGTGGACGTGCCGCGCGACGCGACTCTATCGACCGAGGGCCGGACAGCTCTCGTCCGAACCGGCGTCCGCACGGCGGTCGGGCCGGCGGAGGTGGACTTGGACCTGAAGGTGCTGGGCACCGGCAAGGTGGTGCCGACGACCGTCTCGCCGGACGCGGAGGTCTCCGACGGCGCATCGACCGGTCGGGCTCCGAGCCCGGCGCTCGGCGGCGCGGTGTCGTCGACCGGCTCCCTGACCGATCCGGTGGACGCGGACCGCACGTGCTCGATCCCGCGTGCCGACCCGAACAACCAGGTGACCCAGCCGACGGCAGACCAGATCGAGTGGGCCGCTGACCGCGCCGTGCTGGGCTCGCTGGAGAACACCACCGGCGCGCAACGCATGTTCCCGTCGATCCCGCTGTCGGGTGGCGAGAAGGTGCCCCCACAGATCCTGCTCGGCATCATGGCCCAGGAGTCGAACCTGTGGCAGGCTGCGCGTTTCGCGCTGCCCGGTGTGTCGTCGAACCCGCTGATCGGCAACTACTTCGGCCTGTCGATCTACAACAGCGACCCGACGGACGACTGGGCGATCCGCTGGGACGAGGCCGATTGCGGTTATGGCGTCACGCAGGTCACCGACGGCATGCGGATGGCCGGCCGGACCCGACCGAACGAGCAGGCCCTACCCGCCGACCAACAGCGTGCGATCGCCTTGGACTACAAGACGAACATCGCCCGAGGCCTCCAGATCCTCCAGGAGAAGTGGAACCAGACCCGGTCCGCCGGGATGGTGCTGAACAACGGCAGCCCGCGCAAGATCGAGAACTGGTTCTTCGCAGTCTGGGCGTACAACTCCGGCTTCTACCCCGACAAGGGTGACGGGTCGCCGTGGGGTCTCGGCTGGTTGAACAACCCGGCGAACCCCCGCTATCCCGGCGACCGCAAGCCGTTCCTGGAGGACGATCCCGCAGACGCCAAGAACCCGCAGCTTTGGCCGTATCCCGAGAAGGTGATGGGCTGGGCCGCGCACTCCATCGAGACCTCCTCCGGTCCCGGCTTCGCACCCGCTTGGTGGAACCGCGTGGCGGACCGCAGGCTTGTGAAGCCCCCGGTGGACCACTTCTGCACGGCGGAGAACCACTGCAAGCCCGGTGAGAAGATCCCCGCGCCTCCACCAGGCCCCGGTGAGGATTCCGAACCCGCCGGCCCGTGCGACCACCGCGACGCCAACGGCAACACCGACCTCAAGTGCTGGTGGCACACGACCACCACGTGGAAGACCGACTGCGACTACCAGTGCGGCAACTGGAACTTCACCTACGATGGCACCGACGGTCCCCGCCCCGACGGGACCAACTACCCGCCGCAGTGCACGCAGAACGGTCTGCCCGGCGGCGCGCTGATCATCGACGACGTGAACGAGGCCGTCGCGCCGCACCAGTGGACACCGCTAGGCCGCCGCTGCACCCGGACGTGGGTACAGCAGGGTCGGTTCGACCTGGAGTTCCAGAACGCGTCCGCCAAGACCGACTTCCACCAGATCGGCGCGGCGTTCGACAACCACTTCTACTTCGCCCACACCAACACCAGCGGGGTGAGCGAGCCGGGCCGCGTGACCGGGACGTGGACGCTCGGCTCGGCGCTCCACGGCTGGGCGCGCGTGTTGGTGCACCTGCCCGACCACGGCGCGCACACCCAGCAAGCCAAGTACGACGTGCTCCTCGGCGACGGCCGGGTCAGGAACCGGTTCCTGTCCCAGGCCACCGAAGAGAACAAGTGGGTCTCCCTCGGCGTTTACCGGTTCGTCGGCACACCCCAGGTTCGGCTGTCCACCACGACTCGGGACGGCAAGGGTGTCGACGACGTCGCCTGGGACGCGATCGCCTTCCAGCCTCTCCCCGGCAAGCCGAAGCACATCGTCGCGGCCTTGGGCGACTCGTACGCATCAGGCGAGGGTGCGGGCGAGTACTACCGGGAGTCCGACGACAACCACGGCCACGAGCGGTGGAACGCCTGCCGGCGCAGCAAGGGCGCGTGGAGCCGCAAGGCTGTCCTACCCGGCGAGACGCTGACCACCGGCGCGCTGGCGGACTCCTGGAGTTCGCGGGTCGAGCTGGGGTTCGTCGCTTGCTCGGGTGCGAACATCTGGAACCTCCGCGGTGCCACTGTGCCGAGGTCGTGGAACGAACCCTGGAACTACCACTACGGCGAAGGCCAGTTCCACGAGATGTCGCAGGCCGAGAGCGGGGTCCTCGACGAGAACACCACTCTGGTGACGCTGTCGATCGGCGGCAACGACGCCGGCTTCGCCCAGGCCATGACCGAGTGCGGCGGCCTGGGGAACTGCGCGACTGACGACACCTTCCTACCGCGGTACAAGGCGAAGATCGATGAACTGCAACCGGCTCTCGGCAGCCTGCTCACCGCGATCCGAAGCAAGGCGCCCGACGCGGAGGTCGTGGTCATGGGCTATCCCGAGGTGTTCAGTCGCACGGTGAAGTGCGCCGGCTCCTGGTACTTCGACGGCACCGAGGTCACCGCACTGGCGCAACTGGGTGCCTACCTCAACGACAAGAAGCGCCAGACCACGGCCACCGCGGGCGCCGGCTTCCACTTCGCCGACCCGGTGCCGGCGTTCGTCGGGCATGGTGGGTGCGACACCGACGAGTGGATCAACAAGATCATCCCGGGACCGAACGGCGACGGTGACTTCCACAAGGGGGACAAGGTGTCACCGTTCTGCTTCTGGGACGTGCTCGGTGGCGCCTGCTTGAGCCGCGAGTCCTTCCACCCCAACTCGGCGGGCGCCTCGGGGTACGCACGGGTCTTGGAGGGCAGCTTGCGCGACATCGGTTACGGGACATGACGGACACCGGCGGTCGGTCCGGTCGAGCGCGGTGGGCGACCCGGCTCGGTTGGGCCGCGGTTGCCGGGTTGGCGCTGGTCGTGGTGGCCATGCTGTGGGTCGTCACGACGGTGACCGGCGACGATCCGGGCGAGCGAGCCGACCAGGCGCTGGCCGCGGCGCTCGCGGACACCACCGAACGGCTGCGGGTGAGCGCGCTCGACGGGGAGCTGACCGACGAGGAAATCGTGTCGGCGACGTCGGCCGGTGAGTCCTACCGACCGGTCGTGAGCCGGGACGGCGGGGTGACCGCCTTCGCCGTGGAACTGCACGGCGTGACCAGCTCGGCGTTCGGCTCGGCCGGCACCGACCGGTGCTACCGGTTCACCGTCACCGGTTCCGGCTCCGTCACGGCGGTCGAATCGGACGACTGCCGGTAAGCGGGCGGCTGGAGAGCCTCACCAAGGTCGATGGCACCATCGGCAACTGGTCGACAGGTGGCGTGTTAAACGTCGACCGACCCCCGGTGAACGTCTCACCAGGTTCATATTCAGCCACACCATCTGCCACAGTCAGGAATTCGACGCGACGCGCATCCCGCACATCACCGGAACAGTCGTTGACAAGCCGTCGCGATCACCGGTTGACTCAAATTGCAGTCCAACCCCGATGACATCCGGGGACAACCTCGGAGCAGAACCGGGTTCAGCCTTCCCGGAGAATGCGGAAACACGTCGGGAATCGCTCGAAAGAAACGGCAGGAAATGCGTAGGACAACCAAACGAAGAATGCCCCTCACAACATTGGCGGCCACGCTGGCGCTGGTGGCCGTCGGCACGCCCGCGTTAGCCGCGCCGAAGCCGCCCAGCCTTCCCGAGCCCTCTCCTCGTCCGGCCGACACCCAGGTCGAGCCGCCGGTGGTCGCGGCCGAGAAGCGGCAGGAACTGCTCGGCGACAAGTGGCAGTCGTCCGGTGACCGCCTGTGGACGACGACCGGCGACGGCGACGGCTTCCACGTACTGGTCGCCGACGCGAAGACGGGCTACCAGTGGCGCACCGCCGCGACCCTCGTCAACCCCGCGGCCGACGCCGACATCTGGATCGGCAACGCCTGCGTCACCGGTTCCGGTTCGAAGGCCGTGGTGGCCTACGCGCCGAGGACGTTCACCGATGACGAGGCACTGTCTTCCCGCGGTGCCTTCACCGCAGTCGTCGATCTGGGCACCGGCGCGGTCACGAACCTCCCGGTGCGCACCACGCTCGCCTACTTCAACCCCGGCTGCGGCCTCGGCGAGGAGGTGGCGCTCACCCAGGCCGCCGACCTCGACCTGGGCAAGACGGGTCTGCTCACGGTGGACACGGCCACCGGCAAGCTCAGCGATCGCACCGAGGTCGCGGGCCAGTTCACGTCGGCCGTGCCCTTCCAAGACGGATTCGCGGTCGCGGGTGGCACGGGTGTGCTGAAGATCCGCAGGGACGGCGGGAAGGAGCGGATCGCGCGCACCCACGGCGTGCCGTTCCAGCTCAAGCCGGATGCCGAGGGCGGCGTCGTCTACATGGCGGACGAGGGCGACGGGAACGTCAACGTCCAGCGGTCCACCGGTGTGCGCGGCAAGGTGTCGCTGGTCGCCCGTGGCCCGGTCGCGAAGCTCGGGCTCACGGCGAACACGCGCGGCGATGTGTTCATCACCGGCGACGCGAAGCTGGAGGCCCTGCCGGCGGTGGTGCGGAAGCTCGACGTGCCCGCGGGCTCGACCGCGTCGACCACCGGCGAGATGGCGCTGACCGCGGTGGAGCCGAGCAAGGGTTCGGTGCGACCGCAGCCACAGGTCTGGAACCTGCGCGCGAAGAGCCTGAAGACGGGCAAGGACGTGGCGTTCGGAGTGAACCCCGCGGACGTCCTGACGCCGCGGGAAGTGGAGCCGGACCACACCTGCGCGGTGCCTCGCAACGACCCGTCTGTCCAGGTGCTCCAGCCCAAGCCGCGACAGGTCGAGTGGGCCGCCGACATGGTGGTGCGCGGCAACCTCAACCTCCACCGACCGTCAGGCTGGTACGGCAACCCGGGTGGTTACCACCCCGAGCTGATGTTCCCGCCGAGGCAGATGGCGAATTCCAACGGTCAGGCGATGCCCGTGCAGGTGTTGCTCGGCGTCACCGGCCAGGAGTCGAACCTGTGGCAGGCGAGCAGGCACACGCTGCCCGGTGAGACCGGCAACCCGCTGATCGGCAGCTACTACGGGCAGAAGCTGTACGACGTGGACGAGGACAACGACTGGGACATCGACTTCGCCGGGGCGGACTGCGGCTACGGCATCACCCAGCTCACCGACGGGATGCGCCTGGCGGGCATGGAGGGAGGCCATCCGGCCGCCCTGCCGGTGAACCAGCAGCGGGCCATCGCCACGGACTACGCGGCGAACCTCGCGGCCGGGATGCAGAAGCTCCAGGACAAGTGGAACCAGGTGCAGGCCGCCGGGATGAAGGTGAACGACAACGACATCATCAACCTGGAGAACTGGTTCTTCGCACTGTGGGCGTACAACTCGGGTTTCTACCCGCAGAGCGGCGCCGGCCAGCACAACGGCGCATGGGGCCTGGGCTGGGCCAACAACCCGGCCAACCCGCGCTATGACCCGAACCGGGATTCCTTCGGGGAAAACCCGCACGACTACGCCCGTCCGCAGTATTGGCCGTACCCGGAGAAGGTCCTGGGCTTCGCCGGTAACCCGCCCTCTACATGGGAGAACGAGAACACCGAGGTGCCGATGTTCTTGTACGGCTTGTGGCCCGGCGGCGCCGGTAATGCGGACACGCCGGGTACTGCTGCATACAATAAGCGCCACGTGAAGCCGGAACGTCACACGTTCTGCACGGCGGCGAACAACTGCGTGCCGGGCGCCAGCTACACGCCGACCGACCCCGCGGTCGACGACGACCCCGCAGCCGACACAGGCCCCTGCGCGCACAAGAACGCGGTCGGCCAGTACGACCTGAAATGCTGGTGGAACCAGTCCGTCGCGTGGAAGCCCGGCTGCAACGGCTGCGGCTTCGAGTTCATGCGGTTCAGCGTCGCAACCCACCCCAACGAGGAAGCCGCCGGTAACAGCTTCCCTCCCACTTGCCCCACGGCGGAGCAACTCCTGCCGGAGCATGGCAGATCTCCCCGCAGCATCGTCGTGGACCACTCCGCGCCGACGCGCCGGCCAGGCTGCCGGCAGCTGGCAATCCAGGGCAATGGAGGGCTGTCGTTCACCTACGACAAGCCGGCGGCGTGGGTGGACCTGCACCAGCTCGGCACGGGCTTCGGCGGGCACATGTGGCAGAGCTACACGAAGTCGGCCACGAAGTCGTCGGGTGACGAGTCGGCCGAGCTGAAGGCCGTCACGACAGGCACCTGGTTCCTGCACGGGAAGTTGCGCACCAAGGCCACCGTGAAGGTGTTCATCCCGGCGCACGGCTCAGGCAAGACGACCAAGGCCGTCTACAGGGTCAAGACCGCGCAGGGCGTTCAGCAGGCGACGATCAACCAATCGCTCTACAGCAACCAGTGGGTGACATTGGGGGACTTCCACTTCAACAACATCCCCGAGATCTCGCTGTCGACGCTCACCGGGGAAGCCGGCAAGAAGGTGGCGTTCGATGCAGTCGCGTTCATCCCGCAGACGCAGAACCAGCACCCGGACGACCGCCTCACCCGGTTCCTGAACAGCACGACGGGCAAGTGCATCACGCCTGCCGAGACGTTCGCCAACCCTTCACCGATCGTGCAGACGCCGTGCCTCGGGAACATGAGCGACAACTGGCTGATCCGGTACTGGGGGTTCAGCGAAACACCGAACCCGACCGGCGGAGCACCGCTGCCAACCTGGCATTACCAGTTCGTCCACGAGGCGACGGGACTCTGTCTGGCCGCCCACCAGGCAGAGACAGGCGCCAACCGGCAGGTACGGGCGCAGAACTGCGGTAATCCCGTGGCCAACCCGGATCGGAGCTGCGATGACCCCGCGCTGAACCCGGACACGTCGTGGAAGGCGATCGGTGTCTCGATGACGTACCCCTCGGGTGCGCTCACCCACGACTGCACCGGCCTGATGGTCATGCCGGCAGGCGGTAGCCACGCGGACGAGGCACCCATGGCCCTGACCTACACGCACCAAGCCGGCACGACCTGGGACTGGTGACGCGCGGATGATCACGGCGCTGGCGGCGGTCGCGTTCTGGGTCGTGCAGTTGGGCCTGGAGCAAGCGTGGGCGCACACGGACGGGTCCGGGGTGACCGTGGCCGTACTCGACACCGGGGTCGACCCCGGCCACGCCGACCTCGCCGGGGTCGTGCTGCCCGGGGCCGAGTTCCCCGAACTCGGTTCCGGGGCGCGGGACACGTCAGGGCATGGCACGGACATCGCCGCGTTGATCGCGGGGCGGTCGGGCGTGGCTCCCGGTGCGCGGGTCCTGCCGGTGAAGGTCACCGGCGGCAGCGCGGCCGCGAACGCGGCGCTGAAGTGGGCGGTCGACCGCGGAGCGAAGGTGGTGAACCTGTCGCTCGGCAGCGGTGCCGGGTCGTTCGACGAAGGGCTGCGGTACGCCGCCGAGCACGACGTGCTCGTCGTGGCCGCGGCTGGCAACACCGGCACGGACAGAGGCGTCACCCCTCTCGCTCGCGGCGAGGCCGTACTCGCCGTGTCGGCGGTCGATCGGGACGGGCGATTCCGGCCCGACGTCAGCGTGTCCGGACCGGAAGTCGTATTGGCCGCTCCAGGGGTGGACGTGCCGACGTCGCGGGGCGATCGCAGCGGGACCAGCTACGCCGCCGCGATCGTCTCGGGCACGGCGGCACTGGCGCGGGCGCGGTACCCGGACCTGACAGCCCCTGAAGTATTCCGACTGCTCACTAACACCGCCAAGGACGTGGGCCCTATGGGGCGGGATCCGCAGTACGGCTTCGGCATCGTCGATCCCGCTCGCGCCCTGGCAGCCGCACCACCCAAGTCGAACGCCCTGGGTGTCTGGACTTGGCCCTTTGCCGGAATTTTCGGCGTGACCGTGGCCGGATTGGCGATCCGCAGAAATATCAACCGAAATCGAAGCGGAGACAGCAGATGAAACGCCGCAAATTGGCACACATGGTTGCAGCGATGATGCTCGCACTCACCTCGCTCACGGCAGGGTCTGGCATCGCCAACGCCGCCGCCTGGAACTGCTACAGATACGAGGTGTGCACCACCGCGGTGTATGACGTAGGTGTTTACACCGTACCGAATGGCGCTTACATGTACACCGTGCCAACAGGCGCGCTGGTAGTGATCACGTGTTACGGGTACGGTGCCGGGAATGCCATTTGGTACAAGGCAGGGCGGGACAACTGGGCCCAAGCGTGGATGCCCGGCCACGGCCTGGCCACCGGACACGACCCGAATCCGCTGGTCCGGTACTGCTACTGAAGACGTAGTTGTTGCGGTGGTGGTGTTAACCTCCGCGCGTACGCTCAGACCGTGATCCGAGGCGTGCTGGTCGTGGTGGCTACGGTTGTGGTCACCACGGCCGGCTGTGCTTCGGAAGTCGACCTCGCGTTCGACTACGCCACGGGCGATGCCCGGGACGACGCGGAACGCGGTCGGTCACGGACCGAGGGGGCTGCCCGCCGACTGCCGGAACGCGGGCCGGAGGCCGCGTTGGCGGAAGCGGTCGCCGGGGATCCGGACCGGGTGTTCGGCAGCCGAGCCACGGCGAACGGGTTCGAACTGGACGCCGTGTACTACGGGCAGGGCCAGGCTGGCGGTGGGTGGACCGCCGAGAGCAGATCCGTGCGGCTGTGTGTGCGGTTCACCGCACGTCTGGAACCGACCCCGGTGGTGGCGACCTCGGACGTCGAGTGCGCCGCCTCGTTGCCATCGTCGGTGTCCGGCTTCGGCGCGGTCGACCGGACCGTCCGACTCACCGACTGAGAGGTGCAACCCGGTCGTGGCCGGCAAGAGCCGCGAGCCGTCGGGGTCGAGGCGGGCTCGGGGTGCCGGACCTCACAACCTCCTGCCGTCCGTGCCCGTAGCATCCGTGCCCGTGGCCAGCCCTTCGCAGCACCCGCAGGCGAACGCCGACGACGCCGACTCGCTCGGTCCGGACGAGCGGATCAACCCGACGTGGACCGAACCGCTGGCGCGGACGGCGAGCAAGCCGCTGGGCGGGCCGGTCGGCAGGCACGCGCTGGTCGGGCGGCACTGGTTCTGGACGCCGTTGCGGGTCGTGCTGCTGTTCGCGGTGGTGACGCTGGCGCTGTCGTGGTTCCAGAAGTCGCCCTGCATCCAGCAGTACGTGGACGACAACGGCGTGGTGCAGCTCGACTGGCGGGGCAGCAAGCAGTTCACCGCGATGTGCTACTCGGACACCGTGCCGTTGTACACGGCGGAGCGGCTGGACAAGCCGGACACGTTCCCCTACAAGACGTCGTGGATCGACGACGAGGGCAAACCCACGGCGCACGTGCGGTACATGGAGTACCCGGTGCTGACGGGCATGTTCCAGCTGCTCAACGCCCGGATGGCGCAGGGGTGGACGGTGATCGCCTCGTCCGGGTGGCTGCCCAACCCGATGACGGTGATCGTGTACTTCAACATCACCGCGCTGTGGCTGGCGCTGGCGTGGCTGGTGACCGCGTTCGCGGTGGCGCAGCTGGCCAGGCGGCGGCCGTACGACGCGGTGCTGGTGGCGGTGTCGCCGCTGGTCATCGTGCACGCGTTCACGAACTTCGACACGTTGGCGACGGCGTTCGCGACGGCGGGCATGCTGGCCTGGGCGCGGAAGAAGCCGGTGCTGGCGGGCGTGCTGCTGGGGCTGGGCGGCGCGGCGAAGCTGTATCCGCTGTTCCTGCTCGGGCCGTTGCTGCTGCTGTGCTGGCGGTCGGACCGGCTGCGGGCCGGGTTGACGACGTTGGGCGCCACGATGGTGACCTGGGCGCTGGTGAACGCGCCGATCGCCTTCCTGTACCCGGACGGGTGGCGCGAGTTCTTCCGGCTCAACACCGAACGCGGGGTCGACCCGGACTCGCTGTACAACGTGGTCGCCCAGTGGACGGGGTGGCCTGGCTTCGACCCGGGCCTGGCGCACGGGCAGGCGCCGGAGGTGCTGAACACGGTCAGCGCCGTGCTGTTCCTGGTGTGCTGCGCGGCGATCGGGTTCGTGACGCTGTCCGCGCCCCGGCGGCCCCGGTTCGCGCAGCTGGCGTTCCTCGTGGTGGCCGCGTTCCTGCTGACGAACAAGGTGTGGAGCCCGCAGTACTCGCTCTGGCTCGTGCCGCTGGCCGTGCTCGCCCTACCGCGGTGGAAGCTGCTGCTGGTGTGGATGACCGTGGACGCCCTCGTCTGGGTGCCGCGGATGTTCTTCTACCTGGGCGTGGACAACAAGGGACTGCCGATCGACTGGTTTCTCGGCGCGGTGGTGGCGCGGGACGTCGCGGTGATCGTGCTGTGCGGGTTCATCCTCCGGGAGATCTACCGGCCCGCACTGGACAAGGTGCGGCAAGCCGGCGACGACGACCCGTGCGGAGGCTTCATCGACGGCGCACCGGACCGCCGGGTGCTGCGTTTCAAGTCCCGCCGCGAGACCGTTCCCGGCAATCTTTGACGATCTCCAGTAGGAGTACCGCTCGATCGGGACACTGGTACGGACACGGGTCACAGCGGCTCATCGGGGGGACGGACCGATGGGAGTGGTCGCGCTCGGGCTGACGTTCGTCGCCGCAGTGATCTGGATCACGGTGGCGTTGGCGCCGGTGCGGAACGTGCCGGCGCGGCTGGCGCTGTTCGCCGCGCACATCGGGCTGTCCGCGTGGGCGGTGGCCGCGACCGCCGCGGTGCGCTGACGGCGCGGCCGGGGTCCTCGGGGATTCCGGCCGCGCGGTCAGCGCACCGCCGCCAGGAAGCCCCGCCACGCCGGCGGGCTGACGGTGAGCCGGTCGCCTTCGGGGTTCTTGGAGTCCCGGAGCCCGACCGACCGCTCGCCGTGCGCTACCTCGACGCAACTCTGGCCGGCGGTGCTGTAACTGCTGATCCGCCACTCGGTCGAAGTCATGCGCGCCCCTCGATTCAGTAGGGGATCGTCTCCCCAGACAGCTCGTCGATCACCCGACCGATCAGCTTCGCCGAGCGCCCGACGTCCAGCGCATCCGCGATCAACCGGTCGAACGTGACGTTATACCGCTCGATCTCCGCCTGTTCCTCCATGAAGAGGCCACCGGTCTGGTTCTCCAAATAGATCACGTCGGGGTCCTGCCGGCGATCCGCGAACTGGGCGATCTCGAACGGACCGTTCATCGCCGGGTGCTCGCCAGCCGAGTACGGCAGGATCTGCAAGGTCACTGACGGTTGATGCCCCAGTTCGAGCAGGTGCTGCAACTGCTCACGCATGACCTGTTCGCCACCGACCACTCGCCGGATGGCCGCCTCGTTCAACACGACCCAGAGACTCAACTCGCCGGTTCGGACTCGTTCCTGACGAGCCAACCGGACCTCGGTGTAGCGCTCCGGGGTGATGTCGGCCCGCCGTCGCGTGGCCCGGTTCACCGCGTTGGCGTAAGCCTCGGTCTGCATCAGTCCGGGGACCACTTCGGCCTGGTAGACGCAGATCCGATTCGCTTCGGCCTCCAGGTTCGCGTAGTTCATGAACCTCGCGGACATGACATCGGAGTGCCTGTTCCACAGGTTGCGTTGGCGGGACTCCTTGGCCAGCGCGATCAGCGGTTCCCACTCGCTGCGCGGGATGGCGAGGTAGTCGAGCACCGCCTTCACCTCCACCGGTCGGATCGAGAGGAAACCGGCCTCGATCTTGGAGATCCGGCCTTGCGTGCAGTCGAGGACTTCGGAGATCTCGACGTGGGTGCGGTTCGCCGCTTCCCGGAGTCGACGCAACTCGTGCCCGAGTCGACGCCGACGCAAGGTGCTCCCCCGTGGCGCGGTCATGGTGATGCCTCCGCTCGAACTGGCGTGTGGATGACGACCACCTTGGCCTGAGCGGTGGTGCTTGAACCACTTCGGCGGCGTGAATCCACCCGTTCGAGAGCGATATTCCCGGCGGGATATTCCAAATGTGCGCCGGCGCAACGCTTCGCAGGTCAGGAGGCTGCGGCGGGTTCCGAGCGTGGGCGGCGGCGGACGAACTTGCGGTCCTGGAAAGTCACCTCGGAACGCAGGAAGACGAAGAACAAAGCCACCAGGAGCGCCGCGCGGCCCCAGACGCCGATCACCACGGCCTGCGCCGAGAACCCGTCGTAGATGCCCGAAGGCTCACCGAACTCGATCGCGTAGTACCACCGGAAGATGCCGACGCCCATCGCGAAGTCGGCCGCGAAGTACGCCGCGACCCAGGCCCAGTTCACCCGCAGCAGCACGAACATCGGCACGAGCCACAGCGTGTACTGCGGCGAGTGCACCTTGTGCAGCAGCAGGAACCCGCACAGCATCGCCGCCGACACCGGCACCCACGGGTAGCTGCCCTCACGCGCGTACCGCCGCCACCCGATCCAGCACGCCAGCGCGAACGACGCCACGATCCCCACCGGCGACAGCACGCCGACGACCGTCTGCATCGTCACGTCCGACATGAACGGGCGCATCGACCAGAACCAGATCGAGTTCGTGGTGATGTCCACCCGCCGCAGGCCCTGGAACGCGAACGACGCCTTCCAGCCCTCCAACCCGACCACCACGAACGGCAGGTTGATCAGCACCACGGTCAGCACGGACGCCAGCGCCACCCGCGACGCGCCCACCCAGTCGTACCGGACCCCGCGCGGCAGCTCTCGACCGCCCGGACCGCCGGTCAGCACGTACAGGCACAGCGGCAGCACGAAGATCGCCGGGTAGATCTTGAACGCGAAACCGATGCCCAGCAGCACCGACGCGACCACCGCGCGTACCACCAACGGCCGCTCACGCCGCCCCCAGCCCCGGTGCACGACGTACACCGCCGCCACCGCGCAGAACACGACCGGCAGGTCCCAGTTGTGGAACGCGTACAGCACCATCGGCGGACCGAGCGCCCAGATCAGCGCCCGCCACCGGCTCAGCTTGCCCAGCAGCCACGCGGTGGCCAGCCCGAACGGCGCCATCAGCAACGCCGAGAACAGCAGGAACGCCGCGTCCGTCTGCGCGAAGATCGCACCGGCCCAGATCAGCAGCCCGGTCAGCACCGGGTACTCGACCACGCCCCCGACCAGCACGCCCTTGCTGTTGATGCTGCCGTGCACGTACGGGAACACGTGCCGGTCGACGTCACGGCCGATCCACAGGTGCTGGATGTCCGAGTAGCAGACCTCGGCCTTGTTGCGCTCCTCGTAGTCCGGCGCGCTGCGGCCCCACTGGTCGAACTCGGGACCGGTGCACCGGTCCTTGTTCAGGAAGCCGACGAACATCGTCAGCCCGCACAGGAGGACGACCGCGGCGAGCGCGACGCGACCGAACCGCGGCACCCGCGACCCGGCGTCCGCACGCTCGGGCACGGCCACCACCTCCCGTGTCGCGCTCATCGGCCCAGGTGCTCGCGGAGGAACGCGATGTCCGCCGCTTGGCCCTCGTCCGGTGTCTCGACCAGCACCGGGGAACCGGCGGCGGCGGCCACCGCGACCAGTTGCCCCGGGTCGATCGTGCCGGACGCGATGTTGGCGTGCCGGTCGCGCGCGGAGCCGAACTCGTCGCGCGAGCTGTTCAGGTGGACCAGGTCGATCCGGCCGGTGATGGCCTTCACCCGGTCGACGATGCCGACCAGGTCCTCACCGGAGGCGAACGCGTGGCACGTGTCGAGGCAGAACCCGGCGTCGAACTCGCCGACCGCGTCCCACAGCCTGCCGAGCATGTCGAACGTCCGCGCCATGGCGTTCTCGCCGCCCGCGGTGTTCTCGATCAGGATCGGCACGGCGAAACCGCCGCTGTCCGCCTGCCGCTCGAACATCTTCCGCCAGTTCGCGATGCCCTGCTCCGGGTCCTCACCCTTGGTGACGTGCCCGCCGTGCACGATCAGGCCCTTGGCGCCGACCTTCGCAGCCGCCTCGGCGTGCTGGAGCACGATCTTCCGGGACGGGATGCGGATCCGGTTGTTCAGCGACGCGACGTTCGCCAGGTACGGCGCGTGGACGAAGACGTCCAGGTCAGAGGCCAGCAACCCGTCGGTCTGCGGGTGTGGCGCGGGCGCCTTCCAACCCTGCGGGTCGGCCAGGAAGAACTGGACCACGTCGGCGCCGCGTTCGACCGCGGCGCCGAGCGGGTCGTCGTCGCGGACGTGGGCCCCGATGCGCATGACTGTGCAGGGTAGTCGGGCGCTGCAACGCATCGCCGACCGCCGCCGATAGGAAAATTGTCATCGCGGGGATGGTTCGCGTCACCATCTGCACCTACGCTCGTTACTTGCAAGTAGGTACCCGTGCTCGCCAGGGTCGTGAACGGACCCTGCACCGCCAGGAGGCCAGCCATGCGGACCCGGCTCACCCGATTGTTGAGCGCGGGCGCCGTCGTGTTCGCGGTCGGCGCGGCAGGAGCCGCCGCCGGGTCCGGGGCCGCCGCGGCCGCCGAACCCGTCGTCGTGGGCAGCTGCGCGACGACCGTGCGGGGCACGCCGGGCACGCCCGTGTCGCTGAGCCCGACCGCCGTGCTCGACCCGGTGGTCAACCTGATCCGGGCGATCCCGCTGCTCGGGCCGCCGCTCGCGGACCCGTTCCGGAAGACGTTCTCCGCCCTGCCGCCCATCCCGATCGGCCTGATCCCCACCGACACCGGTGTGGTCACCGGCGGCGAGATCGCGGACAAGGTCAACGCCGAGCTGGCCAAGCTGCCGCTGCTCGGGCCGGTCATCGTCACCCTCTCCAACGGCGTGCGCACCGAGCTGACCAAGCTGTGCGGCGTCACCATGCAGGGCGTCAACGCCGTCGCCGCGCCCGTCCAGGACGGGTCGAAGGCGATCGCGGACGGCTCCCAGCAGGCCGTCGGCGCGATCCCCGGCCTGCCGGGCGCCAAGCCTTCGCCGAACGAGCCGCCGCAGACGGGGCAGCCGGGTGGACAGCCCGGCGGCACCCCGAACCCGACGACCCCCGGCACCCCGACCGAGCGCGAGCGCCCGTTCGACCCGATCGGCGGCGTCGGCGGGCTGGACGTGCCGCTGTACGGCTCGAACCCGTGGGGCGGCAACTTCGGCCGCGTGCCGCTGTTCGGCTACGGCTCCCTGCCGTTCGCCATCCCCGGCCAGTACGCGCCGTCACCGGGCGTGCGCTACGGCGGCGGGGTGACCGGTTACCGGCCCGGCTACGGGCTGCCCGGCGGGGAGGACGCGGACGGCGTGCAGACGGCGGGGCGCGCCCAGGCGCTGCCCGGCATCGGTCGGATGGGCGGCGGCGGCGTCGCGGCTCCCGTGCTGCTGGCCGTGCTGCTGCTGTCCTGCGTGACGGGCGCGCTCGTGCGGACGTGGGTCCTGCGTCGCGCGCTGGCCTGACCTCTCGGCGCGAACCCCTCGGCGAGAACCCCTGCCCGAACCTCCGGCCCGAACGCCGTGGCCCGAACGCCGGGTGGCCGCGAGGCCGCGCAAAGGGGCACGTCCGGGGCCTGTTACCCTTCGTGAAGTTGCTGACGCGACGACCCTCCTGCCACGGAACGTCCGTGGCCGCCGAGTCCACAGGAGGTGAGTGGTCTTCATGCGTCATTACGAAGTGATGGTCATCCTCGACCCCAGTCTCGACGAGCGCACGATCGCGCCGTCCCTCGACACGTTCCTCAACGTCATCCGCACCACGGGTGGCAACGTGGAAAAGGTCGAGGTGTGGGGCAAGCGCCGGTTGAGCTTCGAGATCAACAAGAACCCCGAGGGCATCTACGCCGTCCTCGACCTGATCTCCAGCCCGGAAGCAGTGAAGGAACTGGACCGCCAGCTCGGTCTCCAGGAGACGGTGCTCCGGACCAAGGTCATCCGTCGCGAGCCCGCCAAGGCCGCCAAGGTCGCGGCGAGGATCGCCGCCAAGGCCGCGGTCAAGGCTGCCAAGAAGGCTTAGGAGCCCTCCCCATGGCAGGCGAGACGACGATCACGGTGGTCGGGAACCTGACCGCCGATCCCGAACTGCGCTTCACCCAGTCCGGCGCCGCGGTGGCGAGCTTCACCGTGGCATCCACCCCTCGCACGTTCGACAAGGCGAGCGGCGAGTGGAAGGACGGCGAAGCGCTGTTCCTGCGGTGCAACGTGTGGCGTCAGGTCGCGGAGAACGTGGCCGAATCGCTCACCCGCGGTTCGCGCGTGCTCGTTTCCGGGCGGCTGCGCCAGCGTTCCTTCGAGACGAAGGAAGGCGAAAAGCGCACCGTCATCGAGCTTGAGGTCGACGAGATCGGCCCCTCGCTGCGCTACGCGACCGCGAAGGTCAACAAGGTGAGCCGTGGAGACGGCGGCGGCGGCTTCGGCGGCGGCGGTCAGTCTCGCGGTGGCGGCGGCAGCGCCCCGGCCGACGACCCGTGGGGCTCCGCCCCGCCGGCCGGCTCCGGTGGCTTCGCCGACGAGCCCCCCTTCTAGACCCGGCACCGGTCCACTCCACACTTCACTGCGTAATACCAGGAGTTCACACATGGCCAAGCCGCCTGTGCGCAAGCCCAAGAAGAAGGTCTGCGCGTTCTGCAAGGACAAGAACGCCAACCTCATCGACTACAAGGACACCACCCTGCTCCGGAAGTACATCTCGGACCGGGGCAAGATCCGCGCCCGCCGGGTCACCGGCAACTGCTCCCAGCACCAGCGCGACGTCGCGGTCGCAGTCAAGAACGCCCGCGAGATGGCGCTGCTGCCCTACACCTCGACCGCTCGCTGAGAAAGGGGAGGGCATCGTGAAGCTCATCCTCACCGCTGACGTGACCGGCCTCGGCGGCCCCGGCGACATCGTCGAGGTCAAGGACGGCTACGGCCGCAACTACCTGCTGCCCCGCGGCCTGGCGATCCTCGCCACCAAGGGCGCGGCCAAGCAGGTCGAGGTCATCCGCCGGGCGCAGGACAACCGGCGGGTCCGCGACCTGGACCACGCCAAGGAGATCAAGGCCTCGCTCGAAGGCCTCGGCTCCGTGACGCTGAAGGCCAAGGCCGCGGCGGGCTCGAAGAAGCTGTTCGGCTCCGTCACCTCGTCCGACGTCGTGTCGGCCGTGCGTGCGGCCGGCGGTCCGACGCTGGACAAGCGGGCCGTCGAGATCGCGGGTCACATCAAGACCCTCGGCAAGCACTCGGTGAACGTCCGGCTCCACCCGGAGGTCACCGTGTCGCTCGCCGTCGAGGTCGCGAACGCGAGCTGACGTTCTCCACCGGACGCGCCGTTCGACCAGGTGTTCTGGTCGGACGGCGCTTTCGTGCGTTTGGCTGTGGACAACCCTTGTGACACGTTGCCCGCGACACGCCGTGCCGGCGGTTACACGCGACACGCCGAAGGTGTGACCCACTACTTTTCCACAAACTTATCCACAGGGTCTGACCTGCGGATACTTTTGTCTAAGGCCGAGTTGTACCCAGGTTGTCCACAGCTTTCCCCAGGCCTGTGGTCAGCTCGGCGCGCCCATCCCCAAGCTGTCCACCGGGTTGTCCACAGGCTCGTTTGCCTACGCCATCCAGGTGGCTCTAGCGTCGCTGAATCGCCGAGCGTGGCCTAGCCGAAAATTGTCGGACCCACGGGGTACAACATCCGCACGGCAGCAGATTGGGGTGAGCTCACGGTGGCGCTGGTGGACGACCGGGGCATGGCCGAGCCCGGCTTCGAACGGCAGCCGCCGCAGGACCTCGCCGCCGAGCAGTCGGTGCTGGGCGGGATGCTGCTGAGCAAGGACGCGATCGCCGACGTGGTCGAGGTCCTGGCGCCCAACGACTTCTACCGGCCCGCGCACCAGGCCGTGTACGACTGCATCCTCGACCTGTACGGGCGGGGTGAGCCGGCGGACCCGATCACGGTGTCGGCGGAGCTGGAGCGGCGGGGCGAGCTGCTGCGCGTCGGCGGGGCGCCGTACCTGCACACCCTCATCGCCACCGTGCCGACGGCCGCGAACGCGTCCTACTACGCCGAGATCGTGGCGGAGAAGGCCGTGCTGCGGCGGTTGGTGGAGGCGGGGACGCGGATCGTCCAGCTGGGGTACAACGGCGCCGAGGGCGCCGACGTGGACGAGGTGGTGGACCGGGCGCAGGCGGCGATCTACGAGGTCACCGAGCGCCGGACCACCGAGGACTACGTGGTGCTGGAGGAGCTGCTCCAGCCGACCATGGACGAGATCGACGCCATCGCCTCCCGCGGCGGCTCGTCCCTCGGCATCCCCACCGGCTTCGCGGACCTGGACGAGCTGACCAACGGACTGCACCCCGGTCAGATGATCATCGTCGCGGCGCGCCCCGGCGTCGGCAAGGCCCTCGCCCTCGGCACCCCGCTCGCCACGCCCACCGGCTGGACGACCATGGGTGAGGTGGCAGTCGGCGACCAGCTCATCGGTGCGGACGGTCTGCCCACCACCGTGGTCGCCGCGACCGCTGTCATGCAGGGCCGGCCGTGTTACGAGGTCGAGTTCTCCGACGGCTCGGTGCTAGTGGCCGATGCCGAACACCAGTGGCTGACCGAGACCCGGGCTTCGCGCCGTTCGGCGCGGCACAAGACGGCCGGTCCGGGGCGCGACCAGCGTGACGCCGGCGGCGTGCGAACCACGCGGGAGATCGCCGCGAGCCTGCGCTGCGAGACGGCGGACCGGCGGCTGAACCACTCGGTGGCCAACACTCGTCCGCTGGACCTGCCGGACGCGTCGCTGCCGATCGGCCCGTACACGCTCGGCGCGTGGCTGGGTGACGGTCACTCCGCCGGTGCCAGGTTCACCACGGCGGATCCCGAAATCGCGTGGAACATCGAGGCCGAGGGCTACGACGTGGTGCCGCGGGGTGGTCTGCTCCACAGCATCGAGACCGTTCAGGCGCTCCTGCGCGGCCTCGGTGTGCTGGGTGACAAGCACATCCCGGCGGTCTACCTCAGGGCATCCGTCGCGCAGCGGCGAGCGCTTCTGGCCGGGCTGCTCGACACCGACGGCACGGTGACGACCGGTGGGTCCGTGCAATTCGCGGTGACCAACCAGCGCCTCGCCGAGGACGTTCGTGAGCTGGTGGTGAGCCTCGGCTACCGGTGCTCGACCACGACCAAGCGGGTTCGCGGGCGAAGTGAGAGCACCTCCACCGCCTACATCCTGACCTTCGGCACCGATGACGACGTGTTCGGCCTGGAGCGCAAGCGACTGGTGTTGAAGGAACGCCGGCGCGCCAGGTCCGCGGTGCGGACCGGGTCGCGATTCATCGTCGACGTCCGCCCGATCCCGAGTGTGCCGGTGCGCTGCGTCGAGGTGGACAACCAAGACCACCTGTACCTCGCCGGCCGGTCGATGATCCCCACCCACAACTCGACCCTCGGGCTGGACTTCGCGCGGTCGTGCTCGGTGAAGCACGGGTTGACCAGCGCGATCTTCTCGCTGGAGATGTCGCGCACCGAGATCGTCATGCGCATGCTGTCGGCCGAGGCGCGGATCCGGCTCGGTGACATGCGCGGTGGGCGGATGAGCGATGACGACTGGACCAGGCTCGCGCGGCGGATGAGTGAGATCAGCGAGGCGCCGATGTTCGTGGACGACTCGCCGAACCTGACGATGATGGAGATCCGGGCCAAGGCGAGGCGGTTGAAGCAGCGGCACGACCTGCGGCTGGTGATCGTCGACTACCTGCAGCTGATGTCGTCGGGCAAGCGGACCGAGTCGCGGCAGCAGGAGGTGTCCGAGTTCTCCCGGAACCTGAAGCTGATCGCCAAGGAACTCGAAGTGCCGGTGATCGCGATCAGCCAGCTGAACCGTGGCCCGGAACAACGCACCGACAAGCGCCCGCAGCTGTCCGACCTGCGTGAATCCGGTTCGCTGGAGCAGGACGCCGACATGGTGATCCTGATCAACCGCCCGGACGCGTGGGAACGCGACGACCCGAGGGCGGGCGAGGCGGACCTGATCATCGCCAAGCACCGCGCCGGCCCGACCGCCACCATCACCGTCGCCCACCAGCTCCACTACAGCCGTTTCGCCGACCTCGCCCAGGGCTGACGTCGGTCAGAGCAGCTCCAGGAAGACGTTGTCCTCGGACTCGTCACCACCGGGTCCGTGGTGGCGGATGATGTCGACGATCACGTCGAACAGCGTCGGTCCCTCGCCACGCCGCGCGCTGTCGATCCCGGCCTTGACGGCGGCTCGGTTCGACGGGTGGCAGGTGAGCAGATTCCCCTCCAGCCACCGGGTTGTCGCCTCGTACCCGAGCGCGGATCGGGACGACTCGGAGTTGAGCCACCTGAAAACCCATCCGTTCTCAGGCGTCCCGAAGCCTCCTCGGAGCACGTCGTTGAAGGCGTCCAGATTCCCCCGCCACGTGTAGTGGCAGAGCAGCCGGGAGAACTCGCGGGCGAAGCCGTCGAGATCGGAGAAGCGCGCACCGTCGACGACCAGCACGGGTAGGTCGTCGCTGTGGTCGGCCACGGTCCGAGTATTCCATCGGTCCAAGCCGCCGGGGCTGTGACGCGTCCGGACCGGTCGCCGTGACCCTCGACGGATCGAGATCGACGGGTCACGCGCGCTCTGGTGGTCGTCGGTGCGTTCCCGGACCGCAGAAGTGCGCATACGATCAAGGGATGCCACCCGACGCGGCGCGGCGCAGCGACCGTTCGAGGCGGGCGATCCTCGTGGCCGCGATGGAGTTGGTCGAGGCGCTCGGCTACTCGAAGTTGACCATCGAGGCGGTGGCGGCTCGGGCCGGGGTGGGGAAGCAGACGATCTACCGGTGGTGGCCGTCGAAGGGCCCGCTGCTGTTCGACGCGTTCGTGGAGCTGGGGCCGGTCTGGGCTGGTGTGGCGCCCAGTGGCGACCTGGCCGTCGATCTCAAGCGTGAGTTGCGGGTCGCCGTGGAGGAGTTGGCGGAGCGGCGGTTCGACCAGGTGTGCCGGGTGTTGGTGCACGAGGCCCGCACGGACCTGGTGACGTTGCTGCTGGTGCCGCGCCGGGTGGTGTTGGAGGAACGGCTGGTCGCCGCGCAGCGGTCGGGGGAGGTCCGGGTCGACGTCGACGTGTCGGCGGCGGTGGAGTTGTTGCTGGGGCCGGTCTACCAGCGCTGGTTGTTGCGGACCGCGCCGTTGACCGGGGACTTCGTCGACGCGGTGGTCGATCTCGTGCTCCGCGCGCTGAGGGGGTGACCATGATCGGTAGTCTTCGCCGATCATGGAGTACGCCGTGGTCGACGTGGAGACGACCGGGTTCGCCGCGCGTGGTTCGGACCGGATCGTCGAAGTCGCTGTCGTGCAGCTGGATTCCGCCGGTCTGGTGACCGGAGAGTGGTGCACCCTGCTCAACCCCGGACGTGATCTCGGCCCGCAGCACGTGCACCGGATCCGCGCGGCGGACGTGTGGCACGCGCCGACGTTCGCGCAGGCGGCAGGCGCGTTGGCCGCACGGCTGGCGGGGCGGGTGGTCGTCGCGCACAACCTGTCGTTCGACGCCCGGTTCCTGACCACCGAGTTCGCCCGCATCGGGGTGGACCTGACGGTGGGCGGCCTGTGCACGATGCGGCTCGCCGACCGCTACCTGCCGAATCGGACCGGGCGGTCGTTGAAGGCCTGCTGCGAGGCGGCCGGCGTGGTGCTCGAATCGGCGCACTCCGCGTTGCACGACGCCCGTGCCACGGCGCGGTTGTTCGCCCACTACGTCAGGTTCGGCGTGCCGGACGCCGAGCCGGCGCCGGACGTGCCACTGGACGACGACGTGGTCGAGGTGCGGCGCGGGGCGGCGGCGGCGGTTCCGCAGCGGCGGGCCGAGTTGGTGGCGTTGGTGCGCGGCGACCGGGTGGTGTTCACCGGGCAGATGGACTCACCGCGGGACGAGTGGATCGACCGGGCCGCGTCGTTCGGGCTGGTCAGCCAGGGGTACGTGACCAAGGCGACCCGCGTGCTCGTGGCCGCGGACCCGTTCACGTTGTCGAGCAAGGCACAGCGGGCGCGGGCGTACCGGGTGCCGATCGTGTCCGAGGAGGACTTCGCCGGGATGCTCGGGCGGTTGGGCGTTACACCGCCGGCCAAAGATCACCGGACCGGGTGGCGTCGGGCCTATTGAAAAGCCCGTTGCCCGAGTGGAGGCTCTTCACGGACAGGCTCTGCGCTCGGCGGAAGGCACGAGTCCATGAGTACCGTGCAGATAACGGCTTCCCGTGCGGTGTGGGACGAGCTCGTCTCCGAACTGCCATTCGGGGTGCTGCTCCAGGACGAGAACGGCGTGGTCCTCGCGGCGAACCGGCTGGCGTCGACGCTGCTCGGTGACGCCCTGGCCCGTGACGATTCCGGGGCCCCGCTGCCCAGCTGCGCCGAACTGGCCGCGCAGGTGCTGCGCACCGGGTCCCCGCTGACGATCCCGATGGTGCTGCCGCACGCCCAGGTGTGGGCCGAGTACCACCCGATCACCTTGCGCGGCCAGGTGTTGGTGCTGCTCCGGCCGGTGCGGTCGGACGTGCCGCACAGCGCCGACCTGCTCGACGCGCTGACCGGTCTGCCGGGGCGGGCGCTGCTGCTCGACCGGCTGGACCAGGCGTTGACCCGGGCCCGGACGCAGGGCGCGTTGGCGTCGCTGGTGCTGGCGGACGTGCGCCGGATGGCGTCGGTGAACGCGGTCCACGGCTTCCGTCGGGGTGACGAGTTGCTGGCGGTGGTGGCCCGCCGGCTGCGGCAGGGATTACGGGCGGACTACACGGTCGCGCGGTACGGCGGTGGCTCGTTCGCCGTGGTCGCGGAACACCCGGACGGCACCGGTGAAGCGGTCGCGGAGCGGGTGCGCGAGCTGGCCGGCCGGGCGGTGCGGCTCGGCGGCGCACGGGTCCGGCCCGGCGTGCGGGTGTGCTGGGTGACCAGTGACGGCGAAGCGCCGCTGCACTCGGTGATCTCGCACGTGGAGGAACGCCTGCGCACCTGATCCAGGACGGCGCGCCGACCCGACCCGGTGGCTCGGCGGAAGTGGCTCGACGCAGCGATCCGGTGCAGCGGCCCGACACGGGACCGGGCCCCCGGCACGGTGTGCCAGGGGCCCGGTCGCGGGAGGGTGGTGGATCAGATGCGCGGCATCACGGTGGTGTCTTCGAGCGAGCTGAACACGGTGCGGGCGTCGATGCCGGCCAGCGCGGGCGCCTGGGTGCGGTCCGCGAGGTCGTTGCCCCGGAAGCCCTGGGTCGGGTTGACGTTCAGGCCGGTCAGGGACATCTGCGGCACGGCCGGGGCCGCGGTGCGCGGCTGCGCCAGACCGGGCACCGGCAGCACGAACGGCAGCGCGGCCGGGACCGCCACGGACAGGCCGCGGGTGACCTGGTGGGCAACCGGCACGCTCTTCAGCGGCAGGCGGTCCAGGCTCGGCACGGTGCCGATCTCGCCGACGACCGGCAGGGTGCCGTTCACCGGCAGGGTGCCGGTGAACGAACGCTCGCCCGACTCGGGCAGCTCGCGGGTGAGGCCCGAGAGCCGCTCCGTGACACCCGGCAGCGCGTGACGGGTCTGCTCGACCTTGCCGAGCGGGTCGACGTCGCCGATCCGCGGCAGCCGGTCGGTGACGGGCGCGAGCGCGTCCGCCCCCGGCACGGCGGGCAGCTGCTCGGTCGGCAGCTCCACCTTCGGCAGCACGGTCGTCGCCCCATCCAGGTCAGGGGCGGCGGGCAGCGCCAGGCCGGACGTCGGCGCCAGCAGCCCGCGGGCTCCCTGGTCGACGTCGACCAGGCCCTTGACCGGCAGACCGTGCAGCCCGCCCAGACGGGGCGTGTACAGCGGCAGGTGGCGCAGCATGTCGAGGCTCGGCAGCTCGGTGACGCCCAGCAGGCTGTCGATCGAGGTCGGGAGCTCGACGCCCATGCCGCGGGTCGCGTCGGCGGACGGTCCGTCGGTCGCCTTGTCCGCCCCGGTCCGCATGTCGTTGCGGTCCTGCGTGTTGGCGGTGGCGGTGCCGAGCACGTCCAGCGGGATGCCGAACAGGCGGGCGAACGCCTCGGTGGGCGCCTCGATGTCCCGCGCGCTGCCCGCGCCGTGGCCGGACGTGGTGGTCTCGCCACCGGACCAGCTGGTCGACCGGCTGCCGGTCGCGGTGTCGGCGAGGCCGCCGACGCTGACCGCGTCACCGTGGACCGCCGGGGCCACGCCCGCGGGGGCGGTGACCAGGTTGCCGGACCACGCGCTGTCCTCGCCCGACGTGAGGTGCCTGCCGCCGGCGACCAGGCCGGACTTGTTGTCCGTCCGGGACGAGCCGTTGCCGGCGACGGAGACGGCGTCGCCGAACACCTGCAGCGGGACGGCCGGCTGGGCGCCGACGCCGTTGCCCGAGAACGAGCCGTCGTCGCCGGACGTCTGCACGTCGCCGCCGGAGCGGGAGGCGAAGTCGTTGGTGCTGTCGGACCGGGCGTTGCCGCCCGCGCCGACCGCGCTGCCGAACACCTGCGGGGAGGACGATTCCGGCAGCGACACCACGTTGCCCGAGAGCGAGCCCTCGTCGCCGGTGGTCATCGCCGCGCCGCCCGAACGGGAGTCCATCCGGCTGTTCACGGCGGACGCGCCGTTGCCGACGCCGACGACGGAGTCGCCGAAGACCTGCGCCGGGTTCGAGGTGGGGACGTGCACGACGTTGCCCGACGCGGAGCCGTGCTGGCCGTTCGCGCTCGGCGGGTTGCCGAGGTCGATCGTGGTGTCGCTGTCGGTGCGCGACGTCGGGTTGGCGACCGCGCCGCCCGAGTTGCCGAACACCTGGCCGCCCAGGGCGGTCGGGGCCGACACGACGTTGCTGGACACCGTGCCGTTGTCGTCGATGCTGGTCGGCACGCGGCCCGAGCGGATGACCTTGTGCTCGGTGGCCCGGCCGGACGGGGTGCCCGCCGCGCCGACGCCGTTGCCGAACGCCTCGACCGGCGCGCCGATCGGGACCTGGCCGACGTTGCCGGAACCGACCGCGTCGTTGCCGGTCGTGCCGTTGTAGCCGCCGGAGTCCGCGATGACGTCGTTGCGGCAGCCGCCCTCGGCGATGCCGCCCGCGGTGCTGCCGTTGCCGCACAGGTCGACCGCGCCGGCCGGCGGCAGGTGCGCGCCGTTGGACGACAGCACGGACCGGTCGCCGTTGGTGAACGTGTCGCCGCCCGCGGTCGCGGTGGCCTCGTTCGAGTGCCGGGCCGTGGACGTGCCGAGGCCGGACGTCGCGTTGCCCGCGTTGGACACCGGCAGCGCCACCGGCGCGTCGGCGAAGTTGCCCGACAGCACGGAGTCCTGGCCGGAGGAGGAGCTGTTGCCGCCGGCTTCGGCGGTGTGCTCCATCGAGTTGTCGACGTTCGCGAGGCCGACGCCCGCCATGGCGTTGTCGCCCGTGGTGACGGGACCGGCGAACGCGGGTTGGACCGTGTTGCCGGCCAGGGTGCTGCCGTCGCCGGAGGTGGTGGACCACATCGGCGTGCCGTACCGGTTGACCCGGGTGTCGCCCGCGTCGGCGGAGGCCCGGTTCTCGGAGATCGCGTCGGCGGTGCCGGCCGCGGCGACCCCGTTGCCGCTGACCGCGACGATCGGGGCGAGCGGCGCGCCGATGACGTTGCCGCCGCCGGAGCTGCGGTCGCCGGTGGTGCTCAGCGAGCCGCCGGCGGCGGTGCTGTTCGACGCGGAGGCCTCGCTGTGCGAGTTGCCGCCCGCGGCGACCGCGTTGTCGGTCACCTGGACCGGCACGGCGCCCTGGACCGCGGCGATGTTGCCGGACAGCGAGCCGTCCTGGCCGGAGGTCTTGACGTCGCCGCCCGCCACGGCCTGCTGCTCGGAGGAGCCGCGCGTCTCGGCGTTGGCCAGCGCGGCGACCGCGTTGCCGTCGACCTGGGGTGAGACCGCCGCGGCGCCGTGCGCCACGTTGCCGGCCAGGGTGCCGTACGAGCCGTCGGTCTCGATGTCGCCGGTGCTGGCGACGGACCGGGCGCAGGTGCCGTCGCTGTAGGCGTCGCCGCCCGCCGCGACCGCGTTGCCGCAGGCGCTGAACGGCACGACCACGTCGGCGTCGGCGGTGTTGCCCCGGGTCACGTGGGTCGTGTCGACCCCGCCGAGCCGCTTCTGCGCGGTGCGCACCAGCGGGTTGGCCGGTCCGGTGACGCGGCGGGGGAGGAGGCTCGCCACGCTCGGCGTGCCGATCTCCCGGTGGATCGTCGGCAGGTCGCGGTTGCCCACCGGGGTGCCCAGGTTGTTGTGGTCGACGTCGACCGGGATGCGCACCTTCGCGTCGAGCGGGTTCGGCGGTGCGTCGGGGTTGACGTTGTCCTGGGCTGAAGCGATGCCCGTACCGAGCATCAGCAAACCACCAGTGACAAGTGCGGTCTGGAGACCGCGCTTGGCCCAGGTGTGCATGAGTTCTCCTTCTTTCGGTGTCCCTTGCGGGAGGTGAAGGGCGGTCGGACGCGGAGACCGCGTCACAGACGGACGACCACCCTGATCGGAGGGCGGGGAAGGCGCGGCATGTCGACCGGGAGATGAGCGCAGACGAACAGCGCGCCGGTCGATTACCGGGTCAGCTCGTGGAGAGCTGCCGCGGACCGCGCGCTGTGGTCAGTCGGGCGTGATGCCGGGCTGCTTGCCCGGCATCACGACGTTCCGCTCGGTGGCGGGGAACAGAGCCCGCGCCACCGCAGCGTCGTAGCGGTCGGCCGAGACGGCCGAGAACGGGCCGTTGCCGCCGCCGGCGGATCCGGAAGCGTCGCCACCGCAGGAGCAGTGGACCGGCGCGCCGAGGGGCGCGAACGGCATCAACGGCAGTCCGGACGGGTCACCGGGCAGCGACGACCCGGTGTCGCCCGGCAGTGCGGTGCTCGACTGCCGGGACATCTCCAGCCACGTGCGGCTGAAGGGGTGGGGCACCCCTTGCACCACCGGGGTACCGGCGTGAACCGGAACGGCGGTGGCGGCCGGGGTGGCCTCGGTGACGCGCTGCGCCTCGGTGCCGTCGACCACCGTGTCGGCGGGCGACGGCTGGGGCGAGCGCGTCTGGAACCAGTCGCCCACGTGGTCGACGGCGTCGCGGAGCTCTCCGGTGACGCGGCCGATGGGCGGGCTGGGCTCACGCACCTGCGAGGTGCGGAGCGCGGTGTCGAGCTCCCGGACGGCTTCGCCGATCGGGGCCGGCACGACCGGGTTCTGCGTGGTCGCGTCGAGCGCGGCCTCGAACCTGTCGTGCCGCGCCGCCCCCGTGACGTCGGTGAGCGAGGTGATGCCGGTGACCTGGTCTACCGGTTCCTGCGCCGACGCCGGAGCCGCGGCCAGCGCCCAGGCGGCGGCGGAGCCGGCCAGCGTGCCGCCGACGACCAGCAGGGCGCGGGAGAGCAGCCGCCGAACGCGGCTCGCCCCCGTTCCCACTCGCTGGTCAACGCGCGACATCACTGCTACCTCCGCCGAAAAGCACCGGGATTCGCCGGCGACGTGATCCGATGATCAAGCCGACGACCGAGAGCGTGCCAGTAGGTGAGCCGGCCGCGCACTCATTCGCCGCCCTGTTCGCCGTATCGTGTGACGAACACTCCGTGTTGTCGGTCGCGACGGTGAGTGATCAGACCCGCTTGAGGACCCGCGCCGCGCCGGCGGCGGCCGTGGACGCCAGGATCCAGCCCACCGCGATCAGCGTGCTGGAGATCCACTGCGAGGCGCCGCTGAACCGCCACTTGCCGTCCTGGCCGAGGTCCACGATCGGGATCAGCAGGTCCATCGACAGCAGCCACGCGTTCCACGACGGCGACTCGTCCTCGTTCAGCTTCGGCATCTCGTGGGCCAGGAACCACCCCGCGCCGGCCAGCCAGAACGCGGCCAGCCACGCGATCGCGAGCCACGGCCGGTAGCCGTAGCCGACCGTCCAGCGCTGGAGGAAGCCCCAGACCCGGCCCGCCACGCCGAGTTCCGAGTAGCGCCGGTGCTGCTTCTCCAGCTGCACGACCTGCGCCAGCTCCTCCTCGCCGCCGTCCCGGTACACCGCCGCCAGCTGCTCGTACGGTCCGGGCGCGAAGTCCGGCTGCACCTCGCGCAGCCACCGCAGCCGGGTGCGCACGCCGACGTGCGGCGTGGACGAGATCGAGCTGAACGTGAAGTCCTCCACGTCCACCCCGCCGGTCGCGGCCCACAGCCCCGGCCCGTCCATCACGGTCGTCGCGCTCACCCTGGTCAGCACGACCCGGCCGACCGGGATGCGGTCCTCGGACAGCCGCAGCACGAGTTGGCTCACCGTGAGCCCGTAGGCGTTGAACGCGATGTCGCTGTCCGGACCGCCCAGCCGGGCGCCGGCGAACGTGGCCATCTTGCCGACCTCGGCCAGCCGGATCCGCACGCCGCCGACCGCCGTGAAGCCGTGGCTGCACAGGAAGTCCTTGCCGATGGTGGCCACGCGGGCGTCCAGCGACGGCTTCACCGTGCCGTCGGGGCGGCGGCGCGGTGCGAGGAGGGACGCGCCGGAGCAGTCGAGGGTGGAGCCGATCTCGGCGTTCTGCAGGCGCAGCGATCCCTGGGCGCGCAGGTCGCGGAGGAACAGCGTGCCGCCGACCCGGAACCGGTCGGCGAACAGGACGTCCATGCCGGGGCCGTGCAGTTGCACGCCGGAGAGGGACGCGCTTCCCCTCACGTGCGCGTCCACCAGGCGCACCTGCCCGTACGCGCGCAGGGCGGAGTCGCGCTCGCCGTCGCCGTGGAAGCCGCCGTCGACCGCGCCGCGCGCTTCGAGGTCGCCCTGCACGCGGATGCCGTCGGCGTGCAGCGCCACCGGGATGCGCTGCTCGCCGGTCGTGTCCGCCAGGTCCGCCACCGCGTCCTGCCGGCCGATCACCGCGCCGGACAGCCGCAGGTAGCCGCCGATGTCGGCGTTGGGCAGGCGGACCGTGCCGGACGACGTGAAGCCGTCGTCCAGCTCCACGTTGCCGTCGACCCTGATCCGGTCGGCGACGAGCGCGGCGGCCTCGTCGGCGGTGCCGCGCGGGATCACCAGCACCGGGCGGTCGACCACGCTGGCGTGCAGGCGGGCGCCGGAGAACACCACGCTGCCACCGACGCGCGCGCCGTCCAGCAGGATGCGGCCCTCGGCGGTGAACCGGCCGCCTTCGGCGTCGCAGAACAGGTTGCCCGCGATGGTGACGCCGGTGGCGTCCAGCGCGTTCTGGCCGGCGTTGAGCAGGCGCGCGCCGCCGAGGTGCACGTTGCCGCCGACGTTCGCGCCGCGCAGCCGCACCTCGCCGCCCGCGCGCAGCGCGATGGCCTGGAGGGAACCGGACAGCCGGATGCGGGCGGCGAGCAGGGCGTGGTCGCCGCCCTTGCCCCGCAGCACGGCGCCGGCCAGCCGGAACGTGCCGTCGACCGTGGCGTCGGTCAGGTCGACCACGCCGTCGCTGGTGAAGCCGGCCTCCAGCACCAGGTCGCTGGCGACGCGCAGGTTCCGGCCCCACAGGCCCGGCACCTTGCAGCCGCGCATCCGCAGGCCGACCAGGCGGGCCATCCGGAAGTCCGGCGGCCGTTCGAAGGTGCAGTCGAGGAAGTCGATCACTTGGTCGACCCGCGCGCCCTCCACCGAGAACAGGCCGACGACGTTCGCGCCGACCAGCCGGAGGGCGGCGTTGCGGGGGCCGTGGGCGAGGAGGGACGACAGGAGTTCGCCGCGGACCGTGCGGTCGCGCTTGGGCGTCCTCGGGTCGAACCGCAGCGGGCGTCCGGCGGCGAACGCGGCCCGCACGGCGTCGTCGGCGGTCCGGGCGGCGGTCCGGGCGGCGTCGGTCCGGGCGGCGTCGGCCGTCGTCCGGGCGGTCTCAGCGGCGGCGGTGGTCCGGGCGTCGACGGTCTCGGCGGTGTCGTCGGCGGTCACGTTCCGATCCGATCACCCCCACCGCCGGTTCCGCCAGGGTTCGCCGCAACTCGAAACGTGTGGTTCGACATGCCCGAACGGAGCACCGGCGATGTCGGAGCAGCCCGCTCGCGAGGCCGGTGCGGGCTACCGTGATCAGCGTGACGGGGATGGATTCGGAGATCAGCAAGAGGGTGCCGCGGATGCTGCGCGTGTCCGCGGCGTTGAGCTGGCGGTTCGTAGCGGTGGTCGCCGCCCTCTACGTGGTGTTCCACGTGGTCGGCTTCCTGGCCACGATCATCATCCCGACCGGGGTGGCGCTGTTGCTGGCGGCCCTGCTGTCGCCGGCGGTCTCCCAGCTGACCCGGGCCGGAGTGCCGCGCGGTCTGTCCACGGGCCTGGTGCTGATCGGGGGCATCGCGGTCGTCGGCGGGGTGCTGACGTTCGTCATCACCGAGTTCTCCAAGGGCCTGCCGCAGTTGCAGGAACAGGTGGGCGCGAGCCTCGACACGATCCGCGGCTGGCTCAGGGACGGGCCGCTGCACCTGAGCGACCTCCAGCTCCAGGAGTACCTCGACCGGGTGGTCGAGACGATCAAGGAGAACCAGTCCGAGATCACGTCGGGCGCGCTCACCACTGCGGCCACCGTCGGCGAGCTGCTGACCGGGATCATCCTCGCGCTGTTCATGCTCATCTTCTTCCTGCACGACGGCGACGGGATCTGGAAGTTCATGATCCGGATCGTGCCGCACGACGTGCGCGAGCGGGCCGACGTGGCGGGACGGCGCGGCTTCGCCTCGCTCGTGTCGTACGTGCGGGCGACGGCGCTGGTGGCCGTGGTGGACGCGGTCGGCGTCGGCATCGGCCTGTGGATCGTGGACGTGCCGCTGGTGGTGCCGCTGTCGGCGCTGGTGTTCCTCGGCGCGTTCATCCCGATCGTGGGCGCGGTGATCACCGGCGCGGTGGCGGTTCTGGTGGCGCTGGTGGCCAACGGGCCGATCGAGGCGTTGATCATCCTGGCCGTGCTGATCGGCGTGATGCAGCTGGAGAGCCACGTGCTGCAACCGCTGCTGCTGGGACGCGCGGTGAAGCTGCACCCGTTGGCCGTGGTGCTGGCGATCACCACCGGGTTGGTCGTCAGCGGCATCTCGGGCGCGCTGCTGTCGGTGCCGCTGCTGGCGGTGCTGAACTCGGGGATCAGGTCGTTGCTGTCCGAGTCGGACCGCACTGTCGCGCCGCGCCAGGTGGACGTCCTCGAGCCGCAGGAGAGCGGGCCGGTGGACACCGGCGGGGACCGGGTCGAGGACGTCGGCGACCAGGAGCGCCCCGACTCGGAGCACAGCGGGAACAAGTAGGCGGGTCAGGCCATCTCGACCAGGTTGCGGCCGTAGCCCTTGGCGGCGAGCAGCGCGGCGTCGGCCGCCACCAGCAGGTCGGGCAGCTCGTAGCCGAACCGCTGGGTGGTGGCCACGCCGATGCTCACGGTCAGCCCGGTGAGCAGGTGTTCCCGGCCGTCCGTGCCGACCGTGGGCACGGCCAGTTCCGCCACGGCGTGCCGCAAGCGTTGGGCCACCGAACGGGCGACGGCCGGTTCCGCGTCGGGGAGGAGCACGACGAACTCCTCACCGCCGAACCGGCCGACCAGGTCGCCGCCGCGGACGGTGCTGGTGAGCAGCAGCGCCACCGCGCTCAGCGCCGAGTCGCCCGCCAGGTGGCCGACCTCGTCGTTCACCCTCTTGAAGTGGTCGAGGTCGAGCAGCAGCACGGCCATCGGCCGGTGGCGGGTCCGCGCCTTCGACAGCTCGTACCGCGCCCGGCTGTCCCAGTGCACGGCGTTGGCCAGGCCGGTCTTCGCGTCGCGCTGCGCGGAACGCCGCCAGTGCGGCAGCTGCGCGGCGCGTTCCAGCAGGGCCAGCGGCGGGCCGGCCATCAGCGCGTGCACCGCGGTGGTGGCGGAGGCGAAGCCCATCAGGCCGCCGATGCTGACGGCGACGACGCCCAGCACGACGTCGATGGGCTCGCCGACGACCTCCTCGGCGCGGGCGCTCGGGTTGCGCAGCTTCAGGCCCAGCGCGATCAGGCCGGCCCGGACCACCAGCAGCACCGTCGCGCCGAGCACCATGACCGCCAGGTCCGTGCTCGGCTCGGCCCAGCCGATGACGTAACGGGTGCTGAACACGGCCAGCGCGGTGGCGGAGAGGGTGAACACCCAGCGGTGCGACTCGGGGCGCTGGGCCAGCACGCCGTGCAGCGCGGGGCCGAAGAGCAGCAGCACGAGCAGGTTGCACGGCAGCACCACCAGGCCCGCCGTGAGGTAGCAGAGGTGCGCGGCCCACGGGTTGCGCTCGGGCTCGCCGACCCGGTTGCTGTAGATCGACGTGCCGATGATCACCGCGCCGGCGGTGCCCGCGATGGCCGCGAACCGGCCGATCTGGACGGGTGTGGGCTGCGGTGACGACACGATCGCGAAGACGACGACGGCCAGTGCGCCGAGGTAGACGAGCAGCCAGTAGGCCAGCGCGGACCGCCTGAGCGTCCACAGTGGCCAGCGGCGCACGCTGAGCCCTCCCTCGCCACAGCAGCCTGCGAGCGCCCCCTCCCCCCAAGGGTCACGCTCCGTGACCTCCGTCAGCCTTCCACACATGTCGATGTCGGAACAGACGGCCACCTGGGGGTTAGCCACACCACTCGGACACGGCAAGATTGGAGCTGAAGGGAGCACACTGTGCACACAAGGCCAACCGACCAGGCTCCATCGGTGATGGAGGACCCGGTCGCGCACCTCTGGCGGGGAACGGTAGCTCTACGCATAGTGACGTTCCTGTTCGCCTTGGGGAACGTCGTGATCCACCGCGACCAGTTCGAGCGCGAGTGGCTGGCGTGGTCGGCGATCGGTGCGATGGCCCTGTGGTCGGCGTTCACCATCCACGCCTACAGCCGGGTGAGCGGGCGGCGGCCGTGGATCGTGGTCGCGGACGTGCTGGTGACGTGCGGGCTGATGTCCCTGTCCAAGTTGATCATGACGGACGCCCAGCTCCTCTTCAACATCCCGCTGATCACGACCATCTGGGCGGCCGGACCGCCGGTGGCGGCGGGCGCGCTCGGCGGGCAGGTCGCGGGCGCGCTGTCCGGGTTCGCGGTCGGGCTGAGCACGTACCTCAGCCGCGGTGGGCTCACCCTCGACGTGGTGCGGGACGTGGTGCTGCTGACCGGCGCCGGGTTCGTGGTCGGCATGGCGTCGTCCACGGCGCGGCGCTCGGCGGTCCGGTTGGCGCAGGCGTTGCGGACCGAGGCGGCGACGGCGGAGCGGGAGCGGCTGGCGCGGTCCATTCACGACGGTGTGCTGCAGGTGCTGGCGCGGGTGCGCAAACGTGGCAACGAGCTGGGCGGTGAGGCGGCGGAACTGGCCGAGCTGGCCGGTGAGCAGGAGGTCGCGCTGCGGTCGCTGGTCGCCGCCGCGCCGACCGACTCCACCATGGACGGCGACGCGGACCTGCGGCCGGCGTTGCAACTGCTGGCCACGTCGCGGGTCCAGGTGTCCACGCCGGCGACGCAGGTGATGCTGCCCGCAGCCACGGCGTTCGAGCTGACGTCCGTGGTGCGGGAGGCGCTGTCCAACGTGGACAAGCACGCGGGCGCGGACGCTCGGGCGTGGGTGCTGCTCGAAGACCTCGGCGACGAGGTGGTGCTGAGCATCCGCGACGACGGCCCCGGCATCCCCGAGGGTCGGCTCGCGTCCGCCGAGGCGGAGGGCCGGATGGGTGTCGCCCAGTCCATCCGGGGCCGGGTGGAGGCGCTGCGTGGGACCCTTGAGCTGCAAACGGGGCCGGGGGAGGGCACCGAATGGGAGGTGCGGGTCTACAGATGAGCGTTTCCGTGATGGTGGTGGACGACCACCCGCTGTGGCGTGACGGCGTCGCGCGCGACCTGGCCGAACGGGGCTTCGAGGTCGTCGCGACGGCGGGTGACGCCGCGTCGGCGGTGCGGATCGCCCGTGCGGTGCGGCCGGACGTGGTGCTGATGGACCTCAACCTCGGTGCGACGACGGGGGTCGAGGCGACCACGATGATCACCGGGGCGCTGGAGGGCACCCGGGTGCTGGTGCTGTCGGCCAGCGGTGAGCACAGCGACGTGCTGGAGGCGGTGAAGGCGGGCGCCTCCGGTTACCTGGTGAAGTCGGCGTCGGCCGAGGAACTGGTCGAGGCGGTGAACCGGACCGCGGCGGGTGACGCGGTGTTCACCGCGGGCCTGGCGGGGCTGGTGCTCGGCGAGTACCGGCGGATGGCCGCCACGCCGGACGAGGACAAGCCGCAGCTCACCGAGCGGGAGACCGAGGTGCTGCGACTGGTGGCGAAGGGGCTGACGGCGCGGCAGATCGCGAACCGGCTGGTCATCTCGCACCGCACGGTGGAGAACCACGTGCAGTCCACCCTGCGCAAGCTCCAACTGCACAACCGCGTCGAACTGGCGCGGTACGCGATCGAGCACGGGCTCGACGTCGAGCCGGAGGACTGAACCATGACCGACCCGGGCACGAACGACCCGGCCAGGATGGACCCCAAGGACTTCAGGGTGTCCGACGCCGAGCGCGAGCACGTCGTCGGCATCCTGCAGAAGGCGATCGGCCGCGGGCTGATCACGTTGGACGAGTTCACCGAGCGCACGGACACGGCGCTGGCCGCCCGCACGCGCGCGCAGCTCAACGCCGTGCTGCTGGACCTGCCGGGGGTGGTGAGCAACGAGCAGGTGTTGCCGGTGGCGAAGGACCGGCAGGAGCTGAAGGCCACCATGTCCACGGTCAACCGCAAGGGCGCCTGGGCGGTGCCGCGGCAGCTCGTCGTGCACAGCCGGATGGGGTCGACGGAGCTGGACTTCCGCCAGGCCTCCATCCCGCACGCGGTGGTGGACATCGAGCTGGACGTGACGGCCGGGTCGGTGAAGCTGGTGCTGCCGGAGGGCGCGACGGTGAACGCGGACGGGGTCGAGCTGGCCGCGAGCAACCTGAAGGACAAGGTGGGCACGGGCGCGAACGGCCGGCCGCACTTCGTGGTGCACGGCCAGGTGCGGGCGGGCAACGTGGAGATCAGGATGAAGAGGTCCCGCTGGCTCCGGCACGCGTGACGCGAACGGGCGGTTGATCAGCATCGCCGGTTTGCTGTGAAGCTGCGCTTACGAGTGAATTCAGAAAGACCTGATGGACTGCACAAGCGTCCAGGAGCACACTCGCCGGCATGAAGGCACTGGTCAAGGCGACCGCTGGTCCGGGACTGTCCCTGACCGACGTCCCGGACCCCACCCCCGGCCCCGGTGACGTCCTGGTGCGGGTGCTGCGCACCGGCATCTGCGGCACCGACCTGCACATCGACGCCTGGGACGACTGGGCCGCGCACAACATCACGGCGCCGCTCGTGCTCGGGCACGAGTTCGTCGGCGAGGTGGTGGAGGCGGGCGCCTCGGTGACCGGGGTGAAGGTCGGCGACCTGGTCAGCGGCGAGGGCCACCTGGTCTGCGGCACGTGCCGGAACTGCAAGGCCGGCCGCCGCCACCTGTGCGCCAACACGCGCGGCCTGGGCGTGCACGACGACGGCGCGTTCGCGCAGTACGTGGTGCTGCCCGAGCAGAACGCCTGGGTGCACCGAACGCCCGTCGACCTCGACGTGGCGGCGATCTTCGACCCGTTCGGCAACGCCGTGCACACCGCGCTGTCGTTCCCGGTCATCGGCGAGGACGTGCTGATCACCGGCGCCGGCCCGATCGGGATCATGGCGGCGGCCGTGGCCAAGCACGCGGGCGCCCGCAACGTCGTGATCACCGACGTCAGCGACCACCGGCTGGACCTGGCCCGGAAGGTCGGCGTCGACCTCGCGCTGAACGTCTCCGAGCACTCCGTCGCCGAGGCCCAGGTCAAGCTGGGCCTGTCCGAGGGCTTCGACATCGGCATGGAGATGTCCGGCAAGCCGGTCGCGTTGCAGGACATGATCGCGAACATGACCCACGGCGGCCGGATCGCGATGCTCGGCCTGCCCGCCGAGGACTTCCCGGTGGACTGGAGCAGCGTCGTGCTGAAGATGCTGCAGATCAAGGGCATCTACGGCCGGGAGATGTTCGAGACCTGGTACTCGATGTCGGTGCTGCTGCAACGCGGCCTCGACCTGACCCCGGTGATCACGCACAGGTTCGACCACACGGCGTTCGCCGAGGCGTTCGCGACGGCGCGCGAGGGCAAGTGCGGCAAGGTCATCCTCGACTGGACGGGAGCTCACTGATGTACGGCGCGATGCGCGAGGACCTGCGGGCAGGCTTGGACGAGATCCGGGCGGCCGGGCTCTACAAGGCGGAACGGGTGATCGGCACACCGCAGAACGCCGCCGTCCGCGTGGGCTCCGGCGCCGAGGTGCTGAACTTCTGCGCCAACAACTACCTGGGCCTGGCCGACCACCCGCACCTGGTGCGAGCGGCGCACGAGGCGTTGGACCGGTGGGGATTCGGCATGGCGTCCGTGCGGTTCATCTGCGGTACGCAGGAGCCCCACAAAGCGCTCGAACTGCGGCTCTCCGAATTCCTGGGCACCGAGGACACCATCCTCTACAGCTCGTGCTTCGACGCCAACGGCGGCCTGTTCGAGACCCTGCTCGGTGCCGACGACGCGATCATCTCCGACGAGCTGAACCACGCGTCCATCATCGACGGCGTGCGGCTGTCGAAGTCCCGGCGGTACCGGTACAAGAACCGCGACATGGACGACCTGGAACGGCAGCTCAAGGACGCCGCCGACGCGCGGTACCGGCTGATCGCCACCGACGGCGTGTTCTCCATGGACGGCTACCTCGCGCCGCTGGACGAGATCTGCGACCTCGCCGACCGGTACGACGCGCTGGTGATGGTGGACGACTCGCACGCCGTCGGCTTCATCGGCCCGAACGGCCGCGGCACGCCGGAGCTGTTCGGGGTGCAGGACCGGGTGGACATCGTCACCGGCACGCTCGGCAAGGCGTTGGGCGGCGCTTCCGGCGGCTACACGTCCGGGCGGGCGGAGATCGTCGAGATGCTGCGGCAGCGGTCGCGGCCGTACCTGTTCTCCAACTCGCTCGCGCCGTCGATCACGGCCACCGCGATCGCCACGCTGGACCTGCTCAGCTCGTCCGGCGAGCTGCTGACCCGGCTGCGCGAGAACACCGCCCTGTTCCGGTCGCGGATGACGGACGAGGGCTTCGACCTGCTGCCGGGTGAGCACCCGATCATCCCGGTGATGATCGGTGACGCGGCACGCGCGGCGCGGATGGCGGACCTGCTGCTGGAGCAGGGCGTCTACGTGATCGGCTTCTCGTACCCGGTCGTGCCGCACGGCAAGGCGCGGATCCGGACCCAGATGTCGGCGGCGCACACGACCGAGGACGTGAACCGGGCCGTGGACGCGTTCGTGGCGGCACGCGCCCGGATGTGACCGGCGCCGGTGTGACCGGCGCCGAGGTGAGCACCGCCGGACCGGGGCCGGCGTCGGACTTGCCGGCGTCGGACTCGGGCCGGCGGCGGCTCGGCCGGCGCCTGCCCCGGGTGCCGAGGCCCGCGATGACCGGTGCCGGGGTGCGGTTGGATCGCACGCCCTTTCGTACCGCGCCTGCGGCGCTACCGCTTCGCGACCTCGAAGAGGACCCGCTGGGAGTGCGCCACGAACGGGCCGTGGCGCTCGATGAAGTCGTGCAGCCGGGCCAGGCGGTCCCGGTAGGCGGCCACGGTGAAGCCGGGGACGGTCCAGATCACCTTGCGCAGGAAGTGGACCACCGCCGCGATGTCGTGGAACTCCATCCGGAGGGCTTCCTGGCGCAGGTCCACGACCTCCAGCCCGGCCGCTTCCGCCTCGGCCACGAGCACCATCGGGCTCCGGCCCGGGTGCACCGGCTGCGGACCCATCATGGCGTCGGTCAGCTCGCGCACCGAGCCGGCCCCGACCTGCTGGGACAGGTACGCGCCGCCCGGACGCAGCACGCGGTGCACCTCGTCCCAGCGGGTCCGCACCGGGTGCCGGCTGACCACCAGGTCGAAGTGGTCGGCCGGGAACGGCAGGTCGGCCGCGTCGTCGACCTCGCGCACGTCGGCGTCGAACTTCGCCAGCGTGCGGCGGGCGATGTCGAGGTTCGGCGGCCACGACTCGGTCGCCGCCAGGACGGGTGGCGCGACCGGGATGGTGGCCAGCACCTCGCCGCCGCCGGTCTGGAGGTCGAGCGCCGCCTCGGCCTCCGCCATCCGGTCGGCGACCAGGCGCGCGTAGCCCCACGAGGGACGCTGCTCCGTCGCGCGACCGGTGAACCAGGAGAAGTCCCACCCCTCGGTCGGCACTGTCTCGCCCTCGGCGACGAGGTCCTCGAAGGTCCGCATGGGGAGAGGGTGGCAGGTGGCGGTTGTCCACGCACCGGCATTACGCGGTGGGCGAGGATGTGCCGGTGATCGACCCACGAAGGCTCCGGGTGCTGCGCGCGCTCGCCGACCACGGCACCGTGACCGCGGCGGCGCAGGCGTTGCACCTCACGCCGTCCGCGGTCTCGCAGCAGTTGGCGGCGCTGGAGTCCGAGGTGGGGCACCCGCTGCTGCGGCGGCGGGGGCGGCGGGTGTCGTTGACGGCGGCCGGTGAGCTGCTGGTCGGGCACGCCAACGCGGTGGCGGCGGAGCTGGAACGGGCGCAGGCGACGTTGGCCGCGTTCACGTCGGGCACCACCGGGCCGGTCGAGGTGGGGAGCTTCGCGTCCGCGATCACGCAGGTCGTGGCGCCCGCGTTGGCCGCGTTGCGGGTGTCCGCGCCGGGCGTGACGCTGCGAGTGCGGGACGTGGAGGGGCACGCCAGCGTGCCGCTGCTGCTGGACGGCGAGATCGACCTGGCGATCACCGAGGAGTACCGGTTGCGGACGGATGACCGGCGGCTGACCCGGTTCCCGCTGTACACCGAGCCGTTCGACGTGGTGCTGCCGCCGGGGCACCGGCTGGCAGGCCGGTCGGACGCGGCGGACGTGGACCCGGCGGACGTGGACCCGGCGGACGTGGACCCGGCGGACGTGGACGTAGCGGACGTGGACCTGGCGGACCTGGCCGACGACGACTGGGTGGTGACGCTGCCCGGCAACCCGGTGCGGGACGTCGTGCAGCTGGCCTGCGAGCACGCCGGTTTCGCGCCCCGGATCACGCACACGTCCGACGACTTCCGTGCCATCGACGCGCTGGTTCGCGCCGGGGCGGGGGTCGCGCTGGTGCCGCGCAACGCGGTGCGCGGCGTGCCGGTGCGCGGCACGGCCCCGCTGCGGCGGGTGGTCGCGGCGGTGCGGCGGGGCAGCGAGGAGCACCCGTTGATCAGGCTGGTGCGGGACGCCCTGCTGGACGCCGTGCGCCAGTGAGCTGGACGCCGTGCGCGAGTGGGGCGCGGGCGGTCACCGCACGTCCGGATCAGCCGGGACGTACTCGGACTCGTAGAACCACACGACGTCCTTGACGTGGATCGGGGCGCAGGTGTCGTACCCGCCGTTCTGGTCGACCTCGACCAAGTAGGCCCCGTATAGACCGCCATCGCACTGCCCTGCGCTCAACTGCTCCAAGGCCCACAGCCGCACGCCGCTCTTCAGCTCGTCGGGCGTGGCGTTCGGGTCTACCGGCGTCCGCCGCACAAGCCGCTCCCACTGCCCCACGCCCCCCTGGTTCTTGACCTCGCACAGCACATAAGCGATCACTAGGACACCTCCTGGTCAACCTTGCGATGCAAAGTTAACTTTGCAGGCTCTACGTGACGATCCCCTGTTCGAGTACTGATCAAGCGGGCGAGCACACTGGAATCGATCACAGGGAGGGGACGACAGTGGCCGAGACCGAACCGCCCATGCTCAGCCCTACGGTGGGTCGCCGCTGGCTCGCCCAGGAGATCCGTCGGTTGCGCGAGGCGGCCGGCCGGAAGCAGTCGGAGGTGGCCGGTCGGCTGCGCTGCAAGCCGGCCAAGATCGCGCACATCGAGAGCATGCGCAACTCGGTGAGCGGGCCGGACCTCGAAGCGATGCTGCCGTATCTGGGCGTGGCGCCGGAGCGGATCGACTGGTACCTGCGGATCTGCGACACCTCCAAGGAGAAGGGCTGGTGGGACGGCGACCAGTCGATCCCGGACTGGTTCTCGATCTACGTCGGCCTGGAGGCCGGTGCGAGCGAGGTCAAGTGTTGGGACGCGGGCTACATCACCGGCCTGTTCCAGACCACCGAATACGCATCCGTGATGCTGGCCGACGAAGGTGCGGCCAAGGCTCGGCTCCGTCGCCAGGAAGCGTTGCACCGCAGAGAGAACCCACTCACCGCGCACGCGATCCTGGACGAGGCGGTGTTGTTCCGGCGGATCGGCGACGCCGGGATCATGCGGTCGCAGTTGGATCACTTGGTCGTGCTCGGCAAGAGTCGTAATATCACCATTCAGGTGATGCCCTTCGGCACCGCAGGCCATCGGGGGCACCTGGGGTCCTTCAAGTGGCTGGGCTTTCCGCAGGCGGGTGATCCGGGCGCGGTCTACCTGGAGAACCAGTGGGGTGGACTGTTCCTGGAGAAGCCCGAGGAGCTGGCCGTGGCCCACGCCCAGTTCGCCGACCTGGCCGAGCGGGCGCTCCCACCGGAGGACAGCGCCGCCCTGATCGCCCGGCGAGCGGAGGAATTGCGATGAACTGGCGCAAGAGCAGCCACAGCGGCCCGAATGGCGGCGACTGCGTCGAGGTGGCGCACACCGTCGAGGTGACCGGTGTGCGCGACTCGAAGAACCCGGATGGGCCGGTGCTGCGGTTCGACGGGACGGCGTGGACGCGCTTCCTAGTGGGGGGCGCGGGCGGCGAGCTTCGCTGAGGCCGGGTCGGCGGCGGCGAGGGCGCCTTCGGCGGCCAGTTGGCACAGGTCGAAGCTGGTGGACGCGAGTTTCGCGCCGACGCCCGCCAGCGCCGTGTGGTTCATCGACAGGCTCGTCACGCCCAGGCCGGTCAGCACGCACGCCAGCAACGGGTCGGCGGCGGCTTCCCCGCACACGCCCACCGGCTTGCCCATGGCCGTCCCGGCGTCGCCGACGAGCTTGATCAGCCGGAGCAGCGCGGGCTGCCACGGGTCGTTGAGCGCGGCCACCGCGCCTACCTGGCGGTCCGCCGCGAAGACGTACTGGGCCAGGTCGTTGGTGCCGATGGACACGAAGTCGACCACGTCCAGGATCTCCCGGGCGGCCAGCGCCGCCGCCGGGATCTCGATCATCACGCCCGCGCGCTGGACGCCTGCCGCACGCGCCCGTTCCACGAACCACGCGGCCTCGGCGGCGGTGGCGACCATCGGTGCCATCACGGACACCTCGGCCTCGGTCTCCGCGCCCGCCAGCGCGATCGCTTCGAGCTGGCGTTCCAGCAGATCCGGGCGGCCGAAGGCGACCCGCAGGCCGCGCACGCCGAGCGCCGGGTTCGGTTCAGGCTCGGGGGACAAGAACGCCAGGGGCTTGTCCGCGCCGGCGTCCAGCGTCCGCACGACCACGGGCTTGCCGGCGAACGGGGCGAGCACCGCCACGTACGCGGCCCGTTGTGCGTCGACCGAGGGCTCCGACGACGCCGACAGGAAGCAGAACTCGGTCCGGAACAGGCCGACGCCCTCCGCGCCACCGGCTGCGGCGGCCACCGCGTCGGCGGGCGAGCCGACGTTGCCCAGGACCTTCACCCGGTACCCGTCACGCAGCACGCCGACGCCGTTCCACGACGCCCGGCCGGCCACGTGCGCCGCGCGCACCGTCCCGTCGGACACGTCCACCACACCGGTGTCGCCGTCCACGGAGAGCGCCGACGCCTCCAGGTCCAGCACGCCGCGGCACGCGACCACGGCCGGGATGCCCAGCGACCGGGCCAGGATCGCGGTGTGCGAGGTGGGGCCGCCCTCCTCCGTGACCAGCGCCAACACCTTGCTCGGGTCCAGCCCGGCGGTGTCGGCGGGGGCGAGGTCGCGGGCCACCAGCACGGACGGCGACGTCATCGACGGCACACCGGGCGCGGCGACGCCGAGCAGTTCGGCGACCAGCCGGTCCCGCACGTCCCGCACGTCGCGGGCGCGTTCGGCCATGTACCCGCCGGCTGCCTCCAGCGCCGAGATGAACCCCGCGGCGGCCTGGTGCACGGCCCGTGCGGCGGGCAGCGAATCGGAGACCACCAGCTTCTCCGCCTGGGACAGCAACGCCGGGTCGGCCGCCATCGCGGCGGTCGTCTCCAGCACGTCCTTGGCGTCACCGCCGGCGTTGGCCGCCCGCGCGTGCAGCCGGGCCACCACCACGTCCGCGGCGGGCCTGATCCGCGCCGCCTCGGCCGCCGGGTCCGCGGGCGCGGGCGCGGCGGGTGGCTCACCCAGCGGCTCGGCCACCCTGACCACCGGACCGGAAGCCCGACCGGAACTCACTCCGACACCGCTCAGCCGCGCGCTCGACATGGTCTAGACCATACCCTCCAGCTCGACGGGACGTGAAGGACAAGACCCCTGAAGGGACAAGCCAACGCCACTCGTGCCCGACCCGCTACCCCACCCGCTGCCGCAACCACCGCACCGCCGGCACGCCCTGCGCCGCCTGGAACGCCCGCAGCGTCGGCAGGCCGGGCGGCGCCGGCAACAACGACGAGTGCACGAAGTACCCCGCACTCGCCGCTACAACCGCCGTCACCGCGTCCGGATCGGCTCCCCGCGACAACGGCGACGACCGCCAGACGTCCTCCGGCTCGGGTCCGCCCTGCATCGCCAAGCACGGCAGCAGGAGCACCAGGTCCACCCACGGCGCACCCGAACCGGCCTGCGGCCAGTCCACGAACACGACACCGGACGAGGTCAGCAGCACGTTGTCGGCCCGAACGTCACCGTGCACCAATGACGTGCCGACGGCAGCCTCGGCCCACTCCGACTCCCACTCCGCCAACTCGTCCAACCGCTCCGACGCCCACGGGTCGACCCCAGGCAACGGTTGAGCGGCCAACGACCGCCACCCCGAGAACACGTCCGGATCAGCACCGACGGACCGCAGCCACCCCGGTGCCTCGACCGACGCCAGCGCGACCACGGCGGCGTGGACCCGTTCCCACTCGTGCGCGACCCACGGCAGCGCCGGCGCCCGACCGACGACCTCCTCGAAGACCAGGGCGACCCAGTCCCCGTCGTCGTAGGACCACAGCAGCCGGGGACCGGGGACGACCGCGGCGACCTCGGCCTCACGCCGGTGCATGGTCGGGCTGTGGTTGCACACCGACCCCACCACCTTGGCGAACACCCGCCGCCCGTCCGCCAGCTCCAGCCGCGACGCCAACCCCGGCGAGAACCCGCCCGCGCAGTTCACCGCCCGGACCACCGGAGACCCGAGCCCGTCCTCGATCGCGGCACGGACCGCCACGGGCACCTCGGCCCACGTCAACCGGTTGCCACCGACTCCTTCCACGTCACCATCGTGCCGGCTGCGAGGCTGGGGATCACCTCGTCTTCCGGACCTGCTCCAGCGTCGGGTACGACGGCTGCGCGCCGGCGGACGTCACCGACAGCGCGGCCACCCGGGCGGCGAACCCGGCGGCGTCCACCAAGGACGAGCCGGACGACAGGCCGAACGCCAACGCGCCCGCGAACGCGTCACCGGCGCCGGTCGTGTCCACAACCGACACTTCAGGCGCGCCCACCTCGACCACCCCGGACGACGTGACCACGGCCGTGCCCAGCGCGCCCAACGTGACCACGGCGGACCGCGGCCCCAGCTCCAGCAGACCTTCGAACGACGACGCCAGCGAGGCCGCCTCGTGCTCGTTCACGATCAGCGGGTCCAGCAGGGCCAACGTCTCCGCCGGCACGTCGACCACCGGCGACAGGTTCAGCACCGGCCGCACCCCGCGGGAAGCCGCCACCCGCACCGCGTGCGACACCGTCGGGACCGGCACTTCCAGCGAGCACGCCAACACCGTGACGTCGTCCCAGGTCAACGCGTCCACATCGGACACGTCCAGGTCCGAGTTGGCGCCGGGCGCGACGACGATCGAGTTCTCCCCGTCCGGGGTCACGGCGATGTAGGCGATGCCGGTGGGCCGGGACGACCGGCGCACGAAGTCCGTGCGAACACCCGACGACGACAGCGATGCCAGCAGCAGATCGCCGTACTGGTCCGCGCCGACCGCGCCGACGAACCCGACCGACGCCCCCAGGCGGGCGGCGGCGACGGCGGTGTTGGCGCCCTTGCCCCCGGGCAGCACGACCGTGTCACCGCCGAGCACCGTCTCACCGCCGGCGGGGCGGCGTGGCACGGACACGACGAGGTCGGCGTTGGCCGAACCGAGCACGAGAACGGTCACGGGGGAACTCTGCCAGGTCCTGGCGTGACCGGTTGGGTACCCGGTTGAGTAGTGGTACGGATTCCGGATACACGCCGGAGCGGCGACCCTGGTCACATGACCGGGATCGGGCAGGACCCCCTGACAAGGCTGGCAGACGAACTCGGCCACCTGGGCCGTCGCTTGGAGGCGGTGGGGCAGGAACTGCACCGGGTGGGCAGTGCCCGGTCGGTGGCCACCCCGCCGGCGCCCGCTGCCCCAACGTCAGCCGGCGCACCGGCCACCAGCACCGCCGGCGAGCAGGGACCGGCTCAGCCCGGGACCGACCGGCAAGCCGCACCAGCTCCGGCCCAGTCCGGCGAGCAATCGGTGACCACGCCCATCAGCTCGACCGCGCACGTCCAGGGCCAGTCGGGCTCGACCGCCGCCGCCTGGGGTCAACCCGGCTCGGCCGGACACGACCCGGGTCAGTCCGCCGCGGTCACCAGTGGTCAGCCCGGCCAGCCCGGCCAGGCCGGGTACACCGCAGGTCAGCCCGGCCAAGCCTCGTACACGCCAGGACAGTCCGGTCAGTCGCGCCCGTCCGGCCAGCCAGGACGGTCCGGATACGCCCCCGGCCACTCCGGCCCCTCCGCGTACCCGCCGCCGCAGCAGCCCCAGCCCTGGGGCGCACCAGTCCCGCACTGGACGCCCGTCCCCCCGCAGCCGCCCCGCCCCTCCCTCTTCGACCGCCTCAGCCAGGACGGCGCGGGCAGCAAGCTCCTCGCGTGGGTCGGCGGCGCGGTCACCCTGCTCGGGGTCGTCCTCCTCCTCGTCCTCGCCGTGCAGCGCGGCTACCTCGGCCCGCTGCCCCGCGTCCTCGGCGGCGCGGCGCTCGGCGGGGTGCTGGTCGGCCTCGGCCTGTGGCTGCACCGCACCCCGGCCGGCCGCACCGGCGCGTTCGCCCTCGCCGCCACCGGCATCGCCGTCCTCTACCTGGACGTCATCGCGGCCACCTCGATCTACGAGTACCTGCCCGCGGGCGGCGGCCTCACCGCCGGGCTGCTCATCGCGGGCGGAGGGCTGCTGCTCGCCCTGCGCTGGGACTCGGACATCCTCGCCATCGGCGTGGTGGCCGCCTGCGCCGTGTGCGCGCCCGTCCTCACCCAGGGCTTCACACCGCTGCTCGTCGCGTTCCTGCTGGTCCTGAAGATCGCCGCCAGTCCCGTGCACCTCAAGCGCGACTGGCCGTGGCTCGCGGTCACCGCGGGCGTTCCCCCGCTGCTCGCCTCGGTCCTCGTCATCGGACGCACCGACCAGCACACGCTCGCCGGGATCGCCCTGCTGGCAGCGGTGATCGGCGTGGCCGCCGCCGTCCTCACGATCAAGGCCCGGCCGAACGACATCACCGCGCTCGCGCTCGCCGTCGGCTCGCCCATGCCCGCCCTGCTCACCACCGCCGTCCTCGACCGCCACCTCGGTGCGGCGGTCGCCGGTGCGGTCGCGGTGATGATGATGGCGCTGTGGGCGGCCGGGCGGCGCGCGTTGCCGGCGAACTTCAGCGCCGCGGTCGGCGGTGTCGGTGTGTTCGCGTTGTTCCAGGCGACCTCGCTCGCCCTGGACGGCAGCACGCGCGCCGCGGTGGTGTTGGCCGAAGCCTTGCTGTTGGCGTTCCTGGCCAAGGTCCTCGCGTCCCGCGGCCCGCTGCTGGGTTCCGCCGTGTTCGGTGGCCTCGGGTTCGTGCTCGCCGTGTCGCACGCCGTGCCGCCGCGGCTGATCCTGGACGAACCGTGGCGCGTGGACAGTGCCGGTTTCCTGGTGTCCGGCATGCTGACCTCGCTGGTCCTCGGCGTGCTGATGGTCGTGCTGCCGTGGGTGGCGACCAGCCTGGACGTCCTCGGCAGGCACCCGTTCCCGTGGGTCGCGGGCGGTGTCATCCTGCTGTACGCGGCGGCCGGGGTCGTGTTGTGCGCGGCGCTGCTGGTGTCGCAGGACGTGACCGGATTCCTCTTCGGTCACTCGATCGTGACGGTGTCGTGGACGGTCGCCGCACTGGTGCTGCTGGTACGCGGCATCGACCGGAAATCCCTGCGGGTGGCCGGATTGGTGCTGGTCGGAGCCGCGGTGGCGAAGCTGCTGCTGTTCGACATGGCCGCGTTGGACGGTATTGCGCGCGTCCTCGCGTTCATCGGCGCCGGTCTCGTCCTCCTGACAGCGGGCACGCGTTACGCCAAGTTGGTGGCAACTCGACGAATTTCGGCTGATTCGTAGCTGTCGGGATCCAAAACGGCCCGGATTACGTCAACCTGGTGGTAGTTCTAAGTCGTCGGGGTGCGACCACCGGTGCATTGCACCGGCAGGTGTCCGGCGTCGGTCGTTTCGCCCCCCGAGCGACCGGCGCCGGGCAGACAACCCCGCTGCCGCCCGTCCCGCCGTCGCGGGCGGCAGCCGGACACGCGATTCCCGTGGCCGCCGGACGCGCGGTCCCGGTCGCAGCCGGGATGAGCCGTTCCCCTGTCAGGTCACCCGGTCCGGCACAAATGGCACCCGTCCGTAGGACGAAGGTGGAAGCGGCCCGAGCGGCGGTGTTCCCATCCAGGCCATGTGGGGACGACGACGCACCGCAGCCCTCGGCACCGCCGCCCTCCTGATCTCCGCCGCGCTCGCCGCCGCCGGCCAGTCGCGATCACCCCTGATCACCGCCACCGGCAGCCCCGCGCCCAAGGCGTACGTCATCGCGCACAACGGCCGACTGCAGGTCCTCGACACGACCGACGGCCGGATCCTCGCCGGCGCGAACACCGGCGCGTGGAGCACCGGCGCCGCGGTCGGACCGGGCGGCCACCGGGTGTACGTGGTCAACGGCTGGGCGGGCGTGATCACCGCGGTGGACCCGGCGGCGGGCAAGGTCGTCGGCCGCATCGACGCCGGCGCGCGCCTCTCCCAGGCCGTGCTGAGGCCGGACGGCGGGCGCCTCTACGTCACCGGCAGCGGCTCGGTCGCCGTGGTGGACCCCGCCACGTTCCGCCTGGTGGCGGCGATCCCGGTGGGCGGCCAACCGCACGGCATCGCGGTCACCCCGGACGGACGGCGGCTGTACGTGGCCAACGCGCAGGACGGCACGGTGAGCGTGCTCGACACCGGCTCCGCCCGTCCCAAGACCACCGTCGACGTCGGCGGCCTGCCCCGGCACGTGGCGGTCAGCCCGGACGGCGACGCGGTCTACGTCAGCTCGCTCGACCTCGCCGACGGCGGCGGCACCGTCTCCATGATCGACCCGCACACCGACGAACTCCGCTGGTCCGCGCCGGTCGGCAAGGGCGCGGGCAGCATCGCCGTCACCCCCGACGGCCGGCACGTCTACGTCGCGCTCGACCGCGAGGTCGCGGTCCTGGACACGACCACCCGTGCCACCAGGACCTTGCCGTTCACCGCCAAGGCGTTGGCCATCGCGCCCGCCGACCGCCGCGTGTTCCTGGCCACCGGCACCAGCACGACCGTGCTGGACAGCGCGGACGACGAAGTGCTGACCACGTTCCAGCTGAGCGCCCTGGACGGCGATGGCCGCGGCTTCGCAGCCGCGGCCATCGCATTCGAACCGTTCGAGGACGTGCCCTAGACCCGTTGCGGCACCTTGGTCTGGCCGCCGTCGCCGCCGGCGTTCTCGTCCTCCGCCGGCGCCTCGTCGTGGATCGCCATCCGCTCCTGGATCCGCCGCAGCGGCCCGGGAGCCCACCACACCGCGTCGCCGAGCACCTTCAGCACGGCCGGCACCAGCAGCATCCGGACCACGGTGGCGTCCAGCGCGAGCGCCAGGATCATGCCGACGCCGACGAACCGCATGAGCGTGATCTGGGAGAACGCGAACGCGCCGGTCACCACGATCAGCAGCAGCGCCGCCGCCGTGATCACCCGCCCGGTCTTGGCCAGGCCGGTGGTCACCGCCTCCTCGGTCGACTCGCCGCGTCCGCGCGCCTCGACCATCCGGGACAGCAGGAACACCTCGTAGTCCGTGGACAGCCCGAACACCATGGCCGCCATCAGCACCACGATCCCGGACTCCAGCGGCGCGGGCGTGACGCCGAGCAGCGACGCGCCGTGGCCGTCCTGGAAGATCCACACCAGCACGCCGAACGTCGCGGCCAGGCTCAGGGTGCTCATCAGCACGGCCTTGATCGGCAGCAGCACCGAGCCGAACGCCAGGAACATCAGGACGAACGTCGCGCCGACCAGCAGCAGGACCATCCACGGCAGCTTCTCGCCGATCGCGTCGAGGCTGTCGGTCACCAGCGCCGTGCTGCCGCCGACGAGCACTTCGCCACCCGGTCCGGGCAGCGCGCGCACGTCCCGCAGCGCCTGCTTCGACTCGTCGCTGAACGTGTCCTGGTCGAGGCCCGCGTTGATCAGCCAGACGCCGTTGGCGGGTTCCGCCGCGATCTGCGCGTCGCCGACGCCCTGCACCGCGCTCACGTCACCGACGAACTCCTGCACGTCGGCGGGCGACGGGTCGCCGGTCACCACGATCTTGAAGCCGGAGTTGGACAGCGCGGCGAAGTCCGAGTTGACCGTCTCGACGGCGACGCGCGCGGCGTGGCCCTCCGGCAGGACCTTCTCGGTGACCTCGCCGAACTTCACGCCGAGGAACGGCGTGCCGAGCGCGAGCAGCACCAGCACGATCGGCAGCGCGAACAGCACCGGGCGCTTCATCACCCGGGCGGCCAGCCGACGCCAGCCCGCCTCCGACGGCGGCTTCTTCTTGCGCCACGGCATGGCCAGCTTGTCCACGCGGTGGCCGAGGATGCCGAGCAGCGCGGGGAGCAGGGTCAGCGACACGATCGCCGCGATCGCCACCGCGGACATGCCGCCATAGCTGAGGGACTTCAGGAAGCCCTGGGGGAACAGCAGCAACCCGGCGAGCGCGATCACCAGCAGCGTCGCCGAGAACATCACCGTGCGACCCGCCGACATGACGGTCCGGCGCACCGCGTCCGGCGTGGTGCGGCCCGCGGCCAACTCCTCGCGGAACCGACCCACCATGAACAGCCCGTAGTCGATCGCCATGCCGAGCCCGAGCAGGCTGGCCACGTTGACCGCGAACGTGTTCACGTCGGACGCGTACGAGATGGCGTGCAGCACGCCGAGCGAGCCCATGATCGCCAGGCCGCCGACGAGCACCGGCAGGGACGCCGCGACCAGGCCGCCGAAGATGATGATCAGCAGGAGCAGCACGATCGGGAGCGAGACGGTCTCGGCCTTGGTGAGGTCCGAGGCGGACAGGTCGTTGATCGCCTTCTGGGTCGGGATCAGACCGCCGATCTGGGTGTCCAGCCCGTCCACGGGCAGCTGCCCGGCGATCCGGTCGTACTGCGCGACCTGCTCGTTCGGGCTGCTCGACCGCAGCGTGATCACCGCGAGCGACTTGCCGCTCTCGGGCGAGGGGAACAGCGGCTGCACCTTGAGCACGGCGTCGGACGGCAGGGCGGACAGCCGGTCGGTGATCTTCTGGAGCTGCGCGGGTTCGGTGGTGTTGTAGACCACGAGGACGTCGCCGCCCTGGCGGCCGAACGCGTCCTGGGCGACCTGGTTGGCCCGCGCGGCCTCACTGTTCGGGGCTTCGTAGCCGCCCTGGCCGAGGCGGTCGAACACACCGAGTCCCCAAATGCCGCCGACCACCGCCAGGGCCACTGTCGCGACCAGCACCACCCACCTGCGGCGGTACGCCAGCGATCCCCACTTCGCGAACACGCGTCCTCCCAGGACTGATGCGTTACCGTTTGAGTGAATGGCGTCAACTTCGTAAACACCGTTCACTGACAGTGTCGAAGTTATACCCCGTGAACACCGTTTACAACGCGATTGGGTGACATATGACCGAGGCCACTCGCCGAGAGCGGCTACGCGCTGAGACCGAGCGCGACATCCGGCGACAGGCCCGTGCCCTGCTCGTCGGGGGCGGCCGGGAAGCCGTCACTCTTCGTGCCATCGCACGAGAACTCGGCATCACCGCTCCCGCGCTCTACCGGTACTACGACTCGCGCGAGGACCTGCTGCGCAGGCTCGCCGACGACATCTGCACCGACCTGGCCGCCGAGCTGAACGCCGACCTCCAGCAGATCCGGGAGGACGACATCAGCGAGCAGGTCTACTCGGTGTGCCGCGGCTTCCGGCGGTGGGCGCTCGTCCACCCGCAGGAGTTCGCGCTGGTGTTCGCGTCCACGGAGGACACCCTGGGCAGCTGCGGCCCGGACGGGGAACGCGACCACGTCGGCGACCAGTTCGGCCGGGTGTTCCTGGAGGTCGCGGGCCGGTTGATCGCCAGCCACCCGCTGCCCGACGGCATCGGCGCCGACGTGCCGAAGGACCTGCACGCCGACCTGGCCGAGTTCCAGCAGATCCTGCTCGCCACCGTCAACGAGCGCGGCGTCGCGGTGGACGAGAAGGTCCTGCCGCTCGGCGCGGTCTACCACATGACGCAGTCGTGGGTGCGCATCTATGGGCACGTGGCCCTGGAGGTGTTCGGCCGCTTCCCGTTCGCCGTGTCCAACCCCGAACCCATGTTCGACAACCTGCTGGCGCAGATCCTGGGGGAGATGGGTTTCCCTCCGCAACCATGAGCTGCGACTTCCGGGCACACCTTATGGGCCGTTCGAGGGCTTTTCACCCACCGGGGGCAACGAGGGCCCGGGATGGCGGTTCCATGGGGCGTCCGCGGAAGCGAGGACGTCTGGGACCGGGGGAATGGTGGCACGGAAGGCAGGCGGGTCCGACAAGGGTTCGGGCGGTGTGGCGTTTGCCGCAGCGGTCCTGGTCGTCCTCGCGGGGGCGGGTGGCGCCGGTGGCGCGGCCCTGAACTCCGGTGCGAGCGGTGGCGGCGGGGCGGTGGCGGCGGAGAGCATCAGCGTCCGGAAGTGGGACGCCAAGCGCGCGGCGCGCGGTGGGGACGCCGAGCGCGCCATGGGCCACCTCGGGGTCGAGATCAGCAAGCAGGCGCTCAAGCAGGAACTCGACTGCGCGGAGAACTCGTTCGGCCAGGTGCGCGACTTCTTCCTCCGCACGCCCTGCACCTCGCTGGACCGCCTGCTGCTGGCCGTGGGCGACCGGGCCGGCAACGCGGCCGTCGTCTCGGTGGCGTGGGTGACGTTCCCCGGGCGCATCCAGGCGCGGCAGTTCGACCGGATCATCGACGTCGCCGGCTCGGGTGACGTGAAACCGCTGGCCGGCGGGGTCATCGGCATGCCGGACGTCCAGTTCACCGCCCGGCACTACTCGTCGGAGACCACGGACACGACGATCACCATCGCCGAGGCGGAACCGGCAACCGGGCACGTCGAGCCGGACCTGCTCGACGCCATGACCGAAGTCGCCGCCCAGTTGCCGCGTCCGTGAACCTCCTCCACCCGCCTACAGCACCACGTTCACCAGCCGGCCGGGCACCACGATCACCTTGCGCGGCGTGCCGCCGTTCAGCAGCTCGGCCACCTTCTCGTCCGCCAGCGCCGCCGCCTGGACCTCGTCCGCCGACGCCGACGCGGACACCACGACCCGCGCCTTCACCTTGCCGTTGACCTGGATCGGGTACTCCACCGTGTCCTCGACCAGGTACTTCTCGTCCGCCTTCGGGAACGGGCCGTGCGCCAGCGACTCGTCGTGCCCCAGCCGCGACCACAGCTCCTCGGCGATGTGCGGGCTCAACGGCGCCAGCATCAGCACCAGCGGCTCGGCCAGCACTCGCGGCGCGCCACCGGCGAAGTGCTTGGTGACGTAGTTGTTCAGCTCGATCAGCTTCGCGCCCGCCGTGTTGTAGCGCAGGTGCACGAAGTCCTCGTGCACACCGGCGATCGTCTTGTGCAGCAGCCGCAGCGCTTCCTCGCCCGGGTCCACGTCGGTGACCCGCAGCTCACCCGTGGTCTCGTCCACCAGGCTCCGCCACAGCCGCTGCAGGAACCGCTGCGCGCCGACGACGTCCTTCGTCGCCCACGGCCGCGACACGTCCATCGGACCCATCGACATCTCGTACAGCCGGAACGTGTCCGCGCCGTACTTCGCGCACATCTCGTCCGGCGTCACGACGTTCCGCAGGCTCTTGCCCATCTTGCCGTACTCGCGGCGCACCTCTTCGCCCTCGAAGAAGTACTTGCCGTCGCGCTCCTCCACCTGCTCGGCGGGCACGTACGTCCCGCGCGCGTCGGTGTACGCGTACGCCTCGATGTAGCCCTGGTTGAACAGCCGCCGGTACGGCTCGTCACCGGACACGTGACCCAGGTCGAACAGCACCTTCTGCCAGAAGCGCGCGTACAGCAGGTGCAGCACCGCGTGCTCCACACCGCCGATGTACAGGTCCACGCCGCCCGGGTCGGACTCGCCGTGCTCGCCGGTGCGCGGGCCCAGCCAGTACCGCTCGTTCTCCGGGTCGACGAACCGCTCGGTCTCCGTCGGGTCCACGTACCGCAGCTGGTACCAGCACGAACCCGCCCAGTTGGGCATGGTGTTGGTCTCGCGCCGGTACTGCCGCGGCCCGTCGCCCAGGTCCAGCTCGACGGTGACCCAGTCCTGCGCGCGGGACAGCGGCGGGGACGGCTCGGAGTTCGCGTCCTCCGGGTCGAACGTCCGCGGCGAGTAGTCGTCCACGTCGGGCAGTTCGATCGGCAGCATCGACTCCGGCACGGCGATCGGCGCACCGTCCTCGTCGTACACGATCGGGAACGGCTCGCCCCAGTACCGCTGGCGCGAGAACAGCCAGTCGCGCAGCTTGTACTGCACGGTGCCCTTGCCCCGGCCCTGCTCCTCCAGCCAGGCGATGATCTTCTTCTTGGCCTCGGCGACGTCCAGCCCGTCCAGGCTGGTGCTGCTGTCGTGGCTGGAGTTGATGGCGGGCCCGACGCCCGTGTACGCCTCGCCGTCGAAGTCCGCGGGCGGCTGCACGGTCCGGATGATCGGCAGGTCGAACGCCTTGGCGAAGTCCCAGTCGCGCTGGTCCTGGCCCGGCACGGCCATGATCGCGCCGGTGCCGTACCCCATCAGCACGTAGTCCGCGACGTACACCGGGATCTGCGCGCCGTTGACCGGGTTCGTCGCGTGCGCGCCGGTGAAGACGCCGGTCTTCTCCTTGTTCTCCTGCCGGTCCAGTTCGGACTTGCGGGACACCTCGCGCCGGTACGCCTCGACCTCCCCGACCCGCTCGGGCGACGCGATCACGTCCACCAGCGGGTGCTCGGGCGCCAGCACCATGTACGTCGCGCCGAACAGCGTGTCCGGCCGCGTGGTGAACACCTCGATGTCCACGGACGAGCTCTCCACCGCGAACCTGACCCGCGCGCCGTGCGAGCGCCCGATCCAGTTGCGCTGCATGGCCTTGACCTTCTCCGGCCAGTCCAGCCGGTCCAGGTCGTCGATCAGCCGGTCCGAGTACGCGGTGATCCGCATCATCCACTGGCGCAGCGAGCGCCGGAACACCGGGAAGTTGCCGCGCTCGCTGCGGCCGTCCGCGGTGACCTCCTCGTTCGCCAGCACTGTCCCCAGGCCGGGGCACCAGTTCACCGGCGCCTCGGACAGGTACGCCAGGCGGTACTGCCCCAGCAGCTTCTGCCGCTCCACGCCGGTCAGCTCGGCCCACGGCCTGTCCGGGGTGGACCGCTCACCCGAGGCGAACTCCGCCTCCAGCTCGGCGATCGGCCGCGCCTTGCCCGCCGCCGTGTCGTACCAGGAGTTGAAGATCTGCAGGAAGATCCACTGGGTCCACTTGTAGTAGCCCGGGTCGATGGTGGAGATGCGGCGGCGCTCGTCGTGGCCCAGGCCCAGCGCGCGGATCTGCCGCAGGTACGTCTGGATGTTCTCCTCGGTGGTCTTGCGCGGGTGCTGCCCGGTCCGCACCGCGTACTGCTCGGCGGGCAGGCCGAACGCGTCGAAGCCCATCGTGTGCAGCACGTTGCGGCCGGTCATCCGGTGGTACCGGGCGAACACGTCGGTGCCGATGAAGCCCAGCGGGTGGCCGACGTGCAGGCCGGTGCCCGACGGGTACGGGAACATGTCCTGGACGAACAGCTTGTCGGCCGGGACGTCACCCTTGAGCGGCCCGACCGGGTTCGGCGCGTGGAAGGTGCCGCGCTCCTCCCAGTGCTGCTGCCACCGCTGCTCGATCTCGCCCGCCAGCTCGGCGGTGTAGCGGAAGGCGGGCGTCTCGTCCGCCGCGTCGGTGCTCATCGGGGTGTCCCTCTCCATCGGTACCTGCCCTTGACATGACGAAACCCCCCAGCCCGGAAGGGCATGAGGGGTTGCCGCGCGGACCTGGCTGTCGAGGTCTGCGCGGCTAGCTAAGGAGCAGGCGGGCCTTGCTCATGCCGTCAACGGTATCAGCGCGCCGCGAGCGCGATGAACCGGGTGAACCCCTCCGCGGCGGGGCCGTCGTCGCTGACCAGCGGCAAGGCGCGATCGCCGGAGGGCGGCCGGGCGGGAGGGCGAGCGGCCCAGACCACTGGACCGATCGTGGTCCAGGAGCCGCCGCAAGGACACCTCCAGGTGAAGTCGGGGCTGGTTCGACCAAGATCGAAAGACCGGCCTACCCTCGTCAGGGTGAACATCGTGCTGCCTGTGGTGCTGGCTCTGATCGGCGTCGCCTTCGGGACGATCGGTTTCCTCGGCGTGCGGGGCACGCTCCGGCGGAACCGCTTCTTCGGCGTGCGCACCAAGGCCGCGCTGCGGGACGACGAGACGTTCGCCCTGGCCAACAAGGTCGCCGGCGTGCCGAACGTGACGGCCGGTGCGATCGCCCTGGTGGCGGCCGTCGCGGCGGCGGTGACCCCGGCCCTGGCGCTGGTCATCGGCCTGGTCGGCCTGGTCGGCAGCCTCGTGCTCGCGGGCGCGGGCGGCGTGCTGGGCCACCGCGCGGCCGAGGCCGTGCCCGTTCAGGCCCCCGCCGGGTGCGGCGGCTGCGCGTGCTCCTCCGGTGGCGGCTGCGGAGTGCTCACCCGCGCCTGAGCGTTCGGCTCAGGGTGTCCGAGCGCTCGGTTCAGGGTGTCCGAGTGGACGACTCGCGGTGCCTGAGTGGACGACTCGCGGGTGCTAGTTGCGGTGGACGTCGGTGGGGTAGGTCGCCAGGAGGGCGGTCGGCATGCCCTGGCGGCGCAGCACCCTGCCCCAGAGGTCGACGTTCGGCGGCGTGAGCACGTCGTCCGGCAGGCCCTTCACCACGATCCAGTCGCCGCGCGAGATCTCGTTGCCCAGCTGGCCCTCGCCCCAGCCCGAGTAGCCCGCGAACACGCGCATCCCGCGCACCTTCGCGACCAGGGCGTCCGGGTCCGCGTCCAGGTCGACCAACGCCACCGGACCGTGTACGCCGACCACACCGTCGAGTGACGCCAGGTCCTCGCCCGTGCGCAGCGCGGCCAGGCACAGCGCCGTCTTCTGCTCCACCGGCCCACCGATGTACACGGCCTGCGGACGGGTGACGTGCGGCCCCCACGCGGGCAGGACGTCGTGGACGGCCACCTCGCTCGGCCGGTTCAACACCACCCCGAGGGTGCCTTCGCCCCGGTGGTCGATGACGTAGACCACGGTCCGGCGGAAGTTCGAGTCGGTCAGGCTCGGTGCCGCGACCAGCAGCGAACCCGGTTCGACGTCGGCATCAGGGCGCACGGTGAGCATGATCCCAGACGACGCCCGTCATCCCGGCCACGCAGCACGCCCGTCCCACGAACGCGTCCGTCGCGGAACATCCGGGCTACCGTGTTCGTTGTAGGAGATGTCAGGCGCCATCGAGTCCCCCGGGCCCACTGAACAGCCTGCGCGGAATACCGTTCGGCTGGAGCCGCGTAGTGCCACCCGCCGAGAGGCGACCGGGCGCCTGGCACCAGGGAGGCCGGACCCGTCGGGTCCGGCCTTCGTGGTTCCCGCACCCTTCCCGGCACGTCGTCGCCGCACGTCCAGGCATAGGCTCAACGGCGTGACCACTGCCGGCAGCACCGCGGCGAAGCACCACCTCGGTGTCCGGAAGCTCCTCGCCGTAGCCGACTTCCGCAGGCTGCTGGCCTCCAGGCTGGCGGCCCAGTGGGGTGACGGCCTGTTCCAGGCCGGTCTCGCGGGCGCGGTCCTGTTCAACCCGGAGCGCCACGCCGACCCGCTCGCCGTCGCGGCCGGGTTCGCCGTGCTGCTGCTCCCGTACTCCCTGGTCGGGCCGTTCGCCGGCGCCCTGCTGGACCGCTGGGACCGCCGCCGGGTGCTCGTCGTGGCGAACCTCACCCGCGGGGTCTTCATCCTGCTGACCGCCGCGGCCGTCGGCGCCGGGCTGGACGGCCTGCCGCTGTACGCGGCGGCGCTGTTCGTCACCGGGGTGAGCCGGTTCGTCGGCTCCGGTCTGTCCGCGTCCCTGCCGCACGTGGTCGACGGCGACCACCTGGTGGAGGCGAACGCGTTCGCCATCACGCTCGGCGCGCTGACCGCCGTGCTCGGCGCGGGCTGCGCGGTGGGCTTGCGGTCGGTGCTCGGCTCGGGTGACGGCGGCTCGGCGTGGACCACGACGTTCGCCCTCGCGGGGTCGCTCGGGGCCGCCTTCCTGGCGTCCCGCTTCGCGCGTGGCGCCCTCGGACCGGACGAGGTGGACGAACCCAGCCGGACGGTCACCGCGGTCGCCATGGGTCTGCTGGACGGCGCACGGGCCGCGTGGCGGACGCCCAGCGTCGCGGGCGCCCTGCTGGCCCTGCTCGCGCACCGGGCCGGGTTCGGCATCTCGCTGCTGCTCACGCTGCTGCTGATGCGCAACTCGTTCACCGACTACGGGCCGCTCAAGGCGGGCATGGCGGGGCTCGGCGAGGTGGCGATCGCGGGCGGTGCGGGCATCCTGCTGGCGGGATTGCTGACCGACCGGGTGGTGGACGTGCTCGGCCGGCGCGGCACGGTCTGCGCGGCGCTGCTGCTGGCCTCGGCCACCCAGCTCGGCCTCGGCCTGCCCATGCTGCTGCCCACGATCGTGGCCGCGTCGTTCTTCCTCACGTTCGCCGGCCAGGTGGTGAAGCTGTGCGTGGACGCGGCCGTGCAGGGCGACATCGGCGACGAGGTCCGCGGCCGGGTGTTCGCCCTGTACGACACGCTGTTCAACGTCACGCAGGTGGCCGCCGTCACCGCCGCGGCGGCCGTCGTCCCGCTGGACGGCCGGTCACCCGGCCTGGTCGTCGCCGCGACGGTGGCGTACCTGCTCGGCCTGCTCGGCTACCTCATGCTGACCAAGCGGGCATCCCGGTAGCGGCCTCGCCCGCCGTTCGCGGGGCAGCGGCCGTTCACCGCGGTAGCGGCAGGCGGATGATCCCGGTCTCGTGGGCGTAGACCACCGCGGCCATCCGGTCGCGCAGGTTCAGCGCCCGCAGGATCTCCGACACCACCGCCCCCACCTGGTGCTGGCTCAGCGCCAGCACCCTCGCTATCTCGTGGTCGGCGAGCCCCCGGGCCAGGCAGCGCAGCACCGCGCGCTGCCGGTCGGTCAACGCGTCCAGCCCCTGTGCCCGGGTGCCCCCCTCGGACAGTCCCCAAGCATTCATACGACACCACCCCCAGTGCGCGTGTGACGCACACAGTCATGGTCCCGCAACAGGCTGTCACTGGCCAAGCCGTAAGCGCGAGATTGGTCAGTTGGTGTCAGCCCCGGGCGGCTCGACGCCCTCCGAACGCGCCCACGCCAGCAGCTCGGCGACCGCCTCGTCGTGGTCCAGCGGACCACGGTCCAGGCGCAGCTCCTTGAGGAACTTCCACGCCTTGCCGACCACCGGGCCCGGCGGCAGGCCGAGCAGCCGCATGATCTCGTTGCCGTCGAGGTCGGGCCGGACCCGCTTCAGGTCCTCCTCGGCGGCGATCCGCTCGATCCGCCGCTCCAGGTCGTCGTACGTGCGCTGGAGCGCGTTGGCCTTCCGCTTGTTCCGGGTGGTGCAGTCGGCCCGCACGAGCTTGTGCAGCCGGGTGAGCAGGTGACCGGCGTCGGTGACGTACCGGCGCACCGCCGAGTCGGTCCACTCGCCGCTGCCGTAACCGTGGAACCGCAGGTGGAGGTACACGAGGTCGGCGACGTCCTCGACGATCTCCTTCGAGTACTTGAGGGCGCGCAAACGCTTGCGGACCATCTTCGCCCCGACCACCTCGTGGTGGTGGAACGACACCCCGCCGCCCTCCTCGAACCGCCGGGTGTCCGGCTTGCCGATGTCGTGCAGCAGCGCGGCCAGCCGCAGCACCAGGTCGGGCTCCGGTCCGTCCTCCAGGTCGATGGCCTGGTCCAGCACGACCAGCGAGTGGTGGAACACGTCCTTGTGCTGGTGGTGCTCGTCGATCTCCAGCTTCATCGCGGGCAGCTCGGGCAGCACGACGTCGGCGAGCTTCGCCTCCACCATCAGCTCGACGCCCGTCCTCGGGTGCGCGCCGGTGAGCAGCTTGGACAGCTCGACCTGCACCCGTTCGGCGGTGATGCGGGTCAGCTCGCCGGACATGGACGCCATGGCGTCGAGGACGCGCGGCGCCACGGTGAAGCCGAGCTGGGACACGAACCGGGCCGCGCGCAGCATCCGCAGCGGGTCGTCGGAGAACGACTCCTGCGGGGTCGCGGGCGTGTCCAGGACCTTGGCCCTCAGCGCCGCGCGCCCGTCCGTCGGGTCGATCAGCTGCCGGTTGACCACGTCGTACGCCATCGCGTTGACGGTGAAGTCACGCCGGACCAGGTCACCCTCGATGGTGTCGCCGAAGGTCACCTCGGGGTTGCGGGTCACGCCGTCGTAGGCGTCGGCGCGGAACGTGGTGATCTCGACGGTCTGCCCGTTCTTGGTCGCGCCGACCGTGCCGAACGCGATGCCGGTGTCCCAGATCGCGTCCGCCCAGCCCTTGACCAGCGCCAGGATCTGCGGCGGGCGGGCGTCGGTGGTGAAGTCGAGGTCGCCGGAGAGCCGGCCGAGCATCGCGTCCCGCACGCTGCCGCCCACCAGGTAGAGGCGGTGACCCGCCGCGGTGAAGCGGGCGGCCAGGTCTTCGGCGACGGGGATGGCGCTCAGCAGTTCCACCACGGCATTGTCCTGCCCAGCGGCGGTGGAGGTGAGGGGTCCGGACACGAAGAGCCAGCCTACTGGTCGGCCGCGGGCCACCTGACCGAGTTGTCCACAGGCGCGCCCACCCGAGCAGGTTGATCACAGTTCGCTACAGGGTTGTCACGTCCCGTAATGGCAGGTCGCTACTACCATCAGGGCATGCCCCAGTCGCCCGGTCGCTCCGGCGGTCCCAAGCCGAGGCGCCGGAACAGGCGCCGAGGGAGGCGGCTGAAGACGGTCGACGAGACGTCCGCGGGCGGATTGGTGCTGGACTTCGAGCAGCACGTCGCCGCGGTGATCGGGCGGCTGGACCGACGCGGCCGGTTGTTGTGGTCGCTGCCCAAGGGGCACATAGAAGCTGGTGAGACCGCGGAAGAGACCGCGGTGCGCGAGGTCGCCGAGGAGACCGGTATTCATAGCAGGGTGCTGCGACCGCTCGGCTCGATCGACTACTGGTTCGTGGCCGAGGACCGACGGGTGCACAAGACCGTCCACCACTTCCTGCTGGAAGCGCTGGGCGGCGAGCTTTCCGATGACGACGTGGAGGTCACCGAGGTGGCGTGGGTGCCCCTTGGCGAACTGGACGACCGGCTCGCCTACGCGGACGAGCGTCGACTGGTGCGCCGAGCCGCCGAACTGCTCTGCGAGTACCAGACGGACGGGGCGGAATCGGCGTGAAACGGCTGCTGGCCGCACTGGCGGCGGCGGGGGTCCTGGTCGTCACGACGGGATCGCCGGCCGCCGCCGCGCCCTACGACGGTGAGCGGTTGCCCGTCCGACCGGCGCCCGCGACCCAGGTGTGGGCGACCAGGGCGCTGTCCGGCCAACCGGGCCAGCAGTCGCAGGTGTGGCTGCGCCTGGACGTCGAGGAGATGGCGCCCCGGGTGGTCACCGCGGCCGGCCCCGACACGATCACGATCGCCGGCCAGGTGGTCAACGTCAGCGACCGGGCGATCAAGGACATCGAGCTGCGCCTGGAGCGCGGCGACCCGATGACCAGCGAGGACGACGTCCGCAAGGCGCTGCGCGAGCCGACCGACGCGGAGGTCGTGCAGCCGCGCTTCACCCGGATCGCGGACCGCCTGGAGCGCAACGAGTCGAAGCCGTTCACGCTCACCGTCCCGCTGCGCGGCGGCGCGGACCCGACCGCGCTGCGGATCACCCAGCCGGGCATCTACCCGATCCTGGCCAACATCAACGGCGTGCCGGACTTCGGCGGCCGGGCCCGGCTGGCCGCGCTGAGCACCCTCCTGCCGGTGCTCGCGATGCCGGGCGGCACGGGGCCGAGCGCGCCCGCGAACCCGGCCAAGATCACCCTGCTGTGGCCGCTGGCCGACCGGCCGCGGCTCGTCTCCACCATCCCGACGGTGCTCACCGACGACGAGCTGGCCGGCTCGGTCGCCATGGGCGGCCGGTTGTACGGCCTGCTCAAGGCCTACGAGTCGGCGCTGACCGGCCCGCTGGCCCCCGGTGTCTGCCTGGCCGTCGAACCCGACCTGCTCCGCACGGTCGCCGCGATGAGCGAGGGCTACGAGGTGCGCGGGCTCGGCGCGGGCAAGGGCGCGGGCGAGGCCGAGCTGTGGCTGGCCCAGCTGCGCCTCCTGGTCGCCGGCCGCTGCGTGATCGCGTTGCCCGACGCGGACGCCGACCTGGTCGCGCTGTCCCGGGCCGAGCTGACCGAGCTGACCGACCTCGCGCTGGACGGCGCCGAGGTGGTCCGCCAGATCCTCGGCGTGCAGCCGACCCAGGGCCTGACCTGGCCCGAGGACGGCGTCCTCGACCAGCAGACGCTGGCCGCCCTCACCGCGCAGGGCGTCACGTCCCTGGTGGTCGACCAGTCGGCCGTCGCCGGCACGCCCGGCACCGGGCCGGTCCGCCTCGACGCCGCGGCCGATCGACCGGTCACGGCGGTGCGCGTCGACGGGATGGTGTCCGACGCGCTGCGCGGCGCGGCGACGACCCGGCCGGTCGCGGGCGTGACCACGCCGAGCGAGACCCGGCCGGTGTCGGTGCAGAACGCGCTGGCCGCGCTGACCTTCCGGGCCGGGTTCCAGGACACCGGCCAGAACGTGGTCATCGCGCCGCCGCGCCGCTGGAACGCGCCCACCGGTGAGCTGCGCACGCTGCTCCAGACGACGAGTTCGCTGGTCGAAGGCGGGTTCGCCGCGCCGGCGGCGCTCGGGTCGCTGCTGGAGACCACGCCCGAGCAGCGGGCGACGTTGAGCTACCCGGTCGAGTCGGGCGCGCGCGAGGTGCCGCCCGCGGTGACCGCGGCGATCGGCCAGTCGTGGCAGCGGGTCCAGCAGCTCTCCGACGCGATGCGGCAGGAGGACGCGGCGTCCGCGAACCCGGGCGACCTGGTCGGCCCGCTGCGGCTGGACCTGCTGCGTGCCGCGTCCGGCGCGTGGCGCGGTGACGAGAGCGGGGCGCGCGCCGCGCTGGCGCGAGGCCGTGAGCGGATCGACGCGTTGCAGAGCCAGGTCTCGGTGACCGAGCCGAACAGCCCGATCCTGCTCGGCTCCGGCGACAGCCCCATCCCGCTGTCGATCAAGAACCGGCTGGACGTGCGGGTCACCGTGCGGATCGTGATCGAGGACACGCCGGGGATCGTGGCCAAGGAGTCGACGAACATCGAGCTGCCCGCGCGGGGTGACCGCCTGGTGCGGATCCCGGTCGAGGTGCAGCGGTCCGGGCGGTTCCCGGTGCACGTCCGACTGGTCACGCCGAGTGGTGTGGAGCTGGGCGGACGGGCCCGGCTGGAGGTGTCGTCCTCCGCGTACGGGACCATCACCATCGTCATCACCTGCCTGGCCGGTGCCGCGCTGGTGCTGCTGTCGGCCCGGCGCATCTACCGGCGGGTGCGGGCCGCGAAGGCCGCCGCCGCGCAGGTGCCGGACGACGCGAGCGGGGTCATCACACCGCCGGAGAGGTCGAGCACGAGTTGAGCGGAACGAGCACGGTGGCCCAGGAACAGCAGCAGCAAGGTCCGTCGCTGGCGCGCGCCAGCGGCTCCATGGCCATCGCCACCATCGTCAGCCGGGCCTCCGGGCTGCTGTCCAAGCTGCTGCTGATCACGATCCTCGGCATCAACGTGCTGAGCGACTCCTACAACGTCGCCTCCACGCTGCCGACGATGATCAACGAACTGCTCCTCGGCGGCGTGCTGACCAGCGTGGCGATCCCGCTGCTGGTGCGCGCCGAGAAGGAGGACGAGGACGGCGGCGAGTCGTACGCCCAGTGGATGATCACCATGTCGGCGGTGGTGCTGGGCATCGGCACGGTCATCGCCGTCGCGTGCGCGCCGCTGTTGACGGCGATGTTCATCGGCTCGTCGAAGGCCAACCCCGAGCTGGTCACCGCGTTCGCGTACCTCGTCCTGCCGGGCATCGTGTTCTACGGGCTGTCGGCGCTGCTCGGCGCGATCCTGAACACCCGGCACGTGTTCGGCCTGCCCACGTGGGCGCCGGTGCTGAACAACCTCGTGGTGATCGTGACGCTCGGCGTGTACTGGCTGATGCCGGGGGAGATCTCGCTCGACCCGGTGCGGATGGGTGAGCCGAAGCTGCTGGTCCTCGGCCTCGGCACGATGCTGGGCGTCGGCGTGCAGGCCGCCGTGCTGCTGCCCGCGTTGCGGCGGACCGGGTTCAAGCTCCGCTGGCGGTGGGGCTGGGACCGGCGGCTGTCGGAGTTCGGCGGCCTGGCGTTCTGGGTGCTGCTGTACGTGGCGCTCGGTTTCGTCAGCATGATGGTGCTGACCAGGGTCGCGACCCACGACGACGGCGCGATCACGGCGTACAACATGCAGTGGCTGGTCGCGCAGGTGCCCTACGGGGTGCTCGGCGTGTCGCTGCTGACGGCGCTGATGCCGAAGATGAGCCGCGCGGCGGCGGCGCACGACAACGACGCGCTGGTCGGCGACCTGTCGTTCGGCAACCGGATGTCGGCGATCCTGCTGATGCCGTTCAGCGCGCTGCTGACGGTTTCCGGGGTCTCGATCGGCCTGGCCGTGTTCTCGTTCGGCGAGGCGGGGCCCGGTGGCGAGGCGATCGGCACGGCGCTGGCCCTGTCCGCGTTCGGGCTGGTGCCGTATGCGATGACGCTGCTCCAGCTGCGGGTGTTCTACGCGATGAAGGACGCCCGGACGCCCACGCTCATCCAGGCGATCATCGTGGTGGTGCGGATCGCGCTGCTGTACGGGTTCCTGGCGTTCTCGCCGCCGGGGAAGCTCGCGGTCGGCGTGTCGATCGCGATGTCGCTCAGCTTCGTGGTCGGCGCGGTGGTGGGTCAGGTGTGGCTGCGGGTCCGGCTCGGCCGGCTGCGCACCGGCTACACGGCGTGGACGATCTGCCTCACCGTCGTGGCGTCCGCGATCGCGTTCGGCGCGGCGACCGGGCTGGCGTGGCTCGCCGTCCGCTTCTTGGGAATCGAGTCCCGCTTCGTGGGCGCGTGGGTGGAAATCGTGATCCAGGCGGTCGTCGGGCTGCCGCTGAGCTTCCTGCTGCTGGCCCTGTTCCGAGTGCCCGAGGTGAAGCCGGCGGTCGCCAAGATCAGTCGTTTGGTGGGGCGGCGATGACACCTCTGGCACGCTCCGTTCACGTACTCTCAGCCCCGTGAGCAGCGGTCCGATCCAGAACACCTCGCTGGTGCCCGGCGGGGTGATCGGCGACGGCCGGTACCGGTTGCTGGCGCGGTCCGGTGTGGACCGCAGGTGCGACGCGCACCTGTGGCGGGCGCGGGACGGGCAGCTCAACCGGGACGTGGCGCTGACCGTCCTGGTGGGCAACGCGGCCGACCACGCCGCAGCGGCGCGGGCCAAGCGGACCGCGGAACGCGCCATGCACGCGGCCAGCTTCACGCACCCGGGCGTGGCCCGGGTGATCGACGTGCTGACGCCCGGCGCCGGGATCAAGCCCGAGGAGGGCATCCTCGGCGTGATCGTGGCCGAGTGGACCCGGGGCACCGACCTGATGGACCTGATCGCCGAGGGGCCGTTGCCGGCGGGAGCGGCGACCCGGCTGCTGGAGCCGTTGGGCGCGGCGATCGAGGGCGCGCACCACGCCGGCCTCGTGCTCGGTGCGGACCACCCGCACCGGATCCGCGTGACGTCCGACGGCAGGCTGCGGCTCGCGTTCCCCGGCCCCCGGCCGGACGCGATCGCGCGGGACGACGTCAAGGGCCTCGGCGCGATCCTGTACCTGTTGCTGACCGGGAAGTGGGCGTTGCCCGAAGGCCCGGACGGCGTGCCGGTCGCGCCGACGGGGCCGGACGGCTCGGTGGTCGCGCCGAGCGCGCTGTACCCGTACGTGCCGCACGAGTTGTCGTCGGTCGCGGTGCGGAGCCTGGAGGACACCAGCGTCGGCGGCATCCGGACGAGCGCGGCGATCCTGCAGGTGCTGGACCAGATCGCCCAGTCCGAGGCGCAGACGTCGCTGATCCAGCCGGTCCAGGACGACGTGCCGGACGACGGCGCGGTGTGGACGACGCAGCGGCCGGTGCGGGACCAGGGCCGCAAGCGGAAGCTGATGATCAGCGTGGCGGTGCTGACGGTGGCGACGCTGTCCGTGATCGTCTGGCTGGGCGTGCAGATCGTGAGCTTCTTCAGCGACGAGCCGTCCCGCGGCGGCGGACCCACGGTGGTGATCGGCCAGTCCGAGGCGCCGGGGCAGAGCGGCCAGCCCGCCGCGCCCGCGCCCCAGCCGGCCGGTCCCGTGCAGCCCGCGTCGGTGGGCGTGTACGACGTGACGAACCAGCCGGACAACGCCAACCGGGCGAACCGCGCGGTGGACAGCAACCCGACCACGGTGTGGCAGACGGAGAACTACTTCCAGCCGTTCCCGGCGTTGAAGCCGGGGATCGGGCTGATGGCCGGGTTCGCCGAGCCGGTGAAGCTCGCGTCGGTGACGATCACGTCGCCCAGTGCGGACACGATGGTGGAGATCCGGGTCGCCGGGGCGGCGGACGCGCCGCTGACCGAGACGAAGGTCATCGCCACCGCGACGCTGTCGGCGGGGCAGACCCAGATCCAGCTCAACGACCACGACCCGACCCAGCACGTGCTGGTGTGGATCACGAAGCTCTCGGGCAGCGGCAAGAACAACAAGTCCGAAATAGCGGAACTCGTCTACACCCGCGCCCAGTGAGCGCGACCACCCCCGCCGCTACCGTCTGCCCGGCGAACCCGGGACGCGGTGACGCGGTGTCGTGGCGGGGGAGCGCTGTGGGTGACGGCCTTCACCTGTACAGGTGATCGGAGCGGGGTTGCCCCAGCCCGATAGGCTCCCGGCGTGACCGCCGCAGCCAGCTCGGACGCAGACCTCATCGCGGCACACGCCGCGGGTGACCCACACGCCTTCTCCGAGCTCGTGCGCAGACATCGGGATCGCTTGTGGGCGGTCGCGCTGCGCACGCTGCGCGATCCCGAAGAGGCCGCGGACGCCCTGCAAGAGGCGTTCATCTCGGCCTTCCGGGCGGCGGGGAGCTTCCGCGCCGAGTCCCAGGTCACCACCTGGCTGCACCGAATAGTCGTGAACGCCTGCCTCGACCGGATGCGCAGGCGGCAGACCAGACCCACGGTGCCCCTGCCCGAGGCAGGCCCTGGTGAACCGGTCGCACCCAGGGACGCGATGGCCGAACGGGAGACCCGGCTGGTCGTGCAGGCCGCCCTCCTGGAGCTCCCGGAGGAGCAGCGAGCGCCGATCGTGCTGGTCGACGTGGAGGGTTATTCCGTCGCCGAAACGGCGCAGCTGCTGGGTATCGCGGAAGGCACGGTCAAGTCGCGCTGCGCGCGCGGGAGGGCCAAGCTGGCCAAAGTTCTGGGTCACCTCCGGAACCGGAGTGCAGATGCGAACGTCCCAATGAACGATGTGCAGGTGCAACAGGGACGTCAGTTGGAGGAACGATGACCGGCAATGCGCGGCGTTCAGGGCCGCCGTGGTCCGTCGACCTGCTGGCTGATCTGCACGCGGGGGCTCTGGACCCGCGGACCGAGGCCGAGCTCCGGCCACTGGTCGAGAACGACCCCGAGGCGCGGGAGATCCTGGCCGCCCTCGACGCGACGCTCGAAGACCTGCACGACCTGCCGCCGATCCCCATGCCGCGCCACGTGGCCGAACGGATCGACGCGGCGCTCGCCGAAGAGGCGCGCCCGACCGCCCCGGTGATCGACTTCGCCGCCGCCAAGGCCCGCCGCAACAAGCGGCTCGGCTGGGGCGCGGGCTTCCTCGCCACGGCCGCGGTCGCCATCGGTGTCGCAGTGGTCGCGATCCCGCAGAACACGACCGCGGGTGACGGTGGCGTGGCCCAGGAGAACCCGACGTCGACCCCGGTCGCGGGCAGCGCGACGCCCGACGACCGGATGCCCGCGGTGCGCGGCCAGAACTTCGGCCCGGTGGTCGGCGACGTGCTCAAGGCCCAGAACTACGGCCCCCTGGAGAACCAGGAGCAGCTCGCCGGCTGCCTGCGCGGCGCCAACGTCACGGCGGGCAAGCCGCTCGGGGTCAGCCCCATCTCGCTGGACGACAAGCCGGCCGTGATGGCGATCCTGCCCGGGGGCTCTCCCGGCGCGTACCGGATCGTGGTGGTCGACCCGCGCACGTGCGGCCCGGACAACCCCGACGGCGTGCTGGCGAACAGCGTCATCAACCCGTAGCCGACCCCGTAGCCCAACTCACCCCGGGGCGCGGAATTACCGCGCCCTACGATCCGTTGTGCGAAGTGCCGGGCCGGGATTGATCCCGGCCCGCAAGCGACTAACGGAGGTCGAGGGTGTCGGACGTTCGGAACCTGATCGTCGTGGGATCGGGGCCCGCCGGGTACACCGCGGCGGTCTACGCCGCGAGGGCCCAGCTCGAACCGCTGGTGTTCGAGGGCTCGCAGTACGGCGGCGCGCTGATGACCACGACCGAAGTCGAGAACTACCCCGGTTTCCGCGACGGCATCATGGGCCCCGACCTCATGGAGCAGATGCGGGAGCAGGCCAAGCGCTTCGGCGCCGAGCTGCGCTCCGAGGACGTCGACGCGCTGGAGCTGGACGGCCCGGTCAAGTACGTCACCGCCAACGGTCAGCGCTACGCCGCCCGCGCGGTCGTCCTGGCCATGGGTGCGGCGGCCCGCTACCTGCACGTCCCCGGTGAGCAGGAGCTGCTCGGCCGCGGTGTGTCGTCCTGCGCCACGTGCGACGGCTTCTTCTTCCGCGACCAGGACATCGCGGTGATCGGCGGCGGCGACTCGGCGATGGAGGAGGCGACGTTCCTGACCAAGTTCGCCCGGACCGTCACGATCATCCACCGCCGCGAGGACTTCCGCGCCTCCAAGATCATGCTGGAGCGCGCGCGGAGCAACGAGAAGATCAAGTGGCTGCTGAACGCCGAGGTGACCGAGGTGCTGGGCAGCGGTTCGGTGTCCGGGGTGAAGACCCGCGACACGCAGACCGGTGAGGTCACCGAGCACGCGTTCACCGGTTTCTTCGTCGCCATCGGCCACGACCCGCGCAGCGAGCTGGTCAAGGGCCAGGTCGAGGTGGACGGCGAGGGCTACGTCCAGGTCGTCGGCCGGACGACTCACACGAACGTGGACGGCGTGTTCGCCGCGGGCGACCTCGTCGACCACACGTACCGCCAGGCGATCACCGCCGCCGGGTCGGGCTGCGCCGCCGCGATCGACGCGGAGCGCTGGCTCGCCGAACACGGGACCACGGAGGCCGCGGTCACCGCCGAGCACGTCGGCGGCGGCTACAGCGAGGCCGTCTCCAGCAGCTGAACCACGTCTCCGGCAGCTGAACCACTTCTTTCCCGAGGGAGAAACAACATGGCAGGGTCCACCGTGGTCACGTCCGCCAAGACGTTCACCGAAGATGTCCTGACCAGCGACAAGCCGGTTCTGGTCGACTTCTGGGCAACCTGGTGCGGCCCGTGCAAGATGGTCGCCCCGGTCCTTGAGGAGATCGCCGCCGAGCACGCCGACAAGATCACCGTCGCGAAGCTCGACATCGACGCGAACCCGTCGATCGCGAGGGACTACCAGATCATGTCGGTGCCGACCATGATCTTGTTCCAGGGCGGTGTCCCGGTGAAGCAGATCATGGGCGCCAAGCCGAAGGCCATGCTCCTGAAAGAGCTCTCCGACGTCCTGTGAGCACGCCCGTCCGAGTGACCCGTTCGTCTTCCCGGAAGGCGGACGGGTCACTCGTTTGTGGACGGTCGACCACTCGCAGTAGCCCCGTCCGTGGCATCGGCGCGAGCAAGGCACAATAGGGCGTCAAGTTCGCGTCGACGGATGTCGGCGCCTTAGTGAGCGAGGGGTGCATGCCGCTACTCCGCCGCGGGGATTTCGGTCCGGACGTCGCCGAGGTCAGGGCAACGCTGACGAAGCTCGGTCTGCTGTCCGATCCGCAGCCGTCACAGGTGTTCGACCTACCGGTCGAGCACGCTGTGCGTGCGTTCCAGCAGCAGCGGGGTCTGATCACCGACGGTGTCGTCGGCCCGGCCACCTACCGCGCGCTGCGCGACGCGACCTACCGCCTCGGCGACCGGCCGTTGGCGTTCCTGATGGCACAGCCGGTGACCGGCGACGACGTGTCCACCCTGCAGGAACGCCTGCTGGAGCTGGGTTACGACGCCGGACGGGCCAACGGTGAGTTCGGTCACCAGACCGAACTGGCGCTGCGGAGCTTCCAGCGCGACTACGGCCTGATCGTGGACGGCATGTGCGGTCCCGACACGGTGCGTGCGCTGCGCCAGCTGCAGCCCAAGGTGCGCGGCGGCCGGCCGGTGTTCCTGCGCGAGCAGGAGCGGGTTCGGCGGGCCGGGCCGAGGCTGTCGGGCAAGCGCATCATCATCGACCCCGGTCACGGCGGCGACGACCGCGGTATCGAGGTCGAGGGCGTGTCCGAGGCCGACGTCATGCTCGACCTGGGCAGGCTGCTCGAGGGCAAGATGGCCGCCACCGGGATGGAGGCCCTGCTCACGCGTGGGCCGAACAACAACCCGGACGAGGGTGAGCGGGCGCGGTTCGCGAACGAGGCGGGCGCCGACCTGATCCTGTCGCTGCACGCCGACCGCAACGCGTCGCCGTTGGCTTCGGGGGTGTCGACGTTCCACTTCGGGACGGGCAACGGCACGTCGTCCACGGTCGGTGAGGCGCTGGCCGGGTTCATCCAGCGGGAGATCGTGGCGCGGACCGGGATGCTCGACTGCCGCACGCACCCGAAGACGTGGGACATGCTCCGGATGACCCGCTGCACGGCGGTCCGGGTCGAGGTCGGCTACCTGACCAACGAGGGCGACCGGCAGCGGCTGGCGAACCCGTCGTTCCGGGACGTGGTGGCCGAGGGCATCCTGGTCGCGGTGAAGCGGCTGTACCTGTTGGGCAAGGACGACCAGCCGACGGGCACGTTCACGCTGGACGACCTGCTGCGGCACGAGGTGGCCACCGGCAAGATCCGCTGACTTGACCACCAATCACGTTCGCGGCCGACGTGGTCCCTTGAGGTGGATTACCGGTCTGAGCAGCGCTTACGCCCTCGTGGGGCGCTGGCTTCGGCCGCTATGGGACTGCGATCGACGCCGTTGCGGCTGACCACCGTGCGCAGCAGGGAGTTGGGCGAGGAGCTTCGGCGGGCGAGGATCCGGACCGAGGCACGAGCCGAGCACGCGTCCAGGTCGTTGGGCTGGTCGCCGAGCAAGCTCAGCCGGTTGGAGCACGGCGAGCGCGGCGTCGACGACCTGGACCTCGGCTCTCTCCTCGGGCAGCTGAATGTCGACAAAGCGACTAGGGAACGTGTCCGCTTCCTGGCCGGTGAACGGGATCCGGGCAACTTCCTGAGGTCCCACGACGGGAAGCTCTCCGACAACCTGTTGAGCTTGATCATCCACGAGCGCGCCGCCCTGACCATGCACAAGTACGAGCCCATGGTGATCCCGAGCTTGTTGCAGACCAGGGCGTACGCCGAAGCGATGATCAAGCTCCACGGCGTGGAGGACCCGGTGGAGCCGGCCCCGCTGGTCGAAGCGCGGATGAGCCGCGCGTCGCCCTCGCGGCGCTTGCGCTGGATGCGGAACAATCAAGGTCGATGTTCGCCCACTGGGCGGATTTCTACGACCTCCGAGAGGACCGCGATGGCGAAGGCGCTGACCTGGCGTAAGAGCAGCTACAGCGGCGGGGGTCAGACCGACTGCGTCGAGGTGGCCCACACCGAGCCCGGCGTGGCCGTGCGGGACTCGAAGAACGCCACCGGCCCCACCCTGGCCTTCCCCGAGAGCACGTGGCGCGCGTTCCTCACTTGGCAGGACTGACTCGCGAGGATCGCGAGCGGTCCGCTCTGGAATGCGCCGGCTACCAGTCCGCGAGCACGTCCAGCACGTCCAGCACCGCGTCCTCGTCATCCGCGCGGTTCTGGGCGCGCAGGTCGAGCACCAGGTCGGTCAACTCGTCCACCAGGTGTTCCGCCGGCACGCCCTGGGCCTGCCACCCGTCGAGCAGTGTGCGAATCTTCTCGAAGTCCCGCGATCCCTCGATGATCGCGAGTACTTCGCGCTGGATCTCCACCCCCACGTCCACGAGTCGATCTTATTGGCCGGCACCGCCGGTGAGGAGCACGATGGAGTTCTACCGCCTCGATCCCGAGGTCGCCGGTTCGTTGGGCGAGGGGACCGTCATCGACGCCGCGGCACACCCGCCGCGCATCGAATCGGTGCACTACGAGATCAGCGACTGGTCCGGCGACGACCTCGTCGAAGCGTTCCCCGTGTACCTCGTCACCGACGACCTGGCCGACGTGCTGGTCGACAGCGGTCTTGACGCGTTCCGGATCCGCCGGGCCACGGTGACCCTCTCCGAAGAGGCGCAGGAGCTGCTGGAGGGCAAGGAGCTGCCGACCTTCCACTGGTTCGAGGTGACCGGTCAGGCCGGGGTGGACGACATCGGCGTCACCGACCAGGGGCAGCTCGTGGTCAGCGAGCAGGCGCTCGAACTCATCCAGGGCGGCACGCTGGAGAACTGCGACGTCGACCGCTTCTGAGCCGTTTGCGGGGCCGCTTCCGGGCCGCTCCTGACCGGCTGGGCCGCTCAGACCACGGGCGCCTTCCACGGGATGCCCGGTAGCCGCCACCCAGCCCGCCGCCGCCCGCGCTCGGCCTCGTCCACCAGTGCCGGTCGGCTTCCACGACCGCGCAGGTCAGAGCGGGAGGTCAGGCAGGTCGGAAGCTCGGCTCCGCCGTCGACACGGTCACCGAGTTGAGCAGCTGCTCCAGCGCCGCTTCCACGTCTTCCTTCCACGAGGACGCGCTGCGCAGCTCGAGCCGCAACCGCGGCCACCGGGGGTGGGGGCGGACCGTCTTGAAGCCCACCTGCAACAGGAAGTCGGCGGGCGTGACGCAGCACTGGGCGCCTTCGTCCGGCCGGTTGTCGCCGAACGCCTCGATCGCCTTCACGCCACGACGGGTCAGGTCCTTCGCCACCGTCTGCGCCAGCACCCGGCCGAGACCGCCGCCGCGGAACTCCGGCAGCACCTCCACGCCCGTCATCAGCACCGCGTCGGCGCTGGCCGGTGAGGTGGGGAACGCCAACGACCGGGGCACGGCCGCCGGCGGCGCGTAGAAGGCGGAACCGGCGGGTATCCCGTCGACGTAGATGATCCGGCCGCAGGAGCCCCACTCCAGCAGCACGCTGGAGACCCAGGCCTCCTTCTCGAACTCGGTGTCCCCGAACTCCTCGGCCTGCTCCTTCAGGTGCGGCGCGAGCTCCCAGAACACGCACGTCCGCGCATGTTTGGACAGGTGTTCCAAGTTGTCCAAGGTGACGCCCACAACACGACGCGACACCCCGACCTCCAAGCCCCCGGATACATCCCCCCACGAGGATAGGGGGATGTGACCCCCGCCCGGAAGGCAGATGCCCCGAACGGGACGGCCGTTACACTCGGGCGGGAACAAACCCGCCGGTAACAGCCACCTACGGAGTTTCCCGTGAACCTACCCGGACAGCCCCCCAAGCAGGGAGCCAGAAGCCTCGATCCCCACCTGCGCCGGTACGCGGCGCGGACGGCGGGCATGACGGCATCCGAGATCCGGGCACTCTTCGCGGTGGCGAGCAGGCCGGAGGTGGTGTCCCTGGCGGGTGGGATGCCGCACCTGGCAGCACTGCCGCTCGACTCCCTCAGCGCGGAAGTGGCGGACGTGATCGCCACGGAGGGCCTGGTCGCCCTCCAGTACGGCAGCGCTCACGGCGTCCCCGAGCTGCGCGAGCAGATCTGCGAAGTGATGGCGCTGGAGGGCATCAAGGCCCACCCGGACGACGTCGTGGTGACGGTCGGCTCCCAGATGGGCCTCGACATGGTCACCCGCATCTTCTGCGACCCCGGTGACGTGGTGCTGGCCGAGGGTCCGTCGTACGTGGGCGCGCTCGGGTCGTTCGCCGCCTACCAGGCGCAGGTCGTGCACGTCGGCATGGACGCGGACGGCCTGATGCCTGAGGCGTTGCGGGAGGCCATCGCGTCCGTCGAACGGGCGGGCCGGCGGATCAAGTTCCTCTACACCATCCCGAACTTCCACAACCCGGCCGGCGTGACGCTCGCCGTCCAGCGCCGGGCCGAGGTGCTGGACATCTGCCGCACGCACGGCATCCTCGTGGTCGAGGACAACCCGTACGGGCTGCTCGGCTTCGACGGCACCACGTACCCCGCGCTGCGGGCGAGCGACCCGGACAACGTGGTCTACCTCGGGTCGTTCTCCAAGACGTTCGCGGCCGGCCTGCGGGTCGGCTGGGTGCTCGCGCCGCACGCCGTGCGGGAGAAGCTGGTGCTGGCCGCCGAGTCCGCCACGCTGTGCCCGCCGACGCTCAACCAGCTGATCGTGTCGCGCTACCTGTCGACGCACGACTGGAAGGGCCAGATCAAGACCTACCGCGAGGCCTACCGGGAACGGCGGGACGCCGCGATCTCGTCGCTGGAGCAGCACATGCCGGTTGGTTCCACGTGGAACAAGCCGAACGGCGGGTTCTACGTGTGGGTCACCGTCCCGGAGGGCATCGACACGAAGGCGATGCTGCCTCGCGCCATCACCCAGCGCGTCGCGTACGCGTCCGGCACCGGGTTCTACGCCGACGGGCTCGGCAGCCGCCAGCTCCGCATCTCGTACTGCTACCCGACGCCCGACCGCATCCGCGAGGGTGTGCGGCGGCTCGCGAACGTCATCAAGGACGAGATCGAGCTGCACGAGACGTTCGGTCCCACGGTCGGCCGCGCGGTCTCCGGTCCGCACAGCCCATCGCCCGACACCGCGTGATCAGGAGTAGAGAGTTGTCCAACCGCTGGGTCGCAGTCCTGTCCGGGGGCCTTTCGCACGAGCGGGAGGTGTCGTTGCGATCCGGTCGCCGGCTGTCCGCCGCCCTCCGCTCGGCCGGTTTGGTCGTGGAGGAGTGGGACGCCGACCGCAACCTGCTCACCCGGCTCAAGGAGCACCGGCCGGACGCCGTGGTGGTGGCGCTGCACGGCGGCGAGGGTGAGAACGGGTCGGTGCAGACGATCCTGGAGCTGGCGGGCGTGCCGTTCGTCGGCACGGACTCGCGGGCGTGCCGCCGGGCGTGGGACAAGCCGACCGCCAAGGGCGAGCTGGCCCGTGCGGGCCTGGCGACGCCGGAGTGGGCCGTGCTGCCGCACGCGACGTTCCGGGAGCTGGGCGCGCAGCCGGTGCTGGACGCGATGGTGGAACGGCTCGGGTTGCCGTTGATGCTCAAGCCGGACCAGGGCGGCTCTGCGCTGGGCGCCCAGGTGGTGCGTGACGCGGCCGACCTGCCGGCCGCGATGGTCGGCTGCCTGGCGTACGGGAACACCGTGCTGGCCGAGCGGTACGTCGAGGGCGTCGAGGTGGCCGTCGCGGTGGTGGACGGTCCGGACGGGCCGTACGCCCTGCCGCCGGTGGAGATCGTGCCGGAGAACGGCGTCTACGACTACACCGCCCGCTACACCGCCGGCCTCACGGACTTCCACGCACCGGCGCGGTTGGACGAGAAGACGGCGCAGGCGGTCGGCGAGCTGGCGGTGTCGGCGCACCGGCTGTTGGGTCTGCGCGACGTGTCGCGGACGGACGCGATCGTGGCGGCGGACGGCACGGTGCACTTCCTCGAAGTGAACGTGTCGCCCGGTTTGACCGAGACCTCGTTGCTGCCGATGGCGGTCGAGGCGGCGGGGGAGTCGCTCGGCGAGATCTACGCGCGGCTCGTGGAGCGCGCTGTCGAGCGTTAGACCATCTCACTTAATGGTGACGGCCCGTGTCCGCATGGACGCGGGCCGTCATCGTCACCGTGACATAAGGCCCTGGGGTGATCCCTTGCGGGCCAAACGTATCCGTTTTGTCCGGTTTTTTTCGTTGCTCGCGGTAACCTACTCCGGAGGCCTCGTTCGCTGCGCTGCTTCGGGTGACATGAGCTGAATGATGCGTTCGAGGTCGTCCACGGACCCGAACTCGACCACGATCCGGCCCTTCCGCTGCCCCAACTCGACCTTCACCCGGGTGTCGAAGTTGTCCGACAGCCGCTCCGCCAAGTCCTGCAGACCGGGCGCCTGGATCTGCTTGCGCCGGACCTGCTTCGCCTTGGCGGGCTCGGCGCCCTTGGCGAGCGTCACCGCTTCCTCCGTCGCGCGGACCGACATGCCCTCCGCGACGATCCGGGCCGCCAACTCCTCCTGCGTGCCGGGGTTCTCGATGCCGAGCAACGCGCGGGCGTGACCGGCGGACAGCACGCCCGCCGCGACCCGCCGCTGCACGGGGAGGGGGAGCTTCAGCAGCCGGATGGTGTTGGTGACCACCGGGCGGCTGCGGCCGATCCGGTCGGCCAGCTCCTCGTGCGTCACGCCGAACTCCTCCAGCAGCTGCTGGTAGGCGGACGCCTCCTCCAACGGGTTGAGCTGGACGCGGTGGATGTTCTCCAGCAGAGCGTCGCGCAGCATCACGTCGTCGGCGGTCTGCCGGACGATCGCCGGGATCGTCTTCAGACCGGCCAGCTGGGTCGCCCGCCACCGCCGCTCGCCCATGACGAGCTCGTAGGTGTCCGACCCGGTCGCCCGCACCACGATCGGCTGCATGAGGCCGAACTCGCGGATCGAGTGCTCCAGCTCGCGCAGCGCCTCTTCGTCGAAGACCTGCCGCGGCTGCTTCGGGTTGGTGCGGATCGACGTGACCGGCAGCTCCTGGTACACCGCGCCGGCCACCTCCCCGGAGGGTGTGGAGTCGGGCTCGGAAGAGGACAGCGCAGGGGACGACGAGCCGTTGGGCACCGCCCGCAGAGGTGTCGCCGCCGGTGTCCCCGGAGGAGGTCCGCTGGGGATCAGGGCCGCGAGCCCACGGCCTAGGCCACCCTTGCGCTGTTCCGTCATGCCGATCCCATCTTCGCGCCGAACTCGGCGATCTCCCGTGCTGCGTCGAGGTAGCTCATCGCGCCCCGTGAACCGGGGTCGTAGGTGAGTACCGTCTGACCGAATCCTGGTGCCTCGGAGACCTTCACGCTGCGCGGGATCACCGTTTTGAGGACTGTGTCGCCGAAGTGGCCGCGCACCTCGCTGGTCACCTGGTCGGCCAGCTTCGTCCGGCCGTCGTACATGGTGAGCAGGATGGTGGACACGTTCAGCGCCGGGTTCAGGTGCGCCTGGACCAGTTCGATGTTGCGCAGCAGCTGCCCCAGACCTTCCAGCGCGTAGTACTCGCACTGGATCGGGATCAGCACCTCCTGCGCGGCGACCATCGCGTTGACCGTCAGCAGGCCGAGCGACGGCGGGCAGTCGATGAACACGTAGTCCGGCTGGATCGGGTCCAGCGCCTCCGGGCTCAGCGCCTCCTTCAGCCGTGACTCGCGGGCCACCATCGAGACCAGTTCGATCTCCGCCCCGGCGAGGTCGATCGTGGCGGGCACGCAGTAGAGGTTGGGGGACTGGTTGCTCACCTGGGCCGCCTCGGCGACCGACATCTCGCCGATCAGCACCTCGTACACGGACGGCGTGCCGGAGCGGTGGTCGACGGACAGCGCGGTGCTCGCGTTGCCCTGCGGGTCGAGGTCGATGACGAGGACCTTCAGCCCGTGGATCGCGAGGCCGGCGGCCAGGTTCACCGTGCTCGTCGTCTTGCCGACGCCGCCCTTCTGGTTGGCGACCACCATGACGCGGCGACGGTCCGGACGGGGGAGTTGGAGGGAGTCGGGGTGCAGGACGCGGGTGGCGCGTGCCGCTTCTTCCGCGATGGGGGTCCACACGGTGTTGTCTCCTGCCGGTTCCACGTTGTCAGTCGAGTCTGCGTTGCCTGCCGGGCGGAGCACTTCGCCCGCGCCCACCGCACGTTCGGGCTCGGTTTCACGTGGAACACCGGCCGCTTGGAACACAGGTTGCAGGGGGTCGGGGTACACGTTCACCGATCCTTTCTTCCGCGACGCGCGCCATCACGGCGGCTCGCGCGCTCATCGCGCTCCACGAGCACGACCGTCGTCGGCAGTTCGAGGACATCGCCACCGCAGGTGGTCACGCGCGGACGGACACCGCCGGCCCTGCGCACCGCCTCGGCGTCGCGTTCGAGTTCTTCCGCGGCGCTCTCTCCCTTGAGGGCGACGAGAAGTCCGCCGGGCCGCAGCAGTGGGAGGCACCACCGCGTCAGCCGCTCCAGCGGGGCGACCGCGCGAGCTGTCACGACGTCGCTGCCGGACAGTTGGTCGAGCACCGGCCCCTCCTCGGCTCGTCCGCGGATCACGGTGACCTTGAGGTCGAGTGCTTCGACGCACTCGGTCAACCACGCCACCCGGCGCGCCATCGGCTCCAGGAGCGTCAGGGTGAGATCCGGTCGTGCGATCGCCAGGGGGATGCCCGGCAAGCCCGCGCCCGAGCCTACGTCCACGACCCGTGAACCTTCGGGAAGCAACTCCGCAACGACCGCCGAATTCAGGATGTGGCGGTCCCAGAGCCGGTCGACCTCCCGTGGGCCGATGAGCCCGCGCTCGACGCCGTGCTCGGTGAGCAGTGCCGTGAAGGCGACCGCCTTGTCGTAGTGGTCACCGAAGACCCTCTTCGCGCGGTCTTCCACCTCTGCGGCCATGTCTCCATCCGGGGGCGTTTCACGTGAAACCACACACGACGCCGAGGACGGCCGGTGTGGGCGATGGGGTCGGGCGTCTCGCCAGGAGGCGGTGAGCCCCGGGAGATGTGCCGGTGCCCACTATGACGGATCACCCCGGCGACACGCCAAATCAATGGACGAGTTCTCGCGTGTTTCACGTGAAACTGGCGATCCGACCGTCGCCGGGGGCCGTGCGGAGGAGTTCGAGGGCGTAGTCGACCGACTCGACGTGGTCGAGGTCCGGGACTTCGTCCAGCGGGAACCACGCCGCCTGGTCCGTGCTGCCGTCCACCTCGAAGGTGAGTTCACCGCCGATGACGTGTGCCTCGTACAAGATCCGGAGGCGGTGGTAGTCGACTTGGACGCCGTTGCGCTCCAGTGGGCCGTGGACGTTCTGGATGCCGAGCAGCCGGTCGACCTCGGCGTGGTAGCCGGTCTCCTCGAACACCTCGCGGATCACCGCGTGGTACGGATCCTCACCGTGGTCGATTCCGCCGCCGGGCAGGATCCACCTCGGCCGGTCCGGACCCAACCAGCGGGAGAGGAGCAGCCGGCCGTCCTCGATGATCACGGCGTAGGCGGCGACGCGGAGCTTCCGGATGATCTCGGTCATGCAGCGACGGTTTCACGTGAAACGCGATGAGGGGAAGACTTTCGATGTACTCGGTCCAACCAGGAGCGCTGAGCACCATGGGGCACCCGCGCGACCTCCAGCACGTCGCCGATCTGGCCGCGGCGGGCGTGGACGTCATCGTCTGCGCCCTGACCGAGATGGAGTTGGCGAAGCTCGACCTGACGGGGGAGGAGGCGGCGGCACGGAACGCGGGGATGGCGTTCCACTGGCTGCCGATCCCGGACTTCGGGGTGCCCGTCGCAGCGTTGGAGTTGGACGCCGTGGTCGAGGCGATGCGCGCGGGTCGGCACGTGCTGGTGCACTGCCGGGGTGGGATCGGCCGGGCGTCGTTGGTGGCCGGTGCGCTGTTGGTGGCGGACGGCGCGTCCCCCGAGGCGGCGTGGCAGGCGATCGCGGAGGCTCGCGGGCGGGACGTGCCGGAGACCGACGAGCAGCGGGCGTGGCTGGGCACGTTCGCGGCGGCGCGGTTCTGGGACGAGCAGGCGGCGACGTTCGACCAGGAAGCCGACCACGGGCTGACCGACCCGTCCGTGCGGCAGGCTTGGGCGGACCTGCTCCTGCCGGTGCTGCCGACCGCGCCCGCGTCCGTGGTGGACCTCGGGTGCGGGACCGGCAGCCTCACCGCGTTGCTCGCGGAAGCCGGGTACGACGTGCGTGGGCTCGACCTGTCCGAGCGGATGGTCGCGGCGGCACGGGCGAAGGTGGACGGGGTGGAGTTCCGCCAGGGTGATGCCGCGCGCCCGCCGTACCCGCCGGGGTCGTTCGACGTGGTGCTGGCGCGGCACGTGTTGTGGGCGTTGCCCGACCCGGCCGCCGCGATCGAGCGGTGGCGCGCCCTCCTCAAGCCGGGCGGGCGTCTGGTGCTGGTCGAGGGACGCTGGCACACCGGTGCCGGGCTCACCGCCGCCGACTGCGTCGCGCTGCTGGGGGAGGGGGACGTCCGGCCGCTGACCGACCCGGCGCTCTGGGGCCGGGAGATCACCGACGAGCGGTACCTCGTGCACTCACACTGATACCGATCACTTGCAACAGTCGGGGTGGACGCAGCGGGGGGCGGGCACCGTCGGCCCGCCCTCTCACTGGTCAGCGTCTCACAGCACACCCGTCGTCCAGATCTGGACGATCATGTCGGAGCCGTTGCCTGCCGGACAGCCCACAGACCAAGATCGTCACGCGTTCGTGCGTGGAGCGCAGGCAGTGCACCGTGTCGTTGGCCCAGTAGTAGACCTTCGCGCCGTTGCGTTAGCCGGAGTGCGCGGTCGACGACATGCCGCCAACGGCGCTGTTCACGAAGAAGGTCGGGCGTTCCGCAGATGAGCAACGGCCCCGGCTCCCACAAGGAGGGCCGGGGCCGTTTCACGTGAAACCACTCAGGGCTTCGGCAGCACCACGACGCGGCGCTGCGGCTCCTCGCCCTCGCTCTCGCTGTGCACACCCGCCACCGAGGCGACGGCGTCGTGCACGACCTTCCGCTCGAACGGCGTCATCGGGTGCAGCCGCACCTTCTCGCCGGTCGCCACCACCTTCTCCGCCGTCGTCCGGCCGAGGTCGGCCAGTTCGGCCCGCCGTCCGGCGCGCCACCCGGCGATGTCCAGCATGAGCCGGCTCCGCACGCCCGTCTCCTGCTGCACCGCGAGCCGGGTCAGCTCCTGCAACGACTCCAGGACCGTGCCCCGGGTACCGACCAGCTTCTCCAGGTCGTCACCACCGTCGATGCTCACGATCGCCCGACCCGCCTCGACGTCGAGGTCGATGTCGCCGTCGTAGTCGAGGAGGTCCAACAACCGCTCGAGGTAGTCCCCGGCGATGTCGCCCTCCTGGACGAGCAGGTCCTCCGAACTCCCCGACCGCGCCGGTGGGGCCGGCTCGGCCTCGGGGGTGTCCACGTCGGCCGCCTGCAACGTCTCCGACACGATGTCTCCTCTCCAGGGTCAACGACGCTTCTTGTTGCCCTGCTTCTTGCTCGGCGATCGGTCTGGGCTCAGACCGGGAATCTCGGTGGACGGCTTCGCGGTCCCGGTGGACTCGTCGCCGACCGGTTGCATGCCGTTCGCCGCCGGCTTCTCAGCGGCGGGCTGGGTGCTCGCTGGCTTGCGCGGCTGCGGCTTCTGACCGGGCTTCGGCTTGACGCCCGGCTTCGGCGCGAGCGCCTGGCGCTGGGTGGTCGCCTCGACCTTCTTCGCCTCTTCCTCGCGGTCGATGCGGTGGTACACGACGTACTGCTGGCCCAGCGTCCACGAGTTGTTGCTCAGCCAGTACAGCAGGATCGCGATCGGGAAGAAGAGGCCACCGACAAGCACGCCGATCGGGAACAAGTACAGCGTCAGCTTGTTCATGATCGCGGTCTGCGGGTTGTCCGCCGCGGCCTGCGTCTGCCGGGCCACCGAGTGGCGGGCGGTGAAGTGCGTGCCGATCGACGCCACGATCATCAGCGGGATCGAGACCATCAGCACGCTGCTGCGCTCGGTGGCGAACGCCGCCAGCTCGTTCTCGGGCATCGTGATGAAGGTCGACAGGTTCGCGCCGAACAGCTTGGCGTTGACGAACGACTCCACGCCCTTGGCGTCGAAGAAGTACACCTCGCCCCAGCCGGGCCTGAACGAGCGCAGCACGTGGAACAGGCCGATGAACACCGGGATCTGCACCAGCATCGGCAGGCAGCCGCCCAGCGGGTTGACGCCGTGCTCCGACTGGAGCTTCTGCATCTCCTGCGCTTGGCGCTGCTTGTCGTTCGCGTACTTCTTCTTGATCTTCTGCAGCTCCGGCGCGAACTCCTGCATCTTGCGCATCGAGCGGACCTGGCCGACGAACGGCTTGAACAGGATCGCGCGCAGAGTGAAGACGAGGAAGACCACGGCGAGGGCCCACGCGAACCCGCTCGACTCGCCGAAGACGTGGCCGAACACCCAGTGCCAACACCACAGGATGAAGGACACCGGGTAGTAGATGAAGTTGAGCACTAGCTACTCCTCGGCAGGAAGGTCGGGGACCGCGTTTCGCCTCGGCGGAACCGGGTCCAGGCCACCAGGGTGCCAGGGTCCGCAGCGGCCCAGCCGGCGGAGGGTCAGCCAGGAACCGCGCAGCGCCCCGTGGACGGTCAACGCCTCCACCGCGTACGCACTGCAAGTCGGGTGGAAGCGGCAGGTCGGGGGCAGCGCGGGCGAGATGAACTTCCGGTAGAACCGCACCGGCAGCAGCAGAGCCCGCACGACGGGACTCACCTGGACGGTCTTCATCGCAGCACCTTGTGCAGCGCCGCGTCGAGGTCACGGCCGAGCTCGGCGCTGCTCGCCTCGGCTGATGGTGCCAACGCGCGTACGACCAGCGAAGTTCCGGGCGGCAGCAGGTCGAGCCGTTCGCGCACGACGTGCCGGAGCCGGCGGCTCACCTGGTGGCGGACGACGGAGTTGCCCACGGCTTTGCTCACGACGAAGCCCACCTTGGACTGGTCCAAGGTGGGCTGCGCCGAGGTACGTGGTTCCGCCGAGGCGCCATCGGACGCTGCCGAGGTACGTGGTTCCGCCGAGGCGCCATCGGACGCTGCCGAGGTACGTGGTTCCGCCGAGGCGCCATCGGACGCTGCCGAGGTACGTGGTTCCGCCGAGGCGCCACCAGATGTCGCCTTGGTGTCGCCTGTCTCTGCCACGGCGCCCGCTGTGTCCGGGGTCGCCGACGGCATCAAGACGTGCACCACCAGCCGTGACCGACCGGCCCGGCGGCCTCGGCGGACCACCAGGCCGAAGTCCTGGCTGCGGGTCAGCCGGTTGGCCGCCGGTAGCACGGCGCTACGGCGATCTAGGCGGACAGCTCTTTGCGGCCCTTGCCGCGGCGCGCGGCCAGGATGGCGCGGCCGGCACGGGTGCGCATGCGCAGCCGGAACCCGTGCGTCTTCGCACGGCGACGGTTGTTGGGCTGGAAGGTGCGCTTACCCTTGCTCACGGTCGGACTCCCGGTGCTTAACTGCCAAGCAGGTCTGTGGTGTCCCCAGCGAACAAGCCTTAGGCGCGCGAAAAGCACCCCACGCAAGCGGGAGACGGTACGAGGGTACGCAGCCCCGGGTGCGCGGTCCAAATCGGGGTCGTCCCAGGCACGGGAAGCCGCCCCTGAGGTGCGTTAAAACCTTGTGAGCCGGTACGCCTTGTGGCACGGCCCGCACCTTGTTAGCGTGCTGCCTTCGCGGGTAGACGCGGGCCGTGCCGACCAGGCGTGGCAGAGCCGCCGCCACGCGGACCGCAGGTGCTCGGGAGCAACGGGGGGACCGCTGCGAGCCGAGCCGCGTTCGTGCACAGTTGTGGATAACTCTGTGGATGCCTCTATTCTCCGTGTCCACGTCGTGGAAGTTCCCGGGGACTGACCGCGGAGCCGTCACCGAGGGGAGGGGAGCGCGGAG